>CAWAPU010000001.1:0-658439 GCA_963783995.1 uncultured Acidimicrobiaceae bacterium
ACGGCGGCGCTCAGCCGCCCATCTTGCGGAAGTCCCAGCTCACGATCTTGTTCGGCGTGATGCGCAGCCAGGCGTGGCGCCCGTCGTGGTGCACCCGCCCGCCGGCGTACTTGTCGGCGAAGATCCGCTCGGGCGCCTCGAGCTCGGGGACCGGTTCGCCGGTCCGGGGCACCTCGCCCACTACCTCGACGACCCCGCGCAGCTCCACCCCACGCAGCTCGGTGAACGGGCCACCGGCGTCGACGATCACGCTGACCCGCGGGTCACGCTGCAGGTCGGCCCAGCGTTGGCTCCGCACGATCGACGTCAACCAGAGGGCGGAGCCGTCCCACGCGAACCACAGCGGCGTGACGTGCGGCGAGCCGTCCCGGCCGACGCTGGCCACGCGGCACGTCCGCTCCGACGACAGGAAAGCGTCGCGCTCGACGTCGTGCATGGCCAGCTTGGCGCCCCGACGCTGTCCCTCCATGGTGCTTTTCCTTTCGTCCCGGGTTCAGAGCACGAAGTTCCGCGTCGTCGCCGCGACGCAAAGTCGGTTCTCGTTGCCCTCGTCGCGAACCTCGACGCGGCCCAGCCCATGGCGCACCTCCGCGGTGGCCACCGCGGGCCCGATCCGGGCCGGCTGCAGGTAGCGCAGGTCCAACGACGCCAGGCTCTCACCGGGCGGTGAGAGCGACAGCACCGCTTCCTCGGCCACCAACACGATCAGGCCGCCGTTGATCGTGTTCGACGCGTTGAGCACCTCGTCGGAGTGTCCGAGCACCGCCACGCCCGGCGCGCGGCGCTCGCAGCCGGCGCGCTCGGCGAAGGGGACGGTCAGCCGCTCGCCGGTGGCGAGGGGGAGCGCGTGCCCAGCGGCTCGATCCGCAGGCTCTCGTCGGGTGCGGCCATGAAGGACGCCGCCGCGAAGCCGAACTGCTCGCCGGTCTCGTCGAGGAAGTCGACGTCGGCGACGAACACCGACCGCCCGGACTTGATCACCTTGCCCTCGCCCCGCACCTCACCCGACCCCGGAGTGGGGTGGTACAGGTGCACGTCGAGCTCGAGCGTGACCGGCACGCGCGGGCCGACCGTCTCCACCGCGAGGTAGCCGGCCACCACGTCGGCCCACGCCGCCAGGATGGACGTGCGCAGATGCTCCGTCCCGGGCGCGTGCATCTCGGGGAAGACGACGGCGGATCCGGTCATCCGGCCTTCGCCGTCTCCGGCGGGCTGGACGTCCCAACCGAGCTCTTGGAGGACGTGGCGCCGCGCCGGCGCCGCCTCCTCCCCCTCAACCGTGGTCGTCATTCCTCCCCTTCGGATCCGGCGCCACCGCGCCAGCGCCTATATGCGGCCGAGCAGGAACCCGGCGGCGGCGGCGGCCGGCGGGTACGACTCGGTAATGCCGGAACTGATGTAGCCCACGTCGCTGATCAGCGTGATGCCCGAGATCGCCGCCGCCGCGTCGCTGCAGAGGAACACGAGCGGGTACGCCTGCTCGAGCGGGGTGGACGCCGCGATCCCGGTGTCCTCGCGGTAGTCGGCACCGAAGCCGAGCCACATCTCCGCGTTGGCCTGGGCCAGCGGGGTGTCTGTCGGGCCGGGGCAGATGGCGTTGATCCGGATGCCCTGCTTGAGCAGCGGGTAGGCCTCGCGCGCCACGTAGCCGCACACGGCCTGCTTCGAGTGGAAGTAGTCGGCCCAGCCGTTCTCGATGGCCCACGCCGAGGCCGAGTCGAAGTCCGGGGTGTCCAGGTACGCCTTGACCTGGTCCCACGACGCCTCCCAGCCGAGCCCGGCCGCCGAGGAGATGAAGCCGATGGCCGAGCCCTTCGGCAGCATGCCGCCGGCGAGCATCCGCTGGATCAGGTGGCGGTGCCCGGCGAAGTTGATCTTCTCGATGTTGGTCGTCCCGTCGGCCACGCCGGCGCACGCCATCAGCGCGTGCACCGGGCCGCCGCACTCGTCCACCGCGGCGTCGATCGAGTCCTTGTCGGCCAAGCTCATCTGAATGGTCTTGGCGCCCGCCAACTTGACCGGCGCGTAGTCCATGACCACGACCTCGGCGCCGGCGTCCAACGCCAGCTCGGCCGCCGCGGCGCCCATGCCGGTCGCGCCCCCGACCACGAGGACCCGCTTGCCGTCGTAACGGAATGCATCGAACAGTGACATGTGTGCTCTCTCCTGACTGACGCGCGGGCGCGTCTTATCCGACGACGGAACGGACCTTGAGGTCCACGATGGTATCCCAGTCAATTCCGACTTCTTCGAGGATGGCGTCGCCGTGCTCGTTGAACTCCGGAGCGCGGCCGGCCGGTGCCGGCGCGCCGCCGAACTGCACGGGCGCCGCCACCATCTGGAACGGCGTGCCCGACGCGGTCGCACAGTCCTGCATGTAGCCGTTGGCGATCGCCTGGGGGTCGACCGCACACTCGAGCGTGTCTTGCACCACGGCCCACTGGCCGGTGAAGTCGGCCAGCCGCTCGCGCCACTCGGCCACCGTGTGCTCGGCGAACGCTGCTTCCATCGCCGCCTGCGCCTCGAGGCTGTGCTCGAGCAGGGCGGTGTGGTCGGCGAAGCGAGGATCGGTGGCGAGCTCGGGCCGGCCCACGAGCCCGCACAGCTCGGCCCAGTAGCGGCTTGCCTGCAGGCAGCAGAAGGACAACGCGCGTTCGTCCTTGGTCAGGTAGTTGCGCACCAGCGGGTTGAGGCGTGGCGCGTTCGAGGGCGGGCCGCCCCACGGGACGTTGGCCACGAGTGAGAGCGCGAAGGCCTGTCCCATCGCCCACATGCCCGTGCCGAGCAGCGAGACGTCGACCGTGGTCGCCTCGCCCGTGCGCTCGCGGTGGAACAGCGCGCCCATGATGCCGCCGGCGATCGTCATCGCGCCGATCGAGTCCCCGAAGCCCGGTCCGGGCGGGTTGGGGATGCGGTCGGAGTCGGCCGGCTTCACGCCGAGCGCCACGCCGGGCCGGAACCAGAACGCCAGCGAGTCGTACGAGCCCTTGTCGGCATCGGGGCCCCGCTCGCCCTGGCCGGTGCCGGCGACGTAGATGATCTGCGGGTTCTGCGCCCGGACGTCCTCCAGCTCGATCTTGAGCTTCTTGCGCACGCGCGGCAGCTTGTTGGTGAGGAACACGTCGGCCGTGGCGGCCAGCTTGTAGAGGACGTCGAGCCCCTCGGGCGTGCTCAGGTCGAGGGCGACGCTGCGCTTGCCCCGGTTCGAGTGCTCGAGCAGCGCATGGACGTCGCCGCCGATCGAGACGACGCCCGTCGCGGCCAGGCCGCGCATGGCATCGCCGCGTTCGGTCGGCTCGACCTTGATCACGTCGGCCCCCCAGTCGGCCAGCAGCGCGGATGCCGCCGGCACGAACGTGTGCTCCGCCACCTCGAGGATGCGGATGCCCTTCATCACTGCGGTCGCGCTCACCGCGGCCCTCCCTCTGCTTCTGACATCGACGTCGATATTAGACCGGGGCCACCTGGAGCACCACCTTGCCCACGGCGCGCCCCTCGCCGACGTGCCGGAGCGCGGCCACCGTCTCGGCCAGGCCGAACGAAGCCCCGATGACCGGTCGGGCCCGCCCCGTGGCCAGCAGTTCGAGGAGCTCGGCGTCGTTGCGGGCCATCTCGGCCGGCATGTGCGTGGCGAAGTCCCGGAACTGGAACCCGAGCACGCGGACGCCCTTGAGCAGCACCAAATTGAGAGGTATCCGGGGGATCGTCCCCGAGGCGAAGCCCACGGTCACGAAGCGTCCACCCCAGTGCACCGCCCGCAAGGCCGGCTCGGACAGGTCGCCGCCGACCGGGTCGACCACCACGTCGGCCCCGCCCGGCAGCGCGTCGCGCAGCGCCTGGCGCAGGTCGCCGTCGCGGTGGTTGATGAGGCGTACCGCCCCGCACGCCTTCGCCGCCTCGAGTTTCTCGGCCGACGACGCCACGGCCGTGACGGTCGCGCCGAGGAGCGCCCCCAGCTGCACGGCCGCCGTTCCCACGCCGCCGCCCGCGCCGAGCACGACCAGCTCGTCGCCCGCCTGGAGCTCGGCCACCGAGCGGAGCACGTGGTACGCCGTGCGGTACGCCACCCCGAAGGCGGCCGCCGTCACGTCGTCCACCGCGTCGGGGATCCGCGCCAACGACGACGCCGAGACGACGACCTCGTCAGCGAACGCGCCGATGAACACCGAGCCGAAGACCCGGTCGCCCACGGCGACCGCGCTGACGCCGTCGGCCACCTCCACCACCCGGCCGGCGAACTCGCTGCCCGGGATGAAGGGCAGCGGCGCGGGCATCTGGTACGTGTTGGCGATCACGAGCACGTCGGGGAAGTTCACCGCGCCGACGTGCACCCGCACCCGCGCCGTTCCCGGCGTCAGCTCCGGCGCCGGGACGTCGGCGATCTCCACCACGTCGGGTCCGCCGTACGTGCGGCAGAGGGCGGCGCGCACGTCAGGAGTCGGCGAGCACCGCGTACGGCGTGGACGCGGCCAGGTCGGCCGCCGACTGCATCAGCTCGAGCACGATCGGCCCGAACGCCGCCAGCTTCTCGTCGTTCCCGCGCCGCTGATAGCCCTGCTCGAGCACGACGGCGAGCTTCCACTTGGCCAGCACGCAGTAGTAGTCGATGTCGTCGACCTGGCGGCCCGACACCTTCGAGTAGTGCGCCAGGATCTCGTCGCGCGACGGCATGCCGGTCATGTCGACGTAGCCGCCGGCGCGGTCCTCGTCGTCGGCGGTGTCGTCCGGCCACGATTGCACGACCCAGCCGAGGTCGAGCTTGGGGTCGCCGACCGTGCCCATCTCCCAGTCCACGATGGCGGCGAGCCGCGCCGGCGCGCCGTCGCGGAACATGACGTTGGCGAACTGGTAGTCGCCGTGCATGAGCCCGGGGATGTAGTCGATCGGCCGGTGCGCCCGCAGCCACGCCGCCGCCTCGTCGAAGCCCGGCAGCTCGCGCCCCTTGATCCGCTCCAAGAACGCGGTCCAGCGATCGACCTGCCGTTCGTGGAAGCCGTCCGGTCGCCCCAGGTCGGCAAGGCCCTTCGCCTGCCAGTCGACCTTCGACAACAGGGCGATGCCCTCGACCAGCTGGAAGGCCAGCCCGCGCCGCTCGTTCAGGTCGGTGTCGAACGGCGCCGGCCACTGACGCCGTGTCGACATGGGCGACCAGCCGTCGACGAAGCCCATCAGGTAGAAGGTGCGCCCCAGCACGGACTGGTCCGCGCACAGCGCGATGGCCTCGGTGTGCGGCACGTCGGTGCCGCCCAGGGCCTCGATGATGCGCCACTCGCGCACGATCCCCTCGTCGCGCGACGCCGGGGCGGACGGCGGCGGGATCCGCATGGCGCAGTGCAGGTCCCCCCGGCGCAGCTCGTAGATCTCGTTCTGGCTGCCGCCCGAGATGTAGTGGTGCTCGAGCGGCGCCCCCACGCCCAGCCCCTGCGTGTCGAGCCAGGCCGTCAGCCGCTCCTCGTCGGCGATCGTCGGGACGTCGCCCACCGGCCACTCGCCGTCGGCTGCCGCGTCGGTCGCACTCACAGGTTCCCCACCTCCGCGTCGAGATAGTCGGCGTACTTCGCCCGCGCCGCGTCCTGGCGCTTGGGCAGCCACTGCGTCGGCCAGATGTCGTCGCTGGCCTTGTAGTCACGCAGGACCTGGCGGGCCACGGTGACCTTGTGCACCTCGGTGGGCCCGTCGGCCAGCCCCATCACGCCGGCGCCGTGGATCATGCCGAAGAACGGCATCTCGTTGGTCGTCCCGAGCGCCCCGTGCACCTGCATGGCCCGCCACGCGATGTCGTGGAGCACGGTGGGCATGACGACCTTGGCCGTCGAGATGTCCTTGCGCACCCGCTTGTAGTCGTTGTACTTGTCGATCTCCCACGCCGTGTAGAGGACGAACAGCCGGAACTGCACGAGCTGGGCGTACGAGTCGGCGATATAGCCCTGCACGAACTGCTTGTCGGCCAGGAGGCTGCCCTGCGTCTCCCGGCTCAACGCCCGCTCGCACATCATGTCGATCGCCTTCTGTGCCATGCCGATCGTGCGCATGGCGTGGTGGATGCGGCCGCCGCCGAGACGGGTCTGCGCAATGGCGAAGGCCTGCCCCTCACCGCCGAGCAACGCGGAGGCGGGCACCCGTACGTCCTCGTAGTGGATGAGGGCGTGCGAGCCCTCGTTGAGGGGCTCGCCGTAGAGGCCGACGTTGCGCACGATGTTCACGCCCGGCGTGTCCGTCGGCACGAGGAACATCGACATGCCCTGGTACGCGCTCACTTCGGTGTTCGTCACGACCATCACGATGAGGAACGACGCCGTCTTGGCGTTCGACGAGAAGAACTTCCACCCGTTGATGACCCATTCGTCACCGTCCTTGACCGCCTGCGTCTTGAAGAGCGTGGGGTCGGCCCCTGCGTGCGGCTCAGTCATGGAGTAGCTCGAGAAGCATTCGCCCTCGAGGAGCGGCTGCAGGTACTGCTTCTTCTGCTCGTCGGTGCCGTAGTGGGCGATGATCTCGGCGTTGCCGGTGTCGGGCGCCTGACATCCGAAGACGATCGGCGCCCACGACGAGCGGCCGAGGATCTCGTTCAATAGCGCGAGCTTCAATTGCCCGAAGCCCTGGCCGCCGAGCTCGGGGCCCAGGTGGGTCGCCCACAACCCCTGCCGCCGCACCTCTTCCTTCAGCGGGTCGATCGCCTCACGCCGCTTGCCCTCGAGCGGGGTGAACTGCAGGTGTGGGAAGACGAGGTCGAGCGGCTCGACCTCTTCCCGGACGAACGTGTCGGCCCAGTCGAGCTTCTTCTGGTATTCGGGATCGGTTTCGAAGTCCCAGCATGGCGCCTCCCTCGGCTTGGTGCAAGAATATGATTCTGGCTATCAAGAACGCAATACCTGAACCCGAGACGGCCGCCCAGGGCACCACCGCGGGCGCCGCCGAGGCGGGCCCGCCCGACGTGGCCGGCCGCATCGTGCGGCGCTCCTTGGCCAAGCGCGAGGGCGAGTACGCCGGCGAGGTGCGCCGGCTGCTCGATGCCGCACTCGCGCTCATGCAGCGCCGCGGCACCTCCTCGCGCCCACGCGTCGCCGACATCGTCGCGGCGGCCGGGCTCTCCAACGACGCCTTCTACCGGCACTTCCGCTCCAAGGACGACCTCGTCAACGCCCTGCTCGAGGACGGTGCCGAGCGTCTGCGCGGCTACCTGGCCCACCAGATGGCCAAGGCCCGCACACCCGAGACGCAGGTCCGTCGCTGGGTCGAGGGTGTCCTGGCCCAGGCCGACGGCGACGTCGCCGCCGCCACCCTGGCCGTGCTGTGGAACGGGAGCAGTGCGGACGGTGGTCAGGCCGCCGGCCGGCATTTCGCCGCCGCGCCCCTTGCCTCGTTGCTCGCCGACCCGTTTGCGGCGCTCGGCAGTGACGCGCCCGAGTTCGACGCGGCCCTCGCCGCCCACGCCACCCTCGGCCTCCTCTCGGATTGTCTCTGGCGCGGCGCCGCGCCGAGCCGCGGCGAAACCGATCGCACCATCGACTTCTGTCTGCGCGCCGTCTCGCACTGACCTTCGGTCAGCCGGCCGCGCCGGATCGCCGGACCCGTTCCCGCGGCGTCCACTCTCTGCTTCTCACGCACAACTCAGGTTCGGGGCTGGCGAGGCAGCAATCGTTGCTGAGATCGGCAGAGAGCAGACGCGCGGGGAAGTCGGAGCAAAAGTTGTGACGTCGTTCTGCGTTGTCGTGAAGGCGAGCGAGTGAGAGTTGTGGCGGATGCAGGGAGTGTGGCGGCGGCGTACGACTGAGTCACGTCGGTCTGGCTTGAGTCTCGGCAAGATGGCGTTGGCCGCGCTCTTCGTGATTCCGGGCGTCGTGCTGGGCACGCCGGCCGTCTCCGGTGCGCAAGGGGCCGAGCTCTACGTTGCCTCCGAGCCACCGCAAGCCACCGTGGGCCAGCCGTACTCGTATCAGCTGCAGGTCGTGGGGGGCGTTGCGCCCTACACGTTCACGATCTACAACAGCGCGGTCGACCCCTTCGTCCCCGGGCTTCCCGAAGGCCTTTCCATCACCCCCTCGGGGTTGATCCACGGCTCACCCCTTGTCGCTGAGAGGTCTGAGTTCGAGTACAACGTGTCGGACACCCAGTTGGACAGCAGCGGCGGTCGCTTTTTGAATATGACCGTCAGCACCGGCAACCCCTCCCTCGACGCGTTGCTCATCCCGCTCGACACGAACACCTTGCGAGGGGCCGGGGCGAGTCAGATCAGTCTGCTCAACCAGGTCAACAGCGTGGTGTCGCTCGTTGTCGACGCGCCCGCTTTCGTGAGTTGCCTTGTGGAAACCGGCTTCTCGCGTTACTGCGGGCTGGCTGGCATCTAACTCGCGTCGCTTTCGACCCGAGGACCGAACACCCCAGCTTCAGCCGTCGAGGCCTTTGGGCACCCAGTTGGGCGGCCGCTTCTCCATGAACGCCCGCATGCCCTCGCGCGGTTCGTCCGACTCGGCCAAGGCCCAGAACATCGTCTGGTAGTCGACGAGTCCGTAGCGCTCGTTGAGCATCCGCTTCACGTGCATGCGCGCCATCGGCGGTGTCTGCAGGATCTCCCGCACCGCCTCGAGCGCGGCATCGCGCAGCTGCTCGTGCGGCACCACCCGCGAGATCACGCCGAGGCGCTGGGCCTCTGCGGCGTCGAAACGGCGGGCCGAGAGCAGGAGATCCCGAGCCATCGCGATGCCCACGTGGGCGGGGAGCACCGCCGCGTACGTCGCGTCCGGGATGCCGCGCAGCAGCTCCGGGACGCGGAACGTCGCCCGGTCGCTGGCCACGCAAATGTCCGAGAGCATGGCGATGAGGAGGCCACCCGCCTGGCAGATCCCGTTCACTGCGGCGACGACGGGTGCCCGGCTGTCGCGGATCGTGAGGAAGGGCAGGATGTCGGCCCCGATGTCGGGGGTGGGCTCGTCGTCCGGCTCGCGTCGGCCACCGAGGTCACCACCGGGAGCGAACACATCCCCCGCGCCGGTGATGATGAGTGCGGCCAGCTCGGGATCCTGATTGACAAGGTGCACGGCCCGCTTGATGCCGAAGTACATGGCGGGCGTCAACGCGTTGCGGGCCTCCGGTCGGTCGATCACGCACCACGCGATCGGGCCGTTCCGTTCGAAACGGAGCCCAGCCGCACCCAGTTCGTTGGCCATGTGCCCTCCCACTCGTGCCCGCATGGCGGAGGCTAACTGAACTTCGGGTCCGAACCTTCTGGGACGGGGTGCCGCGACTACTGTCACCGGCGACGCTCAAGCACACGGGCGCCTGGAAAGGGGTGGGATCGGTGTTGGAGAACCTGTCACGTTTCGCGGCGGGCATGCGCAGGGCGCGATCGCACCGGGTGCTCTTGGCCGTGACCGCCCTGGCCGCGTCGCTCAGCAGCCTCGTCACCGCGTTGGACAAGGTGGCGACCGCATCGAAGATCGGAGGGTGAACCCGGTGCAGGGTGCCAGACGAGGGGGCCGCAGATGACGGTCGGCATTGTTACCGGCGCCGGAAGGGGCATGGGGGCGGCTTGCGCCGAGCGGGTCAGCGCCATGGTGGACGTGCTCGTGCTGGTCGACCGGGACGAGCAGGGCCTCGCGGCCGCTGCGGAGCGCCTGGCGGCCACATCCGGTCGCGCCGCCATCGAGACGTTTCGTGCTCGACGTCAAGGATCGTGACGGCGTCGCTCGGCTGGTCGCCCGCGCCGGCGAGCTCGGCCCGCTGCGCGCGGTGGCGCATGCGGCCGGCGTCTCCCCGACCATGGCCGCGTGGCGTGAGGTGTTGACGGTCGACCTGGTCGGCACGGCTTTCCTCGTCGACGCGCTGCGGCCCCTCGCCCTCGACGGCACCGCGATCGTATGCTTTGCGTCGATCTCGGCCTCGATGGCCATCCCCGACGTCGACCAGCCGGCCGACGCGGTGCTCGACGAGCCGCTGCATCGCGGAATTCCTCGAGCGACTCCGCGAGGCCGTCGGGCCCGATCTCGAGGACTCCGGCATGGCGTACACCTGGGCCAAGCGCGGCGTTCATCGGCTCGTCCGGCGCGAGGCGGCGTCGTTCGGGACTGTCGGGGCGCGGATCTGCTCGGTGACGCCGGGGATCATCGACACGCCGATGGGGCGGCAGGAGGCGGACGCCCACGAGGTGATGGCGATGCTCGTCCGGGCTTCGGCGTTGGGGCGGGAAGGCCGCCCCGAGGAGGTCGCCGCCGGAGTGGCCTTCCTTCTTTCCGAGGAAGCGAGCTACGTGTCGGGAGTGGACTTGACGGTCGACGGCGGCGTGGTGTCCGCCGTCCGGAGTGGAGGGTTGTCGTCGTTATGAACGATGCCGCGCAAGCAAAACGGGACGGTCGGTCGCCTCGACGTGCACCCACTGATCGATCCCGAACTGGCCCCGATCCTCGGTGGCGTTCGAGATGCCTCCGATCGACGCCGAGGGGCTGGCGGCCCTCCGCGGTGGGGCGTTTCCCGCGCCCGATGGTCTCCGACGCGGTGGTCAGGACCGAGTACTGGTGCCGGGCGACCCGGCCGTTCCGGTCCGCGTGCACCGGCCGGCGGGCAACGACGGAGTCGTGCTCCCGACCATCTTCTCGATCCACGGCGGCGGCTACATCCTGGGCTCGTATCGTCATGGACGACTTCCTCCACGACGAGTGGAGTCCGGAGCTGGGCACGGCGGGGGTCTCGGTGGAATACCGCCTGTCGCCCGACACGCCCTATCCGGGCCCGTTCGAGGATTGCTACGCCGCGTTGCGCTGGACGTTCGAGCACGCGGACGATCTGGGCGTCGACGTCAATCGGATCGGCGTTTACGGGCTGAGCGCCGGGGGAGGCTTGGCCGCCGCGCTCGCCTTGCTGGCACGCGATCGGGGCGAGGTCTCGCTGGCCTTCCAACTCCTCGACTGCCCAATGCTCGACGACCGTCAAGATACGAAGTCGCTCGCGGCAGCCGGTCTCTACGTCTGGGACGCGACGTCGAACGAATTCGGCTGGCGGTCCTATCTCGGCGATCTCTACGGATCGGACGACGTACCGCCGTATGCGGCCGCCGCCCGGGCCACGGATCTGGCGGGACTTCCCCCGAGCTGTGTCGTGGTCGGGTCGATCGACGGGTTCCGAGACGAGGACGTCGACTACGCGCTGCGTCTCAATCAGGCCGGAGTGCCGTGCGAGTTGCACGTGATCGCGGGACTCCCGCACGCGTACCAGATGGCGCCGGAGGCCCAGGCGGTGCGGCTCGGCGACGCACTGCAAGATCGATTGGCTCGGTCGTCAGTTGCACGCGGACGGTGGCTGAGGCCTCGGGTCGATTCATTCCAGAGGGCCAAAGGGTTGATCCGCCGCTCGGTGTGCGTCGCAATGATGATCGGCGTCGTCGTCGAGTTCGGGCTTGGTATCGGGTGCTTGGTGCTGCTCCCGGTGGGACGACCGGATCAGTGGCTGCCGGCGCAGAGCAAGGGCGTGTACGTCGCCCATGCCGTTCTCGGCGGTCTGTTGACCATCGCTGCGTTGATCATCGTTCTCAGGGTGCTCGACGGGTCGAAGTTCGCGCGCCTCGGAGCGCGGATCGGCCTTGGTGGGCTGGTGCTCGGCGCAGTGGGCGGGACACTGGCGGCGTCGCACTCTTGGAGGCTGACCGGCCTGGGGTTGATGCTCGTCGGGGCGCTCGTCGCCTTCTTCGGCTACGTCATTCCCCTGGCGGACAGTGCGGCGCAGGAACCGGCGGGCTAGCGGCCACGTGGCTCCTAGAGCTTGCCGGCGCCGCCCGAGCGGGCGCGGATCATGGCGTCTTGGACGAAGGATGCCGCCAGCTGGCCGTCGGCGCGGAAGATCTCGCCGCGGCCATAGCTGCGCCCGTGCCCGGCGTAGGTCGCGCGCTGCTCCAAGAGGTGCCACTCGGCCGCCGGGCAGCACTCGTGGTACGTGAGCGTGTGGCTGAGCACGCCGGTCGACAGTGTCTGGTGGGCTTGGGCCTGACCAACGCCGGCGTGCGGGCGCATGGCGGTGCCGATGAGGAAGCCGTCGGTGGAGTAGGCGACGAGTGCCTGGTCGGTCGCCGGGTCGTCGGGCGCGCCGGCGAAGCGGACCCAGACGTCGAGCTCGGGCGGCCCGACCAGCTCGGGATCGCTGATGTCCACGTTGCCGACGATGCCGATCTCCCAGGCGCCCTCGCCGCGGATGTTGTCCATCACGTCACCGGGCTGTCGCTGACGAGCGCCGCTCGTCGGCGTGACGGATGACGTCGTCCTCGGGCGCGCTCAGCAAGACGAGGGAGCGAGTGCAGATCTGCTCGCCCTGGCTGATCGTCACGGTGCTGCTGGCGACGGAACGACCGGCGTGCATGCGCTCCACGGCGACGTCGAGCGGCGCCTCGTGCGACGCACCGCGGGCGAAGACGGTGTGGAGGGTCTTGACGGCTTTGCCCTCCTGACCGGCCAGGCCCGCCATGATCGACTGCGCCAGGAGCTGGCCGCCGAAGACGACGCCGTGCGGGGACGGCAGGTTCGTGGCGCGGTAGCGGTCCTCGCCCACGGGCTCGAGGGTCAGGGCCTCGAGGAAGGCATCGATGGTCGACATCGGTATCTCCTTGTCGTCGGCGGTCGGGGGCTGGTCTCGGCGGCTGACCGGCAGGCCTGCCGGATCGCTCCGGTGGCGGCCGCCCGGCCTCGGCGCCCCGGCCGGAGCAGCGGCGCGAGGCCGCTACCTTGGGCTATGGAGCAGGATGGCGTCAATTTTGATGGCGACGTCAAAGTCAGATACGCTCGAATTCAGGCGTCCCAGCCAGGTGACCGGGGGTTTTCCGGTGGCCAGCGGGGCAGCCATGCCCTCGTGGGGTGGTGATTCCGAGCGACGAGAGGAGAGCCGTGGCCGAGGTAGTGAAGGTCGATCCGGAGCAGCGGATGCTCATTGACGGGAAGCTGGTCGAGGCCGACTCGGGCAAGACCTTCGACAACGTCAATCCGGCGACCGAAGAGGTGATCGGTGCGGTGGCCGATGCGTCGGCCGCCGAGATGCAGCGGGCGATCGACGCCGCACGCCGTGCCTTCGACGAGACGGACTGGTCGAGCGAACCACTCCCTGCGCAAGCGCTGCCTCGAGCAGCTCCACGATGCGCTCCAGGCCGAGCAGGAGCAGCTGCGCGAGCAGCTGATCGAAGAAGTGGGCTGTCCGGTGATGACCACCCACGGCCCGCAGCTCGACGCGCCGCTGTCCGAGGCGCTGGCGTGGCCGGCCAAGGAGATCGACAACTACGAGTGGGAGACCGTGCTGCCCGACGCCATGAGCATCACGGGCTCGGTCGACTCGCGGCGGATCTGGCGCGAGCCGGTCGGTGTCGTGGGTGCCATCATCCCGTGGAACTTCCCCGTCGAGGTGACGCTGCACAAGGTCGGCCAGGCCCTGGCGACGGGCAACACGATGATCGTGAAGCCGGCTCCGGACACGCCGTGGAACGCCACGTTCCTCGGCCGCCTGATCGCCGAGAAGACCGACATCCCCGCGGGCGTGATCAACGTCGTCACGTCGTCGGACCACCTGATCGGCGAGGAGCTCACGCTGTCGCCGAAGGTCGACATGATCTCGTTCACGGGTTCCACCGCGGTCGGTCAACGCATCATGGAGAAGGGCGCCGCGACGATGAAGCGGGTCTTCTTGGAGCTGGGCGGCAAGTCGGCGACCATCGTGCTCGAGGACGCCGACCTGGGTTTGGCGGCGATGATGGGGATGGGGGCCTGCTTCCACGCCGGGCAGGGCTGCGCCATCCAGACGAGGATGCTGCTGCCGCGGTCGCGCTACGAGGAGGGCGTCGAACAGCTCAAGGCCATGTTCTCGGTCGTGCCGTTCGGCGAGCCGCACCGCGAGGACGTCATCATGGGCCCGCTCATCTCGAAGAAGCAGCGCGAGCGCGTGCTCGGCTACATCGAGAAGGGCCAGGCGGAGGGCGCGACGCTCGCCCTCGGCGGCGGGCGCCCGTCGGGCGACGAGTTCGCCAAGGGCTGGTGGGTCGAGCCGACGCTGTTCACCGACGTCGACAACTCCATGACCATCGCGCAGGAGGAGATCTTCGGTCCCGTGCTGGTCGTCATCCCCTTCGAGGACGAGGACGACGCGGTGCGCATCGCCAACGACAGCATCTACGGGTTGTCCGGCGGCATCTTCTCGGGCACGGTCGAGCACTCGCTGGCCGTGGCCAGGCGGATCCGCACCGGCGGCCTGTCGATCAACGGCGGCGCGCCCTACGGGCCCGACCTGCCCTTCGGCGGGCGCAAGCACAGCGGCATCGGGCGCCAGAACGGCAAGGCGGGCTTCGAGCAGTACCTGGAGGTCAAGTCGGTCTCCTGGCCGGCGGGCTAGGCCCCCGGCGGCACGGGAGGGCTCGGGCATGACCGTCACCAGCGACTCGGACGTCTACTACGACCCCTACGACTTCGACATCGACGCGGACCCCTACCCGGTGTGGAAGCGGCTGCGCGACGAGGCGCCGCTGTACTGGAACGAGAAGTACGAGTTCTACGCGCTGAGCCGCTGGGACGACGTCGACGCCGCCATGCTCGACTGGAAGACGTACATCTCGGGTCGCGGGTCGGTGCTCGAGATCATCAAGGCCGGGGTGGAGATCCCGCCCGGGTCGATCCTCTTCGAGGACCCGCCGACGCACGACATGCACCGCTCCCTGCTGTCACGGGTCTTCACGCCGAAGAAGATGAACGCGCTCGAGCCCCAGGTCCGGGCGTACTGCGCCCAGGTGCTCGACCCTCTCGTGGGATCGGGCCACTTCGACTTCGTCGAGGACCTGGGCCGGTTCATGCCCATGCGGGTCATCGGGATGCTGCTCGGGATCCCCGAGCAGGACCAGGTGGCGATCCGCGACCGCCTCGACGAGGGACTGCGCCTGGACGAGGGTGTCCCCTCCGAGCGGGACTACAGCGCAAACGCCCAGTTCGACGTGTTCTCCGAGTACGTCACGTGGCGGGCCGACCACCCGTCCGACGACCTGATGACCGAACTGCTCAACGCCGAGTTCGAGGACGACACGGGCACGCGGCGCACGCTCACCCACCAGGAGATCATCGGCTACGCCGGGCTCCTGGCGGGAGCGGGGAACGAGACCACGACCCGGCTGATCGGGTTCAGCGGTGAGGTCCTGGGCCGCCACCCCGAACAGCGCGCCGAGCTCGTGGCCGACCGGTCGCTGATCCCCAACGCGATCGAGGAGCTGTTGCGCTACGAGTCACCGTCGCCCGTGCAGTCGCGCTACGTGACCCGCGACGTCGACCTCCACGGCGCGACGGTGCCCGAGGGCAGCATCATGGTGATGCTGAACGGCTCGGCCAACCGGGACGAGCGCCACTACGCCGACGGCGACGCCTTCGACATCCACCGCGACGTCGGCCGGCATCAAGCCTTCGGCTACGGCATCCACCTGTGCCTGGGCGCGGCCCTGGCCCGGCTGGAGGGGCGGATCGCGCTGGACGAGGTGCTGACGCGCTTCCCCGAGTGGGACGTCGACTACGACCAGGCGAAGCGGGCCCGTACCTCGACCGTGCGGGGGTGGGAGACGCTGCCCGCCCGTACGTCGTGACCGTCGGCACGCACCCGGCTCGGACCGGACGCCGCAAGGAGAGGAGGAGCGCACGATGAACCTCGAGGACATGATCATGGTCTCGATCGACGACCACATGATCGAGCCGCCCGACATGTACGAAAACCATGTGCCCAAGAAGTGGGCCGAGGACGCCCCGCGGGTCGTCAACGAGGACGGCATCGACCGGTGGGTCTTCCAGGGCGAGAAGACGAGCACGTCCTTCGGCATGTCGGCCACGGTCGGGTGGCCGTCGGAGGAGTGGGGCTTCAACCCCGGCACCTACACCGAGCTGCGGCCGGGCTGCTTCGACGTGCACGAGCGGGTCCGCGACATGAACGCCAACGGCGTGCTGGGCTCGATGTGCTTCCCGACCATGGCCGGGTGGAACGCCCGCACCTTCGCCGAGGCGCGTGACAAGGAGATCGCGCTGGTCATGTTGCAGGCGTACAACGACTGGGCCATCGACGAGTGGTGCGGGACGTACCCGGGCCGTTTCATCCCGCTCGGCATCGTCCCCATGTGGGACGTGGACGCCGCCGTGGCCGAGGTCCACCGGGTCGCCAAGAAGGGCTGCCGGTCGATCAGCTTCCTCGAGACGCCGCACGTGCAGGGGTTCCCGAGCTTCCTCTCGGGCTACTGGGATCCGATGCTCGCCGCGCTGTCCGACGAGAACATGGTGCTGTCGCTGCACATCGGCGCCGGGTTCCAGATCATCCAGCGGCCCAAAGAGGCGCCGATCGACCACCTGATGGTGCTGGCCTGCCAGATCAGCGCCATCACGGCGCAGGACCTGCTGTTCGGGCCGACGCTGCGTCGCTTCCCGGACCTGCGGGTCGCGCTGTCCGAGGGCGGGATCGGCTGGATCCCTTTCTACTTCGACCGCATCGACCGCCACTACAGCAACCAGCAGTGGCTGCACAGCGACTTCGGCGGGAAGTGGCCCTCGGAGATCTTCCGCGAGCACATCCTGGCCTGTTACATCACCGACCCCACGGGGTTGTTGCTGCGCGAACGCATCGGCATCGACAACATCGCCTGGGAGTGCGACTACCCGCACACCGACACGACGTGGCCCGAGTCGCCCGAGTTCGCCTGGCGCGAGTTCCAGGCGGCGGGGGTGACGGACCCGGTCGAGATCGACAAGATCACGTTCGAGAACGCGTGCCGCTTCTACGACTGGGACCCCTTCGCGCACACGCCGCGGGAAGAGGCCACGGTGAAGGCGTTGCGCGCCGCGGCGAGCGACGTCGACGTCACCCGGATGTCGAAGGACGAGTGGCGCAAGCGCAACGAGGCTGCCGGCATCGGCGCCCTGTGACGGTCGCGCCCGCTTTCGTGCTGCTATGACGGAGCACGACACGACGAGCACCACCACCGCCCCGGAGGGCGGCCGACCGCAATGCTGATCACCCCGAACGAGGAGCAGGAGTTCTTCCGCGCCACGACCGAACGCTTCCTGGTCGAGCACGTGCCGCCGGACACGCTGCGACGCCTGCGCGACGACGCGGCGGGCTTCACGCGTGACTACTGGCGCCGCGGGGCGGAGCTGGGCTGGACGTCGCTCCTGGTCGACGAGGCGCACGGCGGCGGGACGATCAGCGGGGCCGGGTTGGTGGACCTCAGCCTCGTGGCCTACGAGTTCGGCCACCATGCCGCGCCGGGGCCGCTCAGCGCGACGAACGTCGTGGCGTCGGCGCTGAGCGAACGCGGCGCCGACGGCGCCCAGGCCGAGGTGCTCGAGGGCCTGCTCTCGGGCTCGACGATCGCCACCTGGTGCGCGCCCGAGCTCGGCGCACGGCCGGGCGAGTGGCGGACCGGCGTCGAGGCCGAGCGCACCGGTGCCGCCCTCGTGCTGCACGGGTCGGTGCGGCCGGTGGAGCACGGGGCCCAGGCCGACCACTTCCTGGTGACCGGCGCGCGACGGCGCGGGCCTGACCCAGGTGCTGGTCCCGGCGTCGGCCAAGGGGCTCACGGTGACGCCGTTGGAGACGGTGGACCTGACGAGGCGCTTCGCCGAGGTCACCTTCGACGGCGTCACGGCCGGTGCCGACGCGATCGTGGGCGTGGCGGGCGAGGCGGCGGGGGACGTCGGGCGCCAGCTGCGCATCGCCCTGTCGATCCTCAACGCCGAGGCGGTCGGGGCCATGCAGGCGGCGTTCGACATGACCGTCGAGTGGTCGTTCGACCGCTATTCGTTCGGCCGCCCGCTGGCGTCGTACCAGGCGCTCAAGCACCGCTTCGCCGACATGATGTCCTGGCTGCAGGCGGGCCACGGCATCAGCGACACCGCGTGCGCCGCAGCACAGGAGGAAGCGGAGAACGCGGACGAGCTCGCCAGTGCGGCCAAGGCGTTCATCGGGCGCTATGGCGGCGAGCTCATCCAGGACTGCGTGCAGCTGCACGGCGGGATCGGCGTGACGTTCGAGCACGATCTGCACCTGTATCTCCGCCGGCTCACCGTGAACCGCTCGGTCGCCGGGACGCCCCGCGAGCACCTCCGCCGCATCGCCGGCATCGTCGAGGAGCGGGAAGGGGTGGCGGCGTGAGCGCGCTCAGGGCCGAGGAGACCGAGGCCGAGGACGTCGAGGACGTCGAGAGCTTCCGCCGCCGCGCCCGCGCCTTCATCACGGCCAACCTGGAGCCCAAGTCGGTCGAGGACATGCGTCACGACTACAGCGTGGCGGACGAGGAGACCGAGCTGGCGTCGATCGCCCACGAGAGGGCGCTGCAACGGATGCTCTTCGACGCCGGGTTCGCCGGCCTCTGCTTCCCTCGGGCCTACGGCGGCCAGGGGCTTACGCCCGAGCACCAGCGCGTGTTCAACGAGGAGATCGCCGGCCGCGACTTTCCCTGGCGCATCCAGGTGCCGACGTTCGTGCCGTGCGCCGCGGTGATCCTCGAGTTCGGCACGGAGGAGCAGAAGCAACGGTACCTGCCGCCGATCCTGCGGGGCGAGGAGCTGTGGATGCAGTTCCTCTCCGAGCCGAGCGGCGGCTCCGACGTGGCGGGCGCGCTCACCACCGCGGTGCGTGACGGCGACCAGTGGGTGCTCAACGGGTCGAAGATCTGGACCACCGGCGCCTGGTGGTCGGACTGGGGCCTCTGTCTCGCCCGCACGAACTGGGACGTGCCGAAGCACCGCGGCCTGACGGTCTTCATGCTGCCGATCCACCAGCCCAACGTCGAGGTGCACCGGATCGAGATGCTGAACGGGTCGCGCGAGTTCTGCCAGGAGTTCCTGACCGACGTCGATCGTGCCCGACAGCGACCGCATCGGCGACGTGGACGACGGGTGGACGGTCGGGCACGCGCTGGATGTTCCACGAGCGGATGCTCTTCAACTCGCCCTACGTCAGCCACCCGGTCGGCGTGACGCACGGGAGCATGGACGCCACCTCGGTCTTCACCGTGGCGCAGGAGGCGGGCCTGCTGGACGACACCGCGACGCAGGAGATGATCGGCGAGGCCCGCATGCTCGAGCTGGTCGGCGAGACGGTGGGCCAGCGGATCAACGAGAGCATCGCGGCGGGGAAGCTGTCGGACCAGGCGGCGGCGATCGTGCGCCTGTTCAAGGGCTCGGCGCAGGAGCGGGTGCGCACGCTGGGCTTCGAGGCGGCCGGCTCGGCCGGCGCGGCGTGGAGCGGCGACGGCCCGATGGCCCGCGCCGCCGTCGGCTACCTCATCCGCCAGGGCGGCTCCATCGGCGGCGGGACGCTCGAGATGGCCCGCAATGTTGTGGCCGAGCGCGTGCTCGGCATGCCGCGGGAGCGCCGTCTCGACAAGGACGTGCCGTTCCGCGACGTGCCGCGCAGCCGTCCGAGCACGGGCTGAGCACGCCGGCGGAGTTCGACCGGCTGAACGAGGGGAGGAGCGCAACGTGGCGACCGCAACAGTCGACGGGGTGACGCTGGCCTACGAGGTGATCGGGGAGGGGCGACCCTGGGTCATCACACCGGGCGGCCGCTTCACCAAGGACGAGCCCGGGGTACGCGAGCTGGCGCAGGAGCTGGCGGCGCAGGGCAACCGGGTGCTGATCTGGGACCGACCGAACTGCGGCGGGTCGGACGTGTGCTTCGAGGGCTCCTCGGAGTCGGCGATGCAGGCCGATGCGCTGGTGGCGCTGCTCGAGCACCTCGACATGACCCCGGCGGTGATCATCGGGGGATCGGGCGGGGCGCGGGTGTCGCTGCTGGCGGCGGCGCATCCCGGCGCGGCGTCGGGCCTGGCCATCTGGTGGATCAGCGGCGGCGTGTACGGGTTGCTCTCGCTGGCCATGCACTACTGCGGTGGCTCGCTGGCGGCGGCGTGGACGGGGGGCGGCATGGAGGCGGTGGCCGACCTCGACGAATGGGCCGAGGTCATCGCGCGCAACCCAGGGAACCGCCAGCGGATCCTGGACCAGGACCCCAAGGCGTTCGTCGCCGCGATGGAGCGCTGGATGATGGCGTACTGCCCCCGTGACGACGAGCCGGTGCCGGGCCTCTCGGCCACCGCCGCCGGCGCCATCGACGTCCCGGCGCTCGTGTTCCGCAGCGGCGAGAGCGACGTCCATCACACCCGGGCCACCTCCGAGCGGATGGCCCAGGTGCTCCCGCAGGCCCGTCTGGTGGAGCCGCCGTGGGGTGACCGGGAGTGGCTCGAGCGCCAGGACGCGCACGACGCCGGCATCTTCGTGCGCTGGCCCTTGCTGGCGCCCCAGCTGCTCGAGTGGCAGGCGGCCGCCCTCGGCTGAGCGCCGGCGGGGGCCACGGGCGCACCGAAGAGCGCCCCGCCCGTCGGTCGGGGACAGGCGAAGGGCCGCCCACCCGAACCAGGCGCCGAACGAGGGTCCCAGCCGAAGTGCGAGTACGTTCGCGCGATGCATCCGGCGGCGAGGACGGGCGCCTTCCTCGAGGCGGCGCCGGCGTCGACGAGGATCGCGGTGTCTGGTCGCCATCGGCGCGGTGGCCGGGATCGTGGCGGTCTTCCTCACGATCCCGCAGGCGGCCGTGCTCATCGGCTGGGACGTCATGGCGGTGACGTTCCTGTTGGGTGTGTGGTTGATCGCCTGGCGCCTCGACCCCGAGGCGACGCAGCGCCGGGCCACGCGTCTCGACCCGAGCAGGGGAGTGTCCGACGGCCTGGTGCTCAGCGCCGGTGTGGCAATCCTCGCCGCGGTGGCCTTCGCTCTCGTGCGCGCGGGTGGCGCCCACGGAGGCATGAAGGCCTTCCTCCTGGGCATCGGACTGGCGAGTGTCGTCTTGAGCTGGCTGTCCGTCCACACGGTGTTCACCTTGATCTACGCACGCCAGTACTACGGCAACGAGGTGGGCGGGATCGACTTCAACGAGGAGGACGGGCCCAACTACGTGGACTTCGCCTACCTGGCCTTCACGATCGGCATGACCTTCCAGGTCTCGGACACCAACCTCACGGCAAAATCCATCCGCCGCACGGCCCTGCAGCACGCCCTGGTCTCCTACCTGTTCGGTGCGGTGATCATCGCCCTCGTGATCAACATCGTGGCCAGTGTCCTGTGAACTCCTCAAGATGTGCTCAAGTCGCTCCGGCCTCAGGCCGACATCGTTCCTAGGTTCCGCTCCGGGGCCATCGACGCGCGTAGCTGGAGGGTGGAAGGTGGAGAACCGTCGACGGGCTGAACGCCAATTCGCCATCTGGATGGGGTCCTGCCTGGTCGAAGACGAGGAATCCGACCAGTGGCAGGACTGCGGGGTCTTCGACTTCGCGAAGCTGGGCCTCGGGATGGACCTCCACTACCCCGAGCGCGTCCGATCTCGTCGGCAAGCAGATCTCGGTGTGCCTGCCGGTCGGCCCGTCCATGGACGTGACGCTGACCGGTGCGGTGCGCAATGCGAAGGGCGGCCCCGACGGGATCGTGCGGGCCGGCATCGAGTTCATCGGGCTCTCGGAGACCGAACGGGGCGTGGTCGACCTCATGGAGCGCGGCTCGATGCACAGCCAGATGGTCTACCGTCCGGCCTGATCCACGTGACGGCGTCGGGCGGGTCGCGAGGTCCGGCCCGGTCAGAGCCTCGTCGCGGGATGAGGGGAAATGTGGACGTCGGCCGTGCGCAGCCGCCTGAGCACCCGGTTCTCTCTCCCGTAGGCCAGCGGCGTGAACAACAGCGTGTCGAGGGGGAACCAGAGGCCCACCCACACCAAGACCCAGCCTCCCGAGTCGACCACGAGGTTGGCGTTGCCAGTTGCTCCCACGATGCTGGACTTGAGGATCACGAGGAGGAACCCCAACACCACCAGTGGGAGCCCAAGCATCAGCGAGTACAGGCCGTCGAGGCGGACGGCCCGCCGTTCGCGTTGGTTGTAGGAGATCCGAAAATCGCAGTAGCGGTTCAGGGTGCGACCGATGCGCGGGCCCATTCCCTCGGAGATCTGATCGGGCGGCAGCGCCATCTCGATGCGGACGGGCCCTCTCGAGCGCCCGCCCCGCAGGACGCTGATGCAGTACTCCAGCCCCGTCATGAAGTTGCGGTACTCGGAGAACAAGTCCGCGGGGGCCAGTACGAACATCTCCTCGGGGCTGGAGAGCGACAACGAGATGATCTGGGGGGACCGCTCGGCCATGTCGCTATGGTCTAGCCGCGAGAGGCGGACTGGGCGAGGTGCGGTCGAACCCGCTTCGCTACGCTCGCCGGGTGGCGACGATACAGACGGGTTTCATGGGGTGGCTCCGCGCGTCGGTGGGCGTCGCCTTGATGGTGGCACCGGGCGCTCCCATGCGGCTCGCCGGTACCTCGCCAACGGGTACCGCGCTCCTCTTGATGAGGACGATCGGTATCAGGGACCTCGTCTTGGGTCTCGGTACGGTGAGCGCAGCAGGATCGGCTGATGCATCTGACGCCCTCCGTTGGGTGAAGGCGACGTTGGCGAGCGATGCGCTCGACACCGTCGTCAGCCTTGCGGCGATGCGGTCCATCGGAAGACGAGACGCGCTCTTGGCGGCGGGTTTGGCCCTTGTGTTCGTCGGTGGAGACATCCAAGCCCTGAGAAGGGCCAACCTCGCCACACGCGACGCGTTGGCACCGGCGCAGGCGGCGAACTGAGTCCCGCCGATCCGTCGGTCGCTCGCTCATGAGCCAGACTCCAGACTTGCGCCGGCCCGACCGCAGCACACCACGCGAACAGAGCCGCAACGTCGAGCGCGTCGACGGTGCGTACGAAAGCCGCTATCGGCTCGTCCGATGGATCGGCAGGAGGCACGACGCCTCCCCGTCTCTTGGACCGGCCATCTTCACGGCGGCGTCGCTCTACTTCTTGATCCAAGTCATCGCGGCTTGGGTCTTCATCCCTGGTTACAGCCTGGTATCGAACTCGATCAGCGATCTCGGCGTGACGAGTTGCGGCGGTTACGGCTCCCCGCCCATCTGCTCGCCCCGTTGGTGGCTGATGAACTATGTCGGATTTCTCGTTCTCGGTCTGGTCATGGTGGTCGGGTCAGCCCTGCTGTACCACGAGTTCACCGAAAGGCCTCCACGAGAGCGGCGCGCCGCCATGGTCGGGTTCAGCTTGGTCGCGCTGGGAGGCCTCGGTTCGATCCTCGTCGGATTCTTCCCCGAGAACCAGAACCGGACGATGCACATCATCGGCGCAGCTCTGGCGATAGGGGTCGGCAACCTTGCGATCCTCGTGCTCGGCGTCATCCTCACGCTGCCGGAGTCCATGCGCCGCTCCATGCTGATGTTCAGCGGTGTGGCGTTGGTCGCCTTGCTGTGTTTCGCCTCCCACAAGTCATTCGGGATCGGACACGGGACGATGGAGCGGATCGCGGCGTACCCGGTGACGATCTGGTTGATCACCTTCGGCCTGTACATCTGGCGGTTTCACCCGAAGAGATCGCACCAGTACACCTAGCGCGCAGGGCGCATCGGACCTCAAATTCGAGGCACGTTCGGGCGTCTAGGGACCAGCCGATAATCGTTACTCGCCAATCGGCTCGTCGATCGGCACCGGTCGCACGCGAAATCCGGTGGTCGGTGGACTGGTGGAGTCGCCGACCGGTGCATCGGGTTCTGGCACCACGAGATCACGTTCCGCAGTTCGACCGTCAACTTGCACGCCGTGAACCTGGTCCTCGACGATCTTGATATGGCCACTGAGCGTTGTCGGCGTGACGACCCTGGTGGATGCCTCAGCCAGCTGTTCGAGCTGACGCCTCTCTCGACGACGCCGGAGTGGACCCCTTCTTGGTGTAGGAAGATCGCCCTGGCCCATAGCGTGAGCCTAGGGCCGCGCGGTGGCTCTGGAGAGCTCATCCGGACACTTCGTCGGTCCACGCCGATTCCCCTGCCCCAGGAGTGCATGCGAAGAGAACGTTGCCGGGTCCGCGTTCTGGAAGCGGCGATCTCCAATGGGAGTAACGTGGGAAGAGCTGAACGATCTCCTGGCAATCGGCCACCTGCAACCTTCGGCGGAACAGGCTTCGCCGTGTTGCCCCCATTCAGCATCACCGTCCGCAACGTTCCCGACTTCCACATCGTGGCGCTGCACGGCGAGTTGGATATCGCTTCCGTCGATGGCCTGGCCGACGAACTGGTGAGGGTAGCCGGCTCCACCATCGTCGTTGATCTGATGGACCTCACCTTCATGGATTCCACGGGCATCGGAGCTCTCGTGACGACGAGGACTCGCTTGCTGGCCAACGGCCAGGGTGAGCTGGTGCTCACGAGGCCGACGGCGATCGTCCGTAAGGCATTGGAGATCGTGGGACTGAGTCAGTGGATCGTTGAATGGTCGCCGGACTGGGATGAATAGACCCCCTGAGCAGGACTCGTGCCCACGCTGTGGCAGTGCGGAGATTGCAACGCATTTCGAGAGGTCCGAGGAGTCCGACACGCCACAATGGCACGGTCGATGTTCGGACTGCCGATTCACATGGTCGCAGGCCTGAGCATTCTCGCCGACGTAGCGAAGCGTTCAGCCCACGCTCTTTTGGACGGCGATCGCCTCAATCGAAATTAGGAGACCTCTCGGCAGCGCCACATTGGCTGGAGCCGACCGCGCCGGGGGAGGATCGGGCATGTGCCGCGCATAGACATCGTTGATGGTGGCGAAGTCCTCGACGTTGGCATAAAAGATCGTTGTCTTGACGAGGTGACCGAGTGACGATCCCGCGGCCTCCAAGATGGCGCCCAAGTTCAGCAGCGCCTGCTCGGTTTGCTCAGCCACCCCCTCGCGGACCGCGCCGGTTTGGGGATCGATACCAACCGTGCCAGAGCAGAAGACGAACCCGTTCGCGACAATCGCTTGGCTGTAGGGACCAAGCGCCGCAGGCGCGTTCTCTGTCGAGATCCGGTGTCTGTCCATCCGAGTCGCCTCCCAAACGCCAAGTGGTCTGCGTGCAAACGGTAGCCGGGTCGTCCCGGATCGTCTTTGTCGCCGAGCGGCGACCGTTCGGGGACATCCGACCCCCGAATCGCTAGGTGACGGGGGTGACGCCGGCGGCGAGCAGTTGCATCCGCTCCTCATCGATGGAGCAGCCACGAGGTGAGACTTTCCATTCCAGAGGACGGGTGCCATCGTTCCCCCAGAGCCTGATGCAGTCGCGGTTCCCGCCGACAAGGGGCCAGATCGAGAGGCGCTCCCGTCGCATGGTGGCGCCGTCTGTTCCCCGTTATCAATCCGTCGAACGCGCCGATGGTCGCTTCGAGTCCGCCTGGATGCACGAGGAACTCCGGCCAACCGGCTCCCTTGAGCGCGACCCAGCCGCTGCCTCCGGAATGCCGGCCATTTACGAGCACGGCTGCTCTGGTCGCGAAGACCACTGGCTGGCCGTGGATCAGCGCACGGGTAGGTGACTCGCGTCGACGCCGGAGGGCGAGGCTGGTCAACGCCACCACCAGGAGAACCACCCACACAATCAGGAACCACTCCCCGAAGGTCATGTGCGTCGGGTGGCGAACGGCAGTGGGTTGGCCTGCATTCCTCCCTGCACCAGTCCATTTTGACCGGCGACTCCGGGCCGGGAGCAACGGCGATTCCAAGCCGGCGTTTCGGTGCAGCCCATGCCCGCCGCGACATCTAACCTCGCATCGGTGGCGCCCATCACCTGGATGGTCATGATTCGAGACGTCTCGCACGCCATTCGGGTGGTTGATCAACCGGTGGTGATTGCCGTGCTGATCCTCGACGTCGACACCGGCCTGATCCGCGGCCTCTCAGCAGCAGAAGACGTCCGTGACGCACTGTCTCAGTCTGTGGAACGCGCGCTCACCAAGCCGGCGGGTTCACTTCCTCCCGGGTACCCCCAGCGAATTCTGACGGATGTAGGCATGGGCGATTTGGTGGCGGCCGAACTCGGTCGGCAACCGGGCCTCAACCTCATTCCCCCGGTCGATGAGATCGTGCCAGGCGCCGAGGCCGAGGAAATTTTCGACCTGTTCGTCGAATCCTTCTCGGGGCTTGGCCAGCCGGCCGATCCGCTGGGGCGGCCTGAGCCCTAAGCATCTGGATCGCCTTCAGTTTTCGGGGTCAGCCCGAAGAGCTGACCGGGCCGTCGCCGTCACCGCCCAAGGCCCTCGTCAGGCCGTCCAGGTCGGCCACCGTCACGGTGAGCGCCGAATGGCCCTGGCGCCGCAGCGGCGACGGCACCTTCTGCGCGAAGTGGATGCACACGCCCGCGTCGTGGTTCGTGCCGAAGGTCAGGCCGTCGTCGACGCGCGACATGCGCACTCCGATCGCCGTCCACCAGCGGTAGTCCCGGGTGACATGGGCGCCCGTCACGTTCGGGAGCGGCGTATCGATCTTGAAGAGCCCGAAGGTCGCGACCAACGAGCCCTGGTCGGTGAGTGTGACGCCGTCGCGCGCCGGCCTGAGCAGGAAGGGCAAGAGGACCGGCAGGTAGCGCTTGTCGATCGCGTAGCCGAAGCGCTCCGTCACGCCCGACAGGTTACGGGGTGTCGGGCTAGCTCTTGCCGGCCGCCGCGGAGCCGGCCGGGCGGGTGGTCGCGCCCGCCCGCGGCAGGTCGCGCTCGCTCACGTCCAGGCCGAGGGCCCGGGCAAAGATGAAGGTGAACTGCTCGAGCACGTCGTCGAAGTCGGCGTCGATGATCTTCTCGACGAGCCAGGCCTCGGGGAAGCGCCGCGTCATCGAACCGAGCGCCGCCGCGGTGATGGTCGGGTCGAGACGTTGGTCGATCACACCGCGTCGCTGCAGGCTCCGGATGGAATGAGCCACCTCGTCGAGTCCCAGGAGCTGGCGTTCGAACCGGCTGGCCCCCACCTCGGGGTCGAAGCGCGAGACCTGCTCGATGACGCCCATGATGCGGGCCTCGTCGCGGTACGCCTCGAGGTGGACCCGCATGGCCTGCTGGATGCGGTCGAACGGGGTCAACGGCGAATTCGGGTCGAGGATGATGTTCGTCATCGGCGCGCTCAGGCGCTCGTCCACCTCGGCGACGACCTCGCGGAACACCTCTTCTTTTGACTCGAAGTAGTGGTAGAAGGAGCCGTGCGACAGGCCGGCCTTCTCGGCGATGTCCGAGATGCGGGCGTCGAGGAACCCGTCACGCTCGAAGATCTCCTTCGCCGCCGAAACGAGGCGCGCCCGCGTCTCCACGCCCTTGCGGGAGCGGGGCCCGCTGGGCTTGTCGTTGCCGTTCGTATCCGGCCGCGCCGTCGACACGCGACTCTCCTTCCGTGCGGGCTCCCGGGCCGGGGGTCCCATCAATGTACCCGTGCCCCCGACATCCGCTGGTGGACGCACGCGGCGTCCCGCATCACTCGTCGCCCCGCTGCAGGAGGAGGACCCCCGAGGGGGTGCCGCCGCCCGAGGTGACGACGGCCGTGCGGGCGTTGCGCACCTGGCGCTCTCCCGCGTCGTGCCGCAGCTGCTGGATCGCTTCGTAGACGAACCCGAAGCCGTGGGTCCGCCCCTCGGAGAGCTGGCCACCGTGGGGGTTGACCGGGAGGTCGCCGTCGAGCGCGATGCGCCGCCCGCCGTCGAGCCAGTCCCAGGCCTCGCCGAAGTCGCAGAACCCGAGCGCCTCGATCCACGAGATGGCGTTGAAGGTGAACCCGTCGTAGACGAGCGCCAGGTCCACGTCGGCGGGCCGCAGGTCCGTCCTCGTCCACAGGTGTGCCGCCTGGCCGATCACCTGTGGCTCGTGCGTGAGGGTGCCCTGGTCCCAGGAGACACGCTCGAGGATCTGCGTGCCCACGGCATTGATGCGCACGGCCGGATGCGGCAGGTCGTCCGCCACGTCCGCCGCGGAGACGACGACCGCGATCGACGCGTCACACGGGACGTCGCAGTCGTAGAGCCCGAACGGCGACGTGATGGGACGCGCCGAGAGATAGTCGTCCATCGTCATGGGCTCCCGGTAGATCGCGGCCGGGTTTCTCGCCGCGTTGGCGCGGCCGTTGAGCGCGATCAACCCGAGCATCTCGCGTGGCGCGCCGTAGCGGTGGAGGTACTGGTGCGCGTTCATGGCGATCCAGTTGGAGGCCGAGAGCGCGCCGAATGGCGTCCGCCACTCCTGCATGGGCCCGGAGACGCGACCCCCTCCGCCTCGCCCGGCGCCGCCCTTGCCCTGCGCAGCCAGCGTGGCGAACGTCGATTCCCAGACGGTGCGGAAGCACAGCACGTGCCGGCAGAGGCCCGCCGCGACCGCCATGGCGGCGGCGATGATCGACCCGCCGGGCCCCGGCAGGTCGCCCCCGCCGTTGATCCACGTCGGGTGCAGGCGCAGCGCCTCTTCGACCGCGGTCACTCCGCCTTCGCTCATGCCCATGCCCCCGGCGCCGGGGTACGTCGACAGCCCGTCGATGTCGTCGAGCGTCAAGCCGGCGTCCTCCACGGCAGCCAGGGACGCGTCCACGGCCAGGGACAGCGGGTCGACCATCAGGCGGCGCCCGAGCGCGGAGCGCCCGACACCGGAGAGCACGGCGCGGTGCTCGAAGCGCTCGTCGGTCGGGGGCCGGCGGGGCAGCGGACGCGTCGGCTCCGGTACGCGGTCGACGGGGTCGGTCGCCCCCGTCGACTCGAAGAACGGGAGCCACACGTCCTCGAATTGTTCGAAGCGGACCGTGACTTCCTGGCCGATGGCGACGTCGGAAGGCGCGCCGCCGACGATGTTCGTCGTCAGGTGGACGCTGGGATCCTCGGCCAGGGCGACGTTCGCGATGACGTACGGCGGCTCGAAGTCAGGGTGCCACTGGTGCGCGTTGACCGTGTAGCCGACGACGGTGCCACGACCCGACACCGCGACGGGTTTGGAGGACCGGCTTCGACACGACGGGCAGATCGGCGTCGGCGGGTGGACGAGCTGACCGCAGTCCTCGCAGCCCTGGACGCGCAGCACGCCCTCGGCGCCCGAGGTCCAGAACCATTCGGTGGCCGGGGTCAGCTCAGGAAGCGGTCGCACCGTGTTCCCGATCCCCTTCGACACTCACTCGCCCACCTGCCCCTTTGGCCATTGCCGAACACCCGACCCTACTCTAATATTGACGTCAATGTTGAAGGATATGCTGGTCGTAGACGCCGACTCGCACTGGTGCGAGGCCCCCGATCTGTTCACCAAGCGGGCGCCCGCGGCGTTCAAAGACCGCGTGCCGCGGGTCGAAGAGGTCGACGGCGAGAAGATGTGGGTGTTCGACGGGCACCCCGTCGGCCGCTTCAGCGCCGGTGGCGTCATCGCGCGCGACGGCACGAAGGAGAGCTCGTTTCACGCGCTCATGGAGTGGGACCACGACGAGGTCCACCTCGGTGCGCACGACCCCGAGGTGCGGCTCGGCGTGCTCGACGAGTGCGGCATCGATGCGCAGATCATCTTCCCGAGCACGATCGGCCTCGGCGGACAGGACCTCGGCATGGTGGATGACCCCGCCCTCTGCCGGCTCGCCATCGAGATCTACAACGACGGCATGGCCGAGATCCAGGCGGACTCGGGCAACCGGCTGTTGCCGCTCCCGCTGATGCCCGCGTGGGACGTCACCACGTGCGTGCAGGAGGCTCAGCGCGTGGCGGGACTCGGCGCACGCGGCGTGAACATGACGTCGGACCCCCAGGACCTCGGCGCACCGGACCTCGCCAGCCGGGAGTGGGACCCGCTGTGGGAGGTGTGCTGCGAACTGCACCTGCCGGTCCACTTCCACATCGGCGCGAGCCAGACCGCTATGACGTTCTTCGGCCAATACCCCTGGGCCTCACACGCCGAGAACACCAAGCTGGCCATCGGCGGGACGCTGCTCTTCATCGGCAACGCGCGCGTGGTCACCAACCTCATCCTTTCGGGCATGTTCGACCGTCACCCGGACCTGCAGATGGTCTCGGTGGAGAGCGGGGTCGGGTGGATCCCCTTCATCCTCGAGGCACTGGACTACGAGATGGCGGAGAACGCGCCGCAGGAGCTCTCCCAACTGGAGAGGCTGCCGTCCGAGTACTTCAGGACGAACCTCTTCGCCACGTTCTGGTTCGAGAACAACCGCAACAAGCTGCCGGACCTGATCGAGGCGGTCGGCGAGGACCGCATCCTCTTCGAGACGGACTTCCCGCACCCCACGTGCCTCTACCCGAACCCGCTGCAGAGCGTGGAGAAGAAGATGGAGACGCTCACCCCGGCTATCCAGGCCAAGATCTTCGGCGAGAACGCCAAGGCGCTGTACCGTCTCTAGGGTCCCCGCAGGCTCGCCACCTGCGGTTCAGGGCGCAGGGACCGCATCGTTCTGATATTGACGTCGCAGTCAATATTGGCTACTCTGAGTGCTATGGCCAGAACCTTGGACTTTCCTGTCTTCGACGCCGACAACCACCTCTACGAGACGCGCGACTCGTTCACGCGGTACCTCCCGGAGCGGTACAAGGGCGCCATCGACTACGTCGACCTGCACGGCCGCACCAAGATCATGATCCGCGGCTCGGTCAGTGAGTACATCCCGAACCCGACCTTCGAGGTGGTGGCGCGTCCGGGCGCACAAGAGGAGTACTTCCGCGACGGGAACCCCGAAGGGAAGTCGTACCGCGAGATCATCGGCGACCCCATGCGCGCTATCCCGGCCTTCCGGGAGCCCGCCCCGCGGCTCGAGCTGATGAACGAGCTCGGCGTGGACCGGGCGCTCATGTTCCCCACGCTGGCCAGCCTGCTCGAGGAGCGCATGCGCGACGACCCCGAGCTGACGCACGTGGCCATCCACGCGCTGAACGAGTGGTTGTACGAGGAATGGACCTTCAACTACGAGGACCGCATCTTCCCCACGCCCGTCATCACCCTGCCGATCGTCGACAAGGCGATCGAGGAGCTCGAGTGGGTGCTCGAGCGCGGAGCCAAGACGGTGCTGATCCGGCCCGCGCCGGTGCCGGGGTACCGGGGCTCGCGCTCCTTCGGCTACTCGGAGTTCGATCCCTTCTGGAGGGCGGTCGAAGAGGCCGACATCCTCGTCTCCATGCACTCTTCCGACAGTGGCTACACCCGCTACCAGAACGACTGGATCGGCCGGACCGACGAGATGTTGCCGTTCCGCCTCGACCCGTTCCGCGCCATCAGCGTCGGGAAGCGGCCGATGGAGGACACGATGACGGCCTTCCTCTGCCACGGCGTCTTCACCCGATTCCCCAAGCTCCGCGTCGCCTCCATCGAGAGCGGCGGCGACTGGGTGGCCGGGTTCCTCGAGCACGTGGCCGACACGTACAAGAAGATGCCGCAGGCCTTCGAGGAGGACCCCGTCGAGCAGTTCAAGTCGCACGTGTGGATCAGTCCCGTTCCACGAGGACAACCTGGCGCGGCTCATCGACACCATCGGGGCGGATCACGTGCTCTTCGGCTCGGACTTCCCGCACCCCGAGGGGCTGGCCGACCCCTGCAGCTACGCCGAGCACCTGCCCCCGGGCGTGTCCGAGGACGACCTGCGCCAGATCATGGGCGGCAACCTCGCCGGGATCATGAAGGTCGACACGGCGGTCGCGGCCGCCGCCGGCTGACGTCGCCCCCCGACCGACCCCGGGTCCTGACGATAGGGTCGGCCCGACCATGACAAACACCAGTGCACGGAGAAGCCGAGATGCCTGACTACAAGTTCGTGACGTACGAGACGCTCGATGACGGGACGATCGCGCGGATCATGTTGAACCGACCCGACGCGCGCAACGCGCAGAACCGCGGCCTGCTCGTCGAGCTCCACGACGCCTTCTTGGAGGCCGAGGCGGACGACACCGTGCGCGTGGTCATCCTCGGCGGCACGGGTCCGATGTTCTCCTCGGGCCACGACCTCGGCTCCAAGGCGGCCCGGGAGGAGGGCACCCCGGGCCCGACGCTGCACCCCACCCGGTCGATCAACGGCGCCACCCGCCAGGGCGCCGAGTCGCTGATGCTCCAGGAGTGGCACTACTTCTTCGAGAACACGCGCCGCTGGCGGAACCTCCGCAAGATCACCATCGGACAGGCGCACGGTGACGTCTACGCCGCCGGCCTGATGTTGCTCTGGGCCTGCGACCTCATCGTGGCGGCCGAGAACACGCGCTTTGCCGACGTCGTCGGCTCGCGGCTCGGCATGTGCGGCGTCGAGTACTTCGCGCACCCGTGGGAGTTCGGCCCGCGCAAGGCGAAGGAGCTCCTCCTCACCGGGGACTCGGTGGACGCCGAGGAGGCGTACCGGCTCGGCATGGTGAGCAAGATCTTCCCGGACGACGAGCTGGGCGAGCGCACGGTCGAGTTCGCGCGCCGCATCGCGCAGCTGCCCACGATGACGTCGCTGCTGATCAAGGAGTCGGTGAACCAGAGCGTCGACAACATGGGCTTCTACAACGCGCTCAACGCGTGCTTCACGCTGCACGAGTTGAACCACTCCCACTGGGCCTGGGTGAACGAGGACCACTACCCGATAGCGAAAGAGGACTCGGGCATCCCCAATTGGAAAGAGGCGCCGCCGATCGTGCCGGCGGTCAAGGACAAGGTGCGCGCCGACACCTGAGCGTGATCTAGGGGCCGGGTTCGGGACCGCCACCGGAGGGGCATTTCCGCCGTGCCGCGCTGGTGCGGGTTCCCGAGGAAAGGGCAGTGAATTCCCAGCTCAGCGCCCAGATGGCGCGCCGTGCATGGGGTGCGTTGCCTCGTTAGTATCTGTATCGACGTCGATGTCAGAAATGTTCCGACTCTTTCAGTCGGAAGGGGGTGGCTTCCGCAGGATGCTGCAGTTCGTGATCGCCGGGTTGGTCCTCGGCGGGATCTACGCGATTGCTTCGGCGGGCCTCGTCATCACGTACACGTCCTCGGGCATCTTGAACTTCGCGTTCGGTGCCATGGCGTACTTCATCGCGCGCTTCTACTACTACCTGCACACGCAGCAGAACTGGTCGATCATCGCGGCCGCGGTCCTGTCCATCCTGATCGCCGCCCCCGCCATGGGCGTGCTGCTCTACGCCGTGCTGTTCCGTTACCTGCGGCTGTCGTCGCCGCTGATCAAGGTGGTGGCGACGATCGGGCTCCTCGTCGCCCTTCCCTCCCTCGCGACGCTTGATCTTCGGCAACCAGGCGATCCAGCAGGCGCCAGGCCTCGCGCCCGAGCCGGTGGCGGTGTACCAGTTCCTCGGCGTTCCCGTGACGCTCGACCAGGTCATCGTCTACGCCTGCGTCGTGGTGACCGTCGTGGTGGGCGCGGTCGTCCTGCGCTACACCGAGGTCGGCCTGAAGGTGCGGGCGATGGTGGACTCGCCGGCCATGACCGACCTGTCGGGCACCAGCCCGACGGCGATCTCGGTGGGCGTGTGGGGGGTCAGCACGTTCTTCGCCGGACTGTGCGGGGTGCTGGCGGCGCCGATCATCGGCCTCGACCCCAATCAGTTCACGATCCTGATCGCCGCCTCGTTCGCCGCGGTCATCGCCGCCAAGATGCGCAACCTGCCGGTGGCGGTGCTGGTCGGCGCTTGCGATGGGCGTGGCCACATCGCTGATCCAGCGCTACCTGCCGTCCAACAGCCAGTGGACGACCGAGGTCATCGACGCGGTGCCCTTCATCGTCATCGCGCTGTTCCTGATCTATACCCTGGTGCGGCGGGGGAGCGTCGGTCAGGGCGAAGGGTGGGGGGCGCGCTCGACCGCGCCATCACGCCCCAGGGAGAGAGCCGACTGGCCGGCTCGACGAGCAGCGTGATCGAAGAGGCGCAACTCAGCTTCGCCGGCAAGTACGCCGGCCCGCTCGTCCTCATCGCCATCGTGGCCGCGCTGCCCATGATCCTCGAGGGCTACTGGATCGGGCTCATGGCCCAGGCCATCGCCTACGCCGTGATCTTCATCTCGTGGACGATCGTCACGGGCGAGGGCGGCATGCTGTGGCTCTGCCAGATCACCTTCGCCGGGGTCGGCGCACTGACCACGGCGCAGCTGGCCAACCACTACGGGTGGCCGGTCCTCGCCGCCGTCGTCATCGGCGGCATCATCGCGGCCGCCATGGGGGCCATCGTCGGGTTCCTGAGCATCCGGCTGGGTGACCTCTACGTCGCGCTGGTCACCCTGACCTTCGGGCTCCTCATGGAAAACCTGGTGTTCACGCTGCCGAGCTTCGTGAACCAGGGCCTCGGCCTCACCCTGAACCGCCCCGAGTTCGCCACGTCCGATCGGGCCTTCAGCTATCTCTGCCTCGTGGTCTTCATCATCATTGCGCTGTTCATCGTGAACTTCCGCCGCTCGACGACCGGGCTCGCGTTGAACGCCGCCCGTTGGAGCGAGGCGGGTGCGCGGACCTCGGGCATCAGCGTCGTGCAGATGAAGGTGATCGCCGGGTCGCTCGCCGCCCTGATCGCCGGGATCGGCGGTGGCCTGCTGGCGCTCGCCCAGACCTCGTTCCAGCCGAGCGAGTTCGCCACGTTCGCCGGCGTGGTCTGGCTGGCGGTCCTCGTCACCATCGGGGTGCGTTCGAACGCGGCGGCCCTGATCGCAGGACTCACGTTCGTGTTCCCGGCCGCGCTGGCCCAGTACTACCTCTCGACGTGGACGTGGGTGCCGACCGCCTTGCCCGTGCTCTTCGGCCTGGGCGCGATCTCGGCGGCCAAGTACCCCGACGGCGTGCTGGCGGAGAACAGCCGGCGGCTGCGGCGGGCGCTGCTCCGCCTGCGCCCGACGCCGCCAGGCGGCGGCCTGCTGGTCGAAGACGTCGACCTCGCGCCGGCGGGTGCGGCGGTCGAGGCCGTTCCAGAGGTCGCCGGGACGGGTGTCGTGAGCACCGCCACCGTTCCCGAAGGCGTGAGCGCCACTCCGGACGGCGCGCCCGCCTGTCTGGAGGCCGCCGGGGTCACCGTCCGCTTCGGCGGGCTGACCGCCCTCTCCAACGTGTCCATCGACGTGAAGCCCGGCAAGATCGCCGGCCTCGTCGGTCCGAACGGGGCGGGGAAGTCCACCCTGCTCGGGGTGCTCTCGGGCCTGCAGCGACCCAACACCGGCCGCGTCGCGCTCGAGGGCGAGGACGTGACGCACGCCTCGCCGCGGCGCGGGCGAGCCGGGGGTTGGCCCGTACGTTTCAGCAGCCCGAGCTGTTTCTGGGCCTGACCGTGCGCGAGCACCTGGTCGTGGCGTACCGCGCCCGGACGGCGCCCTCGCGGCTGTGGCGTGACATGTTCGACGTCCGGTGCCTGTTCCCGCCGCCGAAGGAAGAGACCGAGCAGGTGGACCGGATCCTCGAACTGCTCCGGCTGCAGCGAGTGGCCAAGGCCCCGGTCGCCGCCCTTCCGCTCGGCATGCTCCGGCTGGTGGAGGTCGGTCGCGCCCTGGCGTGTCAGCCGCGCGTGCTGCTGCTCGACGAGCCGCTGTCGGGACTGGACGTGAAGGCGTCGGAGAACCTCCTCGGCGTGTTCCGCCAGATCGTCGACCAGTCGGATCCGCCCGTGTCACTGATCCTCGTGGAGCACGACGTCGCCGCCGTCCTCGCGCTGTCCGACACGGTCTTCGTGCTCGACTTCGGCGAGCGGATCGCGGCCGGCACCCCCGAGGAGGTCCGCAACGACCCGGCCGTCCGTGCCGCGTATCTCGGCGACAGCGAGCCCGCCGGGCGCACGAGCGTGCCGACGAAGGCACCTCCCGGCATGAGCGCGCCCATGCTCGAGATCGAAGACCTCGACGTGCGCTACGGCACGTCGCAGGCGCTCTTCGGGGTGTCGCTCACCGTGGAGCCCGGGACGGTGCTCGCGGTGCTCGGCACGAACGGCGCCGGGAAGAGCACTCTCGCCCGTGCCGTCTCGGGGCTCGTGGCACCGAGCGCGGGCCGGGTGCGCTTCGAGGGACGCGACGTGACCGGGCTCTCGGCGCATCGCATCCGCAAGCTCGGCCTGACCTACATCCCCGAGGGCCGCGGCATCTTCCCCGGGCTCTCCGTGATCGACAACCTCAAGATGGCCGTCGCCCAGGAGCGGCGCCCCGACCGCCCGGCCGCCATCGACCGGGCCATCGACCGTTTCCCCGTGCTCGGCGATCGCCGGACCCAACGGGCGGGGAGCCTGTCGGGCGGTGAGCAACAGATGCTGGCCTTGGCCCGGGCCCTGGCCGTCTCGCCCAAGCTCGTGATCGCCGACGAGATGTCGCTCGGGCTCGCGCCCCTGGTGGCCGAGTCCGTGTTCGAGGGGCTCGAGGACGCCCGGCGCTCGGGCATCACCATCGTGTTGAGCGAGCAGTTCATCCACCGTGCGCTCGCCATGGCCGACCGCTGCGTGATCCTCACCCGGGGACGGGTTGGCTGGTCCGGCGCGGCCTCCGACGCCGGCCAAGAGGTCATCGACCGGTACCTCGGAGAGGCCGAGCAGGCGACGTCCGCTGCCATTACGGAGGGGTTACAGTGACGCGACAGGTCGTTGCGTACTGACCGGTCGTTACAGGCGTCACCGGCGGAAACGTGATAAACCCACAGTGAAATTGGCGTTCTCAGCGGGCGGCTGACCGCCGCAAAAAGGGGTCCCGAACGGGGCCCGGGGAGGAAACAAACGTGCAACAGGGACTGTTCTCCGGGTTCGGTGCCCGGCGTCGCCGCTCGACTCATGTCCGGACGTTCGGGAGCGTCGTTACGGCCGCCGTGGTCGGCCTGCCGCTCGCCGTGATGGTGAGCTCGTCGGCGCCGCACCGCCTCGGCCTCGGGTGCGCCGATCACGATCGCCTACATCACGTCCATCACCGGTGAAGGTGGCGCCGAGGACGGGACGTCGCCGGCCGGGTTCACCGCACGCATCGACATGCAGAATGCCGAGGGCGGCGTGAACGGGCACAAGCTCGTGCCGCTGATCATCGACGACCAGACGAGTCCTTCGTAGATCGCCACCGCCGTGCAGGAGGCCGACTCCAAGGCCTTTGCCATCGTGTCGCAGAGCCCGCTCTTCTTCCTGGCGGCCAAGTACCCGCAGCAGGCCGGCGTCCCGGTGACCGGGTCCTACAGCGACGGGCCCGAGTGGGGCGAGCAGCCGTACACGAACATGTTCGCCGCCGACGACGGGAGCGTGGACCCGAAGTACCCGGTCAACACCCGCTCGGCGACATCCTCAAGCACTTCGGCGGCACGAACCTGGGGGCCTACGGCTACGGGATCTCGCCGTCGTCCAGTCGGGCCGCCATCGCGACTGGTGATTCCTTCACCCACGCAGGTGGCAAAGACGGTCGTCGTGAACACCTCCATTCCCTTCGGCAGCGTCGACTTCGCCGAGCATCGCGTTGACGGCGAAGCAGGACGGCGTCAACGCCATGGCGCCAGAGATGGACTCCAACTCGAACTACGCCCTGGCCGAGGCGCTCGAGCAGGCCGGCGTGAAGCTCAAGGCGGCGCTCTACGCGACGGGCTACGAGCCCGACGTCATCAACTCGCCGGCGTGGACCCTCCCTCCAGGGTGGGTACTTCCTCTCGCTCTTCCGGCCTTGGCTCATCCCCAACGCCGGCACCGAGCAGATGCAGGCCGCCATGGAGAAGTACGCGCACTTCACCAAGAGCGACTTCCCGAGCTTCAGCCAGTACGAGGCCTGGGCCGGGGCAGACCTCATGATCAAGGGCCTCGAACTGGCCGGGCCGAACCCGACCCGGGCGAACGTCATCAAGGACCTCCGTAACCTCAAGTCGTACAACGCCAACGGGTTGCTGCCGCAGAGCATCGACTACTCGACGATCTTCGGCCACGACCCGGCGAAGAAGTGCGCGTGGGTCGTCCAGGCCACCACGACGGGTTTCAAGATGGCCGGACTCAGCCGTACTGCGGCAAGGACCTCCCGGGCACCTCGACCGCCAACGCAACTTCATAGGGACGAAGCGACCCCCGGGGACGGAGCCAACGGCGGCTTCGGCCCCGGGGGGCGCGCACCCATCGCGGGCCCCAAAAGAGCACCGCGGACACCCCGATGGGGTTGACGGACATCACGTATTCTGCTTTGGTAGAAGCATGCTCTACCTGAGCGGGAATCCGTGAGCCATATCGTGTCGATCCTCACGGAACGCCGCTCGTACGTCGCCGGTTCCTGGGTCGAGGGCGACGAGGGGCTGGCGGTCGAGAACCCGGCCGACGAGACGCAGGTGGCCGAGGTCTCGGCCACCCCGTTCACGAGATCGAGCGGGCGATCGAAGAGGGCCGGCGCAGCTTCGACGGGGGCGCCTGGGCGGACCGCCCGGCGCGAGAGCGGGGCGAAGTCATGTCGGCGTTCCTCGACGCCCTCGAGCACAGCCGCGAGACGCTCGTGGCGACCCTGGTGCAGGAGTCCGGGCAGCCGACCATGTTCGCCGAGATGAGCCAGCTCGTCATGGGCGTGAGCCTGGCGCGCTCGACGATCGACCTGTACCTCTCCATGACGCACGAGGAGCCGAACCCCGTGCCGCTCGACGAGCTGGTGCGCGGCAGGGTCGCCTTGAGCGTCCGGCGCCACGAGCCCGTCGGGGTCGTGGCCGCCATCACGCCGTACAACGCCGCGCTGCTCATGGCGCTGCAGAAGCTCGTTCCGGCGCTCATGGCGGGGAACTCGGTCATCGTGCGGCCGAGCCCCCTCACGCCGCTGTCGTCGCTCGCCCTCGGCGGCGCCGCCGACGAGGCCGGGCTCCCGCCGGGCGTGCTGTCGGTGATCATCGAGTCGGGCTCGGCCGGGGCCGAGCTGCTGACCTCGCACCCGATGGTCGACATGGTCTCGTTCACCGGTTCGACCGCCGTCGGCAAGCAGATCCTGGCCCAGGCCGCGCCGACGGTGAAGCGGGTCGCTCTCGAGCTGGGCGGCAAGTCGGCACAGATCTATCTGTCCGACGCCGTGGCGCGCGCCCCGATCGGCGCGGCGCAGGTGGTCGCGATGACCGCCGGACAGGCGTGCGTCGCCGCGACGCGGATGCTCGTGCCGCGCGACGCCAAGGACGGCGTGCTCGAAGCCGTGACCCAGGCCTACGGGCGATCACGGTCGGGCCGCCGACCGAGCCGGGCACGCTGATGGGCCCGGTGATCAGCGCGGCCCAGCGCGAGCGCTGCGAGCGCTACGTCGCGCTCGCCCAGGAGCACGGCGGCAAGGTGGCCGCCGGAGGCGGCCGGCCCGCCGGCCTCGAGCGCGGCTACTACTTCGAGCCCACGGTGCTCGACGTGCCCGACAACTCGAACCCCGCCGCGCATGACGAGATCTTCGGCCCCGTTCTGTCGGTCATCGGCTACGAGGACCTCGACGACGCCGTGCGCATCGCCAACGACAGCGTCTACGGCCTGTCCGCCCAGGTGTACGGCGCGGATGTGGCCGCCGCCACGTCGGTGGCGCGGCGCCTGCGCACGGGCGCCGTCAACGTGAACACGGCGGTTTCAGCGCGTACGCGCCCGGCGGCGGCTACAAGGAGAGCGGGCTCGGCCGCGAGCGCGGCACCGACGGCATCCGGGCCTTCCAGGAGGTCAAGCACATGGCGATCGGCGAACTGCCGCGCTGAACTCAAAGGAGGAGGGGCAATGACGACCGAACTGTCTCTGGACTGGCTCATCTCGGTGGACGACCACGTCTTGGAGCCACCGCACCTCTGGGTCGACCGCGTGGCGGCGAAGGACCGCGACCGGGCGCCCCACCAGGTGGTCGAGGGCGACATGGAGTTCTGGGTCTACGACGGCAAGCGCTACCCGAGCTCGGGGCTCAGCGCCGTGGCCGGCAAGAAGAAGGAGGAGTTCAGCCCCGAGCCGGTGACCTACGCCGAGATGCGCCCCGGCTGTTACGACCCGGAGGCGCGCATCGAGGACATGGACCGCGCCGGGATCCTCGCTTCGCTGTGCTTCCCGACGGTCACGCGCTTCTGCGGGCAGCTCTTCATGGAGGCGAGCGACCGGGACTTCGGCTTCGTGTGCCTGCAGGCCTACAACGACTGGATGATCGAGGAGTGGTGCGCCGCGGCGCCGGGCCGTTACATCCCCTTGATCCTCATCCCGATGTGGGACCCGCCGCTGGCCGCCAAGGAGATGGAGCGCTGCGCCGCCAAGGGCGCCACCGCCTTCGCCTTCTCCGAGAACCCGGCGCCTCTCGGGCTCCCGACGATCCACGACACCAACCGCTACTGGGACCCGGTGATGGCCGCCGCATCCGACCTCGAGATGGTGTGCAGCATGCACGTCGGCTCGTCGTCTCAGGTCCCCCAGATCGCCCCCGACTCCCCGTTCATGGCCAACCTCGCCTGGGGCGCCGTGCGCACCTCGGGGGCCATGCTGTCGTGGCTCTTCAGCGGCATGTTCACCAAGTTCCCCGACCTGAAGATCGCGCTGTCGGAAGGGGAGATCGGCTGGATGCCCTACTTCTTGGAGCGGGCCGAGCAGGTCCTCGACAAGCAGCGGTTCTGGGTGCAGCGCGGCGTGAAGTTCATGGAGCACGCCACGACCGACGTGGACCTGAACACGATCGACATCCGCGCGCTCTTCCGCGACCACGTCTTCGGCTGCTTCATCGACGACGCGCACGGGATCGCGAGCATCGACGAGATCGGCGAGGACAACATCATGTGCGAGACGGACTACCCGCACTCCGACTCGACGTGGCCGGACTGCATCGGCGTCGTCAAGAAGCGGATCGGCCATCTCTCGCCCGAGGTCCAGTACAAGCTCCTGCGGGGGAACGCCGAGCGGCTCTACCGCTTCACGCCCGCCGAGCCCCGGCGCTCGTCGGCGTCGCCTGAGCACCGCGCCAATGCACGACATCGCGGCGGACCTCGGTTCCCACGTTCTAAAGGAGGGATGATTTCATGCTGCTCGAAGGCAAGAAGGCGATCGTCACGGGCGCCGGATCCGGTGTCGGCCGCGCCTCGGCGCTGCGCTTCGCCGAGGAGGGGGCGGACGTGCTCTGCGTCGACATCGACCTCGACCGTGTCAAGGAGACGGTGGCGCAGATCGAGGCCGCCGGCGGGACCGGCGGCGGCGGACCGCTGCGACGTCTCCAATGAGGAGGACGTGGCCGGGACGGTCGCCTCGGCCGTGGAGCGCTTCGGCCGGCTCGATGTCCTGTTCAACAACGTCGGCGTTCCGACGCCCCGGCTCGGCTCCCAGCTCGAGGACCACACCGTCGAGGACTTCGAGCGCCTCATGCGCATCAACGTGGGCGGCGTCTTCTTCGGCAGCAAGCACGCCGTGATCCAGTTCAAGAAGCAGGGTGACGGGGGAGTGATTCTCAACACCGGGTCGGTGGCCGGCCTCGTCGGCTGGGGCGGCACCGTCTACGGCGCCAGCAAGGGCGCCGTGCATCAGCTCACCCGGGCCGTCGCCGTCGAGGGGCGCCCTTCGGCATCCGTTGCAATGCCATCTGCCCGGCCGGGATGCCGTTCACGAACTTCATGGCCGCCGGTGGGATGGACACTTCCCAGGTCGACCTCGACGCCATCGGCAAGGCGGTCGGGTCGTCGCACCCGCTCGGCCGGCCGATCACGGCCGAGGACTGCGCCGAGGTCGCCGCGTTCCTGGTCTCGGACCGGGCGCACAACATCACCGGGATCCTGGTCCCCATCGACGGAGGGTACGTGGCGAAGTGACGACCTCCGTGCTCGATGTGGAGCGGATGCGCAAGCTCTTCGACCTCCGAGGCGGCTTCTTCGAGCTCAACGGCGGCTGGTTCGAGGACGACCCCTATCCGATCTGGGCCGGCCTGCGCGAGCGCGGCCGCGGTCCAGCCCGGCACGGTCCACGAGCTCTCGGGTTTGGACCGTCCCGCCCTCTTCCACGGCCTGCCCTATCCCGAGCTGGAACACTTCTCGGCCTTCAGCTTCGAGGCGTGCGACGCGGCGTACCGCGACGGCAACGTGTTCTCCTCGTCGCCCAACGCGAACGACCAGGACCGCGAAGAGGTCTCCGCGCTCAACAGCATGCTCTCGATGGACGGGGCGCAGCACCGCCGGTACCGCTCCCTTGTCCAGCCGTCGTTCGTGCCGAACAAGGCGCAGTGGTGGATCCGCAACTGGATCGAGCAGACCGTCCATCTGTTGATCGACCATTTCGAGAGCGACGGGAGGGCCGAGCTGAACGTGGACTTCTGTGCGGCCATCCCGGTGCTCACGATCACGGGCAGCTTCGGCGTCCCCATCGAGCAGGCGCTCGATATCCGCGAGGCACTCCACCAGCCGGCCGACCTCGTCGAGATGATCAGGCCGATCGTCGCCGCCCGGCGCGAGGCCCCCCAGGACGATCTGATCAGCGTGCTCGTCGAGGCGGAGATCAAGGCGGAGGACGGGACCACGCAGCGACTGAGCGATCCCGAGATCTACTCCTTCGCCGCGCTGCTCCTCGCCGCCGGCTCGGGCACCACCTGGAAACAGATGGGGACGACACTCGCCGCCCTGCTGCACCGGCCCGAGGTCCTCAAGGCCGTGACCGCCGACCGGGACCTGCTGCGGCCGGCCATCGAGGAGTCACTGCGCTGGATGCCGACGGACCCGATGTCTCGCGCTGGGTCACCGAAGACGTCGACTTCTTCGGCACCCACATCCCCAAGGGTGCGGTCGTGCACCTCTGCCTGGGCGCGGCCAACCGCGACCCGAGCCGTTGGGACGACCCGGACGAGTACGACGTCTACCGGGACATGAAGCCGAGCCTGTCCTTCGGGAACGGCGCGCACATCTGCCTCGGCATGCACGTGGCGCGCGCCGAGATGCTCGTCGGCATCGGTGCGATCCTCGACCGGCTGCCGAACCTGCGGCTCGACCCGGATCAGGCGCCGCCGCGCTACGTCGGCTTCTACGAGCGCGGCGCCTCGGCCATCCCCGTGCTCTTCGGGTGACCTCGGCGATGAGCGACGCCTCCTACCAGCAGCCCGACCTCGCCCTGCTCGGCGAGGAACACGTGCGGCGCTACCGCGAGACCGACGGCGAGGTCGGGTACATCTGGAACGGCGTGCCGACCCTGCTCCTCACCACGACCGGCCGCAAGACGGGTGAGTCCCGCACCACGCCCCTCATCTTCAATCGCGACGGCGACGACTACCTCGTCGTAGCGTCCATGGGCGGGGCGCCGAGCCACCCGAACTGGTACCTGAATCTGGCCGCGCAGCCCGACGCAGAGATCCAGGTACGGGCCGAGCACCTCCCCGTCACGGCGCGCACCGCCACTCCGGAGGAGAAGGCGCGCCTGTGGGCCATCGTGGCGGGCCAGTGGCCGAACTACGACGTGTACCAGTCGTGGACGACGCGTGAGATCCCCGTCGTCGTGCTCAGCCCGAAGTGACGGGCGACCCCGGCCCTCTTGCCGGGACCGAGACGCCGGGCAGTCACGTCTCGCGGCTCCACGAGATCGCCCTGGACCGTCCCGACGAGATCGGGTACTGGCATATCGGCTTGGACGGAAGCGAACCGGGCTTCACCTGGGACTGGCTGGACCGCCGCTCGAGCCAGCTGGCCGGGGCCCTGGGTGACCGTGGCCTCGGTTACGGGGACCGTCTGGCGATCGGCTTGCGCAACTCGCCCCAGTTCATGCTGAGCGTGTTCGCCGCCTGGAAGTTAGGAGCCGTGCCCGTTCCCGTGCGCTGGGACCTTCCCGACTGGGAACTCGAACGCGTGCTCGCCGTGATCGGGCCGCTGGTCCATCTGAGCGCCGCGGACGTGTCGTGGATCGACGCCAGCGAAGGGGCACCGGCGCTCGAGCTCGCCGACGTCGTCTCGCCGCACACCCACGGCATCTGCAGCAGCGGTTCGACCGGAACGCCGAAGGTGATCCTCAGCAACTCCCCGGCCGAGTTCAACCCGGCCTACAGCACGCCCCTGGCCGAGACGTGGGCACCGATCCCTCGCCCCCAGCGCTGTCCTCGTGCTGGCGCCGATGTACCACGTCAACGCGTTCGCCACCTTCAACAACCTGCTGACGCGGCGACCTCCTCTTCGTGATGGAGAAGTTCGACGCCGCCCGCGCCCTCGATGTCATCGAGCGCCACCGGATCAGCACGTTCACGGCGACGCCGACGATGCTCCAGCGCATGGCGGACGTGCCGGACGTCGACCAGCGGGACCTTTCGAGCCTGGTCTGGATCACCCAGGGCGCCGCCCCCATGCCGCCATCGTTGGTGCACCGCTGGGCCGACCTCATCGGAGCGGAGCGGATCGTCATGGCCTACGGGATGACCGAAGGCATCGGCATCACGGCGCTGCGCGGCGACGAGTGGATGGCGCATCCCGGGAGCGTCGGCCTCGGCATGCGCGACACCGAGGTCAGGATCCTGGACGCCGACGGCGAAGGCCTGCCGCCGGGGCAGGTCGGCGACATCTACCTGCGCTCGCCCTCGTACGGCGGCTCGCGCTGACCTGGGCGACGCCGACGCCCTCAAGGGGACCGGCGACGGGTTCGTGACCGGGGGCGACGTCGGGTACCTCGACGACGACGGCTACCTGTACCTCGTCGACCGCCGCGTGGACCTGATCATCACCGGGCGGAGCCAACGTGTTCCCGGCCGAGGTCGAGGCGGCGCTCATCGACCATCCCGAGGTCGCCGACGTCGTGGTCGTCGGGCTGCGGGACCCCGAGTGGGGCCGCCGCGTGCACGCCATCGTGGAGCCGCGCGACCCCGCGGTGGCGCCGAAGGCCGACGACGTCATCGCGTACGCCAAGGCGCGGCTCGCGGCGTACAAGGTGCCGAAGACCGTCGAGTTCGTCGACGCCATGCCGCGCAGCGAGGCGACGAAGGTGAATCGTGGGCGACTGGTGGAGGCCCGTGGTGGGTGAGGAGGCGGTGATGGAGGACAAGCCCTTCGCCGGGGTGCGCGTCATCGAACTGGCGCAGTGGGTCTTCGTGCCCGTGTGCGGCGCGCTCCTCTCGGCCTGGGGCGCCGACGTGATCCACATCGAGCCGACCCGGGGCGATCCCTATCGCGGGCTCGCCACCCAGGGCATCGGGAGCGAGCGCCAGGGCGTGAACCTCTCGATGGCGCTGGCCAACGCGGGCAAGCGCTCATTGGCCCTGGACGTCCAGTCCGAGCAGGGACGCGAGGTGCTGCACCGCCTCCTCGAGTCGGCGGACGTCCTCCTCACCAATCTCCGGCCCGGCGCCCTGGCTCGGCTCGGGCTCGACGCCGAGACGGTGACGAGCCGTTACCCGCGCGTCGTGTTCGCCCGAGGCCACGGTTACGGGGTCCGGGGGCCCGACGCCGACCGGGCAGGCTACGACGCGTCCGCCTTCTGGTCGCGCGGCGGCCTGGCCAACATCCTGACGCCACCGGACCGCGATTACCCGATCAGCCAGCGCGGCGCGATGGGTGACCGCAACGGTGCCATGGCCCTGGCCTTCGGCGTGGCCGGCGCCTTGCTGAAGCGCGAGCGCACCGGTGTCGGCTCGATCGTCGACGTGTCGCTGCTCGCTACGGCAATGTGGACACTGTCCTCGGACGTGCTCGCGGCGCTCGGCGGCGACGCCCCCGCGGCGGCCGGTGGGCGGGGCCCGGTGGTGAACCCACTCGTCGGGGTGTACAAGACAAAGGACGGCCGCCACATCCAGCTGGTCTTCTTGGAGGCCGACCGCTACTGGAGCGGACTTCTGCCGACTGATCGGGCGCGCCGACCTCGCCGAGGACCCGAGATTCGCGGACATCGCGTTGCGCCGCACCAACGGGGCCGAGTGCAGGGCCATGCTCGACGAGGAGTTCGCGGCGCGGACGTTCGCGGAGTGGAAGGCGCTGCTGTCGGGGTTCGACGCCCCGTGGGCACCCGTCCAGTCCGTGGCCGAGCTCCTCGACGACCCGCAGGTCGTCGCCAACGGCTACATCGCCGAGGTTTCCGACGGCGACGTGGACTACCGCCTCCCCGCCGTCCCCGTGCAGTTCGACGAGCACCCGCCCGAGTTGCGCCGCGCCCCGGAGCACGGCGAGCACACCGAGACGTTGCTGCTCGAGCTCGGCTTCGAGTGGGACGCCATCGGCGCCATGAAGGACGCCGGGCGTCATTCCGTGACGACGGCACCGAGGCCGGTCCCGGTCGCCGACGAGGGCTCGGCTCCGTTCTGGGAGGCCGCAGCCCGCCACGAGCTCACGCTGGCCCGGTGTGGGCGGTGCGGATCCTTCACGCACCCGCCGGACGCCGTCTGCCTGCACTGCGGGAGCACCGAGCCCGGCTTCAGCTTCGTCGAGTGCGAGGGCGCGGGGACCGTGCGCTCGTGGACGGTGATGCGGCAGTCGTTCCTGCCGGGGTTCGACGACGACGTGCCCTTCGTGCTCGTCGACGTCGAGTTGACCGATCCGGCCGGCATCCGCCTGATCGGCCGCCTGCTCGACGGTCCCGGCGCCGACCTGCGAGCCGGCGTTCCGGTTCGGCTGGCCTTCGAGGACTTGGAGCCCGGGCGTGTCGGTGCCGGCGTTCGTCCTCGCCGAGACCGGGAGCGCTGAGTGACGCGCTCGTTCGAGGCCCGCAACAAGGTGGCCATCGTCGGCTACGCACAGAGCCAGATCGAGCGGCACAGCGCCCGCTCGCTCGGCTCGCTCACCGTCGAGGCGGCCCGCCAGGCCATCGCCGACGCCGGGTTGGCCGTCGAGCAGGTGGACGGCTTCGTCGCCTCCAGCCTCTTCCCGACGCGCGGGAGCCCACGTCGCCGAGGACGGCGTCAGCCTGGTGTCGCCCAACTGGTTGGCCGAGCATCTCGGCCTCAACCCGCGCTACGCGGCGGGGTTCCAGGGCATGGGACAGCTCCCCGGTTCGGTGGCCATGGCGGTCAACGCGATCGTCAGCGGGGCAGCCGACTACGTGGTGGTGCACCGCGCCCTGTACAACCCACCGGGCCGCTATCACGGCAACCCCATGACCGAGGCGCGTGGCGCGCAGCAGTGGACCGTGCCGCAGGGGTTCTTCGGGCCGCTGGCGATGATCGCGCTGGCCTACAACGAGTACCTCCAGCGCTACGGGGCCGAGCGGGAGGCCATGGCGAGCGTCGTGGCCGAAGCCCGGAAGAACGGAGCGAGGATCCCGTGGTCGTACTGGTACGAGAAGCCGCTCACGGTCGACGATTACCTGGCGGCGCCGATGATCAACGATCCCATCTGCCGCTTCGACTGCGACATCCCCGTCGACGGCGTCGCCGCCTTCGTGTTCACGAGCGCCGAGCGGGCCAGGGACCTCCCACACCAGCCGGTGTACGTGTCGGGCTATGCGAGCGGGTTCCCGACCCGGCGGCGTCTGCCTCTGCACTGGCCCCTCGACGACATCATGGAGGTGGGCACAGAGACGGCTCGCCGCCTCTGGGAGTCTTCCGGCGTGCGGCCCGAGGAGGTGGATCTCCCGCAGGTCTACGACGGCTTCTCGCCCTTCGTCTACTTCTGGATGGAGAGCCTCGGGCTCTGTCCGGTCGGAGAGGCGCATCTCTTCGCACAGAAGGGCTGCATCGACAGCGACCGGTCGGACGGGCTGCCCGTGCTGTCCGGCGGCGGCGCGCTGGGGAACGGCCGAATGCACGGCGTGCCACAGATGCTCGAGTGCTACCTGCAGCTTTCACGCCGCGCCGGCGCGCGCCAACGTGCACGCGCGTCGGTCGCGCTGGCCTGCCATTCATCGCCCCACCTCGGCGGGGCCGTGGTCTACTGTGCCGATGCGTAACGAGACCGATTGGTTCAGTGGTGAGGGCTCTCAATGTCCTGGGTTGAGCGCGCCGTCGACCGGTCCCCCATGGTGCAGCGCTCACGTAACCGCGGCATGGAGCAGGCGCAGGTGATCGTCCAGTCGGCGCGGCGCCTGATCGCGGTCAAGGGCTCGGCGTTCACGACGCAGGAGTTGGTCAAGGATGCCGGCGTCGCGTTGCAGACCTTCTACCGGTACTTCGCCAGCAAGGACCAGCTGCTGCTGGCGGTCTTCGAAGACCTGATCGCGGAGTTCTGCGTCGGACTGCGTGAGCAGGTGGCAGGGTTGAACGATCCCGTCGAGCGGCTGCGGATGTGCGTGACCATCGCTGTCCAGCAACAGACCGGCGTGGGCGAGAATGCCGCCGGCCCGCAGTTCATCACGAGCGAGCACTGGCGACTGCAGCAGACGTACCCCGAGGAGATCGCGGTCGCCATCGCACCGTATCGGGACCTCATCGCCGAGGAGATCGAGGACGCTGTCCGCGCCGGCTCTCTGCACACCCCCGATCCGCGACGTGACGCGTGGCACATCACGCAGCTCGTGATGGCGGTGTTCCATCACTACGCCTTTGCGCAGTCGGAAGAGCCGGAGGAAGAGGTGGCGGACCGGTTGTGGCGCTTCTGCCTCTTCGGATTGGGCAAGGCGCAATAAGCCGATGAGCCGTTCGCCCGCCGCACCGGTGAGCATTCCCGATTCCCTGCAGGAGGTGCTCTCGCCGGAGTGGTTGAGTGTCGCGCTCGACCGTCGTTTTCCTGGTATCCGGGTCCTCTCGGTGGCCACGACCCACGTGACGTCGAGGGTTTCCACGAACGCGCAATTCCACATCGAGTGCGACGGCGACCTCCCGGCAGGGCTCCCGGCGGAGCTCTGCATCAAGGGTTATTTCACCGACTGCTCGGACACGGCGCTGCAGAGCCGTGCGGCCGGCGAACCCGAGGCGAATTTCTATGGCGAACTCGCCGGAGGCCTGGGGGTCCGCACCCTGCCCTGCTTCTATGCGGAAGTCGACCCGGTCACGCACCACGGAGTGGTGATCACCGAGGACGTGGCGGCGCAAGGGGCGGTCTTCCTCGACGCCCTCAGCCCGTATTCGGTCGACGAGGCGGCCCTCAGCCTCGAACAGTTCGCCATCTTGCACGGTCGGATGTGGGCATCCGCGGAGCTGTCGAAGTCATGGCTCGACCCTCGGCTGGAGCACACGTTCCGCGCCCGCGGTCTGAAGGAGATCAGGGGGAACTTCGACGGCGTCATCGGAGCCGGTGTGCCCGAGGAGGTCAAAGACGCCGAACGTCTCGTCGAGATGGTCCGTCGCCTCGCGGCGTCGTTGCCCGCGGCCGAACCGCGCTGTCTCCTGCATGGCGACGCGCACGTCGGCAACATCTTCTTGGACGGGGCCGCCCGCCCCTCTCTGCTCGATTGGCAACTCGTGCAGCGAGGACCGTGGTTCGTCGACGTGGGGTACCACATCGGCTGCGCCGTGGGCGTCGAGGAACGACGGCAGAGCGAGCGAGACCTGCTGGCGCACTACCTGGATCGACTCAAGGCCGAGGGCGGGCAGTCGCCTTCGTGGGACGAAGCTTGGCGCAGCATCGCCATCGGGATGGTCTACGGCTTCTTCCTCTGGGCGATCACCCTCAAGGTGCGCCCTCCGGTCACCACGGCCATGCTCGAGCGCCTGGGTGCCGCGGTGGCGGACCACGACGCGTACCAGTCCGTCCTCGAGCTCACCTGAACGCCGCCGCCAGGATGTAGCGCCTGGCGGCGGCGTTCAGCGTTACCACCTGATCTCTCTTACCAGCGGTAAAAACGATGGGTGCCGGCGTTTTCACCCCTACCAAGGGCGAAACCGACGATCCATACGACGGCGAATATCACTGCCACGATCCACAACAGATGGAGCGCGAACCCCGCACCGAACAAGATCAATACGAGCAGCAAAGCAAGGATAAGCAGCACGACGTTTCCCCCTCCTAGTAAGTCGAATCAACTCGACGGACGACGTTGCCTTGTCCATCGTCCACCACGGTCTGGCGACGACGGGTATTTCCGATCACCATCACGATGATCGACAACACAGCGCCAACTACGCCGACAATCATCAAAATCTGGCCCACCTTGTTGACGTTGAAGCCGTGCTGATATGTCGACACGGTCACGGCCCAATCAAGGATTGCTCCAACTGTAAAAACGATGATGCTTACAACTAGTCCACCGGCGCCGACCATTGGTTGTCCTTTCTTATAACTCGTGAATGAATAACCCTTGGGTTGCCGCCAAACGACCCGTTTGGCCCGAGTACATGAACCCCGGACGGAGCCTTTAATACCCGTCGCAAAACTCTTGAAACTGCAATTGCCCAATCGGATCGGTCTCAGTGAATTGGTGCGCTGATTCATACGAACAAACGTGCACCCCGCACGGATTCCACGAGGTCTTCCTTCGCTGAAATGCTCGGCGAGGTGAGATCAGCATTCAGCGCATGAGAAAGGCAGCGGAGCACGGAATTGAGAGAGCGCCGTTCGAGGACCCAGGCCGATGTGTCTCGAAACCTCCGACCAATCCGCACCGCCGAGTCGGCATGGTCAGCCGAACTCAAACTCCTGCGCCGTGGGTGCAGTTCGGTTGCAGTAGCCAGATTCCCTTGAACCGCCTGTAGGCACGCTTATACCTTCTGAGTCGGAGAGGGGGGGCAGTGGCTTTACACGCGCATGATTTGGTCGTCGATCGCGCGCCTCCTCCGTTGCTGGACCGATGGAAATCCCGGATCGTCGAGGTCCGGCCGCTCACGCTGTGGGCGCTGGCATGCAGCTCAGCCGTGCTGCTTGCTGCGAGCCTCGCCTTGTGGGCGCGCGGCCACCAGGTCGACTTCGAGGTCTACCGGATGGGAGGTCAGCACGTCTTGGGATCGGGTCTCTATTCGTCGGTGTTGACGGCGGGTTGGCACCGGCTGCCCTTCACGTATCCGCCCCTGGCGGCACTGTTCTTCTGGCCGATCTCGGACCTCACCACCTACGCCGGCAAGCTCGTCTGGGACGCCGTCGACCTGGCCGTGCTGACGGCGTTGCTCGCCGTGAGCATCGCCGCCGCCCGGGCGAGACCGATCGTGCGGTCCGATTGGCGGACCGCGCTCATGCTCGTCTTTCCGGTCGGGCTCCTGCTCTACCCGGTCATGAACGACCTGCAGTTGGGGCAGATCAATCTCGTCCTCGTCCTCATGATCGTGACGGACCTGGTCGTCGGGGTCTCGTGGGGAGGCAGGAGACTGGCGCCGGGCGTGCTGACCGGGCTGGCCGCGGCGTTGAAGCTGACCCCCTTGATCTTCGTCCCGTATCTGCTGGCGACCCGGCAGTGGCGCGCCGCCAGGAACATGCTCATCGGATTCACCGTGGCCACGGGGTTGATGTTCGCCGTGGCGCCGAGGGCCTCATGGCTGTACTTCACGAAGGACGCCTACGACGTGAAGAGGATCGGCAACGAGCTCAGCATCGGCAACCAGACGCTGCAGGCGACGATTCTGCGGGCGCACCTGTCACTCCCACGCTCGTTCGTCGATCTCGTCTTGCTGCTCATGGTGGCGGGAGGGATCGCCCTGGCCGCCCTGGCTTATCGCAGGTCGTCGCCGTTGCTCGGGGTGCTGCTGTGCGCCGCCACCGGTCTGATGGTCTCTCCCATCTCGTGGAACCACCATTACGTGTGGATCGTCCCGGCGTTGGTGTGGTTGGTCGCCGGGGTGGACCGCCCGGGCCGAGGGATCGTGTGGGCCGTGGCCGCGGCACTCGTGTTCATGTGGTCGCCCGCCGTGCCACCCGCAGACGCCAACGTCGTCTGGTACCTGCGAGAGAACGCCTACGTCCTTGCGACGCTGGTGTTCTTCGCATCGATCGGGGCCATGCTGTGGGTCCGACGTCGTGGGCCCGCGCCTCCTTCGGCCGGTGCGCCGGGTCGAGGAATCCCGGGGTACTCACGCGTGCCGGCGAGCCCTCTCTCGGGTCCTGCGCCAACGTGACGGAATGTGGCCGTGGATCGCTATTCGGGGCGACGTCTAAAGATCGAAGGCGACGCGGAGCTCCTCAACGATCGCACTGATCCGGGCGACCTCGTCACGCAACGCGTCGACGTCAGCACGCAGGGTCACCACGTCGCTGCCGGCGGGGATAGCTCGGGCTTCGTGCGTCGGGGTGGTCGCAGCGTCAGGGACCTCGGAAGCGAGGCTCTGTTCGGACAGCTCGCCGGCGAGCAGTTGCGCCCAGCGCTCCTCCTTCTGACCCGGCCGCCGCGGCATTCGGCGGGCCAGCGGATCAGGGCCGCTGGACAATCGCTCCAGCTCCGCCTCCACATCGGAGAACGCGGCGAAGTCAGCCATTCGTTCCGTCCGCGTGCGCAGCTCTCCGACCGTCTGAGGCCCTCGAAGCATCAAGACGGACATGACCGAGAGGCTCCGCGCGTCCAAGCCGAACCGCTCGTCGATCACCTGCCGATACCGGGTGGCCGATCGCCCATGCCCGGGGTGGACGAAGCGAAGGAGGCCGGCGTCTTTGAGCGAGGAGAGCGTCTCCACCACAGTCGTCTCGTCGTAGGCGACCACGGGGTCGCGGTTCGACGTCTGATTACACGCCAGGACCAAGGCATTGAGGGTCAACGGATACTGCTGGGGCGTCGTGAGCTGCTTCTCCGCCAGGCTGCCGATCACGCGGGCTTCGACTGAATTCAGTTCCACAAGGGGGCCGAGCTTATTGGGACCCTCGTACGCTGCCCGGCCGACCGGTGCCGTCCGCGTCCGATCCCGACCTTGCGGTCAGTCCGACTAGCCGTTCCGGCAGGAGTCGTTCCAGGGCTGCTCGCCATCGGCGTTGTAGAGCGCAATGGCGAGGTCGTCCTGGTCGGCCGGAGAGGCGTCGTTCGGAGGCACGTTGATGAGCTGCGGCATGCCCGCCAGTTGCGCCGCTTCGTTCCACGTCGGCTGGCTGAATTGAAATCCGCCCATGTACGTGCCCCCAGGCGACACCGCTTGGTAGTTCCCGCCTGACTCGGCTTGCAGGACACACTGCAGGAACGGGGGCAGCGACGGGTTGCCTCCCGCCGAGGCGACGTTCACCTGCGGAGCCGGAGCGCTGGGAGAGCCCGCCGCTCGCGTCGTGGTCGTCGCGTTCCGGCTCGCCGACACCTGGGCCGCTCGGACGGCAGCTGCAGCCGCGGCCGACTGTGCCGCCTGTTGCTGTGCCACGGCGGCGACGAGCTGCCCGGTGACTTCAGCCTGCTTGGACTCGAGCGCGTCCTCCGCCTGCTGGGCGGCGTTGTTCGCGGCACCTTCCTGATTGGTCGTGGCTTGGTCGGCCGCTTCTTGTGCCTCGAGCGTCGTCCGTTCGACGCGCAACCCGGTTTCGTCGGTGTGCAGCGTGTCGATGGCGAGTGAGATGTCGCCGCTTGCGACCTCTTCGTACTCGGCCCTCGTCGGCGTCTGCGCTTGGTTCTCGAACAGCGCTTCGCTGGCGTTGCTTACCTCGGGGTCCAAGTTGATGTAGGCCGACACCGCTTCGGACACGAGGCGCTTGTGGTCGCGGCTCACCCGACTGGCGTCGGCCTGGATCCGGTCCTGACTCGACGCGATTTCCGCCTGATCGTGCCGGACCCTGGCGACGTCGACGTCGTATTGCTGCTGATAGGTGCCGACCTGTAGCTGCTCGAGCACCAGGTCCTTCGCGATCTGGGTCGCCTGCGCCTTGAGGTCGGACACCTGATCGGCCGCGACAGGTCGCGGCGGCAGCATCACCGTTGCGGTGAGTGCCGGTACGAGAGACAGGCCCATTACCCCCGCCCCAACACCGGCGAGGCTTCGCACTCGGCGTCGGAGACCTGGCTTCGTCGTCGGGTTCTTCTCGACGGAAGTCACGATTGGACTAACGGTTCTAGTCGGCCTTTTGGCGGTGCTGCAACCTGGGGTACGCCCGTAGCGCGCGAAAGACCAGCTCAGATAGCAGGAACCCGGGTTCTCCCTTCAGCGGCGACGTTGCGCCCGGATCGCGGGGACGCCGAAGGGCAAGAACGCGACGATGGCGGCGGCCAGCGCCAGGAACGCTCCGTACGACCAGCTGAAGCCTGCAGGCTTGAGCAGGAAGGCCAGCACGACGAGGACCAGGTTGACACCCGTGAGAATCGCCAGGAGCTGATCCTTGGACATGGCGCCCGGCACGGCGAGATCGCCGACGCCGAACGCGGTGATCAGGAAATAGAGCACCAACACGATGGCGTCCAACACGGCGATGAACAACCAGCCGTGCGCGCCGACTCCATCGGCCGAGAAGGGACCGAAGCTGTACCAAGGAAGCCAGAACGAGACCAAGAGCACCAACGAGGCGGGGCCCATGATCAGCTCCTTGCGACCAAGCTCCTCGACGCGTTGGCGCGACTTGGAGAAACGCTTTGGCTTGGGTTTCTGTCGGATGGGAGGCCTGATGGCGGCCCCGCAGTTCGGGCAGAGCGCGGTCCCGGGGAACACCTCAACCAGGCAACGCGAGCAAGCAGGCATGGCGTCACCTCCTTCCTGTTTCACCGGCGCGCCGCCCAAGGCTACCGGCGGGCGGAGCCCGCCAGCGGCCCGGCCCGGGTTCGACGAGCTGCATTCGGTACCGCGACGATTGGCGTACCCGCACCGCCGACCGAGAGACTCGTGGAGCACGACGTAAAGGTGGTTAGGCCGATGGGCTCCGTGAACAGCGGAACGGCGATGCTCCTCGACGACTTCCTTCCCGAGTGGGAATTTCGGGAGCAGCACGGCCACCGGATCAACGCATCGATGCATGAGGTGCGCACCGCCCTGCTCACGACCACGGCGAGAGACCTGCCCTTCGGCGGCCTCATGCTCGCTCTGCGCTTGGCGCCCGCGGCACTCCTGGCGCGTCGGTGGCCCGGTCGTCCGAACCTGCCGTTACTCGACGGTTTCGTCGAGCTGGGATTCGTCGAGCTGGCGCGCACCGACGTCGAGATCGTCCTCGGCGCGGTCGGAGCGTTCTGGCGTTTGCGAGAGGAATTGCTGCCGCTCTCGACGAGCGATGACTTCGTGCAGTTCGACGAGCCCGGCTTCGCCAAGGGGGCGATCAACTTCCGCGTCTCGGCAGAGGGCGACGGCGTCCTTCTGTCGACCGAGACCAGGGTCAAGACGACGGACAGCGCGGGCAGTCCGGTCGTTCCGGCCCTACTGGGTTCCCGTCCGGGCGTTCGGCGGGCTCATGCGCATCGAGATGCTGAGCGCGGTGGCCCGGCGGGCGAGCGTCAACCGCCGACGGGCAGGTCGTGACTCAACGTGACGCGGGCGTCGTCGAAACTCAAGAACCCGGCCAAGGGCAACGATTCGGGGAGCGGGTCTTCGTAGCTCCAGGCGACGTCGGTCAGCACTCCGTCGCCGAGGTGGGCGGACCAGTAGCTCGCGCTGCCCTTGTACGGGCAATAGGTCCGGGTGGTGCTCATCTCGAGCAGGTCCATGCGGACGTGACGGCGGTCGACGTAGAGGCGCGGGTCCAACGACGTCTCACAGACCACCAGCGTGTCGGTGGTGTCGACCAGCGTCGTCCCACCGGCCTCGACCGTCAGGTGGCGGTCGGACCTCAGGCAATCGACCCGGTGGTAGGGGTTGCGCGGGTGGCCCGACACCTCTTCGGCCTCCTCGAACCACGCATCCACCGCGCCCCAGGCCACGGTGACGTAGCCGGGCGCGTCCGGCTCGGGTTCGGCGGGAACGCCCTGGACGTCGGAGTCGGGAAAGGCGTACGCGGGAGGGCGTCCCGGCCGATGCACGAGCAGAACCCGCTCGCTCTCGATCACGGTCCGACCGTCCTTGCTGGCCCGCACCCGCCGCCGGAAGGGCTCGAGATAGGCGACGCCGTGCGGCATGGGCGCTGTGAAACGACCCGCGGGTGAGGCGCTGAGCGGCCCGCGGCCGGTGGTCAGGCTCACATCGCGCTCCGTTCATCCCGTTTGGCATCTCCCTGCGGGAAGGAGCGGACCATGGCATCGACGCTGAACGAAGCGGCGAGCTCGCCTCCCTCCGTATGGACCCGGCACTCGGCATGGGTCATGCCGTCGCCGGCGAAGGTGGAGTTGTGGTGGTACAGCATCCACTCGTCGGCGTGCACGGCGCGGTGCAACGACAAGTTGATGGCGTTGATGCCCGTCGAGAGCGTGCGGTGTGCTGCTGACTGGCCGATCCCCTCATGGGGACGGAGCGCCGTGGCGATCGGCATATGGCCCGTGAACTGCGCCAGCAATCCGGCGTGCAGCGGCGGATCCGCGGGGAGCCGCTGGAACCGGACCCAGCAGTCGATCGTCGGAGGTCCCGCCGGCGCAGCGGCATCGTCGGTGTAGGCCGCGTCGACGACGCGGATGTCGCGCCCGGTCACGCTCATGTCCAGCGGGTCGCACTCCAGGGGACCGGGCACGTCGGGCGCGGCCACGGCGTGGCGGACGACGTCGGGCGCGGTGACGTCCAAGAGCAGGGCGCCGCTCGCACATCGGCGACCCTCTTGGAGCACTTCCACGGCCAGCCCGGTGAACGTGCGCCCCGCGCTCAACTCGGAAAGCTCGAAGCGGAGCGGTCGCCCGGCGTCAGCGGCACGGAGGAAGAGCATCGTGGCGGACACGACGCGTCGCTGTGGTGCATGCCGGCCGGCGGCGACGATCGCCTGGCCAAGCATCTGGCTCCCTTCGACGACCGGCCGGCGACCGTCGCTGTGGGCGCCGCACGTGAAGCTGAGCGGGCCGTCCGGTCGCACGTCGAGCAGTGCCACGAGATCAGTCGTGTCGCCCCAGGTGGGGAACCGCTTTGCCGTGGGCTCGCTGTCGCCGTTCCCGAGGTCGCCGTCGAGCACCTCGACCCGCGCCCGGTCGGGGTCGAACCGTCCGTAGTCGCGCACCTCCTCGAATCCTGGGCCTGGGGTCGTCAGGACCGTCAGCACCGCGTCGCCATCGGGTGAGGCGGCCCATGTCTCTGCCGCGCCGCCTTCGGGCTCGATCGTCACGTCGCCGCTCCGGCTGAGGAGGGAGAGGTCCACATCGCCCCCGGGGAAATAGAGCAACGCCGGCTCGCCGTCGCGTTCGAGGTGCAGGCAAGCGGTGGAGTCCGCGACCACGGCCTCACCGCACCAGGCGCGCGCTCGATACGGATAGGGCGCCAACGACATCGTCACGGCCGGCCGCTCACGACTCCTCAGCCGGGAACATCTCGTACGCCGGTGACTGCGCCGCTCCCGGCACGGTGCGGGGCGCCAAGGTCACCGAGTGCAGGCTCAGGCTGTCGCCGTGACGGATCAGCGAATCGACGACGCTGACCAACTCTTCGACCTCGATCAGGCTGTCGCTCAGGTACTTGCGCGCCACCCACTTCGTCCCGTACTCGACGGCGAGATCGGGATCCCAGTTGTCGGCGAATCCCGTCATGGAGTCACCCTGCCCGCCGGCGCAGTCGCCGACGATCACTCGCGTGAACCCGACCGACGGATGCTCCGCCCTCCAGGCCTCGACGAGCTTCTCGAGCGCCGCCTTGCTGACCGCATAGGCACCCAGGCCGGGCCAGGGCGGCGTGAGGGACGCGCTGACCGAGGACAGATAGAGCGCAATGCCGTTGCTCTTCTTCAGATGGGGGAGGGCGGCTGCCGTCACGAGGGAGGCACCGATGACATTCGTGTCGAACACCTGCCGCCACGTGTCCAAATCGAGATTCTCCAGCGGCGCCAGCGGTCCGATGGCCGGCGTGTAGATAAGGGCGTCGATCCCTCCCAGCCACTCGGCGGCCTCCTTGATGGCCGATCGACACGATTCGGCGTCGGTCGCGTCGCACGCCAGGGCCACGGCACCGGGCCCGGCTTCCTTCGCCGCCCCTTCGAGCCGTTCGACCCGGCGCGCCAGCAGCGCAGTCTGCGCGCCGCGCTGGGTGAGTCCCACCCCGATGCAACGCCCCAACCCGCTCGATGCGCCGACGACGACCGTCCTCATCCGAGATCCTCCCCTGTGCTGTTGGGAATGACTTTAGGCGAATCACGAAATTGTCCTTCTCCCCCTCCCAACTGGGTCGATAGCCGGCTCGATTGGGGGAAGGGTCGAAGTGCTACTCTCCGCCTCGAAGAATGACATTCTCACCGGGCTGGACGACCGGCGAGGGACGCGTGAAGGAGCGCTGATGGGGGAGTTCGACGACATCGATTTCTTCCGGGGTAAGGAGCTGGTCGCGGACCCCTACCCCTACTTCGACCACCTCCGCGAGCAAGTGCCCCGTCCAACCGGAGACGAACCACAGCGTGGTGATGGTGACCGGCTACGACGAGGCCGTCTCGGTGTACACGAATACCAAGACGTTCTCCTCGTGCAACGCCGTCAGCGGGCCCTTCCCGGGTTTCCCGGTGCCGCTCGAGGGCGACGACGTCAGCGACCTGATCGATCAACACCGTGACGAGCTGCCGTTCAGTGACCAGATCACGGTCATGGACGACCCGGGGCACAAGGAGCACCGGGGCCTGTTGATGCGCCTGATCACACCGAAGCGCCTGCGCGAGAACGAAGACTTCATGTGGCGGCACGCCGACCGCCAGATCGACGAGTTCATCGAGCGGGGCGAGTGCGAGTTCGTCAGCGACTTCGCCGGCCCGTTCACGCTGTACGTCATCGCGGATCTGCTGGGCGTTCCCGAGGAGGACCACGAGTGGTTCCGCCACGAGCTCCAGGGCGGCCACCGCAAGGAGATCCAGGGACTGGGGAGCACGGGCAAAGGTTCGCTCTCGCACTCGCCGCTCGAGTTCCTCTACGACCGTCTCACCACCTACGTCGAGGATCGCCGACGCGAGCCGCGCCAGGACGTGCTCACGGGGTTGGCCACGGCGACGTTCCCCGATGGGTCGATGCCCGAGGTGATCGATGTCGTCCGTGTGGCCGCCAACCTCTTCTCGGCCGGCCAAGAGACGACGGTCCGGCTGCTGGGCACTGCGCTGCAGACCATCGGCGAACGCGGCGACATCCAGCAGCGGCTCCGTGACGACGCTGCGCTCATTCCCGGGTTCGTGGAGGAATGCCTGCGGTTCGAGAGCCCGGTGAAGGGCGACTTTCGCCTGTCACGTACGGCGGCCACCGTCGGGGGAGTGGACATCCCGGCCGGTTCGACCGTGATGGTGCTCAATGGCGCGGCGGGTCGCGACCCGCGGCGGTTCGACGAGCCCAATGAGTTCCGCATGGACCGCAGCAACGCCAAGGAGCACCTTGCCTTCGGCCGGGGGCCGCACGCGTGCCCCGGTGGACCGCTGGCCCGGGCGGAGACCCGGATCAGCATCGAGCGGTTGTTGGAACGGATGAAGGACATCCGCATCTCGGAGGCGGCCCACGGGCCGGCCGGGGCGCGGCGCTACGACTACGTCCCGACCTACATCTTGCGTGGGTTGACCCGTCTCGAACTCGAGTTCACGCCGGGGCGGCCGAGCTAGCGCGAGCGAAGGGGTTCGATGACCCCTTGGCCGAATTCCCTCAACGTCTCATCCGGGGCGAAGTTGGTGAACCAGACGTACGCGCGCTCGACGCCGCGCTGCGACAGTGTCCCGAAGTAGTCGACCAGCTCGCTCGCGTTCCCAAGAACGTGGCCGCCCCAGAAACGGCGGCGCGCCGTCTCGTCCACTTCGTCACGGTTGGCGCCGGCCCCGACGAAGGCGACCTGCACCTGCAGCGAGGACCGTGCGGAACCGGCGCGCTCGCGCATCTCGTCGAAGCGGTCCAAGATGCTGACGTGCACGTTCCACCAGTCGGCGTACGTCGCCACGAGCTCCATCGTCTTGCGGCCGGCACCACCGATCACGATGGGGATGCGTCCGATGGGAACCGGTTGTTGCTGGGCGGCGTGAAGGGAGAAGTGCTCGCCTTCGTAGTCGAGCACTTCGCCGCGCCACAACGCAGTCATGATCTCGAGGGATTCCTTGAGGCGGCTCACGCGGAACCTCGGCTCGGTAGAGCCGATGCCGAAGGCCTCGAACTCTGACGTCACCGAGCCCCAGCCGATGCCAAGTTCGAAACGCCCTTCCGACGCGTGGTCCAGGGTCGCCGCCTCGCGGGCCAGCACGGCCGGGTGTCGGAAGGAGTCGCACAGCACCAGGGAGCCGACGCGCAGCGTCCGGGTGTGGGCGGCGATCCACGTGTTCACCGTCATGGCCTCGAACATCGGCGACGACTCGGCGCCGGGCGGCGCCAGGTGATCCATGCCGGCCATGCCGGCGAAGCCAGCGCCCTCGGCGGCCTGGGCGTGCCGGACGAGATCGTGCATGCCGAGGCGCATCTGCGGAAGGTAGAGCCAGAACTCCAGGGGGGTGGCCATGGGTCTATTAGATCGTCTCGCGCCGGGCCGGGCTGAGGCCAGGCGGATCAGGAGTACCGGCGAGCCACCTCTTGGGCCCGGGCCCGGTAGCTCCCGCCGAAGAGGACGGTATGGACGAGGAGCGGGTAGAGCTGGAACAGCGCCACCCGCTCGGCCCAACCCGGCGCGAGCGGCCTGACCTCCTCGTACGCGCGTCGGAGGCGGTCCGGGACGGTGCCAAAGAGGGCGAGCATGGCGAGGTCTTCCTCCGGGTGCCCGCCGTGGACCGACGGATCGATCAACCAGGCTCTGCCGTCGGCACCACAGAGCACGTTGCCCCACCACAGGTCGCCGTGCAGCAGGGCGGGGGCGTCCGGTGGCAGCAGTACGGGCAGTCGTGTGACGACCCGCTCGACCGGGTCCTCCAATCCACAGCGCGACGCGAGCTGGTGGAGGCGGGCGCCGTAGAACGTCGCTCCATCGGGTCGGGTCGAGGCGTCGACCCGGCAGGCCCCGATCCACGACGAGCCGCCTCCCCAGTGCGCGTGCGGCGCCGTGTGCAACGTGGCCAAGGTGTGGCGGAACGACTCATCGTGGGCGCTGGTGCGTGCGACTTGCTCTATCGCGGTCGTCACGACGAGCTCGTCCTCGGCGAGCACGACCGCTGGCACGGGAGGGCCGCCGGCGACCCCGCGGAGTAGGCGTAGACCGGCGGCCTCATCGCGGGCGCCGGGCCCCACCTTGGCCACGAGCATGGACCCCGCCGCCGTCACCGACCAGGCATTGCCGCCGAGCGGGCGCACCCTCTCGAGACGTCCGACGACTTCGGAGAGGCGGGCACGCCAATCGCCCGGGCTCTCGGTGGACCGCACCGGGACACTCTCGCACCACCTTCGCCTCGGCCTGGGTCCTGGCCAACCGCGGTGGGCCAGACTGGTCCCGTGCCTCGTCGTCCGAGCGTCGCCGGACTCGTCCTCACCCCGGGAGCCAGTGCCGGTCGCGACCACTCAGGACTGATCGCCATCGAGACGGCCGTAACCCCGCTGGGGATCGCTGTCGAGCGGGTCGAATTCCCCGGGCAAGCGGCCGGCAAGCGCCGCACCGACCCACCGGCCGTGTGCATCGAGACGGTGCGCTCCGCCGCCGGTGGGCTGGCGGAACGTCTCGGAGTTCCTCTCGGCCGCATCGCCGTCGGAGGGCGCTCGTTCGGAGGGCGCATGTGCTCGATGGCCGTGGCCGAGGGTCTCGAGGCAGCCGCACTGGTGTTGGTCAGCTACCCACTCCATCCACCGGGAAAGCCCGACCGGCTGCGCACGGAGCACTTCCCGGCCTTGCACGTCCCGTGCCTCTTCGTCTCGGGTCGGCGCGACGCGTTCGCCGCGCCCGAAGAGCTCGAGCGGGAGACGGCCGCCATTCCCGGCGAGGTCACGCTCGAGTTGGTCGACGGCGACCACTCGCTGCGCAGGAGCGAGCAGGACGCCGCAGCCGTCGTGGCGACGTGGCTCGCCCGGCGCGCCTGAACGGCCCAGCCCGCCCTCACTCTTGGCGTAGGACGAGCGTCGTCGGTGTGGCGGCGGCCACGGTGGCCGGCACCGTTCCGAGCGCCGTACCCGCGACGAGCAGGCCGACGACGCCGAGCAGGAGCGCCACGATCGGCACCTCGACGACGGGGGCGACACCCAGCGACGCGGCGAAGCCGTCCCACAGCAGGTGTCCGGCCGCGATCCCGACGGGGATGCCGACAACGATCGCGATGACGAGCAGGACCAGCGTCTGCACCCCCACGATGCTGCGCATCTGCCGCCGGGTGAGCCCGAGCGCCTTGAGCAGCGCGAGCTCCCGTCGCCGGCGACGGGCCGCAGCGAGGACCGTCGCCATCAAGGAGACGAGCACCCCGCCGGCCAACGCGATGGCCAGCGCAACCGGTTGGGACCCCATCTGGCTGGCGTCGACAACCTGCGCGCCGAGTACGCGCGGTTGCAGGTAGAGATCGCCCGATCCGCCCTCGGTGGCCGCAAAGGCGCTCAAGCGGTCGATGAGCGGGCGGGAGCTCGTGCCCGGCTCCAAGTCGAGCGCCAGCGTCGAGGGCAGCGCGGAGATGGCCTCGGGGTCCTGTTCCCGCGCGACGTTTCGCAGGTCCAACACCTGCAACAGGGTGCTCTCGGCCAACATCGCACCACGCCCGAGTGAGACGTGGTCCGACAGCGACACACCGATGGAGGGCAGGGTCACCGTCCCCACGATCTTGAGGGTGCGGGCGGTCGGGCCGGTCCCGGCCCGCACCGAGTCGCCGACGGACTTGCCCAGTTGCTGCAGCGTGACCGTGCCGACCTCGATCTGGTTGGGCGCGAGGTCCGGGTTGGCCAGGATCTCCTGCGGTTGGGTATCGCTCAGGCTCTGTCCGTCGACCGTGGGTGGTTCGACGGCACCACGGTGGGTCGCCAGTCCGAGGACGGGGATGACCTGGCCGTCGATCGGGAGTTGGGTGAACCCGAAGGTCGACCATCCCTTGATGTCGGGGATGGTCGACATCTCCTGGTCGAGGGGACCGTCGCCGTCGCCCAATGTGGCCGGGGTGACCTGGTCGGGGAGGAAGCCACCGTAGCCACCCTGGTTCTCGACGAGGACTCCCCAGTTCCACCCGTAGCGATCAGGATGGGTCACCAGCCCGTTGAGGCTGGCCGCGAACACGACGGCGGTGACGACCGCACCCACGGCGACGATGGAACCAATCAGGTTCGCGCGCACGACCGTGCGGCCGTTGCCCGGGGGCGCCTCGAGCGCGTACTCGGCACCGAGTTGGGCCGTCACCGGCAGGCCAAGCTGTGGCGCGGCGCGGGCAAGGAGCGTCGATGGTTGGAACCGCAGGCGCGCGTCGGAGCCGACCGCCCGCCACGACAACCAGCTCAAGATGGCGAGGAGGAGGAGCGCGAGCACGGCGCCGCCGCCGAGTAGCACCGTCGTATCGAATTGGACGCCTCGCGCCGGGTCGACCTGCCGGACGGGCCCCACCGGGGCCAGCGGCGACAGGGCCACCGCACCGACGACGGCCAGCAGCATCCCGATCAAAACGGCGAACGCACCACCCAGACCGCTCGCCATGGCGTTCTGCGAGTGCGTCAGTCCCATGGCACGCAGCGCGCCCGCCTGTGTCGCCGCGCGCTCGACGAGTTGCGCGAGCGCCTGACCGACCAGCACCAGGAGGGCGAGCGCGGCCAAGGCGCCGAGCACCGCCAGCGCGACCGCCTGCGGGCGGATGGCCTCCTGGACCTGTTGGTGGACCGTGTCGAGCTTGCGAATGGCGAAGGTGTAGCCCTGGCCGACCCGGGCGCCAAGCTGCGTCACGGCCGTCTGGAAGGCGGGGATGCCGGCACTCCCGTCACGTAGACGGACGCCGACCCAGGAGAACACCACTGCACCGGGCAGCCGTTGCGCCACGGCCGTGGCGGCCGGTGGCAGCACGGCGCTGGACGTCTGGTCGAACTGATCGACCAAGACCGGCGGGAGCTCGATGATGGCCGCCACCCGGTACGTGATCTCTTTGGTGGGGACCTCGGTGAAGATGTTCTCGAACTGGTAGGTGACCCGGCCTCCGACACCGACGCCGAAGAGACGCGCCACGCCGGCGGTGAGTGCGATCTGGTGCGTGGAGTCCAGGGCCGGCAAGTGACCGGCCAGCACGGTCATGGCGTCCTGGGTGAAGATCTCGCCGTTGACGCTGCCGGCGAAGCCGTTCGTCTGGAAGTCGTCGTTCACCTTTCCGTGCACGACGGGGTTCGCGTCCAGTCCCAACCAGGCTGCGCTCGAGCGGATGCCCGGCAACGCCGCGACCCGCCGGTCCAGCGCCAGCGACGGGGAGGGAACGTTGACCTGCACGTCGCTCGCTTGGGTCGCGGTGAGGTACCGGCCGTAGGCCGACTCGGTGCGGCGCGCCCCCGCCAGCGCGGCCAGCGACACGGCGCCCAACACGCCGCACAGGACCGCGACGAGTGCCAGCGACCGCCAATTGCGGCCCCATGTCGCACCCCGGCAGTACCACGCCACTTTCATCTCGACTCATGATGCGGGGCGGCCCCCAGTTGGGCAAGAGGGGTAGCAGCCCGTGGCCGAGGTGGGGGTAGCACCCCGGCGGCCGCCGGCGGCGGGGATTGCTCCCCGCCGCCGGGTCACCGAATGCTCAGGAGGTCGACGACAGGCTCTTGGGCGGAGTCGACGTGGGCCCGGTGTACTTGTGGATCGGTCCGGCGCCGGGGCTCGTCACCTCGACGGGCCCGACGGGCACGCTGCCGATCCAGCTTCCGGTCGGCGTGACTGCCGGTGGCGCCGAACTCTCGAGCTTGACGACCTCTTCGCCCTCGAAGCCGAAGTGCACCGAGCTCGAGTACGAGAGCGGCACGAAGCCCGGCGTGACGAACTTGCTGCCGTCGCTGTTGATCGCCGCCATCAGGCTGTCCCTGGTCAGGTTCTTGCCGGCCTTCTGCAGCGCCTGCACGAACGTGTACGCCAGCGCCACCCCGTACTGGGTGTTGCCGTCGAGGCCGTACTGGGCGTAGACGGACGGTGCGTACTGCTCGAGGAGCTTCTTCTCCTGCTGCACCCACGCGTTGGTCGTGTCCGACTCCGGTGCGAAGTACGCGGTCGTGATGACGTTGTTGAGCAGACCGCCCGCGGCCGCAGCCTGCGCCGCCGAGCCGCCGCCCTTCTGGGTGAAGGACGAGAGCAGCGGCCCGACCGTCGGTGGGTCCGCGCCGACGCTGTCGACGACGTACTGCGGCGAGTAGCCGATGACGGCGGCCGGCAGCATGGCCAGCGCGGTGGCGGCGGGGATGGTGGCGAGTACCACGACCTGCGCGCCCGACGCCTTCAAGGCCGCCATCTGGTTCGAGAGCGGACCGGCCAGCGTGGCGGCGTCATAGGTCTGGCGCGAAACGACCGACGAGGAGGGGATCTCCATGTCGAGGCCCTTCACCACGTCCTGGCCGAACTCGTCGTCCTGGGACAGGTAGCCGATCTTCTTGCCGGCGAAGTTCGACTTGATGTACGAGCCCAGGATCTTGCCGTCAACGGTGTACGGGGGCTGCCACCCGAGACTCAAGGGGTACTTGGGGTTGTTCCAGCAGTTGCACCCCGACTCGATGAACAACTGCGGGACCTTCTGTTGGTTCAGGAAGGCCTGCACCGCCGACTGGGTGGGTGTTCCGAGCGACCCGACGTCCGCGAAGATGTTGTCCTGGAGGACGAGCTGACGCGTCAGCGTGGCCGTTTGCGCCGGGTTGTAGGCGTCGTCCTTGTAGATGTAATGGATCTTCCTGCCGTCCACGCCGCCGTGCGCGTTGACCCACGAGAACACCGCGTTCATCGCAGGCGCGATCTCGTCGTAGCCCGGCGCCGCTGGCCCGGTGAGCGGGACCGTGGCGCCGATCGTGATCGAGTTCGAGGTGACGCCCGGGGTGCTCGCGGCCTGTGCCGTCGCCGGCACCAGCATCACCCCCAACGCACAACCCATCGAAGCGGCCACGAGCGCCCGGGCCCAAAGGGCCCAACCCGTCCGTCTCCTTGCTTGTCGTCGCATAATTTCTCCCTTTCTTTTGCACATTGCGTTAGTCACCTGCCGACACCGGAACCGGGAAGGGGCGCCCCTTGATCGCCGCGCCCCGGATGCGGACGATGCGCCCACAGCCACCGCAGTCCGCCCTGGATCCCGTTGGGCGCCGCGATCATGGCGACGATGAGCACCACCCCGAAGATGATCGTGGCGAGATACGCGTTCGCCCCGCTGCCCAGGTTGAAGCCCGAGGACAGCGACGTCGACCACTGCGGCAGGTAGACGAGCAGGATCCCGCCCCACACCATGCCGAAGAGGGTCCCGGTGCCTCCGAGCACCATCGCCGCCAGCAACTGGATCGACAGCGACAGCGGGAACTCCCCGGTGTTGACCACCCCGGTCGAGAGCGCGAGCAGCGCGCCGCCGAGGCCGGCGCACGCCGCGCTGATGGCGAACGCCACCACCCTCGTGCGCGCCACGTGGATCCCTGCCAGTGACGCCGCGATCTCGTCGTCGCGCACGGCCCGAAAGGCGCGCCCGTAGCGGCTCCACAGGAGGTTGGCCAGGAGGACGAGCACGATCAGCGCCCCGAGGATCTGGATCCAGGTCAGCCATTCCTCCTGGCCGAGCGACCCGGGCGCGGTCGGCGCGCCGACCGTCAGCCCCTGGTCGCCGCCGAAGGTGGCCGGCCACTTGTCGGCTATGGACGGCACGGCGAGCGCGAACAGCAGCGTCATACCGGCCAGGTACGGGCCCTTGCAGGCGGGTGGCCGGCAGGCCGATCACCACGCCCGCCACTGCGGCGACGACCGCCGCCGCCACCAACTCGAGGACGAAGTTGGTCGACGTGTGCGTCATGAACAGACCCAGGGTGTAGGCGCCCACGGCCATGAACCCGCCGTGGCCCGAGCGAGATCTGGCCGTTGGCGCCGGTGAGCAGGCTCAGCCCGGCCAGGACCACGATGTAGGCCGCGATCTCGCCGACCTGGTACACGTCGTACTGGCTCAGCCGGTTTGTCACGAAGTAGAGGACGACCCCGGCCGCCACCGCCAGCAACAGGTGCCGCACCATCGGTTGGCGCGGCAGCCTGAGGAATTTGGTGAGGGATGCCGCGTCCACGTCAGACCCGCCTGGCCGGCGGTCGGGCGAAGATCCCCTCCGGACGCGCCATCAGCGCCACCATGAGGAGGGCCAGCGCGCCGAGCGGCTCGAGTCCCGACCCGAGGTACCCGCCCACGTAGGAAATGCACAGCCCCGAGATCAGGCCGCCGATCAAGGCCCCCACCGGGCTCTCGAGACCTCCGATCACGGCGGCCGTGAACCCGTAGACGAGGATCAGGTCCATGTAATACGGGCCGAACGCGCTCGGTTGGCGCGGCGAGCAGGCCGGCCAGCGAGCCGGCGATCCCGGCCAGTCCCCAGCCCAACGTGAGCAGCAGTCCCACGCGCACTCCGAGCAGGCGGGCGATCTCGCGCGAGAAGGCCGTCGCCCGCATGCGCAACCCGAGCGCGGTGAAGCGGAACAGGACCAGCATCCCGGCCATCAGGATCAGGACGGCCACCAGGATGAAGAGATCGAAATGGGAGAAGGCGATCGCCGTGGTGCCGATACGCAGGCCCCGCTGGGAGAACGCGGCCGGGAAGCCGCGGCTCGCGTTGCCGTAGATGGCGCCGGCCAGGCCCTCGAAGACGACGAGCAAGCCGATGGTCACGATGACCGGGTTCAGCTCCGACTTGCCGTGGAGCGGGCGGATGAGGACGCGCTCGGTCACCGCACCCATGGCGAAGCCGATCAGGAGGACCACGATGAAGGCCCACCAGTAGCCCCAGCCCCGCGAGAGGAGGCTGAAGGCGATGAAGGTCGTGAGCATCCCCGCCGCGCCCTGGGCGAAGTTGATGATGCGCGTGGCCCGGTAGATCAAGACGAGCGCCAGGGCCAGGGCGGCGTAGACCATCCCGTTGGCGATGCCGTCGAGCGTGTAGTCGAAGAACAAGGTCACGGCACTAGAACCCGAGGTAGTGATGGCGCAGGGCGTCGTCCGCGGCCACCGTCGCTGCGTCGTCGGAGACGACGACCTGTCCGAGGTTGAGGATCACGGCGTGGTGCGACACGGAGAGCGCACTGCGCGCGTTCTGCTCGACGAGGACCACCGTCATGTCCGTGCCCTCGGTCTGCTCGTACAACAGCGCCATCAATTGGGCGGTGATGAGCGGCGCCAGGCCCAGACTCGGCTCGTCGAGCAGAAGGAGCCTCGGCTTTGAGATGAGGGCGCGGCCGAGGACCAGCATCTGGCGTTCCCCGCCTGAGAGCATCGACGCGTGCGTCCGCCGGAATCCCTGCAGCCTCGGAAAGATCTCGAGGATCTCCTCGATCGCCGCATGGCGTTCGGCGCGCTTGAGGCACCACAGCGTGGCGAGGCGGAGGTTCTCCTCCACCGTGAGCTCTTCGATCACCCCGCGGCCTTCGGGCACCTGCGCGACGCCCATACGCGCGATGGACTCGACGGAACGGCCCACGAGCGCATCCCCGTCGAACGACACGGATCCGCCGAGTGGTTTGACCAACCCCGAGATCGTGCGCAGCAGGGTGGTCTTGCCGGCCCCGTTCGCGCCGAGCACCGCGGTGATGCCTCCCGGCTCGGCGTCGAAGGAGACCGAGCGCAGCGCGCACACGGCTCCGTAGGACACGGAGAGATCGCGCACCTCAAGCACCGGGGGGTCCGACCGGGTCGTCAGAGCCAGCTTCCTCGACCACGTCGCCCAGGTAGGCGGTCGCGACGTCGGGATCGGCCCGGATGGCGTCGGGGGTGCCTTCGGCGATGACCAGCCCGAAGTTCAGCACCACGATCCGGTCGCACACCGACATGACGAGGTCCATGTGGTGCTCCACCAGCAGCACGGCCATCGTCGCCGTGAGGCCGCGGATGCGTGAGCCGAGCGAGCTCATCTCGCTCTCGGACAGCCCGCTGGCCGGTTCGTCGAGCAGCAACAGCTGTGGTTCCGCCATCAACGCGCGCGCCAGCGCGGCCTGCTTCTGTACCGCATAGGGCAGGGCGGGCGGAAGCCGGTCCGCGTACGCCGCAACCCCGAGCTCGTCAAGGATCTCCATCGCCCGCGCCGAGGTTCGGCGCTCTTCCTGACTCGAGCGCCACAACCCGAGAAAGGACGAGACCGGATCGCTGTGCAGCACCGGCTCGGCACCGAGCATCACGTTCTCGCGCACGGTCAACCCGGCGCACAGCCCGACAGCCTGCAGCGTGCGGGCGATGCCGAGTTTGGCCAAGTCATGGGGGTGGTGCCGTCGCAGATCGTGACCGCGGTAGGTGAGGCGACCGGCGCTCGGGTGGACGAACCCGCAGATGACGTTGAACAGCGTCGTCTTGCCGGCTCCGTTGGGGCCGATGACGCCCACGACCTCCCCCGACCCGACCGACATGGAGACCCGGTCCAGGGCAAGGACCCCGCCGAAGCCGATCGTGACCTCCTCTACTGTCAGCAGCGCGTCGCGCGTCGGGCGCGTCGGCACCGCCGAGAGGTTGTGGTGAGGCCGCCAGGGTCGGGCCCACGCGGTGGGCCTACCCGGGCACCGAAGGAGTAGGCGCCCGTCCCGGGTGCGGCCCCCCGATGAGCATGCCTACCAGCCCCCCGGCATCGTGAAATCGACGCTACATCCTCTGCAATCGGAGCGCCTCGGAACCACGCGCGTGCAGCAACAAACCGTTGCGGCTCCGACATCCGTCCGGCGACACCGCAGCACGGCAGGTGGCGGTCTCCGGGTAATCCTCTAAATACGATTGACTTAGTCGGATTTAAGCGCTATGTTCCTGGTATGCGCTCAGCCAGTCTCGTCCTACCCCGGCGCCAGCCTGCCGCCCGGCTGGTCGAGCCGGCCGAGATCGCCCGCCGCCTGGGCTCGGTCGTCCAATGGCCCGGCGCCGCCGAAGTTCAGGAACGGACCTGGCGCGTCGTCGCCCAGACCCCCGACTACGACGCCTGGCTGATCGCCTGGCCGACCGGGGGCACCATCGACCTGCACGACCACGGCGAGTCGGGCGGCGCGCTGCACGTCATCAGCGGCACCCTCGTCGAGACGATGCCGTGGCGCGACGACGCCGACCGGCTGAGCCTCGTGCGTCTGGAAGTGCCAGCCGGGGTCACCCGTGCCTTCGATGCGGGTCACGTCCACGACGTGCGCAACGAGGGATCGGTGCCGCCTTGAGCGTGCACGTCTACAGCCCGCCGTTGACCTCGATGCTTACTACGACTGCTTCGAGGATCGGCTGGTGCCGTGCGAGCGCACGTGGACCGACCAGGACGCCGGGAGCCACCGACCGATGCCCCGGGCGACCAGCGGGCACTGCATCTCGTCGCCCCGTGACGGAGCGGCCGGTGGAGGATCTGTTGGCGGAGGCCCGCCGGCGAGATCGAGCGGGTCGGGCCCGAGGAACTCGAGCGATGGCGGCCGAGGGCGCCTTGATCGTCGAATTCGTCCGGCGGCGCAACGAGCGGCCGAGGGGGAGTTCGACGGCGCGCTCGTCGTCGAACGCAACGTCCTCGAGTGGCGGTTCGACCTCCAGGGCGCACACGCCTTGCCCGAGGTGAAGGCCTATGACCAACCGGTGATCGTCGTGTGCTCCGAAGGGCTACGCCTCGAGCTTCGCGGCAGCATCGCTGCGCGCGTTGGGCTTCAGCCGGGTGGCCGACCTCGACGGCGGTTACTGGGCCTGGCGGAACTGGCTCGAAGGCGAAGCTCAGACGTAGTCATTGTGCCGTAACCAGACCAACGTCGCCCAGCCCCAGATCGGGGTCAGGTACGCGGTGCAAAAACGTTCGATGAGCACCGCGGCCACGGCTTGGTCCTGCGGGACTCCCGCCGCCGTCAGCCCCGCGATCAGCCCCACCTCGATAACGCCCGCCCCGCCCGGAATGGGAGCCGCGCCCCCGATCATCGCGGCGAGCGTCAGCACCACGATCAGGGTGGCGAAGCTGGCCTGCTCGCCGACGGCATGCAGCGACGCGCCGAGGCTGAACGCAATGAGCACTTGGCTCCCGACGCAGCCCCCCAGGACGTAGAAGACCTTCCGCGGCTCGACCGCAATGACACGGATGTCGGTCCAGATCGTGAGGATGTGCGGCTTCGCCTTCGCCACGGCCATTCGCCTCAGTCGAGGCACCGCGCCGCCACGGCGGCCACCACCGCTACGGCGAGCACCACGATGAGGAAGAGCCACACGATGCCCGCGTCCCGCTGGTGTCGGTCGGCTTGTGAAAATCACCCGCCGCGAAGGGGAGGCAGATCAAGAAGAGCGCGCCCTTGACGACCCAACTGGCGCTGCCTGCGATGGCGCCGGAACTGATGGCGGACTCGACGTCGAGCCCTTGGCGCTGGAAGAAGCGCACTCGGACCCCGAACACGGCGGCACTGCCACCAACGAACGAGGTGAAAAGGTTGGACGTCTCGAGCGCGACACATCGTCCGAAGGGCAGCGGGTCCAAGACCGCGCCGGTCAACTCCCAGGCGCCCGTCACGACCGGCAACTGCCCGAACACGAAGGCCGCCGCGACCCATCCCCAGGCGGCGCCGCGGATCACGCTCAGCGACCCAGAGGCGTCGGTGAGCACGCCGATGATGAGCCACAACCCGACGAGGCTCCCGACCACCATCAGGAGGTTGGGCCAGCTGATGCGTTTGACCTCCGTGAGCTTGGGCACCTCGACGCCCGCCTGAGCGGCGAGGGCCTCGCGCAGCGTCTTGAGGAATCCCTTCTGGCTGTGAGCGAGTCGCTGCGTCTCGGGCTCGATCGTCGACCGTTGCAAGAGCGTGAGGACGGACTCCATCTCGTCCCGTTCGAGGACGCGACCACAGGTGGCGACCGCCCGGTCGACGCCCATCACCGCCGCGAGCGTGGCGATCGTCGCGGCGAGGTCTCGATCGGTACGAAAACGCGGGGCCGAGGACGACGCTCGCCGGAAGTCGCGTAGTAAGGGGCCGTCGGCGGTCAGCACGATCGTCTCGGGGCTGAGTGCGCTGTGGGCGATATCCGCCTGCCGCAGCGTGAGCACAGCCCGCAAGGTGGCGTCGGCGTCCTCGTCGCTGAGGTCCTCGCCGGCGCAGCAGGTGAGCCGGCGGCCCTCGGGGAGCCGCGTGACCAGGGCGGCATCACCGCTCGGGCCGCATCGGCCGGCGGCGACCACCGACGGCACGCAGCTCCCGGCGTGTTCGGCCAACAAGGTGAGATAGGCCTCATGCTCGACCTGCTGTAGGCGGTTGAACATCAAGGTCGGGCCCGAGTCCCGGTAGACGCAGAAGCGCCAGAGCTTGCGCAGCCACTGCGCATCCGCGGCGTCCCGGCCGTACACCGTCAGCTCGACCGGACGACCGACCTCATCGGAGCCGGTGAACGTGGACACGCCCCACGCCTGGTGTGGCGTGGCCGTGAGATCTCGCAGGTCGACGTGCAGGTCCTGCACCGCGGCGCTGACCTCGCTCGCGGAGGGCATGCCGTTCGGAGCGCCGAGGACCAAGTGGCAGGCGGCCGCGGTGCCCCAGCCGAGAACCAGTGCGGCGACGACGCACAGCGGCAGCCCGTATCCACCGACCACCGCGCACAGCGCCGCGAGCGCCACCGCCGAGCCGATCACCCGGCGTAGGGGTCGGCTGAGGTACGGAAGACCAGTCAGCGCGACCGCCGTGGCTACCGCCAGCTGGATCACCGGGAAGCGTGGGTCGAACCCGTGCAACGCGGGGATCGCCGGCCGGCCCGCGGCCTCCCCGAGCAGTACTTCGATGAGCAGGCAGGCGACAAGCGCGGTGACTCCGGCGAGCGCCATCTGGCGGATTGCAGCGAGTTTCGGAACGAGGAGGCCGATGACAATGAGTAAGGCGATCACCCCGAGGGATCCGACGAGCCACAGCGTGATGATCAGCCAGCGGACACCCGTCGGCGGCGGCGACAGGAGTTCGACGATGTGGACCTCGATCGAGGTGTTGGCCCGAACCAAGGGGACGCTGATCACGACGACGACGACCGCGAGGACCACGCGGACCACGTCGGAGGCTCGCCGCCGGTTGGCCCCGCCGCCTTGCGGCCCGAGCACGAGCGAGCGGGCGCGGCTCGTCCAGGAGGTGCGGCTTCCCAGCCGGGAGACGCCGTTGCCGTCCTGCGGCTCCTGTCTCGGCCGGGCCGCGGCGACGGCCGTACTGTCCTGATGCTGGGCCGGCGCCCCGACCTCGCCCTGCTCCAGGGGGTTCATCACCCGCAATCTTGTCGTGCAGCGGGCCCACTGGAGCAGGCATTGGCGAGATCCGTAATCGTGGCACAGGGCAGCCGGTCGGCGCGCGGGTGTTCAGCGCGTGAAGCGCTCCGCCCCTCCCCGTGGAGGCGTCCCGGCGGGCAACAAGCGCCCGCAGGCGACCGAGGCCAGCGCCTGCGCCGGCCCGACGACGGGGGCGCCGGACCCGCAGGACCATTCGAGGTCGTCGGCGCGCAGTTCCACGCCGGAGAGGTCCGTACCGAAGAGGTTGGGACGGCCGGGGTCGGCCACGAGCGAGAGCACGCGCAAGATCCTGTCGTCGGGCACGCGGTGGTCGGAGCGGCAGGACTTCGACGATGTCGAGGGCGTGAATGACGCAGTGGGTAAGGCGCCTTCGGCGCCGCCGCCCGGTGGCTGCCAGCCATGCAGTGCGTCGGAGCGCAGGTCGGCGAGGAGCCGTTCGACGGGGAGCGCACCGTCGCGCTCGGCCACCGTGTTCGACAGCCGGGTGAAGTCGCCGCCGGCGGCCTCCAGCTCTGCCATGAAGGCGGGACCGTCGTACCGCGGCCGGCATCGTCACGTGCGCGACGACCTCTCTGGTACGCCAGCCCTCGCAGAGCGACGGCGCGTCCCATGCCGAGCTTCCGCCGCTCCAACAGGTCGGCCAGGGCGACATATTCGCCCGCGATGCTCCTCGTGAGCAGCTCGTCGTCGGCGCCCGTGGCGATGGCGTCGGATGGCATGTCGTCGCCCCTATTCGGTCGAATGAGAGTCCGGTCGGGCGTCCTTGGGCCGGGGGGCGAGGCTGGCGAGGTGCGCGGCGAAACGGTCGAGCGAGGTCAGGAACCCGGCCTGCGCCTCGGGGGTCGAGAAGCGCCTCGGGGACGTAGCGCTGGTGGATGCGGACCTCCGTGCGGTCCGGGCCGAGAGCGACGAACTCGGTGGTCACCTTCATCCCGGAGTGTGACTCGGTCCACGACAGCAACTCGGGAGGACGGACCTCGTCGTAGACGGCGTGCGTGGGGTAGCGCGCTGCCGTCGTGGTCGTTGACCATGACGGTGCGAGAACACGCCACCGGGCTGGGCGTCGACCGTGATGTCGCTCGCGGGGCGCGCTCGTGACCTGCGGGACCCCAGAAATGAGTCAGGTGGTCGGGATCGATCATGCAGTCGAAGACGACTTCACGCGGCACGTCGAAGACCCGGGTGAAACGAAGCTCGTTTCCGGGCGACGTCATCGGGCGGTGCTCCTGGGGTGGACGGCTGTCCCGCCCGCAGGTCGCGGAGGTGGGCGTCGAGCTTGTCGAACCGCTCGTCCCACACCCGACGGTGCACAGTGATCCAGTCGAGCGTCTGGTCCAACGCCTCGACCTCGAGGTGGCACGGCCGGAACTCCGCGTCGCGCCCTCGCGAGATGAGGCCGCTGCGCTCGAGCACCTTGAGGTGCTTTGAGATCGCGGGCATCGACATGGCGAAGGGAGACGCCAGTTCGCCCACCGTGGCGTCGCCCCGGGCCAATCGGCTGACGATGGCGCGCCGGGTCGGGTCGGCCAGGGCGGCGAAGGCGGCGTCGAGGCGTTCCTCGGTGAGCGTCACGGCAGATCTATTTAACCTGAAGGGTAATTTAACTGTCAAGTTAATAAAGCAGGATCGACCGTCCGGGTCCGCGTCCGGCGGCCCGGTAGACCTCGCTCCATGGACAACCCTCTGTCGCCGTTGGCCACATCCGTCGCTCGGCTCCGCGAACTGGTCGCGCCGTACGACGACGACAAACTCGAGAGCCCGTCGTACGACCCCGGGTGGCCGATCGCCGACGTGCTGTCGCACCTGGGCTCGGGCGCCGTGCTCATGCGGCGTCGGCTCGAGGCGGCGTTGGCGGGGGAGACGCTCGCCGACGACGTCGCGCAGCCGGTATGGGACGAATGGAACGCCAAGTCCCCGCGGGCGAAGGCGGATGACAGCCTCGAGGAGGACGAACGCCTTCTCAAGGCCTTCGAGGCGGTGAGCGAGGCGGACCGCGAGCGCATCGACTTTCCCTTCGGTCCGCTGTCGGTCAGCTTCGAGACGGCGGCCGGGCTGCGGCTGAACGAGCACGCGCTGCACACCTGGGACATCGAAGTCATGTCCGATGCGGCGGCGGTCGTGCCCGAACGATGCGGCTGCAGTGATCGTGGACAATCTCGGGCTGATCGCGCGCTTTGCGGCGAAGCCGACCGGCGCCGAGCGCGAGGTCCGGGTGCGGACGAGCGATCCGGTGCGGCATTTCACGGTGCGCCTGACGCCGGAGAGCTCCGAGCTCCTGGAGGGGGACGCCGGGAAGAAGCCGGACCTCGAGCTCCCGGCCGAGGCCTTCTGCCGTCTCGTCTACGGCCGCCTCGACCCCGACCACAGCCCGCCGGTCCCGGCGAACGGCGAAGTGCTCGAGCTGTTGCGCGGGGCCTTCCCGGGCCTGTAGAGGGCGGGCTCGGCGGTTGGGCTCTCAGCCCGAGGGCCGTGCGCCGGCCAACGCGCGCCGGGGCAGCGACGCCACCCGTCGCACGCGGCCGCCTATGCCGTGCCCCGAGGCCAGCAGCACGAGCAGGATCTTCACCCGCTGCGTGCGGTCGTCGGCCAGGGCGTAGTTGAGCTGGTAGCCCGGCAGCTGCAGATGGGTGAGGGGCCACGTGACCGAGAGCAGTTGGTGGATCGCCTCGCCCCGCCACCCCCTGGTGGGCAGCGGGAAGAGCTCGGCCGGCGCCTCGACGCCGGTGCGCCGGGCCAGCGCGAGCGCCGCGCCCACGACCGTGACGCAGTGGGTATCGCCGGCGACGGCGCGCACGCTGCGTCCAGTCGACCGGGTGACCATCCACGGAAGCGGCGCGCACGATCATGGCGAGGTCGGCCAACCACACCAGCCGGGCGAACCCGTGGTGCGGTTTGCCGGCATGCGCCGCGAGGACGACGAGCTCTTCGTCCTGGGGGAGCACGAACGCCGCGGTGCCGGCCACCTCGGCTGGTTGGCGCCGCGCCCACAGCGCTTCGGCGTCGAGCGCGGTGACGCGTTGCGACGCCATCTCGAGGCCGAAGTGGAGTTCGAGCGACAGCGACGGCACCTCGTCGTGGGCGAGGACCGTGTCGTACTGCTCGCCCTCGGCGGCCCGGATGACGTGCCAACCGGCTTCGGCCAACGCATCGAGCGCGCGGGCGTGGTCGGCGCGCGGGAACAGCAGGTCGATGTCCTCCATCGGGCGCAGACCCGGCCGGGGGTAACGGGCGGCGACCGCCGGGCCTTTGAAGATCACCGGTTCGAGCCCGGCCTCGGTGAGGGGCCGCACCGCCAGCGCCACGGCACGCGGGATGAGCAGCAGGCCCTCCATGGCGAACGCGTCCGCCGTCCCGCCCAGGACCGCCCGGTCGGGGCCAAGCGCGTCCAGCGCGTCGGCGGCGTCGAGCGCCCGCCGCAGCAGCGGGCTGATGCGGTGCTCGTCGGCGGCCGAGACGGCGAGACTGAGGTCGGCGCCGCGCGTCGAGAGCCCGCCACAGCGAGGCCGGATCGGGATCGGGGCGGCAGGCCTCCCAGAGGAGGCGAGCCGTCGGCTCGATCGCCGGATCCTCGACCACCACCTCGCCCCTCACCTGCTCAATCATGCCCCCCGGGTTGAACGCCGCGAACGCCATACGGAGCTTCGGTGCGGTGGGCTGACGCAGACGTGCCGGCGTCGATGGCGTGCCTGACCAGGGGTCATGCGGCCCCGTGGCGATACGGGGGTTTCCCAACCGGCTCACAATTCCGGAGTGAGAAGCGGTAGTAAACGGTGTGATCGGGCGTTATCCAGGCACAGGAGGTCAGGCGGCTCCGGGCGAACAGCATCCGGGGGTGCACCGAATCAGGCGAAAAATGCCTATCTAGGTGGGCAAACAGCTGTAGGGTTTCTCACTGGCGAACGAAGGAACGGACGGGCGACATGAGGAAGCAACGGACAGATCGAGATGTGGGGGCATCTCCGGTTGCACCGGCTGATGCCGCCCCAGCCCGGACATTCTCCAGGCGTCAGGCGCTCGGGCGGGCGGGCATGCTCGCCTCCGCCGGAGCGGCGGCCTGGGTGGTCCCTGAGATCCTCACGGCCAAGCCGGCTGCCGGCGCCACCATGTCGGGGAACAACAGCGGCGGAGGCGGGACCACCGGGGGCACCCCCAAGCCGGTGACGACCCGAGCCGCGACCGGGTCGACCGGGTCGACCGGGTCCAACGGCGGGTCGGGCTCCACGCCCGCCACCCTCACGTCCTCGACGTCACCGTCGGGATCGGGGTCGCTGGCGAAGACCGGCATCAACATCCAGCGCGACGCCGAGATCGGCGCGGCGCTCATCGCCGGCGGTTGGGCGATGCACCACTGGGCCAGCCGCGGGATGCCGAAGCCGGCGGCCGAGGGCGCAGCCGGGGCCGGGGCCCACGAGGCGGGGAGCCCGGACGAAGCGATCTAGTCCGTGCCGCACGCGCACGGCGGCGCGGTGGCGGCGCGGACGACCGGGCGCTCTGCACCCCAGATCTAGAGGCGCTCTCCTTTCCTTTCGTCGTCTGCTGTGACGACGCGTCGCTCGGTGACTACATCGAGGCCCTGCTGGACTCGCTGCGTCCGGCGCATTCGGACCACGAGTCCTCTGGAGCGGCGACGCCGGAGCGCTACGACGTGACCGGGTCGTCAACCCGGCCCGGCTGCGTAGACGTGCACCGCGACGGCGAACTCGTCGTGCTCGACGTGTCGCCCAGCGACGCGGTGGCCACGTTGGTGTGGGACGTCAACCGTCTGGCTGCGGAGCGCAGCGGCGAACACTTGCTCTTCCATGCGGGCGGACTCGAGGCGGCCGGAGGGATCGGCATCCTGGTGCCGGCCGCGTCGGGCTCGGGCAAGTCGACGCTGACGGCGGGGCTGGCGCAGGCGGGCCTCGGGTATCTCAGCGACGAGCTTGTCGCGCTCGAGCTCGATGGCGCGGTACCCGGGCGGCTGCTGCCGTACCCCAAGCCGATCACGGTCAAGCCCGGGAGCTTCGGGGTGCTGGCGGCGATGGACCCCGGGCCGTTCGAAGACGGTTGGTTCGGTGCGTCCTCGTCGGATTCGTCGGATTCGTCGGACGACGCCTCGGTCGAGTGGCAGGTCCCGGTCGGCGGGGGCACGGGTCGGCGGGTGGGGTCGCCGTGCCGACCCGGCTACGTAATCGTGCCGCGCTACGACCCGTCCGCCGCGACGGCGCTAACGCCGCTGAACGAGACCGAGGCCTTCTTCTCGCTGGCGCTCCACGCCGTGAACATGTTGCCTCACGGCGCCGACGCCACGGCGGCGATCGGCCGGCTCGCCGCGGAGTGTGAGTGCTACACGCTCGCCATGTCCGACCTCGACGCGGCGTGTGCGCTGGTGCTCGGACTGGTGGGGGCCCGGGTATAGAGCTGGTGTCGGGTGCCGGGTGCCGGGTGCCGGGTGCCGGGTGCCGGGTGCGTGGGTGCGTGTAGGAATCGGGTACCGATCTCGGGTGGTCGCTACGGAAGGGGAGGACGGACGTGAACGCTGATTGGCCGGAGGGAGCGTCGGTGCCAGCGCGTCGGGAAGGCGCGTCGGCGGTCGATCTCGATGAGAACGTCGCCGTGTACGACGATGTCGGGCAGCTGCTGATCCTCCTCAACTCGAGTGCGGGGTCGGTGTGGAAGCTCTGCGACGGGTCGAGCACCGTTGACGACATCGTGGACGCGTTGGGTGAGACGTATCCCGATGCCGCCGGGGTCATCGGCGACGACGTCCGAGAGACGCTGCGCAAGCTCGCCGAGATGGGCCTGGTCTCCGAGGCACCCGCGTCGTAGGCGTCGATCCGCCGACGCGCCGGCTTCGTGAGTTGCCGGCGACGCCGGTCCTTGTCCAGGATGGGGCGTGCCCATCGCCCGCCTCGCCGCCGACGCCAGTCCCGACGAGGTGGCGGCGGCCGTGGGGCGCGACGGGGCGGTCATCGTCGAGGGTGTCGCCGACGCGGCGCTGTTGGCGCGGGCTCGAGACGGAGCTCCGCCCGTTCCTCGACGTCACGCCCACCGGGCCGGACGACTTCAGCGGGCAGCTGACCCGCCGCACCGGGTCGCTGATCGCCCGCTCCGCCGCCTGCCGCGACCTGGTCATGCACCCCCTGGCGCTCGGGGCGGCGCGGGCATTCCTCGGGCACGCCACGAACATCCAGCTCCACCTGACCCAGGCCATCGCCATCGGGCCGGGCGAGACGGCCCAGCCGATCCACCGTGACCAGTGGGCCTTCGACTTCTTCCCGTTCCCCGCCGGCTACGAGGTGCAGTGCAACACGATCTGGGCGCTGACGGACTTCACCGAGGAGAACGGCGCAACCCGGGTCGTCGTCGGCAGCAACGCGCGGGAGGACCGCATGTCCTTCGGCCCCGACGACACCGAGCCCGCCGTCATGTCGCGGGGGTCGGTCCTCCTCTATTCGGGCAGCGTCTACCACGGTGGCGGCGCCAACGACTCGGCTGCAACCCGTATCGGCCTGAACATCACGTACGCCGTCGCCTGGTTGCGCCAGGAGGAGAACCAGTACCTCTCCGTGCCCCGGGAGGTGGCCGAGACGCTCCCGGTCGATCTGCTGCGGCTCATGGGCTACGACCGCGGGGCGTACGCGTTGGGCTATATCGACGACCTGCGCGACCCGATCGAGGCCGTGCGCCCGGGCATCGGCACGACCGGGTTCGCGGCGAGCTGAACGCCCGCGTCGACCGGCGCGTGGCGGCACTGGGCGGGGCCTGAGATGTCCTCGTTCGCGCCATCTGCGCCGGTACCTTGGAGACGTGCCGGTAGATATCCGAACCGCGACGGTGGACGACCACGACGACCTGTTCGTTGCGTTCAGCCGCATCGTCGGGGCAGGCGAGGGGTTCCCGCAGTCGGCGCCCGTCACCCGCGACCGAATTCGACGACTACTGGGTGGCCCATTCGTCGGCGATCTCGGTGGCGCGGTTCGGGAGCTATCTGATCGGGGCGTATTACATCAAGCCCAACTTCGTCGGGCGCGCCGCGCACATCGCCAACGCCGGCTACTTCGTCCTGGCGGCCTACCGGGGGACGGGCGTCGGCCGCTCCCTGGTCGAGCACTCGCTCCTCGAGGCGCGCCGGCTGGGCTTCGACGCCATCCAGTTCAACCTCGTCTTCGAGTCCAACCCGGTCCGCTCGCTCTACGAACACCTCGGCTTCAGCGCGATCGGCCGCGTCCCCAAGGCGGTCGACGGTGAGGACGCGCTGATCTACTGGCGCAGCCTGGAGGACATCGCGCTATGAGCGACGTGACGGTCGAACAGCACGGCGAGCACGTGGGCGTCGTCCGCCTCAACCGCCCGCCCAACAACTTCTTCGACACGGCGCTCCTCACCGACGTGGCCGACGCCTACGAGTCGCTGGACGCCTCGGGCTGGTGCCGCGCCATCGTGCTGGGCGCCGAGGGCCGCCACTTCTGCGCCGGGCTCGACTTCTCGGCGAACGCCGGGCAGGACATCGCGGCGTTGTACGGCCAGGCGCTGCGTCTCTTCGCCGCGCCGCTCCCCGTCGTCGCCGCCGTGCAGGGCGCCGCCATCGGCGGCGGCCTCGGGCTCGCCCTGTCCGCGGACTTCCGGGTCGCGTCGGCGGGGAGCCGCTTCAGCGCGAACTTCGCCCGGCTGGGTTTCCATCACGGCTTCGCCCTGACCGTCACGCTGCCCGCCGTCGTCGGCCAGCAGGCGGCGGAGGACCTGCTGCTCACCGGGCGCCGCATCGGCGGCGAAGAGGCGTTCGCCCTCGGGTTGTGCGACCGGCTGGCCGGCGACGACGAGGGCGACCTGATGACCGACGCCCTGGCGTACGCCGGCGAGCTGGCCGGCTCGGGCCCGCTCGCCGTGCGGGCCATCAGGGCCACGTTGCGCGCGGGAGTGGTCGACGCGGCCAAGTCGGCCTTGGACAAAGAGTGCGCCGAACAGCTCCGCCTGCAGCACACCGCCGACTTCGCCGAAGGTGTGCGCGCCACGGCCGAGCGCCGGGCGCCGCGCTTCAGCGGGTCGTGAGCGCGGCCGCGCCGGCCGACGACGACGGGGAGGGAGACGCCCCGCCCCTCCACGCGCTGAACACAGGGTTCGAGTGGCACGACCACCGCGGCCCGTTCCGCGTGGTGACGCCCGAGCAGGCCCGCTCGTACGACGAGCTCGGCTACTTCGTGTTGGAGGACGCCCTGTCGCTCGGCGAGGTCGACGCCTTGGCGGCGGAGATCGACCCGTACGAGCAGCGCCAGGAGGACGCGTTGCGCGAGATGCAGGGCGGGCGCTTCTTCATCGCGCGCGCCGACGAGATCACGTTCACCACGCACCTGGTCGTGCCGTCGCCGCAGCTGCGCCGCTTCACGTCGTCGACGCTCTTCGCCGGCCTGTGCGCCGACCTGATCGGCCCCGAGGTCCGCCTCTACTGGGACCAGGCCGTGTACAAGAAGCCGGGCACCGACGCGCCGTTCCCCTGGCACCAGGACAACGGCTACGCCTTCGTCGAGCCGCAGCAGTACCTCACGTGCTGGATCGCGCTGACCGACGCCACCGAGGAGAACGGCTGTCCGTGGGTGGTGCCCCGGCTGCACCGCCTGGGCACGCTGGCCCACGAGTACTCCGACATCGGCTTCGTCTGCCTGCGCGACCCGGCCGACGCCGTGCCCGTGCCGGCGGCCGCCGGCAGCATCGTCGTGTTCTCCTCGTTGACCCCGCACTCGACGGGGCCCAACCACACCGACGGCGTGCGCAAGGCCTACATCGTCCAGTTCGCACCGAGCGGGGCCGAGGTGGTCCGGCCCGGCGCCGATGGCAGCCCCGGGTCTCCAGGTCCCGGCCGACGACCCCAGCCGCCAGTACGAGGTGGTGCGGGGCTCCGAGCCGGTGGCGCCGTGAGGCGCGAGGACGCCGCTTCGGGGCCCGGCGGGGCGGGCGGTAGTGTGCAACCAGGCGGGCTCGTCGAGATGTCGTAGGCGTCGCCCGCCCGCAGCACGGCATTCCCGCAGTACCCGCAGCACCGCACACGCGTACACGGAAGGGGGCTCCGATGACCCACACAGCGCCCGTCAGCGACTGGGCGACCGACTTCGACGTCATGGACCCGCAGTACCTGGCCGACCCGTTCGGCATATGGGACCAGCTCCGCCCGACGTGTCCGATCCCGCACACCAGTCGGCGCAAGAGCAGCTGGATGCCCTTGCGCTACGACGACGTGACGGCGATCGCCCACGACATCGAGCACTTCAGCTCGCTGAAGGTGGCGGTGATCCCGGCCGACGAGGACGAGGACCCGAACGAGAACTGGGACGGGCCGAACCTCGAGTACGGGCTGCCTCCGATCTCGGCCGACCCACCGCTGCACACGTGGACGCGCCGGCTGCTGCTGCCGTGGTTCTCGCACAAGCGGGTCGACTCCTACGTGGAGCTGACGCGTGACCTGTGCCGGGGCCTGCTCGACGGGTTCGCTGGGGCGGGCCACGCCGACGCCGCGGCCGACTATGCGCAGCAGATTCCGGTGCGGGTGATCGCCCGCATCCTGGGTGTGTCGACGGACATGGCCGACCAGTTCACCGAGTGGGTGCGCGACGTGCTCGAGTTCGCCGACGACCAGGTGCGTCGCCAGGCCGGCGTCGAGGGGCTTCTCTACTACTTCGTCGAGCAGCTGGCGTACCGCAAGGAAAACCCTGGCGACGACTTGCTGAGCGAGTTGCTGCACACGTCGGTGGACGGCCAGCCCGTCGACGACGGCATCGTCTTGGGCATGGCGGCGCTCGTGCTGATCGCCGGCGTGGACACGACGTGGAGCGGCATCGGCTCGTCGCTGTGGCACCTGGCCACCCACGAGGAGGACCGCAAGCGCCTGGTGGCCGAGCCCGAGCTGATGCCGACGGCGGTGGAGGAGCTCTTGCGGGCGTACTCGCCGGTGACGATGGCGCGCGAGGTGGTCTCCGACGTCGAGTACGGCGGGTGCCCCATGAAGGCGGGCGACAAGGTCCTGATGAATTTCCCGGCCGCCAACCGCGACCCCGAGGCGTTCGAGGATGCCGACGAGGTGCAGCTCGACCGCGCCCACAACCGCCACGTGGCCTTCGGGTCGGGCATTCATCGCTGCGCCGGGTCGAATCTCGCCCGCATGGAGCTGACCGTGGCGATCGAGGAGTGGTTGGCGCGGATCCCCGAGTTCACGTTGGCGCCGGGCGAGGAGATCCTGTGGGCGGGCGGGCAGGTGCGCGGGCCGCGTATCCTCCCCGTGGTATTCCCATGAAGGCTTCGCCCACGACGTTCCCTACCGAGAAAGCGCAGCCATGAAGATCCGGGTCGATCCCGACAAGTGCCAGGGGCACGCGCGCTGCTACAGCCTGGCGCCGGAGCTCTTCGAGGTGGACGACTACGGCCAGTCGACCGTGATCGTTGACGAGGTCCCCCCCGAGCTCGAGGACAAGGCGCGCCTGGCCATCGCCAACTGCCCCGAGTACGCGATCGAGATCGTCAGCGAGTAGCCCGGGCGGGCGGCTCCTGACGCGCTCCTGACGCTCCCGGCCCCGTAGTCCGGCGTCTTCGACCCGCCCCTGCACGAGCGATGACTGCGATGCGATGACGGACCCCCCGCTGCCCCTGCTGCCGGGCGCACCCGGATGGTTCCGGCGCGCCGTGGGCGTGCCCTGCGGGCACGGGATCGTGCCGGTGCAGGGGTGCGACGTGCACTACCTGCACTGGGGCGAGCGCGGCCGGCGCGGGCTCGTCTTCGTCCACGGCGGGGGCGCCCACGCGCACTGGTGGACGCACGTGGCGTCGACCTTCGCCCCCGAGTTCCGGGTCGCGGCGATCGACCTGTCGGGCCACGGCGACAGCGGGCACCGCTCGGCGTACGACCCCGAGCAGTGGGCCGACGAGGTGGTGGCGGTGGCGGCCGACGCCGGCATCGACGGGCTCCCCGTCGTGATCGGCCACTCCATGGGCGGCTTCGTCACGATCATCACCGCGGCGCACCACGCCAGCAAGGTGGCCGGCGTGATCGTGTGCGACTCGCCGGTGACCGAAGCCGACCCCGAGATCAGCGCGCACGATGCGTTCGGGCGCCCCCGCACGTACCCCGAGATCGAGGCGGCGATCGCCCGCTTCCGCACGGTGCCGCCCCAGGAGAACTATCTCGACTACGTCGTCGACTTCGTGGCCCGCCACTCCTTGAAACCGGTCGACGGCGGGTGGCAGTGGAAGTTCGACCGGTCGATCTTCGAGGGGTTCGCCCGCGGCGTGCGCGGGCTCGCCGTGCCCTACCTGAGCGAGGTCGACTGCCGCCTCGCCCTGCTGCGCTCCGAGTACGGCCTCGTCACGCCCGAGATCGGGGCCTTCATGTACGAGCAGCTCGGACGGGTGGCGCCGGTGATCGAGATCCCCGAAGCGGGCCACCACGCCATGCTCGACCAGCCGTTGATCTTGCTGACCGCACTGCGCACGCTCTTGGCCGACTGGGACCACTCAGAGCCGCACCGGCGCTGAGTGCGCCGGTGCGCTCCGAGTAGTTCTCCCTTGGCAGGGGGCGGGAGAAGTGTGAGGGGTGAAGGATGACGATGCCGATCACGGCGCCTCAGACCCCGGCGAGGACGGCCACGGCCTCGGCGTCCTCGACGACCTCTTCGGCGTCACCGGCCGGCTGCTCGTGGTACCGGGCCCGCCGGACGAGGGTGAAGGCCGCCACTGCGGCGGCCGCCAGCACGATCCCGCTGAACGTGAACGCCGTCGTGTAGCCGTGGATGGCTCCCGCCTCGAGCGCGGCGGGGGAGCTCCCGTGGACGACGAGGTACGACGCCGTCGCCGTCGTGGCGATCGTGTTGATCAGCGCGGCGCCCATGGAGCCGCCGGTCTGCTGCGTCGAGTTGACCAGCGCACTGGCGACGCCGGCGTCCTCGGGCTTCACCCCGATCAGCGCCGTGCTGCTCAAGGACACGAACGCCAGGCCCATGCCGATGCTGACGATGATCTCGGCCGGCAGCACGATCGACACGTACGTCGAGGCGACGTCGATCGTGCTGAAGAGGAACAGCCCGCCGGCCGCCATCACCAGCCCGACGCCCATGACGAGGCGCGGCCCGATGCGTGGGAGGAAACGGCTGGCCAGCGTCGCCCCCGTGATGATGCCGAGCGAGAACGGCAGGAAGGCGAAGCCGCTCTTGAGCGCCGAGTAGTGCAGCGTGTTCTGGAAGTAGTACGTCAGCGACAGGAACGTGCCGAACATGCCGGTCCCGACCAGCAGCGAGGCCAGGAACGACCCGCCCCGGTCGCGGTTCAGGACGACACGCATCGGGAGCAGCGGGTGCTCGGCCCTCAGCTCGATCAACACGAACGACACCAGCAGCACGCCCGCCGCCGCGAACAGCGCCACGGTCGGCGTGGCGCTCCAGCCGTCCGTCCCCGCCTTGGTGAACGCGTAGACGAGGGCGAGCAGGCCGCCGGTCACGGTCACCGCGCCCGGCAGGTCGTAGCCGTGGTTGGCCGAGGCCCGGCTCTCCCGCACGACCCGGACCGCCGCCACCGCGGCGAAGATCGCGAACGGCACGTTGATGAGCAACGTCCAGCGCCACGAGGCGTACTGCGTGAGCGCACCGCCGAGGATCAGGCCGATGGCGGCGCCGCCGCCCGAGATCCCGCCGTAGACGGCGAAGGCACGGGCCCGCTCCTTTGGCTCGGTGAACGCCACCGTGAGCAACGAGAGCGCAGCCGGCGCCATGACGGCGGCGAACGCGCCCTGCAGGGCGCGGGCGCTGAAGAGCATGGCCGCGTTCTGCGCCAACCCGCCGAGCGCGGACGCCGCCGCGAAGCCGATCAGGCCCACGATGAACACGCGCTTGCGGCCGAAGTAGTCGGCGATGCGCCCGCCGAGCAGCAGCAGGCCGGCGAAGGCGAGCGTGTACGCCGTCAACATCCACTGCCGGTTGGCCGTCGAGATGTGCAGCGCCTTCTGCGCCGAGGGTAGGGCGATGATGACGACGGAGGCGTCGAGCACCACCATGAGCTGGGCGATGGCGATGATGCCGAGGGCCCGGAAGCGCTTGGGGTCCAAGGGTGCGCCGGTGCCGTCGTCGACGCCGGCCGTGGCGGCGCCCGGCTCCTGGCCCGGATGGTCGAGGGTCGAGGTCATGTGCGGTCTCCCGTTCTTCCTGGTGGTGGGGTGTTCCGGTTCGTCTGGTCCTTCGGTTCCAGTTCCGATCCGGCCCGCCAACCCCTCTCACCTGGACCTTTTTGCAAGATCCCCTCGGGAGGGTGGATTTGGCGCCCGGAGCGGCCTAAAATGGAATCGGAGTTCTGGTTCCACTTAGACTATACGGAACCTAAGTTCCGTTTGTCAACCGGGGAGGAAAGTGAGATCCGTGGGCCCGAAGTCGAAGGTAGCGGGCGGCTGTAACGAGCCGGCCGAGGAGCGCCCCCTGCGCGCGGATGCCGCCCGCAACCGGGCCCGGATTCTCGAGGCGGCCGAGGTCGTGTTCGCCGCTGAGGGCATCGAGGCCCCCGTCGACGACATCGCAGAAAAGGCCGGCGTCGGCGTCGGCACCCTCTATCGCCACTTCCCGACGAAGGAGAAGCTTTGCGAGGCGATTCTCATCGATCGCCTGCGTGACCTCACCAACGATGCCCGGGCTCAGGCCGATGCCGTCGACCCTGTCGCAGCGTTTTTCGGCTTCCTCGAGCACTTCGTCGAGCTCGGCGCCGCCAAGCGCGACCTCATCGTCGCCGTCACGGGTGCGGGATTGGACTTTGACGAGGCGGCCGCCCCGGTGAAGGAGGACCTGCGCGAGGCGGTCGGCGTCCTGTTGCGCCGGGCCCAGGACGCTGAAGCCGTCCGGGAGGATGTCACGCCCGCCGCGATCATCGGACTGATCAGCGCGACCTGCCACGCCGCCGGGTACAACCACGAGGCGCCCGTGATGGACCTCCTCGGGATCGTCTGCGACGGCTTGCGGCCGCCGAACTCTCCGTAGAAGCGGTTCTGCTTCCGGCGGGTCCTTTGTCAGGGAACGGTCGTCCCTGATCTCCCAAAATTTGTGGCGCCGAGAATTTTGCGGCTGTATATGCCGCGTCGGGGACGCAACTTTGCGTGTCTGTACGTAGCCGTCTCCACTCCTGGACAGGAAATTCCACTAATTCCTCACGAAATCGCAGATTGTGAGGAATTCGCGATCAAATGGCCGCAATTCATGAGGCGAAGCGCGAATAGACACGACACATGAACACGGGGGGCCTCCCCTATACGGCTGGAGTTTTTTCGCGGGGTCTTTTTGGCCGTCTCAGGTGGACTGGGGCCGAGTCCGCGGGGCGCGCACGGCCTCGCCGTAGGGGTCGATAGGGCTGCGCAGCGAGAGCCCGCCGTCGCACTCCACCACTTGCCCGGTGACCCAGCCCATGCCGTGGACGGCGAGGATCACCTGCGCCACGTCCTCTGCTTCGCCCAACCGCCCGAGGGTCGTGCGACCCGCCACTGCGGCCAGCCACGGTGACGCCTCGACGCTCAGGGACGGCGCCGGCCCGAGCATCGGCGTCCGCGTGACGCCGGGCGCGACTGCGTTGACCCGGAGGCCGTCGGGGCCCCACTCGTCGGCGGCGACCCGCACCAACATCGAGAGCGCGGCTTTCGACGCGCAGTAGACGCCCATCGTGCGGTCGGCCAACCGGGCGCTGACGCTCGAGAGGGCGACGAGCGACGCCGTCCGCCGTTCAGCCCGGAGCACACGGGCCCAGCCCCGCAGGCACAACCACGGCCCCCGCGTGTTCACCGCCAGCACGCGGTCGAACTCGTCGGGGGAGACGTCAACGAGCATCCCGCCGCTTCCGACGCCGGCCGTGACGGTCACCCACTCCGGGATGCCCCAGCGCTCGCGGGTCTCGTCGATGGCCCGATCGACCGCCTCGGGGTCGGTCACATCGCAGGTCACGTCGCGCTCGCCGGCGACGTCCCACGTCACGACCGCGATGCCCTGGGCCCGGTACGCGTCGACCAGCGCCGCGCCGATCCCCGAGCCGCCACCGATCACGAGGGCCAGCGGCCCAGCGTCGTCGCTCATGTGTCTCTGCCTCCCTGTGCCGAACCGACGATCGGAGGCCGGTCCGGGCCAGACCGTACCCGGGCCAGGGTGACAAACTCAGGGCCTCGTTCCCACCCCGGAGGCCCCCGTGGCGAAGGTGCACCACTCTGCGATCGTGACTCAGAACCTCGAGAAGAGCCTCGTGTTCTGGCGCGACGGCCTCGGCCTCGAGGTGCTGATGGACCACACCTTCGAGGGTCCCTGGCCCGAGCTGTTCGGGGTGCCGACGACCACGTTGCACTCGGTCTTCTTGGGTGAGGGGTCGACGCCGGAAACGGGGATCGTCGAACTCGTGGTCACCGAGGGTGCCGGACAGGACGCGCCGGCGTACGGGGTGGCGGCGGGCATGTTCCTCCTCTCGCTGTACGCGGATCTCGACGAGGTCCTGCCGCGCCTGGCGCAGCTCGGCGTCGGCGGGGAGCCCAGGGTCGCCCTGCTCGGCCCGGTCCGCCTGGTGGTCGTCACGGATCCCAACGGGGTGAGGGTCGAGCTGATGGACACCGTCGCCCGCCAGAACCTGGCCACCTTGACCGGCCGCGACGCGTGAACGCCGAGACGGCGAACGGGAGCGAGGCCGGGCCGCCGCACTGGCAGGTTGGCATCATCGGCGCGGGCCCAGGCGGGCTCGGCCTCGCGATCCAGCTGTCGCAGTCCGGCCGCAGTGACTTCGTGCTGTTCGAGGCGACCGACGGCGTGGGCGGCACGTGGCGGGTGAACACGTATCCCGGAGCCGCATGCGACGTGCCGTCGCACCTCTACTCGTACTCCTTCGCCCTCAAGCCGGACTGGAGCAAGACGTACGCCAACCAGCCCGAGATCCTCGAGTACTTCGAGGAATGCGCCGAACGCTACGACGTCCGACCCCACCTGAAACAGAACACCCGGATCACGGCGGCGCACTGGGACGAGGCGGCGTGTCGCTGGGACCTCACCGACGCCGAGGGCAATGCGTACTCGTGCGACGTGTTGGTCAGTGCCATCGGGACGTTCACCACACCGTCCTACCCCCGGATCGAAGGTCTGGCGGAATTCGCGGGGCCGTCCTTCCATTCGGCGCGTTGGGAGCACGAGCACGACCTGACGGACAAGCGGGTGGCGGTCATCGGGACGGGGGCCAGCGCGGCGCAGATCATCCCCGAGGTCGCCAAGATCGCCGCCCACGTCGACGTGTACCAACGCACGCCGCAGTGGATCCTGCCGCGCACGGACAAGCCGTTCAGCGACGAGGAGAAGGAGCGCTTCGCCGGCGACCCGATCGCGGCGCAGCAGCACCGCAACGAGCTGTTCTGGGCGTTCGAGAACACGATCGCCTTCCGTCACGGCGAGACGGCGGCGGACGGGCTGAAGGCGTTGGCCATGAGCCACATCGAGTACCGGATCAAGGATGAGGCGCTCAAGGCGAAGCTCACGCCGGACTACCCGTTCGGGTGCAAGCGCACGCTGATCTGCAGCGACTTCTACAAGGCCTTGCTGCGCGACGACGTCGAGCTCGTGACCGACGGGATCGAGCGGGTCACCGAGCGCGGTGTCGTCACGGTCGACGGGCGCGAGCGGGCGGCCGACGTGCTCGTGTTGGCGACCGGCTTCAAGGCGACGGAGTATCTCGAGGGGATCGACGTCGTCGGTGTCGGCGGGCGTCGCCTGCACGACGACTGGGCCGCGGCCGACGTGGCCCACGCCTACAAGGGCCTCACGGTGTCGGGATACCCGAACTTCTTCATGATGTACGGGCCCAACACGAACCAGGGCGGCAACTCGATCATCGTCATCCTCGAGGCGCAGGCGAGGTACATCGTGAGCGCGCTCAACGCCATGCGGCGCTTCGGCCTCCGGGCGATCGACGTGCGCCGCGACGTGATGGACGAGTACAACCGTGACCTGACCGAGGCGCTGGAGGACACGTTCTGGCACGACGGGTGCCTGAGCTATTTCAAGAACCCCCAGGGCAAGATCGCCACGCAGCTGCCGCAGACGTCGCAGTGGTATGCCAACCAGACCAAGTTCTTCCGGATAAAGGAGTACGAACGACGATGAAGGCAGCCGTGTACTACGAGACCGGTGCACCCGACGTGTTCCGCTACGAGGACGTCCCCGACCCGGTGGCCGGCCCGGGCGAGATACTGATCGACGTCGAGGCGGTGAGCATCGAGGGCGGCGACACGCTCAACCGGCTGGGCGGCGACCTGACGAAGGTGCCGCACATCGTGGGGTACCAGGCGGCCGGGACCGTGGCCGAGGTGGGTGCCGACGTCGTGGGGATCGCAGTGGGCGACCGTGCGGTGACCGTCGGGGTCGACGGCTCGCACGCCGCCCGACGGGCCGTGGCCACGATGGCCGCGTGGAAGATCCCCGACGGCGTCAGCACCGACGACGCCGCGGCCGTGCCGGTGCCCTTCGGGACGGCGGACGACTGCCTCTTCGAGTTCGGCCGGCTCCAGGCGGGCGAGACCGCACTCATCCACGCGGGGGCCGGCGGGGTCGGCGTCGCGGCCATCCAGCTGGCCAAGCGGGCGGGTGCCCGCGTCCTGTCGACGGCATCGAGCGACGAGCGCCTCGAACGGCTGAAGGACCTCGGCCTCGACGAGGGCATCAACTACCGCACCCACGACTTCGTGGTCGAGGCGCGCCGCCTGACCGACGGACGGGGCGTCGACGTCGTGGTCGACTCGGTGGGCGCCACGACGCTGCAGGGGAGCATCAACGTGCTGGCGTACCGGGGCCGCTGCGTCTCGGTGGGCGACGCCGGCCGCGACCGCGCCGAGATGCTCGACATCTCGAACATGCGCGCGAACAACCAGACGTTCTCGGGGTACTTCATGGGCGCCGAGCTGCTGGTGCAGCACGAACGAGTGCACGCCATGATCGCCCGGCATCTCGACGACATCGCGCGCGGCGAGCTCAAGGTCGTGATCGACCGCACGTTCCCGCTGTCCGACGCGGCGGGGGCGCACGCCTACATCGAGAGCCGCCAGGCCTTCGGCCGGGTCCTCCTGGTCCCGTGAGCGCACGCCCGTCGGCGTCGATGGCGGAGGCCTAGGCTGCGTCCATGGGACTGCTGATCGTCCTCGTGGTCGGGTTCTGCGCCGTCGTCGTGCCGATCTGGGCCGTCGTGGACGCCGCGAACCGCCCGGCCGTGGCGTTCTACGCGGCCGGGTCGAACAAGGCGGCGTGGATCGTCGTCATCGTCGTCTCGTGGTTCCTCGGCGTGGCCTTCTTCCTCGGCGGCTTCTATCTGCTGTCAGTCAGGAAGAAGCTGCGGCGCGAGATGGCCCGCTCGTACTGAGCCGACGCCGTCGCGATCACTTCCGCGCCCGGACCCGGCGGACCCGGCGGACCCGGCGGCCCCGGCGTTCCAGGTCTCAGAGCGTGGAGTCGTCCCGGGCGTCCATGTAGAGGTCCGACACGATGCGCCAGGTCCCGTCCTCCTTGCGCAGCACCTTCAGCGAGTGGTTGCGCCGAACGGGCAGCGTCTCACCCGTCGACGTCTGCTGCCCGGCGCGCTCGAGATACGTCTTGGCCACGGCGACGTCGTCACCCACGAAGCGCACGGAGGCCTCGGGGGGCTTCAGGGGCGCCCCGGCAGCGAAGTGCTGATCGGCGAAGAGGTCCCGGAGATAGCCGGCGATCTCCCTGTTTCCCTTCAGGGTCGTGCCGAAGGCGTTGGTCCAATCGGCGTCCTGGACGTAGAGGTCTTCGATACCCGTCGCATCGAGGCCGCGGAACGCCGCACCGATCTTCAGCAACACCTCGTAGACCGCGGTCTCGTCGTCACCTGAAGCCACCCTGCCCTCCTTCGGTCGCCAGACCTCTGGAAGTTAGGCCAGACCCGCCCGCTTGCGCGCCATCTCGGGGTACCGGGAGTTGAACTTGAACCCGACGACGATCAGGATGATCGGCAGGTACCAGCTGAACCAGTCGGATGCCCCCTTGGACGTGGCGTGGACGGCGGCGATGCCGAGCAGCGCGCACACGCCGAAGATCGCACCCCACATCAGGGTCAGCACGATGTTGACCTGCTTGAAGAGCGGGGTACCCCACACCTCGGGTGGTGTCTTCTCCTTGGCGTAGTCGACCGTGAACGGGTGGCCGAACAACACCGACAGGAAGGAGATGATCGCCAACGCCCCGCTGGCGATGACCTGGGAGTACTGGTCGACGCCGGTGACGTCGCCCCGGTGGGTCGTGAAGCCGGCGATCACGAAGGCGCCGAAGAAGAGGATCGACGCCACATCGAGCAGCTTGGGCTTGCGGGACTGGGTCGTCTGGTCGTCGGGGTCCGCACCGAGCACGCCGATGTCGAAGAGCATCATGAGGACCGAGGCGATGAGCGCCGCGATGGACGCGGTCTCCCAGGTGCTCGGCCCGCCGATGGCGGAGAACAGGATCCAGGGGAGCAGGCCGCCGAGCGGGCTGTGCGAGATCTTCGCCATCGGGCCCGCTTTAGGCGCTGCGTTCGCCGCTTGGGTGGGGTCCTGGGTGCTCATGGCCGAGCCGCCGGTCCCACCGGTTGCGCCGCCGAGCCCGCGCCCGACCGCATCGACGCCCCACGTGGTTCCCATCGCACCATGAGCCCGCACCCCCGCCTCATCCGCTTGACGCTTATCCGCTGTTACGTCCGTTGATGAAGTTAACGGCCCGACCCGGCGCACGCAATCAACCGACGTTCTCGCTTCTCACGTGATTCTCAGCACACGTCCGGGATTCGCCGACGCTCGCCAACGCTCGCTGGGAGTCAGCCCGTCGACGACCGCCACCGCCGCTCGAACGGCAGGCGCCACGTGCGCGGCGCGATCAGGTCGCCGATCGCCGGCACGGGACCCCACGTCCCCTTGGCGTACGGCTGCACCGCGGGCGGGTGATCGAGCAGTGGCGTCGACACTTCCCACAGCCGCTCGATCCCCTCGGCCGTATTGAACAACGTGTGATCGCCGACCATGACGTCGTGGATGAGGCGCTCGTAGGCCTCGAGGACGTCGGCGTCCTGGCCCGTGTCGCGCAGGGCGAACTGCAACGACAGCTTCTCGAGCTTCAGGCCCGGCCCCGGCTTCTTGCCGTAGAAGGACAGCGAGAGCTTCGACGAGTCGGCCAGGTCGAAGGTCAGGTGGTCGGGGCCCTGCCGACCGAACCCCGAGTCGTCGGGGAACATCGACTTGGGCGGCGCCCGGAACGCGATCGAGATGATGCGCTCGCCGCTTCCCATCTCCTTGCCCGTGCGCAGGAAGAACGGCACGCCGGCCCAGCGCCAGTTGTCGATCTCACACTGCAGCGCCACCAGCGTCTCGGTGTCGGAATCGGGCGCCACGCCGGGGATGTCGCGGTAGCCGTCGTATTGCCCGCGCACCACCTGGGTCACGTCGAGCGGGCGCAGGGAGCGGAAGACCTTGTCCTTCTCGTCGGCGATGGGCTTGGGGGCGAGCGACGTCGGCGGTTCCATGGCCACGAAGCCGAGGATCTGGAACAGGTGGGTGACCACCATGTCCTTGAAGGCCCCGGTCGCCTCGTAGAACCCGACCCGGTCGTCGACCCCGAGCGTCTCGGGCACGTCGATCTGGACGTTGTCGATGTGGTCCCGGTTCCAGATCGGCTCGAAGAGGCCGTTGGCGAAGCGGAAAGCCAGGATGTTCTGTACCGCCTCTTTCCCCAAGAAGTGGTCGATGCGGTAGATCTGGTCCTCGTCGAAGTACTTGTGCAGCATGTCGTTCAGGTCGACGGAGGAGGCGAAGTCCGTGCCGAACGGCTTCTCCATGACGATGCGCGACCGCTCGATCAGCTTGGCGTCGGCCAGCATCTGGATCACGGACTCGTCGGCCGCCGGCGGGACGCTCAGGTAGTGCATGCGCTGCACGGTGTCGCCGCCGATCTCCTTCTCCACCTCGTTGACGTGGTCGCCCAGCGCCTGTGCCCCGTCCGACGTCGAGACGAACGACAGGCGCTTCTCGAAGTTCGCCCACTCGAGCAGGGAGATCTTCCCCGTGTAGAACTGGTCGCAGGCGTGCCGGGCCAGGTGGCGGAACTCCTCGTCACTCATCGGGCGCGTCGAGCTGCCGACGATGCGGAACTCGGGCATCATCCCCAAGACGCTCAGGTGCAGCAGCCCCGGCAGCAGCTTGCGCGCCGCCAGGTCGCCCGTCGCCCCGAACAGGATGATCACGTACGGATCGATCTGCGTGCCCGACGCGACGGACGCCGCCGTCTCGCTGCTGTCCACCACCTCGGTCATGCGGGCCTCCGGACGTTGAGCTCGGACGTGTTGGCCCCCATGATCTTGGGCACCGCCTCGGGCGGGAGCTTCTGCAACTCGGTGACCCAGTCGGTCGGCTCGGGCAGGCCCTCCACGTGCGGCCAGTCCGAGCCGAAGATGACGCGGTCGTCGCCGACCAGCGAGACGATCTCGTCGACGTCGTCCTCCCAGAAGGGGTTGATCCAGATGTGGCGGCGGAATGTGTCGACCGGGTCCTCGGAGAAGTAGCCCGGCATCCGACGCGCCGTCGTCCGCAGCTTGCGGAACAACGGCGCCAGGAACTCCGAGCCGTTCTCGACCGAGGCGACGCGCACGTTGGGAAAACGGTCGAACAGCTTCTCCAAGATGAGCGTCGCCAGCCAGTCGTGGGCGGCCCGCTCGATCGCGAACATCTTGATGCTCGGCCGCCCGTAGCCGCCGCCCCCCTTGAAGGCCACCCGGAAGCCGTCCTCGGCGTAGCCGTTGGAGGAGAGCCCGGCGTCCCCGGCGTGCACGACGACGGTGATGCCCGCCTCGTTCGCCCGCGCCCAGAAGGGGTCGAACTCGTCGGCCGCGGGCGAGCGCGGCCCGTTGGCCGTGAACGCGGCCGCCGCCCGCAGCACGACCGTGCGGGCGTCCTGGTCGATCGCCCACTCCAACTCGGACACCGCCGCGTCGACGTCGGCCAGCGTGATGTAGGGGGCGGCGAAGATCCGGTCCCTGTACGCCATGCCCCAGTCCTCGGCGAGCCAGCGGTTGAAGGCCCGGAACAAGAGGACCACCGCCTCGGGGTCGTCCTTGAGCAACTCCTCGTAGAGCATGCCGAGCGTCGGGAAGAGCCAGACCTGGGCGATGCCCTGCGCGTCCATCGTCGCCAGGCGGGCGTCACGGTCGCGGTACTCGGGACGGATGGGCTCGGACTTCCCCATCAGCTGGTGGATTGGCACGCCGTCGGGGTTGCCGCGGAAGTAGTCGAACAATGCGCCGGCGGGCGAGATCGGGTCGAACGTCGGGTTCGTGACGGCCCGGCTGACGCGGCCACCGATGGAGTGATAGCGCCGACCGCCGACCTCGACCCACTCGATGACCCGCGGCCCGAGCGCAGGGTCGAGGTGACGGGTGAACGCGTCGAGCGCCTCGTAATAGTGGTTGTCGGCGTCGAAGACGGGTGCGTCGAGCGTGGTCATGTCAGCTTTCCCCATTCCGCGTGAGCTACGTGGTGTGACGCAACACCCAGACTGTATTGGCTGGCGCCCGGGCCCCCGTCAGGCCGGGGGCGCCGGTCGGGGCGGGCCGGCGGCGGTGTGGCGGACATCTTCGGGGTCGACCGCCCAGGCGGGCGGCTGCCCCCACTGCTCGCCGAACACCAACTCGGGGAGCGGGCGTCGGCGCACCGGACCGTGGTGCCCCAGCGGACGGCCGAGCGTGATGGAGGCCATGACCTCCACGTTGTCGGGGATGCCCAGCAACCCCCGCAGGTCGCCGTCGGCCATGTGGTGCAACCCGGTCAGCACGCCCCCGTAACCGAGGGCGCGTGCGGCCAGGAGCAGGTTCTGGCACGCCGGGTAGACGGAGGCGCCGTCGCTGCTGTGGGCGTCGGCGCGGTGGCGCACGAAGCAGGCCAGGATGAGCACGGGCACCGACTCGTACTCGTCGACGTAGTGCTGCATGACGCGGGCCAGCCGCGACTTGGGCGAATCGGCTCGCGTGCCCGAACCCTTGTCGTACCCGTCCTCGGCGCGCTTGGCGTCCCAGAAGCGCCGGGCGCCGGCGCCGATCAGGCGCTTGGCCTCCGCGGCCGCAGGACCGTCGGTGAGCACAATGAACCGGAAGGGCTGGCGGTTCGACCCGCTCGGCGCCCGGGTGGCGGCGAAGAGGATGTCGCGCAGCGCCTCGTCGGGGATCTTCTCGTCCGCGTAGCGCCGGATGGAGCGGGTCGTCAGGAGCCCGTCGTACAGCGAGACCTGTTCGGGCTGCGCCGCGGACACGACGGCGACCCTACCAACGGCCGCTCAGCCGGCCACTTCGACCCGCTCGACCAGTTCGCCGTAGAGGTCGGGCCGCCGCTCGTCTTCGAGCAGGGCGGCCTCGCCCTCGCGTCGCTGGGCCAGGTGGAGGTCGATGCGGTGCACGACGAGCTCGGCGGGGCAGGGCCGGCCCGGCACCGCCGAACTGGCGCTGGCGACAACGGTCCCGGTCGGGGCGATGATGCGGCTCGCGCCGAGCAGCGTCGTGGCGGCGTGGGTCCCCGCCTGGTTCGCCTGGAGCCACCATTGGCTGTTGGTGAGGGCAAGGGCGGGAGGCAGCAGGTCCCACGTCGCGGCCGCTTCGACCTCGCACGCGCAGGGTGCCAGCACGAGCCGGGCCCCCCGCAGCGCCAACAACCGCGCCACCTCGGGGAAGTCGCCGTCGAACCCGACGACGAGCCCGACCCGACCCGAGCGCGGGGTCGTCGAAGGTCGTGAGGCGCTGGCCGGGGGAGAAGATGGTGTGCTCGAGCCCGGGCCGGTAGAGGTGCGCCTTGCGGTGCCAGGCGGCGAGGTTCCCGTGGGGGTCGAAGACCAGTGCCGTGTCGTACACGGCTCCGTCCTCTCCGGCCTCGGGCACGCTGCCGGCCAGGAAGAGGCCATGACGCCTCGCCGTCTCGGCCAGGCGCGCGGCACGCGCCCCGTCACGCGGCTGGGCGTCGCGCCGGGCGTCCTCCGCCAGCGTCTCCGGGTTGTAGCCGCATGACCAGAGCTCCGGCAGGACGAGGAGCTCCACGCCCGCGCGGCCGCCCGCTCGATCATGCCCAAGGCGACAGAGAGGTTCTGCTTGGGCTCGCCCGGCGCCGACAACCATTGAGCCACGCCGACCAGCAGGTCCCGCTTCACATGCACACCAGGCCCGTCGACTCCTCCCACCGCCGTTCCCTGCACCGTACGAGGGCAACATTCGGGGAGCGTTTCCCGGTTGTGAATGCACTGTTACGGCGACGCGCCGCAGGTCTTCGCCGGGATCGGGCGGATCAGCGGCCGCGCAGGGCCATGACGGTCACGAGCTCGTAGAGCACGTGGGCGGCGGCGACCGCCGTGATCTCCGCGTGGTCGTACGCCGGCGACACCTCGACGACGTCGCCCCCCACCACCCGTGCCGGCGCCAACCCCCGCACCATGGCGAGGAGCTCGCGGCTGGTCAACCCGCCCGCCTCGGGTGTCCCCGTCCCCGGCGCGTGAGCCGGATCGAGGACGTCGATGTCCACCGAGACGTAAAGCGGCGCGTCGGCTACCCGTTCCAACAGCTGCGCCGTGATGGCCGCGGCCCCGCGCGTCGCGACGTCGTCGGTCGTGACCTGGGCGAAGCCCATGCCGGCGTCGTCGACCAGATCGGTGCCCGAGTACAGCGGCCCGCGCAGGCCGACGTGGACGCTGTGGTCGCGCTGCAACAGGCCCTCCTCCCAGGCCCGGCGGAACGGGGTGCCGTGGGTGAAGCGCTGGCCGAAATAGGTGTCCCACGTATCGAGGTGGGCGTCGAAGTGCACCAAGCGCGAGCGGGCCGTGCCGTGCGGCCGTGGCGCGGAGAAGAGGGAGCGCGATGGTGTGATCACCCCCGATGGCGACCAGGCGACCACCGCCCGCCAGCAGCTCCTCCGCCCCGGCCTGGATCTGCCCGACCGCCTCCTCGGGTCCGAACGGCGTGCACGCGATGTCGCCGGCGTCGACCACCTGGGCCAGGTCGAAGGGCAGCGCGTCGAGCGCGGGGTTGTACGGCCGCAGCAACCGCGAGGCTTGGCGCACCGCGGCCGGACCGAACCGCGCGCCGGGCCGATACTCGTGCCGCCGTCGAACGGGACGCCGACGACCGCGATGTCCCACCGAGGCACCGCGTCGGCCGTGGGCAAGCGGGCGAAGGTGGCCGGCCCGGCGAAACGGGGGACGACACTGGCGTCGACGGGACCGATGGGGCCGGCGTCGTCGGCCGGTCCATCGGGCCCCGCGGTCTCGCTCATCAGTCGTCGATGGCTTGGTACACCAGGGCGCGTAGTTGGGCGCGGAAGGGATAGGCGATCGACGGGAACAGCTGGGTCATGAAGACGACGAAGAGGTCCTCCGTCGGGTCCACCCAGAAGGCCGTGCTCGCCGCGCCGCCCCAGTAGTACTCGCCGGCGACCCGACGACCGCGGTGGCGGCGGGGCCGAGGCCGACGGCGAACCCGAGCCCGAACCCGACGCCCTCGAAGCCGGCCTCCCCGAACCCACCGATGGCGAGCTCCTGGAGCGTCGCGCCACCGGGCAGGTGGTTGACCGTCATCAGCTCGATCGTCTTGCGCCCGAGCACGCGGCGCCCGTCGAGCTGCCCACCGTTCGCCAGCATCTGGCAGAAGGCGACGTAGTCGTGCGTGGTCGACACGAGCCCGCCGGCCCCCGAGAGGTACGGGTGCGGGCGGGTAACGCGGTTGGCGAACTCGCCGTCCATCAGGCTGGGCGTGTTGCCCGGCCGGTACTGGTAGCAGGCGGCGAGCCGGCCCAGCGATTCCTCGGGGACGTAGAACCCCGTGTCGGTCATGCCGAGCGGCTCGAAGAGCTCCTGACGCAGGTAGTCGTCCAGGCGCTGGCCCGAGAGGATCTCGACCAGGCGACCCACGATGTCGGTGGACAGCCCGTAGTTCCACTGCGTCCCGGGGTGGAACTTCAGCGGGTGTTCCGCCAGCAGGGCGGTGACGCTCTCGAGCGTCTGCTCACGTCCCAGGCCGCGCCGGGCCTCGGCGAACGCCTCGTCGATCGGGTTGTCCGGGAAGAGGCTGCCGGGCAGGCCGGTCGTGTGCATGAGGACGTCGCGCATGTTCATCGGGCGTCGCGGCTTGACCAGGGCGACGGACCCGTCCGCCTGCGGCTCGCCGACCTGCAAGGTGCGCCATTCGGGGATGAAGCGGTGCACGGGGTCGAGCAACTGGAACATGCCCCGCTCGTAGAGCTGCATCAGCGCGACCGAGGCGATCGGCTTGGTCATCGAGTAGATGCGGAAGATGGCGTCGTCGGCCATCGGGACGGCCTGTTCGCGGTCCATCAGTCCGAGTGAGCGGTGGTAGGCGACGTGCCCGCCCCGCACCACCGTGATCTGGCAGCCGGCGATCTTGCCGGTATCGACGTAGTTGCGGTCGAAGTGCTCCGTGATCCGCTCGAGGCGGTCCTCGCGCATGCCGGCTGCGTCGGGCTGGACCTTCATGGCCATCTCCATATCTCTGCCCTGCCTCCTGTTCTCTGAGTAGCCGTCTCTATTTCCTAGGCCTGAGCCTGGGACTGCTTCTGCTTCTCTTTCTGCTGACGCATGTAGGCGGCGGTCCCCTCGAGGAACGCGCCGACGTCCTTCTCCTTGTTGGCGACGACGCCGTGGAACCACTCGGGCACGAAGACCTGGGCGGCGCCCGCCTCCAGGCCGGCCAGGATGGCGTCGACCGCCACCGAGACCGGCTCGGCCGCCACGGGCAGGTCGGGGATGTCGTTGTCGGGCAGCGTGAAGAGCTCGGTGTCGATGACGCCCGGGTAGACGACCATCAGCTTGATCCCGTCCTCCCACAGGTCGACGGCCATCGCCTCGGAGAACGCCGTCAACGCCGCCTTGGACGCGTCGTAGGCGGACTCGCCGGGCGCACTGAGCTTGGCGGCGATCGAAGAGACGTTCACGATCGTTCCCGAGCCCCGGGCGAGCATCTGGGGCAGCAGCGCCATCGTCAGCCGCACGGGCGAGAGGTAGTTGACGTGCATCACGGCGGTGATGGTGTCGATGTCGAGAGCCGTGACGTGCCGGCGCTTCGGGATGCCCGCGTTGTTGATCAGGAGATCGACCCCGCCGAACGCATTGACCACGTCGACCGCGAGCTGGTCGACCGCGTTGATGTCGGCCAGATTGACGACCCACATGCGGCTGTCGGGCGAGTGCTCCATGCACCGCCCGACCACCTCGGACAGCCGGTCCGCCCGGCGGGCGCAGATCCCCACGATCGCACCCCGTTCCGCCAGCGCCTCGGCCAGGCCCGCCCCGATGCCCGACGAGCCGCCCGTCACCAGCGTGCGGCAACCCTCCAGGTCCAGCGCCATCGTCCACCCCACTTTCGATTCGTGACCGTGCTCACCTTAGGCACAGCGGGCCGACGGCTGGCATTGACATTCTGTTGACGCGCTGCACGGCTGCGTTCACATCCGGTTCACACCTCCGGCGCCAGAGTGGTCCCCGATGGCCGATTTCCTCGCAATCCTCAGCTTCATCGCCTTCATCGCAGTGTTCCTGGCGTACATCTGGTGTTTGGAGCGGGTGTGAGCGCCGTCCAGGGCCTACTGCTCGGCGTTTCAGTCCTGCTGTTCATCTACCTGGGCGTCGCCATGTTCAAGCCCGAGTGGTTCTGAACTGATCTGAATGGGCTACTTCTGGACCATCCTGACGCTTGCCGTCGCGCTCGGGCTTTCCTGGCGCTACCTCGGCGCGTACATGGTCGGCGTCTTCCAAGGCCGCATCACCTTCCTCAGCTTCATCGAGCGTCCGATCTACCGCCTGCTCGGGACCAGCCCCGACCGCGAGCAGTCGTGGAAGCGTTACGCCGGCTCCCTCGTCATCTTTTCGGGCCTCTCGATCGCCATCACCTACGCCATCTTGCGCCTGCAGGGCTCCCTTCCGCTCAACCCCCAGCACTTCGGCGCCGTCCCGCAGGGGCTCTCCTGGAACACCGCCGCGTCGTTCGTGACCAACACCAACTGGCAGAACTACGGCGGCGAAGAGACGATGTCGTACCTCTCGCAGATGTGCGCGCTCACCGTGCAGCAGTTCGTGACGCCCGCCGTCGGCATCGGCGCCGCCCTCGTCATCACCCGGGGCTTCGCCAAGAAGGGATCCCCGACCATCGGCAACTTCTGGGTCGACATCACGCGGGCCATGCTCTACGTGCTCGTCCCCATCGCGACCCTGGCCGGACTCGTCTTCGTCGGGCAAGGCGCCATCGACACCCTCTCTGGGCCCGCCAACGTCCACAACGCGCTGAACGGGGTGTCCCAGACCATCGCCCTCGGACCGGTCGGATTCATGGAGGCGATCAAACAGCTGGGCACGAACGGCGGTGGCTTCTTCAACATCAACTCCGCCCATCCGTTCGAGAACCCGACCGCGCTCACCAACTGGCTGAGCATCTACCTCCTTCTCGTGATCCCGTTCGCGCTGACGTACGTCTTCGGCAAGATGGTGGGGTCGATCCGCCAGGGTGTCGCCATCGTCACCGCCATGATCATCCTGTTCGGCGCCTGGGTCGCGATCGCCACGGTGTCCGAGCACCAGCCCAACCCGGCCGTCCAGCAGGCTGGACTCCTCCATCAGCCGACCGGGAACACGGTAGGTAAGGAGGTGCGCTTCGGCGTGCCGTCCTCAGCCCTCTTCGGCGTGGCATCGACCTCGACGTCGACCGGATCGGCGGACTCCGCCTACGACTCGTTCACGCCGATCGGAGGTGGCGCGCTCCTGACCGGCATGATGATCGGCGAGGTCACCCCCGGCGGCGTGGGTAGCGGTCTCTACACGATCCTCATCTACGCCATCATCGCCGTGTTCATCGGCGGCCTCATGGTCGGGCGAACACCCGAGTATCTGGGGAAGAAGATCCAGGCGACCGAGGTCAAACTCGCCGGTCTCGGGACCCTCGTCATGCCGATGGCCGTGCTCATCATCACCGGCATCGCGGTGTCGATCCATGCCGGACAGGTCGCCCCGGAGAACGCCGGCCCCCACGGATTCACCGAGATCCTCTATGCGTTGACATCGCAGGGCAACAACAACGGCTCGGCCTTCGGCGGGCTGACGGGCGATACGACCTTCTACAACATCATCGGCGGAGTGGACATGCTCATCGGCCGCTTCGGGATCATGATCCCGGCCATCGCGCTCGGTGGGGTGCTGGCAGCGAAGAACGTCGTCGCTGAGGGGGCCGGTACCTTCCGGACGGACAATCCCATGTTCGTCGGACTGCTCGTCGGCGTCATCATCATCGTCGGCGGCCTCACCTTCTTCCCGGCCGTCTCCCTCGGTCCCGTTGTCGAGCAACTCAGCCACGGAAAGTTCTTCTGATGACCGTCGTCGAAGCAGACGCCGCACTCCCGCCCGAGCACCCGACCGCTCCGCACGGCGTCGCCGAGTCGCGCGGGCTGTTCGATCGCGAGATCCTGCTCGAGGCCCTGGGCGGATCGTTCACCAAGCTCGACCCGCGGGTCCAGATCAGGAACCCGGTCATGTTCGTCGTCCTGGTCGGGTCGATCATCACATTCATCGAGTCCCTGTCGAACTCGGACCTCTTCAACTGGTCGATCACCGCTTGGCTGTTCGCCACCGTCTTGTTCGCCAACTTCGCCGAGGCCATGGCGGAGGGTCGTGGCAAGGCCCAGGCGATCGCCCTGCGCAAGATGCGGTCCGAGACCGTCGCCCGGCGGCTCAATCAGGACGGGACCGAGGACATCGTCCCCGCCTCTGAGCTGCGCAAGGGCGACCGGGTGGTGTGTGAGGCGGGCGACGTCATCCCTTCTGACGGCGAGATCATCGAGGGTGTCGCCTCGGTCGACGAGTCGGCCATCACGGGTGAGTCGGCCCCGGTCATCCGCGAGTCGGGCGGTGACCGCTCGGCCGTCACCGGCGGCACGACCGTGCTGTCCGACCGTATCGTCGTCGAGATCACCGCCGAGGCCGGCCACACCTTCCTCGACCGCATGATCTCCCTCGTCGAGGGGGCCAACCGCCAGAAGACGCCCAATGAGATCGCCCTCACCATCCTGTTGGCCGTCCTGACGATCATCTTCCTCCCCGTGGTTGTCGTGCTCCAGCCGTTCGGGCTCTTCGCCGGCGCCACCGTGTCCGTCGTCATCCTCGTCTCGCTCCTCGTCTGCCTCATCCCCACCACGATCGGTGCGCTGCTCTCTGCCATCGGCATCGCCGGCATGGACCGACTGGTCCAGCGCAACGTCCTGGCCATGAGCGGCCGGGCCGTCGAGGCCGCCGGCGACGTGCAGACCCTGCTCCTCGACAAGACCGGCACCATCACGCTCGGCAACCGCATGGCCTCGGACTTCTTCCCGGCGGCGGGTCACACCGAGGAGGAGGTGGCCGACGCCGCCCAACTCGCCTCGCTGGCCGACGAGACGCCCGAGGGGCGCTCGATCGTCGTGCTGGCCAAGGACCGCTTCAATATCCGCGAGCGCGACCTCGCCGGTCCCCACGAGTTCGTGCCCTTCTCCGCCACGACCCGGATGTCCGGCTTGAACGTCGACGGTCGTCAGATCCGCAAGGGCGCGGCCGAGGCCGTCCGGAACTGGGTCATCGAACAGGGCGGGACCGTGCCCGAAGGTCTGCAGGACATCGTCGACCGCATCGCTCGGGCCGGCTCCACGCCGCTCGTCGTGGCCGACGGGCCCACCATCCTCGGCGTCATCGAGCTGAAGGACGTTGTCAAGACGGGCATCAAGGAGCGCTTCGCCGAGCTGCGCGCCGCGGGCATCCGCACCGTGATGATCACCGGTGACAACCCGCTCACCGCGGCCGCCATCGCGCAGGAGGCCGGCGTCGACGACTTCTTGGCCGAGGCGACACCCGAGGCCAAGATGGAGCTGATCAAGGCCGAGCAGGAGGGCGGCAAGCTCGTGGCCATGACGGGGGACGGGACCAACGATGCGCCCGCCCTCGCACAAGCCGACGTCGGTGTGGCCATGAACACGGGGACGACCGCGGCCAAGGAGGCCGGCAACATGGTCGACCTCGACTCGAACCCGACGAAGCTGATCGACGTCGTCGAGATCGGCAAGCAGCTGCTCATCACCCGTGGCTCGCTCACCACGTTCTCCATCGCCAACGACGTGGCCAAGTACTTCGCCATCATCCCCGTCATGTTCGTGGCGACCTACCCGCAGCTCCAGGCGCTCAACATTCTGAAGCTGCACAACCAATCGTCCGCCGTGCTCTCGGCGGTGATCTTCAACGCCCTGGTCATCGTTGCTCTGATCCCGCTCGCGTTGCGCGGGGTCAAGTGGCGGCCTTCAGGTGCCGCGTCCATCCTCCGGCGCAATGTCTTCATCTACGGCATCGGCGGGATCATCGCCCCATTCATCTTCATCAAGTTGATCGACTTGTTCCTCACAGCGATCCACTGGTACTGAGGAGAGTGAACGCGTGAAGACACTTCTTACCCAACTTCGGCGCTCCGCCGCCATGGTCATCATTTGCCTCGTGCTCTTCGGCATCGCCTACCCGTTGATCGGCGTCGGCCTCTCACAGCTGTTCTTCCACGGTCAGGCCAACGGCTCCATCACCGCCAACGGCTCGAACCTGATCGGCCAGGACTGGTCGCAGACCAAGTGCCCCGGGCACCTGCTGGGCAGCTGTGTGTTCCAGGGCCGACCAGACAACCTCGGGCCGTACAGCGACGTCGGGAAGTACAAGGGGGACAATCCGGCGGAGCACCCGGGCGACGACCCGCTGGTGGCCAACGGCGTAGCCGGGGAATCCGGCGCCACCAACCTGGGGCCACGTTCCCAGGAGCTGGTCAATTACACCAAGATCCTGATCAAGTACTGGCAGGCCCGCGGTGTCAGCCCGACGTCCGACCTGGTGACCACCTCGGGCAGTGGCATCGACCCCGACATCACTCCGCAGGACGCCACCGCCGAGATCCCAATGGTGGCGCGGGCGACCGGCCTCTCCCGGGCGCAGCTCCAGAGCCTGATCAACCGGGAGACCCAGGGCATGGAGCTCGGCTTCCTGGGCTCGCCGACCGTGAACGTCCTGCAGCTCAACGAGGGGCTGGCCAAGCTCGAGCATCCGTGAGCGTCACCGCCATCGGGTCGTTGCAGCCGCGCCGGCGGGCGATCGTGGCGGGCCACATCCGCTCGGTGCAGTCGTACCGGAGGCCGTATCAGCGGACCGATGTCGAGCTCGACGACGGGTCGGGTGTCGTCTTCCTGCGCTTCGTGGGGCGAGACGAGATACCCGGTCTCGTCCCGGGTCTCCGCCTACGCGCCGAGGGCACCGCGGGTCCTGTGCGCGGTGCACTCGTGATGTTGAACCCGCTCTACCGGTTGGGCTGCGCCGGATGAGGAGTCGCCGGGGCGCCCGCCTGCGCCACCAGCTGGTAGCCGATCCCGGGCACCGTCTTGAGCATCGCGCCGTCGTCGTCGCCGAGCTTTTTCCGCAAGCGGTGCGTGTAGACGCGCACGTAGTTGGATTCGATCCCGTAACCGGGCCCCCACACGTCCTTGAGGATCATGTGGTGCGTGCACACCTTTCCGGCATGCCGGGCCAGATACGCCAGCAGCTCGAACTCCTTGGCCGTGAGTTGCAACGGTTCGCCGTCCAAGGCGGCCATATGGTGCAGCAGGTCCACGTGCAGCCGTCCCACGTCCAGCTCAGGCGCCGGCTCGGTGCCCTCGGCGTGTCGGGCCGCGCCGTGGCGCAGGGCGACACGGAGACGAGCCTCGAGCTCGGCCATACCGAACGGCTTCGTCACGAAGTCGTCCGCGCCGCTGTCGAGCGCCTCCACCTTGCGCCGCTCGTCGCCGTAGGCGGACAACACGACGATCGGGACACTGGAGAAGGCACGGATGCGCCGGCAGACCTCGATCCCGTCCAGGTCCGGCAGGCCCAGGTCCAGGATCACCAGGTCGGGAGCGGCCAAGGCGACCTGATTGATCGCTTCGGCCCCCGTGTGCGCGGTCAGGACCTCGTCGCCCCGGGCGGTCAGCCCGATGCGGAGCGCCTTGAGCAGGGATGGGTCGTCGTCGACGAGCAGAAATTTCGCCATCGCTCCGCCTCAGGCCGGCGTCGCCACGAGCGAGTCGGTGTCGGCCGGCACCGTGAACACGATACGGGCGCCCTGGTCCACGTCGGGGTCGATCCAGATGGCGCCGCCGTGTGCCTCGACGAACGCCTTGGCGATGGCCAATCCGAGCCCGGCGCCGCCGCTCCGGCCCGACTGGGTGAACATGTCGAACACGTGGGCCCGATCACCGGGCGCGATGCCCGGGCCCTTGTCGGCCACGGCAACCTCGACGCGGTTGTCGCCGGCCGCTTGTGCCAGGCGGGCCGAGACCTCGATGGTGCCGCCCGCCGGCGAGACGCGCTCTGCGTTGTCGAGCAGGTTGGCCAGCACCTGGCTCACCAGCACGTGATCGATGCGCAGCATCGGCAGGTCGCTCGGCGCATCCACCCGGACCCGATCGCGGCCCAGCATCCCGCCGAGATCGCCGAGCGCCTCGTCGACCAGCTCATCGAACGGCATGACGGTGGGCCTGAGCTCGAGCGCACCCGATTCGATCCGCGTCATGTCGAGCAGGTTCGTCACCAGGCGCGCCAGCCGGTCCGATTGCTGCTCGATCAGCTCGAGCAGCTCCGCCCGATCCTCTGCGCTCAACCGCGCGTCGGCTTGGCGGAGGCTGGAGACGGCGGTCTTGACGGCGGCCAGCGGCGTCCGCAGGTCGTGCGACGCGGCACCCATCAGAGCCCGACGCCACCGATCGATTTCCTCGAGGAGGCGCGTCCTCAGGACCTGTTCGCGGAGGCGGGAACGGTCCAGTGCCAACGCGGCTTGGTTGGCGAACGTCCCGAGCAGGCTCTGCTCCGGCCCTTCGAGCGCGACGTCCTGGAGCACGAGCATCCCGACGGGTCGCTCGTTCACCAGGAGGGCGACCGAGACCTTGCGGGGGCCGCCGTCGACGCCGTCTCCGACGAGGCCGATCGATCGCGTCTCACCTTGGGCCAGTGTCAACGACGACACGTCAGCCGCGGACAACGGCTGTCCCGCGCTCGCCGCGACCTGGAGGATCTCCCCGGGCACCGGTTCACCGTGATCGCCTTGTGGCAACACCACGGCCGTCCAGCGTGGCTCGAACACCGCCTGCACGGTGTCGGCGATGTGGGTGAGCAGCTGCGGCAGCGAAAGGTCGCCGATGAGCGCCTGGGACAGTTCGTAGAGACGTTGGGTCTCGAGCGTCCGATGCCAGGCCTCCTCGCGCGCGTGTCGCAATTGCGCCACGACCTGCGCGACGATCAACACGACGGCGATGTACACACCAATGGTGACCCAGTTCTGGGCCGATCGCACCGTCAGCGTGTCGTAGGGCGGAAGGAAGAACCAGTCGTAGACGAGGAAGCCGACCACCGCGCCTATGACGCCGACCCAGAAGCCGCCGATGACGACGCCGATCACCACCGCGACCACGAAGACGAGGGCGGGGATCGTCGGGCTCAGGTGTGTCCGGAGGGGAAGAAGGATCGCCAGCAGCACGCCGACCGACGCGAGCATCGCGATCACACCGACGAGGACGCGCTGGTACGTTCCCTCTGTGGCCAGCCTGCCATGCGTCACGTGGTTCACAACGTCCAATCTGTCGGCTGCTCGCCGCAGTTCGCAGTGTACCGACGAGTCCGAGTTCAGCAGGCCAACGAGGTGGCATGAGCACGAACGGTGAAGAAGAAGGGGTAAAGCCCACCGGGCGGTTCCGTGTGTACCTCGGCGCGGCGGCCGGCGTCGGCAAGACGTGCGCGATGCTCGACGAGGGCTGGCGGCGGTTCCAACGCGGCGCCGATGTGGTCGTGGGTTTCGTCGAGACCCACAAGCGCCCCTACACGATGGAGCAGCTCCGCGACCTTCCCGTCATGCCTCGCAAGAAGGTGGACTACCGGGGCTCGGTGTGGGAGGAGATGGATCTCGATGCCGTGTTGGCCCGCAACCCTGAGGTTGCGCTGATCGACGAGTTGGCCCACACCAACGTGCCTGGATCCGGACGCCACGAGAAGCGGTGGGAGGACGTGCTCGAGCTCATCGAGGCGGGCATTGCTGTCATCACGACCGTGAACATTCAGCACCTCGAGTCGTTGGCCGACCCGGTAGAGCGGATGACCGGCGTCGTCGTCCGCGAGAGGGTGCCCGACTGGGTGGTCCGCAAGGCCAACCAGATCGAGCTCGTCGATTCATCAGCCGATCAACTCCGCCGCCGCATGCTGCATGGGAACATTTACTCCAGCGACAAGGTGCCTTCGGCGCTCAACGGATTCTTCCGCGCCGAGAACCTTGTCGCCTTGCGGGAGCTGTCCTTGCGTTTCGTCGCCGACGAGACCGAGGAGGAGTTGTTGGCGTATTTGCGGTCTCGTGGTGCGGCGGGGGAGATCTGGGAGACGACGGAGCGGATCATGGTCGCCGTCACCGGGGCCCCGGGGAACGCCTCAGTGATCCGCCGCGCTGCGCGCATCGCCGCCCGGCTGAAGGCACCGCTGGTCGCCGTTCACGTGGCGAGCGACGACGACGCGCGTCAGACCAGCACGAACGAGCTGAAAGAACTCGTGGAGGCGGTGGGCGGTACCTGGCAGACGCTCGAGGGGGACGACGTCGCCAAGACGATCTTCGCGGCAGCCGTCGACCAGCAGATCACCCAGATCGTCGTGGGCACATCGCGCATGACCCGCTGGCAGTCGATGACGCGGGCGTCGGTGATACAGCAGATCCTCCGCCTGGCGTCCGAACACGACATCGACGTCCATGTGATCGCACGCCGCGACGTCGTGCCCGTGGACCACCCCAGCGCCGACGACGAGGGTTAGGTCCCGGACAAATCGCTGAAGGCGGCCTCCGCGGCGAGGCTTGCGGCCTCCTGCATGCAGCGGTTCAGGTGCGCGAGCGCCTTGGCCCGGCGGGGGTCGCGAGCCAGATACTTGGCGACGGCCACCGGGTCCGCCGAGCCGTCCGGCTTGCTGAGGGAGAACACCGCCTGGTCGACGATGTGCTCCTCGGGTCGGTCGCTGATCCCCCGATAAACCGACCAGCCGACGCGCTCGGCCTCGCACACCTCGGCCACGCCCGCCGCCTCCATGTCGACCGCACCGAATCCACCATCCAGGATGGGGCGCCAGATCTGGTCGTCGTCGAACAACCCGTCCGTGGTCATCAACCCGCCCGCGGCTTCACGCGGTGGGATCGGATGGCTCACGTACTCGGGGCCGTCGGGATAGAGCGCCACCCGTTTCGGGACGAACAACGATCCCACCGGGAGGCCTGGATCGAGCCCGCCTGCGATCCCGATGACCATGACATGGTCGACGGGCCCGGCGGCCAGGGCCCGTCGGGTCGCCTCCCGGGCGAGGGCCGGTCCCATGCCCGTGATCAAGGCGGAGACGCCCCAGGGACCGGCGGTGCCCGCATGCGAGAAGACGGAGTCTGCCGGCGATGGCGCGAGCGCGAATGCCTTGACGATCGCCTTCAGTTCAGGCTTCATCGGCGCCAGCACGACCACGCGCCGCTCCGGGTTGCTCACCCCCTCATCATGGCGGATCGTTGGTTAGCGTGTGCAGCCCAGCCCCATCCACGAGAGGAGTGCCATGCCCAGCGCCGAGCAGGTTGTCCGAGACTTCTGCGCCGCAGCGAGCCGACGGGACCCCGACGAGCTGCGCTCCTTCTTCTCTGACGACGTCGTGTACCACAACATCCCCATGGAGCCGGCCGAGGGGATCGATGCCACCATGGCCGTCATCAACATGTTCGTGACCATGTGTGACGCGCTCGAGTTCGAGGTGCATCACCTGGCGACCGACGGTTCGACGGTCCTCACCGAACGGACGGACACGTTCACGATCAAGGGAACGACGGCGCCCTTGCCCGTCATGGGCGCCTTCAACGTCGTGGACGGGAAGATCGCCGCATGGCGGGACTACTTCGACATGGCGCAGGTCACCGCCATTTTCGAACTCGGGTAGAGCCGAAGCCGACGGTTTTGGTCACGACCCGGTAAGGGGTGAGCGGCTCAGTAGCTGTGGCATTGCCCGGGTGCGTCGGGCGGGCCGCCGATGTACCGGGCTTCCCACGCCAGCTGCACGGACAAGGGGGCGCTTCCGGCCGTCGGGTACCCGTCGAAGCCGTTCCACTCCTTGATGCCGAAGTAGCCCGCGTTGGGGTCGTCGCGCCCGCCTTCTTCACAGATCGCCGTGGGCAGCCATGCCGCCGGCATGGTGTTCTCAGCCTTGGCGACCGCGGAGAGGAATGCTCCCAGTTCGAGGAAGTTCTTCAGTTGGTCCGCTTCCACGGCGTTGGAGAACGCCACGAGCTTCGCGGCCTCCTGATACGACATCAGCTTCTCCGTGCTGAGGTGCGCAATCCGGAAACTGCTCGCCGCGCTGTGGCGCTTTGCGGCTGCCGCCTGGCCGTCGCCGGACAGCGCGACGAAGGAGAGCGGCATGGCGATGACGGCCACAGCCGTCGCGAGTGCGGTGCGGAGGCGCATCACAGGCCACACACGTAGCGAGTGGTCCAGGGCTCCCAGCCGCGCTCGGCGTACAACCTGAGCGCGGCGGCATCCTGCACCGCGGCAGGAGAGTCCTCAGCCGGCGTGCCGAGCCCGGTCAGGCCTTCCCACGTGCCGAGTGCGAACTGGTAGGCGCCACCGCCACCCTCCGAATAGTTGTCGCCGGACTCGTGAGCACGAATGCACGCCCAATCCGGCGTGTTGGTGCTCGTCGCGTCGCTCGCGCTTCCTGCCGGCGCCGCTGTGGCGACCGGTGCGGCAACGACTCGAGCACGGGCAGCCGCAGCAGCAGCAGTAGCTTGCTGCGCCGCTGCCCGCTCGGCGGCTGCTTGCGCCGCCTGTTGGGCTGCCACCGTCTCCACGTAGCTGATGCCGCGGAGGTAGGTCTCCTCCTCCTGTGTGATGACAGCGTTGTAGAAGTCGGCAAGCTTTGCGGCCTTCTGCGCCTGCGCATACGACATAAGTCGCAGGTCGACGCGGGCGGCCCGGTGACGGGTTCCCGCGGTATGGCGAACCCGCGCTGAAGCGGGTTGACTGCTGGTGAATAACGCGAAAATTAAAAATGGAATAACAAAGACGGCCATCGCCGTCGTGAGTGCAATGCGGATCCGCACGGCACCTCCCTTCGTCGGGCGCAACTTCACGCCTGGCTCTGCTCGGTGTAGGCGGGCCCCGGCCATTGCATACGCGCCCCGATCGGAGAGCAGGAAGGCATCGTCCGATCTGGCTTGTTGCCGCAGGGTGTGCGGCCGGTTGTTCACAGCCCAATGAATGGTCTGTCGGGTGATCCTCGATTCGTCTTTGTTCTGTGTACGTGCGCGGCGGAACCTACGGACAGGTAGGCGCGCCGAGTCACATCTCGTTCTCGGTGGTCCTGATCAGCCCACCTATTTCCGTCTCCAGCCGGAGCCTCTGCTCACGGCATCTTGCGGAAAGGCCGATCAGGCTTTGCGGTGATCAATATAGCGGTCAGGTGAACGGAACCGGTGTTCATCCCTGAATCACTCCTCTGAACAGGGGATTTGAAGATGGATCTTGTGATGTAATTCACAAACTCCCAGGTCGGAAGGTCGCTTTTGCATCAATGGTCGGGATAAGAATGGAATCAATTCCCAAAAAAGCCTGTGACCAGTACCGATGCGAGAACGCCGAAGTGAGCTCCCTTGGTTTTGCGTCACACGCTGGGACGACGCGATCCATCTATCGTCCCGTCCCTGAGTAATCGCAGGTCGAGGAGGTCGTCAGTGCCCAACGTCGTGGTCACGGAAAACGAGCGCTACACCGTGGCGGGGATCATCCGACAGCTCGCGCATGAACAGCCTGACGGCGAGATGCTGGTCCTCGGCGAGCGACGTCGGGCATGGCGTGAGGAATTTGAGCTGGCCTGTCGCGTCGCTCACGCTGCGTTGCGCGAAGGCATCGACGTGGGCGATCGGATCGCGTTCCTCGATCGGAACGGCATGGCGTACTTCGACTTTCTGTTTGGCGGCTCGCTGATCGGCGCCGTCAACGTTGCAGTGAATTGGCGACTCGCGCCGACCGAAATGGCCGCCATCATCGATGACTCCCAAGCGCCCGTGCTGGTCGTGCACAAGGACTATTTACCCGCCCTCAAAGAGATGCCGGGCGCCCTGTCGAAGGTCCAGCGCATCGTGCTGATCGGCGACGGCGATCCTGCGAGCTGTCCGGACTCCAGGTCCGTGCCGTTCGAGACGTGGATCGAGGGGTGCCCTCCCACCGACCCCGGTCATGTCGGCGCGGCCGATGAAGTCAGCATGCAGCTCTACACCTCGGGCACCACCGGATTGCCGAAGGGCGTCATGTTGACGAACGGGAACCTGTCGACGGCCATCGCAGCCGCCAACAACACGTTCAATATCTCCGAGGACACGGTGAGCCTCGTGGCGATGCCGCTGTTCCACATCGGCGGGTCGGGCTGGGCCCTGTGCGCCATGTCACGTGGAGGGCGGTCGATCATCCTCCGGGACGTTGATCCGGACCTCCTGTTGCGCCTGATTGCGGCCGAGGGGATCACCGAGATGTTCCTGGTCCCTGCCGTGCTCATGGTCCTCTTAGCCACGCCGTCGCTCGCCACGACCGACCTGTCCAGCGTGCGGCTGATTTTCTACGGCGCGTCGCCCATATCAGAGGATGTCTTGGTGAAGTGCATGGCCGCATTCGGCTGTGGGTTTTGCCAGGTGTACGGGATGACCGAAACCACCGGCGCCATCACGTCGCTGGCGTTCGAGGACCACGATCCGGACGGGCCGCGCCGCGGCCTCCTGCGATCAGCCGGCAAGCCACTGGACTCGGTGGAGATCAGGATCGTCGACCCCGATACGGGGAATGTCGTCGAAGACGGTCGAGTCGGTGAGCTGCAGACACGCTCGCCATACAACATGGCGGGGTACTGGCGGAAGCCCGACGAGACCGCCACCACGATCGACGGGGAGGGGTGGCTCCGCACGGGAGACGCGGGTTACTTCGACGCCGACGGCTATCTGTACCTGCACGATCGCATCAAGGACATGATCGTGAGCGGCGGGGAGAACATCTACCCGGCGGAGGTCGAGAACGTCCTCCTCTCTCACCCCGCCGTCGTGGATGCGGCCGTGATCGGGGTGCCCGATTCCAGGTGGGGTGAGACCGTTAAGGCAGTCCTCGTCTTCGCCCCCGGCGCCGACGTGGACGAATCGGACGTGATCGCTCACTGCAGGGCCAACCTCGCGCATTACAAGTGTCCGACCTCGGTTGACACGACCGAGGCCCTGCCTCGGAATCCCTCCGGCAAGATCCTCAAGCGAGAGCTTCGGGCCCCCTATTGGGCAGAGCGGGAGCGGTCCATCAACTGAGGTGACCTCCCACCATTCTCGTTCAACAACATAGAAGCGACGCGCGAAGGCGGTCGGCCCGAACGCAGGTCGACCGCCTTCGTCTACACCGGTGCGGCGCTATCAGCGGGAAGAGCGGGAGTCCTTGGCGTTCGATCCACCCTTCAGCGCATCCTTGAACTTCTCGCCAGCCTGCTTCAGGTGCCCGGCGACCTGTTCGATTTTGCCTTCCAGCTCGATACCTTCGTCATTCGTGACGCGACCAACCGTTTCCTTCGCCTTGCCGCGTGCCGTTTCTGCGGTGTTGTGGACCTTGTCGTTGGCTGACACGGTCGTTACCTCCTCTGTTGCCGTGAACAGTCCATACCCGATCAGGGCGGACCGAATCAGCGGCATAGAGAGCGAGCCCTTGTTCACCCAAAGGTGAAGTCGTACGCCTCCACACCCGGGGACACGGTCAGCGTGAGCACTCCCGACTGGAGACTGGAACCGGAGAACAACGTATAGAGCTTGGGTACGCCTCCGACATCGAGCGTGGTGAGATGTCGTCCGTTGTAGGACACGCCGACACTTCCTTGCCCGCTCATGACCAGATAGACGTCGTCGGCCGTGAATTGGAGCCCCAACGTTGCATTGGAGCCAGCGGTGGCCTCCTCGCTGTGGACCGCCCAGGTGCCACCAAAGGCCAGGCTGTTGGAGGGGATCGACGCAGGCGGGTGATACACGATCGACTTGTCCTGCGCGACCGAGGTCCCGACCGCGTTGTTGAGCCGGTCATAACCGACATAGCTCTCCGGCGTGATGGCGGCACTCGTCGGCGTCTTGTCGGGGACGTCGGTGCGAGGTGGTAGGTCCGTCACGCCGTTGGCGCTGAGGAGCATCCGGATGTTGCTCTCCATGGCGCCGTAGCCGCCCTCGCCGAAGTCGTAGGCGCGGACGACACCGGTGGGATCGATCAAGTACTCGGCCGGCCAGTACTCGTTGTTGTACGCGTCCCAAGTGGCCAGATTGTCGTCGACGGCGACGGGATAGTCGATGCCAAGCCCGGTGGCGGCGCTCTTCACGTTCGACACCACGTGTTCGAAGGAAAACTCGGGTGAGGAGACGCCGACAACGACCAGGCCGTCCTTCTTGTAGTCGTTGTACCAACCCTCGACGTGCGGCAGGGCGCGCTGGCAGTTGATGCACGAGTAGGTCCAAAAGTCGACCAGTACCACCTTGCCCTTGAGCTCACTCAGCGAGAGTGGTTGGTTGCCCGGAGTGTTGAACCAGGCGGTGATGCCCGTGAAGTTCGGAGCTCGCCCCAAGGCGGGGAGGTTGGTCTTGCTGGCCATGAAGACCGTTGGCTTTTGCGGCGGCGACTTTGTCGTGCTGGGCGTCGTGGTCGTCGTGGTCGTCGGACGACCTGCGGCGAGGTGACCACTCTGGCTGTTCCCCGCGTCGGTCACGGAGCACGTCGCCTTCTTCCCCTCGAGCCGGGCGTTCGCCGCAGCGAATTGGTTCTGCTGCTCGCCGCTCAGCTGCCGCAACTGCGTACAGGCCGAGTTGGTGGACTCGATGTGATCTTCGAGCGCCGTCGTGTAGCCGGGCACATCGCGCTGCAGGGCCCCCAGCCAGTTGAACGCAATGGCCAGGGTGGCCAAACCGAGGACGACCCCCGCGACCTGTCGCACCTTCGGCAACCGACTACGCAACGCCTTCCAACTCGAGGCCGTCCGGCGCGCCACAACGGCCAGGACGAGGAGAGGCAAAGTGATGCCGATCGCGTAGAAGAGCGTCACGAGCAACGCCGACCCCCCGACGTGGCGGTGCGCCGCCGCGACGGAGATGGCGGTCAGGACGGGGCCGGCGCAGGGCACGAACACAGGCCCGAGGCTCAGGCCGAGAACGAACCCGCCTCCCTCGGTGGCGTAGCGCGTCGAACCAAGCCGAGCGAAGGGTCGCTCGAGCAGCTCACCCAGTTGCGGGATCAGCAGACCCAGCGAGATCGCGCCCAGCATCGCGATGCCGAGCCAGAAGAGGAAGTCGAGCGGAAGGTGGAGAAAGCTGAGCACCGTCTGCGCGAAGAGGACAGTGAGGCTGAAGCTGACCACCAGGCCGGCGATGATCAGGTAGGGGCGCCAGCGGTCGGTGGCCGACGATCCCCCCGCGACGACGACGGGGATCACGGGGACGATGCAGGGCGAGATCCCGGTGATCAGCCCTCCGAGAAAGGCAACGACTACGAGCTCACCCATCGAGGTCGCCTGCTTTCTGATCCATAACTACCGGCGCTCCCTCCGATCCACCCTCTGAGTTCGAACCTAGTGGCCCGCCTCGGCCAGGAAGCGTCGCCCCTCCGGATGACGGCGGGCTGGTGGGGCAGCAGACTGTGTTCCAGTGATCAACGTCAACTGGGTCTTTCTCGGAAGCGCAATCGGCGCGCTCGGGACGGCCGTATACCTACGCGACACCCTCCGGGGAACGACGAAGCCCAACCGGGTGACGTGGCTCCTCTGGGCCGTCGCGCCCTTGTTGGCCGCCGCGGTCGAGCTCAACGAGGGCGTGGGTCTGCGCGCCTTGCCGACCTTCATGGTCGGGTTCATGCCCCTCCTTGTCTTCGCGGCCTCTTTCCACAATCCGACGTCGGTTTGGAAGATTCGACGAATCGACTACGCCTGCGGTGCGATGTCCGTCGTCGGCACCGTGGTGTGGCTCGTCACGCGCAACGGCGTGCTGGCGATCTCAGCCGCCATCGCCGCAGACTTCTTGGCGGGCATCCCGACGGTGATGAAGAGCTGGACCCACCCCGAGACCGAGACCGTGCATTCGTACGTCGGCGCGGTCATCAGCATGGTCATCCTGCTCCTGACGATTGATCAATGGACGTTCGAGGTGGCCGCCTTCCCCCTGTTCATCGCCTGCATGGCGTCGATCGAGGTCGTCCTGGTGGGGCTGAAGCCTGGGCCGCGCTGGAGGGTGTCGCACGGCCACGCGTCGCTCTCCGCCGATGCGGCGGCCGGCGGAGACGACGGTGCCGGCGATCAGCCTGGTAGGAAGTCGGGAGCAATCGCCGCGGAAGGAGCCAGTAGTGCCCAAAGTTCACGCCAACGGGATCGACATCGAGTACCTCACCGACGGTGACCCCGCAGATCGACCCTTGCTGCTCGTCATGGGCCTCGGAGCCCAACTGATCACGTGGCCGCAGGGCTTCGTTGACGAGCTGACCAGACGCGGGTTTTTTGTGCTCCGTTTCGACAACCGCGACAGTGGCCTCTCCACGAAGCTCGAGGGAACGCCGTCGATAACCGCGCTCTTCACCGGTGACACCGCGTCGGCGCCGTACTTGATCGAGGACATGGCCGACGATGCCGCAGGCTTGTTGACCGAACTCGGGCTTCCCAAGGTGCATGTGGTCGGCGCCTCTCTCGGCGGCATGATCACGCAGGCGCTCGCGATCCATCACCAGGATCGCTTTCTTTCCGTCTGCTCGATCATGTCCACCACTGGCGACCGCTCGGTGGGCGCTCCCACCGGTGAAGCCATCGCAGCGCTACTCCGCCCCATTGCGACGAGCAGGGAAGAGGCCATCGACGCGAGCGTGGCTGGGAGCGAGGTGATCGGCTCTCCGGCCTACCCGGTCGACGAGAGCCTGCTGCGTACACGGGCGGCCGCGGCGTTCGACCGGTCGTACTGCCCGGAGGGTACCGCTCGGCAGCTGGCCGCCATCCTTGCCTCTCCCGATCGAACCGAGGGGCTGCATGGAGTGCGCCTCCCCTTCCTCGTCCTCCACGGCGAGGCGGATCCTCTTGTCACGCCGAGCGGCGGGGAGGCGACCGCAGCGGCTGTTCCGGATGCGAAGCTCATTACCTATCCCGGCATGGGGCATGACATGCCCGAAGCGCTATGGACCGACTTCATCGACGCCATCGAGGCGAACGCCGAGCTGGCGGCGTCTGCGTAAAGGGCGCCGACTGCTAGGTCACGAGGGCATTCGCAGCAGCCACCGAGGAGAGCCAAGATGCGCTCGCTTTACTCGTCCGGGCGAACGTGCTGCGATCGACGCCGACGATGCCGAAACGGGGTCTGTAGCCGAGCGCCCATTCGAAGTTGTCGAGTAACGACCAGTACGTGTACCCGCCGACATCGACGCCTTGGTCGATCGCATCGAGCACCCCCGTCAGCGCCTGGCGGACGTAGTCGATCCGCTGGTCGTCGTCGGTGGTGCCGATCCCGTTCTCGGTGACGAGAGAGCGGCACCGAGCCACGGGTATAGCTCCATGCCCGCCGCAGGCAGTTGCCGAGGGACGCAGGGTAGAACTCGTATCCCATGTCGAGGACGGGCACGCCGTCCTCGTATCCGGCCCAGCCGTTCGGGCCGATCAGCTGACGGGTGTAGGTCTGCACGCCGAGGAAGTCGTCGCCCTCGGTGGCGTCGAGGAAGACATCTTCTGCGTAGTGGCGGATCTTCTCGAGTTTCTCCTCCCCGCCGGGCGCAGGCTGGTAGTCGGTCATCGAAAGCGTCATCCCCACCGGAACGTCCGGAGCGGCCGAGCGGATGGCGTCGACGGCCACTCGATGAGCCTGGACAAAATGCTCAGCCACGCGGCGAGATAGCTCCACGTCGTTCTTGCCCGGTGGGAACATCCCCGCGTGCCATCCCATCGTCGCCACGATGTTGGGCTCGTTGACGGTGCAGGCGGCGGTCATGACGTCACCGAGCGCTTCGGCGACCACGGTGCACAACCGCGCGAACCGCTCGACCGCGACACCCGTTTCCCATCCTCCTTGGGCGGTGAGCCACAGTGGCGTCGTGAAGTGGTGGAACGTGACGACAGGATCGATGCCTCGGTCTCGCAAACCCAGGCACTGACGGCGGTAGTGAGCGAGCGCGGCGCGCGACACCTCGCCGTCGGCGGGTTCGATGCGGCTCCACTCGACCGAGAACCGGTAGTTGTCCAGGCCGAGCTCGGCAACGAGGTCGGCATCCTGCTCCCAGCGCTCCCACGAGTCGCAGGCGTCACCCGAAGGGTCGGCGCACCCCGATCCGGGTGTGTGCTCGAAGGCCCACCAGTCGTTGTTGACGTTCCCACCCTCTATCTGGTGGGCCGCCGTCGCGGTGCCCCAGGTGAAGCCCTCGGGGAAGGCCCGGTTTCGTCCCGTCTCGACCATCTGCAGGTCCCTCCGCTTTTCCTGGTCTCCGAGCAGCACGGTATCGTGAGCTGACAATGGCGTCACATTCCTCGTCGATGACTGGCGTCCCCGATTCGGAGGGAACGCCGGCCGAGGCGCCGACGGCAGCAGGACAGCCTGGTGCGGCGGCCGCTCCGATGGTGGAGGCGCACGGTTTGGTGAAGCGCTTCGGCGACTTCGTTGCCGTCGACGGCGTCGACTTCACGATTCCGCGGGAGAGTCGTTCGGATTCTTAGGGCCCAACGGGGCGGGCAAGACATCGACCATGCGGATGATCTCGTGCATCAGTCCCGTCACCTCGGGGACGCTCAGGGTCTTGGGGATGGACCCGGCGTCCGACGGCCCCCGAATCCGGTCGCGAATGGGACTGGTGCCCCAGGAAGACTCGCTGGACCTCGAGCTCACCGTGTTGGACAACCTGATGATCTACGGCCGCTATTTCGACATGCCCAAGAAGGTCATTCGGGAACGAGCCGACCAGCTGCTCGACTTTGCCCAGCTCACGGAGCGTGCGCATGATCGGGTCGACCCGTTGTCGGGCGGCATGAAGCGGCGTCTGACGATCGCCCGCGCCCTCATCTCGGACCCGGACCTGCTCATCCTCGACGAGCCGACCACCGGGCTGGATCCGCAGGCCCGGCATCTCCTGTGGGACCGGCTCTACCGCCTCAAGCAGGACGGGGTCACCCTCATCATCACGACGCACTACATGGACGAGGCGGAACAGCTCTGCGATCGTCTCGTCGTGATGGACAAGGGGCGGTTTGCCGCGGAAGGGACGCCCCGGCAACTGATCGATGCCTACTCGACCAAAGAGGTCGTCGAGTTGCGTTTCGCTCCCGGCGAGCACGAGGAGATCGCGCCATCGTTGGCCGCGTTGGCCGAGCGCCAGGAGATCCTGCCCGACCGGATCCTTCTCTACACCGACGATGGCGACGCCGCCCTGGCGGAGGTGGCGCGGATGGGTCACGTCGCGCGGAGCACGCTGGTCCGTCGCTCGACGCTCGAAGACGTCTTCTTGCGCTTGACCGGGCGCAGCCTTGGTGGACTGATATCAGCGTGGCCACCACGGTGCAAGGGGCGGCGCCGGAGACCCGTTCTCTTCCGGCACGGCGAGACGGTGTCGGCCCGGAGGATTCCAACGCCGATGTGGCTGCGCGCCGCCGGTTATTGGGGGTATCAATACCGGCGCACTTGGCGCAGCTCAGTTATCACGAGCTTCCTCATTCCCGTGCTGTACCTGGCCGCCATGGGCATCGCCCTGGGCTCGCTGATCGACAAGCACTCTCACGGAGTCGACGGCGTCACCTACGTGGCATACCTCGCCCCTGGGTTGTTGGCGGGCACGTGCATGCAGATCGGCACGAATGACGCGACGTATCCGGTGATGGGTGCGATCAAATGGATGCGCACGTATCTCGCCCAATTGGCGACGCCACTCGAGGTGTACGACGTGCTCCTCGGGCATCTCGCCTGGATCGCCGCACGACTGGCCATCGTCGTGTCGATCTATCTGGCGGTGATGGCGGCCTTCGGAGTTGTCTATTCACCTTGGGCGATCGCGGCGTTCCCCGCGGCGGTGCTCACGGGTCTTGCCTTCGCCGCGCCGGTCAGCGCCTTTGCGGCCACGCAGGACAAAGACTCTTCATTTTCGACGTTGTATCGCTTCGCCATCATCCCCATGTTCCTGTTCTCAGGAACCTTCTTCCCCATATCCCAGCTGCCGGCATTGGCTCCAGGCCGTCGCCTACGTGACGCCGCTCTATCACGGCGTCGCTCTTTGCCGGGACCTGACACTGGGATCGGTCTCATGGGCGGACCTCGGACACGCCGCGTACCTGTGCGCGTGTGTCGGGATCGGATACATGGCAGGACGACGGACCTTTTCGCGCCGGTTGATCGTGTGAGACGGCGATGAGCGTGACCGATCAGGAGACCGTCGACAGACCAGGCGCCGCCGGGAGTGGCGTTGCGAATCACCCCGCTCGCTCTGTTGGGTGGAAGGCATGCCTCGAGAGTGCTCGAGCGCAACATCTTGGTGTACCGCCGCTCCTGGATCTTCATCGTGTCGGGATTCTTCGAGCCCCTCTTCTACCTCCTCTCCATCGGGGTTGGACTTTCTCATCTCGTCGGGCCGATCAACGTGGACGGCAGATGGGTGCCGTACACCGCCTTCGTGGCCCCCGGCCTTCTCGCATCGTCCGCCATGAATGGCGCAATGCTCGATTCGACCTTCCTCGTCTTCTTCAAACTCAAGATCGCGAAGACGTACGACGCCATGTTGTCGACGCCCCTGGGTGTCAACGATGTGGCCCTCGGGGAGCTGAGCTGGTGCGTGCTGCGAGGGATGCTCTACTCCGGCGCATTCCTCGGGATCATGGCCATCCTCGGCTACATCGTTTCCCCGTGGGCCGTCCTGTGTTGGCCGGCCGCCATCCTCATCAGCTTGGCCTTCGCTTCTGCCGGCATGGCTGGGACGACCTACATGCGGACCTGGCAGGACTTCGACATGGTCTCCCTGGCGTTCATCCCGCTCTTCCTGTTCTCGGCCACCTTCTACCCCTTGACGGTGTACCCGGGCTGGCTGCAGGCGGTCGTCCGGTGTACCCCCCTCTACCAGGGGGTCGTGCTCGTCCGCGCCGCCGACCTGGGGATCTTCAGCTGGACCCTGCTCGGCCACATCGCCTATCTGGTGGCGATGGCGATCGGCGGGGTGGTCATCACCCGTCGCCGCCTGGGCAAGCTGCTGCTGCCGTGACGCTCGGGTGCGAACGGCCGATACCGTAAGGGCCGAATTTCCCGAGCGGCGAAGGACCGGACCGTATGAACATCGTGGTGAGCAACGTCAAGGGTGGCGTCGGCAAGACGACCACCGCCGTCTACCTGGCTGCTGTGGCAGGCCGTCGTAGGCGAGGGCAGGTCATCCTGGTCGACGCCGACCCTCAGGGGTCCACGGCCGAGTGGTACGACGCTGACCCGCTGGAAGGCGTCGAACTCGTGGAAGGACCCTCGGTCCGCACCGTGGGAAAGGCCATGAGTCTGGAGGACGGTGTGGTCGTCGTCGACACCCCGCCGGGCGAGGGGAACGTCGTCCAGGCGGCGCTCGCTCGAGCGGATGCCGTGGTGATCCCGACCCGGGCCGGTGGTGTCGAGCCGAACCGGGTCATGACGACACTCGAGATGACGCCCCGGAACATCCCTGCCGGCGTGGTCATCTGCTCGGCCCGGCTCGGTACGAACGACTTGGAGTCCACGGTCGACTGGTGGACAGAGCTCAAGGTGCCGGTTTGGGGGATCGTGCCCGAGCGGGTCTCGATCGCCAGCGGGCCATCCGCGGGCCTGTCGAATGAAGGCCTCGACTACTACTCGAAGGTTCTGAAGAAGGCGATCGCCGGGGGTCGCTGATCGTCGCTCAGCGCGAGGTGGTGGTGCGCAGCGCGGCGTGGAAATGGCTGTCGGCCCACGAGACGGGTGCCTTCCCGTGGAGCTGGCCGATGAGCTCGGAGAGGAACCAGTGGCGTACGGCCACGCTCGTCGGCGACGCCGGCAGCGTCAGCAGCCGAGCCGAGAGCCCGAACTCGTCAGCCTCGTCCAGCATGGCGTCGTAGAACTCGCAGGCGACCACGGCGCTCTGCGGCAGGTCGAGGCTCCAGTCGAACAGTTCGACCTTCCCGTCGACCGCGGATTGCCACATGTCGTCCATTCCCGGCCCGAATCCGTTGAATCGCGTCCCGATCTCCGACACCAACACCGAGAGGCGTTCAGGTAGCGCAGGCGCATCTGCGGTCCCGCCGGAGCGCTCTTTCATCAGCCGGAGCTCGCGGAACAAAGCCTCGTATTCCTCGCTGGCCTTCTGCAGCAGAGCGACCGGGATGCCAAACAGGCGAACGGTGACCATGGGCGAGAGGCGCTGTTCGTCATGCAGTCTCTGGGTGCGTCAGACGCATCAAGTCGAACCTGAAGCTCCCGTCGGAGACGTCGATCGGCGTCACCGGGAAATCGACCGGAAGCTCGAACCAGACGATCTTCCCGCCGTCGACGCCTTGGACGCCCCAATCTGAAGCCAGCGTGCTGAACAACGTGAGGCCCCGGCCCGTCGCTGCGTCGCGTCCGTACTCCTTAATTGCGGGAAAGGACGGGTTCCCGTCGGCAACATCGACACGGATCCGGTCGGGCAGGATGTGCAAGGTCACGCACATTGGGGTTGCAGCGTGCAACACCGCGTTGGTCACGAGCTCGGACGTCAAGAGGGCCGCACAGCTCGAGACGTCGAGCCGGTAGATCTCGCAGGTGCGCGGCGATCCAATGCCGTGCCATCGGAGTGCTCTCCACGACAGGCTCGAGCTGCAACGTCGACATACCATCTCGTGTCGTACCCACCGGCTGTGGGGTTATGCGTTCTTCGGCGACCCCCGAGTAGTTGATGCACAGGACCACGACGTCGTCGGTGCGTTCCTCGTCGCTCAACATGGAGGCGAACGTGACGGCGGCATTGTCGGGCCATCCCGACTTAGCAATAACAGTTGCGGCCGTGCCGAGCCGGTCCATCCCATTGGTAATGAGCTCACCCCGCCGCTCGATGAGCCCGTCGGAGTACATGATCAACGAATCGCCGCGATCGAGAACCAGCTCGTCGCGCGGCCGGGGCCCTCCGTTCAGGCCGGCCGCGATCAGCAGAGAATGTTGGAGCGGGCAGAACGTCACCGTTCCGTCGGCCGCGCACGACGAGGGGCGGCGGATGTCCGGCGTTGCTGAGGACGACCCGCCCACTGGACGGCGTGATAGTGCCGACAACGGCCGTGACCACACGGTCCTCGACCAGCGTATTGAACAAACGATCCAACGACGACAGCACCTCGGTCGGCGATAGTCCCGACACCGCGTACGCGCGGATCGCGCTTCGAACCTGACCCATGAGCGCGGCGGCGGGTGCACCCTTGCCCATGACATCGCCGACGCTGAAGAAAATCGAGTCGTTCCCCAGCTCGAAGACGTCGTACCAGTCTCCGCCTGCATAGCTTCCGGCGACCCCGGCTCGGTACTCGGCGTCGAGTCGCAACCCGTCCACGGCGGGCAGCGAGTCGGGGAGCACGGCCCGCTGCAACACCTCGGCCATCACATGCTCGCGTTGGAATCGCGTTGCGTTCGAGAGGGCGACGCCGGTACGAGACGCCACCTCGGTGGCCAGCGACACGTCATCGGCTTCGAAGAGGCGGCCGGGCCCGTCGATGAACGTCATCACGCCGATGACCTCGCCGTTCGCGGTCAGTGGCACGGCCAACACGGTCGACACGCCTTGCGGATCGGCCTCGTCGACTCCTTCGAGCGGGGCCAGCTGCGTCCTCCCAGTCCGGTAGGCGACCGCGGCGGGTGCTGCACTGTCGAACGACACTCGGTCGGGCTCGGCGCGAGCCGGGAGGCGGGGATCCGTAGCCTTCGGTTCGCGGACGTCGAGGCGAACTAGGCCTGACTCGTCCGGAACTTGGACCACGCAGGAGTCGGCCAACCGTCCCTCGACGAGACTCATCGTCCGTCGAATCACCGTCGTGGGCTCGAGGCTCGAGCTCAGCAGCCTGGTGACTTCGGAAAGCAACGAAAGGCGTTCTCGTCCGGCCTCGGCCGCGCGAAGCGCCTCTCGTTCGTGCTCGAAGACCTGGGCACGTTCGAGCGCCTGGGCGGTGAGGCCGGCCAGGGTGGAGAGAAAGCGCAAGTCGGGTTCGCTCAGCTCGGCGTTGCTCAGGAAGGCGAGCGACAGAACGCCGAGCGGCCCGACGCTGCCCACCAGTGGCTCCGAGACGATCGTGACCGGCTCGCCGAGTTCCTCGAGCACTCGGGGCACCACCTCGGCGGCCAGTTCGCTTCCGAGGGTGTCGAGGCTGTCGATCCGCCCCACGATGGTCGTCGTGCGCGAGAAACACGCTCCCGCGTTGCCCTCGTCGGCTGGCACCATCCCGCGGGCCAACAGAGCGGGATGACCACTGCTGGCGACACACGAGAGTGAGCGCTCGCCGGGCGCAGGAACCCGTACGACGGCGGACTGCGCGCCCAACGCTCTCCGACCGCCGGCGATGGCGGCATGGGCCACGTCACCCAGCGTGGTCGCCGCGGCAAGCGCCGAGCTCAACTGATGGAGGTGTTGGTTGCGCTCCAGGTTGACGAATTCGGTCAGCGTCAAGCGGGCGCGCTCCACCGCCTGAGCCGCAGCGCCGGTAATGGTGAAGAGGAAGCTTCGGTCCGGGTCGGCGATCTCTCGGTCGTCGTCCCAGTGCACCACCACGACGCCGATCGTGTGATCGGAGACCACGAGTGGGACGACCGCCAGGGCGCGGAACCGGCTTGAGAGAAGCGATGCGTGGACGTCCGGACGTTGGTGTCGCAGATCCTCCGGCGACTCGGCAAACAGTGCGACGTTCTGGCCGAGTACCGGGTCCTCCGGGCTGCAGGGACGTGAGGACGCCATCCACCGGCTCCTCGGGGTTGTAGCCGAATCGGCGCAGCGTTCGCAGGCGTCCGCTCTCGCCGACCAGGGCAAACGTTGCCGCGTCGACGTGGAGTTCATCACGAAGAGCCGCGAAGACCGCATCAGCCACCTGTGCGGGGTCGGCCGCCGTGGTCAATGCGCGAGCCATCACCTGCATGCGTTGCGCCGTTTCGGCCGCCACACGCCGGCGTCGCTCGTCCCTGGTCTCCGACCGTGCGGTCCAGAGCTGCACGTTGCGCTGGCCACGAAGGTAAGAGATCCACATGGCCAACGCGGTGGCCGCGAGCTGGGTGATGACCCGGAGGGTGTGGTTCAGCTCGCCATAGCCGTGAGGAGGGGTGCTGACGATGAGGGCGAACACCGCCGCCAAGATTCCGACCAGGGCAACTCTCGACGGCCGAGCGAAGGCGGCCGCTATGAACGGTCCGATCGCCATGAAGCCGATCGAGGGAGATGTTGCCGCCGTAGACGGCAAACAGGATCGCCAGGCCCGAAACCCAGAGGAGGGCGACCACGGTGGCGATCGCCTCCGCGCGATCGGCACGATCGGTCCTGGGGGAGGCCGGGATCTCCTCTTCTGACGCTTCGGGCACGGTCCATTCTCCCCCGAGAGGCGTGGGGTGGCTTACGACGCTATTTCGTCCGGGGGTAAGCAGGGGTTTGCCTGCTGCTCCTGACGGACCCCGGCCGCTCTACCCCAGTCGCCATACGTGGAAACAGCCGTCGTGCGCCTGCAGTGTGGCACCGCCGGCGGGCTCGGAGACGTTTAGGTTGTTCACCGGGGGGCTATAGAACGCCTGGGCCAATCGCCATTGCAGCGCGTCCGGACGGCCCTTGTGAGCGGCCGCACAGCCAGGAGAGAGCAGGAGTGGATCAGGACTTCGAGATAGAGGAGAGCGTGACCGGAGCCCTTCCGGTGATCGCAGTCAGTGGGGAGATCGACGTGGCGACGGCACCGCAGCTGCGGGAGGTCCTGCACCGGGTCATCGCCGAGGGCGGAAGCACGGTGGTCCTCGATCTCCTCGGGGTGACCTTCCTCGACTCAACCGCGCTCGGCGTTCTGGTGGGAGCGCTCAAGCGCTGCCGCGAGCTGGGCGGTGACCTCCACGTCGTCGTGGCGGACCCGCGCATCATGAAGATCTTCGAGATCACGGGTCTCACCAACGTCTTCACGATCACCGATTCGCTCGAGGCGGCCGGAGCATCATGACGGATTCGATGGAGAGGCTGGCGGCGGGAGATCGCATCGAGCTCAGGTTCCCGGCACGGGGTGATCTCATCGTGCTCGCCCGACTCGTCACCGAGCGCGATTTCGGCACGGGCCGGCTTCGACATCGAGGAGCTCGAGGACCTCCGACTTGCCGTCGGCGAACTGTGCCTGCTGACCCTCCAGGGTCACGACGCCCGGTACGGGGATCTTTGCCTGCTCGCTCAGACGTGCTGGAGGATGCCATCGAGGTCGAATGCACGCTGGAGCGCGCCGCCCCGGCGGACGGCACCGGCCCCGACGAGGATGAGTCAGCTCGACTGAGCCAGCAGATACTGGACGCTCTCGTCGACGAGCACGGTCGAGAGAGCCAGGATGGTTCCGTGCGGGCATGGCTGCGCAAGCGTCGCGGGGGCTATGCCGCGTGACGGTGGGCCGGGAACAAGATCCCGGGCCGGAGTCCGACGATCGGAGCTGAGCCTTCGCCCCTCGACCCAGCTGCACGCGAGGAGCTGATCACCTCGAATCTCGGACTCGCCCATCAGCTGGCGCGGCGGTTCCTCCATCGTGGCGAGCCTCTGGACGACCTCGTCCAGGTCGCGTCCGTCGCGCTCGTCAAGTCGGTTGACCGCTTCGACCCTGAGTCGTGGCGTGGACTTCGCCGCCTTTGCCACCAGGACAATCATCGGTGAGCTCAAGCGCCACTTCCGTGACAAGGGATGGGCGGTCCGGGCCAGCCGGCGGGTGCAGGAGCTTTATCTCGAGCTCGGCCACGCCACGGCCACTCTCGTCCAGCAGCTCGGGCAGAAATCCGACCGTCGCCGAGCTCGCCGAGGCGACTGGGGCAAGTGAAGAAGCGGTCATCGAGGCGATCGAGGCCGGGCAGGGATATCGCGCCGCGTCCATTGACGCGAACGAGAGCGAGGACGACCCGCTCTCCGCCCGGCTCGGCGAGCACGACAACAACTACGACTCCGTCGAGGACCGCGCTCTGCTCGGTCCTGCGCTGGCGACCCTCCCCCCACGGGAGCAGTCGATTCTTCGTATGCGCTTCGTCGACGGCCTGACCCAGTCCGAGATCGCCGTGGCCGTCGGGGTCAGCCAGATGCACGTGTCCCGGCTTCTCTCCTCGAGCCTGCAGAAGCTTCGAGAGGGCATCGGCCGACCGAAGCGGGACAAAGCTCCTAACTGCGAATTCAGGCAGCAAGATGCCCTGAAGGCCCTGAATCAGTGGTGAAATCGGGGACATCAGAACGAGATCGGTGAAAATTCCCCGATATCCCGCCGTGCGTTGAGTATCGTTCCGCTCCAGCCCTTGGAGGAATAAGGGGGGGACATGGTTCATCTCGATGCGTCGCTCGCTCACGATAAGGAGGCGGGGGACAAGGGTCTGAAGGGCGGGGCTCTTGGCTTCGTCTCGTCCGTCGTGGTCGGCGTCGCCTCGACGGCGCCGGCCTACAGCCTGGCCGCCACGCTCGGCTTCGTCGTCATTGCGATCAACGGCCTGCAGGCGCCCATCATCACGATCATCGCCTTCGTGCCGATGCTGTGCATCTCGTACGGCTATAAGGCCCTGAACAGCGCCGATCCTGACTGCGGCACGACCTTTACCTGGAGCACCCGGGCCTTCGGGCCCAAGACGGGGTGGTGGGGCGGCTGGGGAATCGTCGTCGCCGACATCCTCGTCATGGCCAGCCTGGCCCAGGTCGCGAGCGACTACCTCTTCCAACTCTTCGGAGCCAACGGCATCGGCCGACAACCCGAACGAGCGGATGGGTGCTGTTGGTCGGCGTTGCCTGGATCGTCGTCATGACCGCCATTTGCTACGTGGGGATCGAGATCTCGGCCAATTTCCAGAAGGTGCTGCTCGGCATCGAGGTGACGATGCTGCTGGTCCTTTCGATCGTCGCTCTGGTGAAGGTCGGATCCGGGCACGCGCCATCAGGCCATCTGACGCCGTCGTGGTCGTGGTTCAACCCGTTCTCCGTGCCGAGCCCGGAGAGCTTCATGGTCGGTTTCACGCTCATGCTCTTCATCTATTGGGGATGGGATACCGCCGTCTCCGTCAACGAAGAGACGAAGGACCGGGACAAGACACCCGGACAGCGCCGCCGTCACTTCGACGGTGATCCTGCTCGCCACGTACGCGCTGGTCATCATGTCCACCCAGTCGTACGCCGGAACCGGCACGAAGGGCATCGGGCTGGGGAATCCCAATCACAACGGTGACGTGCTCACGGTCCTGGGCTCTTCGATCTTCGGGACATCTGGGTTTGGCACGTTCCTCACCAAGCTGCTCGTGCTCATGGTCTTGAGCTCGGCGGCCGCGTCGACGCAAACGACGATCTTGCCGACTGCTCGCACGACTCTCTCGATGGCGGTGTTCAAGGCGATTCCGTCGGCCTTCGCCAGGATCCACAAGCGGTTCCTCACGCCGACCGTCTCGACCGTCGTCATGGGCGCAGTGTCGGTGGGGCTGTACGTCCTGATGAACTACCTCTCGAACGGCAACGCGGTCATCTCTGACTCGGTGTCGGCCCTGGGCGTATGGATCGCCTTCTATTACGGGCTCACCGGTCTTGCTTGCGTGTGGTATTTCCGCCATACCCTGCGCGAGAGCCCGCGCAACTTCTGGCTGCGCGGCGTCCTTCCCGGTGCCGGGTGGTTGATGTTGTGGTTCGCGATGGGCTGGGCGTTCTGGTACTACTACCAACCCGTGAACTCCTACACCACGTGGACCATGCCGCTGACCCATTGGCACATGGGTGGCGTCTTCGTTCTCGACATCTCGGCGGTGATCATCGGCATCATCCTGATGGTCGCCTACGCGCAGTTCCGGCCGGCCTTCTTCCGTGGCGAAGTGCTCAATCGCGACACCCCGACGCGCGTGCCCCAGGACATCGGGACGCCAGTTGGCCTGTTCGGCATCGAGCCGCCCGACGACTCGGCAGCCGAGAAGGAGCCGACGCCAGCCGGATAGCGGGGACTGTGCACACGTTGGACGTGCCCCAAGAACGGGGCTCCCGAGCCGTGGCGCCCCTCGTTGCGATCCCGGATGCCCTGAACCTCTGAGCCCGCGCCGGACGGCGATCCGCCCGCGCTATACCGAAGGCGGTGGTGCGGGCCGCCTGGTCGACGCCGATCCGGAGGAGCAATGACGAAGCGATTGGAAGGAACCGTCTCGCTGGTGACGGGAGCGAGCAGCGGGATCGGCGAAGCGACAGCGGCCGTGCTGGCCGACGAGGGAGCCAAGGTTGCCCTCGTGGCGAGGCGTCGTGATCGCCTCGAGGCCCTGTCCGAACGGCTCGGCACCGACAGGACGCTCGTGATCGAGGCTGACATCACGGACCCCGAACAGGCTGCGGACGCCGTGAGGAGAACGGTTGGCGAACTCGGCCGGCTCGACACGTTGGTCAACAACGCCGGAGTGATGCTGCTCGGTCCGATCGTCGACGCGCCCCTCGACGAGTGGCAGCGCATGGTGCACCTGAACCTGTTGGGTCTCCTCTACTGCACCCACGCCGCGCTGCCACATCTGTTGGAGGCAGCGGAGGCCGAGCCGCGTTCGGTCGCCGACTTGGTGAACGTCAGCTCCGTGGCGGGCCGGGTCGCCCGACTCAACAGCGGCGTCTACAACGCCACCAAGCACGGTGTCGGCGCCTTCAGCGAATCGTTGCGCCAAGAGGTGACGGCGCGCCACGTCAGAGTGACCCTCATCGAGCCTGGTGCGGTGGCGACCGAGCTTGCCTTCCACAACCGGCCCGAGATCCTCGAGGGGATGGCGCAGACGTTCGGCGGTATCGAGATCATGCAGGCGGAGGACATCGCCGAGAGCATCCGCTACGCCGTAACCCAGCCGCGCCGCGTGGCAGTGAACGAGATCCTGGTCCGCCCGACCGAGCAGGAGCGCTGAGATCAATCGGGTGGCGGTCGTCGGATGCCCGGGGTCTGGCAAGACGACCCTGGCTGCGTCCCTGACTGCGTCCCTAGCTCGGGTCGCTCGGCGCGCAGCACATCGAGCTCGATTCGCTCTATCACCAACCGGGCTGGACCCGGTTGCCCGACCGCGAGTAACGGTGGACAAGGAGGATTGATCCCATGAATCTCGAGCTCAGCGGGAAGGTCGCGCTCATCACGGGCGGCACGGACGGCCTCGGGCTGGCGCTGGCCAAGCGGCTGGTCGACGAGGGTGCGTCGGTGGCGGTCTGCGGCCGCGACGAGGAGCGCGTGCGCGCCGCCGAAGCCGAGCTGCGCGAGGAGGACGGCGACGCCCTGGCGCTGCGAGCCGACGTCACCCGGCTGGAGGATCTCGAAGAGTTCGTCGACGCCGCCGTGTCGCAGTGGGGCCGCATCGACGGGATCGTCCATAACGCAGGCCGAGCCTCCGCCGGCGCAATCGAGTCCATCGACGACGCGACATGGGAAGCAGACTTTCAACTGAAGCTGATGGCGGCCGTGCGCCTCACCCGCCTCGCTCTACCCAAGCTTCGGGAGGCCGAGGGATCGATCCTGTTCACGCTGGCCCTCGCGGCCAAGGCACCAGGTGGGTCCAGCGAACCGAGCTCGGTCAATCGCGCTGCCGGCATGGCGCTGATGAAGGCGCTCTCGAAGGAGCTGGCGCCCGATGGGGTCAGGTCCAACGCGGTGCTGATCGGCCTGATCGAGAGCGGGCAGTGGGTGCGAGCGGCCCGGGCATCAGGGCAGACGCTCAACCAGTTCTACGAGAGTTTCTCGAAGAACGCAGCGATCCCGTTGGGCCGGTTCGGCCGCGCCCAGGAATTCGCCGACCTCGGGTGTTTCTTGCTCTCGCCCCGGGCGTCGTACCTGACCGGCGTCGCGATCAACCTGGACGGCGGGCTCTCCCCCGTGGTCTGAGGGTCAGGTCAGGCGTTGTAGCCCTCGGTCTCGGTCCGATCCCCAGAGCCGGTCTCCTCCAGATTGACGACATAGCCGTCGATCATGTCGATACGCGTCAGCGCGTCGACATGAGGGCGGCCGTCGCCTCCCCATTTCGACTTGGCCGCCTGGCGGGCCGAGGCCACGTCGCCGGCGACCACGAACACGACTTCGTGGTCCTCGCCCATGCGGCCCGGACCGAGCTCGCCTCCCAGGTACGCCGCGAAGAGGTGCACGCGGGGCAGCGTAGCGAGTACGAAAGGTGCCATGAGTCCTGACTCGCTCCACGACAAGACGATCGTCATCACCGGCGTCACCGGACAGGTGGCCCGCCCGCTGGCGCAAGCCCTCGCCCGGGACAACCGCGTGGTGGGGGCGGCACGCTTCTCCGACGCCGCGGCCCGCACGGAGCTGGAGGCGGCGGGCATCGAGTGCGTCCCCATCGACCTGGTGTCGGGCGACGTGGGTGGCCTTCCCGCCGACGCCGACTACGTCCTGAATTTCGCGGTGGCGAAGACGAACGACTGGGAGCGCGACCTTGCGGCCAACAGCGGAGGTCTGGCCTACCTCATGGAGCACCATCGAGAGGCGACCGCGTTCTTGCACTGTTCGTCGACCGCGGTCTACAAGCCGGCGGGGCACCGGGCCCTCGACGAGTCGGCCCTGCTCGGCGACAACCACGGCGTGTGGCCGTTCCTGCGGACCTACAGCATCTGCAAGATCGCTGCGGAGGGCACGGCCCGTTGGGCGGCCGAGCGTTTCGCGTTGCCCACGACCATTGCCCGGCTCTCGGTTCCCTACGGCGACGGTGGCGGCTGGCCGGCCATCCATCTGCACATGATGCTGTCGGGCAACGCCATCCCGGTGCACGTCGACGCCCCGAGCGTCTACCACCCGTTGCACGCCGACGACATCTACGCCATGGTGCCCCGCCTGCTGGCCGCGGCATCCGTGCCGGCCGTCACCGTGAACTGGGGCGGGAGCGAACCGGTCAGCATCGAGGAATGGTGCACCTACCTGGGCGAGCTGACGGGAGTCACGGCGCGTTTCGAGCCGACCGAACAGACGATTGACAGCGTGCAGATCGACACCACGCGCATGCACGAGCTGGCGGGCCACACGACCGTGCCGTGGCGCGACGGCATGCGACGGATGGCGCAGGCGCTGCACCCGGACAAGATGGTGTGAGCGCCCTCCGCTTCGAGAGGTGCGACCCCGAGGAGCCTCCGGCGTCCGAGCTGCTGGCCGAGATGCGCGCCGAGCTCAACGACGTCTACGAGACGTTCAGCCGGCTCGACAACCCGCCACTCTCGCCCGACGAATTGCGGCCCCCGGGCGGGGCGTACCTGATCGGCTACGAGGGGAGCGCGGTAGTTGCCGGTGGCGGTCTTCGCCGTCTCGACGACGGCGTCGCCGAGATCAAGCGGATGTTCGTCCGCCCCGAGGCGCGTTCTCGCGGCGTGGCGAGGGGTTTGTTGGCCGGCCTCGAGGCGGCAGCGCGAGACCTCGGCTACGAGCGGGTTCGTCTGGACACCGGGCCGAAACAGCAACATGGGCTGGCGTTGTACCGCTCCGCCGGGTACGCGGACGTCCCGCCGTACAACGACAACCCTTTCGCCTGCTTCTGGGGCGAGAAGGTCCTGTGACGGCGGGCATCCACCGGGTCGACGCAGTGGAGCTTGTCACGGGCCCGTCCCCGTCGCCCTAGAAGGTCCAGACCTCCATCACTTGATCGGTCCGTGGCACTCCGCCCGCCCCTTCGTAGACGGCGCGGGCGGGACGGTTGATGTCATCGGTGATCACCCACATGCCGTAGCACCCCGCCTCGCGCGCGAGGGTGGCCAGCCGATCGACCAGCGCGCGGCCGATGCCCCGGTTCTGGGATTGCTCCTCGACGGCGAGCTCGTAGAGGAACATCTCGGTTCCCTTATCGGGATGCGTGATCTCGACGCCGGTGACGAAGCCGACGGGCCGCTCCGACTCGTAGGCGACGAGCAGATGGTGGCCCGCCTCGCCCAGGAAACGGGACGTCGCCTCGGGCGTGGCCGGGCCGTCGAACAGGTGCGAGGCCGCCGCGACGAGCCGATCGTCACCGGGGCGGAGGACCCGGATCTCCATCAGCGTCAGTGCGAGGGTTGTTCGCGATCGGGTCGAGCCTGGAGCGCGGCCCAGATCATGAGCGCCTGGAGAGGGAGGCGACCCCAGGCCAGTGCCGGCGAGTCCGACGGTCCGGGGTTGCGGCCGCTGCCGGCGTCGAGGGCCATTTGCACGTTGGCGGGGAATACGGCGGCGAGCACGGCCACGCTGGCCGCCGGCGCCCACGGGCTGCGCCGCACGAGCCCGACGGCGCACGCCAGCTCGGCGAGCCCGCTCGCGTAGATGAGGTTGGTGTGATGCCGCTCGGGAATCGCGCGGGGCATGATCGACGCGAAGACCTGCGGTCGCACCATGTGGACGAGGCCGCTCGTGGCGAAGGCGGCGGCGAGTGCCTGGGGGGCGCGGCGCCGGAGTTCGCTCACGACCGGGACTGTACTGTGGCGGCGTGAGCACCCAAGTGACCATCGTCGGCGGTGGCAGCTATCAGTGGGGCCCCGAGCTGATGGCGGATCTGTTCGGGACGCCGGCGCTCGCCGGCATGCATCTCGTGCTCGAGGACATCGACCCGGCGCCGCTCACCAAGATGGAGGCGCTGGCGCACAAGGTCAACGACGCGCTCGACGCCAAAGCCACCGTGGCCGCGACCACCGACCTGGGTGCCGCACTCGACGGGGCGGACTTCGTCATCGTGTGCATCTCGACGGGGGGATTCCGTTCCATGGCGGTCGACCTGGACGTGCCGGCCCGCCACGGCATCACGCAGACGGTCGGGGACACGGTCGGGCCGGGCGGCATCAACCGCTCGCTCCGCAACGTCCCGGTCCTCGTCGGCATCGGCAAGGCGATGGAGGAGCACTGCCCCGACGCGTGGCTCTTCAACATCACCAACCCGATGACCTGCCTGACGCGTGGTGTGCCGGGAGACGGAGATCAAGACGGTAGGCCTGTGCCACGAGGTCGGGAACTTCTGCATGGACCTGGCGATCGCGTGCGGCAAGCCGTTCGAGGCCGTCACGTGCTCGATCACCGGCGTCAACCACTTCCCCGTGTTGACCGGGCTCGAAGTCGAAGGGGACGACGGGTTCGAGGTGCTGCGCAAGCTGGTCGACGAGGTCGGGGGACTCGAGTCGCTGCGGCCGTCGCCGGGGCGTCCCGAGGCCGAGAAATTCTCCAAGCGGGACTTCGCCGAGCGGCATCTGTTCAAGCTGACGCTGCTCGACCGGTGGGGCACGTTCCCCGCCGCGGGCGACCGGCACCTCGCCGAGTTCGTCGCGTTCGCGCTGACGCCGGAGTCGCAGTGGGGTGCCGCCTACAACATGGAGCTCAGCCCGATCTCGCGGCGCGAGCAGCATCAAGCCGAGTACGTGGCCGACGTCGACGCCTGGCTCGCTGGCACGAAGGACCTGCAGACCTGGCAGTCGGGCGAGCTGCCCTCGCCCATGATCCAGGCGATGCTCAGCGGCGAGCCGTTCGAGGCTCCTGTCAACATCCCCAACACCGGACAAGGCATCGGGCTGCCGCCCGACGTCGTCCTCGAGTCGATCTGCGTGATCGACGGCGACGGCATCCGGGGACGGGACAGCGTGGCACTGCCCGCCCCCTACGACGAGCTCGTGCGGCGCCACGTGGCCACCCAGGAGCTGACGGTCGAGGCTGCGCTGCAGGGTGACCGCCGCTTGGCGGGTGAGGCCTTCGCGCTCGACCCGCTGGCGGGTCGCGGCGACCTCGGCGTCACCGAGGCCATGGTCGACGAGCTGCTGGCCGGCACGGCCGAGTGGCTGCCGCAGTTCGCGTAGTCCGCGTCGAGGCCTCGGGAGGAACGGGTATGCGCATCGGGTTCATCGGGCTGGGCGCCATGGGGCTGCCGATGGCGACGCATCTCGTCGAGGCCGGTCACGAGGTGAGCGTCGCCTCGCGGGGCCGTGGGCCTATCGACGTCGCCGTGGCCCGAGGGGCGCACGACGGTGGCTCCCCCCGGGGTGTGGCCGAGGCGTCCGAGGTGATCATCTTGTGCGTGCCCAACTCGCCCGACGTGGTCGAGGTCGTCGACGCGATGTTGCCGGCGCTCGGTGAGGGCTCGACGGTCGTGGACTGCTCGACGATCGATCCCGAGGTCGAGCGGGCCCAGCACGAAGTCGTCCGCGCCGTCGGGGCGCGCTATCTCGACGCCCCCTTGTCGGGCGGGACCGCAGGCGCGCAGAAGGGGACCTTGACGCTCATGGTCGGCGGCGACGCCACCGTGCTGGTCGACACGACGCCGGCGCTCGAGCCGTTCTCCGGCCTCATCGTGCACGTGGGCGGGCCCGGCATGGGCCAGGTGGTGAAGCTCTGCAACCAGGTGATCTACGCGGCCCAGATGACGGCGACGGCGGAGGCCACAGCGTTGGCCGCGAAGTCGGGGGTCGACATGGCCAAGCTCTACGAGGTCTTGACGCACGCCACCGGCGACTGCGTGGCGGTACGGACGCGGCTGCCGGTGCCGGGCGTCGTCCCGGACAGTCCGGCGTCCAACGGGTGGAAGCCCGGTTTCATGACCGACCTCATGGCCAAGGACATCGACCTCGCGATGTCCTACGCGTCGAAGTCCGGCGTGCCCGTCGCCACCACCGCCGCGGCGCGCCAGCTGCTGACGGCGGCCAGCACCGCCGGGTACGGACGACAGGACTTCTCCGCTCTGGCCAAGGTCGTGCTGTCCCTGGCCGGGGAGCCGCCGGCATGACGGGGGCCCCGACGTTGCCGACTCCCGCCCTGATCCTGGCCGCGGACCATCGTGCGCGCGCCGTGCTGACGACGGAGAACTGGTCCGAGTTCTTCGAGTCCCTGGCCAAGGCGTTGCCGGCGTGCGACGGGATCCTCGCCACGGCCCAGCCCCTCGAGGGACTGGCCGCCGCCGGTCACATCACGCCGGGGCACCGGACGTATCTGTCCCTCAACCGGACGGGTTTGGCCGGCTCGGTCTTCGAGCTCGACGACCGCCTCGTCGCCAGCGTCGGCCGCGCCGCGTCCGACGGGTGGACCGGGATCAAGCACATGACGCGCATCGACTTCGAGGACCCGATGACCGCCTCAGCGCTGGAGCTCCTGGGTCAGGTCCTGGAGCAGGCGCGCACCGCCGGCCTCGAGGCACTCGTCGAGCCGCTGCTCTGGCAGGAGGGTCGCATCCGCCGCGACACCGACAGCATCGTGCTGGCGGCCGTGATCGCGTTCGACATGGGGGCGCCGGTGATCAAGGTCCCGGTACCGGCCGTCTCGCCGGGCAGCGAGCGCCGCGATGCGGTCGCCCGCGTGGTGGCGAGCGTCGGCGGCCCGGTGCTCTTCCTCGGTGGGCCGATCACTGGTGGCGGCCGTGACGCCGTGCTCGAAGAGGTGCGCGACGTCATCGACGGCGGGGGGGCCGGGATGGCCATGGGCCGGACGATCTACCAGGACCCCGATCCCGCCGAGATGGCAGGGCTCGTCACCGCGTTGGTGCACCCCCGATGATGATCCTCACCATCGACTTCGGCACGTCGGTGACCAAGGTCGGGCTCTGGAGCGACGATGGCCTCGTCACGCTGGCCCGCTCGGAGTTGACGACGGCGAACCCGCAGGCGGGCTGGTCGGAGCAGGACCCGCTGCGCTGGTGGACGACGTCCGTCATCGCCTGCGCCGAGGCCCGGGCGCAGGCGCCACGCGAGTTCGCCGAGGTGGAGGTGGTCGCGTGCTCGGGGGCGCGCCAGACCTTCGTGCCGCTGACCGCGAAGGGCGAGCCGATCGGCAAGGGCATCCTGTGGTCCGACCACCGCGCGGCGGCGTCGGCGCGCGCCCTGGCCGTGCGCATGGGCGGCGACGACATCAACCGAGCCCGCACGGGGATCCCCCTCGACGCGGGCGCCGTGGCGGCCAAGCTCGCCTGGCTGGCCGAGCACGAGCCGGGGCGGCTGGAGGCGGCCGACCTGATCCTGTCGCCGCGCGACATGGTGGTGTTCCGCATGACCGACCAGGTGGTGACGGACGCCACCTTCGCCTCGCGCAGCGGGCTCTACGACTTCGACGGCAACGCCGTGCGTGAGCTCGCCGGCCCGGCGCTCGGCAAGCTGCCGAGCGTCGTCCCCTCCGACACCGTCGTCGGGCAGCTCAAGCCCGTGCCCGGAGCCGAACTGGGGCTCCGGCCGGGCATCCCGGTCGTCATCGGGGCGGGTGACCGCCAGTGCGAGGTCGTGGGGTCGGGCGCCTCGGAGGACCGGCCCATGGTCAGCTGGGGCACCACGGCCAACGTGTCGGTGCCCGTGCAGGAACGCCCGGTCCCGTCGCCGGCGGGGGCGGTCGTCACGCGCGGGCGCGGACGGGGGTTGGTTGCTCGAAGGCGGGCTCTCGGCGGCCGGGTCGTTCCTGGCCTGGCTGGGGCGGCTCGTCGACAAGACGCCTGACCAGCTGGCCCGCATGGCGGCGGAGAGCCCGCCTGGGGCGCGCGGCGTCATGGCGGTGCCCTGGCTCGACGGGGCCCGCGCGCCGTGGTGGCGCGACGACGCACGCGCCGGCTTCATGGGTCTCGGCGCGGTGCACGGGGCGAGCGACCTCGCGCGCGCCGTCATCGAGGCGGTGGCGTGGGACGTGCTGCGCGTCATGGAGGTCGTCACGGTCGGACGGCTGGGCGGATCCGCGGCGGCCGGGGTGACACTGGGGGGCGCCGGGACCGCGTTGCCGGTCTGGGTCGACGTGCTCACCTCCGTCCTCGGCGTCCCCGCCACGCGACGCCGTTCGGGTGAGGCCGCCTCGGCGGGCGCCGCCATGCTGGCCGGCAAGGCGCTCGGGATGGGTCTCTCGCTCGACGAGCTGGACCCGGTGGTCGGCGTGATCGAGCCCGACCCCGCCGCCGTCGAGGTGTACCGGGGCCTGCGGCCCCAGGTCGACCACGTCGCGCTGTCCGTGCTGGCCGCGACGGAGTCGCTGCCGGGGGCCGACCAACCGGTCGCCTGACCAGGTGCGCGTCGACCTCGCCTACGGCCGCTGTGGGACGTCGGTCGAGGTGCCCGACGCCGCGGAGGTGATCCTCCCGGCCGACGCGCCGGCGCTGGACGACGAAGAGGCCGCCATCCGTGCGGCGTTGGCGCGACCGCTGAGCGGCCCATCGCTGCGCACGATCGCCGAGGGCGCCGGGCGGGTGGCCGTCGTCTTTCCCGACCTGACGCGGCCCATGCCCAACCGCACCGTCTTGCCGCCGCTGCTCGACGAGTTAGTGCGCGCCGGGGTGCCCGACGGGCGGGTGACGCTGCTCTGCGCGACCGGGACGCACCGCCAGGCGAGCGCCGCAGAGATGCAGGAGCTGATCGGCCCCGAGCTCGTCGCGCGCTACCGCGTCGTCGACCACGACGCCCGGAGCGACGAGCACGTGCCGGTGGGCGAGGTCGACGGCGTCACCGTCCGCCTCCAGCGCGAGTACGTCGAGGCCGACGTCCGCATCATCACCGGCTTCGTCGAGCCGCACTTCTTCGCCGGGTTCAGTGGGGGGCCCAAGGCGGTCTGCCCCGGGCTGGCAGCCACCGAGACGATCCTCGAGGCCCACCACCCGCGCCGCATCGCGGACGCGCGGGCCACGTTCCTCACCCGGGTGGGCAATCCCGTGCACGACTTCGTGCGTGCCGCGGTGGCGCTCGCACCGCCCCACCTCTCGCTCGATGTGGCCATCAACCGGGCCCGCCGGGTCACCGCCGTCTTCGCCGGGCCACTGACGGCGACGCACGACGCCGCCTGCGCGCACGTCGGCGCCGCGGCGCGCCGCGAGGTGCCCGAGCCCTACGATCTCGTGGTCTCGACCAACGGCGGCTTCCCGCTCGACCGCAACCTGTACCAGTCGGTCAAGGGGATGGCGGCGGCCGACCGGATACGGCGCCGCGGCGCGACGGTGCTCATGGCCACGGCGTGCGCCGACGGCGTGCCCGAGGACGGGGCCTTCGCGCGCCTGCTGGCCGCGGCGCGCACCCCGGCCGACCTGGTGGCCGCCTCGGCCGGGCCCGAGCTCGACCGGTGGCAGGCCCAGGTGTTGGGCCGGGTGCTCGAACGGGGCGCGGTGGCGCTGCACAGCGAGGGCTTGGACGACGCCGTCATCCGCGGCGCTCAGCTGGTGCCGGCGCCGGACCTCGACGAGGCGGTCGTGCGCGCCCTCGACGGGCTGGGCGGCACCGCGCGCGTCGCCGTGCTCCCGGAGGGGCCGTTGACCGTGGCGACGCTTGCGTCTGTGAACGATCTCTGACGCACGTGTCAGGTTAGAGTCCAGCACCAGTGCCGAGCGACCCGCTCTTCGAGTTCGCCGTCCCCGACGACCTGCTGCGCGAGGCGGTGACGCAGGTCAAGGACCCCGAGGTGGTGGCGGATCTCGACGTCATGCCCGGCACCGGCGAGGGCAAGCCACCACCGCTGATCGGCGTCCTGCGGTCCTCGGGGTACGCCCCCCTGGTACTGATGACGGCGGCGGCGCTGGTCCCGGGCACCTTCGGCAACGGCATCACGCTGATCGGGCACAACCTCCAGGTGTCGTTCCACATGTCCAACGCCTCGCTCGGCGCCGTGGCCTTCATCGCCCAGGTCTCGCAGCTGCTGTGGGCGGTCCCGCTCGCCGTGTGGGCGGACCGCGGCAGTCGCAAGCTCGTCGCCGGTGTCGCGCTGCTCATCTTCGCCGGGTTCGGGGCCTTGATGGCGATCTCGCCCAACGTGTGGGCCTTTGCGTTCCTGTACCTGGCGGCGTCCGTCGGCACAGGGGTGAACAACACGGTGCACAATTCGTATCTATCCGACGCCTACCCGACCGAGGCGCGGGGCCGGATCTTCAGCTGGCACAACCTGTCGGACCCGCTCTCCCAGACGGTCGGGATCCTCATCTTCGGCTTCGTCGTGACGATCGCGCACGACTGGCGCTACGGCCTGCTCGTGGCGCTGGCCGGGATCCCGATCGGCTTCGCGCTGTTCACGCTGCGTGAGCCCGAGAAGGGCGCGAACGAGAGCAGCCACATCCTCAAGTCGTCGGGCATGGACCTGCACACCCAGCAGGAGAAGGCGCCGCGCGTCCTGCTCGGCTCGGCCGTCACCCGGCTGCTGCGGATCCGCTCGCTGTACTACGAGCTCGTCGCGGTGGCCATCCTCGGCTTCGCCGGCACCGGCGCCCCCCTCTTCGGCAACCTGTTCTTCATCGACAAGTTCCATCTCGACACCGCGTCGCGCAGCGAGGTGTACGCCATCATCGGCCTGGCCGCGTTCTTGGGGTTGCCGCTGGCCTACGTCTTCGGCGACCGGTACTTCCGCAAGGCGCCCCAGCGGCCGCTGGTCATCGCCGGGATCTGCATCACAGCCTACGGGGGGCTGTTCGTGCTGTCGCTGTACGTGCCGAAGTTGTGGATGGTCGTGGTCCTGCAGTTCCTGGCCAACGCGGCGGTGTCGCCGCTCGCCATCTGCATCTTCCTCACCCTGGCGGCCACCGCACCGGCGGAGATGCGCACGATCTGTTTCGCCATGTTCGGCGTGTACTCGCTCGTGTTCGGCGGCTTCGCCGGCTCCGTGGTGCTCGGCGCGTTCTCCGATGCCATCGGGGGACTGCACGGGATCGTCCTGTCCCTCTCGCTGATCGCGCCTGTCTGCGCCATCGGCGGCTTCCTGCTGTTACTCGGCTCGCGGTGTGTCCGCCGCGACATCACGCTCGTGATCGAGGACGTGCTCGAACGCTACGCCGAGGGGAAGCGGCGCCAGGGCGGGGGCGCCATCCCCGCCCTCCAGGTGCACAACCTCGACTTCTACTACGGCACCAACCAGGTTCTCTTCGACGTCAACGTCGAGGTGGCGGAGGGCGAGATGATCGCCCTCCTCGGGACGAACGGGGCCGGGAAGTCGACGCTGTTGCGCGCCGTGTCGGGACTGGAGCACCCGCATCGCGGCGTCATCCGGGTGTACGGGGCGGCCTGCACGTACCTCGAGCCGGAGCAGATCATCGACCTCGGCGTCGCCCTCCTGGTGGGCGGGAAGATGACCTTCCCGGGACTGAGCGTGCGGGACAACCTGCGCATCGGCGGCCACACCTTGCGGCGCGACCGCGCGCGGAGCGCCCGCGCCCTCGACGAGGCGCTCGAGGCGTTCCCCGAGTTGGCGGAGCGGATGGACCAGCCCGCGGGCACGCTCTCGGGCGGGGAGCAGCAGATGCTGGCGCTGTCGCGGGTGATGATGACGACGCCGCGCCTCCTCATGATCGACGAGCTGTCGCTGGGTTTGGCTCCCATGACGGTGGAGCGGCTCATGGGGATGGTGCGCCGCATCAACGAGTCCGGCACCACCGTGATCCTGGTCGAGCAGAGCTTGAACCGGGCGCTCAGCCTGGCCGACCGCTGTTTCTTCATGGAACGCGGCGAGATCCGCTTCGACGGGCCCACCGCCGAGCTCATGGCGCGCGACGACCTGTTGCGCCCGGTCTTCCTGGGCACCGCGTCCACCGGGTTGGACTAGGGGCCGTGCGCATGTTGGCGCTCTCGGCGCCGAACTTCGTGCTCGTCCAGGGCGTCTTCTACGGCCTGGGCTACGGGCTGCTGGCCCTCGGGCTCGTGCTGGTCTACCGGACCAACCGGGTACTCAACTTCGCCCAGGGGCAGATCGGCGTGATCGCGGCGGTGTTCCTCGTGAAGCTGACCGCCGACTTCGGCTTTAACTACTGGTTCGCGCTGATCCTCTCCATAGGCTTGGCCGCGTTCGTGGGTGGGCTGTCCGAGCTCGTGCTGCGGCGCCTCTTCACGCGGCCGCGCGTGCTCGTGATGGTGGCGACGATCGGATTGAGCTACGTGCTGCTCGCCCTGACCGCGCTGCCGTTCATCCGGCCGTCGAACCTCTACAAGCCGGTGCCCGTCCCCTTCGACCTGTCCTTCCACCTGGGGCCGTTCATCATCACCCCGACCGAGGTGTTGACGCTCATCGTCGCCCCGATCGTCACCCTGGCCCTGGTGCTGGCCGTCCGGCTCACGCCGTGGGGCCTTTCGATGCGGGCGATGTCGGAGAACGCCGACTCGGCGCGGCTGTCGGGCGTCTGGATCCGCCGCACCTCGACGCTCACCTGGACGGTGGCCGGCGCGCTGTCGGCGTTCACCGCCATCCTCAACGCACCCAACCAGACCAGCGCGCTGACCCAGGCGCTGTCGCCCGACCTGTTGGTCTACGCGCTCACGGCGGCGCTCATCGGCGCCATGGTGAACCTCACCGTCGCGTTCGTGGCCGGCGTGGGCATGGGCGTCTTCCTCGAGCTCCTGCAGTGGAACGTCCCGTCGCCGGCCAAACAGCAGCTGATCATCTTCATCGTGGTGATGGCGGTGCTGCTGATCCGCGTTGGGGCGCTGCGCAAGGGGGCCCGGACGGGGGACCGGAGCACGTGGGGGCACGGGGCCGCCACGACGGTGCGGGCGACGACCGACCTGTTGCGCCGGCGCGTGTCGGTCTCGGGTGTCTCGCTCGTGGTCGTCGTGGCCGTGCTCCTGCCGCTCGTCCTCTCGGTGGGCAACGACGTGCTCATGAGCGAGATCTGCATCTACGCCGTCGTCGCCCTCTCGCTCACGATGCTCACCGGCTGGGCGGGCCAGGTGTCCCTCGGGCAGTTCGGCCTCGTCGCCGTCGGCGCGCTCGTGGCGGTGCACCTGGGCACGTCGCTGCCGCTCCCGCTCGTGATGCTCTACGGCGGGGCCGTGACGGCGGTGGTGGCGATCCTCATCGGGCTCCCGGCGCTGCGCATGCCTGGGTTGTTCCTCGCCGTGACGACGTTGGCGTTCGCCATCTTCATGCAGAACGCCGTCCTGGCGACCCCCTGCATCACGGTCCCCGGCCTCAACCGGACGCTGTGCACGGGGCTGCCCAACCCCGCTTACACGGTCGTGGCGCGCCCGTCCCTGTTCGGCCTCAGCCTGGCGTCGCAGCGATCCTTCGCCTGGTTCTCGCTCGGTGTGCTGGTGCTGTCGGTGCTGATGCTGAAGGTGTGGCGGGACAAGGGCGTGGCGCGCCGGCTCGTGGCGGTGCGCGACAACGAGCTCGGGGCCGCCGCGCTCGGCATCCCCATCCTGCGCACGAAACTGCTGGCGTTCGCCCTCTCGGGCTTCGTGGCCGGATACGCCGGCGTCTGCCTGGCCTTCGCCATGCAACAGCTCAACAACACGGACCTCACGTTCGACCCGACGACCTCGTTCGTCATCATCTCCATGGTCGTCATCGGAGGGCTCGGGTCCATTTCGGGCGCCATCTTGGGCGCGCTCTATCTCGAAGGGCTGCCGGCGCTCTTCGGGGCCAACCAGACGATCCAATTCATCACGAGCGGTCTGGGCCTGATCGCGTTCATCCTCTACCTGCCCGGCGGCCTGGCCGAGCTGCTGCAGCGCTTCGGCGACGTGGTCACCGTCGGCCTCCGGTCCGTCCTGCGCCGGGGTGCGGCGGGTGCGGCGGGCCCACCGGTCGGCGCGCCCGCCCTCGTCACGGACGGGGCGGAGCAGTGACGGCGACGCCGGTGAGCGCCTCCACCGCGAGCGCGCCGCCCCGTCACCCGGCGCAGCTGGTGGTGGACGACCTCCACGTGCACTTCGGCGGGGTGCACGCGCTGAGCGGGGTCACGTTCAACGCCGAGCCGGGCTCGATCGTCGGGCTGATCGGGGCGAACGGCTCGGGCAAGACGACCACGCTCGACGTGGTCTCCGGCCTGGTGAAGCCGCAGTCGGGCAGCGTGCGCGTGGACGGCGTGGACCTCGGCGAGTACCTCCCCGAAGAGCGGCTCGGCGTCGGGCTGGTCCGTTCCTTCCAGGATTGCCGTCTCTTCCCCGAGCTCTCGGTGCTCGACGTGCTCCTGCTGAGCGAGGACGCCCGCCACGAGGTGTCCGTGCTGCCCACGACCTTGCGGCTCCCGTGGGCGCGCCGGGCCGAGCGCCGCAAGCTCGAGGCCGTCGACCGCGTGATCGCCGCCTTCGGGCTCGAGCGCTTTCGCCAGCACAGGACGGCCGAGCTGTCGACCGGGACGCGGCGGGTCGTCGACCTGGCGTCCATCGTCCTGGCGCAGCCGCGGCTCCTCCTGCTCGACGAGCCGACGGCCGGGATCGCCCAGCGCGAGGCCGAGGCGTTCATCCCCCTGCTGCGCCGCATCCACGAGGTGGCCGACACGACGATCGTGCTCGTCGAGCACGACGTCCCGCTCGTGTTCGAGCTCTGCTCGACGGTGGTCGTGATGGAGCTGGGAAGGGTCGTGGCGGCCGGTCCGCCCGAGGAGGTGCGCGCTGATCCCAAGGCGCTGGCCGCCTACCTTGGTGCCAGCGACGAGGCCCTCATGGTGTCGGGCCCGTTGGGGGAGGGCGGTCCGGACCACACCGGCCCGAACGAAGGAGCGTGACCATGGAGGCGACCAGGGGGGTACCCGGCCGGCAGCCGGTCGGGTCGAAGGCATGGCGGGTGATGGCGACCCCGTTCGCCGCCACCGGCCGGTCGTGGCGGCGCCTGCGCCGCCGGCCCCGGGCCATGCAGATCCGCACGGCGGTCATCGTCGTGGCGATCGTCGCCGGGCTGGTGGCGTGGCTCGCCTTCGCGCCGTCGGGCTCCCCGGGCGGGTCCGGCGCGGCCGGCGCGGCCGAGCGGCCCGACGGCACGACCACGGCGTCGGCCACCACGGCGGTGCCGGTGAGCCAGGCGAGCACGAGCACGCGGGGCGTCTCCAAGACAGAGATCAACGTCGTCTTCCCCGTGGTGGCGATCAACAGCCTCTCGGGCAAGGAGGGCTTCGCGGAGGACAAGGAGTACAACCAGCAGATCCCGGCCATCAACCTCTACGTGAACCAGATCAACAAGGCGGGCGGGATCAACGGGCGCAAGATCAATCCGATCATCGTGCAGTTCGACCCGACCAACGACGCCAGCATGGAGGCGCTGTGCCGGCAGTGGACCCAGGGCAGCCCGCCCGTGTTCGCCGTGCTCGACGGGATCGGCACGTGGGAAGAGGACAACCAGCTCTGCGTGACCCAGCAGGGACAGACGCCGCTCCTCAGCGCCTGGTCGTCGACGACGGACTGGACCAACCTCGGCTCGCCGTACCTGTGGTGGACCGGCCCCGACATGGCGCCCGTGCTGGCAGCGACGGTGCAGTGGGGGGTGAGCTCGGGACGTCTCGGACACGGCAAGAAGGTCGGCGTGGTGGTGTCGGACCTGGCGGCCGACCAGGCGGCGCTGAACGACTACCTGCTGCCCGACCTCAAGAGGGTCGGGATCACGCCGACGGTCCAGACCGTGGCGGGCAGCACCAGCCAGACGGCCACGACGAATTCCGACGCCCAGCTCGCGGTCGAGAAGTTCAAGGCGGCGGGCGTGCAGTCCGTCTTCCCGCTGATCCCGGAGAACGCGTTCTTCCCGTACATCGGCGCCGAGACGTCGCAGCAGTACTACCCCCAGCTCCTCCTGAGCGACTTCGAGTCGACGATCACCGTGGCGCTCGGGCTCATCCCGACGCCGTACGAGCAGGCGCTCAACGGCCAGGAGGGCGTGACGACCCAGACGCTGGGTGGGTTCGACGACAACCGCCCCGAGAGCCAGGGCGGCTACGACCCCGGCGTCCGCTCCTGCTACGACACCTGGCATCAGAAGTACCCCGGCGTTATCCCCGGGACGCAGTACAAGTACATCGAGGAACAGGGGCCCATCCAGGCGTGGTGCGGCGCTATCCGTCTGTTCGCGGAGGCCGCAAAGAACGCGGGACCGAACCTCAACCGCCGCACCTTCGTGACCGCGATGTCGAAGATCTCCAACTTCCCCGGCACGCTCTCGCCGGTGTGGAGCTTCGGGCCGGACAAGTTCTACGGGCCGACCGAATACCAGGTCGTGAAGGTCCACAACAACGTGCCGCCGTCGTCGCAGTGCAAGCTCAAGACGAACCACCGGCCGCAGGGCACGTGCTGGGTCACGGTGCAGCCGTTCAAGCCGCTGCCCGCGGGGTGAGGAGGGGGGCGCCGCCGGCGGCGGCGGCGCTCAGGCGATGATCGTCGGGGACGGCGGCCGGCCCTCCAAGATGTCGTCGAAGCGCGTCTGGAGCGCGCCGCGCAGCTCGGGGTGGGTGAGGATGTAGAAGGTGTTGGTCCGGACCGCGTCGAGCACCAGTCGGGCCACCTGGTCCGCGGGGATCCCGCCACGCACCAGGTCCTGGATCAGCCCGCGCATCTCGGTGGCGCCCTCGACGTCGCGTTCGGGCGCCCACGAGGGGCGGTTGCGGTCGGACTCGGCGATCCGCGTCTGCACGAAGCCCGGGCAGAGCACCGAGACGCCCACGCCCGAGATCCCGGCCGCCTCGAGGTCCTTGTACAGGGTTTCGGACATGGCGACCACGGCCTGCTTCGTGGCGTTGTAGGGGCCGAGGAACGGGGCGGTCGTCAGGCCGGCGATCGACGCCGTGTTGACGACGTGGCCCTCACCCTGCTCGATGAACAAGGGCACGAACGTGGAGATGCCGTGCACGACACCCCAGAGGTTGACGTCCAGGATCCAGCGCCAATCCTGTTCGGGCACCTCCCAGATCGGGCCACCCGTGCCGACGCCGGCGTTGTTGTGCACGAGGTGCACGGCGTCGAACTCCCTCAGCGCCCGGTCGCGCAGTTCGCGGACCGACGCCACGTCCGACACGTCGGTGACGGCCGCGATCACCTCGGCGCCGCCGGCCGCGAGCTCGTCGGCCGCCTCCTTGAGGGCGTTCTCCTCGATGTCGGCCAGCACGACCTTCATCCCTTCGGCGGCGGCCTGCGTGGCCACCCCCCGGCCGATCCCGCTGGCTGCTCCGGTGATCACGGCGACCTTGCCCTGTAGCTGCTCCATGGGACCTCCTTCGACGGACCTGGTCGCAGTCAAGCACGGCGCGGCCGGCCGAGCCACCGCGCCGGTGGCGGGCGGTCAGAAGAGCCAGGAGAGCGTCCCCGCCGAAACCAGCACGAGCACGCCGATCCCGCAGAGGAGCAGCGGAACCGCAAACGCGCCGAGCTTCGCCATGACGGCGCGCGACCGCGTGTGGCGGCCCGCGGCCAGGATCACCATCGTCACGGCCCCCTCGCCGAGCGCGAAGACGACGGCCAGGGTCAAGAGGTTGGTCGTGCCCCCCTCGCGGAAAAGCGGGATGTACACGGCCAGGTTGTCGCCGCCCGCGGCGATCGTGACGAGCAGCCCCGCCGTGAAACTGCGCCCGACGGCGCGCTCGGCGGCGGGGCGACGGCCCTTGCGCCGTGACCCGGAGTCGGGGCCGTCGGGGGCGCGCTGGCGCAGGAGCAGCGCGATGCCGCGCAGCCCGATGGCCAACGGCACCAGACCCAGGAGGCCGACCGCAGCCGGGGAGAACTCGTACAGCACGGCCGCCGCGGCGGCGGCGGTCGCGGTCACGAGCACGAACCCCACCACCTGGCCGGCGGCGATGCGGTGGGCGCGGTCCAAGGGCGCGCCCGCCACCATCGTGGCCGTCACGACGCAGTTGTCGATGTTCGTGCCGACGAAGGCCGTCACGGCCACGCCGATGTCGGCGGCGAGGCCGGTCGCGGCCAGGAGGACCGTCAGGGCCCGGGCAGCGGCATCGCAGGACCGAAGGGCTTGTCGCCCCGCAGCGTCACGCGGTGCGCGTAGCGGGCGGCGTCGCCGTAGTCATCGAGCGCGTAGTGCAGCGTCGCCCGGTTGTCCCAGAAGGCCACGGATCCCGCCCGCCACCGGAAGCGGCAGGTGTACTCCGGCTGGACGCAGTGGTGGTAGAGCATCTCGAGGACGGCGTTGCTCTCGTTGTCCGACAGCCCGAAGATCTGGCGGGTGAACTGACGGTTGACGAACAGTCCGTTGCGACCCGTCTCGGGATGCGTCCGGACAACCGGGTGCAGCGCCGGCAGCAGCTTCTCCCGCCAGACGCCGTCCCACTCGTAGCCACCGCGCTCGGCGACGTCCGCCGCGAACCACGGGTCGTGGTGAATGGCGATCAACGTGTCGCACATGGCCCGCACGGGCTCGGCCAACCCGTCGTAGGCGTCCTGCAGGCTCGCCCACATGGTGTCGCCGCCGACGGCCGGCGCCTCGAGCATGTAGAGGATGGAGCCCATGGCGGGGGTCTGAAGGAACGTCACGTCGGTGTGCCACCAGCTGGCCCGGTCCACCTTGCCGTCGATGGCGAGGACCTCGGGGCTCTCGTCGATCGAGGGGAGCACGGGATGCGCCTCGGTCACCGTCCCGAATTGGCGGGCGAACTCCGCCTGCTGGTCGGCCGTGAGCGACTGGTCCCGGAAGAAGATGACGTGATGCGTGTTCCAGGCGTCACGGATGGCCCTCACGACGTCGGCCGGGAGCGGGGCGGAGAGGTCGACGCCCGAGATCTCGGCGCCGATGTTCGGCGAGAGGGGCTCGACGGTGATCGTCCGGGCGATGGTCACCGGCCGATTCTGCCGCACTTTGCCTTACATTGGCCCCCGGCGGCGACGAAGCGACGAAGGGATGAGCATGAGCACAGACACGGGGCCCGCCCTCGTCCCACCGGTGCGCAACTACTCGCCCTGGTACCAGTGGATGGCCCGCCTGGCGGCCACGGTGCACGAGGACCCGCTGCCCGAGGGCGACCCCGACAGCGCGGCGATCCCGGCCTGGGTCGAGCGGTGCCGGATGCGCCTCGACGAGCTGCTGGGGCCCGAGCCGGCCCGCGTCCCGCTCAACGTCGAGACGCTCGAGTCCACCGCCTGTGACGGCTACCGCCGGGACAAGATCGTGTTCGACACCGAGGACACGATGTCGGTGCCCGCCTACCTCCTCGTGCCCGACGCCCGCGTCGACCGACCCCCGGGCGCGGCGGTCCTGGCCTGCCACGGCCACGGGCCGGGCAAGGCACAGGTCGTCGGCCTGGAGCACACCGGCATGCCGAACGCCGACTATGCGCTCGCGCTGGCGCGTCGTGGCTACGTGGTGCTCGCACCCGATCTGCGGTGCTTCGGGGAGCGCCAGGACTGGAACCCCGAGGATCACTACGCCTGCGACACGAACCTGGTCCACGCGGCCATGGCGGGTTGGAACCCCCTGACGCAGAACGTCTGGGACCTGCGGCGCTCGATCGACGTCCTAGAGGAGCACCCGCTGGTCGACCCCGCCCGCATCGGCATGGTCGGCATCAGCTACGGCGGCACTGTCACGCTGTTCACTGCGGCGCTCGACCAGCGTGTCGCCGCGGCCGTCGTCAGCGGCTACTTCTCGTCGTGGGCCGAGAGCCACAAGATGCCGTGGAACATGTGCGGCTCGCAGATCCTCTTCGGCATACTCGGCCGACTGGAGCACGAAGACCTCGGTGCCCTGGTGGCGCCGCGCCCGCTGCTCGTCGAGACGGGCACCGAGGACCTCTTGTTCCCGCTGGCGGCCGCCACCGAGTCGGTGCGTCGCACCCGGCTCGTCTACTCCGACCAGGGCGTGTCCGACCGGCTGGTGCACGACGTGTTCGACGGCGGCCACCAATGGCACGGCACCGAGGCGCTGCCCTTCTTGGACCGGTGGTTGGGGCACGACGCCGGGGCCGGCCCCGGCTGAATCAGTCTCCCGGGCCTTCGCCCTCGTGGGGGTCGCGCGCCCCGGCGGCGTCGCGCAGCACCTCGTCGAGCGAGGCCGGGGGCCCTCCTTCAGGCGCGTCGGGATCGTTGGCGGCGGGACTCGCCCCCGGTTGCTCCCAATCGTCGGACGCCATCTCCCGAACGAAGCCGTGCAACCACGACCGCCACGGCCGGGACCGGCCCGCGGGCGAGGCGTGCCTCGCCACTAGAGGAAGCTGCGCAGGACCGTGTCGAACGCCGATGCGAGGACGACCCTGCCGTGCACGTCCTTGGCGGTGGGAACCGAGACGGGGTGCGCGGTGGGGACGTTCATGAGCGACAGCACGGCCGACACCGGGGTGCCGGGGCCGAGATAGATGTGCGACGCGACCTGCTCGAGCAGCGTCGTGGTGCCGGTCGGATCGGAGATCATCGACGTGATGGAGAGCTTGCCCGTCGCCAGCTGGCCCAGGTTCGACGATGGGTCGACCATGTGCAGGTCCACCCCGACGTAGTGCGTCACCGGGATGCCCAGACGATCGAGCCCCGAGATGAGGGCGGCGGGCGAGTGCAGGCTCAGCGTCTCGATGGGCACGTGCCGCCCTCCGGCCAGCGGCAGGCTCAACGAGCTCGGGACCTTGAGCACGTTGGTGTGCCCGCCGGTCGCGTGGAACACGAAGATCTGCTCGGTGTGGTCCGGCCCCTTGACGATGGCCAGGAGGTCGTTCTTGCCCTGGGCGAGCAGCGTGGCGGGCACCGCGACGTGGTGCACGGCGTGATCGATCTTGTAGAGGCTGATGCCCATCCACCCGCCGACGAGCGCGAGCACCGTGAGCAGCCCGGCCCCCCCGAAGATGAGCACGCGGCGCAAACGGCGTCGGCGCGGGGCCTTGCTCCCTCCCTCGCCGCCCACTGAGGCGGCGGTCGCGGCGTCGGCCGGCACGGCCGGGCCGAGCAGCCCTGTCGGGATCGCGATCGTCAATGCCCCTCCGTCGACGGGTCCCGGCAACTGGCACCGGCACTCCCTCTTCCCGCCCCGAAAGCTACGGAGTCGTCATTGCCCCGCCGTTGCCCGGGGGGTTCGAAGTGGTTGCCGTCGGCGGGGGATTCTCAGCCCGGGAGAAGGCTGGCCGACTCCGGCTCGAGGTGGATCGAGACGTGGCGGCCGGTGCGCAGGGCCGAGGCCGGGCAGGTCGTGGCGATCGGGCCGGTGAGCGCGTCGTGCACGGGCCGGGCCTTGCGCGCCTCTGGGACGATGGCCAGCACCCGTCGGGCGCGCAGCAGCGCGGGAACGGTCACGGTGAGGGCCTCGGTCGGGACGGTGTCGAGCGCGGGAAAGTGCCCCTCGTTGACCTGTTGGGCGCGGCAGCCGGGGTCGAGCGTCACGACCTTCACGTCGAGGGGGTCGGAGAAGTCCGCCACCGGGGGGTCGTTGAACGCCAGGTGCCCGTTCTCGCCGATGCCAAGGCAACACAGGTCGAGGGGGAATTGGCGGAGGAGCCCGGCGTAGCGCGCGCACTCGGCCGCCGGGTCGCCGAGACCTTCGACGTAGTAGACGGCCTTGGGCCGGGCCGGTTCCGTGATGCGTTCACGGATCCAGCGCTGAAACCCCGCCGGATGCTCGGGGCCGACGCCGACGTACTCGTCCATGTGGAAGACGACCGTCTCGGACCACGGCACCCCAGTGGTCGCGTGCACCAGCTCACGGACGAAGTCGAGTTGGGAGTTGCCGGTGGCGAACATGGCGTGAGCGACGCCGCGGGCGTCCACCGCGGCGCGGAGGACCGCCGCCGCCTCGTCGGCGGCCGCCCGGGCCAGCGCCGGCGCGTCGGCGTGGACGTACACGGTCGCTTCCCCGACGCGCATCGAACCCGGCTGCACGCGATCAGCATGCCAGGCGTCCGTGGGACAGACTGGGGCCGTGCGCGACGTCGAGGTTCCCGGGCCCGCCCGCCTGGAGGCGGCGTGGAAGGCGGTGCGTCGCTACCTGGACGTCACCCCCGTCGTCGGCGCCCCGCAGCTCGGTCCTTCCGTGTCGGTCAAGGTCGAGACGGTGCAGCCGACCGGCTCGTTCAAGGTACGCGGCGGCCTGGCCGCGGTGTCGGCCACCCACGAGGACGAGCCGGGTCGGGCGGTGGTCGCCTCGTCGGCCGGCAACCACGGGCTCGGCGTCGCCTATGCGGCGTCCAAGCTCGGTGCGCAGGTGACCGTGGTGGTGCCGACGGGCGCGTCGGCCGCCAAGGTGGCGGCCCTCCAGCAATTCGACGTCCGGCTCGTCCTCTACGGCGAGGGGTACCGCGACGCGGAGACGCACGCGCTCGAGCTCGCCGGGTTCGAGGGCAGCCGGTACGTCTCGCCGTACAACGACCCCGACGTCATCGCCGGCCAGGCGACGCTGGCGCGCGAACTGGCCGAGCAGGTGCCGCGGCTCGGCACCGTGGTCGTGCCCTGCGGCGGCGGGGGCTTGCTCTCCGGGGTCAGCCTCGGCCTGGAGGGGAGCGGGGTGCGCATCGTCGGCGTGGAGTCCGAGGCGTCGCCGTCCATGAGCACTGCGCTGGCCGCGGGCGCCATCGTGCCCATCGACGTCGAGCCCACGGTCGCCGACGGCCTGGCTGGCAACCTCGAGCCGGGTGCCGTCACCGTCGGCATCGCGCTGTCCCACGGCGTCGAGGTGCTGACCGTCAGTGAGGCCGACATCCGATCGGCCATGGCCTTCGCGGCGCACAAGATGGGCTTCGTGCTCGAGGGGGCGGGCGCCGTCGGCGTCGCCGCATTGCGGAGTGGCGTCGTGACGCCGGATCCCGATGGTGGCGAGACCGTGGTCATCCTCACCGGCCGGAACGTCGCGCCGAAACTGCTCTCGGAGGTGCTCCATTCCTGACGTCGAGGTCAACGGTGCGACCCTGAACTACGAGGTGGCGGGGGAGGGCGAGCCCCTCGTCCTGATCGCGGGGTGCGGACAACCGGCGATCGCCTGGAGCCTCGGGCTCCAGCCCGCGCTCGTCGCCGCCGGCTATCGCGTGCTCACCTTTGACAACCGGGGCGTGGCGCCGTCCTCCTCACCGCCCGCGCCCTACCGCGTGGAGGAGATGGCGGCGGACACGATCGGTCTCCTCGACCATCTGGGCTGGGTGGACCCGGTGCGCGTCGGCGGCCACTCCATGGGCGGGTGGATCGCCGAGACCCTCGTCCTCGACCACCCCGAGCGGGTCCGGGCCGCCGCGCTCATGGGCAGCGCCAACAAGCCGACGGCGTGGGAGGTGGCCATCACGACGGTCGAACGCGACTTGGCGGCGTCGGACTTCGACCTGCCGCCCCTCTACTACGCGACGGAGATCCTGCGGTACCTGCCGACGTCGGACATCCAGGACTCCGACGTCGTGAGCACCTGGCTTTCGTTGCTCGAGGGGGAGCTGCCGTGGCCGAACCCCGGGCGGCTTGGGCAGTACGAGGCGGCGCTGGCCTGGTCGACCGACGCGGCGCGTACGACGCGCTGGCCCGACGTCGTCGTCCCGTGTCTGGTGCTCGCCTTCGAATACGACATCGACTCCCCGCCGCGCTACGCGCGCCAGGCCGCCGAGACCATGCCGGGCGCGTCGTACCGCGAGGTCGCCGGGGCGGGCCACCTCGGCTTCATGACCCACGTCGACCTCGTCGTCGAGTATCTGACCGAGTTCTTCGGCCAGCACTAGGGGCCTTGGCCGTGTGGCGACGGAGCGCGCGCTCTGGGCGGCCGATCCGCTGCTCGGTGTGATCCCCATCCGGCTCAGCGAGCGCGGCTTGTCGGTCTCGTACTCCCGAGCGGTCTACTTCGGTGGAGGCGGCGTCGTGTAGTCGATGTCGACGCCCCCCACCTCGTCGGGGTGTTCCTTCAGCCAACGCCGCGCGTACGGGCACCACGGGACCAGGGTGAGGTGATCGGCCCGCGCCCGTGCGACGGCCGCCCGCACGAGCCGCGCCCCGATGCCCCGTCCACTCAAGGCCTCCGGCACCTCGGTGTGGATCAGGATGAGATGGTTGCCCTGGAGCCGGTAGATCAGCTCGGGCTCGACGCCGGCACCGTGGACCACGAAGCGCTGTTCGACCGGGACGTCGACGACCTGCACGGTGTCACTGGGGTCGGTCATGTGGGGCCTCCCGCTCGTCGCGATGGTTGGCCACCTTAGGGGTGTAAAAGAGAAGCTGTGAGCGGCCCAGTCACCTCCCAGGACACCCCGCCGGCGTTGGAGGACGGGGACCCGGCGGCCGGGCCGGTCGTCGAATTGGAGCCGGGTCGCGTCACCGAGGTCGGCTCGATGCCGGTTCGCCGCGTCCTCCCGCATCGGCCGCGGCGGACCGTGGGCGCCTGGTGCTTCGCCGATCACGTGGGGCCCGTGGCCGCGGCGGGCGGCGGGCTCGGCATCGGGCCGCATCCGCACCTGGGCCTACAGACGGTGACGTGGCTGGTGGCGGGGGAGCTGGTGCACCTCGACAGCCTCGGGTCCGAACAACCGATCCGACCGGGGCAACTCAACTTGATGACCGCCGGTCTCGGCGTCGCCCACGCCGAGGAGGACCCGGGTCGCGCCCGCGAGCTGCACGGGGTCCAGCTGTGGGTGGCCCAACCCGAAGCGACGCGCCACGGTGCCGCCGCCTTCGAGCACCACGGCGTGCTGCCGACTCTCGAGCTCGAGGGCGCGGTGGCCACGGTGCTGGTCGGCGATTTCGGCGGGCTCGTGTCCCCGGCGCGCCGCGACACCGAGCACGTCGGCGTGGAGCTCGCGTTCCGTCCGCCGGGATCGATGCTCCCCCTGCGGCGAGACTACGAGCACGCGCTGATCGTCTTGGAGGGGAGCCTGCGGGTCGGCGGTGAGGTGGTCGAGCCCGGCGTACTGGCTTATCTGGGGGCCGGGCGCCACGAGTGCCGGGTGGACGCGCTCGAACCGGGCCGGGCCCTGCTGCTCGGCGGCGTCCCCTTCCCCGATCCGCTGCTCATGTGGTGGAACTTCGTGGCTCGGACGAAGGAAGAGGTGTCCGAGGCCCGTCGCGAGTGGACGGCTGGCACCGAACGCTTCGGTACCGTGCGCTCGCGCCTCGATCGGATCGAGGTCGGGCGGCCACCGTGGGAGTGACGCGTCAGGGCCCGGTCATTGCCACGATGGGCGCATTGAGGTGCGTGGCGCCCGTCGAGCCGAAGAACTGAGCCGTGCCGTAGGAGAAGATCCCGCCGTCGGAGGCGACGAGCCAGTACCCGCGTCCGTCGCCGTTCGACGCCATGCCCACGATCGGCTCGTTGAGGTGCATGGCGCCGGTCGAACCGTAGAACTGCGCGGTGCCGTAGGAGAAGATCCCGCCGTCCGAGGCGACGAGCCAGTACCCACGTCCGTCGCCCGTCGACGCCATGCCCACGATCGGCTCGTTGAGGTGCATGGCGCCCGTCGAGCCGTAGAACTGCGCGTCGCCGTAGGAGAAGATCCCGCCGTCCGAGGCGACGAGCCAGTACCCGCGTCCGTCGGGTGTGGCAGCCATGCCCACGATCGGCTCGTTGAGGTGCATGCCGCCCGTCGAGCCGTAGAAGTGTGCGTCGCCGTAGGAGAAGATCCCGCCGTCCGAGGCGACCAGCCAGTACCCGCCGCCGTCGGGAGTGGCGGCCATGCCGACCACGGGGGCGTTGAGGTGCATCGACCCGGCCGAGCCGTGGAACGCGGCGTCGCCGAAGGAGAAGAGGCCGCCGTCGCGCGCCACGGTCCAGTAGCCGCCGTCGTCCCCCGTGCTGGCGATCCCGACGACCGGTTGGTTGATGTGGATGCTCCCCGTGGAGCCGCAGAACGGTTGGTTCCCGTAGGTGAAGATCCCGCCGTCGCTGGCGGTGAAGCGGTAGCCGTAGCGCGGTCCGGCCGGCGGGGAGCACGGGACCGACAGGCCGTTACTGAGGTCGATCGGCGCGGTGTACAGCTGCCGCACGGCGTTGCACGTCCCTCCGTACGCCGTGCACGGCGCCGACCACGCGGCGTACCCGAGCCACCAGCTGCCGCCGGCGTCCTGGAAGAGGGATCCACCCCCCGGGCCGTAGGCGGTGCCGTACGTGGTGAGGAACGGTGCCGACGGCTGGGCGCAGGGGCCGAGCGGGCCCGAACACGTGGTGAGCGCCTCGTTGTAGCTCGTCGACTGGAAGCTGCCGCCGCTGAACAACAGGTTGTACGCACCCGAGGCGAACACCATCTGGGGGTCGTCCGTCGTCGTCTCCCACGGGAGCGCCGCCTGGTCGACCGTCAACAGCACGGTCGGCGTGCCGACGATGCTCGTGCCGTTGGCGCCGAGTTGGGCCGACCAGATCTGCGAGGGGGCCGACGAGCCGCCGTCGTTGGACTTCCAGAGCAGGTAGGCGACGCCCGAGTTCGGATCGACGAAGGGGCTCGGGTCGAGCACGCCGACCCCCGGATCGCAGTAGAGCGGTCCTCCCGAGGTGTCGCTGAACACCGGCGGGCTGAGGCTGGCCGCCGTCGCCACGGAGAGGCAGCTCTGCCCCGAGCCCTCGCTGTAGGGCTTCGGCGCGGCGTCGTAGAACATGACCCAGTGGCCCCCGAAGTAGAAGACGCCGGGCGAGGTCTGCGTGTTCGTCGTCTCCCAGGACGGCGGGTTCGGCAGGGCGCTCGAGCCGCCGCCGCCCTTGTAGGGCTGCCAGCCCGAGGCCGGAGAGCCCGTCGTGTCGGTCAGCGCCTGGATGAAATTGCCGAGTGGGGTGCCGGTGGTGAACGCGTAGTAGGTGCCGCCCGAGTACAGCGGGTCGGGATCGGGCGCGTCGTTGCCGTAGGCGGGTGACGGCGCCGCGCCGAACGAGACATGCGCCGCTTGGGCTGCGTCGGCCGTCGTCGCCGCCGTGGTCGGACCGATCGCCGCGGCCGTGGCTCCGGTCACTGCCGCGACGAACGCCAACGCGGCGCCGCCGCGCCGCCGGCGCACCGCAGGACGGCGTGTCTCGCCCGATCGAGGAGTCATGGCTGTCGACAAGATCGTCCCATTCTGGGGCCGTCCAGAGCGCGGCGCCAGGAGTTGTGACTCCGGTGGGCGTTCGGACGTCAGCGCTGCCCGCTCGTTACCACTCGCCCCAGCCGGGTGGGCTGACCGTCCCGGTCACGAGCCGAGGGTCCACGGGCGCGTGCGTCTGCCCCGCCTCGTAGACGGCGAAGCACAGCCGGAGCACGTCGGTCGCCTCCTCGGGGGTCATCGATGCCGTGCCCCTTTCTTCGATGAGCGCGTCCACGAAGTGCCGCGACGAGCGGGCGAAGCCGGTGCCCCAGTCGGCGTCGACGTCGTTGAACTCGGTCGTCTTGCGCTCGCTCGGCGTCCCGGTGAACAGCATGACCGGCGCCAGGTCGAGCAGCTCGCCCGTGGCACGCGTGACCCAGAGCTGCCCTTCGTCGCCGGTGATCTCGAAGAACTCGTCGGCGCCGTAGTACGAGGAGCGCATGTAGAAGTCCGGCGCGTACTGCACCTCCATCATGCCGAGCACCTCGGGGTCCTCATATTCGAAGATCACCGCGCACGGCTCGAAGAAGAGATCGCGGCGCCGTACGACCGCCTGCACCGAGGTGATGTCGAGGTCGAGCAGCCACAGCGCCATGGCGTACTTGTGCACCATGTCGTCGAAGAGGTGCCCACCGGGGCTGCGTTTGTCGAGGCGCCAGCCGTAGCCCTCGGGTCGCAGGGCCGCCTGGAAGGCCGAATCGGTCTGTCCAACCAGCGTGCGGATGCGCAGTGATGTCGGCTTTCCGATCGCGCCGTCGGCCACCAGCTTCTTGGCCAGCTCGAGCGGCGGGTAGTGCACGAAGCATTCGCTGATGCGCAGGATGCGCCCTTCGCGTGCCGCCGCTGCCCCCATGTCCAACGCGTCCTCGACCGAGTTGGCCACGGGCTTTTGGACCGAGACGTGCTTGCCCGCTTCGAGCGCCGCGATCACGTGGTCGTGGTGGAGGTGGGTGGGGGTCAGCACCTCGATCGCGTCGACGGAGTCGTCGGCGAGAAGGCCCGCCAAGTCCGGGTAGAACCGCTCGGCGCCCCATTCCTTCGCCGCTTGGCGGCCCACCTCTTCGTCCGTGTCGCACACGGCGACGACGTCGCAGCGAGGATCCTCCAGGTAGCCGCGGACGTTCATGACCGCGATGTTGCCGGCGCCCAGCACGCCGAGCCGGACCTTGTCCATCGGACCCTTCCTCTCGCCGAGCGCGCCGCCTACGCGTCGGTTCCGAATGCCCCCCCGTTTCGGGCTGCGGCGATCTGATTTTCGTCGTAGTCCAACACGGAGCGCAAGACGTCCTCGGTGTGCTGGCCGACCGTCGGCGCCTGGGCCGGATGGGGCAGCTCTTCGCCCACGAAGTGCAAGGGCGTGAACAGCTGGTCGGCGCCGACCTCCGACGCCGGCAGGAGCGGCAGGCGGTCGGCGAACTGCGGGTCCTCGAGCACCGTCTTCGGCGTGTTGACCGGCGCGATCGGCGTATTGACCCCGCCGCCGAAGTCGAGCCACTCCTTTGCCGTCTTGGTCCGGAAGATGTCGCGCAGCTCGCGCTGGAGCTCGCGGTTGCCGCGGGCGTGGTCGGCGTACTTGGAGCCCGGCCAGCGCTCGAAGAGGTCCAGGCGCCCGACGCCCTCGCAGAAGTTCTTCCAGAACGCCTGCTCCGAGGCCATGAAGAGGACGTGGCTCCCCTCGGCCGTCTCGTAGACCTGGTAGCGGACGCCCTCCACCATGCCTGCCGTGCCTGGGGCGCGCCGCTCGTAGTCGTCGGACTTGTTCCCGGTGACCTCGGACTCGGGGCGTTCGTAGGCCTTCCACGTCTCGGAGCGGTACCAGTCGAAGGCGGCGGCGGCGTCGGACTGCGCGAGGTCGATGAAGGAGCCTTCGCCCGTCTCGCGGGCCCGGATCACCGCGGCGAGGATGCCCAGCGCGCCGAAGATGGGTGCGGCGTTGATGCCGATCGAGACGTGCTCGGGGATGTAGGTGAAGCCCTCGTCATCGGTCGCGACGTTGACGATGCCGGCCCACGTGTCGTAGGCGATCCCGTGGCTCGGATAGTCGCGGTACGGGCCGGTCATGCCGTAGCCCGAAATGCTGCAGAAGACGATCTTGGAATTGATCGCCTTGAGGTCGTCGTAGCCCACGCCCCGGCGGGCCAGCGCTCCCGGTCGCATCGCCTCGATGACGACATCGGCGGACGGCGGCCAGCTCCTTGAAGATGGCGGTGCCCGCGTCGGTCCGCAGGTCGAGCACGATCGAGCGCTTACCCCGGTTGAGGTGCAGGTGCATGAGCGAGACGCCCTCGACGATCGGCCAGGTCATCTCTCGGATGTAGTCACCGGCGGGCGGCTCGACCTTGATCACATCGGCGCCGAGGTCGACCAGGGACGTCGTGATGGCGGCCGGCCCCAGGGCCGAGCACTCGATGATCCGCAACCCGTGCAGCGGCGGCGTGGTCGCCATCGCACCTCCTGTCCGTGAAGGCCGGATCGTAGCGGTCGCCGCCCGAGGCGCCGGATGCTCCGCCTGGCCATACTGGGGCGATGCAGTCGTCACCGCTCGACGACGCTCTGACCGTCTTTGCGGCCACCGCGCCCAGCTACGGGTCCCTCGGTCTGGCCAATCACGGGCCGATGGCCGCCGAGGCCCTCGATCACCTGGGCCGCGCCGACGCCATCGCCGCCTGGGCGGAGGGCTACCGGCGCCGCCTGGACCCGGCGTCGCCGCCGGCAGACCGCCCGCTCTCCGAGGAGGACTGGCCGGGAGCGCTCGGCGAGGAGACGCGCCTTCGCGACTGGTTGGCCCTCTTCGAGCGCGAGGTGGCGGACCGGCCACCCGTCGCGGTCGTCGGCGAGTGGGTGCCCCGGCTGCTGCCGGGCACGGTGGGTGCGGCGGGTCACGGGCTGATCCGGACGGCGCATGCGGTGCGCGCCCTGAGCGGGGCGGACACGCCGCCCCGGCGGCTCGAGCTTGGCGAACGGGCTCGCGTTCTGGGCGTCGAGTTATCAGGAGCTGCCCGGCCCGCCGCTGCTGATCGGGCAACGAAGGGGTGACGCAGGCGCTGGCGGACCTGCCGTATCTGCCCGAGGACGCCCCGCAGCACCTGCTGATCAGCGACATGGTGGCGCAGGTGAACGACATCGCCGACGAGTTCGAGCAGGCCGTCGCCTCGCTGGGGTGGACCGGCGGTCCGGTCGAGCTGCTCGACCAGCTCGCCATCAGGCGGCGCGCTGGCGTATCTGCGCAACGCCGACGGCGGTGGCGCCTTCGGACTGCTGCACTCGGTGACCGTTCCGCTCGCCTGCGAGCTCGTCCTGCCGTGGCTCGCCATCGAAGACCGCGACGCCGCGCTCGGGTACGTGTGGCAAGCGGTGGCGGCCCTGCACGTGGCGTACGACGTCGACCGCAAGAGCGACGTCGCCGCACCCTCGACATTGTCGGCCGACGCACTGGTCGACCGCGCCCTGACCTCGGGCGACGAACACGCCATCAAGCTGACGGAAGCGGCACTGCGCAGCTTTGGCCGTAGTGGCGAGGAGGCCCTCTTGTGGGCGGCCGCCGACGCCGGCACCCGCCTCGGCGGCTGAGGCAGGGGCGCGGGGCGGGCCGCCAGGCCTCTCGATAGCCTCGGCGCCATGGACTACCGCACCCTCGGCCGTACCGGCGTCAAGGTCAGCCCCCTCTGTCTAGGGGCCATGATGTTCGGTTCCTTCGGCAACCCCGACCACGACGACAGCATCCGCATCATCCACGCCGCGCTCGACGCCGGGATTAACTTCGTCGACACCGCCGACGTCTACTCCTTCGGCGAGTCCGAGGAGATCGTCGGCAAGGCGCTGGCGCAGACGAAGCGCCACAAGGTGGTGCTGGCGACGAAGGTGCACGGCCCGATGGGGCAGGATCCGAACTCGCAGGGCAACTCGCGGCGCTGGATCATGGACGAGTGCGAGCGGAGCCTGCGCCGGCTCGGCGTCGACTACATCGACCTGTATCAAGTGCACCGGCCGTCACCGGACACCGACATCGACGAGACGCTCGGCGCGCTGACCGACCTCGTACGTGCGGGCAAGATCCGTTACTTCGGCAGCTCAACGTTCCCGGCACAGGAGATCGTCGAGGCGCAATGGGTGGCCGAGCGCCGGTCGCGCGAGCGCTTCGTCACCGAGCAGCCGCCGTACTCCATCCTCGTGCGCGGCATCGAGCGCGACGTGCTGCCGACGTGCCAGCGCTACGGCATGGGCGTGCTGTCGTGGAGCCCGTTGGCCGGGGGTTGGCTGTCGGGCGCGTTCGGACCGGGCAAGGAGAACACGAGCCGGCGTTCGGGCTTCATGCCCGACCGTTACAACACGGAGCTCCCGGGCAACCAGGCCAAGCTCGAGGCCGTGGCGCAGCTGCACAAGCTGGCGGACGAGGCGGGGCTGTCGCTGATCGAGCTGTCGCTCGGGTTCGTGCTCGAGCATCCCGGCGTGACGTGCCCGATCATCGGCCCGCGCACGATGGAGCACCTGCAGTCGCAGCTGCCCGCGGCGGAGGCGCGGCTCGGCGCGGACGTGCTCGACCGCATCGACGAGATCGTGCCGCCGGGTGTCGACCTGAACGAGACCGACGTCGGCTGGGTGCCGGCGGCCATCGCCGACCCGTCGTTGCGCCGGCGGCCTTTGGAGCCGTCGGCGAAGCCGCACGGGCTCCTCGACGCCATCCGCCGCTCGGACTGAGCGCACCGGCCCCAGGGCTATCGCTTTCCGGATCAGAAGGCGGCATCCCGGCCCTCAGGCCCGTTTGTCACTGACTGTCGATCGAGATTCCCGCGTTATCGCACACCGGATCCGCCCGGGTGAGCAGCAAAAGGGCTGAACCACCAGGGAATTTAGTTGGCCGCGTACTTTTGCAAGCACCTGCGGCACCGGGGTAGCTTGTGATCACAAGCACAAGCTACGGCGATCTGTGGCATCTCCGGGAAGGACAACGAGACGATGAGCAACCAAGAAGTGACGATGAGCAACCAACAAGTAACGGTCGGCTACAAGGGCTGGATGCTGGTGTGGGCCTGCGTCGCCGTCGTCGCTGTCCTTACCGTCTCCGCCGTGCTCTGGAACTGACGCTCGCCACCTCGGCGGGACCTGACGACCGTGTGTGTGCTGAAGCTCGCTTGCGGATCGGTTGATGCCCGCACTGCCCAAATGGTTCGCGGTGCCGGTGCCTTGCCAGACCTCCCACGCCCGCCTGGACGGTGAGACACCCTAGAAATTCGCTCGCTTCTGCCGACGCGAACTACGACCAAACGCTGAGAACCGACCGAGGAGTCGGTAGGCGCGTTGCTGGCGAACCGCTCTTCTCCGGAATGGGTCATCCGGTGCCAAGTGCTCAACCGCACCGGCTACAACCTGATCAAACATCTGCGACGCCTCTTTCGCTTGTTTGAGAGCGAGCAGCTCCGTCGCAATCGCCCACTTCTGGACGAGGACCGTCTTGGGCTCGACCCCGCTCCGTTCGAACCCAGCGACGGCCTCGGTGAGGAGGCTGAGCGCGATCTCGTGATTGCCCAGGCTCCGCTGAGTTTGAGCAAGATCCACCATGGCGCGGTAGGTACCGATCTGCTCAGGCCCGAGGGTCCTCCTCGTGGATTCGAGGATGCGTACCCTGAGAGGGAACTCGTCGCCGTAGCGGCGGAGCTTTCGCAGAGTGATTGCCAGGTTGATGGCCGTCTGCATCGACAGCTCGCTGTCAGAGCCATCTGTGCGGTCGGATGCTGCGAGGACCCTTTCCCATAATCGTCGCGCCGGCTCGTACTCTCCGAGCCGATCGAGCACGATGGCCAGATTGAACTCCGTTCGTGTGATCCGCACTTCATCGGGTACATCAGACGCGAGCCTGAATCGACAGCGAGCTCCGCAACAACGATTCGGATTCTTGGTACGAACCAGCGTCACGTAGCGCTCTCGCCAACGTGAGCATCGCATCAAGCGTCACCGGGTCTGTTTCCCCGTAGAGTTCCTTCCGGGCGTCCAGCAGTAGTCGCGCCTCTTCAATCTGCTGGCGCGGGTCGGCGTCCATTACTCGCCGACGATAGCGGCGCGGACATGGGTTCAGCGTTCCGGTATCCCACTTGTCCCGCTGGCTGGCACTGGGGTGCGGGCGACACGAATGGGAGCGGTCCGTGAAGGCTTGTCTCCGCCTGCCGGCTCAGTGGCGTCCGTCGTCATCGGTCAGTCGGGTGACGCGGGAGCGTACAACCGGAACGCCGTCGTTTGTCTCGCTCGGCAGCTAATCAGCGCCGACGACCTTGAAGTTCTGGTTGACGAAACGTGGTGGGGCCAGTTGACGCCGATGTAGTGGACCTCGTAGTCGCCGTTGCTCAGCTTCACGACACGGTCGACAATGCCACCCGGATACGCCGTCAGGGCGGCTTCGGTCGCCTTGTTGGCGGCCGTTCCACTGACGATCGTTCCCGATCCCTGGCTGTAACTCGCAGGGATCTGACCTACCTGCTTTGACGTTTCCGGCGCGCCCCTCTGGAAGGGCACGACTGTTGCCGCCGTCGACGGCTCGGATCCACCACCGGTCGTTCGCACCAGAACCTCGGAGGCCTTGATCGTCGTGGAGCTCACGGTCCCCAGGACAAGCACGTGTTCGCCGCTCGTGATGGCGCTCTTTGAACTCGCCTCCACACCTACAAGGGTGGACTTCGTGGACCTCCTCAGCGTCGAATAGAGCAGGCACTACATGTCCCCGTCGTCCGGGCCCTGGGTGCGCGCCCGGCGTTACAACTTTGTGGCACTTCCGAACCCCGGTAGCCAATAAGGGCCGCCGATGTGATAATCGACTCGTGCCGGTGGAGGGCCATCTATACGGGGATCGAGTTTGGTTCTACGACGCACGGGGCCACGTGCGCAGGATGGGAGTTTCAACCCATCCGGCAGATTCCACCATCGTCATTTCGCTGTGGCAGGGCGACGTCTGCACCGGCACGTTCCGGATTCCCGCCAAAGATGCGGCACGGCTCATTTCGACCCTGGCCTATGGAATGACTGAAGCGAGCCCGGTCCACCGACCGAAACCGAAGTTGGAGAGGGGCGACTCATCCAGCTCTGGTCAAGATTGCTTCGGCGCGTTTTCGGCCGTTCACCCGGAACCGCCGAGTCGCATCTTCGACTGCTCAAGTAAACCCGTTGCATCGTTGCAGCGGGTGACTGCCCCTCTTCGCCCGAACGGTAGGACCGTCCGGCACAGCGGGATACCGTGAAACGGTGGATCTTCCAGAGTGTTTGGTCGCTGACGTCGCCGAATGGCGGACCTGGTTGAGGGGCCACCACTCCACGTCACACGGCGTGTGGCTCGTGCTCGCAAAGAAGGGCACGGCGGATGCGACGACGCTCTCCTACGACGAGGCACTCGACGAGGCGATCTGCTTTGGTTGGATCGATGGGCAGCTCGGGCGTCGTGACAACGCAACGTTCCGGCGACGTTTCACACCCCGAAACGCCCGGAGCCCTTGGTCGCAACGCAACATCGCCATCGCCGAGAGGTTGATCGTCTCGGGCCGGATGCATCGATCAGGAGAAGCCGAGGTTCGGCAGGCCAAAGAGGATGGTCGGTGGGAGATTGCCTATGCCGGACAAGCGAGCGTGGAGGTGCCAGAGGATTTGGCGGAGGCCCTGATCGCTGATCCTCGTGCTCAGGCGATGTTCCTGACGCTCACAAGTGCGAATCGGTACTCCATCCTCTATCGGATCGGAAGCGCAAAGAAGCCGGAGACCCGAGCCAGACGTATCGAGCAGTTCGTGGGGATGCTGGCCCGAGGCGAGACCATCCACCCGCAAGGTCCACGGTCACCTCGCTGATTGATCGGCGTCGTTCTCCGGCGTCGTTCTGGGTGGCGAGCCGCAGTATCTGCGGAATCGGATCGGCGCTGCAGTTTGATGTGAGACTGCGACAGTGATCGAAGTGCCGGCCGTCGTGCGCAACAAGGCTCGCGCCGCCGGAGCCGAAGGCTGGCTTGAGCGACTGCCCACACTTGTCTCGAGCCTGGAGGCTGACTGGTCGATCGCGGTGGGGCGCCCGTACGGAGGCGGGTCTGAGGCCTTCGTGGCCGAAGCGACCTTGGCAGACGGGACCCCGGCGGTCCTGAAAGTGTTGGTGCCCGGCGCGGGGAACGACGCTTCCAAAGAAGCCACGGTGCTCCGTCTCGTTGGCGGAGACGGATGCCCGACGCTTTACCAATACGACGCCGATCGGGGCGCCCTGCTCATGGAGCGGCTGGGCAGGCCCATGTTGGAGCTGGGCCTACCGCTCTCGCGCCGCCTCGAGGTTCTGTGCGCCACCGCATCGCGTATATGGCGGCCGGCGCCAGACTGCGGGCTGCCCACAGGTGCTGAAAAGGCCCGGTGGCTCGCCGACTTCATCGTGATGTTGTGGGAGGACCTCGATCACCCATGCTCCGAAAGAGCGCTCGACCACGCCCTTACCTGTGCCCGCCGGCGCGAAGAGGCCCACCGCGACGAGAAGGCCGTGTTGGTGCACGGCGATGTGCACCAGTTGAATGCCCTCCAGAGCGACGGCGGCTTCAAGCTGGTCGATCCCGATGGTCTCCTTGCTGAAGCCGAGTACGACTTGGGCGTCCTCATGCGCGGCGACCCCGTCGAGTTGCTGGCCGGCGATCCCCTCGAACGTGCCCGTTGGCTTGCCGACCGCACGGGGCTCGATGCCGTCGCAACGTGGGAGTGGGGCGTCATCGAGCGGCTGTCGACAGGATTGCTCTGCAGGCAGATCCACCTGCAGCCTCTCGGCGAAGAGACGCTCCGTTCCGCCGAAGCCGTCACTGGTCTGACGATGTAGTTGGTCGGGCCCTCCGACGTAGCTACCAGTGGGTCCGGTTCGTCATGATCAGCGTGGTCGACGCGACCTCGCGGTGCGAGCCGCTCGGCCACCAGATCCTCGGCCGCCGCCAGCGGCGTAAGGCCGCACGACTCGGCGCGATCGAGCACGGCAGTCGTCGTGGCTCGGATCTGACCGACAGCCTGCATCGCACGGCCTGGGTCGTAACCATGGGATTCTTCGGCGATATTGATGATGCCACCGGCGTTCGCCAGAAAGTCAGGGACATAGAGGATGCCGGCCGCCGCAAGTGAGCCCGCAACTTGGGCACGAGACAGCTGATTGTTCGCCGCTCCGACGATGATGGAGAAGGGGAGCTGCGGCACGACCGCTTCGGTGAGCAGCCCTCCTAACGCACAGGGACAAAGGATGTCAGCGGTCACCTTCAGAGCATCGGTGGGGTCGACGAGGTGGGCGGCACCGCTGCGCAAGGCACGCTCGGCCTTGGCGTGATCCACGTCTGAGGCGATGACGACGGCCTGTCGCTCCACGAGAAGCCGAATGATCTCTCCGCCTACCTTGCCGGCGCCGAGAACACATACCGTCCTGCCCTTGAGGCCGTCACTCCACAGACGGGCGGCCGCAGCCTCCATCGAGACCACCACACCGAACGCAGTCGCAGAGCTGGGATCGCCGGACCCACCGCGAGGTGGCCGTGCCCCCCACGAATGGAGTCGTCTCCCGAATGAGATCCATATCGTCCTGGGTCGTCCCGACATCCTCGGCGGTGATGTAACGACCCTCGAGGGTGTTGACCGCAGCGGCGAAATCACGGAGGAGCGCGGGTGTCTTTACGAGGCGCGGATCCCCGATGATGACCGCTTTGCCGCCTCCTTGGGCGAGTCCCGCGAGAGCCGCCTTCTGCGTCATGGCTCTCGAAAGGCGAAGGACATCCCGAAGAGCCAGTGCCTCGTCCTCATACGGATAGAACCGAGCCCCGCCGAGTGAAGGACCCAGGAGCGTCGAATGGACGGCGATGATCGCTCGAAGACCGCTCTCGGCGCGCCGAATCGCGACGATGTCCTCGTGTTCGGCACCGGACAGACACTCCGAGGCGTCGCCTGTATCGGTCGCGGGCAAGCTACTCACGACGAAATTCTATTGGCGATTCGTGGCCGAGCGGCACTCGGGAGCACGTCCACGAGGCGGACCCGAACCGGTCGGGTCGCATCGAGACTTGGCCGGTGAATCGCACAGAACGCCGGGCTCGATAGGACGTCTCGGCACTCCGGAACCGAGATGCGTGCGTGGATCTCTCGTTTGTGGCCGCTGGCCCGCCAGAGCAGGCGGGTAAGCTGTGCGTATGGAGCACAGGCAGACCAAGATTTTGCGGCCTGATGGACGGTGGGAAGTCCGGTGCTCGGTCCATGACACGTTGGATGGCCCCTATCCACAGACGTTCCCGGACGAAGTGGCGGCAGACGAGTACGCGGCGTCGCATTCGCGGGCTCACCGTGGGTCATTCGTGACCACGGATCGCGCTTCCGGCAATTGACCAACTAGGGAGCGGCGCCTCTCCGACGCTGCGCCACCCGACGATGGAGTGCCGGCGGAGGATGCGGGCCAACGGTTCGACCCACCACTACGCCATCGGGTCTCTGCTCCCTCCCACTCGTCGTACGCGGATCGCGTCCGGACGGGGCGGGTTGTTCAGGGAGCTGGCTGGATTCGGGCGAGGCGCGGGAACAGCCGTGACCCCAGGTGTTCGGCGAAGGCGATCGCCAGCGCGGGGGACACTCTCGGGTCGGAGTCCGGCGGGTCGGGGAGGTCCTTGTCGTGGCGGGCGTGCTCGTAGAGGCCGTGACACAGGTGCCGGCCCAGTGTGCCGAGCGCCCGGACGGTCTGCTCCCGCTCCGGCACGTAGTGGGGGACGGGCAGCGGTGCGGCCTCGGGCCACGTCTCGGGCAACCGGGGCGCCTCGAGGCTCAGCAGCTTCTCAAAGCTCGGTGCGGCCGCATCGCGGGCGGTGAAGGGCTCGCCCAGATCCCAGACGGAACGGAGCGTGGCCAGCATCGACGTGTGGCGGTACTCGTCGGTGCACACCGTTCCCGCCGGAACCCAGGGGGACACGATGATGGCGGGGACGCGGTAGCCGGAACGGTCGAAAGCGAAGCCAAGCTGACCGGGCCCGGCTCCGGGGTGTGGCGGGGTGACCGGTCCCGGCGGCACGTGGTCGTAGGTGCCCCCGGGCTCGTCGAATCCGACGAAGAGCAAGGTGTTGAGAGCGTTGGACCCGGTCGTCGAGTCTGCCGATCGCACCGCCCGGTAGATGCGACTGAGGAAGTCCTCGCCGCCGAGCACCGACGACGGTGCGTCGATCGTGACGTCGAACCCCGGGATCAACGCTCGTCCAAAGGCCGGGTGGTAGTCCGCGTGGCCGGCCAGGAGATTGGGCTCGATCAAGGAGAAGTCGGGCAGCGAGCCCTCCGCGGCGTCGCGTTCGAATTCGGCGAAGGGGACGAAGTGGGTGGCGAAACGGTCGCGCAGCCGCGGCATGTGGATGAATCCCGTGAAGGAGAGTGGCCCGGGCTCGAGCACGTACACCTTCCACGTTCTTCCGCAGCGCTCGAGGCGATCGAAGATCGTCTCCGCCGTGTGGTGCCGCATGAAGTTGGTGACCGGACGATTCACGACGAAGCCGGAGGAGGTCGCCGAAGTCCAGAACGAGCGGTTCGGCAACGTCTGCGATGGGACCTCGCTGAACCAGTGGTCGAACACCGCGAAGCCACGGGCCAATGCGCTCATGACGGGCACCTGCTCGGGCGTGTAGCCCGTCATGATCTGGCTGTATTCCTCGTACGTGGGCTGGCGGCCGAACTCGACCGTGAGGAAGCTGATGTAATCGGTGACGAAACCGTCCATCGTGGGCCGTTGCCCTGCCGGCGGTGCGTTGTAGGGCGCCACCATTTCGGTGGCGTCCTTGCAGCGATTGGCGTCGTCGAGCACGTTGAAGAGTTGCGTGTTGGTGTGCGGGTACTCCTCGCCCGGATCGGGATCCGGCGCGTCCATCCCGGTACAGATCTCGTAGGGCACGACGCCACCCTCGGCGCCGTGCTCCGCCCATTCCGGCACGGGGTTGTGCAGGTCCTTGCCGAGCACGCCGTCGAACGACTCGACCTCCCCGGGTGCGTACAGGCCTCCGAGGAGGTTGTCGAACGACCGGTTCTCGAACAGCACGAGCACCACGTGGTCCATCGCATTGGCTCGTGCCGGGGGCATAGGTCCTCTTTGTGCCGGGGGAGGTGGGCGACCGTACGCTATAGCCACGTTGGTGGGACGCACTAAGTTCCGACATCGCAAGGCAACGCTGGGGCGACGGGAGTCACCAATGACCGCAGTGACCGCAGCCGACGAGAAGCGCAGGATCATCGTGCAGGGCCGGAAGTGACGGGAGTCGCCCATGGCACGGTTGATCCTCGCCGACGCGACCGTCCTCGACGCGGACGGCCCGCGGCCGCGCTCGACCGTAGTCGTGGAGGACCGCCGGATCGCCTCCGTGCGGGGTGCCGGGGACGGCGGCGGCCGTCGACGCCGGGCCCGAAGACCGGGTGGTCGACCTCGCCGGCCGCACCGTCATGCCGGGCCTCGTCAGCAGCCACTTCCACGCGACCTATCACGAGCTCGGGTCGAAGATGACGCCCTTCGGCCTCGAGGAGCCGCCGGCCCTCCAGGCCGTGCGAGCCGCGCACCACCTCGAGCTGCTGTTGCGCAGCGGCTTCACCGGCGCGGTGAGCGCGGGCGCGCCCTTCGCCATCGACGCGTCCATGAAGGCCGCCATCGCGGAGGGGCTCTTCGCCGGGGCCGCGCCTAATGGCCGGGAGCCGCGACGTCAGCACGACCGGGCACGCCGGCGACAAGAGCTTCCCGTGGTACTGGGACGTCGGTGCGGCCGGCGCCGTCAACCGCTCCGACGGGCCCGACGAGTTCCGCCGCGCCGTCCGCGAGGAGATCAAGCGCGGCGCGGAGATCATCAAGATGTTCGTCACCGGTGGCCACGGGACGGTCGCCCCGAGCGAGCAAACCGAGATGTCGCGCGCCGAGATCACGGCGGGCATCGAGGCGGCCCACGACCGCGGCGCGCTGGTGCGCGGCCACATCGCCAACCGCGACGCGCTGCACATGGCGCTCGACGCGGGGATCGACGTGGTCGACCACGGCGACGGGCTGGACGCCATGGCCATCGAGCGGATGGTCGAGCTGGGCACGTTCCTCGTGCCGAGCCAGCTGTTCCCGGCCCGCTTCGCCGAGATGATGGGCGGGGGCGGCCTCGGCTTCACCGCCGCCATGGCCGAGGACATCGAGCGCGCACTGGCCATCCTGCCCACCGTCAACGAGGCCGGGGTGAAGCTGCTCTGCGGCGACGACTACGGCGCCATCAGCCTCCCGCACGGCCGCTACGCCGACGAGCTCGAGTTCTACGTGAAGGAGGCGGGGATCGCGCCGCTCGACGTGCTCCGCTGGGCCACCCGCAACGGCGCCGACGTCATGGGCCGCGCCCACGAGCTCGGCTCGGTCCGCGAGGGCTACCTGGCCGACCTCCTCGTCGTCGACGGCGACCCCCTCGGCGACATCGGCGTGCTGCAGGACACGGACCGCCTGGTCGCCATCATGAAGGGCGGGACGCTCGTGAAGGACGAGCTGGACTCGCTCGGCCCACTCGGTACCGCCGAGCCTGGGCGCTGAGCGCCTGTACTGTCCGCTCGATGATCATCATTGCCGGCACCATGAGCTTCGCCGCCGTCGACCGCGCCGACGTGCTGGCCAGCCTGGCCGAGGTGACCGAGGCGAGCCGGCGCGACCGGGCTGCGTGGAGTACTGGTGGGCCGAGGACCTCGAGCAGCCGAACACGTTCGCCTTCTTCGAGTGCTGGGAGTCCAAGGACCTCCTCGACGCGCACCTCGACCAGCCCCACGAGACGGCGTTCGGCGAGCGCAACCTCGGCCGGATGGTGGGCGCGACGGCGACGATGTTCGAGGCGTCGGCGCTCCCGCCGGGTTGACTCGGTTGAACGGTTGAGCGGTCCCATGCGCCGCGTCGCCGGGCGCGCCGTCGACGCCCTGCCCCCGGGCCTGCGCCGTCGCGTCCGAACCTGGGCCGGCCGCCCCGGTCCACGCGAGGTCTCCTTTGCCGCGCTCGACGACGAGCTGGCCCGGGCGGGTGCCCAGATGGGGACGTCGCCGGAGCGGGCCCAGGCGCTGCTCGGCGAGATCGTCGTCGCCTTGCCCGCCGCCCCGCCCCCCGACCCGTTCTCCGACGCCTACCGCGAGTGGACGTGGGACCTGTACCGCCGTATCTCGGGACGCGCCGGCTACGACACGACGCACGAGGCCTCGCCGTTCGACCTCGAGCGTGCCCTGACCCGGCCGTTCCCTTACGAGAGCGGCTCGCTCACGCTCGTCGGCCGGGACCTGGTGGCCCGTGGGCACCTGCTCGACGTGCTGGGTGAGGCCCTGGGCGGCGCACCGCGCATGGGACGGCGCCTCCCCGCGTGGTCGAGTTCGGCGCCGGGTGGGGCAACCTGACGTCGGACCTCATCGCCACCGGGGTCGACGTCACGGTGGTCGAGCTCGACCCCAAGTTCTGCTCACTCATCGGCGCGCGGTGCACGGGGCCGGGCGAGCTCACGGTGTATCAGGGCGACATGCTCGGCTTCACGGCCGCCCAGCCGTTCGACGCCGCCGTGTTCTTCGAGAGCTTCCACCATTGCGCCGACCACCTCACATTGCTCCGGCGGCTGCACGATGTGGTGCGCCCCGGCGGCGCCGTGCTGTTCGCGGCCGAGCCGGTGCAACGGCTCGGTTACCCGTGGGGCCCGCGCCTCGACGGGCTCTCGGTGTGGTCGAGCCGTACGTACGGCTGGCTCGAGCTCGGGTTCGACGCCCGCTACTTCGACGCTGCGCTGGCACGCACCGGCTGGTCGGGCCGCCGGGTCATGCTCGGCGATAGGCCGGCCGAGACAGACGTGATCGTCGCCACGGCGATCAGTCGTTGAGGCTCACGGATCGGCTTACGATAAAGAGAGTGCCATGGCTCGTGTTTCGAGAGCCTCATGATGGGCCTCGCGAGATCTCCGAGAATCGGGAGTTCTGACGTGCGGATCGAGCCGAACGCAGGGAGTTCGAGATCCTGCATGACTCTCGACCCCGCGGACGTAGGCGCCCTGAAAACCGAGACGACAGCTTTTCGGGGAGTCACAGCCTCACTGCTTGTTGCAGTCCGCGCCGACCGCCGGTGCGGCCGTCCCGACCGAGCCCTGTGCATAGTCCCGATCCAGCAGGGCGATGTCCTGGGTCAACACGGCCAACTCGCTCGTGCCCTCGCCGCCGTACTGGTAGCCCTGCGTGTAGGCGTTGCCGGCAGGGCTGTCGTCCTTGGTCGTCGGCTTGCCCGGGATCGGTTCGACCCCGGTGTCCTCGTTCCAGTCGTCCCACGACGTCACCATCACGATGGGCAGCGCGGGGTCGAGCTCGGGGATGGCGACGCAGCGGAAGAAGTCGTCGAGCGTGGAGGACGGGCCCTCGCCGGGCAGCCACTGGCGCGGCAGGGCGGGGTGGTTCGTCGCCAGCCGGTAGCCGCGGTCGTTGAAGCCCGGCTGGACCTGGGGCAGGACGGGCACTTGGTTGTTCGTGGCGTTGCGGTAGACCGCGAGGAGGAACCGCTGGTCCGCTGCGATGTTGGTCATCCCCGGATAACCCGCCTCGTCCGCCGCCGGTCCCGTCACCGGCGAGGGGTCGCCGTAGTAGAGGGTGTACGACGTCACGGCGTCGAAGGCCTCGATCCGCGCCACCTGCGGCTGCTCGGTGAAGACCTTGTCCCCGCTCAGCGGCTCGTTCTCGGGCGTCGTCCGCCAGTAGACCTCGTCGCCGACGAAGAACGGGTCGCCGTAGCCGTGCGCCTCGAGGTAGCCACGCGCCCCGCTCATCATGGCGGCCACGTCGCCCGTCAGCGTGCGGGTCAGGTAGAGGTAGACGACGGGCCGGCCCTCGATACGCAGGTACGACGGATTGGAGAAGTAGTGCTTGGCAAAGCCCAACATGTCCGAGTCGAAGTGCAGCTCCATCGGGGCGTCACCGGGGTCGCCTCGTACGGCGGGTTGAAGCCGAGGTTCCACGTCTCGTAGAACATGGCGAACTTCATCTCGTGCAGGTCGGGCGCGGCGAGGAAGTCCTTCATGTTGCGGTCGGCCTGGCGGTAGTCGGCTCCCGAGGAGCCCGCGACGTAGGGCCACCAGTCGATGGCGAAGAAGTCGATCCCCGCCTTGTGGGCGTTGGCGATGTCGCGCGTCGGCGGTCCGCGGGCTCGACGAGTTCACCAGCGAGGAGGGCGGCGTCTGCGACGGGACCAGGTGGGAGCGCAGCGCGCCCGGTCGCGATGTTCTGCGGGTTCCACAGGTAGTAGAACGCGCCGACGAGCGGGCGCGTCAGCCCGTCCGCCGGGCGTGGCGCCGTCGTCGAAGTCGTCGACGTCGGTCGACGCCCCGGCCACCCCGGCCGCCCCGGCGGCGCACCAGCAGCGACGACGCCACCGCCACCGCCGTGACGACGCGCCGCAGCCACGATCCGAGCCGTTCCCCCCGTGCCATCGAGGCGGCGGCTACGTCGCCGTCTCTTGATGCGGCATCGACTGGTGCTCGGGGACCGGGTACGCCGGCAGGTCCGTCGCGATCTCGTAGATCGCCGCGCTCGAGCACCCGAGCGCCGTCATGTCGGACATCTGGTCGCCCGCCGTGCTCGGCAGCACCGGCACCGACGCGTTGCCGCCGCTGCGCAACGCCGGCAGCGCAGACGTGAGGTCGCCGACGGTCCGCCGCCGCCACGCCGAGATGTTTGGCGCCTGCACCCCGAAGCGCTCCTCCAAGAAGCGCAGCTGCGACGTGTGGTCGAAGACCTGCGACGCCACGTGGCCGCCCCGGGCGAAGGGCGAGAGCACGAGCATCGGCACCCGGAACCCGAGCCCGACCGGGCCGCGGACGCCGTGCGCCTCGGACGGCAGCGTCCCCGCCAGATACTCACCCGCCGTCCCCTTCGGCGCCACGGGCGGCGCCACGTGGTCGAAGAATCCGTCGTTCTCGTCGTACATGTGGAACAGCACGGTCTTGGACCACACCTCGGGGTTCGACACGAGCGCCAGCAGCACCTGGTTCGTGAAGTACTCGCCCAGCGCCGGGGGCGACGAAGGGTGCTCGTCGTAGCCGGCCGGCGGCAACAGCCAGCGACACCGCCGGCAGCGACCCCGATGCGATGTCCGCCACGAAGTCGTTGGGGTACGTCGGCAGGAACGCCTTCTGGTACAACGTCGACGACGGGTTCTTGTACTGGGAGAAGTACGGCAGGATCGCATCGGTCGTGCCCATCCCGTGCTGCGCCACGAACGTCGGCTCGTAGATCTCTCCCGTCGGCGTGTACACCTTCCAACTCACCCCGGCGTCCTCGAGGACCTCGGGCATCGTGTCCCAGTGCACGCTGTACACCGCCTCGGGCGACGAGTTGGTCTCGAGCACCGGCCCGCCCGCACGCCCGGCGGGGTCGATCGTGCCCGACAGCGACATCAGCCGGTTCGGGTGCGTCGGCCCGAGCACCGAGCAGTGATAGTTGTCGCACAGGGTGAACGCGTCGGCCAACGCGTAATAGAAGGGAAGGTCGCGGCGCTGGTAGTACCCCATCGTCAGCACGCCGTTCTCGGGCCCCTCGAACTCGGGCTGCACGTGCGTCGCCACGAAGGCGCTGTTGTCGCCCGGTCCCCGGCTCAGATGCTCGCCCCGCCAGCTGTGGTCGAGGTCGGTCGTGCACTCGCCCATCGCGCTCGCCGAGTCCAGGTGGAACGGCAGCAGCGTGCGGTCCCGCCCGCCTGGCCACCGCTGGGCGAACACGCCGAGGTCGCCCGCCGGGTGGTCGTCGAATCCGCGCACCCCGCGGTACGTCCCGAAGTAGTGGTCGAACGACCGGTTCTCCTTCATCAAGAAGACGACGTGTTCGACCGCCCCGAGGTCCGATCCCGCCGCCTTCGTCGACGCCGCCGCCCGGGTCAGCGCCGCCCCGGCCCTGGCGGCGTCACCCCGGTCCGCCGCCGCCAGCACGGCCGCCCCACCCGTCGCCAACGCGACGCGCAAGAGCGTGCGCCGGTCGAAGCGCCCCGGGCTCGCGCTCACGCCTCCTCGATCAACGATGGGTCGTTGTTCTTGACGTTGCCGACCCGCGGCCCCACGATGCGGTGGACGACCGTCCCCTCGGGCGGCGGCCGCATCAGGGCGCGCAGCTCCTCGACGTCCTCGTTGGCCGGGTCGAGCCACACGTCGAACGTCGAAGGGTCGAGGATCACTGGCATGCGGTCATGGATGCCGTGCATGTCGGCGCCACCCGGCGCTGTGATGATCGTGCAGCTCCGGACCGGCGGCGTGCGCTCGGGCGCCGCCTTGTCGCGCCAACGCTCGGCCAGGCCGGCGAACGCCAGCGGCGCGCCGTCGACGCGGGTGAAGTAGTTCGGCTGCTTTCCGCCGGTCTTGAGCCGCCGCCATTCGTAGAAGCCGTCGGCGGGCACGATGATGCGCCGCTGGCGGAACGCCTCGCGGAACGACGCCCGGCTCGCCGCCGTCTCGCAGCGCGCGTTGAAGAGCCGGCTCCCCGACTTGGCGTCCTTGGACCACCACGGGATGAGCCCCCAGCGGAAGGTCATCAGGGTGCGCACCGGCTCGCCCCCGTCCTTCTGGGGGCGGTCCCGCACGCCGAAGACCTCGTCGGTGGGCGCGACGTTCCAGCTGGGCTCGTGCTCGGCGTCCGCCTCTTCGTCCAAGGTGGCCTCGAAGTAACGGGCGATCCGCGCCGGCGGCGTATAGAGAGCGAAGCGTCCGCACATGCGGCCAGATTGTGACCCACGCAGCCCGATCAAGGCTGCACACACCGTGACCTGCGGGTTCGGCGCCCCGAGCGGCCGGCGCACCGCCTGGATAAGGTACGAACATATGTTCGCTTTTTCCACTGGTGCGGAGCCATCTCCTCGCCCCGACCCGCCGGCCCGGCCCTCCCGCCGCGGACCTCGGGAAGTCCCCGCCGGGCTGGCCGACCGGGTCCGGCCCACGACGCCGGTCGCCGGGCGGACCCTGCCCGTGCCCCCGCCGCTGGCCCCGCTCTTCCCGAGTGGCTCGTTGCGCCGCGGCACGACGACCACCGTGACGGGCCAACCCGGTCACGGCGCCACCACGCTGGCCCTCGCCCTCCTGGGCGCGGCGTCGGCGTCGGGCAGTTGGTGTGCCGCCGTCGGCCTGACCGATCCGGGGGTGGTGGCGGCCGCCGGACTCGGTCTCGATCTGCGCCGGGTCGTCTTCGTACCCCACCCCGGCACGGGCTGGGCCGAGGCGGCCGGCGACCTTCTCTCCGGCGTCGACGTCGTCCTGGTCCGCCCGCCTGGCCGGGCGCGCCTCACCGCGGCGCGCCACCTCGTCGCCCGCGCCCGCGACCGGCAAGCCGCGCTCGTGGTGCTGCTCGAGGGTGCGGGTGCCTGGCCCGAGGGCGGCGACCTGGCCCTGATGGTGGGAGCGGTCGAGTGGGAAGGCGTCGGCCGCGGCCACGGATATCTGCGCGGCCGTCGCGCCGAGGTGCGCGTGAGCGGTCGCCGCGCCGCCGGCCGGGCGACCGAGTGCTCACTGTGGCTGCCGGCCGACTCGGGTGCGGTGGCGACGGCGGACGGTGGGGACGACGCGGCATGAGTCGGGCGGTGGAAAGCAGAAAGCGGTGGAGAAGTGGAACGGCTTGTCGTCATCTGGTGCCCCGACCTTCTCGATGAGGGGCCGAGGGGTGAGGAGGCTCGGCGGTTCTCCCGCGTCCTGGCGCGGGCCGGCGAGCTGTGTCCGTGGGTGCAGCCGGTCCGGCTCGGCGTCGGTGCGTTGCCGGCCCGCGGCCCGGCCCGTTTCTTCGGCGGCGAGGAGGCGGTCGTGGCGCGCCTGGCCGAGCTCTTCGACGAGATGGGCGAGGAGGTCACGATCGGCGTGGCCGACGGCCTCTTCGCCGCGGCACTGGCAGCTCGCTCCGAGCTGATCGTCCCGCCGGGGGGCTCGGGCGACTTCCTGGCCCCGTGGTCGGTGGCCACGCTGGCGCGGCCCGACTTGGCCGTCACCTTGCAGCGCCTCGGGATCACCACGCTCGGCCAGTTCGCCGCCTTGCCGGTGGCCAACGTCTCGGACCGCTTCGGTGCGGACGCCGCCGTCTGCCACGCGGTGGCGCGCGGCGACAGCGGGGAGCTGGCCGGGCTGCGCGACCGCACCATCGAGCGACGGCTGCGCGTGGCGCGTGGCGAGGACCCCGACCGTCCGCCCGATGCGCCACCCCCGCCGTCGCAGCCGGGCTTCTTCGGCGGCGCGTCGGAGGCCGACACGCGCGCCGCCCGTTCCATCGTGAAGGTGCAGGAGCGTCTGGGAGTCGAGGCCGTGGTGGTCGGTCGCCTCCGGGGCGGGCGCGACCCGGCCGGCCAGTCGGTGCTGCTGCCGTGGGGCAGTCCGGACGCCGGCGCCACGGGCCCGTCCGGCGGCGCGCCCTGGCCGGGCCAGCTGCCGCCGCCTGCGCCGACCGACGTGCTGCGGGTGCCCCGGCGCGCCGAGCTGGTGGACGCCGAGGGCAACGCCATGGTGGTGAGCGGACGCGGCCTGCTCACTGCGCCGATCGACCGGCTGTCGGTCGACGGCGGGCCCTGGGAGCAGGTCGCGGCGTGGGCCGGCCCGTGGCCGGTCACCGAGCGCTGGTGGTCGGTCCGTCGTCGCCGTGCCCGCCTGCAGGTCGTGACGCAAGAGGGGGTGGCGCGCCTGCTCTGCTCCGAGCGCGGGCGGTGGTGGGTGGAGGCGCTCTATGACTGAATACGCCGAGCTTCACGCGCACTCGGGGTTCAGCTTCCTCGACGGGAGCAGCGACCCCGAGGAACTGGTGGCCGAGGCGTATCGGCTCGGCCTGGCGGCGCTCGCGCTCACGGACCATCACGGCTTCTACGGCGTGGTGCGCTTTGCCGAGGCGGCGCGAGCGTGCGGGCTGCCGACGGTGTTCGGCACGGAGGTGACGCTCGCGCCCGCCGGCCTGCGCACCGGCGATCCCGACCCCACCGGCGCGCACCTCGTCGTGCTCGCCCGCGACCCCGAGGGCTACGCCCGCCTGTCCACCGTCCTGGCCGACGCGCACCTCGCGGGCGGGGAGAAAGGGAAGCCGATCTTCACCCTCGACACGCTGGCGCGCGCCGCGGCGGGCCACTGGTTGGTGCTCAGTGGGTGTCGGAAAGGGGCGGTCCCCGCCGCGTTGATGGAAGCAGGTCCCCGGGCGGCCGCCAAGGAAGTCGGACACCTCATCGACGCCTTCGGGCGCGCCCATGTCGCCCTCGAGCTGTGGGACCACGGCGACCCCCTCGACTCGGCGCGCAACGACGCGCTGGCGCGCCTGGCCATCGAGTGGGGGGTCGACGCCGTCGCGACCAACAACGTGCACTACGCCACGCCGGCCGGGTTCCGCCTCGCCACCACGCTCGCCGCGGTGCGGGCGCGGCGGCCGCTGGCCGAGCTCGAGGGGTGGCTACCGCCGGCGCCGGTGGCGTGTCTGCGCTCCGCCGCCGAGCAGAGCCGGCGCTTCGCCCGTTGGCCCGGCGTCGTGGAACGGGCGGCCGAGCTCGGGCGCGCCTGCGCGTTCGACCTCCGCCTGGTGGCGCCGCGGCTGCCCGACTTCCCCGTCCCCGACGGCATGACCGAACAGGGCTACCTGCGCCACTTGGTGCACGAGGGGGCGCGGGCGCGCTACGGGCCGCCGGAGTGCGAGCGGGTGCCGGGGGCGTGGAAGCAGATCGAGCACGAGCTCGACGTGATCGGGACGCTCGGCTTCGCCGGCTACTTCCTCATCGTGTGGGACATCGCGCAGTTGTGCAAGCGGCTGAACATCTACTGCCAGGGGCGGGGGTCGGCGGCCAACTCCGCCGTCTGTTACGCGCTCGGGGTCACCAACGTCGACTCGGTCGACCTCGGCTTGCTCTTCGAGCGGTTCTTGTCGCCGGCGCGCGACGGTCCGCCGGACATCGACGTGGATATCGAGTCGGAGCGTCGCGAAGAGGTGATCCAGTACGTGTACGAGCGCTACGGCCGGCGTCACGCCGCGCAGGTGGCCAACGTCATCACGTACCGGCCCCGCTCGGCCGTGCGCGACGTGGGCAAGGCGTTCGGCTTTTCGCAGGACCAGGTCGATGCGTGGTCATCCGGGATCGACGCCGGACACGGGCGCGGGCCGTCGTCGGCCGCGGCGCTGGACGAGGCGGTCGACCCGGCGGCGACGACGGAGGGGGCGGGGCGGTCGGGAGGTGGTGGTGGTGGTGGTGGGGTCCCGCCGCTGGTGGCGGAGCTGGCCGGCGAGGTGCTCGACCGGCCGCGCCACCTCGGCATCCACTCGTGCGGCATGGTGCTGTGCGACCGGCCCGTGGTCGAGGTGTGCCCGGTCGAGTGGGGGCGCATGGAGGGCCGCTCGGTGCTGCAGTGGGACAAGGACGACTGCGCCGCCATCGGGCTGGTGAAGTTCGACCTGCTGGGTCTCGGCATGCTCGAGGCGCTGCACCGGATGGTCGACCTCGTGCGCGACTTCTACGGGGTCGAGGTCGACCTGGCCCAGCTGCCCCAGGAGGACGAGGTCTACGACCTGTTGTGCGCGGCGGACACGGTCGGGGTCTTCCAGGTCGAGAGCCGGGCCCAGATGGGGACGCTGCCCCGGGTGCGGCCGCGCACGTTCTACGACATCGCGATCGAGGTCGCGCTCATCCGGCCGGGCCCGATCCAGGGGCACGCGGTCAACCCGTACATCCGGCGGCGGCGGGGCGAGGAGGAGGTGACGTACCTGCACCCACTGCTCGAGCCGATCTTGGAGCGGACGCTCGGGGTGCCGCTGTTCCAGGAGCAGTTGATGGAGATGGCGGTCGCCATCGCCGGCTTCAGCGCGGCCGACGCCGACGAGCTGCGCCAGGCCATGGCGGCCAAGCGCTCGGCGGCGCGGATGGACAAGATGCGGCAGCGCCTGTTCGAGGGGATGGCGGCGCGGGGCGTGACGGGCGCGGTGGCCGACCAGGTCTTCGAGGCGCTGGCGGCGTTCGCCAACTTCGGGTTCCCCGAATCGCACTCGGTGTCGTTCGCGCACTTGGTGTACTCGTCGGCCTGGTTGAAGGTGCACTACCCGGCGGCGTTCACGGCGGGGCTGTTGAACTCGCAACCGATGGGCTTCTGGTCGCCCCAGTCGCTGGTGGCCGACGCGCGCCGCCACGGGGTGCGGGTGCGCCGCCCCCACGTGAACCGCTCCGAGGTCGGCGCGTCGTTGGAAGGCGTGCGCTCCGACCCCGTGCTGTTGCTGGGCCTGGCGTCGGTGCGCGGCGTGGGGGAGGCGAGGGCGGAGCGGATCGCGGCGGGCCGGCCCTGGAACGGGAGCGAGGACCTGGTGCGCCGGGCCGGCGTGACGCAGGCCCAGCTCGAGACGCTCGCCGCGGCGGGTGCGCTCGACCCGGTGGGCGAGGACGTGCCGGGCTCGGTGACGTCGCGGCGGCGTCAGTTGTTGTGGGGGGCGGGGGCGGCGGCGATGGGTACGCCCGATCGGTTGCCCGGCGTGGTGGTCGGGGCCGAGGCGCCGCCGCTGCCCGAGCCGAGCCTGTCCGACTCGGTGGCCGACGACCTGTGGGCGCTCGGGCTGGCGCCGGAGCGCACGGCGATGCACTTGGCGCGCGAGCGGCTCGAGGCGCTGGGCGTGACGACGGCGGCGGAGCTGGAGTCGCCGGAGGTCGCCGACGGGGACCGGGCGGTCGTCGCCGGCGTGGTGACGCACCGCCAGCACCCCGAGACGGCGCGGGGCGCGGTGTTCGTCAACCTGGAGGACGAGAGCGGGCACGTGAACGTCGTCTTCTCCCGGGGGGCGTGGGCGCGCTGGAAGCACGTGGCCCGCCATTCGCCGGTCTTGCTGATCCGGGGCAGGGTGCGCAAGGGTCAGGGCGCGGTGAGCTTCGACGCCGAGAAGGTCGAGGCGCTCGGGGTCGGCACCGCGGTGCCGGCGAGCCGGGACTTCCGCTGAGGACGAACGAGTAGTCGTCGCAGGCCCTAGCCTGAGCGTGGGCCACGCCGGCTGGATGCCCGAACGACCCCATCGCCTCATCGTCCGAGGAGGGAGCACCGTGCTGTTGAAGGGTCTGAATCACGTTGCCGTGATCACCAACGACGCGTCACGCCTGAACGACTTCTACATCGATGTCTTCGACGCCGAGGTCATGCGGGACGGGTCCGAGTTCCCCGAAGACAAGGGCCCCCGGCTCTCGATCATCAAGATCGGCGACTGGTCCGAGCTCAACGTCTTCGAGATAGAGGGGAACACCGAGGCCGACCGCCAGACGCCCATGTTCGGCCGCGGGCGCCTCGACCATCTCGCCCTGCAGGCGGCGTCGCTCGAGTCGTTCGAGAAGATCCGCGACCGGCTGATCGCCCGCGGCGCGGCGGACGACTTCGTCACCGACTTCGGGCCGATGCTCAGCCTCTTCTTCCGCGACCCCGACGGGCTCGAATGCGAGTGTTGCGTCGAGAACCCCGACTTCGCCGGCGAGTTCCATCCGCCCGGCACGCGGGCGGCGCGCTACTCCTGAGGCGGGTCGGGCGTTTCGGGTGGTAGGGGAGACCGGGGTGGTGGACGACGTCGAGGCCATCAAGCAGCTGAAGGCGCGTTACTTCCGCACGATGGACACCAAGGACTGGGCGGCCATGCGCCAGGTCTTCACTGACGACGTCGTGATCGACACCACGGAATCGGGAGGCGGGATCGTCAGCGGCGCGGACGACTTCGTGTCGTTCCTCCAGGCGACGCTCGACGGTGCGGTCACCGTGCATCACGGCCACATGCCCGAGATCGAAGTCACCTCGCCGAGCACGGCCCGCGGCATCTGGGCGTTGCAGGACTTCATCCTCTGGCCGGACGGGACCCAGTTGCACGGCGCCGGCCACTACCACGAGATGTACGAGAAGGATGCCTCGGGCGAGTGGCACATCGCGTCCTCGACGCTCACCCGGCTGCACATGGATGTGACGTCGGCGCCCCGGGTGCCGTAGGGCCAGGATCGGCCAGGATCGTCGGGAGGAAATCCGGGCTGGCTGCGGGCAGACTGTGGCGAAGCGAAATCGACAAGGAGTGACCAGGTGATCCGAGTCTCCGTGTTCTACCCCTCCTCGGAGGGCTCAACATTCGACCACGACTACTACCGCGACAAGCACGTGCCGCTGGCCATGGAGACCTGGGGGGTCACCAAGGCGGAGATCGACAAGGGAGTAGACGGCCCCTACGTGGCGGCGGTGCACCTCGAGTTCGATTCCCTCGACGCGCTAACGGCGGCGATGGCCGCAGAGGGCACTGCGGCGGTGATGGCCGACGTGGCCAACTACACGAACATCACGCCGGTCCTGCAGACGAGCGAGATCGTTCCGACCGACTGAGGCGGGTCTTTTCGCCCGCCGAGCATCAGTGGACGGCGACCGCCAACGTTGCCGTGACCGAGCTTGTGCCGGGAGCGCGCGGCAGGTGCAGCGTGACGGGACCCGTGTCGTCGAACGTGCCGCCGCCACCGTTGGGCGGAGCGTAGAAAAGGGTGAGCGGATCGTCGGCGTTCCCGCACGCGTCCTTACCGGCCCGCACTTCGGATTGCCTCCCGCTTACGGCGACGGCTCCGCCCGGGCTCACGCACAGTCGGGCGTGGCCCAGGCTGGCCGCCGGCACGCCATTGAGCGACTGCAGCGAGACCGTCGCCTGCCAGCCGACGAGAGATCCACGCGCGTCGACGACCGTGACGGTCGAGAGAGGGGCTTGCCACGAGCCATCGGAGATCCGGGTGAAGGAGATCGACTCGGTCGACGGCGACACGGTAAGCGGTCCAGGGAGGACCGAGACCGAAATGGTCTGTGCGACCGAGCCACTCGTTGCAACTGCGTTGTCGTCGATCGACGTGCTCGCGCTTGGAGCGGGAACGCCCTGCCCGGTGCCCGTCTCACTCACCGAGACACTGAGCGGCGCGTCTGGTGCAGACACCGCACCATGCGCATGCGCCCCGCCTACCAATAGGAGCGGGACCACCACGGACGCCGTGATGAGGGCGGCCCCGAGGCGCCGTTTCCGCCGTCCGGGTTGCATGCCCAGGGGAAACGCCCGTCACGGCCCTTTCTTCGGCACGCTCCCGAGATTGGCGGTCCATTGGGATCGGACGCCGATCGACGCCCGATTTCGTTGAGGACGAGGCTTCCGACCGGTCAGGACGGCGACGTCGACGTCGACGTCGACCCGGTCGCAGGCGGCGTCGGCGGCGTGGTCTCGATCTGCTGGAGCTCGGCGCGCAGCCCGTGGCGTGGCGTGTAGAGCGTGACAAGCCGGGCGACCAGCACCACGAGGAAGATCTGCCCGCTCAGCGCCTCGAGGACCGCGGAGGTGCGCGGGAGTCCCGTGGCCGGCGTGAGATCGCCGTATCCCACCGTCGCCATCGTGATGAAGCTGAAGTAGGAGAAGTCGGCCGGTCCGTGGTGTCCCGACTGGGCGAAGAACGAAGACCCCGTGGCCAGCTGCAGGCCGAGATCGGCGTTGGCGAAGATCAGCCCGATCAGGACGTAGATCGAAAGCGCACCAAGGATCGTCTGTGCGGTGACCTTGGCGTGGTGCGCGATGCGCCAACCGATGGCGACGGGGCTCGCCACGAGCAGCAAGGTGATGAGGAGCACGATGGCACCGTTGGCCGTGTTGCCACCACCTATGGCTGCGCCGATCGCGCCGAGGACCGCCACGGCGACCGCGGCGCGGACGAGGTTCAGGAGGCGACGCGGTACCTCGGACGTGTGGAAGGCGAGGAGCAGCGTCACGCCGAGGCACAGCGTGCTGACGACCAGCGCGCCGCCGCCCGTCCATCCACTCGTCAACAAGACGTAGTCGGCCACCAAGAGCAAGAAGACGAGCCCGTAGGAGTCGGCCCCGAACGCCACGGTGCGCAGCGTCGACCACCAGAATCGAGGGCTCGTCTCCTCCTCCTCGAGGGTCGGCGGCTCCTGACTGTCCATCTGGACAATCATGGCCAGCGCGACGGCGAGATCCGGTGATCCTCCCCTGCTCGAACCTGGTGTGGCGGCGCTACGCCGCCCGGGAATTAGGTCACGACGAGGCCGCGCCCGGTGACCAGTGGCAGGTCGAGCGCGGTGACAAGGCCCGGCGGTGCGGCGATGACCGCCGGGACGGCGTTGACCAGTCGCATGGCGGTCGCCTTGAGACCAGCGGTGTTGTGGTCGCCGTCCGTCCCCATGAGCTGCAGGTCCAGCGTGTAGTTGGGCTCGCCGGTGATCTGCACCCGGTAGCAGCCCTGTCCCGCCGGCTGGGGCCATTGCGCACCGAGGTCGTCGCGCAGGCGCGTGACGTGCTCGAGGACGACGACGGCGCGGTCGCCCACCATGCCGCGGACCTCGAAGTGCAGCGCGGCGGCGGTGCCGGCCTTGATCGTGCCGGCATCGACCTCGAAGTCCTCGGGCGCGGCCTCGCGCTCGTACCACTCGGTGACGTCAGTGAGGGTGACGCCGAGGCCCGCGGCGATCTGGCGGACGACGCTGCCCCAGGCGCTGATCAGAATGCCCGGCGAGAGCAGCAGCGGCACGTCATCGAGGTCGCGGCCGAAGCCCATGATGTCGAAGAGGACCATGGGTTGGTTGTACGTGTTGTAGTTGAGGACCTCCGAGCAACGGACCTCCTCGATCCGCTCGCTGACCCCAGAGAGGACGAGCGGCAGCGCGTCGTTGGCGAAGCCGGGGTCGACGCCGTTGACAAAGATCGAGACGCCGCCCCGCTTGGCCGCCTCGATGACCGGCGCGGCGAGGGCGTCGTCGGGGGCGGGGTACTGCAGCATGACCGGGCTGGATGACACAACGTTGCAGCCGGCGGAGAGGAAGCGCTCCAGGTCGGCCAGTGCCTCGAAGATGCGGTCGTCGGCCATCGCGGTGTGGACGATGCAGTCGGGGCGCAGCGAGAGGAGCGCGTCGACGTCGTTTGTCGCGGTGACGCCGAGCTTGCGACCGAGGCCGGCCAGCTCGCCGGCGTCGTGGCCCACCTTGTCCGGGTTGGAGACGAAGAGACCCACGAGCTCGAGGTCGGCGCGTGCGTCGATGCCGGCGAGCGCGTGGCGCCCGACGTTCCCGGTGCTCCATTGGACGACTCGGTGGGGCATGGCGGCTCCTTATCGTGGCGCGAGCGTGGCGGTGGGGCGAGGTGGGCCGCCCCCGGTCTAGATGTCCTAGAGATCGGGGATCGGGAACTCGAAATTGGGCGACTGCAGCCCACCGTCGACCTCGATGACCTTGCCGGTCACGTACGACCCGGCGGGCGAGACCAACCAGAGAATGGCGGCGGCGATGTCCTCGACGACGCCGATCCGCTTGAGCGGGGTGACGTCCTCCATCGAGGTGCGCAGCTCGTCGCTCGACATGACGATGTCGAGGGCCGACGTCGCCGTCGAGCCGACACCGATGGCGTTCACCCTGATGCGCGGGGCGAGGTCACGCGAGGCGAGGCGTGTGTACTGCTCGACGGCACCCTTCACCGTGCCGTACCCGATGTAGCCCCGGCCGGCGACGTGTCCCATCACCGACGAGATGCTGACGACGGCGCCGCCCGGGTGCTCGCCCTCGAGCATGCGCGGCACGGCCGCCCGCAGCAGCGCGTGCCCGGCGGACACGTTGAAGCGGAACGCCTCTTCGAGGAAGCGCGGCGACGTATCGAGAAAGGGACGAGGCATGGTGCCGCCCATGTTGTTGACGACGATGTCGAGCCGGCCGAACTCGTTGTGCGCCGTCTCGGCCAGCGAGGCCATGAGGTCGAAGTCGGTCAGGTCGCCGGGGACGACCACGGCGCGACGTCCGGCGGCCTCGACCTTCTTCGCCACCTCTCGCAGCTGGTCCTCGGTGCGGGCAGCCAGCACGACGTCGGCCCCGGCCTCCGCCAGAGCTACGGCGGCGCCGGCCCCGATGCCGCGCCCACTCGCGGTCACGATGGCGACCTGGTCCGTGACGAGGAAGTTGTCGAGGATCATCCGGCGAATGTAGTGGTCCCGGCCGGGTCGCCGGGGAGGTCGGAGCCGAAGACGCTGGGGGAGTTCGGCCAGGGAGTGCGCAAACCACAAAGCCGAGCCGCCGAGGGAGCGGTTCCCGCCACCCAGACGAACCCATACTCGACCGTGGGGGGAAGGCGCGTCGCCAGACCCTCACCGCCAGCGTCTTCGGCTACCTACTCGATGGTAAGGAAACCCCGGTGCAGCCTGTAGGGCCGAAGGTCCCGGGGTTCGGCGCGCTCGGCCGTTGGTCAGGTCTGCGCTGGTCGGGCGCGTTCCCGGCGTGTGATCGCCGGCAGCGGCAGCGGACGATCCCGCTGCGATTTCGCTCGCTTCCGCCGCGCGGACCCGCTCCGCCCAGTCCGGCATGCCGTCAGTCACCGGGAACGGACTGGGCATGACCTTGGCCTTCACCTCGTCGGGCAGGCTCAGGTCCCCGCCCGTGTGGCCGACGCTGAAGACGCGTTCGGGCCGGGAGTGCCCGATCATGGCTTGGAACCATCGCAGCATCGTGCTGGCCCGGCGGCCGAACCCGTTGAGGAACCCGATGTGGACGAAGAACCAGACGACCCAGCCGGGGAAGCCGCCGAGCCGGATCCCGCGGACGCTGACGATGGCCTTGAATCGGCCGATGCGTCGCCGCGCTCCCGAGGTCCCGGTACTTGAACGGGACAGAGTCCTTGCCGGCGCGCCTCCGCTTGATCGTGTTGGCGGCGTGCAGGCCGCCCTGCATGGCCACCTCGCAGACGCCCGGGAGCTGGTTGATCGACGCCATGTCGCCGATGGCGAAGATCTCGGGGTACCCGGGCAGACTGAGGTCGGGCTGTACCGAGATCCTGCCGGCGCGGTCCGTCTCTGCGCCCGTCGCCTGGGCGAGCATGGCGGCCAGGGGCGACGCTTGCACGCCGGCGGCCCAGATCACGGTCCCGCCCTCGAAGCGACGCTCTTCGCCCGCCGCGCCCTGAGCGTCGACGCCGAGCGGATCGACGCCGACGACTCGCAGGCCCATCTGCAGCTCGACGCCCATCTTCTCGAGATCCGCGCGGGCGCGACCGGAGAGGCGGTCGCCGAAGTTCGCCAGCGGCTCGGACCCGCCGTCGACCAGGACCACCCGCACGGCGGTCGGATCGATCCTCCGGAAGTCCCGGCGCAGGCTGCGCGCCGCCAGCTCGCGGATCTGCCCGGAGAGCTCGACGCCGGTTGGCCCGGCCCCGACGACGACGAAGGTGGTCCAGAACCGTTGGAGCGCGGCGTCGGGCATCGTCTCGGCGAGTTCGAGGGCGCCGTAGACGCGGCGGCGCAGCTCCATGGCGTCGTCGATCGTCTTCATGCCGGGAGCGATCAGGGCGAATTCGTCGTGTCCGAAGTAGGACTGCCCCGCGCCGGCCGCCACGATGAGGCTGTCGTAGGGGTACTCGTCGTGGCAGCCCGGCACGCGACTGGGTCTGCACGACACGCCGCTCGAGGTCGAACGCGGTGACCCCCGCGAGGACGACCCTGACGTTGGGCTGTTTGCGCAGCATGTGCCGCAGGACCGGGGAGATCTGCCCCGGGGAGAGGATGCCGGTCGCGACCTGGAAGAGGAGGGGCTGGAACAGGTGGTGGTTGCGGCGGTCGATCAGCGTGATGTCGATGTCGCGTGAGCGAGCCAGCAGCCTCGTCGCCGGGAGGCCTCCGAAGCCTCCTCCCACGACAACGACGCGGTATGCGGGGGTCGCCTCAGTCACGCGTCGTCGCCCGCGGCGGGCTTACCGCGTTCCTGCCTCGGCCGCGTGCTCGGCCTCGATCAGACGCCCGACGGCGTCGATCAGGGCCAAGTGGGTGAACGCCTGCGGGAAGTTTCCGAGGTGCTCGCCGGTGGCGGCGTCGATCTCCTCTGCGTAGAGCTGCAAGGGGCCGGCGAAGTTCAACAGCTTCTGGCACAGCGCGCGCGCCCGCCGATGCTCGCCGATCATCGCGAGCGCCGTGACCAACCAGAAGGAACAGATGGTGAACGTCCCCTCCTTGCCCTCGAAACCGGTGTCTGTCGAGTCCACCTTGTAGCGGAGGACCAAGCCGTCCTCGGTCAGCTCGTCCGCGATGGCGAGGACGGTCGCCCGCACCCGCTCGTCGTCGGGAGGCAGGAAGCCGAGGATGGGGATCAAGAGCAGCGACGCGTCGAGCTCGTCGTTCCCGTAGTGCTGCCGGAAGCGCCCGTCGGTGCCGACACCCTTGTCGAGGATCTCGGCCTTGAGGTCGTCCGCTGCCTTCCGCCATTGCTCGGCCCGGTCGGTGTCGCGTCGGGTCTGGGCGAGGTCCGCCCCCCGGTCCATGGCGACCCAGCAGAGGACCTTGGACGCAGTGAAATGTTCGGGGTCGCCGCGGATCTCCCAGATGCCCTGGTCGGGCTCGTCGGCGTGGGAGATGGCGGTGTCGACCAGGTGCGCCAGACCCTCCCAGACCGGATGCACGATCTGCGAGGCGCCCTGGCTGAGGTGGATGTCCACCGCATCGAGCAACATCCCCCAGACGTCGTTCTGATGCTGGTCCCACGCACCGTTGCCGACGCGCACCGGCCGCGAGTTCCGCCAGCCGGACAGATGGTCGAGCGTGTGCTCGGTGAGGTCCTTGCGACCGTCGATGCCGTACATGATCTGGAGATCCCAGTTGCCGTTGCCGCCCGCCTCGGACGCCACCGCCTCCAGGACGAAGGCGAAGTACTCCATGGCCTCCCACGCGAAGCCCAGGCGGTACAGCGAGCGCAGCATGAACGACGAGTCGCGGATCCACGTGTAGCGGTAGTCCCAGTTGCGCGCCCCGCCGGGCGTCTCGGGCAGCGAGGTCGTCGGCGCGGCCATGATTGCCCCGGTCGGCGCGTAGCTCAGGCCCTTGAGCGTGAGGGCGCTGCGTTCCATGTAGATCCGCCATGGGTGGTCGGGGAACGTCCCGTTGGAGAGCCAGTCCCGCCAGTACGTCACGGTGGCGTCGAGCTGGGCCTGCGCCTCGGCCAGGCCCTCCGGAAGGCAGTCCGACCACGACAGCGCGACGAACGCCGACTCTCCCTTGGCGAGCGTGGAACGCCCGTAACAGCGGGGGCCGGCCGCACCGAGCCCGAACGACGCACGCACGGCCAGCGTGGGGTCGCCCACGGGCGGGCATACCGACATGGACTCGTAGCCGTCGCCTTCGTAGGACCAGGTGCCGGTCTGTGCGCCGTACTCGAAGACGGGGACGATGCTCGTCACCACCTCGACGTGTCCTTCGATGCAGGTCGCGATGCGCAACAGCACACCGGAAGGTGCGGCGTCGCCGGGGGCACGGCGGAAGTCCGTCCGCCGTGCCACGTCCTCCGTGGGCGCGACCGTGAGCACGTCCCGGACGACCAGCCAACCCGACGGCGTGTGCCAGGTCGTCTCGAGGGCCATCGTGCCAGGGATGTAGCGCCGGTCGTGTGGCACCTCGGTCCCGTACGGCCCGAAGCGGAAGTTCCCCGCGGTCCGGTCCAGGAGGGCGCCGAGCACGCTAGGTGAATCGGGCCGGGGGAGGCACAGCCACTCGACGGCACCGTTGGGGGCGATGAGGCAGCTGTTCTCACAGTCGGAGAGGAAGCCGTAATCGGCGATGGGCGGGAAGACGTCGGCGCCGCCACTCAGATCGGTCTGTGGCGCGTCGGCGTCGGGGCCAGCCGCGGCGCGAGAGGTGTCCGACATCACGTTGGATGCTAGGGATGCGGCCGTCCTGCATCAAGAGCCGATCGTCACGAGTGCGGCCGGGGCGGCTCGCTCGCAGCTCGCTCGCCCTGTCAGTCGGCGCGGGGCTGGCTAGCGTGGGCGGCAATTGTCAGGACGCGGCCCGCGTGGCCGCACGAGGAGGTCTCCACATGGCAAAAGCACTCGACGGCAAGGTCGCCATCGTCACCGGCGGCAACACCGGGATCGGCAAGGCGGTCGTGCTCGCCCTGGCCGAACAGGGCGCGAACATCGTCATCGACTACATCTCGAACCCTCAAGCGACTGAGGACCTCGAACAGCAGGTGGCCGCGCTGGGCGACAAGGCGGTCGGCGTGGAGGGCGACGTGTCGAAGATTGCCGATCTCCAGAAGATGGTCGACACCGCGGTCTCGAACTTCGGCCGCCTCGACGTGATGGTGAACAACGCCGGGATCGAGACCCGGACGTCCATCCTGGACACGACCGAGGCGCAATACGAGAAGGTCCTCGACGTCAACCTCAAGAGCGCGTTCTTCGGCACCCAGATCGCCGCCAAGCAGATGATCGCCCAGGGCGGCGGCGGCCGCATCATCAACATGACGTCGGTGCACGAGGACTGGCCCATGCCGGGCAACACCGCCTATTGCCTCGCCAAGGGCGGGATGCGCATGCTGACGAGGACGGCGGGTGTCGAGCTGGCGCCGCACAACATCCTCGTCGTCGGCGTAGGGCCGGGCGCGGTCAACACGCCGATCAATGCGCAGACCGTGGCCGACCCCAAGGCGCTGGCCACGCTGAACGCCGCCATCCCGCTCGGGCGGCTGGCGCAGCCCGAGGAGATCGGGTCCGTCGTGGCGTTCCTCGCCTCGGACGGGGCGAGCTACCTCACGGCGACGACGATCTTCGCCGACGGCGGCCTGATGCAGAGCAGCCCCGGCCTGTAGCCGTGCCTCAGCTGCCGGTTCTGAGAGGGCCGTCCGCCTCGCCGGCCCTCGCCTGCGCCTGCGCTGCCTGAGTCGCCGCGTCATCGCCGGCATCGCCGTCCGCCTTGGGCACCGAGAGCCGCCGGCGGAAGACCTTGTAGGTCCAGGCCTGGTACGCGACGACGATGGGGAAGAAGATCGCGGCGGTGACGGTCATCACCTTCAGCGTGTATGGCGGGCTCGCCGTGTTGTTGACGGTCAGGCTGTAGGCGGGGTTGGTGCTCGAGATCATGACGCGGGGGAAGAGCTCGTTGAAGAGCGACCCCACCGTCCCCCCGATGCCCACACAGGCTGCCAGGAAAGCCCAACCGTCGGCCCGCTCGCGGGCCGCCCAGGCCGCCACGATGACCGCCAGCAGGGCCAGTGCCTCGAGGGGCCGGGGGACGAACCCCGTGGACAGCCCGATGTGCACCCAGGTCATGAAGCCGACCGTCACGACGACGGCGACGACACCCACGGCCACCGCCGCGCGCTGCGCCCGTTCGTGCAGCTCCCCGGTCGTCTTCAGCGTGAGGAAGGTCGTTCCCGAGAGCAACGACAGGACGACGAACGTGATGCCGCTCCACAGGCCGAACGGGGTGAAGAGATGCCAGAACCCGCCGGTGTACACGTGGTCGGCGTTGATCGGGAGGCCGTGGAGGAGGTCGCCCAGCGCGAGGCCCAGCAGGAACGGGATGAGGGCGCTGGTGACGGTGAGGCCGACACGCCAGAAGGTGCGCCAGCGCGGGTCGTCGAACTTGCGTTGCCACTCGAAGGACAGCCCGCGCACGATGAGGGCGACGAGCACGAGCAACAGGCCCAGGTACAGCGCCGAGAACATGGTGGCGTACCAGCCGGGAAAGGCCGAGAAGAGGACGGCCCCGGCCACGATGAGCCAGACCTCGTTGCCGTCCCAAACCGGCCCGATCGCGTTGATCAGCACCCGGCGCTCCAAGTCGTTGCGCCCGAGGATCGCGTGCAGCATGCCGACGCCGAAGTCGAACCCCTCCAGGACGAAGAAACCGACCCAGAAGATCGCCGCGACGATGAACCAGAAGTCTCCGAGGGTCATCGCTGCCTCCTAGTAGACGAGCCCGAACTCGTCCTCGTCGGACGGGGCTCCTTCGTCGGACGGGGCACCTTCGTTCACCAGCTTGGCGATCGGGTCGTGGTCGAGCGGCTTGCGGCCGTAGCGGATCATGAGCCACGTGTCGGCGATGCCGAACGCAATGAAGATCAGATAGAAGACGACGATCGAGATCCAAATGTCCGTGGCCGAGACGGACGGTGACACCCCCTGGGCCGTTTTCTGCAGACCCTGGACGATCCAGGGCTGCCGGCCGCTCTCCGTGAGCATCCAGCCGGCGGTGTTCATCAGGAACGGCGTGATGATCGCCCAGGGCGCGATGCGCAGGAACCATTTGGCGCGGTCGAGCCGTCGTCGGTACAGCAGCCATGCCCCCCAGAGGGCGAAGGCCATGACCAGCGCCGCCAGGTACGCCATCACCCGCATCGACCAGTACTGGATGAAGACGTTGGGGACGTAGTTCCCCGGGCCGTACTCCTTCTGGTACTCCGCATTCAGTTGGTTGAGGCCGATGACCTTGCCGTTGGGATGGTTGGTGGCGAGGATCGACAACAGCCCCGGGATCGAGATGATCTGCGTCGGCGTCTGGTCGTTGTTCCCCCCGCCGATCTGGAACAGCGAGAAGGAGCACGGTTGACACGTGTTCCACTGCGCCTCCGCCGCGGCGATCTTCATCGGTTGGTAGGTCGCTTCGACGACACCGAGCTCGCTGCCGACGAAGAGGGCGATCGGCGTCGACAGCAGGAGGACGACGAGCGAGATGACGGCCGTGCGTCGGAACGCGTCGACTTCGCTCTTCCGACGGAGGTGCCAGGCCGACACGCCGAGCATGATCAGCGCCCCTGTCACCAGCGAAGCCAGGACCACATGGGTGAAGCCCCACAGGAACACCGGGTTGGTGAACAGCGCGAAGAAGTTGGTCAGCACGGGCTGTTTGGCGCTGTTGAGCTTGTAGCCGACGGGATGTTGCATCCACGAGTTCGCCGCCATGATGAAGACGGCGGAGATCACCGTCCCGGCCGAGACCAGCCAGATGCACGCCAGGTGCGCCCGTTTCGACAGCCGGTTCCACCCGAAGATCCACAGCCCGAGAAACGTGGACTCCAAGAAGAAGGCGACGAGCCCCTCGAACGCCAAGGGCCCACCGAAAACGTTGCCGACCAGGCGCGAGAAGACCGACCAGTTCATCCCGAACTCGAACTCCTGGATGAGGCCCGTCACGACCGCGATGGCGACGTTGATCAGCAGCAGCGCCCCGAAGAAGCGCGCCAATCGGAGGTACACCGCGTCGCCGTTGCGGTACCACCCGGTCTCGAGCAGCGCCACGAGGAAGGCCAGGCCGATCGTGATCGGCACGAACAGGAAGTGGTAGATGCTGGTGCTGGCGAACTGCCAGCGGGCCAGGTCCAGGTTCATGCGATCTCGCCTCCTTCTTGCAGCGACGGGGTGGACTCGGGTGGAGGGGCCGCCTCACGAGGGATCGTCGGGGGTGTGACGACCGGCGACGTCCGGGCGGGCCGGTCGGCCATCCGCTCCTCCCACCACAGCGCGGCGTAGCGCCCGCCCGCCTCGAGCAGCACCGCATGCGTGCCGCGTTCGACGACCACGCCCCGTTCGAGGACGACGATCTCGTCCACCCGTTCCAACCCGGCGAGCCGGTGGGTGATCAGGAGTGCAGCGCGACCGTCGGTCACGTCGAGCAGGTCCGCCGTCAGCGCGTCGGCGGCCGCCGGCTCGAGGTGCTCGGCCGGCTCGTCGAGCACCAGGATCGGGAACTCGGCCAACAGCGCACGGGCGACCGCGATGCGCTGGCGTTGGCCGCCCGACACCCGGGCCCCCATCGGGCCCACCTGGGTCGACAGGCCGTCCGGCAGTCCCGCCAGCCACCGGCCGAGCCCGACCCGCGTGAGGGCCTGGACCAGCTCGTCGTCGTCGGCGGTGCGGCGCCCGATGCGCAGGTTCTCCGCCAGCGTGGTGTCGAAGAGGTGCGTCCGCTGTTCGAACAGGCCCACGACGCGCCGGACCTCGTCGGCGTCGAAGCGCTCCAGGGGCACGGTGTCCAGCGAGACGTCGCCGGCGTCGGCCGGGAGGAAGCGCACGAGCACGTCGGCCAGCGTCGACTTGCCCGCGCCGCTCGGCCCGACCAGGGCCACACGCCGGCCGGGGCGGAGCGACAGGTCGACCCCCCGCAGCGCGGCGCGTCCGGCGCCGGGATACGAGGCCCACACCCCGTGCAGCTCCAGCGTGTGCGGCCCCGCGGCCACCGCCACGGGATGGCGCGGGTCGCTGACCACCGCCGGCGCGTCCATGGCCGCGAACACGCGACCCGCTGCGACGCGCGAGCGCTGCAGCGCCTGGGTCGCCGCGGGCAGAGGGGAGACGAGCTCGACCGCGGCCAGAGGCACCAGCGCCAGGAGCGCGAGCAGGGTGCCGTTGAACGAGCCGCCGTGCGTGGCGCGCACGCCCACGGTCAACGCGCCCCAGCTGGCCAACCCGGCGAGGGCCGACGTGAGGGCGAGCCCGATGCCCGCCGTCCCGGCGCCCCGGCGGGAGAGCGCGCGCAGGCGCCCGTCCGCCTGCGCGATCCGGGTCAGCTGGTCCCCGCTCCCGCCCATCACCACCAGCTCGGGCCCGCCGTCGATCAGGTCGACGACCTCGGCGGCGCAGCTCGCCGCGCACCGTCGCCTGCCTGGCCTCCTCGCGCGGGCCAGGCGGCCGGTCAGCCAGGGCACGGCGGTGGCCGAGAGCAGCAGCGCCACGAGCAGCACGAGCCCCGCTTGGGGGAGGAACCACCATATCGCCGCGACCGTGCCGATCCCGACGATCGTCGCGACCACGTACGGCTCGATCACCCGCAGGACGACGTCCTGGAGGGAGTCGACGTCGTGCACGGCGCGCGCCACGAGGTCGCCGCGCCGGAAGAGCGGGAGCCCGGCCGGCGCCAGGGCCTCGAGGCGTTCGTAGACGCGCACGCGGAGGTCGGCCAGCACGCGGAGCGCGGCGTCGTGGCCCACGAGCCGTTCGCCGTAGCGCAGGAAGCCGCGCGACAGCCCGAAGAACTGCACGCCGACGATGGCCAGGGTCAACGAGGCCTCGGCCGGGTGCTGGGCGGCCCGGGAGATCAGCCAGGCCGACGTGCCCATGAGGGCGATCGAGGCGCCGATGGCGCCGGCGCCGAGCAGCGAGGCGCGGGCCAGACGGCGCCGCACCGGCCACGCCAGACCGAGCGTGCGCCGCGTCCCCGCCGGTCGGTCGGTCATCGACGGCCGCCTTCCTCGCCGGCGAGTGCCGCGGCCGGCACCGGCGCCGGCGGTAGCTCCACGACCCGGTCGGCCAGCGCGGCCAGCGCCGGGCGGTGGGCCACGATCAGTGCAGTGCGGCCCTCGGCGAGCACGCGCACGGCGGCGAGGACGTCCGCTTCCGTCTCGTTGTCCAGGCTGGCCGTCGGCTCGTCGAGCAACAGCAGCGGCGCGTTGCGCACGAAGGCGCGCGCCAGGGCCAGACGCTGCCGCTCGCCGGCGGAGAGCCCGGCCCCGCCCTCGCCCAGAGGGGTGTCGACGCCCCGCGGGAGGTGCCGCACGACCTCGGTCAGGCCGGCGGCATCGAGCGCCGCCGCCACGTGCGCATCGCTGGCGTCCGGCCGCCCCAGACGGACGTTCTCGGCCACGGTGCGCGCGAAGAGGTGCGGTCGCTGCGGCACCCAGGCCAGGTGGCGCCGCCAGTCGTCGAGGTCGACGTCCGCCAGGTCGACCCCGCCCAGCCGCACCGTGCCCGCATCGGGGGCGCGCAGCCCGAGGACGACCGAGAGCACGGTCGACTTGCCGCACCCGCTCGGTCCGATCAGCGCCACGGTCTCGCCCGGCTCGACGACGAGCCCGACGTCGCGCGAATGCGGGGATCCGGCGCCCCGGGTACGTGAGCTCCAACCCCGCGATGACGATGCCGGGTCCATGCGGGGGACGCGCCGGGCGGTCCGCGCGTCGGTCGTGGGCTCCTCGATCAGCTCGAAGACCTCCTCGGCCGCCTTCAGGCCGTCGGCGCTGGCGTGGAAATGCGTCCCGAGCGCGCGCAGCGGAAGGTACGCCTCCGGCGCCAGCACCAGGACGAAGAGCGCGTCGTGAAAGCCGAGGCTCCCGCCGAGCAGGCGCAGGCCGACGGCCACCGCCACCAGGGCGACCGACACCGTGGCCAGCAGCTCGAGCACGAGCGAGGACAGGAACGTGAGGCGGAGGGTCCCCATGGTGGCGACGCGGTAGCGCGCGGTGACGTCCGCGATCGAGCGGGCCTGTGCCTTGGCCCGGCCGAACACCTTGAGCGTGGGGAGCCCGGCGACGACGTCGAGGAAGTGCCCGGCCAGCCGGTGGAGCGCGCGCATGCGCTTCGCCGTGCGGGTGCGGGTGACGGCGCCGACGAGTGCCATGAAGATGGGGACCAGCGGCACGGTGATGGCGATCAGCACCGCGCTGATCCAGTCGGCGCCGGCGACGACGGCGATGATCGCCACCGGCACGATCACGGCCAGGAACAGCTGCGGCAGGTAGCGGGAGAAGTAGCCGTCCAGTGCGTCGATGCCCGTCGTCAGCAGGACCGTCAGCTGTCCCGGGTCGTGGCGGTCGAGGCCGGCCGGGCCGAGCTCGGCGATCCGCTCGGACGCGGCGCGGCGGAGGTCGGACTTGGCCGTCGCCGAGGCGCGGAACGCGGCGCGCTCGGCCGCCCAGGCGAGCAGGGCCCGTCCGGCCACCACGCCCAGCAGCGCGAGCAGCGGGGCACGCAGCGACGCGACACCCCGGTGGCGGAGGAAGGCGTCGGCGACGACCGTCGCGATCAGCCACGCCTGCGCGATCACGAGGAACGCGGCCACGCCACCGACGGCGACCGCGAGGATCAGGTACGCCCGTGTCGCGCGCGCGTAGTGCAGCAGCCGTGGGTCGAAGGGGCCGGCCGCGCGTCCCGGCCCGGTGCGTGGGGGACCGACCCGTCACCTGACCGCACCGTCCACGTGCGCCCCTTTCCTCTCCCCGAGGTTTACAGGGCGGACCCAACCCGCGCCACCGGTTTCCCGGACCGGGGCGCCGGCCGCCCTCCACGTCGCCCCCTATGCTCGACGACAGCCATGCCCATCACCGCCGCGGGGACGTACACGACGACGGTCGGGAGCCAGGCCGTGGAGCTGCCGCTCGTCGCGCTGTCCGACGAGCTCACCATCGCGTTGCTCATCTCCGTGGACATGGGGGTCGCGTTCTCCGAGACCGCCGGGCGCGAGCTGGCCGAGCTCATGCGACCGGCCGAGCCCGACATCGTCGTGTCGGTCGCCACCATGGGGATCCCCCTGGCCATCGAGGCCAGCCGCGCCCTCGGGCTCGACGACTACGTGATCCTCCACAAGACGCCCAAGATCCACCTGGGCGAGTCCTGGGCCGAGCCCGTCTCCTCCATCACGACCGACAAGCCGCAGAAGCTACGGATGGACCCCGCCCGGGTCGACGCCGTCCGCGGGCGCCGGGTTGCCGTCGTCGACGACGTCATTTCGACGGGCGCCTCGCTGTCCTCGGCCCTGCGCCTCGTCCGGCGCATGGAGGCCGAGCCCGTGGTCATCGGCACGATGATGACCGAGGGCGGCGCCTGGAAGCGGGCGCTCGGTGAGGACGCCGCGTTGGTGCGGACGCTGGGCGCGATGCCGTTGTTCCATCCCGACGGTGAGGGTGGCCTCGTCGAGGACTGGGACTAGCCGCAGCTAAGCGGCCAGCAAGCCCTCCCGCGAAGAAGAACGTCCTGCGCGTCGGCCTCCCGGCCCCGCACCCCGCGCCAGGCGAGGGCCGCGTAGACCAACCCTCCCACTCCCAGGCCGAGGAACACGCTGAAGTCAGCGCCCTGGTTGTGGTGCGTGACCTCGTTCAGCCAGTGGGGCAGCGTGAACGTGGCCGACAGCGCCGAGATGGCGGCGAACATGCCCACGAGCTGCGCCACCCACGCCGGCCAGTGGATCCCGCCCGAGCGCCAGTAGAGGGAGTCGCGTCCGGTCTTCTGGAGTTCGACGGGCACGTAGCGGAAGCGCCGCAGGGCCCAGTCCACGAGGAAGATGGCGCACCACGGCGCGATCCAGACGATCACGATGTCGACGAAGTCCGACAGGTACTGCGTGAAGGACGCGCTGAAGATGGCGTACATCGTCACGCCGAAGGCGACCACGCAGTCGATGAGCACCGCTTGATACCGCTTGACGGGCACGCCGATCGCCTGCAGCGAGACGCCGGACGAATACATGTCGAGGCTGTTGATGCCGAAGATCTGCACGATGGCGAAGACGAGGAAGACGACGACGAACCAGGCGGGGATAAAGCTCTGATGGGCGAAGGGGAGCGAGGGCACCGCCGCCCGCCCGATGTCGGCGATGAACGTCCCGACCACCGCACCGAGCGTCATGATGAGGATCTCCGGCACCGCCGTGCCCAGGAACACCCACCCCACGATGGCGGGCTTGGACGACTTCGTCTTGCAGTACCGCGTGTAGTCGTTGCCGTTCTCGGTCCAGCCGAGCCCGCTCAGGGCGATCGTGAAGGCGAGGCCGGCCGTGTAGAGCTGCCAGCCCGCGCCGTGGGGCACCACGTTGAGCTTGGCGTGCGGGATGGCGAAGCCGAGCATCACCGCGAAGAGGACCAGGAACGGCACGACGAGCCAACGCAGCGTCTTGACGATCGCGGCGTGGCCGAAGAACGGGAGAATGCCCTGGATCAGCACGGCGGCGATCACCAGGACGACCTTGGCCGGATCACCGGGCAGGAACCCCGCCTTGATCATGAGGACGATGCCCGCTCCCACGATCAGGATCAGCCCCTCGACCTCGAAGCCGATCTGCGTGATCCAGTTGAAGAACGAGATCGGACGCGAGCCGTTCGGTCCGAAGGGCGCGCGGTTGATCGCCATCACCGTGGTCCCGGCGTTCGGGCCTTGGAGCGAGCACAGCCCGAGGAGGAAGAAGGACAGGTTGCCGATGATGATCAGCGACAGCGTCTGCCAGAACGTGAAGCCGAACGTCATCAGGATGGCGCCGTAGATGAAGTACTCGATCTGCACGCTCGCCCCGGCCCACATGCCCCCGACGTCCCGCGGTCGGGCCCAGCGCTCGCTCTCGGGGATGAAGTCGATCCCGTGCTGCTCGACGTGGAACGCCTCTTTGGACTCCGGGTCGTGGATGACCGCGACGTCTTCTGCGAAGTCCTCGGTGACCGTCACCGTTTTCTACCTCCCTGTCTGGTCGCCCCGGGAGCCATCATGGACGCGCCGTCGCTGCGACCGAGGGATGGCCTGCTGCCCCCGGCAGCGACCCGGTCACGCCCACCTGCTCCACCCGTTCCGTCAGGCTCGGCCCGCGTCCCTGAGCGAGTGACCGAAGGCTGACGGCCCACACCTTTGGTGGTCACCGGCCCGGCGTCAAGTGGTTTCGCCGTCGGCCGCCCGCCGGGCTAGAACTCGCACGATGTCCGTTCCCCGTCGCGGCGCGCTGATGGTCTGTGGCACCTCGTCGGACGCCGGCAAATCCACCATCGTCACCGGCCTGTGTCGCCTGCTCGCCCGCCACGGCGTCAGGGTGGCTCCGTTCAAGGGCCAGAACATGTCGTTGAACGCCATGGTCACGGCCGACGGCGGCGAGATAGGCCGGGCCCAGTGGCTCCAGGCCGTCGCCGCCCGCGCCGAGCCCGAGGTCGCCATGAACCCGGTCCTCCTCAAGCCGACGTCCGAACGCGCCTCGCAGGTCGTGCTCATGGGCCGCCCGCTCGCCGTCCAGGACGCCGCCACGTACCGCGACGCCAGGCACGCACTCGTCGACGTCGTCGACGCTGCGCTCGCCGACCTGCGCGCCCGCTTCGACGTCGTCGTGTGCGAGGGCGCCGGCAGCCCCGCCGAGATCAACCTCCTCGCCGACGACATCGTGAACCTCGGCCTGGCTCGCCGCGCCGCCGTCCCGGCCATCCTCGTCGGCGACATCGAGCGCGGCGGCGTCTTCGCCCACCTCTACGGCACCGTCGCCCTCCTCCCGGCCGACCTCGCCGCCGTGGTTCGCGGCTTCGTCATCAACCGCTTCCGCGGCGACCCCGCCCTCCTCGGCACCGGCCCCGCCCAACTCGAAACTCGCTGCGGCGTCCCCACCCTCGGGGTGCTGCCGCACCTCGGCCACCTCGCGCTCGACGCCGAGGACTCGCTCGCTCTGGAGCGGCCCTCCGGGCCGCCGCCGGCCGCCACCGCCGGGCTCGACGTGGCGGTGCTGCGGTTCCCTCGCCTGGCCAACTTCACCGACCTCGACCCGCTCGTCGCCGAACCCGGCGTATCCGTGCGCTGGGTCGGCCATCACGACGGGCTGGGCGACCCCGATCTCGTAATCCTCCCCGGGACCCGCTCCACCGTCGACGACCTGAGATGGCTCCGCGCCACCGGCCTCTCCGCCGCCCTCGACGCCCGGCGCGCGTCGTCGTCGCCCCCGGTGATCCTCGGGATCTGCGGCGGTTTCCAGATGTTGGGGGCGCGCATCGACGATCCCGACGCCGTCGAGTCCTCTCAGCCCTCCGCCTCCGGGTTGGGCTGGCTGCCCGTGCGCACTACGTTCGCCGCTGACAAGCTCACTCGCCTCACCACCGCCTCGGTCTCGGGCGCCGACGTCCTCTCCCTCGACGGCTACGAGATCCGTCACGGCCGGCTGGTACCCGACGACCTCTACGCCCCGTGGTTCGACGCCGACGACGGGAGCGAGACCGACGACGACGTCATCAGCGCCGTCGACCCGTCCGGTGACGTGCGCGGCACCACCTTGCACGGCCTTTTCGAGCACGACGCCTTCCGCTCGTGGTTCCTGGCCGACGTGGCCGTCCGCCGAGGACGGACATGGGAGCCCTCCGGTCTCGACTATGCGGCGGCGCGCGAGGAGCAGATCGACCGCGTCGCCGACGCGTGCGAGGAGTATCTCGACCTGGACCGGGTCTGGCGGATCGTCGAGATGGGCGCGCTCAGCCGCCTAGGCGGGCGCGCATGAACTCCACTGCCTTGCCCTGCATGTCGCGGGCCTGGTGCTCGATGAAGCGCTCCACGACCGGCCCGGCACCGAAGATCTTCACGCGGGCATCGAGCAAGAAGTTCTCCACCGTGGACCCGTTCTCGACGGCCAGGGCGATGGCGCCCTCGATGTGCGTCTTGTCGGCCATCGTCCCCGGCGTCATGGTGAACGTCGAGGTCGACGCCGACGGGTCGAAGGTAGTGACCTCGGTGGTGACGACCTCTTCGCCGAAGATCTTGCGCACCGGGCCCGGCATGTTCGGCTTCTGCCCATAGCGGAGCGTCCGCACCAACCCGCTCGACAGGTCCCCCTCCTGCGACACGACCTCGGCCGACGTGGAGCCCAGCGCTTCGAGGTGCATCTTGACCGTGAAGTCGGGGTCGAAATAGAGGGCCCAGAACTCTTCGGGCGTGCAGTCCCAACCGTAGGTGAGGGCGAGCTTCACGGCGCCAGGTCGAAGAGCAGATGGTGTCCGAGCTCGCCCACGAGGTCGATCATGACGCGCATCGTCTCGACGCGCCAGCGGCCGTCGACCCGCCGGAAGGTATGGCGGTAGCGCCCGGCGATCACAGGCTGGAGCGAGAGGTGGCCCGGCACGGCCTGCAACACGGTGAAATAGGAGCGACTCGCCGCGCTCGTGCCGTCGTCGTCGACGTCCACCAACACGTTGGTCATGACGTGCTTGGTGCGGGGGGTCCCGTCCTCGTAGCGCCGCGTCGTGCTCGTGTACAACGCCTCGATGGCGTCAGCCCCGCTGACCTCGTTGCCGAAGCCCTCGAAGCTGAGCGTGGCGTGCCCGAACAGCTCCGCCACGCCGGCGAAGTCCCCGTGATCGATGCGCTCCGCGTACGTGTAGATCAGCTGGGTCACCGCCCACCCGGCGACCGCCCTTGCCGTGTCCCGATCCAGCCCCGTCTCGTGCACCGCCGAGATTGTGACACCGATCACTCGCCGAGGAGACGTCCCATCACCGCTGCCGCTCTACTGGGGCGGCCGCGGCGCGTCTCGGTCCGATCCGCCAGCTTCATCGTCCACAATCCGGCGTTCACGCCCGCCCAGCGCAATGGCTCGGGCTCCCAGCGGGGCGAGCGGTGGTTCACCCAGGGCAGCCTCGTCAGCTCCGACTCCGACCCGACGATGAGGTCGGCCAGGGTGCGCCCCGCCAGGTTGGATGTGGCGACGCCGTCACCCACGTAGCCACCGGCCCAGGCCAGGCCGGAGCGGCGGTCGTACCCGACGGAGGAGTGCCAGTCCCGCGGGATGCCCAGCGGCCCGCCCCACGCGTGCGTGAAACGGTGACCTTCGAGAGACGGGAACAGATCGATCAGCGTGTCGCGGAGCAGCGCGTGCACCGCCGGCTCACGATCGAATTCGCTCCGCACGGCCGATCCGTAGTGGTAGGGCGCCCCCCGTCCCCCGAAAGCGATGCGGTCGTCGGCGGTGCGCTGTCCGTAGATGATCGTGTGGCGGTGGTCGGCGAAGGTGGCCCGCCCCGCCAGGCCCGCCTCCTCCCAGAACGCCGCGCCGAGCGGCTCGGTGGCCACCATGAGCGAGTAGACGGGCACGATCTCGCGCCGATAGCCCGGCAGCGTCGGCGTCCAGGCCTCGGTGGCGCGCACGACCACGTCGGCCCGCACGGCGCCCCCCGCCGTCACGACGGTGGCGCCGCCGCCCGATCCGGGCCGGATCTCGCTCACCTCGGTGTGCTCGAAGAGACGCACGCCCCGCCGCTCGACGGCGTCGGCCAGTCCCCGCGCCAGCAGCGCCGGCTGGATCGCGGCACAGTGCGGGGTGAAGGTCGCGCCGATGGCGCCCGCCGCTCCCACCAGCGCCTGGGTCTCCTCGGTGCCGAGCCAGCGCAGGTCGTCCTCGCCGAAGCCGAGTGTGCGGGCCTCGTCCAACTCGGCGAGCGCGCGCTCCTTTTGCGCCTCGCTGCGCACCAGGTCGACCGTCCCGCCCTTCTCGAAGTGGCAGTCGATACCCTCCTCGGTCGCGCTGGTGCCCACGATGTCGACGGTCCTCTGCATGGCGCGGCGCATCGCCCGCATGGCGTCGTGGCCGTACCGCCGGGCGAGCGCCGCATCGGAGAGGGCGAACAGCGCCGAGCACCAGCCGCCGTTGCGGCCGGATGCGCCAAAGCCGGCGACCTCGCGTTCGACCAGCGCAACCCGCAACGACCGATCGGCCCGCGCCAGCGAGTGCGCGGTCCACAGACCAGTGAACCCGGCGCCCACGACACACACGTCGACGTCGAAGTCCTCCGTCAATGCGGGACGCGCCGGAAGCGGAGCGGGGACGGCCTCCCACCAGAGCGAGAGCCGTTGGTAACCCGAGGCGCGTCCCGACGTTACATCCGGCGCCACGCCTCGGTGAGCACCTCGCGCAGCGTCGAGGCCATGAAGTCGATCTCCTCTTGGCCGCAGATGAGCGGGGGCGACAGCTGGATCACCGGGTCGCCGCGGTCGTCCGCACGGCAGATCAGTCCGGCGTCGAAGAGCGCGCCCGATAGGAAGCCGCGCAGCAGGCGCTCCGACTCTTCGTCGTCGAAGGAGAGGCGGGTGGCCTTGTCCTTGACGAGCTCGATGCCGTAGAAGAACCCCGCCCCCCGCACCTCACCGACGATCGGGAGGTCGTAGAGGCCCTCCAGCGCCGTGCGGAAGCTGCCCTCCGTCGATTGGACGTGCTGGAGGATCCGCTCGCCCTCGAAGACGTCGAGGTTGGCCAGCGCGACCGCGCAGCTGACCGGGTGCCCGGCGAACGTGAAGCCGTGCAGGAACGATGCGCCCGGCCCAAGGAACGGCTGCATCAGGCGATCCGAGGCGATCATGGCGCCCAGCGGGGCATACCCCGAGGTCAGACCCTTCGCCACGGTGATGATGTCGGGCTGGAAGCCGTAGCGCAGCGCGCCGAACCAGTGGCCGAGCCGTCCGAAGGCGCAGATGACCTCGTCGGAGACGAGGAGCACGCCGTGACGGTCGCAGATCTCGCGCACCCGCTCGAAGTAACCCGGCGGCGGCGGGAAGCACCCGCCGGCATTCTGCACGGGCTCCAGGTAGACGGCCGCCACGGTGTCGGCACCCTCACGCTCGATCGCCCGGTCGATCTCGTCGGCCGCCCAGCGCCCGAACGCGACCTCGTCGTCGGCGAACACCTCGGCCCGGTAGAAATTTGTGTTGGGCACCTTGATCGCCCCGGGCACCAACGGTTCGAACGGCGTGCGGAGCGCCGGGATGCCGGTGATGGACAGCGCGCCCATCGACGTCCCGTGATACGCGATGTTGCGGCTGATCACCTTCGTGCGTTGCGGCTCGCCCGTCATGCGGAAGTACTGGCGGGCCAGCTTCCACGCCGACTCGACGGCTTCCGAACCCCCGGAGGTGAAGAACACGCGGTTCAAGTCCCCGGGTGTGAGTGCAGACACCCGTTCGGCCAGCTCGACCGCTCGTGGGTGCGCGTACGTCCACAGCGGGAAGTAAGCGAGCGTCTCGGCCTGCTTGGCGCCGGCCTCGGCGAGTTCCGTGCGCCCATGCCCCAGTTGCGAGGTGAACAGCCCGGCGAGGCCGTCGAGATAGCGCTTTCCGTGTTGGTCCCAGACCCATGCGCCTTCGCCGCGCACGATGACGGGCACCTCGTGGTCTTCATAGGACCCCATGCGGCTGAAGTGCATCCAGAGATGACGACGGGCCCGTTCGCTCAGCTGCTCGTTCTCCGGGCTGGTGCTGCTCATGGTTCCTCCGCTCGGGGCGAGCCGCTTCAGCGCGTTCCCCACGTATATGTCTGTTTGGCCAACTTCAGATACAAGAACGTCTCGGTGGCGCGTACTCCGGGAATGCACCGCACGGAGTCGTTCAGCACCTGGAGCAATCGCTCGTCGTCCTCGCAGACGATCTCGACGAGGATGTCGAAGGAGCCGGCGCACATCACCACGTAGTCCACTTCGGGAAGCGCACTGAGTTTGTCCGCCACGCGGCGCACATCGCCCTCCACCGAGATCCCGATCATCGCCTGGCGCGTGAAGCCCAGTTGAAGAGGATCCGTCACCGCGACGATCTGCATGATCCCTGATTCGCGGAGGCGCTGGACCCGACGCCTGACGGCGGCCTCCGAGAGCCCGACCTCCTCGGCGATCGCCCCATACGGCTGGCGGCCGTCCCGCTGGAGCGCCTCGATGATGGCCCGGTTGGGTCCGTCGAGGAGGCTGCCCATCGAGACTCCCGCGTCGCTCGGCGCTTCCGTTTCCCCCTGCCCGTCACTATCGGGCATCGCACACCTCGCTTCGGTCTTGGTTGGGCCGAATCCCCCGTCCCGCAGAATTGTGTCACTTCTTTCCCTCTAGTCAAGCAGAATTCGTCATGTTCAGGTCCCAATATTGCGAAAACGCTTGTTGAGGACGCGCCGTCTGTGATTCTGTTAGTCACGGCCTACGTGGGAAGGGAGCGGCATGCGCAGGTTGCAGAATTTCGTCGGGGGGACCTACCGCGACGCCGAGGACGGCCCGGTCGCCCCGCTGATCGACCCCTCGACCGGTGAGGCGTTCGCCGAGGCGCCCGTCTCTGGGCCGGCCGATGTCGACCACGCCGTGGCGACAGCGGCGGAGGCCTTCACGGCGTGGCGGCGCACCACGCCCTCCGAGCGCAGTCTTGCGCTCATCCGGATCGCCGACGCGCTCGAGGCTCGGGCCGAGGACCTCGTCCGCGCCGAGTCGGAGAACACGGGCAAGCCGTTCCAACTGACCATGGACGAAGAGATCCCTCCCATGATCGACCAGATCCGCTTCTTCGCCGGCGCCGCCCGCAATCTTCAAGGGCTGGCGGCCGCCGAATACATGGAGGGGCATACCTCCTTCATCCGCCGTGAGCCGATCGGCGTGTGTGGCGCGGTCACGCCGTGGAATTACCCGATGATGATGGCGGTGTGGAAGTTCGCGCCCGCGCTGGCCGCCGGCAACACGATGGTGCTGAAGCCGTCCGACACCACGCCGGTGACGGCGTTACTGATGGCCGAGATCATGTCCGAGCACCTGCCGCCGGGCGTCTTCAACGTGGTGTGCGGTGACCGCGACACGGGACGCGCCCTCGTCGTCCACGAGACGCCCGCCATGGTGTCGGTGACCGGTTCGGTGCGGGCGGGCATGGAGGTCGCCGCGGCCGCCGCGCCGACACTCAAGCGGGTCCACCTCGAGCTCGGTGGCAAGGCACCGGTCATCGTGTTCGACGACGCCGACCCGGGCGCGGCGGCCGAGGGCATCGCCGGCGCGGGGTACTTCAACGCCGGGCAGGACTGCACCGCGGCGACGCGGGTGCTCGCCGGCCCGCGGGTGCACGGCGACCTCCTGGCCGCTCTGGTCGAGCAGGCCGAGGGCACGACCGTCGGCGGCACCGACGACTCCAGCGCCGATTACGGCCCGCTGAACAACGCCAGCCAGCTCGAACGGGTCGAGGGCTTCTTGCAGCGATCCCCCGCGCACGCGTCGGTCGTGACCGGCGGCCAGCACGTCGGCGAACGCGGCTATTGCTTCGCTCCGACCGTGGTCGCCGGCCTGCGCCAGGACGACGAGATGATCCAATCGGAGATCTTCGGACCAGTGATCACCGTCCAGGAGTTCAGCGACGAGTCCGAGGCGCTCGAGTGGGCCAACGGCGTTGACTACGGCCTGGCCTCCTCGGTCTGGACGCGCGACCACGGACGGGCGATGCGCATGGCCCGCGACCTCGACTTCGGCTGCGTCTGGATCAACACGCACATCCCCCTCGTGGCCGAGATGCCACACGGCGGGTTCAAGCGTTCGGGGTACGGCAAGGACCTCTCGCTCTACGGTTTCGAGGACTACACGCGCGTCAAGCACGTGATGAGCAACATCGAGGAGTAGGCATGATCATCGGCGTCCCCACCGAGGTGAAGGAGGACGAGTACCGCGTGGCGGTCACTCCCGCCGGCGTGCGTGAGCTCACCTCCGCTGGGCACACCGTCCTCGTGCAGAAGGGAGCCGGCGACGGTTCGTCGATGGGGGATGCCGAGTTCCTGCGGACCGGCGCCACGATCATGGACGACGCGGACGAGCTCTGGGCCAGTGCCGACCTGATCTGCAAGGTCAAGGAGCCGCTCCCCGAGGAGTACCACCGCCTCGGCCTCCGCCCGAGTCAGACGCTCTTCACCTATCTGCACCTCGCCGCGTCACGCGAGTGCACCGAGGCCCTGCTCGCAGCGGGCAACGTGGCCATCGCGTACGAGACGATCCGTCAGCCCGACAACACGCTCCCGCTGCTGGCACCGATGAGCGAGGTGGCCGGGCGGATGGCTCCCCTCATGGGGGCCCACCACCTCATGCGACCCGGCGGGGGGCGGGGCGTGCTCGTTTCGGGCGTGCCCGGGGTCCGCTGCGCCCGGGTCGTCATCCTGGGCGCGGGGGTGGCCGGCTTCGCCGCCGCCACCATCGCCGTCGGCCTGCACTCCGAGGTGTTCATCCTCGATCGCAACCTCGACAAGCTGCGCGAGGTCGACCATCACTTCCGCGGCGAGCTCGAGACCATCGCGTCCTCCCAACACGCGATCGAGGAGATCTGCATCGAGGCGGACATCGTCATCGGCGCCGTCCTCGTCGTCGGCGCCCGGGCCCCGCACCTCGTCTCCGACGCCCTCGTCGCCCAGATGCGCCCCGGGTCGGTGCTGGTCGACATCGCGGTCGACCAGGGTGGGTGCTTCGAGTCGACCCACCCCACGACGCACTCGCACCCGACCTTCGAGGCCCACGGCTGCATCTTCTACTGCGTCTCGAACATGCCCGGGGCCGTGCCGCACACATCGACGCACGCGCTCGCCAACGCGACCCTGCCCTACACGATGAGCATCGCAGAGCAAGGTTGGCAGCATGCCGTCCAAGCGAGCCATCCGCTCGCCGAGGGCGTCAATGTCGCAAGCAGCCACGTCGTCTACAAACCCGTGGCCGACGCACACGACTTGATGTACACGCCGCTGGCTTCGCTCCTGGACTGAACTCCCGAGCGGCGGTGACCTCGTCGTACGGCGCGAGGTGAGCGGCCAGTCGGTCACGTAACGTGTCCCGCACGAGCCCACGGGCCGTACGGGGAGGGCGACTGCCGATGGCAAGAGTGCCGGCTGCGGTACGGACGGGCACGCCCGCGCTGGTGGCGCTGCTCGTCGGTTGGCTGGTGGCGACGACACTGCTGCCCACGACGGTCGCCGCGGCATCGACGCCCGGGTTCACCGCTGTCGGCAGCGCGCGCCAGGTCGACGCGACCGGGCTGCCCGCGGGGGCGTCGACTTCCCTGCTCGGACCGACCGGCCACGACGCTGACCACTCGGCGCGCCGACGCCCTGGGCGGCGTGCTGTTCCGCAACGTGCCTGCGGGCGGCGGGTATCGCGTGCGCCTGACCTCGGACGGCCAGGAGTCGGGTCCGCTGGTCGTCCACACCGATGCGGCGGCGCCGTGGGACCCGGGTGTCTACGACCAGTCGATACCGCGGAATGGGTACGGGTACCTGACCACCCGGGACGGCACCAAGCTCGCGATCGACGTCCGACTGCCGATCGACTCCTCCCACGCCGCGCCGTACCCGACGGTGATCGAATATTCCGGTTACGGCTACGCCGATCCCGCCGGGCCACAGAGCGGGATCGCCACCCTGGCCCAGTTGATGGGCTTCGCGGTGGTCGACGTGAACATGCGGGGCACCGGCTGCTCGGGCGGCGCGTTCGATTACTTCGAGCCGTTGCAGAACCTCGATGGCTACGACGTGATCGAGACCGTGGCCCATCAGCCCTGGGTCCTCGGGCACAAGGTCGGCATGATCGGCATTTCGTACGGCGCCATCAGCCAGCTCTTCACCGCGCAGCTCGATCCCCCGGACCTCGAGGCAATTGCGCCGCTGTCGACGATCGACGCCACGGCGTCGACGCTCTACCCGGGCGGCATCCTCAACACGGGCTTCGCCACCGGCTGGGCGCAGCAGCGCCAGGCCGACGCGGAGCCCGCCGGGCCCGACAGCGGTCAGGCCTGGGCCTACACGCGCATCCAGAGTGGCGACGCGACGTGCGCGGCGAACCAGGACCTGCACGGTGAGGCGGCGGACCTCGACGCCAAGATCGCCGCCAACGCGCACTACGTCCCGGCCACCGCCAACCCGCTCGACCCGGTCACCTTCGTGCACGAGATCACGGTGCCGGTGTTCCTCGCCTGCCAATGGGAGGACGAACAAACGGGAGGGCAGTGCCCCGAGCTCGTCCGGCACTTCACGGGAACGACGCGGAAATGGTTCACCTTCACCAACGGCGCCCACATCGACTCGCTCGACCCCGCCACCTTCGACCGCTGGTACGACTTCCTCGAGCTCTTCGTGGCGCACCGCGCACCAGAGACGGGCGCGGCGGCCATCCACGCGGCGGCACCCCTCATCTATCAGAGCGCCATGGGCCTCCCCTCCACTGATTCCGTGCAGCTCCCGCCCGATCCAATTCAGCAGATCCCGACGTACCAGGCCGCGCTGGCCGCCTTCGATCGGTTGCCGGAGGTCCGCGTGCTCTTCGACAACGGCGCGGGCGGCGGCGCGACCGGGCAGCCGTCGAGCCCCGGCACTCCGTACCCGGGGTTCGAGGCGTCCTTCTCCGGGTACCCGGTGCCGTCCACCACGGCGCGCACGTGGTATCTCGGCGCCGGTGGAGCCTTGGCGGCGCAACCGCCGGCGGGCTCAGGCGTCGACTGGTACACCTCGAACGCGCACGCCGTCCCGCTCACCGATTACGCGGGGACCAACACGGGCTCCGGAGGGCTGTGGAGCAACGCATCGGCCTGGCAGTGGGACTGGCAGCAGAATCCGGCCGGCACGTCCGTCTCGTACGTCACGGCACCACTCTCGAGCGACACCACCGTGATCGGTGGGGGCGCGGTCGACCTCTGGGTGCGGTCATCGACGCCGGACGTGGACCTGCAGGCGACCGTGAGTGAGGTGCGGCCCGACGGGAACGAGACATTCGTTCAGAACGGCTGGCTGCGGGCGAGCGACAGGACGCTCTCGTCGAGCACGTCCGAATTTCCTGAATACGCCGAGCACGCCGGTCGATCCGGTCCCGACCCTCACGGCCGGGGCGGCGGCGCCCATGCCGGCCAACCGCTTCGTCAAGGTGGTGATCCCGCTCTACGACGAAGGCCACGTCTACCGGGCGGGATCGCGCATCCGGGTCACGATCTCGGCCCCGAACGGAACGCAACCGGTTTGGTCGTTCAGTCAGACCCAGCCCAAGGGCACGGGCACGGTGAGCATCGCCTACTCGCGCACCATGCCTTCAAGCCTGGTGCTCCCCGTCGTGCCGGAAGTGAAGGTGCCGACGCCACTCCCGCCCTGCCCGAGCCTGCGCAACGAGCCGTGCCGGGAGTACCGGCCGACGCGAACAAGACGTCGACCGGGTAGGGGAGACTCAGTCCGAGCTCGGTGCCGACCACCGAGACGAAGGACACCATCTCGCCTGGATACCCGCCGAGATTGTGCGTCATCGCCAGCCCCCGGTCCACCGTCGCGATCTGGCGATCCTCGGGCGCCTCGCGTCGCATTTGCAGCCAGCACTCGAAGAACATGCGCAGGCCCGACGCACCGACCGGGTGCCCGAAGCTCTTGAGCCCGCCGTCGGGGTTGACGGGCAGGTCCCCGTGCAGTGCGAACGTCCCCGCCAGCACCTCTTTCCACGCCGTCCCACGTGGCGCAAAGCCCAGGTCCTCCATCAGCACCAACTCCGTCGGCGTGAAGCAGTCGTGCACCTCGGCCATCGCCAGCTGCCGTCGTGGGTCGGTGATCCCCGCCTGGGCGTACGCGTCCGCCGCCGCCGCCTCGCACTCGGGGAAATGCGTGTAGTCGTACTCCGGATCGATCAGGCCCGACCCGCTCCCCGCCGCGAACGACAGTCCTTTTATATAGATCGGCTTGTCCGTATAGCGGTGCGCGTCCTCGGCCCGCACGACGATCGCCGCCGCCGCCCCGTCGGCCACGCCTGCGCAGTCGAACACCCCGAGGCTGCCGGCCAGCCGGGGCGCGGCCAGCGCCTGCTCCTTGGTGATCTCCCGTCGGAACTGCGCCCGCGGGTTGCGCGCCCCGTTGTAGTGGTTCTTCACCGCGATCGACGCCAGGACCTCGCCCATGGTCTCTTCGTCGACGCCGTACTTCTGCGCATAGGCGGGCGCGACCATGGAGAACATCGCAGCCGCCGTCAGCGTCCGCGCCGTCCCGTCACTCGGGCGGGTTCATCGCGTTCAGCCCCTGGTAACCGCTGTCCTTGACCTTCTCGGCGCCGACGGCCATCGCCACGTCGTAGGCACCGGACGCCACCGCGTAGATCGCGCCCCGCAACGCCTCCGACCCCGTCGTGCAGTAGTTCTCGACCCGCGTCACCGGCTTGTTCGACAGCTGCAGCGGCCGGGCGAGCGTGATACCGCTCATGCCGCTCTGTGCCGTCCCGAACCAGTACGCGTCCACGTCGTCCTTGCCCACCCCGGCCGAGGCGAACGCGTCCGTCGACGCGTCGACGATCAGGTCGTCGAGGCCCTTGTCCCACAGCTCGGCGAACTTCGTGCAGCCCATCCCGACGATCGCCACCTTGTCCCGCACTCCGTGCGAACCCATCAGTTGCCTCCCGTCCCGTCGCCGCCGTCACCGTCGCGCACCAGGCGCCCCTTCCAGAAGTAGTCGTGGATGCCGTCGGCGCTGAACAGGCGCCGGAACGTCATCTCGACCCGGCTGCCCGCGCGCACCTCGTCCGCGTCGGTGTCGGTCAGCTCCACCGGGAACCGGCCGCCGCCGTCGAAGTCGACGATGGCGAACACGATGGGTGGGCTCGGCGAATACGCCAGCCGGTCCACCGTGTAGGTGACGACCGTCCCCACGGCGTCCGACATCGGCACCGGCTCCATGTCGTCGACCGCACCGCCCGCCATCGACACCCTCGAGGGCGGCATGTGCACCGCCCCCGAGCTCCGGTCCTTCGAACCGACGAACCCGAACTTCCACTCCTCGTTCCGGTGCGCCGCCGTGCTCGACACCCGCGCCGGCTCCGGCCGCCGCGGCGGCTCGGGTTGGAGCTGTCCCCGCCACGACAAGAACTTGGCGTACGTGATCGGCGCGCCACCGCCCACCTGCTTCGCCACCGTCCGCGCCGGCCCCCACTCGCCGAGCGCGTCCGTCGTGCGCAACACGATGGCGTCCGCCCCGTCGGCCAGATGCACGGCCACCACGACGGTGCCCGCCGGTGCCCCCTCCGCCGCCAACGCCTCCAGCGTCGAGGCCAGCACCAACAACGGATGCGCCGTCCCACTCTGGCCCACGCTCGAAGCGAGGTCGTCCGCCGCCACTCCCTCGCCGAGCCCCAACTTCTTCGTCAATCCTGCGACGGCTCGGCCGTGCATCCCCGTGATGGCCAACCGCCCGATGTCGCCGGACTCCACACCGGCGGCCTTCATCGCCCGCGCCAGACGCCTCCTGTCCCAGTGCGACATAGCGGTTCTCGCCGAAGCGCTCCTCCCACAGTTTGGACGTTCGGTCCCCCGGGGCGCGCCAGCGGTCCGTGAACTCGTCGGTCGCTGACGCGGCGGCCACGAACTCTGCGATGACGCCGGATCCCTCGCCGACGACGACCGCCGCACCGGCGTCGCCGCCGGCCGACTCGTCGCCGCTGGTCGGCAACCCGTCGCGCGTGTCAGAGGCGACGACGAGCGTCGTCCCGCCCCCGGACAGTGCTGTCACCAGCGCACCCACGCCCGAACGGAGTGCGCCACCGAAGTCGAACGCCGCGACGTCGCCCGGCAGGCGCAGGGCCGCCGCGATGGCGGTGGCGTTCGTTTTGTCCAGGTACGCCGGCTGCGAGGTAGCGAACCAGAGCGACTCGGGAGTGGAGCCGACGGCACCCCGCAACGCCAATCGGGCCGCCTCGACCCCCAGGGTCGTCGTGTCCTCGTCGTGGGACGCCACGGCTCGGGTCCCTTGCCGCCGCCGCTGCCCATGAAGGTCGCGATGTCTGCCCTGGAAAGGCGCCGGTAGGGGACGTAACCCGCCGCACTGATGATCCCTCGCACGGCGGACGAGCCTAACGGCTGCCCAACCGACCATCTGACGGGTCGTCAGATCCGACCTGGCCTGGACAAAGGGGGCAAACTGTACGCAATGGCGGAACGACCGGTTCCCGAGGTACCGCGCCCGCCCGGCCTCGCCGGTGGTGGTGCGGGCGGCCTGAGCGAGCGTGTCGCGGACGCCGACCGCGACCGCACGGTCACGCTGTTGCGCGAGCACGTGGTGGAGGGGCGCCTCACCCTCGACGAGTTCTCTGAGCGGATGGGGACGGCGCTCGAGGCCAGGACTCGCGGGGACCTCGACGCGGTCATGGCCGACCTTCCGGCGACGAGCTCGACCTCCTCCCTGCCCGCGACGGTGGGCACTCCGCGCAAGACGAGCCGCTGGCACATCGCCGTGATGAGCGGGCACTCCACACGCGGCCGCTGGCGCATCGGCGGCAAGACCAAGGCGGTCGCCGTCATGGGCGGCTGTGACATGGACCTGCGGAGCGCGGAGATCGAGGGTCCAGAGGTCGAGATCACCGCCTTTGCCTTCTGGGGCGGCATCGACATCATCGTGCCTGAGGGCTTCGACGTCGAACTCCGCGGCTTCTCTTTCATGGGTGGACGCAGTCTCCGGCTCAAGGACGTGCCGATCGTCCCTGGTTCGCCGCGCATCGTCGTCCGAGGCTTCGCCATCATGGGCGGGATCGACGTAAAGAGCCGCCCTCATCGCTCCGCCAAGCAGAAGCTCGGCCGTTCGGTTTCCACGTCCGCCCTCGGTGCCTTGGAGGCGGCGTCGCAGTCGGGCGACTTCTCCGACCTGGCCGCCATCGGGAAGGATCTCCGTCGCGAGTTACGCGACCAGTTCCGCCAGCAACGGCACGACCGGGATGACGCGGATCGCTCCACTCGTCGCAATCCGGCCGCCGATCCCGGCCCGGCGGATCGTCCGAGCGACGGCACGGTCACGATTTTGTTCTGCGACATGGTCGACTACGCCGGCATGACCGAACGCCTCGGAGACCAAGCGTCACACAGGATCCTCCACGAGCACCATCGCATCGTGCGTGAGGCGCTCGGTCGACACGGCGGCCGCGAGATAAAGGTCCAGGGCGACGGGTTCATGATCGCGTTCACCGGCGTCGCCCGCGCCATGCGCTGTGCCATCGACATCCAACGCGCTATCCGCGATTGCGTTCCTCTCGATGGCGAGAAGATCGCCGTGCACATCGGCATCAACACCGGGGACGCGGTGGAGGAAGAGGACGACTATCTCGGCTACACCGTCATCGTGGCCAGTCGTCTGGCCGACACAGCTTCGCCCGGCGAGATCCTCGTCTCGTCGCTCTCCGAACAGCTGGTGCAGGGCTCGGGCGAGTTCACCTTCGACGGCCACCGGGAGACGCACCTGAAGGGCATGGCCCGGGCGCAGCACTCGGCCACGTTGAACTGGGCCGACTGAACCCGTGGATAACGGTCCCGATACGGGCCCGTGGGAACGCGCCGGGCTCTACGACCCTGATGCGCCCGAGGCGGACGAACGGCGCGCCCTCCTCCAGTATCTTGAGCGAGCGCGGCGCCACCATCGAACAGATGGTCGAGGCGCACGCGCAGGGGAGCCTCCCCGCCGTGGCCAGCGATCTGGTCGTGCGAGGGCAGAACGAGGTCGTGTCGGTCAAAGAGGTGGCTGCTCGCACCGGCATCTCGCTCGAGCGTGTCCTGCGGGTCCTCTTGGCCTCCGGCCTGCCCGTCGAGCCCGAGACCGAGGTGCCCGCAAAGGTCATCGACCTCCTCGCCGCGTTCGAACGAGGCTCCGAGCTGATGGGCGACGAGGCCATCCTTGCCTTCACCCGGGTTCTTGGCGCCGCCGCCATTCAGATCGCCGAGGCCGCCGTCGCGCTCTTCTATTCAGAACTCGGCCCCGGGACCGGACGCGAGGGCGGAGACGAACTGAACCGGGCGAGGCTGGCCGAGGCCGCGACGCTGGTCTTCACCGCGGTGCCCGACGTCCTGGCGCAGATGGTCATGGATCAATTCGAACGCGCACTGCACCGGGCCGCCACTGTGCGCGGCTGGGGTTTCGAGGCGGAGGGTGAAACCGGCATCTCCGACGCTGCCGTGTCCCAACTCTTCACGCTCGATGCCACTACCGAGCTCGTCGCTCTCGGCTTTGTCGACCTCGTCGGGTCGACCGCCTGGGCCGAGGCGCTCAACCTGCGTGACCAGTCGCTGGCGCTCTCCCGCTTCGAGTCGGCGGCCTGGTCGACGGCCGTCCTCAACCAGGGGCGAGTCGTCAAGATGATCGGTGACGAGGTCTTCTTCTCGGCCACCACCGCCGACGCAGCGTGCCGCATCGGGATCGATGCCATCCGCGCCGCCGCCCAGGACGACGTTCTGCCCCTGGCGCGTGGCGCTGTGGGTTGGGGTTCGGCCACGCCGCGTGAGGGCGACTACTACGGGCCCCTGGTCAACCTTCTCTCGCGACTCGTCAAGGCGGGCGCGCCCGGGCAGCTCGTCGTGACCGAGTCGACGGCGGCCGCCTTGTCACCCGATGCCTGGAGCTTGCAGCCGCTCGAGGTCGACGACCTCCGGGGCATCGACCATCCGGTCAAGGCGTTCATCGTCGAACCCCGCACGCCGTCTGCCCCGTAGCCCAGCGCGGCGTGTAGCGCCGCGCTGGGCCGGAGCTTTAAGTGTCGCTGCCGAAGATTCGGTTGACCTTCCGTCCGGCCATGGCGAACAGCTCGCGCGGCCGGTAGTAGATCGTCAAGACCAGGAAGCCAAGGTCGATCAGAATGATGCCGCCGATGGCGAGCGCCCAGACGCCGTGGCCGGGGCCCGTGAACGCAAGGGAGCTCGGATCGGTGGCGGGTCTTCGCGGTAGTGCCAGAAGCACCACTGCCGGACGAGCCGGTGGCGGTCCCGGGCGACGGCGGGTTCGTCGGGCGTCGGCGTGCCGTTGCCGCCGGTGATCGTGGCCGTGTCGAGCGTCTCAGACGAGCTACTCGTGCACGTGATCGGGACGTTCGTGCGAGCCAATCGCGACGGTCAAGTCCAGGGGGCTGGCGCTGGTGAATTGCGGCTGCGTGACGGTCATCGAGGACTGCTGGCCAGCCGTGATGCTTCCGCCGCTTTGCGTCCCCGTCGACAACAAGGCGGCGTTGCTCGGGTAGCTAGCGGGCACGGTAAAGCTGCCGCTGAGATTGAGCGACGGCGTCCCGATCGCCACCCGTCACGATGAGGGGCAACGTGCCCGAGAAGGTGACGGTGGCTCCGGGCGTCGTCAATGCTTCGAGAGAGGTCGGGAACTCGATCACGAGCCCGAGTCCCGTATCGGGACCGTTCAACAAGTTCACGTTGCTCAAGAGGGAATTCGGTACGGCCTTGCTGTTGGCCGCCAGGTTGTCGACCGCCCCTGCGGCTACCGGGATTGGTCTCGAACACGCCCTCGGTCACTACGGACGGCAGGTTCACGGGGACCTGTGCCGCGGTGCACGCAAGCGAGTAGTCGGCGAGTCGGCTGGCGCGTTCGAGGAGCCGTGGTGGTCTCGTCGTAGAGGACGGCGTCGTCGTGGTGGTCGTCGTCGTCGTGGATGACGTGGTCGTGGTGCCGGTATTGCCGGTGTCGCCGGTATTGCCGGTACCGCTCGCAAAGCCGAGGACCTGTGAGACCTGATCACCGTCCGTATCGCCAAAGGAAATCGTGCAGGCATCCCCGTTTGTCACCTGAGTGGGCGTGGGCGGGCAGGAATACGCGCCTGCATCCGTCGTCGCACTTCCGCTGCTCGAATCGGTCCCGGTAGTTGGTGGTCCTACTCGTCCCTCGGCAACTGTGAAGTTCGTCGCCGCGAGCACTCCCGACGCTGATACGGATGCTTCAGCATGGAGAGGGTTTGTGCATGAGACTGGATCTGATTGCCGAGCACCGCAATGGTCGGCTGATCGGGGTCGTTGTTGCACTCGACGATCGCTCCGATGGCACTGTCGGACAAACCCGAGCCAGAGACAACCACAACCTGACCACTGGAAAGGTCCGTATCCGGAGCTACCGAAAATGTCGGAGCCGCGGAAGCTGTTGCTGCGAGGGCGATGGAGCCTGCCCCCGCCAAGAGCAATGCGACGGCGAAGCCGACGGTCGCACGCCTACGACGTGACGTTTTCACGCCGCCCCCTTGATGTTGCTCGGAAACAGTTCCGAGCGCCGTTCTCCCAAACACGTGCACGCCTCACCTAGTGGTGCGACAACGTGTGCCTCCAGAATCGGTCTGACATCCCCCGTTGAGACTTGGCTAAGCTAAGAGCCGGACACCTCGTCGTCAAGCGCTGTTGTGGCTCTGAATATCCCTAAAACTGACGATGTTGGGCCGAAAAGCGTCCCTTAACGTGCGCTGCCGGGGGCAGAGGCGCAAAGCGCAATGGGACGGACATCCGTTCGTCGCACTGCCCCCGTCCATACCGGGAAACGATGAGCGCGGGGATAGGAGGGGCAGCACACGTCCTACGAGGCGCCAGCGGAGGTTGGCGACTGCGACGGTTCGCAATCGTCTGTTATGTCCGCATTGGAGCGACCGGAGGGGCAGTCATGCCGTCAAATGGGGGGATCCATTGAAGGAGACAATGTCTGTGCTTGGTTTCAAACGAAAGTCAGACGGACAGCGGAGGGCGTACAGCCCGAGTCGCTGCGTCGCTAGCGCTCATGATGGGCGTGCTCGCCGGAATCGGCGGTGCGATCATCGCGGGTTCCGCGCCGGTGTCAGCCGGCACGAGCCAATCATTTAGTTATGGCTGCTCATCATCGGCACCACGTACACCTTCGGCGCAGTGGTGTCCGAAACGCCCGACTTGCCGCAAGGGTCACCCACGCCTCAAGTTGGTTCGACGTATGGAGAGACGTACTCGGTAACGATCACCATCCCGGTCATCCTGGATTTTCGGCGCCACGGCCGATGCCGCTCTCGATCGGAACGGGTATGCGATCGACGCTGAGCATGGACGTCGTTCCTGGAGGGTCCGGCGGCTTCACCAAGGGACTCAGCCGACGCAGGCGGTAAGTGCCGCAGTGGGAGCCGGGCCCTCAGATACCGCTCACTACTAGTCCGGCACTCGTGCCCGTTCTCGCGTCGGGTAACCCGTCTCAGACGGTGACCTTTGACATGGAAGCCTCAACTGGACCACCACTCCAGGAACCGGCACCGGGCCCTGGACGTCTACTTTATGGGCCGGGCACTCGATTCCCACGTTTTCTTGGGCGCTACCCAGAGACACCCACATGTACCCCGAGCGGCACGGACCTGATCGAGTCAATGAGCACGGTCTCTCCCGCCGCCCGAGGATCCGACGGTGGTGGATCAGGCAGCCACAGTTTCGTCTGGACAGGGCACGACGATTAATGCCCTCAACGGATCGGCGATGTGGGCGACAACATCAACCCGGCAAGCGTCGCCATCATTTCGGGGCCATCGCACGGGACTGCTACTCCGAACGCCAACGGAACGGTCAGTTACCAGAACAACGGGGACAGTTCGGCCACGGACAGCTTCACCTTCCAGGTGCAGAACGACACGCAGTCGGACCCGACAACTCCTGCACCGAATGGTGGATTGTCCAACATTGCGACGGCTAATATCTCCATCAGTTTCAACACCTGCAGCGCAGGCAACGGTAATGCTGGAGGAGGCAGCGGTGGCACGCTGAACCGTGCAGCCTGCACCAGTTGATCGTGCTGCCGGTTGAACCGGGGAATATTCAGCTGGCCCAGAACGGCGGCCTGCCGGTCGACGAGCTTGGTAGCGCGTATCTGCGCAGCCCAGCCGACCCTGGCATCACGCTAACGGCAAAGAGCAGTTGGCCTGTGGCGCCCTGAGTCCCATCACGGTGACCAACGCACGGGTTGGACACCGGATGGCAGGTCACCGGGCAAACGACGGACTTCCTCGACCCCGGCCGACGCCGTGGGGACGAAGTGCGACACGCCGGCGACCTACAGCAACCACTGCATCCCGGCGACACCACTTGGAACCTGCTGCGGGCGTAGCTCACGGCATCGTTCCGGGCGACACCGCTCAGATTGCACCTGGTACCCAGATGGTTCCGATTGCGGCGACCGCACCTTCGGTCGCGGAACCGCTTCTGGGAACCGTGCAGCCGACCACGGGCGGCTTGGTCGTCGAGGCCCCGGTGGTGACAGGCCTAGATGACGGGCCGGTGGTCCTGTGTTCGACTCAGTCGTACCAGGCCGGGAACGTTCATCTGCGGTGCCAGCATTGAGTTGGCCGTGCCGGCCTCCATCGCGGAGCCCATCGTGGACAACAACACGTTGGGAGCTCCGGCTCCGGCTTACGAGGCAACGCTCACACTGACGCTCTCGTAACTCACGAGCTGACGTGATGTCGCATTGCAGCTAGGTGCGGCTGGAAGTTGTAAAGGGGAGCGGGTTCATCCCGCTCCCCTTACGCATCTTCTAGAAGCAAAGTCTTTTCCGGGCTTCGGGTATTCGACGACGCCTGACCCAATCGCCAGACAGCCGACGTTCGCGGCGAGGCGATGATCAATTTGCTGGGTGCCACCCTACGATCAGGAGGTGAGGGTGAAAAAGGGAGGGGCACGTCGGACCCTCGTCCTGTCTGCTGTGGTAATAGCAGCGATCGCCTCACTTTCTCCTCTCGGTATGTTGCGCTCGGCGTGCGGTCGTTGCCGCAAGTACAACGGCCTCTCGCGTAACGACGCCTCCGCGACGAGCGTCACGTCGGTCAGCCAACAGCTCGCCCTGGACGTCACGGGAGCCCCCGCCCAAGTCGCTGCCGAACAAGACGTTCGACTTGGCGATTTCGGATCCCGGACAGACGCTCCCCGCCACCTTGCAGGGGTATCCCGTTACGGGAGAAAGTGACGTGACCGTGGTCTACCCGGTTCCAGCTGGGGCCACGCTCGTCTCGGCGTCGCTGAGTGGCGGGTCAAACGTCGGAGCCGGGGCAACGGTCACGGAGGTCGCCGATTCTTCAGTCACGGGTCAAACCAACGTCGTGGAGACCGTGCCCGGTCCCATCCTGGCCGGCCAGACGTTCTCGTTGCCCACCATCAACCTCACGGTGACCGCCTCCACAAACGTGGGGACCGCGATTTCTGCCGCTCTCCTCGCGTGCAGCCGGCGGCGCCGGCCACCGTCAGTGCTGACCCAGCCCTGACCGCCACTGTGCAAGTCAATGAGTCGGGGAATGGCTCGACTCCCGTGACCGAGACCTGTTGGCCATCCTCGGCGATCCCGACGGTCCTTTCCAGCACCACCGTCGTATTCGTCGATACGACGCCGCCGGCCATTAGCCTGACGACTCCCTCGAAACGGTGCCGTGTACACGGTGGGCCAGGTGGTAGCTGCTTCGTACAGTTGCAGCGATATTGCCAGCTATGGCATCAGCACCTGCAACGGAACGGTGCCGAGCGGATCAGAGTTAGACAGATCGACCACTGGGAGCACACGTTCACGGTGAGCGCAACCGACGATCACGGTACGCCCGCACAGCAGGGTGTGTCTATTACGTGAAGGCGGGACCGACGGCCAACGTCATCGGCCCGACCGACTCCGGGGCCCTCACTTCGTCACCGGGACCTCTTGCAGCTTTGGTGGATCGGACTGCCCCGTTTCGGGTGCTCCAGAGGCGACCTATGAGGTCGATTCGCCAGTTCCAAACGGTGGCACCTCGTCCTGGGCGATACGTTCAGTGTTCAGTGGCAGATCTTCGAACGGGCGGGTACTCAGCAACCGGTGACGGTGCACCGGACCTGACGTGGACTGCGCCCGCACCGAGCGGTGCGTTATCGACGGCCCGGTGACAACGTCGGCGACTGGACTCGCGTCCCGGACGGTGGGGACGGGCTGCACAGCGCCGCCGGAGCCTGCACCGACGCGACCTGCTCGTCACACGTGTCCGTGCCGGGCGTCCTGGCTGTGAACGGCGTGCCGGAGAGCGGCGACCGATGGACCTACAGTGCCGTGAACGAGACCCAGCTCGTGATGAGTTGGTCCAAGGATCCATCTCCCGTCGTCGGCACGGACGGCCTGTATTCGGATGTCAGTTACACCGTGAAGGCGACTACCCCGGGAACCCTGGCGTTGCCCGGCTTCCCGGTCCTCACCGGCGCCATTGGTCTTGCCACAGGCTCGCTCGCAACACCGAGCCCGGCCGTCTCCTTTGCGGTCGTAGACCCCACTCCTCCCGCTGCTTCGGTTCTCTCCCCGATAAGCGGTGCCTTGATACGATATATGGCCAAACGGTCGACGCTGACTACAACTGTTCGGACCCCGTCGTCGTGATCACCTCGTGTGTAGGAACCGCGCCGGACGACACTCCCATCGATACGACCAGCATCACGCCACACAACCTGCACACCTTCACCGTCACCGCTAAGAGATCTCGTCGGCAACACGTCCACCACGGAGGTGGAGTACTACGTGCAAGCGGCGCCGCCGGTCGCCAACCCGCAGAGCTTCTCAGTGGCCTGGGGAGCCGCCGCGAGCCTGCCGGTGCTCGGCAATGTGACGGTGACCGACTATCCGATCGATCCGACGTCGGTGACCGTTGTCAGCCCGCCGTCCGACGGATCCGCCATAGCAAATCCGACGGAACCATCACCTTCACAGACAACCCAGCTCTCACGTATGCGAACTACGTGCACACGGGAAACCTTGATGATCCCTTTTCCTATGAGGTGAGTGATCTCGACGGCAACGTGTCGAACGTCACCACAGTGAACCTTACTGTTCTCCCGCAATTGATGACGACTTCGCTGCCGTCCGTGCCCGAGGGCCTCACCCTGCAACAACCGCAAGCTCAACCCGTCGATTCGATCGGATCCTCGTGCGGCGGTCCCGGTGTGAGCTTGAATGGCAGTGAACTTGCGTCGTGCGGCGGGTTGGCCCCGGTGACCATTATCAATGACGGGACTGCCAACACTGGGTGGACGCTTAGCGGTCAGATAAGTGATTTCGTGGACCCGTCGGCCGCGCCCGAGACGACGTGCGATATTCCCGCGAACTACAACGACCTCTGTATACCCGGGGGCGACCTCGGATGAACACCATCGGCCGAGGTGGTTTCCGTACTGCCAGGTTCGGGATCCGTGGTGACGCCGGGCCGGTCGATCAGTGCCGCCCTGCCAACCTTGGAGAACCCGCAGGTGCCGGTGGGAAATCCATCTCCGGCCTGGTCCGATGGCCAGACGTCTCAGCGCCGGGCGCTTCGTTGACCGCTCCGCCCGGTCTTCACGACGAACCTCAAGTACTGTGCCAGGCGCCAACAAACGCCTCAGAGGGATGGTTCGTCTGTGGGGCTGCGCTGAGCCTGCCTGTCCCGGCTTCGACCGCTGCATCCAGCGGCTCGGGATACCAGGCGACGCTCACCCTCACGCTCACACTGTCCTAAAGTGAGCGAGCCATTTGGTGATCGAGGACGCGAGGCGAAATGGCGGTCGCGTGTAGGAAAAGCAAAAATGTGGCGGGCTGGGGAGGAGCCCAATGAATAGGGGAACGCAAGTCGCGGGTCTGCGGAGACTTGCGCTGGGGATGACAGCCGCGGCGATTCCCTTCTTGGGAGCAGCGGCGCTTGCCCCGAATGCAGATGCGGCCGTATCGCGACCCGCCGGTTCGGTACCAACGGCAAGCCCGGCCTCCAATTTTCAGTTCTCGGTCGAGCCCTATGCCTCGCCTGGCACGCAGCAGCGAGCGAACTTCACGTACGAGCTCGCACCGGGCCATTCGATCCTCGATCAGGTATCGATCCTCAACAGCAGTTCGAGTCCAGAGACCTTCGTCGTATACCCGGAGGATGCAACCAACATCCCGGGCACCGGTGGCTTCGGGTTTGAACAGCAGGGAAAAATCCACAATACGTCCGTCGGCAAGTGGCTCAACATCGGTCAGACACAGTTCACGGTGCCCGTCGGCAAACAAGTCGTCGATACCTTCCAGCTCTCGGTTCCTGCCGACGCGACCCCAGGCGACCACGTCGGGGCGATTGTGGTCCAGGAATTGCACTCCGCCACCCAGGCACCCTCCAAAGAAGGTGTGAACCTGGTCCTTCGCTTCGCCGTGCCGGTGTTTCTCCGCGTGATAGGCCCGGTCAAGCCGGGCATGACCATCGAGAATGTCACCGTCTACCACGACAGTCCCTTGATTCCCTACGTGAGCGGTCAAGCGAAGACAGCCGTGCGATTCACGTTGGTCAATACGGGTAACGTCATTCTGCTCCCGAAGTCGGCGAAGGTATCCATCTCGGCCCTCATCGGTGGAACGATTCACAGTTTGACCGTGAAACGTGTCGCCGGAGCTCAGTCCAAGCGGGATCCGCTGCCATCCGAACTGCTGCCGGGCGGAAAGCTCATTCTGACCGAGCTATGGAGCGGGATCCCTCCGTTCGATCCATTGACCGCTCATGTGAGCGTTTCTGCTACGGAACCCAGCTCCGGGATGCAGGTCGCGTCAGGTTCCTCAGTGACATTCTGGTACTTCCCGTGGCTGTTGGTGGTCATCATCATCGCTCTGGTCGTCGGCTTTGTTCTGTGGCGTCGTTCGCGCCGACGACGCCAAGGTGGATCGAGCGCGCCGAGCGCATCGGTCGCGGGAAGTGTTCCCAACTCTCCGGCTACCCAGCCGGTTGAGGAAGTCGGTGTATGAGTCGACTCGGCCGAGTCGCCGGGCTGAGGATGACAGCTTGTGCAGGCGGGCTGGGTGCTCTGCTCGGACTGGCCGGGCTGATCGGTATTCCGGAGTTGGGTGCAGTCGTACCAGCTGCTGCTGCCGGCCCTAGTGCGATAGCGACGAGTCCAGTCACCTCGTCCGGGCAGTTGGAACGTGTAAGCGGAAGTGGCTGGGACGATGTCGGTGGGGTCGTCACCGTTCAGATATGCGGTCAGGACGCCGTCAACCTCACGAGCGATTGCGATGAGGCGAATACGTATGACGCGGCTATTCGACCGGGTGGAACCTTCTACGCCGGACTGTACGTGCGGATACCACAGATGCCGTGCCCCTGCGTCATCTATGTCACGAGTCAGTCTGGTGAGTCCAGCAAGATTCCGATCCAGATAGTCGGCGCTCCCGTCGCGCCGATTGTTCCGCAGATCAATCCTCTCGGTCCTCTGGCGTTGGACGGAAGGCTCGATACCCCGACGTCTGTCACATCGTGGTTTGGCGGCCCGAAGAACGTGACGTTGCTATTGCACGTGAAGAATATTTCAGGAATCATTCTTCCTTCGGCTGTGGTTTCCGTCAGAGTGGGCCGAGGCGGAAGTCCTACGGAGTTCGTTGCGGGGAAGACGTTGGCCACGTTGCCTGTCGGTGCGAGCCGAGTCGTGAACATACCCCTGACCATCCCTGCCGTCACGTACGGCCGATACACCGTGCTCGTGGCGACGGCAGTTGACGGCAGCACGGTAACGACCAAGGTGCAGACAAGCAGTTGGCCGTGGGCCTGGCTCGTCATCGCCGTCCAGCTATTCCTGATTTTGCTCGTGTTGATCCTGAGGCGAGCACGACGAGGACGTGAAGCTCAGATCCAGTCACTGGCGCCGGAATCACCCGTAGCTCCATCGTCAGGCGTGCACCCGGAATTGTCCGCTGAATGTCGGTCGGGCTCTCGGGCTGCGTTTCCAAGTGGGTTTTGCGGCCTTGGTCCCGTTGAGAAGTTGTGATTATGCGAACTGCAGGTCAGGAGGGCGTGTTGAGAGAAGCATGAAACCCGCGGTGCAGACCTAAGGACTGCTAGCTAAGGTACCGATTCACTTCTGGGCGACGGGCACGGCGTCTGCTCAATGGAAGTAGGAGGAGCATCGGCTGGACACGGCTGGTGCTGGAGAAGGGCAATACATGAGTGCAGTAAGCGAAGGCAAGCCTTCCGTGTTTGTTCGCGCGGCAAGCGCCGACTTTGAGCCGCCGGGGAGCGAAAGCTCACACGGCGATACCCACGGTTCACTCTCCGTGGTCGTGGTCGATGTCCTTCGTCCGAAGGGCCAGTCGCCGGGTCTCTTGGTCCAATCCATTGCCGAAATCGCACGCAACACCGACTTCGAGGTTTCAATTGTCTCCGGCGCAGATGCCCGGCCCACCTGGGATGAAACCGGGCAAAAGGGAGCGAGGGTCGTTCTGATTCCGATTTACCTTGCGCCGACCGATGGCCGAACACTGGTGGATGCCCTTTCCCTCTGGGAGGCACCGGCGGCTTTGTGCGAGGAACTCGCAAGGGCGGGCGTGTTGGTGGTGGCGGTCATGGGCGGTGCCCCTGCGGCTCTCCTGGCGAGCTGCATCAGCAATGGTGCGATAGGACTCACGAGCAGCGAGGATCTCAACCGAGTATTCCTTCAGCTGAAGGATGCGATTGATACACGCGGAAACAATGGTTCCCGTTTGAATAAATCCCGAGTCGACCGCCCTGTCTTGCCGAGTCACTACAAGGCGTTGATCTCCCTGACTGTGACAGAGCGGCGGATTTTGCTCGCCATGATGCAGGGTTGGTCGGCCTCGGATATCGCGATCGCCTTAGTGGTGTCCATACTGACCGTACGCACCCACATCCGCTCGATTCTCGCCAAGCTGCACGTGTCGTCACAGATTGGCGCGGTGGCAATCGGATATGGAGCGGACCCTGGCGACGTTCAGGTCGAAGAACCCGTTCCTTGAAGACGTCGAACCCAGAGTCGAGCCTAGAAACTCCCAGGAAGGGCGAGGCTCACGTGCTCGAAGCAGACCAGCAGTGCGAGAAGGAACACTGGGACGGCGGCCAGCACGATCACGATCCGCAGTGCGCGCCGCTTCGTCACCCGCCACAAAACGTACGCCCCGACCGCGACCCCTAACGTCAACAGCGCCCACAAGACCGGGGAAAGCCATGGGGCACTGTCGCCTCCGAGGGAGGAGCCCGTGGTCCCGCCGGCGAGTTCGGTGATAGCGGTGGACGTCGTCGTCGTGGTCAGCGGCTGCGCCGGCTTTCCGTCGAACGCGGCGGTGACCACGAGCCGCTGGGCGGCGCTGTAGCGCGGGTTGCACGTCGTCAGCGTGAGCGTGGCCTTTCCCGGCGTCGGGTCCAGGACGGCCGTGTCGTCCGGCGAGACGATCTGGCTCCCGGTCACGGTGTAGCGGAAATAGCCCTGCGTCGTCAGGACGTAGATGTCGTCGCCCGACGCGAGCGCGTCGAGGTTGTAGAAGGGGTGGGCGTACGTCGTGCGGTGGCCGGCGATGGCGACGTTCCCGACCTCGCCCGGCAGCGCAGTGCCCGGGTAGTGCCCGGGGCCCTGCTCGAGCTGGGCGTCGCCGACCCCCTGCACGATGGTGTCGGAGATCCCGATCCGCGGGATCCACAACTGGCCCACCGCGGCCCCCACCAACGGCTGGGATATGGCGGAGGCCGTCTGGTTGGCGAGCACCTCGCGACCCGAGCCGATCGTGTCCGTGTCTGCGTTCCGGTCCTTGTTCAGCGTCGGGGTCGACGTCGAGTCGTCGCGGCAGCGGGGGCCGGCTTGGGTGCGGAGGCGGGAATGGTCGTATGGAGCTGTTGGGCCAGCTCCGACTTGAGGTGCGACTGCGCGTGGTTCTCGTAGAGCGCAGTCCCCCAGAGCTGATACGCCACAAAGGCCAAGAGCAGTAGCCCGCACGCCACGACCCAGAGCGCGACGCGCACAACGATTGTCGCCCCCCGTCCCACGTGGGGGAGTGTACGAGGCCGCTCGCAACCGGGGTCAGCGGGCCTTCTAATTAGGAGCCCCCCGGTCACACGTAATTAGAAGGTCTCCCCTCCCAGGCCAGGAAGGCACGCCGAGGGGGTGTCGTATAGTGATCCCAACGAAATCTGACGACCCGTCAGATTCGAGCTGGAGGCAGGGGAGTGGACTTCGAATTCGCGCCGGAGCAGCTGGCCTTCGTCAAGGAGGTCGAGGCTTTTCTCGATGCCAACGACGACCCTGATGTCTTCGACGTGACCAGGGAGAACATGGCGCAGATCGTCGACACCCCCAAGCGCCGCCAGTTCATGGCCTCCATGGGTCAGAAGGGCTGGCTGGGCATGACCTGGCCCAAGGACTACGGCGGTTCCGAGGGCGAGGGCGTCTACGAGTACCTGCTCAACGAGCAGCTCGCCGGCCGGGGCGGCCCCCAGATCGGCAAGGGCGTCGGCATCGTCGGCAAGACGATCATCCGCCACGGCAACGAGACGCTCAAGGAGGAGTTCCTCCCCAAGATCCTCCGCAACGAGGTCGAGTTCGCCGTCGGGTACTCCGAGCCGAACGCCGGCTCCGACGCCGCCTCGATGCAACTCAAAGCCACCAAGGTCGACCGCGGCTGGGTCCTCAACGGTCAGAAGACGTGGACCACCTCCGCCCACTTCGCCGAGTGGTACTGGGTCGGCGCCCGCACCGACACCGAGGTCGCCAAGCACGCCGGCATCACCCTCTTCCTCGTCCCGCTCGACCAACCCGGCATCACCATCAACGCCATCTGGACGATGGGCGACGAGCGCACCAACGAGGTCTTCCTCAATGACGTGTTCGTCCCCGACGAGTACGTCGTCGGTGAGGTCAACCACGGCTTCCAGTACATCTCCGAGGCACTCGACCTCGAGCGCTTCACGATGTTCACCATCTCGCCCATCCAGCAGCGCTTCGACCTCCTCGTCGAGTACGTGAAATCCACCACCCGCGACGGCCGGCTCCTCAAAGACGACCCCGTCATCCGCCAGCGCCTCGCCCAGCTCGCCACCCAACTCGAGGTCGCCCGCGTCATCGGCCTCCGCTTCGTCTACGAGGCCGGCAAGGGCGGCGCCGCCCCCACGGCCTGGGCCTCCGAGTACAAGCTCTTCGCCACCGAGCTCTCCAAGCGCCTCGCCAACGCCTCCATGGACATCGCCGGCCCCGGCAGCCAGCTCCGGGTCAAGACGCCCGAGGCGCCCATGGCCGGCCGCGCCGAGTCGACCTACCGCTACACCGTGATCGACACGATCGGCGGCGGCGCCTCCGAGATCCAGAAGAACATCATCTCCCGCCGCAAGCTCGGCCTCCCCAAGAACTTCTGACGTCGTGGCGCCCCCCGATGCCGCCGGACCCCTCGCGGGGATCACCGTCCTCGACCTCTCGACGGTCGGGCCGGCGGCGCGCTGCACGCGCCTCCTCGCCGACTACGGCGCGTCCGTCATAAAGGTCGGTCCCGTCCCGACAGCGGATGTCCAGCCGATCGTGCCGGCGTACTTCGCCTACAGCGGGCACCGCGGGATGCGAAGGGCGCAGTTCGACCTACGAGACCCGGACGGGAAGGAAGCCTTCCTCGCGCTCGCCTCGACCGCCGATGTCGTCGTCGAGAGCTTCCGCCCCGGGGTCGTCGACCGGCTCGGCATCGGCTACGACGCGGTGTCGGCACGCAACCGCGGCGTCGTGTACTGCTCGACGAGCGGCTACGGGCAGAGCGGGCCGCACGCCCAGTGGGCCGGTCACGACGTCGACTACCTGGCGGTCGGGGGTTTTCTCGGGATGTCGACCCCCGGCGTCGAGGGAGCACCCCCGCTCCCGGGCGCAACGATCGCCGACGCGGCGGCGGGAGGCATGCACGCCGCACTGGCCATCACGGCCGCCCTCTTGGGCCGCACTGCGTCCGGTCAGGGCACGTACCTCGACGTCTCGGTCGCCGACGGCGTTCTCTGGCTCATGTCGCTCTCCATCGACGAACAGCTGGCCTTGGGCGCGGACATAAGGCCCGGACACGACGTCCTGTCGGGCCGTTACGCCTGCTACGCCACGTACGAGACGGCCGATGGCCGCTGGCTCGCGGTCGGCTCCATCGAGGCCAAGTTCTTCGCCAACCTCTGCGCGGCACTCGGTTGCAAGGAGTTGGCCGCCGATCAGTACGAGGAGTCCGCCCAGCCCCGCCTGCGAGCAGCGTTGGCCGAGGCGTTCGCCCGGCGCACGCGGGAAGAATGGGTCGAGCTCCTCGCCGACGCCGACACGTGCGTGGCGCCTGTGCTCGACGTGGCCGAGGTCGTCGCCGACCCCCAGTTCACGGCCCGTCAGGTCGTCGGAATGGCCTCGCACCCTACGGAGGGCGACCTCCGTCAGCTGGCGCCCCTTCTGGCGGGCATGCCCCGGGCAGAGGGTGTCGTTGCGCTGCCCGACATGACGGGGGACACCGACACCGGGCACCTCCTCAAGGAGGCCGGAGTCGACGGCGAGACCGTGGCGCGCTGGGTCGCCCAGGGGGTCGTGGCATGACGACCGGCGCCGACCCGATGACGGTGGCGCTCGACCTCGTCGGGAAGGAGCAGTACCACGAGGTCGGCGAGTTCCCCGTCGAGCAGGGTTACGTCTGGACGTCGTGCGCGTCGGTCGAGAACGGCAACCCGCTGTTCTGGGAGGCCGAGGTGGCCGACGCGTTGACGAGCGGCCCCGTTGCTCCGCCCTCCATGGTCTCGGTCTGGTTCCGGCCTCACCATTGGGCACCGGGGCGCAGCGAACAGGCGCTCCCGCTCCAGGTCCACTTCGACCTCAAGGAGCTCTTCGGCCTGCCCGAGGCGGTCATGACCGACAACACGATCGAGTTCCATACGCCTGTGCGCCTCGGCGACGTCCTACGGACGCACCAGGTCCTGCGTTCGGTGAGTGGGGAGAAGACTACGAAGCTCGGCACCGGCCGGTTCTGGGTGATCGACGTGGTCTACGCGAACCAGGACGGCGAGCTGGTCGCCGTCGAGTCGTATACCGGCTTCGGCTATCGGCGGGCCACGTCGTGAGCGTCGCCGTCACCCCACAGCTCCTGTTCGACGACGTCAACGTCGGCGATGAACTGCCGCCCCTCGACTACGAAGTCACCGCGACCACCGTCGTACTCGGTGCCCTGGCCACTCGCGACTGGAGGCCGATGCACCACGACAAGGACTTCGCCGTCGTCCGCAACGGCACTCAGGACATCTTCTTGAACACGCCCAACCAGGCCGCCTGGTTCGAGCGCTACTTGACCGACTGGACCGGACCGCACGGTCGCCTGGCGCGGGTCACGTTCCGCATGAAGGGCTCCGTGTTCCCCGGCGACACCATGTCGCTGCGCGGCCTCGTCGGATCCACCGAGGTCGACGACACCGGCTGCGGCTTTGTCAATGTCGACGTGACGTTGTCGGTCGACGGCGACGTGAAGACGACGTGCGCCGCCCGCCTCGCCCTGCCCACGAGCCCGGACGACAACCCGTGGGCGCGCCGCGGCGACCGTTGGCACCCCGGCCCGTTGTCATGACCACTCGCCCCCGAACCCGAACGACGACGGAGGAACTGCGCCGTGCTTGACCTCGAATTCGACCAGGAGCAGGAGCTTCTCCGCCAGACCGTCCACGAGATGCTCCAGCGCCACTGCCCGCTGGACGTGGTCCGGGCCATGGAGGACGACCCGAAGGGCTACCCCGCGGAGCTGTGGACGCAGCTGGGCGACCTCGACCTCATCGGCCTGCTGCTCCCCGAGGAGTACGGAGGCTCGGGGATGTCGCTCATCGAGGGCGTCGCCCTCTACGAAGAACTGGGCCGGGCGCTCGCCCCGACCCCGCACTTCGTCAGCGCCGTTCTCTGCGGGGGCGTGCTCACCGAGGCAGGGAGCGCCGAGCAAAAGGACGGCTGGCTAGGTGCGGTCGCGACCGGCGAAGCCGTGCTCACGCCCGCGTGGCTCGAGCCCGAGAACGGCTACTCGCCCCGCGGCATCGAGGTCCGTGCGGTCCCCAACGGCTCCGGTCTCACACTGAACGGCCTCAAGCGTCACGTCGCCTTCGCGTCGTCGGCCGACCGCCTCGTCGTCCTCGCACGGACCGGCGACGGGGACGAGGACGTCGACCTGTTCCTCGTCGACCCGGCGGCCTCGGGCGTGTCGCTGCGCCAGCAATTCACCATCGCCTCGGACACGCAGTACGAGGTCACCTTCTCCGACGTGGCCCTGACCGAAGCTGACCGCATTGGTGGTGCCGGCACCGGGTGGGTCACCTGGCAGAGCGTCCTCGAGCCCGCGCTGGTGCTCCTCGCGGCGCAGGCCGTCGGCGGCGCTCGCTACGCCCTCGAGATCACCACGCAGTACGCGCTCGACCGGCACCAGTTCGACAAGCCACTCGCCGCCTTCCAGGCGTTGGCGCACTACCTCTCCGACGCCGTGACCAATCTGGACGGCGCCGAGCAGTTGGTGCACGAGGCCGCCTGGGCCGCCGCCAACGGTCGTCCCCTGACGTCGCTGGCCCCCATGGCCAAGCTCTTCGCCTGTTCGACGTTTCGCGACATCACGGCCATGGCGCAGCAGATCTTCGGGGGGATCGGGTTCACGCTCGACTTCGACATCCAGCTCTACTTCCGCCGCGCGAAGCAGCAACAGTTGATGTGGGCCAACGATCGCGCGCTCGAGGACGACGTCGCCGCCGCTCTGCTCGACTGACTCGCGCCCCGTCAGCCCGCCGCGTAGCGCGCGGCGATTTCTTCGAAAGCCTTGACGCTGCCGCTCCAGGGTCCCGTCTGGTCCGGGTGGTGCAGCACGAACTGATCGAAGCCGAGCGAGGCATAAGGAGCGGCGAGCTCGTCGAACTGGTCGGCCGACTCGATCACCGCCTCCGTCGGCATCCAGAGCAGCACCCGCCCGAGGGTCCCGCGGTCCCGTCCGGCCGCCGCCAGTACCTCGTCGAGCACCTCGACCTGTCGACGCGCCGCGTTGAGCACGCTCTCGGGCGTGTGCACGACGCCCCCGGTCGGCCCGGTGGTGACCCAATTGTCGCCGTAGGTAACAGCGAGCCGCAGGCCTTTGCGTGCGCCGGCGGCCACGGTGAGCGGTATGCGTCGCTGTACGGCGCCGGGCGTGCTGGGCGCCTCGTGGGCGCCGTAGTGATCGGTCTGCATCGTGGTGCGTTCCGTGGGCGCGCCGTCCACGATCGGCTTGATGATGCGCAAGAACCCTTCGAACCGCGCCAGACGCTCCGCGGCGGACAGGGGTTCTTGGCCCAGCGCCGCAGCGTCGAATCCCTGGCTCCCTGGCCCGAGTCCGAGATCGAGCCTCCCGTCGCTCAGGTCGTCGAGCGCCAACGCGTCCCGCGCCAGCGCGACCGGGTGCCGGAAGTTGGGCGTGGCGACGAGCGTGCCCAGGCGGATCTGCGTGGTCGTCGTCGCGGCGGCGGCGAGCACGGGCACCGCGGCGTGCCATGGCCCTTCGGGCATCCCGCCCCACCGGATGTGGTCGTAGGTCCACGCCGTGGCGAAGCCGGCTTCGTCCGCCCACTCCCACTGCCGACGGGCCTGACGCCAGCGGTCGGTGGGGAGGATTACGAGCCCGATTCGCATCGTGGCGAACCCTAATCCGGAGCGACGGGCCGCCCGTTGTACCTTGTCCGCGGTGGCCAACGAGACCGAGAGCAAGCGATGGAACGACCAGCGCTGGACCGATGCCTGGCCGTCCCGGGAGAAGCTCACCGACGCGGTGTCCCCCTTCCTCCTCGCTGCAGCGGATCCTCGGTCCGGCCAACGAGTCAACGACATCGGGTGTGGCGGCGGCGCGCTGTCGATCACGCTGGCGCAGACGGTCTCGCCCCGGGGCGAGGTGGTCGGGTACGACATCTCTGGACCGCTCCTCGCCCTGGCCGGGCGTCGTGCGGCCGAGGCCGGCGTCGCCAACGTCCGCTTCGTGGAGACGGACGTGCAGGCCGGCGACTGGGGCGGCGACGCACCGGCGGATCTGGCGGTCAGCCAGTTCGGGGTCATGTTCTTCGATGAGCCGACGAGGGCCTTTGCCGCCATCCGCCGACACCTTGTCCCCGGCGGTCGCTTGGTCTTCGCCTGTTGGCAGGGCGTGGAGCGCAACCCCTGGCACCTCGGCACCGCACTGCGAGGGCTTGTGCCACCGCCGAAGGTGCCGGCGCCGGGCAAGAGCCCGGTCGGGCCCTTCGCGCTCGGCGACGACGAATACGTGCGCGAGTTGCTCGAGGCGGCCTGCTTCGCGGAAGTTCGCTCGACGGGCCACGAGACCACAGTCCGTGCTCCGAGCAGCGCCGTTGTCGATCCGACGCTGTTCGGCTTCATGGGGATACCGCCGGAACGGCAGGCTGACGCACAGGCCGCCGCCGCACGTCATCTCGACCGCTTCGCCGTTTCCGCGACGGGGGACGGCGAGCGGCTCTACGACTATCCGCTGGCCTTCATGATCTACGAGGCGAGCACGTCCTAGCGACGTGGCCGGCTACAGCGGAACACCGCTCCCGAAGAAGCTCGGGATCACCGAGGACTCGTCCCTGGCGCTGATCGACGCGCCGCAGGGCGTCGTCGACGGCCTGCCGGCCGGCGTGACGGTCAAGCGCCAGGCCCGCGGGCTCGGCCGACGTGGTGGTGGCGTTCTTCACCCGGCGCCGCGACTTCGAGCGCCGGCTCGAGACGCTGGCGAAGATGATCTTCCCGTCCGGCGGGCTGTGGGTGGCGTGGCCGAAGCGCGCGTCGGGTCGGGAGACGGACATGCACGAAGGCGTCGTGCGCGAGGTGGCACTGCCGCTCGGCCTCGTGGACAACAAGGTGTGCGCGATCGACGAGACCTGGACCGGATTGCGCGTCGTCTGGCGTCGCGAGCGCCGGGGTTAGCGCCACCGCCCGGATCAGAAGTCAGAAGATCGTGATGCTCGACAGCGGCCAGATCCGCACGTCGACCTTTCCGACGATCGTGGACTCTTTGATCGGGCCCCAGTACCGGCTGTCGCAGGAGAGCATGCGGTTGTCGCCCATGACGAAGACGTCGCCCTGCGGGACCCGGAACGGGTGATGCAATGCATAGCCCGCGCCCGACGGCCCGGGATACGTCTTGCCCTGCTCCGAGGCGGGCAACCAGGACTGGTCGAGCAACTTGCCGTTGATGTACACGTTGCCTCCGGACAACGAGATCGTCTCTCCCGGCAGTCCGATCACCCGCTTGACGAGGTCAGCGACCGGCGGCCCGGCGCAGTCCTCGTTGGGGGGCGTCGAGAACACGATGATGTTGCCCCGGTCGACCCCGTGGAAGTCGTAACTCAGCTTGTCGACGACGATGCGGTCGCCGATCTGCAGGGTCGGCTCCATCGACCCGGACGGGATCGAGTAGGTGGCGATCACGAAGGTGCGCAGGAGGATGGCAATGACCACAGCCACCACGACGACGGTGCCCAGCTCCCACGCCCAGCGGGCAGACCTGTTCGCCGTCGCCGGGGAGGCCTCGGGCTCGGGGCCAGGGCCAGGGCCAGGGTTCTCGCCGGGGCCGGCGGCATCGGCCTGCTGCTCGTCGACGTCCATGGCGCAGAGCAGTATTACCCGCCCACGCCCCGGAGGCGCGTCGCCGGGCTCCGCGGAACGGATGTGTCACGACTCGGCGCCAGAATGTGGGGGTGCCTGAGGCCGTCATCTTCGACTTCTACGGGACGCTGGCCCGCTGGGCCGACACGCAGAAGGCCAGCTACGAAACGGTGTTTTCCTCTTTCGGCTACGAGTTGCCGCCAGCGGTCCGCGAAGGGTACTTCTCGCTCTACGACGGCGTGGACCACGCCGAGCATTCAGTCAGCGAGGACGCCTACGAGGCCTGGGTCTGTTTTCGTCTGCGCGAACTGACCCGGACGTGCGGCGTGGACGAAGCGGAACGCGAGGCCGTGGTCGACGCGCTGCGCGATCTGGACCAGCACCCGATGGTCGCGTACCCCGAAGCCGCCGAGACGCTCGAGTTGCTGCGCGACGCCGGGGTAACGGTGGGTGTCTGTTCCAACTGGGGCTGGGAGCTCGACTCCTTTCTCGAGCAGGTCGGGCTGCTGCGGCTCGTCGACTGTGCGGTCACGTCGGCACGGGCGGGCTCGCGCAAGCCCCATCCGGGGATCTACGCCTGCTCGCTCGAGGCGTTGGGAGTGCGGCCGGAGCAGGTGGTGTTCGTCGGGGACTCGTGGGAGCCCGACGTGCGCGGCCCGCGGCGCGAGGGGATGACGGCGGTCCACGTCTGGCGACCAGACGAGCGCGTCGGTCAGGAGGCGCCCCCCCTCGAGCCAGGCGACCATCGGATCAGCGATCTGACCGGCGTCGTGCCCCTGGCGAGACCGGAGGGTGAAGTTTCTAGCCAGAGGTAATTGTCACGGTGTCGGTGGACGAGCTGGTCCCCGTGTTGGTCAGGCCGGCGGGTGGCGCCAGGGTGACCGTGTCGGAGAGCGAGCCGGTACCGGCGTCGGGCTCGGCGTCGATGATGAAGGAGATGCTGGAGCCCGCGGGCAGGTTCAACGTGTCGTCGATGTTGCCAGTGCCCTCATGGCCGGTGTCGCTTGCCCCCCCGCTGTCGTTCGAAACGAACCACATAGTGGAAATGAAGCTGTCACCGAAGACGTCGCTGAGGCTCGCTCCGTTCGCGGCGTTCGACCCGTTGTTGGTCACGGTGACCTTGTACTCGATGGTGAGGTCTTCGAGGATCGTGCCACCGGTGGTGTCGTTGGTAGCCGAGTTATAGGTTCCGCCGTCGACGTCGGTGATCATGACCCCGAGGTCGACGGAGCTGGGCACGTCGACGGTCGCTGTCGCCGTCGTGGTCGGGTCGGTGTCGACGGTGGAGCTCGAGACCGTGGCGGTCGTGGTCGAGCTGCCGGTGCCGTTTGCGTCCACCTCGACGAGCAGGGTGTCCGTGGCCCCGCTCGCAAGTGTCCCGAGCGACCAGGTCACCATGTGGGTGGAGGAGTCGTAGACGCCGCCGTCGCCGGCGGACACGAAGGCGAGGCCGGAGGGCAGCAGATCGGTGGCGCCGACGCCGGTGGCGGTCGAGGGGCCGTTGTTGGTGACCGTCACGGTGAAGCCGACCTGGGTGCCCAGGTCGGGCGCCGCGTTGTTGGCCACGTTGGTGATCGTGAGGTCCGACTGGGGGTCCAATGTGGTGGTGTCGGTGGAGGCGCTGTCCCCGGTGTTGGTGAGCCCGGCGGGTGGGCCGACCGTGGCCGTATCCGACAAGGTACCCGTGGCCGAGGGGTTGATCTCGGCCACGATGATGTAAGTGACGCTCTCGGCGGGGGTCAGGTCAAGTGTGTCGCTCAGGTCGCCGACGCCCGTGGGGTTCGTCTGGCCTCCGGTCCAGCTGTCAGAGCTGATGTCCGGATTCGAAGCCAACGGGTCGTTCACGGTCACACCCTCTGCGTCGTTGGAACCGCGGTTCGTGACGGTGAGGGTGTAGATGATCTCGCTTCCCGGTGTGGCGGTGCCACCGGTGGTGTCGTTGGTAGCCGAGTTATAGGTTCCGCCGTCGACGTCGGTGATCATGACCCCGAGGTCGACGGAGCTGGGCACGTCGACGGTCGCTGTCGCCGTCGTGGTCGGGTCGGTGTCGACGGTGGAGCTCGAGACCGTGGCGGTCGTGGTCGAGCTGCCGGTGCCGTTTGCGTCCACCTCGACGAGCAGGGTGTCCGTGGCCCCGCTCGCAAGTGTCCCGAGCGACCAGGTCACCATGTGGGTGGAGGAGTCGTAGACGCCGCCGTCGCCGGCGGACACGAAGGCGAGGCCGGAGGGCAGCAGGTCGGTGGCACCGACGCCGGTGGCGGTCGAGGGGCCGTTGTTGGTGACCGTCACGGTGAAGCCGACCTGGGTGCCCAGGTCGGGCGCCGCGTTGTTGGCCACATTGGTGATCGTGAGGTCCGACTGGGGGTCAATGTGGTGGTGTCGGTGGAGGCGCTGTCCCCGGTGTTGGTGAGCCCGGCGGGCGGGCTGACCGTGGCGGTGTTCGAAAGGTGCCCGTGGCCGAAGGGCTGACCGGCCGTCGATGGTGTAAATGACGCTCTCGGCGGGGGTCAGGTCAAGTGTGTCGCTCAGGTCGCCGACGCCCGTGGGGTTCGTCTGGCCTCCGGTCCAGCTGTCAGAGCTGATGTCCGGATTCGAAGCCAACGGGTCGTTCACGGTCACACCCTCTGCGTCGTTGGAACCGCGGTTCGTGACGGTGAGGGTGTAGATGATCTCGCTTCCCGGTGTGGCGGTGCCACCGGTGGTGTCGTTGGTAGCCGAGTTATAGGTTCCGCCGTCGACGTCGGTGATCATGACCCCGAGGTCGACGGAGCTGGGCACGTCGACGGTCGCTGTCGCCGTCGTGGTCGGGTCGGTGTCGACGGTGGTGCTCGAGACCGTGGCGGTCGTGGTCGAGCTGCCGGTGCCGTTTGCGTCCACCTCGACGAGCAGGGTGTCCGTGGCCCCGCTCGCAAGTGTCCCGAGCGACCAGGTCACCATGTGGGTGGAGGAGTCGTAGACGCCGCCGTCGCCGGCGGACACGAAGGCGAGGCCGGAGGGCAGCAGATCGGTGGCGCCGACGCCGGTGGCGGTCGAGGGGCCGTTGTTGGTGACCGTCACGGTGAAGCCGACCTGGGTGCCCAGGTCGGGCGCCGCGTTGTTGGCCACGTTGGTGATCGTGAGGTCCGACTGGGGGTCCAATGTGGTGGTGTCGGTGGAGGCGCTGTCCCCGGTGTTGGTGAGCCCGGCGGGCGGTGTGAGGGTGGCGGTCGTTGAGAGTGTGCCCGTCGCCGACGGGCCGACCAGGGCGTCGACTGTGTAAATCACGCGGGAGCTCGCAGCCAAGTCGACCGTGTCGGCCACCGCGCCGGTGCCCGAAGGCGACGCGTCACTCGCTCCGCCCGTCGTCGATGCGGTCCACGAGTCGGACTCGATGGAGGCCGGCAGTGCATCGGCCACAGTCACGCCGGTCACGGGCTGCGGCCCGTCGTTCGCCACGGTGATGGTGAAGGTGATGTCGGCCCCGGGGACGGCCGACCCCCCGGTGGTGTCGTTGGAACCGGGGTCGTAACTGCCGCCGCCGTCGTCGGTCACTTTGACGCGCAGGTCGGCCGTCGCGGGTGGCGCTACCACGGCGGGGGTGGACACCGAGGCTATGCCAACGATGTCGTGCACCTTGAGGTCGTCGCCTGGGAGGGAGCCCTCATAGGGTGCATCTCCGAAGGAGAAGACGCCTCCGTCGACGCCCGCCATCCAATACCCACCACCGTCCGGCGTGGAGGCGACGCCCACGATGTCGTCGATTCCGACGTGATCACCCGGGAGCGATCCCTCATAGGGCGCGGTTCCGAAGGCGAACGCGCCACCGTCCGCTCCGACCAGCCAGTACCCGCCGCCGTCGCCCGTCGGGGCGATGCCCACGATGTCGTGCGCGCTGACCTGCTCGCCCGGCAGCGACCCCTCGAAGGTCGCGTCGCCGAAAGCGAAGACGCCGCCGTCCGCCCCCACCAGCCAGTACCCGCCGCCGTCGCCCGTCGGGGCGATGCCCACGATGTCGTGCGCGCTGACCTGCTCGCCCGGCAGCGACCCCTCGAAGGTCGGCGTCGCCGAAAGCGAAGACGCCGCCGTCGGCCCCCACCAGCCAGTACCCGCCGCCGTTGCCCGTCGAGGCGATGCCGACGATGTCGTGCACCGTAATCCGGTCGCCCGGGAGCGACCCCTGGTATGTGGCGTCTCCGAACGTGAAGACGCCGCCCTCTGAGTCAGTCAGCGCATCGCCTCCGCCCTCAGAGGAGGGGCCGATGCCAACGATGTCGTGGGCGGCGACTTGGTCGCCCGGGAGCGACCCCTGGTACGGCGCGCCACCGAAGGCGAATACCCCGCCGTCGGAGCCCACCAATTGATACGACCCGGCACCGCCGGGTTGAGCGGACGTCAGCTGGTCGTCCGCCATCAGCGCATCGCGGTGACCGGTGGTGAGCGCGTTCCAGGCGAGTCCCGCGACGAGACAGAGACCGAGCAAGATGAGCGGCGCGATGCAAAAGGAAGACGCCCGTGACCGTCGCCGACGCGCGCTGAGTCTCGCTCCCCGGCCATACGTCTCGGTCATCCGATCGACCCTCTCCCGCCCGACCATCTGTGGCGCGGGACGCTACCAAAGTGGAGCAACGACGGACGAGGCGTCGCGTTGTTTCGGTTCTCGGACCGAGTGAGCTACCAGGGTTGCCAACCCGCAAGCCGCCTCAAGCGATGACGGAGTCGACCGGGGCGCGCCCGTTGTCGGTCAAGCCCGCGGCCAACAGAGCGCGGTCGTCGTCCGTCAATGGCACGAACCGGACCTCGGCGCTGTCGAGCGGGCGCCACCACACCGGCTCGTCGCACGACCCACGCCTCTTCGCGCAGACGCGACCTTGGTGACCTTGCCCGTCGCGGTCTGCGGCAGCGACTCCGACACTCGGACGTAGCGGGGGAGCCACTTCGGGCCGAGGTCGGGCTGCTCGAGCAGCCACTGCGCGAAGGCCCCGGCGTCGAAGGGGCGCCCCGGCGCCGTCTCGAGCGCGACCATGACCTGATCACCCGCGCCCGACGCCGTGTCCGGCACCGGGTACACCGCAACCACCGCCACGTCGGGATGGCGCGACAACACCGCCTCTACCGGGCCGGCCGAGAAGTTCTCCGAGTCGACGCGGAGCCAGTCGCCGCTGCGCCCGGCGAAGTAGAAGAACCCGTCCTGGTCGACGTAGCCCAGGTCACCGGTCCAGTACCACCCGCCGCGCAGTCGCTCCGCCTCCGCGTCCTCGCGCCGGTAGTAGCCCTCGAAGCTCCCGCGGCCGCTGCGGTTGACGATCTCTCCGATCGCCTGCCCTGCGTTCAGCAGCTGTCCGTCTGGTCCGAACTCCGCCGGCGCGCACTCCTCGCCCGTCTCGGGGCTGATGACCGCCAGGTCGACGGCGTCGACCGGTTTGCCGAGCGCGCCCTTGGGCATGCCGACCACCGGGTTCACTGCGGCGCCCCCCTCGCTCTGGCCGTACCCCTCGATCAGGTAGCACCCGAAGCGTTTGCGGAAGCGGCTGCGGTCGCGCACCGAGGCCTCGGTCCCGAACGCGCTCGTCAACGTGTTCTCCGCGTCGTCCGGTCGCTCCGGCGTGGCGAGGATGTAGGCGATCGCCTTGCCGACGTAGCTGAACTTGGTGGCCCCGAAGCGCCGGACATCGTCGAGGAACGCCGACGCGCTGAAGCGTGGCCGCACGGCGATCGCCGCCCCGACCATCACGGTCGGCCCCCACAACGCCATGAGCGCGTTCCCGTGGAACAGCGGCATCGGGCAGTAGCACACGTCGGAGGAGGTGTAGCCGTAACCGGGCGCCGCGACCTTGGCGATCCCCGCCAGCCGGCCCTGGGTGCACCGCACCGCCTTCGGCACCCCGGTCGTGCCGGACGTGAAGATCAAGAGGAACAACGACGCCGCTTCCACGTCGCCGGCCCCGTCGACGAGCGCCTGCGCAGCAGGGCCGCCCACGAACTCGGCGATCAGCGCCTCGTAGCGCGGCGTCCCGATCACCAGCACGTTGTCCGGGTCGACCCCGAGGTCCAAACCCTCGAGCAGCGCCGCGCCCTCGTCGTCGGTGACGATCATGGCGCAATCAGTGGCTCGCACGTCCGCCGCCAACGCGTCGCCGCGCCGCGTCGGGTTGATCCCCACGATCGCCGCCCCCGCCAAGGCGGCGCCGTTGAGCCAGAACAGGTACTCGGGGCCGTTCGGCAGCAGGACGCCGATGTGCGGCAGCGCGTCGCCCATCAGCGACCGCGCCAGCGCGCCCCGCGCCGCCCCCTGCGCCACGGCCTGGCGCCACGTCCAACTCCCCGAGGCGTCGATCACGCCGGTGCGGTCGTCCTCGGCCCGGGCGGCCAACATCTCGGCCACCGTCGTCACGGCGACGCCCCGTCGCCCGCTCCCGACCCGAAGGTCCGCCGCACCAGGCCCCGGTCGAGCCCGTCGACCGTCGCCGCCCCGCACAAGGCCATCGCCCGTCGTACCTCCGTCTCGAACCACCCGAGCATCCCGGCCACCCCGTCCGCGCCGCCCGTCGCCAACGCCCACAACGACGGCCGGCCTACCAGAGCGACTCGGGCCCCCAACGCCAGCGCCTTCACCACGTCGGGCGCCCGGCGCAGCCCGCCGTCCACGTACACCTCGGCCCGCCCCCCCACCGCGTCGACTACCTCGGCGAGGATGTCGGCCGTCGCCGGCGCGTCGGCCAGCTGGCGAGCCCCGTGGTTGGACACCACCACCGCCGCCGCACCCGCGTCGACGCAGCGCACAGCGTCGTCCGCCCGCTGCACGCCCTTCACCACGACAGGTAGCGTGCTCAGCCCGGCCAGCCACCCGATGTCGTCGGGCGTCAGCGCCGGCTCGAACTCCCGAGTCACGACCGCCATGAACCCACCCTCCCGGGCGCTCGACGTCGAGTCGCCGGCCAGGTTCGGCAGCGCCAGGTCGTCGGGCAGGTGCACCCCCGTCCGCCACTCGCGCAGCCGCAGCCCCGACACCGGTGCGTCGACCGTGAGCACCAAAGCCCGGTACCCCGCCGCCACCGTCCGTGCCACGAGCTCGGCCGTCCGCGAACGCTCCCGCAGCACGTAGATCTGCATCCACCGCACCGCCTCGTCCCCCGTCGCCGCCGCCACGTCCTCCAAAGGGCACGTCGCAAGGGACGACAGGATCAGCAGCGCCCCCGCCGCCGCGGCGCCCCGGGCCGTCGCCACCTCTCCCTCCGGGTGCGCCAGCCCCTGGATCGCCGTCGGGGCGATCCCCACCGGCAACCCGACCCGCGACCCCAGCACCGTCGTCGCCGTCGACACCTCGTCGACCCCCGCCAGCACCCGAGGGTGCAGCTGCCAGCGGCCCCACGCCGCCACGTTCCCCTCCAACAGACGCTCGTCGTCGGCCCCGCCGGCGTAGTAGGCGTACGCCATCTCGCCGATGGCCAGCCTGGCCTCCCGCTCCAGCTCCTCGAGAGAGAGGTCGGTCACGAGCGGCGCCGGCCCCCTCAGCCGGAGCTCTGGCCCCCCCCCGCCAACCTCGGCGACCCCGTCCGGGTTACGCCCCGTCGGGCCGGTCCTGGCAGGATGAGCAGGCACGAGCCGCATGGTAGGCGGCATGACGAAGGGGAGGTGGCGTGCGGTTCTCGTATGCGGAGTCGATGGTCGATCCGAGCTTTTACCTGCCGCTGGCCCGGGCCGCCGAAGAAGCTGGATACGACTCCATGGTCGTCCCTGACTCCATCTGCTACCCCGAGCACTCCGACACGACGTACCCGTTCAACCCCGACGGCAGCCGCGAGTTCCTCGAGGACAAGCCCTTCCTCGAGCCGTTCTCGATCATCCCGGCCATGGGCGCCGTCACCACCACGCTCCGCTTCGTGACCTTCGTCATCAAGCTCCCGATCCGCCACCCGGTCCTCATCGCCAAGCAAATCACCTCGACCGCCGTCCTGACCGACGACCGCCTCGTCCTCGGCGTCGGCACGAGCCCCTGGCCCGAGGACTACGAGATCACCGACGTCCCCTGGGCCCGCCGCGGCAAGCGCATGGACGAGATGATCACCGTCATGCGCGGCCTCATCGCCGGCGGCTTCTTCGAGTTCCACGGCGAGATCTTCGACGTCCCCTCCATAAAGATGTGTCCCACGCCGCGTCGTCCCGTGCCGATCCTGATCGGCGGGCATCACGAGGCCGCCCTCAAGCGGGCCGCCGTCGACGGCGACGGCTGGTTGCACGGCGGCGGCGACCCCGCCGACCTCCCCGGGCTCCTCGATCGCCTCGCCATCCTGCGCAAGGAGCACGGCACCGAGGACAAGCCGTTCGAGGTGCACGTCATCTCGGCCGACGCCTACACCCCCGACGGCGTTCATCGGCTCGAAGAACTCGGTGTCACCGACGTCATCGTCGGGTTCCGCTGGCCCTACGGCGTGGAACAGGACACCGAGGACCTGCAGACCAAGGTCGACAACCTGCGCCGCTTCGCCGACACCGTGATCGCCAAGGTCTGAGCAAGGAGGGACATCCCATGGCCGACACAACCTCGGAAACGCTGACCGCCCGCGAACTCGCCATCCGCTCCCGCGCCGCCGTCCACGCCCGTGACCGCGACGCCTGGCTGGACCTCTTCACCCACGATGCTCTCGTCCAGGACCCCGTCGGGCCATCCCCGTTCGACCCCGAGGGCAAGGGCCATCACGGCCGGGAGGCCATCGCTGCCTTCTACGACACCGTCATCGCACCCTCCGAGGCCATCGACTTCGACATCTACGAGTCGTACCTCTGCGGCAACGAGGTCGCCGACGTCGGCGTGATCCGCACCACCCTCGCCGGGGGCACCCACTGCGCCGTCGTGCACACCGTCATGACGTACCGCACCAACGGTCAAGGCAAGATCGCCTCTCTGCCGCGCCTACTGGGAGTTCGACGCGCTCGAGCTCGTCGAGTTGGAGGGCTGAGCGCGCCGATGGAGGTCACGGTCCGCGACGGGCTCTTCTCCGACACCGCCCTGCTCGGGAGCCGCTGCACGAACTGCGGCAACTTCCTCTTCCCCCGCGTCGACGCCTGCACGTACTGCGCCACCGAAGACCCCGAGCCGGTGGAACTGTCGACCACCGGCACCTTGTGGTCCTGGACGGCGGTCACGGCACCGCCCCCCGGCTACCTTGGCGAGGTCCCCTTCGGCGTCGGCGTCGTCGAGCTGCCCGAGGGCGTCCGGGTCATCACGCGCCTCACCGAGTGCGACCCCGCCCTCCTCCACGAGGGCCAACCAATGGAGTTCCGGCTCGTCCCGCTGCACCGGGATGCCGACGGCAACGACGTCATGACCTACGCCTACGCCCCCACACACGGCGGCGCATGAGCGCGGCCACCTCCTCCGTCGTCGTGGCGGGCGTCGGCATGCACCCCTTCGGGCGCTTCGAGGGCGTCTCGACGACCGACATGGGCGTCACGGCCGTCCGGGCCGCCCTGCGCGAGGCGGGCATCGGCAAGGGCGACTTCCAGGCCGCGTTTTGCGGGACCGCCTACGGCGGTGTCGCCACCGGCCACAAGGTCCTGAGCCGCCTGGGCATGACGGGCATGCCGATCGTCGACGTCGAGGCGGGATGCGCGAGCGGCGGTGCCGCCCTCATGCTGGCCGCCGGGGCGATTCGCGCCGGCCAGTACGACACCGTCCTCGTCTTCGGCACCGAGAAGATGCCGAAAGGGATCATCCGCTCCTCCTTCTTCGAGCCGTGGCAGGAGGAGGCGGGCCTGGCCGCGACGCCGGCGTTCTTCGCGCTGCGCGCCCAGCGGCTCTGCCTCACCTCCGGCGTCACCAAGGACCACCTGGCTCGGGTGGTCGTGAAGAACCGCCGTAACGGGGCCGCCAATCCCGACGCCATGTATCAGAAGGAGACTTCGGTCGAAGAGGTCCTCGCCTCCCGTGTCGTCTGCGAGCCGCTCCACCTCTTCATGCTGTGCTCGCCCAACGAGGGCGCCGCCGCCATCGTCCTGCGCCGAGCCGACCTCACCACCACGCATCCCGCCCCCGTGACGCTCGCCGCCGCCGTTCTGCGCTCCCACATCGCCGGCTCCGTCCTGAGCGAGTCGACGCCGCTGTCCGGTCTCGTCGCCGACACCGCCCCCGCCGCCACCACGCTCGCCGCCACCGCGGCCTTCGAGGAGGCCGGCCTCGGGCCCGAGGACCTCGACGTCGTCGAGTGCCAGGACACCGACGCCGCCCGCGAGCTGGGGTCCTGTGAGGAGCTCGGGCTCTGCGAGCCGGGTGGCTCCGGCGCCCTGCTCGACTCGGGCGCCATGGAGCTCGGCGGTCGCCTCCCGGTGAACCCCAGCGGCGGCCTGCTCTCCAAGGGCGAGCCCCTGGGCGCGTCCGCACTCGGCCAGATCGTCGAGCTCGTATGCCAGCTCCGCGGCGAGTGCGGCCCCCGTCAGGTGGACGGCGCGCGCACGGCGCTTTCGCACACCGTCGGCCGCGGCGCCAACGCCGGCGTCGTGATCCTCACCCGCTGATCCGGAGGCCCTCGTCCAACTCCACGAGCACGGCGGGGAGCTCGTCCAACGACCCGACGATCGCGTCGGGCCGGACCTCAAAACGTTCGCCCACGCCCACGCCGACGCCGACGCCGTCGCCGTCGCCGTCGCGGTCGATCCACACGGCGGACCACCCGGCCTGCTTGGCGCCGGCGACGTCGTTGACCAGATGGTCGCCGACGAGCACACAGGCGCCGGGATCGAGCCCGAGCTGACGTTCGACGATCTCGAAGATGCCCTTGTCCGGCTTGGCCACCCGGTGGTCCTGCGCGAAGACGACGCACTCGAAGACCCCACCCAGCCCGACCGTCTCGGGCAGTCGGCTCCCGTTCGAGAGCAACCCCAACCGGTAACGCCCCCGCAGCGTCTCGAGACAGGGGACCGTGTCGGCGAAGAGCGCCGGATCAGCGTCACGGTGGGCGAAGTACGAGTCGCTCAGCTCGAGCGTCAGCGCCTCGTCGCCCGAGGCGTCGCCCCCTTCCGCCGCCCGCAGTCGCTCGAGCGTGTGGGCGAACCCGAACACCCGGAGGCGGGCCAGGTTGTACTCGATCCCCTCCCATTCCTCGCCCACCGCCGCCCGGTCCCCTTCGAGGTCCCGCCACGACAGCGCGTCGGTGAAGGCTCCCGGCCGGGCCGTGCGCAGCTCGCCGGCGACGGCGATCAACGCGTCCCGCATGACCCGCTCGAAGTCCCACAGCGTCTGGTCGCCGTCGAAGAGGATGGCCTCGATCATCGCCACCCCCGCATCAGGCGACGAGCACGACCTTGCCCAACTTGCCGCCCGCCGCGAACCGCTCGTACGCCGCGTTCGCCTCCGCCAGGGGGTACGTCTCGGCCACCGGCACCCGTAGGCGCCGCGCCACCAGCAGCGGCAGCACGTGCGCCCGCACCGCCGCGACCACGTCCGCCTTCTCCTGCCGGCTGCGGGAGCGCAGCGTCGAGCCACCGATGCGGATGCGCTGCATCATGAGCTGCATCAGCTCGATCTCCATCCGACCACCCGAGCCGGTCCCGATCACCACCACGCGTGACCACGGCGCCATGTGCGGGAGCACCGCCGTCAGGCTGGCCTGTCCCACCAGCTCGAGGACGACGTCGTAGGGACCATGGTCGCCCTCCCCGCCGGGCTCGATCACCACGTCGGCCCCGAGTTGGCGCACCGCGTCGTGGTGGTCCCGGTTGCGCACCGTCGCCGTCACCTGCGCCCCCGCCGCGGCCGCCAACTGCACCCCGGCCGTCCCCACGCCGCCGGCCGCCCCGCTGACCAGCACGCGCTCGCCCATCTGCAACGCCGCCTGGGTGAACAGCGCGTCATACGCCGTCGCGAAGGCCTCGCTGAAGCCGCCCGCCTCGGCCCAGTCGACGCCGTCGGGGACAGCGAATGCGTGCATCTCGTCGACGAAGGCCAACTCGGCCTGGGCGCCGCCGCCGACCAGCGCCATCACGGGGTCCCCGGGAGCGAACAACGTCACCTCTCGTCCGACCGCCAAGACCTCGCCCGCCATCTCCATGCCAGGGATGTCGGCCGGCCAACCCGGCGGTGCTGGATACAGACCGATCCGCTGCACCAGGTCGGCGGAGTTGATCCCCGCACCCTTCACCGAGACCAACAGCTCGGTGTCGCCCGGGACCGGATCATCGTGCTCTTCCCAGTACAGCTCGTTGTCTCGGATGATGTTGGCGCGCACGCCGCCACCCTAGAACGGACCGAGCGGACGCCCGCCGGGGGCCGGTAGGGTCCAAACATGGCTCTCTACGACATCCCCATCCACACGCTTCAGGGCGCCGACGCCTCGCTCGGCGACTACGCCGGCAAGACGCTGCTCCTCGTCAACGTCGCCTCCAAGTGCGGCCTCACCCCGCAGTACGAGGGCCTCGAGCGCCTGCAGAAGCAATACGGCGACCGTGGATTCTCGGTCGTCGGCTTCCCGAGCAACCAGTTCATGGGGCAGGAGCCGGGCACGGCCGAGGAGATCCAGCAGTTCTGCTCGACCACGTACGGCGTGACGTTCCCGCTCATGGAGAAGATCGACGTCAACGGCGACGACCGCCACCCGATCTACGCCGAGTTGACGGAGAAGGCCGACGCCGAGGGGAACGCGGGCGACATCACGTGGAACTTCGAGAAGTTCCTCTTGAGCCCGAAGGGGGAGATCGTGGCGCGCTACCGCCCGCAGGTGGAGCCCGAGGACCCGAGCATCGTGGGCGACATCGAGGCTCAGCTCGCCGGTTGATTCCGCCGCACCCCGTCCCGGCGGGGTTCCAAGCGTCCATCTTCGACATGGACGGGTTGCTGATCGACTCGGAGGTGCTCTGGCATGAGGCCGAGATCGAGATTCTTGGTGACCAGCTCGGCGTTCCCATTGACAAGGACGGCTGTCGGACGACCAAGGGGATGTTCGTCAACGAGGTGACGGAGCACTGGTTCGCTCGCTACCCGTGGGCGGGCCCGGCCCCGGCCGAGGTCGCCGTCACAGTCGTCGACCGGGTGATCGACCTGATAGTCACGAAGGGATCCATCAAACCGGGTGCGACGCAAGCGATCGACCTGTGCGCGGCCCGGGGTTGGCCCTTGGCGGTGGCGTCGTCGTCGGAGTACCGCCTGATCGAAGCGGCGCTGCGCCATTTCGACTTGCGGGACCGCTTCGACCTCGTGCACTCCGCTGAAGACGAGGAGTACGGCAAGCCCCACCCCGCCGTGTTCCTGACCGCCGCTGCGAAGCTTGGACGTCCCCGCGAAGCACTGCCTGGTGTGGGAGGACGCGCCCGCCGGTGTCGTGGCGGCGAAGGCGGCGTCGATGGCGTGCCTCGCGGTGCCCGAACACGGCGAGGGCGGCCACCCGGCCTTCGGCCTCGCCGACCTCGTCGTCGACTCGCTCGAAGACGTCGACGACGCCGCGTTGGACGTTGTCGCCCAGCGCCGCTTCTCCACTGCACCCGAGGACTGACTCCTCCCGAGCGAGACGACCGGACGGCTCAGGCGATGACCTTGGAGAATCGGAGATGCCACGTCGGCAGCGGCTCGCCGCGCTTGTCGACGTGGAGGCGTTCCCACCCGCTCGCCTCGTAGAGAGCAACCGCCTCGGGTTGGCGATCGCCCGTGGAGAGGACGAGGGCGGAGAGTCCGAGGTTCCGTGCCGCGTCTTCCAGTTCGATCATCAGTGCCCGGCCGATCCCACAGCCGCGCAAACCGGGATCGACCCACAGGCGACGGACCTCACCGACGCCGTCGGCGACCGTGCGCACACCGGCGCCGCCCACCGGATGGTCTTCCTCGACCCGGGCCACGAGGAAGGCGCCGCTGGGCGGGTCGAACATCGCGGCGGTGAGCCCGAGCTCGCCATCGTCGAGCCCCCCATAGCGAGCCACGAGTTCCGCCTCGGCGTGGCTGACCACCGAGCGTGGTCCGTCTGACCCGTACGGCTCGTCGCGCACGGTCACGGCGGTAGCGGGTTGATGCATACCCTCTATCCTTGCCAAGACGCCCGAGGCTTCGATCGCCCCGGCGTCAAGGACCTCTGCGCACCTGTGTTCACACCTGTCCCACCCGATATCGATTTTGTAGGCCTTGAACAGGCCGAACTGGCCCGCTGGGCAGCTCATCGCGTCTTCGAACGCTCGATCGAGCAACGAGAGGGTGCACCGCCCTGGGTCTTTTTCGAGGGCCCGCCGACCGCCAACGGCCTGCCCGGGCTCCACCACGTCTGGGCCAGGGTCTACAAGGACCTGTTCTGTCGCTTTCGCACGATGGACGGCGCCTTCGTGGCCCGCCGCGCCGGCTGGGACACGCACGGGCTGCCGGTCGAGGTAGAGGTCGAGAAGAAGCTCGGGATCACCGGCAAGGAGCAGATCGAGGAACAGGTCGGCATCGCGGAGTTCACCCGCCTGTGCCGCGAGTCTGTCTACTCCTACGTCGACGAGTTCCAGCGCCTGACGACCCGCATCGGCTATTGGGTTGACATGGACGCGGCGTACTGGACGCTCGATCCTTCGTACATCGAATCGGTCTGGTGGCATCTGCAGCAGCTCTTCGACCAAGGGCTGCTCTACGAGGACCTCAAAGTGGTGCCGTATTGCCCGCGCTGTGGCACGGCCCTGTCGAGCCACGAGCTCGGCCAGGAGGACGTCTACCGCGACGAGGAGGACGAGTCGGCCTACGTCCGCTTCCGTCTGGTCGACCCGGACCCCTACGTCCTCGGCGACGCGGAGTGGCTGGCCGTCTGGACCACCACTCCCTGGACCCTGCTCTCGAACACCGGCGTCGCGGTCAACCCCGACCTCACGTACGCCGTCGTCGATCAGATGCTGATGGCGGACGAATTGGTCGACGCCGTGCTGGGAGAGGGGGCGAGCGAGCGCGTCACGAAGCGTGTGCCGGGCGCGGCACTCGTCGGGCTGCACTACGAGCGTCCCTTCGACGACCTCGACACGCCGCGCGGAACGGACGGCTGGCGGGTCGTCCCGGCGGCCTACGTGACGACCGACGAAGGAACCGGGCTCGTCCATCTGGCGCCGGCCTTCGGTGAGATCGACCGCCAGATCGGCCGCGAGAACGGACTGCCGTCGCTGAACCCGGTCGGTCCCGACGGTCGCTTCACCGCTGAGATCGGCTGGCTGGCGGGCCGCGAGGTGCGTGAGGCCAACCACGACATCAACGACCATCTCGAGTCGAAGGGCCTGTTGATCCGCCGCTACCTCTACGTCCACTCGTACCCACACTGCTGGCGGTGCCGGACGCCGCTCATCTACTGGGGCAAGCCGAGCTGGTACATCGCGACCTCGACCCGCAAGGACGATCTCCTGTCGGCCAACGCGACGGTGGACTGGCACCCCTCCTATATCCGCGACGGTCGGTTCGGTGAGTGGCTGGCGAACAACGTGGACTGGGCGCTGTCGCGCGACCGGTTCTGGGGCACTCCGCTGCCGATTTGGCGCTGCGGGCGGGACCACCTGCGCTGTGTCGGTTCTCTCGCCGAGCTCTCGGACCTCGCGGGACGGGACGTCACGAGCATCGACCCCCACCGGCCCGACGATCGACGAGGTGACTTTCGCCTGCGCCACCTGCGCGGCCGAAGGCTACGACGACGAGCTCGCCGTCGTCCCGGCGGGTCGAGCCGGTGATCGACGCCTGGTTCGACTCGGGCTCCATGCCGGCGGCCCAGGTCGGGTACCCGCACTCGCCGGGGTCCACCGAAGCGTTCACCTTCCCGGCGGACTTCATCTCAGAGGCGATCGACCAGACCCGGGGCTGGTTCTATTCGCTGCTGGCGATCAACGTGTTGGTCTTCGGCGAGAGCCCGTACCGCCACGTGGTGTGCCTCGGCCACATCGTCGATGCCGACGGCCGCAAGATGTCCAAGTCGATCGGCAACATCATCGACCCCTGGAAGATCCTCGACACGCGAGGCGCCGACGCCATGCGGTGGTGGATGTTCAGCCAGGGGTCGCCGTGGACGCCGACCCGGGCGTCGCTCGGAGCGATCGACACCGCGATGCGCGACATGTTGCTGACGCTGTGGAACACCTTCAGCTTCTTCTCCACCTACGCGTCGCTGAACGGGTTCGACCCGGCCGATCCGGCCATCCCAGGCCCGACCGAGCGCGGCCCTCTCGACCGCTGGATCCTGTCGCGCCTGGCCAGCACGACGGCCCAAATGACCGAGTCGCTCCGGGACTACGAGCCGCTCGACGCGGCCTTGGCCGTGGGGTCCCTGGTCGACGACCTCTCCAATTGGTACGTGAGGCGCAGCCGTCGACGCTTCTGGCGGACCGATCCCGATGCGCCACCGAGTGACACGCTGGCGGCGCAGGCGACGCTGCACTCCGTCCTGACGACTGTCTCATTGCTGCTGGCTCCGCTGTGCCCCTTCGTGTCCGACGCCCTCTGGCGCCATCTGACCGGTGCCGAGGAGTCCGACTCGGTCCACCTAGCGGACTGGCCCTCGGCCGAAGACGGGCTCATCGACCCGGGCCTCGAGGCGCAGATGGCGCTGGCCCGTCGACTTACGTCGCTCGGCCGGGCCGCACGCAGCGAGGCCGGGATGAAGGTGCGACAGCCGCTCGCCCGGGCCCTGGTCTTCCTTCCCGCAGATTCGCCCGAGATCTTGCGCGACATCGTGGAGGACGAGCTGAACGTCGACGAGATCGACACCACGGACGAGCTCAACGAGGTCCTCGAGTTCGAGCTGGTCCCGAACTTCCGAGCGCTGGGGCCTCGCCTCGGCGAGCTGGTCAAGGAGCTCAAGCCCGCGCTCGCGTCACTCGACACCGCGGCCGCCGCCGCCGAGCTGGAAGCAGGTCGACCGATCACCGTGGTGCTCGGCGGTGAGCCGGTCGAGCTGTCTCCCGATGACGTTCAGTTGCGCGTCCGTGGCCAGGAAGGCTTTGCGGTCTCGCGAGAGAGCGGGGAGGTCGTCGCCCTCGATCTGACCATGAGCGACGAGCTCCGGAAGCGTGGCTTGGCAGCGTGAGGTCGTTCGGCTGGTTCAGGACCTCCGCAAGTCGAGCGGCCTCGAGGTGTCCGATCGCATCCGGCTGCATCTGGTGGGCCTCGACATGATTGCCGAGCACTTCGACTTCATCGCCCGCGAGGTGTTGGCGACCGAGATCCTCGTTGAGCCAGGGGAGGGCGACGGAACGGTGCTCGAGCTCGAGGACATCGACGCGACGGTGCCAGCGCAGGTCTGGCTGTACAAGGACGAGAGCTTGGTCTGAAGCCAGGGCGCGCGGGCCTGGCCTCGCGCGCTACCTGTTCCGGGCCGTGTGCCGCGGCGTGCTGGCCCTCGTCCACAGGTGCGACGGCCGCGAGGTCATGACCCGGCCACTCGGGCCGACGAAGGTGAGCTCGGAGTTGGCGTCGCCCGAGAGCGTCCAGCCGTTCGTATGCACCAGGTGATGGTGGTGCTCACAGAGCAGGGCCAGATTGTCGAGGTCCGTCGGGCCGTGGTCACGTCGCCACCACCGCAAGTGGTGGGGGTTGACGAAGATCGCGTTGGTACAGCCCGGGAAGCGGCAATGTCGGTCCCGGCGCCAGATCTCCCGGCGCTGGGTGGCCGAAGGGACCCTTCGAGCCCGGCCCTCGTACATCGTGTGACCGACGTCGTCGTCGAGGGCAATGACCACCGAGGCGTCACAGGCCAGGCGCCGCAGGACCTCGGCGTCGACGAGGCCACGCTTTTCGAGCTCGCCGGCCAAAGCGACGTCGTCGTCGAGGAGCGTGGCCAAGGGCACGTGCGCCACGACGACATAGGGGCTCGGGGCCGGCCCGGGCTCCGATGAGGCTGACGAATCACCCGACTTGGCCGGCCGCTTCGACCCGCCCGAGCGCACGAGGGCGACGAAGGCGTCGGCCAGGCGCTGGTCCCAGCGCGTCTCGCCGTCGGAGGGCAGGGCGCGCGCCCGCGCCTCGAGCCCGGCGCGCACCTCGGCGTAGGACTCCTCTGGGAGCTGGGCGCTCATCGTCCGCGTGGCGTCGTTGAAGCGCACCGCACGCGTCTCGTGCTGGCGAGCCGGCGGGGCGGGCGGCACCGGGTTCAGCGTCTTGGCCAGCTCGCCCAGTTGGCGCACCGAGCACTCGGCGGCCTCGGCCACGAGGGCCGCTTCGTTCTCGGGGGTCGCGGCGTCGACCACGGCGCGTACCTGGTCGAAGCTGATCGAGCCGCCACAGAGCCCCTCGGCGAGCTTGGGCAGGTCGAAGAGCCGGGTCCCGACGTGGGCCCACGCCCGTGCCGTGGCCGTCGAGACGTGGCAGCGCTCGGCGAGCCAGGCCTCGAGGGAGGTGGCGCCCTCTTGGCGCCACGCCTCTTGTCGGTCGAGCTCGGCGGCGACCAAGACGATGCGCCCCGCCAGGGCGTCGAGGGCCCGGGCCGTCTCGGCGGCCTCCTCCATCAAGGCGGACGTGGACAGCTTGGCGATCGAGGCGGTGGAGATGCTCGAAGGGCTCGAGGGGGTCGTCGTGGTCGGCGGCATCGAGCGGAGAATGGTCGGGGGGCGCGCAACCGCGACGCACAATCGGGAGAAGTCGTTCGGGGACTCCGGGCGGGGACCCGGAGTGGCTCAGCAACCTGAATCGAGGATCTTGGTGAGTGCCGTGTCGAGAGCAGCGCGATCGGTGTCGTCGAGTTGCGCCATGAGATGACGGTCGATGCCTTCGATGTCCGCGGCGATGGCGCGTCCGAGGACGGCATGTCCCTCCGGCGTGAGGACCACGTGGATGCTCCGGCGGTCGCTCGGGCACGCCTTGCGCTCCACGAGCCCGGACTCGACCATGCGGTCGACCAGGCGGGTGACCCCGCCGGTGGTGAGCGCCACGTCGGTGCTCAAGCGGCTCATGGTCAGCCGGCCCTCGGGGGCCGCACCGACGTGGATGAGGACGTCGAAGAAGACGAGGGGGATCCCGACCTGCTCCTCCAGTTCCCGGCCGAGGCGGTCGGTGAGGAGACGGTGGGAGCGGATGATGAGGCCCATCAGCTGGAGGCGGGGATCGTCGATCTGGCCGAGGACCCCGCAGGTCCCGGCGCCGCCCCCCTCGACCCCGTCGAGCTCCTTGTCCTCACCGCCCTGCGTTATCGCCGTTGCCGTCGCCATGTCCATCAGTCTCTCCCGAAAACACCCCCGTGCGCTGGCCAAGGAATGCGCCGGAGCCCGGGAGGTTGTTGATTGACAAGTATCTGTTGATTCAGATACTATACTATCAGTAACAGTTCAATCAACCAAGGAGTGCGAAATGACCAGCACCAGCACCACCTCAACCCTTCCCCGCACAGGGACGTATGTAATCGACCCGGCCCACACCGAGGTCGGCTTCGTCGCCCGCCACCTGATCGGGACGAAGGTTCGTGGACGCTTTACCGAAGTCGAGGGCACCTTCACGGTGGCCGACCCGATCGAGGACTCGACGGTGGACGTCACGGTTCAGGCCGTGAGTATCCACACCAACCAGACGATGCGTGACGACCACCTCCGTTCGAACGACTTCCTGGACGTCCCGAATTTCCCCACCCTGACGCTCAAGAGCACGGGTCTGAAGAGGGTGGACGACACCAACTGGGTCCTGAGCACGGACCTGACAGTCCGGGGCGTCACCAAGCCGGTGGACTTCGACCTGGAGTTCCTGGGCGAGGGCCCGTCCATGCAGGAAGGCAAGACGGTCGTCGCCTTCTCCATGGAGGCTGAGATCGACCGGCGTGACTTCGGCGTCAACTTCAACCACTCGCTGCTCGACGGCAGCGTCGTGGTGGGGAACAAGGTGAAGCTCGAGATCGAGGTCGAGGCCGGCCTGGCCGAGTGACCTGACTCGGTCGCAAAGCAACACAGCACACAAGGTCGCTGTCGCTGGTCGACAGTCGCAGCGGCCCGGTGGTGTCCCGGTCCGGTAGGGCCGGGACACCGCTGGGTACGCTTGCCCGCCATGTCCACGACATCGGGGGGTCTGCGCTCCGCAACAGCGACCGAGCTACGAGTTGTCGAGCCGGGACCGGGCGGCGGCGAGGAGTCGTACGTCCTGGCGGTGGATCTCGGGACCGGCGGCCCGAAGGTGGCCGTCGTGTCGATGACGGGTCGTATCGTCGCCCACGCGTTCGAGGCCGTGGGCATCGCGCTCGAGCGAGGACGGGGGAGCGGAACAGTCCCCGGACGCGTGGTGGTCGGCGGTCGCGTCGTGTGCCAGGCGTGCCCTCGACGAGAGCGGGGTGGCTGCGGAACGAGTCGTCGGCGTCGGCTGCACCGCCCAGTGGTCGGGCACCGTCCCCGTCGACGAGGCGGGCGAGGCGATCGGGCCGGCCATCTCGTGGTTGGACTCCCGCGGCGCGCAAGAGGTGCGCCGCACCGTCCGCGGGTCGGTGAACGTCCAGGGCTATTCGCCGTCGAAGGCGGCACGGTGGGTACGAAAGACCGGCGGGATCCCCAGCCTCTCGGGCAAGGACCCGGTCGGGCACATCCATTTCCTGCGCGCCCAACGGCCCGACGTGTACCGGGCCGCGGCCGTCTTCTTGGAGCCCGTCGACTACCTCGGACTGCGTCTGACGGGACTCGCCCGAGCCTCGCACGACTCCATCACGCTGCACTGGGTGACCGACAACCGCGCCATCGGGGCCATCGCCTACGACGAGTCGCTGGTCGACCTGGCCGGGCTGGAGCGCTCGAAGCTCCCCGACCTCGTCCCGACGGGCTCCGTGCTCGGTGGGCTGGCGCCGGGCGCGGCGGCCGAGCTGGGCCTCCTGCCCGGGACGCCCGTTGTCGCCGGCTCCGGTGACCTGCACACCGCGGCGGTCGGCTCGGGCGCGGTGGCCGACTTCGATGCGCACGTCTACATCGGGACATCGAGCTGGGTGAGTTGCCACGTCCCGTTCAAGAAGACCGACGCCTTGACCAACGTCGCCTCGATCCCTTCGGGGATCCCCGGCCGCTATCTCGTGGCGGACGAGCACGAGACGGGTGGGGCGTGCCTCACCTGGCTCCGAGACAACGTGTTGTACCCAGGCGATGCGTTGCCGCTCGCCGGCGGAGGGGATGCCGTGGCCGTGGCCGGCGCCCCCGCGGGCTTTTTCGCCGCCCTGAACGACGTGGCCTCCTCTGTACCCGTCGGCTCCCACGGCGTCATGTTCACCCCGTGGCTCAACGGCGAACGCTCGCCCGTCGACGACCACACGATCCGGGGCGGCTTCCACAACCTGTCCCTCTCGTCGACACGGTCCGACATGGTGCGAGCAGTCTTCGAGGGTGTCGCCCTGAACTCGGCGTGGCTGCTCGGCGCAGTCGAGAAATTCTGCAAACGCCGCTTCGACTCCCTGGCCTTCGTCGGCGGGGGAGCGAACTCGGACCTGTGGTCCCAGATCCACGCCGACGCGATGGGCCGCCAGATCCGCCAGGTCGCCGACCCCGTCTTGGCCAACGTGCGCGGCGCCGCCCTCCTGACGCTCGTGGCGCTCGGTCATCTCACGCTCGAGGAGGTCCCCGCCACCGTCGAGATCAAGGCGGTCTACGAGCCCGACCCGGACGCCGCGCAGGTCTACGAGAGCCTGCTCAAGGAGTTCGTCAGCTTCTACAAGGAGACGAAGGGGATCTACAAGCGGCTGAACGGCCGCCGGCTGCACAGCGGCGGCTCCGGCTCCAGCTCCGTCGGCGCCACGGCCTGACGAAGCCGGCTACCCGCGACGGCGCCAACCACCGCCCGCCCGCCGCCCCCGCCCGTCCCCTTCGTGACGATCAGCGCCACCGACGTCGTCACGTACTCGCCGAGTTGCGTCCGCAGGTGGACGTCGCTGTACGGGGGGACGTCGACGTGGAGGTCCTCGGGCGCCGAGCCGAGCGTGTAGTCCATGTCGATGGCATGGCCGGCCTGTTGCAGCCGTCCCACGAGCCCCTCGATGTCAGAACGCCGGTAGAACACCGTCCCGCCCGCCTCGACCGTCGGCGCCGCCGGGCGGCCGCCGTCCACCAGGAACTCGGTCGTGTGCACCGCCACCCCCCCGGGGCGCAGGCAATCCATCTGCGCGACGACGAAGTCCGCCCCCGCCGCCAGCGTCCCGAGATGCTCGAGCGCGCACGACGACCACGTGAAGTCGAACCCGCGCAGGTCGTCGGGTAGGTGGTTCATGTCGACGCCCCGAAAGGTCACCCGCTCCGCCAGCTCCGCCTCGGAGATCAGCCCGTGCGTCGGCAGGCTCTCGAGCCCCCCGGCCCACTCGACCGACGAGTCGGTCCAGCCCGACGACACCGCCAGGTCGTGCGGCTGGTCCGTCGCCACGACGTCACAGCCCTCCGCCGCGAAGCACGCCACGAGGGGCTCCTGTCCCACCCCGAAACCCAGGCCACGGCGTCCCGGGGCCAGCAGGCCACGCTCGTGCAGGGCTTCGGCGATGAAGAGCCACTCCCACATCTTGCGGTGGAGCATGACGTCACGGCCGTCCGCGCCGCCCGCGTCCCAGACCGAACGCAGACGTTGCGCCCAGGACCGCAGGGGGGGCGAGCGCAGGGACTCCGCCGAGCACACCTGAGAGCGCAGCATGACCGGTCGACCTTACCGGCGCCCCGCCGACCGGCCGAACCCCATCCCCGGACCCGTCGCCGTCAGATGCGTTCGAAGTTCCGGGCCAGCTCCCAGTCCGAGACGTGCCGGTTCGACGCCTCCCACTCCTGGACGGCCGTGTTCAGCAGGTGGTGGTGCACCTCGCCGCCGAACGCCTCCGCAGCCACGTCAGACGCAGCCAACGTCGAGATCGCCTCGACCAGCGTCGACGGGATCCGGGGCACGTCGGTCGCCTCGTACGCGTTGACGGGGTACGGCTCGCCCAGCTCGAGCTCGTGATCGATCCCGTACAGCCCCGCTGCCACGGCCGCGGCCAAGGCCAAGTAAGGGTTGACGTCCGCCCCCGGAATCCGTGACTCCACCCGACGACCGGCGCCGTGCCCCACCACCCGGAACCCACACGTCCGGTTATCTTCCCCCCACACGACCGCCGTCGGCGCCCAACTCCCCGGGACGTAGCGCCGGTACGAGTTGAGCGTCGGCGCCGCGCACCACGCCAGCTCACGCGCCGCCGCCAGCTGCCCCGCCAAGAAGCGCCGCCCCACCACAGAGAGCCCGGTCGGGTGCGACGCGTCGGCCATCAACGCCTCGCCGCTCTCGACGTCCCACAACGACGTGTGCACGTGACACGACGACCCCGTGTCGTCCATCGTCCACTTGGCCATGAACGTCGCGGCGCGCCCCTCCTGCGCCGCGATCTCCTTGATGCCGTTCTTGAACACCAGATGCCGGTCCGCCGCCGTCAACGCCTCGTCGTAGGTCACGTTCACCTCGTGCTGCCCCCGCCCCGCCTCGCCCTTCGAGAACTCGACCGGGATGTCGGCGCCGACCATCTCGTTGCGGATCCGCCGCAAGATGTACTCCTCCCGCGCCGTCTGCAGCAGCTGGTAGTCCTCGATCGTCGACGTGTGCGGCGTCAACCCCCGCCACGCCTTCGCCGCCGCCTCCTCGTACGAGTCCCGAAAGAGGTAGAACTCGAGCTCCGTCGCCGCCAGCACCCGCAACCCGCGCTCCGCCGCCCGCTCCAGCTGCCTCCGCAGGATCTGCCTCGGGGCCACCTCGACCGGCGCGCCGGACCCGTCACTGAGGTCGGCGATCACCATCGCCGTCCCCTCCAGCCACGGGATGCGCCGCGCCGTGGCGTAGTCGGGAAGACACACGACGTCGCCGTAGCCCCGGTCCCAGTTGGCGAAGCGGTAGCCGGGGAGCGGGTTCATGTCGACGTCGACCGCCAGCAGGTAGTCGCACGCCTCGATCCCGTGCTCGGCCGAGTGCGAACGGAAGAAGTCTGCGGTTACCCGCTTTCCGACCGGGCGGCCGTGCATATCGGGGAACCCGATGATGACCGTGTCGATCGATCCCTCTGCGATCCCCTCATCGATGACTTCGCGACCTGGCATGCGCCATGTTGGCTGCGCCACCGCCGGTCGTCCAGCGCAGACCCGTGGGTACGCTGGGCCGATGCGCATCAGCGGGCGCCGAGCCCCGTCGTGATCCCGCTCATCGGCCTCACCACGTACGTGGCCGACGTCCGGTGGTCGTCGTGGGAGCGCCGTTCGGGCGTGCTGCCGCAGTCCTATTTCGAGTTGACCGCCGCCGCCGGCGGCCGCCCACTCCTCCTTCCGCCGCCGAGCACCGCGCCGGACGGCCCTGAGACCGGCGCCGACGAGGTGGTCGCCGTCCTCGACGGCCTCGTCCTGACCGGCGGCGGCGACGTCGACCCCGAGGCCTACGGCGAGGAGCCCGTGCCCGAGGTGAGCGGCGTCAACGACGTCCGCGACGCGAGCGAGCGCGCCCTCCTGGCGGCCGCACTGCGGGCCGACCTGCCTGTCCTCGCCATCTGCCGGGGCTGCCAGATCCTCAACGTCGAGCTCGGCGGCACCCTGCACCAGCACCTGCCCGACGTCGTAGGTCACATGGCGCACCGCACGGCGCCCCTGGTTTTCGGCGACGTGGAGGTCGAGACCGTCGCCGGGTCGAAGGCGGCCGACGTCTTCGGGCCGCGGCCGGTGGTCCTTTGCTCGCACCACCAGGCCGTCGCCGGCCTCGGGCGGGGATTGGTCCAGACCGCCGCGACCGACGACGGTGTGATCGAGGCGGTCGAGCTCCCCGACGCCCGATTCGTCCTCGGCGTGCAGTGGCACCCCGAGGAGCAAGGCGACCGCCGACCGTTCGACGCGCTCGTGCGGGCGGCGAAGGAGTACGCCGCAGGACGCTCGGTGCGACGCAGCGCATGAACCCGAACGTCACCGGTCGGGTGGCGGTGGTGACCGGGGCGAGCCGGGGGCTCGGCGCCGGTCTGGCGGTGCACTTCGCGGCGTCGGGCATGCATCTCGGCCTGTGCGCCCGGCACCGGCCGCGGCTGGTCGTCCGCACGAGGCCGACGGCGCAAGGCGGCCACATCGTCTCCAGCGAGACCCCGGTGCTCTCGGCGGTCGACGTCACCGACCGCGACGCGCTGGCGCGTTTCGCCGACGCCGTCGTCGAGCGGTTCGGGCACATCGACCTGTGGGTCAACAACGCCGGGTTGCTCGGGCCGATCGCCCCGCTCGCGCTGGCCGACGGCGCGGCGGTGGCGCAGACGATCGAGGTGAACGTGACGGGCGTGGCGAACGGGTCGTCGGTCTTCGCGGCGCACGTGCGCGAGCGACCGGGGCGCGGCGTGCTCGTCAACATCTCGTCGGGGGCGTCGACGAAGCCGTACGAGGGTTGGGCGGCGTACTGCGCGTCGAAGGCGGCGGTCGACCAGCTGACCCGCGTCGTCGCTTTGGAGGAGGCGCGTCACGAGCTGGCGGCGTACGCGGTGTCGCCGGGCCTGGTCGACACCGAGATGCAGGGCGCGATCCGCGACGCCGATGCGGCCTGGTTCCCCGAGCGGGAGCGCTTCCGGCGGGCGGCCGAGGAACACCGGTTCAACTCGCCGGGGTGGGTCGCCGAGCACATCTTGGCGCTGGCGTTCGGGACCGAGCGGCCCGACTCGGTCACGTTGCGCATCCCTGACCAGGCGTCGGCGACGGCGACGGCGTCGGCGTCGTCGAGCCCCCTGACGCCGCCCGCGTCAGGCTCGGGGCGGGCCGGTTAGGGTCTGCGCATGCCCAAGAGCGGTGGCCGCAAGGTCGTGAAGCCGGTGGCGGCAGCCGCCGTCACGCTGGGAACCATGGCCAGCATCTGGTGGTTCGCCCTCAAGCCCCGGCGCCAGGCCAAGCGGGCCGCCGGGGCCGGCAACGACAAGAAGTAGCCGGGGCTCGATGGGTCATCCGGTGAGCGCCGGCAACCCTTCGACCATCGCCGGCAGGCACTCGCCTATCCGCCCGTAGACGACGACGTCGGCCAGGCTGTCCATCTCGGTCGGGCCCCCGTTCACGATGACGACGACCGCGCCGTGCCGCACGGCCGTCGGCACCAGCCCGGCGGCCGGGAACACGCCCAGCGTCGAGCCGACGGCAAGGAGCAGGTCGCAGTCAGCCGCCGCCTCCTCGGAACGGATGAGGTCCTCGGGCACCAGGCTCTGGCCGAAGCTGATGGTGGCGGGCTTCAGCATCCCGCCGCAGACGACCCCGTCAGCATCCTCCGCAAGACACGTCGGGTCGTTCTCGCCGGCGCGCACCCGCTCGTGCACGGGCTCGCTCGCCTGGCGATCGCCGCACTGCAGGCACATGACGTCACGGGTAGTGCCGTGGATCTCGACGATCAGCGCCGGGTCGGTGCCCGCCTTCTGGTGCAGTCCGTCGATGTTCTGCGTCACCAAGGTGTCGAGGCGCCCGCTGCGCTCGAGGTCGACGAGCGCCCGGTGCCCGTCGTTCGGCTCGGCGTCCCACAGCGGCGAGGTGAGGCGGTTCTGCCACGACCGACGTCGCAGCTCGGGATCGCTCACGTAGACCGAGAGCGTCGCCATCTTCTCCGCCTCGGGATTCTTGGTCCAGACCCCGTTGGGTCCCCGGAAATCGGCGATGCCCGAGTCGGTCGAGATCCCGGCCCCGGTCAGCACGACGATGCGCTTCGCCTGTTCGATCAGCGCCCGGGCCCGAACCACGTCGTCCACGGGCGCCATGGTGGCACGGGGCACCGACGTACGCTGCGCCGGTGCCGAGCCGGACGAGCAAGCCGAGCCCGACGAGCCCGACGGTCGAGGTGCTGCACGCGCCCGACGCCGAGGCACGTCAGCGCCGCGCCGCCGCCGCCCTGCTCGCCCGGGGTTGCACCCGAGGCGACCGCGTCGCGTTCTCACTCGGCTCGTCGGCCGACCTGATCTGCGCCGTCCTCGGCGCCGCCCGCGTCGGGCTCATCCCCGTCCTGTTGAACGTGACGCTGACGCCGGCCGAGCGCGACGCCCTCGCCGACGACGCAGAGCCGACGGTCCGCATCTTCGACGCCGCCGAGCTGTCCGCCCTCACCGCCGACGACGACGTGTCCGGCACCCACGCCGTCGACCTGGCGCCGTACCCCCTCACGCGCCCGATGCACTACACGTCGGGCACGACCGGGCGCCCGAAGGGAGTGACGACGGGACTCTGGGACGACGCCACCGCCCGTGCCGTCTACGAGGACGAGGCGGCGGTCTGGCACTTCGACCCGTCCGACCTGCACATGGTGTGTTCCCCGATGTACCACACCGTCTCCATCCGGTTCTCGAGCAACACGTTGCTGGCCGGCGGGTCGCTCGCCATCCTCAGCCGTTTCGACGCCGGGACCGCGCTCGATACCCTGCGCCGACTCCGCCCGACCACCGCCTTCCTCGTCCCCACGCACCTCCAGCGCATCCTTCAGCACCCGAACCTCGGCGCCGAGGACGACGACGAGACCTTCGGCTCGTTGCGGTTGCTGGCGCACGCCGGGGCGCCGTGCCCCGAGTCCGTCAAACGGGCGACGATGGCGCGGGCCCGTCCGGGCGTCGTCTGGGAGTTCTACGGCTCGACGGAGGCGCAGTACACCGTCTGCCCGCCCGACGAGTGGCTCGAGCATCCCGGCACGGTCGGCCGGGCCCGTCCCGGTCGCCGCCTCGCCGTCGCGCCCGTCGACGACCACCCCGCCGAGCTCGTATACGAGGGCGGTCGGGAGGGGGCGATCTGGTGCGACCAACCCGACTTCGCCCGGTTCTCGTACTGGCGCGACCCGGAGGCGACGGCGCAGGCGTGGCGCGGGTCGGCCTGCACCGTCGGCGACCTCGGTCGCCTCGATAACGACGGGTTCCTCTACCTGACCGGCCGGCGGCACGACCTCATCATCAGCGGGGGCGTGAACGTGTACCCCGCCGAGGTCGAGAACGTGCTCGCGGCGGTGCCGGGGGTCCGGGAGGTCGCCGTGTTCGGCCTGCCCGACGAGCAGTGGGGCCAGCGGGTCTGCGCCGCCTACGTGGCCGAGGCCGCCGGCGCCGAGGATGCCCTGCGGGCCGCCGCCTCGTCCCGCCTCGCCCCGTACAAGCGGCCGAAGTCCTACATCGCCGCCCCGGACCTGCCCCATACCGCCACGGGGAAGCTGATGCGGCGGGCGGTCCCGCAGCACCTCGGTCTGGCGGAAGGGCCCGGCGGCTGACAAAAAACGGCCGGGGCCGGGTAAGACTGGGACATGCCCTTCGCCACGACCAACCCCGCCACCGGGAAGACGGAGAAGGAATTCCCGACCATGTCGCCGGCCGAGGTCGACGCCCTGCTCGACCGGGCGGTCGTCGCCTTCGAGACGTACCGGCGGACGACGTACGCCGAGCGGGCCCGGCACTTGCTCACGGCGGCCGAGCTGCTCGAGGGGGAGGTGCCCGACGTGGCGCGCATCCTCACGACCGAGATGGGCAAGACGTTCGCCGCCGCCAAGGCGGAGGTCTCCAAGTGCGCCGTGGCGCTGCGGTGGTTCGCCGAGAACGGGGAGCGGCTGCTGGGGGACGAGGTGATCGAGTCGAAGGCGTCGATGTCGTACGTGCACTACCAACCGCTCGGGCCCGTGCTGGCGGTCATGCCGTGGAACTTCCCGATGTGGCAGGTGATCCGCTTCGCCGCCCCGGCCTTGATGGTCGGCAACGTCGGGCTGTTGAAGCACGCGTCGAACGTGCCGCAGACGGCGTTGGCGATCGAGGACCTGTTCCGGCGGGCGGGGCTGCCCGACGGGGTGTTCACGAACCTGTTCGTCGAGTCGAAGGATGTGGCGGCGGTGATCGAGGATCCGAGGGTGGCGGCGGTAACGCTGACCGGGAGCGAGCGGGCCGGTATCTCGGTGGGGTCGGCCGCGGGGCGGGCGCTGAAGAAGAGCGTGCTCGAGCTCGGTGGCTCGGACCCCTTCGTCGTGCTCGGGTCGGCGGACATGGAGGCGTGCGTGCGGACGGCGGTGACCGCCCGGGTGCAGAACAACGGGCAGTCGTGCATCGCCGCCAAGCGCTTCATCGTCGTCGACGAGGTGCTTCGATGAGTTCGAGGAGCGGTTCGTGGCGGCGATGGACGCGCTCGTGGTGGGCGACCCGTTCGAGCCGGCGGACCGACATCGGGCCGATCGTGACGGAGGCGCAGCGAGATGAACTGGTCAGCCAGGTCGCGGCGGCGGTGGCGCAGGGGGCGACGGTGCACGCCGGCGCGTCGGTCCCGGCGGGGGACGGCTGGTGGTTCGCGCCGACGGTCCTGTCGGGGGTGACGATGGACATGCCGGTGGCGCAGGAGGAGATCTTCGGGCCGGTGGCGCTCGTGATGCGGGTGCCGGACCTGGACCGGGCGATCCTGGTGGCGAACTCGACGACGTTCGGGCTGGGGTCGAGCGTGTGGACCGACGACCAGGGCGAGGCGCGGCGGTGTGTCGAGGAGATCGAGGCGGGGGCGGTGTTCGTCAACACGATGGTGGCGTCGACGGCGGAGCTGCCGTTCGGTGGCATCAAGCGCTCGGGCTACGGGCGCGAGCTGTCCGAGCTCGGGTTGAAGGAGTTCACCAACCCCAAGACGGTATGGATCGCCTGACCGCGTACTTGGATTGCGCGGCGACGACTGCGCTGCGTCCCGAGGTGGCGGCGGCGATGGCTGTCTGTCCACGAGCGTGCGCTCGGGAACCCGACGGGGAGCCACCCGCCGGCGCAGCGGGCCCGGGCCTTGTTGGAGGACGCCCGGGACTCGGTGGCTGGCTTTTTGGGCCGGGACCCCGGCGAGATCGTCTTCACCTCCGGGGGGACCGAGTCGGCCAACCTCGCCGTGCTCGGCGTCGTGGAGGCGGCGTTGCGCTCGACCGGGGCGAGGCGGTCGTGCTGGCTTCGGCGATCGAGCACCCCGCCGTGCGCGAGTCGGCCCGGGCGACGGGGCTGATGGGCGCCGACGTGCGGGAGCTGCCGGTTGACTCGTGCGGCGTGCTCGACCTGGACGCGCTGGCCCGGGCTTTGTCGTCGAGGTGCACGGTGGTGGCGGTGATGACCGCGAACAACGAGACCGGCGTGATCCAGCCCGTGGCCGACGTCGTGGCGTCGGTGCGCCGGCGGGCGCCGGACGCCGTGGTGTTCACGGACGCGGTGCAGGCGGCGGCGTTACGTCGATGTGGCGGAGGTCGCGGGCGGCGCCGACCTGGTCGGGGTGAGCGCGCACAAGCTCGGCGGGCCCGTGGGCGTCGGCGCGCTGGCGGTGGGCGGGCGGGTGGCGCTGGTGCCGCGTCAGCACGGGGGCGGCCAGGAGCGCGAGCGGCGCAGCGGCACCCAGGACGTGGCCGGTGCGGTGGGGATGGCGACGGCGATGCAGCTCGTGGCGAAGGAACGGACGGCGGCCGCGGCCCGGGTCACGGCGTTGCGGGACCGGTTGGCCGACGGGCTGTTGGCGGCGGTGCCGTGGGCGCACCGCACGGTGCCGACGGACGGGGACGCGGGTGCCGGTGTCGCGGTGCTCCCGGGGCACCTTCACCTGTGCCTGCCCGAGGTGGACCGGGAGGAGCTGCTCGTCGCGCTGGGCGCGGAGGGCGTCTGCGTCTCGGGGGGCTCGTCGTGCGCCAGCGGCGCCCTCGAGCCGAGCCACGTGCTCGCCGCCATGGGGGTCGAGCCCGGGTTGGCGGGCGGGGCGGTGCGCTTCAGCCTGGGCTACGAGACGTCGGACGCCGACGTCGATCGCGCCCTCGCCGTGGTGCCCGGCGTGGCCGCTCGGCTGCGCCGAACCGTCTGAGCCCGGTGGCACACTGTGGCGGTGTCCATGAGAGTGCTTGTCGCCATGTCGGGGGGCGTGGATTCCTCCGTCGCGGCCGCGCTCCTGGTCGAGCAGGGTCATGACGTCGTCGGCGCCACGCTGAAGCTCTGGGGCGGCGAGTCCGACTCGGGTTGCTGCTCCGTGGCGGACGTGGAGGACGCCCGCCGGGTGGCCCAGCAGCTCGGCATCGAGCACCACGTCTTCAACCTGACCGACGAGTTCGACCGCCACGTGGTGGAGCCCTACGTGGGCTCGCACGCGGCGGGGCGGACGCCGAACCCGTGCATCGAGTGCAACCGGACGATGAAGTTCGACCGCCTGCTGCACCGGGCCGACCGCCTGGGCTTCGACCGCCTGGCCACCGGCCACCACGCCCGCGTGACGGGACCGGGATTGGGACTTGGTCGCTTCGAGCTTCGGCGCGGCGTGGACGCCGCCAAAGACCAGTCCTACGTCCTGTCGATGCTGGGTCAGGAGGAGCTGGCGCGGGTCGTCTTCCCGGTCGGGGAGATGACCAAGGACTCGGTGCGGGCCGAGGCGGAGCGTCTCGGGCTGCGGACGGCGCACAAGCCGGACAGCCAGGACGTGTGCTTCATCGGCCGCGCCGAGGGGCGCGAGGGCTTCTTGACGGGGCGGATGGAACTGCACCCCGGCGAGGTGGTCGACGCCGCGGGCAACCCGGCCGGCACGGTCGAGGCGGTGGAGCTGGTGACCGTCGGGCAGCGCCGTGGCATGGGCCACGGCGGTGACGGCAAGCGGCGCTACGTCACCCACGTGGACGTGGCGGCCCGCCGGATCACGGTCGGCGGCGCCGACGCGGTGGCGCGCTGCTCGGTGTTCCTGCCGGGGCCCTCGCTCACGTGGGTGGACCGACCGATCGGGGGCGGCGCACGGGCGGTGGCGCAGGTGAGCGCGCACGGGCGCCCGGTCCCGTGCACGGTTGATGTGTCGGAGGAGGGTGGCGAGGGGCTGGTGGTGCGCTTCGACACGCCCCAGCGTCCGGTCGCCCCGGGCCAGACCGTGGCGCTCTACGCGGCCGGCGACCCCGACACGGTCGTCGGCGCCGGCATCGCGGCGTGAGCGACGCCGTCCCCGCCAAGGCCGCCGCCCGGGCCGCAGAGCTGCGCGCCCAGATCGCGCACAACAACGAGCTGTACCACGTGCTCGACGCCCCCGAGATCCCCGACGCCGAGTACGACCTCCTGGTCGGCGAACTCCGTCAGCTCGAGACGGACTACCCGTCGCTGCTCACGCCAGACTCGCCGACCCAGACGGTGGGGGCGGCGCCGTCGGGGCTCTTCCAAGAGGTGCGCCACCGCGTCCCGATGATGAGCCTGGACAACGCGTTCGACGAGTCCGAGTTGGGGGCGTGGGCCGAGCGGTTGCGCCGGGTCGTGCCCGACCTCGACCTGGGGACCCTCGCGTTCTCGACCGAGCCCAAGGTGGACGGCGTCGCCATGTCGCTGACGTACGAGGGCGGCAAGTTCGTCCAGGCGGCGACGCGTGGCGACGGCGTGGCGGGCGAGGACGTCACGGCCAACGTGGCCACCGTCGGCGACGTGCCGCAACAGTTGGCCAAGGCGGGCGGCCCTTACCCCTCCGTGTTGGAGGTGCGCGGCGAGATCTACATGCCGGTCGCGGAGTTCGAGGCGATGAACAAGCGCCAGGCGGACGCCGGTGAACGGCTGTTCGTCAACCCGCGTAACTCGGCCGCCGGCGCGCTGCGCCAGAAGGACCCGGCGGTCACGGCGACCCGGCCGCTGCACTTCTGGGCGTACGCGGTCGGGTACATCGAGGGGGCGCCGGCGAAGGGCAAGTGGCCCGCCGGCACCCAGAGCGAGACGCTGGCCCAGCTGGCCAAGGCGGGCTTCCCGGTCAGCCCCGACGCTCGCCGGGTGGAGGGCCTGGCGGCCGTCGAGGCGCGTTGTCGTGAGCTGGAGGCGGGGCGGCACGAGCTGGCGTACGAGATCGACGGCGTCGTCACCAAGGTCGACGACTTCGCCGTGCAGAAGGTCCTCGGCGCGACGTCACGGGCGCCGCGGTGGGCCATCGCCTTCAAGTTCCCGCCCGAGGAGCGCACGACGCGGCTGCTCGACATCATGGTCTCGATCGGCCGGACCGGCCGGGCGACGCCGTTCGCCCGGCTCGAGCCGGTCTTCGTGGGCGGCTCGACCGTCGGCGTGGCGACGCTGCACAACCAGGACCAGGTCGCGGCCAAGGACGTGCGCCCGGGGGACCTCGTCATCGTGCGCAAGGCGGGTGACGTCATCCCTGAGGTGGTCGGTCCGGTCAAGGACGGCCCGGGCGTGCCGAAGCGGCGCAAGCCGAAGTGGAAGTTCCCGACGAAGTGCCCGTCGTGCGGCCAGCCGTTGGTGCGCCTCCCCGGCGAGAGCGACACGTTCTGCACGAACATCGATTGCCCGGCGCAGCGGGTGCAGCGGATCGCGCACTACGCGTCCCGGGGGGCGATGGACATCGAGAGCCTGGGGGAGGAGCGCGTCTTCCAGCTCGTCGACGCCGGGCTGATCAACGATCCTCCGGACCTGTACGACCTGAAGGTGGCGGAGCTCGTGCGGCTGGACCGCTTCGCCGAGATCTCGGCCAACAACCTGGTCGCCGCGATCGAGGTGTCGAAGACGCAGCCGCTCAGCCGGCTGCTCGTGGCGCTGGGGATCCGGCACCTCGGGCCGACCGGGGCGCGGGCGTTGGCGCGGGCCTTCGGCAGCCTCGAGGCGATCGTGGCCGCCGGCGTCGAGGAGCTGGCCGCCGTCGACGGGGTGGGCGGGGTGATCGCGGCGAGCGTCGCCGAGTTCGTGGCGCAGAACGAGCCCGTGCTCGACCGGCTCCGTGCCGCGGGGGTCAACACGGAGGAGCCGGGGGCCGCCGGGGCGGCGGGCGGCGGGGCCGGGGCGGCGGGCGCCCCGGCGCAGACACTCGAGGGCAAGACGGTGGTCGTCACCGGGGCGGTGCCGGGCTACACGCGGGAGGGCGCGGAGGAGGCGATCGTGGCGCGGGGCGGCAAGTCGCCCGGCAGCGTGTCGAAGAAGACGTTCGTCCTCGTCGTCGGCGACGCGCCGGGGGCGAGCAAGACGAAGAAGGCCGAGGATCTGGGCGTGCCGACGATCGACGCGTCGGCGTTCGACGCGCTGCTCGAGACGGGCGCGTTGGACGGGTGACACGGGGGCGTGCAGGTCGGGGGGTGTCCACCGGACGGGGCCGCGATGTCGGTAGCCTGAAACCGCCCGATGCCCCTGATATCTGATTCCATCGGCCGGGTCCTTGGGAAGCGGTACCGGCTGCTCTCCGCTCTGGGCACCGGCTCTTCGGCGCACGTCTATCTGGCCGAGGACGTGTCGCTCCAGCGGCACGTCGCGGTCAAGGTGCTGCAGCCGGGTTTGGCGGCCGACGAGGCCTTCCTGAAGCGCTTCCGGGCCGAGGCGCGCTCGGTGGCGTCGCTCAACCACCCCCACGTGTTGAGAGTGTTCGACTGGGGCGAGGAGAACGACGAGCCCTATTTGGTGTTGGAGTACCTGGGGGGCGGGTCGCTGCGGGACCTCGAGGACCGGGGCATCAGGCTGTCGCACGCGCAGGCGGCGCAGCTGGGGGCGGAGGTGTCGCAGGGCCTGGCGTACGCGCACCTGCGGGGGCTGGTGCATCGCGACATCAAGCCGGCGAACCTCTTGTTCGACGAGGAGGGACGGGTCCGGATTGCGGACTTCGGCGTGGCCCGTGCCCTGGCCGAGGCAGCGTGGACCGAGCCAGCGGGGGCGATGGTGGGGACGGCTCGCTACATCTCGCCCGAGGCGGCGGAGGGCAAGTCGGTGGACGGGAAGGCCGACGTCTACTCGCTGGCGCTGGTCCTGTACGAGGCGGTGACGGGGTCGGTGCCCTTCGTGACGGATACGACTATGGGGACACTGGCCGCCCGGATCGGGCAGCCGTTGCCGCACGACCCCTTGTTGGGACCCTTGGACGACGTGCTGGCCCGTGCGGCCGCGCCCGACTCGACGGCGCGTCTCGACGCGGCCGGGGTGGGGGCGCGCCTCGGTGCGCTGGCCTCGGCGTTGCCGACGCCGGCCCCGCTGCCGCTGGTGTTCCCGCATCTGGAGCGTTCGGCGCCGATCTCGGGCTTCCACGCGCCGGGCGTGGGCGAGCTGACCGACTCGGGGGCGACGGCGGTCGTGGCCGGCGCCGGGGCGGCGGCGATCTCGGCGACGGCGGTGGCGCCGCTGCCGGGTGCGCCGGTCGGCACCAGGGCCGGGCCCGGGGAGATCTTCGACGCGGAGCCGCTCGGCGGCGCGGCGGCGACCGCAGCGGCGGCGGGCGACGGCGGCGGGGCGCCCAAACGTCGTCGCGGTGGATTGCCGGGTGGCGGCAAGACGTGGGCCATCGTGGCCGGGGTGGTGGCGGCCGTGCTGCTGGCGGCGGGCCTGGCCGTGGCGTTCGGGACGAACGTGTTCACGGCGTCGCACCCGACGCCGACGCTGACCAACCTGACCGTGGCGCAGGCCAAGACGGAGCTGGCGAAGGTCCACATGGACCTGGCCCAGGGGCCGCCGGCGAAGTCGATCACGGTGGGCTCGGGCGACATCGTGTCGCAGACCCCCAAGGCCGGGGTCTCGGCCAAGGAGGGCACGACCGTCACGGTGGTGGTGTCGGACGGGCCGCCCAACGTGACGGTGCCCAACCTGGCGGGCATGACGTGTGCCCAGGCGACGACGGCGCTGCAGGCGGCGCACTTCAAGTCGGTCTGCGCGCCGGGGACGTACAACAACAACATCGCGGCCGGCGTGCTCGATCTGTGGTCGATCGGGTCGACCCCGAACCCGACGAAGGCGCCCTACGGGGCGACGATCACGCTGGTGCCCTCGCTCGGGCACCAACCGGCGACGGTGCCGAGCATCCCGACGAGCTACTCGTTCGCCCAGGCGCAGGCGGCGCTGCAGGCGGTGGGCCTGACGGCGACGCAGAACAACGAGCCGAACGCGACCGTGCCGCAGGGACAGGTCATATCGACGTCGCCGGCGAGCGGGGCGCAGGCGCCCTACGGCTCCGCGGTGACGGTGAACGTGTCGACGGGCCCGCCGACCGTGCAGGTGCCGAACGTGCAGGATGACACGGTGCAACAAGCCACGACCGCGCTCCAGGGCGCCGGTCTGAGCGTCTCGGGCGTGTCGGGCAACCCGAACAACAACGTGACGGGGACGCAGCCCTCTTTCGGCTCCACGGTGCCGACGGGCTCGTCGGTCCAGCTGTTCACGCACTGAGCTGTGGTGACGAGGTGAAGAGCTGATGACGGCGCTGCCGTTCGACCCCAACTGCGACCTCTGCGAGGCGGCGCGCCTCTCGGAGTGGCACCACGAGGACGACGTGTGCTGGGTGGCCGACTGCGAGGTGTGCGGCGTGCCGATGGTGGTGTGGAAGCATCACGGGCCGACGCCGCCCGACGACGACGTGGCGCACATGATGGACGAGCTGACCCGGGTGGCGGACGCGCGTTTCGGACCCGGCGAGTGGTCGGTCGACCGGGTGATGCGCCAGATCCCGAACCACTTCCACGCGCACGGCCGGGACCCGAACTGGTGGTTCCGCCTACGCGGACTGCGCTGACAACCTGACGACCTGACGGTCGTCGGAGGTCCCCGGACGCGGAGGGGGCCCCAAATTGGCCGCCGGTAGGGTGGCGCCCGATGGAGGCGTCCCCGGTCGATCATTCGGACGCGCTCCTCGACCCGCTCGCCGACCCCGGCGGCGGGGCCATGGGGACCCTGGGGGACGGATCAGTCGAGACGAACTGGTTCTCGCTGCTCCACCGGCGCGTCACGGACCGCGCGGTCCGGAGTCCCAGGTATCAGTGGTGGGCCCTGATCGCGCTGTTGTCCGGGCTGCTCGCCCTCAACATCACCTTCACGGTGTTCGTGGTCGCCCTGCCCACGGTCAAGGCGGACTTCCACACGAACTTCTCGGTGTTGGCCTGGGCCTCGACGGGGCCGCTGCTCGCCTTCGGCGTGGCGGCGCCGTTCTTCGGCAAGGCCGGCGACCTGTTCGGCCACCGTCGCCTCTACCAGTTCGGGCTGCTGGGGGCGATGGTGAGTGCGGTGCTGACGGCGACGGCGCCCGATGTCGGCATGCTCCTCTTCGCCCGCGCCCTCGACGGCGTCCAGGGCGCGGCGACCGGCACGGCGTCGATGGCGATCATCCTCGAGATGTTCGCCCCGGCGGACCGGGTCAAGGCGCTCGGCTGGTGGTCACTGGTCGGGGCGGGTGGACCCGTCCTGGGCGTCACGCTGGGCTCGCCGGTGATCCAGTACTTCGGGTGGCGCACGCTGTTCTGGGGCCAGCTCGTGTTGTTGGTCGTGGCGTCGGTGGTGGTGGCTGTGCTGTTGCCGACGCGCCGCAAGGCTCGGGTCGAGCCGGAGAACGTGCCCACCGACGGGAACAAGACGAAGCGGTCGAACGTCTGGCAGGGCATGGACTGGGTCGGCAGCTGGAGCCTCGCCGGCGGTGTGACCGCCGCCATGCTCGTCTTGAGCATCGGGCCCATCGCCGGCTGGACCTCGATCGGGGTGGTCGTCTCGGGCGTCGTCGCGGTCGCGCTCGGCGTCACCTTCGTGTGGCGTGAAGCCACGTTCGCCACGCCGCTCATCCCGACGACCTACTGGCGCCGCCGCAACTTCATGTTCCCGATGGGCACCAAGGCGTTCACGAGCTTCGCCTACTTCGGCGGGTTCTTCCTCTTCCCGCTGCTCATGGAGCAGGTCTACGGCTACAGCGTGTCCCAGGTGGGCTTCTTGTCGGTGGCCCGACCCCTGGTGTTCGCGATCAGCGCGCCGATCGCCGGCTACATGACGATCCGGACGGGGGAGCGCAACGCGACGATCTTCGGGACCGTGGCCTTGTTGATCTCGATGGTGATCTTCGCGACGCTCGGCGCATCCTCGGCCGTCGTCGTCGTGGTGGTCGCGTTGGCTCTGTCGGGTCTCGGCATGGGCGTGTCGATGCCGGCGACCTCGTCGACGATGTCAAACGAGGTGGCCGAGTCCGAGTACGGCGTGATGAGCGCCGCGTCGTTGCTGGCGGCGCAGGTCGGCGAGGTGGCCGGGATCCAGCTCGTGCTGACGATTCAGGAGTCGATCGCCAAGAACGAAGGCCTCGGCAACGTGCACCACAGCACGGCGCTGCTGCACAGCTTCAGCGTGCCGTTCTGGGTGGGCACGGCGGTGGCCGCGCTGGCGGTCGTCTGCGCGCTGTTCATCCGGCCGCTCCCGCGCTCGGCGCGGACGGCGCAGTTGGTGGCCGACCCGGCCTGACCGACTTGGCCCGGGCTACTCGGTGATGTCGCGCAGGCGCGTGGCCATCTCGGCAGCCGACGAGTCGGCTGCCGCCGGGGTGGCCTGGAGCGCCATGAGCTTGGCCATGTCCCCCTCGACGCGCACCTTGCCGGCCATGAAGGCCTGCATGCCGGCTTGCGGGTTCCCGTCGATCAGGATCGCCTTCGCCGTGTCGTAGTCGACGGTCACCTTGAGGTCCTGCGTCTCGAGGTGACCGGTGTCGAGGACCATCTCGCCGCTCGAGGTGTCCATGTGGGCGAGGATGTCCTCGTCGGAGAAGGGGACCGCGGTCACGACCAGGTTCATGCGGACGGAGTGGGCGATCGGCGGGGTCTTGCCCTCGAACTCGGCGCGGATGGCGCGCGCCTCGTCCAGCCAAGCGTCGCTGAGGAACGGATACGACGGCATGTGGGTGTGCTCCTTACGTGTTCTCTCGGTCGTGGTGGGACCTCGTTCGCCCCGCCCCGGAGCCTGTTGGCCGCCGGAACCATACCCTTCCCGACAGTAGGCTGCCGATTCGTGACGCATCCCATCATGCCCGGTGCAGAGCCATATTCGGCGACCGGCGACGCCCGCGGCGCGTTGGTCCTCCACGGCTTCACCGGCAACCCCCAGTCCATGCGCGGCCTGGCGCTCGCCATGGCCGACGCGGGGTTCACGGTCGAGCTGCCCCTGCTCCCCGGACACGGCACGGACGTCTCCGACATGGTGCCGACGCGCTGGCCGCAGTGGTGTGAGGCCACCGCCGACGCGTACACCGCGCTGGCGGCCCGTTGCGACGCCGTCGTGGTCATCGGCCTGTCGATGGGAGGGAGCCTGGCCGTGTGGCTGGCCGAGCATCACCCCGAGATCGCCGCCCTCTCGCTCGTCAACCCGCTCGTGACGCCGCCCGACGCGGCGACGACCGACTTCATCCAGGCGATGATCGATGCCGGCGACGCGGTGGCGCCGGGCATCGGCTCGGACATCGCGCTGGAGGGCGCGGTCGAGTCCGCCTACCCCGAGCTGCCGCTGCAGGCCGCCCTGTCGCTCTTCGAGGGGGTGGCCGAGGTCGAGGCGCTCCTCGGGTCCGTGACGTGCCCGGTACTTCTCTTCTCCAGCACCCAGGACCACGTCGTCGACCCCAAGTCGGGCGAGGTGCTGAAGGCCGGCGTGAAGGGCCCCCTCGAGCAGGTGGTCCTGGAGCGGAGCTTTCACGTGGCGACGCTCGACTACGACAAGGACGAGATCGAGACCCGTACCGTCGAGTTCCTCACCGGCGTGCTCCCCCCGACGCGTCCGTGACCGGGCCCGCCGACAAGGACGCGGCCCCACGCTCGCTCAGCCGGGAGGACGTGGTGCACGTCGCCCACCTGGCGCGCCTGGACCTGAGCGACGACGAGGTCGAGCTCTTCACCTCGCAGCTGCGCACGGTGCTCGACCACGCCGCCGACGTGGCGGCGCTCGACCTGTCCCATCTGCCGCCTTCGTCGCACCCGATCGCGCTCGACAACGTGCTGCGGCCCGACGAGGTTCGCCCCAGCCTCGACCGCGACGAGGTGCTGGCGGCCGCGCCTTCGGTGGAGGACGACCGCTTCAAGGTGCCGCGGATCGGCGCGGAGGCGCCGTGACGACCGCGGTATCGCTGGCCGACGCGGTGCGCTCGGGCGCCCGCACGGCGCGCGACGTCGCCGAGGAGGCCATCGCCGCCGTGACGGCGGAGGACGATCGTTACCACGCCTTCCTCTCGGTCCTCGACGACGAGGCGCGGGCGCAGGCGGACGCCGTCGACGCCGCGGTGGCCGAGGGCCGCGACCCCGGCCCGCTGGCCGGGGTGCCGATCGCCCTCAAGGACAATCTCTGCACGCGGGGTCACGTGACGACGTGCGGGTCGCGCATCCTCGAGGGGTGGCGCCCGCCGTACGAGGCCACGGTCGTGCGACTCCTGCGCCAGGCCGGCGCCGTCGCCCTCGGCAAGACGAACATGGACGAGTTCGCCATGGGCTCGTCGACGGAGAACTCGGCGTTCGGGCCGACGCGCAACCCACGCTCGGTCGAAAAGGTCCCGGGTGGGAGCAGTGGCGGCTCGGCGGCGGCCGTGGCGGCCGGCTTCGCCCCGCTGGCCCTGGGTTCCGACACCGGCGGCTCGATCCGTCAGCCGGCCGCGCTCTGCGGCGTGGTCGGGATGAAGCCGACGTACGGCCGGGTCTCGCGCTACGGGCTCGTCGCGTTCGCCAGTTCGCTCGACCAGATCGGGCCGTTCGCCACCACGGTGCAGGACGCGGCGCTCCTCTTCGACGTCATCGCCGGCCACGACCCCTTCGACAGCACGTCGCTGCCGTCTGCGCCTGCGCCCACCTCCGAGCGCGTCAACGACGGCGTGGAGGGGCTGAGGGTCGGCCTGGTCCGTGACCTCGTCGACGGGTGCGCCACGGACGTGGCGGCCCGCGTCCAGGAGGCCGCCGACGCCCTGGCGGGCGCCGGCGCCAAGGTCGAGGAGGTCTCGGTGCCCGAGTTCTCCTACGGCTTGTCCGCCTACTACCTCATTGCGCCCGCCGAGGCGTCCTCGAACCTGGCCCGCTACGACGGCGTGCGCTACGGGCTGCGGGTCGACGGGGACGACGTCGAGGCCATGAACACCGCGACACGGACGGCGGGGTTCGGGGCGGAGGTCAAGCGGCGCATCATGCTCGGCACGTACGCCCTCTCGGCGGGGTACTACGACGCGTACTACGCCCAGGCCCAGCGCGTCCGCACGCTCGTCATGGGGGCCTTCGACCGTGCGTACGAGACCTACGACGTGCTGCTCGGGGCCACGGCGCCGACGACCGCCTTCGACCTGGGAGCGAAGGTCGACGACCCCATGGCGATGTACATGAACGACGTCTGCACCATTCCCTCCAACCTCTCGGGTCATCCGGCGATCTCGGTGCCCTACGGCACGGGAGAGGACGGCCTGCCGGTCGGGGTGCAGGTGTTGGCGCCGGCGCTGGGCGAGGCCGTGATGCTCCGGGTTGCCCGCACCGTGGAGGAACACGCCCCATGACCGACTGGGAGACCGTGATCGGGCTCGAGGTGCACACCGAGCTCAAGACCGCGACGAAGCTTTTCTGCGGTTGTCGCAACGCATTCGGCGACGAGCCCAACGTGAACATCTGCCCGACGTGCATCGGGCTGCCGGGGGCGCTGCCCGTCCTCAACGAGCAGGCGGTCGAGTTCGCCATGCGCATCGGCGCGGCGCTCCACTGCGACATCCGGCCGTCGGAGTTCGCCCGCAAGAACTACTTCTATCCCGACCAGGCGAAGGACTATCAGATCAGCCAGTACGACCTGCCGTTGAACGTGAACGGCTGGCTCGAGCTGCCCGACGGCTTCCGGGTGGGCGTGACGCGGGCCCACATGGAGGAGGACACCGGGAAGCTGACCCACGTCGGGGCCACCGGACGGATCAACGCCGCCCTCTACGCCCTGGTCGACTACAACCGCTCGGGCGTCCCGCTCGTCGAGATCGTCAGCGAGCCGGACATGCGGACGTCGGCGCAGGCCCGGTCGTACGCCGCCGAGCTGCGCGGCATCCTCGTCGCCACCGGCGCCTCCGACGGCCGCATGGAGGAAGGGTCGATGCGTGTCGACGCCAACGTCTCGGTGCGCCCGGTGGGCAGCAGCACGTTCGGCACGCGGTGCGAGATCAAGAACCTCAACTCCATCCGCTCGCTCGGGCGGGCGATCGACTACGAGGTGACGCGGCAGATCGCCCTCATCGAGGGCGGGGGCGTGGTCAGCCAGGAGACGCGGCACTGGGACGAGTCGGCCGGTCGCACCGAGGCACTGCGCTCGAAGGAGGAGGCCAACGACTACCGCTATTTCCCCGAGCCGGACCTCGTTCCCCTCGCACCCGACAAGGCGTGGCAGCGAAGAGGTGCGCAGCTCGCTCGGGCCGATGCCGGCCGACCGGCGCGCCGCGCTGGCCGCCGCGCTCGGCGGCGAACCGACCGCGGCGGAGGTCGATCAGATAAGCGCCGTGGTCGACCTGGGGCTCGACGCGCTCGTGACTGCCGCGTCCGGGGCCGGCGCGCCGACCGCGCTCGCCCTCGTCCGGGCGGCCAACGAGGTGGCGGCGCAGCCCGAGGCCGGCGCCCGCCTCGACGTGGGCTCGTTCACGTCGCTCCTGGCGCTCGAGGCCGGCGGGAAGTTGTCGGCGACCCAGTCCAAGGCCGTGCTGGCGGCGCTCCTCGAGCGCGGCGGCGGGGACCCGGCGGCCATCGCGAAGGAGATGGGCTTCGAGGCTCTGGCGGCGGACACGCTGTCGACGGCGGTCGACGAGGTGATCGCGGCGAACGTCGACGAGTGGACGCGCTACATGGAGGGCGACGAGGGCGAGCAGAAGAAGCTGACGGGCTTCTTCACCGGGAAGATCATGCAGGCGACGTCGGGCAAGGCCAACGGCAAGGACGTGGCGGCCGAGCTGCGCCGCCGACGTGAGTCCGCCTAAGCGCTGCTGAGCGGGCCCTTCACGTAGCCGTCGAGCGTAGGGCCGACCCAGCGGCCGATCTCCTTGGGCGACGCGGTGGACATCGGCGGCACTCGCAGGATGTAACGGGTGAAGGCCAGGCCCATGAGCTGCGAGGAGACCATGGCGGTGCGCCTCCGGCTCACCGCCTCGCTCTCACCTTCGTTGCGGCTGACGACGCTCCAGATGCGCTCGTTGACGAACTCGCGCATGGCGTCGGCCACGTTGGCCGACGCCGCCATGGCGGAGACGCACGAGCCGAAGGACGACCCCGTCGCTTCGGCCCGGTCCCACATGCTGAGAAATGATTCGATCGTCCGGGCGCCCGAGTACTCCGGCGCCGCGGCGTGCGACTTGACCTCCCTCGGGTCGAAGGGGAGCGCCATCGCCGCGACGAACAGGCTGGCCTTGCCGTCGAAGTAGTGGTGGACCAGGGCGGGATCGACGCCGGCGTCGCGGGCCACGGCGCGCAGACTGGTCCCGTCGTAGCCCTTGGCGGCAAAGACGCGCTTGGCCGCCTCGATGATCTCACCCCGGGTGTCCGCGTTGCCCGGCCGTCGCCCGACCGCGTTCACCGGACGTCCGTCACATTTTGGCGGATCAACGGGTCAGGGTATTCACCAGCGGAGAATTCTATGTTAGAACTCATCAGTGATGAATCATAGGACCAAGCAGAGGTGAGCGGTATGCACACGACCCGAACCGACACGTCCGCCCTCGGCCGCCTGGCCGGGCGGTGCTACGACCGCCGCCGGCTCGTCCTCGTGCTCTGGATCGCCGCCATCATCGGCATCACGGTGATCTCCCAGCTCGTGGGCACGGACTTCAAGAACAAGTTCACCTCGGGCGACACCCCGTCGCAGCAGGCGGAGAACATCCTCCAGCAGCGCTTCCCGTCCAAGTCGGGCGACACGGCCGACATCGTGTTCCACACGTCCTCGCCGATCTCGGACAACGAGGCGGCGATCACAAAGGTCGTGGACAGCGTGCAAACGCTGCCTTACGTCCAGGGCGTGACGAGCCCGTTCTCGCCCCAGGGGGCGCACCAGATCGCGTCGAAGGGCGACATCGCCTACGCCGAGGTCCAGTTCACGGCGGACACGGCGGACATCCCGACGGGGGCGGTGAAGAAGGTCATCTCGACGGCGCAGAGCGAGGCCACACGGGGCTTCCAGGTCGAGCTCGGCGGCAGCCCGATCTCGGCGGCGGCGACGGCGGCGCCGGGATCGAGCGAGGGCATCGGCATCTCCGCCGCGCTGCTCATCATGCTGCTGGCCTTCGGCTCGGTGGTCGCCATGGGGTTGCCGGTGATCACGGCCCTCGCCGGCCTGGGCATCGGCGTCGCCCTGCTCGAGTTGATCACGCACCTGCTGGTGGTGCCGAACTTCTCGCCCGAGATGGCGGCGATGATCGGCATCGGCGTCGGCATCGACTACGCGCTGTTCATCGTCACGCGCTACCGACAGGGCATCTTCGAGGGCCGGACGCCACGTGAAGCGGTGGTCATGGCGCACATGACGGCGGGCCGTTCGGTCCTGTTCGCCGGGAGCACGGTGGTCATCTCGCTCTTCGGGCTCTACCTGATCGAACAGCCCTACATGATCGGCCTCGCCACCGGCTGCATCGCCGCCGTGTTGATGGTGCTGGTGGCCGCGCTCACCCTGCTCCCGGCCATGCTCGGGTTCGCCGGCGGCGCTATCGACAAGCTGCACGTGCCCGGCCTCCTCCAGAACGGCGGCCCGCCGCCCGAGGGTGGGTTCTGGCATCGCTGGAGCAGGTTCGTGCAACGGCGAGCCTGGTTCACCGGCACCGCCGCGGTGCTGATCCTGGTGGCGCTCGCCATCCCGCTGTTCAGCATGCGGCTCGAGTTCACCGACGCCGGGAACGACCCCACGAGCCTGACGACGCGCCAGGCCTACGACCTGTTGGCCCAGGGGTTCGGCCCCGGCTTCAACGGGCCGTTGGTGGTCGCCGTCGCCATGAGCGGCCCCTCCGACGTCCCGACGGTGCAGCACCTCGACCGGGCGCTGTCGTCGGGGGTGCCGGGGGTCGCGTTCACCGCGCCGGCGCAGTTCAATGCGGGCGACACCGGAGCGGTGATCACCGTCGTCCCGACGACGTCGCCGCAGGCCGCAAAGACGGTCAACCTGGTCACCCAGTTGCGCTCGGACGTGATCCCGCCGGTGGTCCACGGGACCGACGTCAACGCGCAGGTGGGCGGGGAGACGGCGTCCTCGATCGATGCGGCCAACTTCCTCGGCCACCGGCTCTTCCTCGTGATCGGGGCGGTGCTGATCCTGTCCTTCCTCTTGCTCATGGTCGTGTTCCGCTCTCTCGTGCTGCCGCTCAAGGCGGTGATCATGAACCTGCTCAGCGTGGGAGCGGCCTACGGCGTCATGGTGGCGGTGTTCCAATGGGGTTGGGCCGGCAGCGTCATCGGCATCGGGCAGACCGGCCCGATCGACCCGTGGATCCCCGTCACGATGTTCGTCATCCTTTTCGGCCTCTCCATGGACTACGAGGTCTTCCTGCTCTCCCGCATCAGGGAGGAATGGCTGCGCACGGGCGAGAACTCGACCGCCGTGGCGGACGGCCTGGCCGTCACCGGGCGCATCATCACCGCGGCCGCCGCGATCATGTTCTGCGTCTTCGGGTCGTTCGTCATCAACGACCCCTTGCACATCCTCAAGGTCTTCGGCCTGGGGCTGGCCGTGGCGGTGCTGGTCGACGCGACGCTCGTCCGCATGGTGCTCGTCCCCTCGATCATGGAGCTCCTCGGCCCGGTGAACTGGTGGCTGCCCAAGCGGATGGACCGCTCGATGCCCAAGCTCGGGATCGAGGTCACCCCGACACCGCTGCCGTCGCCTGCGCCCGCCTGACCTGCGCCGGAGCGGCCGTATGCTTGGCGGCCATGAGCAGCGACCAACCGGTGTCCACGTTCGTGTCCCTGAACCCGGGCCGCGACGTACAACGGGTCGGCACGGCCAACTTCCTCGGCGAGGCCGTGGGGAAGATTCACGACCCGGTGTGGGCGGTGATCGGGAACCTCGGCGACAGCCAGTGCTACCTCGGCGTCCAGGAGAAGGTGCGGGCGGTCCAAGAGGCCGTGTCGCGTCGGATCGCCGACGACGACCTGGCGGTCCGGCTGATCGCGCCCGCGTTCACCCTCGGGGTCTCCGACGGCCAGCTCAACGGGACGCCGCAGATGCGCTTCTCCCTGGTCGGGCGTGAGCTCGTCAACGACGCCGTCGACGTGCACCTGGCCGCCAACAGCGTGGCCGGCCTGGTCGCGCGTCGTCGCGTGTGACAAGCCCCCCGTGGGCACGGTCGCCGCGGTCCTGGAGAACAACACTCCCGCGGTGATCCTCTCGGACGGGTCGATCCACCCGGGCGTCGACCCGGCGACCGGGGCGCGGATCGACCTCGTCGGCGCCTTCCAGGCGGCGGACCAGGACGACGAGGTCCGCGCCCGTTTCGCCCTCCACGCGTGCCCGGGCCAGGGCAGCTGCGGGGGGATGTTCACCTACAACACGATGCAGACCTTCATCGCCGTCGCCGGCCTGGAGCCTTTGCACATGGTCTCGCCCGCGTCGGACGACCCGCGCCGGCTCAGCGAGTTCCCCGAACACGTGGTCGACTGCCTGATCACGATGACGAGCCGTGGTATCCGCCCGCGCGACATCGTGACGCCGGCCGTCGCTCCGCAACGCCCTGGCCGTGGCGATCGCCATGGGCGGCTCGACCAACGTGGTGTTGCACAGCGTCGAGATCGCGCGGGCGGCGGGCATCGACCTCTGGGGCGACGTCCTCAGCCAGGACGAGTTCAACGACCTCGCCCGGCGCCTGCCGGTGCTGGTGAACATGCGGCCCTTCGGCGAGTACTCCATGGTCGACGTCGAGGCCAGCGGGGGGCTGCAGGTCATCGTCAAGGAGCTGCTCGACGCGGGCTTCTTCGATGGGACCGCGCTCGACATGCACGGGCGAGACGCTGGCCGAGCAGGTGCGGCGGCTCGACCCGCCGGCGCCGGACCAGGACGTCATCTACCCGGTCGACAAGCCGTTCAAGGACACGGGCGGGCTGCGCCTGCTGCGGGGCAACCTCGCGCCCGACGGCGGTGCGATCCTCAAGGTCGCCGGCGTCGAAGGGGGCGTCAAGGACGGCGTCTTCACCGGGCGGGCCCGCGTCTTCAACAGCGAGCGTTCCCTCGTGGAGGCGCTCGAGCGCGGCTCCCGAGAGCTTCGGCGACAACGACATGGTGGTCATCCGCTACGAGGGCCCCCGGGGTGCGCCCGGCATGCCCGAGTTGCTGGACCCGACGTCACGGATCACGGCGCTCTGCCGGGAGCGTGGCATCACGATCGCGCTCATGACGGACGCCCGCTTCTCGGGCGGCTCGGTCGGGCTCGTGATCGGCCACGTCGCGCCCGAGGCCTTCCTCGGTGGTCCGATCGCCCTCGTCGAGGACGGCGACACGATCGTCGATCGACGTGACGAGCGACCGCATCGACTGCCGCCAACTCGACGAGCCGGGCGTGCTGGAGCAGCGCGCCGACACCTGGCGGATCAAGACCGAGGCCAACCGCGGCGTCCATCCCGACGCCGTGCCGGTCACGGACCGGGTGCTGGCCCGGATGCGGGCGACGGCGCAGCCGGCCCTCCTCGGTGGGGGCATGGCCACACCACTCCAGGGCTGAGTGAGGCGGCCGCGGAGGGTCCGGCGGGAGGGACCGGCTCCCCGGAAATGGTGAGGGCGCCGGGGCGGGGTTGTTGACGCCGAGACCGCGTGGCAGAATGGTGGGCGAAATGAGCGCGAACTCCGTCCGACCGATCACGATTCTGGTAGTCGTAACGTAGAGGCGCGCCCCGACATCGCAGCGCGCGCCTCTCGACCTCCCGCTCCGGGGGGTCTTTTCAATTCCCGACCGATTTCGCAGAACAGACCCACAGACCCACGCAGACCCACCGACAAGTACCCGACCAGGAACAGGGGACGACATGAAGATGACAGGGGCCCAGGCCCTCATCAAGAGCCTCGAGATGCAGGGGGTCGACGTGATGTTCGGCCTGCCCGGCGGCGCCATCCTGCCGGTCTACGACCCGATCATCGACTCGTCGATCCGCCACATCCTGGTGCGTCACGAGCAGGGCGCCGGCCACATGGCCGAGGGCTACGCCATGGTCACGGGCAAGCCGGGCGTGGCGATGGTGACGAGCGGGCCGGGCGCCACGAACGTCGTGACGCCGCTGGCGAACGCGTACATGGACTCGACGCCGCTCGTCGTGATCTCCGGTCAGGTGGCGACGCCGTCCATCGGGACCGACGCCTTCCAGGAGTGCGACATCACTGGCGTCACGATGGGCATCACGAAGCACAACTGGCTCATCAAGAGCGCGGAGGACATCCCGAGGGTGGTGGCCGCGGCGTTCCACGTGGCGACGACGGGGCGGCCGGGGCCGGTGCTGATCGACCTGCCGAAGGACATCTCGAACCAGACGATGGAGTGGTACTGGCCGTCGTCGGTTGAGGACCTGGACCTCCCTGGGTACCACCCGGTGACGTTCGGTGACCCGGTCCTCGTCGCGCAGGCGGCCGAGCTCATCGCGGCGGCGAAGCGGCCGGTGTACTACGTCGGCGGCGGCGTGCTCAAGGCGCGGGCGGCCGAGGCGCTGCGCGCGCTGGCGGACCGCACCGGCATCCCGGTGGTGACGACGCTCATGGCCCGGGGCGCCTTCCCCGACTCGCACCCGCAGGCGCTCGGCATGCCGGGCATGCACGGCCACTACACGGCGGTGACCGCGTTGCAGCGCAGCGACCTGCTGATCAACCTCGGCGCCCGCTTCGACGACCGGGTGACGGGGAAGATCTCGACGTTCGCGCCGGAGGCGAAAGTGATCCACGTCGACATCGACCCCGCCGAGCTCGGCAAGGTGCCGCGTGCCCGACGTGGGGATCGCCGGCGACTGCCGCCAGGTGATCGGCGAGCTGCTGCTCGGCGATGGACGCCCGCGAGAACGTGGGCGAGACGGTGGTGCAGGACCTCGAGCCGTGGTGGCACCAGATCCACGAGTGGCAGGAGCGCTTCCCGCTCCACTACTCGGAGGTGGAAGGCGGGGCGATCAAGCCACAGAACGTCGTCGAGCAGTTACGCGACGCGGCGAGCGAGGACACCATCGTCGTGGCCGGCGTGGGCCAGCACCAGATGTGGGCCTCGCAGTACTGGGACTTCGAGCACCCCTACACGTGGGTCAACTCGGGCGGTGCGGGGACGATGGGCTTCGCCGTGCCGGCCTCCATCGGGGCCAAGGTGGGACGGCCGGACCGCACGGTGTGGGCCATCGACGGCGACGGCTGCTTCCAGATGACGGCCCAGGAGCTGGTGACGGCGAGCGCCGAGCAGATCCCGGTGAAGATCGCCATCCTCAACAACGCGTACCTGGGCATGGTGCGCCAGTGGCAGGAGATGTTCTACGAGGAGCGCTACAGCGAGGTCTACCTCTCGCCCGACCTGCCCGACTACGTGAAGTGGGCCGAGGCCATGGGGTGCGTCGGCATCCGGGCCGAGACTCCCGAAGACGTGGGGCCGGCGATCGAGAAGGCGAACTCCATCGACGACCGCCCCGTCGTCGTCGACTTCCGCACCGACGCCTTCGAGAAGGTGTTCCCGATGGTGCCGGCCGGCGCGTCGAACGACGACATCGTCGTGCACCCCGACCAGGCGGCGGCCCGATGAGCAACGTGACCCCGCTGCCGACACCCAGGACCGCACCAAGCCCGTCGACGGGCTCGGGCCCGCCGTCCCCGCGGCACCACATCCTCTCGGTGCTGGTCGAGAACAAGGCAGGCGTGCTGGCCCGGGTGGCCGGGCTCTTCAGCCGGCGTGGCTTCAACATCTACTCGCTCGCCGTGGCGCCGACCGACGAGGACGAGCGCTTCAGCCGCATCACGATCGTGGTGGACGTGGAGTCCGCCCCGCTCGAGCAGGTCATCATGCAGCTGGACAAGCTCGTCAACGTCGTGTCGATCGGGGAGCTCTCGCCGGCCGAGGCCGTCGAGCGCGAGCTGGTGCTCGTCACGGTGGCCGCCGGTCCCACGGAGCGCTCGCAGGTGATCCAGCTGGTGGGGGTCTTCGGCGGCGAGGTCATCAACGTCGGGACCGACCGCCTGACCGTCATGCTGGCTGGGCGGCCCGAGAAGATCGACGACTTCGAGGGACTGCTCGAGCAGTATCACGTCGTCGAGCTCCAACGGACGGGCCGGGTGGCCCTGCCTAAGCTGGAACGCCACTGACCGGCGGGCATCGAGATCAACCGCACCACAACCCAGGGAAAGAAGAAAGAGCAGACATGGCCACGCTGTACTACGAATCGGACGCCGACCCCACGCTGATCGCCGGGCGCAAGGTCGCCATCTTGGGCTACGGCTCCCAGGGGCACGCCCACGCCCAGAACCTCATGGAGTCGGGGGTCGACGTCCGCGTCGCCCTGCGCGAGGGCAGCTCGAGCCGGGCCAAGGCGGAGGAGGCGGGGCTGCGCGTCCTGTCCCTCGCCGACGCGGCGGCCGAGGCCGACGTGATCATGATCCTGCTGCCCGACACCGAGCAGAAAGCCGCCTACGACGAGTTCGTGGCGCCGAACCTCAACGACGGCGACATGCTGATGTTCGCCCACGGCTTCAACATCCGCTTCGGCCAGATCGTCCCGCCGGCGGGTGTCGACGTCACGATGGTGGCGCCCAAGGGGCCGGGCCACCTCGTCCGCCGCACCTACACCGAGGGCGGAGGGGTCCCGTCCCTGATCGCCGTCCATCAGGACGCGACCGGCAAGGCCCGCGACCTGGCGCTCTCGTACGCCCACGCCATCGGCGCGACCCGCGCCGGCGTGCTCGACACGACGTTCGACGAGGAGACGGAGACCGATCTCTTCGGCGAGCAGGTGGTGCTCTGCGGCGGCCTGACCGCGCTGGTGACCGCCGGTTTCGAGACGCTGGTCAACGCGGGCTACCAGCCCGAGTCGGCGTACTTCGAGTGCCTGCACGAGCTGAAGCTGATCGTCGACCTGATGTACGAGCAGGGCATCGCCGGCATGCGCTACTCCATCTCCGACACCGCCGAGTACGGCGACCTGACCCGGGGCCCCCGCGTGATCGACGCGGCGGTCCGGGCCACGATGCAGTCGATCCTCGACGACATCCGCAGCGGCGCCTTCGCCGAGGAGTGGATCGCCGAGAACAAGGCGGGGCGGCCGAAGTTCGAGGAGCTGCGGGCGGCGGGGAAGGCCCACCAGATCGAGTCGGTGGGCGCCGAACTGCGCGGGATGATGCCGTTCATCTCGGCCGGCAAGACCCGCGTGCAGGACGCTTCGGGGGGCTGACCAGGGGGTTCGCCCCTTCCCAGTCAGGGTGTTGACCTGACATCAAAGTGATGTCATCATGACGTCATGAAGATGTCACTGGTGGTCGACGGGCTGCGTGCCGACGTGCTGAGCGTCGGCGAGCTCGGCGACGACACGGTGGCGGCCGTGGCCGACCGGATCGCCGACCTGCTCGGCCGCTCGATGCCGTCGCGCGTCTTGGAGCTGCTCTCCGACGTCTCGGCCGAGGTCTCGGCCGAGCTGCCTGACGGCCACCTCGAGATCCGCATCGCCGGCGACGACGTCGACCTGGCCTACGTGGAAGACGTGCCCGCCCCGGCGCCGCCGGGCGATGGGGAGGGCGACCGCGACCGTGACCTGTCGGCCCGCATCACGCTGCGCCTCAGCGAGGGCCTCAAGGCCCGCGTCGAGGAGGGGGCGGCGCGCGAGGGGATCTCCGTGAACGCGTTCATCGTGCGCACGCTCGAACGCGGCGCCACGAACGACCAGCAGCGAAAGAGCCACGCCGGCAACCGCCTGCGCGGGTACGGCACGACCTGAAAGGAGCGAGTGCGATGGAGAAGACATTCGAGACACCGGGGGGCGTGCGGCTCCTCGTGCACAACGAGGCGGGCCTCGTGGCCGTCACGGCCGGGCAGACCTCCGAGACGACGGTGGCGCTCGAGGCGCTGTCGCCGGGGGCCGAGGACCTCGTCGAGCGGGCGGCCGTCGAGTGCCGTACGTCGGGGGACCGGCACCACGTGATCGTGAAGGTCCCCAAGCAGGGCATGCGCTTGCTGCGCCGCCACGCGGTGGCCGTGCGGGTCGAGTTGCCGGAGGGGAGCGACGTCGACGTCACAGTGGCGTCGGCCGACATCGACGTCACGGGCCCGATCGGCGCCGGCGATTTCACGACGGCGAGCGGTGACGTGTCGACCGACGACATCGCCGCGAACCTCGTCGCCAAGTCCGCCAGCGGTGACTTCACGCTCGGCGCCGTGGGCGGTGACCTCAAGGTGCAGACCGCCTCGGGCGACCTGCGCTGCTCGAGTGTCGCCGGCCGTACGGTCTTCACGACGGTGTCGGGCGACCTCGAGGTGGGCGCCGCGGCCAGGCCGGTCGAGGTGAAGGCGACCTCGGGCGACGTGCGCCTGGGCGAGGTGGCCCAGGGCGCCCGCGTGATCAACGTGTCCGGCGACGTGCGAGTCCTCGTCCTCGACGAGGGCAGCCTGCAGGTGCGCTCCGTGTCGGGCAACGTCTCGGTCGGTGTCGCCAGCGGTGTCGACCTGCACGTCGACGTCGAGACCGTCTCGGGCGAGATCAGCTCGGACATCGCCCTGGGCCAGGCGCCCGGGCCCGTGCGCAGCGACGCCCGGGTGGACGTGCGCGTGCGCAGCGTCTCGGGTGACGTGGCGATAGAGCGGGCGCTCGAGCAGGTGGCCTGAGATGCCCTTCATCCGGCCCTCCGACATGCTCAGCGGAACGCCGCTCCCGGGGTGGAGCGGGCGGTTCTTCCACTCGGCCAACATGACCTTCGCCCACTACGACATCGCCGCCGGTGCCGCGCCGCTGCACGAGCACCAGCACGAGCAGGAAGAGGTGTGGCACGTCGTGGACGGCGAGATCGCGCTGACGATCGCCGGCGAGGAGCAGGTGCTCGGCGCCGGCTGCAGCGCGGTGGTCCCGCCCGAGACGCCGCACTCGGTGCGCCCCGTCGGCGCCGCCCGGGCCGTCATCGCCGATTACCCGCTGCGCCCCGACCTGCCGGGCGTGACGCCCCCCGCCTAGCCACTCAGCCGACGGCGCGAGCAACGCCGCCGGAGTGGGTGTCTAGGGTGGCTCCCATGTGCAGGAACATCACCACGTTGCGCGGGCTCAAGCCCGAGGCGACGGCCGACGAGATCGAGGCGGCCGCCCGCCAGTACGTCCGCAAGGTCAGTGGCGTGCAGTCGACGTCGCCCCAGACCGAAGCGGCCTTCGAGAAGGCGGTGCGTCGCATCACCAAGGCGACGAGCGAGCTACTCGTCGGGCTCCCGCCGCGCAAGCAGCCACCGCCGACGCTGCCGCCGCTCCGGAGGATCGCGGCCAAGGCGGCGGCCACGTCCTGACCCGGCGGTCGCTCAGGCGACGCCGGGCGGTCTCGGCCTCAGTGCGCCGCGACCCGCAGCGGGAACGACTGGAGCCCGCGCAACGTGAAGCCCGGTCGCCACTGCGGCTGGTCGTCGGTGAGCTCGATCGAGCCGAAGCGGGCCAGGAGCGCGTTGAACGCGATCTCGCCCTCCATGCGGGCCAGCGCGGCACCGATGCAGTGGTGGATGCCCCAGCCGAAGCTCAACGGCGCGTTGGGCGAACGGCGCAGGTCGAGCTCCTCGGGGCGATCGAACTCTTCGGGGTCGCGGTTGGCCGCGCCCTGCAGGACCACGATGCGGTCGCCGCGCTCGAGCGGTTCGCCGATGAGGTCGGCCGGTTCGAGCGCAGTGCGCAGGTTGAACTGCACCGGGCTGTCGAAGCGCAGCAGCTCCTCGACGGCGGTCGGGGCGATCTCGGGGTGGGCCCGCCAGTCCTCCATCTGGTCGGGGTCGTTCAGCAGGGCCAGCAGTCCGTTGCCGAGCAGGTTGGTCGTGGTCTCGAACCCGGCGGAGAACAAGAGGATGGCGGTGGAGAGGATCTCCTCGTCGGTGAGCCGGTCGTCGTTCTCACCCGCCTCGGCGAGCGCGCTCATCATGTCGTCGCGGGGCCGGCGCCGCCGCTCGGCCAGGAAGGCCTCGAAGTAGGCGCCCAGCTCGGCGATGGCGTCGATGGCGGCGTCGATCTCCTCCTCGGTCAGCACCGGCTCGATACCTCGGGCCGCCGCCCGGACCTTGGGCTGGAGACCCGCCCGGTCCTCGGCCGGCACGCCGACGAGCTCGCCGATCACGGCCATAGGCAGCGAGAGCGCGAACTCGGCCATGAACTCGACGTCGCCGCGCTGCGCAAGCTGGTCGAGGAGCGAGTCCACGAGCTCGTGGACCGCCGGGCGCAGCCGTTCCATCTGGCGCGGGGTGAACGAGCGGGAGACCAGGCGACGCAGGCGTGTGTGGTCCGGTGGGTCGGCCATCAGCATGTTGTGCTGGCCGACGTCGAAGAACTCGTTGCGCCGGCCCGAGCCGTTGCCGAAGATGCCCGTGGAGGCGTCCTCGATCCCGACGCCCCGTCCGAGCCGGGGGTCGCGGAGCACGGCCTGGCATTCCGCGTAGCCGTTGACGCAATAGGGCCCGAAGGAGGTGCGGCTGACCCTGGCCTCCTCCCGCATCAGCGCGTAGTACGGGTAGGGATCCGCCTGACCCTCCGGGGTGATGAGCACCTGCAGGAGGTGCCCGTCGAGGGTCGGGCTCGTCGCGATGCTCATGGGTGGGTTCCCGCCGCACGCATGTCGCGCCCAGGCTAGGCCGGGCCGTGGGGAGTCCGACAAGTCGACGTCCTGGCCAGACGAGCCCGGCCGGGACCTCCCTAGACTCAGCTCGCACTCGCGAGATGCCACGTGCCCTGGCGAGAGGCTCCGGTGAAGGGAAACCCGACATGAGCATGCAAGGCAAGGTCGTCGTCGTCACCGGCTCCAACGTCGGCATCGGGCTCGAGACGGCGGTCGGCGTCGCCGAGCAGGGCGCCACGACGATCCTGGCCTGCCGGAACCAGGCCAAGGCCGAGGCGGCGGCGAGAGAGGTGACCGCACGAACCTGGAACGACGACGTGCACGTCGTCGCCCTCGACCTGGCCGACCTGGCGTCGGTGCGCAAGGCGGCCGACGACATCCTCACGCGCTGGGACCGCCTCGACGTCCTCGTGAACAACGCGGGCGGGACGTGGTCCGGCCGCCAGCAGACCGCGCAGGGCATCGAGTACACCTTCGGCGTCAACTACCTCGGGCCGTTCTTCCTGACCAACCTGTTGCTGGAGCGGTTGCGCACGGACGCCGGGGCACGTGTCGTCAACGTGACCTCCGTCGGCCACCATTTCGCGTTCAACGGCATGAACTTCGACGACCTCCAGAGCGAGAAGCGCTACGACGGCATGGACGCCTACTGTCGTTCGAAGCTCGCCAACGTCCTGTTCACACGCCAGCTGGCCACGCGGCTCGGTGGCGGCGACGTCACGGTCAATGCCGCGCATCCGGGCCCGGTGCGCAGCGGTTTCGGCATGGACGGCGACCTGACCGGGGCCATGGCCCTCGGCCTGCGCCTCGTCCGGCCCTTCGAGATCAGCCCGCGCCGCGGCGCCAAGACCTCGGTCTACCTCGCGACGTCGCCGGAGGTCGCTGGCCAGACCGGCCGGTACTGGGTGCGGAGCAAGCCGGGGCACATGAGCCGCCACGCTCGCGACGACGCGGCCGCGCAACGCCTCTGGGACGAGAGCGAGCAGCTGCTGGCCTCCGCCGGCTTCGCCCTGGGCTGACCTCGCCCGGGCGCCCCGGGGGCGTCAGTTCGCCAGCGCGCCGACCACGTGGTTGATGCAGCCGCAGAGCGACGCCACGTCGTCCGGCTCGATGGCCGGGAACATCGCGATGCGCAGCTGGTTGCGCCCCAGCTTGCGGTACGGCTCGGTGTCGACGATCCCGTTCGCCCGCAGGACGGCCGCCACCGCGGAGGCGTCGATCGCGTCCACGAAGTCGATCGTCCCGACGACGTGGCTGCGGTCGGCCGGGTTCTCCACGAAGGGGCGGGCGAAGCCGGACTGCTCGGCCCACGTGTAGAGGATCTCGGCCGAGCGGTCACAGCGCGACGCCGTCCACTCCAGGCCGCCGTTGTCGTTCATCCAGTCGAGCTGTTCGGCCAGCAGGTAGATCGTGGCGAGCGCCGGCGTGTTGTACGTCTGGTCCAGTTTCGAGTTGTCGACCGCGGTCTTCAGGTCGAGGAAGGTGGGGATCCAGCGCCCGGACGCGGCGATCCGCTCCACCCGCTCGAGGGCGGCCGGCGACATCAGGGCGAGCCAGAGGCCGCCGTCGCTGGCGAAGCACTTCTGGGGCGCCAGGTAGTAGGCGTCGAACTCGGCCGGGTCGACGCGCAGGCCGCCGGCGCCCGAGGTGCCGTCCACCGCCACCAACCCGCCGCCCTCGGCGGGCGAGTCGGCGCCCGCCGGGCGCCGGATGGTCATGGCCACCCCGGTCGACGTCTCGTTGTGCGTCAGCGCGTAGACGTCCACGGTCGGGTCGGCCGCCGGCAGCGGGTGCGTCCCCACCTCGGACTCGATGACCTGGGGGTCCTTGAGGTGCGGCGCCGCCTTGACGCAGGCGGCGAACTTCGAGGAGAACTCGCCGAAGCTCAGGTGCTGGCTCTGCTCTTGGATCAGCCCGAACGTCGCGGCGTCCCAGAAACAGGTGGTGCCGCCGTTGCCGAGGACGACCTCGTAGCCGTCGGGGAGGGAGAAGAGCTGGCGCAGCCCGGCCCGCACCCGCCCGACCTGTGATTTCACGGTCTTTTGGCGGTGGCTGGTGCCGAGGTACGTGGTTGCCACGGACGCCAGCGCGTCCACCTCCGCGGGCCGGACCTTGGAGGGCCCGGACCCGAAACGGCCGTCGGAGGGGAGGAGCGAAGCGGGGATTGTGATGTCGGGAGTCTCTGGCACGTATGAGATCATGGCACCCGTGACGACCACCTCATCTTCGACCGAGCTCCGTCGCATCTCGCGCCGGGCGGCCGCGGTCTCGCCCTCGGCCACCCTCGCCGTGGATGCGAAGGCCAAGGCGCTCAAGGCCGCGGGGGAGCACGTGATCGGCTTCGGCGCGGGCGAGCCCGACTTCCCGACGCCGGCCCACATCGTCGACGCCGCGGTCGAGGCGTGCCGGGACCCGGCCAACCATCACTACACGCCCACGTCGGGCATCCCCGCCCTGCGCGAGGCGATCGCGGCCAAGACCAAGCGCGACTCGGGGTACGAGGTCGCCGCCGGGCAGGTCCTGGTGACCAACGGCGGCAAGCAGGCGGTGGCGAACGCTTTCGCCGTCCTGTGCGACCCGGGCGACGAGATCATCGTGCTGGCGCCGTACTGGACGACGTACCCCGAGTCGATCGCCCTCGCCGGCGGGACGCCGGTCTACGTCAGCTCGGACGAGACGACCGGCTTCCGCAGCTCGGTCGCCGACCTCGAGGCGGCCTGGACGCCCAACACCAAGGCGCTGCTGTTCGTGTCCCCGTCCAACCCGACCGGCGCCGTCTACCCGCGTGAGCTGATCGAGGCGATCGGACGCTGGGCGGTGAGCAAGGGCATCTGGGTGATCACCGACGAGATCTACGAGCACCTCGTCTACGGCACCGCCGAGCACCACTCCATGCCCGTGGTCGTCCCCGAGCTCGCCGAGCGCTGCATCGTGGTCAACGGCGTGGCCAAGACGTACGCCATGACCGGTTGGCGCGTCGGCTGGATGATCGGGCCGAACGATGCCATCGCCGCCGCCACCAACATCCAGAGCCACGAGACCTCCAACGTCTCGAACGTCGCGCAGCGCGCCGCGCTGGCGGCCGTCTCGGGCGGCCTGGAGGACGTGGCCATGATGCGGGAGCACTTCGACCGCCGCCGTCAGACGATCGTCAAGATGCTGAACGAGATCGACGGCGTCGTCTGCCCCGAGCCGGAAGGCGCGTTCTACGCGTTCCCCTCGGTCAAGGGCCTCCTCGGGCGCAGCCTCCGCGGCCAGCGCCCACAGAGCAGCGCCGAGCTGGCCGAGATCTGCATCAACGAGGCCAAGGTGGCGGCGGTGCCGGGCGAGGCGTTCGGCGCACCGGGCTACTTCCGGATGTCGTACGCCCTGGCCGAGCACGACATGGTCGAGGGTGTGTCCCGGTTGGGCGAATTGTTCGCCGAGGCGCAAGACTGACCGACTGAGCAACGAACGCCGAACGGCCGGGGGGCCGGTCGGCCGGCATCACCACACGAGGCGGGGGGAGCAAGGGAGAACCACCGCGGTGGCACGGGTACTGGTAACGGAGAAGATCGCGCAGAGCGGCCTGGATTTGCTCGCCGACGCCGGCCACGAGGTCGACGTGCGCGAGGGGCTCAGCCCCGAAGAGCTGCTCGAGGCGATCGTCGGCGCGCACGCGCTGATCATCCGCTCGGCGACGCAGGTCACCGCCGACGTCCTGGCGGCGGGCACGACGCTCGCCGTGGTCGGGCGGGCCGGCGTCGGGCTCGATAACGTCGACGTGAACGCGGCGACCGAGCGCGGCGTCATGGTCGTCAACGCGCCGACGTCGAACATCCTCTCGGTGGCCGAGCAGGCCATGGCGTTGATGCTGGCCCAGGCGCGCAACATCCCCCAGGCCGATGCGGCGCTCAAGGCGGGCCGCTGGGAACGCTCGAAGTGGGAGGGCGTCGAGCTGCACGGCAAGGTGCTCGGCGTCGTCGGCCTCGGCCGGGCCGGCTCCCTCGTGGCGCAGCGCGCCCACGCGTTCGGCATGGAGCTCATCGGGTTCGACCCCTTCGTCTCCCAGGACCGGGCGCGGGCCATGGGGGTGCGCTTGGTGAGCATCGAGGAACTGGTGGGCGAGGCGGACTTCGTCTCGATCCACACCCCGAAGACCCCCGAGACCATCGGCCTCTTCGGGCGCGACCTGCTGGCCAAGGCCAAGCCGGGCATCCGCATCGTCAACACGGCGCGCGGCGGCATCGTGGACGAGGAGGCGCTGGCCGACGCCATCCGCGACGGCATCGTCGCCGGCGTGGGCCTCGACGTATTCGCCAAGGAGCCGGAGACCGAGTCGCCACTCTTCGCGTTGCCGGGCGTCGTGGTCTCGCCGCATCTCGGCGCCTCGACCGAGGAGGCGCAGGACAAGGCCGGCGTCACCATCGCCGAGCAGGTGCTGCTCGCGCTGGCGGGCGACTTCGTGCCGTACGCGGTGAACGTGGCGGCCCGCGACGTCACCGACACCGTGCGCACCTTCATGGGGCTCGCCGAGCAGCTCGGGCGCTTCTTCGTGGGCCTGCACGACGGGCTGCCCGACGCCATCGACATCGAGTTCGAGGGCGAGCTGGCGACCGAGAGCACCGGCATCCTCACGCTCTCGGTGCTCAAGGGCATCTTCGGCGGCTCGACGGAGGAGCCGGTGTCGTACGTGAACGCGCCGCAACTGGCCGAGCAGCGCGGCCTCAAGGTCCGCGAGTCGTCGACGGCGACGTCACAGGACTACAAGTCCCTGATCACGCTGCGCTCGGGCTCGCACAACGTCGCCGGCACGCTGATCACCGCCGGGCTGCACACCGAGCCGCGCATCGTCGTCGTCGACGAGCACGTGGTGGAGGTGCCGCCGTCGGAACACATGCTCGTGGTGCGCAACGACGACCGTCCCGGCGTGATCGGCATCGTGGGGACGGCGCTGGGCAAGGCGGGCGTGTCCATCTCGTCCATGGCGGTCGGGCCCAGCCCCGAGACGTCGACGGCGATGATGGTCATCTCGACGACGACGCCGGCCTCGGACGCCGTGATCGAGCAGATGCGCGGCGACGAGGGGATCCTCGAGCTGCACCGCGTCACGCTCTGAGCGCACCGGACGCACCGGACGTGCGCATCGCCGTCGAGGACCCGTCAGCGGCCGACGTGCACGCGCTCCTGCGACAGCACCTCGACGAGATGCGTGCCGTGTCGCCGCCCGAGAGCTGTCACGCCCTCGACGTCGCGGGCCTCCAAATCGACGCGGTGACCTTCTGGACGGCGCGCCACGACGGCGACGCCACGTTGCTCGGCTGCGGCGCGCTCCTCGAGCTGTCCGCGACCGCCGGGGAGGTCAAGTCGATGCGCACGGCCCCGTCGGCACGCCGCGCCGGGGTGGGAGCGACGCTCCTGCGCACGATCATGGACGAGGCGCGACGGCGTGATTACGAACGCCTGAGCCTCGAGACCGGAAGCCAGGACTTCTTCATCGCCGCCCGCACGTTGTACGCCGCCCACGGCTTCAGCGAATGCGGCCCCTACGGGAGCTACGTCGACGACCCCAACAGCGTGTTCATGACGCGGACGCTGCCCTGACCGCACGCGTGGCCAAGCACCGTCCGGCGGGACGACGCGTGGTCAGCCGGCGGCCGGCTTGCGCGGCACCTCGGGCCACGTGTCGAGGCTCCCGATGACCGGCTCGTCGCCGTGCAGGGCGCGCCGGGGTGCCCGGTCCAACAGCACCGAGCGCACGATGGCGATCACGGCGACGAGGAGGGCCACCCGCACGAGGGTCCACAGCAGTCGAAACATCCGCCCACGGTAGCGTCGACGGGCATGGCCACCTTGCAGAGCGCCGCCCCGATCTTTCCGACCACTGATCTCGACGCCATGCGGGCCCACTACGAGGCCCTGGGGTTCGAGGTGGCCGTCCACGCCGGCGGCTACGCCACCGCCGCCCGCGACGCCGTGCGCATCCACTTCCGCCACGTGCCCCACGTGCCCAACGTGCCCGCCGACGCCGAACCGTTCTCGCCGGGCGCCGCCTATCTGGCCGCCGACGACGCCAACTCCCTTCACGCCGAATGGCGACGGGCGGGCGTGGGCGAGACCTCCGACCTGTTCGATCCCGGCTTCGGCGTCTGGGAGGCGGCGCACACGGACCCCGACGGCAACCTGCTCCGATTCGGCTCGCCGATCGCCCGGCCCGACCGCGCTTGACGCTGGCGGCGCGAAATTGGGTACAATTGCGTTCGAAATGACGGTGAAGCCCTCGACCTTCGTCCTGCTGCTTACCTGACGGCGAACGCCACATCGCGTTCGCCGGCAACCTCCTGCGCCTCACGGCCAGGGGGTTTTTTCTTTGCCCGGCAGGGTCAGAGGCCGAACGACACCAGCGCAACAGCAACGAACAACCACACACAACCACACACACCACACACACCACACGAGAAGGGACACGACCGTGACGACCGAGGCGCAGAAAGGGGATGGTGGCGACGTGAGCATCGATCGGGGTCACCAGCACCTGGCCTTGGCCATGCCGTGTGACCCGATGGTCTCACCGATGCCATTCAACAAGTACCGCTCGCACGTCCCCCTCCAACTGCACGACCGCACCTGGCCCGACCGCCAGTTCACCAAGGCGCCCCGCTGGGCCAGCGTCGACCTGCGCGACGGCAACCAGGCGCTGATCGACCCGATGGACCCCGAGCGCAAGCTCGCGCTGTTCCAGACGCTGGTTGACGTCGGGTTCAAGGAGATCGAGGTCGGGTTCCCGAGCGCCAGCCAGACCGACTTCGACTTCCAGCGCCTCATCATCGAAGAGCACCTCGTCCCCGAGGACGTCGAGATCCAGGTGCTCACGCAGTGCCGGGCGGAGCTGATCGAGCGCACCTTCGAGTCCCTCCAGGGCGCGCACCGCGCCTGCGTGCACTTCTACAACTCGGTCTCCGAGCTGCAACGCCGCGTCGTGTTCCAGCTCGACAAGAAGGGCATCATCGACATCGCCGTGCAGGCGGCCGTCCTGTGCAAGCAGTACGAGAAGCAGCTCACGGACAACGGCACCATGCTGCGCTACGAGTACTCGCCCGAGAGCTTCACCGGGACCGAGCCCGACTTCGCGGTCGAGATCTGCGAGGCCGTCATGGACGTCATTCAGCCGACCCGGCAAAACCCGATGATCCTCAACCTCCCGGCCACGGTCGAGATGTACAGCCCCAACGTCTACGCGGACGTGATCGAGTGGTTCGGCCGCACCGTCAAGAACCGCGACGCCATCATCCTGAGCCTGCACCCGCACAACGACCGCGGCACCGCCGTGGCCGCGGCGGAGCTCGCCGTCCTCGCCGGCGCCGACCGCATCGAGGGCACGCTCTTCGGCAACGGTGAGCGCACCGGCAACGTCGACGTGGTCACGCTCGCCATGAACCTCTTCAGCCAGGGCATCGACCCGGCCCTCGACTTCTCCGACATCGAGAAGGTACGGCGCACGGCCGAGTACGCCACCCGCTTGCCCGTCCACCCGCGACACCCCTACGCCGGGGACCTCGTGTACACCGCGTTCTCGGGCTCGCACCAAGATGCGATCAAGAAGGGCATGGCCGCCATCGGCCGGGACTACGACGAGTGGGAGGTCCCGTACCTGCCCATCGACCCCAAGCACACGGGCCGCACGTACGAGGCGATCATCCAGGTCAACAGCCAGTCCGGCAAGGGCGGCGTGGCGTACGTCATGGACACCGACCACGGCCTCGACCTGCCGCGCCGACTGCAGGTCGAGTTCTCCAAGCGCGTGCAGGAGATCACCGAGGCCAGCGGCACCGTCATCGGCTCGGGCCAGATCCGCGACGTGTTCGAGGAGATGTACCTGCCCGAGGACGCCGGCCTGCGCCTCATGACGTCGGAGGTCTCGACGGGCAAGGGCCGCACGAGCGTCACGGCGCAGCTGCTCGTCGACGGGCAGCACCGCACGGTGACGGGGGAGGGTAACGGGCCGATCGACGCATTGGTCACTGCGCTCAAGGCCGACCTGGGTATCGTGCTGGAGGTGAAGGACTACTCCGAGCATGCGCTGACCGAGGGCTCGGGCGCCTCGGCGGTGGCCTATGTCGAGTGCGAGGGCGCCGACGGCACGACGTGGTGGGGCGTTGGTCGCGACTCGTCCATTCTCGATGCCTCCCTGAACGCCATCGTCTCCGCCGCGAACCGGGCGCGCACCGGGTGATCCGCCCGGCGGTCGAGGCGGACGTCGGTGAGCTGGTGGCGATGATCCGCGAGCTGGCCGAGTACGAGCAGCTCTCCGATCAGTGCGCCGTCACCGAGGACGACCTCACGCGCACCCTCTTCGGCCCCGACGCCGTCGTCTACGACTCGGTGGTCGAGGACGGCAACGGCGGCCTGGCCGGCCATGCGCTGTGGTTCCGCACGTTCTCGACGTTCCTCGGCCAGAGCGGCATCTGGCTCGAGGACCTCTATGTACGCCCCGACCACCGACGCCACGGGCACGCCACCGCGCTCGTCCAGCACCTGCGCGGCCAGACCGACGGGCGCCTCGAATGGGAGGTTCTCGAGTGGAACCAGCCGGCCATCGACTTCTACCAGGGCCTCGGCGCGCGTCCCATGGCGGGCTGGACGCGCTATCGCTGGTACGAGGGGTAGCCGGCCGCGTCGAACCGCTGGACCCGTCCCGGCGGACCAGGCTCAGGCGTCCCGGGTCGCCATACGCCAGGCCCCGAGCCCCGTCCACGCGACGAACCAGCCGACGATCACGCTGATCATGGCCCAGGTGGGCATCGGCGGGATGCCGAGCGCCCCCCGTCCTCCCAAGATGACCTTGCCTGGCCCGTGTCCACCTCCACCGCCCCCTGCGCTGGCCAGCGCCGCGGGCCGCAGCTGTTCCAGCGCCACACCCACAATGAGGCGTTGGCCGTCGAGGAAGTGTGGGATCACGTTCTGGGTCAGGATCGGCGTGACGATGATCTGCAATGCGATGAGGACGATGACCGATACCGTGCGCTGGCCGGTGAGCGATCCCAGTCCAAGGCCGACGATGAACCCGAGGGCCACTTCGAGCTCGATCCACAGTCCGATCTTGATCATCTCGTTCGGCGCCGGGTTGAGGTCCGCGACCTTGGCCTCGAGGTAGTCCTGGTAGAGGTTGGAGAAGTTGTTGCGCACGAACTGCTGCGCGGTCGGCCCGTTCGCACCCGCCCGGCCCGGGCCAGAGACGGACACGCCGCCGTTCGGTCCTACCTTGACCACTCCGCCGGAAGGCCCGAACTCGGACGCGTGGTCGAGCAGGAAGGTGTGCAGCTGGCCCTCGCTCAGGTCGAGCGGCACCGTGACACCCTGCACGTTGACCGAGGTGGGCTGCGGGGTGCCCTCGAAGGTGGTGACGAGGCACATGAACGTGAACCCCAAGGCCACGAGTGGCAACAGCAGCGCCAGGCCCGAAGGGATACGGGCCAGGTAGAGGGCGACGCGGGACCGCCCGGTGATGACCAGGTGCCGGAACATGCCCTCACCGAGGTCCGTCGCGCCCACGGTGGCCCCGACGGCGGCCGCGATGATGAACCCGAACTGGGCGAGCGGGTCACAGAGCCCCTCGAAGACGCTGGGGCTGCCGGCCGGTCCGTAGCTGTTGGGGTCGATGGCGTGGAAGAGCAGGCGCAGCCCGAGCACGAGCACCGGGAGCGCGAGGGTGAGCAGGAGCACGGCGATCATCAGTCCGCGGCGCTTGCGCAACTCGAGGAACTTGGTGGAGATCAGCGGCCAGGTGGGCAGCCACGAGCCCCTGCCATCGGAAGTGAGGGGGGCGGCGGGCCGACGCCCGGTGGTGGCGGTCGTGCTCATTGCGGTGACTCACCCAGCCGGCTGGTGACCGACAGGAACCAGTCCTCCAGGCTCGTCTGGACTTCTTGGAGCCCGTAGACGGCGACGCCGCCCTCGACCAGCCGTCGGTTCAGTTCTGCGATGGTGTCGCGCGTCGCTCCCACGGGCAGCGTGACGGCCAAGCCGCCGTCGCGTGCCTCCATCTTCTCGGTTAGTCCCGAGGTGCCGAGCAGCGACGTGGCCTTGCTCGGATCGGCGCAGTCGATGCGTACCACCGAATTGGCACTGCGGATCAGGTCTTGAATCGGCCCCTGTCGGATCACCCGACCCCGGTCGACGATGGCCACGGCGTGACACGTTCGCTCGACCTCGTCGAGCAGGTGGGAGGAGAGCATGACGGTCCGGCCCTCGGCCACCAGGTTGTCGATCATGTCGCGCATCTCGTGCATGCCGGCTGGGTCAAGACCGTTCATCGGCTCGTCGAGGATCAGGAGCTCGGGGTCACCAAGCAGGCACGCCGCCACGCCGAGGCGCTGGCGCATACCCATGGAGTACCCGCTGACCCTGTCACCCGCCCGCTCCGTCAGCCGCACCCGCTCCAGGGCCGGGTCGATTCGCTCCGCCGCCCCCGCACCGCGGGCGGCGGCGAGCAGACGGAGGTTGTCGCGCCCGCTGAGATGGCTGTGAAAGCGCGGTTCGTCGACGATCGCACCGACTCGCGCCAAGGCCACGGCGCGCTCGTGAGGGACCGGCACGCCGAGCAGTGCCATGGTGCCGCTGTCGGCGTGGGTCAATCCGAGCAGGGTGCGAATGAGCGTGGTCTTGCCGGCCCCGTTCGGCCCCAGGTAGCCAAATGCGCAGCCGCGAGGCACGAGGAGCTCGACGTTGTTGACCGCCACTTGCGACCCGAAGCGCTTGGTCAGCCCGTGCGTCTCGACCGCCCACTCGCCGTCGCTCTGTGCCGGTGGGTCTGCAACGAGGGTCACGCCGGGTTCCGCCTCAGGCGAGTGAGCATACCGAGTATGTAATCACCGCAAAGGGACCGTTTCCAGTCAGGAATGACCCCGACGCGCTCAGGGACATCCCCCACCGACGCGGCCGCCGCGCCGCATAGCAAAGTGCTGGCTAGCCGTACCCGCCGCTCGGGATGTACGGCGACGGCGGCCCGTCCATGCCGCGCACCATCACGGGCCCGTACGGCTGCAGCTCGATCCCCGCGTCGACCACGACGCGGATCGCCCACTGCTGCGCCGACGTGAGCCAGTTGATCTCGATCGTCTCGCCCGGCGGCGCCTCGGCCAACATCGCCTTCAACACGCGGGCCGCCGCCTCTTCGTCGCGCCCGCCCAGCGTCACGATGCGATCGTCGGTGGCGACGGCGTAACCGCGGTCGGCGTCGAGCAACAACCGGGTCCCCGGCTGGGTCAGCATCGAGACGACGTCGCCGGCGCGCCCCGAGCCGCGCACGTCGCGGTCGATCGCCGTCACCACGGCCAGCTCGCGCTCGGTGACCTGGTCGGGCTCGAGGCGGACGACGTCGCCCGGTCGTTCCACTGCGCCGGGACGCATGGCGCCCCAAGCGGCGACCACGGGGTGTAGGACGAAGCCGAAGCTGCTGTAGAGCGCCATCGCCTTGGGGTCCCGCGAGCACTGGATCGTCCCGGGGCTGTCCGGGTCGCCATGGGAGAGCGCCAGGCGCAGGAGCTCGCGTCCCATGCCGCGCCCCTGGACGTGGGGCAGCATGCCCAGCTGCGAGAGCATCCAGTAGCCCTCGCGCACGAAGGACTGCGACATCCCGACCACGATGCCGTCGTTTTCGGCGACCCACGAGCCGGCCGGGTCGGTAGAGAGGAAGTGCCGGGTCCGGTCCTGCCGCCGCCGTTCGTCGGCAATCGTGTTGCCCGTCACCGGCAGGGAGTGACGCGCCAGCATGGCGATGAACCCGGTGTCGAACGCCGCGACGGCGGCCGGGACGTCGGCCTCCGTCATCGGGCGGAACGAGACCATCGGGACCCGCTCTACGCCGAGGGGAGAAAGGCGGGCCGCCGTCGCTCGTAGGCGGTGATGTCCTCCTCGTAGCGCAGCGACAGCCCGATGTCGTCCCACCCGTTGAGCAGGCGCTCGCGGGTGAACTCGTCGAGCGGGAAGGTGCCGGAGAGCCCCGCCGCCGGCGCCTCGATCGTGCCCCGGGCCACGTCGATCGTGATCTCGAGGGCGGGATCCTTCTTCACGGCGTCCAACAGTTGGCGGTCGAGGTCCTCGGTGACCTGCACCGGCAGCAGACCCTGCTTCGTGCAGTTGTTGCGGAAGATGTCGGCGAAGCGCGACGACACGACGGCCTGGAACCCGTAGTCCATCAGCGCCCACACGGCGTGCTCCCGCGACGACCCGGTGCCGAAGTTGTGCCCCGCTACCAGGATCGTGGCGCCGACGAAGTCGGGCTGGTTGAACACGAAGTCGCGGTCGTCCCGCCATTCGGAGAACAAGCCGGCGCCGAAGCCCGTGCGCTCGACCCGCTTCAGCCAGTCGGACGGGATGATCTGGTCGGTGTCGACGTCCGTGCGATCGAGGGGCACGGCCCGGCCGGTGACGATGACGACGGGTTCCATCAGGCGAGGTCCTCCGGGGTGGCGAACGTGCCGGCCACGGCGGTCGCCGCCGCGACGGCGGGGGAGACGAGATGCGTGCGGCCGCCCCGCCCCTGGCGGCCCTCGAAGTTGCGGTTCGAGGTGGAGGCGCAGCGCTCACCGACGGCGAGCTTGTCCGGGTTCATGGCCAGGCACATCGAGCAGCCCGGCTCACGCCATTCGAAGCCGGCCGCCTTGAACACGTCGTCGAGCCCTTCGGCCTCGGCCTGCGCTTTGACTCTGTGCGAGCCCGGCACGGCCAGCGCCCGGACGCCATCGCGCACGTGGCGACCGCGCAGCACGTCCGCCGCGGCCCGGAAGTCCTCGATCCGCGAGTTCGTGCAGCTACCCAAGAAGACGGTGTCCACCGCGATCCGCCGCATCGGCGTCCCCGCCGTCAGCCCCATGTAGGCCAGGGCGCGCGCCGCGGCCTCCCGGTCACCCGGGTCGCCCATGGTCTCGGGGTCCGGCACCGTGCCGGTGATCGGCGTGACCTGCGCGGGGTTCGTGCCCCACGTGACGTGCGGCGTGATGAGGGCGGCGTCGATGAAGACCTCCTTTTCGAAGGTCGCCCCGTCGTCGGTGGGCAACGTGCGCCAGTACGCCACGGCCTCGTCCCAGGCCTGGCCGCTGGGCGCACGGTCACGCCCCTTGACGTACTCGAACGTGGTCTCGTCCGGCGCCACCAGCCCCGCTCGGGCGCCACCCTCGATCGACATGTTGCACAGCGTCATCCGGCCTTCCATCGAAAGGCCCCGGATGGCCGAGCCCCGGTACTCGATGACGTGCCCCATGCCACCGCCCGTCCCGATCGTGCCGATCACGGCGAGGGCGACGTCCTTCGCCGTCACGCCGGGTGCGAGGTCGCCCTCGACCGTCACCGCCATCGTCTTGGGCCGCACCTGGGGGAGCGTCTGCGTGGCCAGCACGTGCTCGACCTCGCTCGTGCCGATGCCGAAGGCGAGCGCGCCGAAGGCGCCGTGCGTCGACGTGTGGCTGTCGCCGCAGACGATCGTCATGCCCGGCTGGCTCCAGCCCTGCTCGGGCCCGATGATGTGCACGATCCCCTGGTTGGCGTTCCCCATCGGGTAGCACGTGATGCCGAACTCGGCTGTGTTGTCGTCGAGGACCTTCAGCTGCTGCGCCGAGACCGCGTCGGCGACCGGCTTGTCGATGTCCGTCGTGGGCACGTTGTGGTCCGCCGTGGCAACCGTGAGGTCGGGACGGCGCACGGTGCGACCCGCCAACCGCAGCCCGTCGAAGGCCTGCGGCGACGTGACCTCGTGGATGAGGTGCAGGTCGATGAACAAGAGGTCGGGCTCACCCTCCTTCGAGTGCACGACGTGGGCGTCCCAGAGCTTCTCGCTGAGCGTGCGTGGCGCCATCAGCGTGCGACCGACACGATGTGCACCTTGAGCATCCCGCCCGGCGCCTTGTACTCGACGGCGTCGCCGGCCACCCGGCCCACCATGACCTGGCCGAGCGGCGAGCTGGGCGAGACGACCGGCAGGTCCCCCTGCCGCTCCTCGATCGAGCCCACGAAGAACGTCTGGGTGTCGTCCTCGTCGTCACCCTCGTAGCGCAGCGTCACGATGCTGCCCAGCGACACCGAGCCGTCGTCGGCCCCCGCCTCGTCGACGATCTCGGCGTCCTTCAGCATCGCCTGCAACTGCCGGATGCGCGACTCCATCTTTCCCTGCGAGTCCTTGGCGGCGTGGTAGTCGCCGTTCTCGCTCAGGTCGCCCAGCGCACGGGCGGACTCGATCGCCTGGGCGATCTCGACCCGTCCCCGGGTGGTCAGGTCCTCGAGCTCGGCGGTCAGCCGGTCGTAGGTGGACTGGGTCAGCTTGGCCGTTTCTGTCTGGTTGGGAGCGTTGGTCACGGCAGGTTTCCTTCGGGAGGCGGATAGGCGGGGCGTTGCGAGGGCGCACCCGGCACCCGCCGTCACCAGGCTAACGCTCCCCCGACGACCCTCGTTTCGCCGTGCAGCCTGTGTTGACGAACCCGCCTCGCCTGCGAGAGACTGGGAGGACTATGCGCCGCCCCGAGCACTTCGTAGGCATTATTCATTAGGCGCGCCACATCCCCGCGCGCCGTCGAACCGTCCACTGAGTGGGCGGTTTTTCAATTCCAGGCGACGTAGCTGGAGGGGGAGCGGGGCAGCGCCCGGGCGCCCGGCATCGGGTAGACACGACAACGAAGGGACGAAAGAGGACAGTGGGAAGCAGCGGCACAACGAGGCACCGGGTCGCCGTCATCGGCGGTGACGGCATCGGGCCGGAGGTCTGCGCCGAGGCGCTCAAGGTGATCGCGGCGTCAGGCGTCGAACTTGATACCACCGAGTTCGACCTCGGCGCCGCCCGCTACCTGCGAGACGGGGTCGTCCTGCCGGACGAGACGCTGGACGAGCTCCGCGGCTTCGACGCCATCCTCCTCGGTGCGGTGGGGCCGCCGGTGGGCGACACGTCAGTGCCGCCCGGGACGCTCGAGCGCGGGCTGCTGCTGCGCATGCGCTTCGAGCTCGACCTGTACATCAACCTCCGCCCGTTCCACGGCGTACCCGGCTCCATCGCGGAGGGCGCCGACTTCGTCGTGGTGCGCGAGAACACCGAGGGCACCTACGCCGGCGAGGGCGGCTTCCTCCGCAAGGGCACGCCGTACGAGGTGGCCACGCAGGGCTCAGTGAACACCCGCATGGGCGCCGAGCGCTGCGCACGGTTCGCCTTCGAGCTGGCCGGCCGGCGCAACAACCACCTCACGCTGGTCCACAAGACGAACGTGCTCACGTTCGCCGGCGACCTGTGGAACCGGACGGTGACCGAGGTCGCCGGCGACTATCCCGACGTGTCCTGGGACTACAACCACGTCGACGCGGCGTGCATCTATCTCGTCGAGCAGCCGAAGCGCTACGACGTGATCGTCACGGACAACCTCTTCGGTGACATCCTCACCGACCTCGCCGGTGCGGTGGCCGGTGGCATCGGCTTCGCCGCCTCGGGCAACCTCAACCCGGCCCGCACGGGGCCGTCGCTCTTCGAGCCCGTCCACGGTGCGGCTCACGACATCGCGGGCCAAGGCATCGCGAACCCGCTGGCCGCCATCCATTCGGGCGCCCTCATGCTCGAGTTCCTGGGTGAGGCCGACGCGGCCGACCGCATCCTCAAGGCCCTCACCGCCCAGGCCGATTCCATGTCAACGTCCGCCCAACAGCTGCCCACGTCCGCCGTGGGCGACGCCATCGCAGAAAGGCTGTAGCCCAAATGCCCATCACCACCACCGACAAGATCTGGATGGACGGCGAACTCGTCGACTGGGCCGACGCGACCGTGCACGTACTCACGCACACCATGCACTACGGCTCGGGCGTGTTCGAGGGCATTCGCGCCTACCCGACGAGTCGCGGCGTCGCCGTGTTCCGGCTGGGCGACCACATCCGGCGGCTCTTCGCGTCGGCCAAGGTGTTCATGATCGACGTGCCCTTCGAAGTCGACCAGATCATCGACGCCTGCCGGCAGGTGGTGCGGGTCAACGGCATGCACGATGGCTGCTACATCCGCCCGCTGATCTTCCTCGGCTACGGCGAGATGGGCCTCAACCCCCTGCCGTGCCCGGTCAATGTGGCCGTTGCCTGCTGGCCCTGGGGCACGTACCTCGGCGACGAGGGCGTGGCCAACGGCGTGACGGCCAAGATCAGCTCCTGGCGGCGCCACGACCCCAACGCGGTGCCGACGGCGGCCAAGGGGACGGGCATGTACGTCAACTCGTCGCTGGCCAAGGTGGAGGCGCTGAAGGCCGGCTACGACGAGGCCATCCTCCTCGCCCCCAACGGGAAGGTGTCGGAGTGCACCGGGGAGAACCTCTTCATCGTGCGCGACGGCGTCCTCATCACGCCGCCGACCTCCGACGCCGGCGCCCTGGCCGGCATCACCCAGGCCTCGGTCGAGACCATCGCCCGGGACCTCGGCTACGAGGTGATCCACGATCACATCGTCCGCACCGACCTCTACCTGGCGGACGAGGCCTTCCTGACCGGCACGGCGGCCGAGGTGGTGCCGATCCGTTCCGTCGACGACCGCGAGGTCGGCACCGGCAAGCCCGGCAAGATCACCAAGGAAGTCCAGCAGACCTACTTCGCCACCGTCCGCGGTGAGGTGGACCAGTACAAGGAGTGGCTGGACTATGTCGACTGAGTCCGAGCACGAGCCAGACGGCGAGGACCCCGCCGTAGCGGGCCGAGCGCACAGCCACGGCGGCGTGCGCCACACGCACGCCCACGGGCACAGCGCCCACGCCCACGACTACGTCGTGCCCGACCTACCCGAGGCGGTCGACATCTTCGACACGATCCTGCGCGACGGCAGCCAGCAAGAAGGTCTGTCGCTCACCGTCGACGACAAGCTGCGGGTGGCCGAGCAGCTCGATCACCTCGGCGTCGCCTTCATCGAGGGCGGCTGGCCTGGCGCCAACCCAAAGGACATCGAGTTCTTCGCCCGGGCCAAGAAGGAGCTGCAGCTCGGCACCGCGACACTCGTCGCCTTCGGCTCGACGCGCCGGGCCGGCGTCAAGCCGGAGAACGACGAGGTGTTGGCCAACCTCATCGACGCCGGAGCTCCGGTCGCCTGCATCGTGGCCAAGTCCTGGGACCGCCACGTTGCCGAGGCGCTGCGCACGTCGCTGGACGAGGCCGTCGCCATGGTGGCCGACTCGGTGCGCCACCTGCGCGCTCACGACCTGCGCGTCTTCCTCGACGCCGAGCACTTCTTCGACGGCTATCGCAACAATCCGGAGTTCGCGCTCTCCGTCCTGGCCGCTGCCGAGGAGGCGGGCGCCGAGGCGCTCGTGCTGTGCGACACCAACGGCGGCTCGCTGCCCGACGACGTGGGTGCGGCGGTCGCGGCCGTCCGTTCCCGCACGAGTGCGCAGCTCGGGATCCACTGCCACAACGACGCCGGCTGTGCCGTCGCCAACTCGCTGGTCGCCGTCCAGGCAGGTGTCACCCAGGTCCAGGGGTGCATCAACGGCTACGGGGAGCGCGCCGGGAACACCGACCTGTCGGCCGCCATCCCCAACCTGTCGCTGAAGCTCAACATCCGTACCATTCCGAGGGAGCGCCTGGAGCTCCTGACGCCCGTGGCGCACCACATCGCCGAGCTCGTGAACATCGCGCCCAACCCTCAGCAGCCGTACGTGGGCAACTCGGTCTTCGCGCACAAGGGCGGCCTTCACGCCAGCGCGGTGGCGCGCAGCGCCGATCTCTACGAGCACGTCGAGCCGAACACGGTCGGCAACGGCACCCGCGTCGTCGTGTCCGAGATGGCCGGCCGTTCGACGCTGGCCATGAAGGCCGCCGAGCTCGGGCTCGACCTCGATGGAGAGGTCATCGGCCGCGTCCTCGACGAGCTCAAGCACCTGGAGCACGAGGGCTACCACTTCGAGGTGGCGGACGGTTCGCTCGAGCTCTTGCTGCGCCGGGCCTCGGGGTGGGTCTCGGACTACTTCACGGTCGAGTCGTTCCGGGTGATCACCGACCACGGCGCCCAACGCGAGCCCGAGCCGGGCGCGCTGCCGAGCCCGGCCGCGCTCTTCGGCTTGACGACCGAGGCGACCGTGCGGGTCCATGTGGGCGGCGAGCGCGTCGTTGCCACCGCCGAGGGCAACGGGCCGGTCAACGCATTGGACGGCGCGCTGCGTCGCGCCATCGGGCCGAAGTTCCCCGCTCTGGCGCACATCCACCTCACGGACTACCGGGTCCGCGTCCTCGATACGGGCCGGGGCACCGGCGCCGTGACCCGGGTCCTGGTCGACACGACCGACGGCGCCCGCACTTGGACCACGATCGGCGTGTCCGAGAACATCATTGAGGCCAGTTGGCAGGCCCTCTACGATTCCGTCGTGTTCGGTCTGCTCCACGCCGTATAAGACGCCAGGCCGGCGCCGCCGGAGGCTGCAGGGGAACAAGGGGTCGGGAGGAACGTGCCGAGCTCGCTGAGGGAGATGGCAAAGACCGCGGGGAGTCGTGCCGCGGCAAAGGTCGCCAAGCTCCCGCCGCCCGAGACCACCGCCGTTGCCGTCGAACGCGACCTCGCGGCGAAGATGCCCGACGGCGCCGTCCTCCTGGCCGACCGGTGGTATCCCAGCGATACCTCCGAAGCCCGACCGACCGTGCTGATCCGCACGCCGTACGGGCGGCTCCTGATGGGCCCGCTCGGCCGCCTGTACGCCGAACGCGGGTACCAGATGGTGATCCAGAGCTGCCGCGGGACGTTCGGCTCGGAGGGTGAGTTCGTGCCGCTGCGCAACGAGCGGGCGGACGGGCAAGCCACGCTCGAATGGATCGCCTCGCAGCCGTGGTTCGACGGGCGGCTCGTGATGTGGGGTGCGAGCTACCTCGGCCTGACGCAATGGGCAATCGCCACAGACCCGCCGGACTTCGTGAAGGCGCTCGACCTCCAGGTGACCACGTCCAACTTCCGCGACGGCAACATGTACCCGGGTGGGTCGTTCGCGCTCGAAGTCGCGCTCACCTGGCTGTACCAGATCAAGCATCAGGAGCTGGGCCTGCCCCGCTACGTGCGCGCCCAGATGACCGCCAACCGCGTGTTGGCCCGCACCGCCAACGTCCTCCCGCTGGGGAAGGCGGACGCGGCGACCCTCGGCGAGGCCTCGGCCATTTATCAAGACTGGGTCGAGCACAGCGCCCCCGGCGATCCGTGGTGGGACGACCTCAACTTCGGGCGGCAGCTCGACAAGGTGCCGCCGGCCAGCCTCGTGGGCGGGTGGTACGACCTCTTCTTGCCGAGCCAGGTCGCCGATTACGTGGCGCTTCGCCGGGAGGGCCGGGTCGCCCGCCTCACGGTCGGCCCGTGGCGCCACGTCAGCCCGGGCCTGTTCGGCGAGGCGATCCGGGACGGGCTCGACTGGTTCGACAAGCAGCTCGGCGAGCGCCGCGGCAAGGAGCCTCGCGCCCCGGTGCGCGTCTTCGTCATGGGCTCAAGGCGGTGGGAGGAATTCTCGATGTGGCCGCCGGCTGGCGAGTCACAGTCCTGGTACCTCGGGCGATGGGGCACCCTCGACACGGCGGCGCCGGCCGCCAGCGCGCCGGATCAGTACCGCTACGACCCCCACGACCCGACGCCGGCCGTCGGCGGGGCCGGGCTCGACTTTGCGACGAGTGGCCGCAAGGACCAGCGGCGGCGGGAGCATCGCCACGACGTGCTCACCTACACGACGCCTGTCTTGACCGAGGACCTCACGGTCATCGGGCCGGTCACGGCGACGCTCTATCTGCGTTCGTCGTCGGAGCACACGGACTTCTTCGTGCGGCTTTGTGACGTGTCGCCGAGGGGCAAGTCCATCAACCTGAGCGACGGCATCATCCGGCTGACGCCCGCGTCGGTCGAAAAGGACGCGGAGGACGTGTTCCGGCTCGAGCTCTCCTTGGCGCCGACGGCCAACACGTTCCGGGCCGGCCACCGGATCCGCCTCCAGGTGTCGAGCGGCGCCCACCCGCTCTATGCGCGCAACCTGGGGACCGGCGAACCGCTGGCGACGGGATCCGACATGCGCCCGGTCGACCAAGAGGTGTTTCACGACGCCTCGAGGCCGTCGTGCATCACGCTGCCGATCGTCCATCTGCTCGCCATAGAGCCAGCCCCGTAGCCGAGCGCCTCTGGCCGGGATCGACGCCACGCAAACCGGGTCGGGAAACCCCCTCGGCTAGTCTCCCGCCCATGGCGCAGCCCAGCTTCGTGCCGATCTCGGAGGCCGATCAGGTCCGACCGGCGCTCCACATGCACGTGCCCGGAGTGTGGACCACCGACCGACCGGCGGAGGTCGTGGTACCCGAGCACGAGCGTGGACGCACCCTGGGGACTCCCGGGCCCGACTCGGGCTTCGCCATGCGACTGGCCAACCGTTTTGGCGAGGAGCTCAAGCTCGGCGAGGGCGAGACCGAGCACGACGTCCTCCTCGGCGTCGCGTTGATCGCATCCAAGCGTGCGGCGCTCTACGGCCGCGGGCCTTCCGTCTACGACGTGCGCTTCGGGCTGAACCTGTGGGGTTTCCTCGACGACGCACCCGCGGCGCTGCGCGCCGAGCGCCGGGCGGCGTTCTCTTCGATCTCCCACGACTACGTGGCCCAGCGTGCTCTGGCCGATTCGGTCGGGGACGACACTCTCCGGCTCAGCCCGGATGAGGCGCGCTTCAAGGGCGGTTCGGCCACCGCGTAGGCAGCTGACGGAGACGCCGACCTGTGCCGACCGTGGACGTACCCCGGGCGATCGACCGCCTCGAAATCGAAGCCGGTGGGCTGACCTTCACCGGTCGGGCCTGCGGACCGCATGAAGGCCGGCGCATCCTGCTGCTGCACGGATTCCCCCAGACCTCGTGGGCCTGGCGCGACCAACTCTGGGCCCTCGGACACGCTGGCTACCGCGCCGTGGCGCCCGATCAGCGGGGCTACTGCGAGGGCGCGCGGCCTGTAGAGGCGAGCGACTACGGGACGGAGCACCTCATCGGTGACGTCATGGCGCTCGCAGACTGCATGGACATGGATCGTTTCGACCTCATCGGCCACGACTGGGGTGGGTTGCTCGCCTGGATCGTGGCCTCCCGCCACCCGGGTCGGGTCCGATCGCTCAGCGTCGTCTCGACTCCCCACCCACTGGCGCTCCAGCACGCGCTCTTGGGCGGCGACGACGCCCAATCCGCTCAGGGCGAGGCCACGGCGTCGTTCCAGGAAGCCGAGGAACCTGAACGCCTGCTCCTCGGTCCCGAGGGCGACGGGAGCGGCTTGCGCCGGCTGCTCAAAGAGAGCGGCCTCGACGACGAGGACGCCGCCATGTACGTCGCCGCGCTGAACGAGCCCGGCGCCATGACGGCGGCGTTGAACTGGTACCGGTCTATGGACCGCCGTGCACTCTTGGACATGGAGCGGGTCGCCGTTCCGACGTTGTACGTCTGGTCGACGCGGGACGCGGCGTTCGGTCGGGTGGCGGCGGAAGCGACCCACGACTGCGTGCAGGGGCCCTACACGTTCGAGGTGCTCGACGGCGTGTCGCACTGGGTGCCCGAGACAGCACCGGAGCGGCTCTCCGAGCTGTTGCTGCAGCACCTCGCGACCACCTGAGCCTGCGTCGGGCCCGCCGATGGAGGGGTTGTAGCGGCTCTGCGAGAATGGGGTCGTGAGTGATTCCACGTTCGCCCTGACCGACGTCCAGCAGGAATTCCGTTCCTCGCTCCGCTCCTTCGCCGAGGAGGAAGTGGCGCCCAACGCAGCCGAGGCGGATCGCAACGCCGAGTACCCCTGGAAGTCCTTCGAGGCCTGCCGGGAGATGGAGCTGCCCGCGCTCGGGATTCCCGAGGCGTACGGGGGGGCGGGGGCCGATTCGATCACCCAGGCCATCGCCGTGGAAGAGCTGTCCCGGGTCTGTGCATCGACGGCGCTCATCCTGCTCATCAACAAGCTCTCGATGATCCCCGTGATGAATTGGGGCAGCGAGGAGCTCAAGCGGGAGTACCTCCCTCGGAACGCCACCGGGGAGATCCAGGGCAGCTACTGCCTCTCCGAGCCGGACGCCGGCAGCGACGCGGCGGCCCTCCGGACGCGCGCCGTGCGCGACGGCGACGACTACATCCTGACCGGGACGAAGTACTGGATCAGCAACGCCGGGATCTCCGACGTCTACGTCGTCTTCGCCAAGACCGACCCCGACGCCGGCGCACGGGGCGTGTCCTGCTTCCTCGTCGAGAAGGAGTGGGGCGTGCACATCCCGAAGCTCGAGGACAAGCTCGGGATGCGGGGCAGCCCCACCGGTGAGGTCACGTTGGACGAAGTGCGGGTGCCCGCATCACACCGGATCGGCGAAGAGGGGCAGGGCTTCTCGATCGCCATGCACACCCTGGACCGGAGTCGCCCCGGCATCGGGGCACAAGCGGTCGGCATCGCCCAGGGTGCGATCGACGTCGCCGGCGCCTACATGAAGCAGCGCAAGGCGTTCGGTGGCCCCATCGCCGACTTGCAAGGGCTGCGCTTCATGCTGGCCGACATGGCCATGCGCAACGAGGCGGCACGGGCGCTGATCTACCGCGCCTGCTCCATGATCGACGACGACCCCACCGGCGAGCTCACCAAGTTCGGGGCGATGGCGAAGGCGTTCGCGTCGGACGCCGCCATGGGGATCACGGTGGACGCCGTGCAGCTGTTGGGCGGCTACGGCTACGTCAAGGAGTTCCCCGTCGAGCGGTTCATGCGCGACGCCAAGGTCACGCAGATCTACGAGGGGACGAACCAGGTCCAGCGCGTCGTGATCGCCCGCGAGGTGCTGAAGGACCTTTAGATGAGCGTGCCGAACACGGGCACCCTACGATTGAACCATGGCTTTCCGATGGCCGACGATCGCCGAGGTGGGGGCAGAAGTAGCCCACTGGTTGGCTGAGAACGATGAAGATTCTGCTCGCCGACTGGCCTTCCGATTCGTCGAGCAATTCGACAAGGCGGACCAGGCCGACCGCCAAAGGATGGTCGAGATCGCGCCGCCGCCTACGGGCGATCGCCGGTACGACGCCCTGTTGGCCTCGGTCGTCGAATACTCATGCGTCCATCACGACATGGTTCCTCCGACCTGGGTCGACGACCCGAGCCGATTTCTCGATGAGTGGTGGTTCGTGTCAGGAATCAGGTCACTTCACGCGAATGCTGTGGTGCACAGTCCGATCTCGTTCAAACGTAGGGGCGTCTTCATCACTGAGGATTCGTTGACGTACGCGTGATGATGCTCGATCGAAGTGGCATCCAAAGGGCTCTCGAGGCCCTCGACGATGAACTCGGTCGCGCGGGCGTTCGCGCGGAACTGTTTGTAGTTGGAGGGGCGGCGATGGCTCTCGCCTACGACGCACGCCGCTCCACAGTTGATGTTGACGCCACCTTTGTCCCCGCTGCAGAAGTGCGGCAGGCAGCACGGAGGGTGGCCGATGAACTGGGCTTGGAACCCGACTGGCTCAATGATGGTGACAAGGCGTTCATGCCCGGGAACGACCCCACCAGGTCGCCGTCTTTGAAGGCAACAACCTGAGTGTCGCCGCAGCCTCGCCGCGTTACCTCCTCGCGATGAAGCTCTTGGCCGCACGCGTGGACCGCGATCAAGATGACATCGGGCCCTTTACGAACTCTGTGGGTTTACGACCTCCGATGAGGGGCTGCACCTCTTGGAGACCACATATCCGGGTCATGTGATCGCGCCTCGAGCGCAGTTCCTCCTTCAGGAAATGTTCCCGGCACGGGAACACGGAGCACCCGGGCTCGAGCGGTAGAGGTTGCCCGTGTCCCCGGGGCGGAAGCGAGGTTGGCGCCCGGCGACCAGGCCAAGGCAGACTTCGGGGCGCCGGTGCTAAATTTTAGAACCGGTTCTAAATTTCGCCCAAGCGGGGCAGCCGGCCCAGGCCGGAAAGTCGCAGCAGGAGGAAGGTCCGTCATGGCGCAGCCGGTAATCATCGAGGCGGTTCGCACGCCCATCGGGAAGCGCAACGGGTGGCTGTCGGGCCTGCGGGCGGCCGACATCCTGGGGGCGGCGCAGACCGAGGTCGTCAAGCGGGCAGGCATCGACCCGGCGACCGTCGACCAGGTGTTCGGTGGGTGCGTGACGCAGGCGGGCGAGCAGGGCTTCAACGTGACACGCACGTCGTGGTTGCTGGCCGGGCTGCCCTACGACGTGGCGGCGACGACGATGGACTGCCAGTGCGGGTCGTCGCAGCAGGCCAACCACATGGCTAACAACCTCATCGCCGCCGGTGGGGCCGACACGACGATCGGGTGCGGCGTGGAGACCATGAGCCGTATCCCGCTGGGCGCGAATGCCGCGGCGCCGGGCGTGGGGCGCGCGATGCCCGAGGACCTGCCGTACGACATGCCGAGCCAGTTCGAAGCGGCGGAGCGGATCGCCAAGAAACACGGCATCAGCCGTGAGGACGTGGACGCGTTCGGGCTGGCGTCCCAGGAGAAGGCCGCCCGCGCGGTGGCCGAGGACCGCTTCGCCCGTGAGATCTTCGCCGTCGAGGCGCCGATCGTCGGCGAGGAGGGGCCCCGGGGCGAGCACTCGGGCGAGAAGCTCATCGTGAGCAAGGACCAGGGGCCGCGGGACACGACGGCCGAGGGCCTGGCCAAGTTGAAGCCGGTGCTGCCCGAGGGCATCCACACGGCGGGGACGTCGTCGCAGATCTCCGATGGCGCGGCGGCCGTGCTGTGGATGTCCGAGGAGCGGGCCAAGGCCGAGGGCTTCAAGCCCAGGGCGCGGATCGTGGCGCAGGTGCTCGCGGGGTCCGACCCCTACTACCACCTCGACGGCCCGATCGTCGCGACCGAGCGGGTGTTGGCCAAGGCCGGCATGACGATGAACGACATCGATCTGTACGAGGTGAACGAGGCCTTCGCCTCGATCGTGCTCAGCTGGGCCAAGGTGCACGGCGCCGACATGGACAAGCTGAACGTGAACGGCGGCGCGATCGCGTTGGGCCACCCGGTCGGGGCGACGGGAGCGCGGCTGATCACGACGATCTTGCACGAGCTCGAGCGCACCGATTCGACGTACGGGCTCGTGTCGATGTGCTGTGGCGGCGCGGTGGCGACGGGCACGATCATCGAGCGGCTGTAACACAAGCGGGGCTTGGCTCGGCGGGTTTGGCGGGCCCGTACCTCGGCATCTCGACCATCCATCACGACCACACCGGCGCCTACCTCTGGAGGGGACCGTGGCAGACATTTCGACCGAGCACCTGACGTTCGAGCGCGACGGCGCGACCGCGATCGTCACCATGAACCGGCCCGAGGCGAAGAACGCGCTCAGCCTGCCGATGCTCGTGGGCATGAAGGACGCCTGGGAGGAGATCGACTCCAACGACGACATCCGCTCCGCCATCCTCACGGGTGCCGGCGGCACGTTCTGTGCGGGCATGGACCTCAAGGCGATGGGCGGGAGCGACGCCGAGAAGTACGAGCACCGCCAGCAAGAGGACCCCGATCTGCACTGGAAGGCGCTGCTTCGTCACTACGACGTGAAGAAGCCGCTCATCGCGGCGGTCGAGGGGTGGGCCGTGGCGGGCGGGACCGAGATCTTGCAGGCGACGCACATCCGGGTGGCCGGCGAGGGCGCGGTGTTCGGCGTCTTCGAGGCCAAGCGGGGGCTCTTCCCCCTGGGAGGCTCGACGGTGCGCCTGCGGCGCCAGATCCCCTACACCCTGGCGATGGAGCTGCTGTTGACGGCGCGTGAGGTCCCCGCGGACGAGGCGCTGCGCATCGGGCTCATCGGCCACGTCGTGCCGACTGGTCAGGCGCTGCAACGGGCCAAGGAGATCGCGTCGGTGATCAACTCGAACGGGCCGCTGGCGGTCGAGGCGATCTTGCGCAGCGTGCGCGAGACCGAGGGCATGTCCGAGGTCGACGGCCTGGCCCGTGAGCTCGAGATCGGTTGGCCGGTGTTCTCATCGAACGATGCGACGGAAGGCCAGAAGGCCTTCGCCGAGAAGCGGCCGCCGAACTACACCCGCACGTGACGAGCGAGGCGAACTCGACGCCGGGAAAGGGCGCCGGCGCCGCTCGCCGAGCGTTCCCCGGGGGCGAGAACCTCGACCCGGCACCGGGCGGGGGCTACCCGGGCCTCGACGGCGAGGCCCTTTCCGCTGCGCCGGACATCCCCATCAACCAGGTTGCGGCGGCGCTGCGCCGGATCAGCGCGGTGACCATCGGCCAGCCACTCGAGGACGACGACCTCGGCTCGGCGGCCGCCTCCCTGGCCGAGGTGGCGGACCGGCTCGAGGAGGCCGCGGCGGCGACCAAGCGGAACCGCCGGACGCCGGGGCCCGCCGGCTTCGAGGGCATGCACCCGCAAGACCACTTCCCGACGAGCCCCATGATCGGCTTCGCCAACCCGATCGCGCCGCCCGTCGAGGTGTGGGCGGTGCCCGCGCCCGGTCAGGACGGCGTGCGCGAACTGCGCGGGCGCGTGACGTTCGACTATCAGTACGAGGGGCCGCCGACCTGTGCGCATGGGGGAGTGATCGCCGAACTCTTCGACGAGCTGCTCGGACTCTCCAACATCCTCGCTGGTGTCGGCGCGATGACCGGAACGCTCACGATCCGCTATCGACGTCCAACACCGTTGCTGGCGCCGCTCGAACTCGCGGCACGCCACACCGGGCGTGAGGGCCGCAAGGTCTTCGCCTGGGGTGGGCTCTACCACGAGGGGGAGCTCACGGCCGAGGCGGAGGGCATCTTCGTTCTCGTGGACTTCGGTCGGATGGCCGACATCGTGTCGGGGAACGCTCACGGCGCGCACAGCGCGGAGGGGCCGTTGGTCGACGCGGACTGGCAGCGCATGCTGGCCAACGCCGAGAAGCGCAAGGCCGAGGGTCTCGAAAGCTGACGCGGGCGCCGGCGGGGGTCCCTGCGGTTCGAGCGGAGGCCAACGCGCGCCGGACGATGTCACCGATGGCGGACGTCGGCGCGCCAATCCGGTGCCGTACGATGCCGAGGAAGGGTCACAGAGCGGGAGGTTCGTGAGTCATGAGCGAGGCATTCAGCCTTGGAGGTACCGGCGCCGGGGCCATGACCCGGGACCGCACCCTCGGCCTCTTCGGCCAGACCATGGCGTACGTCGCCGCCACGGCCGGGCTCTTCGCCCTCGGCGCCTACGCCGGCCGCCACCTCTCCGAGTCGCTCACGTGGGTCTTCTTCATCGCAGCCTTCGTCTGTCTCATCGCCATGAACTTCACGGCCCGGCGCTCGATGGGCGCCACGGTCGCCCTTCTCGGGGCCTTCGGCGTGCTGATCGGCCTGGCGATGTCACCACTGCTCGTGTACTACGCCGTCACCGACCCGGCGATCCTCTGGCAGGCGGGCGGGGCCACGGCGTTGTTCATCCTCGGCTTCGGGACGGCGGGCTACCTCATCCGGAGCGACCTGAGCGCCCTGGCGAGGGTCGCGTTCTTCGCCCTCCTAGCGCTCATCGTCTTCGGGATCGTGCTGATCTTCGTGCATATCCCGCACGGGTCCTTGATCTACGCCGTGCTCGGCCTTGTCATCTTCGCCATTTTCACGATGTTCGACTTCCAACGGCTCCGGCGCTCGAAGGACATTGCGTCGGCCCCGCTGATGGCGGCGTCGATCTTCCTCGACATCTTGAACGTGTTCTTGTTCTTTCTGCGGATCTTCGGGGGCGGGTCGAACTGATCTGAACGGGCGGTCGGGATCAACCGGCCCTGTTCGGAGTTCCGTTTCGGCCGTGGCGCGACGAAGCACCCCAATTCGATCGACATCTCGACGTCGCGCCGGCTCCAGGGATCAGGGGTCAGGGGTCAGGGGGTCAGGGGTCAGGGGTGCCGGGTCACCACCCGGTGTCATCGGCGGCACGACGTTCGAGCGGGGCGCAACGCGTGGCGCCCAGACCGATGCCGAGATCCAGGTATCGCCCAAGTCGGTCAGGTCGCCATTCGACCAGAGAGACGGCCAACGCCTCCCCACCGTGAGGGCGGCGCCAGCGAGCACCAACTTCGAACCGATACCGCGCCGGCGCATGTGGGGGATCACGTAGATCTGGTGCACCTGGCCGGTGCCGGTCCACCAGCGGAGGGCTGCGACCTGCGCGCGCAGGTCCGTGTCGGCCTTCTCGCGCTCCTCTGGGCGGACGATCGTCCCGTCCGACCACTCGCCGGTGGCGAAGGCCAGAAGGTTGGTGGCCGGTGGATCGGCCTCGGGCTCGGGAATCTCGCTGTACCAGAGGTCGACCGCTCCGGCGGCGAACGCTGGGTCGATCTCCACCCGTGTCATCTCGCCGTCCGTTCCGTAGTCGGCCTGGTACAGGACGGACGCGAACGGTGGCAGGTCGTCGACGTCGACTACGTGCCGGTAAGGGTGTTCCTCCCCCATGACACAGGCGAGATGTATGCCGGGACCGGGACCAGGCGTCCGGGCGAACCAAACCGGGAAACTGGTCGTGGGGTCGAAGCCGCTCACCTCCGGGCGACGTGCGCTCCCCGCCGGCCCCTGCGCCGGCGGCCGCCCAGGAGAAGACCCGCGCCCGCCACGAGCAGGATGGCGCCCGCCCCGAACGCACGCTCGCCGTCGAAGCCGGTCAGGGCGAGCGCGCTCGGCGGAGTGGCCGATGGGGTGCTTCCGGTCGGCGCCGCGGCGGCCGCGACGGGCACGGTCGTAGTGGTCGGCGCCACGGTAGTGGTCGTGGTCGTCGCGGCCTGGGCACTGAAGACGAGCGTCAGATCGATTGGCGTCTGGGCTGCTTGGGAGATCGCCGCGCCAGTGGTGGTGGACGAAGTGACCGGCGACGCCACGGTGGCGACCAGCGAGGCGGCCTGGTAGCCGGCGGGTGGCGCGGCAGAGAGGGACACCGTCGTGCCCGGGAGGTAGATGCCCGAGAAGCTGCCGGTGCCGTTGGAGCCGGTCGTGGTCGAGGTGGTCGATGTCGACACGTTGGCCCGTTGCACGCTGCCGCCGCTGCCGCCGCTGCCGTCATTGAGATTGTCCAGTTCCCCGGGCTGAGGACAGGCATAGGTCGGGTCTGAAGCGGTGGCGCTGCAGGAGAGCGAGACGGTCACACCGGGAAGAAGGGTTCCCGACGTCGTCTCGGTCGTCACCTCCAGCTCCCGGTAGATCCCGATGTAGTCGAAATAGGTGACGTCCGAAAGGCTGGGAGTACCGAAGCCCTCTATTTCGCAGTCGTCAGAGCCCTGCGAAGCGCCGAGGCAGGCGCCTTCCGACAGCTCTTGTGGATAGGACTGGTCCGGATCGTGGACGTAACTCACCGGAGTGGCGGCCATGGAGAAGTCATAACTCTCGGGATCGCTCGCCATCGGGAACTCGAAGTCGCTATCGGTGTCGGTCTCGCAGTAGAGGTTGGGGGCGGGGTCCGCGGACAGCGAGGTGTTGGGGGAACACGCCGGCTGGGGCTCCGTTACCCCGGACAGAGTGGGCTGTCCGCTCGCCGGGGAGGCTTCCACGGAGAACCCGCTCAAGTCGGGCTGGTTGTCGGTGCCGAAGACGGGATACAGGCCTGGCGTGGCGGTGGCGATCTCCACCCCCAGCTTGGGATTGCCGTAGTAGGCGTCGGGGTTGGCGGCGGCTGCGGCAGCGGCGACGGGTTCCGACTTGTTGGCCGACGGCCCGGGTGGCGCGGGATCGGTGGTAGAGGTCGTCGTCGACGTGCTCGTCGTCGACGTCGACGTGCTCGTCGTCGATGGGACCGTAGAGGGTGTCGGATCGGGATTGGGCGAGGCCGCAGCGCCGGATGTCAAAGCACCGGTCGACATAACCGCGCCGGTCAATCCAACTGCGGCGGCAACTCGGCTCCACATTTCCGGCCCAACCTCCTCGCGAGTAACGGGTGAGCGTCAGGGATTCTGGCATATGGGCGCGAGCGAAGGCGTTGAACTGCGGGGCTTCAGGTGCTTCACCCACGTTGCACGAACGCGTCGTGGACTGGCTCAGGAAGCGTTCGTTCCGGCGGGCCCACGGGCGACGAAAGCTCCCGCGTCCATCGACATCTGCACGGCGCCACCGGCGGACTCGAAACGAGCCGCGACCGCTCGGGTGACCGCGACGAGTTGCTGGGGCGACGCCTCTTGTCCGGTGGCCGACGAACGGATGTAGGCCACTACCGCCGCAGGGTCGTCACAGACGAGCGTGCTCAGGTGTTGGTGCCACGTCACATCGCTGAATGCGCCTTCGAGGATGGCGCCACCGGTGGACCGGCCGAAGCGCCGGTCGACGAAGTCGCCTGAGGACCAACCGAGCTCTCGGCGCGTGATCTCGGTGATGACGTCGAGATGCTTCGGTCCGTTCGTCGCCGCCAAGAGCGTGCCGTCGCGGCGCAGCACACGAGCGAACTCCGTGATGGCGCGAGCCGGTTCGGGCACGTGGTACAGCATGTGGTTGGCGACGACGACATCGAACGAGTCGTCGGGGAACGGGAGGTCCTGGGCGTCGCAGGCCTCGGTGGCGACGAGCTCGATCGACGGGATCTGTCGCACCACTTCGGCGGCCGCATCGAGCATGCCGTCGGAAAGATCGGTCAACGTGAGCCTGAGGGATGGGAGGAGTGCGGCGATCGCTTCCCACAGGAGGCCCGGTCCGCAGCCCACCTCGAGGACGTCGCCGCCGTCGGGCCATGCCACGAGGCCGGCCAACCACGGATACAACGGGACGTCTGCTCTCGCGTAGCGGGCGTGCAGCGCAATTCGTGCGTTCAGGTTCGTCGGGTCCTTGTACTGCTTCTCGCGTAGGTACGCGGTGTTGATGCCCAGGCTCCGCGGGTCGGTCATGAGGTCGTCGACGTCGTCGTCCACGTCGCCTTGGGCGTGAGGGTCTTGATCATCTGCAGCGCCGGGTTCTCGGGCTGCCATAGATCGGGGAACTCCTCGAGAGGGCGGAACCCGACGGCGAAATAGAAGGCGCGGGTCTTCTCGTACCCGGGGTCGGGGTGACGCGGGCTGAGTGTCTTCACTTGCAGGTACTCGATGTCCCGGGCGCGGAGCCACGTCTCGGCCATCTCCACCATCTGGCGCCCGATGCCGTGGCGGTGGTGCTCGGGCACGACGCCCATGACGTAGATCTCGGCGGCGTACGGCGTGTGCACGACGAGGGTGAGGATCCCGACGTCTTCGCCCAGCACGCTAACGACGAGCGTCGGATGCGCATCGGCCTTGGCGACGTAGTCCTCGACCGACTCCGCTACGCCGAACCAGGTCGGCAGAGTGGCGAGCACCCGTCGACAGATCGCACCGGAACCGTCCGGCTGCACGCGGAGCTGGAAGTCCGGGGTGGTCACCACCCCTCCAGCATGCCTGCAGGCGGTGCCGTGGCGCTGACTCTGATGCTGGGGCAGGCGCTGGCGCTCAGAGCGCCCGCTGCACCCCTTCCCAGTACGGGTCGCGCAGCTTGCGCTTGTAGAGCTTGCCGTTGGGGTCACGCGGCATCTCGTTGGTGAAATCGATCGTCTTGGGCGTCTTGAACCGGGCCAGCTTGTCGCCGCAGAAGGTGAGGATCTCCGCGGCCAGCTCGTCGTTGGCCTCGACGCCCTCGGCCGGCTCGATCACCGCCTTCACCTCCTCGCCCCAGTCCTCGTGGGGGATGCCGAAGACGGCGGCGTCACCCACCTTGGGGTGCGAGAGGAGCACGTTCTCGATCTCGGCCGGGTAGATGTTGGCCCCACCCGAGATGATCATGTCGATCTTGCGGTCCCGCAGGAAGAGGAACCCGTCCTCGTCGAGGAAGCCGACGTCGCCCACGGTGAAGAAGGAGCCGATGCGGTTCTTCTGCGTCTTCTCCTTGTCCTTGTGGTACTCGAAGTTGGCCGCACCCATGGACATGTACACCGTGCCGATGACGCCCGGCTCCTCGATGCGGTTTTCATCGTCGTCGAAGATCGCGATCTCGCTGATCGGCCACGGCTTGCCGACCGTGCCGGGCTTCTGCAACCACTCCTCGGCGGTGACGAGCGTGCCACCACCCTCGCTGGCGGCGTAGTACTCGTCGACCGCGTTGCCCCACCACGCGATCATCTTGTGCTTGACGTCGATGGGGCAGGGCGCGGCGGCGTGGATCATGTGCTGCAGTGAGGACATGTCGTACTTGGCGCGCACGTCGTCGGGGAGGGCGAGCAGTCGGTGGAACTGCGTCGGGACCATGTGCGACGTCGTGACGCGCTGCTCCTCGATCAGCCGCAGCATGTCCTCGGGCAGCCACTTGTCCATGATCACGACGGTGTGGCCGAGATGCAGCGACGCGCTCCCGAAGCGCAGCACGGCGGTGTGATACAGCGGCGAGCCGATGATGTGGACGTTGCCGTCCTGCGGCTGAATGCCGAAGAGGAAGAGCAACCCCGACAGTCCCAGCGCAGCCTCTTCGGGGGTGACGCCCATGAGCTTGCGGTAGATGCCCTTGGGGTTGCCCGTCGTGCCCGATGTGTAGTTCATGACGTCGCCCACGGTGCGGTCCTCGGGCAACGTCGTGGGTTGTGCGTCTCGGGCGGCGCCGTAGGACGCGAAGCCTGGGATGTCGCCTACGGCGAGGCGCCCGGAGGCGTCGATGCCGGCCTCGTCGGCGGCCGCCGTTGCGATGTCGGCGAAGCGCTCGTGGGCGACGAAGGCCTTCGCGCCCACAGTCCTTGAGGATGTAGGCCACCTCGGGTGCGACCAGGTGGAAGTTGATGGGGACCAGGTACCAGCCGGCCTGCAGCGCGGCGAGGTAGATCTCGATCATCTCCGCCCCGTTGGGCAGCAGCGTCGCGATGCGGTCGCCCACTTCGAAGCCTTGGGCCCGCAACGCGTGCACCAACTGGTTGGCCCGACCGAGCAGCTCGCCGGCCTTCATCTCGTCGCCCTCGGGCGTGACGAGGGCCAGGTAGTCGGGGTCTTCCTGAGCCAGGGCCCAGAAGCCGAGGTCACCCATCTGCAGTCTCCTTGGAGGTCTCGCGAGACGAAGGTCGCAAATGGCAGCCCCCGCCACCCGCAGGCTAGAACGTGTTCTAACTCACGGCAATTTGCGTGCCCGGCCGGTGGCCTGGCGACGAGAGATCAGGAGATTCCACCATGGCAGGGTTCCTCGAGGGCAAGGTCGTCGCGATCACAGGCGGCGGCGGTGGCATCGGGCGGGCCGTTGCGTTGGCCGCGGCGGCCGAAGGGGCCAAGATCCTCGTGGCCGACTACGGCGTCGGCATGGCCGGAGAGGACCCGAGCAGCGAGGTGGCGGACGCCGTCGTGGCGGAGATCACCAAGGCCGGGGGAGAGGCGATCGCCGTGGCCGACGACATCTCGAAGATGGAGGCGGGCGAGCGGTTGATCTCCACGGCGGTCGACAAGTACGGGCGGATCGACGGCGTCGTTGCGATAGCGGGGATCCTCCGAGAGCGGATGCTCTTCAACATGTCCGAGGACGAGTGGGACGCCGTCATCAGGACCCACCTCAAGGGGCACTTCACCGTCTTCCGGGCCGCCGCGGCGGTCATGCGCAAGCAAGAGGGCGGGGGCGCCCTCATCGGGTTCACCTCCGGGGCGTTCTCCGGCAGCGTGGCCCAGGCCAACTACGCCGCCGCCAAGGGCGGGATCGTCTCGCTGGTGCGCTCGGCGGCGGCCGGCCTGTACCGCTACGGCGTGACGGCGAACGCGATCGCTCCCGTGGCGAGGACGCGGATGTCGGCCAACGTCCCCCAAGAGCTCGCCGAGATGGGGGACGCCGAGGACGTGGCGCCGATGGTCGTGTACCTGCTCAGCGACAGGGCCAAGCACGTGACCGGGCAGGTCTACACGGTCGTCGGCTCGAAGATCGCGGTGTGGAACCAGCCGGCGGAGGTGCGGGCCATGTGGGCCGACGGGCGCTGGACGCCCGACCAGATCGCCGAGCGGTTGGACTCGAACATCGGCCAGGAGCGGATGGGCCTTATCGACCAGCTCGAGAAGCTGCGGCAGGCCGCCGAAACCAAGGAAAAGCCGAACGCGTAGAACCTACAGGGTTCGACTTATGAAGATGCGGGTTGCGTTCTAGAAACGCTCGAAACATAAGTCGCTGAACGTATACAGCGCGCGGCGAACAACGGCCTCTCGCGCGTAGGCAGCGCGCAGATGGTGCCGGTGCCCTGTGCTCAGACGACGGGGCGCAGCCGCGGACGCGGCACGACGGAGGAGTGGACCTCGAGTGAGTTGCCCTCGTGATGAGCCGCCACGACAGCGACACCGTGGTCCGTGCCGTCGAAGACCCGGCTCATGTCCTTGCCCCACGACACCGCCGAGCGGGCGATGTGGTGGTCGGGGTGCTCCCAGGGCGGGATGCACAGCTCGATCTGGTACATCGGCTCGAAGGTCACCACGTGGGTAGGGGCCCCGCTGTGGGCGGCCATCCACTCCCGCTTCTCCTCGTCGCTCCAGGTCCTCTCATCGGTCATGGGCTCGCTCATCGGCATCCAAGGCTGGACCGTGGTCATGTCGCACGCCCCCTCTCTCCCGCCGTTTCCGTTTCCCTTACATCCGAAGAAGTCCTTGGCGGACCCGGACTTGCGCACTGCTCATGCAATTTCCGTTTTTGAGCTGGCCTTATTCGATACGGCGCGTTCGGAATCCCCGATCGCGCAACAGGCGTGCGGCTTACGCCCGATCGACGAGAGCGTGACGACAACGCGAACTCGACCCGACGGTCCACCCCATTGCCGGCGGAGCTACGTAGTTTCAGTGTCGGCGCAAGAAGCGGGCGCCGGGCGCCGTTCCCCCACTGAGGGCGGGTCGGAACGTGAGGAAAGGGGACACGTCGTGAGCATGAGCATCGAAGAAGCTGCGATGTACGGACCCGAGCACTCCGAGGCTGTTCCGGAGATCCGCCCGTGGCGAGAGGTGGGCTGGATCTTCCGGGACGGCGGCACACTGGCCATCGAGCGCCAGGGTGACCGCATCCGTGCCCGAAGTGCCCGGTTCTCGCACCTGAGCGAGGAGTAGACCGGCCAACACGCCACGCAGGCCCCGCTGGGCCGGCGCACGGCCGTTCAGACCGGTTGGCCAGCGTCCTTCTGCGTCTTCGACAGGGCGTCGTGCGTCAGCGGATCGGCGGGCGGGCTGGGATCGATAGCGGCCGCGGCAGTCGTGCCGGCCGGCTCGACCTGGTCGGGGTCGCCCGCATGGTGCGTCTGGAGCCAAACCTGCCAGCGCGCGCGCGTCCGCCAGAGGATGACGATGCCGCCGAGGACCAGAGCGACCCCCGCCAGCTGGACGAGGTCCGAGCCGAGGCGACCGTCCTCACCGAGCCACAGGTGCTCGTCGAGGGAGCGCTCGATGCCCCAGAGGATCATCCCGACGCCGATCACGGTCCCGGCCGGGTACCCGACGCGGCGGCTGCCATCGGGCCACCGGTTGAGGTAGTGCTCGATCCCGATGAGGACGAGGTAGACGGTGAAGTCCTCCAGGGCCTGGAAGATCGGCACCGGGAGGCGGCGGCCGGGCTGGCCGGCGTAGTACATGCCAAACCACTGGGTCGTCCGATGCCCGCCGCCGGCGACCATGAGCTGGGGCCCGAGGAGGCGGCCCATGGCCCAGCATGCCAAGAGGACGGGGGCGGCGAGGTCGAGGGCCCGCCCGAGCGGGAGCTCGGGGCAGCGGCGCCTGGTGAGGATGATGCCGGTGGGTACGGCGAAGAGCAGCCCGCCGAAGGACGAGAGCCCGCCGTGCCAGATGGCGAAGACGTCGCCCGGATTGGCCGTGTAGTAGGTCAGGTTGGTGACGACGTGGAGGACCCGGGCACCGACGACGGCGGCGAGGATGATCCAGAGGAAGACCGGCACGAACCAGTCGGTGGGGTAGCCCGCACGCTTGAGCCGGCGCTCGAAGTAGACGAACCCGAACCAGAACGTGAGCGCGAGGCCGATGCCGTACGTGTGGACCTGGAGCGGCCCGATGTGGAATTCGACGGGGATCGGTTTCATCTCAGCGCTTCAGGCCAGGTTAGGACGGGCCGGGTGCAGCTGGGGGCCGGGCACGGCCGGTGAGGGGGTAGGACGAGGCGGAGGGGCCGGGGTACGGCCGGATGCGGGTCTGGGGGTCGCTAGGGCCGGCCGGCGCCGACGAAGCCGTCGCCGAGGCGCAAGGCGGTGATCCAGACGGAGGCGCCGGTGTAGGGCGCCTCGATCATCGAGCCGCCGCCCACGTACATGGCGACGTGCTCGGAGCCACCGGGGCCGTAGAAGAGGAGATCGCCCGGTTGGAGGTCGCTGACCGGCACGGGGGTGGAATCGGACATCTGGGCGCCCGAGTAGTGCGGCAGCCCCACCCCGACCTGGCCCCAGGACCAGGCGGTGAGTCCGGAGCAGTCGAAGCCCGGGCTGGCCGAGCCCTTGGGCGACTCGCCGCCCCACACGTAGGGGACGCCGATCTGGCTCTCGGCGGCCTGCACGGCGCCCGCACCACCGGCTGCGGTGGGCGGCGGGGCCGCGGTCTCGTCGGCGACCGTGGCAGCAGCCGGGCTCGCCGAGGCTCTGGACGGGGCCGCAGCGGCAGCGGCAGCCGCGGCGGCCTGCTTCTGCTGTGCCGCCTTCGCCGCGGCGGCGGCCTCGGCCTGCTCCTGTTGCTGGACGAGCGTGGCGATCTGGCCCTGCTCTTGCGACAGCGCGCTCTTCTGGCTGTTGATGGCCTGCTGGTTGGCGGCGACCGCGGCCTGCTCCGCGCCGACCTGCGACTGCGCTGAGGTCTGCTCGCCCGACAGCTGCGTCTCCTGGGCGTTGAGCTGGTTCTCGGCCGTGTGGAGCTTGTCGACGGCGAGCGAGATGTTGCCTTCGGCGATGTCGTTGTACTCGGTCGAAGCGCCGACGGTCTCCTGGTTGCCGCTGAAGATCGAGTTCTGCTGCCGCCGCCGTGCCGTCGGAGATGTAGTTGGCGACGGCCGCCTTCGGCAGCGTCGACTTGTCCTTGGCCACCTGCTGATTCGGCCGAGGCGATGTTCGACTTGGTCGTCTGGATGTTCGAGTTGATCTGCGACAGGTGGTACTGCGCCTGGTCGTACTGCTGACTGAGCGCGGACATCTGATTCTGCGCCTGGGACAGTTGGGCTTCGATTGCAGCCGCTTTTGCCTTCGCGTCGGAGATGGCATCTCCAGCGGCAGGGCGCGCCAAACCAAGCACAGTGCTCGACAACACTGTGACGACGGTCAACGCGGGGACACCTACCCGCTGGAGCAGCCTTGTGCTCCTCGAAGACCGCGGCGTCGGGCGGGGCGTTGCCCGCTCTACGTCAGTCACGATGGGGCACATGTTTAGTGGAACCCCCTGGTCGTTTCAAACATCCTCGGTGGCGTAATCCCCGTTTACAGTCGTACTGGTGGTGTGAAGTCGCAGGTGGTTGCCGGAAAAAACTTTTTTGTTAACTCCGGGTCAACGAGAGGGGAGAACGAAACCCGCTCGTGGGAACTACGGTCGGCCACATGGGTGAAATGATCGAATTCCCGAGCAACGGGTCCACTGCAGGCGGATATTTGGCCGTTCCGGCAGAGTGGCAGCGGGCCTGGTGTCGTGGTGATTCAGGAGTGGTGGGGGCTCGTGGACCACATCGAGGACGTGTGTGACCGGTTCGCCGCGGCCGGGTACGTCGCGTTGGCGCCGGACCTGTATCACGGGCAGAAGGTGGCGCCGGGCGAGCCCGACGAAGCGGGCAAGGCGATGATGGCCATGAAGATGGACCAGGCCGCGCGCGACATGAGCGGCGCGGTCGACGAGGTGTTGCGGCGCGCCAGCAGCTCCACCGTCGGCGTGATCGGCTTCTGCATGGGCGGCGGGCTCGCGCTGGTGCTGGCGACACAACGCCCCGACGCGGTGTCGGCGGTCGTCCCTTGCTACGGGATCGTGCCGTGGCCCGACGTGCAGCCCGACTACGCCGCGATGTCGGCCGCGGTGCTCGGTCACTACGCGGAGCAGGACGAGTACTTCACGCCCGAGAAGGCGAACGAGCTGGCCGAGCAACTGTCTGCATTGGGCAAGTCGGTGGAGATCATCGTGTACCCGGGCACCGACCACGCGTTCTTCAACGACACGCGGCCCGAGGTCTACGACGCCGACGCGGCGAACGCGTTGTGGGAGCGGACGTTGGCGTTCTTCTCACAAGAGGTTCACTGACGTCTCTTCGACGTGTATATGGACTGCGCCTAATAAAGCGCGGGATTTATGCGCAACTCCTTCTTTTCATTAGCCGAAGTCCCGTAGGCCGACGAACAAAGGCGTCGGGGGAGGGCCTGTGGGCCCGTTTGTTACCATCGAGTCATGTCCGCACGCTCCCGTGATCTGCCCCGCCGTTCCTGCCTGTCGACCCCCGGCTCGAACGAGAAGTTCCTGGCCAAGGCGCCAACCGTCCCGGCCGACATGACGTTCCTCGACCTCGAGGACGCCGTGGCGCCGCTCGAGAAGGAGGGCGCCCGGCCCAAGGTCGTCGACGCCATCAAGAACCTCGCCTGGGACGAGCGCGTGCTCTGCGTGCGCGTCAACGCGTGGGACACCGAGTGGACGTACGGCGACGTCATCGAGGTCGTGGGCAACGCCGGCGAGCGCCTCGACGAGATCATGTTGCCCAAGGTGCAGTCGGCCGCCGAGGTGCAGGCGCTCGACCTCCTGCTGACGCAGGTCGAGAAGAAGTCGGGCCTGCCCGTCGGGCACATCGGCATCGAGGCGCAGATCGAGACGGCGCGCGGGCTCATCAACGTCGACGAGATCTGCGCGGCGTCGCCCCGTCTCGAGACGATCATCTTCGGCCCCGCCGACTTCGCGGCGAGCATCGAGATGCCGGTGCTCACGGGCGGCGTCGACATCCCCGAGTACCCGGGCGACCACTTCAACTACGTGTTCAGCCGCATCCTCATGGCCGGCCGCGCCAACGGGCTGCAGGTCATCGACGGGCCGTTCCTCAAGGTGCGCGAGCTCGATGCGCTGCGCGACTACTCCATGCGCACCCGCATGCTCGGCTACGACGGCAAGTGGGCGCTCACGCCCGACCAGGTCACCGTCCTCAACGAGGTCTACTCACCGACGCAGGAGCAGTTCGACCGTGCCTTCGACATCCTCGAGGCGTACCGCAAGGCGACGGAGGAGGACCGCAAGGGCGCCGTCATGTTCGGTGACGAGATGATCGACGAGGCCAGCCGCAAGATCGCCCTGAAGTTCGTCAGCCGGGGCGAGCGGGCCGGCCTGACCCGCAGCGCCAACTAGCAACGAGCGCTCAGCACACGGCGCCCAGCGCCGTCAGTCCCCGATCAACCGCCGCGCGATCACCTTCAGCGCCAGCGTCTCGTCGGCGCCCTCGAAGATCGACAGCACCCGCGCGTCGACGAAGTAGCGCGAGACGGGGAACTCCTCGGCGTACCCCATGCCGCCGTGGATCTGCATCGCCTCACGCGTCACCCACTCGGCGGCACGGCACACGTAGGCCTTGACCATCGACGCCTCCAACGCGCCCTCGCCCCGCGCCATCATCCGCGCCACGTGGTACGACGATTGCCGCGTCGCCTGGATCAGCACCGCCATCCGGCCGAGCTTCCACTGCGTCAGCTGGTAGTCGACGATCGGCGAGCCGAACACGACGCGCTCACGTGCGTACGACAGCGCCGCCTCGTACGCCGCCTGCATCACGCCCAACGCACGGGCTGCGGTCTGCAGCCGCCCGTTCTCGAAGCCCTGCATCTGGAGGTAGAAGCCCTTGCCCGAGCCCCTCCTCGCCACCGATCAGGTTCGCCGCCGGCACGAACCAGTTCTCGAACGCCAGCTCGTAGGAGTGCATGCCGCGGTATCCGAGCGTGTCGATCGGCCGCCCCTCCAGCCGACCCGGGCGCCAAATCGCCGGGACGCCCGACCACGTCCTCGGCGCCCTGCGTGAAGAGGAAGCCGTGCCCGTCTCCCTGTGGCTTCTCGACGATGAACATCGAGATCCCTCGATGCGCCAACGACCGGTCCGGGTCGGTCCGCGCCAGCAGCATCAGCACGTCTGCCCGTGCCGCGAACGTGCACCACGTCTTCACGCCGTTGACGACCCACCCGCCGTCGACCCGGGTCGCCGACGTCACGATCCCGGCGACGTCGGACCCGTAGTCGGGCTCCGTCACCGCCACCGCGGCGAGGATCTCGGCCGAGGCGAGCTTGGGCAGCCACTGCTTCTTCTGCTCCTCGGTGCCGCCGTACACGAGCGCCCGGGTGAGGATCTCGGGCCGGGTGATGAGCGAGCCGCCCACGCCGAGCGAGCCCCAGCTGAGCTCCTCGGTCGCCACGACCATGCCCATGTAGTCGCTCTCGCCGCCCGTGGCGTAGCCGCCGTACTCCTCGGGCACCGACAGGCCGAACCCGCCGAGCTCCGCCAGCCCGTCGATGACCTCGGCGGGGATGTCCGAGTTCGTCCGGTGCACGTGCTCGGCGTGCGGCCGCACCTTCTCCTCGGCGAAGCGGTGGAACGTCTCGCGCACCAGCTCGAAGTCCTCGCCCAGGTGCCGCGGCCCCTCGGACGATGCCAGCGCCGCCAGCACCGACGGCTCGCGCTGCGCCTCGAAGAACGAGGCGACCGGCGCCGCCCAGCCGGGCTCGACGCCCCACAGCGCCTCGCGGCCCGCCACCTTGCCGACGAGGTCCGCCACCACGTCGGCCACGAAGGCAGAGGCGATGGCCGCCTCGACGTCCCCTTGCTCGCCGTACTGGAGGGCGGCCCGGGCGGTGCCGACAGCGGCCGCCGCGTGCGCGATGTCGTACGCCACGACTTGGTTGGCGTCGATGCCGCCGCGTCCGCGGACGGACGCACAGGCCTGATCGACGAGTTCTTGGGCCAGGTCGACCGCATCGGCGGCGCCGGCGAGGTCGGTGGAAAGGGGCGAAGTCACGGGGCGCGACCCTAATGGCTGGCCCGCCGGCCCCTCTCCGTCACGCCTTCCTTCAGGTGCGCCGCCCGATGACCGTTACCAACGGCGGCAACACGACGGGGTCGTCGCCGGGATCCACGCCGGTCAAAGACGCCAGGTACTCCGTCACGGGTCCCGGGCCCACGCCCGCCGGCGCCTCGGCCCACGCGTCGACCACTTCAAGCGACGCGTCCCGCACGAGCGCCGGCAACAGCGCACCGACGTCGGGGTGACGGGCGTCGGGCATCGACAAGGGCGAACCCGCGATCCGTCCCGCCGAGGTGATCGGCTCCTGCGCGACGACCCAGCCACCGTCGCGGACCGCCTCCGCCATCTTGCGGACGACGACCAGCGGGTCGATCACGTGCAGGAGCAGGAACCGGCAGAACGCCAGATCGACCTCTTCGGGAAGCGAAAGGTCCTCACCCGCCTGCGTCAGAGCGATCACCTGCGCGTGCGGGCGCGGCGGCCCGGGCGACCTCGTCCCGGGCGAGCGGGTCGCTGTCGACGGCGTAGACGCGCCCGTCGCGGCCGACCATCTCCGCCAGCGCCACGGAAACGTCGCCGCCCCCGGCGCCGACATCGACGGAACGCCAGCCCGGGCCGAGCCCAAGCCGCTGCAGTGCCGTGGCCAGCGGCCTGCGGTACACGTCGTCGCGCAACCCCTTCAGCTCACTCATCGCTGAACCGCACTCTACGAGTCGCCGCGTCCTTCGCCGCCCCCCTCAGGCGGGGAGGGCCGTTCCTTGGTGCGCAGAGACCCGCTCGATCCAACGCCGCGGCGGGGGCAGCGCGGAGAGGAGGCTGACACAGAGAAGGGCGATCAGCGCGGGCCACCACGCGTCGATGTGGTGCACGATCCGGTTGCCCAGGAACATCGTCGCCACCGACGCTCCGGCGCACAACCCGAATCTCGCGACACCCCGCCGGAGCGACAAGAGGAGGCACAGCGCCAGGAGGGGCCAGAGGTAGTACCAGTTGAGCTCCGTCTCGAGCAGGACCCGGATGAAGATCGAGGCGGCGACGATCCCGAGCACCGTCACGAGGTCGTGGTGCCGGTGGCACACGGCCGCGGCGAGCGCGGCGGCGAGCAAGACCGCCACCAGCCGGGTCGGGCCGCCCCCGTTGAGTCCGTTGCCTATGGAGGGGGCCAGGTGCGTGAGCGGCGTGTAGGAGTTGTGGGCGAGCTCGAACGGTTGGTGCAGCAACACGTAGAGCGTCTCGTGCGGTTCAGCGACGAGCGGGAAGATGACGAGGACCACGCTCGGCAGGGCGAGGCGCCACCACTGGGCCCCGCCGGCCCGCCAACCGAAGCGGGCGAGGACGGGGACGATGCCGAGGACCGCCAGGGGCTGGAGCACCACCCCGACGCCGAGCAGCCATGCCGCGCGGTGCATCGCGGCCTCGCCGTCGCGATCGACGGCGAGTGCGGCCCAGATGACGAGCGCGAGAGCGGCGCAGTCCTCGGGGTGCCCCCACATGGCGACGACGTTGGCGACCCCTAACGCGGCAACGAGTGCCAAGGCCAGGCGGGCCCGTGGCGCGAACGACCATGCCCGCGCCACCGCATCGAGAGCGAAGAGCAGCGTGGACCCCAACAGAAGGGCTGCCGGGCCGAGGACGAACCACATGCTCTGGGCGTCGCCGGCGCTGTGCAGGTGGCCCGAGAGCCCGAGCAGCAGGCCGAGGGCCATGGCGGGGAGCAAGGCGAACACGATCCCGGGCGGCGACGTGAGCGCCTCGTTGGGCACGTAGACCCGTGTCAGATGACCGTGCAGGACTGCGGTGGAGGCGTTGGCCAGCGTCCACAGGTCGTCGGGTGACTGCAGGCGGGAGGAGCCGAGGTGCAGCACCGGGTTCCCGAGCAGGCTGTACGCCATGACCAGCACGAACATGGCTGCGGTCGCCACGACAGGCGCAGACCTGCACTCAGCCCAAAGTGACAGACGACGCATGAGCCCCCTCACCGGCCGCCGGCGGTCTGCGTCGCCGGCAACCTCCCCTTGGACTTATTTTGCCATGGGCGGGGACCACTAACCTCCACACCCGTGAAAGTGACGATGTTGCTCTGCGATGCAGCCCAGGTTTCCGACGGCAAGCTCTACATCCTCGGGGGCGGATGGAGCATGACGGGGCCCGACCCGGTCCCCTCTGCGGTCGCCCTGAAGATCGACGTTGATTGGCACGAGGCCGAGTCCTCGCATCACTGGGAGCTCTTCCTGGAGGACGCCGACGGGCGGCCCGTGCTTATGGAGACCGCCGAGGGGTCTCAGCCGGTCGAGGTCCGTGGCGAGTTCACCGTGAGCCAGCCCCAGGGGATCCCCGAGGGCTCGCCGATCGACGTCGCGTTGGCGGTGAACCTGGGTCCGATCCCCCTGGCGCCCGGCACCCGCTTTGCCTGGCGCCTGACCATCGACGGGGAGTCACTTCCGGGGGCGTCGTTGGGCTTCACCACCCGGCCCCGCCCGCCCCAGGCGGATGGATGACCGTCTACGACCGGCCGTTCGGCCGCTATCTCGAGGACTTCGTCCCGGGCGACATCTACAAGCACTGGCCCGGCAAGACGATCACCGAGTACGACGACCACCTTTTCTGCATGATCACCATGAATCACCATCCCCTGCACACGAATGCGTGGTTCGCCGAGCACGAGACGGTGCAGGGCAAGAACGTCGTCGTGGGCAACCTCGTCTACTCGCTCGCCCTCGGCATGAGCGTCCCCGACGTCAGCGGTTCGTGCATCGCCAACCTCGAGGTCGAGTCGCTGATTCACCGGTTCCCCACCTTTCACGGCGACACGATTTACGCGGAGACCCGTGTGCTCGAGGTGACGCCGTCCAAGTCGAGGGACGACCGTGGCGTCGTGACGGTGGAGACCAAGGCCTTCAACCAACGCGGTGAAGAGGTCTGCTACTTCCGCCGCAAGCTCATGGTCTGGAAGACGGCCAGCGCGCCGCCACGCCAACGCCCCTACGGCGACGACGTCTGGGACTGAGCCGGTCGCCCTCGCACCAGGGAGGGCGCGCCGCTTCCGCCAGGGCCTCCTCGGGTGGGGCGCCGAACACCGCCGCGACCTGCCATGGCGCCGAACGAGCGACCCCTGGCCCATCCTCGTCTCCGAGGTCATGCTGCAGCAGACGCAGGTCGATCGGGTGGTGCCGTACTACGAGCGCTTCGTGGGCGCCTTCCCCACGCCCGCAGAGTGTGCCGCGGCGGGCTCGGCGGAGGTGGTCCGACGCTGGTCTGGGCTCGGTTACAACCGCCGCGCGCTCAACCTGCACCGGGCGGCCTGCGACATCGTCGGGGAACACCGCGGGCAGGTTCCTGACGGCGACGCCGACCTGCGCGCGCTGCCGGGCGTCGGCCCCTACACGGCGCGGGCGGTCCGCGCGTTCGGCTTCGGTCACGACGTCGCAGCCGTCGACACGAACGGCGTGCGGGTGCTTGCACGCGGCGTGGCCGGAGCGCGCCTGACGGCGACCGCCGCCTTCGCGTTGGGGGATCGCCTCGTCCCGCCCGGGGACAGTTGGGCGTTCAACCAGTCGATGTTCGACCTCGGCGCCACCGTGTGCACGGCCGCCTCGCCCGACTGCAGCCGCTGTCCCCTGCGCCGCCAGTGCACGTGGCGGCGGAGCGGCGGGGGCGACCCGTGGCGGGCCAGCCCGGCGGCCCGGCGCCAGAGCGTGTTCGTCGGTTCCGACCGGCAGGGGAGGGGTCGCCTGCTCGAGGCCCTACGCCGGGGCGACGTCGAGGCGGCAACCGTGGCGGCGGCATGCGGTTGGCCCGACGACACGGCGCGGGCGGATCGTGTGGCGGCGGCGTTGGTCGACGAGGGCTTCGCGCGCTGGTCCGGCCGCGCCCGGCGGGTGCTCCGGCTCCGCTAGCGCCTCACGGCACCGTCAGGAATTCCAGGATCCGCCGGTTGACGATCTCGGGCTTCTCGACGTGGAGGAAGTGGCCTGCACCGTCGACGATCTCCATCTCTGAGCCCTCCGCCAAGTAGTCGAGAGGCGAGCCGATGGAGGAGAGCAACATGCAGCCGTCGTCGCGCCCGTGGAGATAGAGCGTCGGCTTCGGCGTGGGCAAGAGGCCGGCCGCCTGCTCTTCGGCGAACTCGGGCAGCTGCCGGGTCGGGTCGAACATGGCTCGGTAGTAGCCGATGGCGGCGACGATGCGCTCGGGGTCGCCGATCGACTCCTTCACCTGGCCGACGTCCCACGCCCCGTCGTAGCCGGGCGACCAGTCGCGCCAGAGATGGTCGATGAAGGAGTAGTTCTCGAGCGGCAGCGCGCTCTCGGCCATGGCGGATTGGAAGAAGAACATGTACCAACTCCGTTGGAGCTGCGCGTAGGTCAGCAGGCTCATGCCGATCGACAGGGTCGGGGGCACGGCGGCGGTAACGGCGAGACGCCACCGGTCGGGTTCGTGGGCCACCGCCCCGTACGTGATGAGGGCGCCCCAGTCGTGGCCGATGATCACGGCGTCCGCTCCGCCATCGAGCGCCTCGTGCAGCGCGTTGGCGTCACGCACGAGCGCACCGGTCTGGTAGTTGCCGTCGGCCGCCAACGAGGACGGGGCATAACCCCGCAGGAACGGTGCAACGACCCGGTAGCCCGCCCCTGCCAGCTCCGGCAGAAGGTAGCGCCAGGTGTGCGCGGTGTCGGGAAACCCGTGCAGGCAGAGGGCGAGAGGGCCGTCAGCCGGTCCTTCCGTGAGGCAGGCAAAGTCCTGCCCGTTTGCGGTGAACATCTCCTGTTGAGCCATGGCGACAGAACGTAGCTGGCCTTCCGGAGGTAGGGTCATTTGGGTGAACGTGACGTTCTACGGGGTGCGGGGCTCGTGCCCGTGCTCGGGGGATCGCTACAGGCGGTATGGGGGCAACACGTCGTGCCTCGTCATCGACATCGACGGGGACGAGCCACTCATCGTCGACCTGGGCACGGGACTGCGCGCGCTCGGTGACACGTTGCACAGAGAAGTGCGGGCCCTCGGGACGCCGCTCCATGCGACCGCCCTGCTCACGCACCTCCACTTCGACCACATCTTGGGCATCCCCTTCTTCGGGCCGTTGCACGACCCGGGCGCCCGCCTCACGGTGTACGGCCCGGCGCAGCCCAAGGGCACGCTGAAGGAGGCGCTGCATGCGGCGGTGCAGCCGCCCGTCTTCCCCATTCACATGGAACAGTTCCGTGGCGAGCTCATCACGATCGACGTCGGCGCGGAGGACTTCTCCATCGGCTCGGCCAAGGTCATGGCGCGGCCCATCCCGCATGCGGGGGTGACGCTGGGCTTCCGGATCGAGGCCGAAGGGCGCGCCGTGGCCTACATGTCCGACCATCAGGCGCCGCTCGACCGAAGGGCGATGCCCGAGGCGGTGCTCGAGCTCTGTCAGGGCGTCGACCTGTTGATCCACGACGGTCAGTACACCGACGACGAGTTCTCGGCCAAAGCCGATTGGGGTCACTCGACGGCCGCTTACGCGGTGCACGTGGCTGCAGAGGCAGGCGTCAAGCAGCTCCTCCTGTCCCACCACGACCCTTCGCACACCGACCGCGAGCTGGATCGGATCTTGACCCAGGCGCGGCGCCTGCCCGAGGCGAAGAACATCGAGGACGTCTCGTCGGCGCACGAGGCCCAGTCGGTCGACCTCGGCAAGGCCTAGGCGTCCGTGTCGGGCCTGGACCAGGCCCGGTTCCGCGAGGTGCTCGGTCACTTCGCGACCGGGATCACGGTCGTCACCGCGCTCGAAGAGGGCGAGCCGGTGGGCTTCACCTGCCAGTCGTTTGCCGCGCTGTCGCTCGACCCGCCGATGGTGATCCTCGCCCCGGCGCGGAGCTCGACGAGTTGGCCGCGGATCCGCCAGGCCGGCGCGTTCTGCGTGAACATCCTCGAGGAGCATCAAGAGGCGTTGTGCCGGACGTTCGCAGTCTCGGGTGGCGACAAGTTCGACGGCATCGGCTGGGTGCCGGGCATCACGGGGTCTCCGGTGCTCAAAGGCTCGTTGGCTGTCGTCGAATGTCGCCTGGGCGACATCTTCGACGGTGGTGACCACGAGTTGGTCACGGGCCACGTGGTGGCGATGGAAGTCGGCGAAGGCAGCCCACTGTTGTTCTATCGGTCGCGGCTTCGGCCGTTTCGCCCCCTGAGCGGGCACCCGGCTACCGTTCCGTCGATGCCAGAGATCATCCCTTCGTCCGTCATCGACGACGTCATCGTCGTCCGCCCCGACGTGCACGGCGATCAACGCGGACGGTTCGTCGAGACTTACCGGCGCAGTTGGTTTCCCAAGGGCCGTGAGATGGTGCAGGGCAATCGTTCCGAGAAGCAGGCCGGCGCGCTGGTCGGGCTCCACTTCCATCGCTTCCAGGCTGACTACTGGTACCTGCTGCGCGGCAAGATCCGCGTCGTGCTGCACGACCTGCGCGTGGGCTCGCCCACGGACGGCAAGACAGAGGTGATCGATCTCGACGGTGAGGTCGACCAGGGCGTGTACATCCCGCCCGGCGTCGCCCACGGCTTTGCCGCGCACACGGACATCCTGCTCACGTATCTGGTCGACAACTACTACGACCCCGCCGACGAGTTGGGGTTGGCTTGGGACGATCCCGAGGTCGGCGCCGACTGGGGCGTCAGCGACCCGATCTTGTCGGGCCGTGACCAGAGCAATCCGCGTCGAGGCGACATCCCGGACGACATCCGTCCGCGCCTCGCGGGCTAGGTCGGACGCCGGCGGGGGCACATGCGGTTCGGGATCTTCTACGAGCACCAGCTGCCCCGGCCCTGGGAGCCCGGTGCCGAGCACAGGCTCCTGAAGGACGCGCTCGAGCAGATCGAACTCGCCGACCGGCTGGGCTTCGACTACGTCTGGGAGGTCGAGCACCACTTCCTCGAGGAGTACTCGCACTCGTCCGCGCCCGAGGTGTTCCTGGCGGCGGCGAGCCAGCGCACGTCACGCATCCGGATCGGTCACGGGATCGTCCAGCTGCCCTTCGGGTTCAACCACCCGGCCCGGGTGGCCGAGCGCATCGCCACCCTCGATCTCGTCTCCGACGGACGAGTGGAATTCGGCACCGGCGAGTCGAGCTCGGAGATGGAGCTCGGCGGCTTCGGGGTCGAGCGGGCGCGCAAGCGCGCCGCAGTGGACCGAAGCGCTCGACGTCGTGACGCGCCTGATGGTCGAGGAGCCGTTCGCCGGGCACGACGGCCCGGGGCTCTCGATGCCGCCGCGCAACCTCGTCCCCAAGCCGCTGCAGAAGCCACACCCGCCACTGTGGGTGGCCTGCTCCCGCCGCGACACGATCCACCTGGCCGCGACGAAGGGCATCGGCGCGCTGTCCTTCTCCTTCATCGAGGCGGACGAGGCACGAATGTGGGTCGACGACTACTACGCCACGATCGCCTCGGAGGAGTGCGTGCCGGGTGGCTTTGCGGTGAACGCCAACGTGGCCTGCGTGCTCCCCTTCATGTGCCATCGAGGACGAGGAGACGGCGATCGCGCGCGGCCTCGACGGCGGGCACTTCTTCGGGTACTCGCTGGCCCACTACTACGTCTTCGGCGCGGCACCGCCTCGGGTGAGACCAACGTCTGGGAGGAGTTCGAGACGCAACCGCTCCGCCTTCGGCTTCGACCGGCGGCGTCGCGGCCCAGCGGGGCCAGGTTCTCGGGGCGAAGCTGCTGGAGGAGGGCCTCGGCGCGCTGCGGGGCGCGATCGGCACCCCCGACCAGCTCCGCGAGTTGATCCGGCGCTACGAGGAGGTCGGGGTGGACCAGCTCATCTTCGTGAGCCAGGCGGGGCGCAACCGGCACGAGGACATCTGCGAGTCGATGGAGCTCTTCGCCCGCGAGGTGATGCCCGAGTTCGCCGAGCGGGCCGATGCCGCGGACGCCGCCAAGGAGGAGCGCTTGAGTGGGGCGAAGGCCTCGGCGCTCGCCCGCCGCCCGCCGCCCCGCAAACTGGCCGAGCCCTTCGAGGTTCCCGCCGTCCCTGCCCCTTAGGCCGGGAGGCCGCGGCCGCCCTCGCCGCTCGGCCCGCGTCCTCGTTTGCTCCGCAGATACGGTTGAATAGGGGGTGGTGCTGATAGGTGGGGCATTAGCTGCCTTTGTCGTCGTGGGCCTGGTCGTGGGCGCATTCGTGCGCCTGCGCGCTCAAAATGACGAGCACTCCGTGGAGCACTATCACCAGCGGCTGCACACGCTGGAAGAGCTCCGCACGCACACCGCGGCAGCGGCCGACGAACGGGAGGACAACGGGCACGGCGAGGCCGCCTACCCGGCCAGCGCATTCCGGGTTTCCAGCCAGTCGACGGTACGGCTGACCGACGATCCGGGCCAGGCCGTCGTCCCACCCGTGCCGCCCCCGCCGGTGCCCAACCCCTCAGAACCCGTGCTGTTCGACGACGACAAGGCGTCCGAGGCGCGGAGCTTCATGACGGGCGTGGACGATCCGGTCATGCACTCGATCAACCGTCGGCCGCGCCGGCTGGGTGGGCCGATCGCGGCCGTCGCGGTCGTGGTGGTGTTGATCGCCATCCTGATCGTGACGGGGCTGCATTCGAACCCGCCGAAGAAGTCGGGCACCGCCACGACCGTGACGACCACGGCGCCGACGCACTCCCACTCGCAGACGGGCGCAGGGAGTACGACGCACAAGAAGAAGACCACGACGACGACAACCACGACGGCGCCGGCCGTCTCGTCGCCCACGCTGACGTCAGCCAACGGTGCGACGTATCAGGTGTCGGACGCGAGTTACTCCCTCGCGCTGACGGCCAAGACGGGGGAGTGCTGGATCTCTGCGACCGACTCGACGACGGGCTCGACCTTGTTCAGCGGTGTCCTCTCGACCGGTGAATCGCACACGGTCACCGCCGACGGCCCGGTCACGGTCATCGCCGGCGCACCGGCCGCCTTTGCGGCGACGGTCAACGGCGTGAGCGTCCAGCTGCCCTTTGGGTACCAAGCCCCCTTCACGCTCAAGTTCCTGACGCCAGGGGGTGGAGGTACGAGCACCGCGAACGCCGCCACGGGCTCGTCGACCACCACCACGACGTCGCCGGGCACGACGTCGAACAGCGGGGGCTTCTAGCTCAGGCCTGGTCGCGCCGGCCGAGCGCTTCGAGCAGGAAGGCCAGTACCAGCGCCTCTTCTTTCCACGCGTCGTATCGGCCCGACGGGCCGCCGTGCCCGGCACCGAGCTCGGTGCGGAGCAGGACACGGGTGGCCGGCGAGAGGGCGCGGATCTTGGCCACCCACTTGGCCGGCTCCCAGTACGAGACGCGGGGGTCGGTGAGGCCCGCCGTGACGAAGAGGTCGGGATAGGTGCGGTCGCTCCCGTCGGAGTTGGTACCCGAGACGTTGTCGTATGGGGAGTACGACAGCATCCGCCAGTAGGCAGACTCGTCGTGCAAGGGGTCGCCCCACTCCTCCCACTCGCCCACCGTGAGCGGGAGCTCGTCGTCGAGCATGGTCGTGACGCAGTCGACGAACGGCACCTGGGCCACCAGGGCGCGGAAGAGGTCGGGCGCCTCGTTGGCCACCGCGCCGATGAGGAGCCCGCCCGCCGAGGCGCCGCGGCCGGCCAGGGCGTCGGCGCGGGCGATGCCGCGTTCGACGAGATGGCGCCCGCAGGCGATGAAGTCCGAGAACGTGTTGGCCTTGTGCTCCATGCGCCCGTCCTCGTACCAGGCGCGACCCATCTCGCCGCCGCCCCGCACGTGGGCGATGGCGAAGACGACGCCGCGGTCGAGGAGCGAGAGGCGGTGGTGGGAGAAGGAGGGGTCGATCGACATCTCGTAGGCGCCGTAGCCGTAGAGGACGCAAGGCGCCGGGAGGTCCAACCCCTTCTGCTGGACGACCGAGATCGGGACTCGCGCCCCGTCCAGCCCGACCGCCCACTCCCGGTACGTCTCGTAGCGGGCCGGGTCGAAGTCGCCCAGGACGGGCTCCTGCTTGAGCAACGTCTCGACGCGGTCCTCGAGGCCGATCTGCAGGACGCTCGAGGGGGTGACCATCGTCGTGCGCCCGATGCGCAGCACCGGTGCCTCGGGCTCGGGATTGACGCTGAGCCAGGTCGTCGAGGGGCTGGCGGGCGAGGGGACGACCCAGCCGGCGGTGAGGGGATCGGCGCCGAAGGGATCGATCTCGCCGTCGCGGTGGCGGATCGGAGCGAGCGGCAGGACCCGGACCCTCGTCTCGGCCTCGGCCCGTTCGCTCAGCACGAGCGCGGTCGCGAAGGCATCGACGTCCTCGACGCGCACGCCGGGCCGGTGCGGGATCACCTCTCGCCAGCTGCCGGGGTTGCCGGACCCGAGCTCGACGTCCGGCGCGGCGAGCACGCGGAAGTCCAGCGCGTCGTCGTTGGTGAGGGCGATGAACCAGCCGTCGCCGCGGTCGGCCGGCGTCAGGTGATCCAGCGCGTACTCGACGCCCTCGCGCCGCGCCATGACAACCGCGGGGGTCGCCAGCGGTTGGGCCGAGGGGATGGCGCGCCACTCGCTGGTATTCGTGCTGTGCAGGCCGACGAGGACGTAAGCGGTGTCGCGGGTCGTGCCCGTCCCGAGCGAGAAGCGCCGGTCGTCCTCCTGGTGGACCAACTCGTCGTCCGCCGGGTCGGTGCCCAGGCGGTGGCGCCACAGCTGGTAGGGCCGCTGCGCCTCGTCCATGCGGACGTAGAAGACGAAGTCGGCGCCGGCGGACCAGGCGAGCCCGTAGCTGGTGTCCGGAACCGCCTCGGGCGCCGAGTTCGGGGGGGTCTCGGCATCGATCGGCCGGAAGCGCAGCTCGTACTTCTCGTCGCCCGTGCGGTCGGCGGACCAGGCGAGCCAGCGGTGGTCGTGGCTCACCGCGGCGCCGCCCACGGCGAAGTACTCGGACCCCTCGGCCTCCACGTTCTCGTCGAGCAGGATCTGCTCTTCGTCGCCGGGCTCGCCCGCGGGCGGCAGCTCGTCGCGCCCCCGGGCCGGGCGCCGGCAATGGATGGCGTAGCTCTTCCCCTCTTCGGTGCGCGAGTAGTACCACCAGGGGCCCCGGCGCGCCGGCACCGACATGTCGGTTTCCTTGATGCGGGCCTTCATCTCGTCGAAGAGGCCCTCGCGGAAGGTGGCGAGCGGCGCCGTCTCGCCGTCGGTGTAGGTATTCTCGGCTTCGAGGTACGCCAGGACCTCGGGGTCGTCCCGGTCACGCAGCCAGAACCAGGGGTCCTGGCGCTCGTTGCCGTGGGCGGTGATCACGTAGGGGCGTTGTGATGCGACTGGTGGGCTGGCCATGGTCCCTCGAGCCTGCCACGCTGATGGCGCTGGCCACACGGCCGTGGCGCGCCCGATGTGGGCGTTTCGCCTGGCCGGGGTAGTTGTTACTATCTACGTAGGGGAAATTCCCCCTTTCTCCCCTCACCGAGGAGCCACATGGCGACAACGGATCTCGACCTCGGTCGCTATCAGCTCGGCTGGAGCGACGCCGAGGACTACGTCTTCAAGCCCAAGAAGGGCTTGAACGAGGCCATCGTCCGCGAGATGTCCGAGATGAAGGGCGAGCCCGAGTGGATGCGCAAGTTCCGCCTCCGCGCCCTCAAGCGCTTCGAGCGCAAGCCGATGGTGCCGTGGTTCGCGACGAAGATGCCGCACCTCGACTTCGACGACATCTACTACTACATCAAGCCGACCGACGGTCAGGTCGACGACTGGGACGAGCTCCCCGACGCGATGAAGAACACCTACGAGAAGCTCGGGATCCCCGAAGCGGAGCGCAAGTACCTCGCCGGCGTGACCGCGCAGTACGAGTCCGAGGTCGTCTACCACCGCAACCGTGAGGACCTCGAGGCGCAGGGCGTCCTCTTCACCGACATGGACACCGCGGTCCGCGAGTACCCCGAGATCGTCCAGAAGTACTTCGGCAAGATCATCCCGCCCAACGACAACAAGTTCGCCGCGCTCAACTCGGCGGTGTGGTCGGGCGGCTCGTTCATCTACGTGCCGCCGGGCGTGAAGGTCGACATGCCGCTGCAGGCGTACTTCCGGATCAACGCCGAGAACATGGGCCAGTTCGAGCGGACGCTGATCATCGCCGACGAGGGCGCGCAGGTGCACTACGTCGAGGGCTGCTCGGCGCCGGTGTACTCGACCGACTCGCTGCACTCGGCGGTCGTCGAGCTGGTCGCGCTGCCGGGCACGCGGATCACGTACACGACGATCCAGAACTGGTCGTCGAACGTCTACAACCTCGTGACCAAGCGGGCCCGGGCCGAGGCCGAGGCGCACGTCGAGTGGATCGACGGCAACATCGGCTCGCGCCTCACGATGAAGTACCCGTCGGTGTACCTGATGGGCCCGAAGGCCAGCGGCGAGGTGCTCTCGGTCGCCTACGCCGGTGCGGGCCAGCACCAGGACGCGGGCGCCAAGATGTACCACGTCGCGCCCGAGACGACGTCGACCATCGTCTCGAAGTCGATCTCCAAGGACGGCGGCATCACGACCTACCGGGGCAAGGTGCACGTCGACCCGAGGCGTACGGGGCCAAGTCCTTCGTGCGCTGCGACGCGCTGATCCTCGACGAGGAGTCGACCTCGGAGACCAAGCCCTACATGGAGGTCGGCGAGCGCAGACGCCCAGATCGGCCACGAGGCGACCGTCTCGAAGGTCGGCGACGACCAGCTCTTCTACCTGATGAGCCGGGGGCTCACCGAGCAGCAGGCGATGAGCATGATCGTCAACGGCTTCATCGAGCCCGTGACCCGGACGCTGCCGATGGAGTACGCGGTCGAGTGGAGCCGGCTGATCGAGCTGCAGATGGAGGGCTCGGTCGGCTGAGGCCGGTTTCGGCGCGACTCGACCCCGTCGGCGGCATGGCACCATAGAGCCGTGCCGATGCGCGAGGAATGCGTCAATTTCCAGAGCCGCACCTACACGTCCGGCGAGGTCGCCCGTTTCTGCCGTCTCGACCTGGCGCCCGAGGCGCCGTGGCGCTGCCCCGAGAACTGCCCCTCGTACCGCCCGCGCATGGCGGACGTGGGCTGGGTGCACGGCTCCCTGGTGGAGCCGGCCCTCGAGGACGAGCCGGAGGACGCCGGCGGGCGACGTGGCGGCGCTGCTCGGGTCGGCCGAGGACATCGTGAACGAAGTCGCGCCGGGCGTGCTCGACGAGGTGCGGGCCGAGGACGCCCGCAAGGACCGCTCCGCCAACCGCTGGTGGCGCCGCAAGCGCTGAGGCGGAGGCGCCTTCGGTTCGGCCGTCGGCCGCCCGTGGGTCTGGCGGTCAGCGCCCCGTGAACTTGGGCGTCCGCTTCTCCATGAACGCGGTCATCGCCTCGACGAGGTCGTCGGAGGCGAGCATGCCGGCGTTCCACGTCGCCACGTAGTCGAGGCCCTCGGCCACGCTGCGTCCTTCGTTGGCGGCGAGGACGGCCTTGGTGCCCTGGACCGCGATCGGGGAGTTCGCGGCGATCTCGGCGGCCAGGGTGTGGGCCGCCTTCAGCACGCCGTCGGCGTCGGTCGCCACGTCGTTGACCAGGCCGATCTCCTTGGCGCGCTCGGCGGTGATGTCCTTGCCCGTGAAGGCCAGCTCGGCCAGGTGCCCGGCGTTGATGATCGCCGGAAGGCGCTGGAGGCTCCCGAGGTCGGCGACGATGGCGACCTTGGCCTCGCGCACCGAGAAGACGGCGTCGGCCGACGCCAGGCGGATGTCGCAGGCGGCGATGAGGTCGACGCCGCCGCCGATGCAGTAGCCGTGCACTGCCGCGATGACCGGCTTGGGGCACCGTGCCACCGCGGTGACCGAGTCCTGCAGGCGATGCACCTCGGTGCGGGCGCCGCGGGCCCGGGCCGCCATGGACGCCGGGCGTGTGTCGGCCCCCGCCACCGCTGTCGCCTCCGCCACCGCCCCCGCCGGCGAGCAGGTTGCCCATCGCCTTGAGGTCGAGGCCGACGGAGAAATGCGGCCCCTTGGCCGCGATCACGACGACCCGCACCGAGTTGTCCCCGCTCAACGCGTCCATGGCCCGGGGGAGATCCCGCCACAGGTCCATGCCCATGGCGTTGCGCGCCTCGGGGCGGTCGAGCCACAGCGTGGCGATGTCCTCGTCCTGCTCGATGGTCAGGACCGGCGATTCGAACCCCGCAATTCCTTCGTTTTCACCCATGGCCCGAAGGCTAACCGTCTGGTAAGAACCCTGGTAAAGGGCCACTAGAGTGCATGGGCCGCATTTGCGACGCCCTTTTGCACCGAAAGAGGTTTCACCCTGTCCACCTTCAGCGCCGAAGCCTCCGCGAGCCTGGGTGGTCCCGACTGGCTCCGCCAGCGCCGGGCCGCCGGCTTCGAGGCCTTCTCGTCGACGCCGCTGCCCTCCGAGAGCGAGGAGGTGTGGCGCTATTCCCCGATCGACGAGCTGTCGCTCGACGACTTCAGCCCCGCCGCCAGCGAGCCCGAAGGGTCGCCCGGCGGCGACGCTCAGGCGCAGCCCGGGCTCGACGTGCTCGAGTCGGTGCGTACCGCGCTCGGCCACACCTCGGCCAGCGTCCTGGTGCACGGCGGGCGTCCCGCCGCCTCGACGTGGGCCGGCGCCGGCAACGGTGACGCGGCGGCCCTCGCCTTCGGCCCCGCCGGCGGGGTGGGCGCGTCCGCCGACATGCTCGGCTCCGTGCAGCAGGGTGGGGACGCCCTGGTCCGACTGAACGACGCGTTCATGTCCGACCCGGTCTTTGTCGACGTCGCCGCCGGGGCGACGATCGACGCCCCCGTGCTCGTCGTGCACTGGTGCGAGCCGGGTGCGGCGGCCTTCCCGCGCACCTGCGTGCGCGCCGGCGAGGGGGCGACGGTCTCGGTGGTCGAGGTGTTCGCGGGCCCGGCGAGCGCCGCCCGCACCCTCGTCGTTCCCGTCACCGAGCTGTCCGCCGCGGCCGGCGCGTCGGTGTCGTACGTGTCGCTCCAGATCCTCTCGGAATCGGCCTGGTCGATCGCCCGCTTGTCGGCGCGCGGGCGACGGGAACTCCTCGGTCCGCACCTTCACCGTGGGGCTCGGCGCCGCCTACGACAGGATCCGGACCGACGTCACGGTCGACGGTCGTGACGCCCGCAGCGAGATCCTCTCGACGTATCTCGGTGAGGGCACGCAGGTGCACGACGTCCGGACGTTGCAGGACCATGCGGCGCCCAAGACCACGAGCGAGCTGTTGTGTCAAGGTGCCGTGGCGGGCCACTCGCGGTCCGTCTACAGCGGCCTCATCCGTGTGCACCGGGGTGCGGTGCGCAGCGACGCTCGCCAGACGAACCACAACCTCGTGCTCGAGGAGGGCGCCCACGCCGACTCCGTCCCGAACCTCGACATCCTGGAGAACGACGTGAAATGCTCCCACGCCTCGACGGTGGGCCCGGTGGACGAGGACCAGCGCTACTACATCGAGTCGCGGGGCGTGGCGCCCGAGGTGGCCGAAGGGCTGATCGTCCAGGGTTTCTTCGATGCCATCATCGACCGCGGCCCGGTCCCGGAGGCGGCGGCCCTGCTCGAGCGCGAGGTGCACGTGCGCCTCGATGCCGTGTTGGCCGGGAGGCAGGTCGACCCCGTTGGCTGAGACCGTGACGCTGTGCAAGGTCGACGAGCTGGCACCCGGTGAGGCCCGCCGCTTCGACGTGGACGGGTATCGCATCGCCCTCGTGCGGATCGGTGACGGGTTCCACGCCATCAACGACGAGTGCAGCCACGAGGACTACTCGCTCTCCGAGGGCGAGGTGTGGGCCGAGGAGTGCGAGATCGAGTGCCCGAAGCACGGCAGCATGTTCGATCTGTTGACCGGTGAGCCGTGTTCGCTGCCGGCGACCCAGCCCGTCGCCGTGTACAAGGTCGAGGTCGACGGCGACAGCGTCAAGGTCGTGCTGCCGTGACGCCGGAGAGCGGCACGCACGTGCTCGAGGTGCGCGGCCTGCACGCCTCGGCCGGCGGACGGGAAGTGCTGCACGGCATCGATCTCACGGTGCCGAGCGGCGAGGTGCACGTGATCATGGGCCCGAACGGCTCGGGCAAGAGCACGCTCGCGCACGCGCTGATGGGGCGACCGGGCACCGAGGTCACAGCCGGCTCCATCAAGATGGACGGCCAGGACCTGACGCACGCGCCGGCCTGGCAGCGGGGGCGGGCCGGCCTGTTCCTGGCGCTGCAACAGCCGGTCGAGGTGCCGGGCGTAAGTCTCGAGTCACTCTTCGAGGCGGCGTTGGGCGGCGGAACCGACAAGGCCGCGCTGGATGGCCGCATCATCGAGGAGGCGAAGGCGGTCGGCCTCGACGCCCGCCTGTTGCACCGAGCCCTCAACGTCGACCTGTCCGGCGGTGAGCGCAAGCGGACCGAGATGGTCCAGCTCGGCGTGCTGCGCCCGGCCATCGCCATCCTCGACGAAGTCGATTCGGGCCTCGACGTCGACGCGCTCGGCGAGGTGGCCCGCCGCCTGCAGCTCGCCACCACCGAGTGGGGCGTGGGCATCCTCGCCATCACCCACTTCAGCCGATTCCTCGAGCAACTCGAGGCAGACCTGGTACACGTGCTCGTCGGCGGCCACATCGTTGCGACGGGCGATGCAGCCCTGGCGTTGCAGCTCGAAAAGACCGGGTACGCCGGCTACCAGGACGCCCGCACCTGACTCTGCGCGTAGGGCGCGCTGTGAGTTGAGAATTAGACCTAAGTCGGATGCTGGTTGCCGCCAATTGCGCAACGGCGCTTGGTACCTTGGTCCGTCATGGCGAACGGTCGTCCTCCGGACGACGAGTCGGGTCGCTCACCCCGAAGAATCGGCGGCCGCAGCGCGAACGAAGAGGGATTGTCCGCGCTCGGGCGTCAGATGCAGTCCGGTGATCCCGGGCGGGTGGCCAACGAGTCGGGGCTGAAGGCCCTCGGCGCGCGCATCGACGACGGGGGCAAGAAGGCCAGCCGCCGCAGCGGGAAGCCGAAGTGGAGCGCCGGGAAGAAGACGGTCGTCGTGTTGCTCAGCGTGTTCGTGGTGGCCGCGGCCGCCATCGGGGGCAGCTACGCCTACCTGTGGTACCGCTATAACCAGATCGACAAGGTGCACATCGCCGACGAGGTGTCGGCCGCAGGCGGCCAGCCCTTCACGATCCTCGTCATCGGCTCGGACACCCGCGTCGGCGAATCTGCGTCTCAGGCTCAGCAGTTCGGCTCGTCTTCGGACGTCACCGGGCAGCGCAGTGACGTCGTGCAGCTGTGGCGCGTGAACCCGTCGGCCAAGACGATTCAGATCGTGTCGATCCCGCGTGACACCGTCGTCACGATGCTCCCGCCGGACAGCTCGCAGTACGGCACCTACAACCGCATCAACTCGTCCTACAACACCGGCCCGAATCAACTGGTCAAGACGATCACCGCCAACTTCGGCATCCCGATCAACCATGTCGTGCAGGTCGACTTCGCCGGCTTCCAGGACGCGGTCAACGCGTTGGGCGGCATCTACATGGACTTCCCGTATCCGGCCAAGGACGCCTACTCGGGGCTCAACATCACGACACCGGGCTGCCAACTGCTGAATGGATCGCAGGCGTTGGCCGTGGCGCGCTCTCGTCACTATTACTACTACGAGAACGGTTACTGGCAGTACGACGGCACGAGCGACTTCGGGCGCATCGCGCGGCAGGATGCGTTCATCAAGGCGATGATGTCCGCGGCCAAGTCCAAGGTGAACCCCCTGACGATCAACGCGTTCATCGGCTCGATCCACGAGGGGTTGACGATCGACGACGGCTTCGGCCTGAACAGCCTGATCGGGTTGGCCCTGGACTTCCGTTCCTACAACCCGGCCAACCTGGGGGGCCTGACGCTGCCCACCGTCTCGTCCAGCGCCTTCCCGAGCCTGGGCGACGTGTTGACGGTGGACCAACCGGCCGCCCAGCAGATGCTGCAGAGCGTCTTCGGCTCGAGCCTGCAGACGCCGACGAACCCGCCGCCCAACGTCAACGGGGTGCCGACGCCGCCGCCGCCCGTCTCGTCGACGACCGGCTCCACCGGGAGCGGGGCTCCGGCGAGCACTGCCGCGGGAGGCTCGGCCGCAACCACGACCCCGACCACGGCCGCCCCACCGCCGTCCTTCGACCCCGTGCCCTGCACGCCGTCCTAGCGCGGCGCTCCGGCTACCTTGCCTCTGTTCTGCGCCTATAGGGGCTCGGGGTTATATCTGGGCGGGTTCTATTCCATCGGACTTATGAAGATAAGTCGATCCGCGTAGTCCTCCGTATGAACGCGTCAAGGACTGTTTTTTCACCGCAGACCGTTTTGGCGTCGAGGCTTCTGGCAGCCGGGACCGACGCCACGCGACACGACGCCGGCTAAAGATCCCAGGTAACCGACAGACCCAGAAAACGGGGCCTGCGCAAAGAGCGCCTACGCTCCCGCCGCCACCTCGTCGAGCCCCTGCGCCAGCGCGTTCCACGACAAGGTCGCGCACTTGATCCGCACCGGGAACTTCACGACCCCCTGCAGGGCGGCCAGCTCGCCGAGCTTGTCCAGGTCGATCTCCTCGGGCTCGCCCGCCAGCACCTCGGCACCGTTGGACTCGCCGCCGTGGCCGTCACCCTCCAAAGAGGCCTCGTGGATCGACATCATCCCCTTGAAGGTGCCGATCAACCGACGCACCTCCTCGATCGGGCGGCCCTTCACCGCCGCCGACATCAACGAGGCCGACGACTGGCTGATGGAGCAGCCCGAGCCCGCGATCTTCAGGTCGGCCAACTTGCCTTCCTCCACGACCATCGACACCACGACCTCGTCGCCGCACAGCGGGTTGAAGCCCTCGACGCGGTGCGCCGGCGGAGAGTCCAGCTCGCCACGGTTCCGAGGCGAGCGGTAGTGGTCGAGGATTATCTCGCGATACAGCTCTTCGAGGTCGGCCATCAGCCGAACAATCTACCGGCTTCAGTCAATCCCTCGATCAGGACTTCGATGTCGTGCTCGTCGCTGAACAGGGACAACGAGGCCCGGGCCGTAGCCTGCACGCCGAGCTTGCGCATCAGTGGCTTGGCGCAGTGGTGCCCCGGCCGCACGCACACGCCGTACTGGTCGAGCACCTGTGCGAGATCGTGCGCGTGCACGTCCCGGTACGCCAGCGACAGGACCCCGCCCCGGTCCGCGCCGGCCGGGGGGCCGAACACGGTCACGTCCGAGCCGAGCTTCTCGTCCAGACGGGCGAGCGCCCAGTCCGTCAGCGCCATCTCGTGGGCCCGGATGCGGTCCATGCCGATCTCGTTCAGGTAGCGCAGCGCCGCGGTCAGGCCGACCGCCTCGGCGATCGGCGGCGTGCCAGCCTCGAAGCGTGCCGGCGGCGGCGCCGCACGAAAGCCGTCGAGCCGGACGTCGAGGATCATCCCGCCCCCGCCCAGGAACGGGGGCATCGACTCCAACAACTCGGCCCGGCCCCACAGCACGCCGAGCCCGGTCGGCCCCATCGTCTTGTGGGCCGAGAAGGCCAGGAAGTCCGCCCCCAGCGCCGACACGGACACGGGCGCGTGCGGCACGAGCTGGGCCCCGTCGGCCACGACGACCGCGCCCTCGCGATGCGCCGCCTCGGCGATCAGCGCCACCGGCGGGATCGTGCCCAAGACGTTCGACATGGCGGAGACGCCAACGACCTTCACGCCGGCCACGAGCCGGTCGAGGTCCGACAGATCCAGCCGACCCGAACCGTCGACGGGGATGTAGCGCAGGTCCAACCCGCCGAGCTCCTCGGACAGCAGCATCCACGGGACGATGTTCGAGTGGTGCTCCATCTCGGTCAACAAGACGGCGTCGCCACGACGGAGGTTCGCCCGCCCCCACGATTGCGCCACCAGGTTCAGCGATTCGGTCGTGTTCTTGGTGAAGACGACCTCGTGCGCCGGGTCCGGTGCACCGATGAAGCGGCCGGCGACCACCCGGGCCCGCTCGTACAAAGCGGTGGCCTCCTCGGCGGTGGCGTAGACGCCCCGGTGCACGTTGGAGTGCGTCGTCTCGTAGTACTGCGTCATGGCGTTGATCACCGATTGCGGCTGCAACGCCGAGGCCGCCGCGTCCAGGTAGACGATCGGGCGACCGTTGACCTTGCGCGTCAGCAGGGGGAAGTCCTTGCGCAGCGCCTCCGTGTTCAAGGGAGCGGACGCCGGCACCGCGTCGAGGCCGTGCGCCGGCGTGCTCATCGCCACCCCTCGTAGCCCGACTTCTCGATCGTGGCCGCCAGCTCGGGGCCGCCGGTCGCGACGACGCGGCCGTCGACCAAGATGTGGACGACGTCGGGCACGAGCTCCGTCAGCAGCCGCTCGTAGTGCGTGATGGCCAGCACGCCGAGCTCGGGCCGCGCCGCCCGCACCGCCGTGACGCCGCGCCCGACGACGCGCAAGGCGTCGATGTCGAGCCCGGAGTCGGTCTCGTCGAGCACCGCGACCACCGGCTCGAGCAGCGCCATCTGCAAGATCTCGTTGCGCTTCTTCTCGCCGCCCGAGAACCCCTGGTTCAGGTGGCGGCTGGCGAAGGACGGCTCCATGCCGAGGCGCTCCATCCACTCGGTCATGAGGACGCGCACCTCGAGGACGGAGACCTCGGTGCCCTTGCGGGCGGCCATCGCCTGGCGCAGGAAGGAACTGACCGAGACGCCCTCGATCGTCTCGGGGTACTGGAAGGCGAGGAACAGGCCGGCCTTGGCACGCACGTCGGTGGCCCAGGTCGTCACGTCCTCGCCGTTGAGCAGGATCTGGCCCTGCGTCACCCGGTAGGCGGGGTGGCCGAGCAGCGCGCCGGCCAGCGTCGACTTGCCGGCGCCGTTGGGCCCCATGAGGGCGTGCACCTCGCCGGCGCCCACGCGCAGGTCGACGCCGCGCAGGATCGGGACGGAGCCGTCCTCGGCCGAGACGTGGAGGTCCCGGATCTCGAGGAGGGGGGGAGTGGACGGCATGGCTAAAAGCTTACCTTTTTGGTCGGGTTTTCCGATACGGCCCGCCGAGCCCGCCCGCCGGACCGGGTCCCGGCGGCACAGCGGCGGTGGGTCACCACCCTCGGTCGACCCATTCACCCAGGTGAGGGGACTCGTTGCCGACGGTCGTGGCGGTGCCGTGGCCGGGGAGGACCCGGGTGTCGGGGGCGAAGCGGGAGAAGATGCGGTTCTCGATCGACGTGATGATCGTGGGGAAGTCGCCGCCCTCGAACTGCGTGTTGCCCGGGCCGCCCGGGAAGAGCGTGTCACCGGTGAAGAGGAGGTCGGTGCCCTCGACGGCGAAGCAGATGGAGCCGGGTGTGTGGCCGGGCGTGGCCAGGGTCTTGATGCGCAGGTCGCCGACGCTGAGCATCTGGTCGTCGTCGAGGATCAGGTCGTAGCTCGGGAGCATCGCCGCGTCGGCGCTGGTCACGGCCACCGAGATGCCGGCGTCGCGCACGGCGGGCACCGCCTGGATGTGGTCCCAGTGGCCGTGCGTCTCGACGACCTGGTTCACCCCGAGGTCCTTGCAGATGGCCAGGAGCGCCTCGTGCTCGTTCGCCGCATCGATGAGCATGGCCTCGCCCGTACGGCGGCACCGCAGGATGTAGACGTTGTTGTCCATCGGTCCGACCACGATCTGGTGCACCTCGGCGCCCGCATCGCTCCAGATTTTCTCCAGCTGTCCCATGGCGCCCAGCGTAAGACACGCCGGGGGCGTTCTGGTCGCCCGAGGCCCTGGTCTGGTAGACAGCCCGGGTAAAGAGAGCACGCACCGCCGGCGGGGCCGGGTGGAGCAACAACGAAGAGCCCAAGGGGAGCCCTGGCATGAATTTTGCCTTCAGTGACGAGCAGGAGGAGCTGCGCGCCGCGGTCCGCCGCTTCCTCACCGAGAAGTCGCCCGAGACCGAGGTGCGGCGCCTCATGGACACGACCGAGGGCTACGACCCCGCCGTGTGGAGCCAGATGGCCGACCAGCTCGGCCTGCAGTCGCTGACCATCCCCGAGGAGTTCGGCGGCTCGGGCTTCACGTACGTCGAGCTGCTCGTCGTCCTCGAGGAGATGGGCGCCGCGTTGTTGTGCGCGCCGTTCTTCTCGTCCGTGGCGCTGGGGGCCAACGCGTTGTTGACGTCGGGCGACGACGAGGCGAAGAAGAGCTACCTGCCCGGCATCGCCTCGGGCGAGACGATCGCCACGCTCGCCATCACCGAGGACAACGGGAAGTGGGACTTCAGCGGGATCGAGCTGAAGGCCGAGCAGAAGGGCGACGGCTGGGTGCTCGACGGCCACAAGATGTTCGTCATCGACGGGCACACGGCGAACCTCATCATCGTCGCCGCGCGCACACCCAAGGGCGTGACGCTCTTCGCGGTCGAGGGTGACGCGGCGGGCCTCACCCGCACGCCGTTGCCGACGATGGACCAGACGCGCAAGCAGGCGCGCCTCGACTTCTCCGGCACGCCGGCCGCGCTGATCGGTGCCGAGGGCGGCGCCGAGGCCGGGCTGACCAAGACGCTCGACCTGGCCGCCGTGGCGCTGGCCGCCGAGCAGGTCGGGGGCGCGCAGCGCGTGCTCGACTCGTCGGTCGACTACGCCAAGACGCGGATCCAGTTCGGGCGGCCCATCGGCAGCTTCCAGGCGATCAAGCACAAGTGCGCCGACATGCTGCTCGAAGTGGAGTCGGCCAAGTCCGCGGCGTACTACGCGGCCTGGGCGGCGGCGGAGGACTCCGACGAGTTGCCGGTGGTGGCGAGCCTGGCCAAGTCGTACTGCTCGGAGGCGTACTTCCACGCCGCGGCGGAGAACATCCAGATCCACGGCGGCATCGGCTTCACGTGGGAGCACCCGGCGCACCTCTACTTCAAGCGCGCCAAGTCGTCCGAGCTGTTCCTGGGCGACCCCTCCTACCACCGGGAGCTGCTGGCGCAACGCATCGGGATCTGAGGTGCCGGGGCCATTCCGGCTCCGGCCCGGGCCCGCGGGCGACCTGTGGACGTACGCCACCGCGACGAGCCCCGGCGCGCCGGTCCGCGGCCACGTCCTCCTCTGCCATGACCTGCCGCGTCCCGGCGGGTCGGCCGCCGACCTCGCCCTGACGTACCCCGCGCTGGCCGACCGCCTGGCGCGCGAGACCGGCTGGCAGGTCGTCACCGCCGCGCTGCGCGGCGCGGGGGAGTCGGCGGGCGACTTCTCCGCCCTCGGCTGGCTCGAGGACCTGCGCTTCGTGGCCGACAACGAGATCCCCGAGGACTCGACGCGCGTCGTCGTGGGCTTCGGCTTCGGCGGCGTGCTGGGGCTGCACCTGGCGGCCGCCGACGAGCGTGTCGCCGCCGTGGCGTGCCTGGGCACGCCGGCGGAGGTGGTCGAGCTGACCGGGGGGACCGAGGACTTCGTGGCCCGCTGCCGGCGCACCGGGGTGATCAAGACGCCGGGGTTCCCGTCGTCCCTCGAGGCGTGGTCGAAGGAGCTCTCGGTGCTCCACCCCGCCGAGGACGCCGCCCTCTCGAGAGGCCGCCCGCTCCTGATGGTCCACGGTTCGGACGACCCCGACGTCCCCCTGTCCAGCGCCCGGGCGCTGGCCGACGCCGCGACCGGCCCCTCCGAGCTGCACGTCGTGCTCGGCGCCGGGCACTGGCTCCGCGCCGACCCCCGGGTCATCGCCCTCCTGGTCGGCTGGCTCGAACGCCACCACTGACGCCCCGTCGCCCCCGTGGGCGCCGTCGTCGCGGGCCGAGCGGGGGGCCCATGAGCCCGGGGACGGGTCGTCTACGCTTGGTTCCCGGCCCGGTCCCTCGAGGGTCCGGCCGTGCGACCCGGTGTCGCCGCCCCTGCGCATGGAGCTCTCCCACCCAATGCCACCTCAGTTCGTGCATCGGACGACCCGTCCGCAGCGCGGCGCGGCACGTGGCGGGCCCGTGGTGACGGCGTGACGTCGGCCGACCGCCTCGCTGACGACAGCGCCGAGGAGCCCGAGCGCCCCTGGGTGGCGCCGAGCGCGCACCCCGAGGGGCACTGGCGCCACAGCACGCCGTGGCTCCTGGTGCGCGAGATGCGGCCCCGCCAGTGGTCGAAGAACATCCTGGTCTTCGCAGCGCCCGCCGCGGGCAGCGTGCTCGGGCACTGGTCGGTGCTCTGGCGGGTGGTGCTGGCCTTCTTCATCTTCTGCGCCGCGGCCTCGGGCCACTACCTCATCAACGACGTGCTCGACGCCGAGCAGGACCGGCACCACCCGGTCAAGCGCATGCGGCCCGTCGCCAGTGGCGAGCTGCCGGCGCCGCTGGCCACCGGGGTCGGCGTCGCGCTGATCGCCGTGGCGCTGGCCGGGGCCGCGCTGTTGGGCCCGTGGTCCTTCGTCCTCGTCGTGGCGGTCTACCTCGTGCTGACCGTCGCCTACAGCCTGTGGCTCAAGCGCCAGCCCGTGATGGAGCTGGCGCTCGTGGCGTCGGGGTTCGTGCTGCGGGCGGTGGCCGGCGGCGTCGTGGCCCACGTGTACCTCTCGGCGTGGTTCCTCGTCTTCACGTCGTTTGCGGCGCTGTTCGTCGTCACGGGGAAGCGCTACGCCGAGCACGCCCGCCTCGGTGAAAATCGCGGCTCGCACCGCAGCGTCCTCGACGAGTACACCGAGTCGTTCCTGCGCTCGACGCTGACCATCTGCGCCAGCGTCACGGTCGCCACGTACTGCCTGTGGGCGTTCGACCGCACCGGCCTGCTGGCCCACGCCGGCCACCACCCGGTGTGGATCGAGCTGACGATCGTGCCCCTCGTGCTGGCCGTCCTCCATATCTTCCGGCTGCTCGACGCCGGCCAGGGCGGCGAGCCGGAGCGCCTCGCCCTGCACGACCACGTGCTGCAGGGCTACGGGCTGACGTGGGTGGCCCTGATGGCCATCGGCCTCTACGCGTGACCGCGCTGGACGAGCGCACCACGGCCGTCGCGGCCGATCTCGAGGCCACGCCGACGGCGCTGAGCGGCTGGGGCCGCACCGCACCGTCGGTCGCCTGCGTGGCGAGCCCCGAGGACGAGGTGGCGCTGGCCCGGCTGCTCGAAGGGGCGCGCCGCCCGCTCATCGCCCGGGGGCTCGGGCGCAGCTACGGCGACGCCGCGCAGAGCAGCGGGGGACTGGTCGTCGAGACCTCGCACCTGGGGTGGATCGGCGAGCTCGACGAGGGGAGCGGGACGATCGAGGTCGGCGGTGGCGTGAGCCTCCACCACCTGATGCAGGAGATCATCCCGCGGGGGTGGTTCGTCGCGGTGACGCCGGGGACGCGCCACGTGAGCGTGGGCGGGGCGATCGCCTCGGACATCCACGGCAAGAACCACCACTGCGACGGCAGCTTCGCCCGCCACGTCACGAGCATGACGCTCGCCACGCCCACGGGGCTCCGGGTCGTGACGCCCGACGAGGACGCCGAGCTCTTCTGGGCCACGGCGGGCGGCATGGGCCTGACCGGCATCGTCGTGCGGGCGACGCTGCGCCTCATCCCGATCGAGACGTCGTGGGTGCAGGTCGAGAACCGCCGCTTCACGACGCTCGACGGCCTGATGGCGGTCATGGAGCAGTCCGACGACGGCCACCGCTACAGCGTGGCGTGGCTCGACTGCCTGCGGAGCCGGGCCGGGCGCCGGCGCTCGATCCTCACCCTGGGCGACCACGCCCCGCTGTCGTCGCTCCCCGCGCGCCTGAGCAACCGCAGCCGCGAGACGCCGGCCGAGCCGCGGCTCAACGTCCCGCTGGCGCCGCCGCTGCGCATGGCCAACCGCCTTTCGGTGCGGGTGCTGAACGAGGGCTGGTTCCGCGTGTCCTCGCACGGCACCCTCGTCCCGCTCTCGACGTACTTCCACCCGCTCGACGGGATCGGTGGGTGGAACGTCCTCTACGGGCCGGACGGGTTCGTGCAGTACCAGTTCGCCGTCCCGCTCGAGCGGGGCGACGTCGTCGAGGACGCGGTCGAGACGATCGCGGCGTCGGGCGTGCCGGCGTTCCTGGCCGTCCTCAAGCGCTTCGGGCCCGGCACCCCCGGCCCGCTGTCGTTCGCGCAGAGCGGCTGGACGCTGGCGCTGGACTTCCCGATCGGCCCGGAAGGACTGTCCGGCCTCCTCGACGCGCTGGACGAGAAGGTGGCGGCGGCCGACGGCCGGGTCTACCTCGCCAAGGACGCACGCCTGCGGCCCGAGCTGATGCCGGTCATGTACCCGCGTCTGGCCGAGATGGCCGACGTCCGTCGCCGGGTCGACCCCGAGGGCGTGCTCGCCTCGGACCTGTCGATGCGCCTCGGCCTGTCGTAGACGGCACAGCGGCTCACGTCGCCAGCAGGTACGAGCTCTTGCCGACGAGCCAGAGGCCCACGAGGCCGGCGACGAGGACGATGATCAGGTCGGAGTGCCGGTCGATCCAGGCCTTGAGGCCGCCGAGGACCTCGTGGCTGCGCTCGGGCCGGGCCACCGCGTAGACGTCCATGGCGAGGTAGGTGGAGACCGACAGGAGCCCGAAGACCACGAGCGCGAGATAGTTGCCCGCCGACGAGAGCTTCGCCCCGGTGATCGTGGCGACCGCCGAGATCACGAAGACCGTGGGTTGGAAGAAGGCACCCAGTCCGACGGCGAAGAGCGGGGACATGTCGTCGAGGCGGGCCTGCCAGCGGGGCTCGGCTTTCGGGGGTCGGGGCTTCCCGATCCGGCGCCGCTGCCGTTCCGCGATGGCGACGAGGGCGAGGCCGAGCACGATCTTGACGACCAGGATGCCGATCGAAGGCTTCGTGCCCGCGGCGGGCGGCTTGTTCCCGGTGGCCAGGATCGTCGCCGTGGCGACGACGGCGAGGGTGACCAACCAGCCGAAGACGAACGCGGCGCCCTTCAGCGGGCCATTGGTGGACGTCAGGATCAGGATGAAGATCGTGAGCGCGAGCGGGTAGAACGCCATGGCCAGCGCGAGCAGGACGAGGTCGACGAGCACGGGCGGTGACCGGCCTCGTCCTCAGCTTGTCCCGATGCAGGCGATCGCGCGACCCCCCAAGTCAGTCGGGCGGAGAGAGACGGGACTTGAGGGTGGCCGCCGTCCTCGATTGCATGACTCGACGTACGAGAGGGAGCTCCAAGAACGACGTCAAGCGTGCATACAGGTAGCTCCTCTGAATGGTCTGCACCTGATCCAAGAGGGTGCGCGCCGACTCCTGATTGACGGCGAGCGCCCAGTACACGTCGGTCAGCATCGAACGGTCGTAGTAGCGCCCTCCGTTCTCGGCCGCTCTCGCTTCTCGTAGTTCCTCGGCCGTTTCCCACGCCTCGAGGGCTTCTTGGTCAAGGAGGATCTCCTTGTTGGGCTGTGCGGTGAAATACGCGAACAGGTTGGAACCGGAGTGGTTTTCGAGGTACTCGGCATCTCGGTCCAGGATCGTCTGCCCCCAGTGTTCGCGCTCGGCGGGATCGACGGACTCGGAGAAGAGGTTCGCGTTGTGGGTCAGGACCGGGTAGGCCAGTGCACCGCCGAGGGGCACAAACTCGGGAACGCGGAAATATCGCTGCACCGTCTCGACCGTGAGCTCCGAGTGCACCGCCTCAGTCGGGTCAACCTCGATCCACAGGTCGAGCAACGGATAGTCCATCGACTGGCGGAGGTTGTCGGGCAGGGTCCTGTTGAGGTTCCACGCCTGGTCCCAGGCATCGGGTGAGTACTGATTCCGGTGCGGTCCCACGTAGTCGAGCGAGATGAACCATCCGTCTTCTGGCAGGAGGTCGCAGATGCTCCGCAACACCCGGTCGATGCGCGTCACGTGGTGGGCCGCCGCATGGTTGACGACGAGGTCAAACGGCCCAACCGGTAGCGGGGCCGTATTGATGTTCATCTGCTGGTAGGCCAGCGGCCTCACCTCTGCGGCGGCGCGGGCCTCCGCGAGCAAGGCTTCGGAGTAGTCGATGCCGACGGCCGACTTGATGAGCCCTCCATCGAGCATGTCGCGTTCGACCCAGCCGTTGCCGCAGTTCAGGATCAGCGCTCGCTCGAAGACCTGGCCGGTCTCTTGGGAGAAGTGTTGCCACCAGTTGACCGCTTCGTCACCAGAGATCCGACGATTGATCATCCGGTTCGTGCACTCGAGGTCGTTCCAGTACTGACCCTTGTAATAGGTCCCAGCGTCCTCGTTCACGTCCCGTCGCATAGTGTCACCCAGAACGTTCAACCTCCCGTGCGAAGCCTTCAGGGTATCGGCATGACGAACGCTTCAAGAACGGCCAAAAGAGATGCACCCACGCTGCAGCTCCGCCGTTCGAGGTTCGGGTCTGCGAAGCCGTCAGGCCCGGTCGGGGCCAAGCTGCACCCGCCCATCGCGGCGGGCCTTCAAGGGCCGAGGTTCACGAATCCATAACCCAGCGCAGCCAAGGCCCAAGACCGGCACCCGAGGGTGCGGGTCTCATTCCGGGCGAGTGCACGGGCAACCGTGAGCAAGCGATCCGGATCAGACATTCAGGTCACGCCGATACCAGGTACCGGGCCGACCACCTGGCTGTGCCGGGCCATCGGGAACGAACCCGCACTTCGTCAGCACCCTTTGGGACGCGACATTGTCGAGGTTGGTCGCCGCCCTCAGCGAGTGCAGGCCGTACTGGACGGCCGCTCTTTGACACAGCTCCCGCACGATCGCCGTCGCGATCCCTTGACCCGCCATGTGTTCTGCGACTCGGTACCCGAGCACGGCGCCGTCGTCGGTGAGGTCCATCAGATTGAAGCGGCCGAGTACTTGGCCATCCTCGTCCACCAGCAAGTGAAAGATGCACGTCCCCGCCTCCTGCTCAGCCAACAACTCGCGGAACGACTCGTCGAAGTGGACGAAAAATGCATCGCCGCGGTCGGAGATGAAACGCGCGAAATAAGCGCGATTCGCGACTTCGAAAGCCAGCACGGCCGGCGCGTGATCGGCGCGCAGGCGCTGCAGTTCAGCCACTCGCCCAGCCGCGTCAGCGCGGCGCGCGCGGCATGCCCAGCCCGATCATGGTGATGATGTCGCGCTGAATCTCATTGGTGCCGCCCCCGAAGGTGAAGATGGTCTGGCTCCGGGCCTGATGTTCGAGCCGACCGCGCAACACCGCGCCGGGGGAGCCCTCGGCGAGGTACCCGGCCTGGCCGACCACCTCGAGAAGCGCTCGATAGACCTCGAGAGCGAGTTCCGTCCCGTAGACCTTGGTGGCCGACGCGTCGGCCGGGTTCAGGCCCTTGTCGGAGGCCCACGCCACCTTCCAATTCATCAGCTTGAGGACCTCGATCTTGGCGTGCGCCCGAGCCAAGATGATCTGGACCCACTCGTGGTCCATCACGGTCCGCCCGTCGGCCAGGCGATGCGCCTGTGCCCATCGCCGCACCTCGGTCAGGCTCCGCAGCAACCCCGAGCTGGGGCATATGGCCACCCGTTCGTGGTTGAGCTGGTTGGTGATCAGCTTCCACCCTTGGTTCTCCGCGCCCACGAGGTTCTCGGCCGGAACCCGCACGTCCTCGTAGAAGGTCGAGCTGGTGATGTCGCCGACGATCGTCGCCAGGGGGGCCCAGTGGAAGCCCGGGCTGTCCACGGGCACGATGAAGACCGACAGACCCTTGTGCTTGGGGACCTCGGGGTCGGTGCGCGCCGCCAACCAGACGAAGTCCGCGTACTGGATGGCGCTCGTGAAGATCTTCTGGCCGTTGATCACGTACTCGTCCCCGTCGCGCACGGCGCGGGTCTGCAGCGAAGCCAGGTCGGTGCCCGCCGACGGCTCGGTGTAGCCGATGGAGAAGTGGACTTCGCCGCGAAGGATGCCCGGCAGAATCCGTTGCTTCTGCTCCTCGGTGCCGAGCGCCATCAGTGTGGGACCCACGCTGTTCAAGGTCAGGAGCGGGAGGGGCACGCCCGCCCAGTGCGACTCCTCCACGAAGATCATCTGGTCGATCGCACCGCGGGCTTGGCCGCCGTACTCGACCGGCCATCCGAGGCCCAACCACCCGTCCTGTCCCATGCGGCGGATGTAGTGGGTGTACGTCGGCTCGTCCTGGATCGATCCCTCGATCTCGGTCACGAGATCCTCGAAGTAACCCCGGAGCTGTTGCTGCAGACGCCGTTGCTCTCCCGTGAACCCCAAATCCATCATCGCCTCCGGTCGGGAACGCTGGCGCTACGTGTCGGCCGACGCGATCGCCGTCGACACCGATCGAAACCGTAATCGTCGGCTGCCTGGCCTCGCCCCGGTGTCGCCCGCTCAGGTCGACGTCTGCGGCGACCGGGTCTCAGACGGCGGATCCGGCCGGCACGTCGCGCGTCGATCGCGGCGCGGAGCGACCGCGCCGCCCGTTCCGGATCCTCAGCTTCTGTCAGGTAGCGGACGACCACGAAGTGGCGGACGCCAGCGGCGGCGAGGCCGGGCACCGTCTGGGGGGTGACACCGCCGGTCACGAAGACCGGGACACGGGACTGTGCGCTCGCCAGGGCGACGTACGCGGATCCGGTCCCCGGTCGGCCGGGCTTGGTCGGTGTCGCCTCCACGGGGCCGGCCGAGATGTAGGTCACCGCCTCGTCCCGGGCGGCGGCGAGGTCCTCGGGAGAGTGCGTGGACAGCCCGATGATCGCGTCGTCGCCGAGGATGCGCCGCGCCAGCGTGACCGGCGCGTCGTCCTGGCCTACGTGGACGCCGTCGGCACCGACCTCGAGGGCCAGGTCCGGCCGGTCGTTGAGCACGAACGGCACCGCATACGCACGACAGACCTCGGCGACCAGGCGGGCGCGTCCGAGGAGAGCCCGCGCCTCGAGATGCTTCTCCCTCAGCTGTACGACGTCCACGCCTCCGGCGATGCACCGTGCCACGAACGACTCGAGGTCGTCCCGGTCACCGGTGCAGAGATAGAGGCGCCGGCCGGCAAGGTCGGAGCCCGTCGTCACTTCTTCGCGTGCGCCTTCGCCTTGATCGCCCGCTTGTTGGCCCGCACCTTGTCGAGTGTTTCGGTCGAGGTGATGTCGGCGACCGACAGGAAGGCGCTGTCGTCGCTGTACGGAGTGCTGGCGTCCTGCCAGCCTTGGGGGCACACGCCGAGTTGCTTTCCCAACAGCGCGGTGAAGATCTTCGCTTTCTGATCACCGAAGCCCGGCAGGGCCTTGAGCCGGCCCATCAGCTCCTCGCCCGTCTTCACGCCCTTCCAGATCGCGTCCGCCTTGTCGCCGTACTCGGTGGCGATGACACGGCAGACCTCCTGCACGCGTCCCGCCATGGAGCCCGGATAGCGGTGCAGCGCCGGCCGCTCCCTGAAGACCTCGGTGAGCTCGTCGAGGGGCATCGACGCGATGGCCGCCGCGTCGAGCGTCCCGCCCAGCCGCCGCGCCAGCTCGGCCGGGGAGCTGAACGCCTTCTCGATCGTGATCTGCTGGTCCAGGATCATGCCGATGAGCAGGCCGAGAGGACTCCCCGAGACGAACTTGTCCGACTCGGGGTCCTGCGAGAGGTGCAGTGCAACCATCCGGGAAAGGCTACCCAAACGGCGCCGGGGGGCCTTTCTGCCGACCCGGGTGCTCCGGGCACCAACTGTTACGATGCCTGATCCCAGATCGAGTCACATCGCCCCACGCGCCGTGTGCGGACGGCCCTCTGGGCTGGGCAACTCGCCGCCAGTTCGACTGCACTACCCGGCCGCGGTGCGACGTCCGACGAGAGCTTCCACCAACCGCCTCGCAATGATTGAAATGATCGGACAATGACCGGCACGACCCTCGCCCCGCCCGGCGAACCGGGGCTCGACTCTCCTCAACCCAGTGCGTCGGTGCACCGGCGCTTCTGGACCCGCCCTTGGTTCCCGGTCGTCTTCGTCATCGTCGCCTACGTACTGGTATCCCTCATCGCGAACTGGGACGTCTGGACCGGTGGGGTCACGCACAGCATCCAGACCTCGGGGGGCCAGGACCCGGCGATGGAGCTCTACTTCCTGGCGCAGACGCCGTGGCTCATCCTGCACGGCCACAACCCGTTCGCCAACAACTTCCTGAACGCCCCGACGGGCCTCAACGTGCTGGACAGCACGTCGATCACCTTCCTGGGCGTCCTCGGCGCGCCGATCACGCTTCCTCTTCGGCGCGATCGCGACTTACAACGTCATGCTGAACGTCGCCCTGGCGGGTTCCGCACTCGCCTTCTATTTCATGGCGCGGCGCTTCATCACGTGGTGGCCGGCGGCCTTCGTAGGCGGACTGGTCTACGGGTTCTCGCCGTTCGCCTACGCGGAAGGCCTCTCGCACCTGGTCTGGACGTTCGACGCCATCCCGCCGCTGCTGATCCTCTTCGTGGACCGGTTCTTCAGGAAGAAGACGGCGTCACCATGGTGGAGCGGCCTGGCGATCGGCGCGTGCTTCGTCGTCGAGTTCTACATCTCGGCCGAGGCGTTCGTGACCCTGGTCATCTTCACGCGCCATCGCGCGCCGTCGTGATGGCGCTGTACTGGTGGAGCCGCAAGCCGCACGTCGACGTGCCGCGCCTGACCCGCATGGTGCGTGTGCGCCGTTCTGGTCGGCCTCCTCGGGGTCAGCTACGGCGCCTGGAGCGCCCTGAAGGGCCCGGAGCACATCAACGGTCCCGAGCAGACGGTGCAGACGCTGGCCGGCCTGGCCACGGATCCCGTCGGACTGGTCGTCCCGACGCTGAACCAGCACTTCACCTTCGGCGCGTCGGACTACGGGGACAAGCTCGTCTCCGATCGCAGCGCCAACTGGCAGGTCGTGTTCGAAGCGGCCGACGAGAACGGGACCTACGTCGGCGTTCCGCTGCTCCTCGTCCTGGTGGCGGGAGTGGTGATCTTGCGGCGCCGGAGGATCGTCCAATTCGCGGCGCTCATGGCGGTGGTCGCCCTCGTGCTGTCGATGGGATCGCATCTGCAATTCGCCGGGCACCAAACCGGAATCCCGCTCCCGTTCGACGTCCTCACGCATCTGCCGGTCGTCAAGAGCCTCACCGCGGTGCGACTGATGGAGTACTTCTGGCTCTTCGCGGCGCTCCTGTTGGCGCTCATCGTCGAGGCCGTCTATTCGGCCCTGGCCGCCCGCGACGACGAACGGCACCACTGGGTGGCGTGGGGGGCGAGTGGAGCGCTCGTCGTCGTCGTCCTGCTCCCGCTCGTCCCGGCGTGGCCGTACTCGTCGGCCCAGGCCGACGTGCCGGCGTGGTTCACCCACGACGCCCGTTCGCTCCCGGTCGGGACGAACGTCGTGGTGTACCCGGTGGCCACGGCACTGAACGCGTCGGCGATGATCTGGCAGGCCGAGGCGGACGTGACGTTCAAGATGCCGGGCGGGTACGCGATCTTTGCGTCGCCGCCGGCAGGGACCGCGACCTTCTGGGCGACGCCCTCGCCCCTCACGAGCGCCCTCGAGTCGTGTGCGTCCAACGGCACCGGCACCTTGGCGCCGACCGGACGTGCGCGACCAGCTGCGGGCGTGGGGGACGAAGTACGTCGTCGTCCCTCCGACTTCTCCGGGTGCGGCGTGTGCCGAGAAGGTGTTCGAGGCGGCCCTCGGACCGCCGCAGCTCCACCAGGGCGTGCTGCTCTGGAAGCTCTCCTGAACGGCGTCCGCGCCGGCCCGTCGCCGCCGGCGCGCGAACTCCGGCCCAGAGAAAAGGGGTACCGGAGGAACAAACGTGCCCATGCCGCCGTCGCTCGGGCAGACTCTCGCCATGCACATCCCGGCCAAGGTCGACTACGGCATCCGCGCGCTGCTGGCCCTCGCCGCTGCCGGCGCGCCGCAGACCGCTGAGTCGCTGGCGGGGGAACAGGGGCTGCCGCCCCGTTTCCTCGGCGCCATCCTCGCCGATCTCCGCCGGGCCGGCATCGTGGCCAGCCAGCGGGGGGCCGAGGGCGGTTACCGGCTGGCCCGGGATCCCGACGCCATCACGATGGCCGACGTGATCCGTGCCCTCGACGGGCCGTTGGCGGAGGTACGCGGCTTCCGCCCCGAGGCGACGAACTACGACGGGGCCGCCGAGCACCTCCAGCAGGTCTGGGTGGCGGTGCGCGCCAGCCTCCGATCGGTCTTGGAGAAGGTCACGCTCACCGACGTGATCTCGGGGAAACTTCCTTCGCACGTGCAGAAGCTGGTGACCGACCCCGATGCCTGGATCGCCCACTGACGCCAGGCGGCCCGGCGCCCACCCCGTCGCGGTCTGCGCATCGGACTACTTGTGGTTCTGTGACCTGGCCCTCGGCACGATGGCGGGGATCGTCGAGGAGCTCGGCGACGACCTGGCCAACGACCGGCCACCCTTCCCCGGAGCCAACTCGCCGTACGTCATCCTGACGCACTGCCTCGGCGTGATGGAGTACTGGGGCGGCGCCACGATCGCAGACCGCCCGCATCGAACGTGACCGCGCCGCCGAGTTCACGGCCGGCGGCCCGGTGGCGCCGTTGTTGCGACGCACCGAGGAGGCCCGGCGACGGCTGGCCGACGACCTCGAAGGTCTCGACCCGTGGGCCGAGCCGCCCAGCGTGCACCGTGACCCCGACGACGACGTCCCCTACCAGAAGACGAAGGGAGCCGTCCTGCTCCACGTCCTGGAGGAGCTGTTCCAGCACCTCGGCCAGATGGAGATGACCCGCGACGCGCTCAGGGCGGCGTCGTGAGCGCCGGGCCCGGCTCCGAGGTGCCGATCGCCTGCGGCCTCGACGCCGGGGCCCTGGCCGACCGGGTCGAGGAGTGGCGCACGCTGGTCGCGTCGTCGGTCACGTCCGTCGACGCGGAGCCGAACTCCGTGCACCTGGTGCTCGACGCCTCGGACGAGGCCCTCACCGCCGCGGTCGCGCTGGCGCAGCGGGAAAAGGAATGCTGCCCCTTCTTCGGGGTGACGCTCGACATCGCCGCCGACACCCGGACGCTGTCGCTGTCGGTGCCGAACGGCGCCGAAGCGGTGATGGCCGATTTCGTGGCGATGCTCAGACCCTGAAGGGGGCCTCGCGTTCGGGGTCGATGCCGAACTCGGCGATGGCCTCCGCGACGACCGAGGGCTTGACCCGCCCGTAGAGCGCGAAGTGCTGGAGCACGGCCACGACCAGGTGGGCGGCATCGACCTCGAAATACGAACGGAGCGCCGTGCGGGCGTCGGAGCGCCCGAAGCCGTCGGTGCCCAAGGAGACGTAGGGCCGGTCGACGAAGCGTGACACCTGGTCGGGCACGGTGCGCATGTAGTCCGTGATGGCCACGACGGGATCGAGGCCCGTGCCCAAGGCGGCCGTGATCCGCGGCACGCGCGGCTCGGACTCGGGGTGCAGGCGATTCCACCGCTCCACCTCGAGCGCGTCGGTGCGCAGCCGGCTCCACGACGTCACCGCCCAGGTGTCGGCGGCGATGCCGTAGTGCTCGGCGAGTATCCGTTGCGCCTCCGCGGCGACGCTCCACATCGGCCCCGAGAAGCACAGGGTGGCCTGGAGGTCGCCGGTTGCTTCGGGCCGCGGGGCGAAGCGGTAGAGCCCGTCGATGATGCCGCGCCGGACATCGGCGCCCTCGTCGCCTTCGGGGAGCCGAGGCATGGGATACGTCTCGTTGTAGAGCGTCAGATACCAGAAGCGGTCCACGGGGTTCGGCCCCAGCATCTCCTTGACCGCCGCCTCGATGATCACCGCCACCTCGTACGCGAACGACGCGTCGTAGACCAGGGCCGCCGGGTTGGTCGAGGCCAGGAGGGGCGACTGCCCGTCGTCGTGCTGCAGCCCCTCGCCCATGAGAGTCGTGCGCCCGGCGGTGCAGCCCGCCAGGATGCCCCGGCCGCGCATGTCACCGAGCGCCCAGGCCAGGTCGCCCACCCGCTGGAAGCCGAACATCGAATAGAACAGGTACACCGGCACCATGGGCTGGCCCCAGGTGGCGTACGACGTGGCCAGGGCGGTGAAGGTGGCCAGCGCGCCCGCCTCGGTGATGCCCTCTTGGAGCACGTGGCCCGACGAGCTCTCCGCGTAGTTGAGCGGCAGGTCGGCGTCCACGGGGACGTAGTTCTGGCCGTCGGGGGCGTAGATCTTCGCCTCGGCGATCAGTGGCTCGAGCCCGAACGTGCGGGCCTCGTCGGACACGATCGGCGCGACGAGCGCGCCCACGGTCGGATCGCGCACCAGATTGCGAAGCAGGCGGGCGAAGACCATCGTCGTCGAGACGGACTGGGATCCCGACCCGGCCGCGAATTCCTCGAAGACCTTGGCGTCGGGCCGGAGCGTGGGTGCCGGCCGCACGACCCGGATGGGCAAGGGCCCGGCCAGCACGCGGCCGCGGGCGCGGAGATACTCCATGGCGTCCGAGCCCTCGGCGGGGCGGATGTAGGGCGGGTCACCCTCGAGGGCCTCGTCGGCGATGTCGTCGGTCAGGTAGAGCCGGTCGCGCAGCGTGCGCAGCTGCGCCTTGGTCATCTTCTTGATCTGGTGCGTCGCGTTGCGCGCCTCGATCTCGGGCCCCAGCGTCCATCCCTTGATCGTCTTGGCCAAGATGACCGTCGGCGCGCCGCGCTGCTCGGTGGCCAGCTTGTAGGCGGCGTAGAGCTTGCGGTAGTCGTGCCCGCCACGGGGGAGGGAGACGAGCTCGTCGTCGCTGAGGTCCTCGCACCATCTTGCGCAGGCGGGGATCGGGGCCGAAGAAGTGCTCACGGATGTAGGCGCCCGACTCGACGGCCAGCTTCTGGTACTCGCCGTCGAGCGTCGTGTTCATGCGGTCGAGGAGGACGCCGTCGACGTCCTGGGCGAGCAGCGCGTCCCAGCGCGAGCCCCAGATGACCTTGATGACGTTCCAACCGGCACCGCGGAAGACGGCCTCGAGCTCCTGGATGATCTTGCCGTTCCCGCGCACCGGGCCGTCGAGCCGTTGCAGGTTGCAGTTGACGACGAAGATCAGGTTGTCGAGGTGCTCGCGGCCGGCGACCCCCAGGGCCCCGATCGACTCGGGCTCGTCCATCTCGCCGTCGCCGACGAAGCACCACACCCGGCTGGCGCTGGTGTCGACGAGGCGGCGGAGATGCAGGTAGCGGTTGACGTGAGCCTGGTAGATCGCCGAGATCGGGCCGAGGCCCATCGACACGGTCGGGAACTCCCAGAAGTCCGGTAGCAGGCGAGGATGCGGATAGCTCGGGAGCCCGTCGCCGCCGACCTCGTGACGGAAGTTGTCGAGCTGGGCCTCGCTGAGGCGGCCTTCGACGTAGGCCCGGGCGTAGATGCCGGGTGACGCGTGCCCCTGGAAATAGACCTGGTCGCCGAAGCCGCCATCGGACTTACCGCGAAAGAAGTGATTGAAGCCGACCTCGTAGAGCGCGGCCGAGCTGGCGTAGGTCGACAGATGGCCCCCGATGCCCTCGGTGCGCGCGTTGGCCCGCGTGACCATGACCGCCGCATTCCAGCGGATGTACGCCCTGATCCGGCGCTCCTGGTACTCGTCGCCCGGGAACCACGGTTCGGCATCGGCCGGGATCGTGTTGACGTACGGCGTCGAGACGGTGGCGGGGAAATCGACCTGCTTGGTCCGCGCCCGCTCGAGCAGCTTCATGAGGAGGTAGCGCGCCCGGGAGCGGCCGCGGGCGTCTACGACGGCGTCGAACGAGTCGAGCCATTCCTCCGTTTCCTCCGGGTCCGTGTCGGGAACCTGGTGGCTGATCCCGTCGAACAGCATCGTCCCAACGGTACCGGGAGCCGCCCGAGCCGCGTGCCCACCGCTCGCGAGTGTTACAAACTCTTCATGGCTGACGAAGAGGTGCCGCTGATCGTGTACACGGACGGTGCCTGCCGGGGCAATCCGGGAAGGGGTGGCTGGGCCTGGGCGGTGCCGGGCGGCCGCTTTGCGAGCGGCGCCGAGCCCCACAGCACGAATCAACGCATGGAGATCACGGCCGTGCTCGAGGCGCTACGGACGCTGACGCCCGAACGCCCCCCCGGGATCGACGTGGTCAGTGACTCCACCTACGTCGTCAACTGCTTCCGGGACCGGTGGTGGGAGGGTTGGCTCAAGCGCGACTGGAAGAACTCGCAGCGCAAGCCGGTGGCCAACCGTGACCTCTGGGAGCCGCTCCTCGCCCTGGCGCTCTCTCCCGAGGTCCCGGTGACCTTCCGATGGGTAAAAGGGCATTCGGGCGACACGTGGAACGACGTGGTCGACGAGCTCGCGACCGTGGCGGCGGACAGCGGGCACGGGTCGAGTGGAGACCGTGCGAGCGGGTAGTTCCACCGTACGGACCGGGTCGCCACCGGACTTGAGCGAGGGGGGCGAACGGTAGGCTGCCGAAGAGCACGCGCATGGTTGAAACGACGACTCTGGCCGTTGCGATCGGGAAGTTCCGGGGGGCCGGGAGCGCGGGTCCGAGCGTCATCGGAACGAGAAGAAGGACGGGCGATGGCCAACGAGAACGACTTCGACATCGTCGTGATAGGAGGCGGACCCGGTGGGTACGCCGCCGCGCTCTACGGGGCCGCAGCCGGGATGTCGGTGGCGATCGTCGAGCGCGACAAGGTGGGTGGCACGTGTCTGCACCGTGGCTGCATCCCGGCCAAGGAGTTCCTCGAGACGGCGGCGGTCAGCCGCACGATCGAGGGCTCGAAGGAGTTCGGCATCGACGTGTCGGGCGTGACCCTCGACTTCGCCCGGAGCCAGCAACGCAAGCAGGCGGTGGTGAACAAGCTCTGGCACGGCCTGCAGGGATTGCTCAAGGGTCGCCAGATCACCACGCTGATCGGCACGGGCACCCTGAGAGAGGGACGCCGCGTCGAAGTCATTGACGGCGACGACGCCGGACGGGTGCTGACCGGCCGCCACGTCGTGCTCGCCTCCGGGTCGGTGCCGCACGGGCTGCCCGGGTTCGACGTGGACGGACGCTGGGTCCTGACGTCGGACGAGTTCTTGGACCTCGAGAAGTTGCCGGCCTCCGTCATCGTGATCGGTGGCGGGGTGGTGGGATGCGAGTTCGCCTCGTTGTTGGCCGACCTGGGCTCCAAGGTGACGATCCTCGAGGCACTCGACGCCATCTTGCCGGGGTGCGACGAGGACATCGTGCGCCTGATCGTGCGGTCCTTCAAGAAGCGCGGCATCGACATCGTCACGGGCGCGCGGGTGGAATCGCATACGCCGTCGGCCGACGGCACGGTCACGACGGTCAAGGCGGGCGAGCAGTCCTGGGACGTCGAGGCCGTGGTGGTGTCGGTGGGGCGGCGCCCTCGCACCGAAGGGTTGGTCGACGACGGCGTCGGCGTGCACATCAACGAGCGTGGGTTCGTCGTCACCGACGAATACCAGCGGACCGGGGTGGAGGGCGTGTGGGCCGTCGGCGACATCGTGGCCGGCACGCCGCAGCTGGCCCACGTCGGCTTCGCCGAAGCCATCGTGGCGGTGAAGGGGATGCTGGGCGAGCGGGTGGTGCCGGTCGACAACTCCAAGGTGCCCTGGGCCATCTACTGCCATCCCGAGGTCGCGTTCTGCGGCATGACCGAGGCGCAGGCCAAGGCGGCGGGTATCGACGTCGTGGTGAAGAAGGACCCGTTCGGTGGGAACAGCCGCGCCCAGATCATCGGCGACACCGAGGGAGTGGTGAAGATCGTGGCCGAGAAGCGCCCCGACGGCAGCGCGGGGAGGATCCTCGGCGTGCACATGTGCGGGCCGTGGGTCACCGAGCAGCTGAGCGGCGGCTATCTCGCCGTCAACTGGGAGGCCTTCCCCGACGAGGTCGCACAGTTCATCCAGCCGCACCCATCTCTCTCCGAGACGTTCGGTGAGACCATGTTGGCCCTGACCGGAAGGGGACTTCACCTTGGCTGACGTCGTGATGCCGCAACTCGGCGAGACGGTGACCGAAGGCACGATCACGCGGTGGATGAAGGCCGTGGGCGACGAGGTCGCCCGCGACGAGCCGCTCTTCGAGGTGTCGACGGACAAGGTCGACTCGGAGGTGCCCTCGCCCGCGGCGGGCGTCCTCTCCGAGATCCTCGTCCCCGAGGGCGAGACGGTCGAGGTGGGCGTGCGGCTCGCCGTCATCGGTGACGGCGCCGCCGCGCCCGCTGGTGGCGACGCGCCCGCCGAGGCGGCGGCCCCGGCGCCCGCCGCGCCCGAGCCTCAGGCCGCGGCACCGGCCCCGCCGCCACCACCCCTCCTCACCACCACCGGCGCAAGCCCACGCCGCCTCCCCCGCGCCGCGGAGCCGACGTTTGCCGAGGCGGTCGAGAGCAACGGCGCCGGCGCACAGGTGTTGTCGCCCATGGTCCGCCGGATCCTCTCGGAGAACGACATCGACGAGTCCGAGGTCACCGGCACGGGCGCCGGCGGCCGCATCACCCGCGACGACGCGTTGCGTGCGGCCGACGAGCGCCGTGCCGCAGCCGCCGTGGCCGCCCCACCGCCGCCACCGCCCACCTGGACCGACAGCCCCAACTCCCGCGGCCCCGCCGGCGGCTCCCGGCCCCGCCGACCCCGCCAACCGCGCTCCGGTCGCGCCCGCTGCCACCCCGGCCCGGGTGGCGCAGCCCACGCCGGCCGTCTCCATGGCGCCGTTCCGCACCGCCGGCGACCAGGTCGTGCCGTTCTCCAACATGCGCCGCCGCACCGCCGAGCACATGGTGCGCTCCAAGGCCACGTCGCCGCACGCGTTCATCGCCAACGAAGTGGACTTCGAGGCGGTCGAGCGCGTGCGCACGGCCTGGGGTGAGCGCTTCAAGGCGGAGGAGGGCTTCACGCTCACGTATCTCCCGTTCGTGGCGCGGGCCGCGATCGAGGCCCTGCGCGACTTCCCGCTCCTGAACGCGTCGGTGGTCGACGACTCGCTCGTCGTCCACTCGGAGGTCAACCTCGGCATCGCGATCGACCTGTCGCACGAGGGCCTGATCGTGCCGGTGATCCACCGGGCCGAGGAGGTCACCTTGCGCGGCGTGGCCCGGCGCATCCGTGATCTCGCCGAGCGGGCCCGCGGCCGGCAGCTGAACGCGGACGACATCGCCGGCGGCACGTTCTCCATCACGAACGACGGGCCGTTCGGGACGTACTTCACCGTCCCGATCATCAACCAGCCCCAGGTTGCCATCCTGGCCACGGACGGCATCGCCCGCCGCCCCGTGGTGGTGACGCAGTCCGACGGCTCCGAGTCCATCGCCATCCATTCGACCGGCATCCTCGGCGTCAGCTGGGACCACCGGGCCGTCGACGGCGCCTACGTCTCGCTCTTCCTGGCCCGGGTGTCCGATCTGCTCGGCACCCGCGACTGGGCCGCCGAGCTCTAGGGAGGCCGCGGATGCTGCGCGTCCGGTCTCTCGGGACGGTCCCGTACCACGAGGCCACGACGCTGCAGCACGCCCTGGCGCGTGAGGCGGCCGACGACTACCTCCTGCTCCTCCAGCACCCGCACGTCTACACGCTCGGCGCGCACGCCGACGGGACGCCACGTGCTCGTCGACCCGGGCTCGGTCGGGGCGACGCTCGAGCGCAGCGACCGCGGCGGCGACGTGACGTACCACGGGCCCGGCCAGCTCGTGGCGTATCCGATCGTGACCGTGCCCGACGCCCTGTCCTCCGGCGCGGCGCACGTGCACCGCCTCGAGGAGCTCGTGATCGACACGCTGGCCGACCTCGGCTTGCCCGGCTGCAGCGCGCGACGAGGAGTTCCCCGGTGTCTGGGTCGACGCAGCAGGCGAGCGACCCCGCAAGATCGCCGCCGTCGGCGTGCGGGCCAAGCGCGTGGCACCAGGGCGCCGGCGCACCCTGCACGGCGTCGCCATCAACGTCACCACCGACCTGGCGATGTTCGACCACATCGTGCCGTGCGGGATCGCGGGCCGCGGGGTGACGTCGCTGCAGGCCGAGGGCATCGACGTGACCATGGACGACGTCATCGACGCGCTGGCGGCGCGCGCGACCGCCGTGTTCGGCGGTGGGCAGGCCGAGCGAGCCGACGTCGTGACCGGCCCGCCGCGTTCCGGCGTCGTCGGGGCGACCGGACCGGCGAGCGACCCCTGCTGCGCCGCCTGCGCCAGGCCGGGGTGGCACCCGAAGACGGCCTCGACATCTCGCAGCGCAAGCCGGAGTGGGTGCGCGTGCCCGTGCGGATCGGCAAGGGGTATCGGCAACTCGGCGCGACGATCCACGATCTCGGCCTCGTCACCGTGTGCGAGGAGGCGGGGTGCCCCAACATCTACGAGTGCTGGGCCGACGGCACGGCGACCTTCATGATCAACGGCGAACGGTGCACCCGCGCCTGCGGCTTCTGCCAGGTCGACACTCGCCACCCGCTCCCGCTCTCGCCCGACGAGCCTGACCGTGTCGCCCAGGCGGTGGCGCGCATGGGCCTCGGGCACGCCGTCGTCACCTGCGTGGCCCGCGACGACCTCGCGGACGGGGGCGCCGGCGCCATGGCGGCCACGATCCGGGCCATCCGCGACCGCTCGCCCGGCACGACCGTCGAGGTGCTGATCTCGGACTGCCGGGGCGACGCGGCCTCGCTCGACGCGATCTTCGCGGCGCGTCCCGACGTGCTCAACCACAACATCGAGACGGTGGCCCGCCTGCAGCGGGCCGTCCGACCCTCGGCCGGGCTACGCGCGCAGCCTCGGGGTGCTGGCCCGCGCCGGCGCCGCGGGCCTGGTCACCAAGTCCGGGCTCATGGTCGGGCTGGGCGAGCGTGAGGACGAGGTCGTCGCGACGATGGCGGACCTCCGCGCCGTCGGCGTCTCGATCGTCACCGTCGGGCAGTACCTGCGGCCGAGCCGCGACCACCTGCCGGTGGCGCGCTACTGGGCTCCCGAGGAGTTCGACCGCCTGCGCAGCGCCGGCGAGGCGCTCGGGGTGGCGCACGTCGAGGCTTCGCCGCTCACGCGCTCGAGCTATCACGCCCGGGAGGCGGCGGCCGCCGCCTCCCCAGGACACGGGGCCCGTGCGGCGACCGGCGCGGTCGCGGTGTCACCCACCGGCTGAGCACCAGGGGCCTTCCGGCGCGGGCCGAGGTTCACCCGGGCGCGGCCGGGCTGCCATGATCTGGCGGTGCTGACAGACCGACGGGGGGCTCCATCCGGTCTGCGCCGCATGGGTTGCCAGCCGCGCGGCAAGGCTTCGTGACGCAATCCACCCGCGACGATCCGGCCCTGCACGGTCGGTCGAGCGCGCCACCCGCGGACACTGCGCCGCAGGGACAGGCGGACGACGAGACCGGTGGCGGATCGCCCACGTCTCGCGTCGAGACACGCAGGCGGCGCTCCCGTTCGTGGTGGGTGGTCCGCCTCGTCCCACCCTTCGTCGCCCTGCTCTTCGCCGAAGCGCTCCTCTACATCGCGGCGGTCCGCGCCAACGACACCGGCGACTTCTTCTCCCCGAGCCACTGGGCTCGATGGGATTCGGGCATCTACCTGTCGATCGCCGCCCACGGCTACACGGACACCCCGTGCCCCGCAGGCTTGTTCCCTCCTCATACGGTCTGCGGATCGGTGGGATGGGCCCCCCTGTACCCGGGGCTGATGTCGCTCCTCGGTCATGTCGGCCTCACCCTCCCGGTGGCCGGGATGACGCTGTCGATCCTCTTCACCTTCCTCACGCTGGGCGCAGCGTGGATTCTGATCGGTCCGTCCTTCTCCGCCTCCCGCCTGCTGTGTCTCGCCTTCGCCGCCTGCTTCCCGGGCATGATCTACTACTTTGCGATCTTTCCGATCTCGCTCTTCACGTTCTTCGCCCTTCTGAGCCTGATCTTCTTCATTCGCAAGCACTACGTGCTGGCCGGTCTGGCGGGCGCCGTCTGCTGCTGGGCGTTCTACTCCGGGCCGTTGATCATCGGCGTGCTCGTCGTGGCGGCGATTCTCGTCGAGCGAGGTCCCCAGATCTGGAAGGTCGTGGCGCAGTCGGCGGGGATCGCGCTCGCCGGGTTCGTCGCCCTCCTCGCCGCCAACCGCTTGTGGGTCGGGAGCTGGACGGCCTATCTCTCGGCGCAGGGGAAGTACGGCAACGGCCTGCACAACCCCGTGGCGACGTTCATTGCCGCCTTCACCGGGAGCCCGCTGGCCCGGTACACGATCCAGGACCCGAACATCGGGTACACCCATACCTACCCTCAGGCGCAGACGGCGTTCGTCGCCCTGCTCGTGATCGGTCTGATCGTCTGGACGCTGCGGCGGGCTCCGGTCAGCCGGGCCGACTGGGTGATCCTGAGCTACACGGTGTTGTTCTGGTTGGCGCCGCTCGTCGACGGCACCCAGCTCTCCCGCTACCGCATCGAGGCGTTGCTGATCCCGTGTGCCGCGCTGTGCACGCGGCTCCTCGCGTGGTGCAGGTGGTGCTAGTCGCCGTCGGCGCCGTGCTCGCCGTCGGGATGACCACGCTGTTCACGCAGAGCATCCTCACCTGAACGTCGAACGAGCCACGACGTCTCGTGCGTCGTCGGATGGCCACGCCGCAGGGCCAACGGTGTCGCCACCGCCGCGGCGAGCACGCCGACCGCCAGCACGGACCACGCGACGTCCGCCCCGCTGATCCCCGACGCCGGCGGCTCGGTCGTGGCGACCGCCCGACCGCCCGGCGCAGCCTCCATCGCCACGTACTGCGCCAGCATGATCAGGTCTGCGTTGGTCGGTGCAATCGGTCGGGGATTGTCGGTGGAGGCAGAGAAGAACGAGAGCAACGCCACGTAGACGCCGGCCCGCAACGAGAAGGCCTCTCCGACGCCGGCTCCAGCGGGCCCGTCGGAGCCGAACCACGCGACCCGACGTGCGCCCGGGACGGCCGCCACGTGGCTGGTGCCCACGATCGGGCCCGTCGCCAGCGCGCCCTGGGCGGTCCGGAGGAACGCGGCGGCGGCGTGCGCAGAGGAGAACCGGAGCACCAGGTCCTGGACCTGGTCGGCGCTCGTGCTCGTGCGCCAGCTCCGCTGGTACGTCCCGACGACGCCGGCGACCCCCGACAGCGCCCGCGTGACCGCCGCCGGGTCGGGATAGACGGACGCCAGGGCGGAGGGGTCCAGCGAGCCTTCGGACGTGACGGAGAATCCCTGGCCCACGTTGGAGACCACCACGGTGTCAAGGGACCCGGCGTCCGGGGTGGACCCGCCCGATCCCGTCTCCCCACCCGCCACCCCGGTACCGAGGAACAGCAGCAGGAAGATCCATCCGAGCGCTATGAGCACCGTTGCACGACGACGCGGTAACGCGTGGTCGCTCACGCGACGAAGTACTTGGCCTCCGGATGGTGACAGATGATGGCGTCGGTGGTCTGCTCGGGCTCCATCTGGAATCCCTCGCTCACCGTGACGCCGATGCGGTCCCCCCCAGAAGCTCCACAACCTTGGCGTTGTCATCGAGATCCGGGCACGCCGGATATCCCCACGAATAGCGGCCACCGCGGTACTGCTGGCGGAACAGCCCGGTGAGCGTCGGCCCGTCCTGGTCCGCGTAGCCGAGCTCCTCGCGGATGCGCCGGTGCCAGTACTCCGCCGTCGCCTCGGCCATCTCGACGCTGAGGCCGTGCAGGAACAGGTAGTCCTGATAGTGGTTTTCCGCCAGCAGGCGGTTCGCCTCCTCCGTCGCCTGGGACCCGATCGTGCACAGCATGAAGGACGGCGAAGTCCTCTTCGCCCGAGTCGGCCGGGCGGAAGAAGTCGCTGATGCACAGCCAGGGCTCCTTGCGCTGGCGCGGGAAGGTGAAGCGCATCCACTCCGATGAGCGCGACTCGTCTTTCCAGATGACGAGGTCGTTGCCCTCTGCGTTGGCGGCGAAGTGGCCGTAGGCGACCTGGGGCACCAGGATGTCGGCCTCCCTGGCCTTGGCCATCTGCTCGCGCAGCGTCGCCCTGACCCGCTCCTTGAACGCCGGGTCGTCCTCGCCGTTCTCCGGGCGGAAGCCCCACTGGTTGCGGAAGAGCGCCGTCAGGTTCAGGTACTCGGCGATCGTCGTCGAGCGGGATGCCCTTGGCCATGCGGCTCCCGACGAACGGCGGCGGGAAGAGCGCGTTGTCGGCTGCCACGTCCGAGCGCGCCGGCTGGCCCTCGACGGGGCCGGTGTCCTGCTTCTCGAGAGGGCGCCGGGGCACGTTGCGTTCGGAGATCTCCCGCCCGAAGAGCGGGTCCTCCTCGCCGGGCTTCTTCAGCTCGACGAGGCGGTCCATCGTGCGCAGCCCCTCGAACGCGTCGCGGCCGTAGAAGAGGCGCCCTTCGTACACCTCGCGCAGGTCGCGCTCCACGTAGGTGCGGGTCAGCGCCGCCCCGCCCAGGAGGATCGGGATCGTCGACAGCGACCGGCTCGTTCAGCTCGAGCAGGTTCTCGCGCATGATGAGCGTCGACTTCACCAGCAGCCCGCTCATGCCGATGGCGTCGGCCTCGTGCTCTTCGACCGCGGCGATCATCTCGTTGATGCCGACCTTGATGCCGAGGTTCACCACGACGTAGCCGTTGTTCGTGAGGATGATGTCGACCAGGTTCTTGCCGATGTCGTGGACGTCGCCCTTGACCGTGGCGAGGATCACCGTGCCCTTGCCACCCTGGTCCGACTTCTCCATGTGCGGCTCGAGGAACGCCACCGCCGACTTCATCGTCTCGGCCGACTGGAGCACGAAGGGCAGCTGCATCTCGCCCGAGGCGAAGCGGTCGCCGACCACCTTCATGCCCGCCAACAAGATGTCGTTCACGATCGCCAGTGCGGCCAGCCCACCCTCGAGCGCCTCGGCGAGGTCCTTCTCGAGCCCGTTGCGGTTGCCGTCGATGATGCGCTGGCTGAGGCGCTGGTCGACCGGCCAGTCGGCGTGGTCGTCCGCCCCGGCCGCGCTGACCTTGACCCCCTCGAAGAGCGCGAGCAGCTCCTGCAGCGGGTCGTAGCCTCGGTGCGCCGGTCGTAGACCAGGTCGAGGCAGATCTCCTTGGCCCGCTCCTCGATTCGCGACAGCGGGAGGATCTTCGAGGCGTGCACGATGGCCGAGTCGAGGCCGGCCTCCACGCATTCGTGCAGGAAGACCGAGTTGAGCACCTGGCGGGCCGCCGGGTTGAGCCCGAACGAGACGTTGGACAGCCCCAGGATCGTCGAGACCCCCGGCAGCTCCGTCTTGATGGCACCGGATGCCCTCGATCGTCTCGATGCCGTCGCGGCGGCTCTCCTCCATGCCGGTCGAGAGCGGCAGGGCCAGCGGGTCGAACAGGAGGTCCTCGGGCTCGAGCCCGTAGCGCTCGACCGCGATGTCGCGGATGTTGCGCGCCGCCCGCAGCTTCCACTCGGCGGTCCGGGCCTGGCCCTCCTCGTCGATGCAGGTGCACACGACCGCGGCGCCGAACTCGCGGGCGAGCCGCAGGAAGGTGTCGAGCCGGGTGCCGGGCTCGTCGCCCTCCTCGAGGTTGACCGAGTTGAGGATGGGGCGCCCGCCGATCCACTCCAGCGCGGCGCGCACGACCGGGCCCTCGGTCGAGTCGACCATGAGCGGGACCGTCGACTGCGTGCACAGCCGGCTGGCCACCTCGGTCATGTCGGCCACGCCGTCGGCGCCGGTGTAGTCGACGCAGACGTCGATCAGGTGCGAGCCCTCCTTCACCTGGTCCTGCGCCATGGCGACGCAGGTGTCCCAGTCGCCCTCGAGCATGGCCTCGCGGAACGCCTTGGACCCGTTGGCGTTGGTGCGCTCGCCCACGACGAGGAACGAGGTGTCCTGGCGGAAGGGCACCGAGGTGTAGATGGACGCCGCCGCCGGCTCGTGCACCGGCGTCCGCGGCCGCCGGCACGGCGTCGGCGCAGCGCTCGACCACCGCGGCCAGGTGCTCCGGCGTGGTCCCGCAGCAGCCGCCGATCGGCGGTGACGCCGAATTCCGTGACGAAGCGGTGCAGGTGCTCGGCCAGGTCCTCGGGCGTGAGGTCGTAGTGCATCTGGCCGTCGACCACCGAAGGGAGGCCCGCATTGGGGATGCAGGAGATGGGGACGCGGCTGGCCCCCGACAGGTGCCGCAGCGCCTCGCTCATCTCGACCGGACCGGTGGCGCAGTTGAGGCCGACGACGTCGACCTGCATGGCGTCGAGGACGGTGAGCGCGGCGCCGATCTCGGTGCCCGGCAGCATGCGGCCGGTCAGCTCGATCGTCACCTGGGTCTGCAGCGGCACGTAGCGGTCCAGCGCCACCATGGCCCGCCGGGCGCCGTTGATGGCGGCCTTGACCGAGAGCAGGTCGAACTGCGTCTCGATGAGCAGGAGGTCGACGCCGCCCTCGAGCAGGCCGAGCGCCTGCTCCTCGTAGGCGTCGCGGAACGCGGCGTAGGGGATCTGCCCGAGCGTGGGGAACTTGGTGCCCGGGCCCATGGAGCCGGCCACCCAGCGAGGGCGCTCGGGCGTGGCGAACTCGTCGCGCACCGCGCACGCCAGCTCGGCCGCCCGTGCGGGTCAGCTCGCGGGCGCGGTCGGCCAGCCCGTACTCGGCCAGCACGACCGAGGTCGAGCCGAAGGTGTCGGTCTCGACCACGTCGCAGCCGACCTCGTAGAAGGAGCGGTGCACCTGGGCGACCAGGTCGGGCCGGGTCTCGACCAGGATCTCGTTGCAGCCCTCGAGGTCGGGCCCGCCGAAGTCCGTCGGGTCCAGGCCGAGCAGCTGCAGGTTCGTGCCCATGGCGCCGTCGAAGATGACGACGCGCTCGCGCAGCGCCTGCGAGGTACGGGGAGGCGGACGGGTCGAGCCGGCCGAGCAGTTCAGGGGAGCGGTCCACCACCCCACCAGGATACCGGTGCCCCCGCGGCGTCCCTGAAACGGCGCCGGTAGCATCCGGCCTGGTGCAGCCGAAGATCTACACGAAGACCGGGGACGATGGCACGACCGGCCTGCTCTACGGGGGTCGGGTGCGCAAGGACTCGTGGCAGATCGAGCTGAACGGCGTCATCGACGAGGCCCAGGCGGCCATCGGGCTCGCGCGGGCCGAGACGCCGGCCGGCTCGGAGGCCCACGAGCGTCTGACCGCGCTGGCCCGCGACCTCTACGTGGTGATGGCCGAGGTGGCCACCGCGCCGGAGAACCGCCGCAAGCTCACGGCGGGGTCGAGCCTGGTGACCCCGGACATGGTGGCCGCGCTGGAGGCGGGCATCGACGACCTGCTCGCGCGCTTCGACATGCCGAGCGACTTCACCATGCCGGGCGAGAACCGGGTGGCCGCCGCCCTCGACCTGGCCCGCACCATCGTGCGCCGCGCCGAGCGACTCGCGGTGGCCGAGCCCGTCGGAGGGCTCGCTGGTCATGGCCTACCTCAACCGGTTGTCCGACCTGCTCTGGGCGATGGCGCGCTGGCAGGAGGGCCCGAGCACGCGCTGTCGAAGGGACGGGCGGAGGCCCTCTGGTCGGAGCGCTCGACCGGGCCGGCCCGTCGCCGACCCCTACGGCCCCGCCGCGCCGACGCACCGTCGACCCCGGACCCTGAGGGCGACGCCGGTAGCGGGTGTCGTGGGCTGAGCGTGCGTGCGGCGGTCGGCGCTCCGGCTCCGTGAGTACCTCTCCAACCCGTCGCTCTGGAAGACGAAGCCGAGTTGGGGCTGAACATCGTCAACCGGAGCTATGCGGGCCTGACGACCCGCTTGCTAGAACGACGCACCCATCGGCTTCGTTCTTGGGAAGGAGCGGTGGAGATTTCGGCCCGGCGGGTTCGCCCTCCGGCTCGCCCCGTTCCTGGCCGCGGTGATCCTCGTGGTCGTTTCCGGTCGCTGGCGATGAAGAACGTCGACAGTCGGGTCGTGGCGGTCCGCTGGTCGCCGTCTCGCCTTCCTGGTCTACTACTCGCCCGACGCCGCAGAGAGCTGACGCCATGGCGGTCGGAGGTGCCGCCTGGGTGACGATCGAGCGGTCGACGGCATCTCAGTCACGGAGGCGCCGGGGCACGCGGCCGCCTCCTGAGTGGTTCTCGATGATCGCCGCCGAGTGAGTCTGTAGCCGAGAGGAGTGCGGTAGGCCTGCAGCATCGCCGCAGACTAGCGACGTCTGGTCGAGCAGCTTGCGGACCGCCGAGCAGGAAGATCTCGCGGGAGATCGGGTGTGGTGAAAGATAGATACTCCTCCGGGAACACCGCCGCCAGGACCATGAGGTACCGGTCGTGACGTCTGTCCCGACGATCTGCCAGAAGAGGATGAAGGCGCCGAGGGCGAACACGTGGGTCAGGATCTCCGCCGCGACCGCTCGGGCTCAGGTCCCGGTGATGGACGACTTTGATCCTCCAGGGGTACTGGCGGTTGCCACGCGGAGTCCCGCACCGCGTGGGGGGATCATCGGCGTCGACGTGCAGCGGGTCAGCTGTAGACGCTGTTGGCGATCCACAGGTAGTGGCCTGAGTCGGCGTGCGATCGAGGTCTAAGCTTCTACCGGGCGGGCCGTTGACGGCAACGTGACCGCGAATACGGGGCGCCCGTTGATACAGCGTAGATACGGAACCGGGTTAGATCGTTGTACTCGAGGCAGGGACGTTCGAGCCGCGGCGCGCCCTATGCGGAGGCGCGGCCGCGGGCGTGGACCACCCGGCGGTCCGGCGTCTACCGGGGCATGAGGTGGTCATGACCGACGGCAGCACGACGGCGCACGTCGCATCGGGCCGTGTCGCTCCGACTGTGAACTCGGCATCACCGGCGCTGGGTCGCCGAAGATGCCCGATCATCCCACCAGCGGCCCCGGTGGATCCGCGTCGCGCCGGGCCCGGCCCGGTCGAGCGAGGGGGAGCGGTGGTCCGCCGTCGGGCCGGCCGAGCGCCACGGCGCCGAACAGCCGCCATCCGGCGGGGACCCCGAGCGCGCGGCCAGCCGGTGCTCGCCCCGGAAGGCGCCGAGGATGCAGGCGCCGAGACCGGCGTCGACCGCGCCGAGCAGGACCGCCATGACCCCGAAGGCGGCGTCGCCGAACCAGTACGGGACCGGCCAAGCCTCGGGCGCCCGAGCCCGAGCCGGGTCGCGCCTTGTCGGTCTCGCGCGTAGCGGGCGACGTAGGCGTCGGGCGACGCGTAGGCCAGCAGCACGACCGGGGCCCGGCGCAACCCCCTGCCCAGTCGGGGCTCCGACGCGCCAGGCTTCGTCGGTGGTGGCGTCGAAGTAGATCGCCGTCTCCTCGGGCCCTCGAGCACCACCCAGGCCGTGCCGCCGGTGTTGCCCGGCCGTCGGGGAGCGCAGCGCGCCATGAGAAGCCGATCAACCATCGCCGGGTCGACGGCTCGGCCGAGAAGCTCCGCACCATGGCCCGGCGGCGGATCGCCTCGTGCAGCTCCACGTGCGGCAGTCTCCCAGCGCCGGTGGCCGCACCCGTGGGGCGCGGCCGCCGGAGGCCCGGGAATGTTGACCCCGCTGGTAGTGTTTTACGGTTCGTAGGCGCCGGACCGTACGGGCCGGCCGTGCGAGGAGGACGAGCGTGCCCACGCCACGAGATCTTTTGAACCAGGCCAAGGCGTCCATCCGCGAGGTGGAGCCCGAAGGCGCGCAGGCCCTGTACGAGGGTGGCGGCGTGACGTTCCTCGACGTCCGCGAGCCCGACGAGTACGAGCAGGGCGCCATCCCCCACGCCGTCCACCTCCCGCGTGGCCACCTCGAGTTCCAGGTCGAGGGCAAGCTGCCCGACAAGTCGGCGCCGATCGTCGTGTACTGCGCCGGCGGGGTGCGGTCGGCCTTCGCCGCCAAGACGATGGCGGACCTCGGCTACACCGACGTGCAGTCGATGACCGGCGGGTTCAACAAGTGGAAGGACGACGGCCGGCCCTGGGCGGCGCCCAAGACGCTGACCCCGGCCCAGCGCAACCGGTACCAGCGCCACCTGCTCCTGCCCGAGGTGGGCGAGGTGGGCCAGCTCAAGCTGCTCGACTCGAAGGTCCTGCTGCTCGGTGCCGGCGGGCTCGGCTCGCCGGCCGCCCTCTACCTGGCGGCCGCCGGCGTCGGCACGCTCGGCGTGATCGACATGGACGTGGTCGACGAGTCGAACCTGCAGCGCCAGATCCTGCACAACATGGACCGCGTCGGCGACCGCAAGGTCGACTCGGCCAAGAAGACGCTGACCGATGCTGAACCCGGACGTCAACGTCGTGACCTACGACGTGCGCCTCGGCGCCGACAACATCCTCGACATCATCGACGGCTACGACGCCATCGTCGACGGGACCGACAACTTCCCGACCCGCTACCTCGTCAACGACGCGGCGCTCCTCAAGCGCATCCCCGTCATCCACGGGTCGATCTTCCGCTTCGAGGGCCAGGTCACGGTGTTCGACCCCTACAACGGCCCGTGCTACCGCTGCCTGATCCCCGAGCCGCCGCCGGCCGAGCTGGCGCCGTCGTGCTGCCGAGGCGGGCGTGCTCGGCGTGCTGCCCGGGATCATCGGCTCGATCCAGGCGGTCGAGACGATCAAGGTGCTCCTCGGTCTGGGCGACCCGCTGGTCGGCCGGCTGCTGGCGTACGACGCGCTGGAGGCCTCGTTCCGCACCTTCAAGGTTCGCCAGGACCCGGCGTGCCCGGCCTGCGGGCCCGACGCGGGCGAGATCGTGATCGCAGAGTACGACGACCTCTGCATGCCGCACGCCCACTGAGCGCTCTCCTGAAACCGGCGTGACGCCGGACGTAGTGTCTGCCCACGTCCCCGACCGAACTCCTCGAACGGCCCGAAGCGGGGGCTGAACCGGAAGAACACGTCGCGCCGCCGCGGCTGCCGCCGACGCTGACGTCGCCGCGCGTGAAGCGCAACCGCCGGTGGTGGGGGGCGGGACTCCTTCTGCTCGCCTTGGCCCTCGTCGCGCTGTTCGTGCGCGGCGGGGGGAGGCCGTCCGGCGGCGGGTCGGCGTGAGGGCGCCGCCGCGCACCAGCACGGCAGGCCGCACACGCCGGGGGCCCACGCGCGGCTCGACCCCGACTGGGACGGTGACGGCCAGCCGGTCAGCTTCGCCTTCGGCGGCGACGTCCACTTCCCCGCCGGGACCAACCTCGGCGACCGGCTGGCCGCCGACCCCTCCGACGCCCTCGGGCCGACCGTGCCCGAGCTGCTGGCCGGGGTCGACCTCTCCATGGTCAACCTCGAGTCCGCCTTGACCGACGGGACCTGTCCCGACGCCCAGGGCAAGCAGTACGTCTTCTACGCACCCCAGTCGGCCATCGACGCGTTCAAGGGTGCGGGCGTCACCCTGATCACCGAGGCCAACAACCACGGCGAGGACTGCGGCGCGGCCGGCCTGCAGATGGCGCTGACCGCCCGGGCGCAGAGCGGCTACACCATCCTCGGCATCGGGCAGAACGCGGCGCAGGCGTTCACCCCCTACGAGACGACCGTCCACGGCGAGCGCATCGCCATCATCGCGGCCACGCAGGTGATCGACTCGGACCTCCAGAGCGCATGGACGGCGACGGCCACCCAGCCGGGGCTCGCCAGCGCCTACGACGTGAGCGATCTGGTGGCGGCCGTCGAGAAGGCGCGCCAATGGGCCGACACGGTCGTCGTCTACGTCCACTGGGGCACCGAGCTCGATGCGTGCCCCAACCCGCTGCAGGAGCCGTTGGCCCAGGTGCTGGTGCAGGCGGGCGCGGACATCGTCGTCGGCACGCATGCGCACGTGCTGCTCGGAGGCGGCTATCTCGGATCGGCGTACGTCGACTACGGGCTCGGCAACTTCGCCTTCTACGACAACTCGCCGCCGGAGAACGAGAGCGGCTCTCTCGTCATCACCGCCACCGGCCGGCGCATCGACTCGGTCACGTGGCGGCCGGCCGAGCATCGTCGACGACCTCCCCCAGCCGCTGTCCGGCGACGCCGCGACGCAGGCGCTCGCCGCCTGGAACGGCGCGCGATCGTGCACCAACGTCACGGCCACGCCCGGCATCCTCCATCGCCGACGGCGGGACGGAGACGTCGCCCGCCCCGGCCGCCGCGGCCAGACGCTCTCCGTCGACTCGCTAGGCCCGTCACCGCGCCGCCGGCCGGCCCTGCGTGGCCCGTCCGAAGCCGCTAGACAGGGGCTATGACGCAGATCGACACGCCAGACGCTCCCCGTCAACGACGTCGAACTCGCCTGGTCGGAGCGCGGCGCCAGCCCGCCGGGAACACCCACCCTCGTCCTGGTGCCACGGCTTCAGCGGCGCCGCCGCTCGACTTCGCGCTGGTGGCCGACGACCTGGCGTCGAACCGGCGCGTCGTCACGATCGACCAGCGCGGTCACGGCCACTCGACGAAGACCGGGCACGCTCGAGGGCTACACGCTCGAGCAGCTGGTGGCGGACCTGGCCGGTCGTGCTCGAGACGGTCGGCGACGGCCCCGTCGACCTGCTCGGCCATTCGATGGGCGGGCAGGTCGTGATGGGCCTGGCGCTGAGCCGCCCCGACCTGGTCGGCTCGCTCGTGCTCATGGACACGTCGCGCCCGGTCCTTCATGCCCGACGACGAGGCCCTGGCCGCGGTCGTGCACGCCTGGATCGACGCGTTCGACCCGGCCCAGGGCATGCCCGACTCGTTGAGCATCGGCGGCCCGGAGGACGACCTGATCGAAGCGGCGACGCCGCCCGAGTGGCAGGAGGAGAAGGCCGCCTCGTTCGCCGGCATGGACCCCTACGCGATCAAGGCCCTCGGCCTGGCGCTGTTGGCCGACGCGGTCCGGCCGCCAGGTCGCTGCTCGAGCCCCAGCTGCCGTCGATCACCTGCCCGACGACCGTCATCGCCGGCGCGCACGATCACCCGTTGGTCGACCAGGCGGCCGAGCTCGCCGGCGTCGGTGGCCGACGGCCGCCTCACCGTGATCGAGGGCGCGTACCATTCGCCGCAGCTGACCCACCCCCAGGAATGGACGGACGCCGTGCGCGCGCATCTCTCCTGGGCCGACGCCGGGCGGGCCGGGCGATGAGCGGCGGCGCGCCGCCGCAGGCGACGGACCGCATCACCTTGGCCGGCTCCGACGTCGCCATCCCGCCCCTCGGCGTCGGCACGTGGGCCTGGGGCGACAAGGGCGTCTGGGGCATGGGCGGCTACGACCAGTCGCTGACCGAATCGACGATCCGCGACGCCTGGGAGGCCAGCATCGAAGCCGGCGTCGTCCTCTTCGACACGGCCGAGGTGTACGGGCACGGTGAGAGCGAGCGCATCATCGGCCGGCTCCTGGCCGAGGATCCCGGCGTGCGGGCGCGCATCGTCATCGCGACGAAGTTCATGCCCAGCCCGTGGAAGCTGAACGTGCACGGCGCGCTCCTCGCCGCGGCACGGCACTCCCTCGATCGCCTCGGGTGCGGCACCATCGACCTGTACCAGATCCACGGGCCGATCTCGTTGCGCTCGCACGACGCGCTCGCCGAGGCGCTCGCCGCGGCGCACGCCGAGGGGCTGGTGCGGGCCGTCGGCGTCTCCAACTACTCGGCCAAGGAGATGCGGTCCATCGACAGCCGCGCTGCGCAAGCGGGGCCTGCGGCTGGCCAGCAACCAGATCGAGTTCTCCCTGCTGCGCACGATGCCGATACGCGTCGGGCTCATCGACTGCTGCCGCGAGCTCGGCGTGGTCCCGCTGGCCTACTCGCCGATCGGCCAGGGGCGCCTGACGGGCAAGTACTCGGCGTCCAACCCGCCGCCCAAGGGGCGGACGTTCTCGGCCCACCCGATGGAACAGGTCGACGCCGTCGTCGCCGAGCTCCGCCGGATCGGCGAGGACCACGACGGGCGGACCCCGAGCCAGGTCGCGCTGGCCTGGCTCATCGCCCAGGGCGCGGTCCCCATCCCGGGTGCGAAGAACCGCGCCCAGGCGGAGCAGAACGCCGGGGCGCTGGGCTGGCAGATGACCGACGAGGAGGTGTCCCGGCTCACCGCGGCGGCCCTCTACGGCAAGCGGGGCATCGCCCAGCGCGTTTGGCAACACGGCTGACCCCGGCGGTACTTCTTGAGGTGATCGCCGCGCTGTACGACGCGGGACTCCCGCCCCTCCAGGGCTCGCAGTTCTACTCCACGCAGTTCGATTTCGTCCCGGTCGCCATGATCGTGGTGGCGCTGGTGCTCTACCTCTGGGGCGTGCGGCGCAACAACGCGCTGCACCCGCGCCACCCGTGGTCGGTCGGCAAGACCGCCGCCTGGATCGGCGCGCTCGTCACCACCGGCGTGTCCATCTTCAGCTTCATCGGCGTCTACGACGGCGAGCTGTTCTGGGACCACATGGTCCAGCACCTGCTGCTCATCATGGTGGCGGCACCGCTCTTCGCCATCGCCTCACCGCTCGAGCTGGCCTGGAGATCCACGACCGGCACGGCGCACGTCGTGGTGACCGAGGCGCTGCGCTCCAAGGTGGCCGAGTTCTTCGGGCACCCCGTGGTGGCCTTCGTGCTCTACGCGGTGTTGATCCCGGTCAGCCACCTGACGAGCTGGTACAACCTCACGCTCGAGCACGAGAGCATCCACAACGCCGAGCACCTGGCCTTCCTCGTCGTCGGGTACCTGTTCTGGCGCCAGGTCTTCGGCGACGACCCGAACAAGTTCCGGTTGCACCCGGCCCTGCAGTTCTTCTACCTCTTCCTGGCGATCCCGATCGACACGTTCACCGGAGTCTCCTTGGCCGGCGCATCGAAGGAGATCTTCCCGGCCTACTTCGCCACGCACCGCACGTGGGGGCCCTCCTACGTCACCGACTTGCACATCGGCGGCACGATCATGTGGGTCGTCGGCGACACCCTCATGCTCTGGCCGATGATCCCCGTGGCGCTGCGCTGGATGCACATGGACGAGCGCAGGGCCGTACGAGTCGACCGCGAGCTCGACGCCCAGGCTCTGGCCGAGCAGGGCGACATCTCTCAGCCCAGGTCCATCAACTCGACGCGCACGCCGTCGGGGTCCGTGCAGTAGACGAACTCGAGCGGAGTCCCGCCGAAGTCGATCGTCGTCCGGCTGGACTCGACGATCGCACCTCCGAGCTCGACGACCTTGGTCACCACCGCCGCCACGTCGGCGACCCGGAACGAAAGGTGGGTCAGGCCCAACTGGTTGACCGCCCGCCGGGTCCCGTCCCCGAAGGGGCTCGGCTCGCGGAAGGCGAGCAGCTCGATCGCCGTCGGTCCCCGGCGGATGAACTGCGACGTGACGGCGACGTCGGGCAGGTCCATCAGCGCGGCGAACTCGGCACCGATCTGGTGGGACTCGGCCTTCTCGAAGCCGAGCGCGCCGCAATAGAAGGCCAGCGACCGCTCCAGGTCGCTCACGCAGATGCCGAAGTGCGAGAAGGCCGGTTCCGTGTCGTCCACGGGCGTAGTCTGCCCGCTGCGGCGCCCCTGACCAGGCCCGGTATGCCCCCCTCCCCGGATTCTCCCTAGTCTTTGGGCGTGCCACCGCAGAACAAGGACCCTCAGGGCGGCCCCGAGCACCAGACCGATTCGGGCATCGTCATCCAACCCGTCTACCGCTCCGGACGACCTTGCGACCTGGGATCCAGCGACGCAGCTGGGCGAGCCGGGGTCGTTCCCCTACACCCGGGGCGTCCACCGCGACATGTACCGCTCGAAGCTGTGGACGATGCGCCAGTACGCCGGTTTCGGGTCGGCCGAGTCGACGAACCAGCGCTTCAAGTTCCTGCTCGACGCGGGCCAGACCGGCCTTTCGTGCGCCTTCGACCTCCCCACGCAGATGGGTTACGACTCCGATGCGCCGCGGGCCGAGGGCGAGGTGGGCAAGGTCGGTGTGGCCATCGACTCGCTGGCCGACATGCGCCTCCTGATGGCGGACCTGCCGATGGACAAGGTCACGACCTCCATGACCATCAACGCCACCGGCGCCATCCTGTTGTTGCTCTACCAACTCGTGGCCGAGGAGCAGGGCGTGCCGGGCGACAAGATCCGGGGCACCATCCAGAACGACATCTTGAAGGAGTACATCGCCCGCGGCACGTACATCTACCCGCCGCGCCCGTCGATGCGCCTGATCGTCGACACGTTCGCCTATTGCGCCGAGCACCTGCCGAACTGGAACACGATCTCCATCTCGGGCTACCACATCCGCGAGGCCGGCTCGACGGCGGTGCAGGAGATCGCGTTCACCTTGGCGAACGGCATTGCCTATGTCGAGGCCGCCATCGCGGCCGGCATGGACGTGGACGCCTTCGCGCCCCGGCTGTCCTTCTTCTGGAACTCGCACAACAACCTGTTCGAGGAGGTCGCCAAGTACCGGGCGGCGCGGCGCATGTGGGCCCGCATCATGACGGAACGGTTCGGCGCCAAAGAAGAGAAGTCGAAGATGTTGCGCTTCCACACGCAGACCGGCGGCTCGACGCTCACGGCCCAGCAGCCCGAGAACAACATCGTCCGTGTGACGGTGCAGTCGTTGGCCGCCGCACTCGGTGGCACCCAGAGCCTGCATACGAACGGCTTCGACGAGGCCCTCGGCCTGCCCACGACCCGCGCCGCCAAGATCGCGCTGCGCACCCAGCAGATCGTCGGCTTCGAGTCGGGCGTGGCCGACACGGTCGACCCCTTGGCCGGCTCGTACTACGTCGAGACGTTGACCGATCAGGTGGAAGAGGCGGCGACGGAGTACCTGGACCGCATCGACCAGCTCGGCGGTGCGGTCGATGCCATCGAGGCGCGCTTCATGCAGGAGGAGATCGAGGCGGCGGCCTACAGCTACGCCAAGGCCGTGGACGACGGCGAGAAGGTCGTCGTCGGGGTGAACCGCTTCGTTGACGCCGAGGGGGAGCCGGCCGACGTCTTCCCGATCGACATCAAGCTGCAGCAGATGCAGATCGATCGCACGCGCTCGGTGCGGGCGGCGCGTGACCAGGCCTCGGTGGACCGTGCCCTGGCCGACGTGGCCGAGACGGCCAGGGGAGAGGGGAACCTCTTGGTGCCGATGAAGGCGGCGCTCAAGCAGATGGCAACCCTGGGCGAGGTCTCCGACGTCCTGCGGGGCGAATTCGGCGTCTACCAGCCCGGGGGCTGAGCGAGTGGGAGGGCCGGGCTCGTTCTGGCCCTTGTTCGACCTGGTCGTCCGGACGCCCCGCCTCGAGCTGCGCCTACCCCGGGACGAGGACCTCGCCGCCATCATGGACCTCGTCGACGGTGGGATCCACGATCCCGACACCATGCCCTTCTTCGTGCCGTGGACCGATGTCGAGGCCGGGCGCCGCGCCCGCCAGACGGCGCAGTGGCTGTGGGGGCACCGGGCCAACTGGTCGCCGGAGCGGTGGACCTTCACGGCCGGCGTCTTCGTCGGGGGACGCCCGGTCGGGATCCAAGACGTCGGCGCCGAGAACTTCCGGGCCGTGCGATCCGTCGAGACCGGGTCGTGGCTCGGCCGCGCCCACCAAGGACGGGGGCTCGGTCGCGAGATGCGCGAGGCGATCCTCCACCTCGCCTTCGCCGGGCTCGGCGCCGAAGAGGCCCTGAGCGGCGCCTTCGAGGACAACGCCGCCTCGCTGGCCGTGTCGCGCGCGGTGGGCTACGACGAGAACGGCGAGGCCAGGGGCCGGCGCCGCGACGGGTCGGGTCGCACGATCCGCTTCCGGATGGGCCGCCAGGCCTGGGAGCGTCGGCGCCGCGACGACATCGAGGTGCACGGGCTCGACGGCTGCCTCGAGATGTTCGTCGCCGACCCCCTCGACCGGGTGAGCCGATGAGCCCGGCGGGGCCGGGTCCGACGCGGTGCTCTCGCCGAGCCCACGGCCGACCCCCCGGCCGACGCCGCACGCCCCGACGCGGCCGGAGGCAGGGGGGCGCGGCGAGGGGTGAACCCGTTCGCCCTCGGCCTCCTCGCCGTGGCGGTGCTCGCCGTCGTCTACGGGTTGGTGCTCCGCCTGTGGCTCCTCGTCGAGGTCCCGCTGTGGGGCGACGAGGCGATCGTCGGGCTCATGGCCCGGGGCATCGACGGCGGGCACTTCACCGCCTTCATCTGGGGTCAGCACTACGGAGGGCTCGAGTCGTACGTGACCGCGCTGGTGCTCAAGGTGGGCGGGGGCGGCGCGCGGGCCCTGAATGCCACGCCGGCCTTGCTGTGCGCGCTCGGCGCCGTCTTGGTGGGATCCCTCACGTACGCCGCCGGGCGCAACCGGCCCGTGGCCTTCGCCGCCGCCGGCGCGGTCTGGGTCTGGCCCTACGTCGTGATCTGGCAGTCCGTGCGCGAGCAGGGCTTCCGCGAGGCGACGCTGTGCTGCGGCCTGGCCGCCCTGCTGTGTTGCGTGCGGGTCGCCCGTCGCCGGGCCGGCCCGGTCACCTTCGTCATCCTCGGTCTGGCTCTCGGGCTCGGGTGGTGGGCCTCGCCGGAGATCGTCTACTTCGCCCTGCCCTCGGCGGTGCTGTTGGCCATGGTGGTGGGTCACGCGGCGGGACTCGGGGCAAGACGCGTCGGCCACCGACCATTCGCCCGCGCGTTGGGTCGCGGTCGCCCTCGTCGTCGGCGGCGGCCTCGTCGGGTCGATCCCGTGGTGGTACGCCAACGCCCACACCAGCTTCGCCTCCCTCCGCTCGAGCTCGTTCCCGGCGAACGCCGGCGCCACGTACGGCGGACGGCTCTCCGTGTTCTTCCACTACACGCTGCCGATGCAGCTCGGTGCGCGCACCGTCTTGACCGGCGCCTGGGTCGGCGGTCCCGCGGTCGGAAAGCTGCATCTACGGCGTCGTGCTCGTCCTGATCGCGGCGGCCGCCGTGCGCGCCGTGTGGATCGCCGTCAGCCGGCGCGCCGAGTTCGTGCCGCTGGCCTTGGCCCTCGCGGTCGTCGTCTACCCGTTCCTCTACGCGGCGGCGCCCGGCACGGCGTACTGGAACGACGGCCGCTACGGCATCTATCTGCCGACGTTCGTCGTGCTGTTGTTCGTCACGGTGCTGCTGACCCTCCGCGTCGACACGCCGCAGAACCAGGGGCGAGGAAGGCGCACCCGTCCGCCAGGGCGCGCTCGTCATCGGGGCGATCGGCGTCGTCGGCGCGTTGTGCCTCACCGTGGCGGGGGCCCGCACGGCCGGCGTCCCGGCCGGCTTCTTCACGAGCTGGCACGACGGGGACGCGCCGATGGAGCACGTCCTGAGCGCAATGCGGGCGCACCATCATCACCGCGGCCTACGGCGACTACTGGACCGCGTACGACCTCGACTTCCTGAGCGGCGGCAGCCCCACGGTCAGTCCCTCGCCGCTCGACGTGAACCGCTCGACGGCGATCTCCTCGGCGGTGGCGTCGACCAAGAACCCGGCGTGGCTCTTCTTCGCCCCGAACCAGACGGCGGAGGCGACGACCGTCTTCGGCAACCCCCAGCCCGGTCCCGGCCCCTACACCGAGCAGACGTTCGAGGCGTACCTGAAGAAGCTCGGGATCCCCTACAAGGTCGTGCGGCTCGGGGTCCTCGACGCGGTCATTCCCGAGCGCCCACTCCCGCCGCTCTGAAACCTGCGGCGGCCGTCGACCGTCTAGCCGGACATGTCGACGGCCCGCACCCGCACCGGGATGACCCGCACGATCACCCGGCGGTCACCGGGCGCGTCGTGCACCGACAGGTCGGCGTCGTACTTCGCTCCCACCTCGTGGGCGAACTCCAGGTCGGGGTCGGGCGCCACGGCGGCCGTGCCGCGGATCTCGAGGTAGCGGTAGGGGTTGGCCAGGTCGAGGATCAGCACCGCGCAGCAGGGTTCGTCTCGAGATTCCTGACCTTCTGGCGCGCCGTGTTCAGCGAGATGGCGACCTGGTCGCCCTCGGTCAGGAACCACACCTCGGACAGGTGCGGGTAGCCGTCGTCACCCACCGTGGCGAGGGTGGCGAAGTTGCCGTCGAGGAGGTCGCGGTGGCTCTCGGGGATGCGTGTGCTGTGCCATGCCAGAGGTATACCCACCCGAGGGCGCCTCACCCCGCGGCCCGCGGCCCCGTGCGACCCTCAGGCCGTGACGACCGCCTCGAAGTGCTCGACCACCGGGAACGGGTCGTAGAAGTGGTGCAGCGCGGCCCGCCACTTCTCGTACGCCGCCGAGCCGCGGAAGCCCTCGGTGTGGTCCTCCAGGTGCTCCCACTCGACCAGCAACAGGAAGCAGCTCGGCCGCTCGATGCCGCGCTCGACCCGCAGGCCGGCGAAGCCGGGGCTCGAAGCGATCAGCGACTTGGCCCGCTCCATGGCGGCCATGAACTCGGGCTCGCGGCCGGGGACGACCTCGAGCACGGCGTGCTCGGTGATCACCGGTCGGCCAGCAGCCTGCGCCCGCAGCTCGGGGTCGCCGGCTGCGTCGATGGCCGTCCAGGCCAGCGCCACGGCGCCGTCGCGCACGGCCGCGTCGGCCGACGCTGTCACGCAGGCGGCGGCGAATTCGCGCTGGTGGTTGATCGAGCCGCCCGCCTCGATCCCGATCAGCGGGTGGATCGTGGGCACGGCGAGCGAGACGTTGGCCATGTCGGTCGAGAGCGTCGGCGGCGGCGTGCCCGAGTCGTCCGCCTCGAAGGAGCGCCCGAGCGCCTCGGCGTTGGCCCGGTAGGCGCCGAGGAGCCCCGCGTCGGGCTCCATGTGCGAGTACACGGGCGAGAGCTCCTCGTACTCGAGGGTGCAGCCGGTGGCGAGCGCGCCCGCCTCGAAGCACTTCTCGATCCGCGGGCGCAACGCAGCCAGCCCGGCCGCCGTGCGCGAGCGCACCATGTAGCGCGCCGTCATGGCGTCGGGGATCACGTTCGCCGCACCCGGGCTCTTGGTGACCACGCCGTGGACCTGGTCGCCCGGCGCCAGCTGCTGGCGCAGCACGCCGATCGCCACCTGGGCGATGGTCAGCGCGTCCTGGGCATTGACGCCCTCCCACGGCGCGGCCGAGGCGTGCGCGGGGCGGCCGGTGTAGTGCACGTCGAAGTGCGCCACGGCGAGGCACGTGGCCGTCAGGCGCTCGGTCGGCCAGGGGTGCACCATCATCGCGGCGTGCACGCCGCCGAAGGCGCCGCGCTCGAGCATGAGGACCTTGCCGCCACCACCCTCCTCGGCCGGCGTGCCGAGCACCCGGACGCTCAGCCCGAGGTCGTCGGCGACCGACGCCAGCGCCAGGCCGGCGCCGACCGCGGTGGCGGCGATGATGTTGTGCCCGCAGGCGTGGCCGATCTCGGGGAGCGCGTCGTACTCGGCGCACACCGCCACGGTGAGGTCGCCGTCGCCGGCGCGGGACTCGAACGCCGTCTCCAGGTCGTAGACGCCCTCACGGACCGACAGGCCGCCGGCCCGGAGCGCCTCGGCCACGGCGTGTGAGGAGACGGTCTCGCCGTAACAGAGCTCGGGGTGCTCGTGGACGAAGTGGCTCAGCGCCACCAGCTCGTCGAGATGCCGGTCGACGGCCGCGGCGGCGGCGTCCTTGGCCGCGGCGACGGTCTCCGGCGCGGCGGCCACTACTCGATGACCGCGACGATGTCGCCCGCGCCGACCGAGTCGCCGGCGCTGACGCGCAGCTCCTTGACGACTCCCTCCTTCTCGGCCGCCACGGCGTTCTCCATCTTCATCGCCTCGAGCAGGCAGACGGTCTGTCCCACCTCGACGACGTCGCCGACGGCGACGAGCACCTTGACGATCGTGCCCTGCATCGGCACGGTGACCTGGCCCGACCCCGTGCCGGTGACGGCGGAGGACGCCGCGCGCTTGGGCCGGCTGGCCGGTCGGGCGGCGCCGGCACCGACGGCCGGGCCCAGGTCGGGCACCCAGAGGCGCACCGAGTACCGCCGCCCGTCCACCTCGGCGGTGACGTCGCGCTCGACGGTCGGCACCTCCTCGTCGCCCGCGCTCGCCGGGGGCGCACCGGGGGTCTCCGCCACGAGGCCGCTCAGGTCGAGCGTCTCCTCGACCCACTTGGTCGAGTACTCGACGGCCACGAAGTCGGGATGGCTCAGGATGATCTCGTCCGCCGGCAGCGTCGTGGCCACTCCGGTGATGCGCGTCTCGCCGATGGCGCGCAGCATGCGCCGCCGGGCCGACTCGCGGTCGGGCGCCCACACGATCAGCTTGGCGATGAGGTTGTCGTAGTACTGCGAGACGGTATCGCCCGTCTCGTAGCCGGCGTCGAGCCGCACGCCGGGGCCCGACGGCTCGTGGAACGACGTCAGGGTGCCGGGGGAGGGGGAGAAGCGGCCGCCGCTCGGGTCCTCGGCGTTGATGCGCACCTCGATGGCGTGCCCGTTGCGGGCGACCTCGTCCTGGGTGAAGTCGAGCGCCTCGCCCGAGGCGATGCGGATCTGCCAGGCCACGAGGTCGAGGCCGGTGACGAGCTCGGTGACGGGGTGCTCGACCTGCAGGCGGGTGTTCATCTCGAGGAAGAAGAACTCGCCGTCCTGGTAGAGGAACTCGACGGTGCCGGCGTTGTAGTAGCCGCACGCCTCGGAGACCTTGACCGCCGCGGCGCCCATGGCCTGGCGGACGTCGTCGGGGAAGGCGGGCGCCGGGCTCTCCTCGATGAGCTTCTGGTGCCGCCGCTGCGCGGAGCAGTCGCGCTCGCCGAGCCAGAGCGTGTGGCCGTGCTGGTCGCCCAGCACCTGCATCTCCACGTGGCGGGGCCAGCCGAGATAGCGCTCGGGATAGATCTCGGGACGCCCGAAGTACGCCTGCGCCTCGCGCGCCGCCGACTCCATCGCCTCGGCCGCCTCGGCCGCGGAGGCCACGACCTTCATGCCGCGCCCGCCGCCGCCGTACGCGGCCTTGATCGCCACGGGCCAGCCGAACTCCTCGCCGAACGCCACGACCTCGTCGGGGGACGTGAGCGGCTCGGAGCGGCCGGGCACGCCGGCCACGCCCGCCTTCTCGGCGGCGAGGCGGGAGCTGATCTTGTCGCCCATCACCTCGATCGCCTCGGGCGGCGGCCCGATGAACGTCACGCCCTTCTCCGTGATGGCGCGGGCGAAGTCGGTGTTCTCGGAGAAGAAGCCGTACCCGGGGTGGACGCCGTCGGCGCCGCTCTGCTCGATGGCCTTCAAGATGGCCTCGGTGTTCAGATAGCTCTCGGCCGCCGACTCGCCGCCGAGCGCGTACGCCTCGTCGGCCATGCGCACGTGGAGCGCGTCACGGTCGAGGTTCGAGTACACGGCGACGGTGCCGATGCCCATCTCGCGGCACGTCCGGATGACCCGGACGGCGATCTCGCCACGGTTGGCAATGAGGATCTTGTCGAGCACGCTGGGTTTTTCCTCCCTGGGACGGATCCTCACAATTGCACGCGCCGTATGGTGTCTGCCATGTGGGCCGGTGAGTGGGAGATCCGCCGCTTCGCCGAGATCGACTCCACCAACACCTATCTCCGCCGGGAGGCCCGCCACGGGGCCCCCGAAGGGCTCGTCGCGGTGGCGGACCACCAGACCGCCGGACGGGGCCGCCTCGACCGGCGCTGGGAGTCACCGCCGGGGGCGAACCTCCTCGCCTCGGTCCTCCTGCGCCCGGCCTGCGACGCCGGCGACGTCCACCTCGCCAGTGCGGCGGTGGCCCTGGCTGCGGCCGACGCCTGCGCCGAGGTCGCCGGGGTCGAGCCGGCCCTCAAATGGCCCAACGACCTGCTGGTGGGCGAGGCGAAGCTGGCGGGGGTCCTGGCCGAGGCGGAGTTCGACGGACCCCGGTTGGCGGCCGTCGTCGTCGGGATCGGGCTCAACGTGGCGTGGCCTGGACCGGCGGAGGTGGGGGGCACCTGCCTGGACGACGCCAGCAGGTCGGCGCAGGCCATCGACAAGGTCGTGGTGCTCGAACGGATGCTCGAGGAGCTGTCCGCCCGACGGCCGTTGCTCGACGACGAAGCCGGGCGGCGCGCCCTGGCCGACGAGGTGCGGCGCCGCTGCGCCACGCTGGGCCAGCGGGTGCGGGTCACCCTGCCGTCCGACGAGCTGACCGGGGTGGCGACCGCGATCGACGACGCCGGGCGCCTCGTCATCGAGACCGCGTCGGGCCCGCGTGCGGTCAGCGCCGGCGACGTCGTCCACCTGCGGCCGGAGGGCTAGACCAGCGGTTTTCGAGCCCCGCCGTCCACGAAGGGGGCCAACTGGGCTGGGCTAATATGTCCGGCACTATGCGCCTTCTCGTAACGGGAGGTGCCGGTTTCATCGGGTCGAACTTCGCTCGCTACTGGGTCGAACGGCACCCCGAGGACCATGTCGTCGTCTACGACGTGCTCACGTATGCCGGCAACCGACCCAACCTGTCCGACATCGAGGACCAGATCGTCTTCGTCCAGGGCGACATTTGCGACGCCGACGCCGCCGAGAAGGCGCTGCGGGGCGAGGAGATCGACACGATCGTCCACTTCGCCGCCGAGTCGCACAACTCCCTCGCCGTCCTGAACCCCGGGCTCTTCTTCCGCACCAACGTGCTCGGCACCCAGACGATGCTCGAGGCGGCCCGCCAGGTCGGCGTGGACCGCTTCCACCACGTCTCCACGTGCGAGGTCTACGGGGACCTCCCGCTCGACACCGAGGAGGCGTTCACCGAGGACTCGCCGTACCGGCCCCGCACGCCCTACAACGCCTCGAAGGCCGGGGCCGACCACGCGGTGCGCGCCTACGCCGAGACGTACGAGCTGCCGATCACGATCACGAACTGCGCCAACAACTACGGCGCGTACCAGTTCCCCGAGAAGCTGATCCCGCACTTCTGCGCGCTCGCCCTCGACGACAGGCCGCTCACGCTCTACGCCAGCACCGAGAACCGCCGCGAGTGGCTGCACGTCGTCGACCACTGCACCGCCATCGACGCCGTGCTCGCCCGGGGCAAGGTCGGCGAGACGTACCACGTCGGCAGCGGCGTGGAGGCCTCGATCATGGACGTGGCCGACCGGATCCTGGCCGCGCTGGGCAAGCCGGAGTCGCTCAAGACGATCGTGCCGGACCGCCCCGGTCACGACCGCCGCTACATCCTCGACTCCTCCAAGCTCCGCCGCGAGCTGGGTTGGGCCCCCTCGGTCGAGTGGGACCAGGGGCTGGCCGACACGGTGGCGTGGTACGCCGCCAACCGGGACTGGTGGGAGCCCCTCATCGCCCGCGCGCCCGTCGCCGAAGGAGCCTGGGGCGGCAACGGAGCAGGCTGAGCCGTGCGCATCCTGATCACCGGGGCCTACGGGCAGCTGGGGCGCGACCTCGCCGACGCCCTGGCCGGGCGGGTGCCCGACGGGGGCGTCCGCTGCGCCCTGTTGGGCCCGGAGGGGCCCCGCGTCGGCCTCACCCATGACGTCCTGGGGACCGACATCGACACCATGCCCGTCAACGACCGCGACGCGGTCCAGCACACCTTCGCCGACTTCCGCCCCGAGCTTGTGTTGCACGGCGGGGCGTACACCGCGGTCGACCAGTGCGAGACGGACGTCGACGGCGCGTACTCGGTCAACGCGATCGGCACGCGCCACGTGGCCGACGCCGCCGCCGCGGTGGGGGCGCACATGGTCTACGTGTCCACCGACTACGTCTTCGACGGGACCGGCACCCGTCCCTACCGCGAGTGGGACCCGGTGTGCCCGACGTCGGTCTACGGCATGTCGAAACTGGCGGGGGAGCGCGAGTGCCGTTCCGGCACGACGATCGTGCGGACGTCGTGGCTGTGCGGCGCGCACGGCAAGAACATCGTGCGGACCGCCTTGCGGCTGGCCGGAGGGCGACGGGGAGCTCCGCTTCGTCGACGACCAACAGGGCTCGCCCACGTTCACCGCCGACCTGGCGCCGACGATCGTGACGCTCGGGCTCGACCGCCGGCCCGGCATCTTCCACGCGACCAACGGCGGCGTGACGACGTGGCGGGGCCTGGTGCAGGAGGTGCTCGCCCTCGCCGGCGGCGATCCGGAGCGGGTGCAAGCCGATCAAGACGTCGGAGCGCAACGACCCCGCCCCGCGTCCGGCCTACTCGGTGCTCGACAACATGGCGCTGCGCCTCAGCGGGCTGCCGGCGCTGCCTCCGTGGCGGGAGAGCCTGGCCCGGCTCGTCCCGTTCGTGCGGGCGGAGCTCGAGGCCGAGCGCGCTGAACAGAAGGCGCCGGCGTGAGCCCTCCGGGCGGCCGCGACGGGCGCCGGGCCCGCCACACCGTCGCCGTGATCGGCGCGGGCTACGTCGGCCTGCCGACGGCGGCGACGCTGGCCCACTTCGGGCACCGGGTCGTGCTCGCCGAACGCGACGCCAGCCGGTTGTCCACACTGCGGGCGGGGCGCCTGCCGATAGTGGAGACGGGGCTCGCGGACATCGTGACCGGCGCCGTGGAGGCCGGGAACCTCTCCTTCGTCCAGTCGGCCGTGGACGCCGTGGCCGGCGCCGAGTTCGTCTTCCTCTGCGTGTCCACGCCGCAGAGCAGCGACGGGTCGGCCGACCTCTCGTATGTCGAGGAGGCCGCCAAGGAGATCGCCACGCACCTGGTGCCGGGCGCCATCGTCGTCAACAAGTCGACCGTCCCGGTCGGCTCGGCCACCATGGTCGAGCAGGTGATCGGCCGCCCTGACATCAGCGTCGTCTCGAACCCCGAGTTCCTCCGCGAGGGCACCGCGGTGATGGACAGCCTGCACCCGGACCGGATCGTGGTCGGGGCGGACGACACGCAGGCCGCGGCAGCCGTGGGCGAGCTGTTCGCCTCGACGGGGGCCCCGCTCATCGTGACCGACGCCACGACGTCGGAGACGATCAAGTACGCGTCCAACGCGTTCTTGGCCACCAAGCTCAGCTTCGTCAACGCCCTGGCCGGCCTGTGCGAGGAGGTGGGCGCCGACGCCCGCGACGTGCTCCTCGGGTTGGGCTATGACAAGCGCATCGGCTTCGAGTTCCTGCGGCCCGGGCCCGGTTGGGGCGGTTCGTGCCTGCCCAAGGACACCCGTGCGCTGCTGCACATCGCGGGGCAGGCGGGCTACGACTTCTCGCTGCTCGCCGGGGCCATCGCGTCCAACGACGAGCAGCTCGACCGCGTGGTGGCCAAGGTCGAGACGGCGTGCGGCGGTTCGGTAGCCGGGAAGCGGGTGGCGGTGTGGGGCCTGACCTTCAAGGCCAACACCGACGACCGGCGCGACTCGCCGAGCCTCCAGATCTGCCGGCGCCTCGTCGCGCTGGGCGCCACGGTGCAGGCCTTCGACCCGACCGTCGACGCCACGGCGGAGCTCGCCGACGACCTGCACGGGCTCGAACTGCGCGGCGACCCCTACGAGGCGGCCGCCGGGGCGCAGGCGCTGGTCGTGCTGACCGAGTGGGACGAATTCCGCTGGCTCGACTTCGCGCGGGTGTTGTCCGTGATGGCGGCGCCGAACATCGTCGACGCCCGCAACCTGCTCGACCCCGCCGCCGTGCGGCGCATGGGCTTCACGCTACACCGGGATCGGGCGTCGGTGAGCCGCGTCGTAGTAGCGGGCGGCGCCGGGTTCCTCGGCTCTCACCTCTGCGACCGGCTGATCGAGCGGGGCGACACCGTCGTCTGCCTGGACGACCTGTCGACCGGCTCGAAGGAGAACGTGGCGCACCTGCTCGAGCACGACCGCTTCCGGCTCGTCGTGACCGACGTGAGCGAGAAGGTCGACGTCGGCGACGACGCCCAGGTCGACGCAGTGTGCAACCTGGCCTCGCCGGCGTCGCCGCCGGCGTATCTCGCCCGGCCGCTCGACACACTGGCGGTGGGCAGCGAGGGCACCCGCCGGCTCCTCGAGCTGGCCCGGGCGCACGACGCACGCTTCCTCATGGCCAGCACGAGCGAGATCTACGGCGACCCCGACGTCCACCCTCAGGTCGAGTCGTACCGCGGCAACGTCGACCCGACCGGGCCACGCAGCGTCTACGACGAAGCGAAGCGCTTCGCCGAGAGCCTCACCATGGCGATGCACCGCACGTACGGCGTCAACGTCGGGATCGTCCGGATCTTCAACACGTACGGCCCGCGCCTGGCGCCGGGCGACGGCCGGGTCGTGTCGAACTTCATCGTGCAGGCGCTGCGCGGCGAGCCGCTGACGGTCTACGGCGACGGCACCCAGACCCGGAGCCTCTGCTTCGTCGACGACGAGATCGGTGGCCTGCTGGCGCTGCTCGACTCGTCGCTTGACCGGGCCGGTGAACATCGGCAACCCCGACGAGCGCACGATGCTCGAACTGGCCGAGTTCGTGCTCGAGGTGACGGGCTCGTCGTCGGGCGTGACGTACGAACCGCTGCCCGAGGACGACCCGACCCGGCGCTGCCCCGACATCACCCTGGCCCGGACGGCGCTCGGGTGGGAGCCCACGACGGGGCTGCGCGAGGGGATCGAGCGCACCATCGAGTACTTCGCCGCGAAGGTCAGGGAGGAGACCCGATGACCGACGTCGACGTGACCGAGGTGCCGCCGCCGCGCACGTACCGCATGCTCACGGTGATCGTCCCGGTCTTCAACGAGCGGACGACGGTGGCCGAGGTCATCCGGCGCATGCGGGCGGTCGAGCTGCCGGTCGAGTTGCAGATCATCGCGGTGGACGACGGGTCGAGCGACGGCTCGGACAAGGTGCTCGCCGCGCTCGAGGACTCCACGATGCGCCTCCTGCGCCACCCGCAGAACAAGGGGAAGGGCGCGGCGATCCGCACCGGGCTGGCCGAGGCGCGGGGCGACCTGGTGCTCATCCAGGACGCCGACCTCGAGTACGACCCCAACGACTGGCCCAAGCTCCTCGATCCGATCCTGCGCGGCAAGGCGCGCGTCGTCTACGGCAGCCGGTTCACCGGTGAGCGCAAGAACATGCTGCCGTTGCACTGGATGGGCAACCGGCTGCTCTCGCTGATCACCAACGTGCTCTACAGCTCGACGCTGTCGGACATGGAGACGTGCTACAAGCTCTTCGACGCGCAGGTCCTCGAGGGACTGACGGTCGTGTCGAACCGCTTCGACTTCGAGCCCGAGATCACGGCCAAGGTGCTGCGGCGCGGCTACCGGATCTACGAGGTGCCCATCTCCTACGCGGGACGCGAGCACGACGAGGGCAAGAAGATCACTTGGCGCGACGGTTTCGGCGCGATGCGGGCACTGATCAAGTTCCGCTTCACCAAGGAGTTCTGAGCCGCTCGTGCCGTCGGCGCCCCCGGTGGCACCCGAGGCGATCGCCGCGGTGGTGGTCGACCATGACACCGGCCCGTTGCTCGAGGGCTGCGTGCGATCCCTCCTCGACGACGGCGCCGCCACGGTCGTGGTGGTCGAGAACGGTGCCCCCGGGAGCGCGGCGGCGGCGCTGGCGCCGCTCCGCTCCGAGGGGCTCGCCGGGCGTGTGCGCGTCGTGCGCCCGGGCGCCAACCTCGGCTACGGCGCCGGGGTGAACCGGGGCCTGGCCGCGCTCGCCGGCCCGTCCGCGCTACCGGCGCCGACGCCGGAGTGGGTCCTCGTCTCGAACCCCGACCTCGAGGTGCACCCCGGCACGCTCACCGCGTTGCGCCGCGCCCTCGAGGCGAACCCCGCCTGGGCCCTGGTGGGCCCGCGGATCTTCACCGACGCGGGCGAGGTCTATCCCTCCGTGCGGGCCTTCCCGTCCTTCACCGACGCGGCGGGCCACGCCCTGCTGGCGGTCTTCAAGCCGGACAACCCCTTCACCAAGCGCTACAACCCGGGCACACCGGAAGGTGATGTCGTCACCGGGGCCGGCTGGGTCTCGGGGTCGTGCTTCCTGGCGCGCCGCGGCGCGCTCGAAGAGCTCGGCGGGTTCGACGAGGCGTACTTCATGTACCTGGAGGACACCGACCTGTGCTGGCGGGCTCACCACGCCGGATGGGGTGTGGGCTTCGCCGGCACGGCGGCGGTCACCCACATCCAGGGCGTGAGCACGGCCCGCGACCCGTATCGGATGATGGTGGCGCACCACCGCTCCGCCCTGCGCTTCACGTTCCGCACCACCACGGGATGGCGCCGTCTGGCTCTTCCCCTCGCCGTGCTCGTCCTCGGGGCGCGCCTGGCCATGGCGACCTTGCGCATCGCACGCTCGGAGGCGTGACGGCGCGTCGAAGCCAGGAGGCATCGCGCCGCGTCGTCGCGCTCGTCGCCGGGCGCGGTCCTCGGCCTCACCCTGGCCGCGTGCGGCGGGGGCGGCGGGGCCTCGGCCGCCCACGTCCACGTCGAGCCCGAAGTCAACTTCGCGCTCCCACCGGCGGCCGACGGCTGCAGCGCGGCGACACCCGTGCCGGGCGGGGGCACCCGGGTGCCGATCGAGGTGAGCACGGTGGCGGGCCAGGTGGCGGAGATCGTCAACGTCTGCATCGGGGGCCAGGGCCCGTTCCCGTTCGTCCTCGACTCGGGGGCGGGCCAATCGACCATCGACGCGCACCTGGCCAAGCGGCTCCACCTGGCGGCGGCCGGGTCGGCGACGCTCTTCGCCGGTGTCGACTGCACCGGCACCGCCAAACCCGTCTCGGTGGGCCAGTGGTCGCTCGAGGGCGTCGACCTCGCACCCCAGCAGCTGACCTCGGCGACGCTGCCCCAGATCGGAGGCAAGGGCGAGCCGGTCGGCCTGCTCGGGTCCGACGTCCTCGCCCGGTTCGGCGCGGTCCGCATCGACTTCGCGGCAAGGGACCTCGTGCTGCCCGGCCCCCAAGGCCCGCCGCTCAACAGCGACACGTCCTACACCGGACCGATCGGCCCGGCACCCGCGGCAGTCCTCACCCAGGGCGGCGGCACGACGGTGCCCGTGACCGTGTCGCCGGTGCCGGGGAACGTCTCGCTCAGCGTGGCCGTGCGCTTCGCCGGCGGCCCGCGGCGCAGCTTCGTCGTCGACACGGGATCGTCGCAGAGCGTGGTGTCGACGACGGTGGCCCGCGCCGAGTCCTTGCCCAAAACGGACCTGGCGCAACGCCAGGCGACGGTGTGCTCGGTGATCACGGTGCCGCTCGTGCACAGCGGGACGTGGTCCGTGCCCGGGCAGCCGCTCTACCCTCAGCTGGTGGGGGACACGTCCTTCGGCTCGATCGGCCTCGGTGGGACACAAGGGCTCCTGGGGTCGGACCAGCTGAAGCGCTATGGCTGGGTGGTGTTCGACTACACAGGGGGCCGCCTGATCCTGGGCTGAACCTGCGCCGATGCTACGTTTCGTCGGCCGGCAGCACGGGAGCGGCCACGGAGCGGCGAGCGTCGCGCCAGCAGCTCCGACTGTGTGGTGCCAGGAGGGAAGGCATGGGTCAGGATCCCGTTTCCGAAGAGGTACGCGAATTCTTCGACCAGCAACAGGCCGACCAGCAGTACGCGTCGCTGAAGAGCATGACGCAGGGGCTCGACGTCGAGGCGGCCCGCCTCCTCAATGCGGCGGTGACCGGCGATACGTTGAGCGTCGGCGGGATCTGGGACTTCTTCGAGTGGGGGAGCCAACTGGGGGCCTTGACCGTCTTGGACCTCTCGCCCGAGATGCTCAAGACTTACTGCCCCGACCACGCGATCGGTGTCGTCGGCGACGTGTACGAGCACGAGTTTCCCGCCGAGAGCTTCGATTCCATCGTCTTCCCCTTGATGCTGCACCACACACCGCGTGGCTCGTGGCGCTCCTGCGAAGCACGTATCGAAGAGGTCCTTGACCGCATCAAGCCTTGGTTGCGAAAGGGCGGCCACGTGTTCGTCCTCGAGTACTGCCCCCACCCCGCGTGGTCTCCGGTGCAGCGTGCGCTGCTGCCCCTCACCAAAGCGTTCCTCGCCCGGATGAGCCAACCGCTCGTGGTGATGTACACGCGCGCCTTCTACCAGCGCGTGCTCGACGAGAGGTTCGGCAGCTCGGAGGCGCACCTGGTCGATCCCAAGGGGTTCAACTACTGGAAGTGGTATCCGATCTTCATGTCGACGCGGTGGCTGCGGATGCCCCTGGCGCTGTATCCCAAGCTCCATGTCATCGTCGCCCCGGCTCTGTCCCGATTTCCCGACCCACCGGGCTGAGGTCGCCCTTCGCAGGCCAACCGCACGACCGCCTCGCGTCCGGCCGGCCCAACCGCTAACGTAGGTTGCGGCAACCAAAAGACCCTATTGGCGAGGTCTTTTGGAGCTGGAGCAAGGGGGAACGGGGTTGAGCGCAACACAAGCGCGCGAGAGCGTTGCAGGCGGTTCGGCACGGATCGGGATCATCGTTGTCGCGTACAACGCCGAGACGACGTTGGCGGGGGTCCTCGATCGTCTCCCGGAGCGCTTTCGTTCGAGGGTGGCAGACGTCGTCCTCTGCGACGATGCGAGCACCGACGACACGTACCGCGTGGCTCGGGAGTATCAGGCGAGGACGAGCTTGCCGCTCACCATCATCCGGCACCCCCACAACCTCGGCTACGGGGGGAATCAGAAGGCGGCCTACCGATGGGCCATCGACCGCGGCCTCGACATCGTCGTGCTGCTCCACGCCGACGGGCAGTACGCCCCCGAGGTCATGGAGGAGCTCGTTGCTCCCTTCGAAACCAGGGACTGCGACGCGGTCTTCGGGTCGCGGGTCATGGAGCGCGGCTCGGCCCGCATCGGCGGCATGCCCCTCTACAAGTACGTCGGGAACCGGATACTGAGCGAGTTCGAGAACGCCGCCACCGGCATGGCGCTCACCGAATGGCACAGCGGCTACCGGGCCTACCGGGTCCAGGCCCTCGACGAGATCCCGTTCGAGCGCAACTCCGACGGCTTCGACTTCGACACGCAGATCATCCTGCAGCTGCACGCGGCGGACAAGGTGATCCTCGAGGTCCCGATCCCCACCTTCTACGGCAACGAGATCTGCCGGGTGAACGGCCTGGGTTATGCCAAGGACGTGATCCTCGACGTGGCCCGTTTCCGCGCCCTCAAGATGGGGTTCGGGTCGGGTGAGACCGCCTTCGTCGACGTGGGGGCCGAGCCGAAGACCAACGACAACTCACTGAACCGCATGCTGCTCGCCCTGATGCGCAACGTCGCGCCGAAGCGAATCCTCGATCTGGCGTGTGGGGACGGCCAGCTCGGGGACGAGCTGCGGATGCAGGGGCACACGGTCATCGGGATCGACGCCGAGAAGGTCGACGGCGTGGGTGCTCGGCTCGACGGCTTCGTGGAGGCCGACCTGAACGACGGCCTCCCGCCCGATCTCGACGACGAGTTCGACGTGGTGATCGGTACCAACGTCTTCGAGCGCGTCCAGGATCCAGAGAGCCTCATGCGCCAACTCCGCAGTGTCCTCGCCCGGCCCGGGGTCGTCATGGCGAGCATCCCCAACGTCGCGCACTGGTACCCGCGGCTGCACGTGATGGCGGGGCACTTCGACTACGAGCGACGGGGCATCTTCGACGCTCGTCATCTCCGGTTCTTCACCCGCCGGAGCTTTGAACGCATGTCCGAGCGGGCGGGCATGCGCGTCCGGCAGCGCTCGAGCGCCGGGCTGCCGCTCGAGATGGTCCAGCGAGGTGGGCCCTCGCCCTCGCAACTGATGCGTTTCGTCGGGGCGGTCGATCAGCTGTGCCTGGCGCTGTCCCCCAACCTCTTCTCGTATCAGTACCTGTTTCAGCTCGAACCCGCATGACCGCCCCGGTACCCTCGTGCTCGGGGGTTCAGCGTTGAGTGGAAAGCAGCAGGAGGTCGAAGAGCTGTCGGTTCTCGACATGGAGCAACTCGAGGGCGACGTCAGCTCGCTGGCGGCGGGCTACCGATCCGCCGTGCCGTTTCCGCACATCGTCATCGATGCCTTCCTCGATCCAGCGGTGGCCCAGCAGGCCACGGATGAGTTCGCCCGACTCGACGGCGAGCGCTGGAACGCCTACGTCCACGTCAACGAGCGCAAATTCAGCCACAAGATCCCGTCGGAGTGGGGCCCGGGACTCCGTGCGGTCCTGGAGCAACTCGAGTCGCCGGCGTTCGTGCAATTCCTGGGCGAACTGACGGGGATCGAAGGGCTCTTCGTCGACCGCAGCCTCGACGGAGGTGGCCTGCACCGTTCCACGACCGGCGGTTTCCTGAACGTGCACGCGGACTTCACCGTCCATCCCCACCACAGCGACTGGCGGCGCCGGGTCAACCTGCTCCTCTACCTCAATGAGGATTGGCAGCCGGAGTTCGGCGGCGAGCTCGAACTGTGGAGCAAGGACGTGAAGGAGTGCGAGGTGTCGATCTCCCCGCTCGGCAATCGGTGCGTCATCTTCACCACCGACGTCGACTCGTTCCACGGGCACCCCGAACCGATGCGCTGTCCGACCGGCGTCAGCCGCCAGTCGTTGGCCCTCTACTACTTCACCCACGAAGAGCGCCCGTTCGTGCGCTCGACCGAGTACCGGGCCCGGCCGAACGACGGCCTGCGCGGGGTGCTCATCTACGCCGACAAGCAGCTCCTGCGAGCCTACGACTGGGCCAAGCGGCGGCTCGGCCTGTCGGACCAGGCCGCCTTCCACCTCCTCGAGCGTCTGGACCGCGTGCGCCGGCGCCGTCCTCGCGAATGACGCGACCCGGCTCGGGCGCCGCGGGTCATCGACTCCGAAGCACGCGCCGGCACAACGACGTGTCCGTCGGCGGGCTGGGAACCTGGTGCACGGTCAGCGGCGCCAGGAGGCCGTACACCTCGCTCGGCTGACGTTGCACCACGGCGCGTGCGCCGAACGGGACGCCCGAGACCACCCCGCTCAGCACGCCGGCGTAGCCCGTCGTCACAGCGATCGAATGCAGGACGGGGTTCGTGACCACGGTGACGCCGTAGGGAATTCCGAGCCTGGGCTTGAAGGGAGGCCCGAAGACCGGGTAGCGCGGGTCGCCGAGCACGAACTGCGCCCGGCCGTGGGGGGCCGACCGGATGAAGACCGTGTCGAGGCCGACGCTCAGCAGCCGGTAGCCGTTGCCCAGCTTTGACGGCGGGGTGTTGAACGTCACATACATCGACGTGGTGAAGCTGTTGCCCTGTTCCACCGGCGTCCACGTCGAGCGTTGGATCTGAAACGACGGGACGGTGTCGAACTTGACGCCGGACGAGATGTAGAGCGCGGCGCAGTTCCCGACGACGAAGACCTCGTTTGCCGGTGCCCAGAACGGGAGCGCCGTGCCCTGGCTGATCTGTCCCGTGAGCGGGTGGCCGGTCGCATCACTGACCGTCGTCACCGCGCCGAGGTAGTTCGACGCCTGAGTGGGAGTCCACTGCGTCTGCGACGACAGCGCGATCCCGAGATTGGCGGCGACGCTGAACAGGGCCAGCACGACCACGGCGACGACGCCGGCGCGGAGCACCGCCTTCCCGCGACCTTCCCACCGCCGCCACAGGTCGACGAGCCCGATGGCGCCGCCCAGCACGAGGAAGGGGAGGAAGTCCCCCAGGTAACGCGGCGCGATGTACCCCAGCTCGAAGTCCACGACCGTGGCTCCGGCGCTCACGATCAGGGGGATCCGCATGATCGAGTACGCCTGCCCGGCGCGCCGCCGGAAGCACATGATGACGGCCCAGCAGCTCGACAGGAACAACAGCGGCATCGAGGCCGGCACGCTTGCCGTGGGGTAGAGGAGGTCGACGACGTACCCGCCGAAGACGTGCGGCGAGTTGACCGGCAGCGTCAGGAACGGGAACGTCGACTGCACGCGTAACCCGAATGGTTGGAAGTAGGCCCACAGGTTGGTCGGCACGAGGTGGAAGCTGTAGCCCTTGCCGCCCGTCGAGGCCAAGAAGACCCGCCGGTGGGCGTTCACCTGGGTCCACACCTGGATGTCGAGGGGCAGGCCGTTGATCAAGGTGCCGAACTTCAGGTAGTTGACGACGCAGCCCACGGCGAAGGGGGCGAACGCCGCGACCGCCATCGGGAGGGCCCACCGCTTGTGCTCGCCCCCCCGCCCGAAGAAGAACCACGCCGCGATGATGAGCGCTCCGACGACCCCGGCCAGGCCACAGGACTGCCGGTTGAGGACGCCGGCGAGGATCAGGACACCCGCGGCGACCACTTGACCCCGGGTCGGCCGATCGAGGATCCCGACGAACACGAACAGCGTGGCGAGCATGACGGCGATCGCCCAGGCGATGTCTTCGTTGTAGACCCAGGGGCCCTGGCCCAAGAACAGGAGGACGGAGCCGCCCATCGTCGTCGCCACCAGGACGCCGAGGGCCGCCGCCTCCCCCCATCCCAGCGCGACCGGGCCGCGCAGCAGGACACGGACGCGCCAGATGAGCAGCGACGAGAACAGGCCGGTGAGGATCCAGGCCACGAGCATCGACGGTGCGGTTAGGCGGCCCGTGAGGCTCGGCGCCAGCTCGATGAAGGGGATCCGGAGCAACGAGGGCAGCAGCCCGAAGTACGTGAACGTGTGGCCGTCGTGGACGAAGCCCTCGATGCCGAGCGACCCGGCGGGCACCCAGAGATGGCCGTGCAGCATCGCCTGGGCCTGCTCGTCGTAGAAGTCCCCGAAGTACGGGATGGAACGAAGCGTGTTGTACGAGCCCGTCCAGTCGTTCCACAGGAGCCACAGGTACGGCACCGCAGCGACCACGACGCCGACGACGGCCGCGTACGTGAAGCGTCGCCGGGCGACGGTGTGCGCGTCGTCGGCGTCGGCGTCGACGACGGCCACCTCCGGCGGCAAAGCAGCCGCCTCGGTCCCCAGCACGGTCGTCACCACGGCCCGGACTCCGGATTGGTCCCTGCGAGCCCCGTCAATGGGACGTCACGGGGTTCCGATGCCGATGCTCTGCAGCAGGAGCACACCGCTCGTTGCGACCTTCACGTCGTGGACCAGTTCGGCCGGGCTGGCGTACTCCGTCTGCGCGTTGTTCCGGACGTAGCCGACCATCATCACGACCGGACCGCTCTGCGTGATGGTGCCCACGCCGAGGGAGAACGACTGACTCCCGTCCGAGCACCGGCCGTCCGGGAACAGGGCGAGGCCGGCACCCTCGCTGAGGCACGAGCGCAGATCCACCCCACGGGTCCGGGCGGGAACGGCGACGGTCCCGCCCAACGAGGTGTACCCCATGGCACCCCGCAGGAACGAGAGCAGGGCACCGGGTGGGGCGCGGTAGAACGCCTTCGCGGAGACGGTCGACGAGAAGTCGTAGAAGGTCACCGTGTACTTCAGGTCGTTGGAACTGACGGTGGCGGTGCTGCGCACCCCGGGGGAGAGGGGATGAACCCGACGGTGGGCCAATTGGTCGGGGACAGACCGGGCATGGCCTCGTTGTCGATCGCCGAGAAGGGGTTGTGCGCCGTGGCCGCCGACCCCGCCTCGTCATCGGCGACACCGCAGAGCGCCACCAGGACCGCGACGAAGAGGCAGGCGCCGATCGTTGACGCCCGTCGCCTCACGCGCGGCCGGTCACGTGCCGACGCCACGTGGTCCCGGTCTGCAGCTGCTGCCCCCATCGAGCGATTGTAGAGTCCGCCCACACCTTCTAGCAGTTCAGCGGCACCGAGGGCGGGCCCAACCGGCGGTAGTAGCGGTACAAATTCGGTGCGAACTCTCCGAGCTGGTCCGCCTTGGCTTCACGGATCGTGGCGGGGTCCGGGACGAAGAACGCGGCGCGTTCACAGAGGCGATCCTTCAGCGGGATCGCATCGAGGTTGACCGCCACCCGTGCCCCATCGGTGAGCCAGGCTCCCTCGATACGCGCGTTGGTCAATCCGAATTGCGTGGCCACCACCACCTGGGCGCCGAGGACCACGACACCCACGACGACGCAGAGCACCGCCGCGAGGTGTTTGCCGCGCGGCACGCCGAGCGACGGCCGCCACGCCGGCAGATGGCCCCAGGCGAACACCGCGATCCCCGAGAGGAGGATGAGGTTCGGGAACTCATAACGATTGCTGTTGATGGCGCTGAACAACCCGCCGCCGGTGCGCCCGAGGGCGACCTCCGCGTCCATGAGCAGGCCGAGGAGCACGAGCAAGAGGGGCAGAGGGAAGCGCTCGCGCGTCGCCCGCTCGCGCCACGTCTGGATCGCGATGTACACCACGATCAGGCACAGCGCGACACCCAGCACCTCGTAGCGCAGGTAGCTCTGCGGCGGGTACGGGGCGCCGAAGTACCCGCCGGGGATGACGTTGCCGACGAGGACGACGAAGAAACGGAGGCCGCTCAGGGGGTGGGTGAGCGCCACGTTCGGGGTGCAGCCGAGCAGGGTCGTGCAGCCGGTGTCGTGCCAGTCGAAGCCCCAGAAGTACAGCGCGGCGGTGACACAGGCCGCGCCGATCCACACGCAGAGCTCGGTGGCGACCTGGCGCGTCCAGGGACGGGACCAGACGAGGCAGATGACGCCGAGGGGCCAGACGATGAAGCCCGGGACGAACGAGAGGGAAGCGCCGATGGCGGCCAGGACGCCGACCGCGAACCACGCCGTGCGGTGCGCCTTCGGAATCTGCAGGGCGAACAGCATCACGACGAAGCACAGCACGAGGAGGTAGTCGACCATCAGGAACTCCCACAGCGCGCTCTGGACGTCGGCCAGGCTGAACCAGACCAGGCCGAGAGCGAGGACCGGGACGGGAGTCAGGCGTCTTCCCAGATAGCGGCGGCAGAGCACGAGCAGCACGCCGTACGACGCGGTGTACGCCAGCGCGTTGAAGAAGATGACGGTGCGCGTGTCGAACCGGTCGAAGAACGCGAAGAGGACGATGACGGACTTGACCAGGATGATGCGTGACTCCCCGTACTGGCTCCACAGCTGGCTCAGGGAGGTGTGGCCATGGAGCGCCTGGTGCACGCCGAGCGGGATCATGTTCCAGTCGTCGCCCTGGAGCACGTTGACCGCGTAGTGGTCGAGGTACGCGAAGTACAGGATCGGGCACACGAGCGCAGCGACGACCGTGAGCGGCGTGTTGTACCGGGCCAGCCACGACCCGATCGGCTCCCACCCCCCACCCGACGGGCTCAGTGGGGCGCTTTCGTCTTCGTCGCGGTCCTCCAGGAGGGTGTGCGCGTGCATCACGTCACTTTCAACCCCGCCCGGGTTCATGGATCCTCATGCTTCCAGGCCAAACCAGAAAGACGACCGGGAGCCGCTCAGTCGGCCGTGTGAAGTTCTACCCGACGAGGACCTCCGCACCAAGGCATGCGCTTCCCAGCCCCCCGAGCCCACCGAGCGCCCCGGTCGCCCGGGTCTCGACGCTGCCGCTCACGGCGGGATCGTCACGGTGGCCGGCGACGCCACGCTTCAGAGGAGCGGCCAGACCTCGACGACGCCGTGCGCAACGGCACACGGCGTCCCAGCCACCCGCTCCACCGCCTCGTCGAGGCTGGCGGCCTCCAGCAAGGCGAATCCGGCGAGGGGGAGGTCGGTGCGCATGTAGGCACCGGCCGTCGTCGTCACCCCTGCGCCTTCGGGGTTCCGGACCTGGGTCGGCTCCCCGAGGGCGCCGATGACCGCGCCCTGCGAGACCAGGCACCCGTCGTGTGCGTGGGCCTTGTCCCGCAGCGCCGGTTCGGTCGCCTCGTACCCCGCGGCGTCTCCGTATCCGATCGTCAAGAACTTCGGCATGGGAATTCCTTTCTTCGTTCTCTCGCTGACCCGAAGCGATCGCCGCTCAGGCCAGGGCCCGCCCCAGCTGGTCCAGCAGCTCGCTCGTGCCTTTCTCGCGGACGGTGAGCGTGTCGGCGCCGTCGAGGAACACGCCCTGCTCGGTGAGCGTCAGCGTCGTGCCGTCGCCGGCGGGCGCGAACTCGACCGTGGTGACCGACACCGAGATGCGCGCGTCGTCGGCGTCCATCGTGTAGCCGTAGACGATGCGCTCGTCGGGCACGATCTCCTGGTACGTGGCCTCGTAGGTGAAGACGGGCCCGTCCGGCGGTCCGGCGCAGAAGAACTCGGTGCCGCCGACCTGGAAGTCGAGCCGCAGGTCCGGGGTGTTCCCGTCACCGAACCAGCGAGCCTTGGCGTCGCGGCTCGACCAGGCGGCGAAGACACGCTCGGGCGGACTGGGGTAGGTCCGGGTCAGCACGAAGGACCCGTGCTCGGTGCTGCGCTTGGACATGGTGGTGCTCCTCTCTTCTCTGTTGTTCGGAAATGTCGTGGCGGGGTGCGGGCGAGCCGCGTGCCCCTTCAGGTCGTCTCGGCAGAAGCGGCCGCCTCTGCCGTCGCGTCCTCGGCCAGCACCTCGCCGAGGCGGTCGAGCCGGCGCTCCCAGAGGGCGCGCTGCCCGGCGAACCAATCGGCGGCGAACTGCAGGCCGACCGGCTCGATCCGGCAGGTCCGGGACCGCCCGATCTTCTCGGAGCTGACCAACCCGCTCGACTCGAGGATCGCCAGGTGCTGGACGACCGCCGAGAGCGTGATCTCGAGCGGGCGGGCCAGGTCGCTGACCGTGGCGGGGCCCCGGACCAGGTGCTCCACCATGCTCCGGCGGGTGGGATCGCCCAGGGCCCGGAACACCTCGTCGACGGGCGGGTATTGCTTAAGCATTCACTTAAGTATTAGCCAAAGCCGTCGCTACGTCAAGAGGTCGGTTCCAGGCGGACACCCGCCGAGGCCAACCGGCCGATGGCGAGCCGGCCGGCCGCCTACTCGGGCCCGGACAACCCCAACATGTCCGTCACGCCGTGGTCCCGTCCCGCCGTGTACCCGCCGTCGACCGGCAGCGCATGCCCGGTGACGAACGACGCATCGTCGGACAACAGGTACGCCGCCGCCGCGGCGATCTCTTCGGGCCGGCCCATGCGACGGCCCAGCTTGTGCTCGCGCAAGATGTCGGCCCGAGCGGCTTCCATCCCCGGGCCGAAGATCGACTCGGTCATCGGCGTCTCGATGAAGCCCGGGCAGAGCGCGTTGACCCGGATGCCCCGGCCGGCGTAGTCGATCGCCATGTTCTTGGTGAGGATCACGACGCCGCCCTTCGACGCGCTGTACGCGCTTCCGCCGGCGGTGCCCTCGAGCCCTTCGATGCTGGCGACCGTCACCACGGACCCGCGCTGGCCGTCGGGCCGCGCCGGCTGGCTCAGCATCTGGGCGATCACGTGCTTCGCCGTGAGGAACGTCCCCGTCAGGTTGACGGCGATCACGCGCGACCACTCGGCCAGCGGCAGCATGTGCACCGGGCCCCCGCCCGCCACGCCCGCCGCGTTCACGAGCCCGTCGACCGCGCCGCCGAGCTGCACCGCCTCGCCGACCAGTGCGGTGACCGCCGCCTCGTCGGTGACGTCCGTGAGGGCGAAGCCCCACCGGGCGCCCTCGGCGGGCGGGCCGGGCGCGGCGAACTCTTCGGTCACGTCGGCCCCCATGACGCTCGCCCCCTCGTCGAGCAGGCGGGCCGCGGTGGCCCGACCGATGCCGGAGGCGGCCCCCGTCACGATGTAGGTCCGGCCTCTCAGTCCACGCATCAACCCACCTCCACAGAACGACCGCGCCCTCGGGTACCCGATGTCGGTGGCGTTGGTTGCGTCTGGCCGACCCGGGCTGATAGGGAGCAGGCACTGTTCTAGCCCGGGCCACCCCGGGACCACCGACCGACACGTCCCCGGGGGGAGCCCACGTCATGAAGTTCGCGCTGTTCTACGAGATTCCCGTGCCGCGCCCGTGGGACGCCGACAGCGAGATGGTGGCGTACCAGAACACCCTCGAGCAGGCGATCGCCGGCGACCGCTTCGGCTGGCACGCCTTCTGGACGGTCGAGCACCACTTCTTGCAGGAGTACTCGCACTGCTCGAACCCCGAGGTCCTCTACGGCGCCATCGCGTCGCGCACCGAGCGCATCCGCCTCGGCTACGGCGTGCGCCTCATGCCCCAGCCGTACAACCACCCCGTCCGCACCGCCGAGTCCGTCGCCGTCCTCGACCTCCTCTCCAAGGGCCGCGTCGACATGGGCGCCGGCCGCTCGGCCACCCGGGCCGAGCTCGAGGGCTTCGGCATCGACCCGGCCGAGACCCGCAAGATGTGGCAGGAGGCCATCGGCCACATCGTCGGGTGCTGGACCAACGAGGAGTACGAGTTCTCGGGCGATTACTGGCAGATGCCCAAGCGCCGCGTGCAGCCCAAGCCGTGGCAGAAGCCACACCCGCCGCTGTGGGGCGCCACCACGAGCGACGAGGGCCACGCGCAGATGGGCGACCTCGGCCTCGGGCTGTGCTCGTTCGCCGTCGGGCTGCCCCCGAGCGAGGTGAAGCGCAAGATCGACATCTACCGCGAGGCCGTCGCCGACTGCACGACGCCGATCGGCTCGTTCGTGCACAACCAGGCCGCCACGTTCACGATGGCCCTCTGCGCACCCGACCGTGACCAGGCGATCGCCGAGGCCCGCGAGTCCTTCGAGTGGTACCCGAAGGCAGGGGCCCGCCAGATCGCCACGCTGACCGACTGGATGGCGGAACGCAACGAGTCTCTCGGCTCCTACCACTACGCGGCGGACATGAAGAAAAGCGACGACGAGGGTCTGCTCGACCTGCTGAGCCTCGAGTACCTCACGGATTCGAACGCCTGCGTGCTCGGCACGCCCGCCGAGTGCCTCGAGGCGTGCAAGGCCTACGAGGCGGCCGGCGTCGACCTGCTGCTATGCCTGGTCAACCCGTACAAGATCTCCCACGAGTCCGTGATGCAGACGATCGAGCTCATGGGGACCGAGGTCATTCCCGCCTTCGCGGACTGACCCGCGCCCTTACACCTCGCGCTCGTGGGCCAAGCTGGGGGGATGGCGATGCGTCCCCGGAAGTGGGCTTCGACGTTGGCGGCCGCCTTTGTGGCCACCGGACTGGCCGTGGCGGCCTTCGTCCTCCCCGCCGGGCTTCCGGCGGCGGCCAAGAGCACCACGACGACGACTCACCACTCGTCGGCCCCCAAGCTCGACGAGCTCGGTCACGTGAGGTTCTGGGAATGTCCCTCCAAGACGACCCAGATGCTCGTCGCGGTGAACACCCTCACCTTGCATCCCGGGTCCCCGCTCACCTTGACCTTCGTCATCAAGAACGGGGGCTCCGCGTCGTGCAACTACACGGCCCCCTACGCCGGTACGACCCCCGGCCCGACCTCGACCGCGTTGGAGGCCGGACCCTGCGGCTCGATCGGTTTCGAGGTGGAGACGTCCCGCGGCCACGAGGTCTGGCCCGGACCGCAGCTCCTCAACTGTCCCGCCCTCGGCTTCGCCCAGTTGGCCGCCGGCGCCACGGTCTCGGGTACCGGGACGTGGAACCAGGACAAGCCCAACTCGAGCGATCGGGTCGCTCCCGGCACCTACAAGGTGGTCGTCGACAACAAGCACTTCAGCTTCTCGGTGAGGGTGGCCGCGTCGTAGTCCGGTTCGCGGCGGGTGGCCTCAGGCCTTCGGGTCCTGACGGATGTAGATGGCGATCTCCCGCAGCAGGTTGTCCGCGCCCACGTCGAAGGTGAGGCACTCCCACGTGACGAGCGGTCCGCTCTCCACCTCGATCGTCTCGCGGAGCTCGATCATGGCCCGCCCGGCCTCGAGATCGGTGACCCGATCGATGTCCAGCCGGTAGCCGGGCAGCGCAGGCATCGTCTCCCGCAAAAAGGCGAGGTACGCCGTCGTGCCCCGGTAGTCGTCCCCGAACGGACCGTGCCGCACCACGTCGGGCGCCAGGCACGCTGTCACCTCGTCCCAGTCCATACGGGCGAGCGCCTCGAGGTAACGCGTCGCGACGGCGCCCGGAGAACTGCTCGTCAGTGGCACGTCCCCAAGGTACCCGAGGCGCGTTGAAACGTCCGAGAACTCACGCTCTTACAGTGCTGATCGAGCGCACACGCGAGGGAGGGCAATCAGGCCGTGAGTCAGCGCACCGTGGTGGACGGGCCCGCAGGGCCGCTGGAGGTCCGCGTCGATGGGGAGGGCCCCGCCGTCGCGCTCATCGCATCGTTGGGGCGCGGCGCCGAAGACTTCGCCGACCTGTCGGCCCGGTTGGCCGCCGCAGGATTCTGCGCCCTCGCGCTCGAGCCGCGCGGTGTCGGTGCCAGCTCGAGCCCGCTCGAGGACGTGACCATGGCGGACCTGGCCGACGACGTCGCAGCGGTGATCCGCACACTCGCCGACGGCCAGGCCACGGTTGCCGGCCACGCCTTCGGGAACCGGGTGGCCCGCATGGTGGCGACGAGACATCCGGACGCCGTCGAGAGCGTGGTCTTGCTGGCCTGCGGCGGGCTCGTTCCTCCGGCCCCGGAGGTGACGAGGGCGATGGTCTCGGTCTTCGACGCCGCGCTCGATCCTGCCGCCCACCTCCGCGCCGTGGCGCGGGCGTTCTTCGCTCCCGGCCACGACCCCTCGCCGTGGGAGAGCGGCTGGCACGCCGCCACGGCAGGTGCGCAGGCCGCGGCGACGGCCAGCACGCGGTCGAGGACTGGTGGTCGGCCGGCTCGGCCGAGGTGTTGGTCGTACAACCCGCCGACGACGTGGTGGCGGTGCCCGAGAACGCGACGAGGCTCGTGGCCGCGCTCGGCGACCGCGCCCGCTTGGTGACGATCCCGGGCGCGGGGCACGCCCTGCTCCCCGAACAGCCTGCCGCGGTCGCCGACGCGGTCGAGGCCTGGCTCGACCGGCGGCGTCCTCCCGCGTCGTGATCCGTCGTCGGAGGTGTCGACCCGCCCGCTAGTGCCCGGTGCCGGCCCGCCAGTCCAACGACGTTCCGTGACTCTGGACGAAGGCGAGAACCTCGGCTCTGGGCGGGGCTTCGCCCTCGAACGTCACGAGGCTGACGACGTCGCTCTCCGCGCTCTCGGCCGACGGCGCCTGGTCGGCCACGAGATCGACAACCGCGGGCGCGTCCATGCACAGCCACCGCACCGGGCGGCTCCGGCCGACTTCGGCGAGGAGGTCCGCATAGGCCTGGCGCTGCTCGATCGAGAAGTAGGAGAACGACCACGAGTTGAGCACCACGATGCGCCCGTCACCCCGATCGGCCAGAACGCCGGGCAGCGTGTCCATCGCATCGCCCCGGAGCACCTGGGGCGGATCGCTTCGCCCGAGCTCGATGGCACGCGTCGCTCGTTCGAAGCGGCCCGTCCGGGGCCACACACAGGCCAGCAGCCACCGTTGGTCTTCGGGGTCGGTGAGGTCGGGCGGGTCCAGGTCGAGGCCGACGCGTCCGGTGATGGTCGGCAGGGACGGCGGGACCGGCGGCGCTCCGCCGGTCACCGCACACTCGATGTACACGGGGGAGTCCTGTGGTCCTGTTGCTCCGTACGCCCCGTAGTCCAGCCTGTACTGGTCGCAGAGCATGTTGAGGCCGGCGCTGCAGCCGACGTCGATCAGCTGAACTGTCTCGCCGCCGGCGGCGAACGTCAGGGCCGGACCGAGCAGCGCGCTCCGACCGACCTCGTTGGTCTGCACCGTGCGGGTGTTCAGCACCTCCAAGAGGGCATCGGCGTGCCCGAGGCAGAGGTCGCGGAAGAGCGGTGGCGCCGGGTCCGACGAACGCCCGGCGTAGACGTCGGCGAGTGGATGCGAGACGCCGTCCAACAGCAGGTAGTGCGCGCCCGCCAGCAGCATCATCGGCAGGTGGGCGTGCGGTCGCGCCGAGTACTGCAGCGCCAGCAGCTCCCGGTCATCGGCCACCGACCGGGCAATCTCGTCGTAGAGCGGGCAGTAACCGGAAAAAATGCCATCGGCGAACCACCGCCAGAGGCTCGCCAGCTCGTCGAGGGGGTCGGCCATGGCGGTGACGCTACAGGCAGCGTGACGTCACAGCTCGGTGCCGCAGAACCTCGGACTCGGTGGTCATGGTTTCCAGCCCGCCCAGGCCTGGTGGATCACTCGTGTATTCGCACCATGCGGGCAGTGCGAAGTCGCAGCAGGAGCAGCTGCAATCATTGATGCGTGGTATCCGGATGATGGCGGTCCCTCGGTGATCGGAAATTCGTCGGACGAACGAGAGCAGCATCGTCGATCACTCTGGGCGTACTACGACCGGCGGGTGACTGGGCGCTTGCCTGGCTTGGCCAATGCCCACGCCTATTGGACGGGTCTAGGCGTCACTGTCGAAGTCGAAGACATCGCCGCTGAAGCTGCGCAGCTTGAACGCCTACTTCGTGAACTCTCTGCAGTCCGCTTTGTCGAGGTAGGTGCCGGGCCAGGCACTTTCACCCGATACCTTTCAGGTAGTGGCATAGCCATCGACCAGAGTGGAAAGGCGCTCGACGTTCTGCGCACCGAAGCTCCGGGAGTACCTGCGATTCAGGCAGATGCCACGGCCTTACCCGTAGGACCCCACGCCGTCGACCGCTGCTTCTCCGCCCACCTTTATGGCCTGCTTCTTCCAGGCGAGCGTGAATCCTTTCTTGCCGAGGCGCACCGGGTTGCGTCCGAGGTCGTAATTCTTGACGCCGGTCGCCCCCGGGGAGTGAGCGCCGAGGAATGGCAAGAGCGGACCCTGCCGGAGGGAGATCACTACAGAGTCTTCCGCAGACACTTTGATGCGGACGCGTTAGCCGCTGAAGTCGGTGGCGTGGTCCTGTTCGCCGGGCAGTTCTACGTGCTGGTGAGCACTGCGGCCGCCACGTAATCTCAGCTTCGGAATCGAGGCGGACCGGGAACGATATGCCGGTCCTCGAGCTTTCCGTTGCAAGCCTCAGCGTCGGACCTCCGCTTCGTGCGTCACCCAGTTCGCCCGGTGGGTGGGAGAGTGTGCCGCATTCCTCCATTCGAGGTGACGGCTTGGCGATCCTTTAGGGTGAACTACAGATTGGAGCATCGGTGACAAGCGCGAGTCCCCCGGCTAACTGGTATCCAAACCCGGACGGAAGCGGGGGTCTGCGTTACTGGGATGGTGCCGAGTGGACAGAGTTTCGGGCGCCCCCTCCATTTGTTCAGACGCCGCCGAACGGTGCGTGGGCGCCGCTTCCGTGGAAGGGCGCCCAACTCGGGCGACCGGCGTCGGGACCTGGCGCACTTGCGGACCCGGGACGACGCCTAGGTGCCCGGATGCTCGACTATCTAGTCCTGCTTCCAGCCTTCGTACTCCTCCTGGTGGTTGCTCTCCTCATCTTCGGGCCTCGATTCGGACCTCTGTTCCCCAACGAGTCCACATATCCGTCATCTGCGCCAGTACCGACTCCCGGATTCGTGTGGGTCTATTTGACAGTTTTCGTCTGCGCCTTCATCACTGGACTGCTCATGCTTGCCTACGAGACCATCGCCGTCGCAAGGTTCGGGCGAACGCTCGGCATGGCCTGGCTTCACGTCCGGCCCCTCCGGGTTTCGGGGGGGACCCTGGGGTGGGGAAGGGCATTCGGACGGGCCGCAATTTTCTGGCTTGCATGGTTCCTTAGCTGGATCGGACTGCTCGACCCACTCTGGTGTTTGTGGGACGACAAACGTCAGTGTCTGCACGACAAGGTCGCCGATTCAATCGTTGTCAATGACGCTGCGTAGTGCGTATGACGGCACATCAGTCCATTCGCTGGGCCAAGGACACGATGATCCCTTCGGGTCCGCGCACAGACGCCATACGCCAGACACCCTCGTACTGACCGACACCGCCGACGAGTTGGTAGCCGTCTGCGGCGAGCCCGGTTGAGGATCCCCTGAAGGTCGTCTACTTCAAACGCCAAGCTGCGCAGCCCCAGTTCATTGGGCCATGGCGCCGGGCGATCCCGGTTCGTGGTTGGGGCGGATGAAGGTCGCCAGTTCTAGGCCGGTTCCTCCATCCGGCGGCCGCAGCATGACCATCTCTGTACGGGAGTGGGGAATGCCAATGACGGTGTCGAGGAACTCACCCTCCAGGACCGTCCGGCCTTCGATCTCAAAGCCCAGTCCAGCGAAGAAGCCGGTCACCGTGTCGAGGTCGGCGACCGTGATGCCAACGTGATCGAAGCTCCGAATAGGCGACATGGGGTGCATCCTCCGTTAGTCCGTCAGGTCAATGCATACCCATGTCCGGCGTGCGGGCTCACGACCCGGTGAGGAGCCGCCTGCCCACGCATAGGGTTCCACACAAGATGGCAATCAATACCTGTCCAGAGTGCGGCGGTAAGGGAGCTCGGATCGCCTACGGACTGCCGGGCCCGGAATTGGCTGAAGCCGCTGAGCGTGGAGAGGTAGCTCTAGGCGGATGCGTCATCGGGGACGACGACCCGAACCTTCAATGCCGCACTTGCGGGAACCAATGGCGTACCGGGTCCGCCCTCGACACGCATAGCTGAACCACGCCAGCCAGACCATCGCTACAGCAGCTCGGTTGTCCTGAATTGTCCCATGAGCACGGCGGAAGGGGCGTCCTCCCATCGTTGGGCGGCAACCCTCAGGCAGACTTGGGCTCTGTCTCGCAATCGGCTTCGGGTGGTCGAGGAAGAGGGAGGATCACCGACACGCGGCGCCGCCAAACGTGTCGATCAGGACCCGGGCTGCCAGGGCTTCACCCACCCGCCCTCGCCCCAGTCTTCGGCGGCGGCCATGAGGGGGCCGCTCAACGCACCGTCGAGCGACTCTCGGATGATGTCGGCGTGCCCGGCGTGGCGCGCCGTCTCTTCTATGAGGTGGAGCAAGATCCATCGCACCGTGCATTCGTCGGGATACCACGGCGCCGCCGGCAGAGCTATCGGGCGGCCAAGTTCCTCGATCCCGCCGACCACCGCATCGGTGCGCGCACACGCCTCTGCGTACTGCTGCAGCGCCCAAGCCAACGTCTCGTCCCCCGTCAATTCGAAGTTCGCCATGTATGACTCGAACGAGTCATTCCCCAACGGCAGGCCCTCGATGCGGTCGGTCCAGCTGCGCTCGGCGTCGGCCAGGTGCTTGACGAGCCCGCCGAGGCTCAAACCGCTCGCCGTAGGCGTGAGCCGAGCCTGGTCCTCGCGCAGGCCGTAAGCGGCATAGCGAACGGCCTCTCGTTGGTGCTCCAGGAAGGCGAGCAGTCCTTCGCGTTCATTCTCGACCAGCGGCGCGTCCATCGGCATGGCCCGAGTCTGTCACCGCGTCGATGGCCACGGCCGGGGACGTGGCCGCCGCGACGATCTGGTCGTACGCTGCGGCGATGACCGTCAGCCTCACCGAAGTGGAACGCAAGTATTTGAAGGAGCAGCCTCTGGCGCGCCTCGCCACGGTGGACGAACACGGTGCCCCGCAGAACAGCCCGGTCGGGGCGTTCATCGACGAGGAGACCGGCGACGTCCTCATCGGCGGCCACGCCATGGGAGCGACGAAGAAGTTCCGCAACGTCAGGGCGAATGGCCAGGCTGCGCTGGTCGTCGACGACCTGATCTCGCGGAACCCGTGGACCGTGCGCGGGCTGGAGGTTCGTGGCACGGCGGTGGCGCAGGACGACGTCGACCCTCCGGTGCCGGGCATGAGCCGCGAGGTCATTCGCATCACCCCGACGTGGGTCGCCAGTTGGGGCGTTGACCCGGACAACCCCGGTAGGCAAATCCGTCGCTCCTGAGGCCGGGACAGCGGGCAGGACCGGTTCCCGGGAGGGCAGACTGAGACGGTGGGCGACGCCGCGACCTTCCGACTCGACGGCCACGTGGCCACGATCACCTACAACCGGCCCGATGCCCTGAACGCCGTGAACGGCGACATGCGGCGGGACCTCAACGACGCCTTTGCGCGTTTCCGTGACGACGACGAGGCCTGGGTGGCCATCGTCACCGGTGCGGGTCGGGCCTTTTGCGCCGGCGCGGACCTGCGCGACGGTGCCGGCTCCACGGGGGAGTTCGCCGGCACCTTCTGGGAGAAGCCGACGCTCAATTCGTTCGAGAGCGGCTGGGAGATCTTCAAGCCCGTGATCGCGGCGGTGAACGGGTACTGCCTCGGCTACGGCCTCACCCTCGTCAGTTGGTGCGACTTCGTCCTGGCCAGCGACCGGGCCGAGTTCGGGCTCCCTGAGGCGAGCCTCGGCGTACCGGCGATCGTCGCGTCCATCCGGCTGCCCCAGCGGCTCAACTGGGCCGACGCCATGGAGCTGCTATTCACCGGCGAGCGCATCACGGCGGAGCGAGCCCATGAAGTCGGTTTGGTCTGGCGAGTGGTCCCGCACGACACCCTGCTGGACGAAGCGAACGCGCTGGCGCAGCGGCTGGTCCGTGGTGCGCCGCTGGCGCAGCGCGCCATGAAGGAGATGGCGATGCGGACCCGCCACATGGCGCCGCTCGAGGCGATTCGGTTCGGCGAGACGATGCGCCACGTGGCGAGCTCGACCAAAGATGCATCCGAGGGCCGACAGGCCGCGGCGGAGCGCCGGCCCCCGGAGTGGACCGGCCACTGAACGAGGAGGACTTCAGATGTCCGATGACAAGCTGACGTTGGCGCAGGACTTCTTTCAGGCCTATTTCGACGGCCGCGTCGCCGACGCGGTGGCCCTGCTGGAACCGAATGCCGAGGTCCACCTTCCCGGTCGCTCCACGATCTCGGGCGACTTCGTGGGCCCCGACGCGGTGGCCGAGCACCTGAAGAAGTTCCTCGAGATGACCGAGAACCCGATCAACGTGTTGGGCTACGACGACTGGCTGATCGGTTCCGTGTACATCGGTGGGATCGTGCGCCTCGAGCTCCAGCGTCCCGGGCGGCTCGGCCAATTCCGGATCCTGTATCTCGTCATCGTGTCTGCAAACCTGAAGATCGCCCGGATCGACGTCTTCTACGACAATCCCGACGTCTTCGAGCGATTCTTCGATGTGTGAGGAGCGCTCAGCTGTTCGGCGTCCACGGCGCACCTCCCGCCGTGCACCCTACGCGGGCGGCTTGTTCCGCCTCAGGGGATGAGCGCGATCTTCCCGACGACGCGCCGCGCCAGCAGGTCGTCGAGCGCCCGCGCCACGTCGTCGAGCGGGTACTCGTTTGGCCGTACCGGGTCGATGTGCCCGCCGGCCACCATCTCCAACAGGTCGCCCAGCAGCTCCCTCTGCTCGTCGGCATGCTGCATGGCCCAGATGCCCCAGTCGATGCCCAACACGGTGCGGTTGCGCAGCAGCACCTGGTTGAGCGGGATCGAGGGAATGTCGCCGGCGGCGAAGCCGATCACGCAGTAGCGGCCCCGGTCGCCCAGCGCGCGCAGCGACGGCTCGGCCAGCGTGCCGCCCACCGGGTCGATCACCACGTCGACGCCGGTGCCGCCGGCCCACGCTCGGGCGGCGTCCTTCACCGGCTCGGCGGCCGGATCGATCGCCGCCTCCGCGCCCGCCGCCAGTGCGGCGGCCCGCTTCTCCTCGGTCGAGGCCACGCCGAGCACCCGGCAGCCGAGCGCCCGCGCCACGCCGATGGCGGCCAGGCCGACGCCTCCGCCGGCGCCCAGCACGAGCACGCTCGCACCGGTCTGCGCCCCGGCCCGCTCACGCAGGGCGTACAGGCACGTGCTGTAGCTCTGGGTGAACGTCGCCGCCCGCGCCGCGTCGAGGACGTCGGGGATCGCCGTGACCGCCGGCGCCGCGACCGCGATCTTGGTGGCGAAGCCGCCGAGCCCGGCCGAGACCAGGACGCGTTGGCCCACCATCGGGTCCGAGACCCCCTCGCCGACCGCCGAGACCACCCCGGCGGACTCGGTGCCCGGCACGAACGGCACCGGAGGCTTGATCTGGTACTGCCCCGCCACGAACAGCGCGTCCACGTAGTTGACGCCTGCGGCCTCGATGTCGACGACGACCTGGCCCGGACGTGGCTCGGGGTCGGGGCGCTCCTCGACGCGCAGCAGCTGACGGGGGGCCGAGCTCGTTGCAGACGACGGCGCGCATCGGCGCTGACGCTACCGTCGGAGCGTGGGTGCCGACAGTCCGATCCGGCCCGTCCGCCCCGACGAGCTCGCACTCCTCCCCGTGCTCGAGGCGGCCGCCGACACGCTGTTCGCGCCGTTCGACCGGGGGTCCTTCCCCGGGCCGGCCACCCCCCAGGAATTTGCCGCCGCCCTGGTCGTGCTCGTCGCCGGCGACCCACCCGTCGGCCTCTGCCGCATCGACGCCTTGGGCGACGGGGCCCATCTCGAGCAGCTCTCGGTGCACCCCGACCACGGCCGGCGCGGCGTCGGCCGGGCGCTGCTGCGGGCCGGCATCGAGTGGGCTGGCTCCCACGACTACGGGGAACTGACGCTCGTCACCTATCGCGAGGTGCCGTGGAACGGCCCGTTCTATGCCTCGGAAGGATTCGTCGAAGTCGCCTCGGCGGCCGACTGGCTCCGGCAGCGCGGCTTCGCGTCCGAGGACCCGGTCCTGGCGCGCTACGGCACCCGCGTCGTCATGGCGCTGCCGCCGGTGATCTCGCCGTAGCGGAAGCATCCGACCAGGTGGTCGTTGATCAGCCCGGCCGCCTGCAGGTGGGCGTAACACACCGTGGGGCCGACGAAGCCGAAGCCGCGCCGGCGCAGGTCCTTGCTCAACGCCTCGGATTCCGGAGACGTCGGTGGCAGCTGGTTCATCCGGCGCCATCGGTTGACCACCGGGCGCCCGCCGACGAAGCCCCAGATGTAGGCGTCGAAGGAGCCGAACTCCTTCTGCACGTCGAGGAAGAGGCCGGCGTTGCGCACGGTGGACTGCACCTTGGCCCGGTTCCGGATGATGCCGGTGTCGGTGAGGAGCTTGTCCACCTTGGCCGGGGTGAAGCGCGCCACCTTGACCGGATCGAAGCCGGCGAAGGCCTTGCGGTACCCGGACCGCCGTTTCAAGATCGTGGACCAGCTCAGCCCGGCCTGCGCACCCTCCAACACGAGGAACTCGAAGTGCGTGTCGTCGTCGTGGACCGGCACGCCCCACTCGGTGTCGTGGTACGCCACCATCTCGGGGTCCGTCCCGGCCCAGTCGCACCGCCGCCGGCCGTCGCTCTCGGGTGGGGTCGCAGGGCTCATGGCGACACGCTAGGGCCGCCGTGTGACTCGTCCGCCGGGTCCGACGGCGCCGCCGCCCGGTAGAGCACGTGGCATCGCAGGGGGCTGCCGACGGGCACCGACGGATGGTCGAAGTCCCCGGCCTCGTCCCGCCGCATGCCGAGGCGCTCCATCACCGCCTGGGAGCGGGCGTTCAGGGTCGTCGTGAAGGCGACGATCTCGCGCAGCCCCGCCTCCTCGAAGCCGAAGGCCAGCGCGGCGGTCGCCGCCTCGGTGGCGTAGCCGTGTCCCCACGCGTCGGGCTGCAGCCGCCAGCCGATCTCCACCGCCGGCGCGCAGGGCAGCTCGGGGCGCACCCGGTGCAGGCCGACCATCCCGACGAACCGCGCCGTCGCCGCCCTCGGTGACCGCCCACAGACCCCAGCCCTCGTGGGCCATCTCGGCGGAGTAGCGATCGATCATGTCGTCGCTCTCGGCCCGTGTCGGTGACGAGCCCAGCGACTCGACGACCAGCGGATGCGTGTTCAGCGCGTGGAATGGCGCCCGGTCCATATCGTCGAACGGTCGCAGGACCAACCGGGACGTCACGACGACCGGCCCCGAACCCGACACCTGCGCTGGCACGCCCCGCCTACGCCTCCTTGACCGCCGTCTCGGCGGCCCAGCGGTAGTCCGCCTTGCCCGAGGGCGAGCGCTGGATCCGCTCGACGAACACGACCTGCTTCGGCAACTTGAAGCGGGCGATGTGGGCCGACGCGTGCTCGACGATCGAGCCCCTCGTCACCGACCGCACCCTCGGCGAGTTGCACGACGGCGACCACCTCGGAGCCCCAGCGCTCCGACGGCCGCCCCGTCACCACCACGTCGGCGACCGAGGGGTGCCCGGCGATAGCCCGCTCGACCTCCTCGACGAAGATCTTCTCGCCGCCGGAGTTCACCGTCACCGAGTCACGCCCCAGCAGCTGGATCGAGCCGTCGGCCAGGAGCTTCGCCCGGTCGCCCGGAATCGAATAGCGGACGCCGTCGATCACGGGGAAGGTGCGCGCCGTCTTGGCCTCGTCCCCGAGATACCCGAGCGGCACGTTGCCGGTCTGCGCCAGCCACCCGTTGCCCTCGTGCCCGGGGGCGAGCACGTGCGAGAGCGCCTCGTCGACGACGACGGTGCCGGGCCCGGGGATGAACGTCCCCACCTCGATCGCGTCGACCGACGTCACGTGCATCTGCGCCCCGGTCTCCGACGAGCCCGCCGAGTCGGAGATCACGAGGTTGGGCAGGCGCTCCATCGCCATCGCCCGCACCGCCGGCGTCAGCGGCGCGCCGCCATTGCCGACGGCGAAGAAGGAGGAGAGGTCGTAGGTCTTCTTGTCGAGCTGCAGCAGCAGCGGCCGCAAGATGGCGTCGCCGACGATCGTCATCGTGTTCGCCTGCTCGCGCTCGACGGTCGACCACACGTCGTCGGGGTCGACCCGGCGCGTGTCGTCGGGGAACACGAGCGTGGCGCCCTGCGCCATCAGCATGAAGCAGGCCCATTGCGCCGCGCCGTGCATCAGCGGCGGCAGCACGAGCAGCTTGAGCGGTCGGCTCTCGTCCAGCCGCTCGGTCAGTCCCTCGTAGCTCGTCAACACCTCCCACGTGCCGACCTTCCGCCCACCCATGGCGGCCATGAAGATGTCGTGCTGGCGCCACAGCACCCCCTTGGGCATGCCGGTCGTGCCGCCCGTGTAGAGGACGTAGAGGTCGTCGGGGGAGGGGTCGACCGGCGGGCCGTCGGGCGAGCTTCGGCCAACGCCTCCTCGTACCACTCCGCCCCGGCGAGCAGGGGGTGGCCCGAATCGTCGTCGACCTGGAGCAGCACGTCGGGCGGCTGCTCGAGCGTGGGCAGGACCTCGGCCAGCGTCGGGGCGAGCGACGAGTGCAGGATCAGCGCGCGTGGCCGGCCGTCGTTGAGCAGGTACCGCAGCTCCTCGCCGACGTAGCGGTAGTTCACGTTGAACGGCGCAAGTCGGGCCGCGTACGAGCCCGAGCATCCCCTCGAGGTACTCGTTGCCGTTGTAGAGCGCCAGCGCCACGTGGTCCTGCCCGGACTCCCAGCCCGCGCAGCTCGGGACGCTCCTTGTGCACCCGCAGCCCGCGGTCGTAGAGATAGGAAGCCAGCCGGCGGGAGCGCTCGGCCACTTGGGCGTAGGTCAGGCGGCGGTCGCGCCACACGATGCAGTCGCGGTCGGCCAGCGACTCGACCAGGGTGTCGAAGGCCTTGGCCAGGTTGAATTGGACGGTCGTCGGCGGGACGGAGGGCTCGGGCACGGCTCCGAACTGTACCGGTGCCGCCGCGCCGGCCGTCGGGCCGGATCGAGCGAGCGGAGGTCGTGCGGGGGCGCGACTTGCGCAAAGATCCCCCCATGGACGTGCGCAACCCCGCGACGGGAGAGGTGATCGAGACGGTGGTGGGCCTCACGGCGGCCGAGACCGATGCCGCCATCGAGCGCGCCGCCGCCGCGTTCGGGGCCTGGCGCGCCGTGGCGCCCGGCGACCGGGCGCGCCTCCTCCGGCGCTTTGCCGCCGCCGTCGACGCCCACGGCGAGGAGCTGGCGGTGCTCGAGGTGGCCAACGCCGGCCACGTCATCGCCAACGCCCGCTGGGAGGCGGGCAACGTCCGCGACGTCCTCGAGTTCTACGCCGGCGCGCCGGAGCGCCACAGTGGGAGGCAGATCCCGGTGCCGGGCGGCCTCGACGTCACCTTCCACGAGCCGCTCGGCGTCGTCGGGGTGATCGTGCCGTGGAACTTCCCGATGGCGATCGCCGGCTGGGGCCTGGCCCCGGCGCTGGCGGCGGGCAACACGGTGGTCGTCAAGCCGGCGGAGCTGACGCCGCTCAGCGCGCTGCGCATCGGCGAGCTCGCGCTCGAGGCCGGGCTGCCACCCGACGTCCTGCAGATCCTGCCGGGGAAGGGGAGCGTGGTGGGGGAGCGTTTCGTCGCTCACCCCGCCGTGCGCAAGGTGTGCTTCACGGGCTCGACCGAGGTCGGCCGCGCCGTCATGGCGGGCTGCGCCGCCCAGATCAAGCGGGTCACGCTGGAGCTCGGCGGCAAGTCGGCCAACATCGTCTTCGCCGACGCCGACCTCGAGCTGGCGGCGGCCCGGGCGCCCTCCGGCGTGTTCGACAACGCGGGGCAGGACTGCTGTGCCCGCTCCCGCATCCTCGTGGAGCGTACGGCCTACGACCGCTTCATGGAACTGCTGGAGCCCGCCGTGCAGGGCGTGGCGGTCGGTGACCCGTCGGACGCGTCGAGCGAGATGGGGCCGCTCATCTCCGCCGAGCACCTCGCCAAGGTGGCGTCGTTCGTGCCCGACGACGCGCCCGTCGCGGTGCGCGGGTCGTGCCCCGACGGGGCGGGCAACTGGTTCGCGCCGACGGTGCTCGCCCCGGTGGCCCCCGACGCGCGCCGCCGCGACGGAGGAGATCTTCGGGCCGGTCGTCGTGGTGATCCCCTTCGAGGACGAGGCCGACGCGGTGCGCCTCGCCAACGGCACGCCCTACGGGCTCTCCGGTTCGCTCTGGACGCGCGACGTCGGCCGGGCATTGCGGGTGGCCCGGGCCGTCGAGACGGGGACGCTGTCGGTCAACTCGCACTCGTCGGTGCGGTACTGGACGCCGTTCGGCGGCATGAAGCAATCGGGCATCGGGCGCGAGCTCGGCCCCGACGCGCTCGAGGCCTTCAGCGACGTGAAGAACGTCTTCATCAGCTCCGAGTGACACCCCAAGGAGTGCCATGACACCCGATTCCATCCCCTACGCGTACCGGCTCGCCGGCAAGGTGGCCGTCGTGACCGGCGGCGCCAGCGGCATCGGGCGCGCCATGTGTGAGCGCTTCGGCGCCGAGGGCGCCACCGTGGCCGTGGTCGACCTCGACGAGGATGCGGGCGCCGCCGTCGCCGCCGAGGTCGGCGGGATGTTCGTGCGGGCCGACGTGACGTCCTCCGACGAGGTCGAGGCGTTGTACGGCGAGGTGGTCGCCCGTCAGGGCGGCATCGACGTCTGCTGCAACAACGCCGGCATCAGCCCGCCCGACGACGACTCCATCCTCGAGACCGGCCTCGAGGCGTGGGACCGGGTGCAGCGGGTGAACCTGACGTCGGTGTACCTGTGCTGCAAGCACGCGCTGCCGCACCTGCTGGCCCGGGGCCAGGGCTCGATCATCAACACCGCGTCGTTCGTGGCGGTGATGGGGGCGGCCACGAGCCAGATCAGTTACACCGCGAGCAAGGGCGGCGTGCTGGCGATGTCGCGGGAGCTCGGCGTGCAGTTCGCTCGCCACGGCGTGCGGGTCAATGCGTTGTGCCCGGGTCCGGTGAACACGCCGCTGCTGCAGGAGCTCTTCGCCAAGGACCCCGAGCGCGCGGCGCGGCGGCTGGTGCACATCCCGATGGGGCGCTTCGGCGAGGCGACGGAGATCGCGGCGGCGGCGGCGTTCCTAGCGAGCGACGACTCGTCGTTCATCACTGCGTCGACGTTCCTCGTCGACGGCGGGATCTCGGGGGCCTACGTCACGCCGCTCTGAGCGGGCGCCTCGAGCCGCTGCTCAGGGCGCGCGGCTCGAGGCCGTCGTGCCCGCGGCGGTGCCGCTGCTCTGGTACGGCGCCGCCAGATACGGGCCGGCGGCCCCGAAGCCGAGGCGGGCCAGCGCGACGGGGCGCGGCGGCCCGTCGCCCGACAGGTTGGCGAACCAGGGCGAATAGATCATCCAGACGCCGTCGCTGTTGGTGAAGACGCGATTCCTCCCCGGGGCCCCAGCCCTGGAGGTTCGACGAAACCAGCGGCAGCGACGACGTGTCGGTGCAGGGCCCGAGCGGGCCGGCGCAGCGCGCCACGCCGATGGCGTAGCTCGGGCGAAGAAGTGTCCGCCCGAGTAGAAGAGGTAGTAGGTCCCCTGCTCGAGCACCATCTGCGGCGCCTCAACGATGGATTGCTGCCACGCGCTCGTCCGGCCCGAAGATCGCCGTGGGCGCACCCTCGAGTTGCGTGCCGTCGGCGCTGAGGGGCTGGCTCCAGATCTGGGTCGGCCCGCCGTTGGGCATCGAGTTCTGGTCCGACTTCCAGACCATGTAGGCCTGTCCGTTGCCGTCGACGAACACGCGGGGGTCGATGTCGCCACCGAGCGACGTCTGACAGATGAACGGGAGGGGCGAGGCGATGTAGGGGCCGGCGGCGTTCGTGCTGATGGCGTCGCCGATGCACTTCGTGCTGTCGCCGAGGTGCTGGGTCTGCGTCGTGAAGTAGAGCATGTAGTGGTTTCCGAATTGAGCAACGTCCGGAGCCCACATGGTGTTCGCGGTCGCCCACGCGGGGAGGCTGGGGAGTGCGTCGGTCACCGGACCCCATTGACCGAACGCCGAAGCCGAGCGGACCGGCACGTTCTGCGGCTCGTTGCTGCTCGACGTGAAGAGGTAGTAGCTGCCGTTCTGCACGAACACGTAGGGGTCGGGTTCGTCCCAGCCCGTGTGGTCGATGATCGCCGGTTGGCTCGGGTTCGCCAGCGCCGCCGGCTGGTAGTACGAGCTGCGCAACCCGAGCGCGGACGGCCCGGTGGCGGCGCCGAGAGCGGGCACCGTGGCCTTGCCGATGTGCGCCAGGTGCTCGACCCGGGCCTCCCGGTCGGTCTTCGCCCCGGCGCTCGGGGCGAAGACGGCGAACAGGGCTGCCACTCCCAGTGCGAGGGTCAGGCCACCGACGCCGAACGCCGTGGCGAGCGCCCTCCGTCGGGTCAACGAGGCGACCGTGTCGGGGGTCAGCATGGGGAAGAACTGGGGATGGCGACGGTGTCGCTTGGGGATGAATCGGAGAAAGGTGGGGAGAACATCTGGATTTCGCGAATCGGCATTGACCTTGCGTGACGGGAGGCGCACTCTGTCTTCAGTTCGGAGACAAGAGCCCGCCGAACCTCAAGCGACCACCGCAAGGTGGGAGCGAGGGAAGCCCAAAGGGAAGCCGCAAGGCGGAACGATGGGAAGCCGAGAGAACGCTGCAAGGCGAGATCGAGGGATGGGAGCGAACCCCGCAAGGGGGGCGTGACCGGAGTGGGCAGGAAGCTCCGTTCTGAGATGGTCCGTGGTGCGTCACGGTGACTTCCCTGGAGTCGCCGGGTCCGGCACGGGCGGGGGTTGTCCGACACGGCCACCGCCTGCTGCCAGCGGGTCATCGTGGACGCTGCCCCGAGGAGCACGGGAGGCTTCGGCCGAACGGTTACTCGGGGTTGCGTCGCGTCTGGGCCCCGATTCCCCTCTCCGCTCCCCATGTAGAGGTAACGGCGATGAGGCCCCCTCCCCGCGCCTCGAGGCTGTGGAAAACGCTCAGTCCGCCCGTGGGGGTCGGGTCAGCGCAGCGAGGCCCAGAGGCCGGCCGGGCGTTCTCCGGCCGCCACCTGGCGGTTCAGCTCGTCCTGCACGAGGCCGAGGTCGCTCGGGTGCGTGACCCCGACGCAGCGGCCGGTCGCCGCCAAGACGTCGAACGTCGAAGTCCCGAGTGACTGCGCCACCACCTCGGGCAGCAGGACCTCCTTCTCCTCGGAGGCGTCGACCGCAGCCTCCAAGGCACCTTGGAGGACCTTGTGGAACTCGGGGGAGAAGCCCCAGAGATTCATGGAGACCCGGGCGTCGGCCGGGAGCTCGGCCGGCTCGCGCCCGTCGCCGGCCACGAAGCCGCCTTCGGGGCTCGCCGCGACCTGGCGCCGCTCGTCCACGCCGAGAAGGTGGCCCGCCGCGTCGACGCGGCAGATGCCCCGCGTCACCGGGGAGAAGCCGATGATGGCGTCGACGAGGCGGTAGCCCACCAACGCGTTGGCGCTGCCGTGCTCGCGCAGGTGCGCCGCCAACATCGTGCAGCCGGCGATCCCGTAGACGTCGTCGGCGTTGCAGACGCCGTAGGACGCGTGGCCCACGAACTCGGCCGCGCTCAGCACGGCGTCGACCGTGCCGCGCGGCTCGGGTTGGAGGGCGAAGCGGACGTCGACCGCGTCGGGCCACGTGCGCTCGACGTGGTAGCGGATGGCGGGCCCGGTGCCCGGCGCGAGCACCAAGACGATGGTGGAGAAGCCGCCGGCGAGCGCGTCGGAGGCCACCAGGTCGATGACCGCCTCCCCGCGCGGCCCGACCGGCGCCAGCGGCTTGAGCCCGCCGTACCGCCTGGCGCGACCGGCCGCCAGGACGACGAGGCTCAGACCGCCGTCGGACCCATCGCTCATGTGGTCCAGCGCAGGATCGCGCTGGCCCACGTCATCCCGCCGCCGAACCCGCTCAGGAGGAGGTTGTCGCCCTCGTGCACGCGGCCGTGCTCGATGGCGTCGTGGAAGGCGAGGGGAATGGAGGCCGAGGAGGTGTTGCCGTAGCGGTGGATCACGACGGCGGTGCGGTCCTCGGGGATGCCGAGCCTTTGGCAGGCGGCCTGGATGATGCGGCCGTTGGCCTGGTGCGGCACCAACAGGGAGATGTCATCGGGACCGAGACCCGCGTCGGCCATGGCCTGCTCGGCGGACTCCACGACGACACGCACGGCGCGACGGAACACTTCCTTGCCGTCCATGTAGAGCGTCGCCCCGTGCTCGCACTTGAGCAAGTGGCGCAACGAGCCGTCGGAGTGCAAGTTCCAGCTGAGCAGCGCGCCCGGGCCGTCGACCGGCTCGACCACCCACGCCCCGGCCCCGTCGCCCACGAGGATGGCGATCTTGCGGTCGTCCATGTCCGTGATGCGCGACAGCGTCTCGGAGCCGATGAGGAGCACCGGGCCCGATCCGACGGCGATCAGCCCGGCGGCGGTGACGAGGCCGTAGACGAAACCCGAGCAGGCGGCGTTGAGGTCGACGGCGCCGCCGCGCATGCCGATGCCGTGCTGGACCGTCGGGCCGGTGCCCGGGACGAGGCCGTCGGGCGTGGTCGTGGCGAGCAGCAGGTTGTCGATGTCCTCGGCCTTGCGGCCGGCGGAGGCGAGCGCCGCCTGCGCCGCCTCGATGGCCAGGCCGCTCGTCGTGCCGCCGATGCGCCGCTCGCGGATGCCGGTGCGCTCGACGATCCACTCGTCGCTCGTGTCGAGGCGGACGGCCAAGTCGTTGTTGGTGACGACCTTGTCAGGAACCGCGATGCCCCAACCGGTGACCCGGATCCCCCTCACGCGCCCGTCCCGGCGCGGACACGTGGATGCAGACGATCCCCGCATCCCCGTAGATGATCCCGCCGGTGTTGATGGCGACCCCGAGCTGAGCCTCCCGGACCTGGCGATCGCCGGCCTGGCCGCGGAGTTGTGTGGCGAGCTCGACCACCTGGGACAACCCGGTTGCTCCCAGCGGGTGCCCGCGGCCGACCAGCCCGCCACTCGGGTTGACGACCAGGCCGGGCGAGTCGAAGCGCGTGACGCCGGCCGCCGTCGCCGGCCCGGCCTCCCCGGCGCCGAAGAAGCCGAGGGACTCGAGGGCGAAGATCTCCTCGGGCGCGGTTGCGTCGTGCAGCTCGACGAGGTCGGCGTCGCCGGGCCCCCACCCGAAGACGTCCCACGCGACCTGGGCGGTCTGCGCGAGCCGCTCGTGATAGTCGATGAGGCCGTTGCCGGAGCGGGCGACGGACCCGACGATCCGTGGCGCCGCGGCGGGCGCCTCGACCTCCGGGCCGCCCAGCACCAGCGCGGCGGCGCCATCGGTGAACGAGCTGCACATCAGGCGCGTGAGGACCCCGGCCACCTGGGGGGACGCCAGGACCTCCTCGACGGTCACGCTGCGCTGCTGGATCTGCGCCAGCGGATTGCGCCCGGCGTGGTCGAACGCCTTCACGGCCGCCGCGGCCATCTGCTCCAGCGTCGTGCCCGTCTCGCGCATCAGCTGGAGGGCCCACTTGTTGTTGAGGCCCATCAGGATGCTGCCCGCCGGGTTCTCGGGATCATCGGGCTGCGCGTGCAGGTCGTTGCGGTACCCGGCCGGCAGGCCGTCCTCGATGCCGGCGATGGTCTCGCCCCGGTCGCCGGTCCACATCTTCTCCGCGCCCACGGCGAGGACGGGCCGGTCCTGCATGCCGGCGGCCATCGTGGCGAGGTGCAGCGCCGAACTTCCGCCGGCGCACGAGTTGTCGACGTTGACGATCGCCGCCTCGCTCAGGCCGAGCTTGCGCAGCCAGGTCTGCCCGCGCACGCAGCCCTGGTCGCTCAGGCGCCCGGCGGCGGCGTTGCCCATGATCACGAGGCCGACGTCGGAGGGGGCGAGGCCGGCGTCGCCCAGCGCGCCGCTGACCGCCTGCTCGGTCATCGTCTCGAGGTCGAGGTCGCGCCGGCTGAAGTCGGTCATCCCCGTGCCGAGGATGGCGATCTCGGTCTGGTGCCCGCTCATGCCGGCGCTCCCGCCAGGATGCGCTCCTCGGGCGCGAACGCGGCCCGCAACTGCGCGAAGTGCTCGACGGCCGGCGAACCGGCGACCATCACGACGATGTGCCGGGCCCCGGCCTCGACGTACTGGCGCAGCCGCTCGGCGCACGCATCGGGCGAGCCCGCCGCGATGTGCCGGGTGAAGGCCTTGGGCGGGAGCCGGTACATGTCCGAGAGCCACGCGGACCCGTGGGCGGTGGCGTCGTCGCCCACCCGGGCGAACACCACGACCCCGGGCGTCACGGCCTCGGGGTCGCGCCCGGCGTCCTCGGTCTCGCGTCGCAGCGCGGAGAGGGCAACGGCGTAGTCGTCAGGCGTGAGGAAGAGCGGGATCCAGCCGTCGCCCGAGGAGGCGGCCCGGCGGCGGGCGGCGTCGCTCGACCCGCCGAACCAGATCGGCACCGGGGCAGAGGACGGCTCCATCACGTAGTCGGAAACGCCGTTGGGGGCCCAGGCCTCGCGCACCTCGGCCACGCCCTGGTCCATGAGGCGTCCCCGGCGGTGGTACTCCACCCCGGCCCGCTGGTACTCGCCCTCGTGGATCCCGACGCCCACCCCGAGGACGAAACGGCCGCCGGAGAGCAACTGGAGCGCGGTGGCTTGCTTGGCCACGGCGGAGGGGCGACGGAGGGGCAGCTGCAGGACGCACGTGCCGAGCACCGGCGCGGTGGTCGCGGTGGCGGCGACGGCCAACGTCGTGAACGGCTCCGAGATCGGGTGGGGCCAGTAGAGGTGATCCACCGCCCACAGCGAGTCGGCGCCGGCCGCCTCGCCGCGCCGGCACACCTGCGCCACCTCGTCGGCGCGATTGGTAGTACTCACGGTATTACCGTCCGCCGTGACCAGTTCTCCCTGCGTAGTGGGCGGGAGGATCAACCCCAGGGACGGACGACTCGTACGGCTTCCCACCTGAGTCACACCGTCATAGTACGACAGCAACGACCTTCTGCCTATTCCGTTGTGCCTGGAGCGAACACCGCGCCGGCGGCACCGCCGGGTGCACCGAGGACGGCCAGGCTGCAGCGGGCCTCGCAGATGGCGCGGCCCTCGTCGTCGGTGAGGCTGATGCGCCAGACCTGGATCGTGCGGCCCACCCGCAGGGGGGTGGCCTCGGCCGTGAGGTGGCCGTCGCGCACCGAGCGCAGGTGGCTCGCGTTCAACTCGATGCCCACGACGCCCTGGCCCTCTCCGGCGGCGAGGGCGGCCCCGAAGCTGGCGGCGGACTCGGCCAGCAGCGCCGAGACGCCGCCATGGAGCAGTCCATAGGGCTGGTGCACCCGCCAGTCGACCGGAAGCCGCATGACGACGCGCTCAGGACCGGCCTCGAGCACCTCGACGTCGAGCAGATCGTGGATGTTCTGCCGCCCGTCGGCCCCAGGGGGCAGGTCGGGAGCGGGCGGAATGGGTGGCGTCGTCATCGCCGCACGTTAACGGCGCACCGTTAACCTGACCGCGTGCCCGACCCTTCCGGCGTGGCCGATGTCGTGGACCTGCGCAGCGACACGGTGACGCGCCCGACCGCCGCCATGCGCCGCGCCATGGCCGAGGCGGAAGTGGGCGACGACGACTACGGCGAGGACCCCACGGTGCGCGCGCTCGAAGAGGCGTTCGCCGAGCGGGTGGGCAAGCCGGCCGCGCTGTTCACGCCGTCGGGCGTGATGGCGAACCAGATCGCGGTGCGCGTCCTGTCGCGGCCGGGCACGGCGGTCGTGGCGGGGAGGCGCCAGCACGTGGTGGCGTACGAGTTCGGGGCCGCGGCCTTGAACGCCGGCATCCAGTTCATCGAGCTCGACGACGCCGACGGCACGCTCTCGGCGGCCGAGGTGCGCTGGGCGCGTCAGGCGGCGGCGCACCACCAGCCCGAGGTGTCGTTGGTGGCGGTCGAGAACACGCACATGGCGGCGTCGGGGGCGCCGTGGACGCTCGACGCGCTCGACGCGCTCGTCGAGGCGGCCGGCGACGTCCCGATCCATATGGACGGGGCGCGGTTGTTCAACGCGGAAGCCGCCACCGGCGTGCCGGCGGCACGCTTCGCGGAGGACGCCACGACGGTGATGTGCTGCCTGTCCAAGGGCCTCGGTGCGCCGGTCGGCTCGGTGCTGGCCGGGCCGGCGGACGTGATCGCCGAAGGCCGGCTGGCCCGCAAGCGCCTCGGCGGGGGCATGCGCCAGGCCGGGGTCCTCGCCGCGCCGGGCCTGGTCGCGTTGCGCGAGATGGTCGAGCGCCTGCCCGAGGACCACGTCCGGGCCACGCGGCTGGCCAACGCGGTGGCGGAGCGGTGGCCCGGCGCGCTCGACCCGCGGCGCGTCCGCACGAACATCGTCACGTTCTCGCACGGCGAGCCGGACAAGCTGTTGGCGCATCTGGAGGGCTACGGCGTCCTGGCCCACGCCATCGCGCCCGAGACGATGCGCTTCGTCACGCATCACGACGTCGACGATGCGGGCATCGCCCGCGCGCTCGACGCCCTGGCCGACGCGCCCGGGGGCGGCGGATGAAGGTCCGCATCGGCATCAGTGGCGGTGGCGAGAGCGCCGGTCCCGAGGCCCTCGTCGCGTTGGCGCGCGCCATCGTGGACCACGGGTTCGACTCCCTCTGGCTGCCCGAGGTCCTCACGCGTCCCGGCCCGGACCCCCTGGTGGGGCTGGCCTGGGCGGCGGGGGCGTGCCCGCGCCTGAAGATCGGCACCACGATGCTGCTGCCCGGACGCAATCTGGTGTGGCTGGCCAAGGCGGTCGGCACGCTCGACCAGCTTTCGGGCGGGCGCTTCCTGCTCACGTTCGTGCCCGGGCTCGGCCTCGGCGGAGAGAGCTCGGCCATCGGCATCCCCACCGCGACGCGGGCGGCGCAGATGGACGACGCCCTGCCGGTACTGCGCCGCCTGTGGGCCGGTGAGGTCGTGAGCCACGACGGCGTCGCCGGCTCCTTCGCCGACGTCTCGGTGTCGCCGCGGCCGGTGCAGGACCCCTTCGACGTGTGGCTCGGCGGCAACGTGCCGGCCGCGCTCGAGCGCTGCGGGCGGCTGGCCGACGGCTGGATCCCGGCGTTCTGCACGCCGGCGGACGCGGCCGCCGGCAAGGCGGTGATCGACCGGGTGGCCGCCGAGCACGAGCGCGCCATCAGCCCGGAGCACTTCGGCGTCAGCCTGGCCTACGCCCCCGAGGGTGCCGACCTGGCGCCCCTCGCGGCGTCGCCCTTGGCGCGTCGGGCCCGCGGGCGACCGCTCGAGGAGATCATCCCGGTCGGGCTCACGGGCCTGCGGACCATGATCGAGTGCTTCCTCGAGGTGGGTTTTTCGAAGTTCGTCGTGCGGCCGCTCGGGCCACCCGAGGACTGGCGGGCCGAGCTGGAGACGCTGGCGGGCGCGGTGGGCGATCTCCAAACGTGATGAGGGGCGCGGGCGCCCCTTACGCTGCCACCCATGCCCGCAGAGCCCCTCACGCTGATGGCCGTGCACGCCCACCCCGACGACGAAGCCATCTCGACCGGCGGGATCCTCGCCCGCTACGCCGACGAGGGCGTGCGCACGGTGCTCGTCACGTGCACGAACGGCGAGCTCGGCGACGCGCCGGGCGGGCTGAAGCCCGACGACCCCGGTCACGACGAGTCGGTGGTCGTCCCGCTGCGCCGGGCCGAGCTCGAGGCGAGTTGCAAGGTGCTGGGCGTGTCCGACCTCGAGTTGCTCGGGTATCACGACTCGGGCATGGACGGCTGGCCGCAAAACGACGCGCCCGGCTCGTTCTGGCAGACACCCGTGGCCGAGCCGGCGGGTCGGCTGGCCGACTTGATGCGCAAGTACCGGCCGCAGGTGGTCGTCACGTACGACGAGAACGGCTTCTACGGCCACCCCGACCACATCCAGGCCAACCGCATCACCCGCGCCGCCATCGAGGAAAGCGGGATCCCGTCGAAGCTGTACTACACCGCGATCCCGCGCTCGGTGATCAAGGGCTTCCGCGAGACACTGGCGGAATCGGGCGTCCGGCCGCCCGACGAGGTGGAGGAGAACCCCGACTTCGGGACGCCCGACGAGCTGATCGCGGCGCGGGTCGACGTCAGTGCCGTCACGGGTCGCAAGTACGCCTCGCTGGCCGCGCACGCCAGTCAGAGTGACAACATCTTCTTCCTCGAGATGGGGGAAGAGATGTTCTCGCGCGTCATGAGCGCCGAATACTTCGAGCGCGTCTTCGACACAACGGGCGCACCGCTGCCCGAAAACGACCTCTTCGCCGGCCTTCGCTGAGAAGGAGCCGGGCCGGGCCGGCGCCCAACCGGGAGATAGGACGCAAGCCCGGCCCGGGGTATGTCCCTACGTCGCGGGTCCGGCAGGGGACGCGCCGGCGCGTACGTGGGGAGACGAGCCCGCCACACAGAGGAGCGCCGCCGCGATGAGCACCACCGCGGCGGCGACCTCGATGCCGAAGGCCTGCTGGGCGAAGGGCGCCAGCCAGGTCTCCTGGAAGCCGAAGAGGCCATGGGTGACCGAGAGCAAGAAGCCGCCCATGGTGGTGAGGGTGAAGCCGACGCCGATCAGGGCGGCCCAGAGCCGCCGCACCACGATCACCCCGAGGCCGATGACGAGCCCGGCGATCGACTGGAGCAGGAAGAGCGGACCGATGGTGGCGATGGACCGGTAGCCGCCGGGCTCGCCCCAGAGGTGGAAGTGGACGTAGGCGGACCAGACGAGCAGCAGGCCGCCGACCACGAACGACGCCGTCCCCGCCACGGCCAGGGGCCGGCGGGACCATCGGGGGCCCTGCGTCAGGAGACTCCACCGCATCTGCACACGATCCATCCGGAGGCGCTCCGGATGGTGGATGTCAGGCGCAAGCGTGGGCACGGAGGGGAATACGACGTGGACGCGGCCCCGGGATTGCACCCCGGCGAAGGAGGGTCGGGAAATCCATTGCGCCCGGCCGCCCGTATACCCAGGTCATGAGAGAATCGCACGTGGCTACGGGCGACCCGTCCGACGAAGCCCTCCTGGCCGGCATGGCCGTGGGAGAGCAGGCCGCTGCCGTCGCGTTCGTGCGCCGCTACCAGCGCCGGGTCTTCGGGCTGGCCTATTCGATGACCAGCGACGCCGGCGTCTCCGAGGACGTGGCCCAAGAAGCCATGGTCCGGGTGTGGAAGCACGCTCCGGTCTTCGACCCGAGGCGGGGCTCGGTCGCCTCGTGGGTCCTGACGATCACGCGCAACCTGGCCATCGACGCCCTCCGTCTCCGGCGGGCCGTGCCCACCGACCCCGACGACTTCGCGGCGTCGGCGATGAGGAGCAACGAGCACAACCCGGAGGACTCCGTCCGGCGGGGCGACGTGCGGCGCACCGTGCGTGACGCGCTGGAGGTCCTCCCGCCACGAGCAGCGGCGTGCGGTGGTCCTGGCGTCCGTCTACGGCCGCACGGCACTCGAGATCAGCGAGTCGGAGGGCATCCCGCTCGGCACGGCCAAGACGCGTATCCGTACGGGGCTGATCCGACTGCGTGCGGCGATCGAACAATCCGAGGAGGTGAGCGATGAGCGATGACATGAAGGACCACGCCTGCGCCGCGCAGCAGGAGGAACTGGCCGGAGCTCGCGCTCGGCGTGCTGACCGGGCGTGAGCGGGTGCAGGCGCTGGCGCACGTCGAGTCGTGCCCGCGCTGCGCGGAGGAGCTCGAGCAGCTCTCGCATGCCGCCGACGCGGTGGTGCAGGTCGCCCCGGAGGTGGAGCCGCCGCTGGGGTTCGAGACGCGGCTCTTCGAGCGCATGGGCATCGCCGACGTGCGTCCCCGGCGCCGGATCCGGCCGCGCTGGGTGGCCGGGGCGCTGGCCGCGGCCGCCGCCGTGGCGGCGCTGGTCGTCGGGCTCAGCCTCGGGCAGTCGTCGCCGAGGACGCAGAGCACACAGGCGGCGCACGGCGTCGTGACGGCCAACCTGGTCGAGCACGGCACGGTCGTCGGCCGCGTGGCGACCCACGACGGCCCGCACCCCTGGGTGTCGATGATGCTGTTCGATTCGAGCCGCACGGGGCCGGGTCAACTGTGTCGTCGTGACGTCGGACGGCGCGCGCCACCAGGTCGGGTGGTTCAATGCCTCGGACGACGGCTACGGCGCCTGGATCGCCCCGCTCAGCGTGCCGCCGCAGGACGTGCGCAGTGCGGAGGTCGTCTCGCCCAGCGGGACGGTGATCGCCACCGCCACGCTGGGCTGACGCCCCGCTCTAGTACCGGTACGTGTCGGGCTTGTAGGGACCCTCGACCGGCACGCCGATGTAGTCGGCCTGGTCCTGGCTGAGGGTGGTGAGCTTCACGCCGAGCGCCCCGAGGTGGAGCCGCGCCACCTTCTCGTCGAGGTGCTTGGGGAGCACGTAGACGTCGTTCACGTACTGCCCGGTCTGGGTGAACAGCTCGAGCTGCGCCATCGTCTGGTTGGTGAACGAGTTGGACATCACGAAACTCGGGTGCCCGGTGGCGTTGCCCAGGTTCAGCAGGCGGCCTTCGGACAGGATGATGATGGCGTGGCCGTCGGGGAACACCCACTTGTCGACCTGCGGCTTGATGTTGACCCGCTGGATCCCGGGTGTCTTGGTGAGCCCGGCCATGTCGATCTCGTTGTCGAAGTGGCCGATGTTGCCGACGATCGCCTGGTGCTTCATGCCCGCCATGTGCTTGGCGGTGATGATGTCCTTGTTGCCGGTCGTCGTGATGATGATGTCGGCGATCGGCAGGATGTCCTCGAGCGTCGTGACCTGGAAGCCCTCCATCGCCGCCTGCAGCGCACAGATCGGGTCGACCTCGGTGACGACGACGCGGGCGCCCTGGCCGGCGAGCGACTGCGCACAGCCCTTGCCGACATCGCCGTAGCCGCAGACCACGGCGACCTTGCCGCCGATCAGCACGTCGGTGGCGCGGTTGATGCCGTCGACCAGCGAGTGGCGGCAGCCGTACTTGTTGTCGAACTTCGACTTCGTGACCGAGTCGTTGACGTTGATGGCGGGGAAGAGCAGCTCGCCCTTCTTGGCCATCTCGACCAGGCGGTGGACACCCGTCGTCGTCTCCTCGGTGACGCCCTTGATGTCGTTGGCCATGGCCGTCCAGCGGCTGGAGTCCTCGGCGAGCACGCGGCCGAGCAGCGCGAGGACGACGGCGAACTCCTCCGAGTCGGCGGTCGAGGGGTCCGGCACCGAGCCGGCCTTCTCGAACTCGACGCCCTTGTGCACGAGCAGCGTGGCGTCGCCACCGTCGTCGAGGATCATGTTGGGGCCGACCTCGCCGGGCCATGTCAGGGCCTGCTCGGTGCACCACCAGTACTCCTCGAGCGTCTCGCCCTTCCAGGCGAACACGGGGACGCCCTTGGGGGCGTCGGTCGTGCCGTCGGGCCCGACCGCCACGGCGGCGGCGGCGTGGTCCTGGGTCGAGAAGATGTTGCAGCTCGCCCAACGGACCCGCGCCCCGAGGGCGGTGAGGGTCTCGATCAGGACGGCGGTCTGCACGGTCATGTGCAGCGAGCCGGTGATGCGGGCGCCGGCCAGCGGCTGGCTGGCGGCGAACTCGGCCCGCATGGCCATGAGGCCGGGCATCTCGTGCTCGGCCAGCTCGATCTCCTTGCGGCCGAACTCGGCCTCCGAGAGGTCGGCGACCTTGAAGGGCAGGGCAGTAGCGGGTGTCGTCATGACAGCTCCTTATATCGGAATCGACGTGCGCAGGCGCGCAGAACATTGCGGCGGGCCTGACGGCGGAAGCGCAACGCACGTGCTCCGACCTCTGTCGGAGGCCGCTGTAACCCGACATCAAGAATACGCCGTCGGGAGGGGGATGGTGGACAATCCCGCATCCGGCTCGGGAATCGTCGCTGCGGCGCCCCGGAGGGCGGGGGGCCGGGGGCCCGTCGAGAGCCCGCAATAGAGTGAGCGACGAGCGGCCCCCGTAGCTCAGGGGATAGAGCAACGGTTTCCTAAACCGTGTGTCGCACGTTCGAATCGTGCCGGGGGCGCCCTAGAAATGGATTGCGACGCCTGATCTGTCTCAGATCGATAAGGGCTGATCTGCATCCCGATAACAGCTGATCCTTGACACCCGGTCCCCACCGGTCGCGCTCATGGGAACGCGCCGACTGCGCTGCTCTGCCGGAAACAAGACGGCGGATTCGTTCATACCGGATCGACAGATGTCGCCTCGCCCAGCACTATCTTGACCATCATGTCGCTCGCCGGGCTCTTTTGATGCGAGCACGGTCCTTTCTATGAGTGCGCGGCCGTCCCGGGTCGCGGGGCCCAGTCGAGAATCGCAGCCCGCGTCAGCGAAGGACGAGAAGGACACACGCCAGCGCGTCATAGAAGCGGCCCTGGAATGCATCATCGAGCTCGGCTTCTATCGCGGGTCGAGTACCAACGAGATCGCGCGACGGGCGGGCGTCACCTGGGGCGTGATCCAGCACTACTTCGGGACGCGCGAGGGTCTGATGCTCGCGGTGCTCCAGAGCGGTACGGAACATCTGGAAAGGATCGTGGCCGAGGCCCACATCGATGGTGAATCGGCGAAGGACCGATTGGCCCAACTCGTCGACGTGCTGGTGACTCACTACGCCCGGCCCGAGTACCTGGCCAGCCTGCAGGTGTTGCTCAACCTCGAGCACGATCCCCGGACCAGCGAAGAGGTCCGCGAGACGATGCGCGGGGCGAGCGAACGCTCTCAGGAGAACATCAACCGTCTCTTGCACGAGGCGCTGGGCGAAAAGCTCGCTCCGGACCTGGCGGGCACCATCTTCCTCGCTATTCGGGGCTTCGGGTTCAGCCAGCAGCTCACCGAGTCGGTGGCCTACGGCTCCGCACGGCGACCTCGAACGCGTCTGGCGCGCCAACGGGCGCTGCTGGTCGAGGTTCTCGCGGCCTACTTCGAGCAGGACGCCTGAGCGGGGGCGCTAGGTCCGCTCCGGTCGTAGCCGGAACCGCTGAACCTTTCCACTTGCGGTGAGAGGGAGTTCGTCGACGAACAGGATGCGCCGCGGCACCTTGTAGTTGGCCATATGGGCCCGGCACCAACCCACGAGGGAGCCCTCGTCGAGCTCTCCGTCCCATCTCCTCCTCACGATGTACGCCTGTCCGACCTCGCCGAGACGGTCGTCGGGCACTCCGACCACGGCCACCTGTGCCACCCCGGGGTGAGTCAACATGAGCCCTTCGATCTCGGCGGGGTAGGCGTTGAACCCGCCGACGATGAACATGTCCTTCTTGCGATCGGTGATGCAGAGATTCCCGTCCTCATCGACCACCCCGATGTCGCCGGTGCGGAGCCAACCTTCGTTGTCGACCGCAGCCGCCGTCCCTTCGGCATCTTCGAAGTAACCGAGCATCACGTTGAACCCCTTCACCAGGATCTCTCCGGGCTGGCCGGGTCCGACCGCAGCGTCCTCCTCGTCGACGATGCGCACTGACACCCCGGCCAGGGGCTTCCCCACGGTGTGGGCCACGACCTCAGGGAGGTCGTCGTGGCGACACATGCTCACGGTGCCGGTCGTCTCCGTGAGCCCGTAGCCGGTGACGACGGTGGCGATGCCGAGGTCGTCCCGCATGCGTCGGACGACTTCGACGGGGACGCTCGCCGCTCCGGTGACCGAGAGCCGCAGCGTCGACAGGTCGAACCCCCTGCGGTCAGGGTGCTCGAGGATCGACTGGAAGACGGTCGGCGGGCCGGGGAACACGCTGATCTGCTCGTCGACGATCCGGCGCATCACCGCGCCGGCGTCAAAGACCGCGTGCGGGAGGATGGTCGCCCCGCGCAGCACGCAGGCGAGAACCGCCGACTTCAATCCCGCCGTGTGGAAGAACGGATAAACGCAGAGGTAGCGGTCACCGCGGCGGAGTCCGACGGCGTCGCACCAGGCTTCATAGGTGCGCACGCTCGGGCCCTGGGCCAGCATGGCTCCCTTTGGCGCGCCGGTGGTGCCCGAGGTGAAGACGATGTCGGCCAGGTCCGCCGCCTCGACGGGCGGCAGCGCCTGCCCCCGGTCGCGCGCGACGAAGGCCTCCCAGGTGGTGGTCTCCCGCCGCGTCGGGCCGTCCGTGACGACGGTCTCGCCCAGGCCGGGGAGCCCGCCTTCCTCCTGGAGCAGGCCGACGAGGTCCGTACCGAGCGTGTCGGTGCTGGCCAGGAGGAGCGCCGCACCGGACCGCCGCAGGACATGCCCGGCCTCTGTCCCCTTGAACCGCGTGTTGATCGGGACCAGGACGCCTCCCGCCAGGTAGACACCGAAGCTGGCTGCGATCCACCGGGCGCTGTTGGGCGCCCACAGGGCGACACGGTCACCCGAGCCGATCTCGCTGGCGACGAGCGCTCGGGCGATCCGTGTCGACTCGGCGAGCAATTGCGCAAACGTCCATCGAGTGGCCCCGTCCACGACGGCCTCGTCATGCTCGAACGCGGCTGCGGCATACTCGAGCGCCGCCGTGATGGTCGTAGGTCGCTCGGGGTGCGCCGCCGCCCCGCCCATCGGTTGCCTAGCCGACGATGCCATCGGCCCGAAGCGCCTCGACGTCGTCGGCGGACAACCCGAGCTCGGATTGAAGGATGGCGTCGGTGTCTTCGCCGAGCCACGGGACCCGCGTATCGACGGTCGTCGACGCCGTGTGAATGCGAACGGGGTTTCCCGGTAGGAGGACCGGAGGTTGGGCGCCGTCCGGACGTTCGAGGCCGACGAGCATCTGGTGTTCGACGATATGGGGATCGCCCATGAGCTCGTCGTCTCGGAGGCAGGGTCCCGCCGCGATCCCCGTCGACGCGAGCGTGGCGCAGGCGCCCTCACGCGTCTTGTCCGCCGCCCAGCGTTCAATGGCGGGACGAAGCACGGTGTCGAGGTGGTCCATCCACCCTTGGCGCGTGGCGAGGCGGGGATCGGACGTCCAGTCGGCCTGACCGACGAGCTCGGCCAGGCGCTCGAAGTGGTGTTCGCGTCCAACCTGGATGATGAACCAGCCGTCGCTGGCACGGAAGCCGTGGTTGATGACCGGACCTGTGTCCCCATTCTTCAGGCCCAAGGACCAGAAGTTCGAGACGATGTCGGTCATGGCCACAACGGAGTCGAACATCGCGACATCGACGAATTGCGCCGCGACCGGTTCGATCTCGCTCCCGCAGCGCGGCCAGGATCCCGACGCTGGCGAACAGCGCGGCGCCGATGTCACCGAGCGCGCCGACCGGCGACACCGACGGTGGCCCGTCCCCCTGGCGCTTCATCTCGTAGATCCCCGACATCGCCTCGACCACGGGCGCATACGCAGGACGGTTTCTGTAGGGCGACGTCGTGCGGTTCCCGAATCCGGAGACGGACGCATAGACGCAGGCGGGGTGCACGGACACCACGTCGTCGAAGGAGAGGCCGAGTCGCGCCATGGTCCCGGGGCGGAAGTTCTCGGCCACGACGTCGAAACGAGGGGCGAGGTCCAGGATCAGTTGCCGTCCCCTGGCGCTCTTCGTGTTGACGCAGATGCTCCGTTTGCCCAGGTTGTTCCGTAGGAACGTCGCGCCGAGTCGGCGACCCAGCGGATCGGGGATCGACGGCTCCGCCGCCCGCCCGAGCTCGCCGTCCAGCGGCTCGACCTTGACCACGTCCGCGCCGAGTCGGCCCAGCAGCTGGGTGGCGAAGGGCAACGCCTGCATTTGTTCGAGGGCCAGCACCCGGACTCCGGCCAGTGGTCCGGCCGGCCGCCGGAACGAGGGCTCCGCGGCCACCGGAAGCATGATTGGATATCATATATCTTTTGCGGGAGACCCCGGGCCCGCAGAGGCCCGACGCCGGGCACCCGCACACGTGAGAGGGGAGCCGCGATGAGTACGCCGGGCGGATCCCTTGCTGGCCAGGCGTTCGCGCTGATCGACCTGTTGGACGCGCGCGCCACGTCGAGCCCGCACCACACGTTCCTGGTCGATGAGCGCGGCCGACGCATCACCTTCGCCGAGTTCCGCCGGGAGTCGATCCGCGTGGCGGAGCGCCTGGGGAAGGCCGGGATCGGCCCGCATTCGCTCGTGTCGTGGATGTTACCCACCTCCATCGACGCACTGGCCGTCTCGGCGGCACTTTCGCGCCTCGGCGCCGCGCAGAACCCGATCATCCCCGCGTATCGCGAGCGCGAGATCGGGCACATCCTCGACCACACCCCGGTCGACCTGATGATCGTGACGCCGCAGTGGCGCGGCATCGACTACCTCTCGTTGTGTTCCGACCTCGCCGCCGCACGCGGCGGCCGGCCGATGGTGCTGACGATCGAGGACGTCATGCGGGACGGCGCACCGGTGCCCGCCGTCGGCCGTCGCACGGGTCACCAGGAGGTGTCGCCGGCGCAGTGGCTGTTCTTCACGTCGGGCACCGGCGGGCTGCCGAAGGGCGCCCGCCATACCGACCGCTCCCTCGTCGCCGCCGCGGCCGGCATGGTCGATCACCTGGCCATGACTGCGGACGACCGCAGCGGCATCGCGTTTCCGATCGCCCACATCGGCGGGCCCATCAACTTGATGGCCGGCCTCCTCTCGGGGGCGAGCCTGATCCTGATCGAGCACTTCGACCCCGAGACTTCCGCCCGCGTGCTCGCCAACGAGGGGGTCACGATGGCCGGCTCCGGGACGGCGTTCCACCTCGCGTATCTCGACGTCCAGGCGGCGCAGCCCGATGTGCCGTTGTTCCCCGCGTTGCGCTGCTGCCCGGGCGGCGGCGCGCCCAAGCCGCCGGGGTTGCACGAGCGGGTCAAGCGCGAGCTCGGGGGGTGCGGCATCGTCTCGAGCTGGGGCCTGACCGAGGCACCGGTGCTGACCATGGGGCGTCCGGCTGACCCCGGCGCCACGCTCTCCGAGTCCGAGGGCCAGCCGCTGCCCGGCGTCGAGCTGCGCGTCGTCGCGGCCGACGGGCGATCGTGCGCGGCCGGCGAGCCCGGCGAGCTGCGCGTGCGCGGCCCCCAGGTGATGCTCGGTTACGTCGACGGGTCGCTCGACGTCGACGCGTTCGACCAGGAGGGCTACCTGCGGACGGGCGACTTGGGCGTGATCGACCCCAAGGGGTACGTGCGGATCACCGGACGGCTCAAGGAAGTGGTCATCCGCAACGGCGAGAACGTCGGGACCGCCGAGGTCGAAGATCTGGTCCGGTCCCATCCGGCCGTCGCCGACGCGGCCGTCATCGGGCTGCCCGACCGCGCGAACCGGGGAGCGGGTCTGCGCGGTGGTGGAGCTGGTGCCCGGCTCGCCGGCCCCCACCCTTGCGTCGCTCACCGCGTTCCTCGGGGACAAGGGCTTGCGGACGATCGCGTGGCCCGAGCAGCTCGAGGTGCTGGCGGCGCTGCCCCGGACGGTCGCCGGAAAGGTCGACAAGGGGCAATTGGCCGACCGGTTGGGGCCAGAACCCCTCGTTCACGGGCGGACATAGTGACTACTATGGAGCGTCGGGCGACATGAGGGAGTGGACATGGCTGGAGCACTGAACGGGCTGCGGGTCCTCGACCTCACGTCGGGCACCGCCGGTCCCATGACCACGATGTTCCTGGCCGACAACGGTGCCGACGTGATCCGGATCGAGCCACCGTCGGGCGACCCGTTCGCCGGCCAGACCGGGTACCGGGTGTGGAACCGCGGCAAGCGGAGCGCCGTGCTCGATCTGAAGGCGGACGAGGGACGCCGCGAGTTCTTGGCGCTGGCCGCGCGGTCCGACGTCGTCGTCGACAGCTTTTCGCCCGGCACGATGGCGCGCCTCGGCATCGACCATGCCGATCTCGCCCAGACCAATCCGCGCCTCATCACGTGTTCGATCACCGGGTACGGGGAGCATCCGGCGCACCGCGACCGGCCCGGTTACGACGCCCTGGTCGCCGCACGGACCGGGCTGCTTTATGACCAGAAGGGGCGCCGGGGGACGGCGATGGAGTTCATCTGCGGTCGTCCCGGACCCGACCCCGAGTTCGACACCCCCGAGGGCCTGGTGCGGGGAGCCGATCGCGACGGGCCGGTGTTTCCGCGCACGCAGTGGCCGAGCATCGGTGCGACCTACGTCGCGACCCTCGGCCTCGCGGCTGCGTTGCACGCCCGCGAGGTCAGCGGGCTGGGACAGCGCGTCACGACCTCTCTCCTCCAGGGTGCACTCGCCGCCGCCTGCCTCAACTGGCAGCGCGTCGAGAACCCCGACGCGCCCCTCTATTGGATGTGGCCGGTCGACGGCCGGTCGATCGAAGGTCTCTATCCGTGCGCGGACGGCCGCTGGGTGCACCACTGGACCGTCCGCCCGCGATGGGTCCTGGGGGCGGCGGAGAAGGACACGTTGGCGACCAACGAGCTCGACGTGTCCTATCGCGACGACCCCGACCGCATCTCCATGGAACCCGATGGCCTGCTCACCGGCATCTTCTTGCACCCCCTGCTCACCGAGGCCTTCGCCAAGTTCTCCTCGGAGGAGTGGATCCGCGCCGGGGAGGAGGCGGGCATGGGCGTGGCCCCGGTCCGGTCGCCCGCCGACGCGCTGGCCGACAAGGCGTTCCTCGCCGATGGCTGCGTGGCCGAGGTGGACGACCCACAGGAGGGTCCCATCCGTCACGCCGGCGCGCTGTTGGAGTTCTCGGCGACGCCAGGAGCCATCGCCGGCCCCGCGCCACGCCCGGGGCAACACACCGACGAGGTGCGGGCCCTGGCGAGGGACGACGGCGGAGCGGGGGACTCCTCCGCCTCGGCCGAAACCGCTGCCGCACCCGGGTCGGAGTCGGACGAGCCGTCGCACGCGCTCGGAGGCGTGCGCGTGCTCGACCTCGGGCTCGGAGTGGCGGGGCCGTTCACGGGGCGCGCCCTGGCCGATCTCGGCGCCGAGGTCATCAAGATCAACGCGCTGTACGACGGCTACTGGAACGGGACGCACATGGGCCTCGGCACGAATCGAGGGAAGCGCAGCATCGCGTTGAACCTGAAGGACCCGGCGGGGCGTGAGGTGCTCGAGCGGCTGCTGGCCACCGCCGACGTGCTGATGTTGAATTGGCGCCCCGGTGCGGCGGCAAGGGTCGGGTTGGACTACGAGACCCTGCGCGCCCGGTATCCGCGGCTGGTGTACTGCAACACGCGCGGGTACGAGAAGGGGCCGCGCTCGGATCTCCCCGGCACGGACCAGACCGCCGCCGCCTTGACGGGCACGGAGTGGGAGGACGGCGCCTGCGACACCGGGAACCCACCGCTCTGGAGCCGGTCGAACATGGGCGACACCGGGAACGCCCTCCTGGCGGCGATCGCGATCGCCATGGCGCTCTACCACCGGGAGCGAACGGGCGAGGGGCAGGCGGTGAGCACCTCGATCGTCAACGCCGGCCTCTTGCACACGTCGTACGCCTACATCCGCGCCGACGGCTCGGCCCCCGACTGGGGCCATGTCGACGCCGGCCAGCACGGGCTCTCCGCGTTCTACCGGCTCTACCGGTGCGCGCCCGGTGACGCCTGGGTCTTCGTCGCCGCCGTCACCGCCGAGCAACGATCGAGGCTGCGCGAGCTGGCGCCCGGGCGCCCGGCGGACGAGGGCGACGAGGCGCAGGCGGCATGGCTCGCGTCCTACTTCGAGGGGGTGACCGCCGCCGAGGCGTTTCGGGCGCTCGAGGAGGCGGGAGTACCGGCCGAGATCGTCGACGAGGCCTTCTGCCGCGACCTGTTCGACGACCCGGAGGCGAAGCGGCTCGGGCTGGTCAGCGAGACGCATTCCGCCAGCGTCGGCCGGTTCGAAGACGCCGGGCTCCTGGTCGGGATCACACCGGCCGCCGGCATCGTGCAGGGCGGCCCCTGTGCGTGTGGCGAGCACACGCGGGAGATCCTGAGCGAGCTCGGGTACTCGGGCGCGGAGGTGGCAACCCTCCTCGAACGACGGTCCGCCCTCGACGCCTCCGACGCGAGCGCGTGACCGGGGCGGCGCCGGGAGCCGCGTGGCGCGTCCACGGACCGATCTCGGTCGAACGCCCCCCGGCCCTCGCCGATCACGGCTACGTCGAGGAGGAGTGGTTCGTCGAGGGTGCCGCCGACGCGTTCGACCCCGACGGCGTTGTCATCGCCCGGGAAGTCCCGTACACCACGCGTGTCGTCGTGCGCCAGCCGGCCGACCCCGAACGTGCGAGCGGGACCGCCTTCTTCGACCCGCTGCACATGATCGGCGAGATGCCCGCTAGCTGGTTCGCCAAGGACTGGATCACGCGCCAGGGTCACGTCTGGGTCGGGGTGAGCGTGCACAACAGCTCGTTTGGTGCCCGGTACGGCTTTGCCGGCGGGATCGACGGGCTCAAGCAGCGAGACCCCGAGCGCTATGGGCCGTTGCACCTGGCGGCCTTCGAGCATCCGCCCCGGCTGCGCTCCCAGCCCGGCCCGGGAGGCACCGACACCTTCGCGCTCAAGTGGCACATGGGCATGGCGCATCCGCAGGGTTATCCGATTGTCGTCGACGTAGCCGACGCGCTGCGCGGCGCCCCGCAGTTCGCCGACCTCGGGATCCGCCGCGTCTACGCATGCGGTGCCTCGCAGACCGCCAACTTCTGGCGCCTGTTCGTCGATCACGGCTGGCACGAGCGTGGGCGCGGCACATGCGGGGAGCCTCCGTTCGAGGCGTACGTCCTCATGCTCGGGCCGGGACCGTCGTCGCGCCCGATCGACGCCGTGGTCGTCAACATCTTGAGCGAGGCCGAGGTGGTGGGCACGATCGTGGCGCCGACGGCCGCGCTGGCGGACTGCGACCACCCCCGCACGCGAGGCGTCGAGCTCCCCGGCGCGCCGCATTCGATCGGCGACGCTCGCGTCGGCCGGGCCGATGGCGACCACGCGGACACGTCGGAGCCCTATGAACCCTTTCTGACCGCCGCCCTCGCCGCGCTCGACGAATGGGTGCGCGACGGCGTGCCCATGCCCCACGTCGGCCGGATCGCCCGCGACCCGAGCAGCGTCGACGGCGTGGTGCGCGACGAGTTCGGCAACGCCGTGGGCGGTCTACGCGTCCCGTGGCTCGAGGCCCCGCGGGCGCAGTACATGCCCCGCTGCGCCTGCGGTCCCACCCTCGGTGAGGTGGTCCCGTTCGACATCGAGCGCCTCCGCCGGCTCTATCCAGAGCCCGACGACCACGCCCGCCGCAGGCGGCGCACGGTGAAGCGCCTCGTCGAGGATCGTCTCCTGCTCCCCGAGGACGCCGACGCTCTGGTCCCTTAGGCGGTCACGATCGGCAACCGCTTGTACCCGCGCACGGTGCTGGTGAAGAGGAGCTCGCTGCGGGGGCGGTCGACGTCCCACTCGGGGAAGCGCGCCAGTGTCTCTTCGAGCGCGATCCGCGCCTCGAGCCGGGCCAACGCCGCGCCGAGGCAGAAGTGGATGCCCGAGCCGAAGGACATGTGTTGGTCGAACTTCCGGTGGATGTCGAAGCGGTTGGCGTCGTCGAAGGCGCGATCGTCCCGCCCCGCTGAGCCCGTCAACAACAGGACCCGGGAGCCGACCGGAAGCACCGTCTCGTGCAGCTCGACCGGTGCCGTGATCCAACGGCCCTGCACCGGCGACGGCGCCTCGAATCGCAACAACTCCTCGACGGCACCGGGGATCAGGGAAGGATCGGCGGCCAATTCGGCGCGTTGGTCGGGATGCTCCGCCAGGACCGACCCGGCCCAACCCAGCAGACGCGCCACGGTCTCGGTGCCCGCCGAAATCAGCAACATGCCGAAGAAAGCGCTCTCCTCGGCGGTCAGCCGGCGCCGCGATCCGTCGGGCTCGACCACTTCGGCCGTCACCAGGTCGCTGAACATGTCGTCACGCGGGGAGCGTTGACGCTCGTCGAGCTGCTCGCCGATGTAGGTCAACAAGGCGAGGCCGGCCGAGACGGACACGTCGTTGACCATGCCCACGCCCAGCTCGACGTGGAACATGGTGTCGATGGTCCGGCGCAGCTCCGGGCGGTCGGCCTCGGGGACGCCCAGCAGCATCGCAATGACAGTCGCCGGCACGATGGCGCCGAAGTCCTGCACGTAGTCGAAGCCGCCGCCGCGTCGGACGTCGAGCAGGCTGCCGCAGAGCTGGCGGATCTGTGGCTCCAGGTCCGCAACCCGGCGCGGGGTGAAGGCTCGGGACACGAGCCGCCGCAGGTGCGTGTGATCGGGCTGGTCCATGAAGATCATCATCGGAGCCGCCGGTTCCTCGGTCATCGACTCGAGCACCGTCCCGTGCGCCGAGCTGAAGGTGCGCGGATCGAGGTGCGCCGCCATGACGTCGGCGTAGCGACTGAGCGCCCAGAAGTCGTATTCGTCGTTGCGATACAGCGGCGCCTCGGCCCGCAGGCGGCCCCAAATCGGGTACGGATCCGTCTTGTAGGCGGCGTCGAAGGGATCCCAGGTCGGAGGCGTGTCCACGGTCCCTGCCGCGGCGGCGCTCGATGGATCCACGTGAATACTGTATACGAACCGGCGTCAGCGGCCTTCGGCCCTCGCCCCCGGGCGCCGGTTCAGGGTCCGGTCTCGTCACCCGTCCAGGCGCGCACCGGACCGGCGACCGCCACGAACTCGTCGAGCTGGCGGAAGTTGGTCGCCAGGCTGGCCACGCCGCCCGAGGCGACCAGCTCCTCGAGCCGAGACCGGTGGTGGTCGGGCTCGAGCGCCTCGCCGCCTTCGTCCCAGACTTCGACCCCCACGGCCACGCCGGAGCGGTCGGCCACCTCCAGCACGGCCCGGGTCAGCTCGTCGAGCGGTCCGTCCACGACGGCGAGCGCCCGGCGCAGCGGGGCGGCCAGCCGCGCCGCCAGCACGCACGCGGCCGCCCAGCCCTGGACCGCGGCGGCCGGCACCAACACGGATGCGGGACGGGTCGTCGCAAAGGTGCGCGCCACCCAGAAGCCGGCGCCGCCGGGGTCGGCCGCCACCAGCCCTGCGTCCCCGAGCGCCTGGGCGTAATGCTGCGTGACCCGGGATGGCGCGAGCGGCTTGGAGGTAGAGGACCACCCCGCCTGCGTCACTTGGGCCAACCGGCTTCGCAAGGGCGCCGTCGCGGGGAACGCCGAGAACGCCGGCCATTGCGCCGCAAGGGCACTCAGGCTCTCGGGCGCGATCACCAGGTGGGGGTAGTGCGACCACAGCCAGGCCGGCGCCTCGCGCTCATCGAGTCCGACGGCGAGGACGAGGTCCGCGCCGTCGAGCCCACCCAGCTCGAAGTCGCGCTCTTGGAGACCGGCGGTGGCGAGGTGGTGCGGGCTCTGCCAGTGGAACACGCCCTTGGCCCCCCACGTGTTGAGCACCCCCAAGCGACCCGCCGCCGCCAGCGAGTGCAGGCCGGACAATGGCGAGGCGTCCATGACGCCGGGACCGGCCAGGACGACGACGCGACCGATGGCGACGCCCGCCATCCACGACTGGTCTGCGTCGGCTTGGGCCGGAGGAGCATCCGCCTCGGCCAGGGTGCCCCAAGTCGCCGGTGCGTCCGGATCGAAGGCGACCCGCAGCACCAGGCCGTCGCCTGCCGCGGCCCGAGTCACCACCGGTGGCAACGCAGCCAGTTCTGCCGCGTCGTGCACGTCGAGCTCGGCGACCGGTAGGGCGAGCGCGGGACCCCCTTCGGCGCGTCGGCCGGCCACGACCAACCGGCCGTCCCCGAGGTGCGCCACCGCGGGCGCGTGGTGCACGGCACGGTGCGCGTGGGCCAAGAGGAGGGCGACCCTGGGCTCGGCCACGGGGTGGAGGGGGAGGCCCGACAGTGGTCGCCCGTAGGCGGCCGCGACGCCGCCCGCCGAGAGCGCGGTGGCGAGAACCCGGCCCGCCGCCGGACGAGCATCAGCCACCGTCGTGCGGCCCCAACGGCGACCAACGTGGAGTTCGCTTCTCGGCAAACGCGCGCGGCCCCTCTTCCTGGTCGGGGTGCCCCCACATCGAGACCAGCTCCTTGGCGCCGGCCCGGCAGGCGTCGGTGAGGCCCGCCTCGAGTGCGCCCCAAAGCGCCCGCTTGGTGGCCGCCATGGCGGCCGGCGAGTTCTGCGCGATCTTCTCGGCCAGGGCTTGGGCCTCGTCGCGCAGGGCGCCGGGCGGGTCGACGATCTGGCTCACCATGCCGAGCGCCATCGCCCGCTGGGCGTCGATGCGTTCGTGGCGTCCGACGAGCGCCATCCGCATGACCGCCTCGAAGGGGATCTTCCGGGTCAGCCCGATGGCCTCCATGGCCACGACCTGCCCGACCGAGACGTGCGGGTCGAAGAACTGCGCGTCGGCCGCCGCGATCACGATGTCCGCCTCCGCCACCCAGTGGAATCCGCCGCCGGCACAGATCCCGTTGACAGCGGTGATCACAGGCTTCCAGATGTGGTTCTGCCAAGCGGTGAAGCGGTAGTCGAATTCCTCGGTCGACTTGCGGTAGCGCTCGAAGCCGATGCCGTCCTCGGCGATCTCCATCACGTCCACCCCGGTCTGGAACGCTCGCCCCTCGCCCGTGTGCACGATGACTCGGACCTCGGGGTCTGCGTCGAGGGCGCGCCAGGCCGTCTCGAATTCGTCGCGCATGTGCGAGCTCATGGCGTTGAGCCGGTCGGGCCGGTTGTTGATCAACCAGCCCACCGGGCCGCGCCGCTCCAGCACCAGCGTGTCGAGCGTCGGGTAGATCACCGCACCTCCGTGATCGGGCTCGTGGTTTCCGGCCACGGCGTCGCGCCGAGGGGCTGCCACACCGGGGCCCGCTTCTCGGCAAAGGCCCGCGGGCCTTCCTCTTGGTCGGGGTGCCCCCACATGGAGACCAGCTCCTGTGCTCCGGCCCGGCAGGCCTCGGTCAGCCCGCCCTCGAGCGCGCCCCACAACGCGCGCTTCGTGGACGCCATGGAGGCGGGCGAGTTCTGTGCGATCTTCTCGCCCAGCGTCTGGGCCGCGTCGCGGAGATCCCCGGGCGGGTCGACGACCTGGCTGACCAGTCCCAGCGCCAACGCGCGCTCGGCGCCGATGCGTTCGTGGCGTCCGACGAGCGCCATGCGCATGACGGCCTCGAAAGGGATCTTGCGGGCGAGTGCGATGGCCTCGTACGCGGTCACCTGGCCGATCGAGACGTGGGGGTCCAAGAACTGAGCGTCCGACGCCGCGAGCACCACGTCGGCGTCGGCGACGAAGTGCAGGCCGCCGCCGGCGCAGACGCCGTTGACGGCGGCGATCACGGGCTTCCAGATCCGGTTCTGCCACGCCGTCATGCGCAGTTCGGCGCGCTTCGTGCGCCCCGACTGCTTGCGCAGCGCCTCGGGGTCACGCGCCAGCTGCACCACGTCGAGGCCGGTTTGGAACGAGCGGCCGGCCCCCGTCGTGACGATGACCCGAACCTCGGGGTCGCCGTCGAGCTCGTGCCAGGCCTCCTCGAGCTCGTCGAGCATGCGCGCGTCCATGGCGTTGCCCGCGTCGGGCCGGTTGAACACCAGCCAGCCGACCGGCCCGCGGCGCTCGACGAGCAGCGACGTGTACGAGGGGGAGGACATCAGCTGCGGGGCACCTCGCGCCACGGCACGCCGCGCCACGCATCGGGCTCGCGGGGCAGTCCCAGGACCCGCTCGCCCAAGATGTTCTTGTTGACCTCCGTCGTGCCACCCTCGATCGTGTTGGCCCGGCTCCGCAGCATCCCGCGCACCTCGTAGGGGAGGGTGGCCGCCCAGGCATCGGGCTCCGTCAGCGCCGTTCCCCCCGCCGCGCCCCACGCGGTCGCGTCCGCACCCAACATGTCGACGGCGAGCAGCTGGATCCGCTGATTGAGCTCTCCCTGGTGGACCTTGCCGATGGAGCTCTCGGGGCCTGGGGCGCGGCCTGCACGCACCTGGGCCCGCACGCGCTGGTTCGTCCACGCCGCGCACCCGCTCCTCGGACCAGAGGCGGACGACCTCGTCGCGGTGCACGGGGTTGGCCCACCCGCCCGGCCGTCCCTCCGCCCCGAGGCGCCGGGCGAGGCGTACCAGGGCATCCGCACCGGCGCCGCCGATGCGGTCCACGCCTCCGGAACCGGCGCCGGACACCATTTGGCGCTCGCCCGACAGGGTGGCGCCGGCCACCTTCCACCCCTCGCCGACCGCGCCGATGCGCTGGGCATCGGGGACGCGGGCCCCCTCGAGGAAGACCTCGTTGAAGTCGACCTCGCCGCCTATGTGCCGCAGCGGGCGCACCTCCACCGCGGCCTGGCGCAGGTCGAGCAGGAAGTAGGTGATGCCCTCGCGCTTGGGCACGTCGGGATCGGTGCGGGCGAGCAGCACGGCGTGGGTGGAGAGGTGCGCCCACGTCGTCCACACCTTTTGACCGGTGATCACCCATTCCTCGCCGTCTCGTTCCGCCCGGGTGGCCAGCGAGGCGAGGTCCGATCCCGACCCTGGTTCGCTGAAGAGCTGGCACCACCGCTCCTCGTTCCGCACGATCGGCGGGAGGAAGCGCGCCCGCTGCGCATCGGACCCGTGAGCGAAGAGCGCCGGAGCGGCCAGGTTCAGTCCGAGCGGGTTGAGCCGGCCTAAGTTGTAGGGCCGCAGCTCCTCCTCCACCCGCCGGGCCACGGCCGGGCTCATGTCCAGCCCGCCGTAGGCGGCCGGCCACGTCGGCACGACCAGCCCCGACGCGCCAAAAGCCTGGTACCAGTCCTCGTACTCCTGGCAGCGTCCTCACCCGGCGGACTTCGGGTGGCCCGCCCCGCCGCCCTGCCTCCACCCACGCGGGGGGAACCATCTCTTCCACCCAGCTCCGCACAGCGGCGAGCACGTCGTCGGGCGGAGTGTCGGGTCCGACGGGCAACCGGGGCGCTTGCGGGCCGACGCCCGTCATCGCCCGGAAAAGCGTGGTGGCCGTTTTTCGACGAACGCGCCCAGCCCTTCGCGGAAGTCCTCGCTGCGGGACGACAGCTCCATCGCGAGTGCCTCGTTCTGCAACTGCTCGCCGAGCGACGCGGTCGACCCGGCGTGGAGGAGCCACTTGGCCAACCCGACGGTGACGGTCGGTGCTTGCGCCAGCTGGTCCGTGAGCGTCCGGACCTCGGCGTCGAGCGCGTCGCCGGGGACCGCCCGGTGCACCATGCCCATCGCGGCCGCGTCTTTGCCCGAGACGGCCTGTCCGAGCAGGATCATCTCGCGCGCCTTGACTTCGCCGATGCGCCGCGGCAACAGCCACGTGCCACCCGTGTCCGGCGTGAAGCCACGCTGGGCGTAGGGCTCCCATAGGCGCGCCGCCTCGTCGACGACGGCGAAGTCCGAGGCGAGGACCAGGTGCAGCCCGATCCCGGCCGCCCAGCCGCGCACCGCGCACACGACGGGGGTCTGGGTGGTGAGGAGCAGTTCGATCAGCCGGTGGGCCTCGGTCGGAAGCCGCCGCTGGATGCTGCCGACCCGCGGGCGAACGTCGCCGGCGTTGCGGCCGACGATGTCGAAGCCGGCGCAGAAGTGCTCGCCGGCGCCGCGCAGCACGACGACACGGACGGACTCGTCCGGTCCCGCCGCCGTCAGCGTGCCGATCATCGCCTGGACGATTGGGTCCGTGAGGGCGTTGCGCTTCGCCGGGCGGTCGATCTCGAGGTCGAGCACGGCGCCGCTGCGAGCGACGCGCAGACCCTCCACTGAGCGGTAGGGACTCTCGGTCTGGGCGCCGCTCACCCGCCGGCGTACCTGTCACTGATCGCTTCGAGGGCCTCTTGCAGGTCGCGGCTGGCGCCGGGAGGCTCCGGCAGACGGACGGGCCCCAACTGCTGGCTCGGCAGCAGGATGGTGGCGTGCCCGGGCGTGGTCAACTCGCCGCGCTGGTTCATCGCCTGCAGCTCCACATCGACGGCCGGTCGCCCCTCGGCCAGGTAGCGAGCCGTGACCGTTCCCGACAGCCACTGTGTGTCGCCCACGTAATTGAACCGCCGAAACTCGCATTCGAGCTTCCACAGCCACGCCTCGTCGCCCATCCAGTCGGTGCAGAGGTGAATGAGCCAGGTCTCGCGCATGCGGCCGTAGTCGAAGGTGGTCGGGTTTCCGCTGCGGCGGGCAAACTCGGGGTCCCAGTGCACGCGCTGCATCACGTCGGGGACGTTGAGGCCGTCGCGATGGAAGAAACGCGGGATCCGTGCCCTGTTCTGGGCACCCAGTCGCAACGGCTTGACCCCGTAGAGACCCATGCCCATGCCGACGTGCCAGCAGATCATGTCGGTCACGGTCAGCGGGCCCTTGACCATGGGGCCGACGATGTCGCCGACCGCCACGTCCTCCCACAGCCGCGTCTGCGCCCCTCGTCGGGTCTCCGACGCGTACTGCGCCTCGATCGCGCCGATCTCGTCGTCGCCGTACGGACGCTGCTCCACGGCGTCGTACTTCTTTCGTTCGCGGGCCTTGGTGCGCTCCGTGCGGATCATCAGCCGGTACTGCGCCGAGAGGATCGGGCCGTCGACCTCGCGAAAGACCTGGGCGGTCCATTCGTGCACGGCGCGCTCGGCGAAGTCACTGGGCTTGTCGAGCACGCCGACCAGGGCGTTGCGGCGGCTGAGCGTCCGGTCCGGTCGCAGGGGTGCCCACCATTCCCGGGCGCTGGCCGAGTAGAAGGCGTGCACTCCTCGGAGCGGGTCGCCTCGCATGAGGTCGCGGTGCTCGGGCGCGACCTCGGTCACCTCGTCGAAGCCGATGAGCGAATCACCACCCACCAAGGGAGGGGGAGCGAGCACACCGCCCCAGCGACTCTGTGCCGCGTACTTGTCGTCGGACCACAGCGGGTTGTCGTCGCCGTACGCCTCGGCGACGTGCCGAAAGGCGTCGACCCCCGGGCTCGTGTAGTGCGGCGCGACGGGATGCGGCTCGGGGACGCCGATCCGTGCCCGCAGCCGGGCGATCCCCTCGTCGGTGATGGAACCCTCGGGCACGGACCGCATATTATATTAAATTCCGGCTTGCCCTTCCGGCCGTGATTGAACGGCGCGCCGATCGACTCGGGGACTGACACCGTGGTCAATGAGAAGGTCTACATTCACGAATTCATCGACATCATCGGGCAGAACCGCGCCCGGTACATGCACCACATGACGGCCAATTGGAGCCCGATTGCGCAGGAGGAACGCGGCCAGCTGTGCTTCGGGGTCTGGGGCGTCGTCGGCTCGACCGGGCGCTGGCCCCAGGTCGTGAACCTGTGGGAAGAGGACGGGTGGGAGGGCCTCGCCGCGTCGTTCGGCCACGAGTTGGGCCATGCCGATCTCCAGGACCCGAAGCTGGCGCGTTGGTGGGCTGCGGCTGCCGAGTTGCGCTCAGGCGGTCTCGACCGCTTGTTGGTCCCAGCGCCCTGGTCGCCCACGATCGACGAACTGTGCGCGTCGGGTGGCGGCGGGGTGGCCTACGCGCACGACCAGGTGACGGTGGAGCCCGGGCGCGCTCGCGACTTCCTCGAGCTGGCGCGTGACGAGGGGAGTGCGTTCTATGGCGAATTCGGCTGGCGGCTCGTGGGCGCCTGGGAGACTGCGTTGCGTCACGACGACGAGGCGTTCGTGCTCTGGTCGATCCCGTCGTGGGAGGCGTGGGGTCAGGCGGAGTCTCGGTGGCGAGCCGGGCCGACATGGCGCGACCACCAGCGCGCCGCCGCCCGTAAGTTCGGACGGATCCTGTTGGTGGACGCGCCCTTGAGCCCGTTGCGCATCGGACGCCAGCCCGCCCGCAGCGACCGCGAGGCGGAGTACTCCGAGGAGTAACGCCCGAGACGAAGCTGCTCAGCCAGTCGATTCGGCGTCGAAGGTCTGCACAAGCCGACGGCGCAGCAGCTTGCCCACCTCATTGCGCGGCAGTTCCTCGACGCGCTGGTACGCCACCGGCACCTTGTACGGGGCCAACTCGGCCCGGCAGGCGGCGTCCATGGCCTCCTCGGGGGCTTCGCCGACCACGAAGGCGACGGGCACCTCACCCAGCCGGTCGTCGGGCCGCCCGACGACCGCGGCGTCCTTCACCCCCGGGACGAGCCGGAGCACCTCTTCGACCTGCTCGGGGAAGACCTTGTTCCCTCCACGGTTGATCAGGTCGGACGTGCGGCCCTCGATCCAGACGAAGCCCTCGGGATCCACTCGGGCGTGGTCGCCGGTGCGGACGAACCCGGCGTCGTCGACGCGGTCGTGGAGCGATGCACCCCCGGAGTAGCCAGCCGCCATGCGCGGCGGGCGGACGAGGAGCTCCCCGACCTCTCCCGGGAGCGCGTCCTTCCCATCGGTGTCGGCGATGCGGATGTCCACGCCCTTGTGCGGTCGTCCGGCGGCTCCGAGCTTCTCGGGATGTTCCCGCGCGTCGGCGGCAGTCCACCCGACCACCTCACCCACCTCCGCCTGTCCGTAGCTGTTGAGCACCGTCACGCCGAAGCGCTCCATGAAACGCCGCGCGGCCAGCGGCGACAGCGGGGCGGTGATGCTGCGCACGAAGCGGAGCGGCACCAGGTCGGTCACCGCCGGGTCGTCGCTGAGCATCACCATGGCGGCGGGCGGCAGCACGGTCGAGCGGATCTGATAACGATGGACGAGCTCGGCGAACTCCGACGTGGCGAAGCGCGACATCAGCACGACGGCCGCGCCGGCCCGCAGCCCGAAGCAGACGTTGTAGATGCCGGCGTTGAGGGCAACCGAAACGGGGACGAGGTTCGGGGTCGGCTCGCGTGCGGCCTCGGCGCGCCCGCAGTCGCCGCGGAGGGGGCGCAGGACGCGGTCGAGTAGCTCGAGGTAGCCGCTGTGGGATTGCAGGATCGCCTTGGGCGGTCCTGTCGTCCCCGACGTCCACGTGACGAAAGCTATTTCCGGGTCGTGGCGGAGAGGGTCCGCCAAGAGCTGCAGGCCGTCCGCGCCGAACAGCGCGGCCGGGCGGAGGGCGGCCAGGACGTGACTGACCTCGGCGTCGGGGGAGCGGTCATTCAGCGGCACGAAGACTGCGCCTGCGAGCCAGATGCCCACCATCGCGGTGACGAGCTCCGGGCCAGTGGGGAGTTGGACCGCCACGCCGTGTCCCGGCTCGATCCCGGCGTCCTTCAGGTCCTCGGCGACGGCCCGCGCCCGTGCTCGAGCGACGCCGGCCGTCATGGTGCCGTCGAGGGTGCACAGCAGTTCGCGCCCGTCGGCGAAGGGATGGTCCAACAAGAGGTTGGCCAAGTTGTCAGTCACGGTTGCTATGCCTCATCGTGGATTATATACAATATCCGATCCGGCGGGATGGGAAGGGTGACCTGAGACGTGGCCGACAGCATCTGGGTGCAGGGAGCGCAGTCGACCATTCCCGAGTTGTTCGCGCGACGGCTCGAGTCGGATCCCGACGGCGAGTATCTCGACGTCGGAGCCACCAAGCTCACCGCACGTGAGGTCGTCACGGCCGCGGATGCCTTCGGAGCCGCGCTCGACGAGTTGGGTATCGCACCGGGCGACCGGGTGGCGACTTTGCTCGAGAACAGCCCGACTGCCCTGCTGACTTGGGGCGGCACGGTGCTGCACGGCCGGATTGCCGTCCCGATCAACACGGCGTACAAGGGCGATTATCTGGCGCATCAGCTGAGGGATTCCGGTGCCCGCGTGCTCGTCGTCGCACGCAGCCTGCTCGAGCGGGTGATTGCCGTCGCCGGGGGACTCCCGGCACTCGAGCACGTCGTGGTGCACGACGGGGACGAGCATCCCCCTTCGGTCGACCCCGGGCTGCATACCTGTGCCGATTCGGCGCGGGCCGATGAGGTGGCGTCTCTCGGAAGCGTCAGCGTCCACCGCTGGGAGGACCTGCTCACAGGTCCCGGGGGGCGCGCGCCATTGCGGTGCGGCCGGAGGACTTGGCCACCTTCATCTACACCGGCGGCACGACCGGGCTGTCGAAGGGCTGCATGCTGAGCCACAACTACCACGAGGCTCTCGCACGTCAGGTAGGGATCTGCTGGCGCCGGACGCCCGAAGACGTCGTCTGGACCCCGCTGCCGCTCTATCACTTCAACGCGCTGACCACCGTGGTGATCGGTACGTTGGTCTACGGAGGGCGCGGCGCCATCTACCGCCGCTTCTCGGTGTCCGAGTTCTGGCCCGAGATGAACCGCGTCGGTGCGACCGTCACCTCGACGCTGGGCACCATGGCCTATCTGCTCGCGCACGACGTGGAGCGGCCCGAGATGCCGCGGTCCGAACGACCGGAGGCGAACCGCACGCTCAGACTTCTCGGCGCGGCCCCGCTGCCCCCCGAGGTCGACCGCGTCATACGGGGGCGTTTCGGCATAGAGACATTCAGCGGGGCCTACGGCGTGACCGAGGCCAGCCTGGTCTCGTGGCAGCCGCCGGGCGTCGAGAACCGACCCAACGCGGCGGGCGTCGTGAACAGCGAGTACTTCGACGTCCGCATCTTCGACGATGCGGACAACGAAGCGCCGAATGGGACGGACGGGGAGATCGTGCTCCGGCCCAGGCGACCGCACGCGATGTTCGAGGGGTACTGGGGACGGCCGGAGGAGACCGTCGCGGCGAACCGGAACCTGTGGTACCACACCGGCGACCTCGGCAGGATTGACGAGGACGACTATCTGTATTTCGTCGACCGCAAGGCCGATTACCTGCGCCGGCGCGGCGAGAACATCGCCAGCTACGAGGTCGAGCGGATCTTGATGGGACACGGCGCGCTGGCTGACGTGGCCGTGCACGCGGTTCCGAGTCCTCTGACCGAGGACGACCTCAAGGTGACCGCCACCTTGAAGGAGGGCGTCGCGCTCAGCGAAGAGGGGCTCTTCCGTTGGTGCATCGACCAGCTCCCGTACTTCGCGCTCCCTCGCTTCGTCGAGTTCCGCGACGCGCTCCCGCGCAGCCCGGTCGGCCGCGTGCTCAAACGCGAGCTGCGAGAAGAGGGCGTTACCGCAAGGACCTGGGACGTGGAGGCGGCCGGGGTCGTCTACGAGCGCCGGTGAGGGCGACGGTGGTGGCGCCGGCCGCGGGTGGTGTCAGCGCTTGTTGGTGTCCGTTATGCAAACTCGAGAAGGAGCTGCCATGAATGCCGGAGACCTCATCCTCGTGAGCGTGGACGATCATCTGGTGGAACCGCCCGACCTCTTCGAGGGCCGGCTGGCCAGCCGGCACGTCGACGCCGCACCCCGGGTCGAGCGGCAGCACGACGGATCCGACGTCTGGGTGTTCAACGGGCAGGTCATCCCGAACATCGGCCTGAATGCGGTCGCGGGACGTCCGAAGGAGGAGTACGGGATCGAGCCGACCGCCTTCGACGAGATGCGACCTGGCTGTTACGACGTGCACGAGCGTGTCAAGGACATGAACGCAGGCGGCGTCCTCGGCTCCATGTGCTTTCCCTCGTTTCCCGGATTCAGCGGTCGTCTCTTTGCCGCGTGCGAGGACAAGGGCCTGGCCCTGGCGGTGCTGCAGGCGTACAACGACTGGCACATCGACGAGTGGTGCGGGTCGTACCCGGGGCGGTTCATCCCCATGGCGCTGCCCGTCCTATGGGACCCCGAGCTGGCGGCCGCGGAGATCCGGCGGGTGGCCGCCAAGGGCTGTCGCTCCCTCACGTTCACGGAGAACCCGGCCAAGTTGGGGTACGCCAGCTTCCATTCCGAGTACTGGGACCCGCTCTGGCGTGCCGTCTGCGAAGAGGGCGTCGTCGTCTCGATCCACCTCGGCTCGTCCGGTCAGTTGTCGATCACGGCGCCGGACGCACCGGTCGACGTGATGATCACACTCCAGCCGATGAACATCTGCCAGGCCGCGGCCGATCTCTTGTGGTCGCGGGTGATCAAGGAGTACCCAGGCATCCGGTTCGCGCTCTCCGAGGGAGGGACGGGCTGGATCCCCTATTTCCTCGACCGCCTGGACCGGACTTATGAGATGCACCGTCTGTGGACCGGTCAGGACTTCGGCGGGCGGCTCCCGAGCGAGGTCTTCCGCGAGCACTTCCTCACCTGCTTCATCGCCGACCCGGTCGGGCTGGCGCTCCGGCATCTCATCGGGCTCGACAACATCGCCTGGGAGTGTGATTACCCACATTCCGACTCTTCGTGGCCGGACGCGGCCGAGGAATTGGCCGAGGTCGCGGCCGACGTGCCCGACGGCGAACTCAGCAAGATCACCTACGAGAACGCGTGCCGCTGGTACTCGTACGACCCCTTCGCCCACCGAGCGAAAGAGCGGTGCAGCGTCTCGGCTCTCAGGAGCGAGGCGGTCGGCCACGACGTCTCGGTCCACTCCTTCGACAAGGGCCGTTTCGCGCTCCAGGGCGCCGGTGCGGATCTCGGAGAGCTGGCCACACGCGCCACTGCCTGAGGTGGCGACCATGCGCCATCTGAGGACCGGTCAGGCTTGCGGCGCCTCGGTGCCCAGGATCGAGACGAAGGAGAGCATCTCGCCGGGGTAGCCGCCCAGGTTCTGGGTGAGCGCGAGGTTCCGCTGACCCACCGTCGCGATCCGGCGTTCTGCGGGCGCCTCGCCGCGCAGCTGAAGCCAGGCTTCGAACATCATGCGCAACCCGGAGGCTCCAACGGGGTGACCGAAGCTCTTCAGCCCGCCGTCGGGGTTCACCGGGAGATCCCCGCCGAGGTCGAACGTGCCCGCCAGCTCCTCCTTCCACGCACTGCCGCGATCGCAGAAACCGAGGTCCTCCATCAGAACCAGCTCCGTCGGGGTAAAGCAGTCGTGCACTTCGGCCATGGCAAGTTGACCCCGCGGGTTGGTGATGCCCGCCTGGCGATATGCCTCGTCGACCGCCAGCACGACCTCGGGGAAGGTTGTGAAGTCGTACCCGGTGTCGCTCACCCCGCTTCCGTCACCGACAATGAAGGAGAGCGCTTTCACGAACAGCGGCGACGCCGTGTAGCGGTGGGCGTCCTCTGCTCGGACCACGACGGCGGCGGCGGCGCCATCGGCCACGCCGGCGCAATCAAAGACCGAGAGGTGACCGGCGATGCGCGGCATCGCCAGGAGCTGCTCCACGGACACCTCCTTGCGGAACTGGGCACGTGGGTTGCGCGCCCCGTTGCTGTGGTTCTTCGACGCGATATGGGCCAGTGCACGTTTGACCTCGTCGACCTCTACGCCGTATCGCTTGGCGTATGCGGGAACGATCATGGAGTACATGGCGGCCGCGGTGACGTTCCGGGCGGTCCCGTCGTTGGGCACCGGCGCCGCGTTCGCTCCCTGGAAACCCGAGTCCTTCAGCTTCTCGACGCCGAGCGCCATGGCGACGTCGTACGCCCCACTCGAGACGGCGTAGGCGGCCTGGCGGAATGCCTCGGATCCTGAGGCGCAAAAGTTCTCCACCCGGGTCACGGGACGGTCCCGCAACCGGAGCGGCCGCGACAGAAGAAGGCCGCTCATGCCGGACTGCGCCGTGCCGAGCCAGTACGCATCGACGTCGCGTCGTCCGACGCCCGCCGAGGCGAACGCCCCTTCGGCGGCCTCCACGACGAGCTCGTCGACTCCGACGTCCCAGCGCTCGCCGAACTTCGTGCAGGCCATCCCGACGATGGCGACCTTGTCGGTGATGCCGTGTGAGGCCATCAGTCGGTACCTCGCCGGCAGGGTCGCGCCTTCCAGAAATAGTTGTGGATGCCGTCCGCCGTCGAAAGCCGACGAAACGTCATCTCCACTCGGTCGCCGACCTGTACGGCGTCGGCGTCCACGTCGGCCAGCTCGATGGGAAGGCGGCCACCACCGTCGAAGTCGACGACGGCGAAGACCGTGGGCGGACTGGGCGAATAGGAAAGCCGGTCCACCGTGAAGGTGACCACGGTGCCCCGGGCGTCGGCCATCGGAAAGCGCTCGAGTTCTTCTTGGCGCGGGGGCAGGTGGACGGGCCCGTCGCCGCTCCGCGAGCCGACGAAGCCGAACTTCCAGGGCACAGAGCGTCCAGCGGCCGACGACGACGTCCGTGCCGGCTCGGGGCGTCGCGGCGGTTCGACCGGGAGAATGCCGCGCCAGGCCAGGTACCGCCCGTAGGGGACCGGCGCGCCCTGCGCTACTTGTTGGTCCAACGTGGCCGACGTCGGCCGGGCGGCGGCGAGCGCAGGCGTCGTCCGGAGCAACAGAGCCTCGGCGCCATCGGAGAGAACCAGGAGGACGATGTTTCGCTCGGCCGAGGCCCGCTCGAGCACCCCCGACAGCACGAGGAACGGGTGCGCCGCACCGGTGTTCCCGATGGTTGCCCCCATCCCGTCGACGTGGCGCTCGGGTGCGACGCCGGCCTCCTTTATGACGGCACGGCAGGCGCGCCCGTGCGTGCCAGTCACGACGAGGTAATCGACGTCCTCCGGTTCGAGTTCCGCGGCGTTCCACAGTCGAGTCAGCGCCTCGCGACCGAGTTCGCTGTAGCGCAACTCACCGAAACGCTCTTCCCAAACCCGCGACCGCGTCTCGCCGGGAATTCGCCAGCGGTCGACGAACTCGTCGCTGAGGGAGATCCAGGCGGCGACTTCCGCGACGACCGCAGCGTGGCTCTCGTCACCGAGCACGAGGGCGGCCGCGCCGTCGCCGAAGTAGGACTCGTCCGCTCCCCCCGCCAAGCCGGTCCGCACGTCGGAAGCCACGGCGAGCGAGGGTCCGGCTTGGGTGGCGCCCGCTCGAAGTGCGCCCATGGCGCCTCGCACCGAGCCCACGACGTCGTAGGCGCCGCACGCCGCGGGCAGCCGTAGGGCGGCGTGCACGCTCGACGCATTCGTGCGGTCCAGATAGGGCGGAGACACGGTGGACAGCCAGACGGAATCGAGCGCTACACCGGGCGTCCGGTGGAGCGCGAGCCGCGCCGCCTCGACCGCCATGGTCGTGGCGTCCTCGTCATAGGAGGCCACCGCGCGCTTCCCGCGCCCTCCTCCATCCCCGGCAACGGACGCCACGGTGGAGAGGTCGAGGCGCCGGTACGGGACGTAGGCGCCGAAACCGAGGATTCCGTGCACCCCTGAAGTCTACAAAACTGTATCTTTTATGCAATCTAGGAGGTACGCGTGGGACTGCTGGTCGGAAAGGTTGCGATCGTCACCGGGGCCGGGCACGGCATCGGGCGGGCGCATGCACTCGAGTTGGCTCGTCAGGGTGCGCGGGTCGTCGTCAACGACCTGGGCTCGAGCGTGCACGGTGAAGGCAGCGGGCGCGACGCCGACGCGACGGTGGATCTCATCGCCCAGCGTGGCGGGGAAGCTATCGCCGACTACGGCGATGTGGCTGACCACGAGAGAGCCAGAGACTTGGTGCAACGAGCCGTGGCGGAATGGGGCCAACTCGACGTTCTGGTCAACAACGCCGGCATCGTGCGCGATGGCGCTGTGTGGAACATGGACCCCGGGGACTTCGATGCCGTGGTGCGCGTGCACCTGAGGGGAACCTGGTCCTGTTCGCACCACGCGGCAGTCCACTGGCGTGGTCGGGCGAAGGCAGGAGAGCGCGTGACCGGCCGGCTCATCAACACCACATCGGGAGCCGGGCTCACGGGCAACTTCGGGCAGACCGCCTACGCCGCCGCCAAGGCCGGCATCGTCGGCCTGACGCTGACGCTGGCCCAGGAGCTCTGGCCCTACGGGATCACGGCCAATGTGGTGGGGCCCTCGGGGGCCACGAGGTTGACCGGCACCATGCCGTCGGCCCCCCCGGTCGTCGAGCCCGACGACGTACCCGAAGACGAGTGGCAGGCAATGGATCCCGCCAACAGCTCTCCGCTGGTGGCCTGGCTGGCCAGCGACGAGGCCCAACTGGTAAACGGCCAAGTCTTCCGATCAATTCACGACCGAGTCATCTGGATGCACGGCTGGCGCGAGGGGGCGGAGGTTTCGGCCGGAGAGAAGAAGTGGGATGCGGCCAAACTCGGGCAGGCACTCGCCACCGACGTGTTCCGTGTGGCCACTCCGGGTCTTCGCTTTCTCTGAAAAAGCTTGGCCTGGCGGCTGCTCTCAAGCCGCCGACGGGGGTAACCCAAGGAGCTCGGCGGCATTCTCACGCGCGATCTTGTTCACGGCCTCTGCGCCGAGGTGTCCGAACTGCTCCATGGCGGCTTGGCGCGAGTGGGGCCATGTGCTGTCGGAATGTGGGTAATCGGTCTCGAAGACGACGTTGTCGACCCCCACCCGGTCGAGCAGGGCGACGCCCACGGGATCCTTGAAAAAGCAACTGGTGACATTGCCGCGGTAGTAGTAGGCCGACGGTGGCTCGGGGCAATCGCGCTGCGAATTGCTCCAGCCGCGGTGTGTCGACCACACGTCATCCGCTCGCTCGAGGACGTAGGGGATCCATCCGATCTGGGCCTCGGCGTACATCAACTTGAGTTTGGGAAATCGGTGCAGAGTTCCTGAAAAGAGAAGGTCGACGAGGCTGGCGGCACTGTTCCCGAAGAGGATTGTGGCGGCGACCGCCTCGGGAGCATCGGGCGAAGCCTGTGGCGTCTTCGTGCCCGAACCGATGTGCATGGAGACAACGGTGCCCGTCTCCTCGCAGGCAACGAGGAACGGATCCCAAGCGCGGGAATACAGACTCGGCAGATCGAGATAGGTCGGGAGCTCGCTGAAGGCCACCGCGCGGACACCACGAGCCGCGTTGCGCCGGACCTCCGCAGCCGCCTCATGGGCGTCCCATAGGGGGATCAGACAGAGCGGGATCAGGCGGCCGTCGCTCTCACCGCACCACTCTTCGACCATCCAATCGTTGTAGGCCTTCACGCACAGCCCGGCGAGTTCCCGGTCCTTCCCCCAGAGGAACTGTTGTCCGCAGAACCGGGGGTAATTCGGGAAGCACATCTGAGCCTGGACCCCGTTGGTATCCATGTCCTCTAGGCGCTCCTTGACGCGGTAGCAGCCAGGCCGCATTTCGTCGTACCGCACCCCGCGCAGCTGGATCTCGTCACGCGGAAAGCCGGCGGCGGCAATCGTGCGCTTCAGCGAAGCCTTGTGATCCTCGTAGCACCACCACGCGACCTCCGGGCCTTCGGAGCCGGGAGCCTCGACGTAGCCGCTTCCCACCAGCTTCGGGACCCCCGCGGGAAGCCGCTCGATGTGCGGGCCGTCTGCCCGATAGCGGCCGGGCAGGCGGCTGCTCCACACGTCGGGTGGTTCAACGACATGCGCGTCCATGTCGATGATGGGGGGAATGGTTGAACTGTCCGTCAGCGCAGGTACCGTCATATCGCGGTGAAATATATGATATACGAATCGGAGTCGCAACGGAGAGCGGCTCCCGGCGTTGGCATCCCCGGAGAGAACGCCGGACCTTATGATGTATCCATGTCACAAGCCGACTCGGCTCCCACGACAGTGAGTGGTTCGGCCGCGATTCCCTCCTCTCCCGACGCGGTGATCCGCAAGGGGAGCGGTGAGCAGGCCGCGGCCTACATCCGACAGCTGATCTTCGATGGCCAACTCCAGGAGGGCACCCGCCTTGCCCAGGACGATGTCGCCAAGGCGGTGGGCATCAGTCGCATTCCCGTTCGCGAGGCGATCATTGCGCTCGAACGCGAAGGCTGGGTGTCCACGAAGCTCCACCGGGGCACATTCATCAATACGTTCGACGAGCAGGTGATTCGAGATCACTATGAACTATTCGGTCTCGTGTACGGATTGGCAGCCCGCCGAGCCGCACAGCGATCGAGCCCTCCCGTCGTCGCTCACCTCACCGATCTCAGCAAACAGATTGGCGAGACGGACGATCTGATCAAAATCGGCGACCTTGCCTTGGCATTCCACTCCGCCGTCGTAGGAGCCGCGCACTCCCCTCGCATCACCGTTGTATTGCGCGCCATGTCCGCCCTCGTGCCGGGGCCGTTCTTTGCATTGGTGCCACGTGCGGTGGAGTCCGAGCGAAAAGGTGTCCGGGCCATCGTCCGAGCAATACGCGACGGCGACGGGGACCGAGCGGCGCAGGAATACTCCAAGATGCTGAACAAACAGGCCGAACTAGTCGTTGATCTGTTTCGCGAGCGTAGGAGTCTTCGTCAGGCGGTCTGAGGCGGACCGGGGGGTCAACCGTCTGGGTGAACGCTGTTGCTGGTGGAGGCCCCAAGGTAAAGGTCCTGCAGCCGTTCGATGACATCTGAGGTGGGCCCGGCGTGCACGATCGTGCCTCCGACCATCACAGCTGCCGACTGAGCAACCTGGAGGGCAAACTCCGCGAATTGCTCGACGAGGACGACGGTGACGCCGTCCGCCACCAGCTCACGCACGACGCCGTAGAGTTGCTCGACGATGAGCGGTGCGAGACCCATGGAGAGCTCGTCAAGCAGAAGGAGGCGGGGCGCCGTTGACACGGCACGCGCCATGGCCAGCATCTGTTGCTCCCCGCCCGACAAGGTGCCTGCAGCCTGGGAACGGCGGCTCGATAGCTGGGGAAAGTACCGGTAGGCGGATTCTTCCACCGCACGGCGCGCCACGCCGCCATGCGTCATCACCCAGAGGTTCTCCGCGACCGTCAAGTTCGGGAAGACCCCCTTTCCCTCCGGTATCAGGCAGAGTCCTGACCGCACGAGCGCGTTGCCGCGGCCGAACCTGACGCGTTCGCCGTCGAAGAGCACCGAGCCAGACGACGGCGGGTGCAAACCAGCCAACACGGACATGAGCGTCGACTTCCCCGCTCCGTTCGGGCCCAAGATGGCTGTCACGCTTCCCGTTGCGATGGCGAGGTCAACGCCGTGGAGCACCTCGACACTCTCGTAACACGCGTGGACGGCGCGGGCCTCGAGGAGGGTGGCGCTAGCTTCAGCCATGGTCTATCGCCGCAAGATTTCCGAGGTAGGCCTGGGCCACAGCCGGATGACGCTGGATCTCCTCGGGCGTGCCGGAACACAGGACCGAGCCCCCCACGAGGACGTAGACGACGTCACACACGCTCATGACGAGGTCCATGTCGTGTTCCACCAACAGGACTGCCAGCCCTTCGGACGTGAGGGATCTCAAAACCGAGGCGAACTGCTTCGTCTCCTCGACGTTCTGTCCGGATGCGGGCTCGTCGAGCAGGAGCGTGGTGGGTCGAACCGCCAGCGCCCTCGCCAACTCGACCAGGCGGCCGGTGCCAGTGGGCAGCGTGTCGGCTCGTGTGTCCGCCACCTGCTCGAGGTGCATGGTCTGGAGGAGCGCCCGCGTGGTCGCGTCGACTGATTCGGGTGCGTCTCCCGTGCGCCGTCCCCTGCGGTGCCCCATCGATGCGGCGACGCGTACGTTCTCCTTTACGGTGAGCGTCCCGAAGAGCTCGAGACGTTGGAAGGTGCGACCGACGCCGAGACGAGAGCGACGATAGGGCGAGACGCCCTTCAGATCCCGACCATTGAATGTCACGGTGCCTTTCATGGGTTTTCGCATGCCGGTGATGACGTCGAACAGCGTCGTCTTCCCCGCGCCATTCGGCCCGATCAAACCCGTGACGGAACCGTCGTCGACGGTGAGCGTGACATCGGTGAGCGCACGCAGACCTCCGAAACTGACGCAGACATCGCGCACCTCAAGCGCCATGCGACCCCGACCCCACGGCAGATGGACGAACCGCTTCGGGCGGCACCGGAGCAACGCGCAAGGCTTGGGGTTCCGGCGAAATGGGCGTGCTGTAGTGGCGCGATCCCCTTGGAGTCAGACCGAAGGCCGGCTCGGCGTCTCCCCGGCGATAATCCACGAAGTACGGGACGATGGAGCCGACCACCAAGAGGGTCAACATCGCCCAGACCATCGTCCAGTTTCCGATGATCCCCCCAAGGCGAAGGCCCCACAGCCCGAGCAGGCAGGCGACGATGCCTGCCTGCAGCCCCCGGCGACGGAAGGTGGAAGCCCAGACCGGCCGCAAACCCGACGGAATCAGCCCGTTGGGCGAGGTGCCTACGCCGACAGCAGCGCCTCCGACGAGCACGCTCTGCAACTGGAGGAGCGAGGGAAACAGATTGGTCAAGGTCGGACCACCCAGGAACAACCCCGTGCCGACACCCGCCCCTAACGATCCGAGGCCGAGGATGACCATGGTCAGGAGGACCGAGAGCCCAGTAAAGAACTGGTAGACGTCGGGCGCGGCGCTCCCGAGCGATTGGCCGTACAGCGCACCACCCACCCCCGCGATCGCCGCCGAGATGGCGAACACGGCGACCGGGAGGATGCGAGTGTTCATACCGAGCGTCGCGCTGGCGACAGGACTGTCCTTGAACGCGAACAGCTGGCTCCCGAAGTCCGACCGCCGCAGCATCACGACGAAAGCGGCCAAGGCCATGAAGATCAGGGCTCCGATCACGAATTGCACTTCCTTGTTCGACGCAACGAGGCCGCCGATCCGGAATGGCGCGAACGTCAGCGACCCGTTGCCAAAGGGCGCGAATTGGTGACCGAAAAGATCGAACGCCGGGAGGGGGAACACCCAGGCGTCCATGGCGGTCGCAAAAGCCGCTGTCGAAAGCGCGAAGTAAATGCCTGAGAGCCGGAGAGTGGGCAGGGCGACGAGCACTCCTGCGATGGCGCAGACGCCAGCCGCGGCGAAGAGGGCCAGGGGATTGGCGCCGCCGCCGAGGTGGGCGACCACTACCGCCCCGATGCCCGCGAATGTCATCTGGCAAAGCGAAAGTCGTCCAGCGAAGCCCGCCACCGGGACCAGGGATAAGCCCACGACGGCCAGTCCCCATACCCGGTTCATGGAGAAAAGGTCCGATGGAGAGACGACGGTCGCTATCGCGACAGCAGAGAGGACCAGGACGGCGCCGAAGATGGCCGTGCCCCGCCAACTGGGAACAAGCGCCAACTCCCGGCTCCGTAGGAGCCGGTGGCCGCGCAGCCGGGACTGGGGCAACACGAGGAGTGCGACGAACAGAACGAGGGCGGGCACCGCTCCCTCGAATCCCTGGATGTACACGTTCTCGGGCAGGTACGCCACCGAATAGCTCACCGCGAGGCCAAGCACGATGGCTCCGACGAACGTCATGGGGATGCTCCGCATTCTCCCGATCACCGACGCGGCATAGGCGTCCACGATGAGGAGAGTGAGGCTGGTTGCGGAGAGGCTGACAGTGGGGGCGACCAGGATGCCGGCGAGTGACGCCAGGACACAGCCGATGATCCATGCCGACTGGGCACTCCTGACACTGCTCGCACCATTGAGGGTCGTCAGCGACCGGTCGTCTACTGAGGCGCGGATTGTGACGCCGATTCGCGTTCTGTACAGCAATAGGCGAAGTCCGATGGCAACGACCAACGCGACGGCGAGCACCACGACGTCGTTGTAGGAGACCCGGATCGGTCCGAGAACGAGCGTCTCTCCCTGGAACAAAGGCGGAAGTGCCCGGTAGGTCATCGGGTTCCAGATCCATTGGACGATGCCGATCATGCCCAGGGCGAGTGCGAGGGTCACGACGAGCTTTGCTGCCTCCGACGTGCCATCGAGCCTGCGCATCACACCGGCTTCCAACGCGAACCCGAGCACGGGGGCGAGGACGAACAGGCAGAAGGCGAAGCAGAGCACAGGGGGCCAGCCCCAGCCGATGTGCATCTGCCAATACGCGAAAGCCGCCACCATGCCAATGGCACCGTGCGACCAGTTGAAAATGCCGGTGGTCGCGTACGTCAGAGTCAGGCCACTTGCCGTGATCGCGTAGATGCTCGCGGCCGCCAGTCCTCCGATGGTGAAGATGATGAACTCGTGCATCGAGGTGGCTTCCGCGCCCTCCCGGCCGCTCGCTGGCCGCAGCCGTCAAAGGCTCATACTTTATACAGATGCAGTTGTCCTCGCCGGCTCCACGGCGGCGGGGACTGTGCCCGATGCAGGACGGGTGGGCCAGCGACCGACCCGAGTTCGGCGACCAGCGCCGGTCGTGAGTTGTATATATGATACCAACGAAATCTGTCGGGGGGCAGGGCGACAACTCCAAATTCGCCCAGTTAGGCCGGCCCGGCGCTCGAACGAGGGAAGGTGCGAACTTGCTGCGGATTGGATTTCCGGTCGCAGGCCGCCGGGCAACGCCGTTCACGTTGGCGGCGATCATGGTGGCGGCTGGCCTGCTCGTTGCGGCTAGCCCTCCGGCAGGGTCTTCGGAAGGAGCTCTGAGGCCTTCGCTCACGACGAATGGTGTCTGGCCAGGTGTGGGCAAGATCTGCGAACCGGGATCAGGCGGAGCGTCTATCGAGCGTGGCGTGAGCAGCAAGGCGATTCACGTCGCCGTGTTCAACGACGCGTCGAACACGGCTGAGCCTGGGCTCAACAAGGAATTCCTCCAGCAGGCAGATGCCTTTGCCGACTGGTGCAACGCCTCCGGCGGGATCAACGGGCGCCAGATCGTCGTGGACGATCGTGACGGGGCGCTCTTCAACGCCGCGCAGGTGACCGGGGAGGCGTGCCAGAGCGACTTCATGGCTGTCGGGGGCGGCCTCGTGCTCGACCAGTCTGCGGTGCCGGTTCGCGAGCAATGCGGACTCGGTCAGATCACGGGCTTTACGGTCTCCGATGCGGCGGACACGGCCTCAGACCAGGTCAACCCGAACAACATCAGCCTCAATCACATACCGGCAGGTTGGTTCCTCTCGCTCGCGAAGAAGTACCCGCAGGCGGTGAAGAAGGCCGCGATGGGTGCACAGAACAACCCGTCAATCCTCGAACCCGAGCACAAGTGGGCTGATGCAGCTCAAGAACTCGGGTGGAAGGTCGCCCAGTTCCAAGAACCGCCGTTGACGGTGACCGACTGGACGCCCTATGTGCAACAGCTGCAGAGCCAAGGCGCTGAAGCGGTGTGGCCGGCGGACTCCTCCGCAATCGCACCGTACTTTCAGGCCATGAGTACCCTCGGGTATCACCCGGCCTTCATCGCTCTCAGCAGCCAGGACTACGACTCAGACACGATCAAGGCCTTGCAGGGGATCCAGACCCCTCCGGTCTATGTCGAGACGAGCTGGTGGCCCCTCGAAATGGCCAGCCAGAACGCCTCGACAGAGCAGTTGATTCAGGTCATGCACCGTTACGCCAAAGGTGACACGGTCGACTTCACTGACGAGGAGGGCGCAGAATCGTGGCTCCTCTGGGCCAAGGCCGCATCTTCTTGTGGCACCAACTTGACGTCCTCCTGCGTGCTGACCGATGCGGCCTCGCAGAAGAATTGGAGCGCGGGCGGGATCCAGGCCCCGGTTTCGCAGTTGGCGCTCTCCGACAAGAGCCCAGTCCCTTCTCCGTGTTTCGCCATGCTCCAAGCGACGGCAAGCAAGTTCGTCTACGACAAGACAATCACGGATCCCACACGATCGATCTGGAACTGCGATCCGAAGAATGTCGTGACGCTGACAGCTCAGCAGCTCGCAGCGATCAACGGCTGACGTCGTGGTTACGCCGGACTGGTGCCCCGGCGTCAGCGAAGCTTCCAGCCGCCCGCTCTTCGCTGGGTGAAAGCCTCCTGGCCTTCGCGCAGAGCAGCTGCGGACGTGCCGAGCTGCAAAAAGACGTTCCCCAGAGCCAGCGCTTGATCGGAAGAAAGGCTGCGGGCCGCCCACAGAGTCCTCAGCGTTGCCTGCACGCTCCGAGAAGGAGAAGCAGCAATGGCCCGCGCAATCTCGTCGCACGCAGGCAACAACTCGGCGAGCGTGACTACCTCGGTGACGAGCCCCGCCTCACGAGCCGTGCGAGCAGACAGCCTCTCGTGTACGCCCATCAGGCTCATGCGCACGAGGTCCCCGAACGCCATACGACCGGTAAGCAGGATCGGCTCGAAGGCGGACGTCATCATGTAGCTGACGTGGGGATCGAAAAAGGTGGCGCTTTCTGCCGCCACGATGATGTCGCTCTCACCGAGAAGGTAAAAGCCGCCGGCACACGCCATCCCGTTGACAGCCGCGATGACTGGCTTCCACAACCGCTGGCTCTTGGGCCCGATGTTTCGTCCAGGGTCCTCGTAGGTGAACGGATCGTATTCGGCATCCGGAATGTCTCCACGATCGATGCCGGTGCAGAACGCCTCTTCGCCTGCGCCGGTGAGCACGACGACGCGTACGTCTTCATCGGCGCCGCACCATTGCCAGACGGCGGCGAGTTCGGTCTGCATCACCTGGTTGAAGGCATTGTGCACCTCGGGGCGGTTCAGCGTGACGTGCGCAATGCCGTTGGCGACCGAACACAGAACGGTCGAAAGGCCGGAGGGGGGAGTCGTTGCGCTCACGGCGCGGGGCACTGCCGTTTCCTCCTGGGCGATGTCGTACCGGAGGAGCATCGGCGGCTTGCGGAGCGCCACATGCACCGGCATAGTAGTCACTATGACAACCGCGTCCGGGGAGGCAGACGGCGAGGCGGTCATGCGTCCTGCGCCCGTTCTGACGGAGGACAACCACTGGTTCTGGGACGCGGCGAGCGAGGGCTCGATCGTGGCGCAGAAGTGTTGCGGATGCCATCGATTGCGGCACCCGCCTCGCCCGATGTGCCCTTGGTGTCATTCCCTCGAGTTCGAAGTCTCGGACCTCTCCGGCCAAGGATCGGTCTATAGCTATTCGATCCTCCACCACCCACAGAACCCTGCATTCGAATACCCCGTGATCGCCGCATTGGTCGACCTCGAAGGAGGCGTGCGCGTCCTCTCGAATCTCGTCGAGGTCGAGCCCGAAGACGTGAAGATCGGAATGCTGGTCGCGCTGGACTTCCGCCCCACCCGCCAAGACGCCCGGGTTCCCGTCTTTCGGCCGGTTCCCGCGGTCAGGTGAGCAACCCGCTTGCAGACGCGACGGCGATCGTCGGGATCGGGCAAACCGAATTTTCGAAGGCAGCCGGCCGGAGCGAGACGCAGTTGGCGAGCGAGGCCATCATGGCGGCGTTGGAGGACGCCGGGCTTAGTCCTGCCCAGGTCGACGGGCTCGTCTCGTACACCATTGACCCGGTTGAAGAGACCGAATTGGTCAGAAGCGTCGGTATCGAGGCGATTCACTTCTCGAGTCGAGTGCCGTACGGCGGCGGTGGATCTCAAGGCGTGCTGCTCCACGCCGCCGCCGCAATTACTGCTGGTGTCGCCGATGTGATCGTGGTCTATCGGGCGGTAAAAGCGTGTTCCGGCGAACGGTTCGGACGGGCTTCTGGTGGGACGCGTCCGACCTCAGCACATTCCGGTTCGACCGCCATGCAATGGTGCTTTCCATATGGCGTATTTACCCCGGCGTCGTGGATGTCCCTGAATGCCGTTCGCTACATGCACATGTCGGGTGCCACCAATGAAGACTTCGGGCAAGCGGTGGTCCAATTTCGTTCCTATGCAGCCCGGAATCCGAACGCCCACTTTTACAAGCGACCAATCACGCTCGAGGAGCACCAAGGTTCTCGATGGATCGCTGAACCAGCGATCCGACTCTTCGACTGCTGTCAGGAGACGGACGGATCCGTGGCCTTGGTCGTGACCTCGGCTGCGAGAGCTGCTGACAGTAGGCAGCCCGTGCTGATCGCTGCCGCAGCGTCCTCGGCGGTATTCGAGGAAGAGATTGCCAGCAACCACTACCGACCGGACATCTCTGTGATGGATGGAAGCATCGCGATGGCCGAGCGCCTCTTCGGTGGGTTCGGGATCGATCGTCAAGACATCGATGTTGCGCTGATTTACGACGCGTTTTCGCCCATATTCCTGATGCAATTGGAAGGCCTGGGCTTCTGCGACTTCGGCGAGGCGAAGGATTTCATTGCCGATGGCAACATCGGCCCGGATGGCGCGCTTCCCTGCAATACGAACGGCGGCTTAATCGGTGAGGGATACATCCACGGCTTGAACCTGAGCACCGAGGCCGTCCGGCAATTGCGTGGCGAGTCCTGTAATCAGGTACCGGACGCTTCAACGGCGCTGGTCGGCGCCAACAGGACCGGAGTTATCCTCCGTCGACCGTGATGATCTCAGGTACTCCGTTCGGCTGGGTCCGAACGGTCTCCGGGTCCAGTCTGCAGAGCATCTAGAGATTCCACACGCGCACAGCGTTGCCGGCGACGACCAACTCGCGGTCCTCGCGAGAGAGGTCACCGAGTGTCTCCTCGACGATTTCACGTGAACGGGGCCAGCTCGTCACCGGGTGAGGAAAGTCCGTGGACCACATGATGTTTCTCGTCCCCAAGAGGTCGCGCGCTCGATCCAAGCCATAGTGCTCATCAATGAACGTGAGATAGACGTTTCGATGGAAGTAAGTGCTTGGAAGCTGCGAGATGGCCGGAAATTTGTAACCCTGGCGTGTGGCCATATCGTCCACGACCTCGAGCCACCACGGTACCCAGCCCAGGCCGGGCTCCACGAACACCAACTTGAGATCCGGAAACCGCTCGAGAACACCCCCCAAGATCCACATGCCCAGCGCCTCTGCCGTCATCAGGGGCGTCAAGGGGACCATGACCCCCTTGTTGGGGGTCGGGTCGCGGCGAGCGACATCGTCAAGCGTGGTCTTCAGTCCGATGTGGCAGCAGATCGGAAGGCCGGAGCGCTGAATGGCGGACAAGAGCGGCTCGTAGCGGTTGTCGTAGTAGTCGGGCAGCCCCAGTTCGGCAGGGAAGACCGGCAGCTGCAGGGACTTGCCGCCCAACTCCACCACGCGTTCCACCTCTGCCACGGCGATCTCGATGTCGTGGATCGGAATCTGATACGACACGATTAGGCGAGCCGGATCGACGGCGGCGAACTCGTGCAGAGTGTCGTTGAACGCTCGCACCGTCTCGGCCAGGCCCTCCTTTACATCGCTCAGATAGCGAAAGGCGCTGACCTCGCTGTAGATCACCTCGACGGCGACGCCATCGGTATCCATGTCCTTCAGACGTTCCACCGGATTCCAATAGCCCTCCCGCGTGAACACGCTGTTGGACGCTGCGATCGGAGCTGGAGCCTTCTTCGGGCCGTTCCCCGCGGCGCCGGCACGGTTTACCGCTCCCGTCCCCCGAGACATCCGGGCGTCATAGCCCGCCGCCGCTTCGTCGTAGGCACCGTGGAAACGAACGGGTAAGTGCGCCTTCACCTGGTCGTGACTGATCTTGACGTGTGAATCGGCGGAGATGAGCCGTTGGGCCATGGTCCCTCTTTCTCGCAGCGGACGTTCGTCGGCATCTCCATAGTAGTAACTATGGAGCGAGGGAGCGGATGCGGGGTGGGCCTGGCGAGTCCGGGGCGGATCGGTCGTAACCGTCTGGACGATCGGACCGACCTGACCGGGAGAAAAGCGATGCACACGGACTCGAGCAAGCGGCATTAAGTCGCCGAAACCGGTGCCGCACCTTCGAATCGTGCCGGGAGCGCCGACCTACCTCGACCCACCAGGCGGTGTTCGCCGCCCACGCGTGGCTCCCACCTCGGCTTGTCGCGATCGAAGCGACAGGCACCTCGTGCCGTGCAAACCTCAGACGTGGTACAGCAGGATGCCCGCTTCTTCCCGGCGTTGAAGTGCTCCGGTGGCCAGCATGTGCTCCAAGTGGGCGAAGGTCTCGGCCTCGGCCATGGAGCCCCATGAGCGAGGGGCGAACAGCTCGTGGGAAAGGTCGACCACGTTGGCCCATCCGGCCTCGTCGCAGATCTCGAGGAGTCGGTCCAGCCGTTCGTCGTGGTGCAGTTTGATCTCCGCGGCCCGGCCCGGCAGGTCGTGGAACGGCTGACCGTGGGCCGGTAGCACGGTCGTCACATGAGGAAGGTCAGACAGGCGGTCCAACGACTCGATGTAGGCCGCGAGCGGATCACCCGGGATCAGCCCAGAAATGTGCGGCGTGATCGTCGGCAGCACCTGGTCGCCCGAGAGCAACACGCCACCTTCCTCGTCGTAGAGACAGAGGTGATCGTCGGTGTGCCCTGAGGTGAAGAGACCGACCCAGTCCCGGCCACCCAACGTGATGTGATCACTATCGGCCACGCGCCGCGAGGGCCGAGGTGGCTTGAACCACCTGGCGAATTGCTCCTGATGCGCCAGCATCTTGGCGCGGGCGTCCGGTGGCGGTCCGACAATCGACCCGCCCCAAGGCGCAGGCCGCTCGAGGCGAAGATTCGGGATCGGGTTCTCGGCCGGATCGATGTCGTCGGCCGCCTCGAGTTCACGATCGTCGATGTCCTCGGGATCGAAGAAGGTGCGGAATCGGTCGGACGCGACGATGTCGCCGCCGCTTTCTTGGGCGAGCAGCCCCGCGCCGCCAAAGTGATCGGGGTGCGAATGCGTGACGACGATGGTGTGGACGCGCGCCAACGGGATGCTCGCTTGGTCCATGCGGCCCCGGAGCGCCTTCCACGGCTCCTCGCCTGGGAGACCCGGATCGACCAGCGTGAAGCCCTTGTCGTCCTCGAGGGCATACGTGTTGACGTGGCCCAGTCCGGTGAAATCGATCGGTAGCTGCAGGCGCAGGATCCCGGGCGCCACCTCGACGATGTCGGGCGATGCATCCATTTGTTCCTGCTTGGGGGCCCGAGGGGCCGGAGTCTCGATCGATTCGGATGTGGTCACGTTGGCAAGATCATCGCGCCGGGCGAGAGTTGGCAAGTTCGGCCCTGGCGGATCGGGGTCCCCGGAAATCTAGGTGGCGAGCACCCGATCGAGCTGGCGCCGGATCCTCTCTGTGACGGCATCCACGTCACCGGTGCCATCCACAGTGACGAGGATGCCGCGTTGGGCGTAGAAATTCAGGAGTTGTTGTGCCTCCCGCTGGTACACGTCTAGCCGGTGCAGCACGGTCTGTTGCGCGTCGTCTGACCTCGGCGAACCAAGCGAACGATGGCGGATACGGTCCAACAGCTCATCGTGGGGTACCTGCAATTCGATAGCGGCATCCAACGGGATCCCGGCCGCCACGGTCCAGTTCTCGGTGGCCACAGCCTGGCCAACCGTCCGGGGGAAGCCGTCGAGGATGAACCCTCCAGGTGACTGCGCCAGGCGCTCGAACATCACGGAGGAGACGGTGTCGTCGTCGACCAGGTCGCCGTCTTCGAGCTCTTTGGCGATCCGTGCTCCCATCGGGGTCTGGCGCTCGACCTCGGAACGAAGCACCTCACCGGAGGAGATGTGCGGCACGCCGTAGAGCTGGGCGATGCGGTCCCCTTGGGTTCCCTTGCCTGCGCCCGGGGGCGCAATCAAGACGGCGCGCAACACTTGCTCAGACCGCCGTACCGGTCCGCGGAGGGAGGTTCACGGCTGTGAGCCGTCGCGGACGCGTGTCCCGTACAGCTCGACGCGTACGGCGATCTCGGGGTACACGCGGATCATCAGCATGCTCGGCGGCTTCATCCCGAACTCACGGATGTCAAAGACGTAATCGCCCGTCAACGAGACTTCGTCCTCACCGATGTTGATGTCCATCACGTGCTCGAACGAGCGCGTCTTGCCATGGAACACGATGTCGCCGGTCACGCTGTAACGGGGATGGGCACCGTCGGCGACGATCCTCGTGACGCGCCCCTCGATGGTGGGGTGACGCCGTGCTTCGATCCGCCGCCGGAGCTCGTGGTCGTAGAGGCTGTTGCCCGACGTGAGCTTCTCGACCGCCACCTGGAGCTCGCCCTTGATCGGCGCATCGAGGTCCAACCAGCCGTCCTCGCCGGCGGCCGCTTCGAACCACCCGGTGATCCCTCTCGTCTCGGTGTTGATGGGGTGCAGGCTCGACCGGCCGCTCACCCACACACAGGAGCGGGCCGAATCGAAGTCGTAGCGAGCAGGCTCCATTCCTGCCTCTCCTCTTCCCAGCGTGCAGACCTCCTGGTGCAACGCGCGCAGAGTGGAATACTGACATACAGCCATCTGCCTTTCCGCATTCCTGGGTTTGAGCGGATCGTCGCGCGCGCTCGGCATCACCGAGACCGCCCCGACCTCTATCAATAGGGTGGCCCACCCTCGAGGATCCGGCGTGGGTTGTCCACCAGCATCGTTGTGATGTCGGCGTCGCTGATGCCGCGCTGCCCGCATGGCGGGTAGCACGAAGTCCGAGATGTACGTCCAACGCCAGGTCTGGTTCGAGTCCATCATCGAGCGCGGAAACCAATCGACGAAGCACATGGCATCGTGCGAAAGCACGATCCGCTCGGCATAGCCTCGCTGGCAGAGGCGCGCCACGGAGTCCACCCGTTCATCGAGTGTGATCCCGGGCAGCCCGAAATGGTCGAACCCGAGATACGACCCGTTCTCGATCAGGCTGAGGTGGTACTCGGTGTTGACGGTGCCGCCGCTGTGACCGATGACGACACGGGATAGGTCCACGCCCTCCTCTCGGAAGACGCGCTGCTGTTCGAGGCCCCAGGGCTCAGGTGGCGTCGGGGTGTGCGTGGTAATCGGCACTCCCGTGAGGCGGTGCGCCCGGGCGACGGCGCGCAGGACCCGTTCGACGCCCGGGGTGATGCCGGGACGGTCGGAGGCGCACTTCAAGATGCCGGCCCGGACGCCCGTCTCGCCGATGCCTTCCCGGATCTCGCGGACGAACAGGTCCACCATCGGCTCGGGGCCGCCCAAGATCGTCCCGGGTCCCTGGAAGTGGAAGTACATCGGCACGTCGTTGTACGTGTAGACGCCGGTGGCGACAACCACGTTGAAGGCGGGGACGGCGGCAGCAATGTCAACAATGCGGGGCAGGTAGCGACCGAGTCCGATCACCGTCAGATCGACGAGGGTGTCGATGCCACGGTCCTTCAGTTCGCGGAGCTTCTCGACCGCCCGGTCCCGCTGGGCGGCCTCATCCCACTCCTCGGTCGTCTTCTCGATCTCCGGGCTCAGGACGAAGATGTGCTCGTGCATCAGGGTGCGGCCGAGCTGCGCCGAGTCGACGGGCCCGCGCACCGTGTTGACCTGGGTCATCGCCCTCCCTTCGAGCGTTCCCGGCCATCACCGGGGTTGGGCGCGGCTTGGCGCCGGCCGATAACTGGTTGTCAGGAAGTTCGGGAAAATTAGATCACACAGGAGGTCCACAGCGGGCCGTGCGATGAGGTCGATCCGTGCGTGGTGGGATGGACACCGTCCTCGGAAAGAAGGTCCGCCAAAGCAATGTCAGACCAGAGCGAGCCGAACCCGCCTCCGTCGAGAGACCGCGCCAGGTCACGTCTGAGCGGCCTGACCAAGGCCAGCATCCTGACTGCCGTCGGGGTGACCGCGGGGCTGGGCGTCCTGGTGGCGCACGAACATCCCGGCGCAGCCAGTCGGTCCGGCGGGTCTGGCTCCAAGGGGTCTGGCTCCACATCGGGCACCAGCAACAGCGGGTCGTCGTCGTCCTCCTCTCGGGACGGTTCGACGGGCGACACCGGTGACTCTGGTAACTCCGGAGACGTCGGCGACACCGGCAACACGGGCGGCTTCTCGACCGCGCCGAGCAGCAGCTCGTCGAGGCCCAGCGTGGTGTCGGGCGGCACGTCGTGAGCGGTCGCGCCCACGACGAGCCCGCCCTGCCGTCGCGGTCCTTTCGGGCGATCGGTACGACCGCGACTGTGGTGGTCGAGGACGAGCACGGCGCCGACACCGCGGCGCACATGCTGGCGGACGAGCTGGCCGCGCTCGATCAGGCCTGCAGCCGCTTCCGTGAGGACTCCGAGCTCCAAGTCGTGCACGCCCAGGCGGGCCATCCGGTGGAGGTCAGCGACCTCTTGTTCGAAGCGCTGCACGTTGCCGTCGACGCCGCCGAACGCACCCGGGGCGCGGTGGACCCCACCGTGGGCAACGCGATCGCGGCCCTCGGGTATGACGCCGACCTCGACGAAGTCCGCGCCCGGCCCCCGACGCCGGCCCCGGCGCTCGGCTCGGTCGCCGGGTACGCCCACGTGCACCTCAATCCCGCCGATCGCACGGTCCGCATCCCGCGTGGGGTCAGGCTCGATCTGGGCTCGACGGCCAAGGCACTGGCGGCCGACCGGGCCGCTGCCAAGATCTCACGGACCTTGGGCCGCGGCGTGCTCGTCAGCCTGGGCGGTGACGTCGCGGTCTGCGGCTCGCCTCCTCCGGGCGGTTGGGCCGTGGGCATCGCCCGCGAATCGGCGACGCCGGCCGACGAGGTCGACCAGGTCGTCGCCATCACGCACGGCGGCCTCGCCAGTTCGGCCACGGCCGTGCGGGCGTGGAAGGCCGGCGACCGTGAGGTGCATCACATCCTCGATCCGCGCACGGGCGACGCCGCAGCACCGTACTGGGTGCTGGTGTCAGCGACCGGCGCCAGCTGCGTGGACGCGAACCTCGTCACGACCGCCGCCATCGTCTGGGGACGCGACGCCCTGGACCGCTTGGCGGCCTTCGATCAGTCCGTGCGGCTCGTGCGCGCCGACGGCGAGGTCTTCTCCGTAAACGGCTGGCCCGACCGGGCAGGCGGCATGAACTCGACCGCGCTCTGGTACGCCACGCGTGCCAGCGGGCTGATGGCGCTGATCCTCCTCACGCTCACGATGGTCCTCGGCATCACCACCACGACCCGCGCCCGGGCGCGGAACTGGCCGGGCTTCGCGCATCAGGAGCTGCACCGCCGGATCTCGATCCTCGCCGTCGTCTTCTTGGGCATCCACGTGCTCACCAGCGTGCTCGACACCTTCGTCAACATCAGCTGGGCCGCCATCGTGATCCCGTTCACGTCGCAGTATTCGAGCTTCTGGGTCGGCGTGGGCGCCGTGGCGCTCGACCTGATGGTGGCCGTGTTCGTCACCAGCCTGCTGCGAGACCGGATGCGCCCCGGCACCTGGCGCGCCGTGCACTGGTTGGCGTACCTGAGCTGGCCGATTGCCTTGGGCCACACGTTCGGCATGGGCACTGACGCCCGCGAGGTCTGGGTCATCGTCCTCGGCGCCGTGTGCGTGCTGTCCGTTGCGCTGGCGCTCGTCTGGCGCCTCCGCATGGTGTCCCGCCAGGCCGCGGCGCGGACGGCGCACGCCGCCGTTGCGGGCACGCCCCTCAAGCACCTGTCGCTCCACGGGCGGACGAAGGCAGGGGCGCCGTCGTGGTTAGCAGGGCCGACACGCTGCCAGAGACCGCCCGCTACCGGATCCTCGGGCATCCGTCCGACCTGGCCGCCCACCGCGCCGCGCTCGGCCCCGCCCCGCTCCCGACCTCGTCGGCCCGCGGCTGGCGCGAGGCGTTCCTCGCCGAGCTCGAGACCTCCGGTCTCGCGGGCCGTGGGGGAGCCGGGTTCCCGGCGGCTACCAAGCTCGCCGTCGCGTGTGCCGCGGGACGCGGCGGCACCGTCGTCGTCAACGCAATGGAGGGGGAGCCCGCCAGCGACAAGGACAAGCTCCTGTTGCTCCGTTCCCCCCACCTCGTGCTCGACGGGGCGCAACTCCTCGCCGCTGCTTCAGGAGCCCGCCAGGTCATGGTGTGCGTGCCCAGTGGCCGGGAGCACGTAGCGGGCGCCTTGGCTGCCGCCATGCTCGAGCGCTCGGGTCCGGCGCACGCGCCGGTGCCCGAGTTGCTGGTGCGCCCGCCGGATCGCTTCATCGCGGGGGAGGAGTCGGCCCTGGCCCGATGGATCGAGACCGGCGTGTCCGCGCCGGTGTTCCGCCCGGAGAAGGGAACGGCTCTGACGATCGGGCGGCATGGAGCGCTCGTGCACAACGCAGAGACGCTGGCCCACGTCGCCATGATCGCCCGGATGGGCGCTCACGCCTTCCGCGCCCGTGGCCTCCTCGAGGATCCAGGGACGTGCCTGGTCACCATCTCGGGTGCGGTCGAGCAGCCCGGCGTGGTCGAGGTGGACCGCGGTACGCGGCTGCTCGACATCGCCGGCGGGCGACGCCGACCGGGACGCCCCGGGCGCTGCTCGTCGGCGGGTACGGCGGTGCGTGGGTCGAGCCCGAGCACTTCGCGACGCCCTACGCGTCGTTGCCGCTGCGCGCCGTCGGGGCCAGTGCGGGCGTCGGAGTGGTCATCGTGCTCGGCCCCGAGTCGTGCGGTTTGATGGAGTCGGCACGGATCGCCCGTTACCTGGCCGGCCAGAGCGCCGGACAGTGCGGGCCGTGCGTCTACGGTCTCCCCGCCATCGCAGACGACATCACCCGGCTCGCCCGCGGTCGTGCGGATGCGGGCCTCATGCCAAGGCTGGAGCGCCGCCTACGCGAGGTCGACGGCCGCGGGGCCTGCCGACATCCCGACGGAGCGGTCGGCCTCGTCCGCAGTGCCCTTCGAGCCTTCGCCGCCGAAGTCCACGCCCACCTGAACGGCGCCCCGTGTCCGTACGTCGACCGCCCGAGCGTGTTGCGCTTCCCGGGGAGGTGGCCAACGATGATCCGCATCGTCATCGATCCCGCGGCCTGTGACGCCTACGGCTTCTGCGCCGAGCTCCTGCCCGAGGCCATCTCGCTTGACGAGTGGGGCTACCCGATCGTGGATGGCAGGCCGCTGCCGCCAGAACTCGTCGACGTCGCACGACGGGCCGCCCGGGACTGCCCGCGTCGAGCCATCTCCCTCCGCCAGCGCAAGGCCGCTGGCTGAGACGGGCTGCTCCCACCGCACCACCTCTTTCCACCTCCGCCGGGCCATTGCGGACTGGGCTTGCCTTGGATTCGTAATCGTGTAATCTCGTAACTATGGATGAAGAACAGACAGGTCGTCGTGGTCCCTCCCGTGGCCGTCGCCGCTCGGCGACCGCGCCTCCGTCGGGTCCCGAGCAGGAGCGTTTGATCGGCGCGTGGTTCGCCGGGCGGGTTCCTGACGCCTGGTACGACGGAAATCCGAGCATCGACATCGACGGCGACGAGATCCTGGTTCTCGGGGCCTTGGCGCCGCCCGCCCTGCCCGAGGGCACGCCCGAAGACGAGGTGAAGGTGGCCGAGCAGGCCCGGATCGCGGGTTTCCGCGAGAGACGCGGGCGCACGCATGCGCATCGCCGACGAGGCCCAGCCCGCCTTCCGGCGCGCCGTGTCGTGGGGCGCGGAGTGTGGTGGCACCAAGATCCTGTTCACGACGACGGGCGTGCCCGTGATGACCCGGCTACGCATGGACGATCGGCGCGTGCTCGACACGCTGATCGACGCCGGTGTGGCGCGGCAGTCGCAGCGAGGCGCTGGCCTGGTGCGTCCGGCTCGTCTCGCAACACGAGCAGGAGTGGATCGAAGAGCTGCGCGCCGCGATGTCGGCGGTCGAGGAAGTCCGCAATCGCGGACCCAAGTCGGCGGGCGGCGCCTGAGCCAGCCGGCGTGCCAGCATGCGGCATGGAGCATGCGACGTACCACCAGATCCAAGAGGACCTCCGCCTTCCCCACCGCGTGCTGCGCGAGCTGATCCCCGAGGTCATGAACGCCTATCACTCGCTCGGCAACGCGGTCATGCAGGACGGCGCGTTGCCCGTCACGACCAAAGAGTTGATCGCCCTTGCGATCTCGATCACCCGCGAGTGCGACGGGTGCATCGTCGCCCACGCCCGCGGCGCCGCACAGCGCGGCGTGAGCCGTCAGGAGGTGGCGGAGGCGATCGGCGTCGCCATCAACCTCAATGGTGGCCCGGCCACGGTCTGGGGCCCACGGGCACTCGCCGCCTACGACGAATTCGCCGCGCCAGCCGGAACGAGCGCCGAGTCGTCCTGACCCGGCGCGCCGGCACCCGTGGCGTGTGTATTCGGGTAGGACTCGCCGAAACTCCGCGGAACCGGGAGTCCTGACTCGTCGTTCCGACCTTCTCGGGAGTCAGAACTCCCGGTTCTCGGAGTTCGCGGGAGGGCAAGTCGTACGCAGGCGAACGCCGGACCAGGGGTCCGCGTCGTATACCGGCAGAAAAACGCGGCGGCCTCGGATTTCGGTCCGGCGGGGCCGACGAGGCGGCCAGCAGAAGAAGCTCAGGCCGAGGCGGGCGCCGGCGTGAACTTGCAGTCCATGTGCTTGATCCCGTTGATGAACGGGGAGAGCAGGCGGTCGGGCTCGCCCACGGCCTCGATGTCGGGCAAGCCGCTCGAAGAGCTGGCGGAACATCACGGAGATCTCCTGGCGGGCCAGGTGTGCGCCGAGGCAGAAGTGCGGCCCCGCGGCGCCGAAACCGATATGGGGGTTGGGGTCCCGCCGGACGTCGAAGGTGAAGGGGTCGGTGAACACGTCCTCGTCGCGGTTGGCCGAGTTGTAGAACATGATGACCTTGTCGCCCTGGTGGAGCTCGGTCCCGCCGAGGACGGTGTCGCCGCCCACCGTGCGGCGCATCCAGATCACGGGCGAGCCCCAGCGCACGATCTCGTCCACGCCCGTCGCCGCGATGCCGCCGGGTCGGCCTGCCACAGCGCACGCTGGTCGGGGTTCTGGGTCATGGCCAAGCAGCCCGTGGCTGATGGCATTGCGGGTCGTCTCGTTGCCCGCCACGACCAGCAGGATGAAGAACGCCGCGATCTCGGCGTCGGTGAGCGCCTCACCGTCGACGTTGGTGTTGACCAGCGCCGAGACCACGTCGTCGGTCGGGTGCTCCTTGCGATGCGCGGCCATGTCCAGCATCAGCATGTTCAGCTGCTGGGCCGCCGTCATGAAGGCCACCATGGGGTCGGTGCCCTCGGGGACGTACTCGGGGTCGCCGTTGGAGAGGATGACGTTGGACGCGTTGAAGACGGTGTCGTAGTCGGACGGCGCCGATGCCCATCATGTCGCAGATGATCTCGAGCGGCAGGCGGGCCGCCACCTCGACCACGAAGTCGCACCCACCCTGATCGGCCACCCGGTTGATGACGTCGTTGGCCTGGAACTCGATGCGGTCCTCGATCGACTTGATCATGCGCGGGTTGAACGCGGCCGACACGATGCGGCGCAGGCGGGCGTGGCGCGGGTCGTCCATGTTGATCATCGAGCCGAAGAAGTCGAGCATCTCCGTCGGGCATGTCGATCATGGTCGTGGCGCCCTGGCCGGATAGGAAGATCTCGGGGTGCCGGCTCGCCTCCGAGATGTCGGCGTGGCGCGTCAAGGCGTAGTAGCCGGGCCCGCGCGGCACACGAAGGCGAGCGCCTCGGGGATCTCGGGCTCCTCGAAGAACGCCATGGGGCGCTCGCGCCGCAGCGTCTGGAACGCGCCCTCCCGCTCGTCCCAGGGCCGGGCCCAGAACTCCATGTCCGAGAGGTCGATCTCGTCCGCCGTGAGGACCGCGTGAGGCTCCATGCGGCCCACCCTATCCACGTCCCTACACTGCGACCCATGTGCGACACCCTGTGCGCGCCGGGCGCCGCGGGCATGGTGTTCGCCAAGAACTCGGACCGCCCTCCCGGTGAGCCCCAGGTCGCCTGGCCGTTCGGCCGGCGGGCGTCCGCCGGGTGCACGCTGCGCACGCAATACCTGACCATCGGCGACACCGGCGCGTACGCCACGCTCCTCTCGTGCCCGACGTGGCTGTGGGGGGCCGAGCACGGCGTCAACGAGCACGGCGTGGCCATCGGCAACGAACGCGTGGCGACGACCCACGACGCGGCGGCCGCCCCGCCCGCCCTGATCGGCATGGACCTGGTGCGGCTCGGCCTCGAGCGCGCCCGCACCGCCGCCGAGGCGGTCGACGTCATCACCGGGCTCCTCGAGACGTGCGGTCAGGGCGGCGTGGCTGACGCCATCCACGGCGAGGCCTACGACTCCTCGTTCCTCGTCGCCGATCCGGGCGAGGCCTTCGTCGTCGAGACCGCCGGCCGCGACTACGCGGTGGCGCCGTTCGCCAGCGGGACCGCCATCTCGAACCGCCTCGCCCTCGGGACCGGATGGACGCGCGCGTCGGACGGCCTCGCCCCGGGCGAGGACTTCGGGCGTTTCCGCGACCCCTCCGAGCCCACCGGCCCCGCCGACGTCCGCCTGGCGGCCAGCCGCCGCTTTCTCGCGTCGGTCGATCCCGGCGGGCTCACGCCGGCGGCGACCGCGGCCCACCTGCGCGACCACGGCGCCGGGCCGTGGGGCGCGCCCGGCTCGGAGGGGCAACTATCCCCCCGCCGCGCCGGGTGGGCGCCGACTTCAGCGGCGTCAGCGTGTGCATGCACGTCCGGGACCACTACGTGACCGCGGCGTCCATGATCGCCGAGCTGCCCGCCGCCCTGGCCGAGGGCGCGCCGCTGCGCGCCTGGGTCGCGCCGGGCAGCCCGTGCGCCAGCATCTACGTCCCGGGCTTCCCGCGGAGCGTCGCCGGCCCGCCCCCCTTCGTCCCGTTCGAGCTCTCGAGCGAGGAGCTCTGGCGGGCGGCCGACGCCGTGCGACGACGGGTCGAGGAGGACCCCGACGCGCTCGTCGAGGTGCGCGGCGCGCTCGACCCGGTCGAGGACGAGTTGTGGGCCGAGGCGGACGCCGTCGCCGAGCAGCCCGATCGGTGGGCCGAGGTGGGTGCCTCGTGGGGCGCCCGGACGCTGGACGCACTGCTCGCCTGTATCCACTGATCGCGTGAAACCCCGCTGTACGCTGCGCTTCGGCGTAGCGCATCCCTACTCGCCAGGGGTGCTGGCCAGGGAGGGAACGTCATGACATACGTGCTCACCGAGGACGAGGTCGCCGTCGGCGACGCCGTCAGCTCGAAGCTCGAGAAGATGTGGGGCTGGTACCTGGCCGGCGGCATCATCGCCATGATCTTCGGCTTCTTCGTCATCAGCTGGCGCCACGCCACGGTGTACGCGGTGGTCTACTTCGCCAGCGCCTTCTTCATCGTCGGGGGCCTCTTCGAGTTCTTCGGCTCGTTCACGATGGCGCGACAGCGGTGGTTGCACCTGGTCTTCGGCGTCATATGGATCGGCGTGGGCATCGTCGGCTTCGTCTGGCCCCACATCACGATCTACATCATCGCCATCCTCATCGGCTGGGCGTTCCTGGTGCTCGGGATCTTCGACATCATCACGTCGGTCCGCTTCCACCACCTGCCGTACTGGTGGGCGTACCTCGTCCGCGGCGTGATCGCCGTGGCCCTGGGCTTCCTCTGCCTGCGCCACCCCGGTGCGCCCATCACGGCCCTGGTCGTCCTCATGGGGATCTTGTTCATCGTGTTCGGCGCCGTCGAGGTGATCGGTGCGTTCTCCGCCCGCCACGCGACCACGTACTGGGAGAAGACCAAGGCCGAGATGCGCTAAGCAACGAGGCTGTGCGTCTCGTCAGCTTCTCCGTTTCCAGCGGGCCGGTCCGGCCCGGCCTCGTACTCGACGACGAGGTCGTCGACCTCAGTGACCCGGCCGCCGGGCTGCCGCCCACCATGCGCGACCTGCTGGCGCTCGGGCCGCCCGCCATGGACCAGGTGCGCGCCGCGCCGACCACCGGCGCGGCCCGGCACGCCCGCGCCGAGGTCAGGTTGCACGCCCCGGTGCCCAATCCGCCGAACATCCTGGCCATCGGGATGAACTACCGCGCCCACGTGGCGGAGATGGGTCGCGAGCCGCCGGAGTGGCAGTACTGGTTCAACAAGCAACGGACGTCCATCGCCGGGCCGGGCGACCCGATCGTGTTGCCCACCGTCTCTGACGCGGTCGACTACGAGGGCGAGCTGGCCATGGTCATCGGGCCGCGCTGTCAGCACGTCCCGGCCGCACGCGCCCTCGAGGTCGTGGCGGGTTACACGGTCATCAACGACGTCAGCGCCCGCGACTGGCAGTGGCGCAGCCCCACCTTCACGATGGGCAAGTCGTTCGACAGCCATGCGCCCTGCGGGCCCGAGCTCGTGACGGGGGACGAGCTCGGCGATCCCGGCGGCCTCGGCATCCGCACCTGGGTGAACGACGAGCTCCGCCAGGACTCCACGACGGCCGACCTGATCTTCGACTGCGCCGCCATGATCGAGTACCTCACGACCGCGTTCCCGCTCGAGCCCGGCACGATCATCGCCACGGGGACCCCCGCCGGCGTCGGCGCCGGCTTCAGTCCGCCCAAGTTCCTCGCCGACGGCGACGTGGTGCGCATCGCCATCGAGGGGGTGGGGGAGCTGGTGAACCCCGTCGTGCAGGGGGCGGCGCCCCGGCCGGTCGGGCTGGCCTAGCCGGGCTCGGCCAGAGCATCCGCCGCGTCAGCGCGTGCGGAGCCGCTCGGCCATGCTCCCCATCACCTGGAGTGCGAAGTTCGGCGTCTCGCCCACCAGGAAGAGAAACCGCCGGCGGTCGATCACGGCCAGCGTCGTGTCCGAGACGGCGACGGCCGCGGCGCTCCGGGGGAACGATCGATCAACGCCATCTCACCGAAGGCGTCGTCGGGCCCGAGCTCGAAGACCCGGCCGTCCGGCACGCGCAACTCCACGCCACCCTCGATGATCCCGAACATCTCCTCGCCGTGGTCGCCCGCCTCGAAGATCACGGTGCCCGCCGGCACCTCACGGGTCTCGGTCGACCCCTTGAACACACCCTGGATCTTCATGGAACCCCCTCGTGTGCGTGCCGCCGTGGTCCGGTCATGGTAACGCCGGCCCTGGCTTTGTCCTGGTGGGTGCCGTGTGCCGGAGTGGGATCGGAACTCGCCGGCGGCACGGCAGAATGGTGGGGTGACCGACGCCACGACTGAGCTCACCGACGAGGAGCGGGCCGATCGCCTGGCCAAGCTCCAGGGGATCATGGACCTCATGCGCCCGGCCGTGCAGGCCGACGGTGGGGACCTCGTCCTCGTACGCGCCGACGTCGACTCCGGCGTCGTCGAGGTGCAGCTCCAGGGGGCGTGCAGCTCGTGCGCCATCAGCGAGGCCACGCTCTCGGGCGGGGTGGAGCGGATCCTGCGTGAGCGCCTCCCGTGGGTGACCGAGGTCCTCGGGGGCCTCGACGACTCCCTCGACCTCGAGGAGAGCGCCGCCCTCGGCTCCGGCGGTTACGTCCCCAGCCTCTGACCGGCCGGGGCGGGAGTCAACTTCAGTCCGACGGCTCGAGCAGTCCCCGTTCGCGCGCCAGCGCCACCAGCTCGAGCTGGTTATGCACGCCGAGCTTGCGGTAGAGGGTCTTGACGTAGCCGCGTGCCGTGTTGACGGTGATGCCGAGGCGCGCCGCCGCGTTCTGCAGGTCGACGCCGCGGACCAACAGCACGAGGATGTCGCGCTCGCGCCGCGTCAGCGGGCCGGCCGGCCGACCCGCTGCGAACTCGGGCAGCGCCGAGCTGCACAAGAGGTCGATGGTCTGGCGGTCCGCGATGAAGCACCCCGAGATCAGCGCGGGAATGGCGCCGCACACCACGTCGAGGGCGGAGGACTTGGGCAACAACCCGGCCGCCCCTGCTTGGGTCGCGGCCCGCACGGCCGAGGGTGTGGGCGGCCGTCCGGTGAGGACGAGCACCCGCAGGTCGGGATACTCCGCGCAGAGCGCCTTGGTGGTGTCGATGCCCTCGTTGCCTTCGAGGACGTCGATCACGACGACATCGGGGGTGGTGTCGTGGGCCAGCCGCACGGCGTCGTCGCCGCCCGACGCGATGGCCACGCAGCGCATGGTCGAAGAGCCGTCGATGGCCAACGCCAGCGCCTCCGCGAAGACCAGGTGGCCGTCCACCACCATGACGCGGACGAACTCATCGCCCTGCCCCCCACCTTCGCCTCCGTCGGGCGGCCGCGCCAGGCGCGCGCCGCCGGTATTCACCGCCGCACTACTTCCGCCACGGCGCCGAGCCTAACGACTGCTTGGGCGGCGTGGCGGGCAAGCGGGGTTCTAGGCGGGCTTGGGCTCCTTGGGGAGGCCGAGGGCACGCTCGCCGACGATGTTGCGCTGGATCTCGGCCGCCCCGCCCCAGATCGTCTCCGAGCGTGAGAAGAAGAACAGCGATTGCATGTTGTCCACCGGATAACTGGCCTTTGCGTGCCGGGCGCCCGGCAGGATCGTGTCCTCCACCTCGTTGCCCCCCAGCACCTGGCCCCCCATGCCCAGGATGTCGATGGCCAGGTCCATCGTGGACTGGTGGGCCTCGGACCAGAACATCTTGTTGCAGGCGCTGAGCTTGGCCGTCGTGTGCGTGCCGTTGAGCGCGTCCGTGAGCGTGCGCCAGCCGTTGATCTGCATGATCTTGATGTTCGACCACGACCGCGCCAGCCGCTGGCGGACGAGGGGGTCCTGGTCCCTCCCCGCGCCCGGGCCGACTTCAAGATCTCGTCGAACTCCTTTTGGAAGCGGCGGTGCCCCGTCGTGGCGGACGTGCCACGCTCGAACCCGAGCGTCGTCATGGCGACCTTCCAGCCGTTGTTCACCCCGCCGATGACGTTCTCCTTCGGAGCAGCGGACGTTGGTGAAGAAGACCTCGTTGAACTCGGCCGACCCGTCGATCTGCTCGATCGGCCGCACCTCGACTCCGGGCTGCTTCATCGGCACCAGCAGGTACGAGATGCCGGCGTGCTTCGGCGCGTCCGGATCGGTCCGCGCCAGCAGGAAGATGTAGTCCGCGTACTGCGCCTGCGTCGTCCAGACCTTCTGGCCGTTGATGACCCACTCGTCCCCGTCGAGCTCGGCCCGAGTTTTGAGCCCGGCGAGGTCCGAGCCGGCGTCGGGCTCGCTGAACCCCTGACACCAGGAGATCTCGCCCTTCAAGATGCCCGGGATGAACTGCTGCTTCTGCTCCTCGGTGCCCCACTGCAGCAGGGTCGGACCGACGAGCGTGTCGCCGAAGAAGTCACCCCGCAGCGGCGCGCCCACACGGGCGAACTCCTCGTTCAAGACGACCTGCTGGAGGAGGCTCAGGCCCTTGCCCCCGTACTCGGTGGGCCAGCTGGCGCAGATCCACCCGCCGGAGAAGAGCTTGGTCGTCCACTCGTCGTTGAACGCCTTGCGCTCCTCGGGCGTCATCGAGAAGCCGGGGTCGCCCCAGCCTTCGGGCAGGTTGGCTTTCAGCCAATCTGCGATCTCGGCCCGGAATTCCTCCGCTTCGGGCGGGTACGTAAGGTCCATGCGGATCACGGTACCCGTCGCGGTCCCACGGCTCCGACGCCGCGGCCCGGGTAGAATTGACGTGGCGTTGACGTTGTATTCCCCCTGAACAGGGGCAACCGTGAAGGAGGTGTGGCCGTGAAAAGGGGCGAACCCCCCAGTAGAACCTCCGGCGCACCTCAGCCCCGCAGCCTGGGCTGACCCCGGCCGCCCGCCACGTCGGGCGTGCCGCGCGGCGGTTTTGCGGGTATCGAGGTGGTAAGGGGCGCCGGTCGCCGAATCTCCGGCCTCGCCACGCCGCGCCTCGCCGCGTGGCGTCCGGCCGGGTCCAACACCGTTCCGTCGATCCTCCGAGGACAACAGAGGAGGTACCCCCATGGCCACGCCCCCGCCGACCACGCCGTCCACGGCCACGCCCACGCCCACGCCCACAGGCACGCCCAGCCTGACCCGGCTGCTGCCCGGACGCGCCCGCGACCCCGAACGGCTGCCGCACCAACGACGACGGCGCACGCGTCGCATCCTGGCGCAGGAGGGCGTCTTCGACGCCATCGTGTCGCTGGCCGGCCTGCTCGGCCGCCCGGTCCGCAACCAATCGGGTCAGGAGATCGGCCGCCTCGAGGACATCGTGGCCCGCTGGGCCGACGGGCAGGTCTACCCACCCGTGAGCGGGCTCATCATCCGCGTCGGGCGCCGGATCGCCTTCGTTCCCGCCTCCGCCATTGACCGCATCGGCCACGCCGAGGTGCTGTTGCGCTCGTCGCGTCTGGACCTGCGTGACGTCGTCCGGCGCCCGGGCGAGGTGCTGCTCGCACGCGACGTGCTCGACCACCAGCTCGTCGACGTCGAGGGCGTCCAGGTCATCCGCGCCGCCGACCTCTACCTGGCCGAGGTGCTCGGCCGCGTCCGCCTGGTGGGCGCGGACGTCTCGACCGCCACGCTGTTCCGGCGCCTCGGCCCGCGCCGCTGGCGTCCGCGTCCCACCCCCGATCGCGTCATCGACTGGGCCGCCATCCAGCCGTTCAGCGAGCCGTCCGGTGAGCCGGACGGCGAGGCCTCGCCGGTGGTGCTCAAGACGACCAACGAGGGGCTGCACCGGCTGCGCCCCGGTGAGCTGGCCGACCTGCTCGAGGACCTGCGCCGCGACGAACGCCGCGAGCTCCTGGCCGCGCTCAGCCCCGACGAGGCGGCGGACGCCCTCGAAGAGATGCAGGCCGAGGACCTCGAGCAGCTGTTGCGCGAGTCGGACCCGGCCGAGGCGGCGCGCCTGCTCGCCGCCATGGAGCCCGACGAGGCCGTTGACGCGCTGCGCGACCTCCCTCTCGCCGTGCGGGCCGAGGTGCTGCGCTACGTGCCGGCCCGGATGGCGATCCAGCTTCGTGAGTTGCTCGGCTACGAGGAAGACGAGGCGGGCGGGATCATGACGACCGCCTTGGTCACGGCGAAGTCCGGCGAGAAGGTGAAGAAGGTCGCCAATCGCCTCTCTGAGGCGCGCGCGCACGAGCAAGACATCGATGCGGTGGCCGTCGTCGACGACGAAGAGCGCTTGCTCGATGACGTCACGCTCCTCGACCTGCTCCTGGCTCTCCGCGACGACACCGACACCCGGATGTCCGCGCTGTTGAGGGACGAGGACGTCGTCACGGTCTCGCCGCACACCTCGGCCCGCGACGTCGCCGCACGCCTCATCGAGACCCGGCGTCACTCGATGGTCGTCGTGGACGACGACGGGCGCCCGCTCGGGCGCATCCTGGCGGACGACGTCCTCGACGCGCTCGGTGCCCACGAAAGGCCGCTTCCACTTCCCACGCCTCTTGTCGTGAGGCCTCGCATCTCCAGGCGGTGGCTGATCTACCTCGCCGCGGCCGGGCCCGGGCTCATCGCGGCGGCGGCGGGCAACGACGCGGGTGGCATCGTCACCTACTCGTCGGCGGGCGCCCAGTTCATCTACCGCACCCTCTTCTTGATGGTGCTCATCACGATCGCCTACGTGATCGTCCAGGAGATGGTCGCCCGCCTGGCGGTGCACACCGGCAAGGGACTGGCCGCCCTCATCCGCGAGGAGTTCGACCTGCGCCTCACGGCGTTCGCCATCACCGCGTTCGCCATCGCCAACATCGGCCTGATGGTCACCGAGTTCGGTGGCATCGCCACCTCGTTCGAGCTCTTCAACGTGTCGCGCTACATCTCGGTGCCCATCGCGGCCGTCGCCATCTGGTCGCTGGTGCTCTTCGGCTCGTACCGCTACGCGGAGCGCGTCTTCCTGCTCCTCACGGTCGTCTTCATCGCCTACCCCATCGCCGCCGTGCTGGCGCACCCCAACTGGAAGCAGGTGGCGGCCAACACGGTGTGGCCCCACTTCGTGGCCAGCCGGTCGTTCCTCTTGCTCTCCGTCGCGCTGATCGGCACGACGATCACCCCCTACATCCAGCTCTACGAGGCCGGCGCCGTCGTCGACAAGGGCGTCAAGCCCTCCGAGTACCGCTTCCAGCGCGTCGACGCCATCACCGGCGCCGTGCTGGCCGCGCTCGTCGCCATGTCGATCATCGTCGCCACGGGCGCCACTATCGGCGGGACGGGGCCGCTCACCTCGGCCTCGACGGCGGCCAAGGGCCTCCAGCCGGTCGCGGGCGCGTTCGCCACGACCCTGTTCGGCCTCGGCCTGCTCGGGGCCTCCGCCCTGGCGGCGGCGGTGGTGCCGCTGTCGACCTCCTACGCCGTGGCCGAGGCGATCGGGGTCGAACGCTCGGTGTCCTCGAGCTTCCGCCAGGCCCCGGTCTTCCTGGGCATCTTCACCTTCCAGATCCTGATCGGGGCCGCCGTGGTGCTCGTGCCGGGCAACCTGATCACGCTGATCTTGAACACGCAGGTGCTCGAGGGCGTGATCACGCCGATGACGCTGATTCTCATCCTCATCTTGGCCAACCGGCGTTCCTTGCTCGGCTCGGCGGCGAACGGCACCTTCGCCCGCACCGTGGGCGGCCTCGCCATCGTCGCGGTCGCCGTTGTGGCCGCGGTCTACGTCGTGTTGACCGTTCTCGGCTGGCTCGGTGTCGGTTGACCAGGCCCAACGCGCCGGGCGTGCGCCCCCGTTGCGGCGTGCCGTTTGCGCAGGAGCAGGGCGTTCGGGGAGGCTATGACGCTATGTCGGGCCGAGTCGGGACATCCATTGCCTAAGACTCCCCGCCAGAAGTGGACCGAGACCAGGGAATCTTGGGAGCGCTCGCGTCACATCGAGGTGCCCGCCCCGCTGCCCGCCGCCCCGCCTCGTCCCGGGGGCTTGCGCATCGCGTACCTCACCTATCGGGGCAATCCGCGCTGTGGCGGCCAGGGCGTCTACACCCGTCATCTCACCCGTGAGCTGGTTGCCCTCGGGCATTCGGTCGAGGTCTTCTCGGGCCCACCGTGGCCCGAGCTCGACCCCGGCGTCGGCTTCACCCCGGTGCCCGGGCTCGACCTCTACCGCGACCCCGACCCCTTCCGCTTCCCGCACCCGCGCGAGTTCTCCTCGCGTGAGGACTGGATCGAGTTCGGCGTGATGTGTACCGCCGGCTTCGGCGAGCCCCTGGCCTACTCGCGCCGCGTCCGCGAGCTCCTGGCGCAGCGGCGCGCCGACTTCGACGTCGTCCACGACAACCAGTGCCTGGGCAACGGCATGCTCGACATGGTCTCGGACGGCTGGCCACTGCTGACCACGCTGCACCACCCCATCACCGTCGATCGCGAGCTCGCCCTGGCGCACGCGACGAACCCGTGGCAGCGCTTCACGCAGCGCCGCTGGTTCGGCTTCTTGGGCATGCAGGTGCGCGTGGCGCGGGCGCTGCCGGGCGTCGTGACGGTGTCGGAAAATTCGCGCCGAGACATCGCGGCGCAGATGGGCGTCCGGCCCGAGCGCATGACGGTCGTGCCGGTCGGCGTCGACCAGACGGTGTTCCGTCCCTTCGACGACGTGACGCCCGTCCCGGGCCGCATCATGGTCACGTCGAGCAGCGACGTACCGATGAAGGGCCTCGTCCCGCTCCTCGAGGCCGTCGCCAAGCTGCGCACCGAGCGCGACGTCGAGCTCACGGTGATCGGGCGGCCCAACGAGGGTGGGCGGGTCGATCGGGCCATCGCCCGTCTCGGCCTGTCCGACGCGGTGCACTGCGTCAGCGGCATCAGCGACGACGCGTTGGCCCGCCGCTACGGCGAGGCCGAGGTGGCCGTCGTCCCCTCGCTCTACGAAGGGTTCTCGCTGCCCGCCATCGAGGCGATGTCGTGCGGAGTGGCCGTCGTGGCCACCACCGGCGGGGCGTTGCCCGAGGTCGTCGGCAACGACGGCGAGACCGGTCTGCTCGTCCCGCCCGACGACCCCGGCGCCTTGGCGGGGGCGATCGCCCGCCTGCTCGATGACCCGACACTGCGGGCCCGGCTCGGTGCGGCGGGCCGTGAGCGCGTCGTGCGCCGCTTCACCTGGCAGGTGACCGCGGCGGGGACTGCGGATTGTTACCAGGCGATGCTCGACGGACACCCGTTGCCCGGGGCACCCACTGCATCCGACGCGACGGTGTCGGAGACCCCGAGCCCGTGCTGACGGTCGACTACGACCGGCTGGGCGTCGGACCCGGTGACCTCGTCCTCGACCTCGGTTGCGGGTTCGGTCGCCACGCCTTCGAGGCGGCGCGCCGCGGCGCCTTCGTCGTCGCGCTCGACGCCGGACCCGACGAGGTGGCCCAGGTGCGCGCCACGTTGGGCGCCATGGTCGAGGCGGGCGAGCTGGCGCACGACCACCCGGCTTCCGCCGTCCAGGGCGACGCGCTCGCGCTGCCCTTCGCCGACGGGACCTTCGACCGGGTGATCGCGTCCGAGGTGCTCGAGCACATCCCCGACGACGTGGCCGCGATGCGCGAGCTGGCGCGGGTCCTCAAGCCCGGCGGCACCATGGCCGTGACCGTGCCGCGCTGCGGGCCCGAAGCGGTCAATTGGGCACTCTCCGACGAGTACCACGACACGCCGGGCGGCCACGTTCGCATCTACCGCCGCTCGACGCTCGAGCGCCGCCTCGCCTCGACCGGCCTCGAGCCGACGGGCTTTCACCACGCCCACGGGCTGCACTCGCCGTACTGGTGGCTGCGTTGCCTCGTCGGGCCGTCGAACGACGCGCACCCGGCCGTGGCGGCGTACCACAAGGTCCTCGTGTGGGACATCGTCAAGGCCCCGTTCGTGACGCGGGCGGCGGACCGGGTGCTGAGCCCGGTCATCGGAAAGAGCCTGGTCGTCTACCTCGCCAAGCCCGTCACCGTCGTCGCCGGGTTGCCCGACGCCCGACCCGATCGGCCGCGCGGCGTACCCGGTCGACGCGGGCCGACCACACCGAAGCAGGGGGCAGCGGCATGACGACCGAGGAGATCCGCTCGGCGCAGGTCACCATCCCCGAGGTGTCCGGCATCCTCTCGAGCGCCGACGTCCTGGCCACGGCGCGCGCGATCGCCGAGGTGCAACGCCCCGACGGCATGATCCCGTGGTTCGAGGACGGGCACTGCGATCCGTGGAACCACGTCGAGGCGGCCATGGCGCTCACCGTGTGCGGCCTGGTCGACGAGGCGAAGGCCGCCTACCGCTGGCTCGCCGAGCGCCAACTGCCCGACGGCAGCTGGTTCAACTACTACCGCCGCGATGCGGTGAAGGACGCCCGCCTCGACACCAACGTCTGCGCGTACCTGGCGGCGGGGGCATGGCACCACCACCTGATCACCGGGGACGTCGAGTTCCTCGGCGAGCTGTGGCCCGCCATCGAGGGCGGCATCGACTTCGTCTTGCGCTTCCAGCAGCCCGACGGCTCGGTGCTGTGGTCGCGCGACTCGTCGGGGAGGCTCGAGGAGTACGCGCTGCTGACGGGGTCGTCGTCGATCTACCACTCGTTGCGCTGTGCGGTCGCCGTCTCTGAGTGCCTGGCCAAGGACCGCCCCGACTGGGAGTTGGCGGCGGGCCGTCTCGGCCACGCCGTGGCGCATCACCCCGGCGCGTTCGCACCGAAGCTGGAATTCGCCATGGACTGGTACTACCCGATGTTGTCGGGAGCGCTCGAGGGAGATGCGGGCCGGCGCCGCATCGCCGAGGGCTGGTCGACGTTCGTCATGGAGGGCCTCGGTGTCCGCTGCGTGTCGACCGGCGACTGGGTGACGGCCGCGGAGACCGCAGAGTGCGTGCTCACGCTCGACGCGCTCGGACTCGATCACGCCGCCCGCGAGCTGTTCACGGCCGGCCAGAACCTGCGCCTGCCCGACGGCTCGTACTGGACGGGGATGGTCTACCCCGAAGAGGAGACCTTCCCCAAGCACGAGCGCACCACGTACACGTTCGCCGCCATGGTCCTGGCCGCCGACGCGTTGTCCGATACGACGCCGGCGGCGGGCCTTTTCCGCGGCGAGTGCCTCCCGGCGGCGCTGGACTTGGCCGAGCCGCACTGCGGCGACGCCGCGGAAGGCTGCACCGTCTTGGAGCTCTCGGAGCGCACGTGTCGCGACTGAGCGGGCCTCGCCGTCAGGCGAGTGAGACGGAGGGGACCGCCTGGCCGTCGCGCACACGGTGCGCGCAACCCGGCCAGCAGCAGGGGCGGCGCATCCCGTCCTCGAGCTCCTCTTGCGTCCGACGGATGCGTCGTTCGCGCGGTCTTCGCCTGCTTGGCGTCTTCGACCCAACAGATGAACTCGTTGCGGGCCAGTGGCGTGATGTCCTTCCAGGCGTCGAGTGCCGGTGGGTTGCCGAGCAGGGCCTGGCGCAGATCTCCAGGGAGTTTGTGCACCACGCCACCCGGCACGCGTTGACTGCTCACGGAGGCCACGGTAGCGGGCGTCAACCGATCTTCAGGACCTCTTCGACGAGCGCTTCCCAAGGAACGCTGTCCCAACCGGACTTCTCGGCCGCGCTCTTCGCCACGTCGGTCGCTTCCTCGACCCAGAGGAGCTCGATGTCCTCGCCCGGCCCCACCTTCTGATCGCCCTTGATCTCCTTGGAGACCTGCCCGTGGCCGATCTTGGCCTCGGAGCCGAATTCGACGCCGAGCCAGACGTCCTTGTATTCCTCGTGAATCTCCTTGAGGCGGGTCGCCAGATGCGAGAGATGGGATTGCTCGGGGCGCTCCGCGACCTCGATCGCCCAGTGCACGCAGTACCTCGCACGATGAAAGTCGCCCTTCGGCGTGGTCGCCTCGGCGCGATCCCCGTAGGCGTCCAGCTTCGCTTGCTCGTCCGGGGGGAGGATCTCCCTGAGGTTGTTGATCAGTCCCTTGACGATGGGTGACGCGCCCGTGCTGCTTTCATGCACCATGGCGCCACACCCTAGCGGCCATCGATTTTCGTTCCATGAGCGCGCGGGAGACCGAACGCATCTTTGGCATGATGGCCGCAGTGGTCACCATGACGGCGGAGGAGTTCGACGAGCTTGTCGACCGGGCTCTCGAGGACATTCCCGAAGCACTCCGCTCCGCCATGGACAACGTGATGATCCAGGTCGACGACACCAGCCCGCCGGGCCGGCTCTTCGGGCTCTACCAGGGTGTCCCGCTGACGAACCGCGGCCGCTACGCGGGGGCCATGCCCGACCGGATCACCATCTTCAAAGAGACGATCTGCAACGCCTTCCACACCGAGCAGGAAGTGGAGCGCCAAGTGCGCAAGACGGTCATCCACGAGGTCGGCCATCACTTCGGGATCGGCGACGCCCGCTTGCGGGAGTTGGGTTGGTAGTGCGCCGTACCTAGCGAGCAGGCAACGACGCACCGGCGGCGCTCAGGGGTGTGAACGTGGAGTGGGGGCCACGCGGCGCAGGACTCGCAGGCTGCCGCAGGCGCCGTCCTCGGCGAACTCGCCCGACCCGAGTGCGGCGCAGTACAACTCGTAGGGAGGTCGTCCGCCGTCGGCGGGGTCGGGGAACACATCGTGGATGGCGAGCCACCCGCCCACGGCGACGTGCGGTGACCAGCCGCGGAAGTCCGCCCAGGCCGGCTCTTCGCCGTGCCCACCGTCGATGAAACAGAAAGCGAGCGGACGGTCCCAGCGCGCCGCAACGGTCGGCGAGTCGCCGACGATGCCCACCACCGAGGACTCGAGACCGGCGGATGTGATGCTGCGCCGCCAGTGCATCAACGTGTCGATGCGTCCCTCGTCAGCGTCGACGAGGTCGGCCTCGTGGTAGTCCCATCCTGGCTGGTTCTCCTCCGAGCCGCGATGGTGGTCCACCGAGAGGAGGACGGCGCCGGTCGCTTCGGCCGCGGCGCCGAGATAGACGCTCGACTTGCCGCACCAGGCGCCGATCTCGACGAAGGTCGCCGGCTCGGCGGCCGGGATGTCGGCGCGTCCGGCGCGCAGGGCCGCCTCGAACAACGCCGCGCCCTCGTCGTCGGGCATGAAGCCCCGCGTGCGGCGGGCCGCTTCGAAGAGCGAGTCAAGGCGCGCCGACGAGGACTCGGTGGAGATCGACCGAGACGCCTTGCTCACGTAGGGGGAGCGGTCGCCGTCGCGAGGACCCGACCGAGATCGCCACGCTCACGCGCGGCGAAGGCGACGTTGATCCCGAGCCGCTCGATCGACTGCGCCACCCGGCGCGGGCCGGAGGCCAGCGGGTGGTCGGCCAGGAAGTCGACGGCGGACTGGGCGAAATCGGCGTCTCCGCACAGCGCCGGCAACGACTCGATGATGCGGACCGGCGCGTTCTTCGGGAAGCGTTCCAAGACGGCGCCCCATTGCTCGGTGATCCGGGTCCACACGGCTTGGCAACCCACCGGGTTGGCCAGGAGCGCGCTCAGCACGGCGAACCCGTTCTGGCTCCGTACTTCCGTCATGGCCAGGTCGAAGGTCCGCAGGCACAGGTCGACGTCGGGGAAGGTCGACAGCGCGCCGAGGGAGCGCATCTCTTCTTGTGGCGTTTTCGCCCCTCGGTACCGGGCCAACATCGCGTCGTAGTCGCCGGACCGGAGCAGCTGCGCCACCACCGTCAGCGTCGCCATCTCGATGTCGGCCGGAATGGGCGAAGTGCCCCCGGCGATCGGTGAGGCGTCGAAGCGACGGGCGGCCTCGGCCCGCACCTCGGCGTCGGCGCCGATCGTGCCGAGCAAGTTGATGGCCAAGGCGCGGAGGGTGGGTGTGCGCTCGCCCTCGCCCGGAATCGCCTCGAACCCGAGACGACCGTGGAGCGGGCCGACCAGCGCGGTCACGCCCTGGTGCAGGCCGGCGCGATCGCCGGGCCCGGCGACCCGGTTGCACAGGACGAGCGCGGAGCCGACGGCCGTCCAGGGGGACGGATCCGCCTCGACGCCCAACCAGGTGGCCACGCGGAGGAACTCCTCGAGGCGGGTATGGCCCGCCAGCGTGGTGGCCCACGTGTCGCCGAGGAGGTTGGCCCGCTCGAGCGGGGTGAGCTCGGCGAGGTGCTCGGCGAGGGCAAGTCGGTGCTCGGTCTCGTAGCCGACCCGGAACACGCCCCAGCCGCCGGCGTTGACGACGACGATCCCCTGCTCGATCTCGCGGGACGGGCTGCGGCTCTTGGCGCAGCACGAGGCGACGGAGCGGCGCTCCCGGACGGCGATCGTCGGGCAGTGCCCGCAAGGCGACCGGGACGTTCCACAGCGTGCCGATGGACGACACGGTTCCCGGGGGCACCGGCCCGTAGGCGAAGGGCTGTTGGTGCAACTCGCCGTTCTCGAGCGTGACGAGGGGATGGCCGCCTTGAAGGATGAAGGTGTTCATCACGTCACGCACGGGCGCGCCGCTTGCGTCCTCCAGCGCGTCCCACAGGTCGGTCGTCACCGTGTTCCCGTAGGCGTGCGCCTTGAGGTAGGTGCGTACCCCGTCGCGGAAGACGTCGGGGCCGATGTGCTGCTCGAGCATGCGCAGGACGCCGCAGCCCTTCTCGTAGGTCAGGAGGTCGAACATGCCTTCGGCCTCCTTGGGCGGGCCGACCGGGTACTCGATCGGGCGCGTCGAGTGCACGCCGTCGATGGCGAGGGCCGCCTCGCGGCGAAGGGGCGAAGCCGACCCAACGGTCCCACGACGGGCGGAACGCGTCCACGCAGAGCATCTCCATGAACGTGGCAAAGGCCTCGTTGAGCCAGATGCCCTCCCACCAACCCATCGTCACCAGATCGCCGAACCACATGTGCGCGAGCTCGTGCGAGATCACGTCGGCGACCCGCTCGAGTTCGGAACGGGCGGCCTCCGCCGGGTTCACGAGGAGTGCCGTGTCGCGGAACGTGATGCAGCCGAGGTTCTCCATGGCGCCGGCCGCGAAGTCGGGGATGGCGACGAGGTCGACCTTGTCGCCCGGATAGGGGATGTTGAAGTACTCGGTGAAGAAGCGGAGCGCGAAGGCCCCCACCTCCAGCGCATACTCGCCCAGGGCGCGCTTGCCCGGAGTGCACACGACCCGGAGCGGGACTCCGTCGGCGTCCACCGTCTCGGTGGTCTCGAGCTTGCCCACGACGAAGGCCACCAGGTAGGTGGACATCTTCATCGTCGGCGAGAAGCGAACCCGCCGCTTGTCGCCGACCGGGTCGTCCGCCACGACCGGCGAGTTGGAGATCGCGTCGAGGTCGGCGTCGACGATGAGGGTGACCTCGAAGACGGCCTTGCGGTCCGGCTCGTCGAAGCAGGGGAAGCAGCGGCGTGCGTCGACCGACTCGAACTGCGTGGTGGCGATGGTCTGGGTCTCGCCGTCGGGGCCGGTGTAGGTGGAGCGGTAGAACCCGCGCAGCTTGTCATTCAGGGTGCCGGTGAACCGGCACGTCAGCGTGCAGGGGCCGGCGGGAAGCTCGGACGCCGAGCGGAACGTGACCTGTTCGAGCTCGTCGTCGAACGTGACCGTGCAGCCGATCGTGGAGCCGTCGGACGCCCGGACCTCGACGTCGCTCACCGCCAGCTCGACCGCATTGAGCACGATCTCCGTGACGGGTTCGTGGATCAGGGCGTCGATGGCCACGGTGCCCGAGAAGGTGGCCGTGCCGAGGTCGGGTTCGATCTCGAGGTGGTACGTCTCCGGTTCGACGGTGCGGGGCAGGCGGAACGCCAACGCGCCGGACCCACCCGGAGACGTCGTGGTCGGAGGATGCATCCGGGGAAGGCTACCCGCCGCGCTCCGAGTAGGTTCTCGCTCCGTGCCCCCAGCAGAGACGACAACCGACGGCAACGACGCTGCATCCCCGGTCCCAGACGACGGAGGCGACCACGACCTCGATGTCGTGGCGATCGGGTCACCGCTCCTCGACGTGATCGAGCTGGCGGGGGCAGAGCAACTGGCCCAATCGGGACTGGCCAAAGGGTCGATGACCCTGATCGACCTCGAAAAGGCCACAGAGGTGCAGGCGCTCATGGCGGCGCCGCGCTACGTGTCGGGCGGATCGGTGGCCAACACGACCGCCGGCATCGCCGAGTTAGGGGGCACCGCCGGTTTCGTGGGCACGGTGGCGGACGACGAGGTCGGGCGCACCTACGCCGAGAACCTGCGCGCCGCCGGGGTCGAGTTCGAGCCGCACTACAGCGAGACGGTGGGCGGTGACGGCCTGGGCACGGGACGTTGCATCGTCCTCATCACCGAGGACGCCGATCGCACCATGGGGACGTATCTCGGCGCCGCATCGACCATGACGCCCGCCGGGGTGCCCGAGTCCTTCGTCGCTCGGGCCTCGATCGTGCTGCTCGAGGGGTACCTGTGGGACGTCGCGTCGGCCAAGGAGGCGATGCGCCACGCCGCCGCGACGGCGCACGGCGGCGACGGTTCGGTCGCCCTGTCCCTGTCGGATCCTTTCTGCGTGAGCCGCCACCAGCGCGAGTTCCTCGACCTGCTGCTCGACGACGTCGACATCCTGCTCGGCAACGAGGAAGAGCTCACGATGCTCTTCGGTGGGGGCTCGCCCGACGCCGTGATCGCCGCGGCCGAGGAGACCGGGTTGCTGGTCGTGATGACCCGAGGGGCCCAGGGCGCCGTGGTCCTGACGGCCCAGGGCCCCGTCGAGGTGCCCGCGGCGGCGGTCGACCGCGTCGTGGACACCACGGGTGCCGGCGACCTCTTCGCTGCCGGCCTCCTGTACGGGCTCACGCACAGCATGGGGCCGGTGGAGAGCACGCGCCTCGCTGCGCTGTGCGCGGCCGAGGTGATCTCGCACACCGGCGCGCGCCCCGAGGCCGACCTCAAGGCGTTGGCCAAGGCCGCCGGGCTCCTCGACGGGTAACGGCCGATGAGCCTGTCCATCGGCATCGTCGGGCTGCCCAACGTCGGCAAGTCGACGCTCTTCAATGCGCTGACCAACAACGAGGTCCTGGCCGCGAACTATCCGTTCGCGACGATCGAGCCGAACGTCGGGGTGGTGCCGGTGCCCGATGCCCGCCTCGAACAACTGGCGGCGCTCTACGACGGCGCGCCGATCGTGCCGGCGACCGTCACGTTCGTCGACATCGCGGGCCTGGTGCGCGGCGCGTCCAAGGGCGAAGGACTGGGCAACCAGTTCCTGGCCGCGATCCGCGAGACCGACGCCATCTGCCAGGTGGTGCGCGCCTTCCACGACGATGACGTCGTGCACGTCGACGCCCGGGTGGACCCCAGCGGGGACATCGAGACGGTGAACACCGAGCTGATCCTGGCCGACCTCCAGACGGTGGAGAACCGGCTGCCCCGGCTCCAGAAGGAGGCGCGGGCGACGCCGTCGCTCAAGCCGATGGCGGAGGCGGTGGCGAAGGCGGAGCAGATCCTGGGGGAGGGCCGGACGATCTCGAGCGCGGGCGCGGCCGGCGAGGTGGACGTCGAGTTGCTGCGCGAGCTCCATCTGCTGACGGCGAAGCCGTTCATCTACGTGTTCAACGTGGACGAGGCAGCGCTCGGCGACGCCGCGCTGGCCGAGGAGCTCATGGCGTCGGTTCGCCCGGCCCGGGCGGTGGTCCTGTGCGCGCAGATCGAGGCGGAGGTGGCCGCACTGGACCCCGAGGACGCCAAGGAGTTGCTGCGCAGCTACGGCCAGGAGGAGTCGGGGCTCGAGCAGCTCGTCCACGTCGGCTTCGCCACGCTCGGGCTGCAGACGTTCCTGACCGCCGGGCCCAAAGAGGCGCGCGCCTGGACCATCCACGCCGGCGACACCGCACCGAAGGCGGCCGGGGTGATCCACACCGACTTCGAGCGGGGGTTCATCAAGGCCGAAGTGATCGGCTTCGACGAGCTGATGGCCGCGGGATCGGTCGCCGCGGCCCGCACGGCGGGCAAGGCGCGCATGGAGGGCAAGGACTACGTCATGCGCGACGGCGACGTGGTGGAGTTCCGGTTCAACACGTGAAGCAAGCGCCGGCTCGCTCGAACGGGTGACGCCGACGAGCTGGCCGGTGAAACGGTCATTGACTTCCGAGATCGAATAAGCGAAACTGCTGCGGCAATGGCCGTTTTAGGCGGAACGGCCTCCAATTCACGAACCCCTTTGCCCTTCGCCGCGGCGAAACGAAAGGCAGAACATCATGAAGACCCGCATGGGCCATCGCGGCCGTACGATCGCATGGAAGATCGGTGCCGCCTCTCTGGCGGTGAGCGCAGCGAGTGCGCTTGCGCTGGCCGGCGCGGCGGACGCGAAGGGGATCACCCCTCTCCCGGGCTTGCTCCCTACCACCACCACGCTGCAGATCACGCCGAACCCGGTCCACCAGGGAGCGAACGTGACGTTCACGGCCACCGTCACCGGGCACGCTTTTGAGGCTGCGCCCACCGGCAATGTTGTCATCGAGGCCGTGAACAGTGCCGGTGTGGTGACCACCAGCGATACCTTCGGGACGACGTGTCAGCGTCTCCTCAAGGGAGGCGTCTGCACCACCGGCTTCAGCGGTGACATCAACATTGCCCCCGGGGTGATGATGTACAAAGCCGTGTACCAGGGCAACGGGTTGTCGAGGGGAAGCTCGTCGAGCGTGGTCAGCTTGACGATTGAGCCACCGGCCTGACCGATCCGCGACGCGATCTTGATCGGCGCCCGCCCAGTGGATGGGCGGGCGCCGGCGCGTCGTGCCCCGTCTGGTGGACGCGGCGCCGCCACCGGCGGTGCTAGGTGTTCGGGTTCTGGTTCGGGCTCTGTACGGAGAAGGACGTCGTGACCTGCTTGCCCTCGGGGTTGATGACGTACCAGAGCCCGCCGTCCTGGTCGATCGCCTGCCCCGTGACCATGCCGGGCGTCACGTCGAGGTTGTACGTGTAGAGCGGGTGCCCGCCGTAGGAGACCTGGGTCGCGCCGTCGGGGCGCTTGAGCGTGCCGACGAGCGACGGGTCGACGCCCTTGCCGACGCGGATCGGCCCGGTCACGACCAGCGGGGGCCACTGGAAGACGCAGCCGTCGTTGAGGCACGCGCTGTGCGTCGGCGTGTCGGGGACGAAGTCGTAGAGGGTGTCGCCGCTGCCGGTGGCCAGGATCTGGCCGGCCGGCGACTTCTGCAGGGTGAGCGTGAGCGAGGCGTCGGTGGTGGGCGGGGCCGACAGCGTGGTCACGCCGCCGCCGTTGCCGCAGGCGGCGAAGCTCAGGGCGCACAGGACGAGGGCTGCCGGGACGACGAGGGCGCGGCGGCGCAACGGGCCCCGCATCACGGGCCGGCGGCGGGGATATTCGTCCCGAGCACCCAGCTGATCGCGCCGAGGGCGTCGGACGTCGTCCAGTTGGTCGGCAGCGGGTGCGCGAGCTCGTGCAGGCCGCCCGACGTTGAGGAGGGTCTTGAGCTTGGGGGAGAGGTTCGGGATATCGGGCGCGCTGGCGTCGACGAAGCGCTCGCGCCCGGCGGCGTCGATGACGATGTAGCCGTCGGTGTGGTCGACGTCGTAGGTGAGCGGCTTGCCGGTCCACCAATCGAGCTTGGGCGGCTGCTCCTCGGGCACGATCTGATAGCTCACGCCGAAGGGTTTCCAGAACGCCGCGATCTCGGCGGGCGTCCCCGTCCAGAGGTCCCAGTCGGCGCCGAACTCCTTCTGGTACGCCGCCAGGCGGGCAACGGTGTCACGGCCGGGATCGACGGTCGCCTCCACGAACACGACGCGCGGCGAGAGGCCGGCGGCTTGCACGTCGTGCTGGAGCGAGGTGTACGCCGCGGTGATCAGCGGGCACTCGTCCTGGCACAGCGACAGGAACGGCGCGAGCACGACGACCTTGCCGCGCAGCGACGCCAGGGAAACGCTGTGGCCGTGCTGGTCGGTCAGCTGGACCTGCTGGGGCGTGGGCCGGTTCAGGGTGAGGCCCTCGTTGGCCGGGGGCGCCGCGGGCGCGGACGAGCCACAGGCGGCCAGGACGACGCCGAAGGCGAAGAGGACGAGGATGAAGGCGCGACGGGGCGACGGACGGGTCAGTCGTCGTCCTCCCCGGGGGGCAGAAACGTGAAGGGCAGGTCGGCCAGGGAGATGAGCGTCGAGGCGATCCAGCGCGTGAGGGTGTCGAAGACCGGCGTGATGGAGAGCGGGTCGTCCAGCTGCGCCTCGCTGAAACGGACCGAGCCCTCGTACGTCGCCTCCGCCGCCCAGCGCGTGCCGCCCGGGCCGCCGTCGTCGGTCTCGTCCGTGTCGGTGCGCACCTGCTCGATGGTCGTCGCCGTGCGCACCAGGTCCATGGGGTCGGTGAGCGGCCCGCTCAGCGGGAGCACCGCCATGACCTTCTCGGTGTCGGGCGCCTCGGCCATGCGCTGGACGCGCAGGGCGACCTCGATGACGACCTCGGGCATCTCGTCGGGGGGCTCACCGATCGACCAGCTGCGATACGAGGTCTGGCTCCAGGTCGGCCAGTCGACCGACACGTCGGCCCGCACCCGGGGCGGCTGTTCCTCGCCGGGCAGGCTGTAGGACGTCTCCCAGGACACGTCGCCCAGGAAGACGTCGACCTGGAAGCGCTCCTCGACGGCCTGGCGCTGGAGCAGCGCGCGGTCGAAGGAGTCGCGGATGGTGCCGATGACGTCGACGAGCAGGTGGTCGAACACGCCGTTGGAGGATAGGCGCCGGGGGCGGGAGGCCGGCCTCGCCCCCACGTGCGAGCGCTTTTGCCGCCGGCGGCGCGGCGGTCGGGGATGCCTCGAACGGGGCGCCCACGCCGGCTGTTACCGTCCAGATCGATGAGCGACGACTACGTGTGGCTCGAGCGCCGGGTGATCGCCTACGCGCACCAAGGAGGCGCATGGGAGTCCCCTTCGTCGACGCTGCACGCGATCGCCCACGCGATCGACGCGGGGGCGACGGGGATCGAGCTGGACGTCCACGCCACCGCCGACGGCGAGCTCGTCGTGTGCCACGACGCCACCGTGGACCGCACCACGGCGCAGACCGGCAGCATCGCCTCGTTCACCCTGGCCGAGCTGCGCGAGATGGACTTCTCGTACTGGTGGATCCCCGGGGCCGACGTGACGCCGGGACAGCCAACCGACGAATACCCCTTCCGCGGCCGGGCGCCGGCGGACCGTGCGTTCGGGATCGCCACGCTGCGTGAGGTCCTCGAGACCTTCCCCGGCGTGGTCCTGAACCTGGATATCAAGCAGACGGCGCCGGTGGTGGCGCCGTACGAGGAGAAGCTGGCCCGGCTGCTGTCCGAGTACGAGCGCGTCGACGACGTGATCGTCGCCTCCTTCCTCGACCCGGCGACCGACGCCTTCAAGGGTTTCGCGCCACGGGTGCCCATCTCGGCCGGCACGATCGCCACGGCGGACGCCTGGCGGGCCGCCCACGCCGGTGAGCGCATGCCCGAGAGCGCGGCGGTGGCCTACCAGGTGCCCGAGCGCCAGGGCGACCTCGTGGTGGTCGACGAGCAGTTCGTGGCGGCGGCGCACGCGGCGGGCAAGGCGGTCCACGTGTGGACGGTCAACGACACCGAGTCGATGGAGCGCCTGCTCGGCCTCGGGGTCGACGGGATCATCTCGGACGTGCCGACGACGTTGTGCGGCGTGCTGTCGGCGCGCCACGTGGATTGGGTCCGCTGAGACACTCCCGGGCGAGGACGGGCGAGGCCTTCCGGAAGCTTGCGGTGCGGTGCGCGGCCGAGCCGGAAGTCCGGCGAGCGGCTCGATGGCCTGGAATCAGTCCGGCTGGGCCGGGAGTTCTTCGTGAGCCTCTTCGGAGGGGCAGAAGCAGAGGCGGGACGGTTCTCGGGCGCCGGGCGACCCCGTCACCTGGTGCCGGGCGACCTCAGCCGCGGCCGCAGTTCGGCTTCTTGCCGTGGTTGGCCTTCTTCTTCGTGCGCAGCTTGCGCTTGACGGTTCGCTTCGACATAAGGGGAACAGCGTAGCCGGGCCCCAGCGACCATCCGGTAGCCTCCCGAATTGTGCGGTCCGGATGGCTGCTGCGTGACGGCGACGTCGTGTGCGCGCTCGAGATGGCCGATTCAGCCGCGGAGCGGCGCAGCGCCCTGCGCGGCCGGGACGGCTATGAGGGTGGCCTGCACGTCGTGGGAACCCGCGCCGTGCACACGATCGGCGTCCGGTTCCCCATCGAGGCCGCGTTCCTCTCGGCCGACAACACGGTCCTGCGGGTGACGCAGCTCAAGCCCTGGCGCGTGGCGCTCGGGGGGCCCACCGCCCGCAGCGTCGTGCAGACGCAGGCGGGCTCGCTCGAGCGCTGGGGCGTCCGCGTCGGCGACCAGCTCGAGGTGCGCGAGGCCGAGTGAGCGATCCCGCCACCGAGGTCAGGGAGCCATGAGCGAGGCCGGACAGGGCGAGCTCGTCCTCGTGGCGACGCCGATCGGGAACCTGGGTGACCTCTCGCCGCGCGCAAGAGGTGCTGGCGCAGGCCGACCTGATCTGCTGCGAGGACACGCGCCGCACGCGCGCGCTGCTCTCGGCGTTTCAGATCCGCGCCGGCGATCGCCTGGTGTCGCTGCACGAACACAACGAGCGGGAGCGCCTCGAGCGCGTGGCCGCGTGCGTCGTGGCCGGCGGGACCGTGGCGGTGGTCAGCGACGCGGGAACACCGGGCGTCTCGGACCCGGGCGCGTGGTTGGCGGCGCAAGTGGCCGCGGCGGGGGAGAAGGTCACCACGGTGCCCGGCCCGTCGTCGGTGATCGCGGCGTTGGTCGTGAGCGGCCTCCCCACGGAGCGGTTCTGCGTCGAAGGCTTCCTGCCGCGCAAGGGGCCCGAGCGACGGCGCCGAATCGCCGCGCTGATGGCCGACGAGCGGACCGGTGTCGTCCTGGAGGCGCCCGGCCGCGTGGCGGGCACCCTGGCGGAGCTGGCGGCGCTCGACCCCGAGCGCCCGGTGGCGGTGGCCCGCGAGCTGACCAAGGTGCACGAGGAGGTCTGGCGGGGCTCGCTGGTGCGGGCGGCCGAAGAGTTCGCGGCCGCGCCGCGCCGGGGCGAGGTCGTGCTGGTGGTCGGCGGGGCGCCCCCGGCCGCGCCGGCGGAGGAGGGCGACGTCGAGGCCGCCGTGCGCTCGGCGTTGGCCGACGACGCCGGGGCGGGCCCGCGCCAGGTGGCCGAGCGCGTGTCGGCGAGCCTCGGGGTCCCCAAACGCCGCGCCTACGAGGCGGCGCTGCGGATCCGCAACGGCGGCCACGCAGCGCACTGACGTCCAGGCGTGTCCAGGCGCGCCGGTACGCTACCGGCGGTGCCGCCCTACTACCTGACCACCCCGATCTACTACGTCAACGACGCGCCACACGTCGGCACGGCGTATACGACGGTGAACGCCGACGCGCTGGCGCGCTGGCACCGCCTGGCGGGCGACGACGTCTGGTTCATGACGGGCACCGACGAGCACGGGGCCAAGATCGTCGAGGCGGCCGAGGCGGCGAACATGACGCCCAAGGCGTGGACGGACCGCACCTCGGAGCGCTTCGTCGAGGCCTGGCGGGCGCTCGAGATCTCCAACGACGACTTCATCCGCACGACCGAGCCCCGGCACTACAAGGTCGTCCAGGAATTCCTGCAGCGGATCTACGACAACGGGTTCATCGAGCTGGGCGTCTACGTCGGCCTCTACTGCGTCTCGTGCGAGGACTACTACACCGAGGACCAGCTGGTCGACGGCAAGTGCCCGGTGCACGGGCGGCCGGTGATCGAGATGTCCGAGGAGAACTACTTCTTCAAGCTGAGCGCGTTCGAAGAGCGGTTGCTCGAGTACTACGACGCCCACCCCGACTTCGTCCGGCCGGTCTCCAAGCGCAACGAGGCGCTCGGCTTCATCCGTGGCGGTCTGCGCGACGTCTCCATCACGCGCACCTCGTTCACGTGGGGCGTGCCGGTGCCATGGGACGCCGGCCACGTCTTCTACGTGTGGTACGACGCGCTCATCAACTACCTCACGGTCGCCGGCTACGGGGGCGACGAGGACGCGTTCCGCGACGCGCTGGGCCGCGGCGCACCACCTGATCGGCAAGGACATCTTGAAGTTCCACTGCGTGTGGTGGCCGGCGATGTGCATGGCGGCCGACCTGGCGCCTCCCGCCGAGATCTTCGTGCACGGCTACCTGCTCATGGGCGGGCAGAAGCTGGGCAAGACGATGATCGCGTCCGGCCTGGCCGGGTCGGGCGACGATGCGCCGCCGCTCAAGATCACCGACGTGTCCCCGCTGGCGCTGGCGGAGGACTTCGGCGTCGACCCGCTGCGCTACCACCTCCTGCGCGACGTGCCGTTGGGCAGCGACGGCGACTTCTCCTACGAGGGGATCGTGGCGCGCTACAACGCCGACCTCGCCAACAACCTCGGCAACCTCGTGTCACGGGTCACCACCGTCGTGCACTCGAAGTGCGGCGGCATCGGGCCGGCACCCGACGCGTCGAGCGAACTGGCCGCCGTGGCGGCGGGCGTGCTCGAGGCGGCGTCGAACGCCTGGGCGCGCTGGGCGCCCCACGACGCGCTCGAGGAGACGTGGCGGCTCATCGGCGCGGCCAACGCCGGGCTCGAGGCGGCGGAGCCGTGGAAGATGGAGCCCGGCCCCGCGGTCGAGGCCGTCCTCGGCGACGCGCTCGAGGTGTTGCGGATCGTCGCCATCCTGGTGGCGCCGGCGATGCCGGCGACGGCGGCCGAGGTCTGGCGCCGCATCGGGCTGGAGGGCGACCCCAACGCCGCCCGGCTGCCCGCCGACGCCGCCTGGGGCGGTTACGGGGGCGGGACGGCCGTGGTGAAGGGGGAGCCGCTGTTCCCCCGCCGCAAGGCCTGACGTGGGGGGCTGGTTCGACTCGCACTGCCATGTGCAGGAGGAATACCTCGGCCGGGGCGAGGCGGCCGACCCCGAGGGCGAGCTCGACGCCGAGGCGCTGCTGGCCCGGGCGGCCGAGGCGGGGGTGGACCGCCTGATCTGCATCGGCACCGGGCCGGCGACGTCGGTCCAGGCGCTGGAGGTGGCCCGGGCGACCGAGCGGGCCGGCGTGGCCCCGCGGGCGTGGGCCTCGATCGGCCTCCATCCGCACGAGGCGAGCGAGGGCGTCGACGAGGTGGGGGCGTTGATCGACCGTGTGGTGCGCGAGGGCGATTCGTCACTGGTGGCCGTCGGCGAGTGCGGGCTCGACTACCACTACGAGCACTCACCGCGCGACGCGCAGCGAGCAGCGTTCGCCGCGCAGATCGCGTTGGCGCGGGAGCACGACCTTGCGCTGGTCATCCACGCGCGCGACGTGTGGGACGACACCTTCGACGTGCTGGCCGGCGAAGGATTGCCCGCGCGCACGGTGCTGCACTGTTTCACCGGCGGACCCGACGAGGTCGACCGTTGCCTGCGCGCCGGCATGTACGTCTCGTTCAGCGGGATCGTCACGTTCAAGAACGCAGCGGACGTGCGCGCCGCGGCGGAGCGGTGCCCACTGGAGCGCCTCCTGGTCGAAACGGACAGCCCCTTCCTCGCGCCGGTGCCGTATCGCGGCCGGACCAACGAGCCGTCGTACGTGCCGTTGGTCGGCGAAGCCATCGCGGCGATCAAGCAGTGCACGGTCGACGAGGTGAGAGAACGCACCGCGGCGTCGACCGCCATGGTGTTTTCCACAGGGGCCTAATTCCCCCGTTTCAGTGCGTAATACGAGAACCTTCTGACCTGGAATTTTAGCCTTGAATTTGGCCAAAATAGGAGTGTGATCAGGGAGTTCACATGAATATCACATGACGTACCTCGTGTGACCTGCGGAAATAAGTGTCAAAAAACTTTGTCGACTTCTCTGGTTTGCACAGCGAGCAATTGGTTATCTAAGTTCATCAAAACCCCTCGCCACCCGTGTGTCGGCGCGGGTGCACTGTGTCCCCGGAGAAGGGTGGAGCCCTGCGGAACCAGAGCACTGGGGGGAGGCGCCTCGGCGTTGCTGCATGTATATGCGGCGCGCTCTTCGGCGCGCCTCTCCTGTTGTTGCAAAGCGGTGCAGCCGACGCGCTGCGATCATCGGTCGCGACGAGTCCCGTGCATCAGTCACATAAGAAGGTCGTGTACCCGGCGTCGCATCTCGACACCGTGAACCTGCCGTCACACCTCGTCGCCTATCAGGCGTCGCCTTCGTCGACGACGTCGACCACGGCGGCACCGGTGACCACGACGACCGCCGCGCCCGTGACGACCACGACGTTGCCGCCGACGACCACGACCACGACGCTGCCACCGACGACGACCACGACGGCGGCGCCGGTGGCGTCGGCGAGCAACCGTGAGGTCGGCCAGGCAACGTGGTACGCCGCCGCGCCGACCGGCTACTGCGCCAGCCCGACCCTGCCCTTCGGCACGGTGCTGACGGTGGTCAACAACGCGACCGGCGCGGAGACCGTCTGCACGGTCGATGACAGGGAGGGGGCCGGCTATCCCCGGGTGGTCGACCTCTCGCCCGCAGGCTTCGAACAGATCGCAGACCTCGGCCAGGGAGTGGTGGACGTCACAATCTCCTGGTGACCCATTCCGGCGCCGACATCGCCCAACTGCTGTCGGCGCACGGGCTACGACCCAGCCGGGCCCTGGGCCAGAACTTCGTCGCCGACCCCAACACGGTGCGCCGGATCGCCCGGCTGGCCGGGCTCGCCCCCGGTGACCGGGTCCTCGAGATCGGGGCCGGGCTCGGGTCCCTGACCCTCGCCCTGGCGGAGACCGGCGCCCACGTCGTGGCCGTGGAGACCGACCGGCACCTCGTCCCGGTCCTGCGCTCCGTGGTCGAGCCGGCCGGCGTCGAGGTGGTGGAGGGCGATGCCATGACGCTGGACGTGGCGGGGCTCCTGGCGGCCCGGGGGGACGCGCCGTGGAGCCTCGTGGCCAACCTGCCGTACAACGTGGCCACGCCGCTCGTGATGCGCACGCTGACCGAGGTGCCCGCGGTGACCCGCCTGCTGGTGATGGTCCAGCGCGAGGTGGGGGAGCGCATGGCGGCGGCGGCGGGGGAGCCGCGCCTACGGCGCGGTGTCGGTCCGGATCGCCTACTTCGCGCGAGCGCGAGGTCGTCGGGCGCGTGCCGGCGTCGGTGTTCGTCCCGCGCCCGAGGGTGGAGTCGGTGCTGGTGCGGATCGTGCGCCGGCCCGACCCTGGCCGTCGACCCGGCGCTCGTGTCGTACGCAGCGGCTCGACACGGTGGTGCGGGCAGGGTTCGGCCAGCGCCGCAAGATGCTGCGGCGCTCGCTGGCCGGCGTGGTCGAGCCCGACGCGTTCAGCCGCGCCGGTGTCGGCCCGAGGCGCGCGCCGAGGAGCTCGACGTGGCGGCGTGGGGCAGGCTGGCGGCGTGCTGAGGGTGTGGGCGCCGGCCAAGCTCACGGTGTCGCTGCGCCGTGACCGGCGTGCGGGCGGACGGCTATCACGAGCTCGACGCCGAGATGGTCACGCTGAGCCTGGCCGACGAGCTCGTGATCGACGAGGGTGGCCACGGGTTGGAGGTCGAGGCCCAGCCGGGGACGCGGGAGTCGGAGGTCCCGCCCCTCGCCGACAACCTCATCGGCCGGGCGCTGGCGGCGTGCGGGCGCCGCGCCGCGGTCCGACTGACCAAGCGCATCCCCCTCGGGGCGGGCCTGGGCGGCGGGTCGGCCGACGCCGGCGGCGGTGCTGCGCTGGGCGGGCGCCCGCGACCCGGCCCTGGCGGCGCGCCTGGGCGCCGACGTCCCGTTCTGCGTGGTCGGCGGCCGGGCCCGGGTCCGCGGGGATCGGGCGAGGAGGTCACGCCCCTCGAGTTCGAGGCGCCGGGACTACCTGCTGCTGCTCCCGCCCTTCGGCGTCGACACGGCGGCGGTCTATCGGGCCTGGGACGAGCGGCCGTCCCACGCCGGGGCGAACGAGCTGGCGGCGGCCGCGCTGGCGACCGAGCCGAGGCTCGGGCCGTGGCGCGAGGCGCTGGGGGACCTGGCGGGTCGCGAGCCTCGCCTGGCCGGGAGCGGGTCGACCTGGTTCGTCGAAGGCGGGCCAGCCGAGGCCGGCACGCCGGACGCGCCGGAACTGCGGCTCAACGGTGGTGCGACCGCCCGCTTGGTGCGCGTGCGCACCGTTCCGGCGGGATGGGAAGGGGACTGACCGCTACTTGCCGGCCCGCCGCTGCCAGCGGGTGGCCTTCAGCATCTTCTTGTGCTTCTTCTTGCGCATCCTCTTGCGGCGCTTTTTGATCAGTGATCCCATGTCGTGCGGCAGGCTAGCGGTCCCGGTGCCCGACTGCCAGGTCGCGCGGCAATCGGGGGGCCGGAGGAGGCAGCCATGGCGTTCGAGATCATGCGGTTGGACCACGTGCAGCTGGCGATGCCGCCGGGTCTCGAGGCGCAGGCCGAGGCCTTCTATGCCGGCGTGCTCGGGTTGGAGCGGATCCCCAAGCCGCCGCCTCTGGCCGCCCGGGGCGGCTGCTGGTTCCGCCGCGGCGACGTCGCCGTACACCTGGGGGTCGAGCAGGACTTCCGGCCGGCACAGAAGGCGCACCCGGCCTTCGAGGTGGACGACCTGGCGGGGTTGCGCGAGGCGTGCGAGGCGGCCGGCGTGGCGGTGCGGCCGAACCCCGATCGCGCGCCGGGGACGGGGGCGTACGTGGACGACCCGTTCGGCAACCGCATCGAGTTCGTCGCGGCGGACTGAGCGCGTGGCGGCGTCAGAAGAAGGGAGGGAGGCGCCGGCAGGGACGGTGCGGATCCGTCCCTGCCGGCGGAACCGGTGGCGAGTGGCGGAAACTCGAAACCCACCGGCGGGTACTTCCCAGTGTGCGACGGGCACCTTGGGGTCGCTTGGGGAACAAATAAGAAGGAGCGAAGAATCCAGGAACTGAAGATCCGGTTCGTCGTCGGCCGGGATGAGGTGTGGCCTTCGACGTCACGCTTCCGCACGTCGAACCGGTCCAGCCCAGCTGGTTCCTCACCATCTGGGACGCCGAATACGATGCCCAGGCGATGTCGATCATGAAGGGCCCCTACCCCGTCTTCTCGGACGACGTCGACCGGTGCCGACGGTACCTTGGCGGCGATCGTGTGCTCCTCGATCAGGACATGGACCACGAAGACCTGTTCCTCATGGCAGCCCGCGACGCGGAGAGCGCGTCGAGCACCTTCTCCTCGTGGGGCGCCGGGCGGTCCGGCGCGCCGACCGTCCACCCGCGTCGTCGCGGTCACGTGTTCGACATCATCGACCATGACGTCCCTTCGGACGGTGCGAGAACGATCGATGCCCCCACGTGCGAGAGTGGAATCCGGTGAACCTCTCAGGCGCGACGGTCCTCGTGACCGGCGGAACGGGCTTCTTGGGCCGCCAGGTCGTCGCCGCGCTCGAGGAGGCGGGCGCAAAGGTGGTCGGCGTGGGCAGTGCCGATGCGGACCTCCGTTACCGCGGGGAGATCGACGGGCTCCTCGACGAGGTGGCGCCATCAGCCGTCATTCACCTGGCTGCCGTGACCGGTGGGATCGGCGCCAACCGGGCGGAGCCGGGCCGCTTCTTCTACGACAACGCCATCATGGGCATCGAGCTCCTCGAGTCGTGCCGTGTCCGTGCTATCGAGAAGGTGCTCGTCAGCGGCACCGTGTGCTCCTACCCGAAATACACCCCGGTGCCCTTCTGCGAGGAGTCCCTCTGGGACGGCTATCCCGAGGAGACCAACGCGCCCTACGGGTTGGCCAAGAAGATGCTCCTTGTCCAGTCGCAGGCCTACCGACAGCAGTACGGGTTCAACGCCATCCATCTCCTGGTCGTGAATCTCTACGGTCCGGGCGACTCGTTCGACCTCGAGTCGAGCCACGTCATACCCGCCATGATCCGGCGCTTCGTCGAGGCGCACGACAGCGGTGCCTCCGAGGTGGTGCTGTGGGGTGACGGCAGCCCGACCCGCGAGTTCATCTACGTCCGTGATGCGGCCTCGGCCATTCGACTCGCCCTCGAGCACTACGAAGGTGCGGAGCCGGTCAACATCGGATCAGGACGGGAGATCTCGATCAAGGAGCTGGCCGAAACCGTGGCCGACGCCGTGGGCTACACGGGCGCCATCGAGTGGGACACCACCAAGCCCAACGGGCAACCGAGCCGGCGCCTCGAGACGTCCAAGGCGCGCGACCTGTTCGGGTTCGAGGCTGGCACTGATTTTCGTGACGGCTTGGCCGAGACGATCGCCTGGTACCGGGCCCTTCCGGGGTCCTGACCGCAAAGGCGACGTAGGCCGGCCTGTCGTGGTGGCAGAGGACGTCCACCAGGTGCCGCGCGTCAGTGCCTGGCCGCCTCGTCCATGACCTACCGCTGATTAGATCTCAGGGGTGCCCGTTGTCGGGTCCTCCGGGCCGGGGATGGTCGGCAGGAACAGGGACATGCGCGCACCGCCGGCGGGGTCGTTCTCGGCCAGCACGGTCCCGCCCTCCGCCTTCGCCACCTGGGCGACGATGGCGAGGCCGAGGCCCGACCCGGGGAGGCCGCGCGCGGCGGGCGAGCGGTAGAAGCGGTCGAAGATGTGAGGGAGGTCGGCCTCCGCGATCCCGGGGCCGCGGTCGTGCACCACGACGGTGCCCTCGTGGCACTCGACCGTCACCGTCTGCCCTGGCGGGCTCCACTTGCGCGCGTTGTCGAGCAGGTTGCCCACCGCCCGGCCGAGGCGGTCGGCGTGGCCCTCGACCCAGCAGGGCTCGGCGGTGAGGTCGAAGGTGATGTCCTCGGCGCGGCCGTGCGTGGTCTGCACGCTCACCGCGTCGCGCACGAGCAAGTCGAGGCGGAGCGGCTCGCGGGGCGCGGGCCGCTGGTCGCCCCGGGCCAGCTCGGCCAGGTCGCCCACCAGGTCGGTGAGCTCTTGGAGCTGCACCAGGACGTCGTCGACCAGGACCGAGCGGTCCTCGGGGCTGAGCTCGTCGACGCGCCGGATCACCTCGAGGTTGGTGCGCAGGCTCGTGAGGGGCGTGCGCAGCTCGTGCGACGCGTCGAGCACGAGCTGGCTCTGGGCGCGGCGTGACGACTCGAGCGCCTCGAGCAGGCGGTTGAACGTGCGCCGCAGGCGGCCGAGCTCGTCGGGGCCGCCGGGCGACAGGCGACGCGACACGTCCGTCGTCTCGGCCACGTCCTCGACGGAGTCGGTGAGTGAGTTCAGCGGGACCAGCGCGGTGCGCGCCACGAGCCAGCCCAAGATCACGGCGAGGATCACGCCGATCAGCGCGACGGCACCGAGGAGAAGGGCCAGGGTCCTGAGCTCCGAGCTGGCGTTGAACAGCGTGGCGATCTGGAGGGCGCCGCCGTCGACGAGGACGCCCGATTGGAACGGGGTGTCGTCGGGCAGGTGCTCGACCAGCTCGCGCATCTGGTTCCCGTCGACGTCGACCGTCGTGAAGAACGTCGGCGCCAGGTTGACGGCGACGAGGCGCACTTCGCCCGTCACGGGGAGGCCGCCGCCGGACACGACGGCGCCGCTCGCGTCGATCACCTGCCCCAAGGTGGCGGTGGTCGAACCGATATCCTCACCGGCGACGATCTTCTGCGCCGCGGTGGTGAGCGAGTTGTCGGCGGCCTGGAGGAGCGTGTTCCGCGCCACCAGGTAGGCGGCCGTGGAGGCGGCCAGCACGGCGACGACGACGGCGGCCGTGGTCGCCAGGACGAGCCGGGACCGGAAAGTCACGCGTCCCGCAGCACGTAGCCCACCCCGCGCACGGTCTGGATGCAGCGGGGCTCGCCCCCTTCCTCGAGCTTGCGCCGCAGGTATCCGACGTAGACGGCCAGCGAGTTGGTCCCCGAGTCGAAGTCGAACCCCCAGACGCGATTGAGCAGGACCTCGCGCGTCAGGACCTGGCGCGGGTGGCGAAGGAACATCTCGAGCAGGTCGAACTCGATGCGGGTGAGCGTGAAGTCACGCGCACCGCGCGAGCCCTCACGGGTGGAGAGGTTCAACGTCAGGTCACCGACGCGCAGCAAGCCGCCTTCGCCCTCGAAGCGACGGCGCAACAGGGCGCGCAGGCGGGCGAGCAGCTCGGCCAGGGCGAACGGCTTGACGAGATAGTCGTCGGCCCCGGCGTCGAGGCCCTGGACCCGGTCGTCCACCGCGTCGCGTGCCGTGAGGATGAGGACGGGGGTGTCGTCACCGGCGGCGCGCATCCGCCGGCAGACGGTGAGGCCGTCGAGGTCGGGCAGCCCCAGGTCGAGGATGAGCGCGTCCGGCGGCATCTGGGCCAGCTCCTCGAGCGCCTCGCCACCCGAGGGGACCGTCGACACCTCGTACCCCTCGAGGCGCAGGGCCCGATCGATCGACCGTCGGACGGCGAGGTCGTCGTCCACGACCAGAATGCGCACGGGGCGAGGTTACGCCGCCGCTCTCGCGGCGAACGGCCATGGCGAGGCGCCGGCGTGCGTAACCTCTCTCACGGCGCTTCTCCCAATCCGGGGTAGTTCAATCGGCAGAACGTCGGCCTTTGGAGCCGGATGTTGGAGGTTCGAGCCCTCCCCCCGGAACGCCCTCGCCGCTCAGCGGCCGCCGGCCCGGTCTTGTTCGGCCAAGCGGGCCAGATAGTCGTTGTAAGCGGCCATCTCGGCGTCCTCCTTGGCGTCCTGCGCGCTCGGTTGCTCGCCGGCGTGCCCGTTCTCCGCCGGGGCGGCCGGCGCCGCGTCAGGCTTCTCGTGCAGGATGCGCCACCACATGTACACGGCGTAGGCGGCGAAGAGCGGCCACTCGAAGACGTAGGCCCAACTCAGGCTGTTCCCGCCGAGGGCGCGATCGATCTGCCAGATGCAGAGGGCGGCGAAGCCGGGGACCACGATCAGGATGACCGCGTGCAGCTTCAGCGCGCGCCGCGAGAACCAGACCTGCCGGTCCATCACCGCTCCGGATAGAAGAATTCGGACAAGAGGGCGGTCAGCTCGAGGGGCCGGTCGCCCTGGATGCTGTGCCCCGCACCCTCGACGCCCACGACCTTGGCGTCGGGCTGTCGCCGCAGCAGCTCCTCGACGTCCTTGTCGTCGACCACCGACCACGCCAGGCCCCGCACCAAGAGGACGGGCACGCGCAGCGCGGAGACGGCCTCCCACCAGTCGCCGAACTCGGGGTGGGCCGGTGGGCCCGAGCCCGACCCCGACTGCTCGGTCCGGAACCGCCGGTAGCGCCACACCCAGCTGCCGTCCTCTTGCTGCACGGCGTTGTGCAGGATGCCGCGCCGCAGCGACGACTCGCTGCGGCCGGGATTGTGCTCGATGGTCCGCGCCAGGAGCTCGTCGAAGCTGGCGAAGCTGGCTGGCCCGTTGACGAAGTTGGTGACCGGCGCCGCCTTCTCGGCGGTGACGCCCGGCGTGATGTCCACCAGGACGAGGGCGCGCACGAGCTCGGGCGCGTGCGCGGCGAGCGCGATCGACGACACCCCGCCGAGTGACATGCCGACGACCCCGCGCGCGTCCGGCGCCAGCTCGCGGACGACGACCGCCAGGTCGCGGCCGTTGCTGCCCGCCGAGACGGAGCCCTCGGGGCCGCCGTCGGAGTGGCCGTGCCCGGGCAGGTCCACGGCGAGGAGGGGGCGGCCCAGGGCGAGCGCGACGGTGTCCCACGTGTGGGCGTTCTGCGCCCCGCCGTGGACGAGCACCAGCTCGGGGCTCCCCGTGTCCGCGCCCCAGAGCAGGCTCGAGACCCGCCGACCGGGCGCCACCTCGACGTCGACCCGGCGCACGTCGGGGGGGCCGTCGAACGGGAGCCCGTACTCGGCGGCGTTCTCGTGGAACAGCCCGAACTCGTCGTAGGGGAGCAGATCCGGCACGCCTGCAGTTTCCCATACGCACACCGGGCGGCCCGGCGGGCTAAGAATGCGGCGATGCCCCAACGCCGACGCCTCTCCGCCGTCGTCCTCGCCGCCGGCGAGGGCACGCGGATGCGCTCGGAGCGACCGAAGCCCCTCCACCTCCTGTGTGGGCGCCCGATGATCCTGCACGTGCTCGACGCGATGGCCGAGGTCGACGTCCGGCGTGTCGTGGTCGTCGTGGGCCACCGCGGCGAGTGGGTGACGAAGACGCTGGTGCAGCACGCGCCGCCGACGATGCAGATCGAATTCGTGGAGCAGCTCACCCGTTCGGGCACCGGCGACGCCCTGGCCGTCGGGTTGACGGGCCTGCCCGACGACGACGACGAGGGGGAGGACGTCGTGGTCCTCCCGGGCGACACGCCGTTGTTGCGGCCCCAGACGCTGGCCGCCCTGGTGCGCGCCCACCGGCTGGAGGACGCGGGCGCCACGCTGCTCACGGCCGTGGTCGAGAACCCGTCGGGCTACGGCCGGGTGGTGCACGGCAAGGACGGCGACGTGGCCCGGGTGGTCGAAGAGGCGGACGCCACCGATGACGAGCGCGCCATCGACGAGGTCAACACGTCGATCTACTGCTTCCGACGCAGCATCCTGGCGCCCACGCTGCGCCGGATCAGCCCCGCCAACGCGCAGGGCGAGTACTACCTGACCGACGCCGTGGCGGTGCTGCACAGCGCGGGCTACACGGTGCGCGCACTCGTGCTGCCCGACTCCATGGAGGCGGCCGGGGTCAACGACCGCGCCCAACTCGCCGTGGCGGAGGCGGAACTGCGCGACCGCATCAACGAGCGCTGGATGCGCCGGGGCGTGACGATGTGGGACCCCGAGCGCACCTACGTCGACGCCGAGACGCAACTCGAGGCGGACGTCTCCCTGCTGCCCGGCGTGATCCTGCGCGGCGCCTGTCGCATCGGCGCCGGCTCCGAGATCGGCCCCAACAGCGTGCTGACCGAGAGCGTGGTCGGCAAGGGTGCGGTCGTCCAAGCCAGCGTCTGCACCCGGGCCACCATCGGCGACGGGGCGCGCGTGGGCCCCTACAGCGTCCTCGAGGCCGGGGCCGAGGTCCCGGCGGGCGCCGAGGTGCCCCCTCACTCGGTGCTCGGTGCGCCCGAGACCTGAGGGTCCCGGGGCGATCGATCCTCGTCGAAGCGGCGCGGCCAGCCGCGACCGGGTCCGGGCGACCCCCCGCACCGCGGGGCGGTAGCGTCTATCCCGTGGAGCTGATCCCGCGCCGGCGCCTGGAGCTGGTCTCCGGTCGCGCCCACCCGACGTTGGCCCAGGACATCGCCGGCCACCTCGGGGTGGAACTCGGCCAGGCCAACCTGCGCGAGTTCGCCAACGGCGAGATCTACTGCAAGTACGACATCTCCATCCGCGGCTGCGACGTCTTCATCATCCAGACGCACGCCACCCCGGTGAACGACTCTTTGATGGAGCAGCTCATCATGATCGACGCCGCCAAGCGCGCGTCGGCCAAGCGCATCACCGCGGTGTGCCCCTACTACGGCTACTCGCGCCAGGACCGGAAGTCGACCGGACGCGAGCCCATCACGGCGAAGTTGGTGGCGGACATGCTCTCGGCCGCCGGCGCCGACCGCGTGGTCAGCGTCGACCTGCACTCCGGTCAGATCCAGGGCTTCTTCGACACGCCGTTCGACCACCTCGTCGCCGCGCCGGTATTCGAGGCCTACATCCGCGAGCACTTCGGCGACGAGGTCGTCGTGGTGGCGCCCGACGCCGGGCGCGTGAAGGTGGCCGAGCGCTACAGCCAGCACCTCGGGTGCGACCTGGCCCTGATCCACAAGACGCGGCCCCGGGGCACCTACAACGAGGTCCAGGCCCGCCACGTCATCGGTGACGTCGAGGGCCGCCACTGCGTGCTGATCGACGACATGATCGACACCGCCGGGACGATCTGCGCCGCCGCCGAGCTCCTGGCCGAGTCCGGGGCGGCGGACATCTGCGCCATGGCCACGCACGGGGTGCTGTCCGACCCGGCGGTCGACCGGCTGAAGGCGGCGCCGATCTCGCGGGTCGTGGTGACCGACACGCTGCCGGTGGCGGAGGACCACACCTTCGACAAGCTCGAGGTGCTCTCCGTGGCCAAGATCATCGCCGATGCGATCGACGCGGTGTTCGAGGACACCTCGGTCTCCGAGCTCTTCGGCGGCGACAACCTCGTCTGACGGGCCGGCTGGGTTCCCTTCGGCTGCGATGCGCGACCTCCTGATCATCGTCCCGACCCGCGGTCGACCCGCCGGCTTCCGCCGGCTCGTCGACGCCATCCGCGCCACCAGCACGGGCGCCCCGCAGATCCTGGCATGCGTCGACCGCGACGACGCGTCGCGCTACGAGCCGATCGAGGACGTCTGGTACATAATCAAGGAGCGGCGGCGCTACGTGGCCCTGGTCAACGATGCGTCCCGCCATTGCGCCGACGAGTTCCGCCATGTCGGCGTGATCGGCGATGACTCCGTCCCGTTGACTCAGGGTTGGGACGCCGCCGTCAGCGAGGTGCTCGACGAGCTCGGGACGGGCCTCTGCTACGCCAACGACCTGAACCGGGGCGAGGAGCTGCCCACGGTCTGTTTCATGACCACCGACATCGTGCAGGCCCTCGGGTACATGGTGCCCCCCGGATTGGTCCACATGTTCTCCGACAACTTCTGGCTGGAGCTCGGCCGGGCGACCGATCGCATCCGCTACCTACCTGACGTCCTGATCGAGCATCTCCACCATTCGGTCGGCAAGGCGCCGAACGACACCGTCTACGAGGAGAGCGAGTCGGTGATGGTTTCGGACCGCGAGGCGTTCGCGGGCTACCTGCGAGACGACTTCGAGTCCGACGTGGCGAAGGTGCAACGCCTCGTGGCACGCCAAGGGTCTCGTCGGGCGGCGTGCCACGAGGCAGACGCGGGGCGGGGAGACGGCCCGAGGGGCGCCGTCGGCGAGATCTTCGAGGCGGCGACCCTGACCCTCTCGGAGGAGTTGGCTTCGGAGCGGGCGGCGCGGCAGGCGGCGGAGAGCGAACTGGCCGCAGTCCGGCGGACCCGTTCGTACCGCTGGCTCGCTCCGGCGCGCCGGCTTCGCTCTATGGTCGGCCCCTAGCCGTTCCACCAGGCCCGACGGCCGCTGGTTCGGGCCTCGGCGATGCGGCTACGCTGTTGGGCCGTTCGCCGGGCGCCCCGTGGGCCGCCCGTGCACGCCGCTCTCGCCGTACCCGAGGAGATCTGTCATGGCCGAAATCGTTCTTGCCGCCGAGGTTGGGCGCCCGCTGGGTTCGCGCGCCGTCCGCCGCTTGCGGCGTGACGGGAAGATCCCGGGCGTGATCTACGGGCACGGCACCGACCCGTTGCCGATCGCCGTCGGGGCGAGGGAACTGCGCATCGCGCTGAACGGGGAGGCGGGGGCGAACCAGCTCCTCTCCCTCGACACCGGCTCGGGGACGTTCCTCACCCTGGCCCGCGACATGCAGCGCCACCCGGTGGCGCAGACCGTGACGCACGTCGACTTCATCATCGTGCGGCGCGACGAGGTCATCAGCGCCGACGTCCCGATCACCCTCGTGGGTGAGGCGACCGAGGTCAACCACGGTGACGGCCTCGTCGAGCAGCAGATGTTCAACCTCGCCATCAACGCGCTGCCGTCAAGCATCCCGTCCGGCATCGAGGCCGACATCAGCGGGCTGACCATCGGCGGGCAGGTGCGCGTCTCGGACCTCGTCCTGCCCGACGGCGTGACGACCGACGTCGACCCCGAGAGCGCGGTCGCGCTCGGCCAGCCGCCGCGGGTCACGGTGGAGGAAGAAGAGGCAGCCGCCGAGGGCGAAGCCGCCGAGGGCGAGGGCGCCGAGGGAGCCGCCGAGCCCACGGGCGAGGCGTCGACGACGGATTCCGGTTCCGAAGAGGGCTAGGCCCTGCGCCGCCCCTTCGCCCGGTCCGAGCACCGGGGCACCCCCGCCGACCTGCTCGTCGTCGGGTTGGGCAATCCGGGCGCCGAGTACGCCGGCAGCCTGCACAACGCCGGCTCCGACACGGTCGAGCTGTTGGCGCAGCGCCACGGCGCCGCCCTGCGGGCCGAGAAGGGCGTGCCGGCGCGGGTGACGACGGCGACGATCGGCGGCAAGCGCGTGGCGCTCGCCGTGCCGACGACGTACATGAACGACTCCGGACTCGCCGTGCGCGCTCTGGCGCGGCGGTTCGGCGTCGAGGACCCGGCCGACATCGTCGTGGTGCACGACGAGCTGGACCTGCCGCCGGGCACGGTACGTCTCAAGTCGGGCGGCGGGCTGGCGGGCCACAACGGCCTGCGCTCCATCACCTCCCACCTGCACTCGCAGGACTATCTCCGCGTGCGCATCGGCGTCGGCAAGCCGCCGAGCGCGGCGCAGGGTGCCTCGCACGTGCTGCGGCGGCCGCCGCGGCGGTGCGTGAGGCGCTGGAGGTCGCGGTCGAGACGGCGGCGGACGCCGTCGAACGGATCGCGGCGGACGGCATCGACGCCGCCATGCTGTGGTGCCATTCCCTGCCGAGCTGACGCCGATGACGACCACCTCCCCACCGACCACCCCGCCACCCGTCGCCGGCACCTTGGCCGGCATCCCACGCCTGCTGCGGGCGGACCCGGTGCTGGGCGCGTTGCTGGGCGCGGCCGACGCGACCGTCGCCGTGCCCGAGGCGGCGCAGGCGGTCGTGGCGGCGGCGTTGGCCGCCTTCTCCCAGCGGGGGCCCCTGCTCGTCGTGACCCCGACGGGGCTCGACGCGGAGCGCCTGGCCGACGACGTGAGCTGTCTGCTTTCTCCCGAGGGAGGGGCGACGGGCGAGGACGCGGACATCGTCGGCGGACGGCGCGGTGCCGTCGCGCTCCTGCCCGCCTGGGAGACCCTGCCCTTCGAGCGGGTCAGCCCCGAGATCGAGACGATGGGGCGCCGGCTCGCCGTGCTCCACGCGGTGCGCGATCCCGACGCCCCGCGCCCCGCCCCGGGTGATCGTGGCGCCGGTGCGCGCCCTCCTGCAGCGCCTGGCCCCCGTCGGGGCGTCCGTGCCGCTCGTGGTCGTGCGGGGCCAGCAGGTCGACTCCGAGGCGTTGGTGCGCGACCTGGTGGCACGCGGGTACCGCCGTGAGCACCAGGTCGAGCACCGCGGCGAGCTCGCCGTGCGCGGCGGCATCGTCGACGTCTTCCCGTCCACGGCGGATGCGCCGGTCCGGATCGACCTGTGGGGCGACGAGGTCGACCGGCTGACGACCTTCGCCGTGAGCGACCAGCGGTCGTCGGCGGACATCGACGCCGCCGTCCTCTACGGCTGCCGCGAGCTCGTGCTCACCGACGACATGCGCCGCGCCGCCGCGGCCCTCGTGGCACGGCGGCCGTGGGGCGCGTCCATCTGGGAGCGACTCGAACGAGGCGAGCAGTTCGACGGCATGGAGTCGTGGCTCCCGTTCCTCGACGGCGAGGCGCAGGTGCTCCCCGACCTGCTGCCGGCCGGGGCGCAGGTGGTGCTGGTCGAGCCGCGTCGCATCCGGGACCGGGCCGTGCAGCTGCTCGACGAGGAGGCCGCGCTGGCCGAGACGCTGGCGGCGACGTGGGGCGCCAAGGAGGGCGACGAGGACCCTTTCCCGCGCCTGCACGTGCCGTTCGAGCGGCTCCTGGCCGACAGCGCCGCCGGGGTCGTCTCGCTGCCGCCGGTCCCCGAGGGCCCCTCGACGTCGGCGCTGCGGGTGGGGCGGTTCGACCCGGTGGCGGGCGACGCGGCGCGCCTCGCGGCGGGGGTGACCCGCCTGGTCGGGGAGGGCTACTCGGTGACGCTGTGCGCCGCGACGACCAGCGGGGCGGCGCGCCTCTCGGCGACGCTCGCCGAGCAGGGCGTGCACGCAGCGTTGCTCGACGTCGCGCCCGCGACGCCCGGAGCGGCCGTCGTCGTGGCGCCGATCACGAGCGGGTTCGTGCTGCCCGACGCGAAGGTGGCGGTCCTCTCGGAGACGGACGTCACGGGGCGTCGCATGCCGCACCGCCGCGCCCGGCCCCGGGCGCGGGCGGCGGACGGCTTCTTCGACGACCTCGAGGCCGGGAGCTTCGTCGTGCATCGCCAGCACGGCGTCGCCCGCTTCGAAGGGGTGACGACCCGCACGATGGGCGGGACCACGCGCGACTATCTGATCCTGCAGTACCGGGGCTCGGACCGGCTCTACCTGCCGGTCGAGCAGATCGAGGCGATCACCCCGTACTCGGGTGGCGAGTCACCCACCCTCTCGAAGATGGGCGGGGCGGACTGGCAGCGCACGCGGGCGCGGGCGCGGGCGGCCGCCGGCGAGGTGGCCGCCGAGCTGGTCGAGCTGTACCGGCGCCGCCTGGCCGTCGAGGGCCACGCCTTCGGTGCCGACACCCCCTGGCAGACGGAGATGGAGTCGTCGTTCGGCTACGTCGAGACGGAGGACCAGCTCAAGGCGATCGCGGACGTCAAGGGCGACATGGAGGAGCCGCGGCCCATGGACCGCCTCATCTGCGGCGACGTCGGCTTCGGCAAGACCGAGGTCGCGATCCGCGCCGCGTTCAAGGCGGTGCAGGACGGCACGCAGGCGGCCATCTTGGTCCCCACGACGCTGCTGGCGAGCCAGCACGCGCAGACCTTCGCCGAGCGCTACGCCCCCTATCCCGTGCGCGTCGAGCTGCTCAGCCGCTTCCTCTCCCCGGCGCAGCAGCGCGAGGTGGTGCAGGGCATGGCGGACGGCAGCGTCGACGTCGTCATCGGCACGCACCGCCTCCTGGCCCAGGACGTGCAGTTCAAGAAGCTCGGCCTCCTGGTGGTCGACGAGGAGCAGCGTTTCGGGGTCACGCACAAGGAGGCGGTCAAGCGCATGGCCGAGGGCGTCGACGTGCTGACGCTGACCGCAAGCCCCATCCCGCGCACGTTGGAGATGGCGCTCACGGGCATCCGGGACCTGTCGATGGTGAACACGCCCCCCGCCGATCGCCGTCCCATCCTCACGTACGTGGGTGAGCACGAGACGGCGGCGGTGAGCGAGGCCGTCCGCCGCGAGCTCCTGCGCGAGGGCCAGGTGTTCTACGTGCACAACCGGGTCTCGGACATCGAGCGCGTGGCGCGCGACCTGCGCGACCTGGTGCCCGAGGCGCGCGTCGCCATCGCCCACGGCCAGCTGGACGAGGGCTCCCTCGAGACGGTGGTGCTCGACTTCTGGGAGCGCCGCTACGACGTCCTCGTCTGCACGACCATCATCGAGTCGGGCATCGACATGCCGTCGGTCAACACGCTCATCGTCGACCGCGCCGACCTTCTCGGGCTCGGACAGCTCCACCAGATCCGCGGCCGGGTGGGCCGGGGCGGCCAGCGGGCCTACGCCTACCTCTTCCACCCGGCCGACCGCGTCCTGTCCGAGCAGGCCTACGAACGGCTGCGCACCATCGGCGAGCACACCGAGCTCGGTTCGGGCTTCAAGATCGCTATGCGCGACCTCGAGATCCGGGGGGCGGGCAACCTCTTGGGCTCCGACCAGTCGGGGCACATCGCGGCCGTGGGCTACGACCTCTACGTGCAGCTGGTGGCCGAGGCGGTGGCCGAGGCCCGCGGCGAGGCGCGACCCACGCCCCCCTCTGTGTCGATCGACGTCCCGGGCGACGCGCACCTGCCGAAGGACTACGTGGCGGCGGAGGACGCCCGGCTCGAGGCGTACCGCCGGTTGGCCGCTGCGGTGTCCGCCGCCGACGTCGACGACATCGGCGCGGAATGGGCCGACCGCTACGGCCCCCTGCCGGCGCCGGCCGAGGGACTGCTCTCTCTCGGCCGCCTGCGCGCCAGCGCGCTCGGGCGCGGCATCGGCGAGATCGCGATGAGCTCGGTCCGTCCCGGCGGCTCGCAGCGCCCGACGGTGCGCCTGTCGCCGGTCACGCTGCCGGCGAGCGCACAGGTCCGGCTCCGACGCGTGGCGCCGGGGGCCACGTACCGCGACGACATGGCCCAGCTGCTGCTGCCGATCCCCGACGGGGCGCCGGCGGCCGAAGGGGTGCGTCGGGTGATCGAAGAGCTCCTGCCCGTTGCCCAGGGCGATTCGGGCCCCGACGGGGGCACCTTGTAGAGTGCGCGGCGCGTGAAGTGGCTCCTCGTCCTCCTCGTCTTCCTCGGTGGCGGCGTCGCCGCGGCCGCGTTCGCCGTGCCGACGAACGCGGCCACCGTCAACGGCACGACGATCAGCCAGGACGCACTCAATTCCGACATCACCGCTATCGCCGGGAGCGCCGAGTACCAGTGCTACCTCAACTCTGAGGACTACCTGTCCTCTAACGGAAGCCAAGCAGGCCTGCCGCCGGTCACCGGCGCGGGTAAGGGCCAGAACGCCGGCGACCACCCCACGGCCAACAGCGCGTTCGTCGCCACCTACCTGAGCACCGAGATCGGCCACGAGATCGTCCTGCAGCTCGCCGCCCGTCGCCACGTCACGGTGGGCCCCGAGGACCTCGCGGCGGCCCGGGCGAGCCTGAGCCAGGAGATCAGCAGCGTCATGAGCCAGGTCGCCCAGACGGCCCAGGGCAACAACCCGGAGTTCTCGTGCGGGGCAACCACCTCCCCGCTGACCGGTGCCGACGTCCTCAAGTCGCTGCCCTCCTCGTTCGTGGACCAACAGGTGCAATTCGTCGCCACCGCCAGCGCCCTGCAGGAGGACCTGGCGGGCGTCGGCTCGAGCGCAGGCGACCTCGAGACGTACTACGACGGGCACCGTTCCGAGTTCGACACCGTCTGCTACAACGCGGCGGAGTTCACGAGCGAGGCGACGGCCAAGACCGCGCAGGCGGCCGTGAATTCCGGGACCGCCTTCAGCTCAGCCGTGAGCTCCGCCTCCCAGAGCGGGACGTTCCCCTGCAGCCCCTTGGTGGCACTGGCGGCCGACATCGGCGCTGACGTCCCGACGCTGCAGGGCGTGGCGCTCAACAAGGCGTCGGCGCCCATCGAGGTCAACGGCAACTACCTCGTGCTCCAGCTGACCAAGCGGAGCGCGAGCCCGTACGCCTCGGTCAAGTCGGACGTGTCCCAAGTCGTCCAGCAGCTGGGGTCGCAGAAGGCGCAGACCGCCATCACCGCCGCCGAGCGGCGCTCGTCGGTGACCATCGACCCCCGCTACGGCGAGTGGCAGCAGGCGAACGCCGAGGTCCTCACGCCGTTCGTGCCCAGGCCGTCGGACGTGCTCAACCCCTCGGCCAACGAGTCCACGGTCCCGGCGAAGAGCCCCTTCAGCGGCTGAGCGTGGCGCGCCGCCCCCACGTCGTCGTGGTGGGTCTCGGGCCCGCCGGGAACGACCTCATCGCCCAGGGCGCGGCGGACCTGCTGCGGGCGCCCGGCCGCCTCTGGTTGCGCACCGGACGCCACCCGGCGGCCGAAGCGTTGGACGGGGCGCACACCTTCGACGAGCTCTACGAGGCCGCCGCTACGTTCGACGAGGTCTACGAGGCCATCGTCGAGCGGCTGGTGGCCGAGGCCGAGGCGGCGGCGCCCGAGCCCGTCGTCTACGCCGTGCCGGGGTCGCCGCTCGTGGCCGAGCGCTCGGTCGACCTGTTGCGCACCGACGGACGCGTGGACGTCACGATCGTGCCCGCCCTCTCGTTCCTCGACCTGTCGTGGCAGGCGCTCGGGATCGACCCGCTGGCGGAGGGCGTCCGGCTGGTCGACGCCACGGAGTTCGCGGCCACCGCGGCGGCGGAGCGGGGGCCGTTCCTGGTGGCCCAGTGCTGGTCGCGTCAGCTCCTCTCGGACGTCAAGCTGGCGCTGGCCGACGACGCCGCCCCGCTGCCTCGGCCGGTGCTGTTGCACCACCTCGGGCTGCCCGACGAGGTCGTGGCCGAGGTGGATTGGTGGGAGCTCGACCGCACCGTGGAAGCGGACCACCTGACGTCGCTCTACGTGCCCCGGTTGGCGGACACCGGGGGCGCCGAGGCGGGCGCGCAGGTGGCGCGCCTGGTCGAGTTGATGGACACGCTGCGCGAGCAGTGCCCGTGGGACCGCGCCCAGGACCACGCGTCGCTGATGCCGCATCTGGTCGAGGAGAGCTACGAGGTGCTCGACGCCCTCGCCGCACTGGCCGTGGCGCCCGATCCCGCCGCCGCGTACGTGCACCTCGAGGAGGAGCTCGGCGACCTCCTGTTCCAGATCGTCTTCCACGCCCGGCTGGCCGACGAGGAAGGCGCCTTCGACTATGGCGGGCGTGGCGCAGACGGTCCACGACAAGCTCGTGCACCGGCACCCGCACGTCTTCGCCGACGTCGCGGTGGAGGGCGCGGACGAGGTCGTGGCGAACTGGGAGGAGATCAAGAAGGACGAGAAGGGCCGCACAAAGCGTGACCGAAGGGATCCCGGCCGCACTGCCGGCGTTGGTGCTCACGAGCAAGCTCGCCCGCAAGGCGCGCTCGGTCGGCCTCGAGCCCTACGACGCCACGACGCCGAACGAGGCCGCGTCCGAGTTGACCGCGCTGGCGCACCTGGCCGAGCGCGCGACGCCGCACGCCGACGACCCGCTTGCCCGCGACGCGCGTGACGTCGAGCGGCGCGTCGGGGAGCTCCTCTTCGCCGTCGTCAACCTCGCGCAACGCGTCGGCGTGGACGCGGAACAGGCGCTGCGGGACCGCGCCTTGATCCTCCGCGGCGAGATCCGTCGCGCCGAGGGCGTCCCCGATGCCGCGGAGGGCAACCGCTAGTCTGGAGAACCGGTGTCCCACCAGGGCGGACGCCGAAGGAGTGACGTCGTGAGCACCATTGAGCACGTGATCGGGCGCGAGGTCCTCGACTCCCGCGGCAACCCGACGGTCGAGGCCGAGGTGCTCTTGGACTCCGGCGCGCCGGGCGGGCGATCGCACCGTCGGGCGCTTCCACCGGCGCCCGCGAGGCCGTCGAGCTGCGCGATGGCGGCGATCGCTACCTCGGCAAGGGCGTCACGCGGGCGGTGGGGCACGTCAACGGCGAGATCGCCGCCGCGATCGCCGGGCTGGACGCACTGGACCAGCGCGCCGTGGACCACGCCCTCATCGACCTGGACGGGACGCCGGACAAGGGCCGCTTGGGGGCGAACGCCATCCTGGCCGTCTCGCTGGCCAACGCCAAGGCCGTCGCCGACGACCTCGAGCTCCCGCTCTACCGCTCCATCGGCGGGGCCAACGCGCACGAGCTGCCCGTGCCGATGCTCAACGTGCTGAACGGCGGGGCGCACGCCAAGAACTCCATCGACTTCCAGGAGTTCATGCTGATGCCCGTCGGCGCCGCCTCCTTCAACGAGGCGTTGCGCTGGGGGACCGAGACGTACCACACCCTGCGCTCGGTCCTGGCGGACCGGGGACTGTCGACCGCGGTCGGCGACGAGGGCGGCTTCGCCCCCGACCTGCCGAAGAACGAGGACGCGGTGAAGCTGCTCATGGAGGCGATCGAGTTGGCCGGCCGCGTGCCGGGCGACGAGATCGCCCTGGCGCTCGACCCGGCGACCAGCGAGCTCTGGCGGGACGGCGAGTACGTGCTCGCCGGTGAGGGGCGGACGCTGTCGTCGGCGGAGCTGGCCGACTACTGGGTCGACCTGGTGCGACCGCTACCCGATCGTCTCCATCGAGGACGGCATGGCCGAGGACGACTGGGCCGGGTGGTCGGCGCACACCAAGGCCCTCGGGCGGCCGGATCCAACTGGTGGGCGACGACATCTTCGTGACCAACGCGGAGATCCTCGCACCGCGGCATCCGCGAGGGCGTGGCCAACGCCATCCTGATCAAGCTCAACCAGATCGGCACGCTCACCGAGACGCTCGACACCGTCGACCTGGCCACGCGGTCGTCGTACCGGCCCGTGATCTCGCACCGCTCGGGTGAGACCGAGGACACGACGATCGCCGACCTGGCCGTCGCGGTCAACGCGGGGCAGATCAAGGCCGGCGCGCCGGCGCGCTCGGACCGCGTGGCCAAGTACAACCAGCTGCTGCGGATCGAAGAGGATCTCGGCGAGTCCGCCGCGTACCCGGGGCGTGCCGCGCTCGGCGGGTGGAGGGCCCCGTGGCAACGGGTAAGGCGCGGCGCACCGCGACGCGTCGGGCGCGCCCCGAGGCCGCGTCTCGACCGCGTCCCGCCGCGCTCGTCTGTGGTTCCTGGCGCGCGCTCGCCGTCTCAGCGGTCGTGCTCGTCGGCGTGGTTCCCGGCCAGCGCGCTGCTGAGCCAGCGCTCCACCTCTCGAGCACCCAGAGCGAGCTGGCGGCGCTGCACAAGCAGGACGCCGCGTTGGCGCAGGAGAAGAAGAACCTCAGCGACAGCGGGGAGATCGGCCGGATCGCCCGCCAGCAGTACCAGCTCGTCAGCCCCGGCCAGCAGGCCTACGAGGTCCTCCCGCCGTCCGGCGCGGCCTCGGCGGGCACGCCGTACGCGGGCGACCCGGGGTCCGCCGGCTCCGGCGACCCCGTCGGCGACGCCGGAGCTCCCGCCCGCCGAGCGCGACGACGACGACCATCCCGGCCGCGCACGCCGGCGCACGGCGCGACGTCGGCCCAGGCGCCGCGAGTCGGGCCTGCTGTCGCGATGCTGCATGCACCTCGAATTCTGGCGCTGACCACAGGCCGACGCCATGGATGACGACGAGGCCGTGGCGGCGCCTGCTGGGGCGCGACCCCGGCGGCAGCTTCACGCGTCGTCGTGCGCGGCGCCGACGGCGCGCCGGTCGTGATCGAGAACGAGCCGTTCCTGCGCGACGGCACGCCCGATGCCGACCCGCTACTGGCTCGTCGACCCGGTGCTGCGCGCCGCCAGGTCGGCCGGCTCGAGGCGTCCGGGGGCGTCCGCGGCGGCCGAGCGGCGGGTGGACCCGCCGCGCTCGCCGACTGCCACGACCGCTACGCGGCCGCCCGTGACGCCCTGATCCCGCCGGGACGGCCGGGCCCGCGTCCGAGCGGCGGCGTCGGCGGCACCCGCCAGGGCGTCAAGTGCCTCCACGCCCATGTCGGCCTGGTGGCTGGCGGGGGGCGACGACCCCGTCGGCGCGTGGGCGGCGGACCGACTGGGGCTCACGCGTCCCGTGGGTGAGCGCCGCGCCGCCGCTGTGGTAGTCACGCGCGCATGAGCGAGACGCGCCGTCGCCGCCGTCGACTGCGGGACGAATTCGACCCGCCTGCTCGTCGTCGGGACGACGGGACAGGTGGCCGCGCCGCGAGATGCGGATCACCCGGCTCGGGGCCGGCGTCGACGCGACGCGCCGGCTGCAACCGGCGGCGATCGCGCGCACGCTCGAGGTGCTCGCCGAGTACCGCTCGATCATGGACGCGCGCACGCGTGACGCGCGGCCCGGCTCGTCGCCACGTCGGCCGTGCGCGACGCGGCGAACGCCGAGGCGTTCCTCGAGCCGGCCGCCGCGGTGATCGGGCGTGCCGCGCGGAGCTGTTGAGCGGGGTGGAGGAGGGGCGCCTCTCGTTCGCGGGCGCGACGGCGGAGCTCCCGCCCGTCGACGGCCGGACCGTCGTCGTCGACATCGGGGGCGGGTCCACCGAGATCGTGACGATGGTCGAGGGCGCCGTGGCCGCCGTCTCTCTCGACATCGGTTGCGTGCGCCTGACCGAGCGGTTCCTGCGTGACGACCCGCCCACGCCCGCGCAGGTGGCGGACGCGGTGGGCGAGATCGCCCGGGAGCTCGACGCGGGCGGTGGGTGAGATCCCCGTCCTCGGCGACGCTCGGATCCCGTGACCGCCTCGTGGGGCTCGCCGGCACGGTCTCGACGCTCGCCGCGTTGGAGCTGGGGCTCACCGACTACGACCGCGACCGGATCCACCACTCGGTGCTGACGTTGGATGCGGTCAAGAAGTGGTGCGAAGTGCTCGGTGAGCGAGCCGGCCCGGGCGCGGGCCGAGCGGGCCGCCATCCCCGCAGGCCGTGTCGACGTGATCTTCGGGGGCGCGCTCGTGCTCCGTGAGTGCATGACCCGCTTCGGCGTGTCCGAGTGCACCGTTTCGGAGTCCGACATCCTCGACGGCCTGGTGCAATCGCTCGCCGGCTGGAGGACAAGTCGGTCGACGCCGAGGTGCCGGAGCGAGCCGGCGACGTCGCCGGCACGGGTTCGTCGTGACCTCGCTGCCGAACATCGCGCACGGTGACGTGCGGCTCTCCCTCCTGCGCGGGTCGTTCCGCTACCGCGACCTCGGCCTCCTCGACCGGACGCATCTTCGCTTCTTCACCGTCGACAGCGTGCGCGAGCTGCTGGGCGAGGCCGGGCTCGCGGTCGTCGACACCAAGCGCGTGATGGTGCCGCTGTTTGCGGCCGAATTCGGGCTGCGGCGAGAGGACTTCCCTAAGGCCGTGATCGAGGAGATCAGGGCGAATCCCGAGTACGAGACGTACCAGTTCGTGATGAAGTCGGTCATCGACGACGGTTCGGCGGCCGTGGCCGAGATGGCCAGCCGGCTCGAGGCCGAGGGCGACCGGGCGAACGTGCTCGCGGAGCAGAACCGGGTGCTCGAGGAGACCGTCCGCGAACAAGCGCAACGCATCTCGGCGATGGCCGAGGAACGGGCGCAGCTGGGTGACCTCGACCAGTGGCGCGGCCGTGCCTTCGAAATGGAGCAGGAGGTGGGGGACCTGCAGAGACAGCTCACGGAGATGACGAACCGCGCCGACGAGTACGGGGCCACGGCGCACCGGATCAACCAGGCGCTCGAGGACAGCGAGCGCGAGTACAGCAAGCTCAAGGGCTCCGCGTCCTTCCGGCTCACGGCCCCGTTGCGCCGGTTGAAGGGCGTGCTCCGGGGGAGCTGACGCCGTCAGGGGGTCCGGAGGGCGCGGCGCAGGTCGTACCAGACGTAGACGCCTTGGCTTCGTACCGGCGTCGGCCGAGCACCCACGAGACGTAACGGCGGGCGAAGGCCTGATTGGGCCCGGGGCCGATGATGAACGTCTGCGTGTCCCACGAACGCCATTGCGCTCGCAAGGCTCGGCGCAGGGACGGCGCCTCCGGCGGCTTGATGTAGGCGGCGATCGCGCCGAGCGTGTTGCTCGGTCAGGGTCGGGGTGCCCCATTGGGATTGCGCCGGTGCCGGCGCCGGCACCAGGGCGTACACGCTGGGCATCTGGAACCGCATGCCGGCCGAGGCTTGCCAGAGCGTGGCGTTCGCATCGAACGGGCTCGTCAGCGGGTAGACGACGGCGACCGAGTTCGCTGGCACCGAATCGATCGGCCGAGGTCGTGAAGAAGGTCGGGGGTGTCGACCGCGACCTCCGTGTAGGGCAGCGCGGGGAGGAGGGGGACCAGCGCCACCGTCGCGACGACCGACGGCGACGGCGAGGCCCGCCCAGCGACGTCGGCCAACCGTCCCACCCGTGGATGCGCTCGAGCGCCACCCCGAGCACGAGCGTGGCGAAGAGCACGACGTAGACGGAGAAGCGGGCGATGACGGCGCCTTCGAACAGCGGAAGGTGGTGCAGGATACCGCCGGGCAGATGCGCCCAGTCGACGTACGTGTTGTCGACGCGCAACGGCGACCCCAGCGAGAGGAGGTAGGCGCTGCACAGCGCCAAGAAGGAGATGACGACCACCTGGGAGCGCCGGCAGGCGATCGTGCGCCGTGATGAGAAGAAGGACCAAGGGGATGCCGAGATAGGAGCCGTTCTCGGAGCCGTTCTGGGCGAAGTAGCGCGAGACCTTGGCGGCCGCCGACGGGGCGATGAGTTGACTCTTGGTCGGGACGACGGCACTGAGGAGATCGGCCTGGTAGCCGCTCGGGATGACGAGCGTGTAGTGCATCGGGCCGAATTGGGAATACCAGATGGGATAGGCGAGCACGACGACGGCGAGCGTCAGCGGCGATGCCCATCGCCGGGAGGGCGCGGACGGGCATGCGCCCGCACCTCGTGGGCGTTGAAGAGCATCACGAAGATGGCGACGATGATGGCCAGGACGACGGTGGTGGCGAGGATCTCGCTGGAGACGAAGTACTGCGCGACGAGGAGCAGGCCGAGGACGAGCCCGAGGAGGCGTGGCGAGTAGCGCTGCCGAACGAAGATCTCGTCGAGGACGATGAAGATGAAGGGCACGAGCGCCGCGAACATCGTGTGGAGGTGGGCGTAGCCCTCCGAGACGACGTACGGCGAGAATCCGTAGAGGCAGCCCTCCGGCGAAGGCGGCCGGTCGCCACGTCGTCCAATGGCGAACGAAGCAGTAGCCACGCCGACGCAGCACGCGAAGAACGCGAACGAGGTCAGGAAGTTGACCGCCGGCGACCGGCCCCCAGATGGCCGTGACGGGGCTGGCGAGCACGGCCAAGAGAGGGATGGCGACGTTGGCCGCGTAGTTGGCTACCGAAGGGGACGTTGACCCAGTGGCTGAAGAGTGGGTTGACGGCGTGGGTCAGGGCAAAGGGGGTCCAGGCCACGTACCACGCATCCAGCTTCGGATCCTGGCTCGGTTTGCAACGTGTGCGTCGCTCCGGCCGACCACGCGTTCCAGTTGGCGAGGACGGCGAGGACGGCGTACGTGCCGAAGGCCGCCGCGGTCGGGACCCACGCTCCTCCGAGCGGGCGCGCGTGCGTGCGAGTCGTGCGGCATGCCGTGGATCGCGGTGGTGCGGGGCGGACCTCCGTCTCGACGCCCGTCATGGGCGTCAGGGGCGGGCGGTGCCGGGCCCGAACCGGGCTCGAGCGTGCCTCGTCGCAACCGTGCTCGTCCCTCATGACCGGTGGAAATCTATCTGGGTGCCCCTCCTCGCAGAGGGCCACGAGCGAGCGGCGGCCCGGGGCGTTCCGGTCCGGGTTAGAGGACGCCCAGTTCGTCGAGGGACTCCCGCACGTCTTGTGTAGGCCTCGGGCGACCAGAGCCGCGAAGTCTCGATCAGGTGCGCGCTGAGCTCGGTCGAGCCTCGGGGTCCGCGAGCAGGCGCGCGACGATCTCGGCGCACTCCTCGATCGTGGTGAACGCCGTCGGCGCAGCCCAGCTTCTCGACGACCTCTTTGGGCCCGCCGGCGCCGTAGACGACCGGGATGCACCCGAAGCTGGCGGCCTCGATCGGCGTGATGCCGAAGTGTTCCAGCCTCTCGGGGAACTCGTCGGGATCCACGCCGAACCCGGCGGCATGGATCAGCACGGCCGAGCGCTCGTAGAGGCGGGCCAGGTCGCTCCGCCCGACGTTGGGATGGAACGTGCAGTTCAGCCCCGAGCCGCCATCCGCTGGAGCTCGTGAAAGCGGTTTCTGCCCGTCGGGGCTCGGATGGATCGCGCCGGCCAGGGCGAGCTCGAACCCGCGGTTGCCGTGGTGGCGGAGAGCCGGCGGAACGCCTCGATCACCACGTCTTGGCGCTTGTTGTGCCCGCCGGTGAAGAAGCGGCCCACCGTGAGCAGCGTCCGCCGGTCCGGCCACGGGACGAGTTGCTTCGGATCGGGCCAGATCGCGTGGGGGACAGGAGCCGGATCGGCGGCGCCGGCAACCGGTAGTGACGAATGAGGCCGTTGACGTTACGGCGGACGAACTCCGAGTAGACCCAGATCTCGTCGTAGCCGGCGAGCCACTTCGCCGCGCTCTTCCACCTGCTCGTCGGGATCCAAAACGGGAACTGGATGTGGTACACGCTGCGCCGCCCGAAGGCGGGGACCGGCGGCACGATGGAGTTGCCGATCACGGCGGCGAACTCGCAGCGATCCTCGTCGAGCTCGTCCCACGGGAGGCGGTCCCGACCACGTCGTCGAAGCCGAACGTGGCCTCGATCTGCCTGATGCGCAGGCTGCTGTAGCGCTGGGGCGAGCACGAACACCACGTTGGGGGAGCCCACCAGCGAGGAGACGACGGATGCCAGCTCGAAGAGCATCCGCTCGCCCCCGCCCGGGACCAGTTGATACGGCGAGTACAGGACGTATTGCGCGGCCGGGGGTCGTGGCGGCGCGTGACGGGAAGGTCCAATCCGTCCCGGCGAACTCGGGCGGCGCACTCGGTTCGGGTTGGTCGCTTGACGTCGAGGTGCGCGACCTGGCGCGCTCTCGAGCCACGGCGCCCCATTTCCTGACGAACCGGGCGCGGTTGATCTCCGAGATGTCGTGCAGCTGGAGACGGCGATCGGAGGTCGTCTTGCTCTCGATGTGCACCACCCGCGCCAGCGGGTTCACCATCACCTTGCCGCACTGGGTCCAGAGCTTCAGGCAGAGGTCGGTGTCCTCGTAGTACGCCGGCTCCCATTCGAGGCCGAAGCCGCCGACGGCCAGGAAGTCGGCGCGCCGCATGAGCAGGCAGGCGGCGGAGCAGTAGTCCACGACGCAGGGGGTGTCGTAGTGATCGGGGCCCCAGACCGCGCCCTTGCCGATCTGCACGACGTCGCCGGTCGGCACCGCCACGCCCCCCACCTCCTGCACCCTCCCGTCGGGGTACAGGAACATCGGGCCCGACCGCGGCCACCGTCGGGTCGTCCCTCATCGTCGAGGTGAGGGCTTCGATCCATCCGGGCTGGACGAACGCGTCGTTGTTGAGGAACACGATGAAGTCGCCGCGGGCGAAGTCCACGCCGATGTTGTTGCCCTCCCCGAAGAAGCGGTTCACTCCCACTTCGACGAGGTTGAAGTCGCCGCGACGGTGGCGCTTGCGCAGCACGGCGAGCTCTTCGGGGCTCGAACCGTTGTCGACGACGATGATTTCCTTGACCAGCGGGCTGCTCGCCCGGCCGAGGGCGTCGAGGCACTCGAGGGTCGTGGCCGCCTGGTTGTAGTTGAGGACGATGACGGAGACGTTGTCGTCGAAGGGGTCGCGCTTCGTCACCGACACCACGCCAGGGATCTAGCTGTCGGACGGGGCGCGACGGGCGGCCATCAACCGGGAGAAGAGGCGGAGCGGCGCCGTGGCACGCCACGAGCTCGAGCTCCGCAGGGCGCCGAGCTCGCTCTGGGCGTCGGCGGCCAAGGCGGCATACGCCTCGACCCGCCGCTCCTGGTCCTCGATCTTGGCGTCCTTCTCCTCGAGCTCGCCCTCGTACTTCGAGGCGGTGGTCGAGACCTTGGCCGACAGCTGGTCGACCCGGTCGAGGAACTCCGACACCAGGTGCTCGCGCTCGGCTCGGGACAAGTCGAGCTGTCGGCTGAGCTCGGCCCTGGCCTGCGAGACCTCCAGGGTGAGTCTCGTCGTCTCTTCCTTGTAGACGCGCAACGCGGCCAGGAAGGTCTCCCGCTCCGCCTGCTGCTGCTCGACGATGCGCCCGATGAAGGACACGACGGCGCCCGGCAGGTCGGACTGACCACCGAACTCGATGCGCAGCAGTTCCTCGACGGTGTCCCGGCCGGGCTCTGCGTTCGCCGCGACCACGGTCTTGCTGGCCGGCGTCACGGGGTCGAACGTCACAGGGCAGCGCCCCGAGAAGCGCGGGCCTGTGGTGAGGATGCAGACGGAACAGGATCTGAGCAGGACATTTTGCTGTCGGAGGACCTTACGAGCTCACGGAGGGAGAGAGGTCCTCTCCACCGGCCGGTCATCTTAGTGAATGCGCCGGGCGGGTCCCTGGTCCCGGGCGGAGCCGGGTGGGCGGCGCAGGAGGCGCTGCAGCCCCGCGGCGAACGCCTCCGGATCGCCGTAGGCGGCGTCGGCGTACTCCTTGGCCCGCGCCGAGGCCACCGCCGTCTCCCCGAGCAGCTTGTCCGTCGCCTCGATCAGGCCCCAGGTGTCGGAAAACGTGCCGCCGCCGCACGCCCGGGCCAGCGCCGACGCCACGGGGGCGGCCGCGGGGACGATGATCGGCGTCCCGAGCCGGAGTGCCTCCACGCACTCACGGGCGACGAACGAGCCGGGGGCGAGGTCCACGCAGACCCCGGCGTGCGCCACGAGGCGCCAGAGGTCCATGCGGGTGTCGACCGGTGTCGTGCCACGCAACGAGCGGCCCTTCCAGGCGGAGGCCACCGCGTCCTCGACGAGGACGATGTCGCAGTCGTGGAAGGCCGAGGTCAGCCACGCCACGGCCGCCGGGGGTGCGCCCTGTCGCCCGACCCGGTCCGAGAGGACGAACACGTAGCCGGTGAAGCCGAAGCCATGGTGACGGTGCGCCATGGCGCCCGGGTCGACGGTCACGAACGGCCCGCCCGGCCACACGTCGCCGTCCCCCTCGACCATCCCGAGGCGCGGCCACCGCGTCCGTGACGTCGGGGTCCGCGCGAGGTGACAGACGAAACCCGGACTCGACGCCGGCGGCGGCCAGACGCCGTGCGCACGTCGGGCGTCAGCTCGTCCACCACGACCGACGGCGTCAGCGGGGAGATGGGCGGGCCAGACGAATTCGCCCGCCGGCCCGCTGCCCTCGAGGTCGAAGGCGCCGTCGGCCTGGCGCGACCCCTCGGGCCCCGGAGCGAGGACGGCGACGGCGCCGCCGCTCGAGGCCCCTCCCGCGACGATCCTCGTCACGAAGGACAGCTCCGCCGTCGGGTCCCGCCAGTGGCGGCTCACGACGACGACCGGGCGTTCAGTCACGCGTCGGCCCTGTCTGTTCGGCCACCAGCCGGGCGAGATGCAGCACCTCCGCCCGCAGGCGGGCGAGCTCCTCCCCGAAGGCCGTGGCGACGTCCTCGGTGACCTCCTCCTGGGCTCATCGAGGCGGTCGGTCAACTGCTCGCAGCGCTCGGCCAACTCGATGGTGGCGCCCGCCAACGCGGCGGTGAGCCGCCGCCGCGACCGGCCCGTCAGTCGTCCGGCCCAAAGCCGGGCCGACCGGCCGAGGGATCCCGGCCCACAGCGTGCGGGCGCGGCCGGCGTGCAGCGACCACTCGTGGCGCAGCGCCTGGAGGGCCGGACCGTCCGCCACCGGGCCGAGCGGAGGCGGCGCTTCGGTGGGGCGGCGCAGCAGGCGCGGCGCAGCCGGGCGCGTCCGCCCCGGGGCCTAGCGTCGTGAGGTTCGAACGCCATCGGTCCCAGGCCTCCTTCTCTTCGGGCGTCGCCAGTCCGCACGAGGGATCGTCGCGGGTGAGATGCGGATTGAGGTAGGGATCCCGTTCGTCAATGTACCCAGCCCACCGCTCGATGAAGTTGACGATGTCGCCGGTGCCACCCGCCGTCCCCCGCGACGGCGACTCGTGGTGGATCAGCTCGGCTCCCGGCTCGTAGATCACGCGGTAGCCGCGCTGCGCCGCGCGCAGGCAGTAGTCGACGTCGTTGAGATCGATGCCGAGTCCCTCGTCGAAGCCGCCGAGCTCCGCGAACAGTCCCCGCCGCGTGGCGAGGCACGCGCCGGTGACGGCGGCGCACTCGCGCGTCGTCATCGCCATCGCCAGATACCCCGGCTCGTCCTCGGCCAGCCCCAACAGCGGGTGGCCGGCCGCGCCGGTCAGGCCGACCACGATGCCGCAGTGCTGCAGCCGCCGGCCCGGGTACAACAACCGGGCCCCGGCCGCCGCCACCTCGGGCCGCGTCGCTTGCGCGCACAGCGCCTCCAGCCAACCGGGCGCGCGCACCTCGATGTCGTTGTTGAGGAACACGAGGACGTCGCCGGTGGCCTGCGCCACCGCCTGGTTGTTCAGGCGCGCCCAGTTGAACGGACGCGGGTCGGAGAGCACCCGCACCCCGTCACGGTCCGTCAGCTCCTCGATGAGCGAGCGGGTCTCGGGCTCCACCGAGCCGTTGTCGACGAGGAGCAGCTCGTGGTCGAGGCCGCGCGCGCTGTCGCGGACCGAGTCGGCGCACGTGCGGAGGAAGCGCGGCTGGTCGCGGAACGGCACGATGATGCTGGCGGTGGTGCCGGCCGGGACCGGGCGCACGATCCGGAAGGTCCCGCGGGCGCGGCCGCGCTCGACGCGGGCGTTGTCGTCGCCACGGCGAAGGGCCGCCTCGATGTGCGCCTGCTCGTCGAGGGGGGCGGCGGCCGGCCCCGTGCGGTGGCAGAGGACTTCGCTGACGTGGTGCACCGTGCCGGCGGCCGCACACGCGTGGAGCGCCACTTCGTGCTCGAGGGCGCCCTCGCCGTCGGCCGCCAGTTCGAGGCCCGCCAGCACCGGGTGACGGGCGGCCAACGGGCGACCGACGTAGGCGGAGGACAGAAGGAAGTCGGGGGAGTAGGCGGGCTTCATCCTGGGCTCGACGTGCCGGCCGTCGTCGTCGATCCGGTCCTCGTCCGCGTACACGACGTCGTGGTCGCGCAGCCCCGCCCGCAACAGGGCGACGGCGTCCGGGGCCCAGGCGTCGCCGTCGAAGAGCAGCGCGACGGCCGGCCCCTCGACGGCCTCGAGACCGAGCTGGAGCAGCCCCCGCGGCGACGCCCCGTCGGGGGCGGCGACGATGCGGGTCCGGCGCGCCACCCGCCGCCCGGCGTCCGAGGCGGCGGTGCGGCACGCGTCGGCCAACCGGCGCTGCACGACGATGACCAGGCGCCAGCGCGACGTCGTCTGGGCCCGCAGGCTGTGCAGTGTCCGGGCCGTGGCGTCACCCGGCCCGGCGTCGAGGGTGAGGAGGAGGTGGAGGTCGGCCCGGGTCCCCCGCGTGCGCCGACGCGTGCGTTCGCTCTCGCGTCGGCGGACCCATGCGTCGTACGGCCGCGGGTCCTCCGCGACGTCAGGTCGGAGGGGTGGCAGCTCCCGGGGAGCGAACAGCACCCGTTCCACACGGGCAATGTACCGGACCCGCGCGGGCCCGCCCGGCGCGTTGGCGCAGCTGAGCACGGACCTGCCACGATGCGCCGGTGGGCATGACCGAACGCTTGCTGATGGGGCCGGGGCCGTCGAACCCCTACCCCGAGGTCACCTCGGCGCTCGCCGGGCCGGTCCTCGGGCACCTGGACCCGGAGTTCCTGGCTCTGCTCGACAGCACGAACGAGCGGCTCCGGCGCGTCTTCGCCACGTCCAACCCGTTGACGTTGCCGATCAGTGGCACGGGATCGGCGGGCATGGAGGCCACGTTCGTCAACTTCGTGCGCCCGGGCGACCCCGTCGTCGTCGGCGTCAACGGCGTGTTCGGCGAGCGCATGTGCGACGTGGCCGGTCGGCTCGGCGCCGAGGTCGTGCGCGTCGACGCTCCGTGGGGCGGCCCCATCGATCCGGACCAGATCCTCTCGGCGCACCCCTCGCCGTCGATCATCGCCGCCGTGCACGCGGAGACCTCGACCGGCGTGCGCAACGACATCGAGCCGCTCGGCCGGAACAAGGGCGACGCCCTGCTCCTCGTCGACATGGTCACCTCGCTCGGCGGCATCGAGGTGGCGGTCGACGACTGGTCCGTCGACCTCGCGTACAGCGGGACGCAGAAGTGCCTCGGCGTGCCGCCGGGCCTGGCGCCGCTCACCGCGTCGCCGCGCGCGCTCGAGCGGCTGCTCGATCGGCCCTCCAGCTGGTACCTCGACCTCAACCTGTTGGCGCGCTACGTGCAGGACGGATCGGGGAGCGGGCGCGTGTACCACCACACGGCCCCGGTCTCCATGGTGGCCGCCCTGCACGCCGGTCTCGGCGTCCTCCTCGACGAGGGGATCACCGAGGTGCAACAACGGCACGCCGAGTGCGGCAAGCAGTTGGCGGCGGGCCTCGAGATGCTCGGGCTCGAGCTGCTCGTCGAGCCGGGTCATCGGCTGCCCCAGCTGACGACGGTCAAGGTGCCCGCCGGGGTGGACGAGGCCGGCGTCCGCCGCCGGCTGCTGTCCGAGTACGGGATCGAGATCGGCGCCGGGGCCGGCCAGCTGGCCGGGCAGATCTGGCGGATCGGTTGCATGGGCAATACGGCCCGGCGCCGCAACGTGGTGACGCTGCTCGCCGCCCTGGCCGAGGTGCTGGGACGTTGAGCGCGGCCCGGGCGGTCCGCCACGCGCCGTTGGAGCTACGCGGACGTCGCGTCCTGCTGCGCTCGCTCACCGAGGACGACTTCGGCGCGTGGCACGAGGTGCGCACGCGCTGCGCGGACTGGCTGCTGCGGTGGGAGCCGCGTCCCAAGGGTGCGCCCGTGCCCTCGGAGGACCGGCCGAGCTTCGCGGCGCGCTGCGGCATCCGCGAGCGGGAACGGCATCTCGGCACCGGCTACGGCTTCGGGATCTTCGTCGGCGAGCGCTTGGCCGGCGAGGTCACGCTGTCGTCGATCCAGCGGGGCCCGTTTCAGAGCGGGTTCGTCGGCTACTGGATCGACGAGGCGTTGGCCGGAAGGGGCCTCGTCCCCGAAGCGGTCGTGGTCACGCTCCGGTTCGCCTTCGAGGCCATCTCGCTGCACCGGGTGGAGATCTCCATCATCCCCCGGAACCACGCCAGCCGCCGGGTCGTGGAGAAGCTCGGGATCCGCGACGAGGGCATCGCACTGCGCTACCTCGAGATCGACGGCGTCTGGGAGGACCACGTGCGCTACGCCATCACGGCCGAGGAGTGGTCGGCGCGTCAGGAGAACCTGGCGGCCGAGTGGCTCGAGGGCTGACTCAGGCGTCTGCGGTGCCGACGATCGACGGCGAGTGACGGAAGAACTGCTCGACGTCGTGCTCGTAGGTGTAGGAGTGGGGCGTGCGCCCCGTCTGCCGGCGTAGCCGCACGGCGCGGATGAACTTCCGCACGGCGCCCGCGCTGGTCGCGTTGTAACTGAAGCCCGTGGCCGCGAAGCGCCGGGTGTCGACGCCCCGCCCGTAGCGCAACAGGTCCTCGAGCTCGGGGGGAACGTCGAACAGGCGGGAGAGGGGCCGGAGCTTGAGCGGGCTCCACGGCGAGAGGGGGACGAGCCGCGTCCCGCAGATGTTCGCCACCTCGCTCCAGGGGAGCCGCCCGTCCGCCGCGACGTTGTAGAGGCCGGGGATGCCCCCGCGTGTGACGTGCACCAGGGCGCGCACGACGTCGTCCTCCTCGACGAATTGCAGGAGGGGGTCGAAGCCGAAGATCGCCGGGCAGACCGGCCGCGCCAGGTTGCGGCTCAGCGGCGTGGTCAGGTGCGTGCCGAGGACGTTGGCGAACCGCAGCACCGTGACCTTGGTCGCCGGGTTGTCCTCCGAGAAGTCGCGGACCAGGCTCTCCGCCTCGACCAGCGCTCGCTCGACGCTGTTGCGCACCGGGCTCGTCCGCGGCGTGTCCTCGGCGAAGGTGTTCGGGTCACTGGCGGCGGACCCGTAGACCAGGGTCGACGACTTGACCACGATGTGGCGGACCGAGGAGTCGGCCGCGCCCGCGGCGGCGAGGAGGTTCATCGTCCCGATGACGTTGATCTCGTGCATGGCGCGCCGGGGGACCGTCGCCGAGTTCGTGATCATGAAGGTGTGGAGGATCGTGTCCACCTGCGTGGCCTTCACGATCCGGTTCATGATCGAGTAGTTCTGGTCGGACCGGACGAATTCGGCGCGTTCGAACGGGACCGAGGGGTCGTGGGTCCCGATGCCGAGGATGACGTCGATGTTGGGGTCGGTCTCGAGCGCCTGGACCATCCGACCACCCCAGAAGGTGTCCGCGCCGGTGACGAGGATGCGGCGGGTCATCCGAACCAGACGCTGCGCCGGTCGCGCAGCATGTCGAAGACCGCCTCTTGGAGCTGGGTGCGGATGCTGCTCGGACTCCTCCATGATGCGGCTCTTCGAGTAGCGGTCCTGATCGGGCGGGATGTCGAAGCGCACCGGGTCGAGGACCCGCAGCTTGAACTTCGCCGGGAACGGCATGACCGCCCCGAGCGGGCCCATGGCGAGCAGGTTGGCGGTGACGGGGAAGTACGGCACCCCGAGCGCCTTGGCCAGCGTCGGCAATCGGAACACCACCGGCATGGCCTCTTCCGAGCCGACCACGGCGATCGGGATGACGGGGACACCGGCGCGCATCGCGATCTCCACGAAGCCGCCCCGCCCGAACCGGCGCAGTTGGTACCGGTCGGTGAAGGACTTCGACGGGCCCTTGGTCCCCTCGGGGAACACCAGGGCCAGTTGACGCTGCTCCTTCAGCAACCGGTAGGCATTGGTGGGTCGGGCCGACACGCCGCCGGCGCGCGCCCACAGGGTGCCGACCACCGGCACGGTGCGGAAGAAGTAGTCGGCCAGGCCGTAGACGGGGCGCTCGAGCTCCTTCTCGATGCCGTGCATGATGACGGGCGCATCGGACGGAATGGCTCCGGCGTGGTTGGCGACCAGGAGCGCGCCACCCTCGGTGGGGATCTTCTCGAGCCCTTCCCACTCCGTGCGGAACCACCGCGAGTAGATCGGTTCGTAGAGCGTGCGGACGACGGCACGCGTGCGCTCCGAGCGGCCCCACTCGTCGACGTCGGAAATGCGGGGGTCCTCGAGCTCCTCGCCGTCGTCGGTGTTGACCGCGCAGCGGCACGATGGCCGTGGTCCGTTGCTTCTCGCCAACTACCTGGCGACCACTCGGCACCGCGTCATCGTACCGAGTGGGGGGACGGCCCCGGCCCGCTGCACCGCCCCGGTCCCGGGGGTCAGGGACGAGCCGCCCCGATCAGTCCCTCGGTGAAGATCGGGGAGTACGACACGGTGCTGCCGGTGAACGGCGCCTGGATCACGGTGTCGGTGCCGTACGGGCCCGAGCCCGTGTACATCACGACGTGGTCCACCTGGTTGTCGTTGTCGAGGTTGTAATAGAAGAGCAGGTCACCGGGTTCTAATGCGTCGAGCGGGACATGGGGGAGCGCCGGCCACTGGGTCTCGGTCGTCCGCGGGATGGACACACCGGCCTGCCCCCAGGCCCATTGCACGAGGCCCGAACAGTCGAAGCCCACCCCGGGCTCCTCTCCTCCGAAGACGTACGGCACGCCGAGTTGCGAGACCGCGGCCTGGACCGCCGCCATCTGCGCCGCGTCGCCCGATCCCGTGCCGCCGACAGGCCCGACGTCGCCCGAAGCCTGGTTCGCCGCGTCCGTCGCCGCCGCGCCGCTGCCCGAGCCGCCGACCGCTCCGGCCACCGCGGCCGCGGCCTCGGCCGCCGCCTCGGCCTGCTGCTGCTGCTGTTGGCTGGCGGCCTTCACCGCCGCGGCCGCCTCCTCCTGCGCCTCTTGGATAGCCGCCGCGGCGACCTCGTTCGCAAGCTGGCCTTGCACCTGGTCGAGGGTGGACTTCGTCGCGGCCGCTTCTTGTTCGTTGGCCTGCGCCAGCGACTTGGCCTGCGTCGCTTCGGTCTGTGCTTGCGCGGCGGTGGTCTGCTGCTGGGTCTCCTCGTTCTGCAGGCGTGACTCCGAACCTTGCAGCGCGTTCTCGTCGCGTGTCAGGTTGCCGACGATCTGGTCGGTGTACGTGTCGCGCGCTTGGTTCAAGGAGGCGGACGAAGAGAAGTAGGACGTGAAGTTGCTCTCCGGCGTCCCATAGACGTAGGCGGCCACGGCGTCCGACGAGACGAGCTTCTTGTCGACCGACACCTCCGACTTGGTGTGCACCAGGCTGGCCGCCAGCGACTGCAACTGGTTCTGGGCGTTCTGCAGGTCTTGCTCGGCCGTGTTGTATTTGTCGTCGAGAACGGACCCCTGCTGCTCCTCTTGGGTCAGCGTGCCCTCGATCTGCGACACCTGGGCCTGGGTCGAGTTGATCTGGGACTGGTTCGGGGCCGGGCCGGGCACGGTGGTGGGAGTGTTGGTAGCACCCGCCTGAGCCGCAACGAGCGGCGCACAGAGGGCGGCGAGCATCCCGGCGACGATCGCCACACGGGTGGCTGGGGTGACTCCGCGGACAGTGGCCCGACATCTCACTGCTCCCACCTGGTAAATCGTACTGGCTCTGACGTGGCAATTTCGGCACCCGCGGCGTCGCCGTCAGGTTGCGACCCCCGTTGGCGGGGCGTTCACCTTCCGGTCGATTGCTTCGTCGGTCGGCCGTCCGTAGGGTCAGCGAGCGTGGATGGCGTCGTAACCACGGTCCAGGGTCGGTTGCGCGGCGCGTGGCGCAACGACCTGTGGTCGTTCTCGGGCGTGCCCTACGCACGCGCGCCGGTCGGCGAGTTGCGCTGGCGGGCACCGGTCCCGGCGGAGCCCTGGGACGGCATCAGGGACGCATCGACCTTCGGCGCCATCGCGCCCCAGGCGCCTCCCACCCCCGGGATCACCAGCCCGTCCGATCCCGACGCATCGGAGCCGCAGAGCGAGGATTGCCTCTTTCTCAACGTGTGGACGCCGGCCCTGAGGCCCCGACGCCCGGCGCCCGGTGCTGTTCTTCATCCACGGCGGTGGCTTCACGTCGGGCAGCGGCTCGGTGTTCCTCTACCGCGGCGGGAATCTCGTGCGCAACGGCGACGCGGTCGTCGTGACGATCAACTACCGGTTGGGCGCGTTCGGGTTCCTCGGGCATCGACAGCTCGCCGAGACCGACGGGCTCGTCGGCAATTGGGGACTGATGGACCAGGTCGCCGCCCTGACGTGGGTACGCGAGAACATCGCGGCCTTCGGCGGAGACCCGGACAACGTCACGATCTTCGGCGAGTCGGCGGGCGGCTTCAGCGTCGCCGCGCTGCTGGGTTGCCCGGCCGCGAGCGGGCTGTTCCGCCGCGCCATCGTGCAGAGCGGCGGGGCGCACGTCCACTCGGTCGAGGAAGCGGAGCGCGCCGGCCAATCGGCTGACCGCAGAGTTGGGGCTTGCGTCGTGCGATCGCGCCGCGCTCGCACGCGTGCCCGCAACGGAGCTCGTGGCCGCCACGACGGAGCTGGGCAAGCGTCGACCCGATCCGGGCCTGGTCCCGCTGCCCTTCCTTCCCGTCACCGACGGGGTGTTCCTCCCGACCCACCCGTTGGCCGCCGTGGCCGCCGGTGCCTCGGCCGACGTCGACCTGATCGTCGGCACCAACCGTGACGAGCTGACGCTGTTCGGTCTCGGAAACCCTGCGCTCTTCGCCATGGACGAGTCCGGCCTGGAGCGCTGGATGGCGAACGCCATACCCGACATCCCGCCGTTGGAGATGATCGAGGCCTACCGCGAGGCGCGCCGGGCCCGGTCCGAGGGGGTGGAGGTCAACGACGTCTGGATGGCGGCAGGCACCGACATCGTCTTCCGCTGGCCGAGCCTCCAGCTGGCGGCGGCACACGGCGCCTCCGGCGCGGCGACCTTCGTGTACCTCTTCGACTGGGAGTCGCCGGCCTTCGACGGCCTGCTCGGCTCGACGCCACGCGCTCGAGCTTCCCTTCGTGTTCGGCGCGGTGCACGTCCCGGTGGTGCAGTTCTTCTCCGGCGGCGGTCCCGCCGCGGACACGCTGTCCCGACAGATGCAGATGGCGTGGCTCGCCTTTGCCCGGCGGGGAGAGCCCTCACACGAGGGCATCGGGGAGTGGCGCCAGTGGGAGAGAGCGGGCCGCGCCACGATGGTCTTCGGCGCCCACACCGGGCTGGCCGACGCACCACGCGACAGCGAGCTGGCCGTGCTCGAGCGCTACCGGCCTCTGCCGGCCCCCGCCGCACCCTGAATCAGGCGGCCACGCGCGGTCACCCGCAAGGGAAGGTGGCGGATCCCAGAGTGGCGATTGCTGCGCGTCCATTCCACCGGTCCGGCGAGCTCGTACCAGTCGAACGCGCGCAACACCTCTTCGAGCGCGACGCGGATCTCGAGCCGGGCCAGGTGCGCGCCGAGACAGAAGTGCACGCCGTGGCCGAACGTGAGGTGCGGGTTCGGATCGCGCCCGACGGCGAAGTCGTCGGGCGCGTCGAATTGGCGCTCGTCACGGTTGGCCGAGCCCTCCCAGACCACGACCTTTTGGCCCGGCGCGATCGTCTGGCCGCCGAGCGCGGCATTCGACGGTCGCCGTGCGGCGCTTGGAGGGCGACGGGGTCGTCCAGCGGAGGATCTCCTCGATGGCGGTCGTCATCGGCACGCTGCCGCTGCGGAGAAGCTCGAACTGCTCGGGCCAGTCGAGGAAGGCCACCATCGCGCCGGCGATGGCATTGCGGGTCGTCTCCGCTCCGGCGGAGAAGAGCAGCGAGAAGAAGGCCGACAGCTCGTCGTCGCTCAGCCGGGGCGGGTCCTCATCGGGCAGCTCGGCGTGGATGACGGCCGAGAGCATGTCCGCCGCGGGGTGCGCCCGCTTCTCCTCGATGAGGGCGCGCCGTACTCGTACATGCGGTCCAGGGCCGCCTGCCGCTGCGGGGGTCATGGAAAGGAAGTCCGACTCGTCGGGGATGTCGAAGATGTGCTCGACCGCCTCGAAGAGGAGGTGGCGATCGCCCTCGGGGATGCCGAGCAGCACGCAGATCGCCTGCATCGGCAGCTCGGCGGCGAGGTCGACCAAGAAATCGAACTCGTCGCCGACCGACGCGAGCAGGGACCTGCATGCGCCGGCGCAGCTCCGCTTCCAGGTCCCGGACGGCCGCCGGCGTCAGGCCCTTCGACACCAGCCGGCGAATGCGGGCATGGCGGGGGTCGTCCATCATGTTGAGCACCACGCCCGCCACCGGCAGGTCCTGGATGATCGTCCCGCCGTAGGGACGGTCGCCGCCGGTCTCGGAGGAGAACGTCGCCGGGTCGTGCAGCACGCGCAGCACCTCGTCGTAGGTGGCGACCGACCAGAAGCCCTCTCCGTCTGGGGTGTGCGCGGTGGGCTCGTGCCACCAGACCGGCGCCAGCTCCCGATGGCGGCGGAAGACGTCGTGCGGGAACCCGTCGGCGAAGGTGTCGAGATCGGTGAGATCCACCCCGTCGAGGTCGTCGACCACCAGGACATCCTCATGGTGGTGCCCGGCGGGGTCAAGAATGGGCGTGCCGGGGGTGTAGCCCAATTGGCAGAGGCAGGGCGCTTAAACCGTCCCCAGTGAGGGTTCGAATCCCTCCGCCCCCACTGAGTGCGCTGAACCCCCGTTGAGGGAGGGAGGGTTTTGAGGGTCGGGTCGTGAGCTACCAGGGGGTCGTCATGCCAAGCGATGAGCGAGGGATTCCGTGTCCCCCCAGCGGAGTTCGAGGTGCCCCGCATCCGTCCAGGCCTGACTCTTGACCGACAGGGAGGCGACAACGCGCGACCGTCACTTGTCAGCGCTGCGAAATCGCGCCAGAACCTCGGCGAAACGGCGGACCGGCTCCGTCATGCGCCAAGAAGTGGATGCCTTGAGCTCGTCGTTCTCACGTCGGGCCGAAGCGGCGGCGGCTTGAGCCGCGGCGGCGTCGGCCTCAGCTGTTTGGGCGCGCGCTTCTGCGGCTCGGCGAGCTGCCTCGAGGACGTGTGCGTCGGGTGGGATTCCCCAAGCCGACAGGTAGTGGCTCCCCTGGTGCTCGACCTCGAGGAAGTCGGTGTGTGGTGACACAGCCTTGTACACCCGAAAGGTCTCGGTCACCGTCTGCCGTGGCAGCCGTCTCGAGGGGCCCGATGAAGGCGCTGTTGGGAACCCCGAACAAAGGGTGGCGCGCCAACCGCTTCATCTGCGCAGCGTCCACGTAGAAGCATCCGGCGTGAGGATTGGAGGGGCGCTCGAAGGTCGGGTCGATACCCATCCACCGAGCGGTCACGGCTGGTGGGCCAGGGGGCAGCGCAAGCTTCTCGAGGTGGACGGCTGGGATGTCGGCGTCCGGGTAGACCTTGACACCGCCACTGGCCTCGTAGCGCGACGGCATCAGCAGCGAGTCATGTCCGGCGACCGAGCAGAACCATTCTTGTTTGTCGAAGAGGAACGGATCGTGGATGACGATGTCGTCTTCGAGGTACCCGAATGCTTCGTACCGACTGACTTCCTGTGCCAACACACGATGAGCGGCAAAGGGAAGGTCACAGCGGAGGCACCTGGGTCTGTTCGTGATGAACCAGCCGTTGAACGGGACCGACCTCGTCCATCAAGTGGTCTGGACCGGTTGTCACGATCACGACGTCCACCTGATGCCTGGTCGCCGCGGGAACGCGTAGCTCGGGATGGACCATCGAGCGATGGCCCGAACGTTTCGTGTAGACGGGTGATGGTACGGGCGATAGCGTTTGCTCGAACGTCCCACGCTTCGCGCTCGGCTCCCAGGGCGGACGAAGGATCGTAGCGATAGAAGTGTGGGATGACGAAGAGCAAGCGCTTCATGACGGTCCAAGTAAACAGCAGATGATTACGTACCGAAACCTTGGCCGGAACGGACGGCTCGGCAATCAGCTTTGGCAGATAGCGAGCACGACCGGCATCGCCCGCAGTCAAGGTGAAAGGTCCGCCTTTCCGTTTTGGCGATACGAGCCCTATTTCTGTGTGCCCGGCGACCTCTTCGTCGATGATCACGAATTCGTCGGCACCGATCTCGGGATGGGCTACTACCAAAACCTCCACTACCTCCAAGGGATTGGGAACGAGGTCAAGGATTGGTTCAAGCCGGCCCCCGCGGTGTGGGCGCGCCTCGCTCACCGCTTCGCAGCTCTGCTCGAGTTGCCTCATCGGACGGCGGTGCACGTGCGCCGGGGGGACTTCCTCGACCACAGCCACCTCTTCACCAATCTCGGTATCGAGTACTACCGCCAGGCGATGGCGTTGACGCAGGGTCCGTACCTGGTCTTCTCCGACGACCTCGATTGGTGTCGCCGGAATCTTCCCGGCGAATGCATCTTCATGGACCGCAATCGGGACTACGAGGATCTCTTCCTCATGACCAGCTGCCAAGAGCATGTGATCGCCAACTCCACCTTCTCGTGGTGGGGCGCCTGGTTGGCGGAGAGTTGCCGGACCGTCTGCCCGGCCTTCTGGGGACCCATCTTCGAAGGCACCGACGCCTTCGTCCCGCCAGAGTGGATTCGGCTCGAATCGGAACCCGAAAGGTGAAACGTTGACGCAGCACCCCGCTCCCAGGGAGGTTGGTGACCGCTTGGCGGGTCCCACCCTCCGGCGCCTCGCATCGACGGCGCGACGGCTGGTGGCCGGAGCCACCGACCCACGTTTCGACACGCTGGAACGAACCGTCGCGCAGCTCACGCACCAGGTTGCTGAAGCCGAGCTCGCTCTCGCCGATGGCTTGACGGAGCTTCGGGCGCTGCGCCAGCAGGTCGACGAATGCCTGGACTTCGTCCGCGTCAACCACGACATCGTCCGCGATCTTCTCGAGGAGCTGAAACCTTCGTCGGGACGCGAAGGCCGGCCGGGCGTGGTGGCCTAGGTCGTGCGGCCCACAGAAACAGATTGAGCCGGGGCCGGCCCGGCCCAACCGTTCAATGGCATGCCTGGTCGGCTTGTCGAAATCAACGTTCTCGGTCCGGTCGAAGTCGTGGGGACCGCGTGCCCGTTCCCGGCGCGCCGCCGCCCTCGATCTCGTCGTGTACCTCGCGTTCCACCGTGAAGGTGTGCGCCATGGGGATTGGGCGCTGGCGTTGTGGCCGGACAGGCCCGTATCGGCTGCCGACGGTCCATTCCACTGCGTCCGACGCCCGGCGGGCTCTGGGACGGGAAGCCGACGGCAGACTGCGGCTGCCGTGCGGTCCTCGCGCTCCGGCTGGACGAATCCGTCGAAGACCGACGTCGACCGCTTCACCGCATTGGTTCGATCGGGTGACTGCATCGACGCAGGCCGTCGTGGTGCGCGGACCACTATTCGGCGACTTGCGGCGCGTGCGACTGGGCGGTGCTCGACGGCACGCAGGCGCACGTCGAGTCGTTGGTTACCGAGGCGGTGTTGTATGGCGCCGCCGAGCTGCTGCGTCACGGACGGCCCGCCGAGTCCGAGCGTATGGTTCGAAGTGGCCTCGTCGTGAGCCCCTACGACGAGCGCCTCTACCGCGCGCTTCTGCTCGCCCTTGCGGCCCAGGGAAATCGTGTCAGGCTGCGGGCCGCGATGGCCCAGCTGCTCGCCCTGGCGATCGAGGAGTCGGCCGCCCGTTCCGGTCGGACGATGGGATAGCGGGATTGGCGGCTGCTGCACCCCGAGACGACCGCTCTCTATCGGGAGCTTCTCTGCGGGTGGCCTGCGACGGGAGGGGTACCAGCCAGGCTGTAGGGTTGCGTCCCGCCATGGCGAGAAGCTCCTCTGGGAAATCGGTCGCACGCGCCGCCGCAACGGGTGGCGGCACGACCTACCGCGGCCAAATGCCGGTGAACTGGTACGCCGCGCTCGTGGTGATCGTCCTGGTCGGCCTGGCTTCGGTGGGGATCGCCAAGTACCACTACAACCAGACCCCGGCGGTGGTCGAGCCCACCGTCGGCACGACATGGCACGCCGCCATTGACTTCGACATCTGCGGGACGTCCCAGCCGGCCCTCGCCGCCTCACCCAGCACGTCGAAGTCGGGCCTCACCACGACCGGTTCGGGCGTGCTCCTGATCGCCCCCAAGAAGTCCAGCGAGGCCGGCGCCAACGCCACCGTCGGGAAGTTCGCCAGCGAGTACTCGGGCCTCACGGTGACGAACACCTCGCTGAAGGTCCCGGGCGCCAAGAGCCAGGAGTACACGAACGGCGAGAAGTGCCCGACCGGGACCCCCGACGCCGGCAAGGCGGGAGAGGTCGTGGCCCGGTGGTGGGTCATCACGACGAAGGTGAAGCACAACCAGGAGGTGGAGACGAACGGCGTCAACACGTCCAAGCCGGCCAGCCTCAAGCTCTTGAACCGCCAGCTCATCACCGTCGGCTTCGTGCCGGCCGGCACCACGCTGCCCAAGCCTCCGGCGAGCACGATCCTTGCGCTGCAGCAGGTGCTGGCGGGAAGCCAACCCGTCGCCACGACGACCACCACGACCGCGGCCTCGTCCACGGCGAGCTCGACCGCGGCCACGACGACCACGACGGCCCCTGCCGCCACGACCACCTCCGCCCCGTCGACGACCACCACGACAGCGCCGACGACGACCACGACGAAACCTTCGTCCACGACGACGACGTCGAAGTAATGAAGGCGGTCGTCCTCGTCGGGGGCGAGGGGACGAGGTTGCGCCCCCTTACCCTCACGTCCCCCAAACAGATGCTCCCCGTCGTGGGTGTACCGATGATCGAACGGGTCCTCACGCACCTGGCCGCGCACGACGTCGACGAAGCGATCCTCTCCCTCGGCTACCTCCCCGACGCATTCATGCAGGCCTATCCCGACGGATACGCCGCCGGCGTGCGCCTGACCTACGCCGTCGAGCCCGAGCCCCTGGACACGGCGGGCGCGGTGCGCTTCGCCGCAACCTTTGGCGGCGTCGCGGAGACCTTTGTGGTGGTCAACGGGGACGTGCTCACCGACCTCGACCTGACGAGCCTGGTTGCGTTCCACCGCGAGAGGCAGGCCGAGGGCACGATTGCCCTGCATCCGGTGGCTGATCCGTCGGCCTTCGGCGTGGTGCCGACCGACTCGGAGGGCCGGGTCACCGCCTTCGTGGAGAAGCCGCCCCGCGACGAGGCGCCGACCAACGAGATCAACGCCGGGACCTACGTGCTCGAGCCGTCCGTGCTCGAGCGCATTCCCGAGGGTGGGCGCGTCTCGATCGAGCGCGAGACCTTCCCGGCCATGGTGCGCGACGGCAGCCTGTTCGCCCGCTCGGACGACGCGTATTGGCTCGACACCGGGACGCCGTCGGCGTACCTCGAGGCCAATTTCGACTACCTGGCGGGCAAGCGGGGCACGTTCATTGCCCCGGGCCTCGCCGACCGCGGCGACGGCGTGCTGCTCGAGGGCGACAGCGAGATCTCGGGGGACGTCATCGGCCCGTCGGTCGTCTTCTCCGGTTGTGTGATCGAGCCGGGCACCCGCGTCGAGCACAGCATCCTCGGGCGGGGGACCGTCGTGTCCGAGGGCGCGGCCGTTGTCGATTCGGTCGCCATGGACGCGTGCCACGTCGCGGGGGACGCGAAGGTCGCTGGTTCGGTGATGGGCCCCCGTTCGGTCGTCGGCCAACGAGGCGACGTCCGGCCCGTGTCCGTGCTCGGTGCCGACGCGGTCGTCTCTTCGGGCACCCTGGTCGACGGCGAACGGGTGTCGGGCTAAGAAGGCGGGGCATGCGTACCCTCGTCACCGGCGGCGCGGGCTTCATCGGTTCGAACCTGGTGGACCGGTTGTTAGCGGAGGGCCACGAGGTCGACGTCGTGGACGACTTCTCCACGGGCTCTCTGTCCAACCTGTCCGAGGCCCGCAGCAGCGGAGGCCGCGCGCTCACCATCCATCACCTGGACATCACGGCCCCGGCGGTGGTCGAACTGATGGCCCGCCGGCGGCCGCAGCTCGTGTTCCACCTGGCCGCGCAGATCGACGTGCGGGCGTCGGTCGCCCAACCGGCGTTCGATGCAGCCGTGAACATCATCGGGTCGTTGCAGGTCCTCGAGGGCGCACGCCAGGCCGAGACCGAGCGCATCGTGTTCGCCGCCAGCGGCGGCACGCTGTACGGGGACCCTGCTCCGGAGGACCTGCCCGTGCGCGAGTCACACCCCCAGCAACCGCTGTCGCCCTACGGCGTGGCGAAGAAATCGGTGATCGACTACCTCGTGGCCTATCGCCAGTTGCATGCGCTCGAGTTCTGCGCACTGGCGCTCGGGAACGTGTACGGCCCACGGCAGGACCCCCATGGGGAGGCCGGCGTCGTCGCGATCTTCGCCGAACGCATCCTGCGCGGCGAGCCGGTCACCGTGTTCGGCGACGGCGAGCAGACGAGGGACTACGTCTTCGTGGACGACGTGGTCGACGCCTTCGTGCGGGCCGCCACGAGGGGTGGTGGGCTCCTGTGCAACATCGGGACCGGCACGGAGACGTCGGTCAACGAGCTGCTCGCCACCATGGCCGCGCAGGCGGGCGTCGAGGTGTCCCCGGTCTTCGCGCCCCTGCGGCCCGGCGAGCTCCAGCGCTCCTGCCTCGACGTGGAGCGGGCGGCGATTCAGCTCGCCTGGCGGCCCTGGACGGAGTTGCCCGAAGGCACCCGAGCGGTGCTCGAGTTCGTCCGGGGGCGGCTGGGCTGACCGCTTCTTAGCGGAAGAGGTCTTCGTCGGGCGGCCGGATGATCTCCGAGTGGACCGAGGCCGGCCGGAGCCATGCCGCCGGCACGCCCCGCACGATGGCGACCGGGATGCCGCGGTCCTTTCCCATCACGAGCTCGGCCGCGCCGGCCAGCTCGTCCGCCACGCAGACCTCGGTGGCCACCAGCTCGCGCCCACCGGCATCGAGCGTGCCCTTCAGGTCGACGACCGCCGCCACGCCGGCGCAGCCGATCGCAACGTCGGTCACCCCGCGCCGCCACGTCCGCCCGAAGGTGTCCGACACGATGACGCCGACGTCGACGCCCAGCAGGTGGTGGAGCGCCGCCCGCATGCGTCGGGCGGAGAGGTCGGAGTCCTCGGGGAGGAGGGCTGCCGTGCCGTCGGCCACGTTGGACAGGTCGATCCCTGCGTTGGCGCAGACGAAGCCGTGGCGGGTCTCGCTGATCAAGAGCTCGCCCCGTCGGCGCAGGATCCGCACCGACTCGCGCTCGACCAGTGCCGTCTTCGCCTGGGGGTCGTCGTGGTCGAGCGGGACCAGACGGCCCTCGGCCTTGGACACCACCTTCTGCGTCACCACGAGGACGTCACCGGCTGCGGAGTTCAGGGCCGTCGGGCGCGCGCCGGCGCCACGGCGTCCGCGATCAGGCGGCCGAGGTCGGTCCCCTCGGTGACCTCCCCGATCCCGGTGATCGGGATCAGCGCCAGAGCCTCAGCGTCAGCCATCGAGCACCACGCGGGCCAGGTCGGCCGCCCGCTCCGGCGTACTCATCACGGTCGGGGCCACCACACACCGCATCCCCTCCGCCTCCACCGCCTTGGCCTCTCCTGCGTCCGCCTCGTCGATGACCAGGGTCCCCGCCCACGACGCGTACAGACGGGCGACACCCACCACGGTGGGATCGGTTCCCAGCTCGAGCATCAAGCGATCGGCCGGTCCCTTCAGCGCGGCGCCCGCGACGATCGGGGACACGGCCACCACGTCGTCGCGTCGGGCGCGCAACGCCTCCACCACGCCCGGCACGGCGAGCACCGGTGCGATCGACACGATCGGGTTCGAGGGGCACGCCACGATGCGATTCGCCTTCTCGAGGGCGCTCAGGACCCCCGGCGCCGGGCGTGCCTCGGACGCCCCGTCGAAACGCACGCGGCTCACCGGCACGTCGTGGCCGAGGCGGACGAAGTAGTCCTGGAAGCCCACCTCGGTGCCGGCCGGCCCGAGCGCGCTGGCCGCGGCGAGCGTGACGCGGGTCCGGAGCGGGTCGTCGGTGACCGGCACCAGCCGCACGGCCACGCCGCGTCGCGCGGCAGATCGCCGCGGTCACCTCGCTCAGCGGCTCGCCGGCGGCGAGTCGACCGGTGCGGAAGAGATGCGTGGCCAGGTCACGGTCCCCGAGCCGGAACCAGTCCTCGCCGCCGAGGCGGCCGAGCTCCTCCATGACGGCCCAGGTCTCGCCGGCCACGCCCCATCCCGTCTCCCGGTTGTCCAAGCCGGCCAGGGTGTAGGTCACGGTATCGAGGTCCGGGCTGATGGAGAGCCCGTGCAGGACCATGTCGTCACCGACGTTGACCACCCCCGTGATCTCCTCGGGCGCCGTCACGCGGACGAGGCCGGAGAGCATTCGGGCGGCCCCGACGCCGCCGCAGAGGGCCACCAGCACGCAGGCAGCATAGGAGCGCGAGGGGACGGCGCCGTACGGGCCCCTGGTACCATCGCCGCCCGCCATGCCCACACCAATTCCGCTGGATCGGCACGCGACCGTGGTCTCGGTCCTTCGGGAGGCGGCCCAAGTCAACGGTGAAGTCGAGGCCTTTGTCGAGCCGGCCGGCCCGGGTGCGCGCCGCTCGCTGACCTTCGCCGAGTGGGACCGTGCGGCCGACGGCGTCGCGGGGTTTCTGGACGGACGCGGCGTCGGCAAGGGCGACGTCGTCGGCCTCCTTCTGCCGTCGTGCATCGACTACGCCGTGCTCTACGCCGCGCTGCAGCGCCTCGGGGCCATCACGTCGGGCATCAACCCCCGCCTGGGCGCCCGCGAAATGCGTTCCATTCTCGAGCGGGCCGCCCCGGTGCTGCTGGTGACGGACCCTCAGGTCGCACCGGACGTGGAGACGGACGTCCGCCAGGTCACGCGCCAGGAGGTCGCGGCCGCCTGGGTCGGCGATCCGCCGCCGGAGTGGCCCGATCTGGACCCCCACGATCCCGTGGCGGTCGTGTGGACGAGCGGGACGACGGGCCGTCCGAAGGGGGCGCTCTTCGACCACGCCAACCTCGCCGCCGTGGCCCGCGGCACCGACGTGCTCAGTCGGCCGGGCGATCGGCGCCTGTCGCCGTTGCCGTTCGCCCACGTCGCGTACATGACCCGTGCCTGGGACGAGATCGCCCACGGCGTCACGACCGTGATCACGGCCACGCCATGGCGGGCCGAAGACGCCATCCGCATCATGGCGGCGGAGCACATCACCGTCGGCCAAGGAGTGCCGACCCAGTGGGCGCTCATGCTGACGTGCGACGGGACGGCGGATGCCGACCTCAGCGCATTGCGCGTCGTCGGCACGGGGGCCGCCCGCATGAGTGCGGCGATGGTGGCGGACGTGCGCCGGCGGTTCGGCGCACCGGTGGTGGTCCGCTACACGTCGACCGAGGCGTCGCTCGGGACGGGAACCACGCTCTCGTCGTCGGACCAGGAAGTGGCGACGACCGTCGGCCGGCCGGTGCCCGGAGTCGAGCTCGCCATCGTCGACGACGACGGCGCGCCCGTGGCGGCCGGAACCATCGGAAGGGTCATGCTGCGCTCGCCCGCGGTCATGCGGGGCTATTGGGGCCAAGGCCCGGGACGCGGCCGCTCGGTGGCCGAGCTCGTCGACGCCGATGCGACCGCGGCTGTCCTGGCGGCGGACGGCTGGCTGACGACCGGCGACTTCGGCTCGATCACGCCCGAGGGGAACCTGCAGTTGGCCGGCCGGGCGCACGAGCGCTACATCCGGGGCGGCTACAACGTGTACCCGGCCGAGGTCGAAGAGGCCCTGGCGTCACATCCCTCCGTGGCGCGGGCCGCCGTGATCGGGTCGCCCGACGACGTGCTGGGCGAGATCGGGGTGGCCGTCGTGGTCGCCAGCCCGGGCGCCCAGCCCGAACTCGCAACCTTGCGCGCGCACTGTGCGACGCAGCTGGCGGACTACAAGGCCCCCGATGCGCTCGTCGTCGTCGACGAGCTCCCCCTCACGCCGATGATGAAGGTGGACCCCGTCCGCCTGGGCGCACTGGCGGAGCGGGCCGCCGACGAGCGCCGTACGGCGCGAGCGCGGGATCGTGGCGACGACGCCGGGATGGTAGGCAGTGGCGACGACGGAGCGGCCGCTGCGGCCGGCAAGAAGGAGCGTGCATGAGCCCCACCACGAGAGTCGGGGAGTCCGACCCCAACCGGGGGACGGCCCCCGAGTCGATCACCCAGGGCCGCTACAAGGACCGGGTCGCGATCGTCACGGGCGCCGGTTCGGGCATCGGGCGGGCGACGGCACGCCGCCTGGCCGCGGAAGGGGCCGCCGTGGCGTGCCTCGATCTCGCCGAGGACGCCATCGGTGTGGTCGCGGCGGAGATCAATCAGGAGGCTGCCGAGGCGGGAGGGCGCGCCATCGCGCTGCGCTGCGACGTCACCGACGAGGGGTTGGTGGCGGACGCCGTGGCCCGGTCCAAGGCGGAGCTCGGTGAGATCACCAACCTGTGCAACATCGCCGGCATCGGCGGCTTCGCCCATACGCCCGAGCAGTCCCTGAGCGGCTGGGACAAGATCATCGCCGTCAACCTGACCGGGACGTTCTTGATGTGTCGTGCGGTCCTGCCCGCAATGATCGAGCACGGGGGCGCCATCGTGAACACCGTGTCCACCGCGGGGATGATCGGCCAGCCGTACTCCGCCGCCTACTGCGCGTCGAAGGGCGGGGTCAGGCTGCTCACGATGGCGCTCGCGGTCGAGTACATGGCCCGCGGTGTCCGGGTCAACGGCGTCGCCCCCGGCGGTGTCGACACGCCGATCATCCACAATTTCGGCCCCCCGAGGACGCCGACTGGAACCTCATCCAGCGCCTCATGACGCCGATCGGGTTCGCCTATCCCCACGAGATCGCCGGGGCCTTCGCCTATCTCGGCTCGCGCGAAGCCGACTACGTGACGGGCGCGATTCTGTCCATCGACGGGGCGATCACGACCTGAGCGACACCGCGCCGCTCTCGCGTTTGCGGGTCGCGCTCGACGCGACACCGCTTCTCGGACTCCCTACCGGCATCGGAGCCTTCTGCCAGGGTGCGCTCGACGCCCTCTCGACGCGGCCCGGCTTGGCCGTCCACGCGTTCGCGGTGAGCTGGCGACGCCGCTCCGGGCTCGACGGCAAGCTCCCGGCAGGCGTGGACGCGCACCAGCGCCCCATGCCGGCTCGTCCGCTCCATTCGCTCTGGTCGCGCTACGACGGCCCACCGATCGAACTGTTCATCGGGGGCGCCGACGTCGTACACGGGACGAACTTCGTGGTGCCTCCGACGCGCCGTGCCGCCTCCGTGGTCTCCGTGCACGATCTCACCCCTCTGCGCCACCCGGAACTGAGCGACGGTGCCACGCTGGCCTACCCGGGCCTGATCCGCCGCGCTCTCCAGAGGGACGCATGGGTCCACGCCGACTCCGCCTTCGTCGCCGCTGAGGTGGTCGACGCCTTCGAGGCCGACCCCGAGCGGGTGCGCGTCGTCTACCCCGGCGTGCCCGACCTGCCCGTGGTCGGGGACCGGGAGGCCGAGGCGTTGCTGCGGCGCATCCTGCCCGAAGGGACCAGTCGCTACTGCCTCGCCGTCGGGACGGCCGAGCCGCGCAAGGACTTGCCCGGTCTCGTGCTCGCCTTCGACGCCGTGGCCGCCCTCCACCCCGATGCCTCCTTGGTCCTGGCCGGCCCGCCCGGCTGGGGTGAGCAGGCCCTCGCCGACGCCGTGGCGGCGTCGCCAGCGCGGGCGAGGATCGTACGGACGGGGTGGCTCGATGCCCCGGACCTGGCTGCGCTGCTCCGCCACGCGACCGTCCTGGCCTTCCCGTCCCTGTACGAGGGGTTCGGGTTCCCGCCGCTGCAGGCGATGCGGGCGGGTGTGCCGGTCGTCGCCACGCGGGCCGGCTCGTTGCCCGAGGTGCTCGGCGACGGAGCGTGGCTGGTCGACGTGGCGGATCGCGACGCCCTCGCTGCGGCGATCGACCGGTGCCTGGCCGACGACGGCGTACGCCAGCAGTTGATCGCCGCCGGGACCGCGTGGGTGGCCCGCTACTCGTGGGCGTCATGCGGCGAGGGGCTGGAGAGGCTCTACCGCGACGCGGCCGGAGCTCGGGATGGCTGACGCGAGCACGACGGTGCTGGTCGCCGTCGAGCAGTTGCGGCGCACGGTGCCCGGCGGGATCGGCGCCTACGCGCGGGGCCTGCTGGCCGGACTGGCGCAGTGTGCCACCGAGGGCGACGGCGTCGAGGTGACGCTCTTGGCCAGCCGAGCCCCGCATGGCACCGGCGACCCGCTCGCCGCGTTCGGCCGACCCGTGGTGACGTCCGCGCTGCCGGGGCCCCTCCTGACGCGGGCCTGGGACCACTCGTGGCGGCGCGCCCCAGACGGCTTCGACGTGGTGCACTCCGTGTCGCTGGCTGCGCCCATGCTCCGTTCGGGGAGCTCGAGCCGTCTGGTGGTGACGGTGCACGACGTGGCCTGGCGGCGCCATCCCGAAGCGACCACGTCGCGAGGCCGCCGCTGGCACGAGAGCGCCCTGCACCGCGCCCGCGATTGCGGCGCCGCGCTGGTCGTGCCGTCCCGCCTCGTCGCCGCCGATCTCGTCGCGTTCGGCGTCGACCAGGAGCGCATCACCGTGGTGCCTGGCGGCACCGACCACCTGGCCCCGCCCGACGATGCTGCGGCCGCCGCCCTGCTGCGCCAGGCCGGCGTGTCCGGCGAGTTCCTGTTGACCGTCGGCACCTTGGAGCCGCGCAAGAACCTCGATCGCCTCGTGCAGGCCTTCCGCCGCGTCCGGCCGTCACTGCCGGGCCGGTGGCCGCTCGTCATCGTCGGTCCGACCGGGTGGGGCCGACGCGCGGGCCGCCCGACGCCGAGGGCGTCGTGTTCACCGGGTCCGTTCCGGACCCCATCCTCTCGGGCCTCTACCGGCGCGCCCGGGCGTTCGCCTACGTCCCGCTGACGGAGGGCTACGGGCTGCCGCCGTTGGAGGCCATGCGCATGGGCACGCCCGCGGTCGTGTCCGCCGAGGTGCCGAGCGTGAACGACCTCGGCGCGCGCGGGCCCGCGCCCGCCCGGATCGTGGACCCGCTCGATGTCAACGACATCGCCGCCGGGCTCGGCGCCGTGTTGACCGACGACGCCCTGCGCGCGGAACTGACCGCGCGCGGGTCCGCCCTGGCCCTGGCCCGTACGTGGCACGGCGTCGCCCGGGCGCACGTGGCGCTCTGGAGGCGTCTGCGATGAACGCGGCGCTCGACCTCTCCCTCGACGTCTCGGCCGTGCCGATCCATCCCGGCGGAGCGGGGCAGTACACGCTGGCACTCGCCCGGGGCCTGGTCGCCCGCCCCGACGTGAATCTGACGCTCGTGGCTCGGCGGGGCGACGCGCCGCGCTGGGAGGCGATCGGTGCCGCGCAGGTGCGGAGCGACGTGCCGTCCTCGCGCCCGGGCCGCCTCGCCTTCGAACAGGTGGGTTTGCCCGCCGTCCTGCGCGCGGCGGGAGTGACGCTGCACCACGGCCCCCATTACACGATGCCCGCGCGGTCGCCCGTCCCCTGTGCGGTGACCATCCATGACTGCACCTTCTTCGACCATCCCGAGTGGCACCTGCGCTCGAAGGCGGCGTTCTTCCGGAGGGCCATCCGCCGGGCCGCCCTCCGGGCGGACGTGCTGATCTGCGTGAGCGGTGTTACGGCGGAACGTCTGGCGGCGAACGTGACGGTGCGTGCGCCGGTCGTCGTCGCTCCTCACGGGGTGGACCACGACCGCTTCTCGCCCTCGGACCCGAGTCCCGGGGCCGACGGCGCTCTGTTGAGCGAGCTCGGTGTGCCCGTCGACCGGCCGCTCGTGGCGTTCGTCGGCACGCTGGAACCACGCAAAGGGGTGGTCCCGCTGATCCAGGCGTTCGACGCGCTGGCGTCGTCCCGCCCCGACGTGGTGCTCGTGCTGGCGGGCCAGGCCGGCTGGGGGATGGCGGAGACCGAGCAGGCCCTGGCGGCCGCCCGCCACGCGGAGAGGATCGTACGGACGGGCTATCTGCCCGATGCCGCCGTCCCTGCCCTGCTGCGGCAGGCCGCGGTCGTCGCCTACCCGGCGTTGGAAGAGGGCTTCGGCCTGCCCGCCCTCGAGGCGCTCGCCTGCGGGGCCCCGTTGGTCACGACGGAGGGAACGGCGATGGCAGAGCTGGCCGGTGCGGCGGCCCTCCTCGTGCCGCCGGGCTCGGTGGCGCCCTTGGCCGACGCGCTCGAAACCGCTCTCGACCAGGGACGGGATTCCGAGCGTCGGGCGCACGGCTTCGCCGTGGCGGCGGCGCGGACGTGGCGGGCGAGCGTGGACGACCACCTCCGTGCGTACGCGCTGGCCACATCGGCCTCGCAGTAGGGTTTCGTCGAGTGCGTGCGCTGATCACGGGGGGAAAGGGTTTCGTGGGCCAGTGGCTGGCCGCCCACCTCAAGGACCGCGGTGACGAGGTCGCCGTGATCGACGTCGAAACGGACGTAGCCGACGGCGCGGCCGTCCGTCGGGTCATGGCAGGACGTGAACCCCGACGCCGTCTACCACCTGGCGGCCCTGACGCATGTGGGTGAGAGCTGGGAGGACCCCAGCCAGGTGCTCCGGGTCAACGTGCTCGGAACGGCCGAGATCCTGGCCGCGGCGAGGACATTGGCGCAGGCCCCGCGGGTACTCGTGGTCAGCTCGGCCGAGGTCTACGGCGTGGTCAGCCCCGAGCAGCTGCCGCTCGCAGAGACGACTCCGACGGAGCCGGCCAGTCCGTACGCCGCGAGCAAGCTGGCCGCCGAGGCGGTGGCGCTCCAAGCGTGGCGTGGCTTCGGCCAACCGGTGATCGTGGTGCGGCCCTTCAACCACATCGGACCCGGGCAATCGCCGAACTTCTTCGTGCCGGCGCTGGCCAAGCGGATCGTCGAGGCGCGCCGGACGGGCGCCGGCTCGTTGCGGGTCGGCACCCTCACGACGCGTCGGGACTTCACCGACGTGCGCGACGTGGTCGCCGCCTACCGTCTCCTCATCGAGGAGGGTGCGGCCGGAGAGGTCTACAACGTCTGCTCCGGGCGTGACGTCGCCATGTCAGAGGTGGCCGCGCAGCTGCTCGCACTCGCCGGTGCCGACCTCACGCTCGAGACGGATCCGGAGCTCGTGCGCCCTGTCGACGTGCCGGTCTTGCGCGGGGACGCCGGGCGGCTGCACGCCGCCACCGGCTGGCAGCCGGCCATCCCGCTCGCGACAACGCTCGCCGACGTGCTGGCCTCGTGGGAGGCCGACTGACGGCGAGCGTTGTCTGAGGGGGAGTGAGGGAACTGCTTAGGCGTTGACGCGCTGGCGGATCTGCGAGCGCACCTCACGCGCCTGCTCACGCGCCTTGATGGTGATCTGGGTCACCGACGCCGGCAACTTGTCCTCGATCGGCTGCAGCGTGGACTCGACGAACTGCGTGGCCGACTCGGCGAAGTCGTCGATCTGGGCGTAGCCCTTGGCCACGCCCTGCCGCACGTCGCCGAGGCGCTGGTCGAGCGGCAGCTCCTTGGAGAGGCGCTTTTGCAGCTCGACCCGCTGCACCTGGGCGCGCTGGTAGGCGAGCACGCCGAGGCCGACGGCGACGTAGGCGGCGTCGCGGGCCAAGTCGGTGACGCCCTTGGAGAGGTTGCTGATGTTGTTGGTCATGTCAGGCATGGGGGCTCCTTCTTCCTCTGTTGTCTTCTGGCGATCCGTCCGTCCGGGCCACTTTCCGGCTCCGTACGATCGTGTACTAGAGTATCATGTTTGTTAAACAGTAGCAAGCACTCCGCACGAAATCCGTGCCTGAGGGGGCTATGGCCGAACAGATAGCCTCTGGCACCTGATGGACGCCCAAGCGCCGGCCGTGGTCGCCGTCATCGTCACGACAGACTCCGGCCGATGGTTCGAAGAGGCGCTCTCCTCCCTGGCGTCCCAGGACTACGAGGAGCTCTCGGTGCTGGTCCTGGCGGCCGGCGACGATTCGATCGAGGTCACTGAGCGTGTCGGTCGCGTGCTCCCCGACGCCTTCGTCCGGCACCTGCCGGGGCGACCGGGGTACGGGGCCGCCTCCAACGAGGTGTTGGGCATGGTGGAGGGCGCCGCCTTCTTCCTGCTGCTCCACGACGACGTGGCGCTGGACCCGGACGCCATCCACAAGATGGTCGAGGAGTCGTTCCGGTCGAATGCCGGGGTCGTCTCGCCCAAGTTCGTCAACTGGGACGACTCCAGCGTCCTGCTCCACGTGGGGATGAGCTGCGACAAGACGGGCGCGGTGGTCGACCGGATCCTCGAGGGCGAAGTCGATCACGGGCAGCATGACGCCGTCCGCGACGTGTTCGTCGCGCCCGGCGGATGCATCCTGATCCGGGCCGACCTGTTTCGCGAGCTCAAGGGATTCGACCCCGGCATCGTGGCCATGGGTGAGGATCTCGACCTGTCCTGGCGCTGCCAGGTCGCCGGCGCGCGGGTCGTGGTCGCACCCGACGCCCGCGTGCGCCACCGCGAGGCGGTGGCCAGCGGACTGCGCCCCCTCTCGGTGGCCCGCAGCCCGCGCGGCCGACACCCCGACACGCTGCAGTCGTTGCAGCGACGCCACGAGCTCCGCGCCGTCCTCAAGTGCTACACCCGGACCACCGAGGTGCGGGTGTTGCCGCAGGCCGCGCTGCTTGCCATCGGCGAGTTCCTCGTGGCCCTGCTCGCCCGGGACAGGGAACGTGCGAGGGCCGTCTCCGGCGCCTGGACCTGGAACGCCCGCCGTCTGACCGAGATCTCGCTACGACGTGGCGAGCTGGCCGAACACCGTCTGTTTCCCGACTCCGAGGTGCGCCGCCTGCAGCTGCGGGGTAGCGCCCGCCTTTCGAGCTACCTGAGCCGTCTCTCGCACCAGGGTCTGGATGCCGCCAATGCCGTCGCCATCACCCGTACGCGCTCCCGCGACGAAGAGGTCGGCGAGGTCGCGGTCCTGACGGGGAGCGTGGGTGCGGCCTTCAGCGAGGACGCCGACTTCGACGAGCTCGACGACCTGGGCCGCCGTGCCGGTCGTGACCGCTTCGGCCGACGGGTGCGCGCCGCTCCCCTCAGCACGGGACGCCAGCGCTTGGTCGCCGTGCTGATCGCGCTGCTCGTCATCGCGCTCGGCACGCGCGACCTCTTCTTCGGCACGCTGCCGCTGGTGGGTCAGCTCGCCCCGCTGCCCTCGTGGACCTCGACGTGGCACCACTTCTTCTCGGGCTGGCAGTCCGCCGGAGTGGGGACGACCGCGCCCGCCACGCCCGCGTTCGGCCTGTTCGGCCTCGTGGGCACGGTGTTCTTCGGTGCGATGGGCACGCTCCAGCGGGCCCTCCTGTTGGGGTGTATCCCCTTGGGCGCGTTGGGTGTGGCGCGCTTCATGCGGCCGCTCGTGTCGCCACGGGCACGCGTCGTGGCCGTCGTCGCGTACCTGGGCCTGCCGCTCGCGTACGGGTCGCTGGGCGCAGGACGCTGGGACGGGCTCGTCGCCTACGCGATCTTCCCCTTCATCGCCGTGTGGCTGGCCCGCGCCGGTGGCCTCGAGCCCTTCGCGGTGGAACCAGGAACCGCGTGGCGCAGTCGACCGGCTGGGCAGATCGCGATCCTCGGCCTGCTCATCGCCATCGGTGCCTCGTTCTCGCCGGCGCTCCTACCGGCGGTGCTGCTGGCCGCTCTGGCCTGGGTGGTGGGCTCGGTCCTGGTCGGCGGGAAAGACGCCGGCCTGCGCCTGCTGGTGGCGGCGCTGGCCGCCGTCGGGGTGGCACTCGCGTTGTCGGCGCCGTGGGTGGTCGGGACGCTCTTGGCCGGCAAAGGCTCCGTCGCGATCTTCGGCCTGCCGATCTCGGGCGCGAACGCGCCCGATTGGGGCGAGGTCATCCGCTTCGCCGTTGGCCCGACCGCCCGTTCGCCGCTCGTGTGGTTGCTCGTCGCCGGGGCCGCCCTGCCGTTGCTCCTCGGGCGCGGCATCAGGCTGCTCTGGGCGGCGCGGCTCTGGGTCACCGCGTGCGCGTCGTGGGTGCTGGCGATCGCCGCCGTGCGGGGCGACATGGGTTCATTCGCCCCATCCGAACCCGTCGTGCTCGCTCCGGCTGCGCTCGCCATCGCTGCCTGCGTCGGCCTCGGGATCTCCTCGTTCGAGAACGATCTCACCGGGCGCGTGTTCGGCTGGCGTCAGGTCGTGAGCGTCGCTGCGGTGGTGTTCGTCGGGGTCGGGATGCTCCCCGTGCTCGGGGGCGCCGTTGGCGGCCGCTGGGGGATGCCAGCCCAGGGGATCGAGCAGCCGTTGTCCTTTCTGGCCAATCCCGGGCCGACCGCCACGTCGCGGGTGCTGTGGCTCGGCGACCCGCGGGCCGTGCCGGCGGGCGGATGGTCGGTCCAGCCGGGCCTCGCCTACGCCTTGACGCCCGAGGGCCTGCCGGACACCGCGCAGGTGCTCACGCCGGCCGGTCAGGGGCCGGCGATCCTCGTTTCCGATGCGGTCAGGCTTGCGACGTCCGGCGGAACGGTGCACCTGGGACGGCTGCTGGCGGCCGAGGGGGTCCGTTACATCGTGCTCGTCGAGGGGCTGGCTCCCTCGACCGTCGGCACGCTTCCCCCTTCGGTCAACGCGCCGCCACCGCCTGGGCTCGAGACGGACTTGCTGCGCCAGGACGACCTGCACGTGGTCCCCGGTGAGATCGGGGTGCAGGTGTTCGAGAACGACGAGACCATGCCCGTCACCGCGCAGCGCGCCGCGCCCTTGGCCGTCGTGAAGTCGTGGTCGTATCCGGGCGCGGGCGACGTCGTCGGCTGGGAGCCGGTGCTGGCCTCCCTGTCGGGGCCCTCGCCCGGTGCCAGCCCGGTCCAGACCGGGACCGTCTACGCCGGGTACGCGCCGGCCGGCAGCTTCTCGCTCACCGTCGACGGGAAATCGGTGCGCCAGCAGCCGGCGTTCGGCTGGGCCGCGCAGTACGTCACGACGAAGGGGCAGGCCACCCTGTCGCTCTCGCAGTTCCCGTACGTGCCCCTACTCGTCCTGGTCGAAGTCGTCGCCTGGGTCGTGCTCCTGGTCGCGCTCTTGGGGCGCGGTCGCGCCCGCACCCGCCCCGGGTCACCGGAGCGCGGCGTGAGCCCCGCCCACCACGTCCGGCCGTCCCACCACACGCGGGAACGTCGCTGGCCGGTGCTGCTCGTCGTGGTCGCCGTCATCGCGATCGTCGGGGTCATCGCCGGGACGCGTGGGTCGCCGACGTCGGCAAGCTCTCTGGCCGTGCCCACAGCGCTTGGTGAGCCCACCCGACGCCGAGTCCTCCGCGTGGTATTGCACCGGCCAGACGACTGCCTCGGGCGATGTACCAGGGTTCCTCGTGCTCTCCAACACGACGGCACGCGCCGCGGTCGCCGACATCACGTCGGTGAGCGACGGGGGGCGACCGTGCACTCGGCCGTCTCGGTACCGGCCCGCGGCGTCATCGCACCCTCCCTTCCGAGCCTCGGGTCGGGCATTTTCCAGTCGGACACGGTGACCATCGCCGGCGGCGGGGTGGCCGTGTCGCTAGGTGGTGCACGGGTCCACGGGTTGGGCCGAGGCACCGTGCCAGAGCTCGACATCGGCGGATTGGTACTTCCCGAGCGGCTCGACCGCCGGGACCAACGCGCTGTACGTCACGATCTTGAACCCCACGTCGACGCCCGTCGTCGTGGACGTGGGGTTCGAGACTCCCTCCGGAGAGGTGCAGCCGATCAACTATCAGGGCGTGGTGGTGAATCCGGGTGCGGTAGTGGTTGAGGACGTCGCGCCCGAGGTGCAGAACGCCGGACAGATCAGCACCGTGGTTACGGCGCGGGCGGGCCGCATCGTCGCCTCGGAGGTCCAGACATACATCGGCTCGAGCTCGGGCCTCGCCCTCTTGCCGGGCGTGACCCAGGCACAGCACCGATGGGCCATCCCGCAAGCGGAAGAGGTTTCGGGCGGTACCTCGCACATCGATGTCTTCAACCCCGGCTCAGTGCCCGAAGCTGTGACCGTGCAGCTGCGGCTGGCTTCCGGGTCGCTGGCCCCCCTGACGAACACCGTGGGCGCCGGCGCGACGTGGTCGATCGCAACGAGTCACCAAACGCGTATCCCCGTCGGGCGAGACCTACTCGGCCGTGATCGATGCGACGGGCGGTCCTGGCGTCGTGGTCGGCCGCACGGTGGACGCGCCCGCGTCGGCCGCCGCACCCCAGGTCGGGGCCGCCGCTGCGGTCGACGCTCTCACCACGACGACGCCGGCGAGTGAGTGGCTCGTGCCGCCTCCCGGGACGAACAGCAACCTCGCCGTCGCCGGGGCCGCGCCGCACACGCTTGGCCGTGGTCAACGTCGGCGAGTCGTCCGGAGACCTTCAGCGCGTACGCGGTCGAAACCCGGGCCGCCAGCATCTGCTGGCCTCGGGCACGCTGGAGGCCGGAGACGGCAGGTGGTGTCGGGCTCGGCGCTGACCGGCGCCGGGCTCGATCCGATCGTCGTCCGCGCCGGCGGTCCGATGGCCGTGAGCGAGGACGTCGGGCCGAGCGGCATGGTGGGCGTGATCACGATGCCGGGCCTCCCCCTGGCCGCCGCCATCGGCCTCTGATCGCTAGAGCCGGTGGCGCTGGTAGCGGCGCCACAGCGACACGGCCGCCCACCGCCACGATCGCCAGACACAGCAGGACGAACAGGAAGGGTCCAGCGAGGCGGACGACGCCCTCGACGCCCGCCACGAATCCCCCCACGCTGCTGCGCCAGGCCTGCACCAGGCCTGACTCGGGGAGCGGGCCCGGCTTGGGCGGAGGGGTGCCCGTGCCGACCGTCACCGTGAGCGTCGAGTACGACGTCTGGCTCGTCAACACCTGCAACTGTCCTTGCAGCTGTTCGATCTGCGTTTGAATCGCGTCGAGCTGCTCTTGCACCGAGAGGATGTCGCCGATGGTGGTCGCCTTGGCGAGGATCGCAAGGTACTGCTGGCGACTCGCCTCGAGGGCAGTCAGTCTCGCTTGGAGGTCGACGTACTGGCCGGTCACGTCGGTCGCCTTGGTGGACACGTCCGAGGCCTTGCCGTACCGCTCGGCCTGCTGGAGCACCACGGAGAAAGTCGTTGACGGGCACCTGCAGCGTGATGGTGCCCGGAGGCACCGCCTGCGCCGCTCTGTGTCTGGGAGTTCGCGACGAAGCCTTGATACGTGGACGCCAGTGCCCTGAGGCGCGCCATCGTCGAGGACACGTTGCTGCGCTTGACGGTGAGATTCAGCGAGCCGGTCTGCTCGATCTTCGTGGACTGTCCCACCGCGCCGTTGGGGAGGGCGGGGGCGGCCGGTTGACTCGGCGCGCCGCCGCCGGCGCCAGTCGACGTGCCGGCCGCGGCATTCGAGGGGCTGTACTCGCTCGGAGCATGGCCCGCCGGCAGCGTCGTGGTGGTCGCCGGGAGATGCGCGCCAGCCGCACCCGGTGCCCTCGGGGCAACGAGCCGTGGCGGATCTGATCGGCGTCGAGGGCGCTCGCACCGCCGCGCCGATCACCCCGGCAACGATCAGCGCGACGACGACGACACGCCGCCACCGAGAGGATCCGATGCCGGCGGAAGGACGCCACGACCCGCCGACCGGGGCCCGCCGGCTCGAAGGCGTCCGCGTCCTCCCCCGGGGCGCCGCCGGTGCCCGGCCCGATAGCGGGCTCTTCCTTGTGCTCGGCTTCGTCGCCCTCGATGCCGGCTGCCCGCGCCAGGATCGTCTCGGGCCCGGAGGCGGGGACCTCGAAGGACCCCGCGGCGCGATCGAACAGCGTAACCAGACGATCGTCGTCGAGCATCGTCATGATCCGGCCTCCTCGGCGGGTGTCTCATCCGAATCGCTGTCGAGCGCGAGCGCGCAGAGGTCGGGGTCCGCCGCCAGCCGCCGGCGTGCTTCGTGGAGGCGCGACTTCACCGTGCCCTGCCGTCGTCCGATGGCGCGCGCGATGTCGCGCTCGCTCAGGTCGGCGTAGTAGCGCAGCACCACTGGTACGCGGAGCGAGACCGGGAGCCGGGCCAACGCCGCCATCACGGTGTCGGCGACCTCGCCGTGTACGGCGCCGGCCTCGGGACCGGTGCCCGTGGCGGGGAGGTGCGCCAGCGGCTCCTCAGAGGCGCGGTGATCCCGGTGCGGGATCTCGCTGCGCAGCTTCGAGTAGCACGAGTTGACGACGACCCGGTACAGCCAGGGCCGGATGCTCGGCACCGAGGAGAGCGAGTCGCGGAAGCGCCACGCCCGCAGGAACGCCTCCTGCACCGCCTCCTCCGCGTCGGCGCGGTTCCCCAGGATCAGACAGGCCGTGCGAAAGGAGGGCGCATACCCCTCCTCGAGCCACTCGGCCAGCTGCGTGTCCACCATCCCCCTTCATGACGCCGCCTGGCGCGGATTGGTTCGGGGGCGTTCGAGGGTGGAGGAGGGCTTCAGCCCCCCGAAGTTCCCTCGGGCGAGCCCGGGGCCTGATCGGTAGGGGGCCAGGGTGGGGGTGGCCACGCCTCGGCATCGGTCGGGCGCGTGGCCGAGGGCGCCGCCGGGGTGGCGGGCACGGCGACCACCGGGCCGTTGTCGTCGACGCCCGTCTCGTCGAGCGTGCCGTGGCCGTTCGGCCGACCGGCGGCGGCTGATCCGTCCGTGGCGCCATTCGAGCCGTTCGTCACCTTGGCGACCGGTGCACTGATGGCCGCCTCGGAGAAGTGAGGGACCGACTTGACCCCTTCGCCGTGCACCGGTGACCCGTGCGCCTCGTCCACCAGGCGGGCCACCTCGGCGCCGTCGATGATCTCATTGTCGAGCAACGCGCGGGCGATGGCGTTGAGCCCGCCCCGGTGCTTGCTCAACACTTCCATCGCCCGCTGTTCCTCCGAGCGCAAGATCCGTTCGACCTCATCGTCGATGACCTTGGAGGTGTCCTCGGAGTAATCCCGCGTATGCATCAGGTCCTCGCCCAGGAACACCTGCCCCTGGGAGCCCCATGCCATGGGGCCGATGGCTTCGCTCATGCCCCATTCACGCACCATCTTGCGAGCCAGCTCGGTGTTGCCGACCAGGTCGTTGGCGGCACCCGTCGACAGGTCGCCGTAGACGAGAAGCTCGCTGCAGCGCCCGCCCATCCGCACGCACAGCGAATCCTCGATGTACTGGCGCGAGTGGATGTGGCGCTCCTCCATCGGCAGCTGGTGGGTCACGCCGAGTGCCATGCCGGTCGGCAGGATCGTCACCTTGTGCACCGGATCCGCGTTCTCGAGCACGTAGGCCAGGACGGCGTGGCCACCTTCGTGATAGGCGATGCGCTCCTTTTCCTCCTCGGAGAGCACCATCGAGTCGCGCCGCTGGCCGAGGAGCACACGGTCGCGTGCCGTCTCGAAGTCGGCCATGGCGATCTGCGCGCTGCCGCGTCGCACCGCGTGCAACGCGGCCTCGTTGACCAGGTTCGCCAGGTCGGCGCCCGACATGCCGGGTGTGCCCCGCGCCACCACGCTCAGGTCGACGTCGGTTGCCATCCGCTTGCCCTTGCAGTGCACCGCGAGGATGGGGAGCCGCTCTTCGAGGTCGGGCAGCGGCACCACGATCTGGCGGTCGAAGCGGCCCGGACGCAGCAGCGCCGGGTCCAAGATGTCGGGCCGGTTCGTCGCCGCGATCATCACGACGCCCTCGCCGGTGTCGAACCCATCCATCTCCGAGAGCATCTGGTTGAGGGTCTGCTCGCGTTCGTCGTGGCCGCCGCCGAGGCCTGCGCCACGCTTGCGGCCGATGGAGTCGATCTCGTCGACGAAGACGATGGCGGGGGCCTGCTTGCGCGCGGTCTGGAAGAGGTCGCGGACCCGGCTGGCGCCGACGCCCACGAACATCTCCATGAAGTCCGAGCCGCTGACCGACATGAACGGGACCCCGGCCTCGCCGGCCACGGCCCGGGCGATCAGGGTCTTACCGGTGCCCGGGGGGCCGACGAGCAGCACGCCCTTGGGGATCTTGGCGCCGATCTCCTTGAAGCGGGCCGGCGTCTTCAAGAAGTCGACGACCTCGCTGATCTCCTGCTTCACGCCGGTGTAGCCGGCGACGTCCTCGAACGTCGTGGACGGGCGGTCGCTGCTGAACGTCTTCGCCTTAGAGCGTCCGATCGACATGATGCCGGACATCTGCCCCCGGGTCTGCCGCCCGATGAAGTAGATGAAGGCGGCGCCGATGGCGATGATGAAGACGTAGGGGAGGATGTCGCTCAGCAGGTTCGACGACGGCGTCGGGAAGCTGACCTGCACGCCGTTGTTGCGCATCGTCGTGACGTCGTTGGGCAGCGACGGCGTCGGGCCCTGGACCGAGTAGGTGGTCCCGTTCTTCAATTTCCCGGTGATGACACCGGACGAGTTGGAGATCTGCGCCGTGGAGACCTGCTTGCCCTCCACGTCCTGGAGGAACTTCGTGTACGTGAGGCTCTTGGCGTTGTTCGTGTGGATCGTCCCGACGGCCAGCAGGATGGCCACGATCCCGATGGCGAGGACGCCCCACAGCCAACGCCAGCTCTGCCCGCCGCCCGGTGACCCCGGCTGGGGCGGGCCGCCCTCGGGGCCCTGTTGGGGCGCGTTTTGGCGGCTCGCGGGCTTGTCGGAGCGCTGTGGACTCACCCCCAACATGCTAGGCGCCGACCTCACACATCGGTGACCGCCCTTCACCTGGTCTGATGCATGCTCAGCCTGCCGGTAGAGGCAGGGAGCACGCCGGTATCGTCTTGGCGATGACCGACTCCGAGTCCGGCGCGCCCGCCCCCCCGCCGGCACGGCCGCCCGGTCCCGCCCCGCCCGGCTACGTCCCTCGCAACTGGGTGCAGCCGACGAGCCCCCCACCGCCCCCGACGGCCGCCGTCGCGGCGCCGCCCACCCTGCCCACGTACGGGTCGCCGGTCGCGCCGCCGGTCCACGCTGGAGGAGGACTCGCCGCCTCCGGTCCGACAGTCGGGCCGGAGGGGGAGATGCCCTTCCTCGACACGCCGGGCGTGCCACCTCAGACGAAGCGTCAAGCCGGTTACTGGCTCCTCTTCGCCCTGGCGGGCTTCCTCGTCGGCCAGATCGGCGCCACGATCTTCGCCCTGATCTCGGGGACGATCGCCGGCAAGTCGGCGTCGCAGATGCAGACCATCGCCACGTCTGCCGTGCCCCCCGAGTGGTACGTCGTGACGACGCTGGTCGGGCTGTGGATCGGCTTCATCGGCGCACCCTGGCTGGCGAGCCGGACCCAGGGCACCGGCAACTTCGTGCGCGACCTCGGGGTGCGGTTCAAGCCGATCGACCTGATCGGCATCGTCATCGGGGTGGCCGGGCAGTTCGCGATCGGCCTCATGTACGCGCCGTTCCAGCACGACATCCACAACTTCAACGCGCCCTCGCAGAAGCTCACCGGTGCGTCGCACGGTGGCGGGTTCGTGATCATCGCCATCGCCACGGTCCTGCTGGCGCCCGCCGCCGAGGAGCTGTTCTTCCGCGGGCTCCTGCTCAAGTCGCTGGTGCGCCTGTTCACGCCCCTGCGGGCCATCGGGGGCGCCCGCACGCTCGGCGTCGTCCTCGCCGTGGCCGCCGACGGGCTCCTCTTCGGCGCCGCCCACGGCGAGTGGGTCCAGTTCGCCGGGCTCGCCTTCTTCGGCATCGTGCTGGCCGCCGTGTCCTACCGCACCGGGCGCCTGGGCATGAACTACATCTCTCACGCCTCGTTCAACCTGGTCGCCATCATCGCCATCGCGTCCAACGGGAGCGTCATTTTCCACTAGCCCCGAGCGGCGGTCCGGGCGCGTGTCGGGACGGAGCGCCCTGCGGCCGCAACCTATGGTGGGGTCCCGTGAGACGCATGGACCAGGTCTTCAAGGCGTACGACGTGCGTGGCGTCGTGCCCGATCAGCTCGATTCGGACATGTGCGTCGCCATCGGGCGGGCCATGGCGCGTTTCGCCGGTGCCCGCGAGATCCTCGTGGCGCGCGACATGCGACGTTCGGGGATCGAGCTGGCGGGGGCCTTCTCCGACGGCGTGCGCGCCGAAGGGGTCGACGTCACCGACCTGGGCCTGGCCTCCACCGACTTCCTCTATTTCGCCTCGGGCCACCTCGACGCGCCGGGCGCCATGTTCACGGCGTCGCACAACCCGGCGCGGTACAACGGCATGAAGCTGTGCCTGGCGGGGGCGAAGCCGATCGGCCAGGACACCGGGCTAGCCGACATCCAGGCCGAGGCCGAGAAGCTCCACGGCGAGGACGCGCTGCCGCTGCGCGGCGCCCGCCGCGAGCTCGACCTGCTCCCGGAATGGGCCGAGCACGTCATCTCCTTCGTCGATCGGAAGTCGCTGCGCCCGCTCAAGGTCGTGGCCGACACGGCCAACGGCATGGGCGGCCTGGTCGTGCCGCTCGTCTTCGACCAGCTGCCCTTCGAGCTCGAGATCCTGTACCCCGAGCTGGACGGCAGCTTCCCCAACCATCCCGCCGACCCCATCCAGCCCGAGAACCTGGTCGATCTGAAGAAGGCGGTCCTCGCGCGCGGCGCCGACATCGGGCTGGCCTTCGACGGTGACGCCGACCGCGTCTTCCTCGTCGACGAACGGGCGGAGCCGGTGTCGGGCTCGCTCACCACGGCGCTAGTGGCGGCGTCGATGCTCCGCAAGCACCCGGGCGAGACGATCCTCTACAACCTCATCGTCTCGCACGTCGTGCCCGAGGTCGTCACCGAGCTGGGCGGCACGCCCGTGCGCACCCGGGTGGGGCACTCCATCATCAAGCAGATCATGGCCGAGACCGGCGCCATCTTCGGTGGCGAGCACTCGGGGCACTACTACTACCGCGACAACTTCCGGGCCGACTCGGGCATCATCACCGCGCTCTTGGTGCTCGAGTTGCTCAGCCAGAGCGGCGAACCGCTGTCCGCCATGCTCCAGCCGTACCAGCGCTACGCCGACTCGGGGGAGATCAACACCGAGGTGAAGAGCCCGGCCGCGACGGTCGCCGCCATCGCCGAGGCCGAGCGTGCCGCCGGCGCGACCATCGACCTGCTGGACGGGCTGACGGTGGAGCACGCCGACTGGTGGTACAACGTCCGGCCGTCGAACACCGAGCCGCTGTTGCGCCTCAACGTCGAGGCGCGCACGCCCGAGGAGTGCGCGGCGCACGTCGCCGAGGTGCAGGAGCTGATCGCCGCCAACGCCGGCTTGCCCGCCGACACCGACAATTGAGAATTGGGAAACTGAACCGTGAGGAGCCCCCGATGAGCCTCGACCCCCTCCTGCTCGACGTGCTCGCCTGCCCGGTCGACAAGGGCCCGCTGCTGTGGTTCGACGACGAGGACATCCTCTACAACCCCCGGCTCAAGAAGAGCTACCGGGTGGAGGACGGCGTCCCCGTCATGCTGGTCGACGAGGCGGCCGACGTGAGCGACTCCGAGCACGAGCGTCTGGTGGCCAAGGCCGAGAAGGACAAGGTGCGCACCACCGGTCCGGCCGAGGGGTGAGCCCCGGGCCCCGCCTCGATTCGGCGGGGATGTGGGACGCCGCGTCGGCGCTGCCCGAGCGATTGACCGGCGCGCTCGAGACGGCGCGAGGGGTCTTCGGCCCGGCGAGCGCAGAGGTCGCCGGGCCGCCGCCGACCGCGGTGGTCGGGATCGGGGTCGGGACCGGCGCGGCCGCCTGCGAGGCCGTCGCCGCCTTGACGGGGCCGCGCCTGGGGGTGCCCTTCGTCGTGTGGCGCGGCGGCGACCTGCCGGCGTTCGTGGGACCGGGCTGCCTCGTGCTCGCCGCTTCGTGCGGCGCCGAGAGCCCCGAGACCGTGGCGGCGGTGCGTGACGCGCTCGGGGCGAGGGGCGCGGGTGGCCGGGGTGGGCAACGACGGGGAGCTGGCGCGGCTGGCGGCGTCGTCGGGATTCGCCTGGTGTCCGGTCGGCGTCGAGGGGGCGGCGGCCCGCACGGCGCTGGGTGCGGCGACCGTGTCGTTGCTGTGTGCCCTGAGCGGTGACGGCCTGCTGCGCGATGGCGCCTCGTCGGTGGCCGCGGCGGCGGCGTCGTTGGCGCGGAGACGGGACGCGTACGTGGGCGCCGGCGACCGTGGCTCGGGGACGGCGGGCGAGCTCGCCCGCCGAATCGGTGGGACCTTCCCGCTGGTCTACGGGTCGAGCGGGATCGGCGCCGTGGCGGCGCGGTGGTGGAAGTCCTGCGTGAATCTCGATGCGAAGTCGCCGGCCTTCGCGGCCGAGCTCCCGGCGCTCGCCTACGACGAGCTGGCGGGCTGGGGCCAAGGGGGCGACATCACCCGGCAGACGACGACGCTCGTGCTCCTGCGCCACCCCGGCGAGGACGATGCGATCGACGCACTGTTCGGCGCGGTGCGCGACGCCACCGACGAGGTGATGGCCGACGTGATCGAGGTGTGGGGCGAGGGCGACGACGACCTCGGCCGCTTCTTGGACCTCGCGCTGGTGGGGGAGCTCGTCGCCCTCGAGCTGGCGGCCCGCACCGGAGTCGACCCGGGGCCGGTGCCGGCCGTCGACGAGGCGCACCTCCACCACGCCTGAACGGCCCTGACCTGGGGCGGGGCGGGGCAGGTGGACTACTGTCGGCGCTCCTCATGACAGAACGCGGGCGGAACGCGAACAGGTGGCGGACGGGTGCATCTCGTCGCCCTTGAGCTGAACCGCCACTTCGTCGTCGCGCTGATCACGATCCCGCTCTTCACGGGCGCGATCGGCTACATCACCAACTGGACGGGCGTGATCATGCTGTTCCGCCCCATCCGCTTCCGCGGCGTCCGCGTCCCGGGGCTGAAATTCCTCTACCCGTACCTGCCGAGGCGGGTGCAGGTCATCCCGGCGATCACGCGGGACGGCCGCTTCGGCTGGCAGGGCATCGTCCCGTCGCGCGTCGACAAGATGGCCAGCATCTCGGTGGACAAGGCGCTGGCGAAGGTCGGCAGCATCTCGGACTTCTACCACCAGCTCGAGCCGGACAAGATCGCCGACCATCTGGTGGCGACGGCGCAGCCCGAGATCCGCCAGGTGGTCGAGCGCATCATCGTGCGCGAGCATCCGCAGCTCTGGCGCGACCTCCCGCCGTCGCTGCGCGAAGCGGTGTTCGCGCGGGTCGAGGCCGAACTGCCGTCGATGGCCCGCGTCATCACGACGGAGGTGGGCGAGCACATCGACCAGTTGATCGACGCCAAGTTGATGGTCATCGCGTACTTCGAGCGCCATCCCGAGATGATGAACCAGATGCTCCAAGAGGTCGGCCACAAGGAGCTGCCGTTTCATGCAGAACTTCGGGTTCTATCTCGGCGTCCCGCTCGGCATCGTCCTGGTCTTCATCGTGCAGGCCTTCCCGTACTGGTGGGTGCTGCCCATCGGCGGCGTGGTCATCGGCTATCTCGTCAACTACGTCGGCATCACGATGATCTTCGAGCCCGTCAACCCGCGCCACGTCGGCCCGCTCCGCCTGCAGGGACTGTTCCTCAAACGCCAGCCCGAGGTGAGCGACGTGTTCGCCCGGCTCATCGCCGACGACGTGATCAACCTGCACAACGTGGGCAACGAGCTCCTCTACGGGCCGCGCTCGGACCGGACCCGCCAGATGCTCGAGGACACGATCCGGCCGGCGGTCGACAAGGCGGTCGGCCGCTCCCAGGGCGCGCTGCGCGTGGCCATCGGCTCACGCGAGTACGACCGCATCAGCGTCTCGGTGGCGCCTCGAGGCCACCGACTTCGCCACGGCGTTCGACGACGAGCAGTTCGGACGCGAACAGTCGGAGAAGATCTACGACTTCGTGGCCCGCCAGATGCGCCGGCTGCCCTCCGACGAGTTCAGCGAGCTGCTGCGCTCGGCCATCAAGCAGGACGAGTGGTTACTGTTCCTCCACGGCGCGGTGCTCGGCTTCGGCGCCGGGCTCCTGCACCTGGCCATCTTCGGAGTGTGAGATGAGCGACGACCTTTCCGACGACGTACCCGGTACGCGGAGCAGCCGCCGGCCGACGCCCGGCGCCGGTCGCGCCGGGTGCCGACCCGCTCGGCCCGATCACCGTCGAGCGGGTCGCCCGGGCCGCGCCGGGCATGGCTCGCCTGGCTGCACGGTCGTGGTGGCACCTCACGGAGTGGACGGCGCGCACGACCATCGACACGAGCCGTGACATGGTGGCCGCGTTGGCGTCGGGGGCGCGGCCCACCGAGGCCGTCCGCGAGGCGACGGCGGACCTGCGCCGGCTCGGTCGCCAGGCCATCGGCGGGAGCGACGACGCTGGGCATGTGCCGCCGCGCCGGCCGGGCGCCACGAGCGAGGAGCTGCACGCGCGCGGCGCCGAGCTGCTCCACCGCTCGGCCGACGTCTGGTTCTCGTCGGACATCCACCCCGCCTACGAGCGCATCCTCGACGAGCTGGCGCCGGACGAGGCTCGGATCCTGCGCTTCCTCGCCACCGAAGGGCCCCAGCCGTCGGTCGACGTCCGCACCGGACGCCCGTTCGGCATCGGCTCGGAGCTCGTGGCGAGCGGGCTCTCCATGATCGGCCTGCGGGCCGGCGTCCGGGACCTGGCGCGCACCAACGCCTACCAGAACAACCTGTTTCGCCTCGGCCTCATCTGGTTCTCCCGCGAAGAGGTCGAGCCCGGTGCGCTACCAGGTGGTCGAGGTGCAGCCCGACGTGGCCGACGCCGTCAAGCGGGCGGGGCGCCTGCCACGCATCGTGCGGCGGAGCATCCACCTGACGCCGTTCGGCGAGGACTTCTGCCGGACCTGCCTGCCGATCGACGTGGCGGCGTTTTGGCAGGGGCCCGAGCCGGCGCGCTGAACCCGCCCGGGGCAAGATCCTCTAGACGCGTTACGCCTTTCGCTGCAGCCACAACGCAGCTCCAGCCGCCGGCGCCAGCGCTGGGAGCTCGCGTTCGAGCTCCTCGCGGCGCACGTGGAGGAGCAAGTCGTTAAACAAGACGATCTTGAAGGAGGGGTTGAACAGCAGGAACGCGTGCAGAGGTAGGCCTCGTTCCAGGCGCGCCCCTCGTAGACCCACTCGTCGGGGTACTCAAAGGCCCAGAAGATGTCGTGGATGTGGATGTAGACGCCGACGGGCACGATCGGCAGCACGCGGGTGATCAGGTAGTGGGCGTCACTGCCGGTCTTCACAACGTGCGAGCAGTCGATGAAGAGAATGTCGCCGGGCTCCAGGTCGGCGAAGCGTTCTAGCTCGACCCCTTGGACGCCGCGCGAGAGCACCTCGACGTCGTCTTCAGGCCGCAGCAGCTTGTTCAGGTCGTCCGGGTACGGCTCGATGCACGTGACGCGCATGCTGCCGTCCAGCCACTGGTCATTGGTGTCGAGCGCCAAGGCGGTCGACCAGCCCGAGCCAATCTCGAGGTAGCGGCGGGGCCGAAGATGGCGGATCATCGCTTGGAGCACGAGCGTCGCCGAGCGAGTACGAGGGGTTGTGCATCCAGTAGCGGCGATCGGGACCCCGTTCAGGGTTGAACTTGATGCCGTTGCATAACGGCGGCAGCGTGTGGAGCAGGGCGAGTTGTTCCTCCTCGTTGAGGTCGAGCCCTGTGAGGTGGTCAGGTGGCGTGAAAATGCGCTCCTCGTCGTCCCTGATCTCCTTCATGCTCGGCACGGGGGAGTAGAAGTACCCGGGTGGCCACCGCACCAGGAACGGCTCGGCGTCGGTCCCGCGGAGCAGCGCCAGATGCGCCTGGAGCGCGGCGATCTCGTCGCTCCGCCGGAGCCGGCGGAGCCAATGGTCGATGAGTGGGACGCGGGCGGCGGCTCGACGCCACCGACTCGTTACGGCCTGGGTCACGGCACCTCCGCTGCCACCGGGTACCAGGCGCACGACGGTTGATCGACCCAGTTGGCTTTCAATTGCACTCTAAGGGAACGACTCTGGGCTTACCCTGAGGGACCAACCAGCCGAATGGTCCAACGCCCTCGGCGTCGCTGTCCTAGCTGAGCCGCTCCACGATCATGGCCATGCCCTGGCCCCCACCGACACACATCGACTCGAGGCCGAAGGTCTTGTCGCCGTCCTCGAGCCCGTTGATAAGCGTCGTCATGATGCGCGCGCCGGTCTGGCCGAACGGGTGGCCGAGCGCGATGGCGCCGCCGTGGACGTTGAGCTTGTCCCAGCTGATGCCGAGGTGCTTGGCCGAGGGGATCACCTGCGCCGCGAAGGCCTCGTTGATCTCGACCAGGTCGATGTCGTCGATCGTCATGTTGGCCCGGGCCAGCACCTGGCGGCAGGCCTCGATCGGGCCCAGGCCCATGATCTCGGGGTTGAGGCCCGACACCCCGCTGGCCACGATGCGGGCGAGCGGGGTGATGCCCAGCTCCTTCGCCTTGGTGTCGCTCATGACGACCACCGCGGCGGCGCCGTCGTTGAGGGGGCACGCGTTCCCGGCCGTGATCGTGCCGCCCTCGCGGAAGACCGGCTGCAGGCTGGCGAGCTTCTCGAGCGTCGTGCCGGCCCGCGGGCCGTCGTCCTTGGTCACCACCGTGCCGTCGGCGAGCGTGACCGGGATGATCTCGCGCTCGAAGAAGCCGTTCTCCTGGGACTCGACGGCGCGCTGCTGGGACCGGAGGGCGAACTCGTCCATCTCCTCGCGGCTGACCTTCTCGTACTCGGCGACGTTCTCGGCCGTCTGGCCCATGGCGATGTACACGTCGGGCAGGCCGGCGGGGGGCGCCCACGGCTCGGTGACCGCCGGCGTGCGCACCTTGGTCCGCTGCTCGGCGTCGGCGAAGGCGGCGTTGTGCGGGCCCGTGTCCGACGCGCCGTGGAGGTAGCGGCTCACCGTCTCGACGCCGGCGGCGACGAAGACGTCACCCTCGCCGGCCTTGATCGCGTGCGCGGCCATGCGGATGGTCTGCAGCGAAGAGGAGCAGTAGCGGTTCACCGTGACGCCCGGGACGTCGGGCAGGCCCGCCAGGATGGCGGCGACGCGGGCGACGTTGTAGCCGGCCTCGCCCGCGGGCTGGCCGCACCCGAGGATCACGTCTTCGACGGTCTGCGGGTCGAGCTGGGGCACCTTGTCGAGCACGGCCTTGATGACGAGGGCGCTGAGGTCGTCGGGCCGGCACTCCACGAGCGAGCCCTTGTTGGCCCGCCCGATCGGCGTCCGACCGGTGGCGACGATGACGGCTTCAGGCATGGTGACGGGGCTCCTCGCTGTGTCGTGGTCCCGGGTCACGGCCCGAGGACGCAGAGCAGGTTACTCGTCGGTACGAGCACCCCCGGCGGGCCGACATTGGCCGCGCCGACGAGGCGGACTGTAACGTGTTCTATCGCGCCGAGCCGAGCGAGCGGGCCGGCGACGACGTGGCGTTGACGTGGGGCGACACGCCCCCGCCATCCCGGGAGGGACACCGATGGAGATTGCCTATACCGAGGAGCAGCAGGCGCTGAAGAGCGAGCTGCGCGCCTACTACGAGAACCTCTTGACCCCCGAGATCGAGCAGGAGCTCTCGCAGGCCAACGGCATCGGGCCGGTGGTGCGCCAGGTGGTCCGCCAGATGGGCCAGGACGGCTGGCTCGGCATCGGCTGGCCGAAGGAGTGGGGCGGCCAAGGCCGCTCCGCCATCGAGCAGTTCATCTTCTTCGACGAGTCGATGCGCAGCGGCGCACCGGTGCCGATGCTGACGATCAACACCGTGGGCCCGACGATCATGAACTTCGGCACGCCGGAGCAAAAGGAGTTCTTCCTGCCCAAGATCCTGGCCGGCGAGATCCACTTCTGCATCGGCTACACCGAGCCGAACGCGGGCACCGACCTCGCCTCGCTGACGACGCGGGCCGTGCGCGACGGCGACGAGTACGTCATCAACGGCGCCAAGGTCTTCACCAGCCTCGCCGGCGACGCCGACTACATCTGGCTCGCCACGCAGGACGGACCCCAACGTGGCCAAGCACAAGGGCATCTCGATGTTCCTGCTGCCCATGGACACCCCGGGCATCCGCGTGGTCCCGATGAAGCTGCTGGGCGACCACAACATCAACTACACGTTCTACGAGGACGTCCGCGTCCCGGCCACGGCATTGGTGGGCGGCGAGAACCAGGGCTGGAACCTGATCACGAACCAGCTGAACCACGAGCGCGTCACGCTGTGCTCGCCGGGGATCATCGAGCGCGTGCTGACCGACGTGCGGGCCTGGGCCCAGGCGACGAAGCTGCCCGACGGGCGGCGCGTCGTCGACCAGGAGTGGGTGCAGGAGCACCTGGCCCGGGTCCACGCGGAGCTCGAGTACCTGCGCCTCATGAACTGGAAGGTCGCCTGGCAGGCCACCCAGGGTGCGCTCGACGTGGCGGACGCCTCGTCGATCAAGGTGTTCGGCACCGAGTTCTACCTGCGGGCGTTCCGCTCGCTGATGGAGATCGTCGGCCAGGCCGGGTACCTCACGCGCGGGTCGCCGGCGGCCGTGATCGCTGGCCGGCTGGAGATGTACGCCCGCTCCATGATCATCCTCACCTTCGGCGGCGGCACGAACGAGATCCAGCGCGACCTCATCGCCATCTTCGGGCTCGGCATGCCGCGCTCGTTGCGCTGACCCCTTCGAACTTTCGAACCTTCGAACCTTCGGAATCTTCCGAATCTTCCGATCAGGAGACCCCATGGACTTCAACTACAGCGAAGAGCAAGAGGCGGTCCGCCAGCTCGCCGGGCAGATCTTCACTGAGCAGGCGACGCACGAGCGCCTCAAGGAGCTCGAGGGCAGCGCCGGCGACGAGGGCCCCTTCGACCGCGATCTGTGGCGCGCGCTGGCGGACGCGGGCCTCGTCGGGATCCACCTGAGCGAGGACGTCGGCGGTGCCGGGCTGGACTTCATCGCCGCCTGCCTGGTCATCGAGGCGGCCGGGCGCACCGCCGCCTACGTGCCGGCAGTCGAGACGATGGTCTACGGCGCGATCCCGATCGCCCTGTTCGGCACGGACACGCAGCGCAAGACGTGGCTGTCGGGCGCCGCCAGCGGCGAGACGGTCCTGACCGCCGCGCTGGCCGAGCTCGTGGGCGAGGTGATCCTGCCCGGTGGCGCCGAGCCGGCCACGACGGCGACGGCGCAGGCCGACGGCTCGTGGTCGCTGCGCGGGACCAAGGCCTGCGTCCCCGCCGCATTGGTGGCGGACGCCGTGCTCGTGCCCGCGCAGTTGCGGGCGGCCGACGGCGCCGCCCGCGGCGTGGGCGTGTTCATCGTCGAGCCGGGCGCTCCCGGGGTCAGCCTGGTGCGCCAGACGACCACCACGGGTCGCCCCGAGGCCATCGTCGAGCTGGCGGACGTGACGGTCCCCGCCGACCGCCTGCTCGGCGGCGCCGAGGCCGACGGGGCGGCGATCGTGCAGGCCATCACGGAGCACGCCACGACGGCGCTGTGCATCCTCGAGGCGGGCGCGTGCGGCGCCGCGCTCGAGCTGACGGCGGAGTACACGAAGACCCGGGTGCAGTTCGACAAGCCGATCGCGACGTTCCAGGCGGTCGGGCAGCGCGCGGCGGACGCCTATGTCGACACCGAGGCGATCCGCCTCACGGCGTGGCAGGCGGCCTTCCGCCTCGCCGCCGGGCTCCCGGCCGCCCCCGAGGTCGCGGTGGCGAAGTACTGGGCGGCGGAGGGCGGTCAGCGCGTGGTCCACGCCGCCTCCCACCTGCACGGTGGCGTCGGGGTCGACCGCGACTACCCGCTCCACCGCTATTTCCTCCTGACGCGTCAGATCGAGCTCACGCTCGGCGGCGCGAACGAGAGCCTGCGCCGGCTCGGTCGCATCCTGGCGGACGAGCCGGTCTGATCCCTTCTGCGGTGCGGGTCGCTCCCCGCACCGGCGGGACACGGCGGGTTCGTTTCGGAGCCCGGGTCGAACAGCTCGCTCCAAAAAAAGTGCTCCGTTCCATTTTTCAGTTTGCATAGGCGGGCCACTCATCTTTTGGCGTGGCGGCTTTAGCCCAGAGTGGAATTCGGTCGGCACGTTTAGGCCGGAGTGGAATTTGTGCCTCGAATGATGAGGCCGGGGGCGTATGCGATTCCAACACTCGCCGAAAGGCTTTATCGGTGCGCCCGGCAGGTGCGATACTCGTCGCGATGGCGGATGCGGTGCGGGCGGGACTGATCGGCGCGGCGGTGACGATGGCGGTCGATCACGTCACCGAGGAGGTCGTCGACGCGTTCGGGCGGGCCGGCGTCCCCTCCATGTTGCTCAAGGGCCCATCGATCGCTCGTTGGCTCTATCCGAACGGCGGGCGGGCCTATCGCGACACCGACCTGCTGGTGCGGGCCGACGACTTCGCTCGGGCCGCCGGCGTCTTGCGCACCCTGGGTTTCGGCGCGCCGTCGCACGCCCTGGTGGACCACGCGCACACGTACGCGCGCGAGGTCGGCGGTTACGCGCAGGCCGTCGACCTCCACCGCACCCTGCCCTACGTCGCGGCGCCCCCCACCGAGGTGTGGCGGACCCTGCGCCACGAGCACGACACGATCACGCTCGGCGCGGTCGAAGTCGACGTGCTGGGGCTGCCCCAGCGTTGTCTGCACGTCGCCATGCACGCCTTGCAGCACACGTTCGAGGCGCGGGGGCCCTTCGAGGACCTGCGCCGCGCCATCGCGGCGTCGAGCATCGAGGAGTGGACCGAGGCCACGTCGGTCAGCCGCACCCTGGGGGCGGAGGACGCGCTGGCGGCCGGGCTCTGTCTCGTCCCCGAGGGTGCGGCGTTGTCGGCCCGGCTCGGCCTGACCGAGCGGCGCCGTGGCATCGTGCGCATCGCCGCCACGGTCGACCAGGGGCTGCCGGCGTACCAGCTCCAGCGCTTCCTCGACGCGGACACGTTCGGCGAGCGCGTGCGGCTCTTCGTCAACCCGGTGGCGCTGTCGCCGGCCAATCTGCGCCAGGTGTCCCCGTTGGCCCGGCGCGGCCGGGTCGGCCTCGGTCTCGCCTACGTGGCGCGGCCGTTCGTCGTGGCCGGGAGGACGGGATCGGCCCTGGTGTCGCGGCGGCGTATCCTCAAGCCCCGATGACCGACCAGATCGTTGCCCGCTCCGAAGACCTCGAGGCGCGTGAGGTGGAGGACGAGCTCGTCCTGCTCGACCTGCGCACGCAGACGTACCTGAGCCTCAACCCCACCGGGGCGCACCTGTGGCCCCTCATGGTCGAGGGCACCGACCGCGCCGCGCTGGTCGCCGCCCTCTGCGACCGCCACCACATCGAGATCGCGGTCGCCGAGCGCGACGTCGACGCGCTCGTGGCACAGCTCCGGGAGGCCAACCTCCTCCAGTCGGCTGACGGTCATGCGGGCCCCGACGCCTGACGACGTACGCGCCGGCGTCTGGACGCTTCGCTGCCTGGGTCGCTGCCGTCATCTCGATGAGCACGACGTCCGCACCGTCGCCTTCCCCTCCTCGGCGCGGATCGGTCCACGAGGCGGGAGGGTCGTCCTGCGGCTCCTGCGCGACCGCGAGAACAAGTGCCTCTCCAACGCGCTCATCGCCCAGGCCTGGCGCGCCGACCACGGTGACGACGTCGACGTGGTGATCGGGGTGACCGCCCCGTCGTCGGGCTTCAGCGCACACGCCTGGTTGGCCGACGCGCCCGAGGCGGCGAAAGCGGGCCACACCGAGATCCACCGCATCCCGCCGCCCACGGCGCGCCCCGCCACCACGTGAGCCACGTCGCGCCGGGGCCGGATCCGGGGCCGGGGCCGGAGCCGGAGCCGGAGCCGGTCCGGGCGCCGTCACTCACCCGGCTCGAGCTCGCCGCCGGCGTGGCGATCGGGGCGCAGCCCACCGCCCCGCTCCCTGCGCCGCGGACCGCCACCGCCCGGGCCGCACTGGAGGCCGTCATCGCCCGGTACCTCGAGCGCACGCCGTGCGTGGTCAGCTTCTCGGGCGGACGCGACTCGTCGGCCGTGCTCGCCGTGGCGACACACGTCGCCCGGCGCGAGGGCTTGGCGTTGCCGATCCCCTTCACCTTCCGCTTCCCCGGTCGGCCCCTCACCGACGAGACGGACTGGCAGGAGCACGTCATCGCGCACCTCGGCCTCGAGGACTGGACGCGCCTGGAGCTGCACGACGAGCTCGACCTGCTGGGCGACGTCGCCCGCAGCTGCCTGAGGGAGATCGGCTTGCTGTGGCCGGCCAACGTCTACCTTCACGTGCCGGTCTTTCGCGCCGCCCGGGGCGGCACGGTGCTCACCGGTCTCGACGGCGACGGCCTCTTCGGCGACTGGCGGTGGGGCCACGCGCAGTCCGTGCTGCACCGCCGAGTGGCGCCGCGCCCGCGCGACGTCGTGCGGATCGGCCTGGCGCTCGCGCCGTCGCCACTGCGTCGGGCCGACCTGCGCCGGCGAGGCGTCTTCGTCCCCGGATGGATGTCACCCGAGTCCGGTGCCGAGTACGTCGCCAAGATGGTGGAGCGCGTAGCCAGCGAGCCCCGCCGCTGGGACCGGCGGGTCGCCTGGCATGCCGGGGCGCGTGCGCTCTACCTCGCGCAGCGCAACCTCGAACTGATCGGCGCCCGCGACGACGTCGAGGTCGGCAGCCCGTTGCTCCACCCCGACTTTCTGGCGGCGTTGGCGCACGAGGGCGGCGCGGGCGGCTTCGGCGACCGCACCGAGGCGATGCGGCACCTGGCCGGCGACCTCCTGCCGGTCGAGACGGTCGAGCGGCAGAGCAAGGCCGCGTTCGGCGACGCGGTCTGGCTCGACCAGGCGCGTGCGTTCGTCGAATCGTGGGACGGCCGCGGGCTCGACCCCGACTACGTCGACCCCGAGCGCCTCCGCGAGGCGTGGCGGGCCGAGTACCCCGTCTTCCACAGCTGGGCCATGCTGCACGAGGCGTGGCTGGCGTCGCACACGGGCTCGACTCCGGGCGGGTCCGCCGCTTCCGGGCGCACGCCGGAGGGTGCGGAGGGCGCCTAAGAGAAGTGCGCCACCAGGCCGCGACAGAACGAGGCCAGCCCGTCGGGGTCGCGGGGTCGCGCCGCCCGGATCATCGGGACGCTGGCGAGCTCCAACAGCGCGGTGGGGTTCGCCGCCACGGTCGGGAACGTCCGCTGGCGGGCGATCAGCTCCATGCGCGTGGCGAAGCCGACCGGGGCGAGCTCGAGCTCGGGGCCCCAGTCGAGGACGACCAGACCGGTGAGCGGCAGCGTCGGCGGCGCCGGCGGGAGGCGCACCCGGTTCCGTTCGCCCGACCGCACCAGGTGGTCGGACACGCCGGGCAACGCGCCCGCCACCCGCAGGTCGATGCTGCGCGGGCCGACCAGGACGTCGCGGCCGTCGAGTACGGCGAGGTCGTCGGAGAGCACGGGTGTGCCGCCCTGGGTGGCCAACCAGGCGAGCGTCGTGCTCTTGCCCGCCTCCTTGTCGCCCAGCATCAAGATCGCTCCACCGTCGACCTCGAACACCCCGGCGTGGATCGCCTCCCGACCCGCCCACTGCCAGAACAGCGCGGCCGCCGGGGCGAGGTACGGGTGCAGCAGGTCCTCGTCGGGCGGGCGCGCCGCCAGGTGGAAATGTGCCTCGAACGCGCCGCGTTCCTGGCGGAGCCGACCCCCCCCGATGAGGGGGAAGTCGGCCCGGGCCTCGCTGAGGACCGGCTCGGCCCGATCGGCGGCCATTTCGGGGTCGATGTGGACGTGGAGCGAGAACGCGGGAGCACTCGGCAACTGAGATTGCATCCACGGGTTCGCCCCGGGAATACCGCCCACGACCAGGCCGTATGCTCCGAGTTGGGCGCTAGCCGGGGCGACGTCGGAGGCCGGGGGCACGCCGAGACTTTATTCAGAGGGAGCGCAACAAAAGCGCAAGAGTTGATCCGGCGTTGCGTTTCACCACTGCCGTACGGAAAAACCGCCGTACGGTGCGGTCAGGCGTACACACCGAAAGGAGCTTCACCAGTGGCGGACCACATGGCGGGACAGTACGAGGCGCCCAAGCTCACCAAGCTCGGGACGCTCTCGGAGCTGACCATGGGCGGCACCGGCATTATCCACGGCGACCTGTTGCTGAGCATCGGGTCCCTGCTGGACATCGGCGCCAAGCTCGGCCTCTAACCAGGCCACGCCGGTCTCCGACCGGCGGATGTGAAAAACGTTTTTCCCAACCGGCTCGCCTCGTGCGAGCCGGTTGTTTTTTGGCCCCGGTCCTACCCCGAGGCGACGAACTGGGCGGTGTACAGCTCGTAGTAGCGGCCCCGCTGGTCCAGCAGCTCGGTGTGCGTGCCCCGCTCGACAATCCGCCCGTGGTCGAGGACCAGGATCTGGTCGGCCCGGCGGATGGTCGAGAGCCGGTGGGCGATCACGATCGAGGTCCGTCCGGCGAGGGCCGCGTCGAGGGCACGTTGGACCGCCTGCTCGGTGGTCGTGTCGAGCGAGGCGGTGGCTTCGTCCAGCACGACGACCGACGGCGTGCCGAGCATCATCCGGGCCAGGGCCAGCCGCTGTTTCTCGCCTCCCGAGAGCCGGAAGCCGCGGTCGCCCACGACGGTGTCGAGGCCGTCGGGCAGCTGGTCGATCATCGAGAGGAGCTGCGCCTCTCCGAGCACGCGCCGCAGGTCGTCGTCGGACGCGTCGGGTCGCGCGTAGAGCAGGTTGGCCCGGATGCTGTCGTGGAAGAGATGCACGTCCTGGGTCACCATGCCGATGCGGTCCTGGAGCGAGCGCGACGTCGCGTCGCGCACGTCGACGCCGTTGATGGAGATCGAGCCGGACGAGACGTCGTAGAGGCGCCGGATCAGGTAGCTGACCGTGGTTTTGCCGGCCCCGGTGTGCCCGAGCAGCGCCACGAGTTGCCCGGGTTCGATGAGGAACGACACGTCGGAGAGCACCGGGAGCGAGGGCTCGCTCTCGGGCGCGTGGCCGTTCTCGAGCGACGGGATCGAGGAGCCCTCGCGTCCGGGGTACGTGAAGTCCACGTCGTCGACCAGGACGGTCGCCGGTCCTTCGGGGATGTCGAGGGCGCCGGGGGGCTCCTTGATCCCCACGGGCACGTCGAGCACCTCGAAGAGCCGTTCGAACGCCACCAGCGCGTTCACCACGTCGATCGGCACCCCGCCGAGTGAGATGAGCGGGCCGTAGATCCGCCCGAGATACGTCGCCAAGGCGACCACGGTCCCCGCCTTGATGGTGCCGTTGGCCGCCAGCACGCCGCCCCAGCCGAAGATGAGCGCCGTGACGAGCCCCGAGACGACGAGGAGCACGGCGGAGAACGAGCGGGCGTAGACCGCCATCTTCACCTGCACGTCGCGGACCTCGCCCGAGAGCGCGTCGAACTTCTGCGCCTCCTCGCGCCGGCGGCCGAAGAGCGTCACGAGCAGCGCGCCGCCGACGTTGAAGCGCTCGCTCATGTGGGAGCTCATGTTGGACAGCGCCTGCAGGTTGGCCCGCGACAGGCCGGCCACCCGCGTCTGGGCGAAACGCGCCACGAGGGCGCCGAAGGGGAGCGCCACGAGCGTCACCAGCGCAAACTGCCACGAGAGGGCGAACATGACGGCGAACGACGCCACCACGGTCAGCAGGCCGCTGAGCACGGTCGAGGTCAGGTCGGTGAAGGCCTGCTGCGCACCGGCCACGTCGTTGTCCAGGCGGCTCATGAGGGCGCCCGTGGGCGTGCGGGTGAAGAACGCGAGCGGCAGCCGCTGGATGTGCTGGTACACCGTCGAGCGCAGGTCGAAGATGATCCCCTGGCCGATGCGCGCCGAGAGGAACGCGATCGTCACCCCGAAGAGCTGGTCGACCACCACGACACCGCCCAGGGCGACGGCGAGCCCGACGATCTGGCCGTGGTTCTTGGCGAAGATGGCGTCGACGATCAGGCCGAAGAGGAGGGGGACCGACGAGGCGATGAGGGCGTCGACCACGACGATGGTGAGGAAGAGGGCGAGGCGCCCCCGGTAGGGGCGGGCGAAGCGCACCGCCCGCTTGGCCGTGCCACGGGCCACGCCGTGCTGCAGCGTCGGCGGCAGGTTGAAGATCTTCACCAGGGACTTCCCGCGAGTCGGCCTTTCAAGATGCGCCTAACGATAGGGCCGCCCGCCGGGGTGCCCCGGCCTTTCTCAACGGCGGCTCAGGGCGAGGTGGGCGTGGGCGAGGTCGACCGGGAGAGGCCGAGGCCGTAGCCGGCCAGGAACACCGCCGCCTCCTGGTGGCGCGGGTAGCCGGCGGCGAGGCGATGGAAGTCGGGGGAGTGGTCGGGGTACGTCAGGTGGGCCACCTCGTGGACCAGCACGGAGTCGAGCACCCAGTCGGGGACGGCCCGCAGGCGGTGCGACACGCGGATGTCCCCCGAGTAATAGGAACACGAGCCCCAGCGGGCGGTCTGGTTGGTGACCCAGCGCACCGAGGCGGGCCGGGTCCCGAGGAGGTAGCGCTCGCTCAGGTCGATCGCACGGGCCAGGAGGTCCTGGTCGCTCAGGCCGGCCGGCAGGCGGTGCTTGGTCATAAGGCGTTCGACGAGCCAGTCGATGGTCGACTGGCGGGACTCGAGGTCGAGGTGCGCGGGGAGCGAGACCACGATGCGGTCGCCCTCCCAGCGCGCCTCGGACGTCTTCCGGCGCCGCGCGCTGACGCGGACCTCGACGTGGGGCGCCGGCTCGCCGGCCGTCTCGGTGGGCGGCGCGGGCGGCGGGGCCGTTGCGGCCTCGGGCTCGATGAACTCGTGCGTCTCCGGCGACGCCTCGGGCGCCACGCCGTCGAATTTGGAGACGTCGAAGAGAGTCACTCCGGCATTGTGCCGGAAACTTGTGACCCTTCCGCGCACACCTGATCAGCGGTGGCTGCAGTGGGCAGTGCAAGGAGGGCGAAGGGCCCGACGTCGATGCGTGACCGGTCGGTGAACGACGCCCCTTCGACGAGCGCGCCGCCGGGCGGTCAGCGGGCGAGCACGTTGCTCGGGTCCCGGAGGACCACGGTGCTGGCGATGTGGTCGGCCAGGCACTTTCGCTCTTTTCCCGTCAAGAAGAGGATGAGCGAGACCAGCTCGGTGATGATGCCCAGGACCCCGGTGAGGAAGCCGCCGATGATCTCGCGCAGCGCCATGCGCCCCCAGCTGGCGTTCCGGCTGCCTTCGGGATACCACGTCCGCATCCCCAGGACCTGCTGCGTGGGCGTCTGCCCGCGCCCCCAGATGATCAGGCCCCAGATGACGTACCCGATGACCAGGGTCACGATGGCCAGAGGTATGGCGAGGAAGTACCGCGCCGATGCGGCGGCCGATGCTCGCCAGCTCGGTGTCCTGGGGGAGGTTCAGCCCGCTGACGTTGTCGAAGTACATGCCAGGGGGAGGGGCTCCGTAGCCGCCCGGAACCGCGCCGTAGCCCGGGGGCGGCGGTGGTGGTGGAGGTGGCGGAGGTGGCGGTGGAGGCGGCGGTGGAGCAGCCGAGGCGCCTCCGCCCGATGCATCGGCCACAGGCTCTTCCGGCTCTGTGGGAGGTACGTCGGTCATCGCCACTCCTCTGTCGATCGGATCGCCGACCGTACCCCGCCCTCACCCGGCACGCATTGGTTTCTTCCGTCCTGCAAGGACCGCTCGACCCCAGACCCCAGACGCCAGACCCCAGACGCCACACGCCAGCGCCCGCAGGCACCGGCTTCAGCCGAGCACGAGCTCGGCCATCGTCCGCATCGTCGTCAGGTCGCCGTTGACGAGCATCGTCGTCGCCCGCGACTCGCGCCACGCCTCGAGGTCGTCGCGGATCTTGTCGACCGGACCGACCAGCGCGATGTCCTCGACCATGGACGTCGGCACGGCGGCCGCCGCGTCGTCCTTGCGCCCGTCGAGATACGCGTCCTGGATCTTGTGCGCTGCCTCCTCGTAGCCCATGCGGGCGAACACGTCGAAGTGGAAGTTCATGTCCTTGGCGCCCATGCCGCCCACGTACAACGCCAACATCGGGCGAAACCCGTCGGCCGCCGCGTCGACGTCGTCGTTGATGACCGTCGGCGCGAAGGCCAGGATCTCGAAGTCCTCGGCGCTGCGACGCGCCCCCGGCCGGGCGAAGCCCTCGTCGAGCGACGCCTCGAACGACGACATCGCCTTGGGGGAGAAGAAGATGGGGAACCAGCCGTCGGCGATCTCGGCGGCCATCGCCACGTTCTTCGGCCCTTCCGCCCCCAAGATGATCGACACGTCGTTCCGCAGCGGGTGCACGATCGACTTGAGCGGCTTGCCCAGCCCCGTCCCCCCTGGATACGGCAGCGGGTAGTGCGGCCCGTCGTTGGTGACCGGCGCCTCCCGCGCCAGCACCTCGCGCACGATCCCGACGTACTCCCGCGTCCGCGCCAGCGGCGCCGGGAACGGCTGGCCGTACCAGCCCTCCACGACCTGGGGCCCCGACACCCCGAGCCCGAGGACGAAGCGCCCGCCCGAGAGGTGGTCGAGCGTCATCGTCGCCATCGCCATGGCGGTCGGCGTGCGCGCCGACAGCTGGCACAGCGACGTGCCCAACCTCACCCGCTCGGTGCGCGAGCCCCACCACGCCAGCGGCGTGAGGGCGTCGGACCCGTAGGACTCCGCCGTCCAGACCGAGTCGTACCCGAGGCTCTCGGCCTCCGTCACGAGCTCGAGCGCATGGGCCGGCGGTCCCGAGCCCCAGTACCCCATCTGCAGGCCGATCTTCATGTCCTTCACGTGGTGCTCCTCTCGGGGGTCAGGGCGTCAGGCCTTGGCGATGATCTCGTCGGCGAACCAGCGCACGGCCCCGAGGCGCGCCGCCAGCGCCTCGTCGTCGGGCGTCCCCGGCGCCACGTTGACGAACATCCACGGCGCGCACACGAAGTCGGTCACGCCCGCGTCGGCGAACCGCCGGTACAGGTCGGGGTCCGGCCGCTCGTTCAGCGACACGTAGATGCAGAAGCCTTCTTCGTCCTCGCGGCCCGCCTTCTTCATGGCGTCGCGCAGGTTGGCCAGGTGCATCCACGCCTCGTCCTCGCTGTAGGCCCCAGCGGCGATCCACCCGTCGCACAGCGCCGCCGTCCGTCGCAGGGCGATGGGGGAGTGGCCGCCGCCGATGATCGGGATCGCCTCGGTGGGGGCGGGGAGCATCTGGCACTCCGGGACGTCGTAGTGCTCGCCGTGGAACTCGACCCAGCCGTCCTGCCACAACGCGCGCAGGGCGACGATCATCTCGTCGAGCCGCTTGCCCCGCGTGGCGAAGTCCTGCCCGGTCTGGTCGAACTCCTCCTTGCACCAGCCGACGCCGACTCCGAGGCGCACCCGGTTGTCCGACACCACCGCGGCGGTGGCGACCGACTTGGCCACCGTGATGAGGTCACGGGCCGGCGCCACGTAGACCCCGGTCGTGAACATCAAGTTCTCGGCGACCGTCGCCATCCCGGCGATGAGCGTCATCGGGTCGGGCCACGGCGTCTCCGCCTCCCAGCCGGGGTGCCCGTCGTCGCGCTTCGAGTACGTGTAGCGCGATTCCAGCTCGCGCGGGTTGAAGAGGTGGTCCGACACGTACATCCCGGCGTAGCCAAGCTCGTTGCACGCCTTGGCCAACGGCACGGCCTGGCGCGTCGGCAGGAAGCTGACGGCCTGGTGGAAGCGCAGCCTGCCGTCGGCCCCGCGCGCCTCGGTCACGTCAGCGGACCCGGGCGGGCAGCGCCGTGCCCCGAGGGTGCCGACGGGTGCCGACGGTGCGAAGGCAATCGGGATGTGCTTGGTCCCGTTGATGAAGTTCGACTGCAGCCGCTGCACCTCGCCGTCGAGGCGCATGTCGGGGATCCGGTCGAGCAGGCGGTCGAACATCACCATGATCTCCATGCGCGCCAGGTTGGCGCCGAGGCAGAAGTGTGGGCCGCCCCCTCCGAACGCGATGTGGTTGTTGGGCGTGCGCGTCACGTCGAACGCATTGGGGTTCTCGAAGGCGTCCTCGTCGCGGTTCGCCGAGGTGTGCCAGAAGACGATCTTGTCGCCCTCCTTGATCTCCTGGCCCCGCAGCTCGAAGTCGGCCGTGGCCGTGCGCCGGAAGTGCATGACCGGCGTGACGTAGCGCAGCATCTCCTCGACCGCGCCGGGCAACAGCGAACGGTCCTTTCGCAGTAGCTCCCACTGGTCCGGGTGGTCGAAGAACGCCGCCATGGCACCCGACATCAGGTTCCGCGTCGTCTCGTTCCCCGCCACGATCAGCAACATGAAGAAGAGGTCGAGCTCGAGCTGGTTGAGCTTCTCGCCCTCCACCTCGGCGTCGATGAGCACCGACACCAGGTCGGCCTTGGGCGTAAGCCGCCGTTGGGACGCCAGCTCCTCGGCGTAGCTGAAGACGGCCATGGCCGCTTCGCCCGGGTCGGCGCCGGGGACCTGGTACTCGGGGTCCTCCGCACCGATCATGCGGTTCGACCAGTCGAAGACCTTGCGCCGGTCCTCCTGGGGCACGCCCAACAGCTCGGCGATCACCAGGAGCGGGAGCTCGGCCGAGATCTCCTCGACGAAGTCGGCCGTGCCCCTTTCGCACACTGCGTCGATGATGCCGTCGGCGTACCCGAGGATGCTCGCCTCGAGGTCGCGCACCATCTTGGGCGTGAAGCCCTTGTTGACCAGCCGGCGGTACCGGGTGTGCATGGTCGGGTCCATGTTGAGCATCATCATCTGTTGCTGGACCAGCTGATCTTCGTCCATCTCGTGGAACAAGGAGCTCCGGCGCGCGGAGGAGTAGTGCTCCCAGTCGCGGTTGACCTGCACGCAGTCGTCGTAACGGGTGATGGCCCAGAAGCCGCCCCGCGGCGCCACCTCCTCGGGGTGCCAGTAGACGGGCGCCTCGGCCCGCAGCTCGGCGAACCACTGGTGCGGGACCCCCGCGACGAAGTTCCGCCCGTCGATGAGGTCGATCTCGTCGAGGCTCAAGGATCCCCCTTTCGGGCACCGCGGTCGCCACGGTGCGGCACCGGAATGCCTGCTGCCCTTCCGAGGCAATTTCTAGAACGTGTGTCAGTGCGATCATACGCACAGGGCGGGGCGCCGGCCCGCGGCGGCGCGGTCGTCGGTCGGCGTCGCTGCCGCTCCCCGAGCAGGGGTATCTTCCCGGGCACCTTTCCCCATCTGACGCGTGCGCAACGCCGCACCGCGAATCGAGGACGAGACCGTTGACCTACTGCCTGGCCCTTCGCCTCCGTGACGGACTGGTGTTCCTGGCCGACACCCGCACCAACGCCGGCGTGGACAACGTCGGGACGTACCGCAAGATGCATGTGATACAGCCCGCGCCGGATCGCCTCTTCGTGATCGAGTCGGCGGGCAGCCTGGCCACGACGCAGGAGGTCCTCGACCGGATGGAGCGGGACCTCGCCGGCGACGGGCCTGAGAGCCTGGCGACCGTCTCCCACCTCTTCGAGGCCGCGCTGTACCTCGGTCGCCTGAGCCGCGAGGTGGCGCTCTCGCACCGCGAGGGCCTCAAGGAGGTCGGGGCCGACGCCACCGCCACCTTCATCCTGGGTGGGCACGTCGGCGACGAGCGGCCCGACATCCTCCTCGTCTATCCGGAGGGCAACTACATCCGGGCGTCCGACGACCGCCCCTTCCTTCAGATCGGCGAGAGCAAGTACGGGAAGTTCATGCTGGAGCTGGGCGGTCGAGGCCAACGTCGACCTGGTCACCGCGGTGAAGATCGCCCTCGGCTCGATGATGAGCACCGCACGGGCGAACCTCTCGGTGGGGCCGCCGTACGACTTCGGGGTCTACAGCAACGAGACGGGGACCTTCAGCGAGTTCCGCATCGACAGCGACTCGCCGCTGCTCGGCAAGATCCGTGAGGTGTGGGAGCGGCACCTGCTGCGTGGCATCGCCGAGTTGCCGGCGATCACCGAGGAAGACGTGACGGACGTGCCGACCCCGACGTAGCGGACCGAGCCGACCAGGCCGAGGCACGAGGAGAGACGATGCCGAACGAAGACGACACACCGGCCAGCGACCGTCCGTGGGTCGAGCGGGTCTCGACCGGAAACCTCCCGTCTCCCGACGAGGTACAGGCACTCGTGGCCGAGGGATACGACCGGTTCCGCCATCTCGGAGAGGGGAGGGTGGCCGACTACATCCCGGCGCTGGCCGCGGCCTCCCCGGACGCCTTCGGCGTCTGTGTGGCCGGGGTGGGCGGAGGCGTCTACGCCATCGGCGACGCCGAGGTGGAGTTCACCATCCAGAGCATCTCCAAGCTCTTTGTCTTCGCCCTCGTCTGCGACGCGCTCGGCCCCGAAGAGGCACGCCGCAAGCTCGGCGTCAACAGCACCGGCCTCCCCTTCGACTCGGTCATGGCCATCGAGCTCAACGCCGACCGCACCATGAACCCCATGGTCAACGCCGGCGCACTGGCCACCTCCAGTCTCGTGCCGGGAGAGAGCGCCGAAGAGAAGTTCGAGTCCGTCGTGCTGGCCCTCTCGCGGTTCGCCGGGCGGCGGCTGTCGATGGACGACGAGGTGTACGAGTCCGAGACGGAGACCAACTTCCGCAACCGCGGCATCGCCCACCTGCTCTACGGCTACGGGCGCATGTACTGCGACCCCGAAGTCGCCACGGACCTCTACACCCGCCAGTGCGCCCTCCGGGTCAGCGCCCGCGACCTGGCGGTCATGGGCGCCACCCTGGCCGATGGCGGCGTCAATCCATTGACCGGCGAGCGGGCAATCGCCGCAGCAAACTGCAAGCGGGTGTTGGCCGTGCTGGCCACGGCCGGGCTCTACGAGCGCTCGGGGGAGTGGCTCTACGACGTCGGCCTTCCCGGAAAGAGCGGGGTCAGCGGGGGCCTGGTGACGGTGTCGCCGGGCAAGGGCGGCGTCGGGTCGTTCTCGCCGCCCCTCGACGACGCCGGCAACAGCGTGCGCGGGCAGCGCATCACCACCTTCCTCTCGGAGGCGTTGGGTCTCAACCTCTTCACCTCGGCCCCCCTGCGCGAGGGAGCCAGCCTGACGGGCTGACGAGGGCCGCCGGTTCGACGGGTCGCCACAAAGGGCGGCTGGCCGCCCCGATCTGGGCGCCCGGGCGAAACGAGAACCTGTTACAGTTTTGGGCCGAGCGCGGCCTTGACCTGGCAGGGACCGCCGACCGCACGCGAGGCTGCCCCACGATGTTCCTCGAAGAGAGCCCCGAACAGCAGGAGCTGCGCGCTGAGCTGCGTCGCTACTACACCGGGTTGCTCACCGAGGACGTGCGGGCCGGGTTGGCCGAGGGCGGTGAGGGCGGCGACACCTGGGGCGAGGTGGTCCGCCAGATCGGCAAGGACGGCTGGCTCGGCATCGGCTGGCCCACCGAGTTCGGGGGGCAGGGCCGCCCGGCCACCGATCAGTTCATCTTCTTCGACGAGACGCGCCGCGCCGGCGCGCCGTTCCCCTTCGTCACCATCAACACGGTCGGCCCGACGATCATGCGCTACGGCACCGACGAGCAGAAGTCGTTCTTCCTGCCCCAGATCCTCGCCGGTGAGCTGAACTTCGCCATCGGCTACACCGAGCCCGAGGCGGGCACCGACCTGGCCTCGTTGCGGACCCGCGCCGTGCGCGACGGCGAGGAGTACGTCGTCAACGGGGCCAAGATCTTCACCTCGGGTGCCGACGAGGCCGACTACATCTGGCTCGCCACGCGCACCGACCCCGAGGCGCCGAAGCACAAGGGCATCTCGATCATCTGCGTGCCGACGACGAGCCCGGGCTTCGAGTGGTCGATCATCAACACCGTCGGCGGGCTGACGACGACGCAGACGTTCTATGACAACGTGCGCGTCCCCGTCGCCAACCGCGTCGGCGAGGAGAACGAGGGCTGGCGCATGATCACGACGCAGCTCAACCACGAGCGCGTCGGACTCGCGGCGTGGAGCGGCCTCGCCATCTCCCTCTACGAGGACGTCATCGCCTGGGCCGCCACCCAGCCGACCGACGAGGGGCACGTCGTCATCGAACAGCCCTGGGTCCAGATGGACCTGGCCAAGTGCAAGACCGAGCTCGATGCCATGTGGCTCTTGAACTGGCGCATGGCCGTGCACGTGGCCGACGGCGAGCTCACCGGCGCCGAGTCGTCGTCGATCAAGGTCTTCGGGACCGAGCGGATCCTCGAGGTCGCCCGCCTCCTCTCCGGCGTCGTCGGCGCGGCGGGGTACCTCACGCCGGGCTCGGCCGGTGCGCTGCTGCGAGGCCGTCTCGAGGCGACCGGGCGCCAGGCGCAGGTCAACACGTTCGGCGGCGGCGTGAACGAGGTCCAGCGCGAGATCGTCGCCACCGCCGGCCTCGGCATGACCCGGGGCGCCCGGTGAGCGCGCCCGCACCGGCGGCAGCGTCGTCAAACGGTTCGAGCGAGGCGTCGACGAACGGTTCCGCGGCCCGCTTCGAGGAGCTCACCCCGTTCCCCGACCACAGCGTGGAGCTGGCCGGCCTCATCGGCCAGGTCAGCGGCGCGCCCAACCTGTCGCCGCACGCGGTCAACGTGCCGATGATCCGCCACTGGGTCGAGGCGATGGGCGACTACAACCCGGTTTACGTCTCCGACGAGGCCGCCCGCGCCGCCGGCTACGACGAGCTGATCGCACCGCCGACGATGCTGCAGGCCTGGATCATGCGCGGGCTACGCCTCTCCAACGAGATCGAGGAAGCCCGGGCCACCGGCGCGCCCCAGGGCGACGGGCCGAACGACCGCATGATGGCGCTCCTCGACAACGAGGGCCTCACCTCCGTGGTGGCGACCAACTGCGAGCAGGCCTACGGGCGGCCGCTGGTCGTCGGCGACCGGCTGCTGGTGCGCTCGGTGATCGAGGCGATCTCGGACCCCAAGCGCACCGGGCTGGGCACGGGTCGCTTCCTCACCACCCGCCTCGACTACGTCTCGGTGCCCGACGCCGACGTGTCCGAAGGTCCCCTCGAGGAGGCCGCGATCCAGGCGCTCTACGACGCCGGTGAGCCCGTCGCCACTATGCGCTTTCGGATCCTCAAATTCCTGCCGCCCGAACGCAAGGCCCCGCTGCCGCCCCGCCCGCATCCCGCGCTGACCCAGGACAACGCGTTCTGGTTCGAGGGCGCCCGCGCGCATCAGCTCCTGATCCAGCGCTGCACCTCGTGCGGCACGCTGCGCCACCCGCCGCTCCCCGCCTGCGCCAACTGCGGCTCCCTCGAGTGGGATTTCGTCGAGTCGACCGGTCGCGGCACGCTCTACTCGTACGTGATCGTCCACTATCCCCAGGTGCCGTCGTTCGAGTACCCGTTGCCCATCGGCCTGGTCGAGCTCGAGGAGGGCACGCGCGTCGTCGCCAACCTCGGTGCCGTCGAGCGCGACGACATCGCGATCGGCATGGCGCTGCGCGCCGAGTTCGTCGACTTCGACGACGAGCTGTCGCTGCCCGTGTTCGTCCCGGCCGGCTCAGCGGGGGAGGGCAACTGATGGACTTCGCCTTCACGGACGAGCAGCTGGCCGTCTCCGAGGCGGCGACGGGGCTGTTCGGCGGGCTCGTCGACCCCGAACGAGTGGCCGGAGTGGAGCAGACGGACGAGCGCGTGGACCGCGACCTCTGGGGGGCACTCGCCAAGGCCGACCTGCTGGGCCTCGCCGTCCCCGAACAAGACGGCGGCGCGGGCCACGGCCTCCTCGAGCTCTGCCTGTTGCTCGAGGCCCAGGGCAACGCGGTCGCGCCGGTGCCGCTCTGGTCCACACTCGTACTCGGCGCGCTCCCGCTGGCGCGCTTCGGCTCCGAGTCCCAAAGGCAGCGCTGGCTGCCCGGTGTCGTCGCCGGCGACACCTTCCTCACCGCCGCCCTCAACGGGACCGCCGCCAGCCCGACCTCGACGCCGCCGGTGTGGGCCGAGCCGTCCGGCGACGGGTGGATCCTCGACGGCCTCGAGCTCGCCGTGCCCCAGGCGCACCTGGCGACGCGCATCCTCGTGCCAGCTTCGACCGGCGACCACGTCATCATCGTCTTGGTCGATCCGCACGCCGACGGCGTGACGCTCGAGCGCACCGTGACCACCAACCGCGAGATCCACCCGCACGTCCGCCTCGAGGGTGTCCGCCTCGAGGCCGCCGACGTGCTGGCTGTACCGGGAGCCGGGCGCGCCGTCCTCGATGACATCGTGACCGCCGCCACCGTCGCGCTGTGCGCCCTCCAGGTCGGCGTCTGCGAGGCCGCGCTGACTCAGACCGCCGTCTACCTCAACACGCGCCAGCAGTTCGGCCGTCCGCTCAGCACGTTCCAGGGCACCATGCTCCGCGCCGCCGACGCCGCCATCGACATCGAGGCGATGCGCGTCACGTGGCAGAACGCAGCGTGGCGCTACGACACTGGCCGCGACGCCGCCGAGGCGGCCCGGGTGGCCAAGTGGCAGGCGTCCGAGCGCGGCCAGCGGGCGGTGCACGCGACCCAGCACCTCCACGGCGGCATGGGCGCGGACATCACGTACCCGATCCACCGGTACTTCCTGTGGGGCAAGCAGATCGAGCTGCTCCTCGGCGGCCCGAGTGCACAGCTCGCCAAGCTCGGTGCGGACATCGCACAGCGGGCCCTGGCCGGCGCGGCGCAGGAGGACACGATCCAATGAGCGCCATCGACTCGGGGCCCACCTTCGCCGACGTCGAGGTCGGCGACGAGCTGCCGACGCTCGAGCTGCCGATCACGCGCACGCTGATCGTCTCGGGTGCGCTGGCCAGCCGTGACTACCAGGACGTGCACCACGACCACGTGCTGTCCAAAGAGCGTGGCTCACCGGACATCTTCATGAACATCCTCACCACCAACGGCCTCGTCGGTCGCTACATCACCGACTGGTCCGGGCCGCGCAGCCGCCTGCTCGACGTGAGCATCCGCCTGGGCGCCCCGAACTACCCCGACTGCACCATGACCCTCACCGGGTCCGTGAAGGAGAAGGGCGCACTCACCGACGACGGTACGAAGGGGACGGTCACCGTCGCCATCCGCGGCGCCAACCACCTCGGCGACCACGTGACCGGCACCGTGCAGCTGCTCCTGCCAGTCGCCAAGAACGGGGGACCGGCCTGATGCCGCACTCGTTCTCGGGCAACACCGCCATCGCCGGCATCGGCGCCACCGAGTTCTCCAAGGACTCCGGACGCTCCGAGCTCCGCCTCGCCGTCGAGGCGGTCGCCGCTGCGCTCGATGACGCCGGCATCGCCCCCGCCGAAGTGCAGGGCATGGTGACGTTCAGCACGGACACCAACCCCGACATCGACATCGCCCGCAGCCTCGGCATCGGCGACCTGACGTTCTTCAGCCGCATCCACTACGGCGGCGGCGCGGCGTGCGCCACGATCCAGCAGGCGGCGCTCGCCGTCCAGGCCGGCGTGGCCGACGTCGTCGTCTGTTACCGCGCCTTCAACGAGCGCTCCGGCAACCGCTTCGGCGCCGGGATCCAGGGCCGTGCACCGACGCCCAGCGCCGAGATGGCGCACATGTCGTCGTACCTCCCCGTCGGCCTGCTCACCCCGGCCTCCTGGGTCGCCATGGCGGCGCAGCGCTACCTCTACGTCACCGGCGCCACCAGCGAGGACCTCGGCCGCATCGCCGTGGCCGACCGCAAGCACGCCGCCGTCAACCCCAAGGCGTGGTTCTACGAACAGCCGATCACGCTCGAGGACCACCAGGCCAGCCGCTGGATCGTCGAGCCGCTCCACCTGCTCGACTGCTGCCAGGAGACCGACGGCGGCCAAGCGCTCGTCGTCACGTCCCTCGAACGCGCCCGTGATCTGAAGAAGGCCCCGACGGTGATCCGGGCCGCCGCGCAGGGGTCCGGCGCCGGCCAGGACATGATGACGAGCTACTACCGCGACGACCTCCTCGGCCTGCCCGAGATGGGGGTCGTGGCGAGCCAGCTCTGGGAGACCTCGGGGCTCGGCCCGGCCGATATGCAGGCGGCCATCCTCTACGACCACTTCACGCCGTACGTGCTGTACCAACTCGAGGAGCTCGGCTTCTGCAAGAAGGGCGAGGCCAAGGACTTCGTGCGCGACGGCCGCATCGAGCTCGGCGGCGAGCTGCCGATCAACACCCACGGTGGCCAGCTCGGCGAGGCGTACCTGCACGGCATGAACGGGATCGCCGAGGCGGTGCGCCTCGTCCGCGGCACCTCCGTGAACCAGGTTCCCGACCTCGAGCACGTCGTCGTCACGGCCGGTACCGGAGTCCCGACGAGCGGCCTCGTGCTCGGCGTCGACCGCTGAACGCCGCTTCCGATCACTTTCGGAGATAGGTCAGCCGATCTCCTGATCGCTTCTCACGACCCTGCCGGGTCTTGATCCGGCCGGCGCGTGAAGAACGACGAGCGCGACGCGGCCGACCTCGTCGACCTGTTGCGCCTCGGGCGCCTGGCCGAGGGCTGGGTGGCCCCACCGCCGCTGCGTGAGCTGCGTGAGCTGATCCGCTATCGGGCCAAGCTCGTCCACCTGCGCACCAGCCTCAAGGCCCAGGTCCATGCCGTGCTGGCCAAAGAGGGCGTGGCGGTGCACATGAGCGACCTCTTCGGGGTCTTGGGCGCCGAGCTCTTGGTCGACGTCGAGCTGGCACCGGCCTATCGGGCCCGGGTCGACTCGCTCGGAGCGCTCCTCACCGACAGCGAGCGCGAGCTCCACGCCGTCGAGGCCCTGATCACTCCCCTCTTGGCCGACGACGCCGGCTTTTGCGCCATCCAGGCCATCGCCGGCGTCGGCCCCGTCCTCGCCGCGGTCTTCGTGGCCGAGATCGGAGAGGTCAGGCGCTTCAAGAGCGCCGCGCCACCTGTGCAGCTGGGCCGGGCTGACCCCCACCCACCGCGAGTCCGACGACAAGGTGCGCCGGGGCCACATCACCAAGCAGGGCTCGCGCCTCGTGCGCTGGGCCGCCGTCGAGGCCGCCACGCGCCAACGTGGTGCTACGCCCCTCGGCCGTCATTCCCGCGCCGTGGCCGAACGCCGCGGCACCAAGGTGGCCCGCGTCGCGGTGGCGCGCAAAGTTCTCACGCTCGTCTACTACGGCTTGCGCGACGGAGAGATCCGCTGCCTGGCCGAGGCGGCGTGAGACCCGGGGCACGACCCGCTGCGAGCTCGTTATATACACAGGTCCCCGCCCAAAGGGTGGCGCGACCGCTCAGGTGATTGAGCCCAGCGGGTTGTGGCCGAAAGACTCCATGTCCACCCTGTTGGACGAAGAGATGTACGGCGCCCCGAGTCCGGGCCGCCCGCCAGCACCGCCTGGCCCTGGAGAAGGCTCCCGCGCCCTCAGCGACAAGAGGGCAAGCAACGAAGTCCTTCGGACTTGGCCTATTCATGATCTGACCGCCATGGGCCCAGGCATGGCCCCGGCCGGCCTGCGGCCGGCCCCGCCCTCGCGCACTCTTTGTCGTTCGCGCCTTTACGACGGTCTGGACTGGCCCCAGCTTCTGTATATGCGGCCTCGGCGCCGCTTGGCCCTGCCGAGAAGTCACTTCCGCGGCGTACACAAGCAGAAAAATGTCTCGACGATTTTTTCCGCCGCCCAAAGGGGCCTGCGCCCATCACTGAAAGCGATGGACGGAAGCTTGGCCGATTCAGTCTCAGAGGACCCGGTCGCCGACCGACGACTCGAGCGAGCGAGCCTCATCGGGCGAGAGGAGCACGTAGGCGCCGCCCTTGTCCGGCCGCCAGAGGACCGGCTCGGCGCAGTTCCAGCGCTCGGCGCGCAGCGCACGCTTGAGCACCTTGTTGGTTGCGGTGATCGGGAGTGCCGGACTCATGCGCACGAAGCGCGGCGACCACTTGGTGCCGAGGTCGCCCTGCGCGGCGAGGAACTCCGACAGCGCCGCCGGCTCGAGCGCGTCGACGCCGGGGCGCAGTTGCACGGCCGCCATCACCTGGTCGCCCACGACCGGGTCGGGGACCGCGTACACCGCGGCCAGCACGACGTCGGGGTGGCGTTGCAAAATGCGCTCGACGGGCGCCGACGCGAAGTTCTCGCCGTCGACGCGCAGCCAGTCGTGGTCGCGCCCGGCGAAGTAGAAGAAGCCGGCCTCGTCGCGGTAGGCGAGGTCGCCGGTCCAGTAGTAGCCCTCACGGAGCCGGGCCTTCTCGGCCTCGTCGTTGCGCCAGTAGCCCTCGAAGCCGGCGCCGCCGCTCTTCGACACCAGTTCGCCCATGGCCTCCTCGGCGTTCAACAGCCGGCCGGACGAGTCGAAGCGCGCCGTCGGGCACTCCTCGCCCGTGGCCGCATCGAGCACGACGGTCCCCTCGGGGGCGCGGCCCAGCGCGCCGGGCGGCGTGTCGGGCGTGCGCTGCACAGTGGCGCCGCCCTCCGTCGAGCCGTAGGAGTCCGTGACTACCAGGCCGAAGCGCTCGGCGAAACGAGTGACGTCCTCGGGTGTGCCCTCGTTGCCGAAGGCGCGCACCAAGGGGTTGTCGGCGTCGTCGGCCTGTTCGGGCGTGGCCAAGATGTAGGACAGCGGCTTCCCCACGTAGTTGAAGTACGTCGCGCCCGACGCCCGGACGTCAGGCAGGAAGCCCGAGGCCGAGAAGCGGCCCGTCGAGGGCAGCGCGAACGCCGAGCCCGCCATCAAGGCGGGGCCCCAACCGGCCATCAACGCGTTGGAGTGGAACAGGGGCATGGAGAGGTAGCAGACGTCGTCGGGCGTCAACGAGTACATCTGCGCCACGATCGAGCCGATCCGGGCCAGGCGGCCCTGGGTGCACAAGCATGCCTTGGGCGCGCCCGACGTCCCCGACGTGAACAGCAGGTACCCGAGGCGCTCGGGCGTCACGGTGCGATCGACCACCTGCTCCGCCGTCGCCTCCTCGAAGGCGGCCAGCGCAGCCGTCGCCGAAGGCGTGTCGAGGACGAGCACGCGTGGGTTGTCGGCATCCACGACGCCCAATCCTTCGCCGACTCGTGCCCCCTCGAGCAACGGCAGCGATGCCGAGTCGGTCACCAGGAACTGGCATTCGGTGTGGGTGAGGTCGCGCACCAGTTCGTCGCCGCGGTGCGTCGGATTGGCACCGACGACGACGGCACCCACCAGCGCCGCCGCCTCGAGCCAGAACACGAATTCGGGAACGTTGTCGAGCAGCACGGCCACGTGGAACGGGCGGCCGCCGCCAGCTTCCCGTCCCGCCCGCAGCCACGCGCCCCGCGCCGCCGCGGCCTTCACGACCTCGGCGTGGCTCATCCGGATGTCACCGGCCCACAGCCCGAGACCGGGGTCCTCGGCGCGGGCCAGCACGCCGCGCGCGATCGTGTCGGCCGCCGGACCATCCTCGGGCGACGAGTCGGGCGCTAAAGCGTCAGCTGGGCTCACTGCACACTCCAAAAGTCTCTGACCTGGGGCGGAATGCCCAATATTGGAACACGTTGCATTTTAGCCCTCTCGGTGTTAGCGTCGCAGAAGCGCCTGCGGAACGGACCGCGGCCCCAGTGGAGGACGGGCACACCCCATGGAATTCGGGATCTTCAACGCCGCCTGCGTACTGCCGAGATACGTCGAGCGGCACGGTTCGTCGGCGGAGCACGACCGCATCATGGACGAGGTCGCGTTCATCGTGGCGGCGGACCAGGCCGGATTCAAGTACACCTGGGCCTCTGAGCACCACTTCCTGACCGAGTACTCGCACCTCTCGGCGTCCGAGTCGTTCCTCGCCTTCGTCGCCGCCAAGACGAACAACATCCACATCGGCTCGGGCATCTTCAACATCACGCCGCCGGTGAACCACCCCGCCCGCATCGCCGAGCGCGTCGCCATGCTCGACCACCTGAGCGGGGGCCGCTTCGAGTTCGGCACCGGACGCGGCAGCTCGACGACGGAGCAGCGCGGCTTCGGCATTAATGACCCCGAGCTCACCCGCGAGATGGTCGCCGAGACCCTGCCCCAGATCGTGCGCATGTGGCGCGACGAGCCCTACAGCTACGACGGCAAGTTCTTCTCCATGCCCGAGCGCAACGTGCTGCCGAAGCCCTACTCCAAGCCGCATCCGCCGATCTGGATGGCGGCCGGCAGTCCCAGCACGTTCGACCTGGCCGCCGAGATGGGCGTGGGCGTGCTGTGCTTCGGTTTCTCCACGCCCGACCAGCTGACCCCGTTGGTCGCCCGGTACAAGGAGAAGATCGAGGACTGCAAGAACCCCGTCGGCGAGTTCGTGAACAACAACGTCATGATCACGACGCAGATGATCTGCATGGAGGACGGCGCCAAGGCGCGCAAGACCTTCCTCGAGGCCGACTCGAACTACCACCTGAGCCTGGTATTCAGGTATCTCGACACCTTCCCCAAGCCACCCGGCATCCCCGAGTGGCCCGCCATCATCCCCCCCATGGACGCCGGCACGCTCGACGCCGCCATCGCAGCCGGTGTCACGGCTGTCGGCACGCCCGACGAGGTCGGCAAGGCCATCGAGAACTTCGTGAAGACGGGAGCGGACCAGCTCTCCTTCGGCATGCTGTCGACCTCCATGGAGATCGAGCTGTGCCAGGAGGCCGTCGCGACGTTCGGCCAGCACGTCCTGAAGGACTTCGACAAGGACCCCGAGCACCTGACGACGAAGCACCGCCTGGCCGCCACGGCCGCCGCCCGCTAAGTCCTACAGGCGGAACCCGCCGGCTCCGAGCCGACGGTCGATCTCGGCGGCGATCGCCTCGGGCGTGCGGTCGCCCGAGTCCACGCGGTGGCGTTCGTCGACGCCGTGGCTCTCGAACTGCGTCCACAAGTCGTCGACCACCGACGCGTCCGCCAAGGCGCCCAAGTGCTCGGGTTCGGTCCTGCGGTCCTGGACCCGTTGCTGGACGACCCGGATCGGCGCACGCAGGACGGCGTAGTTGAGCTCGATGCCGTGCGGCGCGCACGCCTCGGCGAAGAGGTCGAGCATGAACGGGTACAGGATCCCCTCGGCCACGGTGAAGTAGCCGCCCTCGGCGAACGCCGCCGCCGCCTCGGCCCCGGCACGCAGGATCGTGCGGTTCTGCGCATGGGCCGCCTGCAGCCAGGGCTCGATGTATCCCTGGCGCACCTTGGCGAAGAACCAATCGAGGTCGAGGCACACCGACGGCGAGTGCAGATCCGCCACCAACGGCGCCACCGTGGTCTTGCCGCAACCGGGTGAGCCGGTGAGGAGGAGGACGGGAGCCGGCGAAGCGTCCACCGCCCAAACCCTTCCATAACATGACTCGTGACGCACTCGCCGCGCTCCGCAATGGTTCGCCCCCCGGAGGTGCAGCATGCCGACCTTGCACGAGGCCCGCCGGCGGTTGGCAGGGCATCCACCGCCTGGAGGACATCTTCTATGCGAGCGTCCTCGCCGACCCGGTGCTCCTTCCGCTGTGCGGCCAGGGCCAGGTGAAGCACGTCGAACGCCTGACCTGGTTCACCGCCGAATCGTTCGGTGGTCCCGGCCGCGTCACCTAGGAGATCGGCTTCGCGCCACATCATCGACGTCCACCGCGGTTTGCACGTCACTGAGGACCAGCGACAGCGCTTCGTCGACCTCTACACCGCTGCGCTCGACGCCTCCGGCCTGTCGGCCGACGAGGAGTTCCGTCAGGCTGTGCTCGATCACGTCGGGTTCGGGACGCAGCGTCGTCATGCAGAACTCGAATGCGACGGGCGAGGAGGAGCTACATCGGCTCCGCGAGGTACCCCGCTGGGCCTGGGAGGGCGACGATGACGCCCGCTGAGCTTTAGGCGCCCGACGCCATCCCCACCACTGGCTTGTTCAAGGCCATGCCGCCCGCAGAGCCGCCGAACCCGGCGTCGCCGTAGTTGAAGATGCCCCCGTCGGATGCCACGAGCCAGTAGCCCGAGCCGTCAGGCGTCGATGCCATCCCGACGACCGGTTTGTTTAGCGGCATACTGCCCGTCGACCCAAAGAATCCGCGTCGCCGAAGTTGAAGATGCCCGCCGTCGGATGCGACCAGCCAGTAGCCAAGCCCGTCGGGCGTCGCCGCCATGCCGACGACGGGCTCGTTGAGCGGCGTGCCGCCCTCGGAGCCGTAGAAGCTGCGCGTCGCCGAAAGCTGAAGATGCCGCCGTCGGAGGCCACGAGCCAGTAGCCGACGCCGTCGGGGGTCGGCGCCATGCCGACGATCGGCTTGTTGAGCGGCTTGTCCGCCCATGGATCCGTAGAACTTCGCGTCGCCGAAGGTGAAGATGCCGCCGTCGGACGCGACCATCCAGTAGCCGCCGCCGTCGGGTGTCGGGGCCATGCCGACGATGGGTGCGTTCAGCGGTTGGCCGCCCTCGGAGCCTCGGAACTGCGCGTCGCCGTAGGTGAAGATGCCGCCGTCCGAGGCGACCAGCCAGTATCCGAGCTTGGAGGGCGTTGCCGCCATGCCCACGATCGGCTTGTTGAGCGTCATCCCGCCGGTGGACCCGTAGAAACGGGACCCCCCGTAGCTGAAGATCCCGCCGTCGGACGCGGCCAACCAGTACGTGGAGTTCGGCGCGCTCGAGGGTGGTGGGGAAGGCGGTCCAGGAAGTCCAGCCGATCCCGAGAAGGCGATACACCTGGTCGCTGGCCGGGGCGAGCAAGAGCCCGTCACCGACCGATGGGGTTGGGAAGTGGTTGGCCTCGCTGCTAAGCGAGACGTTCTGGACCACGGCGCCGGTTCCCGGGTCGAGCCCGTACATCTCGCCGCTGTCTGAGTCGATCACCCAGATCAGGCCGCCGGCGTAGATCGGAGGTGAATCCGCGCCGGTGCCTGTCTGCCAGAGCACCTGGAGCGACGGGCTGGTTTGGACCGCCTCGATGCCGTCCCGGCAAGGGATGTAGACGATCGAGCCGAGCACAACATGGCCGCCGTCCACCTGGGAGTTCGGGCACACCGTCGAGGAGGCGACCTGGCCGCCGATGCCGCCAAGATTCGACTGGCTCAACAGGTAGCCCGTATGGGACTTGGCCGCCTCGAGCGCAAGCCCGTCGGACATCAAGGCTGGCGGTGATGACATGTCCTGGTCGGATGCATTTTGGAAAGACCAGTTGCTCGGGGCAAAGAGTTGCAGCAAGGCAAGGGACGATGACAGCTCGAACACGGAGTCGCTGCCGTCGTAGGGCGGGTCAGCCGATCCGTTGCCGGAGGCGGCCCAGACGTTGCCCGCTTCGTCGACCTCGGGGGCAGCACCCCCCTGCCAGACGGCGCCCTGTGTGCCATTAGGAGACGGCTGTCCATTCTGCTGCTGGCCCGTGGTGTCGTAGACGGCCGGGGCGCCTCCCGCCTCGGGGACCGAAACGATCCAACCGTGGTAGGGCTCACAGTCGCCGGAGTTGCCGCCGTAGCCGAAGACCACGCTGCCGTGGTCCAGATTGAGGCCCGTGCGCTGCAAGAGGTTCGGCGTCGAAGCTCCCGGCGGGTCGACGTCCTGGCTCAGCTCAACCGCGCCCGTGTACATGCTGAGCCCCACCAGCATGTGCTCGGGCGTGCTGTTTACGTATTCGTCGGCGACGGCGAAAATTTCGCCGCGCGCCTGGTCGATCACGGGAGTACCGGTGATCCCAACCTCAGGGGTGATGTCGCCGCAGGGGAGGTCGCTGGCCGGCACGGCGGTGCCGACGTTTGTGGACCAGAGCACCGACCCGCTGTCCGCCGCCAGGGCATAGATCGTGTTGTTCTCCGTCGCCACGAACACCCGCCCGCCGGTATCGAGCGGTTCGCCGTAGAGCTGGCCGTCCAGGGTCGGCGATGTCCAAGCGGGGTTGGGTGGCGAGAACGACACCCCTGAGAAGTCGAGGCCGCTCCCGAGCGCGTTGCCGTGGTACACGGTCCACGACGTCGTGGCGTCGACGCCCGGTGGCACGCTCGGCGCCGGCGCTCGTGGTCGCCCCGACGGGCGCGGCCCCCACCAGAGCCAGCAGGAAAGAGGCAACGCAGGCGGGGCGAGCAAGACGCGCCGCCTTCCGTCGACGGCTTCGAAAGCTGCGCGTCAATGTGCTCTCCTCGTCCCGAGTGAAGTGCGCACGCTAACGCACGATTTAGCCATTGTCGATGGACCAAGGAGGATCAAAAGGACACCGTCTCGAGGCGGAGAGTCACGTCGGAGGAACCAACTCACAGAGCGTCCTCAGTCGGACTTCAGCCGCCGCCGGATGCCCATTTCTCCGTCCGACTGCCCCCAAGCCCGGGGGAGGTCCAAGCGTTGGCGTTCGTTCCCGCGTTGATCGGACAGCGCGATTGCACGGGCCGCACCGCGTCGACGGTCGTGACCGCCGGGCGAGCCCTAGGTGTTCTGCCCATAGACCTTGTTGACGCGAAGAATCCGCTGATGAGGTGAGCCCTCAAGGCAATGTGGAGCTGTTGACACACCCACAAAGCCAGGAGGGCTCAAATGCACCGTAACGCTCCACTCACCCCGGAGGGTCGACTTCGCCTCTGTCGTTTGATTGAAGATGGCTGGACTGTGGCCTCTGCGGCCGAGTCGATGCGGATTTCTCGGCAGACGGCGCACAAATGGTGGCGCCGCTACCAAGAAGCAGGAGAGGCCGGCCTGGTCGATCGTTCCAGTCGCCCACGAAGGTGCCCGACCAAAACCCCTGCCACGGTGGAGCGCCGGGTGGTCCAGCTGCGCCGGACCCATCAACTTGGACCTGCCCGCCTGGCGCCGCGAGCGGGTATCCCCGCCTCGACCCTGCACCGCATCTGGGTCCGCCACGGCGTCTCGAGACTCTCTGACCTCGAACGCCGGGCGGGCCGGATCGTGCGCCGGATCGAGACGAATCGCCCCGGCGAGCTCGTCCACGTCGACATCAAGAAGCAGGCCAAGATCCCGCCGGGTGGCGGTTGGCGGGTCAAGCCCGAGGGCCAACTTCGTCGAGTCAGAAATGGTGCGGGCGGCCGACCTCGGCAGGGCTACGCCTACATCCATTCGGCCGTCGATGCGCATAGTCGGTTGGCCTATTCAGAGGTCCTGGCCAACGAGCAAGCCACGACCGCCCTCGGGTTTTGGCGCCGAGCCCGGGCTTTCTTTGCCTCTTATGGCATCACTGTCGAGCGAGTCATGACCGACAACGGGTCTTGCTACAGATCTCGAAGTCATGGGAAGCCGAGCTAGTGACCAATGGCATCGCCCACACTCGGACGAAGCCCTTTTGCCCGCAGACGAATGGAAAGGTCGAGCGCTACAACCGGACGCTCCTCAACGAATGGGCCTATGCCCGGCCCTACCGCTCAGAGGCTGCCAGGACACGAGCCCTCGACAAGTGGCTCCACATGTACAACCATCATCGGTACCACACGGCCATCGGAGGCCCACCCATCAGTCGAATCAACAACCTGGTGGGACAGAACACCTACGACGTGCTGCCCACTCCGGTCGCCGTCACGATCGCGGCGGCCCACTGGTAGTCGGGCTTGCCGCTCGGCGAGCGCTCGACGACATCGACGACATGCAGCCGACGCGGCACCTTGTACCCGGCGATCGAGTCCCGGCAATGCTCTTGGATCGCCTCGAGCGATGGCGCCTCGTGCCCGACTCGGGGCTGGATGATCGCCGCCACGGTCTGGCCCCAGCGCTCGTCGGGCGCGCCGCACACGATGGCGTCCATCACGTCGGGGTGCGACCGCACCGCCGACTCCACCTCTTCGGGGAAGATCTTCTCGCCGCCCGAGTTGATGACGATGGACCCGCGCCCGAGCAGGGTGATCGACCCGTCCGCCTCGACGGTGGCCCAGTCGCCCGGCATCACGTAGCGCGTGCCCCGCACCTGGATGAAGACCTCCGCCGTCTTCTTGGGGTCGTTGTAGTACCCGACGGGGATGTCGCCCGAGCGCGCGATCTTTCCGATCACGCCCGAGCCGGGCGGCACCAACTCCAGGTTCTCGTCGAACACGACGGTCTCGCCCAACAGGTGGATCGTCGGGCCGCTCTTCATCGCCGTGTTGCCCGCCGTGATGACGGTCATGCCGTTGTTCCCGCCCTCCGAGGAGCCGACAGCGTCGGTGATCACGATGTGCGGCAGGCGCTCGAAGAACTGGTCCTTGACCGGCGCCGAGAACAGCGCCGCGGACGACACCACGGCCAGGAGCGACGAGAGGTCGTACGACGTGGCGCCCGGCTCGTCGAGCTGCTCGACCAACGGCTTGCCCATCGCGTCGCCAGTGATCATCACGGAGTTGACGCGTTCTGCGCCCACGAGCCGCCACACGGCGTCGGGCTCGAACTTCGCCATCAGCACGACCTTGGAGCCGACGAAGCTCTGACCCATGACGGCCCATTGCGTCGCCCCGTGCATGAGCGGTGCGATCGGCAGGTGCACCATGCCCCCGCCGGCACCCTTCTCGATCAGCGCCTTCGGGTCGGTCATCCGCGTGTTCGTCACCGGGTCGGTCCCGCCGCCGAGCGCGTAGAAGACGTCCTCGTGCCGCCAGACAACGCCCTTGGGCATGCCCGTCGTGCCGCCGGTGTAGAGGATGTAGAGGTCGTCGCCCGATCGCGGCCCGAAGTCGCGTGTCGTCGACTGCCCTTCGAGCGCCGACTCGTAGGGCACCGAGCCCGGCGCCGCCTCCACCCCGGACCCGTCCTCGATCATCACGAGGTGGCGCATCTCGGGCAGCTCCGGCAGGAGTGCACCGACCAACGGCGAGAACTCGCGCTGGTACACGAGAGCCTGGAGGTCCGCGTTCGACAGCAGGTACCGGAGCTCGTCCTTGACGTAGCGGTAGTTGATGTTGATCCAGATCGCCCGCAGCTTGAACACCGCCCAGGCGGTCTCGACCCACTCGACGGAGTTGTAGGCGTAAATCCCGATGTGGTCCCCTGGCCCGATGCCCTGCACCGCCAGATAATGCGCCAGCTGGTTCGCCCGCGCCTCCATCTCGGCGTACGTCCGCCGCTTCCCGTCCGCCACGACGTACTCCCGCTGGGGGAAGGCGTCGACGGCGGCCTCGAACAGATCGGCGAGGTTGAACTCCATCGCGCGAGATTAGAACACGTTCTCGTTATCTCGGCAATCGTCCGGCAGCGGTTCCGAGGCACGGTGGATGGCCGTGCCTCGGGACCCGAATCGCATCACGGCTGGCTCACGCGCCCGCCGCCCCGGCAACGGACCGACGCCTACCCCGAGATGCCCACGATCGGCGCGTTGAGCGGCTGGCCGCCGCGGAGCCGTAGAAGGGCGGCCCCGTCGGCCCGGTCGGGAAGCTGAAGATGCCGCCGTCGGACGCCCCGAGGTAGTAGCCCGCGCCACCGGCGGTCATCGTCATGCCGATCACCGGCTTGTTGAGCACGATCGAGCCCGTCGAGCCGTAGAAGGGCGGACCGCTCGGACCGGTCGGGAAGCTGAAGATCCCGCCGTCGGAGGCGACGAGGTAGTACTGCCCCGCCGGGGTGACCGCCATGCCCACCACCGGCTTGTTGAGCGGGATCGAACCGGTCGAGCCCAAGAACGGCGGGCCCGAGGGACCCGTCGGGAACGTGAAGATGCCGCCGTCGGAGGCGACGAGGTAGTAGCCGTAGCCGTTGGGCAGCGCCGCCATGCCGACGATCGGCTTGTTCAGCGGCTGGCCGCCCATGGACCCGTAGAACTGGGCGTCGCCGTAGCTGAAGATGCCGCCGTCGGACGCCACGAGCCAGTAACCCCCGCCGTCGGGCGTGACCGCCATGCCCACGATCGGCTTCGCCAGGTGCAACGAACCCGCCGAGCCGTAGAACTGCGCCGAGCCGTAGTTGAAGACCCCGCCGTCGGCGGCCACGAGGTAGTACCCGTCACCGGCCGGCATCGTGGCCATCCCCACGATGGGGGCGTTGAGGTGCTGGCCGCCCATGGAGCCCAAGAACGGGGCGCCGGCGCCGTAGTTGAAGATCCCGCCGTCGGAGGCGACGAAGCGGTAACCGCTGCGGGCGATCGGGGCCATGGCCTCGAAGGGCAGGAACGTCGTGCTCCCTCCCGAACCGAACTGTGCGTAGCCCGCTGCCACACAGGCCCAGTCCGTAACGCAGTCGACGGCCAGGTAGAGGTTCCCGTCGGACGAGGGCGGAGCCGCCGGCGTCGTCACTTGGGCCCAGGTCTGGCCATCCCAAGTGATCGCCTCCGAACCGGTGTAATTCCCGGTGTAACCGACGGTCGTGCACGACGTCGCGCTGAAGCAACTGATGCCCCTCAGAGTGGCACCGCCCGATGGGTTGGGGACCGAGGCCAAAGTCCAGGAGGACCCGTTCCAAATATTCACCACGTTGACGTTTTCATTGCCGCCCACAGCGGCACAGAAGCTTGGCCCCGCGCACGACACGCTGACGAGGGAGTACTGCGGAGAGGTGACGGCGGGGACAGGCGTCACCGTCCAAGAGGAAGCGTTCCATTGCTCGGCGAACGGCACCTCCGTCGAAGAAGAGGTCTCTCCCCCTCCAACGGCCATGCACAACGAGGGCGTGGTGCATGACACCCCGTCGAAGGAGGCGGCCGTGAGGCCTGCAGGGACGGGGAGGGTCGTGGCGGTCCAGATCGAGCCGTTCCACTGCTGCGCGTAGGGGGCCGTCTCGGTGCCGGCCACGGCCATGCAGAAGCTGACGCTGAGACAGGAGACGCCGCTGAGGTAGTTGTCGGACGTAGGTGCGACCGTGCCCTGGACGACCGTCCACGCGGTCCCGTTCCACTGCTCGATGAGCGAGGTATAGGTGCTGCCGCCCGAGTAGTAGGCGTACCCGACGGCGATGCAGAAGGAGGTGGTGACGCACGAAACGTCCGAGAGCACCGGGTCCGAAGTATTGGCCACGGTCGGCATTGTGAGCGGCGACCAGGTCGTGCCGTTCCACATCTCTCCGGTCGCCGCACCGGTGGCGTATTGGTAATTGCCGACTGCCATGCAGAAGACGGAGGTGACGCAGGAGACTCCAGTGTCAGCGCTCGTGGCGTTCGGCGTCGCCGTCGTAGGCATCGTCGACCAGTTGGATGCGCTGACTTGCGCAGGTGCGCTCAAGGCATGGGGCGTTGCCGCTTGAACCGCACTTCCTTCGAGGAGGACGAGTGGCAGCGCCGCGAACGCAACCGCGATACCGACCGTGAAGACTCTGACTATCACCCGCATGACGACCTCCTGGTCAGTCCATCTGCACGTGTCTACGGGCGACGCGCGGCATTGTCAACCGATCTGAGAGAGATGATTCCGCAGGGGGAACAAAAGGCGTGCAAAACGGCACCCGGGCTAGGGTGCGCCATGGCTTATCCGACGGCTGCATCCCGCGACATCGCCGCGCCCTCCGACAAGGTGTGGAACCTCGTGGCCGACCTGCCGCGCATGGGGGAGTGGTCACCGGAGAACGCCGGCGGCAAGTGGGTGAAGGGCGCGACGGGCCCGGCCCTCGGGTCGGTTTTCAAGGGCACGAACCGCAACGGCGTGCGCCGGTGGTCGACCACCGTGACGGTCGTTGGCTGCGAGCCCGGCAAGCTGTTCGAGTTCGCCGTCACCTCGGGGCCGCTCGAGGTCGCCAACTGGCGCTACGAGTTCGAAGGCACGGACGGCGGTTGCCGGGTCACCGAGTCCTGGGTGGACAAGCGCAAGCCCTGGTTCGCCTCGATCGCCCGCGTCATGGGCGATCACAGCTCGAACAACGCCGAGCGTCAGATGGAGGAGACGCTGGCCAACCTGGCCAAAGCCGCCGAGTAGCCGGCCCGGCTCGCCGAGCTACCCGTCGGCGTCGAGCCGACGCACCACGTGGCCTGCAGCCGCCTCGTCGCCGGTGCCACCTCGTGCCCGCAGCCGCTCCACCACGGCGCGCCGGTGCGCCTCGTCGACGTTGCCGCCGTACTTGAACTTCGCCGACACGTGCTCGACGCGGATCTCGATCCCGAGGATCGCGGTCAACTTCGCCGCGTGGGCCTCGGACGGGTCCGCCACCACGACGTCAGGCTGGAACGTCGCCAGCTGACGCCGCAGGATCTCGGCCACGCTGCCGGGCGACGTCCGTTCGTCGTGCACCTGCGCCACCCCGGCCAGCTGCACCGCCCCGTAGTACGTCGTCGGGATGCCCAACGACGGATCCTCCGTACCGATCGCCTTCCACGACGACGGCACGAAGGCCCAGTCGTCGGCCACGCTCAGCACGACGCGGGGGTTCTCGGTCAACGCCTCGAACACCGGATTGACCCGGACGAGGTGCAGCCACACCGTCGAATCGGCCAAGACGAATTGCGTAGGCACGACGACGGGGAACGGGCGATCGGGACCGCCGGCCGCCACCAGGTGCCCGAACGGGTGCGATGCGACGAACGCCCGCCACTCCGGCTCGCCGAGCGACGCGTCAACCGGAGCGATGTACATCGAGAGAAAAGAGCAAACAGCCCGCAGCGCAGACGCGCTCAGCCCGCCGCCGGCGCCCCGATCTCCTCGATCGACTCGGCCCGGTGCCGCTTGTAGTCGACCTTGCCGTTCGGCGCCCGGCCGATCGTCTCCACCGAGCGCACGCGCCGCGGCGCCTTGTACGACGCCAGGCGCCCTTTCACGTGATCGATCAGCTCGGCCTCCGACAAGGACGCCTCCGTGACGCCGTCGGCCGGCTCGACCACGGCCACGATCGTCTCGCCGTACGTCGGGTGCGGGATGCCGACGACCACCGCGTCGCGCACGGAGGCGTGCGTCTTGAGCGCCTCCTCCACCTCTTCGGGGAAGATCTTCTCGCCGCCCGAGTTGATGCACACCGACCCGCGGCCCAACAGGTGGATCGTCCCGTCTGCGTCGACCTGGGCGTAGTCACCGGGGATCGAATAGCGCACGCCGTCGAGGACCTTGAACGTGCGGTCCGACTTCTCCGTGTCCTTGTAGTACCCCAAGGGGTTCCGTCCGCCCAACGCCAGCACGCCCACCTCGTCGGAGCCGGGCTCGACCGGACGGCCGTCCTCGGTCAGCACCTTCACGTCGGGCCCCAACGTGAACGACGCGGTCTTGGCCGCCGCCCCGCCGCCCGACACCGACATGCCCATCCCGAGCGCCTCGGACGAGCTGAACGCGTCGACGAGCAGCATGGACGGATGGTGCGCCAGCAGCGCCTGCTTCACCGGCTCGCTCCACATGGCGCCCGACGAGATCACCATCATCAGCGAGCTCAGGTCCCAGTGACCCGGCTGCTCGTCCAGGGCGGCCAGCAGCGGCCGGGAGAACGGGTCGCCCACGATCACGAGGCCGTTCACCTTCTCCCGCTCGACCGTGTCGAGCATCTCGACCGGGTCGTACTTGCGTGACTCGAGCAGGCACACGCGGCCACCCTCGGCCAACGTCGTGTTGGCGGTGAACCCACCGGTGCCGTGCATCAGCGGGCAGGCCGGCATGAGGGTCACGCCACCGGGCGAGGCCGACACCGCGGCGCGCACGCCGTCGAGCCCGCCGTTTACGTCGTAGTGGCGCACGCCGCCGTCGATCAGCCGGGCGAACAGGTCGTCCTGACGCCACATGACGCCCTTGGGCATCCCGGTCGTGCCACCCGTGTAGAGCATGTAGAGGTCGTCGCCGCTGCGCCCCCACGGGGCCCGCGTCCGACCCACCCCGGACTTCAGTGCGTCGTCGTACGGCGTGGCCCAGTCGGGGCACGGTCCCGCGCCGTCGTCGACCCAGAGCCAGCCCTTCACCCCGGGCACGCGGTCGAGGATCCGCTCGATCCGGTCCGCAGAAAGAGCCGTGGAACACGACCGCCACCGCGTCGGCGTTCTCCCAGAGATACGACAGCTCGTCGTCGCCGTAGCGGTAATTCGTGTTCACCGGCACGAGGCCGACCTTCATGGCGGCGTACGTGGCCTGGATGTACTCCGGCGAGTTGTACAGGTACACGGCGACCTTGTCCTGCTGCGCGACGTCGAGGTCGAGCAGGAACTGGGCGAGGCCGTCGGCCCCCCGGTCGAACTCCTCCCACGGCACCGTCCGCGCCCCCTGGACGATCGCCGGGGCCTCCGGCTGCACGTCGGCGACCGTCTCCCAGACGTCTGCGTAGTTCCAGTCAGTCATTCTCAGCTCCCATCCCGCCTACCTCGCTCCCACCCCGTCCTGCTCGCGGCGACCGTCCAACCACCTACATCCACACCCGACGCCTACCGCGGCAAGTCCCAGCTCCTTCGACCGCCGACAATGTGTCGACCCCCCCGTCCGCCGAACATGCGCGGAGCGAGACACTGAGAATACGCTCCCGCCGTGGACCTCGGCCTCCCCGGCGACGACGACCCCCGCCGGAGCACGGTCCGGGACTGGCTGGGCGACCACCCGCACCCCACGGGGCGCCAGCTCGCCGAGGCCGGCTACGTCGTACCGCACTGGGCCCCGCCCTTCGGACTCGATGCGGACCCCCTGACCCAGCTCGTCATCGACGACGAGCTCCGCCGGGCCGGCGTCCGCCGCCCGATCAACCCCATCGGGATCGGCTGGGCCGGCCCCACGCTCATGTACGCCGGCACCGACGAGCAGAAGGACCGCTGGATCTGGCCGCTGCTCTCGGGCGAGGAGTTCTGGTGCCAGCTCTTCTCCGAGCCCGGGGCGGGCAGCGACCTCGCCTCGCTCACCACGAGGGCCGAGCGGGACGGGGACCATTACGTGGTCAACGGGCAGAAGGTCTGGACGAGCTACGCCCACATCGCCCGGTGGGGCATCCTGCTGGCGCGGACGGACCCCACGGCGACGAAGCACCAGGGCATCAGCTATTTCGTCTGCCCGATGGACGCGCCAGGCATCGAGATCCGCCCCCTCATCGACATGACCGGCGAGCACGCCTTCAACGAGGTGTTCTTCACCGATGTGCGCATCCCGGCCGACCATCTCGTCGGGCCCGAGCACGGCGGGTGGGAGCTGGCCAAGGTCACGCTCGGCAACGAACGGGTGTCGCTCAGCGGCGAGGGCGCGCTGTGGGGCATGGGTCCCACGGCCGACGACCTCGTCGCCGTCATCCGCGGCGCCGGAGGCGCCCCCGACCCGGCGACCCGCGACCGCCTGGTCGACGTCTTCATCGAGGGCGAGATCCTTCGCGTCCTGCGCCTGCGGACGGTCTCGGCGGTGCTCGCCGGCAAGGTCCCGGGGCCGAGGCCTCGGTGCGCAAGGCGATCGCCGACGCCCACGGCCAACATGTCATGGACGTTGCACGGGATCTCGCCGGTGCGCACGCCATGCTCGATGGGACCGGGCCCGTCGGCGGTTGGGGCCCCGAGGGAGCCGCCACCGGGGAGAACACCTGGTCGAGGGGGTTCCTCTTCGCCCCGGCCCTCACCGTCGGCGGGGGCACCGCCGAGGTCCAGCGCAACATCGTGGCGGAAAAGGTGCTCGGTTTGCCGCGAGATCCCTGACGCACGGCCGTTCCCACTCCGGTACGGGCGTGTGTCCGCACCCACGCGTCGAGGCAGAGCGGTGCATCGACGTCGTGACAGCGCAACTGGTCTGGGTGGGAAGTGGCTGCTGGGAGCCAGATGATCAGGGGAGGTTCGATGCGGGATTCCGCGCGGAAGGTGCTCGTATCGGCGGCGTGCGTGTTGGGCCTGGCGGCCACGGCCGCGCCTGTCCTATCTCTCGCCGCCGCCGCCTCGCCGGCTTCGGCGGCGGCTCCATCGGGTGCGGCGGGCTCCGGCCTCCCCACCCCCGGGGTGTACCACGCACCGATCATCGGCAAGGTCGTGACGTCCGTCCTCGGCCAGCTGCTCGGCGGCAACGGCGTGCGCCACGCCACCGACGTGCAGTCATCGAACTGGAGCGGGTACGCCGACGGCAACGACACCTACAACTCCGTCGCCGCCAGCTGGACCGAGCCCACCGTCAATTGCGGCTCGAGTGGCGGCAGCGGGGGGATCCTCGGCGGCCTGCTGGGCGGGGAGGGACTCGGTGACCTGATCGGCCCCGGCGGATCCGCCGCGTCGTTCTGGGTCGGCATCGACGGGTACACCTCTTCGAGCGTCGAGCAACTCGGGACCGACGCCGACTGCAACGGCAGCACGCCGGACTACTACGCGTGGTGGGAGATGTATCCCAACCCTTCCGACGTCATCTCGACGTCTTCCGCCTACCCGGTCCACCCCGGCGACCAGATCACCGCCTGGGTGGCCTCGAACACTTCGGGCACGAAGTTCTACCTCTCCGAGAAAGACGTGACGCAGGGCTGGACCTTCTCGACCACGCAGACGGCCAGCGGCTTCGCCCGCTCGTCGGCCGAGGTCGTGGCCGAGGCGCCGTCGTCGTGCAACCTGCTGTTCTGCAGCGAGGTGCCCCTGTCCAACTTCGGCCAGGTCGCCTTCTCCAACGCCGACGTCATCGACAACTCCGGGAACAACGGGCCGATCTCCGGCTACGCCGCCGACGAGATCACCATGGCGACGAACGCCAAGACGCTCGCCGTACCGAGCAGCCTGAGCTCGGACGGAAGGTCGTTCTCGATCACCTGGAAGGACTCGTAGGCGACCGAACGCCCATGCACGCACTCGTCGCATCGTCGCATTCATGCCCGGCTAACCCTCATAGCGCTCTCACAGCAGCCGCCCCTCAGCAGGCGGGCAGCGAGTACCCGGGTCGGCGGACTGTTCCGGGGCCCGCCAGCTGAGGGGTCAGGCTTCGGCCTGAACGACCGGCCGGAGCCGATCAGACGTCGAGCGGGCCGGCGTGTGCGAAGCCCTGGCGAATGCCCTGCCCCGCCCGCGCCGTCAGCTGCTCGGGCTCGTAGAGCATGAGGTACGCGTTCCGGGCGTGATCCCGCGAGCGGTTCTTGAACACCGTCGCCAGCGTCGCCGGGTCGTCGGACTCGTCCTCGTGGACGAACACCTCGAGGATCGGCGTATTCGTCATGAGCTGCGCCGTCATGATCCCGGTCGACGCCTCGTGGGCGCAGACCTTGTCCACCTGCTCCTTGCCCGGCATGCCCAGGGCAACGACGATCCGGCAGCCCTCCTCCTCGATCAGCTTCTTCGCCGCCACGGCCAGGTCCTTGAATCCAGGCACCGTGCGGCGGATGGTGGTGAAGGTCGTCCCGTAGCCCGGGCACTGGGAGAGCTCGTCCAGCGCCTCCCCGCCCATGTCGTAGCGGGCGAACATCGTGTCCACGACGCCAATCAGGTCCATGCACCCAGTTTCGCGCAGAGCGCCCATTGGCCGATCAGTCCTGGCGCGTCCAGAATCGCGGCCATGAGCAGCACCAATCCGGAACCCGCTCCCAGCTGGGTCGATCGTGACGCCGCCGTGGTCTGGCACGGCTTCACCCAGATGGGGGCCTACGCCGACAACTCCCCTCTGGTGATCGAGCGGGCCGAGGGCCGCGAGCTGATCGACGCCGATGGGCGTCGCTACCTCGACGCCATCTCCTCGCTCTGGGTCAACACCCTGGGGCATTGCGTCCCCGAGCTCGATGCCGCGCTCGCTGCCCAGGCGGCCAAGGTGGCGCATTCGACCATGCTGGGCAACGGCAACACGGTCGTCGTCGAGCTGGCCGAGGCGCTCGCCGCAGTCGTGCCGGTCGACGATCCCCACTTCCTCTTTGCCGCCGACGGCGCGGTGGCGGTCGAGCAAGCCCTCAAGATCGCGTTCCAGTACTGGGTCAACCGCGGCGTCGATGGGCGCACTTCGTTCCTCGCGCTGGGCGACGCGTACCACGGCGACACCATCGGGTCCCTGTCCCTCGGCGACGGCGGCGTGTTCAGCGCCGTCTTCGACCCGCTCTGCTTTCCGGTCGTCCGCACGCCGGGCTACGCCGACCCCGGTTGGGCCGCCAAGGCCTGCGCCGCCATCGCATCGCACGAAGGCGAGCTGGCCGCCGTGGTGCTCGAGCCCCTCGTCCAAGGCGCGGCGGGGATGCTCGTGGCCGAGCCCGACGACGTGCGCCGCGTCGGTGACGCGTGCCGCGCCGCCGGCGTGCTGCTCGTGTGCGACGAGGTGGCCACTGGGTTCGGACGGACCGGCACGCTGTTCGCCTCCGAGCAGTGCGGGCTACGCCCCGACCTCCTCTGCCTCGGCAAGGGGATCACCGGCGGCTACCTCGCCATGTCGGCCACCGTCGCTTCGGGGCGCGTCTTCGACGCCTTCTTGGGGGCCGACCTTGGACCGTCGACCTTCTACCACGGACATTCCTACGGAGGGAACGCGCTGGCCGCTGCCGTCGCGTTCGAGCACTTGCGTCTGGTCGAATCCTGGGACGTGCTGGCCAACGTCCGGGCTCGCAGCGCCCAACTGGCCGATCTGCTGGCACGGCGAGTCAGCCCACGCATCACCGTGGGCGAGGTACGTCAGCGGGGATTGATGGTCGGGGTCGAGCTGGCGCCTCCACGAGAAGGGCTCCGTTGGGGTCGTCGCGTCTGCGCCGGTGCGGTGGACCGCGGTGTGTTGCTGCGCCCCCTGGGCGACGTCGTCGTGGTGATGCCGCCGCTGACGATCACCGAGGACGAGATCGAACGTGTGGTCGACGCGCTGGCGGATGCCCTCGACGAGGTGACGGCGTCATCGTGAGTTCCGACAGCTGGGCTGATCGTATCCGCGCGCAGTTGGCGCAGGTGGTCGAGGACGGACTTTGGCGGGCTCCGCGCACATTCGACGCCCTAGGCCCGGGGGGAGAGCTCGAAGGGACCAACGTCGTGTCGTTCGCGTCGAACGACTATCTGGGGCTGAGCTGCCATCCTGCCGTCGTTGCCGCGGCGCACGCCGCCCTTGACCGCTGGGGGACCGGGGCGGGGGCATCACGTCTCGTTACCGGTTCTCGACCGGTCCACGCCGAGCTCGAACGCGAGATCGCCGACTGGAAGGGGACGGATGCGGCGATCTGTTTCCCGACCGGCTTCGCCGCCAACCTGGGCGTGCTGAGCGTGCTCGGCGGCCCGGGCGTCCGGGTGTTCTCCGACGAGCTCAACCACGCCAGCATCATCGATGGCTGCCGGCTCTCCCGCTCCGACGTCTCGGTCTACCGTCATCGAGATCTCGGCCACCTCGGGCAGCTGCTGGTTGCGGGCCAACATTCGGCGAAGGTAGCCACCTTGGTGGTCACGGACTCGGTGTTCTCGATGGACGGCGACATCGCACAACTCGACGAACTGCTGGACCTCTGCCACCGTCACGGAGCTCTCCTGCTCATCGACGAGGCACACGCGGTACTCGGGCCGCGCCTCGAACTGTCGGCGCTCCCCGAGGAGGCGCGGTCCGGCGTGGTCCGGGTCGGGACATTGTCGAAGACCCTCGGCGCGCTCGGCGGATTCGTGGCGGCGTCGAGGGACGTCGTCGACCTGCTGATTAACCGGGCCCGGTCGTACATCTTCTCGACGGCGCTCCCACCGGCCGACGCCGCGGCGGCGCTGGCGGCCCTCCGGGTGCTGCGCTCGGCCGAGGGCGACGTGCTGGCGGAGAGGCTCGTCTCGCTGGTCGGTCGGGTATCCGCCGCGGGGCTGGCTACGCCGGACCATCCCAGCCCGATCGTTCCCGTGGTCTTGGGCTCGGAGCAGGCGGCGATCGACGCCTCCGCGTCACTTCTCGACGCGGGGTTGTGGGTCCCGGCCATCCGGCCGCCGACCGTGCCCGTCGGGACCAGCCGCCTCCGCGTCACCCTGTCGGCGGCGCACGATGACGCCGAGGTCGAGCGACTGGTCGACGCGCTGGTGGCGCTGCCGATACGCGTCCCTTTAGCGGCGATCCCGCACTAGTGGCGCGGCCGCACCAGTTGGTGGCCGTGATCGGCACCGGCACCGACGTGGGAAAGACGTGGGTGACCGCGCGTCTGCTGGGCGAGCTCCGCCAAACGGGCCGCAGCGTGGCGGCGCGCAAACCGGCGCAGTCGTTCGAGCCATCCGACGATCCAGGCAGCTACGACTCGGCCATCCTCGGAGCGGCCAGTGGCGAGGAGCCCGAGACGGTGTGCCCGCCGCATCGCTGGTACGAGATGGCGATGGCGCCGCCGATGGCGGCGGAAGCACTCGGTCGTCCCTCTTTCACGCTGGACATCCTGGTCGAAGAGTTGCAGTGGCCGGAAGCACCCGTCGAGGTGGGGTTCCTCGAAACCGCCGGAGGCTTGCGGTCACCGATCGCGGAGGACGGCGACTGCTTGGCGCTGGTCGTCGCGGCCATGCCCGACGTCCTTTTGCTGGTGGCCGACGCCGGTCTTGGCACCATCAACTCGATCCGTCTCACGATGGACGCGCTCGCTCTTTTGCCTGCCGACGTCATCGTTGTGCTCAATAGGTTCGACGCGGGTTCTGAGCTTCATCATCGGAACCTCTCTTGGCTGCAGGACCGCGACGGAGCCCAACTGTTCGTAACACCAGGTGATCAGGTGGAGATTGCCAAGCTCATTCGGGGATCCGAATAAAGACAAGGTGGGTTAAGAAGGGGCGGCACCAATCCGCAGGGGGATGTCGCCGAATGGGTCGAGGTGGTACGCCAAGGAGACCCGGTGGTACCCGTCCGCGATGTCACCGCCGTCACCGGTAGAGACGACGAGCACGGGGCTCAGCCGTTTGCCGGACACGGCGTTGAGCATGTCCCGGCGCACGCCGGCGTCGTCCAACGGCAATGCATCAAGATTGCAGGCGCGCAAGATGTCGTTGGCCCGACGCCGGGTGACTTTCGCCTTGCGAAGACGTCCGACCGCGTCGGCCGCCTGTTTCTCGTCGAATTTCAACGTCAGGTACGCCAGCGCCGCGTCGAAGTCGTGGGAGGCCACGTCGTCGAGCCACCGCAGCCCCAGCGTTTCAATGTTCGCTGGGCTGCTCTTGTCAGGCTTCGACTTACCCTTCTCGTCCTTTGCCATCTGCCTTCCCCTTCGTCTGCTTTGGGGCTGCTCAGGTCGACCCACAGGCGCAGGTCTGAGCTCTGCTGTCGCCGCTGCCTATCCTCGCTCACCCACGATGGCGACGCTCAGAGAGGCGGAGAGATGCAGGCTCTACGCAGAGCGCAGATCGGAGTGGTCGCGACAACGAGCCACCCAGCCGGTGGGGATGACCGTGACTGTCATGCGCCGGCCGCATTCGGGGCAGAAACGAGGCGGATCGAGCGCACGGCTACAGCCGGTGCACTCATCGAGCATCCTGCCGCAGCCCGTGCAGTGCGTGGGCGCGGGCATGGCGTCGATGCGACTCGTGACGGCGGGGCTCAGATGGCGGCGCTGAGCGCGCCGATCGGCATGCGCAGGTCCTCGAGCATCTGCAGGTCCTCGTCGGCGGAGCGACCGAGCGTCGTCAGGTAGTTGCCGACGATCAGTGCGTTGATGCCCGCCGTCATGCCGATGGCCTGGAGGTCACGCAGCGTCACCTCCCGGCCGCCGGCGTAGCGGAGGATCACCGAGGGCAGGGCCAGGCGGAAGAGCGCGATCCAACGGATGGCGTCCCAGGCGCCCAGGATGGGCCGGTCGCCGAGCGGGGTGCCCGGCCGTGGGTTGAGGAAATTCAGCGGCACCTCGGTGGGGTCGAGCTCCTGGAGCTGCGTGAGCAGCTCGACGCGTTGGGCGACGGTCTCGCCCATGTTGAGCAGCGCGCCGCAGCAGAGCTCCATCCCGTGCGACTTGACCATGCGGCACGTGTCGGCCCGCTCGTCCCACGTGTGCGTCGTCACGATGTCAGGGAAGAAGGACTTCGCCGTCTCGACGTTGTGGTTGTAGCGGTGGACGCCGCCGTCGGCGAGACGACGGGCCTGGTCCTCGCTCAGGATGCCCGCGCTCACCGCGACGTTGAGCCCGGTCTGGTCGTGCACGAGGGGAACGAGGTCGAGGATGCGCTGGAGCGTGCGCTCGTCGGGACCCCGCACGGCGAGCACGATGCAGAACTCTGAGGCGCCGAGGGCGGCAGTCTCGCGGGCGGCGGTGAGGACCTCGTCGGGATCGAGGAAGGGGGTGGCCTTGACGGGCGTGTCGAAGCGCGAGGACTGCGAGCAGAAGTGGCAGTCCTCGGGGCAGCCGCCCGTCTTGGCCGAGAGGATGCCTTCGATCTCGACCTCGGGGCCGCACCAGGAGAGGCGCACCTGGTGTGCGAGTGCGGCGAGGTTCATCACGGCACCGTCGGGCAGCGCGGCGAGCGCGGCGAGCTCGTCGCCGGTCAGGAGGCGACGGTCGTCGAGGAGGGCCTTTTCGGCTCCGGCGATCACGGCCCGGTCCGCTGCGCTCAGGGCGACCTGAGGCGGGGGCGGTGGGCTGCCCGCAGTCTCGGACGCAGGCGCGCCCGGTGACGCGGGGGAGCGGAAGGCGACAGGCGTGGTGGTCACGGCGCCCACGGTAGTGGCAGGGTGGGGACCCCCGACAGCCGACACGACGCGGCGAAAGGGGAGAAGGAGTACCCGATGGCCTGGGATTTCTCGACCGAGCCCGAGTTCGAGGAGAAGCTCGAGTGGATGCGCGGCTTCGTGCGCGAGGAGGTGTTCCCGCTCGAGACCTTGGACCTGACGTACGACCAGGTGCGCGAGGTGATCCGCCCGATGCAGGAGCGGGTCAAGGCGGAGGGGCTGTGGGCGGCGCACCTGCCGCCGTCGCTCGGGGGCATGGGCTTCGGGCAGGTGCGGCTGGGGCTGATGCACGAGATCTTGGGGCAGTCGGCGTTGGGGCCGGTGGTATTCGGCAACAACGCACCGGACTCGGGGAACGCCGAGTTGCTGGCGGTGGGCATCGAGGAGACGGGCGACGAGGCGATGCGGGCGCAGTGGCTGCAGCCGTTGCTCGACGGCGAGTTGCGCTCGGCGTTCTCCATGACGGAGCCGAACACGGCGGGGTCGGACCCGACCCTCCTGTCGACGTCGGCCGTACGTGACGGGGACGAGTGGGTCATCAACGGCCACAAGTGGTTCACGTCGAACGGGTCGGTGGCGGACTTCTTGATCGTGATGGCGGTGACGAATCCCGACGTGCATCCCTACCAGGGCTCGTCGATGATCGTCGTGCCCGTCGAGACGCCGGGCGTGGACATCGTGCGCGACGTGGCGACGATGGAGGACCCCGACACGCCGTTCGGCCGGTTCGGCAACCACGCCGAGATCATCTACACGGACGTGCGGGTGCCGGCGGCGAACCTGATCGGGCGTGAGGGGTCGGGCTTCGTCCTGGCGCAGAAGCGGCTCGGGCCCGGGCGGATCCACCACTGCATGCGCTGGCTCGGCCAGTCGCGCCGCGCCTTCGACATGCTGTGCGAGCGGTCGGTCTCCCGCTACGCCCACGGGTCGACGCTGGCGGAGAAGCAGACGATCCAGAACTGGATCGCCGACTCGATGGCCGAGATGCAGGCGGCCCGGCTGATGACGCTGCAGGCGGCGTGGAAGATGGACACCGAGGGGGTTGCGGCGGCGCGGGTCGAGATCGCCATGATCAAGTACTTCGGGGCGAAGGTGCTCTACGACGTGATCGACCGGGCCATCCAGGTGCACGGGTCGCTCGGGTTCTCCTGCGACCTGCCCTTGGAGCACATGTACCGCGCGGCGCGGGCGGCCCGGATCTACGACGGGCCCGACGAGGTGCACCGCCAGACCGTGGCGCGCCAGGTCTTGAAGGGCTACTCGCCGCGGGAGGTGCCGACGGAGCACATCCCGACGCGGCGGGCGGAGGCGCAGCGGCGCTTCGCCGACCTGTTGGAGAGCCTGACCGTCGACGCGTAGCGCGCCGGGGCCGCCGAGCGCTGGGCCTCAGCCGTCGGCGTAGTGGACGGCCTCGACGTTGTTGCCGTCGGGGTCGCGGACGAAGCCGCCGTAGTACGTCTCGTGGTACTCGGGCCAGACCCGCGGCTCGTGCAGGACCTCGGCGCCGGTGCGGCGGGCGGCCTCGACGAACGCGTCGACGGCGGCGCGGTCGGGGGCCCAGAACGCGAGGTGGGTCTCCCGGAAGCCGTCACCGGTCTGCTGGCGCCCGATCCAGAAGTTGGCCGCGGGCGGGACGCCATAGCCGACGGCGTCGTCGGCCTCCATGATGCGGCGCCCGCCCAGCGGCGCCAGCACGGCGTCGTAGAACGCCGCACTGCGGTCGAAGTCGGCGCACTGGATGGACACGTGGGCGAGCACGGTGGCGAGTCTGCCAGGCGTGCGTGGGCGGGCGAGCGCTGCGCCGGCCAGGGCCACCGGTGCGGCGAAGAGGCCGTAGTCTGCCGGTCGTGTTGGCGTCCCTGTCCTGGGCCACGGTCGCGACCCTGGCCACCGCGGCGGGCACGCTCGTGCTCGCCATCGCCACGTTCGCGGCGGTGCGTTCGGCGAACCGGTCGGCCCGGATCTCGGAGGCGGCGTACCGGGCCAACCTCCGGCCCGTGCTGGTGACCTCGCGGCTCAACGACCCGATCCAGAAGATGCGTTGGATGGACGACCACTGGGCGGCGGTGGAGGGCAGCCAGGCCGTCGTCGAGGTCGTCGACGGCAACATGTACATGGCGATGTCGTTGCGCAACGTCGGCTCGGGGCTCGCGGTGCCGATGGGGTGGGACCTGACGGAGGGGACCAAGCACGCCACGGACCCGCACGACGACCCCGACAAGTTCCGCATGCAGACGCGTGACCTGTACATCGCACCGGGTGACCTCGGGTTCTGGCAGGCGGCGATCCGCGACCGCGACGACGAGGACTACGGGTGGCTGTGCCGGACCATCGCCGGTCCGGAGACGTTCACCGTCGACCTGCTCTACGGGGACTCGGAGGGCGGCCAGCGGACGGTCACCCGATTCGGGATGATCCCGCGGCAGGTCGACGGCACGACGAAGTGGTTCCCTTCCACCGCCCGGCACTGGAACCTGGACCGGCCGGACCCTCGCTGATCAGCTCTGGCGCCCCGCGATGAGCGGCGCGGCCTGCGGGCTGAGGCCGGCCAACATCGACGTGCACACGCGGTCGAAGCCCGCCCCCTGGTCGTCGACCTCGCCGATCCCGAGCAGCTCGAGGGAGACCCAGCCGTGGATGCTGGCCCAGATGAGGCGCGCCGTCACGTCCGGCGGGCCGTCGGCGAGCACGCCGGCGGCCATGGCGCGTTGCACCGAGGCCACCAGGCTGTTGAACGCGGCGCCGGCGACCTCGAGGGCGTGCGCACTCGCCTCGTAGCCCGGCACGACGCGCAGGAACATCAGCTGGTACACCATCGGGTGCGCCGAGCGCGAGGGCGCGGTAGCGGCGCCCGCTCTCGCGGAGCGCCTCATAGGGGTCGGGGATCCCCGCCGCCGCGTTGATCCCCTCGGCCAGCCAGTCGAAGCCCTGGATGAAGAGCGCGTCGACGATGCCCGACTTCGAATCGAAGTGGTTGTAGACGCCCATCGGCGCGACCCCGGCGGCGGCGGCGATCCGCCGGACCGAGAGGGCGTCGGGGCCATCGGTCTCGAGGATCTCGATGGCGGCCTCGAGGAGGGCGGACTCCATCCCGGCGCTCGGGGTCCTGGTCCGAGGCTTTTTCGTCATGTCGGTAGCCTACTGAAGAACATCGTGCTATAACAATAGCACACTGTTCTACAACTGCAGTTCGGAAGGAGCCGAGATGCCCGGAACCATCCTCGAGACGAAGAGCGGCGGACCTGGGACGGGCGCGCCGAGCGGCGCCGACATCACGGACCGCCGCTGGCTGATCCTGCCGGTGCTGTGCCTGAGCGTGTTCCTCGTCGTGGTCGACAACACGATCGTGAACGTGGCGCTGCCGACGCTGAACCGCCACCTGGGCGCCTCGATCACCTCGCTGCAGTGGATCGTCGACGCCTACAGCCTCGCCTTCGCCGGCCTGCTCCTGGCGGGCGGCGGGATCGGGGACCGCCTGGGCCGCAAGGGCACGATGCAGGTGGGCCTCGTCTTCTTCGGGCTCTTCTCCGCGGCGGCGGCGGCCTCGCACTCGACGGGCACGCTCATCGGGGCGCGGGCGTTGATGGGCGTCGCAGCGGCCTTCGTCTTCCCGGCCAGCCTCGCCATCTTGACCAGCGTGTTCCCCGACCACGCCGAGCGCCAGAAGGCCCTCGGCATCTGGGGGGCCACGTCCGGCATCGCCGTCGCCTTCGGGCCGGTGGTCGGCGGCGCGCTCCTGGAGCACTTCTGGTACGGCTCGATCTTCTTGGTCAACGTGCCGATCGTCGCCGTCACGCTCGTCGCCGGCGGGATCCTCATCCCGCGCCTGCCCCGGTCCGCCAACACCGCTTCGACGGGTGGGGCGTGGTCGTGTCGACGGCGGGGATCACCGCGTTGGTCCTCGGCATCATCGAGGGACCCCAGTGGGGCTGGACCGCGAGTGGCACGTTGGCGTGCTTCGCCACGGCGGCGGTGCTCCTGACGTCGTTCGCCTTCCTCGAGCTGCGCACCGAGGGCCCGCTGCTCGACGTGCGGGTCTTCTTGATCAAGCGCTTCACCGGCGGCGCCCTGTCGATCTCGGTGGCGTTCTTCAGCCTCTTCGGCTTCATCTTCCTCATCACGCAGTACTTCCAGTTCGTGAAGGGGTACTCGACGCTGTCGGCGGGCGTGCACACGCTGCCGTTCGCGGTCGTGGCGGCGGTCGTCACGCCGCTGGCGGCGGTCGTCGCCCTCAAGATCGGCTCCCGGGTGGTCGTGACGGCCGGCCTCCTCTTGATGGCGGGCGGCCTCGTGGTGGCGGCGTACAACTCCGAGGCGAACACGGCGTACTGGGGCCCGCTCGTCGTCTCGATGGTGCTGCTCGCCCTCGGCCTGTCGTCGATCACTGCGCCGGCGACGGAGGCGGTGATGGGCTCGGTGCCCGACGAGCAGCGCGGCGCGGCGGCGGGCGTCAACAACACGACGCGCGAGCTCGGCGGGACGCTCGGCGTCGCGGTGTTCGGCTCGATCTTCGCCTCGGCCTACGCGCCGAGGATCATCAGCGCCTTCCGGCCGCTCCCGATCCCCGCGGGGCCCAAGGCCGAGTCGCACCAGTCGGTGGCGGCGGCGCTGGCGGTCATCCACCGTGCCCCGCAGGCCGTCCGTCCCACGCTCGACGCCATCGTCTTCCACGCCTTCCACAGCGGGCTGTTCGTGGCGTGCATCGCCGGCGCCGGGGTGGCCGTGGTCGGGGCGGGGGCGGCGTGCTGGCTCCTGCCCGGTCGTGAGCGCCGGGCGGCGGCCGCGACGGCACCGGCCGAGATGACCGCCGGGCGCGCCGTCGAGCCGTGCGGGGGCGAGGCGCTGGTGCCGGCGTGATCACGTCGTGACGTAGACAGGCGCCCGTACGGAGAGAGGCCGTCGAGGCTTCCCTGCGCATCCACGGTTTTCTCGCGACGAACCGGGTATCGTCTCGCCGGGAACGGTCACCCGATGGTCGGTGGCTCGCCACCTCCGCCCTTCGGGAGCCACGATGACAGAGGATGCCATGACTACTTGCCCCACAGCCCTTCGACGAGTTCGCAACGCGCTCGGCGCCGGCCGGGGGGCACAAACGATGGGCGCGCCGTTGGGCGGCGGTGGCGGCGACGCTTGCGCTCCCCGCCGGAGCACTGGCCTTGGTGTCATCGCCACCGGCCGGCGCCGCTCAATCGACCACGACCTTCACCACGTCGGGGGAACACCTCTTCACCGTTCCCGCGGGCGCCACCGCCCTCAAGGTCACTGTCGTCGGCGCGACCGGCGCGACGACGAACGGCAATGGCGGCTCGAACCCCCCGGGCACCCCGGGCGTCGGCGCCGTGGTGACGGCCACGATCCCCGTACCGGTGGGCACGACCTCGTATTTCGCCGAGGTCGGCGACAACGCCGGAACCTCCGGCGGGGGCGGGACGTCTGACTACGCAGCCGCCGGCGGCGGCGCCTCGGACCTGCAGACGTGCTCGTCCCACGCGACCGGCTGCACGGTGACGGCCAATCCGGCCACGGACCCGCGTCTCATCGTCGCCGGCGGCGGCGGCGGTGGCGGTGAAGGAGGTGCTGGGGCGGGAGCGACCGGCGGTTCGTCCGGAGCGACGAGCTCCGGGGCGGGAGCGGGCGGAGCCGGAGTGAACACCGGCGCCGGGGGAGTTGGATCACCGGGTGGCGTTGCCGGCGGCCCCGGAGCAGCTGGGACGAACGGGCCGAGTTGCACCTCGAGCGATTTCAGCCCGACGGCGGGAACGCCGGGTCAAGGCGGCACCGGAGGCGGCGAGGGACCGCCGGAGAGCGGCGGCGGCGGTGGCGGCGGTTGGAACGGCGGCGGCGGTGGTGGGGCCAGTGCCTGCCAAGACGAGGACGGGTCGGGCGCCGGCGGCGGCGGCGGCTCGAGCTTCACCGAGTCTTCGGCCAGTGCCATCTCGATCTCTCCGAACACCGGAGGCCTGCCGGCGGAGGTCACCATCACGCCCATCGTCCCGGGCTACGACCTGGTCGGCACCGACGGCGGTGTCTTCGTGTTCCCCCAGGGCCAAGGGGGCGGGTACTTCGGCTCGTTGCCCGGACTGGGCGTCCACCCCAACAAGCCGATCGTCGGCATCGTGCCGACCAGTGACTACAAGGGCTACTTCCTCGTCGGCGCCGACGGCGGGGTCTTCTCCTTCGGGGACGCCCCGTTCGAGAACTCCTTGCCGGGCCTCGGCGTGCACGTCTCGAACATCGTCGGCATCGTCGCCACCAGCAACGACCAGGGCTACTTCCTCGTCGGCGCCGACGGCGGGGTCTTCTCCTTCGGCAACGCCCCCTTCGAGAACTCCTTGCCCGGCCTCGGGGTGCACGTCAACAACATCATCGGCATCGCCCCCACCGCCGACGACGGCGGGTACTGGGTCGTTTCGTCCACCGGTTCCGTGTACGCCTTCGGTGACGCCACGTACTACGGCGGAGCAAGCCCGAGCACGTCGCCCACCGTCGGGATCGCCGCCACACCGACCGGAGCGGGGTACTGGCTGGTCAGTCGGAACGGCACGGTCTCCCCGTTCGGCGACGCCAAGTCGTACGGTGACCTGCCCGGCCTCGGCGTCACGGTCAACAACATCGCGTCGATCGTTCCGGTGCCCGGTGGGGCCGGCTACTGGCTGATCGGGTCCGACGGAGGGTTGTTCGCCTTCCCCAACGCCCCCTTCGAGAATTCGTTGCCGGGCCTCGGGGTGCACGTCAACAACATCGTCGGGGCGGCCCCGACGGCGACCTAATCGCCCGGGGGCCACGAGGAGCGGCGTGACCGAGTGGGCTGGGGGCGAGCCGTCGGGCTGCCCGTCCGATACTCGTGCCGTGAGCTTCTGAGGGCGCAGAGGAAGACGGCCTCGCCTGGCGCCGAACGCCGATGACTGCTGCCGGCGTCGCGCTTTACAGAGTCGTCGCCGCGGGCTACCACTGGTACGGGATCATGCGCTCGGACAGTGGGACGGTCCTACCGACAGCGGGCGTCGGCCCCGAGGTGAACGATGCTGTTCCTGACGACCTACACGATCAAGCCGTACCTGCCCCGAGCGGAGACGAAGAAGCTGCTCGAGCTCTTCGCCAAGGTGGGCGAAGCCCCGGGGACGGTGGCGCACTACGTGGCCGCCGACAACTCGGTGGGCTGGACCATCACCGAGTCGGCAGACGCCACCGGCGGCTACGCCGCGACCCTCCAGTACGAGGAATACATCCAGTTCGAGACGAAGCCCGTCCTCACGATGGAGGACGCGTTGCCCCACTTGTTGGAGACGTTCCAGTAGGTCAGCGCACGGGGCTCTCGGTCGCTACGGGGTCGTCGCGAGAGGGGGCGACGACCCCCCGCCGGCCTGGTTCGGTGAAGTCCAGACGAAGGACCGCCGTCCGTCTGCGGTGTACGCCGCCACCACGACCGAGTCATCGGGCGTCCAAAGCACACCGAGCCACCCGGGCCCCGCGCTCGACATCGGCGATTCTGATCCCGTGGCCGCGGTCGATCTCGACCCTGGCCACCGCGGGTCCACACAAGAAGACCGCGAAGGAACGCTCGCGCCGACCGTCGAACGGCGATTCTCCGGACGTGCCTCCCACGCGCAGGTGGAGCGCCTCTCTTCCCGTCGGGAGGTCCCAGCGTCGCGTCGGCGACCAAGCTATTCCGGCACCGGTCAAGTGCTCCCACGTTCCAGCCTCGCTCTGCTGAAACTCATCCGATCCGAGGACCTCGCGTCCCTTGCGATTGCGGCCGTAGCCCACGACGAGGGCGAGACCGTCGTACTTGTCGACATCGAAGGGCACCGATAGGCCGTTGGACGCCGGCGCTGGAGACGGCCACGGACCCTCCCCATCTATGACCGCGCTCACCACGTCGTCGGTCGGCCACCACAGCATCGGCAAAGCTCTCCACCTCCCGGGCACGCCATGTTGTCAGACGCGCTGACGTCCCAACCTGTCCAACGCCTCGGTCCTGGACGCCTCGGTCCTCGCCTTGATCCATGGCTCTGAACTACCTGCGGATCGAGCCGGACGCGGTCGTGCTTCGTAGATTCCCGCGGCGGGAACGGCGATGGCTCCGACGCGAGGTCGACAGATTCGTCGCGTACCGAGCAAAGACCCGGAGCCCGCGACGGCGGCGCTCCGGCTCAACAATGAACTGCGCAATCAGCCGGGCCGTGAGTGCTCATCGGGGATCAGCCAGCCCCGGCTGTACCTCAGCGCCAGCCAAGCTCCGGTGCGATGTCGCGCAGGACCGAATCGAGGACGTGGGCGCAGTAGTCGACACCGAGCTGATTGGGGATGGTGAGCAACAGGGTGTCGGCCGCCGCGATCGCCTCATCCTGGGCGAGCTGCTTGACGAGTGCCTCGGGATCACCGGCGTACGTTTTCCCGAAGCGCGCAACGCCGCCGTCGATGTACCCGACTTGGTCTCTCGAGTTCCCCTCGCGGCCGAAATACGTACGGTCGAGGTCGTTGACGATGGGAAAGATGCTGCGGCTCACCGAGACGCGAGGCTCGCGAGCGTGGCCGGCCTCGGCCCAGGTCTTGCGGAATCGTTCGATCTGCTCGGCTTGGAGCTGATGGAACGGCACGCCGGTGTCCTCGCTGAGCAGCGTCGAGCTCATGAGGTTCATCCCCTGCTCGGCGGTCCACTCGGCGGTCTTCCGGGTGCCGGCGCCCCACCAGATCCGCTCGCGCAGACCGGCGGAGTGCGGCTCGACCCGAAGCAGTCCGGGTGGGTTGGGGAACATCGGGTTCGGGTTGGGTTGGGCAAAGCCTTCGCCGTTGAGCACCTCGAGGAAGACCCGCGTGTGCTCCCGGGCCATGTCGGCCTGATCAATGCCTTCGGCCGGCACGTACCCGAAGTAGGTATATCCCTCGATGACCTGCTCGGGCGACCCGCGGCTGATGCCGAGTTGCAGGCGTCCGCCCGAGATGAGGTCGGCCGCGCCGGCATCCTCGGCCATATAGAGCGGGTTCTCGTAGCGCATGTCGATCACGGCTGTCCCGATCTCGATCTTGGTGGTCCGGGCTCCCACGGCGGCGAGAAGGGGAAAGGGCGAGGCAAGTTGGTTGGCGAAGTGGTGCACCCGGTAGTACGCCCCGTCCGCACCGAGCTCTTCGGCCGCCACCGCCAGGTCGATGGACTGGAGCAGGGCATCGGACGCCGAGCGCGTCTGCGACTGCGCCGAGTGCGTCCAGTGGCCGAACGATAGGAATCCGATGCTCTTCATGCGTGGGTCAACGCCCTGAGGGCCACCGTTGTTCCTTGAAGAGTCTCGCTTTCGGGGTGGGCCGGCTCGCTAGGCCCGAACTGGCGAAGGGGGCACCCGTCGAAGAGTCTGCAGGCAAGCGTCAGCTTGCGACCCACCTGATCGCTTCATCGCGCTGGTCCATCGAGAAGATCTTGGTTTCGCCCGGGGTCATCCAACCGAAGAGGCCGGTCAGATGATGGACCCAACCGATGTCGGTCACTACCGCGATCCGCTTGAATGCTCGAAAGTGCTCAATACCCACCTTGAGATCCTGCCAGAGGGCTCCGCCTGACATCCCCTCGAAATCTGGAAGCACGATGATGAATCGGACTTCGCCGTTGGTGGCGGCTTGCTCCACCGCCGGCAACACGACATCCCGATAATCTTCGGCCTGGACTTTGCCGGCTATTTCGAACCCGGTGACACCCGGGGGCAATCCACTCAGTTCTTTGATCATCGGTTGCAGCCCTTCGCTCGTCTGGCTGGTACTCGTGGTCCTCAGGAGAACATTTTCACAGTCCTGGCGGTCTCGAGCGGCCGTAGATTTGTCGGGAGCAGCCTGACCTGCCTGCGGCAACGAAAAGTCGGGAATCCTCCCGGTTGCGGCGTATTGGGGCGGTCGGGCTGTGGGATCCTTCAGGCCATGACGCCCGAACAGTTTCTGAATCGCTGCAAGACGATTTGCCACGTTGGGCCCGCCGGGGTCTGGGAGCAGATCAGCCGCTACGGGTTCCAGACAGCCGAGCAGTTGATCTTGGAAGCGGATCTCAATGACGAGGAGCGCCAACGCTTGCTTTCGGAACCTCGTCGAGAGGCCATTCGACTGCACGTCCGAGGCCAAGACGTGACACTGAGAGACCAGGGCCCACTCTTCGCCCGTAAGGACTTGAAATCTGCACTGGACGGTGGACTCGACGTGAGCGATTGGGTTCACCTACTGAATCAACGGGTCTACTTCTTTACGGACCAAACATCCATGCAGAAGGTTCTGGACAAGTACGTTCAGACGGACGGGCCGCAGGATGTCGTTTGGCTGTCACCGCTCAAACTCCTCGAGACGGAAGGACTGCAGCTTGAGCTCGCGAGCCAGAACGCGGGTGCGATCGCCCGAAGAAGCGGCCCTCAGAAGACGGAGGAGACGTTTATTCCGCTCTTCAGGTTTCCAGACAAAAGGCCCGCCGAAGTGACCGCGCTCGGCGGCTTCACTGACCTCACGTCAGTCTTTCGTGCGGAGCGCTGCTTCCCAGATGGCCGCCGCGAGTTGCTCACGTAGTTGCACCGCCATGACCCGATCCCAGTGTTCGGGAGCAGGCTCGAGAACTAAGACCGTCCGAAAGTATCGATGTACCACTGAGTCTCGTGGTGATCGCGAGACTTGGGATCCGCTTGGTAAGAGATATCGAGCTTGCAAAGGATCAGGTCGAGGGTCTTGTGATCTCGCTGGCTCAGCACGGAAATTCCGTTCCGGATCAGGAGTGCGGCACACACGCCCTGTCCCGCCCGACGTCTGCCGTTGGCGCGGGCCCCGTCATAGATCACCTGAGAGCCGCAAGCAGCGCTGATGTCCGTCAGGAGCGCAACTCGCACCCCGTTCTTTTGCGCCAAGGTCAACATCGTGTGGGCAGCGCCCAGCATTGGCTCGGTCCAGTCCTCTCCCGAGTCGCTGATGACCCGAGCCCTTCCCTCGAGGACATCGAAGCCGTCACCGTCGTGGATGTCCGGTATCGCCCGTGGCGTGCCAAAGGCAAGGTCCTCTGGACAGAACGTCACTGTTCGGACGTTGGGTAGTTGGAACAATCGCTCAGTATGCGTGAAGGGAGCGCCATAAGAAGTTCCGTCCACGCCACAGGGCACGCCCCTGAGGCAGGCACTGACGAGGATTCGGCAAGGCGCTTCCTCGGTGTACGAAGGCCAGGCGTCGATCTCCAGCTTGCTCGGGAGGTGAGCAACCGTTGCCACGGTCTCCATTGTTACCGTCACCCAATGCGAGGGATCCGAGACTGTCGCCGGCCCGACGATCGGGAACTCACCCGGGGTGCATCGGGAGAGAGATCGCCGTACAGTCCGAGGTGTGGCGAAGGTGGGTGCCATTGACGATCCGGTCTGGACGGAGGACCCGCCGCCAGCGGTGAGCTCCGTTTCCCGGTCGCGAACGACCGCGCAATCGCTGGATCTTCGCGGCGGTCGCTTGTGTCGTTCTCGCCGTCGGCGGGTGGCTGCTCTTCGGCGGCGGTCCGTCCTCCGGCGACCCCGGCGAGGAGGTCATGAATCAACTCGTGCCGGCGGCGTCGGCGCTACCGGGATACGGCACAGCAGCGTTGCCCTGGGTTCGCCAGCTGCCGCCGTCTCTCGGGGCGGCGTACATCATCAAGGATGAGCCTCTCCAGGACAGTTGTGATGGCTTATCTGGGACGCAGGGGTGGTCCCAAGTTGTCGTCCAAGCAGGGTTCCCATGGAGCCAAGGGTTGCCTGCTCTCCTCGCGTATATGGAACCCAAGCTGGAAAGGCTGGGGTGGTCAGCGATGGTTCAACCGGCGGCATCAAGTCCCCCGAACCAGACCTGGACCAAGACGTTGACCAATGGGACGAGGGCCGACCTGGACGTCACGGAGGAGGGCGGCACTGATCGTCCGGTCTGGGAGTTTGTCGCCCTTGGTCAACCCATTGGCAAACCGGCAAGCTGCTGAACTCGTCACTGCGGCGTTGGCATCTGGCAATCGGTCGGTGCCGAAAGCGGGCCTCCCACCCGGCGAACCGGGTCACTCATGAGCCGGAAAACCCCCAGCACCGGCACCGAGGCACCGGGACACTTCTGGGCGAGTGGCCCAATCAGGTGACGGCGATGGCGTGGATGGACCTGTCATGGATCGACTGATCCGCCACCAACGCGGTGCAGTTGGGACACACGATGTGGGAACCGGTCTGCCCAGGTGCCGTTGCCTGCTGGCGCGTCGCTTCCAGAGCGTGAGGATTGGACCCATGGGTCCCGTATTTGTGCTGATGGTGGCAGGCAACCGCCAGCGGAACCGTCGCAATCGCGATTCCGACGACCATCAGTGGAACGCAAATGGCAATCCAGGACATGGTTCGCTCCTTAGGAACGGTACGGCCGCCAATTGCCGTACGCGCATATGCCCCAACCCACGCCAGTTGCATTTTCGCATGAAGGCGGCTCGATTTCAATGGTTCTCTTGACCCGGCGCAGAGCCGTGCTTCGCCCCACGCAGCCGCCATCGTTGTCCCAGTGCTCCAGTCCGGCGCCGCGGGATACCTTCCCTACCCGAAGGAGGCGCCGCGAATGGGCCGAATCGTTGTCATGAATCATGTGACTCTGGACGGGGTGATGCAGGGTCCTGGGCGTCCCGACGAGGACACCAGGGGAGGATTCACGCAGGGTGGTTGGGCACAACAGTCGACTGAGCCGGGCGATGCTGCGGGTAGGGCGATGGGCGAACGAATGGCAGCGGGGGGCGGTCTCGCTGGGTGGCTGTTTGGGAGGTGGACCTACGAGCAGCTGCTGTCTCACTGGAATGGGCAGCCAGACAGTCCCTTCACTCCAGCTCTCAACGACACCCCCAAGTACGTCGTCTCGACCTCACTTGACGAGCCCCTTCCGTGGCCCAACTCGACACTGCTGCGGGCCGACGTCCCCGAAGCGGTGGGTACCCTCAAAGACGAGACCAGCGGGGTCCTGGCGATCATCGGCAGTGGTCAGTTGATCAGCTCGCTGTTGGCTGCCGATCTGGTCGACGAGTATTTGCTGATGATCCACCCGGTGGTGCTCGGCACCGGGTGCCGGCTCTTTCCGCAAGGTGCTGAAGTGAATTTGCGTCTTACCGACAGTGTCGCGACGCCCTCCGGTGTCGTCATTACAACCTACGAGCCCGCGAGAAGCAGAGCCTGACCGGAACTCCGCTTGGCCATGCCGGGCGATCGGACCCGCCCGAGATCTGCCGACCTGCAAAGGTCCGGACAGTGACTGCGGCCGCCCGGAAGGTGCGTCACCGTGACATCCGAGAGGCAGCCCACCGACCCGACGCGACGCGGCACCCTCAGACGGTCAGAACCAGTGGCCCTTCTGCGGTCACCACCATCGAGTGCTCAAACTGAGCGACCAGGCTTCCGTCCGAAGTGCGCAGCGTCCATCCATCCTCGTCGTCAACGACGTGATCCGAAGAGACGGACAAGAAGGGCTCGATGGCGAGAACCAAGCCCTCGCGGAGCACCATTCTCTGTCCGTCGTCGACGCTCGGGACCGTGGGAGCCTCATGGAGACCGCGTCCGATGCCATGACCATTGAGGTTCTTGATGACGCAGAATCCATGGCGGCGCGCTCTCCGCTGGACCGCTCGACCCAGGTCACGGAGGCGGGCGCCTGGTTGCGCAGCCTCCATGGCATCGCGCTGGGCCAGCCTCGTCGCGTCCAGAAGCCTGGTGGCAACCGGTGACACTTCGCCCACAGGCACGCTGACGCCGGTGTCGGAGAAGTAGCCATCCAGCTCCGCAGACACGTCGAGGTTCACGACATCGCCGGCGCGCAGCTGGCGTCTGAGCGAGGGGACGCCGTGGGCCGCTTCGTCGTTCACGCTGATGCACGTCGACCCCGGAAATCGGTAGGTCACCCGGGGCGCGGACCGGGCTCCGTGTCGGCGGAAGACCTCTCGACCGAGAGCATCGAGCTCACCGGTCGTGGTACCCGGAGCGACGGCTTCCACCATTGCCTGGCGGGCTTCGGCGACGACCCGGCCGGCACGAATCAGCGCGTCGAGCTCCTCTTGGTTGTCGATCGTCATGCCTGAGACTCTATTGCCCGGGGTGGCGCCTCATCCCGGCGGTCGGGGCCGGTCGAACCTGTCTGAACCGTGGGATTTACCAACGACGGTTGTTCTCCCGGTGTGATCGGGCAAGAGCGAGACGCAGCGGTAGTACGCAGCTCGTTCACGTTCCAGCCACAAGGATCCTTACAGGCCAAGGCCGTCCGGTGGAGGTACTGGATTCCATTGATGGTGGTCATTGGCGTGGCGGTCGCCGCGGTTGTGCTCGGACACACCGCATCTCGGCAACCTGCCTTTTTCGGCACCGGACTCCCGGCGGGGGCTCCCGCAGGCGAGATCCAAGTCGTCGATCGCTCTCTTGGCAACGGATGGTCCATCCGGGTGTTCGACAACTCACCGGCCGGTCCCACGTCCCAACCTCAAATCACCTACGAGGTGAGCGAAGACGGCGAAGGAGTGAAGAGGGGGCCGCTTCCCCTGGGCACTAGGCCGCCGCACCTCACAGTTCCCGGCCTCGCGTTGATGCGTGGCGACCCCGACGGCGACGGAGCGGGCTGGCGTTGGACGACCTCATATGAGGTCACGGATCGGTCGATCGCCGTCGTTCGTGCAGTGTTCGCTGGTCGGGTCGTGGACGCGATGAAGCCCGTCAAGCTGGACGACCTTTGGTTCGTCGTCCTTACGACCGATGAGGACGCGGCCAGAGTTCATGTCGAAGGCCTGAGTCGTACCGGCCGCGTCCTCGCGTTGGCTCCCATCGCGGACCCGACATTCGGGAAAGCGATTCCGTAACGTGAGCCGCACCGGGGTGGTCGAATGCGTAATCGGCCCGGCGAACTGTGGCACTCTCGACGGTCGCCGGCCTATTTCATGTGCGGTCTTTGAACCGTTCTCCGAGCAGGGAGTTGAGGAACCCCTTCAAGGGATCCTTGGCGCTGCGGTGAGCAAGCATCGCCCGTGGGTGACCGTGAGTCAGGTTGATTCTCAGATCGAGAGTGCCGAACATACGGCCTTGCATAGCCCTCCGTAGTTCGGCGCTGTCGATATCGGTTAGGGACAGGATCACCGAATCGTTCCACTCGTCCTTAATTTGATCAGGCGTGAGGTCGGTGTTCCCAGATACATCCGTCACAGCCGCCCGACACTTCTTGTTTGCACGAAATCCGGGGCCTACGACGATGCCTAGAGGGACGATTGCGAGTGCGTCGTCGAAGAAAAAAAGAGCCGCGGCCCTAATGCTTGGCACTCCTAGGCCGATCCGGTCCACAGCACCAACAAGACCCATTTGATTCCCGACCCTTGTCAGTTCCGAGGTCCCACGGTACATGGACAAGACAACTCCTCGCGGACGCTGATCCGTGTATTGGGATACGCCACGAGGGTCTTCCCACCCCAAAGATTCGGCTGCCATAGATGCAGACCCTTAGAGCGCTGCGTCATCACCGGACAGCCAACACGTCCAATCTTCCAAGGTTCGAAAACCGAGTGCCTCGTAAACTCGAAATCCCGGAGCGCTCGATTGTAGGAACGCCCATGTGGAGCCGCTTTGGAATGCATCTTCGACTGCTCGGGCTGTCACCGCGGCCCCGTAGCCGCGTCGACGGTGCTCTGGAGGTGTGGCGATATTGAAGATTCCTACGTAGGCATTGATCACGACGCTAAGCCCGGTGGTTACCGGTATTCCATCGACCTCACCGATGTAACAGTGAACAGCGGGCAAGGCGAGGACCGCCGGAGATATCAATTGAAGAAACATCTCTTCTGGTGCCTCAAATCCGACTGCGGCTATCTGGGCGTGCATCACCGCTTCGTCAGGGCGCAGTTCGCGAATCTGGAGCCCACCTACCGTGTGGGTCATGGCAAGGCGGCCGGAATCTTCTAACACCATCAACGGAATCAGGTGATCATCCCGGTTCATACCACGTGCAGATGCCAATTCTGTGAACCGGGCAACCGCGCCTGGGCGCACTTGGAGGCAATGGGGGAATCCAGTAGCAGCAACATCGTCGAGGAGGTCGGAAGTCCTTCGCGGGTCAGCGTTCACCGACTCGATCCACACCCCGTTAAGTGTTGGAAACTCAATGCCGGTCACGGCAGCCAAAGCTCCGGGTCCGCCACGTGTCCAGCCATCGGGAATCGCGGCCACAAGGTGTTGCCAAACTGCAATCAGTGCGGCAGCCGCGGTATCCGCATCGGTCGGCACGAATGGGACGCTAGTCCGGCGGCTTTCGTAGAGAAGTGTTCGCCCCCGACGGAGTACAGGGGCACCGGCCCGGGTTGGGACTTTCGGCCCTTGGCCTTTCGTGGGAGCAAGCCAAGATGGGTGATGATCATTCCTTCGGCGGGCAGGAATGCCATGTCGAGTCCAAATCAAGGCCGCCAACCGCCGAACGACCGGCAGAGGACTCCTCACTGCGGACGCCGTCCATTCCGATCTCGCCCACAACGAAAAGAGGCACTCCAGGAAGAGGCTCGTACTGATCGTGGTTGCGGCTATCGCAACGGCGGTCACTCCGCTTGCCGTAGCTAGCGCTTCAAGCCAAAAGACGAACCATAAGACGGTCAGTTTGAGTGGTGGTCAGAGCGTTTCGGTTACCTGTTCAGGAAAGTCCCTTTCGGTGACGAGGTCGGGCAATGTAGAAGTGGTCGTCTGCGCATCAGGTCCAGTCAAGGTGCCCGCATCAGCGTCGCCCACAACAGCCCCGCCCACAACAGCCCCGCCCGTCACAACTCCGCCCCTGACGCAGCAGCAAAAGAGCGCAGTGGCGGCCGCCAAGGAGTACTTGGCCACCTCGCCCTTTTCGCAGCAAGGTCTTATTGACCAACTGGACACGTCGGCCGGTGACGGGTATTCGGTCAACGATGCGACTGTCGCTGTTGACAGTCTCACGGTGAACTGGAACGCCGAGGCCGTGCAAGCGGCCAAGGCGTACCTCCAGACCAGCCCCTTCTTATGCAGCGACCTGATTCAACAGCTGGACTCTTCGGCCGGTGACCAGTACACAGTGGCAGGCTACGTATGGAGCGACGCAGGCAGGCGACTGCTAACCCCTCAGCGGTAGGCGTAACGGATCACGCATGAAAGACCTGGAGATTCCTGCGCCGGTTGCCCGACGTGCCGTAGGGACGCTCTGCGGATCAGTTGGGCAACCCTGCTGAGGCTGTCGCGCGCGTTGCCGATCCGGCGTATCGGGGAAGTCTGCCGTCCAGCTTTCGGCACGGTGGCGGAGTTGGCGCTTGAAGGGCTGGGCTCTGGGCTCTCCCCACCGCCTGCGAGTCGGCAGACTGACTACCCGAGATCGAACTCGACGGGCAGGTCAGTCTCGAAGCGTCTGACCGTCGACTGTCACCTCGGTGCGGTCGGGGTAGAAAGACAACAGCCCTCTCACTTCGGCGGCCTGAGCCGTCGGCGTCTCGTAGCTCCACGCGATGCCGTCGTGGATCTCTCCGTCGATGTCGAGTGACCAGTATGACGCCTCACCCTTGAACGGACAGTTGGTATGGAACGTCGTGGTCCTCAGGAGATCCATCTGCACGTCGTCCAGCGGCAGGTAATAGCGAGAGGGCAGCCCTGTCTCGTCGAGCTTCATGGCCCGGTCGGTGGTGGCGAGCAGCCGGCCGCCAAGCCGAACTTCCACATGAGCAGCGGTTGGGACAATGTTGATCGTGTGACCTGGCGTCATGATTCGACAGGCTACCGGTGGGTCCCTGCTCCAAGTGACGCGCACAGCAGGCGAACTGAGACCCTCTGGTCATAGGATCTCTTGCGTGAAGCACGCTCCGGCAGGGAGTCGCGATGACGACTCGCGGTGGTCGCTCTGGTCTCGAGATTCGGTCCTCTCCATCGGCTCTCGCAACTCAGTTTTGTCAGTCGGCTCAATAGGTTCTGTGCTCTCCATTGGCGGCGTAGGGTCCGCGGGGTCCGTTCTCTCCATCGGATCCTTCCTGTCGGCCGTCAGCGTCTTGTCGGGATTGTCGTGGTTGTCGGTGATGGCATGGCGATCGAGGAGATCCATTGCCGGTCCTGGTGCGATTCGCTAGCTCGCTCTAGTAAAGGAGATAGCCCTCGGTCCGGCGTTATACATGTGATTCGTAGGTCCTGGGCGGCTACCTTGGTGAAAGCACCGCGTAAGGGAGGGCCAAATGGGAATCGACGAATGCACGCCTGTGTCGGTATCCCGACGAATCGAGGCCCCAGCGAGTGTCATCTTCAAGCTTCTGGCCGACCCAGACCGTCACCCGGAGTTCGATGGCTCAGAGATGCTACGGACGGGTGCCAAGAATGATTTGATCGTCGGCGTCGGGGACGTCTTCGTCACGAAGATGTACTTCACGGCAATGGGCGACTACGAGATGCATAACCGAATCGTGGCTTTCGAGACGGACCGGTGTATCGCCTGGGAACCTGGAAACCCCGAATTCCCCAGGAACGGATCGTGTTGGAGGTTCGACCTCGCTCCAGATGGCCCGAGCGCAACAGTGGTGACAGAAATCTACGACTGCACGGATGCCCCCGAGAATGTCCGTGAGGCCGTGGACAACGGCAAGGTATGGCTCCCTGGCATGGCGGTGACACTGGAGCGACTCGATCAACTCTGCACGACTCAGAGCTGAGAGGTTGAGGCCGCCAACGACCTCGATTCGATGACAAGCTTTCGGACATATGGGGAGGCATCCGATCACTAATCAGCGAGTTGGCAGCGCGGCATCAATCTGAGGAAGCCCGGTTCGACGCCTTGCCCCTTCAAGAACACGAGACGATGTCGGTTTCCACCTTACGCAACGCAGAGCGCGTGCTTACCGATACTCCTATCGACGGCTGGTTGGCCGGCCACGGTTGGACCAAAACGTTTGCCCTTCATATCGCTGCCATGTGTGCCGACGTGCGGTCCCAGCTCGAGGCGGGAACGTACGATCCCGACCATGGCTATAGCGGGATCGGTCGTACGATGCTCGAAGAGGTGTCTCCCATGCAACGAGACCGTGATCTACTCCACGACTCGGTAAACCTTGCGCTTCAATCCCTTCGAGCCCTGCAACCTAGGTCTGGTTCCGCGGGTTAGGCAGACCCGCCATCTTCCCGGCGGTCTGGAACGCTATGGGGGCGCCAGTCGTTCGCTTCCATGAGATCGTTCATGGCCTCGATTGCCTCCTCCGCCGTATCGGAGTCGCAAGTCCAAACCCACTCGGTCTGCGCGCCGTTGGTCTGGACTTCGAGCATCCTCTGTTTGTGCTCGTCATCGGCCACAAACGCATAGTTGATGCGACCATCGGTTTCTGAGTATCGGAAGAGGTCGTACCTCATCCGTCAAGTTTTGCATCCCGTTGCCCCGGCACCTCTACCCGGCAGCGTCGTATGGGCAGGTCTGATCGACGGCGCCGGCCTGGCACATACTGACGAGGTGGTGGATCCGAGGCTCCGACGGTTCGACGTACCCGCTTTGTACTTGGCACTCGACACCAGAAGGCTTCAACTCGGGTTGAGCTGGAACAAGGTTGCGAGCCAAATGTGGAACCTCTCGTCCCACCTCAATGACCGACGCCGCGATCACCCGATAAGCCCGTCGACACTCACGAACACGGCGAAGAACCCCAGGATCAGCTGTCAGCACGCTCTGTTCATGCTGCGCTGGCTCGACCGAACTCCCGAAAGCTTCTTCGTAGGCGCGACCCCCGACAATCCCAGCTTCGCGCTTCCTTCCGCTGGCCCTGACCGTCGTCTCCGATGGAGTCTGAGGCTGCTGTACACGTCCATGGACGAGAAGCGACGCCAGGAGGAACTCACGTGGCCACAGCTGGCGACGGCTCTCGGATGTACTGCCAACCGGCTCACGGCGCTCCGGACGGCGAAATACGCGACCGACATGGATCTGGCCATGCGAATTGTCCAATGGATCGGACGACCCGCAGCCGACTTCATTTACGTGGCAAAGTGGTGATGACAGCAAAGGACACTTGAGCCACGGTGGCGTCCTCAAGCCGGCAGCGAGGATTGAAGTGGCCACTGAGTGATCCACCACTTCGGTGAATGGATTGGTCAGCGTGTGGGTGGGTGCCCAGGCCAGGTCTGACTCAACTAATCCGGCTGACGTCCTTTGGGACTGTCCTTCGTACGATCGGTCGGCCTGGCCCGGTCACCCACTCGACACCCCCGGTCGGACGGAGTGACCTAATAGGAGCCTGCCTCACACAGGCCCGTCGCTGTCCTGTCCGTCGTCCCGCTGGTGCGGTGTCACCCCAACCCAATCCAACGAAGGGATGACAGTGACTACTGTGGCACGAAGCATCACCGGCGGCGTCGATACGCACCTCGACGTCCATGTAGCTGCAGCTTTGGACGAACGAGGCGCCCTCCTCGGCGTCGAGAGCTTCGCCACGACGGAGGGCGGCTACAAGAAGCTGCTCGGGTGGCTGAGCGACTTCGGCCCCGTCGAGCTCGTCGGCGTCGAAGGCACCGGGTCCTATGGAGCCGGGCTCACTCGTCACCTCCAAGCCGAGCGGATCCGCGTCGTCGAGGTCGATCGGCCCAACCGCCAGCGCCGCCGGCTCAAGGGCAAGTCCGATCCCCAAGACGCCATCTCCGCCGCCCGTGCCGCCCTTTCGGGAGAGGCCGCTGGCGAGGCCAAGACGAGGGACGGAAACGTCGAATCCATGCGGGTTTTGCGTGTCGCCCGCTCCTCGGCGCGCAAGGGTCGGACCCAGGCGCTCAACCAGATGCGCAACCTCGTCTCGACCGCCCCCGAGTGCATCCGGGCCGAGCTCCGCGGTCTCAGCGTCTTCCAACTCCTCGAGCGGGCCTCCGCCTATCGACCTGGCACCAAGCGCGACATCGTGTCGCTGACCAAGTTCAGCCTCCGGATGCTGGCCCGACGGGCCCTCACGCTCGAAGAGGAGATCGCCGAGATCGACGCCATCCTCAAACCGTTGGTCAAAGAGACCGCGCCTGATCTGGTCTCGACTCTCGGCGTCGGGACCGACGCCGCCTCCGCGCTTCTCGTCGCGGCCGGTGACAACCCCGAACGTCTGCGCAACGAGGCGGCCTTCGCCCATCTGTGCGGCGCCTCGCCGCTCGACGCCAGCAGCGGCAAGAACGAACGACACCGACTCAACCGCAGTGGTGATCGCCAGGCCAACTCCGCCCTGTGGCACATCGTGCTCACCCGGATGGTCTACGACCAGTCGGACCCCTGCTTCTGAATGTCTGGATGGTCACACCCCTGCGGAACGTGCACCGGTCGACGACGGAGAGCCGACTGATCAGCCGTCTAGCGAAAGGACCACACCATGAGTGAAGTGAGGTTGGGCATCGACGTCGCCTGTCGGGCCGACCATTGGGCCAGCCTGGCCGACGAACGCGGTGAGTTCATCTGGTCGTCGTGGAAGTTCCGCACGACGACCGCCGACCTCGAGCGCCTGTGGGCGAAGATCCCCGACGGTGCCTCGGTGACCGTCATCCTCGAGCCCACCCGCAACGCCTGGGTGCCGCTGTCGGCCTGGCTCCAAGCACGTGGCGCCACGGTGATCTTGGTGCCACCCGAGCAGTCGGCCGACCTGCGCGACTACTACAACAAGCACACCAAGACCGACCGATTGGATTCGAGGGTGCTTGCTCGTCTGCCGCTACTGCACCCCGAGGGTCTGCGCGGCATCGACAACCTTGGCCCGGCTGAGTCGCTCCGCCGGGCCGTGCGTCACCGCTTCAGCTTGGTCAAGCGCCGCACCGCGGCGAGCCTCCGACTCGATGCACTCGTCGAGCTGTTGGGTCCGGGGTGGGCCGACTCCCTCGGATCGGCCACCGCGTCGAAGACCGCCCTGGTCGTCTTGGAGAAATACGCCGATCCACGGGCGCTCAAGCGCCTTGGCCGCGCTCGGCTGGCCGCGTTGTTGATCCGCTCGAGTGCGGGACTGTGGCGCGAGGACAAGGCAGACGAGCTGTTGGCCATGGCGGCTGAGACCCTCGCGCTGTGGTCATGCGGGCGCATCGACTTCACCGAGTTGGCCCAGGACATCGCCTCAGAAGTCCGGGTGCTGCGCCGGCTCGACGACGAGATCGCGTCAGCCGACAAGCGGATTGCCGTCCTCTATGACGAGGCCGATCCCACCGGCATCGTCCGCTCGGCCCCGGGGCTCGGGCCCGTCCTCTCCGCGGCGATCTTGGCCAACACGGGCGACTTCAACCGCTTCGCCAACCTCGCCGGCGTGCGCTCCTTCACCGGCTTTGTGCCCAAGATCGACCAGTCCGGACTGGTGGCGGGACACAAGGGCATCACCAAGGCCGGCGACGCCGGTCTGCGCCGGGCCCTCTACCTGGCCGCCGATCACGCCCGGCACATCGACCCGACCCTCGCCCAGCGCTACTACCGACTCGTCATGGTCGAGGGCAAACACCACAACTCGGCGCTCTGTTCGGTCTCGGCCGTCCTCATCACCCGGATCGCCGCCTGCTGGCGCAAGGGGGAGCTCTACCAACTCCGAGACGAAGAGGGCGAGGCGATCACCGAGGCCGAAGGCAAGGCTGCGTGCGCCGACCGCTTCAAGATCGACCCGAAAGTCCGGGCGGCCCGTCGTCGGATCACGTCAGCCAAAGTCTTCAAGAAGAGGGCGGCGGGTCGAGGCAGAAAGGAGTCGGCCCAGAAGGTCGCTCCGGCCACCGACCCGCCACGGGAAGAAGCTAGTGAAAATGTGGCTTGAGAGGCTTGACTGCCGTTAGGAACTCACTTATCTACAGATGTCCGTTCAGTGGCAGCACACTCGAAAGAGTCGGGTCTAGGAACCGACGGCAGCGATGATCGAGCCATTGAGGTGCGTTCCCGAGAGGTCGCCATCATTGGGAGCATCGCCAAAGTTAAAGACGGTGCCGAGGGCGTCGGCTACCCAGTACCCGTCGCCGTCGGAGGTGGAGAAGATGGCGTTAGCGGGGTCGATCCCGCTAAAACCGCCCGCCGGCGGAGATCCAAGATTCGCAGCGTCGCCGTAAGGGAACACCCGGCCGTCACTGTCAAGGACCCAATAGCCCTTGCCGCTCGGTGTCGCGACCGCCGAGGTGATGGGCGAAAGTTGTGGCCCCGGTGCGCCAAGGTCGGCGCGTCGCCAAAGGTGTAGACGGCACCTGCTTGGTCACCAGCCAGTAGCCATTCCCGCTGGCGTCCGGCATGACTGCGACCGCCGCACCGAGCATCCGCCGATACCTGGACAGGACCCAGCGAACCTCGCGTTACCGAAAGCAAATACGCCACCGTCAGAGGCGACCATGAAGTAGCCGTGGTCGTCGACGCTCGGCACCATGCCCACGATCGGAGCGGCGAGGCTGTTAGGTTGACCCGATCCGGCCGGGTGGAGACCGAGGCCGGGGATCGATCCATAGAACTGGGTGTCGCCGAAGCTGAAGACGCCCCCGTCGGAGGCATCGAGCCAGTAGCCGCCGCGATCTGGCGTCGCCACGATCCCGACAACTGGTCGCTGGAGCGGGATTCCGCCCATCGAGCCGTAGAACTGCGAGGCGCCGAACGAGAAGATGCCGCCATCAGACCCCACCAACCAGTACCCGTGCGACACCGGCGGAGGTGGGGAGGTGGGGGCGGAGGTGGAGGTGGAGGTGGAGGCCGTTGGGTGTCATTGAATACATATGCCGTTCCGATGGTGTTCAGATCGGGGTCGCCGATAATGGCGGTGGCGCCATCCGTCGTTAGTGCCACGGCTTGACCGAATCCGTGGTCCGATGCTGCGGGGTCGCTAAGAGTGGCGATGATCGCAGGCGTTCCCGACCAGCCTGCAGCGCTCGCGGCCTCGTAGATCGACGCCGAACCCTGTGATGAATCGCCACTCGGTTCCCCTACCAGGACGGTGGTCCCATCGGATGAGACGGAGACAGCTGTGCTGTTCTCGTTGCTGGCCGCCGAGGTCTTGAGAATGGCTGAAGGGGTGGACGAGTCAGCCCAACTCGTTTCGCCGGAGACATGGAAGACGTAACCCACATCAGTCGAGGAGATCACTGCACGGTTTGTCCCCATGAATGCAGTCGTGCCATCTTGCGACAGGCCGATCGAGCTGCCAAAGGGTGGGTCTCCGCTGGGTGGCGTGAGGGTGGCGACGGGTGTTGAGCTTGACGTCCACGAGTGCTCCGATGTTGCTTCATAGACATATGCGCCCCTCGCTTCATCTCCAACAATGGCCACGGTGCCGTCCGAGGACAGGGCAGTCTCTTCGCCGAATCCAGCAAAACTGGGCTCGCTCGAGTTCGTGAGAGTCGCCAAGGGAACCGTGGTGTTCGTCCACGAGGTCTCGCTGGAAACATGGAACACATAGAGCGCACCAGCGCCCTCGGCCGTTCCGGCGGCGCCGACAAGGGCCGTCGTACCGTCCGACGACAATGTCACGGAGTCCCCAAAGGCTGTTGATACGGCACCCGGATTCTGCAATGTCGCGGATGGAGTGGACATATCGTTCCAGTCGCTTTCGGAAGAGACGTGATACACGTAGACGGCGCCACTCTCCGAATCGGCATTCCCTGCTCCGATCAGGACGGTCGAACCATCGGCTGACATTGCGACCGCTCCGAAATCGTCCTGGCCGCTGAAGCCCGTGCTCAACGTGGCGACCGGAGTGGCACCAGCCCACGATGCCTCGCTCGAGACGTGGAAGATGTAGGCGGTGTCAGGACCCTCATTGCCCGTGAAAGGCTTAGAAATCACCGCCGTCGTGCCATCTGCGGACATCGCGACGTCGGATCCGAAGAACTGACCACCGACGTTGCTTGGGTTGCTCAGGGTGCCAAGGGGTGTAGTCACCGTGGCCCAGGCGGGCGGCGTAGCGGTCGCCGTCGAGGGCGACATTATCAATGCCGATGCGGCGACGGCACACACCACGGCAAGCTGAAATGGACAGCGCTTGAGAATCGCTCGAAGCGCACGACCCTTCGCCATTAGGTCCAACCCTTCCGCACAGCTCGTCTCCCTTCGAGACTACGCGATCGCGTGCCGAGTCTGAAACGGGCCCCGCCAGTTGCCAGCTCGCGATCTACCACCTACGTGCATCATAGGGATCGACGTATGTGCACGGGGGACGCCGCATGCGAAACGTCACATTTGACCCACGAAGTCGTTGACGCTGACTCGTTGATCGCCGGGATAGTTGCGAAACACGGCAACGGGACTCTGACAAAACAGTGGGACTAGATTCGGCGGACCGGGACACAGCTGCGACACCTCATGATGGGCAGTTGCAATGCCTATGAACCGCTCGCGGCGATGATCGGACCGTTGAGCGGGGTGCCCGACATGTCCCCATCGTTCGGCGCGTCTCCGAAGTTGAACACCTTGCCCAGAGCGTCGGAAACCCAGTAGCCGCCCCCATCAGAAGTGGTGAAGATCGCCGAGGCCGGGTTGAGGCCACCGCTAGCGCCGGCCGGTACGTTGCCCATCGGGGCGGCGTCGCCGTATGCGAAGACCTTGCCGTCGCCATCGAGGATCCAGTAGCCGTGACCGGATGGTGTGGCGACTGCCGAGGTAATGGGCGAGGACTGTGCTCCGGGCGCACCGAGATTCTCCGCGTCGCCGAAGGTGTAGACGCCGCCGGTGGCCGTGATGAGCCAGTAGCCGTTGCCGCTTGCGTCGGGCATGACGGCCACCGTGGCATCAGAGCACCCGCCGATGCCCGGACACGACCCGGCGAAGTGGGCATCGCCGAAGGCGAACACTCCTCCGTCGGAGGCCACCATGAAGTAGCCGCCCTGGTCGCGGCTCGGCACCATGCCCACGATCGGGGCGTTGAGCGAATTCGGCAACCCCGATCCGGCCGGGTGCAGGCCCAGTCCGGGGATCGAACCGTGGAACTGGGTATCGCCGTAACTGAACACGCCGCCGTCGGACACGTCGAGCCAGTATCCGCCTCGGTCGGCCGTTGGCACGATGCCGACCACCGGGCGCTGGAGATGCATGTTCCCAGTCGAGCCGTAGAACTGGGCCGAGCCGAAGGAGAAGATCCCGCCGTCAGAGCCGACGAGCCAGTACCCGTGCGCAGGAGGAGGCGGCGGTGGCGGCGGAGGGGGCGGTGCCGGAACGAAATAGAACTGTTGGGTTGCGATCCCATAAGGGGTGTTGACAGTTACGGGCTCCCACCCAGATCCCACGGGGGTTAGAGCGGTTAGCTGCGTGTCCGTCTCGGAGAGAATTCCCCCATTCACCCCGCCGAACACGACGTTGGTGGCATTCTCAAGATTGGTACCGGTCAGCGTGACGGTCGTCCCGCCGGTGGAGGGCCCGGAATCAGGTGAGATCACGTTGAGGGTCGGTGGGGCATCGGCCGCGCCGGCTGGAGTCCCGAGGAATGCGGCGGGAGCGAACGTGACAATCGCCGCGCTAAGGACAATCCAGCACGCACGTCTCTTCATCGGACCTCCAGGTTGATCTCGCCGTCCGACCTATACGAGACGAATGGCTGAGTCCGCGGCGCGGTCGTCCCAATAGGTTCGGATGCGGCAAGCTAGCGCAGCGGACATTTATGAGTGATGAATGCCGATGAGCCACATATTGAGGCAGAGTCCATTCAAGAGTGCTACCGAAGTACCGCAGGGTGTCACCCCGTCCCGGCCGTATGGGGCAGGTTGGTGCCCCAGCTACGTATAGCGAAATCGACCGTTTGCCGGTTTCCAGCCGGTCGCGAATCATGCGCTGCAATACCCCTTCGCCGTACATGGCGGTCTCCGGAAGATTGGTTGCATCAACTTCAGGGTGAACTCTCACAAAGTCGGTCATTCGATAGTGAGCGCTCCGGTCGATACCGATGACCCAACGGTCCTCAAACCGATCCGGAATCGGGGAACTTATCCACCAGGGAGCGAGTTCCGACACCTCTAGAGGCGTTACCACCGTCACCAGTTCCGTACCGGGTACGTCAAGCACGTCCAGTACGAAACTCTGTGCAATGAAGCTCTCGGGGCGTGCAGCGAGTTCAGCGACTCCAGCAGGGTTCAGTGGCTCTCGATAGAGGCCCTCGAGCACGCGGAAGGCGTCGCCGTAAATGCCGGCACCGATGTAGTGCAGATACGCCGATTGCTGTTCGGTCACGGGGAATAGAATACATAACCCGATCTTCGGAACCCTCCGTCGATCTGTCATCGGCGGTTCCTCGGGACTAAATGGGCATCGAGATACACGGCGAGCACGGGCGTCCAGCATGTCACCCCGGCGGTCTCAGTCCCGGCGTTCGGGGATAGTTGGGCCAAAGGCCCTATTTGGAGCCAACTGCGGCGAGGTCGATACTGCTGGGGTCGGTGCAATCACCGGACACTTCCGCGGTCATCCGGGCGTCATGACGTCGGATCTGTCGCCAGCGGCGCTGCGGTGGCAAATCCAAAATGACCTGCGCCCACCTCCGGATGCCTACCGATTCAGGGCGGCGATACGAGAGGCAGTGACGGTGGGCAGTCATGTTGCACAGTCCTGCGTCAACGGAACGATACGACAAAACCGATTGGTGCTGCGTCGCTTCGATGATCGTGAAGGACGATGGGCTTACGCGGTACGGCCAAAGATCGTCGGAACTGTGGAACCCGCTGGCACTGGTTCAATCCTTCGTTATCAGGTCAGGTTTCGTCCGTTCGTCTGGATCATTCCGGTGTTGCTTATCGCTATCGGAATCGGGGGACTGGTGGTTGGCATCCACACGATGTCGCACAGCGCCACGGACGGATGGAAATATGCGATCGGTACCGGGCTCGTCTTGGCTTGCGGCGCTCTTGGAGCTTTTGCACTATCCCAAGAAGCGGGACGACGCCGAGTCTCTTGAAGCCTGGGTCCTCGAAAGGGGGGCACGTTCAAGTCAAGACGTCCCCACGGATGCTCTGGCGCCAGCATGGCACGCTGACCCGATCTCGGGAGGGCGGCGTTACTGGACCGGGTATTGCTGGGGCGCTCACGCTGAAAACCCTATTGAAGGAGTCAGTCCCGACACCTCTTGAGGGTCTCCTACCCGGCGTTGTGGGGCGCCTAAGCTCTCCTCCGGGAATGTGCCAGCCACCAGCCGAACGGGCGACCTCCAAATCAGTCTTGGTGGCAACGTCAGCGATTGCGGGGCTGGAAGGTGAACCCCATTTGTCCACCACCAGAGGAACGGCGGAACGAAGGATTCCTTCCAGAAGTCGATCAGCAAGGCCATCCATTGCGTCCCGAGGAGTCGAACTTCCATTGGTCAGGTATGGGTAGCCAGATTCCTCGAACCCATTGGTCCTCGTTCTCTAATCATCCAGATGTCGAACACCACGTCAAAGCTCTCGGCCCCAAACTTGTTCCACTTCGATTCTTCGATTCTGGTGGCGAGATCAAAGTCTCTGTTCCAGTGGAGCCGGTAGCCACCTCTCCCTTTTGCCTCGAATCCGAGTGCCGTGAGCGCAGGCTCAACCTCGTCATCAAGGGCAGCTCGATAGAGTCGCCGGAACTTCTTTTCGTTGCTCTCCTCCCCATCCACCCGCTCATCTTCGCGTTGCTGGGCCTAGCCCGAAAGTG
>CAWAPU010000002.1:0-388425 GCA_963783995.1 uncultured Acidimicrobiaceae bacterium
CGATCTTCGAACCAAGAAGCCGTTGCACGTTGAACATCGTTGCGAAACGACCCCCTCCCTGGCGGGTCCGAGAGAAATCGCCATAGTCACCGTCCATCGAGTCACCCATGAACGGCATTGCGGCGTCCCACGCATCGGGCGCATAGGCCAGACACAGCGGTGAACGGCGAGCACCACCGCTTCCACCAAAGACGTACGAGCGGTGCGGTGGTTCGCCGTAAATCTGTTCGGCGACATATTTCGAGAACCGCGCCGACTCTGCGCTGGCGCGCCACCCATAGATCGTCGGATCCTCGGGTGCCTTGGGATCGAGCACGTCGCCAATATGCCCTTGATTCGACTGGACTACATACCCGCCGAGGCGAAACCCAGCCCCGACTCCGCCGATCTGTTCACCAAATGGCAGATGGAAGAAGTCCTCGGTGCCGCCGTTCGCACCGGACAACGGATTGAACATCCTGCCGGCGTAACCGCTGTCCTTGGGAGGGAAATGGAAGCGAAACCGCGTATCCGTCCCGAGAATCCGCCATGGATCATCCGATGCGGAGCCGGTGTTTCCCACTCGGCGTCTTCGTCGATGTAGGGCGCACCGAAGAAGTCGTCGGTCACTGCATAGCCTGAGAGGTCGATATCAGTCATGATCCTTCACGTTCTGGATTCCAGTTGTCGATGGCTGCTAGAGGCCTCGTACTTCCCGTTACTTGGGGGACGAGGTTCCGAATTTGATCCGGACCGACCCGTTGCGTGACGCCACATCCGACTTGCCCTCCCTTCCTCACCAGGTCGATCGGCCGCCGCCCTCGAGTCCCCAAGGCGGCCTTATCGGCGACTGTCAGATCATGACATGCGACGTACGTAATGCCTAGAGAACTTGACAGATTCTGACAGCCAGATTAATAAAGGGTACTCATTCGGAGCAGGAACGTCTCGTGGGGGATCACTAATGAAGAGAGGCCGACGATCTCGGGGCGCCTTGGCGTCCGCTGCAGGTCTGATGTTCGCCTTGGTGCTGGCCGGGATTGTCGGACCTGTCGGAGACGCCGGTGCGAGCACAGGGTCGAACGCACCAATACTGCTCGGCAGCGTCGGGTCGTACACCGAGCCGGGCACAGCAACTGGCCTTCCAGGTGAAGCACCAATAAAGGCGTGGGCCGATTGGGTGAACGCTCACGGTGGTATCAGCGGACACCCGGTGAAGCTGTTTGTGATGGACGACCAAGGCAACCAGGCTGTCGCCGTCTCCGACGTCGAACAACTCGTCCAACAGGACCATGTCATCGCGTTCGTATCCGAGCAAGACGGATCGCTCGTGAGCGGCTATCAGAGCTATCTCGACGCGGAGAAAGTCCCAGTACTCGGGGGCAACGTCTACGAACCTTCACCCTGGGACAACGACCCGATGTTCTACCCACAAGGAACTACCCTCGTGAATGGGCTGGAGGCCGGAACTACGTACGCGAAGAAGGAGGGCTACAAGAAGTTCGGCTCACTGGCATGCGCAGAAGCGGCGCAGTGCGCACAGGGCAACGCAGCTCTCAAGTCGCTGGCAACCAGCGCGGGCCTCACCTATGCCTACGGCGCAGTGGCGAGCTCCACGGCGCCCGACTACACGGCCAACTGCCTGGCCGCACAGCAGGCAGGGGTGCAAATCCTGGAGCTATTGATCCCAACTGCTTCCGAGGGGACAAAGATCGCGGAGGATTGCGCACGCCAGAATTACCATCCGGCATGGATCATCCCGGGCGAGGCGATTGGACCCGGATACCTCACGACATCATCCTTCAACAAGACCTTCAGCGGTGCCGTGACCCAGCCCTGGTTCTCAAAGGCGCCGGTAATGGCGAACTTTGACGCGGCCATGAAGAAGTACACGAAGATCAACCTCAATACGGTTGAAGAGCCACTCCTCGCGACCGATGCCTGGGCCTCGGGTCTCATGCTTCAGAAGGCGGTGGAACTGTCAGGCGCCACCGGACTTCCCACCAGTGCGGAAATACTCGCTGGCCTGGCGAAATTCGACAATCAAACGCTTGGCGGTTTCGGAACTCCAACCACGTTCACCGACCCCACGAACAAAGTCGGTGCCTGCTTCTACGTGGTTGAGATCAAGAATCAGAAGTTCGTAGAGGGGAACAACGACAAGTACCTCTGCAACGCATCCTAGGTTCGTCAGAAACCCGCGGACTGATCGTCCAGTCGCCCCCAGTGCGATGGAGTGAGGTGTCGATCGGGCAGAGAGTCACCGGCGAGTGTGCCCTGCTCGGAGAAGAAGGGCGTCCATCACGTCTGACGTCGTCACTTGATGCGTGATCTCCTTCCTTTCATTGTCATCGGTCTGACGACCGGTGCGGTCTACGGCTTAGCTGCGACAGGGCTCGTACTGAGTTACCGGACTTCGGGGATCTTCAACTTCGCGTACGGGGCTGTCGCCGCGATGGCGGTGTTCGTCTTCTTCTGGCTCCATGTCCAACATGGCATGGCCTGGCCACTGGCAGCGTTTCTCTGCGTTCTTGTACTCGGGCCGGTGATGGGGCTCCTGCTGGAGCTCCTGGCGCGTCGATTGCAGACCGTGAACCACACGCTCCAGATCGCCGCGACCATCGGGCTAGTCCTATGGGTCGTGGGGATCGGCACCATCTGGCTGGGCAATGTGAGCGAGAGTTTTCCATCGTTCCTGCCGACCTCGACCATCGCCATCTTCGGTGTGAACGTCGAGTGGGAGCAGATCTTCGTGGTGATCATCTCCCTCGTCGCCTCCGTAGGTCTCTATATCTTTCTGCAACACGTCAAACTCGGTAGGGCGATGCGGGGTGTGGTCGACGACCCTGATCTTCTGGCCTTGGTTGGGACCAATCCCAATGCCGTACGCAGATGGGCCTGGGTGATCAGCACGACGTTCGCCTGTTTGTCAGGGATCCTGATCGCTCCGAGCCTTCCGATCGAAGCAACGGTCCTCGTTCTCCTTGTCGTACAAGCCTTCGGCGCAGCGGCCATCGGATACTTCTCCAACTTGCCACTCACCTACATCGGCGGCCTGGCGCTCGGGATCGCCGGGGCCTTGACCACGAAGTATGTCAATGCCGTCCCTTGGCTCATCAACCTTCCCGCCGGACTGCCCTTCATTGTGCTCATCGTCGTCCTCGTCGTCACGCCCCGTTCTCGGCTGGTGACACGGCGCTTTGTTGTCCCCATTTCCACGCCGCCAAGCTGGCAGGCTCCCCCGCGGATCCGGATCGGGGCCGGAGCGGCCTTCATTGCCCTGCTCTGTTTCGTCCCAAGCCTCGTTGGCACCAAGCTCGGGATCTACACAAGCGGTCTTGGCTTGATCATCCTGTTGCTCTCGCTCGGACTGCTCGTGCGAACTTCACGCCAGGTATCACTGTGTCAATACGCCTTCGCAGCAATAGGAGCGGCGGCAATGGGCCATTTCACCTCGGAATTCGGGCTGCCGTGGCTCCTAGCGTTGCTCCTCGCTGGTCTGGTCGCAGTACCAGTGGGCGCCCTCGTAGCCATACCAGCCATCCGCCTTTCGGGCGTGTTCCTCGCCTTGGCGACGTTGGGCTTCGGCATCCTGCTCGAGCAGGTCTTCTACACGCAGAGCTACTTTTTCAGCGCCACCGGCAACGGAATCGCCACCCTTCGCCCAAACATCAATATCGGACCGATCCACACCGGAACCGACACGGGATTTTATTTCGTGGTCCTGATCTGCGCCGCGATCACGGCCGTGGCCGTGGTCCTCATAACCGAAAGCCGACTAGGCCGGCTCCTCCGGGCGATGGGTGACTCGCCCTTGGCGCTCGAGAGCTACGGGCTGAGCATCAACACGACGCGAATCTTGATCTTTTGCTTCTCGGCGTTCATCGCGGCCATCTCTGGCGCACTTATATCAGCGTCTTATCATTACGCTCTCGGCACGAACTTCCCCTCATTCAACTCTCTGGAGCTGTTTGCCCTTGTCGTGATCGTCGCCGTCGGTGACCCTTGGTATGCCGTGATCGGGGCGGGAATACTCACCCTCATCCCCGTCTACCTGACCAATCCCAATGTCGCGAGCTGGCTCAGCGTCATCTTCGGCATCGGTGCAGTGCTCACTCCAACATACCGGGACAAGATCACCGGAACTCCCCAGGGCGTTCGCAGATTGGCAGAACGTCTCGGCGGTCAAACCAGGCGGCACCCGAAGGAGGAGGAATCCGCTGCGCACGTGCCAGCCACTGAAGCGACCATTGCTGCTCGGACCCTTCCGGCGCGACCGCGAATCGAAGGACAGATAGTCGAACGCGCGAGGGCCTCATCGTCACGGACATCTCGGTGCGTTTCGGGGGCGCAGTCGCGCTCGACAACGTCAGCCTTGCTGCACCACTCGGAACGATTACCGGGCTGATCGGGCCAAACGGGGCCGGGAAGACCACCATGTTCAATGCCTGCTCTGGTCTCCTGAAGCCGGGCGGCGGTCAAGTTTCCCTTCTCGGACGTGACGTCACCAAAATGAGCCCGGCAGCTCGAGCTCGCCATGGCCTCGGACGAACGTTCCAACGGGTGCAGCTCTTTGAATCTCTCAGTGTTCGGACAAACATCGAGCTGGCGCCGGAGTGCGCTATCGCTGGAGCGAATCCGTATCGCCATTTCGTCTCCAGCCAACGAGAACAGAAGGAAATCGACTCCTCCGCTCAACGAGCGATCGAAGTCGCCGGCGTGGGTCCATTCCTGGACAAGCTGGTCAAGGATCTCTCTACCGGACAACGGCGACTGGTCGAGCTGGCCCGCGTCCTCGCGGGACCGTTCGACATTGTCCTCTTGGACGAGCCCTCCTCAGGTCTGGACCAGAGTGAAACAGAACGGCTCGGTGAGATCTTGACCGAATCAGTGACGGACCGCGGAATTGGCCTCCTTTTGGTCGAACATGACATGTCGCTCGTCCGTCAGGTATGCGCCGATATCTACGTCCTTGACTTCGGGACTCTCATCTTCGAGGGTTCTCCAGAGCAAATGCTTCAGAGCGAAGTCGTCAAAGCGGCATATCTCGGCAGCGAAGCCGACGGGGGTGAACTCTTGCTGAAGAAAGCAGAGGAGTTCTCATGACGGCGGGACCTTTGCCAGTGCCCACGAATGGAAACTCTCGACCCGGGTGGAGAGCTATCAACGGCTCTTCACCTGCCGTATCCGAACTTGGGTCAATAGGACGGTCTCAAGGTTCACTACCATCGGACGGCACGCGTGCTTGAGGTGCGCAATCTCACAGCCGGATATGGCGACGTGACCGTCTTGTGGGATGTGTCCATGTCGGCCCCAACGGGCTCAGTGGTGGCTTTGCTCGGACCAAACGGCGCGGGCAAGACGACCTTGCTCCGCACAATCTCGGGTTTGTTGAAACCGACATCGGGCGAGATCGTTCTCGACGGTCACAGCGTCGCCGGGCTATCGGCCGACCAGATGTCACGTCGAGGCGCGTGCCTCATCCCCGAGGGGCGCGGCATCTTTCCCACGCTCTCAGTGAAGGAGAACCTCAGTCTGTTCTCTCCGAAGGGTCGGGCAAAGCAAACCCTCGAAAAGGCCGCTGATTCCTTCCCGATCCTCGGGAGTCGACTCGACCAGATTGCAGGGAGCCTCAGCGGCGGCGAGCAGCAGATGCTCTCCCTTGTTCGCTCCTATGTGTCCGACCCAAAGGTGGTCCTCGTCGACGAGGCCTCAATGGGACTCGCCCCTGTCGTCGTTGACACGGTCTTTGCGTTCCTCGAGCAAGTAGCGACGGAGGGCGTAACCCTAGTCATCGTCGAGCAGTACGTGAACAGGGCCCTCGCGTTAGCCAGCACCGTTTACCTACTCAACCATGGACGTATCGCGCTCTCGGCAAAGGCAAGCGAAGTCACGGCCGAGGACATCTACGAACGCTATCTCGGCGTGGAAGTTTGATGACCCTTCACACGGCCACTGGCCAGACGACCTTTGGGCTCGAGTACCGGTGCATCCCGCATCGGACTAACACCACTCAAGGAAGGAGGAGAACATGACAGACATGTCTATCCCTACACCGATGCTCGGATCCACTTCGGCTAGCTATGCGGAAGGGCAGTATCCGAAGACCCGATCGATGGGACAGTTCGACAGGCTTCAGGTAGGGAGCTTTCAGGTCGCGGTCGAGGATCAACTCATAACGAAGAGGTACTTTGGGCTACGTCACACCGACACGTTCTTCGACGCCCTGCTCTCCTCAAAGAATGGACAGTTCTATCTGATCTCGAACGCCGTCCAGAGCACGGCGAGTGGGTCCCTGATAGCGGTTCCGTGGTTGGGTGCGTTCCAATCGACGCCCGACGGAATGGTTCCCGACTCGCGCTATAGCCCCTGGACGGGCGCCGCGACACAAGACCTGACGCCAGACAATCGAGTGGTGTACTCGCTCTCCGTAATGGGCAACCCCGAGACATTCGACTTTGACGAGGCCTCGCTGGCTTGGAGTAGCGCCAACCAGGACATCCAGCTGGCGGGCACCCTGGCAGGTAACGGCACACAATGGCGCCTGCCCTGGAGAGAGCCAGACGGAAATACCAGCGAAATCTTCTACAACCAGCAGGGGTACAACGTGCAAGGTACCTACTACGGCGAGCCGGTCACTGGGCACATCGTTCTTGAGACGATGTGGGGGAATGAGAACTACGCCGATACCTGGTGGGTAAGGAACCGGGTCGGCCATTGGGCGTTCTTCGTGAACAACTACCGAGATGGCAGTTCGGAGTACGGCCAATTTCTCTGTGGTGAGTACGGCGCCCGGGGTGCCGTCGTCGTAAACGACAAGGGCGAAGAGGTCCTGAAGACGACCAACATCAATGCCGCCGAACACTCCAACGGGCGGTTCGTCTATGAATTTCGGGAACGGTGACAAATGGGAGTTTGTCAGTGATCCAACGCGAGGTTTTCCCGCGTTTGGAACGACAACGTTACTGGTTGGCGCTGCGAGGCGCCTCGATGAGCAGCGCGAAATCGTGACGGCGAATGGGACGAACATGACGGCCACGCGGGTTGGGCGAACGGAAACGTTTCAGTAACCGGGCGTCCACTCCACCTAGAGCAATGGTTCTGACGTCACAGATTGGGCCGCGACATACTCCTCTAGGACTTCCTGTCCGAGTGTTGAGGTTGCACATCCACCCCTTTGAGGGGTCCGGCGATGGACTCTGTGGTCCGGTAGTGCCGGCTTGATTGGATGAGACGTTGAACCGCGCCATGACCATCGCGCCTCGGCGATCTCGTCTGCCCGATCTCGCCGAACCCGCCTTCGGCGAAGAGCTGCCAGGCGATCTGCTCGTAGCGGGCCAGCAGCACGGTGCGCCGCCTCCTTCAACCGGACTCTGCCGTCGCCATGGTCACGCCGAAATTCTCGCTCGGTTGCACCGGAGTCGAAGAAGATCGGAGCGGACCAGGAGCCCAGACCTCGTTGCGGGCCTCGGCACCGACTGCCAAGATGCAGTCGTCGGCGCGACCGGGAGGGCTCGTACAAATGAACGACGAATTGACCTGGATGCCGGCGTGGCGCCTGCGAGAGTTGATGGAGAAGCGCGACGTGTCGGCTCTCGAAGTCACCAATCACTTTCTAGCTCGGATCGAAGAATTCGATCCCGTCCTCAAAGCGTTCAAGCATGTCGACGCCGAGGGGGCACGGCAACAGGCGAGTCACGCCGATGCGCAGTCGGGCGAGACGTCCGGACCGCTGCACGGGATCCCCATTTCGGTCAAGGAGCACATCGCCGTCGCGGGCATGCCTCTCATGGCGCTGTTTGGCGATGGAACCGAGCGCATCGCGCGCGACGACGACCTTGCAGTGACCCGCCTACGGTCAGCTGGAGCCATCATCGTCGGCACCAACACGATGATGGGTACGTCGGCGCCGGGTCCGTTCCAGTTCAACTGGGAACGTGAGGCCCGCAACCCCTGGGACCCCTCCCGCGCACCGGGATGGTCGAGTTCGGGAGGCGCGGCAACCGCTGCCGCCCGACTTCTTCCGATCGCGATCGGCTCGGACGGCGGAGGATCGACACGACTTCCCGGTGCCTATAGCGGCGTGATCGGCATGCACCCCACTGCCGGGCTTGTGCCCAGTTACAACCCCGCCCTACGGGTGCGCATGAATCCCACCGTCAGTCTCGGTCCGCTGGCCCGCGACGTCACAGACGTGGCCCTCACGTTGCAAGCGATGTCAGGTCCCGATGGTCGGGATTTCGACTGCCTGCAGACGCAACCTCCCGACATGTTGCGCCACCTTGACGACGGCATCGCGGAATTCCGGCTGGCCTGGACCGATGACTACGGCTTCGCCGGAATGTACGCGTTCGACGAGAGTCCCCGCGTCATCGCTGCGGTTCGTGAGGCAACGCTCCCGACGGTGCACAGTCTCGGTGCTGCCGTCGAAGAGGCCAGCGCCGTCTGGGAGGACTTTTGGCCGGGCTATGTCACCAGCCAGTTCCTCTTCGGTGGAGGACCCACCGGCACCATGGAGCTGCCGCAGCGTGACGCGTGGATCGCAGCCATGGAGAGCCGGGGCAGAAATTGGGAGACCTTCAGTGAGGTGTTTGCTGAGAACGATCTTCTTCTCAGCCCGACCTCACAGCTCCTTGCACCCAAAATCGAGGATTGGGCGGAGTGGTGGAGCGGCACCGGACCGGTGCCCTTCCCCCACGGCACCTTCGCCCCGCACTACACGAGCCACACCCACATGTTCAACTGGTTGGGGTTCCCCGCCGCGAATCTCCCGTGTGGGTTCCTCGACGGCCTTCCGATCGGGTTACAGGTCGTGGGGTGGCCCGGATCCGAGGACAGGATCCTGCGCTTCGCGCAGGCCTTCCTGCGTTCGCGACCCCGTGAGGAGCATCCGACCGTCTCGTGACGGTCGCCGAACCGCAGGGGCGAGGCCGTAGGCGCTTCCCTAGCGGGTCAGCACCATGCACCCGGCGATGGGGCCGCCGCCGTTGGAGACGACGGCCACCTCGTGCCTCGGGACCTGGCGCTCCCCCGCCTCACCCCGCAGCTGCAGGCAGGCCTCGTGCAGCACCCAGTTCCCGTGCATGCGACCCGCCGAGAGCTGACCTCCGTAGGTATTGAGCGGGAGCTCCCCGTCCAGTGCGATGCGCGCCGCACCCTCGACGAAGGGTCCCGCCTCACCGTCGCCACAGAAGCCCAGTGCCTCCAGCCAGGCGATGGTGAGGAAGGTGAAGCCGTCGTACAGCTCGGCGAGGTCCACGTCGCCTGGACCGAGGTCGGTCCGGCCCCACATTTCCGCCGCGGCGTCGGTCGACGCCATCTTTGGGTAGTCGGCCCGCTGGTCCCAACCTCCCTCCCCGAGCGACCCACCGCACGCCTCGACCTGCACCGGGTGGTCGCAGTCGGCTGCGGCATCGGCCGTCGAGACGACGAAGGCAACGGAACCGTCGACGGGGACGTCGCAATCCAAGAGCCCGAACGGGTCTGAGATCATCCGCGCCGCAAGGTAGTCGTCCATGGTGAGCGGGTCGCGGTAGGTCGCGCGTGGGTTCAGCGCGGCGTTCCGTCGGCTGTTGAGAGCCAACCAACCGAGTTGCTCCTTGGTCGTGCCGTACTGATGCATGTGGCGCCGCGCGTGGAGGGCCAGCCAGTTGGCGGCCGAATAGGCGTGAGCGGCGAGGAGCCGGGGCACGGCGCCCATCGGGCTCCCCCGCTCCTCCGCCACGGCGGACGGGCCGTTGTCGGGAGAAGGCGGCGGCTCCGCGTCGTCGCCGGGCGCCCTCGGCGCGGGCATCACCGAGCCCCCCATCATGTTCACCGTCCGGTAGACGAGCACATGCCGGGCCTGACCCGTCGAGACTGCATGGAACGCGTTGACCACTGGACTGAGGAGGCCCCACCGGCCGACGGGTGAACCGGTCCAGGCGTGCTCGATGCCGAGGTGGGCCGCCGCCTCGGCGACGGGGGTCTCGCCCATGGTCGCGATGCCGTCGATATCGGCCGGTTCGAGCCCCGCATCGGCGATCGCCTCTGCGGAGGACTCCGCTGTCAGCTCGAGCCCGGCGGTGCCCGTCTTGCGCCCGATCCGCGAGATGCCGATCCCCGAGATGATCGCTCCCCTCTCCACGATGTCGCTCACACGGCGAACCCTACAATGGGCGCATGAGCGACATCGCGCCGCGCATCACACCGCCCCTCGACGATCTCAACCGACCTTTCTGGACCAGCGGCGCGTCGGGTGTGCTCCGGATCACCCGGTGCCAGTCGTGCCGGCGCTGGGTCTTCCCCTTGTCGGACATGTGTTCCGAGTGCGGCGGTTCCACGGCGTATGAGGACGCGAGCGGGAAGGGGACGGTCTTCACGCACACCACCAACGCTCAGCCGTTCAATCCAACGGTGCCGGTTCCCTACAACATCTCGATCATCGAGTTGGTGGAGCAGGAGAGGCTCCGGCTCACGACCAACGTGGTCGGTTGCCCACCCGAGGACGTCCACATCGGGATGCCGGTGCGGGTCCAGTTCGAGCCGCACGGCGAGGTATTCGTCCCAGTCTTTGCTCCCGATCCATCCGGGTCGTCTGACAACCTGTGACACGTCCCAGCTGAGCTCGAGCCAGTTCAGATACACCATCTGAACTGGTCCTCCTCCCACTCAACCAGAAGCCCCCAGATGCCCCATCGGGAGTGACTCGCTGTCGTCAAGGTGAGAAAGAGGATACTCTTTGGCCGTTGCCGTTCGAACTTCTGGGAAAGGTGCGATGACCACCAACATTGTGCAGTCCGCTTCCGGTGCCTTGGAGGGCGTCGTCGAAGACGGATCAACGGTCTTCCGAGGCATCCCATTCGCAGCTCCCCCTTTCGGGGAGGCGCTATGGCAGCTTCCTAAACCGGCGGTGCCTTGGGATGGCGTGCTGTCCTGTGCCGACTACGGCCCCATTTGCCCGCAACCCGAGATCGATTTCCAAGCGATGTCGATGGGTGCTGAAGTGCAAGGCGAGGATTGTCTCCGCCTGAACATTTGGACTCCCACGACCGAGGCTGGGGCGAACCTGCCGGTCATGGTCTGGGTGCACGGTGGCGCATATCTCTTTGGATCCGGCTCGGCACCCGGCAACCAGGGTCACACATTCTCACGCGATGGTGTCGTGTACGTCTCGTTCAACTATCGACTCGGCGCGCTTGGGTTCCTACACACTGGAGCCGTCCGTCCCGAGCGGATGGCTGGATCGGGAAACTACGGCATCGCTGACCAGGTCGCGGCGCTGCGCTGGGTGCGAGAGAACATCGCTTCGTTCGGCGGTGATCCCGCAAACGTGACGCTCTTCGGAGTCTCGGCCGGCGCCAATTACTGTCCAAGCCCTCGCGGCATGTCCCCAGGCCCGAGGCCTATTTCAGCGTGCAATCAGCCAGAGTGCCGGCGGCACAACGCTCTGGGGAATCCCGCCTCACGCGGCGACGGCCATTGCCGACACCTATTTCGAGCTGCTTGGGCTCGGCGCCGCGGCTGACGTGGACCTCGCGTCGCTCACACCCACTCAGCTCCTAGAGACACAGGCCGCGCTGATCGAAGGTATGCGCATGGGCAAGTATGACGACCGATTCGGCGATCTCACGGTGCCCTTCTACCCGGTGAGCGGGATGGACTATCAGCCCCGGCCCGTGAACGATGCACACGCTGCAGGGGACACCTCGCAGGTCGACATGATCATCGGTACGTGCCGTCACGAGCTCACGCTGTTCAAGGTCATGGCGGAGCTTGGAGGCCCAGCGATCGCATCGCCACGAGTCTTCGAGAAGCGCGAGTGGGAAGACGCCGTACGCGCCACCTATCGGGCGACCGAGCCCGAGGCGACCGACGAGCGGATCGACTGGTCGGTCGAGGGTGATCGTGCGTTCCGTATCCCGAACCTGCGAGCAGCAGAGGGTCGGGTCAACAACGGCGGTCACACGTGGGTATACGAGTTCGCGTGGGAAACGCCCATCTTCGATGGCCGACTCGGCGCGGCGCATGGGCTCGACGTTCCCTTCGTCTTCGACGACACGGACACTGGCATCGGTCAGATGTTCCTTGGAGGAGCGATGCCCGACGGTCTCGCCGCCACGATGCACGAGACCTGGCTGAACTTTGCTCGCACGGGCGTACCGTCAGGACCCGGGCTACACCACTGGCCTGAGTACGACCTCGAGACCAGGCCGATCGCGGTCTTCGACGCTCACACGCGAGTCGAACTCAACCGCGACTCGGCTCGCCGATTGGCGTGGGATGGTGCCGACATCCTCCACCACTTCCCAGCGCCCTAAGCCGGGCACCACGGCTGGGTTGGGGTCAGTAGGCGTCTGGCCCACCGCCTCGCACACACCGCCTTGAGCTCTTCTGGGCGACGGCGCAGATCCCGTCGTTGGCATAGCGAATGAACCAGCGCTGCAAAGACCGGCGGTCCACCCTGTAGCGGGCGGCCACATCGATGATCGTGGCATGGGTGTCGAGCACCTCTCTGACAGCGAGATAGCGCTGCTCAACCATCGAAAGCTCCACTGTGCCATGAGCGCCTCCTGGGCTCGGATAACTTCCAGCCAAGGTGCGCTCAGCCTGGACTCGGCGCTCGGTCAGCCACGCAGCATGAAGAAGCCGAGGCCCATCGGCGTGCCTTTCATATCGATCATGGCCACCAGAGTGTCGTCGTCTAGCTTGCGGAAGTAGTCGATCCAGGGCTGCGTGTCGTACACCATCCCGGCGCTGGAGGTACCTCGAAACGAGAGTTCGCGCAGACGCGCCACGCCAAAGTCGACCGACGCGACGAGCGAGCCGTCCTCGGCCCGGCAGACGATCGGCTCGGCGTCGTCGCGAGTGACGAAGCGCTTGCCATACAGCTTGCGCATGCCGAGGCCCTCACGCTGGGGCAGAGGGCCGGGTTCAGGCTGGTTCGCGATCGGGTCGCGTGGGGCTCGACCAAACGCGGCCACACGCCACAGACCGATCACCGAGTCGACGGAGACCGGCTTAAGCTGACTGAACAACTCGAGCAGCTGCTCTGCGTCGGGAGTATCTGCCCCGTTGAGCATGCTGATGAAGGTCTCTTCGGCCTGCGAAGTCGCCGCCCGGTTTGTCATCTCTCGCCTCGTTCCGATTGATCCTACGGCCATCTCTGGTAATTGAGTACACTATATAACGTTGGAAATGACGCACTCCGCCCCGCTACTAGCCACCCGACGCAGCGAGGGACGATGGGTTGCGCTCAACCCTTAAGGGAGAAGCTATGGACCAGGAAGCCGCCGAGAAGAGCGTCTACGAACCCAGTGGAATCGAGGACATTGTCCGGGAATGGTTCCGCTCCTATTCCGACAAGGACTTCGAAGCGCACAACGCGTTGATTCACCCCGACGCCGTCGTCGTCTATCCAGAGATGTGCTTTGTCGACCCGGACATGTCCGGGGGCAAAGCGTTCCTCGAAAAGACGTTGGAGAAGGACGAGGCCAATTTCATCGACCTGAGGCAGACGATCACCAATCTGTGGGTTGTCGGAAACACGGCTTTCGTCGAGGGGTACTTCAGCGGCAGCAAGCTCGGAGGCACCATTGTCGATCAAGCCGAGAGTTCAGAAATGAAGCTGCGGTTCCTCGATCGCATAGAGATCGAGGATCAAAAGGTCAAGCTGATCTACGCCTTCTACGACACCGCCCTGCTGTACCAGATTCAATTGGGATTGGACGGCCCGACCAGAGCAAATCCGATCCCACCCTGGATGATGGCAATGGCGTAGAGCCATAGACCACCGCACTCCGTTACGCAGTCGGGATGAATCTGCCTCGTGGTCGGACGAGACCGAGGCGCTACCTCCACGCTGTCCAGCCTGTGTGCCGACTCGCCTTGAACGTTCAGTCATCGCGTCGGATACCTGCCTCTTTGCGTACTGATTTTCGGTCTCAGATGTCGATACTCACGACTCTGCCGTGTTCCCGAGGTGACGGTGCAGCGCAGCAGTCGACAGCGCCCGGGCTCGGCGGCTCACATCTGCCTTCGGGGTGAGTTCCTCGAAGCCGTGCGGAGCGCCCGGGAAGACGTGCAGCTCGGTGGGGACCCCAGCGGAAGTGAGACGCAGGGCAAATGCGATGCACTCGTACAACACGAGGTCCAAGGCTCCAACGTGCAGGTAGGTAGGGGGGAGTGCTGTCAGCTCGTCGGCTCGTCCCGGGGCCGCGGTCGGCGGAACTCCGTCCGTTCCGTGAAGCGCTCCTAGGTACGACCGCCATCCAAACGCCGCAATCTCCTTGGACCAGATCGGGACTGTCCAGCCGCTCGACGGTGTCGACATCCGATCGTCGAGCATCGGCATCAGCAGGTGCTGATGTACCAGGCGCAGGCCTTTGTCTCGTGCTCGGAGCGCGACTCCCGCCGCCAGACCGCCCCCAGCGCTCTCTCCACCGACGGCGATCCGATCGGGGTCTACCCGAAGGAAGGCCGCGTTGGCGACGACATGGCAGAGGGCAGCAAAGCAGTCGTCAAGTGGTCCAGGGAAGGGTGTCTCTGGCGATAACCGGTAGCCGACAGCGATGGCCGTGCAGCTTGTGGCGCGCACGAGCCGTTCGAGTCGGCGCGTCTCGAGCTCGTGTCCGCCCATCACGTAGCCGCCGCCATGAAACCAGAGGAGGGCCGGGGCCGGCGATGGACCGCCGGTCGCACGAACGATTCGGATCGGAACGTCCGGCGCACCGATCGGGCCGGGCACGACGAGGTCCTCTCGCTCGATTCCCTCAGGCGCCGGACGGTCGTAGGTCGTGCCCATGCTGCGGAGGAGCTTGAGTGGATCGTCGCCAAGCTGTGGAACGTGGGCACCGAATCCGGCCAACATCTCGTCGATCTCCGGGTCGACCCAGCCCGTCACGTCCATGGAGCAGACCTTAGTCGCCAACTTGCTATTAAGGGTACTCTTTTTCGGTGGACGAGATTTCGGAACATCGAGAAGTCCTTCGAGCGCGCTACCGCGCCGAGCGGGACAAGCGACTTATGGCGCGGGGCGGGGAGCAATGGGTTTCGATGCGGGGCTTCAGCGATCACCTCACCGAGCCGCACACCGTGGTGCCCGATCGAGAGCCTCTATGCGATGAGGTGGAGGTGGCTTTCATCGGAGCCGGGCTCGGATCGCTGACCATCGGAGCACGGCTGCGAATGGCCGGGTTCACCAACATGCGGTTGATCGACAAGGCCGGCGACGTTGGCGGGACCTGGTATTGGAACCGATACCCCGGAGCCCAATGTGACATCGAGTCGTACATCTACCTACCCCTTCTCGAAGAGACCGGCTACATGCCAAGGGAGAAGTACTCCTACGGACCCGAGATACTCGAGCACTGTCGCCGAGTCGCTAACCAGTTCAACCTCTACGAAGGTGCCTGCTTCGGCACCGAGGTGACGTCGCTCAAGTGGGATGCTTCTGCCTGCAAGTGGGTGATCAGCACCAACCGTGGAGACGCGATGCGGGCCCGTTTCGTTGTCATCAGCGTCGGGTTCCTGCACCTGCCGAAGCTTCCGGGCATCCCGGGCATCGACGAGTTCTCTGGCCATTGGTTCCACACGAGCCGATGGGACTACGAGTACACCGGGGGCGGCCCGTCGGAACCCCTCACAAGGCTCGCCGACAAGCGAGTGGCTGTGATCGGAACTGGCGCCACGGCTGTGCAGTGCGTTCCTCACCTGGCCCGTGCCTGCAAGCAGCTGCTGGTCTTCCAACGAACCCCGTCATCGGTGCAAGAACGCGGCAACAGATCCACCGACGCCGAGTGGGCATCGGACCTAGAACCAGGATGGCAGCGCGCCCGCATGGAGAACTTCACCGCGTTGACAACCGGCGGTGCCGCGCCGGTGAACCTCGTCGGCGACGGATGGACGTCGATGGTCGATCTCGTTATCAAGAAGGTGACCGAGAGCGGCGACTTCACGAGGGAGGCCATGGCGGCGGCGGCCGAAGCCGCTGACTTCGAGGTCATGGACCTGATCCGCTCGCGCGTGGAAACAACCGTGGCTGATACCGCCACCGCCGACGCGTTGAAGCCGTGGTACAACCTATTTTGCAAGCGGCCCTGCTTCCACGATGACTACCTGCAGGCGTTCAATGAGCCCGGCGTGCGTCTGATCGACACGGACGGCCGAGGCGTCGAGCGATTCACCTCGAACGCGGTCGTCGTCGACGGCACGGCTCACGAGGTGGACTGCGTGATCTTTGGGACCGGCTTCGATGTCAACGGCCGGCTATGGGATCGAGCCGGATTCGACGTTATCGGGCGGAGCGGACTGCAGCTCTCCGAGCACTGGGCCGGTGGGATGCGCAGCTTGCACGGTATCCACGTCAACGGGTTTCCCAACGCATTCATCGTTCACGCGATGCAACGGGCGATCAGTCCCAACTACGTGCACCTGGTTGAGGACATCGCGGAGGAGATTGTCCACGTCCTAGTGGCGGTGCAAGCGAGTGGCGCGACCACGGTCGAAGCGACCGCCGAGGCGGAGGCCGAGTGGATCGGGGCCTACGAGAAGGCCCACGCGAAGCGTGCCGAACGAGGCTTCGGTGGCGGCAACGATTGCACGCCGAGCTACTACAACAACGAAGGGCAACGCGACATGGCCAATGCCCGGAGCGGCCCGTACCCGATGGCACCCGCGAAAGTGTTTTCACTACTCGCCGAATGGCGCCGGAAAGGCACCTTGGAAGGTCTTGGCCTCCGTCGACCGCACTCGAAGGTCGATTAACAACTCGCAGATGCGCGTCGCGTCGATCGCGTCGACAAGTCCGGGCGAGTGATGCTGCGCCACCGGGGCGTCTTCCACCACATCGGAATCGGCAACGCCTACGCCGGCTGGCGGGTCGCCATGCTCATCGACGGGCTCAACATCGAGAACTTCTACACGCGGCCCGGCGGGTTCCCTCAGAAACCCCGAGCTCCTTGCCAGTGCACCGGCCTTCTCGCCGGCCAGCATCCGTTCGCACGCCGCTCGGCGTAACTCTCCCGCGTATCGCTTGGGCATGGACTACCTCCTGGTAGTGCACGACCAAACTCTTCTTACAACGCGGGCTCGCCCTAACCGGTCAAGCCCAACAATTTGCAGCCCCAACGGGATTCGAACCCGTGTCGCCACCTTGAGAGGGTGGTGTCCTAGGCCTCTAGACGATGGGGCCGAGCGGCGTTCCCTACGCCAAATGGCGCAAAGGCGTCCGCCGTGCTCGGGGGGAAGGACTCGAACCCTCAATAACTGGACCAGAACCAGTCGTGTTGCCGATTACACCACCCCCGAATGGGTGGACGTTCAGATTAGCCGAGGGCCCCGGGGCACTCTTCGGCCCCGTGACCAGGGGCGCGTTGAAACAGGCCCCGGCCGATGCGAAGATGCGGCCTCCGGGATCCCCCGGGAAGCGAGTGTGGGTTCGGAGGTTCGCTACATGTCCCGGTGGTCGGCGTACTGGCGCTTGACGCCCGCGACTGACCTCGCCACGGTCCTCGTCTCGGCCTTCGTCGTCAGCGCCGTCCTCTCTGGAGCGCTCCTGGCCGCCCCGGCCGGGCCCGCCGGGGCGTCGACCGGCACCAGCGGCATGTCGGTCAAGGTCACCCCCAACCATGACCTGACCAACGGCCAGGCCGTGACGGTCAGTGGCCGGGGCCTGACCCGCAGCGACGACGGCGCCAACGTCACCTGGTTCGCCGCGGAGTGCACCGCCGCGGTGCGGGGGCGCATGAACCTGACCACCGATACGCCACACTGCAACGTCGCCGACGCGGAGGCCATCCGGGTCGCCCGCAACGGCACGTTCTCCGCCAAGTTCCGGGTCCGCAGCGGGATCGTCGGCGACGGCTACTGCGGCACTCCGGGTCACGCCGGCTGCGTCATCGCCGTCGGGACGGTGAAGAGCCAGGGCGCCGTCGCCAGGATCAGCTTCGCCACTCCGAGCACGCCGCCGACCACCGCCCCCACGACGTCCACGTCCACGTCGACGACCGACGGCTGACCGCAAGAGCCCGACCCGGGCTCAGGCGTCGTGCAGCCAGTCCAGGTGGTTGAAGCCGATGATGCGGCCGAGGCCGACGCCCACGGCCTCCTTCAAGAAGTAGGGCACCGTCGCCCACCCCCGGATCGGCGACGTCTGCGTCGGCGTCGGCGAGGGCGTCAGGGAGAACGACGACGCGATCGCCATCGAGCGGTCCTCGTGGAAGGGGTCGGTCGTCACGAGTACCACGCGCGCGTCGTGCGCCAACAGGACCGGCTGTGCCTGGGAGATGTTCCCGTACGTGGTGTCACCGCCTGCTTCGAGGATGTCGCTCTTCGGCACGCCCTTGCTCTCCAGGTACATCGCCCCCGACTCCGCCTCGGTGCAGCGGTCACCGGGCTTCTTGTTGCCCGTCACCATGATCAGGTGCGCGTAACCGTCGTGGTACAGCGTCAGCGCCTGCTCCAACCTGGCCTGCAGGTCAGGCGACGGCGTGCAGTTGTACTGGGCCGCGCCCATGACGAGGATCGCCCCCGCCGGGTGCGGGTCGTATTGGCGCGAGGTCAGCCACACCTGCACCAGCGTCACCGCGAAGTACAAGAAGATCGCCGCCGCCAGCAGCACGGCGATACGGATGGCCCAGCGCAAGGGCCCGAACAGCATCAGGCGTCGGTCAAGCGGCCGGGGCCAATCGGGCCAGCGCCGCCTCGATCCGCCGCAACGTCTCGTCCCGCCCGAGCACGGCCAGCGAGTCGAACAGTGGCAGCCCCGTCGTGCGGCCCATCACCGCCACGCGGATCGGCGCTTGCGCCTTGCCGAGCTTGCGGTCGGCCGCTTTGGCGATCTCCTCGGTCACCCCGTGCAACGTGTCCTTGTCCCACGCGCACTCGGCGTACGCGGCCAGTGCCGCACGCAGGATCGCCGGCGCCGCCGCGTCGCCGGCGACCGCCTTGGCCCACGACGCCTCGTCGATCGGCGCGTCCTGCTCCATCAAGAAGTCGATCAGCGCCGGTATCTCGCTCAGCACGGCCACCCGCTCCTGCGTCACGCATGCGACCTCGGCGAAGGCCACCTCGTCGTAGCGCGATGGCGGCCACGGCACCGGCGCCACGACCGGCGCGTCGTTCTCCGGATCGAGCCAGCCACCCGGCGCCCACTCGCCGGCGACCGGGTCGACCCAGGGGCGCGCCGTCTCGACGAACTCCGGCACGCTCAGCGCTCGGATGTACACCCCGTTGAAGTGCGTCAGCTTCTTCACGTCGAAGAACCCCGGCGACTTCTGCACGTCCTCGAGGCGGAACCGCTCGACCATGGTCTCGATCGGCACGATCTCCTCGTCGCCCGGGCTCCATCCGAGCAGCGCCAGGTAATTCCGGAACGCTGTGGGCAGGTAGCCCTGCTCGCGGTAGAGCTCCACCGCGACCGGGTCACGGCGCTTCGAGAGCTTCTTGCCGTGCTCGTTCACCAGTAGCGGCAGGTGGGCGTACGCCGGCAGCGCCAGCACCTCCTCCTGCGCCCCGTTCAGCGCCTCCCACAGCAGCACCTGGCGCGGCGTCGTGGGCAGCAGGTCCTCGCCGCGGATCACGTGCGAGATCGACATCGTCCGGTCGTCGACCGCGTTGGCCAGCGCGAACAGCGGCTTGCCGTCGCCCCGCACGCAGATGAAGTCCTCGAGCGCCCGCAGCGGGAAGTCGACCTCGCCGCGCACCAGGTCGTCGATCCGCACCGACCCCTCGTCGGGCGTGCGGAAGCGCAGCGCCCGGCCCTCGCCCCGCTCCAACCCCAGGTCCCGGCAGAACCCGTCGTAGCCCGGCGTCGGGTCACCCGCCGCCGCCCGCTCCTTCACCCGCTGGTCGATCTCGTCGCGGGTGCACGCGCACGCGTACAGCGCGCCCGACGCCCACAGCGCCTCGATCGCCTCCTGGTGCGCCTCGCCCTGGGCCGACTGGAAGTACGGCCCCTCGTCGGGCGCCATCCCGAGCCACGACATGGCCGAGATGATCCCTTCGGTCCACTCCGGCCGGTTCCGCGCCTCGTCCGTGTCCTCGATACGAAGTACGAACGTCCCGCCCCACCGCCGAGCGAACAGCCAGTTGAACAGCGCCGCCCGTGCGCTGCCCACGTGGAAGTAGCCCGTCGGCGACGGCGCGAAGCGCACCCGTGGCGCGCCCGCGCCACCTGGAGCGGCAGCGTCCGTCATTCGGTCACGGTGCGTGCGCCCGGCGTCGGCGACGGCGACGGCGAGCGACCGGCCACGCCGGCCTCAGCGCCCCAATTCCGGTCCGTCAGTCGTCCTCTATCGAGATCGCCCCGGTCGGGCACCCATTGACCGCCTCGCGCAACTTGTCGCGCAGCTCCTCGGGCGGGTTCTCGTTCAGGACGTAGAGGTACCCGTCGTCGCGCACCTCGAAGACCTCGGGCAAGATGCCCATGCACACGCCGTTGCTGGCACACTCGTCGAAGTCCACGACGACCTTCACTCAGACCTCCTGGTCAGGGCTCAGTAGTTCCGCCGAGCATATCGGCCGTCCCCCGCTCCGCCCGGACGGCTACGGCTTCTCGGAACCGACCACCCACATCGAGAAGAACTGCGAGCCACCCCCGTAGGCCTGCCCCAGCGCCCGCCGGACGCCGTCGACCTGGTGCTCGCCGGCCAGCCCCCGCACCTGCAGCGCGGTCTCCAAGAAGCGCAGCATCCCCGACGCGCCGATCGGGTTCGACGACAGGACGCCGCCCGAGCAGTTCCACGGGATGTCACCGCCCTCCACCATCGAAGTCGCCCCCGCCTGCGTCAGCTTCCACCCGTCGCCCTCGTCGCAGAACCCGAGTGACTCGAGCCACATCGGCTCGTACCAGCTGAACGGCACGTACACCTCGGCCATGTCGAAGTCTTTGCGAGGGTTCGTAATACCAGCCTGCCCGTACAGGTCCTTGGCGCAGTCCAGGCTCGCCTGCGGGTTCACCTGGTCGCGCCCGGCGAACATCGTGGGTTCCGAGCGCATCGCCATGCCGTGGATCCATGCCGGGGGCCGCCCGGTCTCGGCCTGCGCCGCCCCGGCGGCCTTCTCCGACCCGATGACCATCGCGGCCGCGCCGTCCGACGACGGGCACGACTCCAGATAGTGCAGCGGGTCCCACAGCATGATCGAGTCCTCGACCATCTGCATCGAGATGTCCGGCAGGTGCAGGTGTGCGTACGGGTTCTTGAGCGCGTGCAGGCGGTCCTTGACCGCCACCATCATCCCGATGTCGCGCGGCGCGCCGGAACGGTACATGTACGCCCGGATGATCGGCGCGAAGTACCCGCCCGCCCCGGCCAGCAGCGGCGCCGAGAACGGCTGGGGCACCGACAGCGCCCACATGGCGTCCGAGTCGCTCTGCTTCTCGAACGCCACCGTCAGCACGCGCTCGTGGATCCCCGACGTCACCAGGTGCGACGCCACGATCGACGTCGACCCGCCGACGGACCCCGCCGTATGGACCCGGAACATCGGCTTGCCCACCGCCCCGAGCGCCGGCGCCAGATACAGCTCGGGCATCATCACGCCCTCGAACATGTCCGGCGCCTTGCCGACGACCACGGCGTCGATGTCGGCGAAGCCCAGCCCCGCGTCCTCGAGCGCCATCACGGCGGCCTCGCGCACGAGCCCCGCGATCGACACGTCCTCGCGCTTGGACTTGCACACCGTCTGGCCCACTCCGATGACTGCGGCACGCTCCGCCATCACACACCCTCCAGCACGGCCACCAGGTTCTGTTGCAGACAATGCCCCGAGGTGGCATGCGCCACCGCCCGGTCGGCGTCGCCCGACCAGATCCGCTGCGCCGCCTCGCCGATGCGGATCAACCCCGCCGACATCATCGGGTTCGCGGCCAGCGCGCCGCCCGACGGGTTCACCGACACGCCGTCACCCAAACCCAGCGCCGTCGACAGGATCAGTTCCTGGTGGGCGAACGGAGCGTGCAGTTCGGCCACGTCGACCTTGCCCTTGCTCACGCCCGCCTTCTCCCCTGCCACCCGGGTCGACGGCGACTCCGTCAGGTCCCGCGCCCCGACCGAGTGCGTTTCGATCCGGTGGTCGATCCCCGTGATGAACGCCGGCCGCTCGCACCACTCGTACGCCTTGTCCCCCGCCGCCAGCACGATCGCCGCGCACCCGTCGGTCAACGGCGGCAACGTGTGCCGCCGCAACGGCGCCACCGCGTAGTCCTCCTTCAACAACTCGGCGGCCGAGCGGTCGTACGCCACCTGCGCCTTCGGGTTCCCCAACGCCGACTTCCGCGACCGCGCCGCCACGGCGGCGAAGTCCGCCTCGCTCGCCAGCCCCCGGTCGATCATCGCCTGCGCCTGCAGCGCGGCCAGTGCCGTCGGGTCCGGCCACAACGGCGCCAGATAGTAGGGATCCAGCTGCACGGCCAGCACCTGGCTCAGGTCTCCCATCGACGACCGCCCGAAGGCGTACACCAAAGCGGCGTCGATCTCGCCCTCCTGCAGCAGCACCCACGCCTCGTAGAGCGCCCACGCCCCGTCCATCTCGACGTGCGACTCCGCCCGCGGCGGCCACACCCCGACGGCGTCCAGCGCCGCCACGAACGAGAACGGCCCGCCGATCAGGTAGTCCGTCGAGCCCGAGCAGATGAAGCCGACGTCGTCTTTCGTGATGCCGATGTTGCCGAACACCTCGCCAACCACCGGCAGGAGCATCTCGACCTCGTTGCGGTCTTCCTCCCGCCGCACGTTGTCGTACTGCGCGAACGACACGACGCCGACCGGGCGCCGCCCCGACGTCAGCTCAGGGAAGGATCCCTTCGGGCTCACAGGTACTCCTTGTACGTCTCGTAGTCGGCGTCGGGCTCGCCGTTGGGCCGGAAGTACTTGACCGACGCCAGCGTCGGGCCCCACTTCTCCGGCGGCTCCCACACAGCCTCGACCCGCATGCCCATGCGGATCTCGTCGGTCGGGATCTCCTGGATCAACCCCATGAACGAGAGGTTCGCCCCGTCCAGCAAGATCTGCCCGCAGATGTACGGGATCTCGATCGACTGCCCGGCGAACGGCACGTTCACGATGCAATACGTCGTCATCGTCCCCGTGTTCGGCAATTCGACGATCTCGTCGGTCGCCACGCCGTCGGTCGGGCACGACCCCCGCGACGGCACATAGACCTTCCTGCACTTCGGGCACCGCTGCCCGATGAACTTGCCCACCTCGTACCCGTGCAGGTTCCGGCTCATCGCCACGCCGGCCGTGAACACGTAGTCCAGCTTCGTCGCCGCGTCCATCATCGTCACCGGCTCACGCTCGCTCACGACCCACCCCCCACCGCCACGAAGTGTTCGATATCCCTGATGTGACCGACCCGTTCTCCCTCAGGCCGGAACTGCGGCCGCACCCGCATCCCCGTCGACACCTCGTCGGGCGACGCGGCCGGCAGGACGTGGAGGAACGACGTGTCCGCGCCGTCGAACTTGACCAAGACCCACGCGAAGGGCTCGGACAGCGGCTGCTTGTCCCGCGGCTTGCCCGCCCACGACCACGACGTCACGGTGCCCTCGGGCCCCACGTCCACCACGCCCGACGTCTCTTCGCCCGTCTCGGGGTCGTATTCGGTCGGCGGCACGATCACCCGGCCGCCGCTCCCCTTGATCCCCACGACCTTGCCGTCGCGCAGGCCCGTCAGGAAGGCCCCGACGACCGGCCCGACCGAGCGCACGAAGGGGTACTCCAGCACGTGGTCGGCCTTGTAGATCACCGTCTCTTCAGCCATCGCACCTCCCCATTCCCCGAACTCCGACGGGCCCGCCCCGGGCCCTGGCTGAAACTAGAACAGATTCCAGTTCTGTGCCAGGTACCCAGGTCCGCCGCCCTACCCCGTTGCGGCCTCGTCGCCCTCACCCAGGTCCACCCCCGCCAGCAACTGCGTAATGAACTCCCGGTCGTTGAGGATCGGCACCTCCGAGACGAACATCCGCCCGTAGCGCTCGAAGTACATCAGCTGCTTGGCCAACAGGAACGTCCCCCGGTCGAACTCGGACATCAGCCCGCCCGACTCGTCCGCCATCCGCCGCACCCGGCGCTGGCTCCGGAGCCGGCGCATGATCGCCCGGAAGCTCCGTTGGTGCGCCTCGACGCCCTGGGCCTTCGCCACCTGCAGCTGCACCCCCTGGATGAGCCCGGCCAGGCTCACCTCGCCGAATGGCCGGTTCAGCGCCGGCTCCAGCAACGAGCGGAAGAACGCCGTCAGTTCGTCGCCCGAGAGCCCGACGGCCTCGCCGATGGCCGGGCCGTAGACGTCGGTGATGTGCTTCGTCACCACTCCCCACGCCGCCTCGTCGCCCATGGCGGCCGACAGCAGCGAGATGAAGAACCGGTGCGTCGACGGGTCCAACCGCCCGACGATGCCCCAGTCGATGACGCCGATCCGCCCGTCGCGCAGCAGCATCATGTTGCCGGCGTGCACGTCGCCGTGGAAGGCGCCCCAGCGCACCGTCGTCAGGAAGAAGGCGCGCATCACCTCCTGCACCAGCGGAGTCGGGTCGTGGCCGAGCTCGGCCACCTTGGCCAGGTCGTCGATGGGCACGCCGTCGAAGAACTCCATCGTCAGCACGTTGCGCCCCGACAGCTCGACGTACGGCTCGGGCACCGCCATCAGACGCAGGTCGAACTCGTTCTGCAACCGGCGGAAGTGCACCAGCGAACGCGCCTCGTTGCGCAGGTCCATCTCCTCGCCGATCTGGACGCGGAACCCGTCGAGCAGCTGCAGCACGTTGCCCGCCATCTGGTCGCCCGTCTGGCGCACCAGGATCTCGAGCAGCGGCTGCATGAGGTCGAGGTCCGTCGCCACGACGTGCTCGACGTCGGGCCGCAACACCTTGACCGCGACGACGCGCCCGTCGAGGAGCCGGGCCCGGTGCACCACCGCGATCGAGGCGGTCCCGATCGGCTCGGTCTCGAAGTCGCTGAACGCGTCGCGCAGCGACAACCCGAGGTCCTCCTCCACCCGCTGGCGGATGTCGGCGAAGGGCACGGCCGGACCACTGTCGAGGCAGGCCCGGAACTCGTCGGCCACGTCGTCGCCGAACATCCCCGGCGACGAGGCGATGATCTGGCCGAACTTCATGAACGTCCCGCCCAGGTCCTGGAAGCTCTTGCGCAGCGGCCGGGCGAGCTGCGCCGCCGGCAGAGCGCCGTGGCGGATCGTGCGCAGCTGGCGGATCGCCGTCGGGGTGAAGTGGACCGCCACCACCTTGGCGATGGTGCGGCTCCGGCGCAGCAGCTCCCGTCGTGTCGGGTCGGGCAGGCGCCGCGGGTAGATGCGCGGCACGTCCTCGGTCAGAGGTTGTGGCCGTGCGCCCAACGGGGGTGCACCGTCCGCCGCGCGTGGGGTCACGGGCTCAGGGTAGGCGAGTCCTCTTCGCGTCCACCTATCCCCAGGTAAACGCGCCGTCGCCGGCGGGGTCGCCGGCGGGGCTCAGGAGAAGGCGTTCTCCAGCGACGCCAGCGCGGCCTTGTAGGTGTCACCGAAGATCGGCGCCATCTCGTCGGGGGTCACGGCGTAGGTCCACGTGACCTTCGACCCGTCGCCCTCCGACTCGACCGTGATCGTCGCCTCGTGGCTGTCGACCGGCACGCCCGCGACCACCGAATACGTGATCGACCGACCGGCCTCGTCGCGCGCCACCAACCGCTCGCGGACCTCCATGCCGAACATGCCGATGATGCGGTCGTCGCCCTCGAGACGGAACGAGTCGATGCCGGGAAAGAAGTCCTCAATGCCACCGAAGTCGCCGACCTTCTCCCACACCGCGTCCGGTGCAGCGCTCACCGTCACGTCCACTGCGCCCTCTGCCATGACTGCCTCCTCGCGCCCGGAAGTCCCAACCCGGAGTCGTCGGTACAGTACAGCGCAGTCACTGGGGCCGCATGGATCGGCGGCCGAGGAGGTGCCACGCGATGGAGACGCGCACGATCGGTTCGCTCAAGGTGAGCACCGTCGGCCTGGGCTGCAACAACTTCGGCGGTCGGATCGGGCCCGAAGAAACCGACGCCGTGGTGGGAGCGGCGCTCGACGCCGGCATCACGTTGTTCGACACGGCCGACATCTACGGGGGCACCAAGAGCGAGACCTACCTCGGCCGCGCCCTCGGCGCCCGACGCGACGAGATCGTGCTGGCCACCAAGTTCGGCGGCCCGTACGAGGGCCACGAGGGAGGCGCCTCGGCCGCCTACATCCGCCTCGCGGTGGAGGACAGCCTCACGCGCCTCGGCACCGACCGCATCGACCTGTACCAGCTGCACATGCCCGACCCGAAGACCCCGATCGCCGAGACGATCGGCGCGCTCGGCGAGCTCGTGGCCGAGGGCAAGATCCGCGAGTTCGGCTGCTCCAATTTCAGCTCCCGCATGCTCGAGGAGGCCGCCGCCGCCGCGCCGCCCGGTGCCCCGGGGTTCGTCAGCATCCAGAACCAGTACAGCATCCTCCACCGCGACCCCGAGAAGAGCGTGCTGGCCGAATGCGAGCGCATGGGTCTCGGCCTCCTGCCCTACTTCCCGCTCGCCAGCGGGCTGCTAAGCGGCAAGTACCGCCCGGGCGAACCGCCGCCGGAGGGGACACGCCTCGCGGGCATGGGCGACCGCGCCGCCAGCCAGCTGAGCGACGAGCGACTCGCCACGGTCGTGGCGCTGGACGAGCTGGCTCGCGCCCACGGGCACACCGTGCTCGACCTCGCCTTCGGTTGGCTGCTCTCGCGCCCCGTCGTCTCGTCGGTGATCGCCGGCGCCACCCGCCCCGAGCAGGTCGTCAGCAACGTCGCGGCCGGGGCGTGGAGTCCGCCCGAAGAGGTGCTCCGCGCCGTCGACGAGATCGCGCCCCGGGAGAACTAGGAGGCGGACGCCTCGCTGACCGCGTGCGCGCCGGCGCCGGTCCCGCGCCCACGCGTGGCCCCCAACGGCCGCACCGGCGCCAGATGCACCAACAGGTTGTACGTGATCAACGCGATCGCTAGGTGCATCAGCATCAGGAACGCCACGGCGTGTGCGGGCTGGCCCTTGTGCCAGATCCACACGTCGGGCAGCCACAGCACGAGCGTCACCAAGATGGCGCAACGGAAGAACACCCATCGCGGCGCCGAGCTGATGCGCGTGACGACGGGCCAGGCGGCGCAGCCGATGATGATGCCGACGATCGTCAGCTTGGCGTAGTCGGAGAACTGGAAGTGCGAGTAGCCCTTGGTGGCGGGGTACACGTGCGTCGCGATCGCCACCAGCGCCGCGTCGGCGGCCAGCGACAACCCGATCGCCAGCACGGTGGCGAGCCCGATGCGCCACCACCGCGGCTGGCGGTGCGCCGGGGCGAAGTCGACCTTCGACCACCGCATCATGCGCTCGATCACGTCGGGGTTGGCGCCCACGACATCCAGGCTACGAAGCCAGCCCGCCCCGCCGGATCAGTCCTGAGGCGGAATCGGCCGGCCGGCGCTCATCCTCAGGGTGGGTTCGCGGCGCCGGCGCCTACGTCCCCGACGTCCCGTTGCTGCCCTCCGTCTGCATGATCGCCGCCTCGAGGATCTGGATGTCCGGCGGCTGGATCGCCAGCGGCCCGCCGGCCACGGGGACTTGCCACACCATCGAGAGATACGGCGTGGGCTGCACGACGGAGCCCGCCGGGCACGACGGGTCCGGGTAGCCGGTGATGTCGAGCGGCATCGCCGGGTCCGCCGTCGCCGGGCCGCACACCTCGGTGCGCCGGTGCCACTGCACGAGCGCGCCGTAGGGCATCGGCACCGACGTCTCGGTCGACGGGAGAATGTAGAACGCCGCCGCGAGCACCTGCTGGCCCGACGGCGCCTGGACATAGATCAGCCCGTCGACGTGCTGCGGGTCGAGCGTGCGCTTGGCCGCCGCATTGGCCGCCACGATCTGTGGGTTGACGTAGTACACGACGGGATAGCTCGTCGGCGAGACCGCCACGTATCCCGCCGCCACCGCCTCGAACGGGTTCGCCAGACCCGAGACGGCCTCGCTCGTCTCCTGCACGTACTGCTGCGCCGCGATGTCCTCGCCCGACGTCAGCCGCTCGGCGCACCCGCTCAGCGCCATGTGGACGTCGCTCGGCGTGTTGTTGCCCTCGTTTAACAACGTCTGCGCCTCGGCGTTCGGGATGGCCGGGCCCGTGTAGTGCCAACCGGGCTTGGTCGTGTTGAACCCGGCCGCCGCGCTGGCGTCGGCGCCGTTCATGTTCATTGTGGCGCCCGGCGTGGCGCCCATCGCCATCAACGGGCTGTTGGCCAGGTCGAGCCCGGCGATCTTCGTCGTCCCGTTGCCCGCCGTGCGGCACGTCGACGCGGTGACGGACTCGTTCGACGACGCCTGCGTGCCGCTGCCCCCGCTGCCGCCCATGGCCATGCCGGACATCGCGCCGCCGGTGGACTCCGCCGTGGCGGCCGGGTAGCTGGCGGACAGGGCTAGCGCGGCGCCGAGACCCGCCACCCCGAGGACGCCGACCGCCGGGAACCGCCGCGCCACCTCACCGGCGGGCGACCGCCATTCCGCCCTGGCGGCGATCACGGTGGGCGTCATCGCCGCGGCCAGCAGGATGATCAACGGGCCGGTGTTGGGGTCGGTGTCGTTGCCGGTGAAGAGGTTGCCGATGAGCCCCTGGCCGGCGATCCACAGGAGGAAGGCGAAGAGGGCGCCGAGCGCGAGCCAGATGCCAGGCCGGCGCGCCACGAGGGGACCGAAGCCGATGACGACGGCGACAATGGCGAGGATCCAGGCGGTCTGCGTGCCCGACGTCGAGAACAGGTTGCCGAGGTCGGTCAGGAAGCGGGCGTACCAGCTCGGCTGACCCTGGGCCATGCCGACTATGGCGCTCTGCACCGAGGTGGTGGTGCGGTTGTCGGGGAGGAGGAAGAGGACGGCGGCGAGCCACCAGTAGCCCGCCCACACCGCCAACGGGGTGATGGAGCGCCCGATGCCCTGGGCGGCGGCCGACGTGGCGATGCCCGTCGGCCGGTCGCTCCAATCGGGGGCGTAGCGGCGGGTCGGTCGGGGCCACGCCATGAGGCCGAGCAGGCCGTACAACAGCACCGAGCCGGGTGCGCCGGTAAGCGCGGTGGCGGTGCCGGTCAGCAGCATGCCCAGGCCCTCGCCGAAGAACCAGACGCCGATGACCCAGACGAACGAGACGGCGAGCGCGGGGCGGACGGTACGTCGGAAGAGCAGGCCGACGCCGATGGCGAGCTGGATCAGCGCGAAGAACGTGTTCCACACGGCGACGTCGGGCGCCAGGAAGTGCCCGATGTGGGTGATCAGGTCGCCGACGACGAAGGGCTGGCCCTGGGCGTTGGGGAGGATGAACGAGTCGACGAACCCCTTGCCGAACATGTACGGCTGGAACTGGAGCGCGGCGTCGAGGATCCAGAGGACGCCGAGCACGATCTGGAGCGTGCGCTGGGTACGCAGGATCGGCGGGATATCCCGACCGGCGCGGTGCTCTTCCGTCGCGGCGGAGTCCGTTTCTCGGTCGGGATCGGATGCGCCGGTCGTGTCTTCGTGCGCCGTGTCCACGTCCATGGGCTTACGCACAACGCTACCGGCCGGATTGTGCCCCCTCGTGTCGGCCTCGTCGGCCCCCGACCGGCCTGATCAGCTACGACGGCGGGAGCAGGAAGTCCTGGGTGACACAGTCGGTCGGCGTCACGGCGACCGCAAACGGCGGGCCCTTGAGGTTCGAATAGACGTTGAGGGTCGCGCCGTTCAGGCACGAGTAGGCCGGCTCGTTCGTCTGGAAGTCCGTTACCTGGCCGCCCGAGACGAACTTCCCCACGGAACTGGCGGCGACCGGCGTCAGGGTCACCGTCTTGCCCTGATGTTGCGCGGTGATCGAAGGGGTGGCCGTCGTGCTGGTCGTCGACGCCGCTGCGGGTGCGGTGACGGCCGGGCCGGCGGTCGGCCCCGCCGACGTCGTGGGCGTGGCCGGCGCTGCCACCGCCGTGCCGCCGCCGGCGGTTCCGGTCGGGGCGTTCGGGGCCGGGGCGCCGGGTGCAGTCGACGACGAGGTCGTACCGGGACCGGTGCTCGGCGTGGCGCCCGGGTCGATGCCGTCGAGTGCGGCGATCATCTGGGGGCCGTCGTTCTCCATGCCGAGGGCCCAGATGCCCACGCCACGAGCGTTGTAATGCGAGGCCAGCTGCGAGACGTCGTAGAGGCCGTTGAGGCCCTCGTAGTACGACTCGTGCCACTGGTTGCCGACTTGGTAGCTCGTCCAGGCCGTGCCGGTGACCGGGTCCCAGTACTCGGGCCCGTTGGACTCGGCTTGCGAGTCCGCGATGTCGTTGGCGCCGCCGGTCGCGGTCGCCGCCATCGTGCCGTTGTTGGTCGGCCAGTCGATGCCGAAGAACGGCACGCCGAGGATGACCTTGGAGGCCGGTACGGCCGACGTGTACTGCTGGAGCGTCGTCGAACTGCTGAACTGCCCGCTGGTCAGCGGCGAGGCGGCGGAGGGCGAACCCTGCAGGTTCAGCTCGTAGTCCATGACGAAGAACGCGTCGACGGCCTGGGCGAGCGCGGGGATGTTGTAGAAGCCGTTCGTGTCGCCGGCCGACGAGGCGTAGGTGTCCATCGTGATCTGCCAGTGCGGATCGGCCGCCCGCAGCGAGGTGGCCACCGAGGTGATGAGGTTCGTCAGGCCGGCCTGGTCGCCGCTGCCTTCGCCCTCGAAGTCGAAGTTGACCCCATCGAGCGACTTGGCCTGGAGCAGCGGGATGAGGGTCGACGAAAGCGTGCCCGGGGCGCTCGACGACGAGGTGATCGCGTTGAGCGAGCTCTGGTCGAAGTCGGTCACGGTGAGGACGACCCGCTCGCCGGCGGCGTGGGCGCGGGTGATGAGGTCGGCGAGATCCTGGCTCTGGAAGCCGTCCCAGCCCGGGCCGCTCTCGTCGAGCGTGCCGTTGGGGTTCACGTCGATGGAGAAGTAGGCGATGGTCGAGAGGCCGGTGATGCTGAACGACTCGGACTGCCCCAACGTCCAGTACGGCGCGAAGGCGAAGTTCTCCCGGGCGGCGAGCGGGGGCTGGTTCACCAACGACGCCGGCGCTGCGGCTGGCGGGGCGGTGGCGGGGGCGAGGTTCACGTGGGCGCCGGCTCCCAGCATCTTGACCGCGTTGCCCTGCGCGTCGGCGTACGTGGCGCTGTCGTCTCGGGTGTGTCGGTGCGTGTGCGATGCGCTGGCCGACTGATGGGTGTCGCCGGACGAGCTCCCGGGGCTGAGGCCGATCAGGAAGCCGAACGAGAGCATCGAGAGGAAGAAGACGGAGGCCGCGATGGCCGGTGCCCGCCGCCTGGCGCGGCGCCCGTACTTGAGGACGAACGTCTCTGCGACGTCCATGAAGCGCGTCCACCGGACGGAGAGCCGGACTTCGATCGGAACCGGGTCAGAGGCCGGTCCGGCGTCCGGAATCGGAATGCAGATCTGGGTGGAGTCGTCGCGACTGCGGCGCCACCGGCGACCCTGGCTCTGGATGGCGGGGTGCTCCCCGGTGATCAGGGGGTCCGACTTCATCGCGTGGGCGGGAAGGGCGACGGCCTGGTCGGTCTCGGAGGTCTTCGCGTTCATCGCCTGGTTGGCATGACGCGGCGAGTCGGTTCGGGACAGCGTCGTCCGAATCGATCTCCAACCCAACCCCCCCAGGAACCGCCCCCCGGCGTGGTGGGCCAGCTTCCTCCGAGCTAGCGCCATCCCTCCGGAAACACCGTGTTGGGGGGAATCTCACGGTTACCGGGGGTTGCGATGCCGAGCCCCCGTTGGGGCCCGGCGAGTGCCGTCACGTCTTCCCAGGTCATGGGCGGATCCCTGCTCGGTCACAGGGATTTGGCAGATTTTCGCCGTGCGCAAAGAGAGTCCGGGCGACCATTCCCTTGGCGATGGTGCGGACTGAGCCGACGGTCGAGGCGACCTTGTCGCTGCCCGAGATCGACGACGGGGCCGTGGCGGCGCTCTCCAACGACGACCTCGGCGCCCGGCTGGACGAGCTCTTCCACCTCCGTGCCGCACTCGACGGCCACATCGTGCACTTGCTGGGAGAGGCCGAGCGTCGGGAGTCGTATCGCGACGACGGTGCGACCTCGGCGGCGGCCTGGGCCGCCGAACGCTTCGAGCTCTCGAAGCCGGGTGCGCGCGCCCTCGTGCGGGTCGCGGAAAAGGCGTGGGACGTGCCGTGCCTCCTCGCGGCGTTGCAGGCCGGAGAGATCAGCTTCGACAAGCTCCGGGTGCTCGCGCCCGTCGCCACGCCCGCGTCCGATGCGGCGCTGGCCGAAGAGGCCCGCCGGCTGCCGGTGCGCGAGCTGGCGCAGCTGGCGCGGGCCCGGAAGTTGCCGCCACGCCGGGACCGGGCCGCCGAGGAGGAGCGGCGTTCGTTGCGCTGCAACGACGACGTGCGCACGATGACCGTGCAGCTCCCGCCCGAGTCGTACGCGGAGGCCAGGAGTCGCCTGGAGTCCATGGCCAAGGAGATCCCGGCCGGCGACGGGGAGACACCGTGGGACCAACGGATGGCCGATGCATTCATGGGGCTGATCCGTAACGGAGGCGGCGGCGGCTCTGGGCATGGGGCACGGAGCCCGTACTTCGTCGTCGTGCACGCGCCCATCGCCGCGTTGGTCGACGAGTCGGGTGCCGCCACGGAGTTGGCCGGCGACCTCGAACGTGGCGGGTTCCTCAGCGTCGAGGCGGTGCAGCGGGTTGCCTGCGACGCCACGATCGCGTTGGCCGTGGACGACGACTTGGGCCACACGATGTACGAGGGGCGGGCCACGCGCGATCCGACAGGACCCCAACACCGGGAGGTGCGACGAAGAGACCGCCATTGCCGGTTCCCCGGCTGTACCAACGTGCTCTTCACCAACGTGCACCACATCAAGAGGTGGACGGCCGATCGCGGACCGACGGATCTGGACAATTTGGCGCTGCTTTGCGTCCATCATCACGGCTTGGTGCATTCCAAGCAGTGGACGATGTCGGGGAACTCGAACGAAGTGCTGACCTTCACCGGCCCGAACGGCCGGGCTATGGAGTCGCGGCCGTCGCCGCTGTGGACCGCCGTGACGGGTCCCGCGGCGACGTCGGCGGCCGATTAAGCGTCGTTGACGGCGGCCACCAACTTCTGCAGCGTGTCCTTGGCGTCGCCGAAGAGCATCGTCGTCTTGGGGTCGTAGAGCAGGTCGTTGTCGATGCCGGCGAAGCCGGGGCGCATCGAGCGCTTGAGGAAGATGATGTTCTCGGCCTCGTCGGCGTGGATGATCGGCATGCCGTAGATCGGGCTGCCGGGCGTCGACTTGGCGGCCGGGTTGACCGTGTCGTTCGCTCCTACCACCAGCGCGACGTCGGCCGTGTCCATCTCGAGGTTGGCCTCGTCCATCTCCTTGAGGTCGTCGTAGGGGACGTTGGCCTCGGCCAGGAGGACGTTCATGTGGCCGGGCATGCGGCCGGCGACGGGGTGGATGGCGAAGAAGACGTCGACGCCCCGGGCCTTGAGGGCCTCTTCGAGCTCGCGGGCCGTGTGCTGGGCCTGGGCGACGGCGAGGCCGTATCCAGGGATGATGACGACCTTGCGGGCGTAGGCGAGCAGCACGCCCACGTCCTCGGGCGTGCCGGTGCGGACGGGGCGGCTGGCGTCGCCCTCCTCGCCGCCGGTGGCGGTGATCACGGAGCCGAACGCGCTGAAGAGGATGTTGGGGAGGCTGCGGCCCATGGCGCTGCTCATGAGGCGCGTCAGGATGATGCCGGAGGCGCCGACGAGCGTGCCGGCGACGATGAGCAGGTAGTTATCGAGGACGAAGCCCGACGCGGCGACGGCGAGGCCGGTGAACGAGTTCAGCAGTGAGATCAGGACCGGGACGTCGGCGCCGCCGATGGGCAGCACGAAGATCACGCCCAGGACGAGCGAGAGGCCGAGGATCACCCAGACGTAGCCGATCGACCCGGTGACGAGGGCCAGGATGATCATGGCGGCGATGGCGAGGCCGACGAGGCCGTTGATGAGCTGCTGGGCCGGGTACGTGATCGGGCGGCCGGTGATCAGCTCCTGCAGCTTGATGAAGGCGATCGCGCTGCCCGAGAACGAGACGGAGCCGATGAGCACGCCGAGGAGCACTTCGGCGGTGACGTAGACGGCGGGCTCGAGGCCGAGCGAGTGCAGGTGGAGGAGCTCGACGATGGAGATGAGCGCCGCCGCGCCGCCGCCGACGCCGTTGAAGATGGCCACGAGTTGTGGCATCGCGGTCATCTTGACGAAGCGGGCCACGGGGACGGCGATCGCCGCTCCTAAAACCATAGCGATGAGGGCGAGGACGAGGTTCTTGCCCGAGTCCCGGAGCTCGGGCAACGTGAACGTCATGCCGACGGCCAACGTGGCCGCGGCGGCGCCGACGAGGTTGCCCGTGCGGGCGTGCTTGGGCGAGCTCAGGAACTTGAGCGCCAGGATGAAGCCGATGATCGCGACCAGGTAGGCGAGGTCGCGGCCGTCCGCCAGCGTGAAAGTTGTCGCGAGCATCAGGAAGCTGCCCCGCTCCCGTCCTCCGCCTTCGACACTCCCGCGTCGGCCGGCTTGGCGCGCTCATTTGGCTTGCCCTTGAACATCTCGAGCATGCGGTCGGTGACGACGAAGCCGCCGACGATGTTCAGCGTGGCGAGGAACACCGCCAGGAAGCCGAGGACCAGCTGTCCCGTGCCGTGGGCCTCGCCCATGATGGTGAGCGCGCCGACGAGCACGATGCCGTGGATGGCGTTGGAGCCGGACATCAGCGGCGTGTGCAGGATGCTCGGAACCTTCGACACCACCTCGATACCGACGAAGGCCGCCAGCGCGAACACCGTCAGGAAGGCGATGATCCCGGTGTCCGACCCGCCGCTCGAGGTCGTCTGCATGATGAGCGCGATCACTGGCCACCTCCGGTCCCGGTCACGCCGCTCACGCCGCTGCCGAGCAGCTCCACCGCGGCCGGCGCCATCGCCTGGCCGTCACGCAGGACGCACATGCCGGTGACGATCTCGTCGTCCCAGTCCGGCGTGAGCGAGCCCTGGGGCCCCATGAGGCCGAGGACGTTGGCGACGTTGCGCGAGTAAAGGAAGCTGGCGTGGGTCGGCATGCCCGCCGGCGGGTTGGTCATACCGACGATGTGCACGCCGTCGTGCTCGACGACCTCGCCCGCCTTGGTGAGCTCGCAGTTGCCGCCCTGGTCGGCCGCCATGTCGATGACGATGGCACCGGGCGCCATGCCCTCGACCATGGCGGTGGTCATCAGCACGGGCGCCTTACGGCCGGGCACGGCGGCGGTGGTGATCACCACGTCGGAGCGCCCGACCTCTTCGGCCAGTGCGGCGCGCTGACGGTCCAGCTCTTCGGGCGTGAGCTCTCGTGCGTACCCGCCGGTCCCCTCGGCCGAGACGCCGGTGTCGACGAAGGTCGCACCGAGGCTCTCGGCCTCCTCCTTCGCCGCCGCACGCACGTCGTAGGCCTTGACCACCGCACCGAGCCGTCGTGCCGTGGCGATGGCCTGCAGGCCGGCCACGCCGACACCCATGACCAGCACCTTTGCCGGCGGCACCGTGCCGGCGGCCGTCATGAACATCGGGAAGAACTTGGCGAGGTTGTCGGCAGCCGCCAGGGCGGCTCGATATCCAGACACCGTCGCCTGCGAGCTGAGGGCGTCCATGCTCTGGGCCCGGCTGATGCGTGGCAGCAGGTCGAAGCTGAACACCGTCGCCTTCTTCGCCGCCAGCGCGCTGCAACGCGTCTTCGGACTGGCTGACCTGGAAGAAGCTCAAGATGGCCGCACCCTCGGGCACGGCGGCGACGTCTTCGGCGCTCGGCGCGTTCACCCGTATCACCAGCCCGGCGCCCGACAACGTGGCCGCGACGTCGGCCGCGATGGTGGCCCCAGCGTCCTTGAACGCATCGTCGGGGAACTCGGCCTGCACGCCGGCCCCCGCCTGCACGCAGACCTCCCAACCAGTGCCGACCAGCTTCTTGACCACGTCGGGTACGAGGCCAACTCGGCGCTCTCCGCGACGGGTCTCCGTGGGGACCGCCAATTTCACGGTCGCTCTGTTTAGCAGCTGTGCCGCAATTGACCCTTATACCGAGGTCAACGGGGGTGAGGACGAGAGCCGCCGACGGTCAGGCTGATGGCCCCGCGTCGCCCGTCGCACGCAGGAAGGCGGGCCACTCGCCGCCCCCGTGGAGCACCACGTTGGCGCCGGAGACGTAGGACGAGCCCGGGCTGGCGAGCCACAGACAGGCCTCGGCCACGTCGGCCGGGGTGCCCATACGCCCGAGCGGGACCGTCGCAGCCACCCGCTCCATGCCCTCGGGGCCCCCGTAGAACTCGTCGCCCGCCCCTGTGTCCAACAACCCGGCGCTCACGCAATTGATCCGCACCAACGGCGCCCACTCCACCGCCAGCGTGGTGGTCAGGTTGATGAGCCCGGCCTTGGCCGCCCCATACGCCGACGCACCCGGCGAAGGACGCAGACCCGAGACGCTCGACACGTTCACGATGCAGCCTCCGTCCTCCTGCACCGCCATCACCTTGTGTGCCGACTGCGCGCACCACAGCGGTGCGAGCAGGTTCAGGTTGATGACCGCCTCGACGAAGCGGGGCGACATGTCGGCGGCCATCGCATGCGGCGCACCGCCGGCGTTGTTCACCAGTACGTCGAGACGACCGAAGTGCTCGACCGCCTTCGCCACGACCTTCTCCGCGTCGGCCGGCTTGCGCACGTCGGCACTCATAAAAAGAGCGCCCTCGACCTCCGCCTCGTGGCGACCGCACGTCACCACGTGGGCGCCGGCCTCGTTAAACGAGCGCACGATCTCGGCGCCGACGCCCCGCGTCCCCCCGGTGACGACGACCACACGCTCGCTGAAGTCGTATGACGGCTGCGTCACGAGGCCAAACCCTAGGGCAGCCGCCACCGCCATCCTCGGCCGGGCCGCCACGACCAGCATTCGTGTTGGCCCTGCCCAGCGCCCTGGCCTAAGTTCCCTCAGGCTTTCTGACGCCGCGTCAGGAGCCCAGGGTGCCAAAGGAGCGGACCCCCACCCCATGCCCATCGACGTGATCCAGGACCACGAGGGCATCGCCGAGGTGGTGATCGACCATCCCCCGGTGAACGCGCTCGATGTGGCCGGCTGGTTCGCCCTGGCCGACGCCCTCCTCGCGGCCGGCCGGGTGCCCACCAACCGTGTCGTGATCCTCCGCGCCACCGGCCGCGGCTTCTGCGCCGGCGTCGATATCAAGGAGATCAACGCCAAGGGCGACGAGGCCCTCGTCGGCGTCAATCGCGGCTGCTACGCCGCCTTCGCCGCCGTATACGACTGCGAGGTCCCCGTCATCGCGGCGGTCCAGGGCTTCTGCCTCGGCGGCGGCATCGGCCTCGCCGGCAACGCCGACATCGTGGTCGCCTCCGACGACGCCACCTTCGGCCTGCCCGAGGTCGACCGCGGCGCCCTCGGCGCCGCCACCCACCTCGCCCGCCTCGTCCCCCAGCACGTGATGCGCCAGATGGTCTTCACGGCCAAGCCGATCACGGCCGCGCAGCTCGCCTCCTACGGCTCGGTGGCCGCCGTCGTCCCGCCGGACCGTCTCCAGGCGGCCGCACTCGAGCTCGCCACCGACATCGCCGCCAAGAGCCCGACGATCATCCGCCGGGCCAAGGAGTCGCTCAACGGCATCGACCCGGTCGACGTGAAGCGCAGCTACCGCTTCGAACAGGGCTTCACCTACGAGCTGCACGTGCGGGGCGTGGCGGACGAACAACGGGCCGCCTTCGTCGAGAAGCGCGACGCCGACACGTCGAAATGAGCGACAAGCGCACGACGGTCGACGACATCGTCGGCGAACTCCGCTCCGGCATGACGATCGGCATCGGGGGCTGGGGCTCGCGCCGCAAGCCCATGTCGGTGGTCCGCGCCATCTGTCGCTCCGGCCTGACCGACCTGACGATCGTCGCCTACGGCGGCCCCGACGTCGGCCTCCTCTGCGCGACCGAAAAGGTGCGCAAAGTCGTCTGCGGTTTCGTGACGCTCGACTCCATCGCCCTCGATCCCTACTGGCGCGCCGCTCGGCAGCACGGCCGGGTCGAGGTCATGGAGGTCGACGAAGGGATGTTCTTCCTCGGGCTGCAGGCCGCAGCCTGGCGGGTGCCGTTCCTGCCCACACGCGCCGGGCTCGGGTCCGACGTGCTGGCGATCAACCCGGACCTTCGCCTCGTCCGCTCGCCCTACGGGGTGGGCAGCCCGTATCTGGCCGACCCGGCCGACTCCGAGGTCGACTTGGTGGCCATGCCCGCCCTCCATCTCGACGCGGCCATCGTCCACGTCAACCGCGCCGACACCGCCGGCAACGGACAGATCCTCAGCTCCGACCCGTTCTTCGACGCGCTCTTCCTGGGCGCAGCCGAGCGACGCTTTCTCACGACCGAGCGGATAGTTCCGAACGGCGAGCTGGCCGGCGAGGCCCACCCGCTCTCGACGGTGCCGATCCACCGCATGCTCACCGACGGCGTGGCCGAGTCGCGGGGCGGCGCGCACTTCACGGCCAACCCGCCCGACTACGGACGCGACGAGGCCTTCCAGAAGGACTACGCGGCGGCTGCATCCGATCCGGCCGAGTGGGAGACGTTCGCCCGTCGCTACATCTACGTGTCCGACGACGAGTACCAGGCCCACGTGCGGGAGCGCCAGGCGCAATGACCAACCTGACCGAACCGGGCGGCAGCGGCGTCACCCGCGCCGAGTCCTGCGTGATCGCCTGTGCGGACGCCTGGCGCGACGCCGGCGAGGTCATGGCGAGCCCGTTCGGCACAATCCCTTCGCTCGGCGCCCGCCTGGCCAAGCTCTCCTTCTCCCCCGACCTCGTCCTGACGGACGGTGAGGCGGCGCTCATGGTCGGGGCGCCTCCGATCGCCACCCGTCCGAACGAGCTGGTGCGCGAGGCGGCCATGCCTTACCGCAGCGTGTTCGACGTGGTGTGGTCCGGGCGGCGCCACATCATGATGATGGCCAGCCAGATAGACCGCACCGGCAACCAGAACATCTCCGCCGTCGGTCCACACGATCACCCCAAGGTGCAGTTGGTCGGCGTCCGCGGTGCGCCGGGCAACTCGGTCAACCACCCGACCAGCTACTGGGTCCCCGACCACAGCCCGCGCACGTTCGTCGAGCACGTCGACGTGGTGTGTGGCGTGGGCTACGGACGCGCCGCGGCCGCCGGGTCCGGCGCCTCGCGCTTTCACGACGTCCGCCGCGTCGTCTCCAATCTCGGCGTCTTCGACTTCGACACGCCAGACCGCACGATGCGCCTTTCCTCGTACCACCCGGGTGTGCACGTAGACGACATCGTCGCGGCCACCGGTTTCGAGCTCACCGTCCCCGACGACGTGGGCGAGACGCGACTGCCGACGCCCGAGGAGCTCGACCTCATCCGCGTCGTCCTCGACCCCGGCTCGCTCCGCGACCGCGAGGTACGAACCTGAGCGCCCCGGACGTGACCGGCGCCCCGCTGCACCCCGCCCTCCACACGGCGTTCTGCGAGCAGGTCGGCGTCCGCTACCCGCTCGTGCAGACCGGCATGGGCTGGGTGGCCGGTCCTCGATTGGTCGCCGCGACCTGCGAGGCCGGCGGCCTGGGGGTCCTGGCCTCCGCCACCATGACGCTTCCCCAGTTGGAGGCGGCCATCACCGAGGTCCGCAGCCGAACGGCCAAGCCCTTCGGGGTCAACCTCCGAACCGATGTCGCCGACGTGGCTGACCGGATCGATCTCATGATCGAGACCGGCGCCCGGGTCGCAAGCTTTGCCCAGGCGCCGAACCCGGCGCTCGTGAGCCGTTGTAAGGAAGCCGGCCTGTTCGTCATGCCGACGGTCGGCGCCCGGCGGCATGCCGAGAAGGTCGCGGAATGGGGTGTCGACGCCGTCATCGCGCAGGGCGCAGAAGGGGGCGGCCACACCGGCACCGTGCCGACGACGCTCCTGTTGCCCGAGGTCGTCGACGCGGTCGGCGACCGCGTCCTCGTCCTCGGGGCGGGGGGTTTCTTCAGTGGGCGGGGTCTGGTCGCCGCCCTGGCCTACGGCGCTGCCGGCGTGGCCATGGGCACTCGGTTCCTCCTGTCCGCCGAGAGCCGAGTGCCCGAGACGGTCAAAGGCCTTTACCTCGCGACGCCCGTCACGGGCACCGTCGTGACCACGAAGGTCGACGGCGCGCCGCAACGGGTCGTTCGCACCGAGTTGGTCGACCACCTGGAGGCACAGTCCTGGCTGCGTGCGCTACCCCGCGCCGTGCGCAGCGCGTTCCAGTTCCGCAAGGAGACCGGTGCGAGCATGCGTTCTTTGTTGCGCGAAGGGCGCGCCATGAAGGCCGGCAACGAACTCACGTGGGCACAGGTGGTCATGGCGGCCAATGCGCCGGTGATGACGAAGGCGGCGCTCGTCGAGGGCCGCACGGACGTAGGCGTGCTCCCGACCGGTCAGGTCGTCGGCGTGCTCGACGCGCTCCCGCCTGTCGCAGACATCATCGGCGGCATCATGGCCGAGGCTGACGCCCGGCTGCGGCGCTTGACGGCGCCCGGCTAGTTCGAGTTCGAGTCAGCCGCCGCGGCGTTTCCCTGGGCGACGCGGCGCAGGAGGTTCGAGACCCGCTGGTGCGTCACGCCGAAGAGGTGGGCGATGCTCGGGATGCTCTGACCCTCAGCCCGAAGGGCGACGACAAGAGACCGACGCAGGTACCCGCTCGCTTCCGACTGGCGGCGCAGGATGGTGCTTACCAACTGCACCGTGCCCGGCTCGTCCTCGTCTCCCAGGATCGCCTTCCATTCGCGCCCGTTCTCTCGGGCGAGACGGACGTCGGCGATCCGCTTGGCCAGGAGACGCTCGCTCTCGGCGTTCTCCTTCAGCACTTGCTCCAGTTCGGCCAGAGCGTTGAGGACATCGTCGGACCCCGCCCCGTTCCCGTGGTCAATCTGGTCCGGCATTCCGTTTCTTGCTCCTTGCTGCTGCTCATCTTGGCGCAACTCAGAAACTTCAGTGGCCAACATGTATTTGGTTCCTCCAATCGCAGCGTCGTTCCGCTTCTGGCGTCGCAAAGTGCCGACGTCGAACTAGACGACTCACGCGCACCGCCAGCCTAAGCAAGGCACTGCACTCGTTGACGTCATCCCAGGCAATACCCGAATGGCCCGGGATCACACACTCCGTGCAAAAACCTCCACCTTGGAAGGATTAACGTGCCTTCTACCAGGGTTTTAACGGCTGAGAACCACGGAAGACCCGTGCCCGAAGAGCCCCTGGTTCGCCGTCACCGCCACCCGGGCACCCTCCACCTGGTGGCCCGTGGCCTGGCCGCGCAGCTGCCACACGGACTCACAGACCTGGGCGATGGCCTGGGCCGGGATCGCTTCGCCGAAGCAGGACAGCCCGCCCGAAGGGTTCACCGGGACCCGCCCGCCGAGCGTGGTGACGCCGTCGCGCAGCAATTTCTCCGCCTCGCCCTCACCGCAGAGGCCGATGTCCTCGTACCAGTCGAGTTCGAGCGCCGACGAGAGGTCGTAGACCTCGGCGAGGCTCACGTCCTCGGGGCCGATCCCCGCCTCGGCGTACGCCGCGGTGGCGATCGAGGGACGAAACCCGGCCGACGACGTCGCCTCTCCACCCTGAGCGCTGAAGGCGACGGCGGAGTCGGTCGAGAAGTTCGGCATCTCGATCACGGTGTTCGGGAACGAGGGCGTCACCGTCGACACGGCGTCGATCGTCACCAATGGATTCGCCCCACCGGCGTGACGCCGAGCGAAGTCCATGCTCGACAGCACGAGTGCGGCACCGCCGTCAGAGGTGGCACAGATCTCGAGCAGGCGCAGCGGATCGGCGACCATCGGAGAGGCCAGCACCTCGTCGACCGTCACCTCCTTGCGGTAGCGGGCGTACGGATTGGCCAAGCCGTGGCGGGCGTTCTTCACCTTCACCTGTGCGAAGTCGTCTTCGGTGGCCCCGAAGCGATCCATTCGACGCCGCGCGTACAGACGCGAAGTACGTCGGGTTCGTGGCGCCCATCAGATGGAAGCGCAGCCAGTCGGGGTCGTCCTTGCGCTCGCCCCCTCCGACCGGAGCGAAGAAGCCCTTCGGCGTGGTGTCGGCACCGACCACGAGCGCAACGTCACACAGGCCGGCCAGGATTTGGGCCCGGCGCGTTGGCGATCGCCACTGCACCCGACGCGCACGCCGCGTACACGCTCGACACCCTGGCTCCGGTCCAGCCCAGGGCCTGGGCGAACGTGGCGCCCGAGACGAAGCCGGGATACCCGTTGCGAATCGTGTCGGCGCCCGAGACGAACTGCATGTCACGCCAGCCGAGGCCGGCGTCAGTCAGCGCGTCGCGCGCCGCAGCAAGCCCGTACTCGACGAAGGGCCGGCCCCACTTGCCCCACTCGTGCATGCCGGCGCCGAGCACCGCCACCCTCTTGTCGTCGGCCAACGTTCAGCCCTCCCCGCGGTCGGACGCCCCGGCCGAGGCCGTCGGGCGCCACTTCCAGACCAGATAGTCGCAGCCGTCTTCGCTGTAGAGGGTGTCGACCGCCAGCTCGACCTCGTCGCCCACCTTGAGGTCGTCGACCGTCACCCCGGGCACGACCTGGCCCATGACCACGAGTTTCTCCGCCGCCAGCTCGACCGCCGCCAGGCAGAACGGCACGTACGGGTCGGCCGCCACATACGGCGGCGGCGGCTGGTAGCGGGCGTCGGTGTACGACCAGATGCGGCCCCGGCGCGAGAGCTCCACCGTCGAGAACGCGATGGACGCGCAATCGGGATTCCGGCAGTAGCTCGACTCCGCCGGAAACGCGAACGTCCCGCACCCGTCGCAGCGCGAGCCGAGCAGCGCAGGCTCCCGACCGTCTTCGCCGGTGCTGAACCAGCCCTCGACGGCCGGCGCTCGAGTGTTCGCCATCAGCCCAGCCGCTCGATGATGGTCGCGTTCGCCTGCCCGCCGCCCTCGCACATCGTCTGCAGGGCGTAGCGACCGCCGGTCCGCTCGAGCTCGTTGAGCAGCGTCGCCATCAAACGGGCCCCCGAGCAGCCGGTCGGGTGGCCGATCGCGATCGCGCCACCGTTCACGTTCACCTTCTCCATGTCCGGGTGGAACTCGCGCTCCCACGCCAGTACGACCGATGCGAACGCCTCGTTGATCTCGACGAGGTCGATCTCGTCGAGCTTCAGCTTGGCCTTCGCCAGCACCAGCTCGGTGGCGGGGATCGGTGCCGTCAGCATGATCTGCGGGTCGTTGGCCGCCACGGCGAAGGTGTGGAAGCGCGCCCGGGGCGTGAGACCGAGGGACGACGCCCGCTCCTCGCTCATGATGAGCACGGCGGCCGCCCCGTCCGAGATCTGCGACGACGTTCCCGCCGTCACCGTCCCCGTCTCCGAGAACGCGCCCTTCAGCCCGGCCAGCTTCTCCAGCGATGTATCGCGCCGCACGCCCTCGTCCGCCGACAACATCCCGCTCACCTCCGCGGCTCCCGGCACGTCCGGATGTACCCGCGCCTCGAGCGGAACGATCTCGCCCGCAAAGCGTCCCTCGTCGGTGGCCCGGGCCGCCCGCTGGTGCGACCGCAATGCGAACGCGTCCATCTCCTCGCGCGACACCTTCCAACGGCGGGCGATCTCCTCGGCGCACTCCCCCTGATGGATGAGCTCGAAGCGCTCCTTGTACAGCGGGCCGTACGCCTCGCCGGGCCCGGGCTCGGTGGTCGAGCCAATCGGCACCCGACTCATCGACTCCACCCCGGCGCCGATGGCAATGTCCATGGCGCCCGACATCACGGCCTGGGCGGCGAAGTGGATCGCCTGCTGGGCCGACCCGCATTGGCGATCGACCGTGGTGCCCGGCACGGACTCGGGGAACCCGGCGGCCAGGGCGGCGTTGCGGGCGATGTTCATCGCCTGCTCGCCGACCGTCATGGTGCACCCCATGACGACGTCTTCGACCAGCGAGGGGTCCAGGTCATTGCGTTCCAGGAGGGCGGCCAGTGGTTGGGCGGCCAGATCCGTGGCGTGCCACCCCGAGAGGCGACCACCCCGGCGACCCACCGGTGTCCGCACGGCATCGACGATTACGGCGTTAGGCATGGGAGGCCAATTCTGACGCCGAATCAGATTTGGTGCCAGACGAGGGGTGGAGCCAGTTTCACCGCCCGTTCGGCCAACATAAGGAGCCATGCGCAGATCCCTCGCCGCCGCTTTTGTCTGCGCGCTCGCCCTGGTCGGCCTCGCCGCCTGCACCACCACTGCCAGCTCCAGCCCCCCGGCCCCTGAGCCCTCCGGCACGGCGCCGGCCCCGGCGCTCGGCGCAGGGCAACAGGCGACCGTCACCTACTGCAACCACGAAAAAGCCCACATCAGCGAACCGACCGCCCTCCACGGCCCCGCCCCCACGGCCGTCTACGTCCACGGAGGATCCTGGATCTCGGGCAATTTCGACACCGGGGGCTTCCTGATCAAGAAAATCGGTCCCGACCTGACCTCTCACGGCTTTGTGGTGGTCAGCATCGATTATCGCCTGGGACCGAGCGCCCACTGGCCCGACCAGATCGTCGATGTGAAGTGCGCCATCCGCTACCTTCGGGCCAACGCCCACCAACTCAACATCGACCCCGACGAGATCGGCGCCTGGGGCCAGAGCGCCGGCGGCCACCTGGTGGGGCTCCTGGGGACGGCGGGCCCCTCGGCGGGTTGGGACGTAGGTGCGTACACCGACGAGTCGAGCAAGGTCCAAGCGGTCGTCGACATGGCCGGCCCGAGCGACCTCCTGACCATGGGAAACCAGGGCGACAGCTTCACGGTGGCCGAGACGTTCGTCGACCTCCTCGGCCGACGTACCGAAAAAACAGATCGGCGCCGACCTGCGTGCCGCCAGCCCGGTCACCTACATCGCTCCCGGCGACCCCCCGTTCCTCTTGATGCACTCCACGGACGACGAGATCGTCTATCCCCAGCAGTCGCAGGAGATGTCGTGGGACCTCGCCGCCAACAAGGTGCCGCACGAGCTGGTGATGGTGGACGGGGGCGGCCACGAATTCGACAACCCGGGAGAGCAGCCCACAGAGGCCGCCATCGCCCGGGCCATCGTGCAGTTCTTCATCCGCATTCTGGTGTTCCATCAGCCCCTCGACACCAGTTCCGTCGGCTCGAACAGCTCGAACACCGGAAGCTCCGGCAATACCGGCAGTACCGGCAACACCGGCAACACCGGCAACTCCGGCACCACCACCACGACGACCACGACCATCTCGAACGGAAATACCGCCGCCGCCGGCTGAGCCCCACCGCCCTCGCGCCCCCGACGAGACCGCATCGGCCTTGGCATCGCCACGGCGCCTGTGGAAGATTCGCACCCCCATGGACCTGACCTTCGGCGACGAGCTCGACGCCTTCCGCCTAGAAGTGCGGACCTGGTTGAAGGAGCACGTCCCTGCCGAGCCTCTCCCCTCGTTCGACACCGCCGAGGGATTCGAGGCCCACCGCCGCTGGGAACACACCATGTTGGACGCCAGATGGTCGGTGGTCAGCTGGCCGGTCGAGTACGGCGGGCGCGACCTCGGCATCTTCCACTGGCTCGTGTTCGAGGAGGAGTACTACCGGGCCCGGGCGCCCAAGCGGGTGAGCCAGAACGGCATCTTCCTGCTCGGCCCGACGATGCTCGAATACGGCACGGAGGCCCAGAAGGCGCGCTATCTCCCGCCGATGGCCTCGGGCGACGAGATCTGGTGCCAAGGCTGGTCCGAGCCCGACGCCGGCAGCGACCTCGCGGGCATCCGCTCCCGCGCCTCGCGCGATACGGCGCACGACGGCCACTGGATCCTCAACGGCCAGAAGACCTGGGCCAGCCGAGGCGCCTTCGCCGAGTGGTGCTTCGGCATCTTCCGCACCGACCCCGAAGCCGAACGCCACCGGGGCCTCACCTACTTCCTCATCCCCATGAACTCGCCCGGCGTCACCGTCCGCCCGATTCCCCAGATCGACGGTGAGACGGGTTTCGCCGAGATCTTCTTCGACAACGTCGAGGTGCCCGAGGACCAAGTGCTGGGCGAAGTCGGCGCCGGCTGGTCCGTCGCCATGGCCACCGCCGGCTCCGAACGAGGCCTCTCCCTGCGCAGCCCGGCTCGCTATACCGAGGCAGCCGACCGCCTCCTTCAGCTCTACGCCTCGCGCGGCGGCCCACCCGCCTCCACCGACGAAGTGGCGCAAGCCCACATGGACGCCGAGGCCTACAAGCTCCACACGTACTGGACGGCCACGAAGGTGGCCCACGGCCACGCCGTCGGCCCCGAAGCGAGCGCCAACAAGATCTTCTGGTCCGAGACCGACGTCGCCATCCACTCCGCCGCCCTCGACCTGCTGGGTCCCGACGCCGAGCTGCTCAGCGCCGGCGCACCCGGTGAATGGCTCGACGGCTACCTCTTCTCGCTCGCCGGTCCCATCTACGCCGGCACCAACGAGATCCAGCGAAATGTCGTCGCCGAGCGCCTGCTCGGGCTGCCGCGGGGCTGAGCGCAGAGCCGTGGACTTCGCCTTCTCCGAGGAGCAAGAAGAGCTCCGCCGCGGCGTGCGCACCGTCCTTGACGCCGAGTGCAACGTCGAGGACCTGCGTGAATTCGAGCTGGCCGACGAGGAAGCCCGCGCCGACTTTTCGGCGAACCGCTGGGCCGTCCTGGCCGAACTCGGCGCGCCTGCCCTCGTCGTGCCGGACTCGGCCAACGGACTCGGGCTCACCGACGTCGACCTCGTCGGGGTGCTCGAGGAAGCGGGATACGCCTGCCTGCCCGAGCCGCTCGTCGAGACGGCCGCCCTGGCCGCGCCCACGCTGGCGGCGTTGCTCCCCGATGCCACGGCTGCTGCCGCGCTCCGGGCGCTGGTCGAGGACGACGTCACGTTCGCCGTGGGAGGTGTCGACGTCACGCCCGCCGGGATCTCGTCGCCGAGCGTGGTGTCGGCCGACGGGATGCTGCGCACCCCACGCGTCGTCGGCGCCCGCGACGCCGAGATCCTGCTCCTCGCGTGCCGTGACGACGAGTCGGGCTGGCAGCTGCACGCGGTGCCGGCGACGTCGTGCACCATCGAGCCGACGCCGGCACTCAGCGCCACGCGCGATCTGTCGACCGTGCATTGGCCGCTGGCCTCCGAGACCCTGTTGGCGTACGGCGTGGCAGCGGAGGCCGCCATCACGCTCTTGGCGGATCGGGCCGCCGCGGCGACCGCGGCTCTCCTCATCGGGTTGGCCGATCGCATGGTCTCGATGACCGCCGTTTACGCCAAGGACCGCCACCAATTCGGAAAGCCGATCGGCAGCTTCCAGGCGGTGAAGCACCTCCTGGCCAATGCGCGGCGTCGCGTTGGAGTTCGCTCGTCCCGCCACGTATCGCGCCGCGTGGTCGTTGGCGACGGCGCAGCCGTCGCTCTCGCACGACGCGTCGATGGCCAAGGCCATGGCCTCGGACGCCGCCGATCTGGCCGCCCGGGTCGCGCTGCAGGTGCACGGCGCCATCGGTTACACGTGGGAGTGCGACCTTCATTTCTTCATGAAGCGCACGTGGGCGCTGTCTCGAGCCTGGGGTGACGCGGCCACGCACCGGCGACTCGTCCTGGCGCACACGGTCGGCCGCTGACGCCCGATCGCCCCGCCACCAGCGGCCCGATGGCAATGTCCGATTTCCGCCAGTAATCGTCACAACCACGTGCCACGCTGGCACCCGTGATCGAGGACCCGGAACGCTGCTACGAAGCGGCCAAGAGCAAGGACTCACGCTTCGACGGCGTGTTCTTCTGCGCCGTGACCTCGACGGGTATCTACTGCCGGCCCAGCTGTCCGGCCCGCACCCCCAAGCGCCAGAACATGCGGTTCTACCCGACGGCCGCGGCCGCACAGCAGGCGGGCTTCCGGGCGTGTCTGCGGTGCCGACCCGACGCAACGCCCGGCTCGCCGGAGTGGAACGTCCGCGCCGACGTCGTCGCGCGCGCCATGCGACTCATCCGCGACGGCATCGTCGACCGCGAAGGCGTCGAAGGGCTGGCCGGCCGCCTGAGCTACAGCACGCGCCAACTGAACCGCCTCATCACGGCCGAAGTCGGCACCGGGCCGCTCGCCCTCGCCCGGGCCCAGCGCAGTCAGACGGCGCGTGTCCTGCTCGAGACGACCGACCTCCCGATCGCGCACATCGCGTTCGCCGCCGGCTTCGCCAGCGTGCGTCAGTGCAACGACACCATCCGCGAGATCTTCGCCGACACGCCGAGCGGGCTGCGGGTCCGGGCGGCCAGGTCAACCCAGCTGAGGCGCGACCGCCGGCAAGCCGCGCCGCAGGCCATCCACCTTCGTCTCCCGTGCCGACAGCCCTTTGACCCGGCGTCGGTGCTCGACTTCCTCGGCCTGCGCGCCCTCCCGGGGGTGGAGTCCCTCGAGGGCGCGTCGTACCGGCGTACCCTGCGCCTGCCGCACGGCCATGCCATCGTGAGGCTCGAGGTGCCCGAGGGCGACTTCGTCGGACAGCCCTCGGCCGGACCGGCCTACGTCGAAGCCGATCTCGTGCTCTCAGATCTGCGTGACCTGACCACGGCGGTGGCGCGGTGCCGCCAGTTGCTCGACCTCGACGCCGACCCCGTGGCGATCTACGAGGCGCTGCGCCGCGAGCCACTGATCGGAGCGGCCGTCGCACGAGACCCGGGACGGCGAGTGCCCGGCGCCGCCGACGGCTTCGAGCTGGCGGTGCGGGCGGTGATCGGTCAACAGGTCTCGGTGCCGGGTGCGCGCACGGTGGCCGGTCGGCTCGTCGAGGCCGCAGGCGACCCGTTGCCCGAGCCGTCGGGCTCCGTGACCCATCTGTTCCCCACCCCTGAGGCGCTGGCCGCGCTCGCCGAGCGTGAGCCCGGAGTGTTCGCCATGCCGGCGGGGCGACGGCGGGCGCTCGTGGCGCTGGCCGAGGCGGTCATCGACGGCAGCGTGGTGATCGACCCGGGCGCCGACCCCCAGGAACTGCGCAGTTCGCTCGTCGCCCTCCCCGGCATCGGGCCATGGACCGCCGAATACGTCGCGATGCGGGCGCTGCGAGACCCCGATGCCTTCATGTCGACCGACCTCGGCATCCGGCGGGGCGCACGAAGCATCGGGCTGCCGGACGACCCGACCCAACTGGTGGCGGCCAGCGAAAGCTGGCGGCCGTGGCGGAGCTACGCCATGACCCACCTGTGGGCCGTCCCGCCGTCGTCGACTCAGATCTCCACCCGACCACTGAAAGGACGAGCCGCATGACCACAGCCACTGTCACCATGCCCTACGAAGCCCCCATCGGCCGCCTTGTGCTCGAATGCGACGGCGACGTGCTGATCGGGCTCTGGCTTCCCAACGACCGACGGCGCGTCCGCAACGATGCCGAGGACGTGCCACCGGTGCTCAAGGAGACGGCGTCACAGCTCGACGAGTACTTCGCCGGCGAACGCACGGACTTCGACATCCCGATGGAGCTGGACGGGACCGAGTTCCAGCGGGACGTCTGGAACGAGCTGAGCCGCATCCCCTACGGCGAGACCATCAGCTACGGCGAACTGGCCCGGCGGGTGGGGCGCCCCAACGGGCCGCGGGCCGTCGGGCAGGCCAACGGCCGCAACCCGGTCGCCGTCATCGTGCCGTGCCACCGCGTGCTGGCGAGCAACGGGATCGGCGGCTACGGCGGCGGCCTCGAGGTGAAGCGGGAGCTTCTCGCTCTTGAGGGCGTCACGGCCTGACCGGTCGGGACGCATTCGGCGCGCGTAGGGTGCGCCCGTGGAAACAGCCCAGAGTGTGCGCGAGGCGTTCGACCTGACGGGCCGCGTGGCCCTGATCACGGGGGCCGCCAGTGGTATCGGACGGACGACCTCGGAGGTCTTGGCCGGGGCGGGCGCCACGGTCGTGTGCGCCGACGTCAACGTCGAAGGCGCGGCCGAGACGGCCCGCGGCATCTTGGCAACCGGTGGGAAGGCGGAGAGCGCACAGCTCGACGTCGCAGCGCGGGGTGCCGCGGCCACGCTGGTCGGCCACATCAGGTCGCGCCACGGCGGCCTGCACATCATGTGCAACATCGCCGGCGTCATGATCGACAGCTCCATCATCGACGTCGACCCCGACGAGTTCGACCGCATCCTCGACGTCAACCTCAAGGGCGTGCTGTACGGATGTCAGGCCGCCGGGAAGGCGATGGTGGAACAGGGCGGCGGCTCCATCATCAACATGGCCTCGGCGGCGGTGCTGACACCGGCGGCGGGCATCGGGCCGTACGCCATCTGCAAGGCCGGCGTCGCGCAGCTGACGAAGTCGATGGCGGTCGAGGTGGGCAAGCGGGGCGTGCGGGTGAACTCGATCGCGCCGGGATTCGTGCCGACGAACATGACGGCGCGGTACTACCGGGGCGCCGACGGGGCGGAGGACGAGGCGCTGCGGGACGCCGTGCTGACGCCGATGGCGAAGAGCGCGCCGCTGCGGCGGGTGGGAACGACGGCCGACATCGGGTTTTGCGTGCTGTATTTGGCGTCGGATGCCAGCGCGTTCGTGACGGGGCAGATGATCAGCCCCAACGGCGGCGTCTCGATGCACTACTGATGGCGGGCCGGGCGGCGGCGCTGGCGCATCTGCGGGCGGCGGACCCGGTGCTCGGGCGGGTGATCGACGCGCATCCAGAGTTGGTGCCGCGGTCGTGGTTGAAAGAGCTGCCGACGATGGACGCGTTCGGGGCGCTGATCTTCCAGGTCGCCGGGCAGCAGCTCTCCGTGGCGTCGACACGTCGGATCTTGGAGCGGTTGTGGGCCTTGTTCGACGGGCGGAACCCGACGCCGGCGGAGCTGTTGGCGGTGGACCCGACGGCGTTGCGTGCGACGGGACTGTCGGGCCGCAAGGTGGAGACATTGCGGGCGGTGGCGCAGGCGTTCACGGACGGGACGATCGATCCGGGTGCGTTGGCGTCGATGTCCGATGACGAGATCCTGGAGCGGCTGACGGCGATAAAGGGGATCGGGCCGTGGACGGTGCAGGGGATGTTGATCGTGGCGCTGGACCGGCCCGACGTCGTGCTGCCGGGGGACCTGGCGCTGCGCAAGGCGATCCAGCGGGTGTACGGGCTCGACGCGTTGCCGACGCCCGACGAGGTGCGGGAGCGGGCGGAGGCGTGGCGGCCGTATCGAAGCTTGGCGACCGCGTACCTGTTCGGTGCGGGGCGCGAACCCGACGACACCACGGCCGCGGCGGCGGTCACGGCGGAGGAGTCCTGATCAGGACAGGCGGATCAGGTCGAACTGGCCCGACGTCGTGTCCGAGGCGACGACGGCGGGGCCGGGGCCGATCAGCGTCACGGCGGCGCCGACGCTGACGGGGTCGCTCGTGGCGCCCTGCTCGGTGATGCGCTGGACGCACGAGACGGGGGTCGACGTGGACGGGCACGCCGTCGAGCTGCCGGCGGGCTCGAGCACGAGCGGGCCGGCGGCGGTGTCGACGACGGTGCTTGTGACCGAGCCGCCGTAGGTGCCGGACTTGGCGAGGGTGCGGGCGTCGTAGGTGGTGTACGTCGCATCGAGGCCCTGGCCGGCGGGCTCGCTGACCCAGACCGCGCCCGCTGCGACCACGTCCACGTACTGGACGCCGCCGCCGAGGCCGTTGGGCGCGTCCGCCAGCGCGGGGCCGACGGTCGTGCCGCCGGTCGGGCGCAGGGCGGCGAGGTGGTGGTCGGTGCGCTCGTAATAGATCGTGCCGTCGGCGCCGATGGCGTCGCCGAGACCTCGTAATACGAGATGCGGGCCGGCGGAGGAGTTGGGGTTGAGGCGGTAGACGCTGACGATGTTGCCCCGGGTCACCGAGACGTAGAGATCGCCGGCGGCGGCCGTGAGCGCGACCAGGTCGGCGTCGGAGCTGTTGGCCGCGTTGACCGTCGGCATGTTCCATTGCCCGTCCTGGTTGCCGCTGGTGCGGTCGTAGGCGTACACATTCGAGTACGTCGCGGCGTAGAAGTTCGTGCCGTCGGCGGCCAGCGCCGCGATCCCGGTCGGGACGTGCTCGGCGATGGCGGCGGGCCCGTTGCCGTCGACGACCCAGGCGACGGCGGGGGCGGGGCTCGTGGGGTCCTGGGGCGCGGCGAACACGGCGCCGTCGGGGCTCTCGGCCGCGGTGACGCGGTCGGCGGCGAACGGGAGGGGGATCGGGGTGCCGGGGGTGAGGGGCCCCGACGTGGCGACGGGCGGGAGGGTGGAGGGCGTCGGCGCGGTCGTCGTGGACGAGGCGCCGGAGGTGTGGGCGCCGCCGCCCGCTCGGGTGGTCGTCGTGGCGGCGGTCGTGGAAGGGCTCGAGCTGCACGCGGCCAGCGTCAGCGCGCCGGCGAGCAACACCGCAGGCGCGGCGGCGAGCCGGAACCTGAATCCCGATTGCAGAAGGCGGACAGGGGACCCCCTCACCGGCTCAGTATCGCGTCCGCCGTCGCCATGTACGGTGCGGCCATGGCCAATACACGCGACATCTCCTACCAAGCCGACGAGCGGACGATGGTCGGCTTCCTCGCGGTGCCCGACGACGTCAGCGAGGGCGAGCAGCGGCCCGGCGTGCTCGTCTGCCACGAGGGGCCGGGCCTCGACGACCACGCGAAGGGGCGGGCCGTCCGGTTGGCGGACGAGCTCGGCTACGTGGCGTTCGCCTTGGACTATCAGGGCGGGGGGAAGCCGATCGAGGACCGAGAGGAGATGATGGCCCGCATCGGCGCGTTCTACGCCGACCCGTTGCGCACCCGCGACATCGGGATGGCAGGTCTCGAGATCCTCCTCCAAGAGCCATCGACCGATCCGCAGCGGTTGGCGGCCATCGGCTACTGCTTCGGGGGCACCATGGCCCTCGAGCTGGCCCGCGGCGAAGCGGACTTCAAGGCGGTCTGCGGCTTCCACTGCGGCCTGGCCACGGCCCGGCCGAACGACGCGGAGAACATCGTGGGCAAGGTGCTGGTCATGATCGGCGCCGACGACCCGATCGTGGACAACGCCCAGCGCAAGGCGTTCGAAGAGGAGATGACCGGGGGCGGCGTGGACTGGCAGATGATCGTGTACGGCGGCGCGGTGCACTCGTTCACCAACCCACGGGCGTCGAACCTCGACATGCCCGGGATCGCGTATCACGAGCCCACGGACCGGCGGTCGTGGCAGGCCATGCTCGACCTGTTCGCCGAGGTGTTCTGAGCGCCCCGGATGGCGCCGTCGCGTTTCTGACGCCCCGTCAGGTCCGGGCTACGCTCGATGCCCATGCCTGAGCCCCTGCCGATGATCGTCTCGGTCGACGACCACGTGGTCGAACCGCCCAACGTGTGGCAGGACCGGCTTCCGTCGAAGTATCTCGAGGTCGGGCCCCGCGTCGTGCGGGCGCCGATGCCCGAGGTCGAGTTCCGTGGCGGCTCCCTCAAGGTCAAGGAGGGCTCCAAGGGCGCCCCCGTGGACTGGTGGTACTACGAGGACCTGAAGCGCCCGCTGTTGCGGGTCGACTCGGCGGTCGGGGTGCCCCGCGACGAGGTGACGATGCGGGGCGTCATGTACGAGGAGATGCGGCCCGGCTCCTACGAGGTGAAGCCCCGGCTGGACGACATGGACGCCAACCACATCGAGGCGGCGTTGTGCTTCCCGACCTTCCCCCGTTTCTGCGGCCAGACGTTCACCGAGGCGAAGGACAAGGAGCTCGGCCTGCTCTGCGTGCAGGCGTACAACGACTGGATGGTCGAGGAGTGGTGCGCCGACACGAACGGCCGCCTCATCCCTCTGTGCCTGATCCCGCTGTGGGACGCCGAGCTGGCGGCGGCCGAGGTGCGGCGCAACGCCGACCGCGGCGTGCGCGCCGTGTGCTTCAGCGAGATCCCGCCGTTCCTGGGCCTGCCGAGCGTGCACGACCCCGACCACTACTGGGACCCGTTCTTCCGGGCCTGCGCCGAGACGCAGACCGTGGTGAACATGCACATCGGGTCGTCGTCGAAGATGCCGTCGACGTCGGCCGACGCGCCGCCCGCCGTCGGGTCGACGCTGACACACACCAACGCGACGTTCTCGCTGGTCGACTTCCTGTTCAGCGGGGTGTTCGTGCGCTTCGACGACCTCAAGGTCGCGTACTCGGAGGGGCAGATCGGGTGGATCCCGTACATCCTCGAGCGGGCCGACCGGGTCTGGGAGGACAACCGCGGCTGGGGCGGCGTGGCCGACATCGTGCCCGAGAAGCCGTCGAGCTACTTCCCGGGCCACGTGTTCGGGTGCTTCTTCGACGACGCACACGGGCTGAAGTCCGTCGACGAGATCGGCGAGGACAACATCACGTACGAGTCGGACTACCCGCACTCGGACTCCACCTGGCCGCGCACCCGCGAGATCGCCGAGGAGCAGATGGCCGACCTGACCGACGAGCAGCGGCGCAAGATCGTCCGCGGCAACGCGATCAAGCTGTTCGGCCTCGACCTCGTCGCCTGACGCCGACCGCGTCGCCCGGCTGAGCCGCCGATGGACCTCCGCTACACCGCGGCCGAACAGAGCTTCCGCGACGAGCTGCGTTCCTGGCTGACGGCCACGCTGCCGTCGGTCGGCGCACCGCCGCCGCACGACGACTGGGCGGCGCGGCGGGCCTACGACCTGCACTGGCAGCGCCTGCAGTTCGACGCGGGCTACGCCGGCGTCGACTGGCCGGCCGAGGGCGGGGGGCGGGGGGCGTCGCCGGTCGAGCAGCTGATCTTCAAGGAGGAGTGCGAGCGGGCGGGTGCTCCCTACGTCGGCGTCAACTTCGTCGGCCTGCTGCATGCGGGGCCGACGATCATCGCCGAGGGCACGCCGGCGCAGAAGGAGCGCTACCTCCCCGCGATCCTGCGCGGCGAGGAGGTCTGGTGCCAGGGCTTCAGCGAGCCCGACGCCGGGAGCGACCTGGCGTCACTGCGCACCCGCGCCGAGCGCGACGGGGAGGACTACGTCGTCAACGGGTCGAAGATCTGGACGTCGCACGCGGAGGTGGCCGACTACTGCGAGCTGCTGGTGCGCACCGGCGAGCCGGGCAACCGCGGCATCACGTGGCTGATCATGCCCATGGACACGGCGGGGATCGAGATCCGGCCGCTACGCACGATCGAAGGCACCACCGAGTTCGCCGAGCTGTTCCTCAACGACGTCCACATCCCGGTGGGGAACCGGGTGGGCGAGGAGAACGACGGCTGGCGGGTGACGATGGTCACGCTCTCGTTCGAGCGGGGCACCGCCTTCGTCGGCGAGCTGCTCGAGTCGATGCGGCTGCTCGGCGAGGTGCGTGCGGTGGCGAACCGGCTCGGGCTGTTGGGCGACGACGGGCTGGTGCGGCGCATCGGGCACCTGGTTGCCGCCTTCGACGCCCTGTGGGCCCTGACCAAGCGCAACGTGTCCGAGGCGGCCCAGACCGGGATCCCCGGCATCGGGGGCTCGGTATTCAAGCTGTCCTTCTCCGAACACGCCCAGGCACTGGGCGACCTGGCCGTCGAGGTCCTCGACCGGGCGGCGCTGTGTGCCGACCCCCTGGACGGCCCCGACGGCGCGCCGCTCGGCAATGCCGAGCAGTTGCACGCCTGGTTCAAGTCGATCTCGCTGACCATCGCGGCCGGGACGTCGCAGGTGCAGCGGAACATCGTGGCCGAGCGGATCCTCGGCTTGCCCAGGGCCCGCTGATGGACTTCCGCGTCGACGACGGCCAACGCGAGCTCGCCGAGGGCATCCGCTCGATGCTGGCCGGCCGCCTGCCCCTCGAGCACCTCCGAGCACGGGAGGGACAAGAGCACGCCATCAGCGAGGCGGACTGGCAGGCACTCGGCGAGACCGGGGTCTTCGCCCTCACCCTGCCCGAGCCCGCCGGGACGGCGCTCGGGATGGCCGACGCGGTCGTCGTCTTCGAAGAGCTCGGCCGGGCGCTCGTCCCCGGCCCGCTCGTCGGCACGTTCCTCGCCGCCAGCGCCGGCGTCGTCGACGGCGCCGCCGAGGGTCGCGTGCAGGTGGGCGTGCACACGGCCGGTCGCCCCGGACCCGTGCTGGTCGAGCATCTGGGGTCGATCGACGCGTTACTCGTGTTGGACGACGACGGCCCGGGTCAGCTGCTCTCGCCCGCCCCCCGGGGTGGCGCCCGCCCCATGGCACAGCCGCTCGACCCGCTGACGCCGTTGTGGCGCCTCGACGCGCTGCCCTTCGGGGGTGCCGTGGCGGACGACGACGGCGCGTTATGGCACGACGGGGCGCTGCTCACCGCCGCGTTGCAGATCGGGCACGCTGCTGCGGTCCTCGACCTGGCCGTGGCGTACGCCAAGGAGCGCCAACAGTTCGGCAAGCCCATCGGCTCGTTCCAGGCGATCAAGCACATGTGCGCCGACATGCTGGTCCGGGTCGAGGTGGCGCGTGCCGCGGTGCACGCGGCGGCGTGCCTGTCCGACGCGCCCGATGTCGCGGCGACGGAGGCGGCGTCGTCGGGGTGCACCCCGGGACAGATCCGCTTCCGCAGCCTGGCCGGCGCCAAGCTGTTGGCCGACGAGGCGGCGTTGCTCAACGCCCGCGCCGCGATCCAGGTCCATGGGGGGATGGGGTTCACCTGGGAGGTGCCGCTCCATCTCCACCTCAAGCGGGCCCGCGTGCTGTCGACGACCTTCCACACGCCGGCCGAGGCGTCGGCCGCGCTGGCCGCGTATGCCTGAGCGGGGAAACGCCCCACCCGTCCGAACGGAGGCACTGTCATGACCGATCCCGCCGCACTGCCGGCCGACGTGGTGCGCGCCGTCCCCGAGGGACGGGTCGTCTACGGCATGCAGTTGCCTATCCAGTCGCAGTCGACGCTGTACGTGGCCGAGTGGGAGACGGTTTCCGGGCCCGACGAGCTCGCCCGGGTCGCCCGGGCGGCCGACGAGGCGGGCTTCTTCTACATCGGCGTCTGCGACCACACCGCCATCCCCCGCCGCCTCGCCGACGCGATGGGGACGGTCTGGTACGACACCACGGCGACGTTGGGCTGGCTGGCGGGGCTCACCACGCGCACCCACCTGCTCTCGCACGTACTGATCCTCGCCCAGCGCCATCCGCTGCGCGCCGCCAAGGAGCTCTCGACGCTCGATGTGCTGTCGGGCGGGCGCCTCATCGTCGGCGTCGGCGCCGGCCACGTGCCCGAGGAGTACGAGCTCTTCACGGGCGACTTCGACGAGCGGGGCCGGCACACCGACGAGGCCGTCGCCGCTTTGGCGCGCTGCTTCACCGACGAGTTCCCCGAGCTGCCGGGGCCGCGCTTCCCGGCGCACGACATGGGGCTGGCGCCCCGTCCCGTCCGCCAGCCGCGCCCGCCGATCTGGATAGGTGGCTCGTCGCCCGCGGCCATCCGCCGCACCGCCGCCTACGGCGACGGCTGGCTGCCTCAGGGCACACGGCGGCGGGACCTGCCGGGGCAGATCGCCCGGTTGCGCGAGTTGCGGACGGAGTACCGCGCCGGCGCGCCGATCGACATCGGCACCATCGTCGAGCCGATCTACCTGAGCTCGCGCGACTCGGACTGGGACGTCCCCAGCTGGGTGCTCAGCGGGCCGGCGGAGCAGATCGCCGCCTCGCTCCACGAGCTGGTGGAGATGGGGGTGAACCACCTCCAGGTGCGCTTCATGGCCCGGAGCGCCGACGAGTTCTGCGAGCAGACGTTGCGTTTCGGGGCCGAGGTGGGCCCCCTGCTGAACCACTGAACCACCCCCGCCCCTACGCTGGATGGTGATGGTTGTGTTCTCGTACGTCCTGGGCGTGCTGGTCCTGATCTTCGTGCTGCTGCGCCAGATCAGGGTCGTCCCGGTGCCGCGCGGTATACGCCACGCCTGCCCATCGTCCTCGGGGTGATCGGCCTCTTCGCCATCGCGTCGTACGCCGGCGACCACCACCACATCGCCGCGAGCGCGTGGGCGTGGGTCGTCGGCACGCTGGTGGTGGGCGCGATCGGCCTGGGCGCGTTGCGGGCGATCTCGATGCGCCTGTGGGACAGCAACGGGTGGGTCGTGCGCCAGGGCGGCGCCGTGACGATGGCGCTCTGGCTGGTGTCGCTGGTCGTGCACTTCGTCGGCGCCGGCGTGAGCGGGCTCGTCGAGGCGAGCTTCCTGCTGTATCTCGGCCTGACGCTCGGCGTGCAGCAGTACGTGCTGGTCCGCCGGGCCCGGCCGCTGTGGGCCGAGCTCGGTCCCGACGCGGGCCGGCCGCTCATCATGAACTTCACGCAGGGACCCGGTGCCTTCTTCGCGACGTTCCGCACCCCGGGCGGCCCCGCCGCCCCGAACTGGGGGGCGGACCCGGCTCCGTACGACCCCAACGTGATCGACGTCGAGGTGGTCGAGGACGACGAGGACCACGGGCCACCCGAGCTGCACGCGCCACGCTGATCGTTCGTACACTCGGCGGCCGTGACGTCGCCCCGCACCTTCAGCCAGCGCCCCTACGTCGGCCCGCCGGGGTCCACCGAGTTGCTGTTGATCCGTCACGGTGCGTCGGCCGACTCCGTCGAGGGTGAGACCTTCGAGCTGGTCGAGGGCCAGGGGGACCCGCCGCTGTCCGAGGTGGGGCGGCACCAGGCCGAGCTCGTGGCGGCACGCCTCGGCCACGAGCTCTTCGACGCGATGTACGTCTCCAACCTGCGGCGGACCGCGCAGACCGCCGCGCCGCTGGTCGAGCGGACGGGGATGACGCCGGTCGTCGACCCCGACCTGCGCGAGGTCTTCCTGGGCGAGTGGGAGGGCGGGCTGCTGCGTCAGAAGGCGGCCGACCACGACCCCCTCTTCGAGCAGATCTTCGCCGAGCAACGCTGGGACCTGATCCCAGGGGCCGAGTCGCGGTTGGAGTTCGGTGGACGCCTGCGTCGGGCCGTCGAACGGATCGTGGTGGCGCACCCGGGCGGGCGGGTGGCGGTGTTCAGCCACGGGGCGGCCATCGGCGAGCTGCTCGCCCAGGCCACCGGGTCCGAGCCGTTCGCGTTCTTAGGGGCCGACAACGCGTCCATCTCCCGACTCGTGGTGACCGGCGCCCGCTGGGTGCTGCGCGGCTACAACGACACGTCGCACGTGACCGGTTGATCCCGGCGGCTCCGTGAGCACCAAGGGCAAGCGGCGGCGCAAGCCGGCGCGCAAGTTGGCGCCGGTACCGGACTACGTGCGCTACACGGGGGGAGGGCGGCGTTACTGGCGGCTGGGCGGGCCGCTGACCCGTACCAATGAGAAGGAGGCCCTGGCCGCCCGGCGCAGCCGACCACCCGGGCGCCTCGGCCGCTTCGTCCTGCGCGTGCTCGGCCAGAAGCCGGAGTCACGACCGGGTTAGGCCAGCGCCGCCTCGATGTCCTGGAGCGACAGCTCGGCCGTGACCTGCCCACCGCACTGCACGCAGTCACCCGTGTGGCGCCACGATCGGATCATGCCGCGTGCCCTCGGGGTTCAACAACACGGTGAAAGCCTCGGAGTCGTCCGCCACCTCGAGGCCGAAATAAGGGCGCCATTCGGTGAACACCGCACGGTTGTCCACTTCGATCCCCTTGAGGATGCGCCGGAACCGCATGTGCTCGGAGTCGAACACCCAGGTGCTGTTGCAGGACTCGAAGACCGTCGGGGCCACGACGAAATTCTGCACCCGCTAGATAAAGACCCCATCAGAATCGTGTTGTCGTTGTGTGACGATCTGTGACGATCAGGAGTCGGCGGCTCGGCCGATTCGGGAACGTGCCCCGGCTCAGCTCCTCAGCGGATGCGCCATGAAGAAGTTCCAGATGATCCTGTCGGCGTTGATGGCCATCGTCGTGTACCCGAGGTTCGTGGCCTTGGCGGAGAGCGCGCTGCCGGGCCAGGTGTGCCCGCCTCCCCTGATGCGATAGAGCTGCACGGCGTTGCTGAGAGGGCAGGTGTAGGAGATCAGCGAGACGTTCTTGGCGACCACTCGGGTCGTCGGCTTCGACGCGCAGCCGTCGCGTTTGGCCCACGCGGACGTGATCTTCGGAATCGACGGCCCGCGACGTGGACTGCGGGACGTTGGGACCGAGCAGCTGGCTGATCGTCCCTTTCGTCCCTGGAGGAAGCGGCAGCTGGTACGCCAACGAGCCGAGCCCGCCGGTGTAGCGGACCAACGGGTCCGCCGTCCCGTGGAAGGCGACGACGGGGACCGGGCGCGACGGGCTGCAGTGAGCCGGGTTGGCGACTCCCGACACCGGTGCGATGGCGGCCACCTGCCCGGCGTCGACGCAGGCCAGGACCGACGCCATGATGGCCCCATTCGAGTACCCCGTCACGTAGATGCGGTTCTGGTCGACGCACAGCGTCGAGGTCACCTTGGCGATGACGGCCTCGAGGAAGGCGACGTCCTTGCCGTTGCTGGCGGTCTGCCAATACGGCATGCTCCGCGTGACCTGCGGCGTGACCGTGATGAAGCCGTTGCGGTTGCCGTAGGTGCCCAGTTGGGTCAGCAGGGTCATGTCGACGGCGGTCACGTCGTAGCCGTGCAGCTGCACGACGACGGGCATGGGCGTACGAGCCGTGTACGAGGTCGGCACCTGGCGGATGTAGACCCCGACATCACCGCCGGCGCGGATGGCCTGGAACGTGGCGCCGCGCCGGGCGGGGACCGCACTGCGGCAGCCTGACGAAGCGCTGACAGGCACCGGCTCCGACGTCGTGGTCGTCGGTGGCGTCGTCGTGGACGACGCTGACGACGTTGCGGCGGACGCGACGGGCGCGGCGGTGATCGGGTCGATCAGCGAGGCGACGAGGCCGGCCGCGGCCACGAGCCCGACGAGCGCGGGGCGGTGCCAGGGACGCGCTCGTCTGACCCGGTCTGCTGACATTGCTCCCTTCCCGCGTCGGCGGTCACAGAATGATCCCGACGATGGTACCGGCCCGGGCTCGGCGGTTGGCCGCGGGAAGGACGCGAAAATCCAGGTGTTGTGGGAATTCTTAGCGACGCTTCATGTTCGGAGGGCCGCCCGGCTCAGCCTCGGGACGCGCTGGCCCGCTGCGTCGGCAACTCGGTGATGACGGCCGGCTCGGGCGATTCGGCGAGCGCCGCCTCGATCACGTCGGTGATCTCGGAGCCGACGAGCTCGTCGCTCTCGAGCAGTTGGTCGCGGAGCGCCTCGACCACCTCGGGGTGAGCGGCGACGATGGCCTTGGCGGCGTCGCACGCGCCCATGAGCAACGCGTCGAGCTCGGCGCGGGCGTCCTTGTCGCCGAGCACCTTGTCGACGAGGCCGCCGGCGAGATAGCCGTTGCCCGCGGCCGCCACGGAGATGAGCGAGTTGCCCATGCCGCAGGCGCCGATCATCTGGGCGCCGATCGAGGTCGCCGCGGCGAGGTCGGACGCCGGCCCCGTCGAGACCTCGTCGAACCAGTGCTCTTCGGCCACCATGCCGCCCATCGCGATCTCCAAGAGGGCGTGCAACTCCTCGCTGCTCTGGGTGAAGCGCTCCTCGGTGTCGGAGTGCTGCAGCAGGCCCAGCGAGTCCCGGCGCTTGACGATGGAGAGCACGTCGAGCTGGCGGGTCTGGCCCACGAAGTACGCCACGGTGGCGTGGCCGGCCTCGTGCGTGGCGACCCGGTCCCGCTCGTCGGGCGTGTAGATCGTCTCGTCGGTGACGCCGAGCTCGACCAGCATCTTCGCCTCGGCGACGTCGGCCATCGTCATGGCGCCGCGGCGGTGCGTGAGCGCGATGACCAAGGCCTCGTCCATGAGCCGCTCGAGCGCGGCGGGCGAGTAGCCGAACGTCATGCCGGCCACGGTGTCGACCGCGCCGTGCTCGTCCAGATCGGGGCCGTGCGCCTTCTTCCCGAGGTAGTAGGCGATGATGTCACCCCGCGCCCGGCGCCCCGGGAGGCCGAAGTAGATCGTGCGGTCGAAGCGACCGGGCCGGATCAGGGCCGCGTCGAGGTCGTCCTTGCGGTTGGTGGCGCCTACCACGAGCACGTTCGCCGGGATGACCGCCGGCTTCTTGAGCTTGGAGCGTTCGGGGAGGTACCGGTTGAGCAGGTCGATCCACGCCCAGGCGAAGCGCTGCCCGCGGCTCGGGCTGTCGAACGACTGGAGCTGCACCAGCAGCTCGTTGACGACGCCGGAGACGCCCTCGGTCCCGCCACTCCCGCCCATGCCGCGTCGGGAGGCGCCGATGGCGTCGATCTCCTCGATGAAGCCGATGGCGCCGCCCTCCTTGCGGGCGTGCTTGCGGAGCTGCTTGAAGAAAGAGCGGATCTTGCGGTTGGTCTGCCCGTAGTACATCGACTGGAACGCCGACGCCGACACGAAAAGGAACGGGACGTTCGCCTCCTTCGCCATCGCCTTGGCCACGAACGTCTTGCCCGTACCCGGCGGACCTTCGAACAGGACGCCGCGTCGGGACGTGCCGCCCATGCGGTCGCGGAACGTCTGGTGAGCCAGGAAGAGATTGATCGAACGCACGACCTCGGCCTTGACCCCGTCGATCCCGACGAGGTCGTGCAGGCCCACCGTCGTCTCCCCGGGGCGGATGAGCGTGTGGGGCGAGCGACCCGCGCCGAGGAACGGCGCGGCCATGACCGCGCCGAGCATGCACACGATGAGAATGATCGGGAGCGCAGTCCCGAGGCCGTGCGGAATGGGCAGGTGCGGGAAGACGCTCTTGCCGCTCATCGCACGGATGACGATCCAACCGAGGACGAGCGCGCCGAGCGCGACGAGGCGGCGCAGACGCGAGATGCGGTGGCGTTCCCGGGCCCGTGCGACGTCGGCACTCCCCAAGATCGCGTCGCCCACGATGCCGGACATGTCGTGCGCACCGTCAGTGTTGGGGCGCGACGAGGCAGGGACCAAATCGGCTGGCCGACTCATGACCTAACTCCGTTCATCCCCCGTGGACGCTTCTAATCTAGAGAATCGCGCACGCTGTGTGACCTTGCGAAGTGACGAAGGTCACCAAACGCGCAAATCCCGCGCAACGCGTGCGCCCGGTGCGCTCGTTGCACCGCTGCACGTCGAGAGCCGGAGCGATCCCACAACGGACGAACAACTCGTGCCGGTGCCGGGGACGATGCGCCCCCGGCGGCGGTGGCGGCGGTCCAGCAGGCGCTTTGGCGGTCCGGGCCGGCGCAGGGTTGAATGTGACGGGGCGTCAGATGTGCTGGCGCACGCCCGACCAGGGAGTCCACATGGCCGAGACGACGACGCGCGACGAGCAGCAGCTTCTCATCGGAGGCAAGTGGGTCGACGCATCCGACGGGACGTACGAGATCGTGAACCCCGCCACCGAGGAGCTGGTGGGTCGGGCGCCCAACGCAAGCGCCGACGACGCCCTCGCCGCGGCTGCGGCGGCCAAGGAGGCCCAGCCCGGCTGGGCGGCCTGGTCGGTCGAGGAGCGCAGCGCCATCATGCGCGAGGCGGCACAGGCGATCCGGGCGAAGTCGTCCGACCTGCTCCCGCTCGTGATCGCCGAGACCGGTGCGACGGCAACGGTGGGCTCGCGCATGCAGGTGCCCGTGGCCGCCGACCGCTTCGAGCGTTACGCCCGCGACCCGCGCCAGGTCCTGCAGACGGCGCTCCTGCCCCAGCCCGCCGGGGCGACGCCGCTCGCGCCGGGCGGGATCATCGGCGGCATGGTCAACCGCCAGCCGCACGGGGTGGTCGCCTGCATCACGTCGTACAACTTCCCGATGGTGAACATGGCGGGCAAGGTGGCGCCCGCGCTGGCGGCCGGCAACACCGTCGTGGTCAAGCCGGCGCCGCAGGACCCGCTCGCCATTGTGGAGCTGGTGCGGATCTTGAACGACGTGGGCTTCCCACCGGGGGTCGTGAACCTCGTCAACGGAAACGGTCCGGCCTCCTCGGCGGCGTTGGTGGAATCCGACGAGGTCGACTGCATCAGCTTCACGGGCTCGACGCAAGTGGGCGTGACCATCGCCGAGACGGCGGCGCGGCGGCTGAAGCGCACGTTGCTCGAGCTCGGGGGCAAGGGCGCCTGCGTGGTGTTCGAGGACGCCGACATCAAGGGCGCGGTCGGCTGCATCGGGTCGACGTGGTCGTTCCACTCGGGGCAGATCTGCACGGCGCCGACGCGGGCCATCGTGCACCGCAGCGTGTTCGACCAGGTGCGTGACGGGCTCGTGCAGATGGCCGGGTTCCTCAAGGTGGGCGACCCGACCGACACCAAGACGATCATCGGCCCGGTGATCTCGGGGGCGCAGCGGGGACGGATCGAGGCGCACGTCGCCACGGCGAAGGAGGACGGGGGCGAGGTCGTGATCGGCGGCGAGCGCCCGGCCGACCTGCCCACGGGCTTCTACGTCGCGCCGACGCTCATCACCGGGACGAACGACATGCGGTGCGCGCGGGAGGAGATCTTCGGGCCGGTGATCACGATGATCCCCTTCGACGACGAGGAAGAGGGCATCGCCATCGCCAACGACTCAGAGTTCGGGCTCTACGACTACGTGTTCTCCGGCGACGGCGCCCGGGCGCTGCGGGTGGCCAAGCGCCTGCAGGCCGGCCACGTCGGCATCAACACGGCGCAGCGCAACCACGACGCGCCGTTCGGTGGCTTCAAGATGTCGGGCTGGGGCCGGGACGGCGGCGACTACGGGCTGCTGGCGTACACGGAGCCGCAAGCGATCATCTGGTAGCAGCGCACGCCGGTTCGGCGCCCGGCGTGGGCTCGGCGCCCGGCGTCGGCACGGACCGAGCAGGTTGGGCTAAGAACACGCCCGTGGCCCCGAGCGCGTTCCCGCACACCCCGATGCCCGAATACGGGCTGCCGCGGGGCGAGGTGATGCAGCAGCTCATCACGTTGAAGCAGGACGACCAGGACTGGCGGGGCGGTCGGGTCTTCTCGCTCGTGTACTCGGCCGGTGACGACGTCCACGAGCTGCTGTCGGACGCACTGTCGTTGTACAGCGCGGAGAACGGGCTCAACGTGCTGGCGTTCCCGAGCATCGGGGTGATGCAGCACGACATCGTGATGAACACCGCCACGCTGCTCGGGGCGGACGAGCCCGAGGCCGGCGGCGGGGTCGAGGGCTACCTGACGTCGGGGGGTACCGAGAGCCTGCTCCAGGCGGTGAAGACGGCCCGCGACGTGGCGCGGGACCGGGGCATCCAGCGGCCGAGCGTCGTCGCCGGCGAGAGCGCCCATGCGGCGTTCACCAAGGCGGCCGACTATTTCGACGTCGACCTGATCCGGGTCCCGGTCGGCGCCGACTTCCGGACCAGCGCGGCGTCGCTCGAGGCGGCGTGCACCGACGCCACGATCATGGCGGTGGGTTCCGCACCGACGTATCCCCAGGGGGTGATCGACCCGATCGCCGACATCGCTGCGCTGGCGTTGCGGCGCGGCATCCTCTGCCACGTCGACGCGTGCATGGGCGGGTTCCTCCTGCCGTTCCTGCGGGACCTGGGCCGGCTCGACGTGCCGTTCGACTTCCGCGTGCCCGGCGTCACGTCGATGTCGGCCGACGTACACAAGTACGGGTATGCGTCGAAGGGCGTGTCGGTGATTCTTTACCGGGACCACGAGCTGGCGCGCAAGCAGCTCTTCGTGACGAGCGACTGGCTCGGCGGCTTCTACGCGTCGACCGCGATGGCGGGGACGCGGCCGGCCGGGCCCATCGCGGCGGCGTGGGCGGCGATGATGCACATCGGGCATCTCGGGTACGTGGAATTGACGAGGGTGGCGCACGATGCGGCGCTGGTGCTCCGCGCCGGTATCGAGGCCAACCCGGCCCTCGAGGTGCGGGGGGACCCGCCGGCGACGGTGATGGCCTTCGGCGCCCAGGACCCCGACACGCTGGACATCTTCGCCGTGAGCGAGCGCCTAGCCGCCGAGGGCTGGTACCTGGACCGCCAGAACCGCCCCGACTCGCTGCACGCCACGGTGCACGCCGGGAGCGCGGCCACCGTGCCCGAGCTCGTGGCGGATCTGGACCGGGCGGTCGCCGCCGTCGGCTCGGCCCGCACCGAGGAGCGGGACACGACGTACGGGACGGGCTCGTGAGCCCTGCGGCTCCCGCCGGAGGGGCTTAGGCCGGGTCCATGGCGAACTGGTCGACGTAGCACCAGATCCAGTCCTCGCCGGGCTGGAACGACTGGATCAGCGGGTGGCCGGAGCGGTGGAAGTGCGCCGTGGCGTGCTTGTTGGGCGACGAGTCGCAGCAGTTGACGTCGCCGCAGCTGAGGCAGATCCGTAGGTGCACCCAGCGGTCACCCGTCTTCATGCACTCGCCGCAGCCCTGGGGCGTCAGCGGTGTGACGTCCTGGATCTGATCGAGATGCGTGCACTCGTCCTCGGCCATGGAACCTCCCTCGCGCTGTAGCCCGGCCGTACCGGCCGCACGTCAGGACGTCGTCATCCCCCCGTCTACCGGGAGCGCGGCGCCGGTCACGCCGGCCGAGCCGGGGCTGCAGAGCCAAGCGATGAGGTCGGCGATCTCGGCCGGGTCCAAGCAGGCGCTCGACCAGCTGCTGGCCGGCGAACTCTTCGGCGGAGGCGAGGCCGTAGACGGCGGCGGACGCATCGAGCATCGCCCCGCGCGTCGAGCCCGGGCACACCGCGTTGGACGTGATCCCGGTGCCCGCCAGGTCGGCGGCAAGCGAGCGCATGAGGGCGATCACGGCGGCCTTCGACGCGCTGTAGGCGCCCAGCCGACGGAGGCCGAGCAGCCCCGCCGCGGACGCCACGGCGACGACCCGCCCGTGACGCGGCGCCGGCTGCTCCAACAGGGCCGGCACCGCCGCGCCGGGCCAGGTTGCGCACGCCGTTCACGTTGACGTCGAAGAGCACGTTCCATTGGGCGTCGGACGTCTCCCACAGCGGGGGTCCCCCGCTGATCACCCCGGCGGCCGCCACCACGGCGTGCAGCCCGCCGAAGTGCTCGACCGCCTCGTCGACCGCGGCCTGCATGTCGGGCGGGAAGCGGACGTCACCCACCATCGGGCGCACGGCATCGCCGTGCCGGGCCGCCGACCTCCTCGAGGTCCGCCTTCGTGGCCAGCGCGTAGTCGAGCGCGGGGTCGTCCGCCCCGCGGTCGACCGCCACGACGTTCCAGCCCTGCGCGACCAGCGCGTCCACCGTCGCGGCGCCGATGCCGCGCGCGGCCCCCGTGACGACGGCGGCGGGGCTCATGCGGCTGTGCCGGCGGCGCTCACGAAGCCGGCCAGCGCCGGGCGACCGCGACGGCGAGGTCGCCCACCAGCGACTCGAGCAGGGCGCGGCCCTCCTCGGCGCTCGCTCCGCTCGGGTCGCCCAACACGCCGTTGGACGATACCGGCCGCACCCCCTCGGCGCGCAGGCGGGGCAGCAGCCGCTCGATCGGTTCGGTGCAGCCGGGCTCGGCGAGATCCAAGCGGACCGCAGCGGGATCGATCGCCAGCATCAGCGACGTCTCCGTGCGCCCGGCGTGGGCGTCGCCGCCGCGCACGCCCGCCCGCCACGCGCAGCACCTCGTCACCCTCGGCCCGCACTGCGCCTCGACGGCGGCCAGCGTCTGCTCGTTGCCGCCGTGTGCGTTCACCAACACGACGCCGGCGAACGACGGGCGGGCGCTGCGGACGAGCTCGACGAGGAGCGCCGCCAACACGTCGTGCCCGACCACGAGCGTGCCGGCGAACCCGGCGTGCTCGCCGCTGGCGCCATAGGCGACGGCCGGCGCGACGGCCACGCCCGGCCGTTGCTCGGCCAGCCCGGCCGCGAGCGCCCCGCGATGCGGGTGTCCGTATCGAGAGGCAGGTGGGGGCCGTGCTGTTCGAGCGATCCCAGCGGGACGGCCAGGAGGTCGGCGCCCGCCGTCGCCTCCACCTGCATCCAGGTGGCGCGTCCGAGGTCCACGATCAGCGGGCGGGCTCAGGCGGAGCGGGTCAGGACCGGCGGGAAGCGGCCGTCGGAACCGCACCGGCGCGGGCACTGGCACCGGCACGGGCGTGCCGTCCCGCGTCACCTTGGAGTGGCCGATCACCGCCTGGGGCCGCCCATTGCCGCTGGTCGCCAACGCCGCCAGCGCCGTCTCCCCGTGCCCGAGCACGCACTCGGGATCGGGGCCGTCCAACGGCAGCCCGGTGAAGAACTTCGCCGCCATGCACCCGCCCCGGCACGCGTCGAACGACCCGCACGAGGCGCAGGCGCCCGCGCTCTGCGGCTCGCGCAGGGATCGGAACAATGACGACTCCCGCCATACCGCCGGGAACCCGCCCTGATCCCGCACGTTCCCGCCAGGAACTCGCGGTCGATGACGAAGGGGCAGGCGTAGACGTCGCCCATCGGGTCGATGAGGCAGACCACCCGTCCCGCCCCGCACAGGTTGAGCCCGTCGAGCGGCTCACCCAGGGCGGAGAGGTGGAAGAACGAGTCGCCGGTGAGCACGCCCGGGTGGTCGACCAACCAGTGATACAAGCCGAGCGCTGCTGCAAAGCGGTCGGGTGCAGCGCGTCCCACGAGTCGACCCCCCGCCCAGATGGCCGCAGGCGGGTCAGTCGGAGCTGCGCCCCGTACCCCTCGGCGATCGCCGCCAGCGCATCGAGCTCCTCCACGTTCTGGCGCGTCACGACGACGCTGACCTTGAACTGACCGAAGTCCGCCGCCGCCAGATTGTCCATCGCCTGGCGGGCCGCCGCGAACGAGCCCTCGCCGCGCACCTCGTCGTTCGTGGCCGCCGTCGCGCCGTCGATACTGATCTGCACGTCCAGATAGTCCAGCTCCGCCAACTGCCTCGCCCGCTCCGCCGACAGCCGCGTCCCGTTGGTCGAGAACTTGACCCCCACCCGACGCTCCGTGGCGTATCCGACGAGGTCGAAGAAGTCCGGCCGCAGCATCGGCTCGCCCCCGCCGATGTTCACGTAGAACACCTTCAGGTCGACCAGCTCGTCGACGATGTGGCGCGCCTCGGCCGGCGTCAGCTCGGCCGGGTCCCGGCGACCCGACGAGCTCAGGCAGTGCACGCACGCCAGATTGCAGGCATACGTCAGCTCCCAGGTCAGGCAGATCGGGCGCATCGAGGCCCCGGGTGAACTGGTCCTTGAGCGGGAGCGGCGCCACTTCGGCCAACTCCGCCCCATCCGACCCCACCGCCACCACAGTCTCAACAGGCATCGATCACCTCGGACGCCGCCAGGCGCGCCAGCGCCCGCTCGTACGCGGCACGGCTGCCCTCGGGCACGCACGCCCCGATGGCCGCAGCTGCGCTCGGATACTCACCCAACGACGACACGAGGGTCACCAGCGTGCGCGACTTGAGGAAGACCAGCCGCCGGTTGCCGTAGTGGTAGGCCAGCGCGCCGAACGACTCGTCACGCAGCGCCACCTGGGGGTTGAGCCGCCATGCTCGATCCACTGCGAACGCCCGCGCCGGCGACCGCGCCTCGGTCACGCTCAATAGACGCCGCACATCCCGTCGATGGAGATCTCTTCGACCAGGAGCTCGTCGATGTCCTCTGCGGACACGTCCTCGACGTCATCGACGTCCTGGGCGTCCCGGACGCCCTGGTCCTCAGCCACCTCAGCCAGCATCCCGACCTCCTCTGGGCAAAGACCCAGCCTATCGGCCGTCAGACGCTGCCAAAATTGGGAACATTGGGAGGTGACCGCCTCTGTGCCCCCGGACCGACCGGCGCTGCGGCCGGCGCCGGACCGCCGGACCACGCCGCTACCCGGCTCGTTCACGCTGCACCCGGCGGCCTCGACCGTGCATCTCGACGACGGCTCCGTCGTCCTGGGCGGAAGCCCGCTGCGGCTCTTCCGGATCTCGGCGCGGGCGCAACGCCTGCTCGAGCGCTGGCGCATCGGTCACCCCGTCGGCGACCAACCGGGCGCCCGCCTTCTCGCCCGCCGCCTCGTCTCCTCCGGCGCCTACACGCCCCGACCGACGACGACCTCGTATAACGAACGCGACGTCACCGTCGTCGTCCCCGTGCGCGACCGGCCCGCCGAGCTCGACCGCCTGCTCCACGCCCTCTCCGACCACCTGGCTGTCGTCGTCGTCGACGACGCGTCGTCCGACGCCGGCGCCACGAAGGAGATCGCCGCGCGCCACCGGGCGCGCTTCGTGCCGCTGACGACGAACTCCGGCCCGGCCGGCGCCCGCAACGCCGGCCTCGCCCTCGCGCACACCCCCCTGGTCGCGTTCGTCGACTCCGACTGCGTCCCCGCCCCGGACTGGCTCGACCCGCTGCTCGGCCACTTCGACGACCCGGTCGTCGCCGCCGTGGCCCCCCGGGTGGTCCCTCTGGCCCGCCCCGCGGAGGGCGCCGTGCAGCGCTACGAGGCGGTCCGCTCGTCACTGGACCGGGGCGCCGCCGAGGGTCCCGTGCGACGGGGCTCCACCATCCCCTACGTCCCGAGCGCCGCGTTGGTCGTGCGCACGGCGGTGGCGCCGGGGCCCGAGCTGTTCGAGCCCGGACTCCGTGTTGGCGAGGACGTCGACCTCGCCTGGCGCCTCGCCGACGCCGGGTGGGACGTGCGCTACGTCCCGTCGAGCACCGTCGAGCACGACGGCCCGGCCACGCTGGAACAATTGCTGGCTCGCCGTGCCTTTTACGGCGCCTCGGCGGCGCCGCTGGCCCAGCTTCACCCCGGCGCCCTTGCCCCGCTCAACGTCTCCGCATGGTCCCTGGCGGTGTGGCTATTGGTCGTGGCGCGCCGCCCGCTCCTTGCGCTGGCCACGCTGGCCACGTCCGTCGGGATCCTGGCGCACCGCCTCAGCGGACTGACCCGCGACCCCGTCGCCGTCGCCACGCGGATCGCCGGGGAGGGCACTACCCGCTCCGCCGCGCCCGCGCTGGCGGGCCTGACGCGGGCATGGAGCCCGGCCTTCCTGCTGGCCTTGGCCTCCCGGCGCACCCGCAAGGCCGCCTTGCTGGCCCTTTTGTTGCCGGCACTCGCCGACTGGTGGGAGGACCGGAGCCGCCTCAACCTCGATCCCATCACCTACACCGCCCTCCACGTCGCCGACGACGCCGCCTACGGTGCTGGCGTGTGGTGGGGATGCGCCCGCCAGCAGACCGCGGCCCCTCTCCTGCCACGTGTGTCGTTCCGCTCCCGGGTGTGGTCGGAGCGCGCCCTGCGCGAGCAGCTGGCGCCGATCAGGCGCTGACGCGGTAGCGGAGGTGCACGACGCCGCACGTGAAGCGGCGCACCTCGAGCAGTTCGAGCTCCACCCGGATCCCGTCCGGCAGGATGCGCTTTCCGCCACCGATCACGACCGGGCTCAAGAAGAGATGGATCTCGTCGACCAGCCCGGCGCCCATCGCCTGGCCGGCCAGATCGCCACCCCCGACGGCGACGTCGGACGTCGACGACTCCTTCAGCTGTCGGACCGCCTCCGGGTCGAACTCGCGCTCGATACGAGTCCTCGCGCTCGACGGCGTCTGCAGCGTCCGTGAGTACACGATCTTCTCGGCGGCCCGCCAGATCCCTGCGTAGTCGCCGAACACCGCCGGCTGCCCCGTGCCAGCGCTAGCGCCCCCGGCGTCCGCCGTCTCCCAGAACACCATCGTCTCGTACGTGCGCCGCCCGTAGAGATAGGTCCCGATCGGCCGCTCGAGATCGTTGACGAACGCGTGCACTTCCTCGTCCGGCTCCGCCCAATCGAACCTGCCGTCGGCGTCCTCGAAGTACCCGTCCAGCGACCCGAGTGCCGTATAGATGAGTTTGCCCATCGGCCGTACCCCGCTAGTCCTGCGTGAAGCGCCACTGGGCGCTCTGGTGCTCCCAGTCCGACGCCCGCCAGAACCCCGCGGCCCGCTCGTCCGTGCCGACGACGATCGCCTGCATCCGGCGCGCCCCCACCCGGCGCAAACGCTCCTCGGCCGCCCCCAGCAGGCGCCGGCCCAACCCGCCGCGTCGCAGCGACGGGTCGACGACGATCCGGTAGATCGACCCGCGCCACCCGTCCCACGCGCCGATCACCGTCCCGACGATCTGCCCCGCCGACGACTCGGCGACGAGCAGGGCGCCCGGGTCGTGCTCCAAGAGGGCGCCCACCCCATCGGCGTCGTCCGTCGACGTCGGTGCCGCCGCCTCGCTCCACAACCCGAGGACGGCAGGAATGTCCGCAAAGACGGCGGGCCGGATGGAGATCGTCGTCGTCATCCGCCAATGGTACGGACCCGGGCCGGCACAACCCGCAAGGCCCGCACCGCACTTCGTAGCGACAACCCCGTGCAAAGCTCACACCGAATGGAGCGGCCCTCGTTATACGACCACGCCGGCGGCATGCCCGCGTTACTCCGTCTCGCCGCCGCACACCACCGGCGCTGCCTCGATGACCCCGAGCTCAGCCATCCCTTCTCCCACCCCGACCAGCACCCCGACCACGTCAGCCGGCTCGCCCTCTACTGGGGCGAGGTGCTGGGCGGGCCAGCGGAGTTCACCCGGACGTGCGGCACCCACTCCGCCGTCCTGCGGCTGCACGCCGGGACCAACGCCCCGAGCGACATGGGCCGGCGGTTCCTCGAGTGCTTCGTCGCGGCGCAGGACGACGCCGGCCTCCCCGACGACGCCGAGTTCCGTGCCGCCCTGCGGGCCTATATGACGTGGGCCGTTGACGACGTCATGTCGTACGCCCCCGGAGGCTCGGTCGTGCCCAAGCGCCGAGCCGTGCCCCGCTGGTCGTGGGACGGCCTGCAGAGCAACGGCACCTGACCGCCGCCTCCTCCGCCGCCGCCGCCGTCGCCGTCGCCGTCGCGCACCACGCACCCCGACCAGGCACAAACGCCCCGTCGAGGCCACCCATTAGAGTCTCCCGGTCGCAGACGCGTCCGGCGCGACGGGACCAGGGCGACACAGCCGACGAGAGGCGCAGGTAATGGCAAACAAGTGGTTCGAGACGGTCGCCGAGGCGCAGCGGCGGGCCAAGAAGCGCCTGCCCAAGTCCGTGTACGGCGCCCTCATCGCCGGCTCCGAGCGCGGCCTCACCCTCGAGGACAACGTCGCCGCCTACGGCGAGCTCGGCTTCGCCCCCCACGTCGCCGGCCTCTCGGAGAAGAAGGACCTCGCCACGACGGTCATGGGCCAGGACATCTCCTTCCCCGTGCTGATCTCGCCCACCGGCGTCCAGGCCGTGCACCCGGACGGCGAGGTCGCCCTGGCCCGGGCCTCCGCCGCCCGCGGCACCGCCATGGGGCTCAGCTCGTTCGGGTCCAGGCCCGTCGAGGACGTCGTCGCCGCCAACCCGCAGACCTTCTTCCAGATCTACTGGATCGGCTCCCGCGACGAGATCGCCGCTCGCGCCGAACGCGCCCGCGCCGCCGGCGCCGTCGGCCTCATCGCCACGCTCGACTGGTCGTTCTCGCACGGCCGCGACTGGGGCAGCCCCTCCATCCCCGAGTCGATGAACCTGCGCACCATGCTCAAGTTCGCCCCCGAAGCCCTGACCCACCCGCGCTGGTTCTGGTCGTTCGCCAAGACGGGCAAGACGCCCGACCTCACGACGCCCAACATGGTCCCCAAGGGCCAGCAGCCCCCAACATTCTTCGGCGCCTACGGCACGTGGATGGGCACCCCGCCGCCGAGTTGGGAGGACGTCGCCTGGCTGCGCGAGCAGTGGGGCGGGCCGTTCATGCTGAAGGGCGTCACGCGCATCGATGACGCCAAGCGCGCCGTCGACGCCGGCGTCACCGCCATCTCGGTCTCCAACCACGGCGGCAACAACCTCGACGGCACGCCGGCCACGATCCGCACGTTGCCCTCCGTCGTCGACGCCGTCGGCTCCGACATCGAGGTGCTCCTCGACGGTGGCATCCGCCGGGGCAGCGATGTGGTCAAGGCCGTCGCCCTCGGCGCCCGCGCCGTCATGATCGGGCGCGCCTCCCTGTGGGGCCTCGCCGCCAACGGTCAGGCCGGCGTCGAGAACGTCCTCGACATCCTGCGCGGCGGCATCGAGTCAGCCGTCCTCGGCCTCGGGCATTCGTCGATCCACGAGCTCGGCCGCCACGACATCGTGGTGCCCGAGGGCTTCACCCGCACCCTCGGCGACTGACGATCCTGTTGGCCTGACGGCCCGCCTCGTCATCCCTCCGGACCGGCGCGCCGAGGGCGCAGCCGGTCAGCCTCAGCTGTCGAACTTCACCACGCCACGGACGATCGTCCCGGCGCCCTGGTCCTCGTAACCCTGCTGCACCTGGTCGAGCGTGTACTCCTGCGTGATCAGCTCGTCGATCTTGAGTTGACCGCTCTCGAAGAGGTTCAACAGGTTCGGCACCTGGACCCGTGGGCTCTGCGAGCCGAACACCGTGCCCATCACCGTCTGGTTGAACATCGCCAGGTTGAACAGGTTGAGCTTCACGTCCATGGCGGCGAACGGCGAGATGGACGTCACCACGATGCGCGCGTCCTTCGACCCGCACTGCGCCGCCTCCGCGATCATCTCGCCGCGGAGCACGCCGGGCGTGAGGATCACGACGTCGGCGTTGCGCCCCATCGTGAGCTCCGGCAACAGGAACGGCACCTCGGCCAGCGACGTCGCCGTGTGCGTGGCGCCGATCTCCTTCGCCTTGTCGAGCTTGAACTGCACGGGGTCCACGGCGACGATGTAACGCGCCCCGGCGATCCGCGCGCCCTGGATAGCACCCGAGCCCACCCCGCCGCACCCGGCCACGACGACCGTCTCGCCCGGCTTGACCTTCGCCCGGTCGACCGCCGAGCCGAACCCCGTCGAGATGCCGCAGCTGATCAGCGCGGCCGCCTTCATGTTGTCCCAGCCGTTCAGGCGCACCAACGAGTTCTCGTGGACCACCATCTCGTCGGCGAACGTGCCGAGCTGCGCCATGCGGTTCAGGTCCTCGTCGCCCAGGTGGTAGCGGAAGGTCCCGTCGCTGATCATCCCGCCGGCCAGCGTCATCATGCCGAGGTCGCAAAGGTTCTGACGGCCCGAGGCGCACCAGAAGCACGTGCCGCACGACGGGATGAACGAAACGGCGACGTGGTCGCCCACCGCCACCTGCGTGACGTTGGGGCCGGCCTCGGTCACGATGCCGGAGCCCTCGTGCCCGCCCACGACGGGGAACATCGACTTCACGCCGATCATCTCGAGGACCTCGGGCGGCGCACTGATGTCCCCGGTGCGCAGGTGCTCGTCGGAGTGGCACATGCCGGACCACACCATCTTCACCCGCACCTCTCGGTTGCCCGGAGGGTCAATCTCGATCTCTTCGGTCTTCCAGGGCTCGTTGAGTCCCGTGCACACCGCCGCACGTACCGTCGTCATGGCAATCCCTCCCTGAGGCTGCTTGGTCGCTTCAGTATCGCCGCCGGCCCCGGTTCGGACAACCGGATCTGGGCGCCGGCGCACGGAAGTGGCGCCGAGACGCGGCGGTAGTGTGCCCGCGTGGCCGAGTCCGCAGCTTTCGCCGAGGTCGCGGCGCAGGTGCGCAACTGGGGACGGTGGGGGCCCGAAGACGAGATCGGCACCCTGAACCTGATCGACGACGCGGCCCGCCTCCGGGGCGCCGCGTCCGTGGTCTCCGGCCAGGCCCTCGCCCTGGGCCTGCCCCTGTCCGACGCCGAGGGGATCCAGCTCGGCTTCGTCAAGGGCCGGGTCAACATCACCCGAGAGGTGATCCACGTCAACGAGGCCCCCGAGGGCGCCGACCCCGGGTTCGTCGCGTTCAGCGAGGACGTGTTCACCATGGCGACCCAGGCCGCCACGCACTGGGACGCGCTGGCCCACTGCAGCCACGCCGGGACGATCTACAACGGCTACCCGGCCTCGACCGTGACTGACAAAGGGGCGGCCCGGTGCGGCATCGACCGCGCCGGCACCGTCGTCAGCCGGGGCGTCCTGCTCGACGTCGCGCGTGCCCTCGGCCGCGACCTGCTCGAGCCCGGCCACCCGATCATGCCCGAGGACCTCGATGCGGCCTGTGCCCTGGCGGGCCTCGAGCCAGAGCCCGGCGACATCGTCCTCGTCCGCACCGGTCAGATGGCACACCTGCAGCCGGACCACCGGGACCTGATCGCCTACACCTGGCCGTCGCCGGGCCTGACGATCGACACCGCCCCGTGGTTCCACGCCCGCGACGTCGCAGCGGTCGCCACGGACACGTTCGTCTTCGAGGTGTACCCGTGCCAGTACGAGGACGCGTACCTCCCGGTGCACGTGCTGCACCTGGTCGAGATGGGGCTCACCCAGGGCCAGAACTGGGTCCTCGACCCCTTGGCCGATGCCTGCGCCGCCGACGGTCGCTACACGTTCCTGCTCGATGCGACGCCGCTCCCCATCACGGCCGGCCTGGGTTCACCCGTCCACCCTGTGGCGTTGCGCTGACGAAACCCCGAGCCGAACCGAACTACGTCGTCGTGCCGCTGCGCCGCCGCGCCGTGGCGCCGCCCAGCACGGGCCCCGTCCGCGGGCGAGTCGCCTCCCGAGATTCCACCGACGTCGCCGCCGGCGCCTCCCGACCCGTGACCGCCCAGTGGAGCACCCGGGCCTGGGTGTCCACGAGATGCGCCGTGCGGATGCCCCAGAACTCGAACCCGTAGCGGTGCGCCGAGACGCTGGCGAACATGGCTACCAGGGTCCCCGCCACGGCCATGGGGTCGTTGCCCGCCGGCGAGCGTGTCGACGTGCCGGGCGTTCCCTCGGCCGACGGCGTCGCCGCGACGATCACCTGCGCCAGCGCGACCGTCACCGCGTTCAACGCGCGCACTCGGATGCCACGGAGCTCCGCGTCGCCCTCCTCCGTCGCCAGGTCGACGACGCGGAACACGGCGCGGTTGTCCTCCCAGTAGGAGAGGAAGCTGTCGGTCACCGTCCGCGCGGTATCCCAACTGGCGTCCTCGGACCAGTCGCCGCCGACGAGCTCGGCCAGCTGCGCGGCCTGGTCGACCATGCCCTCGGCGAGGACGCGGATCGCCTGCTCGACGTTGCCGAAGTACTGGTAGAAGGTCGCCGGCGACGTCCGGGCCTGCCGCGCGATATCAGTCACCTTCACCGAACGCCACGACGTCGTCGTCAGCAGTTCGACCGTGGCGTCGAGCAAGCGCTGGCGGGTCTGGCGGCCCCGTTCGCCGGGCACGCGGCCGTCCGTCGTTGCGACCTGCTCGGCGTAGTCACCCAGCCCGACGATGGTGGCGTCGGTTGCCGGTCGCTGTGCTGGCATGGCAGGCCAGCGTAGTGGGCCGGTCCCGAAGCCCCAGTTGAGAGCGCGGATACGCTGTCGGAATGGAGCAGACGCTGACCCGCCCGCTCACTCGCGCGCAGCAGGCCCGGCGCCAGCGCGTCATCGACGCGGCGATGGCATTGGGGCTCGAGGGCGGTTACGAGGCGGTGCAGATGCGCGATGTGGCCGCCCACGCGGACGTGGCGATGGGCACCGTGTACCGCTACTTCTCGAGCAAGGACCACCTGCTCGCTGCGACCCTGGTCCACTGGGTCGAGATGCTCGACTCACGCATCGGCCAACACCCGCCCCACGGCGACCACCCGGCCGACCGCGTGATCGACGTACTCGACCGTGCGCTGCGCGCCATGGGCCGCCAGCCCAAACTCGTCGCCGCAGTCTTTACCTCACTCTCGTCGCCCGACCCCGCCGCCGTCGGCTGCCAGCAACAGATCACGCTGCTGATGGAAGGAATCATCTCCCGCGCCATGGGCGAGCCCGAGGGCTCCGTCCCCGACATGTCCAACCGCGCCCGCATGATCGGCCACGTCTGGTACTCCGCGCTCGTGGGCTGGATCAACGGCTGGTCCACCATGGCCCGGGTCTACGACGAGCTGGCCGTGTCGGTCCGGCTCCTCCTGCCCGACGAGCTCGTCGAGCACCGCACCTCGGCCTAACAAACCCTTCGGCCAGGCCCCGTCAGCCCACCGGACTCACGCCGGGGGCGTCCCGCCTCACGCAAGGCCGCGCTTGCAAAAACATAAGGCGAACCCCCTATACGGACGAGCGCGACGCTCGAATTGCCACGTACACGGGCGCGAAATTCTCAGCGTTTCGTTTTTTGGGGCTCCCACAAAGGACCGCCGGCCCGCCGAACTAGCCGCGCAGCACGACCCCCGGCCGTGACGACAGGCCCTCTTCCGACGCGGCCCCGTCAACCCGGATCGGCACCCCGTTCACCAGCGTGTGCGTCATGCCCACCGGCGCGTCGGCGGTGAGGCGCTCCCCGTCGGCCGGGAAGTCGCGGATCCGCCGCAGCGGCCCCGGCGCCACCGTCGAAGGATCGAAGACGCACAGGTCGGCCGCCTTGCCCTCCGCCACCACACCTCGGTCGGAGAGCCCGTAGACGCCGGCCGGCTCGCCCGTGAGCTTGTGGATCGCCCGCTCCAGCGGCATGACGCCACGGTCGCGCACCCAGTTCCCCAACAGGTCGGTCGAGAAGCAGGCGTCGCAGAGCTGGGAGACGTGGGCGCCCGAGTCGGCCAACCCCAACAGGACGTTGTCGCGCGGCAGCAGCCAGGCGATGGCGTCGGGATCGTCGTTGGCCAGCACCGACCAGAAGCGCGACTCGAGGTCGTCGTCCAACGACACGTCCAGCATGACGTCGAGGGGCGTGCAGCCCCGCTCCTCGGCCACCGCCATCACCGGACGGTCGGCCAGCTCGGGGTGCGAGCGGGACTCGGCCACGGAGATCTGGGCCCAGTTCAAAGGCAGGCCGCCCGACCGACCGCTGACGTCGTCCCAGGCCGAAGCGCGCCACGCGGGGTCCCGGTACGCCGCCAACCGCTCCGCCTTGGGCTTGTCCATCAAGGCGGCGAACGACTGGCGCATGTTCAACGTGAACGGCTCCGAGAGGTTCATCTGGAAGACCAAAGGACGGCACGAGACCTGCGGCCACACCTCGACGCCCTCGGACCAGGCGGCGTCGTGCTCGGCGATCACCTTCTCGTGATACGGGTAGCCCTTGACCGTCAGCAACGCCGTCCAAGTGAACGGGCGCCCGATCTCACGCTGGAGCTGGAAGACCTCCGAGTTCGGGAAGACGCCACCGGGCAACAGCGCGACGACGCCCCGCCCAGCCTGTTTCACCGGCTCCAACAGCGCACGGAGCTCGGCCAGGTCGGCGACCCGGGAGGGCACCGGCCGGCCGCTATCACCGTTGTGCGTCGGTGACGCCGACGACGCGAACCCGGCCGCGCCGCCCGCCATGGCGTCCGCCACGACGGCCTGCATCAACGCGATCTCGTCGTCCGTCGCCGGGCGCTCGTACGCGTCCTCGCCCATGACGTACAGGCGGACCGCGGTGTGGCCGACGTAGCAGCCGAAGTTCAGCGAGACGCCACCGGCGGCCACCGCGTCCAAATACTGCGGGAACGTCTCGAACGTGCCCCACGGCACGCCGGCCGCCAGCGTGTCGAAGCTCATGTCCTCGACGTGCTGCAGCGTGCGGGCGAGCAACGGCACGCCGTCGGGACGGATCGGCGCGATGGAGAACCCGCAGTTGCCGGCGATCACGGTCGTGACGCCGTGGAACGACGAGGGCGTCAGGTCGGGGTCCCAGAACACCTGGGCGTCGTAGTGCGTGTGGATGTCGATGAAGCCGGGGCATACGACCTGGCCCGACGCGTCGAGCTCTCGAGCCCCGTCCGCAGGGAGCCCCGCGCCCACCCCCGTGATCCGGCCTGCGGTGACGGCGACGTCGGCGGGCCGTCCCGGTGCGCCGGTCCCGTCGATGACCGTCCCTCCCCGAATGATGATGTCGGTGCTCATGCACCCATCGTCCCAGCAACCGGCGGCGCGTGCACGCGCAGGCGACCGACCAGCGACCCATAAGCGACCGGCTGGCCGCCGGCATCGCATACCGTGGGTTTGTCGGGCTACCGTCGTTCCGAAATACGGAGGGAACGACGCGCACGAGCGAGCGCAGGATCGGAGAGCACGTATGGCGGTTCCGTTTTTCAGACAAAGGACCACGCAACCGCAGCTGGACGACTCGTTGCAGATCTCCGGCGCCATCGTCGCGCCCTCCGATGGTCCTTCCCCCGTGGAACTAGTCGACGCCGGCCACGCCGCGCACGGCCTCGGCGTCTTCCGTGACCAGTACGTCCGCAAGATCCGCAAGACCCCCACCATCCGCATGGTCCCCAGCTCGATAATGGTCGAGGGCCGCCGCCTCCGCTTCGCCGTCTCCGACAACGTCGACGCCTACGGCCCCGACGGCCCCGGCACGCCGCCGGTGTGGGCCGTCAACATCCACGGCTACTTCGCCGGCGGTGGCATGTACTGGCGGGAGAGTGCACGGCTGGCCGAGCAGTTCGGCTGGCGCATGATCAACCCGAGCCTGCCGGGCTTCGGCGGCAGCGACCCGCTCGAATGGCAGGACGTCTCCATGGAGAACCTGGCCAACCAGGTCATGGCGATCATGCACAAGGTCGAGGCCGGCCCCGTGGTGCTGCTCGGCCACTCCATGGGCGGCGCCGTGGCGGTCCAGTTCGCGCACGACCACCCCCGGCGCACACTCGGCATCATCTACCGGGACGGCATGAGCACGCCGGCGTGGAAGGAGCGCACCGGCATCCTGCCCGCGCTGCTCTCGCCGCTCCTGCCCGACGTGGCCCCGATGGTCGACATGGTGGCGGCGGTCATCCTCGACCTGCCCGACCTCGCCATCGGCCGCCTGTACTCGACGGTGCGGGCGGTGCTGCCCGACATGCGCCAGAACATCCGGACCATGTCCCAGACGCTGCCGGTCGGCAGCATGCTCATGGGGTGGACCAGCGCAGCGAGGTGCGGCACCTGGCGGCGCAGGAGCTCCCTATCCTCAACGAATGGGGTTGTTTCGACCGCATCACCCCGGGGCACACGGCGCTGGAGTTCGCGTCCATCGCGCGCTCGCCCGTGGTCTGGGTGCCGGGCGGCCACAGCTGGATGCTCGCCCGACCCCAAGGGCAGGCAGACATGCTCACGCACCTCGGGCGGGGTCAAGAGTTCATGGCGCAGGTCGACGAACGGTGGCGCCAGCTCACCCCGCGCGAAGCGACGTTGCGCGCCGTCAACTGACGTCCCCTCCGCCATGATGCGGCCGCCGACCACGGTGCGGCCGCCGGCTCGTTCCGCCGCACCCGTCCCCGGCGGGAGGATCGGCCGTGATCGACAAGCTCCTCCAGCCCCTGCTGTCCCTGCACGGGTGGCAGGCCTACCTGCTGGTGGGTGTGCTCATCGCCGCCGAGGCCGCCATCATGATCGGCTTCGTCTTCCCCGGCGAGACCGCCGCAATCCTCGGCGGCGTGCTCGCCTCCAAGGGCGGCGTCACGCTGGCCGGCATCACGGCCACCGTCATCCTGTGCGCCATCGTCGGCGACTCCATCGGCTACTGGGTGGGCGACAAGTGGGGCCGTCAGCTCCTCGGCTTCGGGCCGCTCAAAAAACGCCAGAAAGGCATCGACATCGCGCTCGACCAGCTGGCGCGGCGCGGCCCGGTGGCCGTATTCGTCGGGCGCTTCACCGCCTTCCTGCGCGCCGTCATCCCGGGCCTGGCCGGCGTGTCGAAGATGCGCTACCGGGTCTTCCTGGCCGCCAACGTCCTCGGCGCGATCTGCTGGGGTCTCCTCTACGTGCTCCTCGGCTACTTCGTCGGCGAGCGGGTGGAGAAGGCCACCGGCATCGCCTCGGACGTCCTGCTCGGCTTGATCTTCGTCCTGATCGTGGTCCTCTTCATTCGGCACCGCCGCAAGGAGAAGCGTGACTTCGAGGGCCCGGGCGCCGACGACCCCTTGTCCGCCGCTTCGGGGTCCGTCAGCAGTACCGGCGCCGACGAGGACTGAAACGCTCCGGACGGCGTGGGCGAGAGCCCGATCTACCGGGCGTCATCGGCCCTTCCCCTCAGTCGGCGTTCGAAGGCCCCGGCTGAGGCATACGTGCCAAGGCGCCGGTTGTTCGCTGCTTCCGGTACCAAGCGAGTCACGAGGTCTCGCGTGCGAGCCAGGAGGGGCGAGTGCGTCGTGGCCAGCCGGCCGATGCGGTGCGAATCGCGAACGATCTGCCGTATCCGGGGCAGTCGCACTCGCTCGAAGGATGCGAAGAGGGCACGGGGTTCGGCCGACGGATCTAGGCGAGCGCAATGCAGCAGGACCGCCGCGTCCTCGAGGGCTTGACACGCACCCTGTCCCAGATCCGGCGTCATCGGATGAGCTGCGTCGCCGACCAGCAGGATGGGTCCGTTCTGCAGCTGCCGTGGAGGCCGGCGGTCGAAGACGCGATGGACGATCAAGTCATCCGGTTGTGTTTTCTCGATGATCTGTGGGATCGGCTCATGCCACCGAGCAAAGCTCTGACGCAAGATTTCCTTTGGATCGGTATCGAGCGCCTTCTCCGCATCGCTGCCGGCAGTGTCTGCCGCCCAGTACGCCAAGCCGTCGGGAGCTGGCGACGCGATGAATTGTCGGCCGACTCCGACGCTCAACCAGGTCTGCGATATGAACGACTCGTCATTGGAAACGAGCGCGCGCCAGGCGGTCCGCTCGCAATCTCGCAGCGTCTCGTCCGCAGCCACGCTGCACCGCACCGCCGAGTTGATCCCGTCCACGCCGATCACCGCGTCGAAGATGGCCTCGCCGGCGGAGCACCTCATGGCAACTTGGTGCCCATCCGGCCACGCCGTCTCCACCTTCCGATTCAGCTCGACGTTGACACCCAAACGAGAACACTCGTCGCGCAGCACCGAATGGAGCCCGGCACGCAAGACGACGACTGGTAGACCGCCCAGCGCCCGGTGCGTCGCCTGTCGATCGAAGCGGACGATCGGCGCGCCGTTTGGGGACCGGATGGACGAGCTCGGGGCTTCCACGCTGACGGCTCGAACCGGTTCGCCCAAGCCGAGATAGTCGAGCGCCGCCAGCGCGCTCGGCCACAGCGACAAGGCTGCGCCGATCTCGCGCAGGGCAACGGCGCGCTCTAGGACCGTGACCGTGTGACCCGCCTTGGTCAGGCCGATCGCCGACGACAGACCCGCGATCCCCGCTCCCACGACAAGGACCTCCATCCATCGAGTATCCGATGGGTGAGATCATGAGTCAAAGTGATTATTGGCATCGCATTCAGAGCCATTAGCTATGACCTCTCACGACCCGGCTGCCGCCACGGAGCAGCGTGACCCGGCGAACTTCAGGCCGCATCGAGCACGGAGCGGTCGCCGCGCCGCAGCCCCGCCAGGACGCGGGAGAACTCGCCGGCCGCGTCGGCGCCGGCCGAGTCCGTGTCGAGCCAACGCGGCGACGCCGGGTCGCGCCGGTCGATGCCGAAGAGGCCGAACCGCGGCTCGTACGTGCCCCACTCGTAGTTGTCCATGAGCGACCAGTGCAGGTACGCCCGCACGGGGACGCCGGCCGCCACGCAGTCGGCCACGGCGCCGAGATGCGCTCGCACGTAGTGCGGCCGGTCCAGGCCGTCCTGCCGCGGGACGGCCCGGCCGTCGGTGACGCGCGTGGCCATCCCGTTCTCCACGACCCACAGCGGCAGCCCGGGGCGCAGCGCCGCCTCGGTGGCGCACCACGAGGTCAGCGCGGCCGGGTCCGACTCGACGTCCCAGATGGCGCGGCCGAACGACCAGTCGCGTCCCTGGGCGCGGGCGCGGCCCTGGCCCCGTCCCCAGGCCGCCCCCGGCCCGTCGGTCACGCGACGACCGGGCAGGCGGATGGCGTGGCTGGCGATCGGGTCGTACCAGTCGAAGCCGGCGGCGTCGACGCCGCGCGGCCGCGGCGAGGCGTGCACGACATCGAGCACGCGACGCGGCGCCGGGCGACGCGCGCGGCCGCGCAGCGCGGCCCAGGCGCCGCCCTGGCCCGGCGCGCGGTCGGTCCCGTACGGCGAGGCGGCGGCGAAGAACCGGCGCAACGCCGCCTCCCCGGCGTGCTGCGGCGGGAACGCGGCGTCGTGCACCGCACGGCGCTCGTCGATGTAGCGGTCGACGTCGGAGGGGTCGATGCCGGCCTCGCGGCACTCCGAGGAGGTCGATCAGCATGCGGTCGTGCTCGTAGATCGACGACGAGCTCGTGTTGATCGTGACCTCGGCCTCGGGTTGGATGGCGGTGATGGCGTCGGCGGCGAGCACGTGGCCGCAGAGCAGGTTGTCGAGCACGCAGTAGGCGTCGGACACGGCCATGCGGCGGCCGGGCGGGCAGTCGCCCTCGATCCAGCCCATCAGCATCACGATGTTCGGCTCGTTGATCGTCACCCAGTGGCGGCAGTACGGGGCGAGCGCCGGAACGATGCGGGCGACGTGGCGGGCGAAGACGTCGGGCGAGCCGGGGCGCAGCCAGAACTCCTCGCCGTGCCACACGGGGTGGGTGAAGTGGTGCAGCGTGACCATCGGGGCCATGCCGCGGGCGGCGCACATGGAGAGGATCTCGGCGTAGCGCTCGAGCGCGGCGTCGTCGTAGCGCTCGGGGAACGGCTCGAGGCGCGCCCACTCGACCGAGAGGCGGAAGGCGTTGGCTCCGAGGGCGGCGGCCCTATCGAGGGCTTCTTCGGGGTGGCGCCAGAAGTCACACGCCAGGCCCGAGCGCTCGATGCGCCCCGTGGCCTCCCAGCCAGCCCAGTTGTTGTGCGGCTCGTCGTCGCCGTTGAAGCCGCCCTCGATCTGGAAGCCCGACGTGGCGACGCCGACCAAGAACCCGTCGCCGAGCAGGCTGGTGTTGGTGGCGCCGGCCATGTATCCAGCTTGTCAGCTCGGCGCCGGGGTGCTCCTCGGCGAGTGAGGGCTCAGCGCGGGTGCGGCAGGGAGCGCAACCGGGCCAGGCCGGCCGAGGCGATGTCGATCTCCTCGGCGGCGCGGCGCACGAGCGCGCGCACCTGCGGCTCGGTGGCGTCGCTCCCCGCCCGCAGCGCCGCGGCCTGGACGTCGCGGGAGGCGCTGATCAGCTCGGCCACCTGGCGGCGCACGCCGTCCGAGCGCACCGTGCCCCGGGGCAAGCGGCGCTCGTGGCGCAGCAAGCCATCGAGCTCGTCGGCCAGGCCGCGCAGGGACCGGCACACCGAGGGCAGCTCCGCCACCGGTGCGTCGTGCGCCGAGGCGTGGGCGACCGCCTTCTCGGCGTCCTCGACGGCGACCCACATCCGGTGGCGCACCCGCGCCGGGTTGCCCCGGCTGAGTTGCTCGGGGGAGACACGGGTCCAGTAGTGGTCGCGGCCGGCGGTGGCGAACGCCCCGGCGGCAACGACGCCGGTCGTCACGGGGTGCCCGCGCAGGAGGCTCCAACGGCGCCGCACGTACCGGCGGACCGCCACGAAGGCGACGGCCAGCGCCAGTGCACCGACGAGGGCGGCGATCACCAGGACTTCGAGCACGTGCGCCAGGAAGCTCACGCCGGCAATTCTACGCCCTGAGATCTCGAATTCCGGGCGGTACCCTGGGCGGCATGGAACCGGCGTCGGCACCTGGTGCTGACGGTTCGGATGCGGCATCCGCATCGGAGCCACCCAGCGCCGCCGACGGGCCCGCCCCGGTCGAGCCCGGCTGGACGCCCGGCGTCCCGTCGGTCCGGGAGCTGCTGCCGAGCCTGATCTTCGGCGCCGCGCTGCCGATCGGCGTCTACTTCGGCGTGCGCAGCCACGTCAGCACGGACGCCCAGGGGCTGATCATCGCCGGCTCGGTCTCGGTGTTGTGGATCGTGATCCAGTTCGTGCGCAAGCGGCAGGTCGACTTCGTCGGCGCCATCGTGCTCGTGGGGTTCGCCTTCGGCGTCGTCAGCTCCACCCTGCTCGGCGGCAACGCCTACGTGCTCAAGGTGCGCGACGCGTTCTTCACCGCGCTCTTCGGCGTCGCCTGCATCGTGACCATCTACACGGCGAAGCGGCCGGCGTTGTTCTACGTCAGCCGCTATCTCTCCGCCGGCAACGACCCGTCCAAGGTGGCCGCCTACAACGACATGCACGAGCTCCCGGTCGCCCGCCACACGTTCCGCGTCCTCTCGGTGATCTGGGGCATCGGGCTCGTGATCGAGGCGTCGGCGCGCATGGTGCTGGCCGAGGAGCTCCACACGAGCACGTACATCGCGATCTCGCCGTTCATCACCGCCACGATCATCGGATCCTTGTTCGCCTTCACCCTCATCTACTCGCGGGAGGCGCAGGCGCAGGCGGCCGAGTTCCTGGCGGCGGGCCCGTCCCCATTGCCGACCCCGCCAACCACGCCGATCGCCACGGCCGAGCCGCGTGACCCGGCCGACCCGCCACCCGCGGCGGACGCACCCGCCACGGACTAGGCCGGAGCACCGCCCGGGCATCTATCCTCGACCCTCGGCCGGCCCTCGGCCCGAAGACCGAAGGGAGCACCACCGATGGCAGACGAAGTCCTGCGGGAGCGCCGCGGCAACGTGGAGATCCTCACGATCAACCGGCCCGAGGCGCGCAACGCGATCAACGGCGCCGTCAGCCGCGCCATGTCCTCGATCATGGACGAGCTGACCCGCGACGCCGAGTGCTGGGTCGTGGTCATCACCGGGAGCGGCGACAAGGCCTTCAGCGCCGGCATGGACCTGAAGGCCTTCTCCAGCGGCGAGGGGGGCGACATCATCGGCGCCAGCGGCGGCTTCGCCGGCATCAGCCAGCGCGAGTTCCCCAAGCCGATCATCGCCGCGGTCAACGGGTCGGCCCTGGCCGGCGGCTTCGAGATCATGCTCTCGTGCGACCTCGTCGTCGCCGTCGACCACGCGACCTTCGGCATCCCCGAGGCCAAGCGCGGCCTGATCGCCGGCGCCGGCGGCCTCATCCGCATGCCCAAGCGGCTCCCCATGGCCATCGCGCTCGAGATGGCCATGACGGGCGACCCCATCGACGCCGAGCGGGCCTACGCCCTCGGCCTCGTCAACAAGGTGGTCCCCGCGGCCGACCTCATGACCGAGGCCCTGGCGCTGGCCGAGCGCATCGCCGCCAACGCCCCGTTGGCCGTGCGCTACTCCAAGAAGGTCATGAAGCACGCCGCCGAGGTGCCCGAGGAAGACGGCTGGAAGATCAACGCCGAGGCCGTCGGCGTCGTGTTCTCGTCGGCCGACGCCATGGAGGGCCCGGTGGCGTTCGCCGAGAAGCGGCCGCCGAAATGGCAGGGGAAGTAGGGCCGACGGCGGCGGCCGCGCCGAGTCCGAGCTAGAAGAGATCCAGCCACCGTGCTCGCGCCCGCGCTCGACACGATCCGCCTGACGCTGCACGTCCTCGCCGCCACCATCTGGGTCGGCGGCCAGATCGTGATGGCGGGCCTCGTCGGACCGGCCCGCTCCGTCGGTGGCGACGCGCCCAAGGTGCTCGCCCGCGCCTTCGCCCGCCTGGCCTGGCCGGCGTTCATCGTGCTCCTCGCCACGGGCGTCTGGAACGTCACCGCCGTCCACTACTCCGCGCAGGACTCGGTGTGGAAGGCCGTGCTGATGGCCAAGATCGCGGTGGTCGTCCTCGCCGGCGTCGGGGTGTTCCTCCACCAGCGGGCCACGTCCAAGGCCCAGCTGGCGCTGTGGGGCTCGGTGGGCGGCCTGGCCAGCGTCGCCGCCCTCGTCATGGGCATCCTGCTGGCCGGCTGACGCCGAATACCGGTGTGATCAGCGTCCGCCGGGCCGCCTCCGGCGGCGCACCTCGCCCGACCACGCCTGCAGGTACCGGAGGTGGGGAATGGGTCTAACCTGGATGGCAGTTCACCGGTACCTCATCCCAGGTGAAGGAGAGTCGCATGCTCGCTGAAATTTTCGGTCCAGACCTGCTCATCGTGATCATCGTGGTGGTGGTGCTGCTCTTCGGCGGAGCGGCGATCCCCAAGCTGGCGCGCAACCTCGGCTCGGCCAAGAACCAGTTCGAGGCGGGCATGAAGGACGGCAAGGACAAGGCCGCCGCCGAGACGGCGTCGGCCAACGGCACCTCGGCCGCCAGCGACACCCCGGCGCCGACAGCGGCGCCCGCGCCCCCCGCCGAGGGCCAGTCGTCGCAGACCAGCTGAAGCTGCACAGCTGATCCGCCGGCGCCGGCGCGGCCCGGCGCACCGACCGAGCCTGGGGGGCCCATGACATCCGACATCCTCTCCGTGGCCGAACGGCTCTGGAACGGCGAGGTGTCGACCTCCACGTTCCACCCCGTCGACCACATGGGCGGCTTCGTCGAGATCACCGACGGCGTCGGCTTCTGCCCCTCCTTCGCCAACGTCTCGTCCTTCAAGACGCAGGACGGGCTCGTCCTCGTCGACACGGGCAGCGCGCCACTGGCCAAGGTCGTCCACGACGACATCCGCACCTGGAGCCCCGACCGACTCAACACCGCCGTCTACTCGCACGGCCACATCGACCACGTCTTCGGCGTGCCGGTCTGGGAGGCCGAGGCCGAGGAGCAGGGGTGGGCGGCCCCCCAGGTCATCGCGCACCACGCGCTGCCGGCGCGCTTCGACCGTTACATCTTCACGGCGGGCTACAACACGATCATCAACCGCCGCCAGTTCGGCTTCACCGACCTCAACTGGCCGACCGAGTACCGCTACCCCGACCGCACGTACGACCACTCGCTCGACGTCGCCGTCGGTGGGGTCGACTTCTCGCTGCGCCACGAGAAGGGCGAGACTGACGACCACACGGTCACGTGGCAGCCCGAGTCGCGGGTCCTCTGCTGCGGCGACCTCTTCATCTGGGCCTCGCCCAACGCCGGCAACCCGCAGAAGGTGCAGCGCTACCCACGCGAGTGGGCCGACGCGTTGCGCCGGATGCTCACGCTCGACGCCGAGTTCCTCCTCCCCGGCCACGGCTTCCCTCTCATCGGGGCCGACCGGGTGCGCCAGGCGCTGACCGACACGGCGGACCTCCTCGACTCGCTGGTCGACCAGACGCTCGAGGTCATGAACGCCGGCGGCCGCCTCGACGACGCCATCCACACGGTCCGCCCGCCGGCCGAGCTGGCGGCGCGCCCGTACCTCCAGCCGGTGTACGACGAGCCCGAGTTCATCGTGCACACGGTGTGGCGCCTCTACGGCGGCTGGTGGGACGGCAACCCCGCCACGCTCAAGCCGGCGCCCGAACGGGCCTTGGCGATGGAGCTGGCCGAGCTGGCGGGCGGCGCCGGAGCCCTGGCCGAGCGGGCGCTCGAGCTGCTGGCCGTGGCGGGCGAACAGCCCGGTGAGGCCGACGCGGCGTTGCGGCTGGCCGGGCACCTGGCCGAGCACGCGTGGCTGGCCGCACCGGACGACCCGGCCACGCAGCGGGCCCGCCAGGAGGTCTTCGCGGCCCGGGCCGCCCAAGCCACCTCGACGATGGCGCGGGGCGTCTTCAACTGGGCCGCCAACGAGGCCGGCGGCTGGTCGACCGCAGGGACGCACCGGCACGCCCACTGAGAACAGGGCGGCCAGACCGGCCGAGCGCCTCTGGGCTGCTCATTTCGTGTTTTTTGGGCCGGTTCGCTAATGTCACCGCGGTGGACTCGTCGCTGACCGGCCCTTCTGCGCACACGCCCGAAAGCCCAGGTCACAGCGACAGTCAGCGCGCCAAGACCCCCCGTCGCCGGAGGCGCCTCGCGCTCGGGGGCGTGCTCCTCGGGGCGCTGCTCCTCACCGGCTGCCAGCTGCCGACCTTCGGCGCCTACAAGGGCGCCACCTCGCAGGGCCGCTCGACGTTCCACCTGTGGCAGGGCTTCTTCATCGCCAGCCTCGTCGTCGGCGGCTTCGTCCTCCTCCTGATCCTCTGGGCGGTCTTCCGCTACCGGCGCCGCTCGGAGGAGATCCCGCGCCAGACGCAGTACCACACGCTCACCGAGATCATCTACACGATCGCGCCGATCCTGACCGTGATCGGCCTGTTCATCGCCACCGTCTTCGTCGAGAACACGGTCGACGCGGTGACTCCGAACCCGTACACGACGATCCACGTCTACGCCTTCCAATGGGGGTGGGAGTTCCAGTACAGCAACGGGGTCAAGGTGATCGGGCAGACGACCGACGCGCCGACGATGATGGTGCCGACCGACCAGACCGTGCGCATCTACCTGCGCTCCTACGACGTGCTGCACGGGTTCTACGTGCCCGAGTTCAACTTCAGCCGCTACGCCAGTCCCGGGTACTGGACGTCGTTCGACCTCAACGTGCTGCACAACGGCGTGTACCGGGGCCAATGCACCCAGCTCTGCGGGCTCTATCACTCCTTGATGTTCTTCAACGTCCGTTCTGTGAGCCCGAGCGACTACCGGACGTGGCTGCGCGTGACGGGGGCGTACCAGCGGGCCCACCCGAACTCGGTCGGGCAGCTGCCGAGCGCCGTGAAGGGCAACATCAACGGGACGGCCCCGGGCTACTCTGGCAACTCCGGCACCGGCAACAGTGGCAACACCGGCAATACGGGAGGCGCGTACTACGGTGACTGACGTCATCGCCCCTGGCGGCGCACAAGAGACCGAGGTCCTCCCTCCGCAGGTCCCCGTCGATCACGGCGATCACGGCGCGCACGAGGACCACGGCCCCACCGGCATCCTCAAGTGGCTGACCTCGACCGACCACAAGGTCATCGGGATGAGCTACATGATCACGGCGATCGCGGTCTTCTACGTCGCCGGGATCATGGCGCTGCTGATGCGGATCCAGCTCAGCTCGCCGCACTCGTCGTTCCTGACGTTCGCGCAGTTCAACGCGCTGTTCACGATGCACGGCAGCCTGATGATGTACCTGTTCGCCGGGCCGATCGCGTTCGGTGGCCTGGCCAACTTCATCGTGCCGCTCCAGATCGGCGCGCCGGACATGGCCTTCCCCCGGCTGAACGCGCTGAGCTACTGGCTGTTCCTCGGTGGCTCCATCACCATGCTGATGACGTTCTTCGTCGCCGGCGGCGCCGCGCAGTTCGGCTGGGTCGCCTACGCCCCGCTGTCGAGCGCCACGAGCTCGCCGGGCGCGGGGCCCGACCTGTGGATCATGGCCCTGGTGCTGACGGGGTTCTCCGCCATCTTCACCGGCGTCAACCTGTGCGCCACGATCTTCTACCTGCGCGCGCCCGGCATGACGATGTTCCGCATGCCGATCTTCACCTGGAACATGCTGGTGACCGGGATCTTGATCCTGATCGCGTTCCCCGTCCTCACCGCCGCCCTGGTGATGCTCTTCTGCGACCGCCACTTCGGCACGCACATCTTCACGGCGACCGGCTGTCACCTCGTCAGTGGTGCCGTCGCGCCCTCATGCGGGTCACCCTTGTTGTGGCAGAACCTCTTTTGGTTCTTCGGCCATCCCGAGGTCTACATCCTCGCCCTGCCGTTCTTCGGCATCGTCACCGAGATCCTGCCCGTCTTCTCGCGCCGCCCGGTCTTCGGCTACAAGGGCATGGTCTTCGCCACCATGGCCATCGCGGCCCTGTCCACGGGCGTGTGGGCGCACCACATGTTCACCACGGGCGCCGTGTTGCTGCCGTTCTTCTCGTTCCTCAGCCTGCTGATCGCGGTGCCCACCGGCATCAAGTTCTTCAACTGGATCGGCACCATGTGGCATGGGCAATTGAGCTTCCCGACCCCGATGCTGTTCTGTATAGGGTTCCTCTTCGCCTTCCTGATGGGGGGCGTGACTGGCATCATGCTGGCCTCGCCGCCGATCGACTTCGCCACCCACGACACGTACTTCGTGGTGGCGCACTTCCACCAGGTGCTCTTCGGCACCGCCGTCTTCGCCGGCTTCGCCGGGGTCTACTACTGGTACCCGAAGTTCTTCGGCCGCATGTTGCGCGACAACCTGGGCAAGTGGCACTTCTGGCTGATGTTCATCGGTTTCTGGATCTGCTACATGCCCCAGTACGTGGTGGGCCTGTTGGGTATGCCTCGGCGGGTGGCGTCGTACCCGTCGAACCTCGGCTGGCAGAGCTACAACATCGTCTCGACGGTCGGCGCGTTCATCATCGGGATCTCGTTCGCCTTCCTGCTGGTGAACTTCTTCGTGTCGTGGCGCCGGCCGATCCCGGCCGGGAACAACCCCTGGGACGCCCAGACGCTCGAGTGGTTCACCACGTCGCCGCCGCCGCACCACAACTACACGCACCTGCCGCCGATCCGCTCGGAGCGGCCGACGTGGGACTACAACCACCCTGATCACGTGACGGTCCCCCACCACAGGGGGAACGGGAGCAACGGGCACGCCAACGGCAAGAGCGGGAACGGAAAGGTGAAGGCCGGCGTATGAAGATCTCGGGGATCTTCCTGCTCTTCCTCGGGGCCTTCTTCGGGCTCATCGGGCTCGTCTACTGGTTCTGGAGCTACGAGGACGGGGGCGGCGTCATGCTGCTCGGCGCGACGCTGCTCGGCTTCCTGCCCGGCAGCTACTACTTCTTCTGGTACCGGCGCTACCACGGCCACAAGTACTTCTTCGTCGGCAAGATCCCCGAGGTCGGCGACGCGGCCGATGACCGCGAAGACGCCGAGATGAAGGACGGCGCCGGAGAGATCGACTCGTTCCCCGGCTCGTCGATCTGGCCCTTCGTGCTGGGCATGGGCGCGTTCTTTCTCGTGCTGTCCTTCGTCTTCGGAGTCTGGCTGGCCTTCATCGCCATCCCGCTGGTCCTCACCGCGCTGACCGGCGTCACCGCCGAGAGCCGGCGCGGCGGGCACATCTGAGCCTCCGGCTGAGCCGCCGAAAGCCCGACGGCCTCAGGGCGCCCGGGCGTTGCGGAGGGCGCGACTAAGACGCCGGCGCCGCGGGGCCCCGAGTTCGCGCGACTAGATGGAAGTGCCCGGTACCCTGGGCTGATGCCCCCTGCCACCCCTCAGGGCGCCCTGTCGCGCGGTCTCGTCACGCTCATCGCCGTGGCCACGGGCGCCATCGTGGCGAACCTGTACTACGCGCAGCCGCTGCTGCACCGCATCGCCAGCGGCTTCGGGACGGGGCCCGGCGTCACGTCGTGGGTGATCACGGCGACGCAGATCGGTTACGCGGCGGGGCTGCTCCTCGTCGTGCCCCTGGGCGACCTCCACCCGCGGCGCAAGCTGGTCGTGCGGCTCTTCTGCCTCGACGCGGTCGCGCTCGTTGCCTCCGCCCTCGCCCCCAGCCTGTGGTTCTTCACCCTGGCCTCGCTGGCCGTCGGCGGGCTCTCGGTGGCGGGGCAGGTGATGATCCCCTTCGCTGCGGACCTGGCCCCCGAGGAACGGCGCGGGCGCGTCGTGGCGCGCATCATGACCGGCCTGCTGCTCGGGATCCTCCTCGCCCGCACGGTGTCGGGCTTCGTCGCCCAGCTGACGGGCGGCTGGCGCGGCATCTACTGGCTGTCCGCCGGCCTGATGCTGTGCTTCGCCCTGATCCTGTGGCGGTCGCTGCCCGCCGAAGGGCCGCGTCCGCACCGCACGTACGCCTCCCTCGTCGGGACGTCGCTGCGGCTGCTCGTGACCGAGCCGGTCCTGCGCCGGCGCGCCTGGCACGGTGCCGTGGCGTTCGGCGCGTTCAGCGTCCTGTGGACCACGCTGGCGTTCCTGCTCTCGGGCAGCCCGTACCACTACTCCTCCGCCGTCATCGGCCTCTTCGGCCTCGTCGGCGCCGGAGGGATCCTGGCGGCCAACGTGGCGGGCAAGCTGGCCGACTCGGCCCGGCACACCCTGACCACCATCGTGGCCGGCTTGCTCCTGACCGCCTCGTTCGCGCTCCTGTGGGCCGGCCGCACCTCGCTGGCCGCGCTGATCGTCGGGATCATCGTGCTCGACATGGGCACCCAGGGCATGCAGATCACCAACCAGGCCATCATCTACGCACTCCGCCCGGACGCGCGCAGCCGGATCACCGAGCGCGTACATGGTCTGCTACTTCGTCGGCGGCGCCGTGGGCTCGTTCAGCGCGGGCACGCTCTACGAATCGCACGGGTGGGCGGGCGTCTGCCTGCTCGGCGTCGGCTTCGGCGTCCTGACGCTGGCCCTGTCCGCCTACGAATGGGTCCGGCCGCTGCCCACCGATGCTCGATCGGAGCTCGCGGAGTCAGCGCCGGGGGCGGAGCAGGCGGCCGCGCCCGAACCGGCCCACCCCGCAGCGACGACCGACGCCTGACCGCCGCCGAGGTTCGCGGCCCGATCGCGAGCTACTCCCGGCAACAGCGGTTTTCGGAGGCAACACGAACAGGCCGCCGCCCGTCACCGTTGTCTTCCGTCCAACGGTGGCCAATGATGAAGCCATGACACCCGACAAGCCAAAGCTCGCCGTGCTCGGCCTCGGCACCATGGGGACGGCCATCGCCCAGACCGCGCACAAAGCCGGCCTCCCGTTGGTGGTTTGGAACCGGGACCCCGCGGCAACCAAGCCCTTCGAAGGGACCGACGTCGAAGTGGCGCCCTCGGTGGCCGAAGCGGCGGCCGACGCCGACGTGGTCATCACGATGGTCACCAACGCGGAGGCGGTCCGATCGATCGCCACCGAGCAAGGCCTGATCGAGGCGCTGCGCCCCCAGGCCGTATGGGCCCAGATGAGCACGATCGGCCTCGAGGGGACCATGCAGCTCGCGACCCTTGTGGCCGATCAGCGACCCGAGGCGCTGTTTGTCGACGCGCCGGTCTCGGGGAGCAAGGTGCCGGCGGAGAACGGCACGCTGCTGGTCTTCGCCTCCGGCCCGGATGCGGCGCAACCGCTGGTCGACCCGGTGTTCAGCGCCATCGGGCAACGGACCATCTGGCTCGGCGCGGCCGGGAACGGCTCCCGCATGAAGCTGGTGAACAACGTGCTCCTCGCCTTCACCGCCGAGGGAGTCGCCAACTCGCTCGCGTTGGCCCACCACTTGGGTCTCCCGACAGCGAGCGTCGTCGACGCGTTCGACGGTGGACCGCTCATCTCGCCGTGGGAGTCCGGCAAACTTCGCCGGATCGAGCGCGCCGACTACTCCCCCGAGTTCGCGCTCGAGCTTGCGTTGAAGGACGTGCACCTCGCGCTCGCCGAGGGAGGCGCCGATCAGTTCAAGGTCCTCGGCGCGCTGGCGGCGGAGTGGGACGAGATCGCCGGCCGCGGGCTCGGCCCGATGGACGTGACGGTTGTGACCCAGGCGCTCGGCGGCTGATCCGGCCTCCGCCTCCGCCCGCCTAGCCGTACTCCGGATCGAAGGGCTCGGTCGTCCCGCCGTCGCGGGCGTTCACGTAGTACTCGGCGAAGTCGAGATACGAACGGGTGATCCGCTCGCGGGTCTCGCGCACCGTGGCGAGGTGGTGCAGACGCGAGTGGAGGGCGTCCCACCAGATCGTGCGACCGATGGCAAAGCCGATCCAGCCAGGTATGGGCGCCGACACGCGGAGCCAGCGATCGACGTCCTCCTGCGACGCGTGCCGGCCCAGCACGATGCAGCGAGCCTTGCGCCCGCCGCGCCGGGCCGTCTCGAGGATCTTCACGGCATCGTCGTGCTCATCGAGCCCCTCCACCTTCCAGATGGCCGGATCCACGCCCTTGTCCTGGAGGTACTCGATGACCGCCACGGTGTCCGATGGTCGCTGCCCGTCGTCATACCCCCGTTCCGACCCGGCCGCCTTGTTCTCCGACGGCGTCGCCGGCACGATCAGCTCGATGAGCAGTGATCGACCGGTGCTCGTCGCCCATTTCGAGATCTCGGCCAAACGGCTCGCCTGCTGCGCTCGCTGCTCCGGATCGAAGCCGGGGTTGTCGCGCACCGAGGACCTTCGAATAGTCGGTGGGGAAGAACTCGGCGTGCCGGACCCAGTCGTCGCCGTAGGCGAACTCGAGCCAATCCTTGCCGCTCGCCTCGATCGGCATGGCCAGGCTGACCACGTCCTTGGCCCTACCCGCCAGCTCCGCCACCGAGGCGCCGTACTCCTCGTCGATCAAGATCCCGGGCCGGACGCCCTTCGGCAGCTGCGGCACGGCGTCGAGCAGCGCTTGATACACCAGCAACTTGTCCGCGGTGATCCGCGCCTCCGTGGCCTCCGCCGCCTCCGTGTCCGGACCAGGCGACCCCAGCTTGTAGAGGTCCCGTTCCACGCTGTTGCGGTGGTCGATGGCCAGAAACAGAATTGGATCCTCGGATGCGCTGACCTTGCTCACGATGCGGCCTCCGTCGGTAGCCGGGACCCCGGGACCCCGGGACCCAGCCCCGTCAGTGTTGCATCGGGGCTGGGTCGCGTGCCGGGGAAGGCCGCGTCGCCGGAACCGGTTCAGCCGTACATCAGCGACCCCGGCGTCGTGAGCAACTCGCCCGACTCCAGCCAGGTCTTGAGGCCCGAGAGGATCATGGGCCAGCCGCCGAAGATCTGGGAGTTGGCACCCTCGCGCATCTGGTCGTGCGTCAGCGTCAGGTGGCACGAGTCCCCCACCGTCTCGATCTCCCACGTGACCCGCGTCACGCCCTCGGCCCGCACGTCGTCGTCCCACATGCACGCCATGGTGTGGACGAGTCGCCGCGGCGGGTCGACCTCGAGCACCTCGCCCTCGCCGAGATGCACCCCGTGCTTCTGCACGTCGACGCTGATGGGCGATCCCACCTTCCAGTCCGAGTAGACCGCGCCACCGAAGTTGTACTTGGCCCGGATCTCGGGGTCGACGATCGCTTCCCACAACCGCTCCGGCGTCGTCTTGATGAAAATCTCGTACACCTTCTCCATCTGCCTCTCCAATCTGTCCTTGATCTCGCTGAGCCCTGCCACCCAGGGCTCGGAGTACTTGCTCACCCAACGGTCGTGGATGAGCCGGATCGGCACCGGATTGAGGAAGTGGAGCTTCTCGCGGCCCCGTCGGCCGCGTGACGACGAGCCCCGCCTCCTCCAGTTGCTTGAGGTGCTTCATGACGCCGAATCGCGTCATGGAGAACTTCTCCTCCAACATGCCCAGGGTCTGGCCGTCCTGGCGGAACAGCTCGTCCAGCAACTCCCGTCGGGTCGGATCGGCCAGCGCCCTGAAGACTTCATCCACTTCAAGCACTATATGTGACCTTTTAGTCACATGTCAAGCCTTCGCCTTACGGCCCGCCGCGCCGACCGGTCGTCCGGGGCCGCTACAGGCGGGCCTCGAACACCTCCCACTCGCCGGGGACGCCCTTGAGGTGCGCCTTGCCTCTCTCCTCGAACCGGAGGGCACCCTTCCGGCACTCGTCGCGCACCGCGACCGAAACGAGCACCTGGCCGCTCTCGGCCCGGTCGCACAGTCGCTGGGCGAAGTGCACCGCCAGACCCGACAAGTCATGGCTCCCCATGCGCGACACCTCACCGAGATGGACGCCGGCTCGCAACTCGAGGCCCAGGCCGGCGATCGACTCAATCGCTTCGAGCGCGCATCGCACGGCGGCGTCGGCTTCCTCGAAGGCCACGAGGAACCCGTCGCCCGTGCCCTTTACTTCGAAGCCGCCGTAGTCGATCACCCGCGTGCGGAAGCGCTCGTTGTGCTGGTCGATGAGCACGCTCCAGCGCTCGTCACCGAGCGAGGCGGCGAGCGAAGTCGAGTCCACGATGTCGGTGAACAGCATGGTGGTGGTCATGCGGTCGACGAAGACGCCACGAGTACCGGTCACGAACAGTTCGACGACGTCGATGACTTCGTCGGCGTTGTAGCGCATGAAGCTGTGGTCGCGCCCGGGGACGAGGGCGAACCTCGCATCCGGAATCTGCTCGGCGAAGTAGCGCCCGAAACTTGGAGGAACCATGAGGTCGTCTTCGAGGTGCAGCACCAGTGTCGGTGCGGTGATCGACGGCAGCAGATGGCGGATGTCGTAGTCCCGGTTGACGTAGTAGAGCGCCAGAGCCTGGCTCCTGCTCGTCGACTCGAGTTCGAGTTGGGGCTGGTCGCGCTCCGGGCGGGACTTGGCGTAGTACCGGGAGATCCTGCCTTCACCCCAGTTCTCGCGGTAGCGCTCCTCGAGACGGGCCATGACCTCGTCGCTGAACCCGATCGGGTAGTCGTCGGCGTGCTTCAAGCGTGCCCACGTGTTGCACACGACGAGGCGTTGCACCGGATGCCGTGCCGCGTAGGCGGCCACGACGGCGCCGCCGTTGTGGAAGCCGAACAGCACCGGGTCGCTGACGTCGGCTGCGACGATCACTGCCTCGAGATCCGCCACCAGATCGTCGAGCGAGGGCGGCACCGCCGCATCGATGGGGTCGGAGTACCCCATGCCGCGCTGGTCGTACGTGACGAGGCGCGAGAAGCTCGCCATCCGACGCAGCCCTCGCGGCGTACGCGTTCTGCTGCCACTGCAGGGTCATCGAGTAGGCGCCGCTGACGTAGATCAGGTCCGTCGGGCCCTCGCCTGCGACCTGGAACGCGAGCTCCATGTTGCCGTTGCGGGCGAACTGGATATTGGGTGGCTGCAGCATCGCTGATTGCTTCTCGCTACCCGGCCTGCCCCATGGGACCGAATTGTGACACCCCTCGTTGCCGAGGACACAGCCTTCCTGTTCAGGCGTGCGCGTGACCCTGCCTGTAACACGCCCATTGCAGTAGGGTGCCGGGCATGCCAGGAGCACTCGCCGTGACCCGAGCGGTCAACGAAGCCATCGCCCAATCGCCGGCGTCCGTCCGAGAGGCGATCGCCGGCCAACCCGGAGTGCGCGCCGCGCTGGAAGCCTCGGGCCTCCTCGAGGACATCGAGGCCGAGTTCGCGGCCGAGGCGCGGGCGGTGCTCGACGCCCTTCCGCCCGACGTCGACCGCGTGATCCTCGACGCCATCTTGGACGCGCTCGACGCCGGCCTGCCCGTCGAGGTGCGTTGGGAAGAAGCTGCGCCCGACACCGACATCAGCGTCCGGATCACCACGGAGGACGAAGGGCTCGTCCGCATCACCCTGGTCACCCCGGACGGGCGGACCTTCACCGCCTGATCAGCGGCGGCCCTCAGGTCGTCGCGGCGAAGAGCGGCGACAACACCGGGCGCAGGACTCGCCGCAGTGACGCGCGCAACGCAGCCTCGTCTTCGACCGGAAAGACCGTCTCCCGAGTGAGGACGAACGAGAGCCCGAGGCGGGCGACGATCTCGGCCAGCTCCTCCGCGTGGTTCGCCGGCATGCTCGTACCCGCAGCCTGAGCCTGAGCAACGAGCAGTTGGCGCGTGATCGCCACGAGAGGGCCCGCCTTCGTGGTGAGGAACGGCAAGATCGTCGAGGGGTCTGTCCGCAGCAGCTGTTCCACGAGCGAACTCCGCAACGCCGCCAGGCCGACGAGCGCGCCCTCGATGATGCCGTCTTCTACCGAAGCGCCGGCGGTCGCCGCCGCGGTGATGTCGCCGATGGTCGCCTGCAGCTCCCTCGCCAAGACGGCGTGGACGAGCTCGTCGCGGGTGGAGAACGCCCGGTACACGCTCGTTCGCCCGAGCGCCGCCTGCTCGGCCACATCCTCCATGCTCCAGCGCTTCAACCCGTACGTACGCATCAGGTGGGCGGCTGCGTCGAGGATGCGCTCCTCGGGCGATCCGGCGAGCGAGACCGTGGCGAAGGCACCGAGCATGGGCTCGAGCTCGATGGTCACCTTGCGACGGGACATCCTCAGGCCACCCTCGTCGCCTGCTCGGCCCGCACCCGCTGCCATCCCTCGAGCGCTCTCGGTTGCCAACGCACCGTCGCCGGCACGAGAGGCCACGCATTGCGCACCGCGAGCTCCAGGCCGTCGAGCGCGACGGCGTCGACGCTCGACCACTCGATACCGAAGCGCTCCCGCACCACAGGGGGCAGGCCGCCGAACGCGCAGAGCCGCACCACCCGGAAGACGGAGTGCCGGGCCAGCGTCGTCTTGGCCAGCGGCCGCAGCAGCGACAATTGCGGCGGCACGAGGGGCTCGGCGGAGAGTGTGGAGGTCCGGAGGGAGTTGAGCACCCACGACGACGCGGCGTTCAGCTCGAGAACCTCGGCGCAGTAGAAGTCCCACTTCTCCTGGAAGGCCGCGCGGTCCGGGGCACGGAGCGGTCGCTCACCCCGTAGCGCCGGTACCACTCGATGCCCTCTTGATAGAGCTGCTCGCGTTCGTCGGGCGTCACGCGATGCCGATCGAAGCGGTCGGCCACCTGTTCGGCCATGTACTGGAACGTGGCGTGCGCCCACCAGAACGTCTCGGGATCGAGGGCGTGGTACCGCCGTCCCTCGTCGTCGACTCCCTTGATGCTGCGGTGGAAGTCGCGGACCTCACGGCCGGTTTCGTCGGCTTCGGGGCCGTCGTAGACCGCGCCCAGGATGCGGGGCAGGGATCGGAACACCCGGCCGTAGGGATCGCCGAAGAAGTCCGAGTGCTCCAAGACACCGGCCCCGATCGCCGGGTGCATGAGCTGGAGGAGGCCGATCGTGGCCCCCATGAACGCGATCCGGGTATCCCCCGCCCACCGCCACAGCAGCGACTCCGGGCCCAGGTCGATGCGACCCGGGTCGGGGTGCTGCGGAACTCCCGCCTCGGTCTGGTACATAAACACATTGTATGTACTCACATGCCGTCCGGTCGATATGGCCGTCTGAGCTGGGAATATGTGCGGGCTCTCCCGTATGGCGACGCCGGGGTGGGCGCTCAGGGCTTGGTCGTCGACTCGGTCGGGCAACCCCGAGAAGGGCGCACAACCCCGGCTGGCCGATCGCTGGGCAATGGCACCGCGCTCGCGGAGCGCAGCCGCGCTAGTCGGCCGCCGTGGCCCCGGCGCGGTTCGTGCCCGGTCGGCGTCGCCACGTGTCGACGCAGCCGGGCGAGCAGAACAGCACGACCGAACCGCGGACATCGTGCGCGATCTCCTCCGCGGAGTCGTGGGAGAGCGGAAGCCCGCAGATGGGGTCGCGTCGAGCCGTCCTCGCCGGCCAACGCCATACGGATGCTCGAGGCAGGCACCGGCTTCTCTACGCCGCGCAGGCTCACTGGGTTCTCGCGCGCAGCGACGCCCCAACTGGGCAGGTGCTCCATGACCGTCGGGCGATGCCCACGCCTCGGAGGAGGGCGCCAGGTCACAGAGGCGGGACGCAACGTTGACGCAGTGGCCGATGTAGTCGTCGCCTTCCATGAGGATGACGTCGCCCGACGAGATGCCCGAACGGATGGACACCGTCTTCACGGGTCCCGAGACCTCGGTCACGACGTAATGGATCTCGAGGACCGTCTCGAGCAGGGGACGCGTGTCCACGCAGACGAGCATGGCGCCGTCGCCGAGCCATTTGGCGATCCGCACCCCGCGGCGCGCACAGATGTCCCGCAGCAAGGCACGAAACGCCGTGAGCACGTCGACGGCACGCTCGTCGCCCTCGGACTCGGTCAGTTCAGTGAAGCCAGAGACGTCGATGAAGGCGAAGCTACGGTGCACTCGCACGACACGATCGTGCCATGCGCCCCAGGTCGAAGCCCAATTCGACCCCGCCGGGGCCAGTCGGCCCGCACGCCGGGCCTGGTCCTACGATGGCCGCATGACCGGTCCCCTCCCGCAGGCCGGCGTGCCGTTCCTGGGGCCTCGCACCCCCGTGAAGGCCTGACATGGGCCAGCTGGACGGCAAGGTCGTGCTCGTCAGCGGGGGAGCCTCCGACATCGGGCGCGCCACGGTCCTGCTCCTCGCGGCAGAAGGAGCGGCGGTGGCGGTGGGAGACGTCAACGAGGACGCGACAGAGGACGTGGCGGACGCGGCCGTCGCGGCGGGAGGGCGAGCCATCGCCGTGCCCTGCGACGTACGCCACGAGCAGTCGGTTGCGGCCTTCGTCGACCGCGCCGTCGACGAGTTCGGCGGGGTGGATTGCGTGGATCACAACGCGGCCTGGAGCCATCCACGACTCGACACCGACGCCGTCGGCATCGACCTGGGCGTCTGGGAGCGGGCGATCGAGACGACGACGCGGGGTGCCTTGCTGCTCGCGCGGCACGCCATCCCCGCGATGAAGGAGCGAGGAGGCGGTTCCATCGTGACGATCTCGTCGGGCACGGGGACGATCGCAGAATCGACTCGCGTGGCGTACGGCGTCTCGAAGGCGGCACTCAACCAGCTCACCCGGCACCTCGCCGTCCGCTACGGGCGCGAGGGCATCCGGGCCAATGCCATCGCACCCGGCTTCATCTTGACCGCCACCGCCGCCGCCAATGTTCCCGAGAGCGTGCAGCGGCAGCTGACTGACGCCAACCCCACCCGCCGGCTCGGGACGCCCACCGACATCGCCCGCGTCGTCGTCTTCTTGTGCAGCGACGCCGCGGACTACATCAACGGCCAGGTCATCAACGTCGACGGCGGGCACCAGATCGCGGGGATGATGTAGATGCGTGATGCCTGAGTCCCCCCGCGTCGCGCTCGTCACGGGTGCCAGCCGCGGCATCGGGCGCTGCGCGGCGCTGGCCTTGGCCCGTCGAGGCTTCGACGTGGTCATCACGGCGCGCACCGTGCACGAAGGGGACGGGCGGGCCTACGCGTCGAGTGCCCTGGTCCAGTCGGAGCCCGTGCCGATCGCAGGGAGCCTGGACTCGACGGCCGCGGCCATCGAGGCTCTGGGCCGCCGCTGCCTCCCGGTGCCGATGGACCTCTTGGATCGCACGTCGGTCGAGAACGTCGCCGATCAGGCCCTTTCGGCGTGGGGTCGGGTCGACGTGCTGGTCAACAACGCCATCTACCAGGGGCCGGGCACCATGGACCGCATCCTCGACCTCCCGCTCGAATTGGCCGAGCGATGCCTCGTCGGTGACTACCTCCACCCGCTGCTGCTGATCCAGCTGCTCTTGCCCCAGATGCTCGAGCGTGGCGCCGGCCGTCTCGTCAACATGCTGTCCGAGGCCGCCTTCACCACCCCGCCTGCACCCGCCGGCGCCGGCGGTTGGGGCGTGGCGTACGCCGCGGCGAAAGCGGCCTTCCACCGGGTCACTGACATGTGCCACGTCGAATTCGCCGACCGCGGCATCTTGGCCTTCTCCATTGCGCCCGGCCTGACGCTCACGGAGTCGATGCGGGCGTCCGGCACGGACCAGGTGCTCGTGCGGGCCGGACACGTGCCCGCCCCGCCCGACGTGGCGGGCGAGGTGGCGGCCTGGCTGGGCGATGATCCCGACGCGGCGGGCTACGCCGGTCAGATGGTGTCGTCCCGCTCGCTGTGCAAGGAGCTCGGGCTGGTGCCGGGTTGGCCGCCGCCGCGGCCCGCCGCGACGACGCCCTAATCGGCGGCTAGGCCGCCCGCGGCAGTCCCATCGGGTTGGGAAACGGCAAGACGCCTGAGGCCACCACGTCACGGGCACAGGCCAGCAGCGCCCCGTAGAGGTCGCCGAGCGCAGCGTCACCCAACGCGGCGTAGGGAGACGCCGCCAGGCGATCCGTTTGCTCCTCGATCGCCGCGTGCAGGGTGCGACCGTTGTCCGTGGCGCGCCCGTCGGCGTGCAGCAGTCCGCGGTCCGAGAGTCGAGCACCCGCGGCCTCCCAGTCGCCTTCGGTCCAGCCCCGGTTGTCCCGCAGGAGCTCGGACGGCACGCCCTTGGTGCCCGCGGCCAGCAGGTGCGCCTCGATGCCGCCGACCCGGTGCGAAACGAGGGACGTCACGTGGCCGTCACCCCGGTGCTCGCGCAGCGACGTGCAGGCCTGCCACGCCTCGGCCAACCCTCCGGTCCCCAACGCGGTGGCGATCGTCGGCCATAGCCCCCGGTTGGCCGCGGCCAGCATCCGCCCGGCTCCGTCGCAGGCCGCGACGAGGCGGCGGAGCAACGGCAACGCCGCCACGAGGTCCGAGCGCGCCGCCACGCTGCAGGCCTCGCCGAGTGCGTCCGCCGCGGCAATGGCTCGTACCCGGCACAGCGTCAACGGCTCCGCCGCTTCCCAACACCCCGGCACGGCCTTCGCCACCATCGCGGGATGGAAGTTGTAGAACGTCGCCGTAACCGGGGCGGCGGCGACCCTCCCGAGCGGCGCCGCCCGCCCAGCGAAGTAGCCCGCCCAGAACCCGCGGAGGCCCGCGTCTCGCCACGCGGCGCGGCAACCGGGATCGAAGTACGTGACGGCGTGGATGGTTTCGAAGGCGACCCAGAGGTCGCGGGGGCCGGGTCGCTCGGCCGCCTGATTCAGCGCGTGACCTGGCGCACGCCCGTGGGCGACGGCTCGGGCAGCGTCACCTCGCCGTTGACCTCGAGCGGCTCGATGTCGATGCGGTCCGGCACCGGCTCGGGGTCCAGCTCCACGTGCTCGTCGTCGGGCCGGGGCGCCGTGGGCACGGTCGAGTACGAGCCATCGGCCGAGCGACGCACGATGACCGCCCGCTTGCGCTTGCCGACGCCGTGCACGCCTTGCATCTCCTTACAGAGCTGATACGTGACGGCCGCCGCGATGGCCGGGATCACGAAGATGGCGAACCGGAAGAACCACAACGTCACGTTCAGCGAGACGTGGAAGAAGTTGGCCAACACGTCCGTCGAGCTGGCACAGAACAAGACGAACATGAACGTGAACATGGCTACGCCGGCCGCGGTGCGCTTGGGCCGATCGCGTGGCCGATCAAGCAGGTTGTGCATCTCGTGGTCGCCGGTGAACCGGCGTTCTAAGCCGGGATACAAGAGCCACAACGTGATGAGCAGGGTCGGGAACACGACCGCGGGCAGGAAGACCTCGAGGGGCACGGTATGGCCCCAGCCGGCGAACTCCCACGACGGCATGATGCGCAGGGCACCGTCGAGCATGCCCATGTACCAGTCCGGCTGCACGGCGTACGAGATCTTCGACGGGTCGTAGGAGCCGAACTGCCAGATCGGGTTGATCTGGGCCAGGGCGCCGAGGAGAGCCGTGACGCCGGTCACCATGAAGAGGAACCCGGTCGTCTTCGCCATGAAGGTGGGGAACATCGGCGAGCCGACCACGTTGTTCTCGGTTCTCCCCTCGCCGGCGAACTGCGTGTGCTTCTGGCGCACGAGCAGCGTGAGGTGGGCACCGATCAGGCCGAGCAAGAGGAGTGGGATGAGCAGGACGTGGACGATGAACAACCGCGGGATGATGCTCCCGTTGCCCGGGAACTGCCCGCCCCAGAGGAACGAGACCATGTAGCTGCCGATGAAGGGCTGCGACTCGGCGATGGAGTAACCGATGCGGAGGCCGGTCCCCGAGATCAGGTCGTCGGGCAGTGAGTAGCCGATGAAGCCCTCAAGCACGGCCAGGACCAGCATGATGATCCCGATCGACCAGTTGAGCTCGCGCGGCTTGCGGAAGGCGCCGGTGAAGAAGATCCGGGCCATGTGCACGATGATGGCGCCGATGAAGATGTCGGCCGCCCAGTGGTGCATCTGACGGATGAGCAGCCCGCCGCGGACGCTGAAGGAGATGTTGACCGTCGACTGGTAGGCCTCCGACACCCGCTGGCCGCGGAGTGGGGCGTACGACCCGTGATAGAGGACCTGGGTGGCCGAAGGGACGAAGTAGAGCGACAGGAAGATGCCGGTCGCGATGATGACGACGAACGAGTACAAGGCGATCTCGCCGAGCATGAACGACCAATGGTCCGGGAAGATCTTGTCGAGGAAGATGCGTCCGCCCTTGGCGATGCCGAGCCGATCGTCGAGCTCGTCGACGATCTTGCCCACCTGGCCGTAGGGGCCCCGGGCCGCTCGCGTGGAGCGCTTCGTCTTTGAGGCCGTGTCGCTCATGTGGTCCGCTCGAAGAAGCCAGGTCCGACGGCCTGATCATAGGGCGCCGTGGCGATGAGGTACCCGTCGTCGTTGTAGCCGAGGGGCAACTGCGGGAGCGGGCGCGGCGCCGGCCCGAACTGGGGCACCGCGCCGTTGCGCACGTTGAACATCGACTGGTGGCACGGGCAGACCAAGAGCTCGAGGTCCTGCTCGTAGAGCCCGACCGGGCAACCCAGGTGGGTGCACACCTTGGAGTACGCCACGTAGCCGTCGGGCGTCCAGCCCTCGCGCCCGGGCATGGTCGGGGGATCGAGGGGCTGGTCCGACACGCGGACGAGGACCGTCTGGTCCGTGGCCAGCCCGGAGTCGGTGAATGTGACCTGACCGTCTTGGAAGCGCATCTGGTTACGCGGGTAGACGGTCATGATGCCGCCCACGACCAGGGTGTCGCGGCGAACCGGACGGCCGTTCGAGTCGACGAGCACCGTCCCGGCCTTCCAATCGCTCGTGTCCAGCTCGTCCTCGGGCAGCGGGCCCAGCGATCCGATCAGCGGCAGCAGGATCACGAGCCCGAAGACGCCGGAGGCGGCGGCGAACAGGCCGCCCAACACCTTGCGCCGCTTGACCACAACTGCGGTCCGCTCGACGAGGGCCGCCGATATGGAGTCACGTTCTTCGGGAGTCGAGGACAAGTTGTGGCGCTCCTCGACGAACGGACCCTGCGGCATGAGGTACTTGCCCCAGGCCGTGAAGCCAAAGCCGAGAGCGAAGAGCCCGGCACCGAGCGCACCGCCGAAGATCCAGTCGTTCCAGTTCTGCCACCACGCCGCGCCGGAGATGGCGAACAGCACGATGGCAATAAGGAAGATCACCGCGATGAGGTTCTCGATGCGCTTCGGGTGACGCGCAGCGTCGCTCATGTGCGGATCGCTCAGCGCCGCGATCGGCATCGGCACCCGGGTGCGCGATGGCTCGTGGTCGGCGTCGCTCACGACCGCTCTCCGATCCAGAAGCAGATGAGGGCGAGCCCGCCGACGCCGATCAACAGTGCGACGAAGCCCTCGGCCACCGGTCCGACGCCGCCCAGTCCGAAGCCTCCGGGGTTCGTCGGGTGCTGCAGCCGGCCTGTGACGTAGGACACGATGTCGCGGACCTGCGCGTCGCTCAGGTTGCCCGAGAAGCGGGGCATGTTGGCTGGCCCGGTGCGGATGGCCTCGGCAACCTGCTGCGGGGTCACGCCCCGGTTCTGCAACGTGGGCGCGTTCGTGCCGAACGCGAGCGCGTCACCGGCACCGGTGATGGTGTGGCAGGCCGCGCAGTTGAGTGAGAACAGGTCGGCGCCCACCGACTGGTTCGCCCCCTGCAGGTGCGGGTAGGGCACCGCCGGCACCGAGGGATCGAGGGAGTTGACCCACGCGGCGAGCTCGAGCGCCTGCTTCGGAGTGAGGCGCGACGCCTTGCGCTCTGCCTCGACCGACTTGGTGTCGGTCGCCGGCATCCGACCCGAACTGACCCAGAAGTCGACCGTGGCCGCACCGACGCCCTGGAGGTTCGGGCCGATGGTCGCCTGGACCTTGCCGTTCACGATCACGATGCCGTTGGCGTCGTTGCCGTGGCAGCTCGAGCAGGTCTGCGCGAACAGCTGGTGACCGGCCTGGATGTACGACTGCGGCGGGTTCGCGTAGGTGATGGAGTTGTTGCCGTACGACAGCAGGTTGCCGCCGTGACAGAGGAGGTTCGTGCTGAAGAAGGGGTTGCCCGAGTTCGGGATCGGGCTGACGCCCTTCGTGTTGACCGTGCCGCAGGCCTTCAACACGCTCTTGGCATTGGTCGACACCTGCGAGGCGTCGTTGTGCCCGCTGGCTCCCGCACCGGTGCCCGGGAAGAACATCGCCAGGGACGCCATGGCCGCGACGGTCAACAGGCCGGCCGGCAGCAAGAACTGTGTGCGGAACTTCTTCGTGAGTGGTGCGCGCACGCCTCGCACGCCTACTTGAGAAGGAACAGACAACTGTAGAGACCAACCCAGACGATGTCGACGAAGTGCCAGTAGTAAGAGACTCCTTGGATAGCGGAGAGTTCGCCCGGATCGCCACCCTTGTCACCGCGCATGCGACCCAGCAAGAAGACCATGGCCACCAGTCCGATGAAGACGTGCAGCCCGTGAAGGCCCGACATGATGTAGAAGAGCGACCCGTACGAGTTCGTGTACCAGCGCGTCGGGCTGAACAGCCATTCGTAGACCTGGTTGCCCAAGAAGGCGACGCCCAGGATGATCGTAAAGACGATCCACATGCGGGCGGCCTTGCGCCGACGCCACTCCGACTCGAACACGGCCTTCTGCATCGTGAAGCTCGACGACACGAGGATCAGCGTGAAGACGCCCGCCCGCACGGTGTCGAGTTGCGTACCGGCGGGAGGCCACGGTCCGACTGTGTTGGCCCGGATGGTGAAGAACGCGGCGAAGAGGCCGCTGAAGAACATCAGCTCGGAACCGAGCCAGATCATGACCCCGACGGCGAGCATCGGCGGGCGGTCGTGAATGATCCTTCCCTGTGGCGCGGGGGCCTCCGCCGAAACAGCCTGGGTCACAGCGCAATTTCTAGTCGACACGCTGCCGAATTCGCCAATAAGCAGGTTGCGGGGGTGTGACCTAGGTCGAGGCTGTGAATCCCCAGGTCAGTGGAGGTCGACCGGCAACGGATCGGTGTGCAGGATCGTGAGCCGCTTGGTCGGCCGCGTCATTGCGACGTAGAGGGTCCGCAACCCCCGTGTAGTGGCGACCGGGGGCGCCTCCCCGGCCGGCTCGTCACCGACCGACGCAATGAGCGAGGGCTCGACGACGATCACCGAGTCGAACTCGAGGCCGTTCGTCTCATCGGCGGGCAGGACGACCAGCCCTGCCGCCAGGCCCTCCCCGGCGGGATCCCGTGGGTCGGTGGCGTCCAGGCCGGCATCGGCGAGGTCACGCGTCAGCTCGGGGAGCATGACCCCGGCGCCCAAGACGGCCACCCTTCCGGGAGCCACGGCCGCCACCTCCTCGCGCGCCAATTCCGCCAGACGCGCGGCGAGGTCGGCGCGGCCCGCATGCACGATGCGCGGCGGCTGCCCCGACGCACGCACGGGTTGGGGCGGGGCGATCATCGGCGCCGCCACGGCCAGCACCTTCGCCGCGAGCGCGACGACTTCGGCCGGCGTGCGGTAGCTCACCGTGAGCTCGACCAGCCGCGGGGGGCGCTGTGGCGTCAGGTGGCGGGTGACGTCGTCCCAGCTCGTCGGTGCCCATGGTCCCGTCGCTTGGGCGATGTCGCCGACCACGGTCATGGAGCCCGAGAGGGAGCGGCGGGCGAGCATGCGGAGCTGCATGGGCGACAGGTCCTGTACCTCGTCCGCCACGATGTGGCCGAACGACCGTATTTCGTCGTCGGACCCGTTGGCGGCGACGACGGTCGGAGCCGGCGACGCCGCCAGCCCTTGGGGCCAGAAGCCCGTCTCTTGGGCTGTGCCCTCCTCGCTGCGGCTCACCCGGTTCCGGACGGGTCGTCCGCGGCGCGGGCCCAGCAGCGTCCTCGCCTCGTCGATGAGGGCGGTATCGCCCACGGTCCAGGGCACGGCGTCGAGGGAGGCGCTGCGTGGACGGTAGAGCCGCTGCACCTCGGCCGCGGTGAGGATCCCCTTGCCCGCCGCGGTGAGCAGCGGCCGTGCGCCGAAGAGGTCGTGGAGCAATTCGTGCGGCGACAGCCGGGGCCACATCCGGTCGAGCGCCTCGATCACCTCGGGCGTGCGTCGGAGGCGCCGGGACAGGTCGTCCTGCTCCTCTTGGCTCGGCGCATCGTCGATCGTCGTGACCCCGCTGCGCGTGAGGCGCGCCCGGTAGTCGTCCGACAGGGCCCGCACCACTTGCGCCTCGACGTAACGCCGCCGGGCATTGTGTGTGCCGGGGCGGCGACGGGCCAGCGCGACGATCTCCTCGGTCACCCGGGCGCGCAGCCGGAGGACGCCGGCGCCGAACGCGATCTCGGCATCCTCGCGGAGCGAACGCTCGCGCGTGCGGACCGCCTTGGTCAACACCTTGACCATCCGCACGTCGCCCTTCAGCTTGGCCACGGCGGCGTCGTCGGCGCCGCGGACACGCACTTCGGGCACCAACCCGGCGACGGTCGACAGGCTGACGCCCGTCTCCCCCAGCGACGGGAGGACCTGTTCGATGTAGCGCAGGAACAGCGGGTTGGGGCCGACGACGAGCACGCCCTGGCGCTCGAGCGGAAAGCGGTGGGTGTACAGCAGGTAGGCGGCGCGGTGCAGCGCCACCGCCGTCTTGCCGGTGCCCGGGCCGCCCTGCACCACCAGCACACCCGGCAGGGGCGAACGGATGATCTCATCCTGCTCGCGCTGGATCGTCGCCACGATGTCGCCCATGCGACCCGTCCGCGACTGGCCCAACGCCGAGAGGAGGGCCCCGGGGCCGCCGAGGACCATGCCCTCGGACAGCAGGCGCTCACCGCGTTCGTCGCCGTCGCCGTCGCCGTCGCCGTCGCCGTCGTCGACGGGACCGACCGGGCGCCCGGCGGGGTCGACGAAGTACTCATCCTCCAGCCCGAGGACGGCGCGGCCCCGCACGGCGAGGTGACGGCGTCGGGCGAGTCCTTGCGGGTCGAGGCCGGTGGCCCGGTAGAAGGGCTCCGCCACCGGGGCACGCCAGTCCACCACCAACGGCTCGTGGTCGGGGCCCGACACGGCGAGGCGGCCGATATGGAACGACTCGCCGAGCGCCCCGTTCGTCGCTCCGTTCCCGGGTTCAGGGAGACGGTCGATGCGGCCGAAATACAGCGCCTGGTCGCCGATATCCAGTTGCTCGAGGCGGGCCAGGCTCGTGCGCACGACGATGTCGCGTTCGGTACGCGATTGGAAGGTGCCGCCACGTCCGAGGTCCAGGACGCCTTGGAGCATTTGGCGGGCCTCGCCGCGCATGAACTCCAGTCCGTCGTACGCGCGGTCGAGGAACTCCTGCTCATCCTGCAGATCGGGATGTTCGGGCACCTCTCCCCTTTCACCCCGGTCCCGTCGGGGAAACGGTTCAGTTTAGACGGCTGCCCACGCCGGGGAGGCCGTGAGGCCCACGCCTACGATGAGCCGGACCGAAAGGATTGCGATGCTGATCTCGACCATGAACGACGTGCCCGGCTACGAGGTCACCTCCGTGCTCGGGGAGGTCTTCGGCCTGACGGTCCGCTCGCGCAACATCGGGTCGCAGTTCGGCGCCGCGTTCAAGTCCCTGGCGGGCGGTGAGCTCAAGGGCATGACGAAGAACCTGCAGATGAGCCGGGAGGACGTCGTCAACCGGATGAAGGACGAGGCCGAGGCCCGGGGCGGCAACGCCGTCCTGGCGATGCGGTTCGACACCTCGGAAATGGGCGGCAACTGGACGGAGATCTGCGCCTACGGCACCGCGGTCGTCCTCGAGCCGCTCGGGTGACCTCCAGGCGGGATGCCGTGCCCGATCTGGTGCGGGCCTGCCGGCGTGAGCCGGTGAGCCGCACGCCCGTCTGGTTCATGCGCCAAGCCGGGCGCTCGTTGCCCGAATACCGCGCGGCAAGGGGCGACGGATCGATCCTCTCGGCGATCGGGGACGCCGCGCTCTCGGCCGAGCTCACGCTCCAGCCGGTCCGCCGCTACGGCGTCGACGCCGCCATCTTGTTCTCGGACATCGTCGTGCCGCTCCACGCCATCGGGTTCGGGGTCGAGGTGGAGCAGGGTCGTGGGCCGGTAATTGCCGAGCCGTTCCGCTCGGCGTCCGATCTTCGCCGCCTCCGTCCCTTCGAGCCGGCCGATGACGCGCCCTATGTCGCCGAGGCCGCGCGCCTGGTGGCGAAGGAGCTCGACGGCACGGGCGTCGCGCTGATCGGGTTCGCCGGCGCCCCCTTCACCGTGGCGAGCTACGCCGTCGAGGGCGGTCCTTCCCGCACGTTCGCCCGCGTCAAGGCGCTGATGCACGGCGATCCGGCGCTGTGGGACGACCTGACCGCACGACTCGCCGCCATGGCCGTCGCTTCGCTGCGCGCCCAGGTCGACGCCGGGGCGCAGGTGGTGCAGCTCTTCGACAGCTGGGCCGGCTCGCTCTCCCCCGACGAGTACGTCCGTTTCGCACTGCCGTCGACCCGGGCCGTGTTCGAGGGCATCGCGGACCTTGGCGTCCCCACCATCCTCTTCGGCGTGGGCACCGGTGAGCTCCTCGTTCAGATGGCGGACGCCGGGTCTGACGTCGTCGGCGTCGACTGGCGGGTGCCACTCGACGAGGCCCGCCGCCGGGTGGGTGCGCGCCACGCGGTGCAGGGCAACCTCGACCCGGCGCTCTGTCTCGCCCCGTGGACCGTCGTGGAAGAGGCGGTCCTCCAGGTCCTCGCCCGAGGCGGCGACGGAACGGGGACCGGCCACGTCTTCAACCTCGGTCACGGCGTCCTGCCGGAGACGGATCCCGGCATCTTGGGTGCGGTCACCGAGCTGGTGCACCGGGAGACCGCGTCGAGGTGACGATCGGCGTCCTCGTGATGGCGCACGGCACCCCGGCGAGCGCCGGCGAAATCGGCGCCTTCTATACGCGCATCCGGCGCGGCCGACCGCCCGAGCCGGCGCAACTGGCGGAGTTGGAGGCACGTTACCGGGCTATCGGCGGCGTCTCCCCTCTGGCGGAGCGCACGCGGGCTCAAGTCGATGCCGTGCGCGCGGAGCTCGACCGCCGCGCACCGGGGCGCTACGTCGTCGCCTTCGGGGCCAAGCACACGGACCCCCTCATCGAAGAGGCTGCGGCCGGGCTGGCGGCCGGCGGCCACGACGAGGTGATCGGGTTGGTGCTCACCCCTCATTCGTCCTCCATGGGTTCCCAGGAATATCTCGACCGCGCGGCCAAGGAGCTCGGCTCGACGCCCTTTGTCGCCGTCGGTGCGTGGTACGCGGAACCGGCGCTGGTGCAACTCCTGGCCGATCGGGTCACCGATGCGCTGGGCCAGGTGGCGGGCCGGCGCCGCGTGATCTTCACCGCCCACTCGCTCCCTGCGCGCGTTCGCGAGACGGGCGACACGTACCCCGAGCAATTGGAGGACTCGGCCCGCGGGGTGGCGGAGGCGGCGGGACTGGACGAATGGCTCGTGGCCTGGCAGAGCGCCGGGCGGACACCCGAGACCTGGCTCGGTCCCGACGTGCGCGACGAAGTCCGCCGCCTCGGCGCCGGCGGCGACGTCGACGCGGTCGTCGTCTGCCCCATCGGGTTCGTGGCCGACCATCTCGAGGTGCTCTACGACCTCGACGTCGAGGTGGCACGGATCGCCGCCGAGAGCGGCCTGGCCTACGTGAGGACCCGATCGCTCAACGACGACCCGGTCTTCGTCGGCGTGCTGGCCGACCTGATCACGAACGCCGCAGCCTGACGTGGCGGCGCGGCGGGTCGTGGTGGTCGGAGGCGGCATCAGCGGCCTGGCCGCGGCATGGGAGCTGACCGGAGGGGCCGAGCCACGTGCGGACGCGCCCGAGGTGGTGGTGCTCGAGGCGTCGGGGCGACCCGGCGGCGCGCTGCGCAGCGACGACGTCGCCGGTCAGGTCGTCGACATGGGAGCGGACGGATTCCTGGGGCGACGACCTGAGGCCCTCGATCTCTGCAAAGAGGTCGGGCTCGAAGGCGCGCTCGTCCCCATCGCGGCGCGGGGCGCATCGGTGTGGTCCCGGGGCCGGCTGCGCGTCCTGCCCGAAGGGCACACGATGGGGATCCCCACGCGGTTTTGGCCCACGGCCCGCTCGGGCATCCTGGGCCCCGGCGGCTCTCTCGCGCTGGCGCGTGACGCGCTCCTGCCACGGCCGGACATGCGCGGCCCCATCGGCGACCGCGCCATCGGTCCGCTGGTCGCCCGCAAGCTCGGGCACAAAGTCGTCGACACCCTGGCCGATCCGCTCATCGGCGGCATCCACGCCGGCGCGGTCGACGACATGTCCGCCGCCGCGGTTTTCCCACCGTTGCTGGCCGCGGCGCAGCGCCGCGGCAGCCTCATGCGGGCGCTGCGCGCCGAGGTCCCACGGCCCGACCCGGACGGGCCACCGCTCTTCTGGGCGCTCGAAGGGGGCATGGCCGGATTGGTGGAGGCGCTCGTCGCCGGTCTCGAGGCCCGTGGCGTGGACCTGCGGACATCGAGCCCGGTCGAAGGTCTCGCCCGCGACGGCGACGGCTGGGTCGCCACCGGGCCGGGCGAGCAACGCGCCGGCGCGATCGTCCTGGCCCTTCCCGCGCCGAGCGCGGCGGCGCTCCTGCGCCCCCACGACGACGAGGCCGCCGCGTTGCTCGACGCCATCGATTACGCGTCGGTGACGGTGGTGACGTTCCGCGCTCCGGTCGGCTGCGTGCCCGCCGAGCTCTTCGGGACGGGCTTCCTCGTCCCGCGCCACGCCGCCCCCAAGGGTGGCAGCCCCTGGGCCGTCACCGCGTGCACGTACCTCGACCGGAAATGGCCGCACCTGGCACGTGAGGGCCAGGTCTTGCTGCGCGCCTCGATGGGTCGGATCGACGACAGCCGTCCGGAGGAGTGGACGGACGGGGAGTGCGCGGTGGTGGCGTGGGAAGAGCTCGGCGCACTGGTCGGGCTGAGCGGCCAGCCGACGGAATCCGTCGTCGTGCGCCACCGCCACGTGCTGCCCCAGTACCGCGTGCACCACCTCTTGCGCACGGCGGGCGTCGAGGCGGCGGCGGCACGGCTCGGTGGCGTGGCGGTGGCGGGAGCGGCCTACCGCGGCGTCGGCATCCCCGCCTGCATCGCGAGCGGCCGGGCCGCGGCACACGCCGTGTCGTGACCTGGCCGGCCCGGCGAGGCCGCATCGCTGCGCCGTCACTCGCGGCCGGGGTGCTCCTCGCCCTCTCGCTTCCTCCCTGGGGTTGGTGGCCCCTGGGGCTCTTCGGGGCAGGGCTGCTCTACTGGCGCCTCGCCGGGATGCGGCTGCGCACGCGGGTCTTCTCGGGTTGGCTCGCCGGACTGGGTTGTTTCGCCATCGGGCTGTTCTGGGCCCGCGCCTTCAACTGGTACGGCGCCGTGGCGCTGATCCTGATCGAGGCCTTGTTCTTCGCCGCCGCCGCGGCGCTCACGCCGCCGATGCGGGGCGCGCACTGGCGTTCGTGGGGGCCTGCACGCTGGCCGAAGCCGTGCGCATGACGTGGCCGTTCGGTGGGCTTCCGCTGGGAGGCGTGTTCCTCGGCCAGGCCGGCGGCCCGTTGGCCCAGCTGGCGCGCCTGGGCGGCCCGCTCCTCATCACGGCCGGCGTCTGGGCCGGCGGCGTGGTGGTGGCGACGCTGGTGACCACGCTGTGGGGGAGGCGCTCCGGCGTCCCGGTGCTCCCCGTGGTCGGGGCGGCCGTCATCGCGGCCGGCGTGGTCGCGCTAGCGGTCGCTGGCGCCTTGGTCCCCGACGGCGGGGCGCCGGTGGGAACGGTGCGGGTCGCTCTCGTCCAGGGCGGCGGCCAGCGGGGGGTGAGCAAGGAACAGGTGTCACCCACGGGCGTCTACGACGCGCAGCTCGCGGCGACGTACGGCGTGACCACGGCCCGACCACACACCGAGCTCGTCGTGTGGCCGGAGGACGTCGTCGCCCTTGACCGGCCGCTGGCCGGGTCAACCGAGGCGGCCACGCTGAGCAGCCTGGCGCGGGCGCTGCACACGACGCTCATGGTCGGCGTGACCGAACCGGCGGGTACGTCGGCGTTCCGCAACGAGGTCGTCGTGTGGGGACCACGGGGCAACATCGTCGCCGTCTTCGAGAAGGTGCACCGCGTGCCCTTCGGCGAGTACGTGCCCGACCGGTCGTTCTTCGCACACTTTGCCGACCTCTCCGGCGTGCCGACCGATGCCGTGCCGGGTCACGGCACCGGCCTCATGCGCACCCCGGCCGGTCCCATCGGCGTGCTGGTGTCGTTCGAGGTCTTCTACGCCGGACGGAGCCACGAGTCGGTACGCGCCGGCGCCGAGCTGCTCGCCGTGCCCACCAACACGTCGTCGTACAGCACGTCGCAGGTGCCGGCGCAGGAGGTCGCGGCCGCCATGGTCCAGTCGATCGAGACGGGCCGTGACCTGGTGCAGGCTGCGCCCACCGGGTTCAGCGCCGTCGTGACCCAGCGCGGCGTGGTGGTGGGGCGGAGCTCGCTCGGGGGCCGCCAGGTGCTCTTCGCCACCGTGGCGCTGCGCCGCGGGATGACGCCGTACGACCACTGGGGCGACCTTCCCGTGCTGGTGCTCTCCGCGATCGCGCTCGTCGCCGGCTGGTGGCGTCAGATCCGGTCCTCGTAGTAGCCGGAGTGGATGTACACGCACGGCACGCCGGCCGCCACGTACATGGCGTGGTTCGACGGGTCGTCCTCGAACGCGAGACGCAGGTCGAACCCGTAGGCCCGGAGGTCGTCGACGACCGACTGCTTGAACGAGGTGACGTGGGCATAGTCCCCTCGGGCGCGCATGACCAGGAGGTCCCAACGCAGCCCGTAGCGCCGGAGCCAGGCGACCGTCTGCGGCTGCACCCTGAACGGGCGCCCGGTCAGCAGGACGACGTGGAGCGACGGGTCGAGGAGCTCGAGCAGTCGCGCGATCTCCTCGATCACCGGGTCGTCCCCGCAGGCCTCGAAGAAGGCGGACCAGTCGCGCCGGCCCCGCTCGATGTAGTGCTGGCGGCCCGCCGCATCCGAGAGCACGCCGTCGATGTCGAAGATGACCGCCGGCCCGCCTTCGGGGCTGGGGCCCTCGCGCCACGTCCAGTTGGTCTCGGTCTCGGATCGCTGGTTGGGCACGAAAGTCCAGCTTAACGGGCTGTCCTCCTCCTTCAGGCGGAGCGTCTCCGCCTCAATGGGGAGCGTTCGGCGGCCCCGGAAGTGACACGATGGACGCCGCATGGACGTCGACGTCGACACGGCTGTGAACCGCAGCGAGCCTCTGCCGCGCCGAGCCGACTGTCGCATCGAGGTGGCCCTGGGCCGCCGGGTCGAGGTGATCGGCGACCTCCTGCTCCCCTTGGAGCCCTCCGCGTCGTCCACGGCAGCGTCCGACGACATCGCGCGGCGCCTCGAGGACTGGCAGGGCCCGGGCATCGTGATCATCTGCGGCCGCATCGTCGCCACCGGGTGCCCGGCGGCGTCCGCGCGGCGGGCCCTCGACAACCACGCCCCGCTCACCGATGCGCTGCGCACCTTCGCCGCGCGCCCCGAGTCCCAGGTGATCGTGGTGACGGCCACGACGGGTCGCGACCCCGAGCTGGTCGAGTTCCTCACCGGTTGCGGGGTAAAGGTGGTGGACGGCGTCGACCTCCACTGCGAGACCGGGTCCGGCCCTCGCACCGTGTGGGTCCGTGCGGGCTCGATGCGGCTGGACGCCAGCGCACCGATCGATGCGATCCCCCGGGACGACCGGCCCTGGCTGGACGGCATCGAGCGGTTGGACGACCCGCTCGAGTCGCGCCGGTTCGTGACGTCGCGCCTGCTCTACCGCCGGCTGCGGCGCTTCTTGTGGGCGCCGCCCCTCGCACTCGCCGCCATCGCGCTCCTCCTACGGATCGAGTGGGTCGTCAACGGCCTGGGTCACCTGTTCCGCTCGCCCCGCCAGCAGACCGCGCTGCAGCGGGCCTACGACGCGTCGTGGTTCTCGCGGTTCGTCGACACCGCGGTGATCGCCGTCGCGCTGCTCGTCGTGTTGGCGGTGGTGGTCGCCGTGACGTCGCGCGGCATCTGGCGGGCCCTCGGCGGCGGCACGCTCCCCGCCCCGTGGGCGCGCGGGGACTCGGGCACCACCGGCCCGATCGCCCACGCTCAGCTCGAGATCGACGGCGAGGACGCGCTCGACCTCACCCGCGCCGCCGTCCAGGACGGGGTCGCGGGCGTCATCGCCGGCGGATCGCTCGTGCCGGAGCTCACCCACCTCGACGCAGGGTTCTTCGCCTGCCCCGGGGCCACCTCCGAGGTCGTACGCGAGCACCGCGGGCGTCTGGGGCTCCCGCCGACGTTCCTCAACCACCGCCAGGAGTCGACGATCGAGATCGAGACGGGGGCCGAGCTGCACGTCCGCCTGATCCTGGCCGACGCCGCCCTTCCCACTGCCACGATGGGTGAGCGCCTGGTGACCGCCGACTCGGTCGTCAAGGGCCGCACCAAGGCGGCCGAGGTGCACGCCGAGCTGAAGGCGGGTTGGCCAACCGGGTCGTCGTGGCCGCCGGCGCCCGACGTGGCGGCCGATCACATCCGCGTGCGCCGCATCCGTCGCATCGCCGCCGTGGCGCTCTTCGCCGCCGGTGCGATCGACCTGTTGTCCGCCGTCACGGCACCGCTGCGCACGCACTTGAACCTCATTGCGCAGTACTTGCCGGTCGCCGTCGTCCAGGCGGCCGGTGCTCTCGTCGCCATCGCCGGCATCGGGATGATCATGCTGTCCCGCGGCATCTTGAAGGGGCAGCGTCGCTCCTGGCTCGTGGCCGTCGCCCTCCTGACCGCCGCGCTCGCCTTGCACCTGGTGCATGCCGCCGACGTCGTGACGCTGCTCGTGTGCGCCGCCGTCCTCGTCCTCCTGATCGTCCAGCGCAACCTCTTCCGCGCCCAGACCGAGCGGGCGACGCTCATCGGGGCGTTCGCCATCCTCGCCGTCGGTGGCGTGTTCGCCACCCTGGGCGGCTTCATCGGCGTGGAGCTGGCGGGGCACGTCCACCACCATCCGCTGCCGGGCTGGCCCCACGTGCTCCTCGGCTCGGCGGAGCGTCTGGTCGGCGTGCAGTGGGTCCGGTTCCCGCCGACGATCAACCACTTCGCGTCGGTCACGTTGCTCGCCGTCGGGATCAGTCTGATCGTCCTGGCCCTCTACCTGTTGACCCGTCCGGTCGTCGACCGCAGCCTCTCCTCGGGCTCGGCGGTCGGACGGCGCGCCGCCGAGCTGCGGGCGCGCGACATCGTGCGCCGCCACGGCACCGGGACGTTGGACTACTTCGCGCTGCGTGACGACAAGCAGTGGTTCTTCCACCGCGACTCCCTCGTCGCGTACGCGGTCTTCGGTGGGGTCTGCCTCGTCTCCCCCGATCCCATCGGTCCCTTCTCGGAGCGTGCCCACGTCTGGGACGCCTTCCGCCGCTACGTGGACCGTCACGGCTGGGGGCTCGGCGTGATGGGTGCGGGCGAAGAGTGGCTCCCCACGTACCAGGCGTCGGGCATGCGCTTCGTCTACATCGGCGACGAGGCCGTCGTGGACCCACGCGTCTTCTCGCTCGAGGGCGGGAAGATGAAGGGGCTTCGTCAGGCCGTCAACCGCGTCGCCCGTTACGGCTACACCGTGCGCTTCTTGGATCCGTCCCGCCTCGAGCCGCGTGACGCGGCGCGGATGGCCGAGCTGATGGCAAAGAGCCGCCGCGGTGAGCAGGAACGCGGCTTCTCCATGATGTTGGGGCGGCTCTTCGACCCCCGCGACTCGGACCTGTTGCTCACCGTGGTCGAGGGCCCGGACGGGACGCCGGTGGCGATGTGCCAGTTCGTCCCTTCGCCGGCGATCGGCGGCTACTCACTCGACCTCATGCGTCGCGACCCGGCCGACCATCCCAACGGGCTGCTGGACTTCGCCCTGTGCTCGACGATCAGCCACCTCAAGGAGAGAGGGATGACCGGTCTCAGCCTGAACTTCGCCGCCATGCGCTCGATCCTCGAGGGCGAGTCGGGCGACGGGGTGACCCAGCGCGTCGAGCGCTGGGCCATCCGCCGGTTGTCCGGCGTGTTGCAGATCGAGACGCTGTGGCGCTTCAACGCCAAGTACGAGCCCCGATGGCTGCCGCGCTACGTCGCGTTCGACTCGGCCGAGCAGTTCGTGCCGGTGGCGGTCCAGATCATGCGGGCGGAGTCGCTGACCGAGGTCCCGGTCATCGGTCGCCTGCTGACAACCGGCACCGCCAAGCGGACGGCGCCTGCGGTACCCGAGGAGGTCGCGGCGGCGATGGACCACGGCGATTCCTCGTCCGGGCCCAACGGATTGGAGCCCGAGCACGATTCGGAGCCCGAGCCCGAGCCGACCGCACCGCGGGCGGTCGGCCACTGACGACGCTCGCTCGCCACTAGGGCCGGGTGGTCGCGCCGACGCCGACCACAAGAGGGTGAATCCGGTTTCAGACCTGCCGGCGCGAGACGAGCGCCGCAGCCCTCAGCAGATCAAGCCGAGGAGGCAGCGCGGCGCCGTGGTCGTGGTCGTCGTCGGAGGCGACGTCGTCGTGGTCGTCGGCGGCGCGGTGGTCTGCGGGGGTGCGGACGCCGTGGTCGCCGGCGTCACCGTCTGCGCCGGCACCGTCGAACCCGGCACCTCGGTGTAGCTGATGTACGTCGTGATCGTCCCGCCGGGCCTCGGCGGGATGGTGGTGGTGCTCGTCGCGGGCGCCGACGACGTCGTGGTCGAGGCGGCGGTCGTCGGCGTGGTGGCCGCCGCCGTCTTCGGGCCGCTGGCCGAGATCGGGCTCACGTCGTGCACGCTCTGCGCCGGGAGTTTGGGCTTCGACCCGCCCGGGGCGAACACGACGAGCACGACGAGCAGCGCGCCGACGACACCGAGGCCCGCCAGCATGCCCGCCCGGTGCGACCGGCCCTTCGACGCCCGCCTCGGCTGGACGAACTCCTCGTGGATGATGGGTGCGCCCATGACGATCGTGTCGTCGGCGGCCGGTGGGCCCACTTTGACGACCGGGACCTGTGCCGTCTCGTCCGACGACGCCGCGACCGCACCGAACGTGGCGGCGGGGACGGACGGGTCCACCTCGGCTCCGTTCGTGGGGGCGGGCGAGGAGGCCCCGGCCGCCGCCGCGTGCCTCGCCTCCCGCTGGGGGCGGGCGCGATGGGTCGGTGCAGGATCCGAGAACTCGTCGCGAATCAGGCGCTCTGCGAGACCTGACTCGTCCGTTGCCGCCGCGTCGCCGGGCCCGCGCCCGGACTCTCCCTGGTTCATCTCGATCCGTTCCTCGTCCACCGGGTATCCGGCAGTTCCCACCTGAGGACAACCTCAACTTCCCCTCCAGCTTACGACGACCCGCCCCGATGGCGCCCCCCAGGCACGGTCCGGCCGGGCTTGGCGGAGCTTCCCCTCGTCACACGGCCATAGCCGCCCGCCCAGGGGGCACGCGCTACTTCGGCAGGAAGAGCAGCGTCGCGTGGTTGGCGAAGTCGATGAGCGGCTGCGGCCAGACGCCGAAGAGGACGGTCACGCCGGTGCAGATCCCGATGGCCAGGGCGCCGAGGGCCGGCACCTTCACGGGCTCGGGGATCGTGTCCTCGTCCGCGGCCTCGTCGTCCAGCAGGATCTGCTCGTTCAGCGTCGTCACCGCGCCGGCGGCCGACCCCGGGGTGGCCCAGGCGAGCCCGCCGCCGCCCGTGGGCCGCTCGGCCTCGGGCACCGCCACGCCGGCGTCGGGGATCTCCGGCGGCGACGCCGCCGTGATCAGGCCGCCGCCGACCATGGACTCGTCCATGTCGAGCTCGGTCGAGCCGCTCGTCCCGCCCTCGGCCTCGCCCAGCCCGCCGCTGGCGTACATCAGCACGGCCACGCGCAGGTAGAAGTACGCCGCCACGGCGGCGGTGACCATGGCGATCACGGCCAGCGGGTAGTAGCCGACGTCGATGGCGGCGAAGACCACCTCCACCTTCGCCCACAGCCCCGTCGTGAACGGTGCGCCCGCCTGGGCCAGCAGCAGCACGGCGAACGCGAGCGCCAGGACGGGCTGGCGGCCCGCCAGGCCCCGGTAGCGGGACAGGTCGTGGTCGGCGTCGCCGGTGCGGCCGAGGTACGTCACGACGGCGAAGCTGCCGATCGTCATCAGCATGTAGGCGAAGAGGTAGTAGAGCGCCGCGCTGGCGCCGCGGGCGTCGTCGGCCACCACGCCGAGGAGGATGAAGCCGGCGTGGTTGATCGACGAGTACGCCAGCATGCGCTTCACGTCGCGCTGACGCAGCGCCACGAAGGAGCCGAGCACCAGGGACAACACCGCGAGGCCGTAGATGATCGGGCGCCAGTCGGTGGCGATGACGCCCATCGACGAGAAGAGCACGCGCAACAGGGCGGCGAAGGCGCCCGCCTTGGCCACCGCCGCCATGAACCCGGTCACCGGCGAGGGCGCCCCCTGGTAGACGTCGGGCGTCCACATGTGGAACGGTACCGCCGCCACCTTGAAGGCGAAGCCGACCAGCAACAGGGCAAGCCCGGCAAGGAGCAGCCCGTTGGAGAGTACGACGTTCTTCGAGAGGAAGTCCGAGATCTGCGTCAGGTTGGTCGAGCCGGTCGCCCCGTAGGTCAGCGCGATGCCGTACACGAAGATGGCCGAGGAGAAGCCGCCCAGGATGAAGTACTTGAGCGCCGCCTCGCCCGACGCCGCCCGCCGGTAGTTGAACGCCGTCAGCACGTACAGCGCGATCGAGAGGATCTCGAGACCGAGGAAGATGATGATGAGGTCGTTCGCCATCGCCATCAACATGGCGCCCGAGGCCGAGACCATGGCCAGGACGTAGAACTCCGCGCCTCGGATGCCCTCGCGGCGCAGGTACCCGTCCCCCACGAGCGCGCTCAGCAACATGGCGATCGCCACGAGCATCGTGATGAAGACGCTGAAGCCGTCCATCACGACCGCCTGCTTGATGTAGGTGTGCGCGCCGTGGTCCACCACGTCGTACCACTGCCAGATGGCCACGCCGAGCGCGCCACCCGAGATCACCACCGTGGCGGCGGTCGAGACCGACGTGCGCAACGGCCGCGACACGAGCGAGGCCACGCCGAGCAGCAGCACGGCGCCGCCGATCATGATGATGGGCGGCAGGATCGCCAGCCACCGGATGGAGGGGACGGTGATGGTCCCCGACGCGGTGTGCGTGGCGTGCGACGTGGCGAGCAGGGTGGCGATCACTTCACGCCCTCCACGCCCTTGACCGCCACGGAGGGCTCCGCGTGGCCGGTTGTCTTCTCGACGTGCGCGATCAGTTGGTTCACCGACGGGTTGATCCGGTCGAGCACCGGCTTGGGGTACACGCCCAGGAACACGATCAGGATGATGAGCGGCGCCATCACGGCCCGCTCCAGCCAGCCGAGGTCACGCGTCTTCTCGTCCGCCTCGCGCGGCGAGCCGTGGAACACCTGCTGGTACGCCCACAGGAGGTAGATGGCGGCGACGATCACGCCGAGCACCGCCACCACGGCCCACCAGCGGTGCGTGATGAACGTGCCGGACAGGACCAGGAACTCGCTGACGAAGCCGTTGAGCCCGGGCACGCCGATCGACGCCATCATGACCACGGTGAAGACGCCGGCCAGGACCGGGGCCGCCTTCTGCAGGCCGCGCATCTCCCCGGCCTGCCACGTCCCGCGCCGCTGGTAGATGAAACCGATGAGGATGAACAGGGCGCCCACGATGAGCCCGTGGTTCAGCATCAGCAGCACCCCGCCCGCCAGCCCCTGGGTGCTGAGCGCGACGGTCCCGAGCGCGATGAAGCCGATCTGGGCCAGGGACGAGTAGGTGACGAGCCGCTTCAGGTCGCGTTGCGCGCAGGCGACGATGGCGCCGTAGACGATGCCGATGACCGCCAGCGTGAGGAGGATCGGGGCCAGGGTGCGGGTGGCCTGGGGGAACAGGCTCAGGTCGAAGCGGATGATGCCGTACGTGCCGAGCTTCGCCAGGATGCCCGCCAGAACGACCGAGCCCTCCTCGGGCGCCTCGGTGTAGGCGTCGGGCGACCAGGTGTGGAACGGGAACAGCGGTGCCTTCACGGCGAACGCCGCGGTGAAGGCCAAGAAGAGCAACACCCCCTGGGTCCCGCTCAGGTGCGTCTGCATCAGCGGCCCGAGCGAGAACGTCAGGTATCCCTTCTGCGACAGGTGGATGAAGGCGAGGGCCAGGATCCCGACGAGCAGGAAGGCGGAGCCGAGGAACGTGTAGAGGAAGAACTTGATGGCCGCGTAGGCCCGGCGCTGGTGGCCCCAGCCGGCGATGATGAAGTACGAGGGCACGAGCGTGAGCTCGAACATGAAGAAGAACACGAGCAGGTCGAGCGACAGGAAGCTCCCCATGACCGCCGCCTCGAGCAGCAGGAGCCACGCGAAGTAAGCGCGGTGGTTCTCGCGGTTGCGCCCCAGGATGATCGTGAGCGGGAACAGGATCGCCGTCAGCAGGACCAGGAAGATCGAGATGCCGTCGACGCCGAGGTACCAGTGCACCCCGAGCGCGCTGCCCGTGTAGTCGTGGTCCGACACCAGCTGGAAGCCGCCGTCGTGCACCTTCATCACGACCAGCGTGGCGATGGCGAAGCCGAGCGTGAGGAGCGAGGCGATGAGCGCGACGGCGTACGAGAGCTCCTTGGGCATCCGCTTGTCGAGGCCGAACAGGCCGAGCACGGCCGCGCCGATGGCCGGCAGCAGGATGAGCAGCGTCAGGAACGGGACGGTGTGGCTCATCCCCACCACGTCCTGCTCAGCATGAAGGCGATCAGCAGGGCCATCCCGAGTGCGATGCCCAGCGCGTAGTTGCGGACGTAGCCGGTCTGCAGCCGCCGGGCCGCGCTGCCGGTGACCTTGACCAGGTGCGCCGTGCCGTTGACGGCGCCGTCGATGAGACGGGCGTCGACCACCCAGGCGAAGAACGTCGCCAGTCGCTGGCTCGGCCTGCCGATGATGGCGTCGTAGAAGTCGTCCCAGTACCAGACGCGTTGGAGGAACGCGGGCTCGAGCGCCGGCTTGTTGACCTGCGCGCCGCGCCACAGGGAGTAGGCGATGATCACGCCGATGAGGGCCGCCGCGATGTCCGTCACGGCCAGCGCCCACAGGGCGGCGTCGCTGAGGTTGTTGTTGTAGAGCGTGCCCGAGAACACCGGCGCGAGCCAGCTCTCCAGGTCGTGGTTGTGCACCCAGGGCAGGTTCAGCACGCCGCCGAAGAACGCGAAGAACGCCAGTATCACCAGCGGGAGGCGCATGACCCAGGGCGACTCGTGCGGCGTGTGCAGCGCCGGCTCACCGTGCGGCCCGGGCTGGTCGAAGCGGGGCTCACCGCCGAAGGCGAGGATCTCCAAGCGGCTCATGTAGTACGCCGTGAGCACCGCCGTGATCAGGCCGATGGCCCACAGCACCTTGTAGTCGCGCGAACGCGTTGTCGAGCACGTCGCCCTTGGCCCAGAAGCCCGACAGCGGCGGGATGCCGGCAATGGCCAGGAAGCCGATGGTGAAGGTGACTGTCGTCCACTTCATGTAGCGCCGGATGGCGCCCATCCGCTTGAGGTCCTGCTCGTCCTCGAGCCCGTGGATGACCGAGCCGGCGCCGAGGAACAGCAGGGCCTTGAAGAACGCGTGCATCACCATGAGGAAGATCGCGGCGACGTAGGCCCCCGAGCCGACGGCCAGCACCATGTAGCCGATCTGCGACACGGTCGAGAAGGCGAGCACCTTCTTGATGTCCTGCTGCGCGCACGCGATCGTCGCGGCGACGAAGGCGGTGACGGCGCCGATGGACGCGATCACCTCCATGCCCGTGGGCGTGAGGTGCAGGACCGGGTTCATCCGGCACAGCAGGTAGACGCCGGCCGTCACCATCGTGGCGGCGTGGATAAGCGCCGAGACCGGCGTCGGGCCCTCCATGGCGTCGGGCAGCCAGTTGAACAGCGGGATCTGGGCCGACTTGCCCGTGGCGGCCAGCAGGAGCAGCAGCACCACGGCCGTGCCGTAGCCGCCGCCCAGGTGCGAGAGCTGGTGGAAGATCCCACCGCCGGGGCCGCTCTCGTACTGCAGCGTCCCCGTGCGCTCGAAGATCAGGAAGATGGCGACGAGGAACCCGGCGTCACCGATCCGGTTGTAGATGAACGCCTTCTTGCCGGCCGAGGCGGCCGACTCGCGCTCGAACCAGAAGGCGACGAGGAAGTAGGAGCAGACGCCGACGCCCTCCCAGCCCACGAACGTCAGGAGGAGGTTGTTCGCCAGCACCAGCAGGAGCATGGAGAAGACGAACAGGTTCAGGTAGATGAAGAATTTGGAGTAATCCCGGTCCTTCTTCATGTACCCGATCGAGTACAGGTGGATGAGCGCGCTGACGCCGGTGACGAACATGCACATCGTCATCGACAGCGGGTCGACCAGGGTCCCCACCGGAACGCTGAGCCCGCCCGAGCTGAACCACGTGAAGTACTGCTGCACGACCACGCGGTGGTCCCCCGGCAGCTGGATGAGGCCGGCCAGCACGATGCAGGCCACCACGAAGGCGCCGCCCACGGCGGCCGTGCCGATCCAGCCGGCGACCGGGTCGCCGAGGCGGCGCCCCGCCACTACGAGCACAGCGAAGCCGGCCAGGGGCAACAGCAGCATGAGGTACGCGAGATGGACCACGAGTCAGCCCTTGAGCGAGTCCAGGTCGTCCGCCACCGTCGTGGAGCGGCGTCGATAGATGGTCACGATGATGCCGAGGCCGACGACGACCTCGGCCGCGGCCACCACGAGCACGAAGAAGACGACCGCCTGGCCGCCGATGTCGTTGAGCATGCGGGCGAAGGTCACGAACGTGAGGTTGGCGGCGTTGAGCATCAGCTCGATGCACATGAGCATGATCAGCACGTTGCGCCGCACGAGCAGGCCGATGGCGCCGATCGTGAAGACGATCGCGGCGAGGCCCAGGTACCAGGCTCCCGAGAGGCTCATGCGGACAGCTCGTTGTCGGGCGCGGCCTCCGCGTCGGCGTGCACCGTCGGCGGGCGACGGGCCAGGACCACGGCCCCGACCACCGCGATGACGAGCAGGGCGGCGGTGGCCTCGAAGGCGAACAGGTACGTGGTGAACAGCTGCTTGCCCAGCTGCGCCGGCTCGCCGGCCGGTGAGTTGGGCCCGGCGACATGGCCCTGGATCGGCCCGACGACCTGGCGGGCCCCGGTGACCCAGTGCGCCGTGGCCGCCATCGCCAGCACGCCGCCGAGCGTGATGGCCGAGAAGATGAAGGCGAGTGGGCGCTGACCGCCTAACGGTTCGACGTTGATCTGTTCGGCGCGGTCGACCCCGAGGAACATGATCACGAACAGGAACAGCACGACGATGGCGCCGGCGTAGACGATGATCTGGACGGCGGCGAGGAAGTCCGCCTCCTGCTCGATGAAGAGGACGGCCACGCCGAAGAGCGTCATGACGAGGCTCAGCGCCGCGTGCACCGGGTTGCGCGACGTCACGACGCCGATCGCGCCGACCAGGATCACCGCGGCCGAGGCCGCGAAGACCAGGATGTCGGGCCAGGTGGGGCGCGTGGCAGCCAGGAGCAGGGACGGGTGCAGCACGGGCTAGTCGCTCTCCTTGTAGAACGCCTTGTCCGCGTCGTGCAGCTGCGTCTCCGCCGCCTCCACCTTGGCCTCGGCCTTGACCGACTTGGCGTCGACCTTCGCCGCCTTGCGCTCGGCGCGCCCGTCCTTCATGCGGGCACGCATCGCGTCCATCTTCTTGCGGTTGCGCACGGCGCCCTTGCGGGCCCGCCACACGCGGCCCTGCATCCCACGGTGGGCCAGCGGGATGTCCTCGTCGAGCAGGTGCGCCTCCAGCGTCTCGCGGAGCGGCTTGGTGCCCGTCGCCTCGTCGTTGCGCCGACCCGACTGGCCGCCCTCGGGGGCGCGCACGCCGTAGCCGAGCTCGCCCGCCCACTGCACCTCGCCCTCGTAGGCCGCGTTCCCCGACGGCGAGGTCGCCCGCATCCAGCCCGACGTCATCAGGTCGTCGCCCTCGCGCCAGTCCTCCCACGGCAGCTTCTTGGGCGTGCCGTCGTCGTTCACGACGAGCTCATCCTTGGTGTAGATGGCGTCCGAGCGGTTGGTGAAGGAGAACTCGAAGAGCTTCGACTCGGTGATCGCCTCGGTCGGGCACGCCTCGACGCACATGTCGCAGTGGATGCAGCGCAGGTAGTTGATCTCGTAGACGTAGCCGTAGCGCTCGCCCGGTGACACCGGGTGGTCCGGCGGGTTGTCGAGCCCGCGCACGTAGATGCAGTCGGCCGGGCACACGCCCGCGCACAGCTCGCAGCCGATGCACTTCTCCATGCCGTCCTCGTAGCGGTTGAGGACGTGGCGGCCGTGCTGGCGCGGCTGCTTGGGCTTCTTCTCCTCCGGGTACATCGTGCGTGACCCGCGGCCGCGTCAGGTGCTGGAACGTCAGCTTGAAGCCGCCCAGGAACGAGAGCTGGTCCTTCACCTCGTCGCCGACGCCCATTACACGTCACCTCCCGTGTTCGGCCCGACGACCGGCGTCAGCGGCCCTCGTGTCGGGCGCGTCACCCGGCTCCCGATGGACGGGATGAGCACGTCTTCCTCACTGCGGAACGCGCCGAGCTTGGTCGCCCGGAAGAGCAACCCCGCGGCGAGCAGCATCACCGGCACCAGGATCAGGCCGCCCCAGCCCCAGGCGATGACGGCGGCGATCAGGAGGAGCCACCCGAGCGTGAGCGGGATCAGGCGCTTCCACCCGAGGTCCATGAGCTGGTCGTAGCGCAGCCGCGGCAGGGCGGCGCGGAACCAGACGTAGATGAAGCAGAAGGCCGCCGTCTTCAGCAGGAAGTAGATGATCGGCATGTAGATGGTCGCCCCGGGGATGTGGAAGATGTAGCCGTTGGGGCCGCCGAAGAACAGCGTCACCACGACCGCCGACATGGTGATGGTGTTCATGAACTCGGCCAGGAAGAAGAGGCCGAAGCGGATCGAGGAGTACTCGGTGTGGAAGCCGCCGACCAGCTCCTGCTCGGCCTCGGTGAGGTCGAAGGGCGGCCGGGTCAGCTCGGCGGTGATGGCGATCATGAAGAAGATGAAGGGGAGGAAGCCGAGGCGGATCAGGTTCCAGTTCCAGAAGCCGTTGGATTGCGAGGCGACGATGGCCCGCGTCGACAGCGAGTGGCTGACGAGCACGACCATCACCGTGGTCATGCCGAGGGCGGCCTCGTAGGAGATCACCTGCGCCGAGGCGCGCACCGAGCCCAGCAGCGGGTACTTCGAGCCGGAGGACCACCCGGCCAGCATCACGCCGTACACCGCGATGCCCGACATGGCGAGCACGAGCAGGATCCCCATCGGTGGGTCGGCCACCTGGAGCTCGAAGGTGTGGCTGCCGATCGTGATGGTGCCCCCGATCGGCACGACGGTGAAGATCAGGACGGCCGGGATCACCGACAGGTACGGCGCCAGCTTGAACACGAAGGAGTCGGCGCGGTCGGGGAGCAGGTCCTCCTTGAACACGAGCTTCGTGCCGTCGGCCAGCGTCTGGAGGAGGCCCCACGGCCCGGCGCGGTTCGGCCCGATCCGGCTCTGCATGTCCGAGATCACCTTGCGCTCGAACCAGATCATGAGCGCCGTGGCCACCAGCAGCGCCACGAACGCGACGAGGCACTTGATGATGACGATCAGCCAGACCTGCCAGTTGAGGCCGAAATAGAACAGGGGGTCGCCGTTGCCACTGTCCGCGCTGTGCGTCAGCAGCGGCGCGGAGTTCGAGAGAAGTGTGGCGGCCGCGATCACACCGACTCCAGACGCACGTCGGTCACGAGCTGGCGGCTGTCGATGAGCGTGGCGGCCGCGTTGCCCGGGCTGTCGGCGCTCGGGACGTTGAAGTCGATGGCGACACAGCCGCGTGGCACACCGTCGTCCGCTTCGGCCTCCAGGATCAGCTCGCCGCGGGCGGAGCGGACCTTGACCCGGTCCCCCGTCGCGGCGCCCAGCCGGTCGAGGTCGTACGGGTTCGCCCGGGCCACCAGCTTGGGCACGAGCGGCGTAAGCGACGGCGACCCCGTCACGTCGCTGCCCGCGTCGTAGAGGCGGCGGGTCGCCACGAGGCGCAGGGTGTAGTTGTCCGCCTTGGGGATGCGCAGCGCCTCGCGCCCGGCCGTGTCGGCGACGCCGAGCAGCGGCGGCGGGGTGCCGAGGTTCTCGGTGCGGGCCGGGACGGCGCCATGCCGCCGCTGCCGATGCGCGGCCGGCGCGCCCTGCTGCTCGACGGACTGGACGCCCGGCAGCGCGACGGGGTCGATCGGCTCGACGTCGCCCTGGCGGGCCCCGTCGTCGCGCAACGGCACGACGAGGCCGTCGTGGGCGGCGTCGGTCAACAACACGTCCTCGGTTAGCCCGGCGTAGGCGGGCGCGACGTCCGCGATCTCGTCGGTCAGGTCGCTCAGGCTGCCGACGCCGAGGTCGGCCCCGAGTGCACCGGCCAGCTCGGTGGCGATCATCCAGTCCGGCCACGCGAACCCCGGCGCCGTCACCTTGGGCCCCAGGCGGGTGACGCGTCCCTCGAGGTTGGTCGTCGTGCCCGGACGCTCGTGCGCGACGCCGCAGGGCAGCACGACGTCCGCGTACGCGTCGACCGACTGCGACGGGTGGCCGGTCACGGCGATCACGAAGTGGCCGCCCGAGAGCGCCTGCTTGGCCAGCACATGGTCGGGGAAGTCGCTGAGCGGGTCGGACCCGAGCAGGACGAGTGCGGTGACGGGCGGCGCAGCGGCAGCGCCCGGCTCGCTCGATGACTCCCTGGCCATCGAGGCCAGGATCTCGGCGCTGGAACGACCGGTCGTGTCGGGGACCGAGCCCCAGGCGGCCGTGAAGCGGCTCCGGCCGGCGTCGAGGCTCACCCGGCCCGGCAGGACGCCGGGTGCGAGGCCCATGTCGAGGGCGCCGAACACGTTGCCGCGCCGCAGCGCCGGCAGGAACTTGGCCTGGGGCAGCGCAGCGGCGAGCGTGCGCAGCGCCTCCGCCGTGACCTCGCCCGACTCGGCGTAGGAGGTCCGGCCGGCCACGATGACCACGCCGTCCCCGCCGGCGTGCCCGGCCAGGAGGTGGCGGGCCGCACCGAGCGCCCCGATGTCGAGCGCGGCGCCCTCGTAGTGGGACCCGAGTGCGGTGACCGCAGCGTCGTCGCCGGTGAGCGCCTTGGCGACGAGGGGCGCGTCGCCGGGGCGGGCGGACAGGAACGCCTTGGCCCAGGGGCTGAGCGCAGCTCGGGGTGGGCCCGATCTCGATGAGCGCCTGGCCGTGCTGCACGACCGACTCGCGCAGCCGGAGGAACAGGACGGGCAATTCCTCGCGCAGGTCGCCGCAGAGCGAGACCAGCAGCGGTGCCGCCGCCGCCTCGTCGATCGTCGCCCTCGGCAACCCCATGACGAGGTCGGCCGGCAGGCCGTCACCCAACTGGGCGTCGATCGAGTCGCTGCCGATGATCCCCTTGACCAGCTTGGCCCAGGCGTAGGCCGACTCGTTCGTGAGGCGGGCGCCCCCGATGACGGCGACCGCGCCGGCGCCGCCGGACTGCTTGGCGTCGGCGATGCCCGCTGCCGCCGCCGCCAGGGCCTCGCCCCAGCTGACCGGCACCAGTTCGCCGGACTTGCGCACCCGCGGCTCGATGAGACGGCCGTGCTCGAAGCGCCCGGTCTCGCGGGCCTCGCCCATGAACTGGCCGCGGCTGGCGCCGAGGCTGACCACCTGCGACGCGGTGGCGGGGGCGACGTCGACCGCCGCGTCGGCCACCTCTTCGGGCAGCGGCCCGGCGTCGACCTCGTCGCCGTTGACCGACTCGTAGGTGAAGCGGCCCTTGTCGCACAGCCAGCCGTGGTTGACCGGCTCGCTGTCGATGCCGAGCAGGCGCGTCAGGCGGTTCTGGGACGACTGCACGGCCACCCGGCAGCCGACGGCACACGTCGTGCACGTGGACTCGACCTGGTCGAGGTCCCACGGGCGCGCCGTGAAGCGGTACGGGGTCGCCGTGAGCGCGCCGACCGGGCAGATCTGCACCGTGTTACCGCTGAAGTACGACTCGAAGGGCTCGGTCGGGAACGTCGCCACCTCCACCCGGTCGCCCCGGCCGGCGAAGTCGATCTGTGCCTCGCCCGCCACCTCCTCGGCGAAGCGGGTGCAGCGCGCGCACTGGATGCACCGCTCGCGGTCGAGCAGGACGAGGTCCGAGATGGCGATCGGCTTCTCGAAGTGGCGCTTCTCCTCGACGAAGCGGCTCTCGCCGGGCCCGTACGCCAGGGTCTGGTCCTGCAGCGGGCACTCGCCGCCCTTGTCGCACACCGGGCAGTCGAGCGGGTGGTTCGCCAGGAGGAACTCGAGCACCCCGTCCTGCGCCTTCTTCACCCGGTCGTTGCTGCTGTCGACCACCATGCCGTCGGTGACCTCGACGAAGCAGGCCGGCGTCAGCGTGGCGCCGCGTGGGCCCTCGACGTCGACCAGGCACATGCGGCACATGCCGACGGGCTCCATGCGGGGGTGGTAACAGAAGCGCGGGATGTAGGTGCCGGCGCGCTCGGCCGCCGCGATGAGCAGCTCGCCCTTCGTCGCCGCCACGGTGCGGCCGTCCAGCGTGAAGGTGAGCTTCTCGTCCGACGTGGCGAAGTGCGGCTCGCGGCTCTCGGTGTCAGTCAAAGGGGCACCCCCCTTCTTTGACGTGCACGAGGAACTCGTCGCGGAACATGCGGATGCCCGAGGCGATCGACGACGGGATCGACGGGCCGAGCACGCAGATGGTCGTCTGCTGCGGCGGCCAGGCCACGCCGGGCGAGATGTTGTCGCAGAGGTCCATGAGAAGGTCCAGATCTTCCTCGCGGCCGGTCCCGTTCTCAATTCGGTACATGATCCGCTCGAGCCAGCCCGACCCCTCACGGCACGGAGTGCACTGCCCGCACGACTCGCGGGAGAAGAACTTCGTGATGCGCCACGCGGCGCGGACCATGCACGTGGCCGAGTCCATGACGACGATGGAGCCTGAGCCGAGCATCGAGCCCGCCTGGCCCACCTCGTCCTGGCCGAGCGGCAGGTCGACCTGGTCCGGGCCGAACCACGGCGCGGAGACGCCACCGGGGATGAAGGCCTTGAGCGTGTTCGAGCCGCGGATGCCCCCGCCGAGCACCGGGGCGTAGATCAGGTCGCGGAAGGTGGTCTTCACCATCTCGAGCTCGTAGTTGCCGGGGTTGCGCACGTGGCCGGCCAGGGCGAACAAGCGGGTGCCGGTCGAGCGCCCCTCGCCCAACGCGGCGAAGGCGGCGCCGCCGTTGTTGATGATCCAGGGGATGTTGGCCATCGTCTCGACGTTGTTGACCACCGTCGGCTCGCCGTAGAGCCCGATGGCGGCCGGGAAGAACGGCGGCTTGATGCGGGGGAAGCCGCGTTTGCCCTCGAGCGATTCGAGCAGCGCCGTCTCCTCGCCGCAGATGTACGCGCCCGCGCCCGGGTGCACCACGACGTCGAGCGAGAAGCCCGAGTCGAAGATGTTCTTGCCGGCGGCCCCGTGCGCGTAGGCGTCGTTGACCGCCTGCTGCATCCGTTCGAGGCCGAGGGCGAACTCGCCGCGCACGTAGATGAAGGCCTGGCTGACCTGCAGCGCGTACGCCGAGATGAGGACGCCCTCGAGGATCTCGTGCGGATCGCCCTCGATGAGCATGTGGTCCTTGAAGGTGGCCGGCTCCGACTCGTCGCCGTTGATCACCAGGTACGTCAGCGGGTTCTTGCGCAGCATCGACCACTTGCGGCCGGCCGGGAAGCCGGCGCCACCGCGCCCGAGCAAGCTGGCCGCGTCGACCTCGGCCGCCACGGCCTCGGGGGTCATGGTGAGTGCCTTGCGCAGCGCGCTGTAGCCACCCGTCGCCAGGTAGCGCTCGAGCGTGTACGAGTCGTCGTAGCCCAGGCGCGCGGTGATGATCTTGGGGGCGTCCGTGATCGCCATCAGGCCTTCTGCTCCCCGGCCCCGGCCGTCGCGGCGGCGCGTGCCGCCTTGGCCTCGGCCGCAGTGGCACGCTCCGACACGATCTCCGACGGGTCGACCTCGAGGCCGACGCTGCGCCGCACGCGCACGAGCGTTCCGTGCGGCGGCACCGTCTCGCTGAGACGCCCGGCCCGCAGGTCCTCGAGCGAGCGCGTCGAAGCTCTCGGGCGTCTGCGCCCCCATGAAGCGGTGGTTGACCTGCACGCAGGGCGTCCGGTCGCAGTCGGCCAGGCACTCCGCCTCTTCGAGGGTGAAGACGCCGTCGATCGACGTGCCGCCGGCGCGCACGCCGAGCGTGGACTGCGCGTGCTCCAGCAGTTCGAGCGCGCCACCGAGCAGGCAGGCGATGTTGGTGCAGAGCGAGACCACGTACCGGCCCACCGGTTCGGTGTGCAGCATGTCGTAGAACGTCGCGGTGCCCCGCACCTCGGCGGCGGTGACGCCGCAGAGCTCTCCGATCTCGGAGATCGCCTCGGGGCGCAACCAGCCGTCCTGCTCCTGGGCCAGGTGGCACAGCGGGATCAGTGCGGACCGCCGCTCGGGGTAGAGCGCCACGAGCTCCTCGGCGCGCTGGCGGATGTCCGCGTGGAGATGGCTCACCGGTCCACCTCGCCCATGATGGGGTCCACCGAGGAGATGACGGCGACCGCGTCCGCCATCAGTCCGCCGCGCAGCAAGAGGGGCAGGGCCTGGAGATTGACGAAGCTGGGGGCGCGGATGTGCATGCGGTACGGCTTCGAGGTCCCGTCGGAGACCATGTAGCAGCCGATCTCGCCGCGGGGCGACTCGATCGCCACATAGACCTCGCCCTCGGGCACCCGGAAGCCCTCGGTGAAGATCTTGAAGTGGTGGATCAGCGCCTCCATGCTCTCGTCGATGCGGGCACGCGGCGGCGGGGTGACCTTGCGGTCCTGTACGCGGTAGTCGCCCGGCGGCATCATCTCGACGATCTGGCGAACCATGCGGGTGGACTCGCGGATCTCGTTGAGGCGCACGGAGTAGCGGTCGAAGTTGTCGCCGTAGGTGCCCACGATCACGTCGAAGTCGAGCTTGTCGTAGGCCAAGTAGGGCATGGTGCGTCGGAGGTCCCACGGCACGCCGGTGGAGCGCAGGATGGGGCCGGTCACGCCGAGGGCGAGCGCCTCCTCGGCCGAGATGTTGCCCACGGCCTCGGTGCGCTCGCGGAAGATCGGCTGGCCGGTCAGCAGCTCGTCGTACTCGTAGGTCCGGGCGAGAATCGTCTCGCAGATGACGTCGACGTCGTCCTCCCACCCGTCGGGGAGGTCGGCGGCCACTCCGCCGGGACGGATGAAGTTGTGGTTCATGCGCTGGCCGGTGGTCTTCTCCATGAAGGCCAGGATCATCTCGCGCTCGCGGAAGCCGTAGATCATCATGGACGTCGAGCCGAGGTCCATGCCGTTGGTGGCCATCCAGATGAGGTGCGACGACATGCGGTTGAGCTCGCACAGGAGCATGCGGATCCAGATGGCCCGCGGCGGGAGCTCGACACCGACCAGCGCCTCGGTGGCCATGGAGAACACCAGCTCGTTGGCCATCGGCGACAGGTAGTCCATGCGCGTCGTGTTGGTGGCACCCGTGACGTAGGTGAGCTCCTCGCCCTGCTTCTCCATGCCGGTGTGCAGATAGCCGATGATCGGCTTGGTCCGCAGCACCGTCTCACCGTCGAGCTCGAGCATCAGCCGCAGCACCCCGTGGGTCGACGGGTGCTGGGGCCCCATGTTGATGATCATCGTCTGGTCGTCCCGGCGCTCGATGTCGATGTCGCCGGGGTCGACGTAGCCACCCTCGGGCAAGCGGAGCACCGCGCCCACCTCGGAGCGCAGCTCGCCGGCGCCGGTGGTGCGCCGAGGACGGAGCTCTTGGATACCTTCGGACGTCTCGGTGGTGAAGTACCGGCGTTCCTCGGCCTCGCGGTGCGCGCGCTCCGTCGTCTCGAGGCCGAAGTCCTCGTCCTCCGCGGGCCCGTCCGCGGCGTCCGCCGCCTCCCCGCCGGCTTCGGGCGCGTCGCTGTGCTCGTCGCTCATCGCGGTCCGGGAGCTTCCTTGAACTGGACCGGCACCCGGCCGATGCCGTAGTCCTTGCGCAGCGGGTGGCCCTCCCAGTCCTCGGGCATCAGGATCCTGGTCAGGTCGGGGTGGTCGGTGAAGAGGATGCCCATCATGTCGTAGGCCTCGCGCTCCATGGCCTCCGTGCCGGGATAGACCTCGAAGATGCTGTCGAGCACCGGGTCGGACTCGGGCACCTGGACACGGACGCGCACACGCTGGCGCATCGAGAGCGACGTCAGGTTCACCACGACCTCGAAACGCTCGGGCGTCACCCCGTCGGGCAGCGACCGCCCGGGGTGCGTGAGGTAGTCGACGGCGCAGAGATCGGCGCACATCTCGAAACCAGAGGCGCGGAACGCAGCCACCATGCGCTTGTAGGTGTCGCGTGCGGGAAACGCGAGCTGATCGACCAATTGGTCCGGCAGGCGTGGGACCTCGGGCAGGACGCTCGAGGGCGTCGCCGCCGGAGGGGCGCTCGGGCTGATGTCGCTCACCGCGGCGTGGCCACCCGCACGGCGTCGGGGACGGCCGGCACCCAGCCGCCCGTCGCCTGCTCACCGGCGGGGACGGAGGATCCGGGGCGCCGGGTGATCTCGCCCGTGCGGATCTTCTCGTGCAGCGTCAGGATGGCGTGGAGGAGGGTCTCGGGCGACGGCGGGCAGCCGGGCGCGTACACGTCCACCGGCACGATCTGGTCAACGCCCTGGACGATGGCGTAGTTGTTGAACATCCCGCCCGTCGACGCGCACACGCCCATGGACAGGACCCACTTGGGCTCCATCATCTGGTCGTAGACCTGGCGCAGCACCGGCGCCATCTTCTGGGACACCCGGCCCGCCACGATCATGAGGTCCGCCTGGCGAGGTGAGGCGCGGAACACCTCCATGCCGAGCCGGCTGATGTCGAAGTCGGCGGCGCCGACCGCCATCATCTCGATGGCACAGCAGGCGAGACCGAACGTCGCCGGCCACACGCTGTTCCGGCGGGCCCACTTGACCATGTCTTCGAGCCGGCCGGTCAGGAAATTGTGTTGGAGGTCCTCGATGCCCATCAGGCGGCCTCCTCGGGGACGGGGCGCGCGTTGATGCGCGAGATCGTCGACTCCGAGGTTCGGCTCGGCAGGCCCGGCTGCAGCGTCTTCGGCGGCCCCCACGTCGAGCGCGCCGTTGGAGATGAGGTACACGAACGAGATGAACACGACCGCCGCGAAGACGATCACCTCGATGAGCCCGAACGTCTGGATCTGGTGGAAGACGACCGCCCACGGGTAGAGGAAGACAATCTCGATGTCGAAGATGATGAAGATCATCGACACCAGGTAGAAGCGCACCGGGAACCGCTGCGGCGGTTCGACGTCGGGCACGATGCCGCACTCGTAGGGCGCGAGCTTGGCCGCGCTCGGCTTCTTCTTGGGCGCCAGCATCGCTGACGAGATCAAGGAGAAGGCGGTAAACGCGAAGCCGAGAACCGCCAGGATGAGTATCGGGAGGTACTGGACCACGGTGGACCGTTTTTACCATGCGACCCCTTCGGGGAGCACATCCGCGGCGCTGGTCAGAGGCCCCCGGACCGGACCTACGATGCCTTCGTGACGGCTCCCGACGAGACCCCGGCGCCCGGCGCGCCCAAGAAGGCGAAAAAGGCCGCCAACGCCCCGGCCAAGACGGCGAAGAAGCAGGCCGCAGGGTCGAAGGACGCGACCGCCAAGGCCGCGGCGCCCAAGAAGGCGGGTGCGACGAAGTCGACGGCCAAGCGGGCGCCGACCAAGAAGGCGGCGCCACGCAAGGCGGCGACGGCGGGCGCGGCCGGTGCGGCAACCCCCGCCGCAGCACGCCAGGCCCCGTCGGCACCCCGGACGGGCGGGGCCGACCACGTCCACGACGTGGTCATCGTCGGAGGGGGGCCGACCGGATCGTCCTGCGGGTTCTGGCTGGCCGAGGCGGGCTGGGACGTCGTGATCGTGGAGAAGAAGACGTTTCCCCGTGAGAAGACGTGCGGCGACGGGCTCACGCCACGCGCCGTGCGCCAGATCGCCGACATGGGGCTCGAGGACGCGCTGGCGGGGTCGCACCGCTACACCGGGCTCCGGGCCTACGGCTTCGGCCACTCCGTCGAGATGCAGTGGCCCGAGCACCCGCACTTCCCCGCCTACGGCTACACGATCACCCGCCACGACCTCGACGGCCTGGTAGCGGCGCGGGCGGCCGAGGCGGGCGCCACACTGCTCCAGGGCACCGAGGTGGTCGACGTGATCCGCGACGAGGCCGCGGACGCCGGCTTGCCGCTGCCGGCGCTGGCCGGGGTGACGGTCAAGGAGAAGGGCGCCTCGCAACCGCGCCCGATCAAGGCCCGCTACGTCGTCGTGGCCGACGGCTCGAATTCGCGGATAGGCCGCCTGCTGGGCACGTCGCGCCGGCGCGACCTGCCGCTCGGCATGGCGCTGCGCGGGTACTACCGCTCGGAACGCCACGACGACCCCTTCATCGAGTCGCATCTCGACATCCGCGACAACGACGGCAACGTCGTGCCCGGCTACGGCTGGATCTTCCCCATGGGCGATGGTCGGGTGAACGTCGGCGTCGGCCTGCTCTCCACCGAGCAGCGCTGGAAGGGCGTCAACACGTCCACGCTGATGGACACGTTCGTCGACTACGCGCCGAAGTCCTGGGGCCTCAGCCCCGAGACGTGCCTCGGCCCCCCGACCGGCGGCAAGCTGCCGATGGGGCTCTCGGTCGGGCCGCGGATCGGGCCCAACGTGGTGATCGCCGGCGACGCCGGCGGGGCGATCAACCCGTTCAACGGGGAAGGCATCGCCTACGGCTACGAGACGGGTCGCCTGGCCGCCGCCGCCCTGGGCCACGCCATGACCGGCGCCGGGTCGCGTGCCCTCGTCGAGTACGACCGTGAGCTGACCGCCGCCTACGGCCCCTATTACAAGGTGGCCCGCGCCTTCGTGCACCTGATCTCGCACCCCGAAGCGATGCGGGTCTGCGTCAACCTCGGCATGCGGTCGGACCTGTTGATGAACCAGTTGCTGCGCATCATGGCCAACCTGATGCGGCCCGACGCCGCCGGGCCGGCCGAGATCGGCTACCGGGCGATGGAGTTGGTCTCGCGCTTCCTCACCGACCCCGACGTCCTCGAAGACCCGGCTGCGTAGGGCCCTCCGGAGGTTCCCGACCGGGCGACGCGCTTCCCGACTGCGTCAGCCTGCGGTGGCGGCCAGGACGGCGCGCAGCGCCTGGGCCTCGGTCGCCAAGACGTCCGCCGACACTTCGGGCGTCGTGGCACGGTCGAAGGCCTCGCTCTCGAGCGGACCACCGGCCCGGGCGTCGTCGGCCGGCCGGGGGACGAGATGGACGTGCAGGTGCGGGACGCCGTTGCCCAGGTGGAGCCAGTTCATCTTGAAGGGCCGGGTGCGGGCGGCCACGGCCTGCGCCACGTGCGCCACCTCTCCCCAGAACCCCGCCGCCTCCTCGGCGGACAGCTCGGTGGGCTCCGCCACGTGCCGGCCCTTCCAGATCACGTAGGCGTAGCCCGGCCGTACCGGGTAGCGCCCGAGGTACGCGTCCGACCACCGGCCCTCGAACACCCGCACCCCGTGCGGCATCTCGTCCTCGCCCGCCACGCACATCGGGCACCCCTCGCCGCGCACCATGGCGGCGAAGCCGTCGGCCCAGCCCCACCGACCGTCCGTCACGACGACGCGACGTCGGCCGCCGACTCGGCGGCCGCCTCGACGACGCGCGTCAGCACCGCCTCGTCGTGGGCCAGGCCCGGGAACAGCACCTCGTAGGGCCCGGGCGCCAGCGCCACCCCTCGCCGCAACATGGCGTGGAAGAACTTGGGGTACACGCCGTTGCCGGCCAGGGCGCGGGCGCCGACGTAGTCGGTCGGCAGCGCGATGGGCCCGTCCGCCGCCGGCGCCAGGAACAACCCCACCAGCGGCCCGACGGTCGGCGTCGCCACGGCGAGGCCGCCCGCCGCGATCGCCGCCTCGAGCTCCTTGGCGAACACCGCCACCCGCCCCGCCAACGCGTCGTAGTCGGACGGTCCCACCTCGCCGAGCACCGCCAGCCCGGCCGCCGTGGCGAGCGGGTTCCCCGACAGCGTCCCCGCCTGGTACACGGGCCCGGCCGGGGCGAGCTCGGCCATCAGGTCGCGCCCGCCTCCGAACGCGCCCACCGGCAGGCCGCCGCCGATCACCTTGCCGAAGCACCACAGGTCAGGGCGCACCCCGGACCAGCCCGTCGCACCGTCCTCCCCGAGACGGAAGCCCGTGATCACCTCGTCGAAGATCAACAGGGCGCCCGCCGCATCGCACGCGGCGCGCAGGCCCTCCAAGAAGCCCGCCGCAGGCGCCACCAGGTTCATGTTCGCCGCCACCGCCTCGACGATGACGCAGGCCACGCGCTCGTCGAGCTGCGGGACGACGTTGTACGGCACCACCTCGGTGTCCGCCACCGCGCCGGCCGACACCCCCGCCGAGCCGGGCAGCCCGAGCGTGGCGACGCCACTGCCGCCACCGGCGAGCAGGCCGTCGGAGTGGCCGTGGTAACAGCCGTCGAACTTCACGATCCGGTCGCGCCCGGTGACGCCCCGGGCCAGACGCACCGCGCTCATGGCCGCCTCGGTGCCCGAAGAAACAAGGCGTACCTGCGCGCACCCCGCCACGCGCGCGCCGATCGCCTCCGCCAGCAGGACCTCGCCCGGGGTCGGCGCGCCGTAGGTGGTGCCGCGTGCCGCGGCGGCCGCCACGGCCGACGTCACCGCCGGGTGCGCGTGGCCGAGCAGCACCGCCCCGTAGGACTGGACGAGGTCGATGTACCGCGTCCCTTCGGCGTCGGTGACGTAGGGCCCTTCGCCCGAGACCACCGTGTAGGGCGTGCCGCCCACCGACGCGAACGAGCGCACCGGGGAGTCGACGCCGCCGGGGATGACGCGTTGGGCTCGGGCGAACCACTCGGCGTTGGTCGCCGGGGGCGCCTCAGGCACCGAGGGCCTCGGCCACCTCGGCCGCAAAGTAGGTGAGCACGAAGTCCGCGCCGGCACGCTTGACCACCGTGAGCTGTTCCAGCGCGACGGCGGGCCCGTCGATCCACCCCGCCGCGGCCGCCGCCTTGACCATGGCGAACTCGCCGCTCACGTGGTACGCCGCCAACGGCACGTCGATCACGCGGCGGGCCGCGGCCAAGATGTCGAGCGACGTCATGGCGGGCTTGACCATGACCATGTCGGCGCCCTCGGCGACGTCGAGCGCGATCTCGGCCAGCGCCTCGCGCTCGGTTGCGCGGGTCCTGCTGGTAGGCGCGGCGGTCACCGCCACCGGCGATGGTGACGTCGACCGCGTCGCGGAAGGGGCCGTAGAGCGCCGACGCGAACTTGGCCGCGTAGGCCAGGATCGGCACCTGGTCGTAGCCGCTCCCGTCCAGCGCAGCACGGATCGCCGCCACTTGCCCGTCCATCATCCCGCTCGGCGCCACGACGTTGGCGCCCGCCTCGGCCTGCGCCAGCGCCACCCGCTGGTACAGCTCGAGCGTGGCGTCGTTCAGCACCTCGCCGTCCGGTCCGAGCACGCCGCAGTGCCCGTGGTCCGTGTACTCGTCCAGGCAGAGATCGGCCATCACCACCAGTTCGTCGCCCACGGCGTCGCGCACCGCACGCAGCGCGACCTGCACGACGCCGTCGCGGTCCCAGGCCCCGCTCCCCTGCGCGTCCTTGTGGGACGGGACACCGAAGAGGATCAGCCCGGGGAGCCCGAGCGACACCAGGCGCTTCGCCTCGACCACGAGCGAGTCGACGGTGTGCTGCACCTCGCCGGGCATCGACGGGATCGCTGCCGGCGCGTCGATGCCCTCGCGCACGAACAGCGGGGCGACGAGATCGTCGACGCCCAGGCGCGCCTCGGCCACGAGACGCCGCAGGGCGGGCGTTCGGCGCAGACGGCGCAGCCGGCGCGCCGGGAAGCCCAGGCCGGAGGCGGCGTCGTCGGGACTGGTCACGACGGCCAGCCTACGAGGCCCGTGCCGCCCCGGATCCCGGGCGCGGGCGTGGCCCGGCTCCCCCGAAGTGCTCGGACAGCTCCGCCACGACGCCTTCGGTCGAGGCCGAAAGCGCCTCGTGCACGCCGGACATGCCCGCCGCCCGCGCCGCGTCGGCGGTCGACGCACCGACGCAGACGACGTGCGGCGGGACCGGCACGGCCGCACCCGCTGCGGTGCGCACGGCGACGAACGCCTGCGCCGACGACGCGGCGAAGAGCACGAGCGCATCGGCCGCCGCCACCCGGGCCAGGACCGCATCGCCCGGCGGGTCGGCCGCCACGGTGCGGTAGGCCTCCACCCGCTCCACGTCCCAGCCCTTCCCTCGGAGCCCTTCTTCGATCGTCCCCGGGGCCAGGTCGGCCGCCGGGAACAACACCGCGCGGGCGTCGCCATCCGCCGGCGGGAACGCCTCCACCAGGCCGCGCCCGCTGTGCACGGTCGGGACCAGGTAGGGCTCGGCACCCGCGGCACGGAGCGCATCGGCGGTCGCCGGGCCGACCGCCGCCAGCCGCGCCGCACCGAAGCCCGACGCGTCGGGGCGTTCGGCCATGACGCGCTCGACCGCGTTCGCCGACGTGAAGACGATCCAGGCGAAGCCGTCGGCCGCGGCGACCGCGGCGCGCAGTGCGGCGCCGTCGTCGGAGGGGTCCACCTGGCGGGTGAGCGGCAGCTCGATCGCGACCGCACCGGCGTGCTCGAGCGCACCGGTCAGGCTGGCGGCGCCGCGGGCCGGACCGCGTCACCACGACCGTGCGTCCGGCCAGCACGCCCCGGCCGGGTGTCACGGCGAATCCGGTGCCAGCGCGACGACCGGCCCCACGACGATCACCGCGGGCGAATCGAGCTCGACGCCCGCCAGGCCGGCCAGCGTCGTGTGCACGACGCGCTGGGAGGCGGTGGTGGCGCGGGCGATGACCGCGACAGGCGTGTCGGGGGCCCGGCCGCCCGCCACCAACGCATCGGCGATGGCGGCGCGCGGTCGACATCCCCATCAGGATCACGAGCGTGCCGCCGGCCCGAGCCAGCGCCTCCCAGTCCGGGGCGCCGGCGCCGTCGGCACCCGCGCTCCCCGCGGCGCCCACCCGGCCCGTCACCACGGTCACGCTCGAGGCGACGCCGCGATGCGTGACGGGGATGCCGGCCACCGCCGGGGCGGCGAACGCGGAGGTCACGCCCGGGACGACCTCGAAGGCGAGGCCGGCGCGCACGAGCGCCTCGACCTCCTCGCCGCCGCGGCCGAAGACGAAGGGGTCGCCGCCCTTGAGCCGGACGACGACGCCGGCGCGCCGCCCGTGCTCCACCAGCAGCCGGGCGATGTCGTCCTGGCGGGCGTCCTGCCCCCGCCGTCCCCCACTCCCGGCACCCCCGGCGTCGGGCAACTGTTTCCCCACGTCGATGAGCTCGGCCGAGGCGGCGGCGAGGTCGAGCACCTCGGGGCTGACCAGCCGGTCGTAGAGGACGACGTCGGCCCGGGCCAGGAGCTCCGCACCGCGGCGAGTGAGCAGGCCGGGGTCGCCCGGCCCCGCCCCCACGAGATACACGGTCACGAAGCCGGGCCCCGTCCCGCCCCCACATCGGACCCGAGGGAGTCGAACCCCTCGATCGCCGCGCCGCCGTTCTCGAGCAACGCCCGCGCCACCTCGGCCCCGACCGCGTCGGGGTCGTGGCCCTCGCGGCTGAGCCTGATCAAGGTGTGGCCGTCCGCGCTCGCCACGAGGCCCGAGACCCGCAGGGACGGCGCGTCGTCGACCTTCCCCGAGCCGATCGCGTCGCGCGTACGCGCCCACCGGCACGGTGCAGCTGCCGCCGAGCGCGGCCAGCACGGCGCGCTCGGCGCGCAGCGCCCGGTGGGTCGGGTCGTCGTCGATCGCCGCCAGCAGGGCGCGGGTCGGCTCGTCGTCGGCCCGGCACTGCACCGCGACCACGCCCTGGCCCGCCTGGGGCAGCACGTCCATTGGGTCGAGCACGTCGGTCACCTGGTCCAACCAGCCCAGCCGCTCCATGGCGGCCACGGCCACGACGGCGGCGGTGACACCGTCCTGGCCGGCCGTCGCCACCCGGCGCGCCATGTTGCCCCGCAGGTCCCGGAAGACCAGGTCCGGCCGCAGGTACGCCAGCTGGGCCCGCCGTCGCGCCGAGCCCGTCGCGATCAGCGCCCCGGCCGGCAACGCGGCGAGCCGTCCGCCGACCAGCGCGTCGCGCGCGTCCGCCCGCGGGGGCACGGCGCCGAGCACGAACGCGTCGGCCATCACCGAGGGCATGTCCTTGGCCGAGTGCACCGCGGCGTCGGCCCTGCCGTCGGCGACGGCGCGCTCCACCTCGGCCACGAAGACCCCCTGCCCGCCGATCTGGTCGAGCGGCGCGGTCACGTCCTGGTCGCCGCGCGTGGAGACCACCACCGCCATGACCTCGAGGCCGGGGTGCGTCGAGGCCAGGCGCGTCGTCACCAACTCGGTCTGGCGCAACGCCAGGGGGGAGCCGCGGGTGGCCAGGCGCAACGCGCCACTTCGTGCACCGCCCATGCGCGACCCTTACAGGTCGAAGAGGATGCGGAGCGCCTCGACCAGGCGCTCGCCGCGGGGCGTCCCGGCGGTCTCCTTGAGCAGCATCGTCGGCTCATGGAGCATCTTGGCCAGTGCGGCCTTGGTCGCCTGGTCGACGTGCTCCCACTCCTCTTCGCTGAGGTCGGCCAACTGCGCCCGGTGCCGCTCGAGCTCCGAGACGCGCTGCGACTCCAGCCGCGCCCGCAGCGACGAGATGATCGGCGCGGCGCCGCGCTGGCGGCTCGCCGTGCGGAAGCGATCGACCTCCGTGGCGACGATGGCGTGGGCGGCGACCGCCTCGTCCTGGCGGTCGCCGATCGCCTGGGTCACCGACGCGCTCGAGCGTGTCCATGTCGAGCAGGGACACGCCGTCGAGCCCGGCGACGGTCGGATCGACGTTGCGCGGCACCCCGAGGTCGATCACGCGGAGCGGCCCCGTGGCGCCGGAGAAGTCCTCGAGCTCGAGCACGTGGGACTCGGCGGCGACGGCCGTCAGCACCACGTCGGCGTCGGCCAGCTCCCCGGCCACCCGCTCGAGCGACGCCGTGCGCACCTCGAAGGGCGCCCCGCCGACGTCGCGCACGACATCGTCGGCGCGCGACAGCGAACGGTTCACCACGACGACGCGCCGCGGGGCATCACCCTCGGGCAGCTCGGACAGGGCCCGGTAGACGCCGAGGCCCATGTCGCCGGCGCCGACCACGACGACGCGGGCGTCGCGCAGCCCCGCACCGTCGCGACCGCGGGCGACGGTCACCGCGGCGTAGGCGAACGAGGTCGTCCCCTGGCTGATCGCGGTCTCGGTGCGGACGCGCTTGCCGGTCTGGAGGGCGTGGCGGAACAGCGCGGAGAGGACGGGGCCGCACGTGCCTTCCTCCTGCGCCCGCTCGAAGGCGCGCCGGACCTGACCGACGACCTCGGTCTCGCCGGTCACCACGGACTCGAGCCCCGAGGCCACGGAGAAGAGGTGCGACGTCACGTCGTCGTCGAAGCGGATGATGGCGTGGACCGAGCAATTCCTCGACCGAGACGCCCGAGTGGTCCGACAGCACGTCGTAGATCTCGGCCACCGCGTCGTGGAAGCGGTCGACCACGGCGTAGACCTCGGTGCGCAGGCAGGTCGAGAGCACGACCGCCTCCTGCACGTTGCGCCGGTGGCTGAGGGCGCTCAGCGTCTTGTGCAGGTCCGCGTCGCCGACCGCCGTGGCCTCGAGGAGAGGCAGCGGCGCTTGCGTGTGCTGCAGCCCGATGACGACGACGGACACTCGGAATCCTCCTGGGTCGGAACCCAATTTTGCCGGTCCTGGCGCCCGGCGTGCCAGTCGCCGGGTCGGAAGGGGGTCAGGCCAGGTTCTGGGGCGGGGACATCCCGACGGCGCGGATCATGGGCACGGGCTCGCCCCCGTCACCTCCGGCCCGCACGGCGGCGTCCTGGCGGGCCCGGTAGAAGCCGAGCACCTGCAGCTCGATCGAGAGGTCGACGTAGCGGACGTGGACCTGCGGCGGGACGTGCAGCACCCGGGGTGCGAAGTTCAGCAACGACGTCACGCCCATGCGTACCAGCAGGTCAGCGACGCTCTGGGCCGCCCAGCCGGGCGTCGAGATGACGCCGATGTCGGGGCATTCCGCCGGGCGCAGCGTCGCGATCTCGTCCATGTGGCGCACCTTCATGCCGCGGATCTCCTCGCCCACGACGGAGGGGTCCACGTCGTAGAGCGACGTGACCTGGCAGCCCCGCGAGGCGAAGCCGGCCGAGTTGGTCAGCGCGCGGCCGAGGTTGCCGATCCCGACGATGGCGACCGACCAGTTCTCGTCGATGCCGAGCGCCCGGTCGATCTGTGTGATCAGGAATTCGGGGTCGTAGCCCGAGCCGCGGGTCCCGAACGAGCCGAGGAAGGAGAGGTCCTTGCGGACCTTGGCCGCGTTGACCCGGGCCAGCTCGGCGAGCTGCTCCGAGGAGACCGTGCGGGTCCCGGCGCGCACCAGCTCGGTCAGGATGCGTTGGTACACCGGCAACCGCAGCACCGTGGCCTCGGGGATCCGCTTCGCCGCGGCGGGCACGTCATTCGCAGCGGGCTTGCGCGCTGCCGTCTGGTCGTCGCTCACTGCAGTCGGATCGTACCGAGGACCCTTCGCGCCGCACCAAACGGCGGGGGCCAGCGGCCCCACGCCTCACCAGGCGAGAACCAGCAGCTCACCGGCGACGACGTTGAGCCAGTGCGACGCCGAGGCCTCCCCGGCGACGACGGCGAGATGCCCGTTGGCGTCGACCAGGAGGCCGAACTCGCCCTGCTTCAGGTCGCCGAATGCGTCGACGCACCGCAGCTGGACCCCGTCGGGTACCAAGGAGCGGGGCAGGCCGCCGTCGAGCGACTCACGACCCGACTCGACCCGTGCCGCCAGCTCGATCGTCCCCGACGCCGGGATCCCGGCCACCCGCGCGTCGGCCACCGTCGCCGCCAGCTGCAGGTTGCCGAAGTGGTCGACCCAGGTGACCTCGGCGCGCAGGCAGTCCCGCCCGTCGTGGAGCCGTCCCCGCTCGACGACGCCGCCGATGAGGCGGACCAGCGACCCGGGGTCGATCGGCTCGCCGAGCGTGGCCAACGCGTCGCCCGCGCTCAAGCGGGCCGCCGCCGGCGCGAACAGGTCGCGGCCGTCGAACGTGGCGCCGCGGTCGATGGGCAACGGGTCGCGTGCCAGCTCGACGGCCGTGGCGATCGGCGCCTCCGACGCCGCCTCCGCGGCCGCCACCAACAGGCCGTTGTCCGGCCCCACGAACGCCATGGTGCCGCCCCCCGTCAGTGTCACCTCGAGCCCGACGCCGCGGCGCACGGTGCCCACGCCGGGGTCGACGACGCCGAGCACGACGCCCGGCCCGAGATACGGGACGGCGCGCACGAGCGTGTGGCTGCCGGCGCGCACGTCGAACGGCGGGATGTGGTGCGTGAGGTCGATCACCGTCGTCCCCGGCGCCCGCGCCGCGATCACCGCGTGCACCACCCCGACGAACTCGTCCTCGGTCCCGAAGTCGGAGAGGAAGAACACGGTGCCCGCCGGCCGGGTCGGCTCGGAAGCGCTCGCTGTGGGCATGACCGGACGCTCGGTGCGGTGCGCCTGGGCCTACCGCTGCAAGTTCCGGGCGCGCTCGGTGGCGGCCGCCACCGCCTCCATGAAGGCCGCGCGCACCGCCCGGCCCTCGAGCGTGCGCACGCCCGCCGCGGTCGTCCCCGCCGGGGACGTGACGTCCGCCCGCAGCGACGCCGGGTCGCGCCCCGTCTCCGCCAAGAGCGCCGCCGAGCCCGCCATCGTCTGGACGACCAGCGTCCGGCTGACGTCGGGGGTGAGCCCCATCTGCACGCCGGCCTCGATCAGGGCCTCGGCCACCAAGAAGAAGTACGCCGGCCCCGAGCCCGAGACGCCGGTCACGGCGTCGAGGAGGCGCTCGGGCAACCGCACCACCGTGCCGATGCTCGAGAGCAGCACCTCGGCCCACTCGAGCTCCTTCGCCGTGACGAACGAGCCACCCGCCATGGCGGAGACGCCGGCACCGACGAGCGACGGCGTGTTGGGCACGACGCGGACGACCACCGGCTCACCGCCGAGCGCCGACTCCAGGCGCTGGCACGGGACGCCGGTCACGATCGAGAGCACGCGCTGCACGCCGACGGCCCCGAGGAGGCGGCACGCGCCATCGGCCTGGTCCGGCTTGACCGCCAGCACGGCGCCGGGCAGCGGCGTCCCCTCGCCGCCGTCGAGGAGGCCCGGCTCGGGCGACGCCACGGTGCCGAGGCCCGGATACATCTCCTCGAGCTCGAGGCGTCGCTCGGCAAGCGGTTCGACGACGACCACGGCGTCCGCGTCGTAGGTGCCGCGGCTGAGGAGGCCACCCAGGAGGGCGGCGCCCATCTTCCCGCCCCCCACGATCAGCAGGCTCGACACGAGCGCGACGATACCGACCCGGGCCTGGCGGCGCGGAACGAAGGGCCGGGCTAGCCCCGGCGGGGCCGGCGGCGGTACGTCGAGGGATGCGCCAGGGTCATCGCCGTCGGGAAGTGGTCGTCGGTGTAGACGACCGACGCCCCGGCGATGCGGTCGAGCTCGTCGTCGTCGATCAAGCGGGCGGGCACCCGGCCGACCAGGTACACCGCGTCCTCCGGCCCCAGCGCGAAGGCCATCCCGAGCAACGCCGTGTTACGGCGCAGCAGGTAGGCGTAGACCTCCTCGGCGTTCTCCTCGGGGGCGGGCATGAACTGCGCCTCGTGCCAGAGGGTCCGTTGCCTCAGCGTGAACCAGACGGTGATGTAGTCCTTCTCGTCACCCTTGAAGCGGAGATACCACTGGAACGACGCCGTCCGGTCGGTGACCTCCTGGCGCTCGGCCGCCACGAGCGGCCCGTCCGCCTCGAGCTCGCGCTTGGCCCAGGCGTCGATACAGGCGACCGCCGCGGCCATCTCGTCGTCCTCGGGGAGGTCGATCAGCGGCACGGCAGGGGCAGACGGCTCGTCGGCTCAGCCGGCGCGGCCGCTCAGCCGCACTCGACGAGTCGCCCGGCGGCCAGCTCGTCGTGCAGCTCCACCAACCCCTGCGCGGCGGCCCGCCACGTGTAGAGGCGGGCACGCAGCACCGACGCGGTTGACAGGCGCTCGGGCCCCAACGGCTCGGCGAAGACGCGGCGCACCGCGGTGGCGTACGCCTCGGGATCGTGCTCGTCGACGAGGAAGCCGGTGTGGCCGTGGTCGACCAGCGTCGTCAGCCCGCCCACCGCCGAGGCGACCACCGGCGTCCCGCAGGCCGCGGCCTCCAGGGCGACCAGGCCGAACGACTCGGACCGGCTCGGCACCAGGCACACGTCGGCGGCGCGGTAGTACGACGAGAGCAATTCGTGCGGCTGCGGCTCGACGAAGTGCACGAACTCACGCACCCCCCGGGCGTCGGCCACGTCGTGCAGCCCCTGCAGCGACTTCTCGCCGTGCGGCCCGCTCGGCCCGCCCACGACGACGAGGCGGTACGGCTCGCTCCCGTCGGCGCGCAGCTCGGCCAGCGTCTCGATGGCGACGTCCGCACACTTGAGCGGCTGGATGCGCCCGACGAACAGCAGCAGGCGGCCGTCGAGCGGCAGCCCGAGGGCGCGCCGCGCCTGGGGGCGGTGCCCCGGGCCGAAGAACGCGTGGTCGACGCCGGGCGGCACGATGCGGATGCGCCCCGGCTCGCCGCCGTAGAGCGACGCGATCTGCTCCGCCTCGACGCTGCACGACGCCAGGACGGCGTCGGAGCACTCGATGATGGTCGCCTCGGCCTCGGCCCGCCGGTGCGGCATGTCGGCCTCGACCTCTTCGGGCATCGACTCGGCCTTGACCCGGTCGAGCGTGTGGAACGTGCACACGAGCGGCAGGTTCAGCTCGTGCTTGATCACGTGGCCCGAGAGCCCCGACAGCCAGTAGTTCGCGTGGACCGACGTATAGGGCAGCCCACCGCCGTCGGTGCCGCCGGGCCCGGTGGTGGCGGCCATGCGCTCGAGCACGTTGGCCGTGAACTCGTCGACCACGGCGGGCAGCGACTCCTTGGCCACGTTCTCGAGGGGTCCGGCCGGCACGTGGTGCACCCGCAGCCCCGGCTCGACCTCGACGACGGGCGGCAGGTCGGCCGACCAGGCCCGGGTGAAGACGTCGCAGGCGACGCCCGAGCGGGCCAGGGCGGAGGTCAGCTCGCGGACGTAGACGTTCATGCCGCCGCCGTCCCCCGTGCCGGGTTGGGCCAGGGGAGACGTGTGAAGTGAGAGGACCGCGAGCCGGCGCATGCCGCACGAGAGCCTACCGGCGGCGGGTGAATTGGCTCCGGGCACTGGGCCGACACCTGGCCCCAGCGATCACGACGTCAGACGGCGACGGGGCCCTGGGTGGCCGAGGACGCGGCGTCGGCCGGTGGCGTCTCCTGGTCGTGCGGTGCGGCCGGGGTTTCCTCGCTCGACGTGGTGTCGGCGCCCCGAGCAGCATCGGGGGCGGCCCCGGCTGGGTCGTCGGTGACCCGCTCGTCCTCGTACTCGCGGCGGAAGGAGAGGTAGATGCGCACCAGCGTCTGCTTCTGCTCTTCGCTGATGGTCTGGTCGGCCATGATGGAGCGGGTCAGGTCGGGGGCCCCGCTCGGCGCCTCGAGGATGCCCGCCTGCACGTAGAGCGTCTCGGCGGAGATCCGCAGGGCCTTGGCGATCTGCTGGAGGATCTCGGCCGAAGGCCGGCGCAGCCCTCGTTCGATCTGGCTCAGGTACGGGTTGGAGATCCCCGCCAGCTCGGAGAGCCGACGGAGCGAGAGGCGGGCCGAGCCGCGCTGCTCACGGATGAAGGATCCCAGCTCGTGCCAGCGGTCCTTGGGGTCCGTGCTCACTCTTGCAAGCGTACCGCCGCCCCGGGCGGCCCAGGGGTTGCGACGCCGCGACGCGCGGCCGGCGGAGGCGGTCACGCGCCGAGGAGAAGGCGGGCGGGAGCGGGTGGGGCGGCACGCTTGCGGGCCTGCTCGCATGGCGGTTGGTCCCGGTTGAGATTCCGCGGGGTTCGGGTATGGTCCACTCGCAGCACTCCGACCCTCACCCCAAGACAGGAGATCGCCATGGCTGAGTACACGCTTCCCGACCTGCCCTACGACTACTCGGCACTCGAGCCGTACGTCTCGGCCGAGATCATGCAGCTGCACCACGACAAGCACCACGCCGCCTACGTGGCCGGCGCCAACCAGACGCTCGAGAAGCTGGCGGCGGCGCGCGACAAGGACGACTTCGGCTCGATCCTCGGGCTCGAGAAGGCGCTGGCGTTCCACATCTCGGGGCACGTGCTGCACTCGATCTTCTGGAAGAACCAGAGCCCCGACGGCGGTGACAAGCCCGACGGCGCGCTCGGCTCCGCCATCGACGAGAACTTCGGCTCGTTCGACAAGTTCAAGGCGCAGTTCACGCAGGCGACGTCCACGATCCAGGGCTCGGGCTGGGGCTCGCTGGCCTACGAGCCGCTGGCGGGCCGGCTGATTATCGAGCAGGTGTGGGACCACCAGAGCAACATCGGGCAGAGCTCGGTCCCGCTGCTGGTCTTCGACGCGTGGGAGCACGCCTTCTACCTGCAGTACAAGAACGTGAAGGCCGACTTCTTCGCCGCGCTGTGGAACGTCGTCAACTGGGCCGACGTGGCGGCGCGCTTCGATGCGGCGAAGGGCCTGAAGGTCGAGGGCTAGAAGACCGGCGGGGTCTCTCGCCGCCGTATAGGGGGTCGGCCTTATACGTCCTGGTCGACCCTCGAGCGTTACTCGAAGGCGAGGTGCTGCTCGCAGAAGCGGCGGATGGGGTCGCGCTCGAGATCGGCGTCGAGCACGGGTGACCCGCAGGTGACGCAGGCGCCGTAGCTGCCGCCGCTCAACCTCTCGAGCGCATCGTCGACGCCGTCGAGGACGGCGGCTGACCCGGCCAATTCGGACTCGTAACGCTCGTCCACGGTCGAAGGGTACCGCCCTGTCACCCCGGGCGGTCCGTTTAGAGGCGGGGGCTGGGGGGCAGATCTAGCGCAACCGCTATGCACAGCCAGACGTTCCCGGGGCAAGAGCCCGGTGTGGCGACCCTTGAAGGTGGGCCGGCGGGTAGCGCCGCCCCCTCGAGGGCGCCGGGCCCGGCACCCGTGGTCACACGGCGGTTCTCCGCCTCGGTCGTCTCGGTCGGGCAGGCCCGGCGCTTCCTCCTCGAAGAGCTCGGGTGCGGCTCGGGTGCGTGTAGCGAGGGCGTCGACCTCCTGGCGCTGATGCTCTCCGAACTGGCAACCAACGCGGTGCAGCACGCGGACACCGAGTTCGAGGTCGAGATCTCGGTGACCACCGAGGCCGGCGGGCGCTGCGTCGGGGTTCGCGTGACCGACGGAGCCCCGGGCTTCCCCACCCCGCACGAGCCGCCGGCGGACGCGCCGCACGGGCGCGGGCTGCGCATCGTCGAGTCGCTGGCGGACGCCTGGGGCATCGAGGTGCGGCGTGACCGGCTCGGCAAGACGGTGTGGTTCGTGTCGCTGCTGGGTGCGGCGGCGGACGCGCCGAGGTCGTACCGTCGGGGGAAGCGAGCGCCACGGGGAGCCGTGTCGGAGCCGGCGGCGGACGCCATCGGCTCGTGGCCCGTGCCCGGCGTGCGCGCCGTGCTCGACGGGTTGGCCGACGGCGTCCTGGCCAGCGACGAGCACGGGTTGATCCACTACGCCAACCCGGCGGCGGAAGAGCTCATGGGGTGGCCGCCCGGTTCGCTGCGCGGGCGCTCCGCCCTCGACCTCGTACCCGAGTCGATGGCCACGCAACTGGCGGAAGGCTTCACGACCTTCATGCGCTCGCGGGCCCAGGACCTCGCCGGGCAGAACCTGCCGGCGGTGATCAAGCGCGCCGACGGCTCGGAGATCCACACCGAGGTCGTGCTGTCGGTCTTCGAGCACCCGCTGGCGGGCCGCGTCGTCGTCGGGATCTTCCGCCGACGAGACGAGCACAAGCTGGCACGGTGGTCCGAGCTGACGAGCGAGTTGCTCGAGCTGCTGGCGGACGCGCCGATCGACGACCCACCGGCCGAGCGACTCCTCTCCACGCTCGGACGCCGCCTCGACTGGGACGTCACGACGCTGTGGACGCTGCACGGCGACGGGGAGCTCATGTGCCACCACGTGTGGACGCGTGACCCGGGCGTTGCCCCGACTTTCGCCGAGGAGAAGGCCGCCGACCCGACGAGCGGGAGCGACGGCCTCCCCCGCTGGGTCATGGAGCACCGCGAGCCGATCTGGGTGGGCGACCTGGCGCACGACCGCCGCTTCGCCCGCGACGGGCTGGTGCGGCACGGCCTGCACAGCGCGTACGCCTTCCCGATCCACTACCGGGGCGCGCTCGTCGGCATCGTGAAGATGCTGAGCGCCAGCCCGCGTGAGCACGACCTGTCGGTGGTGGAGCTGATGGACGCCGTGGGGCCGCACCTGGGCGAGCTGCTCCACGCCTCGGCCCAGGTCGCCGAGCGCACGCAGCTCGTGGACGAGCTGCTCGAGGAGCGCCGGCGCAACGAATTCCTGCTGCTCGCGGCGCAGGTGCTGTCCGAGGTCTTCGACTACCGCGACATGATCACGCGGCTGGCCCAGGTGTCGGTGCCCGTGCTGGCCGACCTGTGCATCATCGACATCGCCGACGAGGCCGGTCCGCTCCGGCGCATGGCGGCGTGGCACGCCGATCCCCAGAAGCGGGCACTGACCAAGGAGTTGCGCACGCAGTACCCGCCCGAGCCGGACGGCCCGCATCCTTCGGTCGAGGTCATGCGCAGCGGGCGGTCCCTGTGGAGCGACCACATGTCCGAGGAGTTCCTGCGCCAGACGAGCCGCGACGAACGCCACTACGAGATCATCAAGCAGCTCGGGTTCACCTCCTACATGACCGTGCCGCTCGGCAGCCGCGGCGACGGGGTCATCGGCACCGTGACGCTGGTCTCCGCCGGCTCGGGCCGGCGCTTCTGCGGAGCGCGACCTCGGCCTGGCCGAGCAGCTGGCGACGCAGGTGAGCTCGGTGGTCAGCCGCGCCCGGGCGTACGAGCGCGAGCGACGGATCAGCCACGAGCTGCAGCGCCACCTGCTGCCCGACGCCATCCCCGAGGTGCCGGGCTGGGACGTGGCCGCCCGCTACCTGCCGGCCGCGGTCGGCGTCGAGGTGGGCGGCGACTGGTACGACGTCGTGCCGGTGAGCGACCGCCTCGTCGCGTTCGTGGTGGGCGACGTCGAGGGGCACGATCTCGAGGCGGCGCGGATCATGAGCCGGCTCCGCCACACGCTCGGGCTCCTCCTCCTCGAGGAGCGGGCGCCGGGCAAGGCGCTCGAACGCCTGAACCGAGTGGCGCTGGTCGCCCCGCCGACCGGGGCGAAGCCGCGACTGGCGAGCGCCCTTATCGGCGTGCTCGACACCGTCAGCGGCGTCGTCACGTTCTCCTCGGCCGGGCACCCTTCGCCGGTGCGGATGGAGCGAGGGCGCGCCGTCGAGCTGATCGTTCCCCCGGGGCCGCCGCTCGGCGTCCAGCGCTGCCACTACAAGGACCACGAGTACCAGCTCGACGACGGGTGCCTGTTGATGTTCACCGATGGCCTGGTCGAGCGGCGTGGCGTCTACCTGGACGACCGGCTCGCCCTGCTGGAGACGGCCCTGCGGTCGGCGCCGACGATGGAGCCCGCCACGGTGTCGGACTTCGTGATCGAGGCCATGACGGCGGACGAGCGCAGCTCCGACGACATCGTCGTGCTGGCGGCACGGCGGGTCCCCGCCGGCGCCGGAGGCGCCGCCTGAACCAGCGGGTCGTGCCCGCTTCCTAAGGTGACGACGTGAATTCCGAAGCCCCGTTGGCCGCCCTGGTCGGCGCGCACACCCTGGTGCCCTGCGTCGACGGCAGCGAGCGCCCGTACCGCGACCTCGACTGCGCCGCCTCCACCCCCGCCCTCGAGACCGTGGCGGAGCGGGTGACCGAGTTCCTGCCGTGGTACTCGAGCGTGCATCGAGGCGCCGGCTACAAGTCGCGGCGCGCCACTGCGGCATACGAGGCGGCGCGCGAGAGCGCGTTCGCGTTCGCACGGCGGGTCGCCGGGTGGGGCCGCGTGGCGGTGGTGAGGACGTGGTCGTGCTCGTGCGCAACACGACCGAGGCGCTGAACCACCTGGCGTACCGGCTGGCACTGGACCCGGATGACGTCGTCGTCACGACGGTGGTCGAACACCACGCCAACCTGTTGCCCTGGGCCCGCGTCGCCAGCCGCCGCTGGGTCGAGTGCGGTCCCGAGGGCACGTTCGGGGTCGACGACGTCGTGCGAGTCCTCGACGACGGACGTACGCCGGCGCTCCTGGCGCTCACGGGGGCCTCCAACGTGACCGGTTGGCTGCCGCCGGTGGAGGAGATCTGCGCCGCCGCCCAGGCGCGCGGGGTGCCGGTCGTGCTCGACGCCGCCCAGCTGGCACCACACCGCCCGCTGCCCGCCGGCCCCGACTTCGTGGCGTTCAGCGGGCACAAGCTGTACGCGCCGTTCGGGGCCGGGGCGCTGATCGGGCCGCGTGAGACGTTCGAGACGGGGGACCCGTTCCTGGCCGGCGGCGGCGCCGTCGATCTGGTCGACCTGGACGAGGTCATCTGGACGGAGCCGCCCGAACGCGAGGAGGCGGGCTCGCCGAACGTCGTGGGCGCGGTGGCGTTCGGGACCGCCATGGACGAGCTGGCGCGGATCGGCTGGGACGCCGTGCGTGGCCCACGAAGCGGCGTTGTGCGCTCAGCTCTACGAGGGGCTCGGTGCGATCGCCGGCGTGCGCGTGCTCGGGCCGCCGCTCGACGACGGGCCGCACTCGCCCGAACACCGGCTCGCCGTGGCCCCGTTCACGGTGGACGGCATGCATCACGCACTGGTGGCGGCGCGGCTCAGCGCCGAGTTCGGTGTCGGGGTCCGCCATGGCTGCTTCTGCGCCCACCCGTACCTGATCCGACTGCTCGGCGTCGGGGCGGCCGGACTGGCCCAGGCGCGGGCGGCGGTGCAGCGGGGCGAACGAAGCGGGATCCCCGGCGCCGTGCGAGCCAGCTGCGGCCTCGGCACCTCCGGCGACGACGTCACCGCCCTGCTCGACGCCGTGGCGGCACTCGCCTCGGGCGCGCCGGCCCCGGTGGAGTACGTGCAGGACCGGGTGACCGGTGACTACTGGCCCGAGGGCGAGACGCCCGGTTGGGCCTCGGCCGACCGGCCGGCGGGGGCGGCGTGCGCGCGGATGAGCAGGATGCGTCGTGGCTCGGGCGGCCGGCGCCGTCGACTCGGCGCCCTGGCGCTGGTGGTGGTGGCGTTGGCACCGGCGCTCGCCGCCTGCAGCGAGCCCGTCGGGAGCACGTCGGTGCGCGATGTCGCCTGGGTCACCGCGGGTGCCTCGGTCACGCTGCCCGGCACGGACGTGACGCCGATCGACGTCGCGACACGGCACGTCGGCCAGAAGGTGTCCGTCGGCAGCCTGCCCTCGGCCCTGGCGTTCACGGCGGACGACCGCGGCCTCCTCGTGGTGACGCAGGGCGACGACACCCTGCACGAGATCAATACCGCGACCCACGACGTCGTCCATTCGGTCACCGTCGGCGTCGAGCCGGACGCCGTGGCCTACGCGCCCGGGGGCACACGCGGGGCGGGGATCGCGCTGGTCGCCAACTTGGACTCGAACACCGTCACGCCGGTCGACCTCGGCACGTGGCGCGCCGGCGTGCCGATCCCCGTCGGCACCGAGCCGGTGGCGATCGCGGTCTTCGTGCCGCCGTCGGGGCCGCCCACGGCGTTCGTCGCCAACTTCGGGAGCGACAGCGTCACCCCGATCGACGTCGGCACGCTGCACGCCGACGCACCGATCGCGGTCGGCCCAAGCCCCCAGACCGTCGCGGTCGCCGGCGCCGCGGTGCTGGTCGGCAACTTCGCCAATTCCACGCTGACACCGATCTACGCCTCGACGCTGACGCCTGGCGCCCCGGTCGCGTTGCCGCTCAACCCGACGGGCATCGCGGCGACCGCGTCGGGCGCGACGGCCTACGTCTGCGGCGGCGCGGCCATGGTCGCCGTCACGGTGGTCGGGCTCGGGGTCGGACCGCCCATTGCGTTGCCCGGTGCGGCCCAGGGCATCGCACTCAGCCCCGACGGCGCCACGGCGTGGGTGACCCAGCAGGCCGGCACGCTGATCCCGGTGACGCTGGCGACCGGGACCGTCGGCAAGGCGCTGCGCCTCGGCGGGCATCCCTCGGCGATCGTCGTCGGGGCGGGCTGAGGACGGCCCCGACGGGCGGGGCCGTCGGCGTTCACGTGCTGTAGACGGCGCGGGCCCGGAAGCGCAGCGGCCGCTCGGCCAGCTCTTCCATGTAGTGCGCGGCCCAGCCAGCCACCCGTGCGACGGCGAAGATCGTGCGCCCGCTGTCGGCGGGCATGCCCGTGCCCCAGCTCAAGGCGGCCAGGGCCAGGTCGCAGTTCGGCAGCGGCACGTCGTGGGCGGCGGCCAGCGCGATCACGTCGTGCAGGACGGCGCGCTGCGTGTCGCTCATCAACGGCTCGGCCAACGCCGCCAGCGCGCCGAAACCGCGGGTCGCCGCGCTTGTACACGGTGTGGCCGAAACCGGGCAACCGACCCTGTTCGCGCAGCACGGCGTTGAGGGCACGCACCGCGCCGTCCCGCTCGGCGACGACGAGCAGCTCATAGGCCATCTGGCTCGCCCCGCCGTGCAGCGGGCCGGCCAAGGTCGCCAGGCCGGCCAGGAGCGCGTCGTAAGGATCGGCGCGCACCGACGCCGCCACGCGCACGGCCATCGTCGAGGTGGCCAGTTCGTGGTCGGCCAACAGGACGAGCGCGGCGTTGACCGCCGCGACCGGGACGGTGGCGACAGGGGAGGAGGCCGTCAAGCGGGCGGCGAGGCGCGCCGCGATCGAGGCGTGCGTGTCGGGCGCGTCGATGGGTGCGACGGCGTCGGCCAGGGCGGCAGCCGATCGGCGGGCGGCGCGCGCCACGGCGGACGCCCGCAGGTCGGAGCGCAGCGGGTCGTCGGCGCCGCACACGACGAGCGCCCAGCGCAAGCGGTCGAACGTGTGGTCGAGGGGGCAGGGACCGAGCCGGGGTGTGCCCCAGTCCCCGTCGCCCTCGGACTGCCAGAGGAGCTCGGCCACGTCCTCGAAGGGGGCGCCCTGAGCGGCCAGGTCGGTGGCACGGTGTCCCCGGTAGATCGGCCCGAGCTCCTCGTGGAGCTGGGTCACGCCGGTGGTGATGGTGGCGAGACGGGTGGCCGTCTGGCGGCCGCCCCGGCTCCGGGTGGCCACCGCCTCGACGTCGGCCAGGTCGAACAGGCTCCCCCGCCCGCTCGGGTCGCGGTGCGAGGCGAGGACGCCGCGGCTCACGTAGGCGTAGAGCGTGGGCACCTTCACGCCGAGGCGCCGGGCCGCTTCCTCCGTCGTCAGCATCCGGTCCACGGCGGAGGATCTTATATTGACTTGATCAACGTTTACAGTCCGTGTTCGCGACCGGCATAGTGGGTCGTATGGAAACCATCGTGCGAGACCTCATGACGTCGCCGGCCGTCACCTGCCCGGCGGACGTCACCCTGGCCGAGGCGGCCGGCGTGATGCAGCACGCCGACACCGGCTCCGTCGTCGTCACCGACCACGGCAAGGTCGTCGGCATCCTGACCGAGCGAGACCTCCTGCGCGCCGCGGTCGGGGCGGGCGACCCCCGGCGCGAGACGGTCGCCCTCTGGATGACGGCGCGTCCCGACGTCCTCGGCCCCGACGAGCGGGTCGACGCCGCGTGGGCGAGCCTGACGTCGCACCACTACCGGCATTTGCCCGTGGTGGAGGACGACCGGTGCGTCGGCGTGGTCTCGCTCCGCGACCTCATGGGCGTGGCCCGCATCCGCCCGGCGGGCGAGACGAGCGGCGACGTGCCCGCCGGACTCGAGGGTGTGGTCGTCGCCGAGACGACCATCGGCGACGTGCGCGGGCAGGAGGGCTTCTTCCACTACCGGCAGTACTCGGCCGTCGACCTGGCGGAGCAACGCTCGCTCGAGGACGTGTGGCATCTCCTCTTCCGGGGCGAGCTCCCCGATACCGCCGCCGCAAAGGCGTTCGCCGACGAGGTGCGCAGCCGGCGCACGCTGCCACCCGGGCTCAGCACGTTGTTACCCGCACTGAGCCGTCGCGGCGCCCCCCTCGACGTCCTGCGCACCGCCGTCTCGGTGCTGGCCTCCGAACTCGACTGGCGCCCGACCCACGACATCGACGCCGACGAGCTGGCCGACCAGGCCATCGGGCTCTGCGCGGTGGTGCCGACCATCCTGGCGGCCGCCCACCGTCTGCGGGAGGGCCACGAGCCCGTGGAGCCACGGGCGGACCTCGGCCACGCCGCCAACTACCTCTACATGCTGACCGCGGAGGTGCCGACGCCGGAGCACGCGCGTGCGATCGAGCAGTACATGATCCTGACGATCGACCACGGCTTCAACGCGTCGACGTTCACGGCGCGCGTCGTGACCTCCACGGGTGCGGACCTCGGTGCCGCGATCGTGGCCGCCATCGGCGCCCTCTCCGGTCCCTTGCACGGCGGCGCGCCGAGCCGCGCCCTCGACCTGCTCGACGCCATCGGGACGCCCGAGCGCGCCGACGCCTACATCCGCCACGCCGTCGAGCATGGCGAGCGCATCATGGGGTTCGGCCACCGCGTCTACAAGACCGAAGACCCGCGCTCGCTCCTCCTGCGCTCGGTGACGGAGCGGCTCGACAGCCCGCTGGCGGAGTTCGCCCAGTCGGTCGAGCGCACGGTGGTGGACGTGTTGGCCGACCTGAAGCCGGGGCGCCACCTCTACGCCAACGTCGAGTTCTACGCGGGGGTGGTGATGTACACGTGCGGTATCCCCCGCGAGATGTTCACCCCGACCTTCGCCGTGGGGCGGACGATCGGGTGGTGCACCCACGTGATGGAGCAGGCGGCGCACAACCGCCTCATCCGCCCGGCCGCCCGTTACGTGGGCCCGCCGCCGCCGCAGCCGGTGCCGCCTGCGGGCTGAGGACCGCCTCAGTCGTCGTAGACGAGGACGCCCCGGATGTTCTTGCCGTCGCGCATGTCCTGGTAGCCCTGGTTGATGTCGCCGAGCTTGTACGTGTTGGTGATCATCGAGTCGAGGTCGAGCTGCCCCTCGCGATAGAGCTTCAGCAGCTTGGGGATGTCGGAGTGGATGTTGGCCGAGCCGAAGATGCTCCCGACGATCTGCTTCTCCATGATCGTGAGTTGCATGAGGTTCAGCGTGACGTCCAGCTCCGTCAAGGGGTGGATGTTGGTGACGACCACACGGCCGCGCTTGGCGGTGAGGCCGAGGATGGACTCCATCATCGAGCCCTGGCCGACGCCCATGGCGCAGATGACCTTGTCGCACATGCGGCCCCACGTCTCGCGCTGGATGAGCTCGAACGCCTCTTCGACCGAGGGCGCGGTGTGGGTGGCCCCGAACGAGGGCGCGAGCTTGCGCTTCAGCTCGACGGGGTCGATGGCGAAGATCATCTCGGCGCCGGCCAGCCGCGCACCCTGCACCGCCGACGCGCCGATGCCGCCAATGCCGATCACCGCGACATAGTCACCGGGCCGCACGTCCGCCGCGTAGACGGCCGAGCCCCAGCCGGTCGTGATGCCGCAGCCGACCAGGCAGGCCTTGTCGAGCGGGATGTCGTCGAGGATCTTCACGCACGAGGCCTGGTTGACCACCGAGTACTTGGCGAACGTGCCCAGGCACACCATGGTGGCGACGTCCTGGCCGCGAGCGTGGTGGCGAATGGTGCCGTCCATCTGCCGGCCGGCCATCAAGACCCCGCCCACGTCACAGAGGTTGGAGTGACCGGTCGCACACGACGGGCACTTGCCACACGCCGGCACGAAGCCGAGCACCACGTGGTCGCCGACCTTGAGCCCGGTCACGCCGGGGCCGACTTCCTCGATGACGCCGGCGCCCTCGTGGCCGCCGATCATCGGGAGCGGCACCGGCATGTCGCCGGTGACGAGGTGCTCGTCGGAGTGGCACATGCCGGACGCGGCGATCCTGATGAGCACCTCCCCGTCCTTGGGCGGGTCGAGCTCGATGGGCTCCACGCTCCAATCGGCGTGGCGCTCCCACAAGATGGCGGCTTCGGTCTGCACGGTGCCTCCCCAGGGTGTGGCGCGATGGCGCGCGTTGCGTACGCTACCGGCCCTGCCGCGAGTGGCGCCTCCCGGCGCCCGGCGACGGTGCCGACCCGGCCTCCCCGGAGGTACCGGCCGAAACCGAGCCCCGGCGACGCCGCGCGACACTGGCGGGGTGAGCCCCCCTCCTCCGGTGCCGCCGAGCGCGGCCCCGCGGTGCGGCAGGACGGCCGCGGTGAGACGGCTCCCTCTCTCGGCTTGGCGCCCCGCCCGCTCGTGGTGACGCAGACGCTTCGGCCGGATCGCGGCCCGGTCAACGAGAACCACAAGTGGATCGCGTTGTTCATCACGACGCTCGGCGTGCTCATGGCGGCGATCGACGGCTCGATCGTCCTGATTGCGCTGCCCGCCATCTTCCGCGGCATCCATCTCGACCCGCTGCTCCCGTCGAACACGTTCTTCTTGTTATGGATGATCCTGGGCTTTCTCATCGTCACGAGCGTGTTGGTGGTGAGCCTGGGCAAACTCGGCGACCTCTACGGCCGGGTGCGCATGTACAACCTCGGCTTCGCGGTCTTCACCTTCTTCTCGCTCCTGCTGAGCATCACCTGGATGACCGGCACGGCCGGCGGCATCTGGCTGATCGTGATGCGCATCTTCCAGGGCGTCGGCGCCGCGCTGCTCCTGGCGAACTCGGCGGCGATCCTCACCGACGCCTTCCCGCCCGATCGGCGCGGGTTCGCCCTGGGGATCAACCAGGCGGCGGCGATCAGCGGGACGTTCATCGGCCTGCTGCTCGGGGGTCTCTTGGCCCCCGTGAACTGGCGGTTGATCTTCCTCGTGTCGGTTCCCATCGGCCTGTTCGCCACGATCTGGGGCTATTTCTCGCTCCACGAGATCGCGCGTGGCTCGGGCGGGAAGATCGACTGGGCGGGCAACGTGACCTTCGCCATCGGGCTGATCCTCGTCATGGTCGGCATCACCTACGGGATCGAGCCATACGGGCAGCACCCGATGGGGTGGACGAATCCGACCGTTCTCATCGAGCTCGGTCTCGGCGTCGCCTTCCTCGCCTTGTTCTGCTGGATAGAGGTCCGCACCAAGGAGCCGATGTTCCGGTTGCAACTGTTCCGGATCCGGGCCTTCACGGCCGGCGTGTTCGCCAGTTTCCTCGGGGCGCTCGGACGTGGCGGCCTGATGTTCATGTTGATCATCTGGCTCCAGGGCATCTGGTTGCCCCTGCACGGCTACACCTTCGAGGTGACGCCGCTGTGGGCCGGGATCTTCATGATCCCGCTGACGGCGGGCTTCATCATCGCCGGCCCGCTCTCGGGAGTGCTGTCCGACCGCTACGGCCCGCGCCCCTTCGCCACGTTCGGCATGCTCGGCACGGCGGTGTGCTTCCTCCTGCTCGAAACTCTGCCCGTCGACTTCTCCTACAGCGACTTCGCCGTGCTGCTGTTCGTCACCGGGGCCTGCATGTCCACGTTCGGCGCGTCCAACCGGACGGGGGTCATGAACAGCCTCCCGGCCACCGACCGGGGCGCCGGATCGGGGATGAACACGACCTTCCAGAACTCGGCGCAGGTGCTCTCAATCGGGATCTTCTTCACGTTGATCATCATCGGGCTCTCCGACACCTTGCCCGCCGCCCTCGTGCACGGACTGAGCGCCCACGGTGTCCCGGTCAAGACGGCGGTGGAGATCTCCCATCTGCCACCCGTCTCCACGCTGTTCGCGGCGTTCCTGGGTTACAACCCGGCCAGCCATCTGCTCGGGCCCCACGTCCTGGCACACCTGACACCGGCCCAACGCGCCACCATCACCGGTGAGCGGTTCTTCCCGAGCCTCATCACCGACGCCTTCAAGGACGGGCTGCACGCCGCGTTCAACTTCGGCATCGTCATGTGCCTCATCGGCGCGGCGGCGTCATGGACCCGGGGCAGCAAGGCGGAGGGCGTCGCCGAGAGTTTGGACACGATCCTGCCCGACGTCGAGGTCGAGCCGGCGACGTTGTAGACACCGATCGCCCCGACGGCGTCCCCCGGCGGTGTCCCCGCTCGGGTCAGGCCAGGTCGTCAGGGCTGAAGGCGATGGCGCCGACGATCGCCTCCGCCTCGGCCGTCAGCGCCGGATGGGCTTCCCTCGTGGCGATCGACGGCGCCCGGCGGCTCGGGATCAACAGCGCGACGAGGGCGGCGACGACAAGCCCGATGCCGCTGACCGCGAAGGCGAGGACGTAGCCGTGTTCCTTGGGATAGCCATCGGACAGGAGCGAGCTGATCACGAGGCTGGTGGCCACCCCGCTCCCCAACGCAGCGCCGATGTTGCGGACGTTGGTGTTCATGCCCGTGGCGACGCCCGTCTGCTCCGCCGGCACCGCCTCGATGATCAAGTTCGCCATGCTGGCGAACCCCATGGCGATCCCGATGCCCAAGAGCGCCGTGGCGAGGTACATGGTCCATTCCTCGCTGTGGGCGACCACGAGGACGAGATAGCTCGAGGCCGCGAAGAGCGACCCCACCACCAGGATCATCTTCGACCCCACGATGACGGAGAGTCGACCGGTCATGGGAGCGACGATCACCATCATCACGGCGAACGGGAGCAGGTAGAGGCCCGACTGGGTCACCGAGGCGCCGAACCCGTAGCCGACGTGGGTGGGCGTCTGCGTGAACTGGGGCAGCACGATGAACATGGCGAACATGCCGAACCCGAAGAGCAACGCGGCGAGGTTCGTGCTCCAGACGGCACGGATGCGCATCATCTGCATGTCGACCAGCGGCGAGCGCGACCGGGTCTCGGCGACCACCCAGAGCACGAGGAGCACCGCGGTCGCACCGAAGAGGCCGAGGACCGAAGAGCTCCCCCATCCCCACGTCGGCGCGTAGGAGATGGCGAGGAGCCCGGTGACCAACCAGCCCGACATCAGCACCGCGCCGGTCCAGTTGATCCTCCCCGGAGACCGCACCGGCGACTCGGGCACGAACAGGGCGGTGGCGATCGTCGCCGCCACCGACATGATCATCGGGATCCAGAAGAGCCAGTGGTAGTCGAGGTGCACCAGGATCGGCCCGGCCAACACGATGCCGGCACCAGCGCCCGCGCCGAGGATGGCCGACATGACCCCGATGGCGCCGGCGACGCGCTCCGCCGGGAACTCGTCACGGATGATCCCGAAGGCGAGTGGAAAGACCGCACCGCCGGCGCCCTGGATGATCCGCCCGGCCAACATCACGGGCAGCGTCGTCGCCAACGCGCTGATCAACGATCCGACGGAGAGGGCGATGAGGACGGCGACGATGATCCGTTCCTTCCCGAGCATGTCGCCGACCCGACCCAGGATCGGCGTGGCGATCGCGGCACTGAGCAGATACGCGGTCAGCAGCCAGCTCGCGCCGTCCTCGGAGGTGTGCAGGGTGCTCTCGAGTTGGGGGATGGCAGGGATCACGAGCGACTGCAGCAAGCTGAAGGCGATCGCCGCCGTGGCGAGGACCGCGAACGTGAGGGCGTAGTTGCTACGTGTGCGAGCCATGGCCTTCCTCAGGACAAGAGGTGCCGGCGCCCGGCACGCTCGAACTGGCCACGAATGTGCTCGACGTCACCGTCGGTCAACCGCCCGTAGGCGCCAGACCGCCCCGGCCGCCACCACACCGGATCCGGCGTCTGCCAGCGGTCGATCCGCAGGGCCTTGCGCTCGACCTTGCCGGTCCCGGTCACGGGGAGCGCGTCCACGACGCGAACGTAGGTGGGCGTCCATTTGGTGCCCAGGTCGGGCTGCGCCTGCAGGAAGTCGGCGAAGGCACCGGCGTCGAAGGCGGCCCCGTCCTTCAGCTCGAGGGCGGCCATGACCTGGTCGCCGGTCCGGGGGTCCGGCACGGCGAACACCAGCGCCGCCGCGACGTCGGGGTGCCTCGCCAGGATCGCTTCCACCGGCGCGGCCGCGAAGTTCTCGCCGTCGACGCGCAGCCAGTCGTTGCCGCGTCCCGCAAAGTAGAAGGTCCCCTCCTCGTCCTGGTAACCGAGGTCGCCGCTCCAGAACCAGCCGTTCCGCGTCCGCAGGGCGTCGGCCTCGTCGTTGGCGTAATAGCCCTCGAAGGACGTCGCGGCGTCGCGACGCACAATCTCGCCGATCGCGTCGGACCCGTTGAGGAGCTCGCGCCCCGGCCCAAACCTCGCCCGCTCGCACTCTTCCCCGGTCTCGGGGTCGATGATGGCGACGTCCATGCCGTCGGGAGGTCGACCCAACGCGTCCTCGGGCATCCCGGCAAAGGGATTGATCGACACCCCCCCTTCGCTCGACGTGTAACCCTCGACGACGTAACAGCCGAAACGACGGCGGAACTGCCTGCGGTCGGGTGCAGAAGCCTCGGCGCCCACACAGAAGACGAGTGCGTTGTCGGCGTCGTCGTCCGTGGGTGGCTGGGCCAGGACATAGGACAACGCACGGCCGACGTAGTTGAACGACGTGCAGCCGTGGGCCCGGATGTCCCCGAGAAAGGACGAGGCGGAAAATTTGCGCTTGAGCACGACGCGGGCCCCCGCGCTCAGGCCCGGAAGCAGGGAGCCCATGAGCGCGTTCAGGTGGAACATGGGCATCGCGCAGTACAGGACGTCCGCATCCGTGTAGGCCGCGGCCGCACCGGCCATCATCCGCACGGCCCGGCCCTGCGACACCCGCACTGCCTTCGGGGCACCGCTCGAGCCGGACGTGAAGACAAGGAGGAACAGGGCGTCGGCTCCGGGCAGGGGGGTCGACACGACCTCAGAGCTGTGGGTGCGCACCTCGGCGAGCCAATCGGCCCGGTCGACGAGTCGGACCGGTGACCCGATGTCGATGCCCTCGAGAAGGGGCGCCTTGGAGGCATCGGTCAGGACGACGGCGCAGTCCGTGTGCCGCAGGTCGGCCGCGAGCTCGGCGCCGCGACGGGTGTCGTTCGCCCCGACGATCACGGACCCCGTCAGCGCCGCCGCACCGAGGAGGAAGACGTATTCGGGCACGTTGTCCAGGAGGAGACCGATGTGCCTCCCGGCCAACCCGGATGCCCGGAACAGCGCGGCCCGGGCGAAGGACTCCTGCACCACCTCGCCCCAGGTCCAGGAACGACCCTCGAACCAGAGTCCGACGCGGTCGTCACCGCAACGAGCAGCGAAGAGGTCGGCGACGGATCCGGACATTGCAGCCGATGTTGCCATGGCCTCACCGCGGGGCGCCTCTTTTGGGCGCCTACGAGCTGGTCTACCCGGGCGGGGGGAAGTCAGTCCGTGGCTCGGAACGCCCGTTCGGCCCTGTCGAACTCGCCTCGGACAAGCTCAAGATCGTATGGCTGCTCCGTCAGTGTCGTCGGCTCCCACTGACTTCGAGGAGTTCCCACGAAATCTCCCCCGTAGACGTGGATGGCGCCCGTATACGCAGACCGGGCCGGGTTGTGGACCGAATGGATGACGTCGTCACCGAGCAGAAGCACCGCGCCATCCGCGAGTTCCCTGCCTCCCGAAGGGATGACGGCGTCGCCGTCTCGGCGGTAGAAGGCGTTGTCTTCGCGGCCGCCATAAATGCCGATGGCGGCCCACATGCGATGGTCGTGGGGGAAGAGGGTCATCAGCGGGGGCCAGATGACGTTGAGGACGGTGAGGTCATGCGACCGGTAGAGGACGTGCAACCCGACCGTGAATTCGGCTCGACCTTCGGTCAGGGCTCGGTCGGTGACCAGCCGAGTGAGGACCTCCCGAACTGCCCCTCTGGGATCCGGCTCGGCAAGTGCCTCCACGCAGTCGGCGACCACCTCATCCATTGCGGTCATTGACGCACTCCCCACGATCGAAGCGACCGGTTATCCATCTCGACGAAAGGGCGGGTCCGGCTCGTCATTGCGGGCTCAGGCTCTCGCCGATGCATCGTGATCGAGGTACGAAGTCAGGTCGCCGATGAGGTCTTCGGCGTCGGCACGCGCACCATCGATGAAGCTCGACTTACGCCGCCGGAGAAAGGGGAGGCCGATCACGTACATACCCGGCGACTCGACGATGCCCCCGTCGTGCCTGACCATGCCCTTGCCGTCGAGCACCGCCACGTCGAGCCAGGAGTAGTCGGGACGAAAGCCCGTTGCCCAGATGATCGTCTCGATTTCTCCACTCTTGAGATCCAGGTCCAGACGTGGCGAGGAACTCACCGCGGTCGGTTCGAACCGGTGCGGCGGTGGAAGCGAATCATCCAGGCCGTTCGCCGTGGCCCATTCGTCGATGGTGGCGAGCAGCCGACCGAGCTTGAGGTCGGCCAACTCGCATTTGTTGCGCAACGAGCCGGAGAACTGCGCGCGACCATCGTTGATGCCGGCGAGTCGGCCAACGAGGTTCACACCGATGCTCGTCAGCGCATTGAGGTCGAACGTAGCCCGCTCCTGCGAGCCGGCGAGCTGCATGGACGGGACGCGCCGAGCTCGCACGATGTCGTCCACCTCGTCGTAACGCTCGTCCAGCACGCCCGCCGCTTCCATCCACCAGTGGATGTCCCGGTCCCGGTACAGACGGGGACCGCGCACATGCTCACCGACGGCGATGACGACCTCGCGGCCGGAGCGACGTATCTCGGCAGCGATCTGGACTCCCGTGGCGGATGCGCCGACCACCATGACGCCGCCATCAGAGAGCTGACCGGGGTTGCGATACTCCATCGGCGTCATCGTCATGACTTGCGGTGGGACGTGCTCCAGCGAAGGCCGGCACGCTGGGAACGTTGAAGGCTCCGGAAGCGAGAACGACGGTCGTGCAAAGCCATTCGCCCTGGTCGGTCCGAACCAGATACCCCTGGTCGACACGACGCACGGATGACACCGTCGACTCCGCACAGCACCGGCGCGTCGATCAACTTGGCGTAGTCGGTGATGAAGCCGACAACCTCGGGCGCGTGCATGAAACCGTCTGGATCGTCGCCGGAATATGCGTAGCCGGGGAGCCGACATTGCCAATTGGGCGTGAGCAACCGCAGTGAATCCCACCTCTCGCGTCTCCACGAGTTGGCGACCTCGTTCCTCTCGAGAACGACGTGGTCGATCGAGCGTTCGGAGAGGCATCGGCTCATGGCGAGCCCGCTCTGCCCCGCGCCTACAACGACAGTCGTGGTACGCACGAAACCTTCCGTGCTAGGTCCGTGACACTGAGTGTCAGCCGACCTCGACGCTCACGTTCGTAGGGTTCGTGATGATGTCGTACACGGCCGAGCGCTTCTGCGATTGTGCGACCAGCGCCTTGATGTCGTCGGGCGACGCGTCGGCGTCGATCTTGTAGGTCACCCGTATGTCGCTGAAGCCGTTACGGACGTCGCTGTCCGCGCCCAGGATGCCTCGCACGTCCATCCCGCCCTCGATCGTGGCCGACACGCTGTTCAGCTGGATCTCTCGGTTCTGCGCGACGGCGGCGACACCGGCCGTCAGGCAGCTGGCGAGCGCGACGAGCACGTATTCGACCGGCGTCGCGCCGTTGTCCTCGGAGGCAAAGATCTCGGGGTGGTCGGCCTCAAACGAATACTTGGTGCGGTGGCTCTGCTCTTCACCGAGCCCGAAGAAGCCCTCCACCGTGGATCGACTGTGCGTCCCGTTCTGCCACTCGCACGTCGCCCGCCATTGGAATTTCGCGGCCTCCGGCGCCTCGATCAGCGCACCGCGCGCTCCGAGCAGGGCCTCCACGTTTACGCCGTTGTTCACGGGTGTGTCGGTAGCCGTCATCTCATCAGCTCCTCGGTCAATTCGGGCTGAGCACGCGTCTCGCAGGTCCCGGTCACCGCGTCGAGACCGGCTCCCAGCGACCAACTGGCGCACTACGCCATCCATTCACGGAACCGGTTACAACCGGCGTAGATAGGAAGTTACTCCTTGGAATCCACGTTGAAAAGGGGTATTCGCGACCTCGGGCGGCCGTGCACTCGGAGGTCTGCCTACTCCTCGGTGTTGCTCGCCGAGACGGCCGAACACGACGGCCGAGCGCACCGGCTCGGGCAGTTGCGTCCCTCAGCTCCCCATCAGGTACCGACCCCAGCGCGTCATTGACGGTAGAGAACGCCAGCCGGAGAGCCACGAACGCGGTGATGGCGAGTATCTGCGAGTCATCGAAGCCGACGTCGCGCACCGCCTGCACATCCTCGGCCGTGACGGAGTTGGGGTCCGTCACCACGAGTCGAGCCCACCGGGCCAACGCCTGGTCCGTATCGTCCAGACCTTCGGTGCCGCCCCCGATGACCGCGGCGGCGATCTCGGGCGTCGTCGCCTCCGAGAGTCTTTTGCCCCATGCCATCGAGCAGTACGAGTCGCCCAGGGCTGACGCCGCTGCAGTCACGAGCACGGCCCGCTGCGTCGAGGAGAGCGATGCCGCACGGGTCGTCTCCCCCATGAGGTCCGAAAGGTTGTGCAGGGCTGACGGCAAGTGCGCCCAAAGGCGCGACACGTTCGTCACGTAGCCGGCTCCCTCGAGATCTTCGTCGAAGAGCCGCTGGGCGGCGGGTGAATGCGACGGGGCACTCGAGGAACCCCGAACGGGACTGCACGGCATCGGGAGTCACGCCGTCCCCGCTACGGAGCCGGGCCCGAACGGGCTTCACGGCGAGAAGCCCAACGAGCGCCACCGGGGCACGAAGAGGAAGCCCCTCGCGGATCTGCTGTTGCGCCAGGTCTCTCGCCGAGTTGAAGAACGACTCCTCGCCGACGGCCTGGATCGCCTCGAACGCCGGACCCGTGGAAGCAAGCGCGCGGGCATAGGCCTCCGGGTCGGCAAATTCGAAGACGAACGGGACGTCGACCCGTTCGACATCCATGAAGCCCGCCTCCGAGAGGAACGCTTCGCCGACACCTGGTCGGCCGAGCGCCACCATGGCCGCCTGGTTCTGCACCTTTGCGTCGGCCGCCAGAGAGAACGGCGCGAGCGCCCATGCGCCAGGCGACGCCTTGATGTGCCCCCAGACGGTGATCCCGATACGCCCCCCGGGGACGAGGACACGGTGCGCCTCAGCGACGGCGTTCGGAGTCGTGCCCCAGATGCCGCGGAAGCTGGTGACGACATCGAAGGATGCGTCGTCCCACGGCAGCGCGTTCATGTCGCCGACCCGCAGGTCAGCTTCTGGGCTCCGGTCCTGGGCGACGGCCAGGAGGCGCGGTGACGCATCGATGCCGGCACAGCTTGCGCCTCGCAATGCCGCAAGTTCGAGGGCAAGGCCCGCTCCGCAGGCGAGGTCGAGAAGCCGATCACCGGCCCCCACACCCAAGCGGTGGTGCATGGCTACGTATTCTCGAATGTTCGTCGGTTCGCTGAGGGTGGCGAACTCCACGGCCTTTCGACCCCAGCCCTCATCGACGACCCGCCACTGCTCCTCGTCAGGGGAGGCGTTCGTCGGTTTCGTCACGGTCGAGACGCCGCCTCGGGCGACAAGGCCGGCTCGATCCGAGGAAGGCCGGGACCGGGGATGACCGGCAGCTCGGAAAGCCCTCGCAGCACGAGACCGTCACCATGACTCCAGTGCAGGTCCTCCGAAGGAACGGCCAGGGTGAGCTCTGGAAAACGTCGCAGCAACCCGCCGAGAGCGAGACAACCCTCCAGGCGCGCCAAGGGGCGCGCCGAGGCAGTGATGGATGCCGTGCCCGAAGGCCAGGTGACGGGTTACGGCCCGGTCTACGCCGAGTGACTCCGGTCTCGGCATATCTGTCGTGGTCGCGGTTCGCCGCCGCCAAGCAGATGATGACTTGCGCCCCTTCCGGGATCGTCGTGTCGCCAAGGGTGAGGGGCTCCGACGCGTAGCGAAAGGTCGAATGGGGAACCGGGGCGTCATAGCGGAGGAATTCTTCGACCGCAGCCGGAATTGCACCGGGTTCGCTTCGGAGCTTCGAGAGCTGCTGCGGGTTACGGAGGAGCGCGACCACACTGTTGCCGATGAGGCTGGCGGTGGTGTCGTGACCGGCGACCATCAACTGGAAGATGCTCGAGAGCAGCTCTCTGCTGTCGAGGCTGTCCTCGCCGTCTCGGGCTCTGATGAGCGCACTGACGAGATCGTCGCCGGGAGAGGTCTCCTTGCCGGCTACAAGGTCTCGGAGCATCGCCACGACCGCATCCGAAGCCGCCTTGGCCTCGGCGTACTCGGAAGGAGTCGAGGTCGGCACGAGCAGCTTGGTGAACTCTTGGCCCAGTCGAGCCCTGTCCGCCTGCGGTACACCGAGAAGTTCGCAGATGACCGTGAACGGCAGTGGGAACGCAAAAGCTGAGACAAGATCGACATTGCTGTCAGGACTGCGCTCCGCGATCGCATCGAGGAGATCGTCGGTGATCGTCTGGACCCGTGGGCGCAAGGCCTCGACGCGCCTCGGGCGTGAAGGCAGAAGAAACGAGTCTGCGAAGCCGAGTGTGGTCGGGCGGGTCCACGGTGAGCATGTGCCGGGCGAAATCCGGTCCCGGCAGCCCCTCGGCAACGACTTCCGAACTCTTCGCCAAGGCGGCGTCCATGTCCTTGGAGAGCCGCGCGTCGTTGAGCGCGGCCATGGCCTCCTCGTATCGGACGACGAGCCATGCGTCGTGACCATCGGCCAAGGTCACCGGATGCACCGCACCCAGCTTGCGGGCCTCTGCGAAGAGTGGAAACGGGTCGTCAAGATCAAACGATCCCCACGAAGCGAATGCCTCGATCATCGTCACCTCTCAGCTCTTGTGCGGCAGTTTAGCGATGGAGGACCGTTTCCTTCCCCGCCGATGCTCGCACGCTGAGGTTGGCGCGCTCCTGTGGCAGAACCACCCAGATCCACTGAACGCGGTGACCTCAGGAAACGGTCGCGAAGGGGAGCCTCTCGTGAACGGCGAGCTCCGCCATGTCGGCCGCCGCCGTTCCGGCCGCCCACCCAGCCATATCAGTGAGCGAGAAGTTCAGCTCTCCAAGCTCGCCGAAGAGAGTCCCGACAGCGGCATCGAGCTGGTCCTCCCGCCGGGCCAGCACTGGCAGTAGGCGGTTGCGCAAGGCTTCGTCGGCCACCATGGTCGCGGCATCGTTGGCTTCACGAAGGCGAGCACCGATCCGCCCTGCATAGGCCACGAAGAACGATCGGCGGTACGACGGCTTCCGGGAGCGCCGGTCGAACGTCGGATCGTTCCCGAGATCCGTGATGCGACGTGTCGCCTGCACGAGCAAGGACGTGAAGAGCAGATCCGTTGCCTCGAGGTCCTCGGGATGCCCGACCAGGGTGGAGTAACCGAGTTCCGGATCGACAACGGCACGGCATCGGTTCGCGCTGGCCACGTTGGCCAGAAGGAGTGCCTTCGCTTGGAGATACGGATCCTCCAGCCACACGCGGCGTGCCTCTACCCCCGGAGGGCCATCGCCCTCGGCGTCGACATCCACCATGGTCCGATCGATGCAATAACGGGTCATCAGCTCCTGCGCCTTCGCCATGAAGGCGTCGGATTCGTCGGCGAAGTTGGTCGACTCAGCCTTGGACAGCAACCCTCGGATGCGGGTGAATACCCGCTCCTCCTCTTGTGAGCGAACCTTCCTCGTCCTCGATCCGAAACTCCCGAGATCAAGAAGCACGGGGAGATGCTCGAGGACGGAAACCGCAGCGATGGCCCCCGTGAGGTCGGCCCTCCAGCTCGAGGATGCGGGGTCGAGCTTCCGCACGCTCCTCGCCCGTCCAGACGCCGAGACGGGACCGGTGTCCCGAGGAAGTCGTTGCGCCACTTCCGCGAGTGGGCCCGCCATGATGCACGCAGCCGTTGCTCCGGCCCGACGGCGGACAATACGACTGATCTCATCGGGCACCCAGCCGGAGTCGAGCACCCCCGCGATGTCGCTCTGCAGCAACGAATCGAGCCGGCGCACTACCAGTTCCCGACCGCCCTCAAGGCCCATTCCCTCAGCCAACGCATCGATAAAAGATTGCAACTGTGCGCCGTCCCCGAGGTTCTCGCAGCCGACGTGCGCCGCCGCGATGATCAGACCGTCGGCCATCTCGTCCGTACCGGCTGCACCCGGCCGGCCCCGAGCGCCCGGATGGACTTCCTGCCAGTTCGCTCGGTCCCGTTGCTGCTTGCGCCGCTTTGACTGCTTCATGCGGCGGCGCTCTCTGTTCCTGATACCCATCAGCAGATAATGCCGGGACGGCGTCGAAGTGCGGGGGATAGAGCCCTGCCTGGGTCGTGGCGTCCAGCCCCAGCGCCGAGCCCGTCACGGAGTGTCATCTCGACCATGAGGGGGAACGGTCTCGCGCTTCGACGGGAACCGCGCGCGAACGCGGATCATGCGATCAGGGCTCCGGGGCCGACCTCGGTGCGCTTACGCGCCTGACCAGGCTCGACTCGATAGGGACGGTCACGATGGTAGTTTATTGGTATGAGAGCAACCATTGATAAGGCAGGGAGACTGGTTATCCCGAAACCATTGCGCGACCGGCTTGGGTTGGTACCCGGAGAGGTTGAAGTAGCGGCCGACGGCAATGCCCTAAGGGTGGAGTCACTGGCCAGTGAGGATCTGCAGGAGGAGGACGGGCGTCTCGTTATCGCCGCAGCCGGAGTTGATATCAACGACGACACCGTTCGCTCGTTCCGTGATTCCGAGCAGAAGTGACCTCGCGAGTCCTCTTGGTCGACACCAGCGTCGCCGTTGCTCTGAGTGTCACCGACCACGAACACCACTCCGCGACGGTCAACGCAATCGGAAATCGCCCACTTGGACTATCGGGACATGCCGCTTTTGAGACCTTCTCGGTCCTATCTCGCTTGCCCCCGCCGATTCGCCGCACCCCAGCCACCGTCCTGCACCTTCTCAGCCGCAACTTTCCTGAGTCGCGCTTCCTCAGCGCCCAGGCGGCAGGAGATCTGCTGGATCGATCGACCCAAATTGGAATTGCGGGGGGCGCGGTGTACGACGCGCTCGTAGCATGCGCTTCCCTTGAACATCAGCTTCCGCTGGCCACTCGAGATCGACGTGCCATAGAGACGTATCGCGCGCTCGGTGTCGAACTCGAGATACTGGTTTGAGCGGTGGCCCGGCCGCCCGAACCGCTGCCCGAGAGAGAACCAAGTGCGCTGCAGTGCGGAGTGTGGTCCTTTTGGCACTGTGGTGGACCTGTGGTGGGCCGCCCGGGTCTCGATCCCGGCACCTTGGGATTAAAAGTCCCCTGCTCTTCCGGATGAGCTAGCGGCCCGGGAGTGCAAGATAACGGACCGACGCCCGGGTAAGGAGCAGACGGGCGTGATCCGTCGGCTTAGCCAACCGATTTGAGACGCGGCACGACCGGCGCCCACGTCTCTTGGAGCCAACGGACGGGATCGGGCCCCGTCGACCGGATGACGATCGCGTCGACGCCGGCGGCTGAAAACGATTCCGCCTCCTCCAAGATGGTGTCCGGCGCGGCGTCGTCGGCGACGCCGATCAACGCCGTCACCTCGATCGCCTCGGGCTCGCGGCCGACCTCGGCGCAGTGTCGCTGTAGGACCTCCACTTTGTGCCTGACCGTGTCCGCATCGCCGATGATGTTGCAGGCGTCGGCATAGCGGGCCACGAGGCGGAGCGTCTTTCGCTCGCCTCCACCTCCGATGAGCAGGCGTGGCCGTGGTGCACTGACCGGCGGGGGCGAACAGAGCGTCTCGGCCAGGCTGTAGTGCGTGCCTTCGTACGGTCCGTTGTTGTCGCTCCACATCTGGAAGCAGATCTGGATCGTCTCCTCGAGTCGCTCGTAACGCTCACGCAGCGGCGGAAACGCGACGCCCAGTCCTCGGTGCTCGCGCTCGTACCAGGCGGCGCCGAGGCCGAGCTCTGCCCGTCCGCCGGAGAGGACGTCGAGAGTCGTCACCGTCTTGGCCAGAAGTCCGGGATGCCGGTACGTCACTCCGCCGACGAGCAGCCGGAAGCGAAGCCGGTCCGTCTTCGCCGCCGCAAACGAAAGGGTGGTGTAACCCTCGAGCATCGGCTCTTCCGCCGGCCACATCATGTCCATCTGGAACCAGTGGTCCATGACCGAGAGCGTGCGCACGCCGATGGCCTCCGCCGTCTGGGCCACCGACGCGAACGTCGGGCCGATCGCCGTGTTGCCGCCGGGCCAGGTGAAGCGGGGCACATGCAGGTCAAGTTCCATGACACTCCTCAGGACGTGGGGTCGAGGGTAACGGGAATGGCGGCGCCCGGCGCTCGGACGGCTGGGGCCGAGTTCGCCTGTCCGAGGCGAGGATGACCGGCGTTCCACCCATGGAGCCGCCCACGTCCGTAGTCTTGGCGTCGTGCTGGCTCGGGGACCGATGGCAGGGAAGCTGCTGACTCTCGCGGTTTCGACGCCACTCCTGCTCGGCCTCCTCGCGACTGGCGCTGCGGCCCAGGACACCACGACCACCACGGCGCCTCCGGCCACGACGACCACCACCGCGCCGCCGACCACGACGACCACGACGCCTCCGACCACGACCACGAGCTCGTCGACGACGACCACCACCACGCATCCGACTACGACGACGACCACGCATCCGACGACGACGACCACAACGGCGAAGTCAACGTCGTCGAGCTCGTCCGTTTGGGGCTGGGTGCTCCTCGGGGTGGTCATCCTCCTCGCGATCCTCCTCGTGGTCCTGCTGATCGCTCGGACGAAGCGTCAAGGCCGGACGGCCAACTGGCAGCGGTTGACGACGCCCGCCATTACGGCGGCGGAGCTGGCGCGTGACCTCGTCCTCGGTCAGACCGAGGCCGATGACGCGCAGCGCAGAGCCAGCGTGACGGTGCAGGTCGACGAGGCGGTCTCCGCCCTCGAGCGTGCTGCGGCCGCTGCGCCGGACGAAGAGCACGCCGCTCTGTGCACACGGTGCGCCGAGAGCCTCCGTGGGCTCGCCTTTGCGGTCGAGGCTGATCACCTCATGCGCTCGGGCGGAGAACCCCCGACGGGTGAGCAGCTCGCGGCTGCGGACGCGGCGCGGCGCAACCGCGCCGCAGAGCTCGAAGGCGCCCTACGCGCCCTCAAGACGGCGGTGGCCGAGAAGCAATAGCGGACGGTCGACCATTCCTCAGAGGGAATTTCGACAGACGAGCGGGTCCTGCTTAACCTCACCGGGATGAGCACATCGCGGCGGGTCCAAGGGGCGGGGCTCTCCCTCTCCGTCACGGAAGCCGGTGACCCGGGACGTCCGACGATTCTCCTGGTCCACGGCTTTCCCGACACCAGCGCCGTCTGGGACCCGGTCGTGGAACGGCTCACCGACTCCTTCCGCGTCGTGCGTTACGACGTCCGCGGCGCGGGCCAGTCCGATGTTCCGTCTCGCCGTTCCGAGTACGCCCTCTCGTATCTCGTCGACGACATGGCGGCGGTGGCGAGAGCGACGAGCCCCGACTCCCCGGTCCACCTGGTCGCGCACGACTGGGGTTCGATCCAGGGTTGGGAGGCAGTCACCACGCCGGAGTTGGCCGACCGCTTCGCCAGCTACACGTCGATCTCCGGCCCGCCGCTGGACCACGCCGGACAGTGGGCTCGCCGACACCGCACCCTGCGGCCCTCCGACCTCGTGCGCTCGGTCCGCCAGGCCTTGCACTCGTGGTACATCGCGTTCTTCCACCTCCCGCTGTTGCCCGAGCTCGTGGAACGGAACCCGCGGGCCACCGGCGCGTGGGCGAAGGCGCTCCATCGGATCGAGGGAGCGTCGCCCGATGCCCGCTGGCCGGCACCGACCTTCGGAGCCGATTTCGCCCACGGTGTCGAGCTCTACCGGGCCAACGTGCGGAGTCGTTTCTTGCACCCCGAGGCCCGGCACACCGACGTGCCGGTCCAGCTCCTGATCCCGTTGCACGATCGCTACGTCACTCCTGCCCTCCTGGACGGTCTCGAGGATTGGACCTCGTACCTCTGGCGCCGACCGCTCGACGCAGGACACTGGGTCATCCGGACCGATCCCGACGGCGTCGCCGCCGCCGTGCGCGAGATGATCGCGTCCGTCGGGCAACGCGACGAGTCATCGGTCGTCGGCGCGCACAGAGCGGCGCGTTAGTCGGACCGCAGCAGGAACGCCGTCGGCGTACGCGCCGCCGTCCGCGCCGGGACAGCGGCGATGGCGTTGGCCAGGATCAGCGTCCCCACGACGACGAGGCCCAACGACAGCGCGGAAACGGTGGGGTACGGGACGGCGTAGATCTGGTCGGCGAACAGGTCCCAGAGCCAGCGTCCGGCGATCACTCCGAGGGGCAGGCCCACCACGATCCCGACCACCGCGGCGACCGTGGCCTGCCAGGCCACCGCCGCCGCGAGTTGCCGACGAACGAAGCCCATGGTCTTCAGTAGGGCAAGGTCGCGCCGGCGCTGCCGGACCGACGCCAGGAGCGTGAGTGCGAGCGCCGCAATGGCTCCGAGCGCAAGGCCGGATACCAGCAACACCGGCGTCAGCCCGATCGTCTTGTAATTGACGATCTCGGCCGGTCGCTGGACTCCCTGGACCACGATGGCGTTGCCGGCAGCTCCTCCCGGTGCGGACGCAAAGGCATGGTTGGACGCCTGCGCGATGCGCTCGAGGCTCGCTGACGCGGCGCGGGGCGGCGCGTCAGGCTTGAGGCGCACGAGGGCCAGGTTGGGCCCGTCGAGTTGTGAAGCCGACCCGCCGTCGAGGACGGCGACAAAGCTCTTGGGCAGCACCTGGTTCGCCAGGAGGGCACCCGTCCCCATCGACGTGTGATCGGACACCGTGCTGGCGAAGCCGATCGCCGGAAAGGTAGCCGTGCCGACGATCCGCAGTCTCGTCGGAGGGATATAAATGGGCGCGTCGGCCCGCGTGCCGTAGGACACGGTGACGTCGTCGCCCACCTGCTTCCCCAGCTGCGCCAGCGTGGCCGCGCCGAGGACGATCTGATGCGCCGCCTCGACGCCTTGGCCGCTCAGGATGGGCGGCATCACCGGCGCACCGGCGTTCTCGACCAGGAATGGCACGCCCTGGCCGTCGATCTCCACGTCGTTGTACGACGCGCCGCTGTACGCAGCCACGTACGGATCGTGGTGCAGCATGGCGAAGGCGACTTGCGGGACGTCGCCCCCACCGGAGCCGACCGCGTTGAGGGTGTAGGTCCAGTTCCACCCGTAGAGGGCCGGGCTCGACACCAAGGTCTGCAGGCTGCTCCCGAAGGTGAGCGTGGTGACGACGAGCGTCACGGCCAGGATCGATCCGAGCAGAGCCGATCGGACCGGGACCGCGCTGCGGCCCGCACCCGGTTCGAGCGCCATACGGACGCCGACCACGGCCGGCGCCGGAAGTCCGGCCCGTGCCACCGAGGCCACGACGCGCGCCCCTGACCCGGACAGCGGGCGTCCGCGGCTGGCGACGCGGTGCGGAGCGGCGAAGTAGGCGAGCGCGATGGCGATCGCGGTCAGCACGACCAGGAGGGTGAGCAGGCCGAACCCCAGCACGGTCCAGTCGAACGCAACGCCACCATCGGGGTAGACGCTTCGGACCGGACCGAGCGGTGCGATGGGCGACAACGCGACGGCGATGCCGACGGCCAGGAGCGTCCCCAGAGCGATCGCGCCTTCGAGCCCGACGAGCGGGTCGAGCAGGGTGTCGGCGGGACTGGCGCCCAAGGCGCGCAGCACCTGCAGGTCGGCGCTCTCGGTGCGGAAGCGCCGGGCGATGAGCTGGGCCGCCACGAGGAGCGCAGCCAAAAGGGTCACGGCGCCGAACACCCCGAGCGCGATCGAGATCGGCCGCAACGAGCGGTCGGCCTTGGCGGTCACGGGCGGAAGCGCGTGATACGTGTAGACCTGCCCGGGCGGGATCAACCGCGCGATCTCGCGTTCCACCTGAGGCACTTGGCTCGTCCCGCGGTCGGTCTGGATACCGAAGCTCAGGCCACCGGAAAGCTGTTGACCCTTGAGGGCCAGGGCCTCTCGGGTGAAGGCGGGCGTCAGGGGGATGAAGGTCGGGAAGGTGTCGACGTCGTCCTCGACGATCTGCGCGTTGGACTCGGCGAGGCCGACCAGGTGCATGTTGACCCGCAGGGCCGGCTTTACGGCCGCGGTGCCGAAGCCGGGCTCGTTCTCCTGGGTGCTCGAATAGAAACCGAAGGGGATCGTCTGGCCCACGTGGAACCCGAAGAGCTTGGCCACGACGGGCGCCATCACGATCTCGTCGGCGCGGCCGGTCGACGCCATCCGACCCTCGGTCACCGAGACCCGATCCTGGGAGTAGAAGAGGCCGTTGACGCTCGCCAGCGGGAACGCCAGACCGGTCACCCTGATCCGCGGGCTCCCGGCGGGCGTCAGCGGGGCGCCGATCACGAGGAAGCCGGCGGCCACGTGGCGGACGCCGGGCAGCCGGGAGATCGCGGACGTGAGGGCGGGGTCGTAGTCCGGGTTGCCCGCCGAACCCGATGCGGCGCCATAGACCGTGATCGAGATGTCCGACGGGTTGGTCGAGGCCAGGAAGGTCGAGAACGACGACTGCGTACGGCGGGCGGCCGCCAGGCTGCCAAGCCCGAGGCCGCCCAGGAAGCCGACCAGGATGACCAGCGTCAGATAGGACCGCCAGCGGTGGCCGATGGTGGCCCGCATGCGATAGCGCGCCACCTCCAGGGCCTGCCTCATCACGCTCCTATCCCGCACGCGGCATCACGAGGTCGCCAAGCCACCATGCTCATCGTGCGGCCGTGGCCACACGGATCCAAGGGTGGCACCTCCACCGAGTCGAAGGATGGCAGCACCACGCCCCGGGTCTCTTCGAACCGGCGCGGTACCGTACGCTTCGCCATGGCTGAGATCCGGGTGGTGCTGGCGGAGGACAACGCCCTGTTGAGGGAGGGCATCTCTCGCATCATCGACGGCGAGGCGGACTTGGAGCTCGTCGGGCGCGCCGCCGACCTCCCCGAGCTGCTGGTCCTGATCGAGACCGAGTCCCCGCAGGTCGTCGTGACCGACATCAGGATGCCTCCGACCGGCACCGACGAAGGCATCCAGGCCGCTTCCTGGCTCCGTGAGCACAAGCCGGACGTCGGGGTCGTCGTGCTGAGCCAATACAAGACGCCGTCCTACGCGTTGGCGCTCTTGGAGACCGGGTCCGCCGGCCGCGCCTACCTTCTCAAGGAGCAGGTCGCGGGGGCGGACGAGCTCGGCCAGGCCATCCGCATCGTGGCCCAGGGTGGCTCCATGATCGACCCTCAGATCGTGGACGAGCTCATCGAGGCCAAGTCGTCGCGGCGCAAGTCCGACTTGTCGTGGCTGACCCCGCGGGAGTCCGAGATCCTGGGCGAGATGGCGACGGGGAAGAGCAACGCCGCCATCGCCGCCTCGCTCCAGGTTTCCGAGCGCGCCGTCGAGAAGCACACCAATTCCATCTTCTCCAAGCTCGGGCTGAGCGAGGAGCGCGACCTGAACCGCCGGGTCAAGGCCGTGCTCGTGTACCTGAGCGACCCCGGAGGAGGGTGACACCACCACCGGCGACCGAGTGGCACCACCCGGGTGGTCGAAGCCGCGCCCGTGCGAAAATGAAGAGGTGAGTGAACGCCTACCGGTCCTGATCGTGGACGATCAGGCTCCGTTCCGGGCGGCCATGAAGGCGGTCCTCCGGCGGTCCACGGAGTTCGAGCTCGTCGGCGAGGCGGCCAACGGGAGCGAAGCGGTCGCCATGGCGGAGCAGCTGAACCCCGCCCTCGTCCTGATGGACATCAACATGCCCGAGATGAACGGCATCGAGGCGACGCGGACGCTCGTGTCCCGCCAGCCGGGCGTCGTGGTGATCCTCTGCTCGACCTACGACGCCGGTGACCTTCCGCCCGAGGTGGCGACCAGCGGCGCCCGCGCCTATCTCAACAAGGAGCATCTGGGCGCCGACACCCTGCGGCGGCTCTGGGAAGAACGCGACGAGCAGGGGTTCAGCTCGGTCTGAGCCGGTCGAGTCAGACCAGGGGCACCGAACCGCGCACCACCGAGCCCTTGCCGATCTCGGACTCCCACCGCACGGTGCCGCCGATGGCACCCAAGCGGTCGGCCATGTTCGTGTAGCCGTGGCCCTTCTGGGCCCGATCGGGGTCGAAGCCGGGCCCATCGTCGGCCACCGTGAACAGCAGCCCTCCGGCCTCCTCCCACAGGCGCAGGTCCACCCGCGACTCCGGCGCGTGCTTGGCCGCGTTCTGCAGTGCCTCGAGGCAGCAGAAGTACACCGCCGCTTCGGTCTCGGACAGGTAGCGCCCGATCCCCTCCGTCGAGATGTCGACCGGCAGCGGGCTCCGGTTGGCTGCGGCGCGCAGCGCCTCGACCAGGCCGCTGTCGACGAGCAGGGGTGGGTAGATCCCGTGTGCGAGGGCGCGCAGCTCTTGGATCGTCTCTTGGACCTCCTCCGCCAGCTGGTCCAGCATCTCGAGCCCGGCATCGGTGTCGTCGACGATGATGTCGCGGGTCAGGCGCAGGTTGACCGCCAGCGCAACGAGGTGTTGCTGTGCGCCGTCGTGCAGGTTCCGCTCGATGCGGCGTCGTTCGGCGTCGCCGCTGGCGACGATGCGCGCCCTCGACTCGCGGAGCGCCTCCGCCTGCTTGCGGACCTCGTCCAACGTCGTCTGCAACGCCGTGTCGAGTTGGGAGTTGTGGAGCGCGAGCCCGACCTGACGAGCCAAGTCGGAGAGGACGCGATCGTCCTCTTCGGAGAACCCGCTGGCCTCCGACGCCCGCTCGACGACGATCAGCCCCAGCAGTTCCCCCGCGTGGCTGACCGGGGCGACCCGGATCTGCTCCCTCTCGCGCCCGGCCAGCAGCGCCGGCAGCCAGATGGACGCCCAGGCGGTCCCGGAGACGCCCGCCCGCGTGACCACCGGTCGCTCCCGCGGTGAGACGACGATCGACCCGGGCCCGAGGTCGGGCACCGAGGCCGTGCGCTCGAGCACCTCGCCCGCGCCGGTGAACACCTCGGCACTGGCCAGGGTCATGGTCTTGCGCAGCGACTCGGCCAGTTGCAAGAGGAGCTCGTCCATCGGGATGGCCCGCGTGAGCCGGCTCCCGAAGGTCCGCAACACCTCGTCCGGCGCCTCACGGGCGCCGTAGACGAAGCGCGTCGAGGACTGCAGGAAACGCCCGCGGACAGGGGCGAAGATCAGCGCCGCGATGCCCGACGCCACCAGGGAGAGCGCGAGGACCTCTTTGTCACCGGTGGTCTTGGGCGCATGGCCGAGGCCGAGCACGAGCACGAGGTAGATGGCCGAGACGACGACCACGAAGCCCAGGATCGCCAGCACCTGCACCAGGAGCCGGCTCCCGTGCGGCGCCAGGCTCCGGCTCTCACTGGCCAGGAGCCCGAGGGGGACGAGAACGGTTCCCGCCGCCACGACGGCGCCCAGCGGGCCGGGCCACCCCACCAGCAGGTGCAACACCGTCGATCCCAGGGCGAACGTCACGGCCAGGGTCACGCCGATGCCGAACCACTGCATGCGTTCCCGGCGATGCCCGATCGACGTCACGTAGCGGACGCGCATCGGCGCGAGCGCCAAGACGCCGGCGATCGTCCAGCTGATCGCGCCGTCGACCACCGTGAAGGGATGGTGGGTCACGACGAGCCCGAGGCCGACGCCCAGCGCGGCCACGTACGCGACGCCGACGGCGCCGCGTCGCAGCGAGTCGTGCAGCCGCCCGTCGGGCAGGGCGAGCAGGAGATGGAACGAGATCGCGGTCACGAAGACGGCCGCCAGGGTGGCCACGTCCCGCGCGCTCGCCGCGGCGTGGAGGGTCTCCGCCTTGCGGCCCGCCGTCGAGCGCGACCATCGCCACCAACGCATCGATCGCCACGAGGAGGTGGTACGGCGAGCGCTTGGTCCCCGCACGGTCCCGGGCACGGGTGTCGACGAATCCCGCGACGGCCCACACGAGGGTGAGGCCGAAGGCGACCGCGTCAACCGGCGCGATGCCGCCGCGCACCTCGACGCGCAACCCGATGACGACGCCCGCGACGGTCAGTCCCAGCAGCGCGACGTGGAGAAGGCGGAACCATCCGAAGGCCGGGGCGCCGGCGTCCGACTCCACGACCCGTGGCGTCTCGATCACCTCGAGCTTCACGTCACCCGGCACGGTCACTGCGTCGTCCCTTCGATGTCAGCTCAGGACTGCACGGCGACGGGCACGTCGGAGTCCTCGTCCGTCGTGATGCGCCCGTCGCGCATGCGCACGATCCGGGCCGCCGCCGAGGCGACGTTGGGATCGTGGGTCACGAGGAGAATCGTCTGGCCACCGGCGTGGAGACGCACGAGCAGCTCGATGACCTCCTGTCCGCCTTCGGAGTCGAGGGCCCCGGTCGGCTCGTCGGCCAGCAGGAGCGTGGGCTCGTTGGCCAGGGCGCGGGCGATCGCCAGTCGCTGGCGCTGGCCGCCCGACAGCATGCCCGGCACCGTGTTGGCCTTGTCCCCGATGCCGAGGAGGTCGAGGAGGTCGCGAGCGCGGCTCTCGGCCATCTTGCGCTTCCGCCCCGCGATGACCGCCGGCAGCGCGACGTTCTCCAGCACGGTCATCCCCTCCAAGAGGTTGAAGAACTGGAAGACGATGCCGATGTGGCGCCGTCGCATCTGCGAGAGCTCGTCCTCGGTGCGCCCGGTGACCAGCTCACCGGCCACGGTGATCGTCCCCTCGTCGGCCACGTCGAGGCCGGCGATCAGGTTGAGCAGGGTCGACTTCCCGCAACCGGACGGGCCCATCAGGGCGACGAAGTCCCCCGCCGGCACCATCAGGTTGGCTCCCCGCAGCGCCCGCACCGGGGCGTTCTCCGCTTCGAAGGTCTTGCGGACCTTGTCTACGACCAAGGCATCCATGTCAGATTCCTTCTTTCATCGCGCCACCGCCTGGGCGTGCGCCCTCTACCAGTTTGTATGCAACGACCGGCGTCTCGCGTCCTTTGACCAGCTGAGGTGGCAGGGCGATCGTCTGGCGGGGGCAGCGCCACGCCTCGACCGTCCCCTGTGAGACCACCGTCTCGCCGGCCTCCGCCAGCTGCTGCAGCCGCTGGGACATGTTCACGGTGTCGCCCACCAGCGTGTACTCCAGCCGCTCCTCGGAGCCGAGCAGGGCCGCGGCCGCCTCGCCGGTCGACACGCCGAGTCCCAGGCCGAACGGAGGGAGACCTTCCTCGTGCCAGCGGTCGTTGATGACCTGCTGCTTCTCGTGCATGGCGAGGGCGGCGGCCACGGCCCGGTCGGGGTGATCCTCCTGCTCGAAGGGGGCGCCGAACACGGCCATCACGGCGTCGCCGACGAACTGCATCACGGTGCCGTTCTCCCCGAGGATGGCGTCGTTCATAGCGGCGCGATGGACGTTGAGTTGCCCGGCCAGCTGCGAGGGGTCGGCGTGCTCCGCGATGCTCGAATACGAGCGGATGTCGCTCATGAGTACGGTCACCACGACGCGCTCCGTCTCGCCGAGGCGCCGGCCGTCGCGCCGCAACTTCTCCGCCAGGCCGCCGGGAAGCAGCCGCGACAACGTCTCCCCCTGTTCCTCGCGGTCGACAATCGCCTGATGGAGGAGCCGCAGGCGTTGCAGGGCGCCCTCCGTCCCGGCCGAGACGCCCTCGGCGAGTTTGACGAAGACGGCCTCGACCTCCGCGTCGACCGCTTCGGGCGGCAGACCCTTCGCCACCGCGATGGCCTTGATCGGCTTGCCCTCGGCGACCATGCCGAGCAAAGCCTCCTCCGCCGGCGAGAGTCCGCCGTGGGTCGTCATCGGACGGATCAGCGCATCGACGATGGCCGGGTCGAGCGCATTGCCGCCGGTGGCGACCGATCGGATGGCGTCGACGAGTTGGTCGCCCTGCGCGATGTGGTCCTTCAGGAGATAGCCGTAACCGGCGGAGCCCTCCGCCAAGAGTGACACGGCGTATTCGGGGTCGTCGTATTGGGAGAGGATCACGACCCCGGTGCCGGGGTGGCGCTTGCGGACCTCCTTGGCCGCGTCGATGCCCTCGCGGTTGAACGCCGGGGGCATGCGGATGTCCGTGACGAGGACCTGGGGCGCCAGTGCGGTGGCTCCCTCGATGACCTCGTCGTAGTCGGCGGCCACGCCCACGATCCGCAGGTCCTTGTGGCGTTCGATCAGCGCGCGCACGCCTTCCCGCACGATGAGGTTGTCGTCGGCGAGGAGCACCGAGATCGTGCTGGAGCCATCGGGGTCGTCAGCCATTGGGATAGTTCTCACACACCCGGGGGCCGCCGAACAGGTGGGGATCCCCCCGGCAACGGTGGTGCTAGGCACACCTTTGGACGCCTGTCACCACACTCGCCAGCGCCGTCCCTGGTGGACAGGCTGGATCCATGAGCACGGACACGACCACCCGCCACGAAGCGGTCGTCACGTCGTTGTCGTGGATCCCCAGCGAGGCCATCGAGGGGGCCCAACGCATGGCGTTCGACTCGGGGATCACCCACTACGACGCCCCGCCGCCCGCCGAGGGCATGGACGTCGAGACCCTGTGCGAGGAGGACCGTTTCCGCTTCGCCAACGAGCTCCGGGCCTTCGTCTCGGTCGACGGGTCGGGGCGGATCAGGGACTGCGGCTACGCCGGGCGGGGCCTCATGGGCTCGACCATGGTGAACCTGCGCGCGGTGAAGCACCGCTTCCAGGCGGTCCAGCTCCCGATCATCCAGCGCGAGCCCGAGTACGGCGACGGGTGGGTCCGCTTCGTCCAGACGTGCGGCGGCCGCACCGGCATGCCCGCGCCCCGGCGCGTGCGCCGCAAGCCGTTCGTGCAGTGGCAGGCGCCGCTCGTGTGGACGACGCTCTCGCTCACGCTGCACGCCGACGGCCGCGCAGAACACGCGCTCGTCGGGGCGAGCAGGTTCCCCCGCCACTGGGTCTACGACGGACAGAACAAGCTCGCACTGAAGTCGGGACTGACCGACTTCAAGGACTGGTACCGCAAGTCGTTCGGCAAGCACAGCCCGTGGGGCGACGAGGACTCCGAAGCACTGGTCACCGCAGTCGAGTCTGCGCTCGAGACGTCGCTCTCCGCACAGTTGATGCAGGGTGGCGGCAAGCGGCGCATCGAGCGGTTCCCGGAAGGGGCGATCTTGTTCGAGCAAGGTGAGCCCGGGACCGAGGTGTTGTTGATCCTCGACGGCGTCGTCCGCATCGAGCACGACGGCGAGCGCCTGGCGGAGTACGGTCCCGGCGCATTTCTGGGCGAGCGTGCGCACCTCGAAGGCGGGGTCCGCACGTCCAGCAACATCGCCGTGACGCCGTGCCGGGTCGCCATGTTCGAGGCGGATCTCATCGAGCGCTCGCATCTCGAGGAGTTGTCGGCCGGACATCGCCGCGAGGACGCCGCGCGAGACTGATCGAGTGCGCGTCACCTTCTGCGGGACCCGCGGGTCGACGCCGTCACCGGGTCCCGACTTCGTCCGCTTTGGCGGGAACACCTCGTGTCTCGCGATCGCACACGACGAGGCCGGGCCCTCCCTGCTGCTCGACGCTGGGACCGGTCTGCGCCGGGTCAGCGAGCTCCTCGACGCCCGGCCCTTTCGCGGCTCGCTCCTCCTGACGCACCTGCACTGGGACCACGTCCAGGGCCTCCCGTTCTTCCCGGCCGGCGACCGCGAGGGCGCGCGGGTGACCCTGTCGTTGCCGGCGAACGACGCGGTGGATCCGCCGGCGCTGCTGGCGCGCATGATGTCGCCTCCCTTCTTCCCGATCGGGCCGGCCCAGCTGCGCGGCGATTGGGCGTTCGGGTTCGTGCCGGAAGGCGAGTTCGAAGCGGAAGGCTTCACGGTGCTGGCGCGGGAGGTGCCGCACAAGGGCGGGCAGACATTCGGCTACCGGGTGAGTGACGGGCGCACGTCGGTCGCCTATCTTCCCGACCACTGCCCGACCGCCCTGGGGAGCGGGCCCGAGGGTCTCGGCCCGTACCACGAGAACGCGCTCGAGCTGGCGTCCGGGGTGGACCTGCTCGTGCACGACTCGCACCTACACGCCGAGGAAGTGCCCGCCGAGGGCTCGTTCGGCCACGCCGCGGCCGAGTACGCCGTGCGGCTCGGCGAACTGGCGGGCGCGCGCCGCGTGGCGCTGTTCCATCACCGCCCGGAGCGCACGGACACCGAGGTGGAGCGAACCGTCAGCCGCTTCTGTGGGCGTGACGTCTCGGTCTTCGCCGCCGAGGAAGGCGCGACGATCGCGCTATGAGGCGACCATGAGCCGTCGCGACGCCATCGTCGTCGGGAGCGGGCCGAACGGGCTCGTTGCCGCCGTGACGCTGGCCCGGGCCGGGTTGTCCGTCGACGTCTACGAGGCGGCGCCCGTTGCCGGGGGCGGGTGCCGGACCGCCGAGCTCACCCTGCCCGGTTTTCACCACGACGTCTGTTCAGCCGTCCATCCGTTGTTGCTGGCGTCTCCGGCCTTCCGGGACCTCGACCTGTCCGCCCGGGGGGTACGGCTGCGCACGCCGTCGCTGGCCTTCGCCCACCCGCTCGACGGCGGCCGCGCCGCCGGCGTCGGCGGCAGCGTGGCGGACGTCGCGGCGTCGCTCGGCGTCGATCGGGACGCCTACGTCCGCGCCTTCGGCCCGCTCGTGCGCAACGCGGACAAGATCCTCCCCGTCTTCCTCGGGACGATGCGCTCGGTCCCGCGCCACCCGGTTGCCGCCGCGGGCTTCGGGCTACGCGCGCTCACCTCCGCCCAGTCGATGGCGCGCCACTTTCGCACCGACGAGGCGCGCGGGCTCATCGCCGGGGCGGCGGCGCACTCGATGCTGCCGTTGACGGCGCCGCTGTCGGGCGCCTTCCCGCGGCTCTTCGGCCTGCTGGCGCACCGCTACGGCTGGCCCGTCGTCGAAGGCGGCAGCGCCGCCGTGGTCGACGCGCTGGTGAGCGAGCTCACGTCGCTCGGTGGGCGGGTCGAGACGGGCTGCTTCGTGAAGAACCTGGCCGACCTGCCCCCTGCGGCCACCGTCGTCCTCGACGTGACACCGCGCCAGCTGCTCGAACTGGGTGGTGACCGTCTCCCGCCGCGCTACGCCCGTGCCCTGGCCCGCTACCGCTACGGCCCGGGTGTCTGCAAGGTCGACTGGGCGCTGAGCGGGCCGGTCCCCTGGGCCGCCGCAGCGTGCCGGGAGACCGTGACCGTGCACGTCGGGGGGACCTTCGAGGAGATCGCCCGCGGCGAGGCGGACGTCAACGCCGGGCGCCACCCGGAACGACCCTTCGTGCTGGCGGCGCAGCCCTGCGTCGTCGACCCCGGACGCGCCCCCGCCGGCCGGCAGACGTTGTGGGCCTACTGTCACGTCCCCAACGGCTCCGACGTGGACATGACCGATCGCATCGAGGCGCAGATCGAGCGCTTCGCTCCTGGTTTCCGCGATCTGATCCTCGCCCGCACCACCTCCACCGCGGTGGCCGAAGAGGAGCACAACCCGAGCTACGTCGGCGGTGACATCAGCGCCGGGGCGGCGACGCTGCGCCAGATGGTTCTCCGCCCGACGGTGCAATGGAACCCGTACCGCACGGCCTTGCGCGGCGTCTACCTCTGCTCGGGCGCGACGCCGCCGGGTGGCGGCGTCCACGGGATGTGCGGGCTCGGGGCGGCGCGGACGGCGCTCCATGACCTCGGGGGGCGAGGAGACGCGCCCGTCCGCGGCGTGACGCCGACCGCGCGACACGACGACTGACAGCTCGTTGACGGCACAGCTTCTGCGCGCCGAGTAGCGCTACCGCGAACTTCTCGGTGGTGCTGGCACACACCGACGCTGGGTAGTCGCACCCTGTTGCTGCACCTGCCGTTCTGCGTCAATGAGGAGCATGTTCACGCGTACACAAGTCCCTTGGCGAAGCACAACACGGCGACGCGCCTGGCGAGCGGCCGCCCGCCGTGGCGCAGCCGCCGCGTCGGCGATCGGCGTCGGCGCGGCGGTGCTGGCGCTGGTCCCGCTGACCGGCACCCCGGGCGCGGCGACCGCCGCCACCGGGACGGTCGTCTCGGCCGAATCCAGCCCCTACGGCACGGTGGTCATGGTGGGTTCCGGCCAGTTCTCCGGCTACACGCTCTACGACTTCGACCGCAACACCCCTGGCGGCTGCACGACGACGGTCGTCACGGTGATGAAGCAGCCCCTGTCGTGCACGGGCGCCGAGACGGACCAGACGGCCGACTGGCCCGCGCTCACCACCGTCGGCAAGCCGGTCGCCGGGCCCGGAGTGAGCAAGCACCTGCTGGGCATGGTGTACCGCAAGGACCTCGGCGCGGACCAGGTCACCTACGCGGGTCAGCTCCTGTACCTCTTCGACCCCAAGCCCGGTCAGTTCAGCGGTGTCAACTTCATGGAGACGGTGGCGCCGCTGGCGCCCTGGCACGGCGTATGGCGCCTCGTCTCGGCCAAGAACGGCCTTCCCGCCGTCGGGCCGATCGCGATCTCCACGCAGAAGCAGTCCAACGGCGCCACCGCGCTGACCGCCGCGATGTTCCAGGGCCAGGGCGGCCTCCCGATCATCGTCTACAGCTACAGCAAGGACTCGAAGGACCACAGCAACTGCACCGGCACGTGCGCGCTGACCTGGCCCCCGTTGCTCACCACGGCGCCGGTGCAGGCGGGCCCGGGCGTCTCGGCAACATCGCTCGGTGAGATCACCCGGGCCGACGGCACCCGCCAGCTGACCTTCGACGGCAAGCCGCTGTACCTCTACTCCGAAGAGGTCCCCCAGCTGGATCCGGCCACGGGGAACCCGCTGAACCCCGCGACGCTCGGCACCGGCAACGGCCTGGCCGGGCCCGGCCACCACGGGACGTTCTCGGTGGTCGCGGCCACCTCCTGAGCCTGTGGCCCGGAGCCGACGTCAGGAGGCGGCGGCCCCTGCGGCGGCGAGCGCCTCGGTGATGCTGTCGACGAGGCGGCGGGCCGACTCGGCGCTGAGCTCGACGGCGACACGCGCGCCCGGCCCCTTGGCCGGGTCCATGAAGTCGATGTTCAGCGTGTGGTCGAACGGCGCGTGGTACGGGTGGTCGAAGTACACCTGCGCGTTCGTGACGTGGATCCAACCCTGTGCACCCTTGGCGCTGCCGGCGATGTCGGTGGGGACGGTGAGGTACGAGCACATGGTCAGGCCTCCAGGTTGGTGCCGAAGAATTCGAAGATCCGCTCCCAGCCGTCGACGGCTGCCTCGGGCCGGTAGGCGGGACGCTCGACCGAGAAGAACGCGTGGCCGGCGCCGTCGTAGCGGACGAACTCGTACGTCTTGCCCGCGTCCTTGAGCGCCGCCTCCAGCTCGTCGACCTGCTCGGGGCTGGGGAACTGGTCGTCGTTGCCGAAGAGGCCGAGCAAGGGGCAGCCGAGGTCGCCTACGCGACCGACGAGCGGTGTCACTTTCAGCGGGAAGCCCTCGGGCACCGTCCCGGTCACGAAGGCGCCGTAGCAATCGACGGCCGCGTCGACGGGGACGCTGATGGCGGTGAGGAAGGCGTGGCGGCCACCGGAGCAGTAGCCGATGACGCCGACCTTGCCGTTCGAAGTCGGCAAGGTGCGCAGCGCGTCGACGGCGACCTTGGCGTCAGCGACGAATTGTTCGTCGGGAACGCCACCGGCGTCCCGGGTGGCCGCGGCCGCGTCGTCGGGGTCCACGTCCAGGCCCTGACGGGCGTAGAGGTTCGGGCAGATGGCGTTGTACCCGTTGGCCGCGAAACGCCGGGTGATCTCCTTCGTGCCCGAGTCCCACCCGGGGAGGTGGTGGATCACGAGGACGCCGCCGAACGGCCCATTGCCGGCGGGCCGCGCCTCGTAGGCGTTGATCGGCGCGCCGTCGGTGCCGGTGAGCGTGACGTTGCCGGCGCTGAGCGCCTCTTCGGGTGGAGCTGCCACGGAGAACCCCTTTCGTCAGTCGTTGCGTGCGTGCACCCGCACCCTATTGCCGGCGGCTGGGGGGTGGGTCGTGGGCCTGGGGCCCGCTGACCGGGCACGGCGCGTCGCCGACGGCAAGATGTGACCCGTGAGGCGGCTGGGACAATCGGGGCGTGCGCTGGGCGCGGTGGCCTTCGTCGGTTCGGTCGCGTTGGTGCTCACGTACCCCAATGCCCAGGCCGCCGCGGGGGCGTCGCCCCAACCCACGGTGCAGACAATCGTCCCTTCCGGCACGCTCGCTGCCCCGGCGGCTCTCGCGCTCGATACCGCCGGCGATGTCTTCGTCGCCGACACCGGTCACTGCCGCGTCCTCGAGATCCCGGTCCACTCGGGCCGTGACTACGGCAAGGCGTTGCGGCCCGGGCACACCACCACCATCGCGGGCAGCCACTGCCGCGGCGGGTCGATCGGCCGCCCCACCGGCCTGGCGGTGGACGTGACGGGCGACGTGTACGTGGCCGAAGCGAACAAGCAGCGAGTCCAGGTGATCCTGCCGTCGGGCGCCATGGCCACCCTGGCCGGGACCGGCCAGGCGGGCGACAGTGGCGACGGCGGCGCGGCAACCTCGGCACGACTCGACGAGCCCACAGGCGTCGCGGTGGACAGCAGCGGCGACGTGTTCATCGCCGACACCGCGAACTGCAAGGTCAGGGCCGTCGCGGTGGCGGACGGGACGATCCTCGGCCAGCCCGTACAACGGGACCACATCTACACCGTTGCCGGCACCGGCACGTGCGGGTCCGCCGGTCAGGGCGGCCCCGTGTTCGGCACCGAGCTCTCCGACCCGGTCGCCGTGGCGGTCGATTTCGCCGGCGACCTCCTCGTGGCCGACCGGGGTGACCATGCCGTGCTGTTGGCCACGGTCCATGGGGGCACCTTCTACGGCGCCGCCATCGCAGCCGGCAACATCGGCGTCGTGGTGGGCGGCCCGAGCAGCCACGGGCCCTACGTGGCCGATGGCTTGTCCCCCACGAGCAGCGGGGCCGCGCTGGACGACCCCCGCGGCATCGCCCTCGGGCCGACGGGATCGCTCGTGATGGCCGACGGGTCCGTGCACACGATCCGGTTGTTGCCGGCCCAGTCGGGACGCGACCTCGGCCGGGCGATGACGGCGGGCGACCTCTACACGGCGGCGGGGGCGCAGCGGTTGCCGAGCGCCGACCGGTCGGGTCACACGACGCGCTGGGTGCTCACACGCATGCGCACGCCCGCCGGCGTGGCCGTCACGCAGAGTGGCGGGATCGTCTACTGCGACGCGACGACGGGTGCGGTCGTGAAGATCGGGTGAGCGACGCCCGACCCGCCGGGGCCCGCTACGAGGTGCACGTCGTCCCCGCCGGCGGCGTGACCCCGGAGACGAGATACGTCTGGACGTACCCGCGGACGCAGGCACTGTAGAAGTAGGCCACGTGGTCGACCCCGTCCCGAGTCAGCAGCACACCGTGGCTGAGCTCGTGCGACACGTTGACGGCCCACTGATACGGCGTCGCCGGGTCGCCGGTGGTGCCGACGACGAGGATGGGCGGCGAGCCGGTGGCGCTGATCGGCCCGACGGGGCGGGTCGGCGGCGCGGGCCAGACGGCGCACGACGCCTCGCCCCAGGCAAGGAGCGGGCCGAAGACGGGGGCCGATGCCTTGAGGACGTCGGCGAGATAGCCGTACGCCCCGAGCTTCGTGGAGACCGGATGGTCGAGACAGTCGATCGCCTCGGCCGCGTCGTCGCCGTTCGAGGACCCGTTCTGGTTGTAGTGGTCCGACATGGCGACCACCTGCGCGCCGTTGCCGCTTGCATCGGCGGCGAGGGCGTCGCCCAACTCGGACCAGTCCGATTGGGAATACAGGCCCTCCAACAACGCGTCGTAGAGCTCGCCGGCTCCCGCCGTCCGTCCACTCCCGGCCGGCACCGGGCTCGCCGTGCTCGATGCGATCAACGCCAACAGCGTGCTCGTCGGGTCCGCCCCCGTCTGCCACGGGCACGCGCTCGTCCCGGCGCACCACGTGAAGAACGACTGGAGCGACGCCTCGAACCCGTCGGCCTGGCCGGCGGACATCTGGTTGAACGTCAACGCGGGGTCGATGACGCTGTCGAGCACCATGGCGCGCACGTGCGTGGGGAACATCGAGGCGTACGTCAGCCCGAGCAGCGTGCCGTAGGACTGGCCCATGTACGTCAGCCCGCTGTCGCCCAGCGCGATGCGTAGGCGTTCCATGTCCCGGGCGGCGTCAACCGTGCCCACGTAGGGCAGCTGGGTGCCGCTGGCCTTCTCGCACGCCGCGGCGTACGTGCGGTAGTTGTTGATCAGCGCCGTCTGCGCGCTGGGCGTCGTCGGCACGGGGTTGGGCAGCGACGCCGGCGGGCCGCCCGGCGTCTCGCCGCACGTCACCGGGTCGCTGCGGTCCACGCCGCGGGGGTCGAACATGACGATGTCGAAGTCGTCGAGCAGGCCCGGCGTCAGCACGTTCAGCTCGTTGGCCATGTCGTCGACCCCCGAGACGCCCGGCCCGCCGGGGTCGATCACGAGCGAGCCGATGCGGTCCGCCGGCACCTCGGCCGGATGGCGGACGACCGCGAGGGAGATCGTCTGCCCATTGTTCGGCGCGCGGTAGTCGAGCGGCACGACCAGGTTCCCGCATTGCAGGTCGCCGTTGCACGGAGTCCAGGCGAAGGGCGTGACCGGCAACTCGGTCACCGACACCGGAGCGGTGGTGGTGGTCGTCGTCGAGCTGCTCGTGGTCGGGGCCTTCGCCGCCGGGCGGCTGTCCCCCGCCGCCGCCCTCCCGCCGGGCGCGCCGGTGCCACAACTCGCCACGCGCCGTCGCCGACGCCAAGAAGGCCACCCCGACGGCCAGGGCCGACCGGACCGTCACCCTCCTCACCGAGCCAGGTTCCCACGTCCGTTGCCCCGAACGGCCGCGCCAAGAAGAGCGCCTGGAAAATTTTCTACCCGTGTACGCGGGAACCGCCGGCCTCCTTCGGACTGTATTCGCGCCAATCCGCCGCTGATCGGCCCCGCATATACACCGCGACCCAACCGCCCGGGGCCTGCCACCTATACCGCCGGACCGAGCCGCCGGTCCCTGCTGCAAATACGAGCGCGAACCGAAACACGGTGCCCGCGTCGTATACGGGAGCAAATCTGCGACCGTTCTCGTTTTGGCCCGTCCGGTCGCCTCGATCGGACGGCTGAAAGCGAGGAAGGAGGGACACCGTTCGGTGACCCCAGACGACCAGACGCCCGCTCGCCGCGGACCCGGCACGCCGGGTGCCTCAGCGCGGGCCCGCTACGAGGCCCTGCGTGCCCGGGACGACACACGTCGCCGGCGCATCTTCGGGCCCCTCGCGCCGGTGGTGGCGCTCCTCGTCGGTCCGAAGCGATCGACCGAAGCCTGGGCCAGGGGCGCCGAAGGCGAGGAGCGGGTGGGACCGTTCTTGGCCCACTCGGTCGGCGACAAAGGGATCGTCCTGCACGACCGAAAGATTCCACGAAGCCGGGCCAACCTCGATCACATTGCGATCGTGGCCTCGGGGATCTGGGTGATCGACTCCAAGCACTACCGCGGTCGGCTGCAACTGCGGACCGTGGGCGGGTGGTTCCTCCCTCACCGGGCCCTGTTCGTCGGCCGGTTCGACCACTCGGCACTCGTGACATCGGCGCGACGACAGCAAGCCATCGTCGCCGGGCACGTGCCACCCGACGTGCCCGTGAGGGCTGCCCTCTGCTTCACCGGCGTCGAGCTCGGCCTCTTCGCTCGACCCTTCGTCCTCGACGAGGTCCTCATCACGTGGCCCAAAGCCCTCGCCAAGGCGCTCGGCGCACCCGGCCCACTGGACGCAGGCCGGCGGCACGACCTGGGGGCGCTCGTCGCACGCGCCTTCCCGCCGTATGCGGCTTAAGCCCCTTCGGGCACCTCCCACAACCCGACCGGTGCTCCGCCCAAGGCGTAGTGCCCCGGCAACCGCTCGCCCGACATCGCGCGCTCCATGCGTTGCTGCATGCCCGGCAACAGCGTGCCGTCACGGATCATCAGCATGAACAACGCGCCGGCATTGCCCACGTCGAAGAAGTCTCGCTGCCACGACCACTGGAAGTTGCCGCCGTAGCGGAACCAGCTGCCGCCGAGCCCGGCGATCTCGTAGTTCGTGCCGTCGGCGCGGGTCGCATTCGCTACCTGCTTCCACAACCCGAGCACCTCGCCCTGGGCGTCGTCGATGAGCACCTTCTGATACGGGTACGTCCAGCCTTCGAGCCCCGCCATCTCCAGGCCCAGGGCGACCTCGCGGATCTCCTCGCGCCCGACCGCCATGAACTCGTCGTTGGGCCCGACGTTCCAGCCGTAGGTGGCGTCCTCGGTGTACAGGTCGGCCATGTGACGCCAGTCGCGCTTCGCCTCGCCCTGGCGGTTCACCTCCAGCCAGCGCTCCACCATCTCTTCGAGCTCGGCACGCGGGTAGGCGGGCATGGTCAGTCAGTCCTCCTCGGTTTCGGTTTCGATGATCGACAGGGCGTGCGTCGGGCAGTACTTCACCGCCAGCTCCACCGCGGTGCGCAGCGACTCCGGCGGCTCGGGCTGGAGGATCGTCAGGTCCCCCTGCTTCGAGACCGAGAAGACCTCGGGCGCCTCGCCCTCGCAGGCGGCGTGCCCCTGGCACAGGTCGCGGTCGACGACGATCTTCATCAGGCCGCGCTCCCCGGCCGATCGGTGCGGCGCCGATAGCGCACCCGACACGGCTGCTCGAGCTGCACGACCATCTTCGAGTGGTCGTTGCGGTAGGAGTCGAGGGGCTGGGCCGCCGAGAACTCCCATCCCTGCAGCAGCACCGAGAAGATCGCCTTGAGCTGCATCATGGCGAACGCGGCGCCGACGCAGCGGTGGCGGCCGGCACCGAACGGGATCCAGGTCCACGGGTTGGCCCGGTCCTCTTCCCGTGGCTCGAGGTAGCGCGACGGCACGAAGGCGTCAGGGTCGGGGAAGTCCTCGGGGATGCGGTTGCAGATCGCCGGGCTGGCGGCCACGAACTTCCCCGCCGCGATGCGATAGTCCCCGTACGTCAGGTCCTCCATCGCCACCCGCAGCAGCAAGATGAGCGGCGGGTGCAGGCGCAGCGCCTCCTTCAACGACGACTCGAGCCGGGGGATCTCGCGCAGCGCCTGGAAGCTGACCTCGGACCCGTCGGCGTACAGCTCGTCCAGCTCCGCGTTCACGCCCGCCAGCTCGGAAGGGTGCCGCAGCAGCTCGATCAGCGTCCACGCCGCCGTGCCCGAGGTGGTGTGGTGGCCGGCGAACATCATCGAGATGAACATCCCGGTCACCGTGTCCGCGCTGAAGCGCAACGATCCGTCCGGCTCCTTGATCGACATCAGGACGTCGAGCAGATCCGCTTCGCCGTCCGGCGGCGGCGGTCCGGCGGCGCGCCGGTCCATGATCCCCTGGACGAGCTCGACGAGCGCGACCCGAGCGGCGTCTCGGCGCCGGAAGCTCTCGATGTCCGCGTACGGGTCGACGTAGGCGATCGGGTCCGTCCCCCGTTCGAGATCGTGGTACAGCTGGGCGAACCGCCCGTCGAGTTCCTCCCGGAAGCGACGGCCGATCAGGCAGGCGGACGACGTGTAGATCGTGAGCTCGGCGAACCAGTCGAGCAGATCGATCTCGCCCTCGTCACCCCAATCGGCCACCATCCGCTCGACCTCGCTCGCGATCGTCGCCGCGTGCCCGCGCATGAACTTGTCACGCAGCGCCTGGTTGTGCAGCATCTCGCGCCGCCGCTCCGGTGGGGCGTCGAACACCACGCCCTGGCCGAAGATCGGCGTCATGAACGGGTACGCCTCGGCCTGGTCGAGCTGCTCCTCCGGCGCACGGAAGTAGAACTCGTTCGCGTCCGCACCCGTCAGGAGCACGACGTCGCGCGCCGCGATCGTGAACTCGCCGACATCGCCGCACTCGGCTCGCACTCGTGCCATGAGGCCGATCGGGTCGCGGCTGAGCTCGTCGAGGTGCGCGTTCTCGCCCGAGCCCCCCGATACCCGCGGCGGCTCTCGTAGCTCGGTCTCCGTGCTCATACCGTCTCCTCTCCCTGGGGGTCTCCCTGGGGACGCCCGCCGAGCAACGGCGCCTCGGGCTGGACCTCCACGATCGACAGGTGGGTACCCCGGGGGGCCGCCACCGCGTGCGCCACGGCCAGCGCCACGCCTTCGGGACGCAGGAACGCCGAGTGGCGGGCCAGCCCCCACTCCGTCCAGGTCTCGAGCACCGATGCCGTCACGTCGGGGTCCCAGTCCATACCCATGCCCGTCAGCGTCGGCCCCGGGCGCACGATCACCGCACGCACGCCGGTGCCCTCGAGCTCCATCTGCAGCGCCGTGACGAAACCTTCCAACCCCCACTTCGACGCCACGTACGCCGACATGCGGGGCGCGGGTGCGCGACGACGTCGGAGGTGACGAAGACCAGGTCCCCCCGCTGGCGCTCCACCATCCCGGATCCGAACGCATGGACGAGCCGTTGGGCCCCGCCCACGTTCACCCTGAGCACGGCCTCGAAGTCCTCGGGCGACGTCTCGAACGCGTCGCCCGGCATGATCCGGGCGGCGTTCGAGACCAGGACCTCGACCGGGCCGAAGGCGTCCTCGGCCTGCTTCGCGAAGGAGGCGATCGACTCGGCCTCCGCCAGGTCCAAGGCGAAGGCCGCCGCCTCGCCGCCCGAGGCGCGGATCTCCTCCGCGATCGTCTCGCACACGTCCGTCCGCCGCGCCCCGAGAACGACGGGCAGCCCGGCCTCCGCCAGGGTCCGCGCCGTGGCGGCGCCGATGCCCGACGAGGCGCCGGTCACGACCGCGGGACGACGCGAGGGCTGGGGCGCAAAACGCGCCATCAGCTCGGAGCCCCGCTCACCGCGGTACGACCGTCGTCGGCAGTACGGCCAGGCCCCGCACGTTGATCGAGTGGACCCGGACCAGCCCCGCCTCGTCGATCGAATACGACCCGACCCGCCGCACCAGCTCGTCCAGCGCGATACGCGCCTCGAGGCGCGCCAGCGCGGCGCCCATGCAGAAGTGGCGCCCCCCGCCGAAGCTGATCAGGCTCTGCGTGTTGCGGTCGAGGTCGTAGCGGTCCGGATCCGCGAAGACGTCTTCGTCGCGGTTGGCCGAGCCGATCAGGAGGAGCACGCGCCGACCGGCCTCGATGTCGACCCCGCGCACGGCCACCGGCGTACGCGTCACCCGCAGCAGCATCTGCGTCGACGTGTCGTAGCGCAGAGTCTCCTCCACCCAGTCGGGCACCCGGGCCGGGTCGGCCATGACCTTGGCCAGCTCGCTGCGATTGCGCCCGCCCCACAACCAGGCGTTCGACAGGAGCTTGGTCGTGGTCTCGTTGCCCGCCACGACGAGGAGGAACAGGAACGAGATCATCTCGTCGTCGGTCAGCCCCTCGCCGTCGATCGTCTGCTGCAGCAGCGACCAGGTCAGGTCGTCGCGTTCGTTCCGGCGCCGGTCCGCCACCATGTCGGCGTAGTACCCCGCCAGGGTCAGCGCCGCCTCGACCCCCGACGGCGGCACGTCGTCGATCCCTTCTTCGCGGTGCACCAGCAGGTCCGCCAGCCGCCGCAGCTCGCCCCGATCAGTTGGCGGCACACCGACGAGTTCGGAGATCACGTCCATCGGCAGTCGCCCCGCGAAGTCACCCACGAAGTCGAAGGAGCCGGCGGCCAGACACGGCTGCAGGTAAGCGATCGCGAGCTCGCGGATCCGCGCCTCCATCTCAGCCACCCGACGCGGCGTGAAGCTCTTGCCCACCAACGACCGCATCCGCGTGTGACGCGGCGGGTCCATCGCCAGGAACGACATCGCCCGATGCGCCTCCGGGCCGTACGCGGCCGGGTCGAGGCTCACTCCGAAGGCGTTGGAGTAGCGGTCGACGTCACGGAACGCCGCCAAGACGTCGGCGTGGCGGGAGAACGCGAAGAAGTCGAGCTCCTCGTTGTAGAAGACCGGCGCTTCCGCCCGCAGGCGCGCGTACGTGGGGTACGGGTCCTCGTGGATGGCGTAGTCGTACGGGCTGTACGTGAGCGGCGCCGGCCGGGCCACCGTCGTCACGAACCACCCCGCGTCATCAACGCGACGGCGTCGGCCACCAGCACCGGCACCGTGTCGATCGGCAGGTGCCCCATGCCCGCGCTCAGGATCGCCCCGAAGTACGTGACCTGGAGCACCTCGAGGACCGAGGGGTCGGCGTCGTTCCCCAAAGCGGCGGCGAACCGGCGTCCGATCTCGACGCCCACCCGGGTCCGCACCCGCTTGACGTCGGGCCCGTCGGACAACAACGCCGTCGTGCACACCGCGACCGCGCCCGGGTCCATCGCGCTGAAGCCCATGGTCCGCACCGTCGCCGCGACCCGATCGCCGAGCGGCAAGTTGATGTCCACGAGATGCGGGGAGGACTGCACCCGCCGCCAGAGCACCTCGGCCAGCAGATGGTCCTTGCCCGAGTAATACGTGTACGCCGTCGCCGGCGCCACGCCCGCCCGCCGGGCGATCGTGCGCACGGTGATCTCGCCGTACGGGCGTTCCTCAGCCTCCTCTGCCGCCGCGGCGACGAGCCGCTCCATCACCTCGGCCTGGCGCTCGGACAGCGCACGCCGTCCCGGTGGCGCCGAGGCGTCCGTGCTCGAGGTGGCGTCGAAGGCGCTCAACCGCCCTCACCGACCGCAGCGGACGGCGCCGGCACATGCGGCGTGCCGTCCTTCATGTCGGGGAAGGCGAACGTCGCCGCCGTCGTCCCCCGCGTGATCTTGGTGATGTCCTTCACCGGCAGCGTCTCCGTCTCGTCCTCGATCACGACCTCCCAGCGGCAGTGCGGGGAGCGGTCCGAGGGCACGCGCGGCGGGCGGTGGACGTGACGGATGTGCGCCTTGGGGTTGATCGCCTGCGCCGTCACGTCGAACGTGCCGTCCTCGATGTGGTGGCACATGTTCGTCACCATCACGTCGCCCCACGGCTCGGCGTCCATCAGGGCGCCGCAGTACGCCAGCTCGAAGTAGCCGTGCTTCTCGTCGACCAGCTCGTAGTGGACGTCCATGTAGTGGTGCGGGAAGCCGGGGTCGAGCTGGAGCACTTTGAAGATCGCGGAGACGCCGTCGCCCTCGATGTTCATGATCTGGCGCAACCGGTCGCCGTACACCGGGCTGGCGCCGGCCCACTCCTCGATCGCCAGCTCCTTCACGGCGTCGGCCCCGTAGCGCAGCCCGATGGCGGCGCACATGGAGCGGTCGAGCAGGTGGACGATCAGCCCGTACTCGCGCACGAGCCGGACCAGCGCCTCCTTGGACAGGTCCTCGTAGTCGAAGCCGGGGTCGAACGCACCCGAATAATCCGCCCGCTCTTCGCCCGCCGTGACGCCGTTGCCCTCGGTCATATGTCTGAACTATAGTCCAGACACTTGTCCAGATCTAGTGTTCTTCCCGGATAGGGAGACGACCCGGGGAGGTGGGCCACGTGCCTGAGAAGAAGAGCCGTGTGCCGAGCGTCGGGGTGGTCGGGCTGGGCGAGATCGGCGGCGCCGGCATCGCCGCCAACCTCATGCAGGCGGGCGTCACGCTGACCGTCTGCGACATCCGGGAGGAGGCCACCGCCCCCTACGGTGAAGACGCCCGCGTAGCGGCGTCGCCCCGGGACCTCGCGACCACCTCGGAGATCGTGTTCGTCGCGGTCCTCAACGATGCGCAGGTTCGCTCCGTGCTGGAAGGTGACGACGGCGTCTTTGCCGGCGCCGCCGACGGCACCACCGTGGTCATCGTGAGCACCATCACGACGGACACGGTGATCGCCATGCGCGAGGCCGGGTCGGCCCACGGTGTGGGCGTGGTCGACTGCGGGGTCAGCGGCGGTACCTATGGCGCAGCCGACGGCCAACTGGTGTGCATGGTGGGCGGGACCGAGGAGGAGGTGGACCGGATCCGGCCCGCCCTCGACGTGTTCAGCCGGAAGGTGTTGCACATGGGTCCCGCCGGCACGGGCATCTCGGCCAAGCTGGCGCGCAACCTGATCCAGTACGGGGCGTGGTGCGCCGCCCAGGAGGGCCAAGAGCTTGCCGAGGCCGCCGGCGTCGACCTGCTGAAGCTGGGCGAGGCCATCCGCGAGAGTGACCAGGTCATCGGCGGCGTGACCCGCATGATCCTGCGTCAGACCGCAGAGCCCTGGGACCGTGGCGCCGATCCGAGTCTGCTGCAGTTCTTCGAGGACAAGTGCGTCATGGCGCACAAGGACCTCGACGCCGCCCGCGCGCTCGGCGAGAACTTGGGCGTGCCGATGCCGGTCGCCGCGCTGACCGACGCCCGCTGCGAACGAGTCTTCTTCCTGCCTGACCCTGAGTAGCGTCTCGCAGACCGCGAACACGACGAGGAGCGACCGATGAGCGAAGGCGCCGACAAGCGGGCGGCCGGCATTGCCAAGATGCAGGAGGTCTACGGCTTCAGCGTCGACCCCGACACGATGCCCGGTCGGTACGCGGAGATGACCGTCGACCATCTGTTCGGCACCGTGTGGACGAGCGACGAGCTCGACGTGCGGGACCGTCGCCTGATGACGATTGGCGTCCTGGCGGCGCTCGGCAAGACCGACCTGCTCGACATCCAGTTCGACTGCGCCCTCGAGCGCGGCGAGCTCACCGTCGAACAGCTGCGCGAGCTCGTTGTGCACATCACGCACTACATCGGTTGGCCGATGTCCACCGGCATGAACCAGTCGGCGGAGAACGTGATCGCGCGTCGGGCCAAGGCGGTCAAAGCACCGCCGCCGAAGGGGACGACGGCGAGTGCCGGCTGACGACCACGACACGCCGACCGGCCGCGTCGTCGTCGAGGACGTCGCGCCGGGCGTCCGGGTCGTCACGTTCGCCCGGCCCGAGGTGCGCAACGCCTTCGACACCGCGATGTACCAGGAGCTGACGGCAGCCCTGCGCGCTGCCGACGCGGACGAAGGCGTCGGGGCCGTGGTGCTCACGGGCCGCGGCAGCGCCTTCACCTCGGGCCAGGACCTGGCCGAGATGGCGGCCATCGCCACCGGCACGGCCGTCGAGGGTGCCGGTCGGGGCTTCATGGGTCTGCTCGACGTGCTGTGCGAGCTCTCGGTGCCGCTCCTCGCGGCGGTCAACGGCGTCGCCGTCGGGCTCGGGTTCACGCTCCTCGCGCACTGCGACCTGGTCCTGGTCGCTGAGGATGCCCGGCTCCGCGTGCCCTTCGCCGAATTGGGGGTGCCGGCCGAGGCGGCCAGCAGCTACTTGTTCCCGGCCACGATGGGTTGGCAGCACGCGGCGCGCATCCTCCTCACCTCGGACTGGGTCGGCGCGGACGAGCTGGTGGACCTCGGTCTGGCGCTGCACACGTGCGAGCCGGGCGCCGTCCTCGACGAGACGGTCGAGCTGGCGGCGCGGGTGGCGGCGCACCCCCGCGCCGCGACCCGAGCCATTACGTCGCTGATGCGGGCGGCGCGCCGCGACGCCATCGTCGAGGCGAACCGCCGGGAGCAAGGTGCCTTCGCCCGCTTGCTCGGGGGCGCCGCGCAGCGGGGTGCCCTGGCCGACTTCGCCGCCAAGACCCCTTGACCATGCGCCTTGGGATCACCGCCGCCCTGACCGATCTCGACGTCGCTCCGGCCACCCTGGCGGCGATGGTCGAGGAGCTGGGCTTCGACTCGTTCTGGCTCCCCGAGCACACGCACCTCCCGGTGCGCGAGGACATCCCGCCCGCTCTCGTCGAAGGCGTGCGCCTCGACGACTACAAGCGTTGCCTCGACCCCCTGGTGGCGTTGGCCACGGCGGCCAGTGCGACCAGGCGCATCGGTCTCGGCACGGGCATCCTGCTCGCCGCGCAGCATGACCCGATCGTGCTCGCCAAGCAGGTGGCCACGCTCGACCACCTCTCCGACGGCCGGGTGACCCTCGGCGTGGGGTTCGGCTGGAACCGCGCCGAGGCCGCCGACCACGGCGTCGAGTTCTCGCGCCGTCACGACGTCGTCCGCGAGCACGTGCGCGCCATGGAGGCAATCTGGTCCAACGACCAGGCCGAGTTCCACGGCGAGTTCGTCGACTTCGAACCCACCTGGTCGTGGCCCAAGCCCCGCCAGCAGCCGCGGGTGCGGACGCTGATCGGCGGGGGCGGCACCGACGCCGTCTTCTCGGCGATCGCCGAATGGGCCGACGGCTGGATCCCGATCGGCGGTCGCGGGCTGGGCGACGCGCTGCCCCGCCTGCGCGCCCGGATGGAGGCGGCCGGGCGCGACCCGCGCCAATTGAGCGTCGTGCCCTTCGGCACCATCGCCGACGAGGGCAAGCTCGAGCACTACGCCGGGCTCGGCGTCGGCGAGGTCGTGCTGCGCCTCCGGGCCGGCGCAGCGTCGGACGTGCGGGCGCAACTCGATGACCTGGCGCCCCTCGTCCCGTTCGCGGCCACACTGGAGCAACCATGACCCACCTGATCGACGACACCACGCCCCGCCTCGGGAGCACCACGCCCCTGCCCCGGATCGTCAGCGTGGACGACCACATCGTGGAACCGGCCCATCTCTGGCAGACCTGGCTGCCGGCGCGTTGGCGCGACCGCGGCCCCAAGGTGGAGCGACGCGGCATCGGCGAGATGGAACACATCGGCGGCGGCACCTATCGCCAGTCGTTCGATCCCGCCGGCCCGCCGGCCGACTGCTGGATCTACGAGGACCTCGTCTACATCAACAAACGCCACGTGGCCGCCGTCGGCTTCGACCGCGACGACATGACCATGTCGCCGATCACCTACGACGAGATGCGACCGGGCTGCTACGAGCCGAAGGCCCGCATCGCCGACAACGACGCCAACTGGGTCGAGGCCAGCCTGTGCTTCCCGACCTTTCCCCGCTTTTGTGGCCAGACGTTCCTCGAGGCGAAGGACAAGGAGCTCGCCCGGGCCTGCGTCGTCGCGTACAACGACTTCATGGTCGAGGAATGGTGCGGCGACAGCGACGGGAAGCTGCTCCCGCTGTGCCTCATCCCGCTCTGGGACGCCGACCTGGCTGCGGCGGAGGTGCGCCGCAACGCGGCACGGGGCGTGCGCGCCGTGTGCTTCAGCGAGATCCCACCCCACCTGGGGCTGCCCAGCATCCACAGCGGGTACTGGGATCCCTTCTTCGCCGCCTGCGCGGAGACGGGCACCGTGGTCTGCATGCACATCGGCTCGTCGTCGAAGATGCCGGCCACGTCGGCCGACGCGCCGGTGGCGGTGACAGCCACGCTGAGCTTCGGCAACGCGATGGCATCGTTGACGCGACTTCCTCTTTTCGGGCGTCCTCATCCGCTTCCCCGAGCTGCGCCTGGCCTACTCGGAGGGGCAGATCGGATGGCTGCCCTACATCTTGGAGCGGGCGGACGACGTGTGGCGCGAGCACCGCGCCTGGGGCGGCGTGAAGGACATCGGTGCTCGAGCCGCCCTCCACGTACTTCCGTCGCCAGGTCTACGGCTGCTTCTTCCGCGACCAGCACGGCCTCGACTCGCTCGACGCCATCGGGGCCGACCGCATCACCTTCGAGACGGACTACCCCCACACGGACTCGACCTGGCCCGACACGCGGGCGGTGGCGGAGCAGATGGTGCAGCACCTGAGCGACGAGGACGTCTACGCGATCATGCGCGGCAACGCCATCGACGATGCTCGGCCTCGACCGGCCCGTGAAGCTGGGCGACGTCGTCAACGCGGAGGCGGCGCACTGGGGCAAGCCGCTCGACGGCGTACGCGTGCTGGCGCTCGAGCAGATGCAGGCCCTGCCCTACGCCACCCAGCTGCTCGGGCCGGCTGGGTGCCGAGGTGGTCAAGGTGGAGGCGCCGGGCACCGGGGACCTCGGTCGCACCGCGCAGCCGGCCATGGCCGACCCCGAGGGTCGCGGCGTCGGCGCCACCTTCATGCGCAACAACCTCTCCAAGCGCTCGGTCGGTCATCGACCTGAAGCAACCGGCGGGACGCGACCTCGTCCTGCGCCTGGCGCCACGCTTCGACGTCGTGGCCGAGAACTTCCGCGCCGGTGCGGCCGAGCGGCTCGGGGTGGCGTACGACGACGTGGCGGCGGTGCACGACCGGGTGGTCTACCTGTCCATCTCCGGGCTTCGGGCGCCCGGTGCCAGGCCGGCGCGGCGACCTCTCCCTACGACGGGTGGCCCGCCCTGGCCTCCATCGTCGAGGCCATGAGCGGCGCCTACGAGTTCAAGCGCACCGACGGGGCAGCCGCCGATCGGCTGCGCCCATGGGGGGGCTGGGCGACATCGTCACCGCGCTCTTCGCCGTCATCGGCACGCTGGCCGCGCTGCGCCAACGCGACCGGACGGGACGGGCGCAGCGGGTCGACGTGGCCATGCTCGACGCCATGGTGGCCGTGCTCGACGTCGTGCCCAACTTCTGGTCGATGGGCATGCCCGATGGGGACGCCCGTGGCCGGGCATCCTGCACGGCTTCGGGCCGCCGACGGCTGGTTCATGCTCCAGGTGCTGCGCGCCGCACCAGTGGCCGGACCTGGCCCGGGCGATCGACCGGCCCGAGTGGGTCGACGACCCGCGCTTCGCCACGCCCCAGGGCTGGCTCGAGCACCTCGAGTCGGACATCCGCCCGGCCATCGAGTCGCTGGGCCGCCACCAAGTCCAAGCGCGAGGCCTGCGACGCGCTCAACGCCGCCGGCCTGGTGGCCGGCCCGGTGGCCACCGACGAGGAAGTGGTCGCCGATCCCCACCTCGCCGTGCGGCACATGCTGGTGGAGCATCCGCGCAGCGACGGCGTGGCGCAGCCCGTGCTGATCCCCGGGCTCCCGGTGAAGTTCGCCGACGTCGCCGAGGGCCCCGAGTCGCGGGTGCCGTGGGTGGGCGAGCACACCGACGCAGTCCTGCAGGGCGAGCTGGGCCTCGACGCCGGCGACTCTGGCCGCGCTCCGCGTCCGACGGCGTCATCGGCTGACCCGATCCAGGCGCTCAGTAGCGCGGCAGCACGACGAACGCCACCAGGTAGGCGAAGAGCACCGAGCCCACCACCGTGCACGCGTGGAAGACCTCGTGGAAGCCGAAGACGCGGGGCCACGGGTCCGGCCGCTTGCGCGCGTAGACCAGCGCGCCGGCCGTGTCGGCCAGGCCGGCCGGCGATGAGGATCCCGAACCCGCCCCACCCCACGCTGCGCACCAGCTGGGGCAGCACGACCACGGGGCACCAACCCACGAAGACGTAGGGGACGGCGACCACCCACTGCGGGGCGTCGAGCCAGATCTGGCGCAGCACGATGCCGGCCGCCGCGCTCGCCCACACCAGCGCCAGCAGCAGCACCCTGGCCCAGCCGGTGCAGCGCGAGGCGCGGCCACCGCGGTGGTCGTCGCAGGCGATGCCGATGAAGATCGCGCTGTGGTCCGCCCGGCGCATCCGCCGCCAGGCGCGGGCCGACCAGTGGATCCGGTGGAAGGCGGCGCTCGTGCCGAACATGATCAGCATGCCCGCGACGTAGATGGACAAGACGGCCTTCGCCGTCGCGTTGGGACCCGCCGCAATGAGGAACGGCCCCCCGATCAGCCAGGCCACGAAGGCGGCGACGTGGAGCCAACCGCGCAGCAGCGGCCGCTCGCCGCGGTTGTCGGCCAGCTTCCCCTGCTCGCCCTGGGCCACGCATCGTCATGCGGAGCGCGTCCCGTCTCGATCGGTCCGCCTCCTCGACCTCACGGCGCGAGATGCCGAGGAGGAACAAGATGGCATCGAGGTACGGCACGCTCAACGCGGTGTCGGCGGCCTGCCGCACCACCGGCTTGGCGTTGAAGGCGATGCCGAGCCCGGCGGCGGCCAGCATGTCGATGTCGTTGGCGCCGTCGCCCACCGCAATGGTCCGCGCCAGCGGGACCCCGGCGGCCGCGGCGAAGCGGGTCAACGCCTCCGCCTTGCCGGCCCGGTCGACGACCGGGCCGGCCAACTCCCCCGTCACGACACCGCCGTCGAGCGCGAGCTCGTTGGCCGCCAGATGGTCGATGCCAAGGTCCGTGACCAGCGGCTCGATCACCTGGGTGAACCCGCCGCTCACCACGGCGATCTCGTAGCCGAGCCGCTTCAGCGTCCGCACCAGCGTCCGGGCGCCCGGGGTCAGCACCATGTCGTCGCGCACGGCGTCGAGGTCCGCCTCCTTCAGGCCGGCCAGGAGCCGCACCCGCCCGCGCAGCGCCTCCTCGAAATCGAGCTCGCCCGCCATCGCGGCCTCCGTCACCGCGGCGACCTCGGGCCCGCGCCCGCAGCGCGCGGCCAGGAGGTCGATCACCTCGCCCTGCAGGAGGGTCGAGTCCGCGTCCAGCACGATGAGGTGCTTGGCCCGACGGTGCAGCCCGGCCGCCTGGACCGCGATGTCGACCTCGTGCTCGCGCTGCCGCCGTGGCGAGCCTCCGCCGCAGCTCGTCCAGGTCTGCGCCCGCGACGACCAGCTCGTAGCTGTGCACCGGGTAGGCGGCCAACCGCACGATGCGCTCGATGTTGCCCCCGCACGCGGCGACGGCTCCCGTCACGCTCTCGAGGGTGACGGCGTCGATCTCGGGGGCGAGCACCGTGACCAGGTGGCGCTCGCGAGTCCGTCGCCGACCTCGGCTTCGATGAGCGGCTCGACGGTCACGTCGACCCCGGCCGTCCCCAGGGCCCGCCCCAGCGCAGCGCCCAGGGACGGCGCGTCGTCGGGGGCCAGTGCCGATCTCCACGCAGAGGAGGAGCCGACCGTGCACCCGCACCTGCTCGACGTCCTCGACCACCACCTTCTCGGCCGGCCAGGGCTGCGAACAGGCGCGTCGGCGATGCCCGGACCGTCCTGTCCGCTCACCGTCACCAGATGCGGTGCCGTGTCGACCGGCGCGCTCACGACAGCGTCAGGTCCTTCTCGTCGACCCAACCCGTGCCCTCCACCCAGCGGCGCACGATGCGAGCCGGCACCCCGGCCACGACGCAGCGGTCGGGAACCTCGCCGCGGACGACGGCGCCCGCGGCGACGACGACGTGCTCGCCGATCTGGGCGCCGGGCAGGATGACGGCGTTGGCGCCGAGCCAGCTGCCCGAGCCGATGCGCACCGCCGCCTCGGTCGGCCATTGCCGCCCGATGGGCTCGACCGGGTCGAGGTAGGTGTGGTTCTGGTCGGTGATGTACACGTAGGGACCCGGTCTGGATGTCGTCACCGAGGACGATCTCCCAATGTCCCACGATGTGCGAGCCCCGTCCGATCAGGCAACGGCTGCCGATGGAGACAACCGGGTTGGTCACCATGACCTGCCCCGGCGCCATCCCGGCCGTGAGACAGGCGCCGGGACCGACGATGGTCTCCTCGCCCACCTCGATGAGGTGCTCGTTGTAGATGGCGCCCTGGGGGAAGATCAGGCACGCACCGCGGCCCATCTTGCCGAAACGGCGGCCCCGCTCGTCGTCGGGACCGATGGCCCCCAGTTCCGTGGCCGTGTCCCAGGTGGCACGCACGAGCCGCGCCAGCGGACGACGCAGTGGTCCGGGGAGCGAACGGGCCCACGTCACGCCCGAATCGTAGGGGGTGGGGCCGACCACGCCCGAACGGGCCGGTGAAAGGCGGTCGGAAAGGGCCTTGGGTACACTTTCGTCGTGCAGCCGCTTCCCCCGGACGGCGGCCATCAGCGCGCGCCGCAGGTCGATCCGACGCAACCCCGTTCGCTGAATCGCCGCGAATTCCTGCAGCTCTCGGCGCTGGGCGCCGCCGGTGTCGCGGCGGGCACCAGCGCCGAGCACAAGGGGAAAGGACGCGTGGCGACACGCGCCCGGCGCCATGGCCCGCCCGCCCCCCCACGGGTCGTCGACACCAAGCTGGCGAGCGGCGTCATCGTGCCGACGGCGCCCTGGCTCATCGCCGAGAACGCACGGCCCGGCACCCTCAACTGGATCTGTAACCACGTGCAACCCGACCACGCGCTCGAAGGCTTTGCCAACCAGGTCAGCGCGGTGCCCGGCGACGACGTGGCGCTCTTCGTCAACACGACGCGCCTCGGCGGTCCAGGCCCAGGTGTACCGGATGGGCTACTACCAGGGTCTGGGCGGACGGCTCGTGCTGCAGACCGACTTCGTCGCCGCCACCCCGCAGCCGCCTGCCGTCTCCAACAGCCTCGGCACCGTGAGTTGTCCGTGGAAGCCGACGATGACGTTGAATGTCACGAAGGAGTGGCCACCCGGTTGTTACCTGATCAAGCTCGTCGGGAACGGCGGTCAGGAGCAGTTCGTGCCGCTCACGATCCGCGACGACACGTCCATGGCGTCCTACGTGTTCCAGAACAGCCGTCACCACCTGGCAGGCCTACAACCTCTGGGGCAGCTACAGCCTCTACTACGGCCCGACCGCCGGTGGCGGGCAGAACTTCGCCAACCGGGCCCGCGTCGTCTCGTTCGATCGCCCCTACCCGCAGACGTGGGCCTCGGGAGCGGCCGACTTCGTCGGCAACGAGCTCCCGCTGCTCCTCCACCTCGAACGGCTCGGCCTCGACCTGACCTACTGGACCGACGTCGACCTGCACGCGCAGTCCGGAGCTCCTGCTGAACCACCGCTGCCTGTTCAGCATGGGCCACGACGAGTACTGGTCCCAGCCGATGCGAGACGGTGCCGCGATGGCGAGCACCAGCGGCGTCAACCTGGCCTTCCTCGGCGCCAACGCCTGCTACCGCCAGATCCGCATGGAGCCGTCGTCGCGTCGGGCCCAACCGGCTCCAGGTCTGCTACAAGGACGCCACCGAGGATCCGCTGGCCAAGGAGAACCCACCGCTCACGACCGTCAACTGGGAGCAGGCCCCCGTGAGCCAGCCGGAGTCGACGCTCATCGGTTCGATGTACCAGTCCGTCGGAGCGAAGGCCGACACGGTGATCACCGATGCCTCGTCGTGGTTCTACGACGGCTGCAACCTGACCGACGGCCAGCGCTTCAGCCAGACGATCATGGGCGAGTACGACCGCTACGTGCCGGGTCTCCCCGGACCCCGCAACGCGGACGTCCTGGCGCACTCGCCGGTCCCCGGGCAGTCCAACTGGTCCGACATCACGTACTACACGGCGCCCGGGAACGGCGGCGGCGTGTTCGCCAGCGGTTCGGCGAGCTTCGTCGCGCAACTCTCGACGACCGGAAAGATTCCCTCGCTCGTGATCCCGGGTCCGTTCCCGGGGATCAGCGACGTCTTCAACCGGGCGATGGAGAACCTCTACGGGCGATTCGGGCTCGGCCCCGCCAGCTCCTACGGCAGTTCGGGCGGCAACTGGAGCGCCGTCTACACCGGGAAGGCGGCGGCGGCCGGGAGCGCCGCCGGCACCGCGTCGGCCTGAACCGGCGGGCACTCCGGAGACCGTCCGGGCCGCAGCTTCACCGGGAGTGACACCACTTCGCGGTGTCCGTTCTTCTACGATCGAGCCGCTGAAATGACGAACCCTGCTGCACTCCGCACTCGGGCGCGCCGCTCGTCCGCCTGGGGCGTGCTGGCCGCCGTCGGCCTCGCCGGCCTGGTACTGGCTGCCTGTTCCTCGACGCCGCACAAGGACGCCGCGCCCAAGCCCAAGGCGAAGCCGACGACCACGACGACGACCAAGGCGGCCGGCCCGCCCTGCCCGCTGACCGGGCTTCCCGGCGCCCGGTGGCGTCGTGCCCGCCGCGTCCGGCCATGGCGGTGAAGATCGACAACTATCCCGACGGCCGGCCCCAGGCGGGACTGGACCAGGCGGACATCGTCTTCGAAGAGCCGGTCGAGGGCGGCATCACGCGGTACGCCGCCGTCTTCCAGTGCCAGAACGTCTCGCTCATCGGCCCGGCCCGCTCGGCCCGCAACATCGACATCGGCATCCTGGGCCAGCTCGGCACGCCGCTCTTGGCGCACGTCGGCGGGATCGACCCGGTGCTCGCCAACATCGACGCTTCGCCGATCGTCAACGTGGACCTCGGCTCGAGCCAGTCGCTCATGACCCACCCCGCCGGGAGGGTGCCGCCCGACGCCGACTTCACGTCGACGAGCATCGTCTACGGGACGCACCCCACGATGACCACCCCGCCCCAACCGCTCTTCACCTACTCCACCACGGCTCCCACCGGCGGGACCCCCGTCTCCACGGTGAACATCGACTTCTCCGGGACGTCGAACGTGACCTGGAAGTGGAACGCCACGACCAACACGTTCCAGCGCTTCTACAACGGGACGACGCCCGACATGCTCGTCGACGGCGCCCAGAACCAGACGCCGAACGTGGTCGTGCAGTACGTCGCGATCAGCTACGGGCCCTGGGCCGAGAACTCAGAGGGCGGCCTCGAGGTGCAGGCGGACCTGTATCCCGACGCCAGCGGCGCGGCCATCGTCTTCCGCAACGGCGAGGAGTATCCAGGGCAGCTGGCACCGCTCGACCCTCGGCTCGCCGACGCAGTTCGTCAACTCGGCCGGGCAGGTCATCCCGCTCGAGCCCGGCTCGACCTGGGTCGAGCTGGTCCCCAACACGATCCTGGCCACCACGACGGCGCCCCCGGCTCCGCCGGCGACGACCACGCCGTCGACGACGACACCACACGACGACGACGAAGAAGTAGCGCCGCACCCCGCGGACGTCATCGGGCGTGGAGCGGGAGGACCCGAGCTCAGCTGGTCGGCTTGCGCGCCACGAGCGCCAGCAGCAGGCACTCATCCGCCGCCGCGAACACACCGGGGTGCGCGCTCGCCTCGGCCTCGTCGAAGCGGCCGGCCTCGAAGCCGGCCCGCATGAGGTTGAGGCCCTTGCACTCGGTGACGACGAAGCCGGCGCGCTCGAGCTTGTCCGCCAACTGCGCCGCGCTGTACTCGATCTTGTGGTCGTGGTTCATGGGCTCGTCCGAGCGCAGCCGCCACACCGGTCCGTTCGGCGTGTCGAGGCAGAACCACCCGCCCGGCGCCAGCACCCGGTACGCCTCGCGGGCGACGGTGTCGCCGTCGGCCTCCGTGACGTGCTCGATCGTCTGGCCGCTGTACACCATGTCGAACGACGCGTCGTCGTAGCGACCGAGGTCGACCATGGAGTGGAACGCGAACTCGACCGGCCCGAGCTCGGAGATCACCGGCTCGCCGGTCGAGCCGCCCTGGTAGATCTCGTCGCGCTCATCGACCGGGAGGTCGACCACGACGAGGCGCTCGAAGGGGTAGGGATAGCCGAGATGCACGAGCGCCCCGTCGGGCAGGCCTTGGTGCGTCCCCCCGAGGTCGAGGATGCGCGCCGCCCGGGGCAGGCCCGCCACGAACTCGCTGCGGCTCACGTGCATCGAGAGGAGCACGTTGCCGATCGGCACCTGGCGGCGGAACTCCTCGGAGTGCGCCAGCATCTCGGCCACGCCACGCCGGGACAGATCGCCGTTGGCCAGCTTGTGGACGTAGTCATCGGCGCCCTGCCCGTCGGGCTCCCGATCCAAGATGACGTTGAAGGCCATCCGCACCGACTGCTTCGGCGGCAAATAGCGGAAGGGGATCGTCGGCACGAAGCGGTCGAAGACGCGATAGGCGCGTCGCTTCCACCCGTTGCGCTCCGTTCACTCCGTTCGCCCCGTTCGTTCCGTCAGCCGGCATCGCACCATTCTGGCGGGTCACCGGCATCGCGGCGGAGCCCGGACGCGAAGCGCTCCGGACCGGTCGCCCGAGGGAGTGACGGGGACCGCCCGGAGGCTTCGATTTCCGCTGTGAGGGCGGGGTTATGACGTGGATTCGAGCGAAATCGGCATGTCGTCGGGATCGATGATCGCTTCGTCGAGGACGGCTTCGTCTTCGACGGGCGCCAGGTGACTGCGCACCCGGTCGTCGATCTCCGCCATCAGCTGGGGGTTCTCGCCGAGAAACGTCTTCACGTTCTCGCGGCCCTGGCCGAGCTGCTCACCCTCGTAGGTGAACCAGGCACCGGACTTGTTCACGAAGCCGAGGTCGAGCGCGACGTCGAGGATCGACCCCTCGCGGCTGATGCCCTTGCCGTACATGATGTCGAACTCGGCCTGCTTGAACGGGGCCGCGCACTTGTTCTTGACGACCTTCACCCGGGTACGGTTCCCCGTCACGTCGGTCCCGTCCTTGATCGCCTCGATGCGGCGGATGTCCAGGCGGATCGACGAGTAGAACTTGAGCGCCCGGCCGCCGGGAGTCGTCTCGGGCGAGCCGAACATGACGCCGATCTTCTCCCGCAGCTGGTTGATGAAGATGGCGATGGTGTCGGACTTCGACAGTGTCCCGGTCAGCTTGCGCAGAGCCTGGGACATGAGGCGCGCCTGGAGGCCGACGTGGGTGTCACCCATCTCGCCTTCGATCTCGGCTCGGGGCGTCAGCGCCGCCACCGAGTCGATGACGAGGATGTCGAGCGCGCCCGAGCGGATGAGCATGTCCGCGATCTCGAGCGCCTGCTCGCCCGTGTCGGGCTGCGAGATGAGGAGGTCGTCGACGTTGACGCCGATGGCCCGGGCGTAGACGGGGTCCATGGCGTGCTCGGCGTCGATGTAGGCGCAGATGCCGCCGTTGCGTTGCGCCTCGGCCACCGCGTGCATGGCCAGGGTCGACTTCCCCGACGACTCGGGCCCGTAGATCTCCACGATGCGGCCCCGGGGGAGCCCGCCGATGCCGAGCGCCAGGTCCAAGGAGAGCGCCCCGGTCGGGATCGACTCGATGTTCATGTTGAGGTTGTCGCCCATCCGCATGACCGAGCCCTTCCCGAACTGCTTCTCGATCTGCCCCAGTGCGGCGTCCAGCGCCTTACCCCGATCCGTTTCGGCCATCCCTCTCTCCTCTGTGTCTCTTCCGCTCGTATTTCTTCTTCGAACTCGCTGGGCCTTACGTGCCGGCGTGGCGGCGACCCTACGGCGGGGCTGTGACGGCTCCCGCCGACCGTGCTTGCTTGTCTCTTCCGCCACTTTAACGAACATGTGTTCGCACGTCGTGGATCCTCCTCGCGCGCCTGTCTGGTCGGCGGAGAACGGTCCCGACCGCCGGCTGGGTTCCGGCGGTTCCGGGGCGGCCCGACCGGGGCCTCCGCCGGCCGCGTGCGATGCTGGCTGGCCCGCTGCGGCGGGAAGGCGGCCGACAGAGGAGGAAAAGGTGTTCGGACGAGTGGTGGCCGGCGCAGCGTTGGCCGGCGGCCTGACGATGGCCGCCCTGGGCTCCGCCTCGCCGGTCGCGGCGGCCTCCCACCCCGCCTCCCCCGACGCCACGACGCTCTACCACGAGGCGCTCGCCGCGACGCATTCGTGGTCCGTCCACTACGTGTCCTCGTCGACCGAGTCGCAGATCTCGCTCCTCGAGACGGGTGACGCCGGTCCGGCGTCGGGCACCCAGACGGTGGCGACGGGCAAGGGGAACCTGAACGACACAATCACGATCGACGTCATCGGCGGGTTGACCTTCGTCAAGGGCAACGCCGCCGGGCTCGAGGCGCTCGCCGGCCTCAACGCGGCGAACGCGTTGGAGGCGGCCGGGAAATGGATCGAGTTCTCCACCGGCGACAGAGCTTTCGCCGAGGTCGTCGCCGGCGTGCGCTCGAAAGACGTCGCCTCTGAGCTCGAACTGAAGGGCCCCCTGAGCCTCGGCCACTCCCGCACCATCGACGGGATCGCCGTGGACGCCATCGACGGGAGTCAGGGTTCGGGCAAGAAGTCCTCGCACGTCGTCCTCTACGTGCGCGCGCACGGCAGCCACGTGCCGGTCGAAGAGGACGCCCTCGACGCCAAAGGCCAGGAGAGTCCCACGTTGCACGTGACCTACTCGCACTGGGGCGAGACGGTGCGCCCGCAGGCTCCGTCGGGCGCCCTGCCCTTCGGCGGGGTCAGCGCCGTCTGACGCACGGATAAGAGCCAGGTAAGACCTGGTCGAGTGGCGCTCGGCTGAATCTCAGGTCGCGGGTCCCGAACCCGGGAACTGCGCAGAGCATGGGAGAATGTGCGCGTCCCCTACTCGGGACGGACCGGCGCCGACCCCGTGCCGCCGGGCCAGAGATCCCAGGAGAGTGAGCTCCATGCCCCGCCCTGTTCCCGCCCGTCTCGCCGCGGCCGCCGCCACTATGGCCGCGGCCACGGCCGCGCTCACCGCAGTCGCCACCCTCGGCGCCGGTGTGGCGCCGGCCGGCGCAGCCAGCACGCCGTCCAAGAGCGCTTCGTCCGAGTACAACGCCGCCCTCGCGGCGGCGAAGAACAAGAGCGTGCACTTCGTCTCGGTCGTCAACGAAGGCGGCGTCACCCTTCACGTGAGCGGTGACGCCGGCGACACGTCGGGCTCGCAGACCCTGACGGTGCAGAACGGCAAGACGACCGAGCACATGACCGCCGAGATCGTCGGGTCCAACGGCTACGTGAACGGCAACAGCAACGCACTGCACAACGTCATCGGCCTGGGCACGTCGACGTCCAACAAGTACGCCGGCAAGTGGCTCTCGTTCCCCACGTCGAACTCCGGCTTGGCCCAGCTGGTGGCCGGGTTGCTCAAGTCCCAGGTCGACAGCGAACTCGCCCTGGACTCGCCGTACAGCTACGGCTCGGACGCGACGGTGAACGGGCAGCAGGCCGTGGCGATCAAGGGTCAGGTCAGCACGTCGAGCGGCGGCAAGGTCACCGAGGTGCTCTACATCCCGACGTCCGGCAAGCCGCTGCCGATCGAAGAGGTCACCAACCCGGGCTCGACGTCGAAGTCGTCGATCCGCGGCACGGTGTCGTTCTCGAACTGGGGCGAGAGCACGTCGCTCAAGGCGCCGGCGCACTCCACGTCGTTGTTGAAGCTCGCGCCGGCATCGAGCTCGGGCTCCACCACGACGACGGGCGGCTGAGCCCGGGGCGGGCCGTCGCCGTGGCCCCTCGTCTCGAGGCCGCGACGGGCGACATCACCGTCGAGCGGGTCGACGCCGTCGTGAATGCGGCCAACTCCCAGTTCCGCGGCGGTGGTGGGGTGGACGGCGCCATCCACCGCGCCGCCGGATCCGACCGCCTGCAGGCGGCGTGCCGCGCCATCGGCGGATGCCCGCCGGGTCAGGCCGTGGCCACCGACGGCTTCGACCTCGCCGCACGCTTCATCATCCACACGGTGGGGCCGGTGTGGCACGGAGGCGCCGACGGTGAGCCCGAGACGCTCGAGTCCTGCTACCGCAACAGCCTGGCCGTGGCCGACGAGATCGGGGCGCGCTCGGTGGCCTTCCCCGCGATCTCGACCGGCGTGTACGGCTACCCGCCGGAGTCGGCGGCCGATGTCGCCGTGACCACCGTCGCCGCGGCGGACACCGGCGTGCTGCTCGTCCGGTTCATCGCCTTCGACGACGTGACGCTGGCGCACTACCGCCGGTTACTCGCGTAGGCCGAGCGAGCGCCACCTGCTTCTCCACCTGTATACGCCGCGCCTAAAGATTTGAGTTATAGACGGACCGTTTGCGGGGTCGCTCAGGCGTCCACCGAATCCGTCTGAATCACCATTTGAACTGGGCATATGGAACAACTGGCACTATAAGCAGGATTGACACGCTGACAGAGAACTGGGCAGAAGTAGGGATTTTGTAGGGACGGCTCGCTGTCCCACAAGAGCGAGCTCAGCGTCGTTCGGGAGTTCGAGGTCGCAACGCTCGTAGGCAGTCCAGCGTGCGGATCAAAGAGCATGCAGCTGGATGGACCCACCAAGCGCTCGCCGTCCTCGCAAACCTCTATGAAGGCGACGATGCGGACCGCTTCTTCTCGAAACTCGGGGGGCAGGGGCCGTCCCATTGATCACACCACCCTTCGATGAGGAATAGGACTCATAACTCAGGTGGGAATCAAACCTCCAGCAGTCGCCGCCGCTGACGCAAATGAACCGGTGCTTAGGCCGCACTCAAGGCTCGGTCCACAAGAACTCGATCTTCCGGCAATCTGAAGTCGGCCTCTTCGAGAAGCTCTCCCACTTCCTGTTCGGTTGGGCTGCGTTCGATCGCTTCCTCCGACATCGACTCCTCGATGCCAGTCGGCAAAGATGTGTCGATCTTGGCAATCGAAGCGAGTTGAACCTCCACGCTAGGGCTAGGCACGTTACGCAAGGCGTCCAAAATGTGTCGATGACGCAAACCATCGAGCACCAAGGAAGGGACGCCGCCCACTGATGGGCGCACCCGCTCGAGCACTGCACCCTCGAGAAGCTCCGCGAGGAGGTGCAGCACGAGCTGGCGGCGACCGAGGACGACTTTTGGGCAGCTCGTGCCGAGGCTCAGTGGGTAAGTTTGCTCGCCTTGACCCGCATCCGCGAGATTGCACCGATTGCGATTTCCAAACGGGATCGTCGCGGTTGGGTCCGCTACCAGCCAACCTGCGAAATCTGCTCAGCCTGACAGGCCGAGCCGAACTCGAGGCTGTTGGTCATTGCTGAAGTGAGCGAGCCTGCTCGTCTCTTTCGCGGGTTGCTTGGCTGACAGATCGCACAACCCCTGAGCATCCTGAACGGATGGTGATCGACACGGTGGATCAGGTTCGCCACCGGACGATGTGGCTCGAGTAGAGGCCCTCGCGGCGCAACAGCGCACCTTTGGCACCCGGATTGGTCAAGCGGTCGTACTCATCCAAGACGGCGAGCTTGTACTCGGCACTGAACCGGCGCCGGGCCGGTTTGGCGTTCTGATCACCGTCGGGCACCCCGCCATCATGGGCGCGCGCGGTCAAGGTTGCTCTGGTCATGGTCACGGTTCTACGTGGTCCTGTCTCGCCCTGGTGGGATGGTGGGCTACAGCAGGTGTCTCACGTCAGCCTGACAGACAGGGAGGCGTGTGATGACTTCCCTTACGTATTCGAGTGAGTGAGGGTTGCGCACTATTCACTGCATCTGGATACGGCGTCCTATTCGCTTCTGCATGCCGCTTTTCTGTTCTCCCGGTCTGATTCTCGAAAGACTGGTGGGATCAAGAACTGCGGCCGACTAGAAAACCACATTACGAACGCCAGGATCAAACCACCAGCCATCAGAATGGCGCTAAGGACCAAGGGGACAATCCAGAGTGATCTATTGGTCTTGTAAATTGATCAATCGCAATGAACAGAGCTATCGAACCAAAGGTGACGCTCAGCGCCACCACATTCTTACCCAAATATCGCAGAAGCACATTCTCGTCGCTGTACCAAGAGTGTGGGCCTCGTCTACGCCAAAATAGCACTGACAAAGTAAGCATGACCATCATAAAACCCACCGTAACGAGCACCGCGAGCCATGGATGTTGTGCTGTCCTCAACTAAATCGCCCTGAGCCGATCCTCTGTCGAGCTAGGCGTTACCACGAAATCTGTTCCCATACCCAATGCATCGCACCTGATCCCACAAATGCCCCAGCTCCTGCACAAGCGATCGCAATAGGACCAGCTTCAGAGCAGATAGCGGCACCGGCCGCAGCTCCGCCAAAAGCGCCCGCTGTAGTGAATCCAGCGTCTACGGCCGATGGACCGAATCCATAGCCGTGGTTGAGGTCTGCCGCCATCTGAGTTAGGAACGCCAGACTGGCAGCGGCATTACCGCCAAATCTTAGACCTGTTGCTTCTAGTTCAGAAACGGTTAACGATTCCGATGTTGCATGCGCGGCACCTCCGGCCGTGTCTTCGTAATATTCGGAGGCTGATGTCGCCGAGGCTCCCGCAGTTCCCGCAGCCATCGACGCAATCGAGTTACCGACACCGATGGACTGGTCGGCTGCCAAAGCTTGGCAGTACTTCGGGTGGCCTGCGCACATGGCGAGGAATTCGAGCACTGCTCCTGATTGCGAATTTTCACCATTACACTTTCCATTCCCGGAATCACCGTACAGGTTTCCCTTGTAATAGTGAGTCTGGCCACTAATGCAATACCAGCCTTCAAGACCTAAGGGATCCGTCACATTCATAGGATCGCTGTTGAATGCAGAGTACGGCTGGCCGGTCTCGGATACATCAGGGTCGACGCTCAAGAACTCCCCACTGGTCGAGTCGTAGTAACGGTTGACCATGTAGTCGAGCCCCGAAGCGTCCTGGTACGAGCCCTGGAAGCCGAAAGGTGTTGTCATTGCACCCGATTGGATCGTCTGCACGCCGTATGGGGAATACTCGGCCAACTCTGAAAGGGAACCGCTTTCATTAAAGACGGTCTGAACACCCGAAGGCGTTGCCGACAGGTAGGACGGGGCTTTCGACGTCAGGTTGATCTGCTCAATCGGCGCGGCCCCGCCGAAAAGTGTGGGTCCGTAGATATAGGCATCTACTCCATCGTCAAGAACGAGCGGATCGCTCCCAACCGTCTCCCAAGTGAAGGTCAACGCGGCACCGTAGGCTGGCGTCTCGCTCATCCTGAGGCCCTGGCCGTTGTACGTATAGGTCGTGGTGCCGCTTGGAGGTGTCGCGCACCCACCTCCGGGCGTCGTGGTCGCTCCTGACCAGCAGAGTTGCCCATAGGAGTTCCAGCCATAGCCTTGCGAACCCGTCTGTGAAGTGACACAGTTCGCACCGCTGAGTACTGTGCTCGTGACCTGGGCGGAGCATCGCTCACCATCCGCGTTGTAGGCATACGTCGTGTCCTGCCCTGTGGTGGGATCAGTGATCGAGCCGAGCTCGTTGCCCGAGCCATATGCATAGGTATTCGCTGCGCCATTGCCGGACTGGGCAGTCTCGATCTCGCCGTTGGGGTAGTAGCCATATGAGTTGCTCACCGAAGGCCCAGTGGGCGTCGGGCTTGAGGCATCTTGAACCTCGCCGTAGCTGGTGTAGGTATCCGTCGGAGACGAGATCCCGGTCCGACGTTCGAAGAGTACGACGACACCTGTTCGTCGCCATTGTAATTCCACGAGTCCAGGGAATTATTAGTGACTACATTGCCGTTGTAGGTGGCGGTCTTGAGATTGCCGGCTGAGTCGTAGCCATAGGAGAGGGACTCGCTGGTTGACGCCGGGTACGTGATCGTGCCCGGCTCCCCCAAGGCGTTGTAGTTCCCGTACTGGACTTCATTGCCCAGCCAGTCGGTCACCCCGGTCAGCTGTCCATTGGCATTGGTCGAGTAGTCCACCACGGTGTTCGTTGTGCTCGGCGAATTTCCCGATGCGAAGGTTCCGCAGCTCGAGCCGGGTGCTACCGGATAGGCGATACAGCTGACCTGGCCGGCGTAGTCGTAGCTGTAGGACACCGTGCGCCCATTGTCGTCGCTCGAACTCAGGAGGTTTCCCTCGGGGTCGTAGCTGTAATTCGACGTGGTCTGTGAACTCGTTCCGGCATTGTCGACCATCGTCGCCGTCTGGTTCGACGGGTAATAGGTGTATTGCGTCACGCCCTTGCCGGTGGGGAGCGTCCCACTGCACGATGCGCTCGTGGCGAAGGGGGCCTTGAAACAAGGGAGCCCGTCAGCGTTGTAGCCGACCGTGTTGGTGTTGCCTTCAGGGTCGGTGGTGGCGGTGTTGCGCCCATCGGCGTCATACGAATACGCAGTCACGGCATCGAGTCCATCCACCACGCTTCGCGTGACGTCGTCGGGATATCCGGCGTCGCCATAGGAATAAGTCGTCGCGTTGCCGCTCTGATCGACATAAGAGTCGACCCGGCCGTCGGCATCGTAGAGAGTTTGGGTATCACCGCTGGTTTGCTGGCACGAACCGGGACTGCCCGAGGGCACGACCGGGCCTGTCACACACGCATTTCCATTAAGGTCGTACTGAGTGTACGTCTCCTCCAGATTGTCGCCCGAGACGTCGTCGACCGTCGTCGGACTGGTCGGGTACTCGAGGTCCGCGTACGAGTACGTCGTGGTATCGCCGTTGGGGTCGGTCTTCCAACTGACGGCCGACGTGTCGGCGTTGTAGGTGTAGAAGGTGGCGCCGGAGCTCCAATTGCAGCCGCTCGGCGGAGCGATCGGAGTAGTCGTTGCCTCGGTCCAACAGAGACGGTCATCCGCGTCGTAGACGTTCGTCGTCGCCGAGAAGTCCGACGAGCCGGCCTCGCTAACGCTCTTCTCGTTGCCATCCGCGTCGTAGGTGTAGCTGGTCTGTCACCGCGTCAGACTTTCTTGGACACTGATAAGTCATAGGTCTCTGAGAAGGTGAACCATGGGTCGAAAGCCGTTCCGCAGCACCGACGAGAAGGTCTCTGTGGTACTCAGCGTCCTCAAAGGGGACATGAGCCAAGTTGAGGCTGGACGTCGCCTCGAGCTCTCGCAGACCACCATTTCGAAGTGGCTCAAACAGTTCACCGAGGCCGGGCGGGAGGGCCTGGACCGAGGGGACAACGCCCGCAAGAGCGGCTCTAAACGTGAGTCGGAACTCGAAGAACAAGTCGAGGAACTGACCGCCGCTTTGGGCGAGGCTTACGTTGAGCTTCGGACCTGGCGAAAAGGGGGGGTTCCCTACCGCCCTTCGCGGACTTAGAGGAGATCCGAATCGACGGGAAAATGACCGTCGAGCGCTTCTGTTGGCGCCTCGGCATCCCCCGATCGACGTACTACTACTGGCGAAGCGCCCACTTGTCGGGCCGAGAGGTTGGCCGTTGGCCAGCGCCTGTGGTCGACGAGATCGCAGCGCCGGCGGCCGAGCAGGCGCACAAGTTCTCAGCATGGGGCCACCGCAAGATCTGGGCCATGCTGCGCGCCGACGGGGTCACGGTGTCGCAGAGTTCGATCTATCGGGCCCTGAAACGCCAGGATTTGCTGCAACCGGCCCGCTATCACGCTGAGCGGCGGGAACTGGCGGCGGCCCGCAAGAAGGCCTTCGTGAACGCTCCGATGAGGCGGAACCGCGTCTGGCAGACCGACTTCACGAGGATGGAGATCACCTCGGGCTCGGCGTGGTGGATCGCCCCGGTGACCGACTACTACGCCAAGGTCTGCTTCTCGGCGACCGTGTCGACTCGCATCGCAGCCCGCGACGCCATCACTGCTCTCGAGACTGCCATTCGCTCGGCCGAAGCGATGATGGGCAAGACCCTGCTCGAGGACTGCACCGATCTGGTGACCGGGGAGATCACCCCGGTGATTGTGGTCACGGACAACGGGCCCTGCTACAAGTCGGCCAAGTTCATGACCTTCATCGCCAGCCGGGCCGAGCTGCGCCACGTGCGCACCCGGCACTACGCCCCCGAGACAAACGGGGTGGTCGAGCGCTTCAACCAGAGCCTCAAATACGAGCACCTCTACCGCAACGAGATCACCGACGGACAGCATCTGGTCGACGAGATCGCTGCCTATTGCGACATCTACAACCGAGTTCGCCCCCACGAATCCCTCAGTTTGACACCGCCGATTCATACCTATCTAGCGGAGCCGGACTAAACCCTATTTTCAGGCACTTATGTCCAGAAAAGTTGACTCGGGACACGTGATGTCGTCGAAGAACTGGCCGCTGGCGGGCGTAGTTTCTGAGTCCAGACGCTCTGTCGTCGAATCCCAGCTATAGGTCGTGACAGAGTTGCCACCGGTGTTGTAGGCGTCAGGCGGAAACGACTCCCAAGGCCGCCCGATCCCAGTGGTTCCTAAGTTGTAAAGGGTTTCGGTCCACGCCGCCGGGCTCAAATTGTACGTCGGCGTCGACCATTCGGTGTCGCCATAAGCGTCGTATCCGTAGGCTTGCGCGCCGGTGGGAACGGGCTGTTCCGCCAACGGGGACGTGTACGTGCCGTACGTGTTGTCGCCATCCCAGTTGCCGGTGCCAAAATATGCCCCACCACTGCTGGCATTTACCGAGGGCTGCGCATCCCAGCACAGCTTGCCCGTCACGAGGTAGTACCCGTAGTGGGTGGTATTACCCATCGGGGTCGGTCATCGAGGTTTCGTTGCCGAACTGGTCGTAGGTATAGGTCGTGGCACCCGCTGGTGGGCTCGAACATGTCGCGTTGGTCGGGACATAGACGCCAGGCCGCGCCGTTCAACAGAGCTCGTCGAGGTCGTTGCTCTCGTTGTCGTTGTACATCTGGTAGGTCACGCCACCCGTGGAGAAGTCGCTGTAAGACAAGATGTTGCCGACCGAGTCGGTCGTGATAGCCGCGTCTTGGTCGGTCGGGTTCGTGATGATCTCGGTGGTGGGGCCGTCTTGGTTGGTCGAGGACGGATCGTCGTAGGCGTACTGCCACAAGGCGTCACCGCTCGTGAAACCAAAGGAGGGGTCGTTGGTCGAGCCGAAACTGGCAAGATTCAGTCGCCCCCCAATGTATTCGTCGTTGTCGTACTCACCGTCCGAGTACTGCACCTCGGTTTTCTGCGTGACGGGTGCGTCCTGGCTGCCGAAACAGCCGCCAGAGGTAGCGCAGCCCTGGTTCGAGTACGTGTAATAGGTCCAGTTGTGTCCCAAGTAATCGGATTCGTCAGCCACCATCCCAGACAGGTACTGAATGGACTTCGTGTTGCCATTGGGGTCTTCGATCGAAGTGAGATCGTGTTGGTACGGCGGAGCCGCGCTGACTGGTTGAATAATTGAAACGCTATTGGAATCCACCGGGCTCCGTCACCGTGTTCAGCTCGTCGTAGCCGTCGGTATAGCCGAAGGACCAGACCTTGCCGTTGGGATCAATCACCGCTTGAACAACCTTTTGCGTATCTGGCAACGTCTCCATCTCGACGACGATGTGGGAGTCGTCATTGACGTCGAGGTATTCGGTGCAGCCGTCGGAGACACCGGAAGGGCAGAGGCCGTCGCCCGCTGGGTCGTCGTAGGTCACCTGCTGCGAGACGCCCGCAGTGTTCAGATCCTCCTCCTCTTGATTGAGGTTCGAAACGCTGTAGAGCTGTCCATAGGAGTCGAAGGTGTCGATCTCCTTGCCGCCCTGATTCGCGAACTGGTACTCGCCATATCGGATGTTGAAGGCACCCGCCTGGGCGTCCATGCGGTTCGGCGCACAGAACAGCGCAACGGAACCCGGCGTCGGCCCGGTCTGGGTCGAGATGCTTTGGATGGTGTACTTCAATGCTCCTTCGTAGTCGCCGGCAGGGCAAGAGTCACTGCTATTTGAGTAACCAGGAGGAGGTGGGGATGTAAAGGTCGCCTGCGCGCCGTTTGCTTCGTTGACGGTGAACACACCGCCGGTCGCCAAGTTGTTCTGTACGTACTCTGAGTACGTCACACTGGCGGCGAGGTCGTCGGACCAGCCGTAGCCAGCGTTGTTGGTCCCGAAAGGGTTGATCTCGCCCGGGTTGATCAGTAGTGATTGTGCCTCCGAAGAGGCCTGTTCGGCGTCGTAGTCGAGGGTGAAGTTCATCGAGCCGGAGAGCGACGGCCGCGCTGACGATCTGGTCCGAGTAGCTGAAGTCTCCGTCGGAAGGGTCGACGTCTTGACCGGGTTTTGTGCTTTGACCGCCAGCGGGCTGATTCAGGAGGCTGCTGGCGTCACAGGTTGTGCACTTCTCGCTTCGCGTTGTTCCCTTCCCCAGACCTCACCTGCGCCAAGCGGAGTGAAGGTACCTCCGCTATCGGTCAACGTGACCGATTGTCCCAAGCCGAGCTCCAGGTTGCTCGGCGGGGACTGCGGCATCACGACGGCAACGACTCCGACCACGGCCAAGCAAATCAGCAGCGGTCCCGGCTTGAGGCGCGGTGTCGAGGCTTTCGCTGCTGATCTGCGACACGCGCCTGACGGATCATGGATCTCACAAGCTTGCTGATCCACATGGAGGACGTCCCTTCGCCTGAGGATCTCAAGATGTCGACAACGGCGTCACGGTCCAGCTGCCGCTCCGCCAGCTGGCGACGACTGACTGAGCTGAACCGCTACGCCCTACGAACTCGCAGTTACCCGCGCTCGTACACGATCCCGCGGTCAATGCACTGAGCCCACTCGGCACGGCGGCAGCGTGCCAGTTCACCCCGTTGTGATCAGACACATAGAGCACGGGATCACCGCCCGTGGGCCCCGGCCCGCTGGCCGTACAACTCACGGCAACGGTGCAGTTGATTCGAGAAACGGACGCCGACCCGGCCGGCAAAGTCAAGGGCTGCCAACTCGTTCCACCATCGGTGGTGATGTCGGCGGCTGAGAGATGGGGGTCGAACTCTCCATCGAGGTTCTGCCCGACGGCCAAACACGTCGACGCGCTTCAAACAGCTGACCGATTCGAGAGCGCGGACGCCGCCCGCCACTGTCCACGACGCCCAAGACTCGCCGCCATCGCTGCTCACCATGATGGCGTCGCCTACCGCGATGCACTCTGTGGAGCTCGGGCAGGCGACAGCGCCGAGACCGGGGTCCCCGACGGTAGGGCGTCGGGCGTCCAAGTCGATCCACCGTCGGTGCTACGCAGAAGCTCTCCTTGATAGCCAAGGGTGGAGGGTCAGCGAGCAACCACGGTGCGCTGCACAGAGTTCGAGCAGCTCGAGCCGAGCACAGACATGGGAAGGCTGGGCAGCGCGGCGGCCGTCCAGGATGCTCCCATGTTGTGGCTGGCGAGGACCACCCCGTCTCCGCCTGCAACGCAATTCGTAGGAGTAGGACAGTTCACGTTCTCGAGGGGCGGGACCAACCCTCGGGAGTCGTGGTCCAATCCTCGCCACCATCGGTCGTGCGGGCGATGAGCCCTTGTTGACCTTGCGTCGCTCCGACCGCCACACAGTCGCTCGACGTGGCAAGAGATCGAGTTGTACGACGCGTGTTGGTCGTTTTCGCGCCTCCCGGGATCAGAAAGTTTGGTGCCTTGGGTTGGACGGGAGAAGATCCGTTCACGGTGGGCAGCTTGACGACGATGGCCCCACTGCCAGGTTTTGAAGCATGCCTATCTGTGTGTATAGGGGCGGCAACGTTTACTATCGCGGGTGGGGCGCTCGAAGCCCCAGAGTCCGCCTCGTTCCCTTTGCCGGGGTGCACAGAGGTGATGTCCGACAAGACGACGCCCAGGACAGCGACGCGGCGGCAGACACGCAGATGCTGATGCGCCGATGCTCGCGCCAAAGGGACTTGGCCCTTGCTCCGAATCCCTTTGCGTCGGCCAACTCGCCTGCGGTCTGCTTCGGGTCCTCGGTCATGAACTGATCCCGGTGGCGTCGTTCGCCCCCAGGCCGTAGGGCTGTGCGGAACCCTCATACTGCGCGTCACCGAAGCTGAAGATGCTGCCGTCTTGCGCCACCAGCCAATAACCCTGATCATCAGGCGTCGCCAGGATCCCCGAGACGGGGAAATCCTACGGATTCATTAGCGCCGAGCGAACCCAGGAACGGTGTTTGTACGACACCATTGACCGTTGGCCCGTAGGTGAAGATGCCTCCGTCAGCACCAACCAGCCAGTACCCCCCGTCGGGTGCAGCGGCCAGCCCGACGATGTTGCTGATGCCCAGACTTCCCGCACCGCCGTGGTACATGGCGTCACCGAATGCGTAGACGTTGCCGGTGCTGGTCGTCAGCCAATAGCCGCCACCATCGGGGGTCACCGCCATGCCTACCAAAGGTGTCGCCCTGGCCATCGTTGGTTCGCGTTGCACGTCCCGGCGCACACACCACTAGCGCCCCCGAAAGGAAAGACTCCCCCGTCGGCGCCGAATAACCAGTAGCCGTTTCCGCTGGCGGATAGCGACGATGCCACGATGGGGGCTGCAAGGTACGGTGAAACGTTCAAACCGTAGGGATTTATGCCTAGTCCGGGAATCGAGCCGTAGAAGGGTGTGCTTCCCCCGTTCGATTTGTGTAGACGCCGCCATCGAGGTTCGAATCCCTGCCAATACCCTCCCGTTGCGCTGTCAGTCGCTATGCCAGAGATAATCCCGGATCCGGAACCCTTATCCTCGCCCCACGCGCCCTCGAACTGGCTGGTGCCGAAATTGAATACCCCTCCCCTGGCTCCCGGTGATGACGTAGCCCTGCGACGGGCTGTAGGTACACGCAGGGTTGGGGACGTTCTGGCATGCCGGCGAGTTCAGTGCCTCCAGATACTCGTAGTCGGTGGGTGCGGAGGCCGAGCCGTAGAACGTCGACACCTGGACAGTCACCTCGGCGTTGCTGCCAGAACCCGCTGCGCTTTCGGGTGTGGGCCACGATCAGTGTGGTCGAAGACTGATAGGTGACCTGGAACGACTCGTACGTACCGAAGTACACCTTGAGGTTGGAGTGAACCCGGAGCCAGAGATCGTCACGGCGGTGCCGCCCCCCAAGGCCCCGATGACGGGCTGATAGCCGTTACGGTCGGTGCGAAGTCGTATGTGAACTGATCAGATGGCGTGGTTGACGAGGTCTCGCCGTCGTCGGTGATCGTTACCTCAACGCTGGCATCGAACCCGACGTAAAGGCCGGTGAGCGGACTTGAAGGTGGGTCGGAGAAAGAACGTTCACTGCAGTACCGGAAGTGGTCCCGAAATAGACGACGTCTCCGGGCACGAATCCGCTGCCGGTAACGTCGACCAGTGTGTCTCCGCTTGATGCTCCGTTGTTGGGCGATACTGCATTGATCGTCGGCGCTCCGTAGGAGAACTCGTCGTTCAGGTTGGTCGGGGACGTTGCGCCTGAAACCGACACGGTCACGTCCACGACGCCGGTGCCTGCGGGCGCTACCGCTGTGATCTCGGTGGAGTTGACGACGGTGACGTCGCTCGCCAAGCTCGTGCCGAAGTGGACGGTGGCGCCAGCCTCGAAGTTGGCTCCCGAAATGGTGGCGGGCGTACCCCCGGTCGTCGGCCCGGCGCTGGGGGACACCGAGGACACGGTGGGCAGCGGGGCGTAGTTGAACTGATCGGCGTCAGTCGTCGCCGAGGTGCCGGCTGAGGTCGTGACCGTGACGTCGACGGTGCCCGAGCCCGGTGGGGCTTCAGCCGTGATCTCGCCCGAGTTGACGACCACGACCTGGGCCGCCGGGTTGCCTGTGCCAAAGTCCACGGTGGCGCCGCTGGAGAAGTTGGTTCCTGTGATGGTGGTGGGCGTACCCCCGCCCGTCGGACCGGTGTTGGGCGAGACCGACGTGACCGTTGGTCGCGACGGAGCCGAACGCTGATAGGTGTAGTGGTCCGCTGCGCTCGTCGCCGAAGTGCCACCGTCGGTGCTCACCGTGACGTCCACCGTGCCCGCGCCCTGTGCTGGGGAGGTGACGGTGATCGAGGTCGGGGAGTTGACCGAGACGCTGGTCCCAGGCGTCGAATCGAAAGCGACCGTGGACGTGGCATCGAAGTTGGTCCCACCGATATTGACCTGCTGGCCCCCGGTCGTCGGCCCCACGCTGGGAGACACCGAGGTCACCGTGGGCAAGGACAGCGTCAGTGAACTGATCGGAATCCGTCGCCGCCGAGGTGCCGGCTGATGTCGTGACCGTGATGTCGACGATGCCCGAGCCCGGTGGGGCATCGGCGGTAATCTCGCCCCGCATTGACGACCACGATCTGGGTGGCCGGATTCCCCGCGCCGAAGTCCACGGTGGCTCCGCTGGCGAAGTTGCTCCCGGAGATCGTGGTGGGCGTGCCCACCCCGGACGTGGGTCCGCTACTCGGTGAGACCGAGGTGACTGTCGGTGGCGTTGGGGCCGCTTGATAGGTGAAATTGGTCCGCTCCGCTGATCGTAGACGTGCCACCACCGGCCGTGGTCACCGTGACGTCGACCGTGCCCGCGCTCTGCGCCGGGGTGGTGACCGTAAGCAAGCTCGAGGAGTACACCACGACGACGGTCCCGGGGGTCGAACCGAAAGCGACGGTGGACGTGAGCGCGTCGAAGTTGGTGCCACCGACTGCGATCCGCAGGTCCCCTGTCGTCGACCCCTCGTTGGGCGACACTGAGGTCACCGTGGGCGGGGGGGCGTAGGTGAACTGATCGGCGTCCGTCGTCGCCGAGGTACCGGCTGAGGTCGTGACCGTGACGTCGACGGTGCCCGAGCCCGGTGGGGCATCAACCGTGATCTCGCCCGAGTTGACGACCACGACCTGAGTCGCCGGGTTGCCCGTGCCAAAGTCCACTGTGGCGCCGCTGGCGAAGCCGCTGCCCGAGATTATCGTGCTGGTCCCCCCGGTGGACGGTCCGAGGTCCGGCGAGACGCTGATGACTTGGGGGGTGGCGTAGTACTGGTATTCGTCAGCGACGCTCGTGGGTGACGAGCCACCAGGCGTCGTCACAACGATGTCGACCAAGCCCGCACTTTGCGCTGGGGATGTGACCGTGAGCGAGGTAGGCGAACTCACGGTCACGTTGGTGCCGGCTGAGGTTCCGAAAACGACCGTCGTGCTGCCGGCGACGAAGTTGCCGCCCGACACCGTGACGACTCCCCCACCATCGGTGCCGCCAGAGTCCGGACTGACTTCCGTGACGGTCGGCCCGTAGTCATAGTCGAAAAACGACGTCGGGCTGGTTGGTGAGTGTCCGCTCAGGCCGTCCTTTACCTCGACCAGCTGAGGACCCGTCCCGCTTGGGGCTACCGCCTCGATCAGGGTGGTGGTGTGCGATGAAACGGTCGCCGCCTTGGACCCGAAGTCGACCGTGGGGCGGCAGACGTAAAGGTGCCAGCGATGGCGACCGTGTTGCCACCACCAGCCGGCCCATAGTCGGGGCTGATACTGGTGGATCGCGATCGCGGAGAACGTGAACTCGTCGGCGCTCGAAGTGGCCGAAGTCCCATCGGGAGTGGTGACCGTGACGTCGACGGTCTTGGCGCTGACCTTGGGTGACGTCACCGTGATCTGGGATGGAGTGACTTGGGTGACGGTCCCCGCAGTCGTGCCGAATTCGACCGTTGCTCCTGGGGTGAAGCTCGAACCGTTGATCGTGACGGTGGTCCCACCTGCCGTGGAGCCATCCGGAGGCGTGATCCCGGTCACTGTAGGCACGAGACCGTAAGTGAAATCATCGGCATTCGATGTTGTGGATGTGCCCAGCGCTGTCGAGACCGTCACGTCGACGGTGCCGGGAGCATCAGCCGGCGATGAGACCGTGATCGTTGTCGCCGTGATGGATTCCACCGTTGCCGGGCTACCGCCGAAGTCAACCATCGCCCCGGCGGTAAACCCGGTCCCGGTGATAGTCACGAGCGTCCCGCCACTAGCCAGGCCATTGTTTGGCGACACTGCGCTCACGGTTGGGGCTGAGTAAGCAAAGAGATCCGCGCTGGAAGTCGGCGATGTCCCACCGTCTGAGATCACCGTGACGTCCTCCGAGTCTGCGCCCGGCGGAGACGTCACCGTGAGTGAGGTTGTCGAGCTCACATCTACGCTTGTGCCGGCCGATCTTCCGAAGTCGACCAACATTCCCGCTGTGTTGAAATTGATGCCCGTGACCGTTACCTCTGTTCCGCCCGTTGCCGGGCCGGAATTCGGGCTCAGGCCGGTAACGGTCGGGCCGTAGTCGAAGCTGTAGAACGACGCCGGAGTGGTCGGTGAGTGCCCGCTCAGTCCGTCTTTGACTTCGACGAGCTCTGACTCGAATCCAAGTGGGGCAACGACCTCGATCAGCGTGGTCGTGTGCGACGTGATGGTGGCCGCCGTCGAGCCGAAGTCCACGGTGGGTGTCGCACTGGTGAAGCTCCCTGCGATGGCGACGGGGTAGCCACCGCTGGGGTCTCCGTCGTCAGGGCTGATACTGGTGATGGAGATGGCAGAGAACGTGAACTCGTCGAGCGTCGTGGTTGACGAGGTGCCGCCCGAGGTGGTGGTAACGGTGATGTCCACCGTTTTCGCGCTCTCTTTGGGGGATGTGACCGTGATCGAAGTCGACGAAATCACGTCGACATTGGTCCCTGCGGTCGACCCGAAGGCGACTGTTCGCGGTGGGATCGAAGTTTGTTCCGGTGATCGTGACCGTGGTTCCACCAGCGGTCGATCCGTCCGGCGGGCTGATGGCAGTCACGGTCGGGGGACTGTTTTGCGCGCCCGATGGGGTCGCAGTCACTGCCGACGCACAAAATATTGCACACAGCAGGACAACAACGCCGAGGGCTTTCGACCAGCAGCGACCCCACGAGGCAGAGTACCTGCAACGTTTCAACACGATCGCACCTCCGCACTCATTGCGATGACAATCCCGAGAGCTACGACGCGTGCCATGTTGCCACGGCACTCTCCGTAGCCACGGCTAAGGAAACGACACGCCCGCGTCGAACCTTCCCCTACAACCATTTCGACCTGCATTCCGCAACTCCCCCGCGCATGTCGTCACCCCGCTAACGCGCCACGTCATCAATCTCTGCATTGTTGAAACGCATCCAGCGCGAACCGATCGAACGTGCCTCGAATGGACACGCGTGACGTCCAATTCAAATGATCGATTTCCCGCTCGAGCACCGCAACACGCCGCCGCGAAGTACCTAGCGACTTACTCCTACACCTATCCGCCTTTACTCTCCCGATTGCCCTTGTCTTCAAAGGTAGGAGCAGTATGAACAGACGCTCAGCGAATTTCAAGTCATTTTTCAGCGCGTCCTAAACTAAAACTAAAGTATTTGCATGTCTGAAGCATCGAGTTCGACTTGGCAAGCACCGAGTGTCAGCGGGACGCCTCTGGCGACGCCCACCGGACCAACATGGCGCAGCGGTGACGGCGGCCACGCGAAACTCCCCATAGACGGCCACTGAATCTCCCCGCGGACGGACAGGAAAGTCCCCGCGGATGACCACCACTTCTCCCCACGGACGGACACGGGATCTCCCCAGTGGGATCCACCACTTTTGGGTTCCCCCTGGCATCGATGGGCGCTTGGCACCACACCCCATCGAGCCAAGGAGGAACCACAACATGTTGCCCAAGGAGAAGGATAGGAAGTACTCGAGGCCTTTGACCTCACCACGTCCTATCGAGCAGCCGGCCAACTGGTCGGCGTGGACCACAAGACCGTGGCCAGGGCCGTGGCGGCCCGGGCGCTGGGTTCGGAGCTGTGCGACGAACCCACGGTGCGCTCCAAGGTGGCCGAGGCCTTAGCGGACAAGATCACCGAGTGGATCGAGCGCTCGAGCGGCCGGGTCCGCGCCGACGCGGTCCACGCCAAGTTGGTGGCCATGGGTTATGCGGGCTCGGAACGCACGACCCGGCGGGTAGTCGCCGCCATGAAGGCCGACTACGAGCATGCGCACCACCGCGTCTACAAGCCCTGGATCACCGAGCCCGGGGCCTGGCTCCAATACGACTTCGGGGCGGGACCGATCATTGAAGGAGCGGCGGCGATCTTGTTCTGCGCCTGGTTGGCCTGGAGCCGCTTCCGGGTGATCCTTGCGCTCAGCGACAGGTCGCTCGCCTCGGTCATCGCGGCATTGGACACGACCTTTCGTCTGATCGGCGGTGCGCCCACGTACGTGCTGACCGACAACGAGAAGACGGTGACCGATCGCCACATCGCGGGGATCGCCGTCAGGAACCGCACCGCCGTCGACGTCTCGCGCTATTACACGCTGAGCCTTGTCACCTGTGTGCCGTTCGATCCCGAGTCCAAAGGCGGTTCGGAGTCGAGCGTCAAGGTGGCCAAGGCCGACCTGGTCCCGACCGAGTACAACCTGCTTCCCGAGTACCGCTCCTTCGCCGAGCTCGAGGCGGCGTGCGCAAATGTGGCGGCCGAACTCAACGCCCGGGCCCACGCGGTGACCCGGCGCCCGCCCCTCGAGGCGCTCGCCGAGGAACGGCCGCATCTGCATGCCATCCCCGACGCGCCCTTCAGCGCGGCCTTTGGCGAGTCGCGCACTGTGAGCTGGTCGGGGACCGTCAGTTTCCACGGGGCGCGCTACTCGGTGCCCGACAGGCTCTGCGACTCAGCGGTGTGGGTGCGAGCCACCGCCTTGAGAGGGTGGTCCGGCACGTCCATCAAGTAGTTCTGAAGTCTATAGTCCCTGTTCAGAAGACTTAACTTGTCTAGGGAATGAGCCGAATGTCCATCCATTCCGAGGGAATGGATGGACAAAAGGATGGACAGTTCGTCGGCATTTCAGCTATTCGGGAGCGTAGATGCATCTCACGACGCGGGCCTGTGGCGATTGATCCCAAGGGATTCGCAAAGAGCCTTCCAGACGTGGGTCGCTAGTCAACCAGGGGTGGGAGTTCGATGTATCGGTCGAACCATTTTCCAAACTTTGCGATTCGGTCATGATCCACAATGCTTGGGTCGTTCCAAAAATGAGTAGGCAGCTTGTCGGAGTCGAAGGGAAGTCGAGACCCCGTCTTGGCACAGATGATCACCCTTCTCCTGCGAGCAAGGGCATACCCAAGTTCCATGAAGCAATTCACACGTAGACCAGTTAGATCCACGATCACCACGCTCGCATAATGGATCGACTTAAAAATGTCCAGATTCATAAACGCCGTAGTCGGGGTTCGAGTCCCCATTTCGTCTGGTGCGAAACCTCTGCCTTGGACCACTGGATCGACTACGGACCGAAAGAAATCTTCGACGTCACCAAGCTCCGAGTCTGAGTCATCAAGGAGACGTACGTAGAACGCTTTCGGGTGTTGGAGATCCCCCAAAAGGCGTATCAAGTCAGCAGCAGTGGCACTCGTATCGGAGAGTGGATCGAGTTTCAATGATGACAGACGACCCGCGGAACTTCCGGTTCCCGACGATATGCGGAAGAAGGAGTCAGGATCGGAGAGCGCTTTGCCGTGCAAGAAGCGGCTGCCTCCACTCCCGTCTTGGCGATTCGCTCCAATGTCCGCAGCGATCGGAATAACTGGCTTGCCGTCTGCAGCGTAAGACTGAGCGAGATGCTCCACGCCGGCGCCACCACCAAGGACGACGAGGATGTCGCCGTGTTGAACCTGCCGCTCACGAATAATCCCGGCCATTCGCCAACCAGGCGGCGCTATTTTGATTTCGCAGTCTGATCGACTTTGAATTCGTTCCCACAGTTCGCGACGATTGCCCGGAATATCGTCGAGTCCTGATTGGGTCGAGACAGCGACGAACCTCTCGGGACGCAAAGAGAACCAGTTCGGTGCGGGGTCGGGCTGGGCAGCAATCCTTTCAAGGCATGTCCAGTCGAAGATGCACGGCTCTCCAACCTCCCCATAAGGCTCTCCCCCGACTCCGAGCACCATTCCCCCACCCGCCGAAATGATGCCGTCCGTAAGGGCCGCCACTAACGCGTGAGCTGCTTTCAGGGAGTCGCGATCACAAGCGACTGCAGCGCTGCCAGCGATGTGGACCTTGAGGCCGAGCACTAATCAGTGGCGTCTTGCATGACAGGAGATGGTTCTGTCTCGACGACCGCGCCTAAAAGATCGTCGGCGGTAAGGCCTCGATCGGGGTAAGCCCTAGCGATCGCTGCCGGGAGCAATTTGGTCTGAATATCGGAGAATGTGAAGGCGGGTCTGTTCTCGTTTCCACCGGTCTCGAGCACTAGCTTCTCGAGACTGTCCCCAGATACAGGCACTCCCGATAGGGCCATCTTGAATAGTTCGGCGCGCTCGAGTGCGTCAGGACGGGTGAACTCGTCAATGAGGGCGGCCCGTCGCAGAATGGCCGGGTCGATTGCCCCGAAACGGTTGGTGCAGAGTATGACGAGAAGTCTGCCGTCAAGCTGACGAGCGTCGTCGATCTTCTGGATCAGGGTATTAACCCCGACTTTGTCCTCATGGTGAGCCCGCTCAGCACCACGGTGGAATGCCAGCGCATCCCCCTCGTCAATGATCATCGCGACGAATCGATGCCGTCCCGCCATTGTGATGGCTTCATCGAAGGCATCTCCGATGAGAGTGCTCATCTCGCCAACGTGACCGATACCGCGAACGCGAGTCGATAGCTTCAGGAGAAACCCATCGGTGTCCAGCTGACGGGCCAGAGCATCGGCGGCGCATTCAGCAGTGATTGTCTTCCCTGTGCCGACGTCGCCGTGAAAGATGATGAGGGGGTATCGGTCGGAGAGTGCAGCCGAAAGCTGCTCGTTGCCGCCGTGATGTCGGTGAGCCCACTTCTCAATGCCCTGTTGGTCGGCGAGCAGACGCATCTGGCCACTCAATCGCCCGAACCGTCGCTCAAAGCCAACGAGACGTCGGGATCGCTCGAGGAGGTCATCATCTGGGAGCTCGCGACGTAGCTCGAACGCGGTTTCTCGGTCGTCTGTCATTTCGAGTACCTCGTCCGTTCGAGCCCATACGCTCGACTGGAATAGTGCCTGTCAATATTCTGCGTTAACGAGCCATACGTTCCATCGAAGTCGGACGTCGTCCAACTCGACATATGAACTTTGGCGAAGTCCTCCCGCTGCTTGCCGGTCAGTTCGTACCACTTCTGGCTGAAGTACACGATCAAGACCAAACTGTCTCCGTCGAATGAGTCCCAGTAGAGGTCACCTGGTCGATCCTTAGACCATGAGGAGGCATTCGTAGATACGCGATATACGGAGGCCTCACGGATTGCACCGGCGCGTGATTTGAGCTGCAGATGGATTTCCTGGAGATACTCAGCCTCTGCTAGCGCCTGGATCTGCTCGATGGTCTGAACGATGAACCCAGCGCTGTGTAGTTCGGTCCACTCAGCCACGATCTTGTAGTCAGCTGAGAAAGATGCGTGAACGCGGCGAATGTCCTGGCGGTTATACGTGTCGGTGAATGTGTTGCTCATTGCGCCTTAGTCAATTGAGAAGTTGTCACCGAAGAGTTCCTTCCAGAGGGAGATCGTCTCGCCCTCGAACTCGAGACCTTGTGCGAGAGTGATGGTCTCCCAGGCCGTTCGAGCAGCCTTCACAAATAATTCGAGCTCATCCGCTTCGATGCGAGACGCGACATTGTTCGAAGCATTGGCTGGGTCGAGGATCACGATCGGGTCGGAGAACGACGAGGCGCTACCAACACCGAATTCCACTCCACCCTTAAGATCCCGCGTAATGAAGAGGAATAGTCGTCTGAGGCCTTCCTCAAGTGAGGGAGCCGGACCGTATTGATCAACCAAGTAGCTCAGGAGGAGCTCGAGGTGGAACGACCGGATGCCATCCAGCTCTTGCCAGTAACACCAACGTTTGGCCATCCGAAGGAGAGAGGCTAGAAGTGGGTCCTCTTTGGCGTGAGCTCGGTAGTGGTCGATCTGGACCTTCACGCTTGTCTTAACGCAGTCCCCGGACCGGGAATACTGCAAGCCGTAGCTATCGTCGTCATCAAGGGAGACGATCGGAACAAGGTCCACTTCGAGGCCCGTCCCCTTGAATACGACGCCAAACGTCCGCGCACCAGTGTCGTCGAAGTCGTCCGCGTTCTTCTGCGGGTAGGCCGCGGTCAGGAGATTCTTAATCAACTGCTGGAGTGTGACCATGTCGAAGTGATTTGTGTCCCCGACCTCGAAATACACACCAACATCGGCGTCGACGGGTTTGCCAGCGCGAGCTCTATTGGTGGTCCCCTTTTCAAGCGATCCCGCCTTGCGGAAACGCCTGATCTTGTAGGAGCCGTCGGTATCTAGAACACTCTGCAAAGTGTCCAGAAGGCGATTGACCTGTTGGCGAAACTCGTTTCTCTTTTCGCCGGGGAGCGCGAGCTTGTCAGAGACGTAAGCCTCTAGTTGTTTGTCCGTCAGCCGCATGCCGCCTCCTTCCAGGTGAATAGCCGATTGAAAATTTCGGCCTGTTCGATGGCGTCGTCCAGGGCATTGTGAGTGTGTTCCTTCTCGGAAGCGAGCTCTGGCGGGAGGTCAGCTCTGCCCGCACTGTCGATGGTGACGATGGCCTTTGCCTGATACATGGACTTCATGTCCAAGCCGCTCGAGAATCCAAATGGCGAAGTTTCGCAGTAGCGGATGAAGTACCAGTGGAGGAACATCCAGTCGAAGACCAATGGGTATCCGACCAGAACTGGACGATCTGGCCCTGCTTGCCTGGCGACCCAATCGGCGGCATCGACCATTGCGTGCTTGGATTCGACTCCATCACGAATGAGATTGTCCCGATCGAGACCTGACACCGACAATGCCGCTCGATCGACCTGATTGAACGCGGGTTTGAGCTCCCGGTAAAAGGTGTTCGCCGTCGGGTCGCGTGGCTCGAAGGACTGGCCATCGAACGTGCTTGCCACACAGAGCCCGAAGGCCAGCATTGAGTACTGACCCGGTATGGGACCGTCAGCTTCGATGTCGGCAGAAATGTAGATGTCGGTCATTTGTCGATGCTCAATTTAGCGAACAAGTGTTCGTATACGTTGCTCAAACAACGTGCCTGCCCCGCTACTTATCCTAACTGAGACTAGCAGCATCGGCGAACTAATGGAATATTTTGTGGGTTTTCCGTAATATATTGATTGTGAGTCCCCTAGAGACCGATCTTAAGCCTTGTGTCCTGCTGGCCTTCAGGGCAGAGAACGTCCGTTCCTTCAGGGAGGAGGCCGGCGTTTCGTTGGTTGCGACTGCGATGGCTGACAAAGACGTGGTCAGGTCGGTTCAGTGGCGAGAGGGTGGCCAGCCGATGAACGTGCTTCCTGCTGCCGGCGCGTTCGGTGCCAACGCCTCAGGCAAAAGCAACCTTCTCCGGGTGATGGACGACATGCGCAGTCTCGTTCTCCACTCCTTTCGCGCGAGCCCCATAGGCGGAGTGCAGAGGCACCCATTCGCTTTGGATCCGACGGCACGGAAGAGCCCGTCCTCCTTCGAAATCGATCTCATTCTCAATGGGGTTAGATACCTGTACGGATTTACCTGCGACGATCGGGAGTTCTCCGAAGAATGGGCGTATCGATTTCCCCGTGGCCGGGCAGCCCTTCTGTTCCGTAGACATGGAATGAAAGTTGAGATAGGTGGATCAGACCGATCAAAGGGCCGAGCTATCACTGAACTCTTGCGGCCGAATGCCCTCTTCCTTTCGACTGCAGCCTCAGCGAACCATCCAACGTTGCTGCCGTTATACGGCTGGTTCAGTCGTAATCTTCTGCTCGCCGAAGCAAAGACTCGACCGTACCGTCAAGCACTCACAACACAGATGCTTGATGACCCGGATAAGGGTGACCTCGTCCTTTCGCTTCTACGTGCGGCAGACCTTGGTGTAACCGGTGCAAAAAGACACGAACCAGATCCTGTAATCCGCGAGCGTCTGCAGCGGGCGGTGCGCATCCTCATAGGCGAGGAAGGTGATACGGATGCACTGGAAGATGGCCCGGCTTTCGACCAATTCGGTGTTCGGTTAGTTCACAGCACCGGAACTGAAAGTGTCGACCTGGATGCAGATAATGAGTCGCTGGGCACTCTCGTATGGTTTGGTCTGATCGGAGCAGTGATCGATGCTCTTGGCCGCGGCTGTGTCTTCTTGGCAGACGAACTAGACGCAAGTCTTCACCCATCCTTGGTGCAGCAGCTGGTTCGGCTCTTCCAAGATCCGACAACCAACCCTCGTCGAGCTCAGCTCATTTTCAACTCCCATGATGCGACCCTGCTTGGTGAGTCTGGTACCCGTCATCTCGGGCGTGACCAGATCTGGTTTACAGAGAAGAGCGGTGATGGAACAACCCGCGTCTATCCGCTGACTGACCTGGATCCGCGAAAGGATGAGGCGGTCGGGCGGCGATACCTGACCGGTCGATATGGCGCAGTACCAATCCTCTCGGATCAAGAGTTTTCGGCCGCTGCGAAGTTGATAACGGCCAACCACCCGGAATGAAGCCAACGAATGTCGGGGGTCGGCCAATTAGAAGCGCCACGAAACGAGCACAACGGGTTCATCTGCATGTGTTCGTGGAGGGCTTGCGAACCGAAGAGCGCTACATCGTGGACTGGTCGAGGCGCTTTCGGCAGGACATTCTCGTCACCATCGATCCATTCAGGGGTACGCCGATCTCGATTGTGACAAGAGCGGTTGAAAAGCAACGTGAGGAGAAGAGGGACGAGAGACGCGGTCGGGGCCGTAGCTACGACGAGATTTGGTGTGTGTTCGACGTCGACGAGCATCTTGAGCTGCCTAGAGCGTTCGACCTGGCCAGGCGCCATGAGATATCCGTCGCTGTATCGAATCCTTGTCTTGAACTCTGGTTCCTTCTTCACTTTGAGGACCAGCGGGCCTGGATAGACCGGCAGATTGCGCAGCAGAAATCCCGGGCTCAATTGCAATGCGGCAAGGTCTTGAGTATCGAGGCATTGAACGCCCTGTTTGAGCGGCATGAAGATGCCGTCCACCGCGCAATGGATCTCGACGTACACCATCGGAATGCCGGTTCACCGCCAGGGGAAAATCCAAGCAGCAGTGTTTGGCGCCTGATTGACGCGATTCGCCGATCCAATTCTCAATAAGGCGAGCCTCGAGGAGGGTCTCAGCTATTTCTGCTGGTTATCTACGATGGCGACACTTCGCTCGTCGTGCGATCCTCATGCAGGTGTGATGTGCCATTCCGGCCGAGTCTGGTCCACGCCATGGACAAGTGATGCGGGGTTATGAGCCCGAGACTCCACTGTCTCCTCACATTTCGTCCCTGGGCTTGAATCTTGACCCGAACAATGAAGGCGTTTCGTATACAACCGTGACGTAGGTTCAGACGTCTCGCTCGGGAGGTCCGCTCAGGATTCGCCCGAGTTCAGGTTGTAGATCGTCACGCCGCCGACGTCCTCGGACTTGAAGTTCGACTCGACCCATGACGTGATCTTCGAGGCGTCGTCGGACGACCCGCCGGCGGCACCGCCGCCGAAGGCTCCGAATCCCCCGCCGAGGCCGGCGCCACCGCTGGCGATGAAGTAGTGGATCTTGCCCTCGCTGACGTACTTCTCGAACTCCGCCAATGTGGGTGCCGGGTCCGTCCCGTTGAAGCCGCCGATCGCCATGATCGGGTCGTCGCTCGCCAGCTGGTAGCCGGCGGCGTTGTTCGAGTTCACCGTGGCGGCGACCCAGGTGTAGCGGCTCGCGTCCGACTGCAGCAGCTTGGTGAGCGCCGGGTTCGACTGGCTCGAGTTCAGGAAGCCGCCGCCGCGCAACGCCCGCACCGCCTCCACCGCCGAAGCTGGGGCGAGACGAGCCGTTGCCGAACGATGGTGCGCCACCGGCGACGCCGCCGGGGAAGGGATTGGTCCTCGGTCGAGCCGTTGCCGGTACCCGAGTTGGTGCCGCCGCCGGGGAAACCACCGGCGCCGCCGGAAGGTCAGCACGTGCCTCCACCGGTGCCGCCGCCGGGGAAACCACCGAAGGCCCGATGCGTCCCTCGACCAGGGAAGCCACCCCCGAAGCCCCCGCCGGGACCACCACCACCCGGACCGCCCTGTCCGCCCGCGGGCGTCGGCGTCACCGACGGGATCGCGCCGTTGTGCGGCGTCGCCGCCGTCGCGACCGTCGAGAACAGCGGTGCGGCCAGCGCGGCGCCGAAGCCGAGCACGGCCACGAGGGCAACGGCCACGCCGGGGAGCCTGCGCAGGAGGGGCAGCGCCAGGATGGCCACGACGCCGAGGGCGCCGGCCGCGATGACGAAGGGACGCAGTGCGGGGAACCAGTTCGAGGTGCGGCCCAGGAGGACCGCGCTCCAAAAGACCGTCACCGCGAGCCCGGCGGCCAAGCCGATGCGGCCCGCCCACGTCGCCCGGCGCTCCCACAGGCCCATGGTGGCGATCCCGACAAGGCCGCCGAGCGGCGCCGCCAGGGCGACGGTGTAGTAGGGGTGGATGATTCCTTGCGCCAGGCTGATCGTCAGGCCGATGGCAACGAGGGAGCCGCCCCACAGCAGGAGCGCGGCGCGTTCGCGGTCGGTCCGCCGCGCCCGGATGGTGAGGAGGAGCAGCACGGCGCCCATCACCAATGCGCCGGGCAACAGCCACGACATCATGTTGCCGAACGTGTCGTTGAAGAGCCTCGTCCACCCGGTCGGCCCCCACATCGCACCGCCGACGTTGCCGCCACCGACGCTGCCCGTCTCGTTACCGCTGAGCCGGCCGAAGCCGTTGTAACCGAAGATCAGGTTGAGGATGCTGTTGTCCGACGAGCCGCCGACGTAGGGACGGTCGGCGGCGGGCGTGAGCGCCACGATGGCGACCCACCACCCTGCGGCCACGACGACCGAGAGGCCCATGAGCACGACCTGCCACACGCGGCGCCACCAGCCGGTCGGGGCGGCAAAGAGGTACACCACGGCGATCACCGGCACGATGAGGAAGGCCTGCATCATCTTGGTGATGAAGCCGAAGCCGATGAGCGCACCCGCGAAGACGAGCCACTTCGTCTGGGCCTTCTCGAGGCCGCGCATGGTGGCGTAGGTGGCCGCGGTGAGCAGCAGCGCCAGCAGCGCGTCGGGGTTGTTGTAGCGGAACATCATGGCGGCGACGGGGGTCAACGCCACGACCGCGCCGCCGAGGAGCGCCGCCTGCGCGCTGAACCAGCGCCGGACCGAGAGGTAGACGAGGCCGACGGTGGCGACGCCCTCGAGCGCCTGGGGAACCAGCAGGCTCCACGAGTTCAGCCCGAAGATGCGGGCCGATATCTCCATCGGCCACAGGAACGCCGGCGGCTTGTCGACGGTGATGAAGTTCGACGAGTCCGAGGAACCGAAGAAGAAGGCCTTCCAGCTCTTCGTGCCCGCCTGAACCGCCGCCGAGTAGAAGGAGTTGGCCCAGCCGTTCGCACCGAGGTCCCACAGGTAGAGGAGCGCGGCGCCGGCGAGGAGCGCCAGGAGGGCGGGACGCACCCAGACCGGATCGCTCTCCTTGCCCCGGAAGAAGCGCGCCACCCGCCCCGGGCGGGGGCCCGGCGGCCAGGTGGGGCCGGACGCGGCATTCGCCTCGGTGTCCTCGGGGCGGTCCGGAGCCGGTGCGGCCGGCGGCTCGAGCAGCGCGATCGGCGCGTCGGGGGGCGGGGTCAGTTCCGTCATCGGGACGCCTCCAGCGGGGTCTGCGTCGTCGTGAGCGCACGCGGGCGGAAGACCCATGCCCGCAGCACGGTGAAGCGGAAGATGGCGGCGACTGCGTTGGCCACGGTGATCGCGACGAGCTCGAACAACAACGCACCCGGAGCGATCCAGCCGGCGATGAGCAACGCGAGCGTGGTCAATCCCACGCTGATCGCATAGAGCGATGCCACCACGGCGATCATGCGACCGCGGCGGGCCTGTCCGTCCCGCGTCTGGGACAGCTCGCGGTGCACGGCCGTGTTGAAGAGCGTCGCGATCCCCATGGCGACGGCGTTCGCCCCGAGCGGGCCCAACATCGGCCGCCAGGCGAGGAAGAGAAAGAGATAGCCGAGGGTCGAGACGACCCCGACGCCGGCGAACCGCAGCAGCTGGTCCGACGGGACGTCGCCCGCGTCGACGCGATGGGCGATCCGGCGCCCGTGGAACAGGAGCCGTCGGACGCCGCGCAGGTCATCGAGTGCGGTCGAGACGATGTGGACGCGTGAGTCGGGGTCGTCGACCCAGTCGACGGGGACCTCCCCGATGCGCAGCCCGAGCCGTTCCGCCGTCACGAGGAGCTCCGTGTCGAAGAACCACTGGTTGTCCTCGACGAGCGGCAGCAATTGTTCGGCGGCCTCACGGCGCAGCGCCTTGAAGCCACACTGGGCGTCGCTGAAGTGGCCGCGCAGCGCCACCTTGAGCAACAGGTTGTAGGCGCGCGAGATGAGCTCGCGCTTCGGGCCGCGCACGACGTGCGCGCCCTGGGCCAAACGGGACCCGATGGCGATGTCACGGTGCCCGGAGAGGAGCGGGGCCACGAGCGGCAGCAGTGCCGGCAGCGAGGTGGAGAGGTCGACGTCCATGTACGCCACGACGGGGGCGACGCTGGTCGACCACGCCGCGCGCAGCGCGTACCCGCGACCCTTGCGCGGCAGGTGGAGGGCGGCCACGCCCGGCACACTCGCCGAGAGCGCGCGCGCCACCTGCATGGTGTCGTCGGTGCTGGCGTTGTCCACGATCGTGACCAGCGCCGAGAAGGGGAACGACTCGTCGAGGAACGTCCGTAGGGCGGTGATCCGCTCAGTCAGTTGCGGCGCCTCGTTGAACACGGGCACGACGATCTCGACGTCCACCGGGATCTGGCGTGGATCCACGTCGGCCTCGGTCTGGGCCAGGGCTGTCATGCCTGCATGCTGCCCAACGGGTCTCGGGTCCTCGTGAACCTCCGCTGTGGACTCGATGTGAATCGTGGCGGTCCGCTGCCTACACGTCGGCCGCTGGCGCGTCGTCGGGCGGCGGATCGGATGCGACCACGCTGGTCGGGATGCGCACGGTCACGGCCATGCCCTCGCCCGGCGCCGAGCTGGCCGTCACCGTGCCTCCGTGCGCCTCGACGATGGCCGCCACGATGGAGAGCCCGAGGCCGCTGCCGCCGCGCGTCCGCGTGCGAGCCGGGTCGGCGCGGTAGAAGCGCTCGAAGATCCGTGTCGCCTCGTCGCCCGCCATGCCGGGGCCGGTGTCGCGCACCTCGATCTCGGCCTGGTCGCCGATCTCGTCGACGCGGACCATGGTCGTGGTGCCGGGCGGCGTGTGGGCGCGCACGTTCGCCAGCAGGTTGTCGACGACCTGGCGCAGCCGGTCCTTGTCGCCCGTGACCTCGATCGGGCGCGGCGCCCAGAACTGCACGGGCCACTCGGGCCCGACGGCGGTCGCCGTGTGCACGGCCTCGGACACCAGGCCGACCAGCTCGACCGGTTCGCGGTCGACCGGCAAGCCTTCGTCCAGTCGGGCCAGGGTGAGGAGATCGCTGACGAGGCGGTCCATGCGGGCCGTCTCGGTCCTGATGCCCGCCACGATGCGTGGCAGGTCCTCGGGGCGGGTGCCCGCCCCGCGTTCGAACAACTCGGCGTAGGCGGAGACCGCGGCGATCGGCGTCCGCAGCTCGTGCGACGCGTCCGCCACGAACTGCCGCAGGTGCTGCTCGTTCTGCTTGAGGCGCGCCTCGGATCGGACCCGGGCGTCGAAGGCCGATTGGATGCGCTCGAGCATCACGTTGAGGGCCCGTGCCAGCCGCCCGACCTCGGTCGGCTCGCCGGCGCCGGGCACGCGCTGGTTCAGGTTCCCCGCCGCGATGGAGTCGGCGGTGGCCTCGACGTCTTCGAGCGGACGGAGGCCGAGGCGGACGAGCCACCACCCGCCGAGCAGGGCGAGCACGATGGCACCGGCGGTCACCGCGAACTCGGTGAGGAACAAGGTGTGCAGGGTGCTGTCCTGGTCGGTCAGCGGTTGCGCCTGCACGAGCACCTCCGACTCCCCCGGGAACTTCACGGCGCGGACACGGAACGCAGGGCCGCCCGACGTCGTGGAGCTGGCCGTGAAGTACGCCACCTGGGTGCCGTCCGACTGCGTGGAGAAGCCGCCGATCGGCGACGGGAGGTCAGGGCTGTAGGAGTGCGAGCCGACGTAGGCCGGGCACTTCCAGCCGTTGACGACGGTCCCGCTCTGCGTCACGACGGCGCTGAAGTAGATGCCGAAGACGTTGGGCCCTCCGCCGGACCGAAAGGCCCCGGTGGGCCCCGGTCCCGAGTTGCCCGAGGTTCCCGAGTTCCCGTCGTCGACGGGGTTCGAGCCGCCCGGAGCGCCGACCTGGGGCGTCGAGCAACTCGGCGCGTCCGTCGAGGCGTCGACCTCGAACGGGCGCGTGTGCTGCGCCAACTCCTGGTCGACCTGGTTGTAGAGCGAGGTGCGCAGTGCCGAGTACGTGGCGAAGTCCGCCACGACGAGGGCCGCGATGGAGATCAGCCCGACCGCGACGAGCAGGCGCAGCCGGAGTGACACCTAGGCCGCCCCGTGCGCCGACTCCGGTTCACGCAACGTGTAGCCGACGAGCCGGATGGTGTGGATGAGCGGTGGGCCGAACTTCTCGAGCTTCTTGCGCAGGTAGCTCACGTACGTCTCCACCACGTTGCCGTCGCCGCCGAAGTCGTAGTGCCACACGTGGTCGAGGATCTGCGCCTTGGACAGCACGTGGCGGGGGTTGAGCATGAAATAGCGCAGCAGGTTGAACTCGGTCGCCGTGAGATTGATGGCGTGGCCGTCGCGGCGGACCTCGTGGGCGTTCTCATCGAGCTCGAGGTCCGAGAAGCGCAGCACGCCGTCGTCCTCGGGCTCGTACCCGGTCCGGCGGAGAATGGCGTGCACCCGCGCGATGACCTCGGCCAGAGCGAACGGCTTGGTCACGTAGTCGTCGCCGCCGACGGTCAGCCCCGCCAACTTGTCCGAGAGGGTGTCGCGGGCGGTCAAGAAGAGGATCGGCACGCGCACGCCGTCGGCACGCAGGCGCCGCGTCACCTCGAGGCCGTCGAGGTCGGGCAGCATCACGTCGAGGATCACGAGGTCCGGAGGGTCCTCTTGCGCCTGGGCCAGGGCCTTGCGCCCGGTCATCGCCTCGTCGACCGTGAAGCCCTCGTACCGCAAGGACGTGGCCACCGCATCGACGATCGAGGGCTCGTCGTCAACCACCAGGACCCGGGGTCCGTTGTCGATCTTCACTTGGTCATACCTCCCTGCCAAACCACGCTCGCGCCCCCGTCTCCCGATCCAGTGTGACCCGCCTGTGGGCCTCCTGTGAGCGCGCCCCCCGGGGGCTGCGGGTCAGGTAGGAGGGGCGTCGAGCGCGCGTCGCAGCAGGTCCAGGGCGGAGATCGCCCCGTACTGGCGCACGCGTGCGCGGTCGCCCGGCACGCGCAGTTGACGGGCCTCGACCGGCCGGTCGGGCAGCGCGAGCCCGACGAAGAGGTTCCCGGGCGCCACGCCTTCCTGGTCGTCGGGCCCGGCCACGCCCGTGATCCCCAGACCCACGTCGGCGCCGGTGACCTTGCGGGCGCCCTCGGCCATGGCGGCGGCCGCCGCCTCGGTGACGACCGGGCCGACCGGCACACCCAAGACGTCGAACTTGACCTCCGAGGCGTAGGCGACGACGCCGCCGCGGAACCAGGTGGACGCACCGGGCACGTTGACGAGGCGGGAGGCGATGAGGCCGCCGGTGAGCGACTCGGCCACGCCGAACGTCAGGCCGGCGGCGACGAGGCGGTTGGCGACGGCGACCTCCATCGTCTCGTCGTCGACGCCGAACACGATGTCGCCGATGCGCTCGGTGATGGCGCGGCGGACCTCGACCTCCTCCTTGTCGAGCAGCGCCGTGACGTCGCTGAGCGTGCGGGCCCGCGCCGTGACGCGCACCTTGATGCCCTCGATGCCCGAGGCGAGGAACGCGAGGGTGACGTCACCGGTCGCGTCGAGCGCGTCGATCCGGTCCTGCAACGACTCGGCGAGGCCGGATTCGCTGGCCCCCCACGTGCGCAGCACCCGGCTGGCGATGACGGCCTCCTCGCCGGCGGCGGCCATGCGGGCGCGCAGGTCGGGGAGGATGGCGCGCTCGAACATCTCGGTCATCTCGTAGGGGACACCGGGGACGGCGTAGACCACCTTGTTGCCGACGGGGCAGATCAGCCCGGGGGCGGTGCCGACGGTCTGGGGGATGAGGGTGGCGCCCTGCGGGACGTCGGCCTGGCGCGCGTTGTTGGCCGTCATGGTGCGGCCGCGGGCCTCGAAGAACGAGGCGATGCGGTCGACGACCGCCTGGTCGCGCCGGAGCGGCACGTTCATCACCTCGGCGATGGCATCACGGGTGATGTCGTCCTGGGTCGGGCCGAGGCCGCCGCACATGATCACGCCGTCGCTGCGCGCCAGCGCGGTGCGCAGGGCGAGGACGATGCGGTCGTGGTTGTCGCCGACGGCCTGGTGAAAGTGCGACGACACGCCGTTGGCGGCCATGTGCTCGCCGAGCCACGCCGAGTTGGTGTCGGCGATCTGGCCCAACAACAACTCGGTCCCGACCGCCACGATCTCGATCCTCACGAGGGGTGACCTTACGAGGCGGCGCGTGCGTGCATGGCCCTGCGCCCGTCGAGCAGGTATTCGGCGCCGGTGTAGAGCGTGAGGGCACAGGCGAACCAGATCATGGCGAGCTGCAGGTCGTGCTGGTGCGCGAGCGGCGGGATGATGCAGACGCCAACGGCGAGGTCCTGGACGAACGTCTTGACCTTGGCCGTCGGGCGGGCCGGGATGGAGATGCCGCTCCGGCCGACCCACGAGCGGTAGCCCTGCATGCCGGCTTCGCGGGCGGCGATGAGGCCGACCGGGAGCCAGGGCAGGTGGCCCTGCGCGGCCAGGGTGAAGAGCGCGCCGAGCACGACGGCCTTGTCGGCCAGGGGGTCGAGGAACGCGCCCGAGCGGGTCGTGCCGTGCTTGCGGGCCACGTGGCCGTCGAGCCCGTCGCTCGCGGCGAGGAGGAAGCCGACGACGACGTTGACCCAGGACGCACCCCAGGCGACGAGCATCAAGACGTAGACGGGAGCGGCCAGGAGGCGCGCCACGGTGATCGCGTTAGCGGGCGTCGCCAGCGCGCTCGGGCCGAACGTGTAGCCGGGGTGCTCGGGGGCGGCGTCGCTCACGGGGTGGGAGCTCCGGCGCTCACGGCGGTGCGGGCGTCGACGGGGGCGGCGTGCAGGTCGGGGCCCTCCGAGGCGACGAGGGCGACGTCGACGAGGTCGCCGACCGCCAGGTCGTCGGGCACGTAGACGATGCCGTCGATCTCGGGCGCCTCGTGCACGGTGCGGCCGCGGCCTGGCGCGTCGACGAGGACCCGGCGGACCTGGCCGACAAGCGCGTCGCGCTTGGCCGCCGTGATGGCGTCCTGCAGCTCGGCGCACTCGCGCAGGCGATCGAGGGCGAGCTCGGGGGGCACCTGGTCGGGCAGGCCGGCGGCGTGGGTGCCGTCCTCGTTGGAGAAGGTGAAGAAGCCGGCCCAGTCGAGCTGGGCCTCGGCCAGGAACTCGAGCAGGAGGTCATGGTCGCGCTCGGTCTCGCCGGGGTAGCCGAGGATGAAGGACGAGCGGAACGTGGCGTCGGGTGAGGCGGCGCGGATGTCGGCGATGCGGCGCACGAAGCGCTCGCCGTCGCCCCAACGCCGCATGCGGGCGAGGTGGGGGCGCGACACGTGCTGGAGGGAGAGGTCGAAGTAGGGGACGCCCGTATCGAGGACGGCGCCGATCAACTCGTCGGTGAGGCCCGACGGGTACAGATAGAGCAGCCTCGTGCGCTCGACGCGGGCGGCGACGGCCCGGGTGAGCGCGGCGATCGGCGAGGGGCGACCGGCGGTGCTGCGGGCGGCGCGGCCGGGGCCGGTGCGGTCCCGCCCGTAGGAGGCGAGGTCCTGCGCGACGAGGACCACCTCGCGGAGGGGTGGGCCGCCGCCGGTGATGGGCGCATCGAGGAGCCGGTCGACCTCGGCCAGGACGTCGTCGAACGGGCGGGAGCGCTGCTTGCCCCGGAACGAGGGGATGGCGCAGAAGCCGCAGATGCGGTCGCAGCCCTCGGCGACCTTCACGTAGGCCCACGGCGCGTGGGCGGCGGGGCGCGGGAGCTCGAGGAGGTCGAAGCCGGCGCCCGGGGTGGGAGCGCCGATGGCGCGGGTGGCGCCGAGGGCGACCGGGACCGACGTGGTCGCGGGGACGAGGTCGTGGCCGAAGCCGGCAACGAGGTCGACCTCGGGCAGCGCGTCGCGCAGCTCGTCGCCGTAGCGCTCCGCCATGCACCCGGTCACGACGAGACGGGCGCCGCTGCGCCGGCGCTCGGCCAGGCTCAAGATCGTGTCGATCGACTCCTGGCGCGCCGCCTCGATGAAGGCGCACGTGTTGACGACGACGAGGTCGGCGGAATCCGGGCCGGGCGCATGGCGGTAGCCCTGCGCCTCGAGGTACCCCTCGAGCTTGTCGGAGTCCACCTGGTTCTTGGGGCACCCCAGGGTCTGCATGTAGTAGAGACCCACGACCTCGCACACGCTCCTCGCACCTAGCCGGCTCCCGCCGGGTGACGGTGCTCGGCAGGCCCGCCGCGACGGGCCCGACTGTTGCGGACGGCCGACACCTCGATGGTGCCCGACGTCCGAGCGGAGAGGGAGGGATTTGAACCCTCGGACCCAGTTACCCAGGTCAACTCATTAGCAGTGAGTCCGATTCGGCCGCTCTCGCACCTCTCCAGCAGGAGCTTCATCTCGGGCCCGGCGACGCTCGACGCAAATCACCGGTCCTCAGGAAACTCCGTCGGAACAGCCTACGTGAACCCTCGCCGGGCGTTTGGCGGGTCGGGGTGTTCCCGGACGCGACCCGACCACCGGCCCGTACGGCGCGATGAGGTCGGGCTGAAGCGGGCCGCTCCGATTCCCGGTGCGCCACCGCCACAGGACAGAATCGTGGCGGTGGATCGGTGGGTCTTGGTCGGGCGGGATGATGAACTGTCGTTTCTGTCTGGGGTGGTCACTGACCCCTACAGGGCCGGCGCCCTCGTGGCGGGTAAGGCTGGGGTCGGCAAGACCCGCCTCATGCGCGAAGTGGCGGAAGGCGCCGATGAGTTTCATCGGGACTCCGTCATCGCCACCGAGTCGGCCCGTCCCCTTCCGTTTGGCGCCTTCGCCCACCTCCTGCCCGAGGACCTCAGGGACATCGATCAGGTCGACCTGCTGTCGGTGATCGGCCGCCACCTCGTGGGTCGAGCAGGCGGTCGACCGCTCATCCTGACCATCGATGACGTGCATCTACTCGACCCACTCTCGGCGGCCCTGGTACACCATGTCGCGACAAATCAGCTGGCGACCGTCCTGTTGACGATGCGCAGTGGTCACGTCGCGCCGGACGCTGTCATGTCGCTGCTTCGGGACGGGATCATTTCCCGGCTGGAGCTGCAACCGATTTCAAGACCCGAGTTCGATCAACTCCTCGAGGCCGAGCTCGGCGGGCAGACCGAAACGCAGACCCTTGATCGATTGTGGGAAACCACGCTCGGAAACGTGTTCTTCGCTCACGAGCTCGTCACCGACGCCCTCGAGAGCGGCGCTCTGTGCCAGGACCACGGTCTGTGGCGGTGGTCGTTCAGCATCGGTTTCGCTCCCCGGGTCCAAGAGGCGGTGGCATCCCGCCTCGGTGTGCTGTCGCCAACCGAGCGACGCCTGCTCGAGTTGCTCGCGGTCGGTGAACCGATCCCACTCGCCTGCGCGCAACGTCTCTGCCCCGACGTGTCGGTTGCCGACCTGGAACGGCGCTCCGTGCTCGTCACCGAAGAGGACGGAGCCTCGTACAGCCTTCGCCTCGCTCATCCGCTCTTCGCCGAGGCGATCCGGACCGACATCCCGGTCTCATTGCTTCGCCAGATCCATCTCGACCTGGCCGACGAGCTTTCGCAGGGCCCACGCCAGGGTCGCCAGGACCCGCTGAGACTGGCCGTCCTGCGCGAGGCGGCAGGAGAGACAGCGGATCCCCTGCTTCTCGTGGCGGCGGCGGCGCGGGCGAATCTGCTCTCGGACTACCGACTGGCCGAACGTCTGGCCACCGCGGCGATCGGTCAGGAGACATCGGCCGTCGCCACGCTCGAGTTGGGCCGTGCTCTCCTCGGCCAGAATCGCCACGAGGACGCCGAAGCCGTCCTTCGTCCCCTGATCGGGCACGCGCCGAACGACGAGTTCCGCGCCCAACTCCTGGACGTGCTGACGCGGGCCATGCACCAGGACGTTTCGAGGGAGCGCGTCGACGAGGTCCTTGCAATTTGTGAAACGCTCGCACGTGACGTCACGGATGTTCGCATCAAGTCATTCATCGAGTGTCACCGCGCGACCGTTCTCGCCCTGTCCGGTCAATTTGCCGAGGCGATCGAGATCGGCCTCAAAGGATTGGACTCGGTAGAGGACGACGTCGTGGCGGTGAGAGCTGTGGCACCGGTCGTGGCCAGCCTCACCATGGATGGTCGGATCGACGAGGCCCGCTCCATCGCCGAACGATCGATGGAGAGGGCCTTGAGGGTTCAGGATCGTCTGCCGAGGGCGCCGACGATGGTCGTCTTCCCACTCATCACGGCGCTCTTCTTCGGCGGCCGATTCGAGGAGGCGCTCGGACTCATTGACATCGGGTTGAAATCGGCCCGCCACGTCTCGGGCTCCGTCCTGGCGGATGCCAACGGATTCCAGGGCCGCTTCCACCTGTCGCTCGGCCGACCCAGGACCGCGGCCCGACTCTGTCGCGACGCCAATGCGACCTTGCGGCACTACGCCGACACGGTGGAACCGGCTTGGTGCATGGCTATCGAAGCGGAGGCGCACGCGCTTCTCGGAGAACACCGGCGCGCGACCGACACGGTGACCGAGATCGACTCTTTGCGGCAGTCGGGTTACGCGATCTTCCAGGCCGACCAATTGCGCGCCATGGCCTGGGTGGACGCGCAGACCGGCCACCTGTCGGCCTCGATCGAGCGGCTGTGGAGCGCGGCCGATCTGGCGGCCGGGCGGGGGCAGCGCTGCGTCGAGCTGTTCATATTGGAGGACTTGCTTCGTCTTGGGGAGGGCCGAGCGGCCGAACGATCCCTCGAGGTCACCGCACTCGTCGACGGCGACTGGTCCAAGGCCGTCCGGCTGCACGCGGTGGCCAGTCAATCATCGAAGGGCGCCGACTTCATGGCGGCCGCTGAGGCCTTCGGGGCCATGGGGTGTGCGTTGATCGCCGCTGAGTTGTGGTTCGCAACCTCAGCGGCCTACCAGCACGAAGGGCTCAAGCGACGGGCCACCGAAGCGTCCCGGCGAAGTTCGGATCTTCTCGCGCAATGTGAGGGCGCTCGCACGCCGGCCTTGGAGGTGAGTCCTGCCACCCAAGATGCCCTGACCAGACGTGAACGGGAGACCGCCGCCCTGGCCGCCCGAGGTGCCTCGAACGGCGAGATCGCCGAGCAGCTGTCGCTGTCGGTGCGCACGGTCGAGAGCCACCTGTATGCGGTGTTCTCAAAACTTGGAATTTCTGAGCGGAGTCAACTCTCGGAAGCCATGGAATCCCGAGCTGCTCCATAGTTGATTTCGCGTTTTTCCTATGGCCTGCGGGTTCTACTAATCACTGATTCCTTATGAATTCGCCCGATCTATAACCCCGAGGCCCTATAGCCACGCGACTGACCGTCGGTCCTGGTTTCATATACGGACAGAAAATAATTTCCAGTACTCGCTACTGAGATGAAGTCGGGTGCGCGAGGTCACCATGAGGTGATGGAGCCATCACGCCTGAATTTTCTTCCCCGGGCCTATCGCATAGGGCTGCGCTTGCGGGCCCTCGGCGCCGATGATGAGCTCATAGCCGAATGCCTCGAAATCGATTCCGCCGGGGTGCCGGCCCTTCTCGATATCGGCAATCACAAGCTGGAACGCCTCCAAGACGAACCCGAATCGACAGACTCCACGTCGGGCCCGTGAGCGTCTTGATCGCCGACTGCGAGTTCCCTCGGCGGAGCCGCCGCTCCGGTGCTCGTGAGATTCGCTGTTCTCGGCCGCAACCGCTCGAGCTGGGCGGTGCCACGTGCTCGAGATGTCCGCTCCGCAGGTTCCGCAACGCACAGCGCGCCCCGTCAGGGCGCGCTGTGGTCTACCGCCAAGTGAAGAGTCGACCCTTTCGGAGGGTCAACCAGACCTACAAAGCTGCGCTCCCGCTGCTCGCGTCATAGTCGGCATTGCCGGCGTAGTGCGCTGTGTAGGTCGAGGCGAGCGACACGCCCACGACCGTGTAAGTGGCCACGCCGCTGGCATTGGTAGTCGCCGTGCCGATCGTGACGCCGTTAGTGGTGAAGGTGATGGGTGCCCCCGCGACGGGGACCCCGGACGCGCTCTTCAAGGTGGCGCTGACATTGCCGTAGAGCAATCCCTTGGGCTTGGCCACCAGGGTCGTCGGTGCCTTGGTCACGGTGTAGGTGATCTGGCTGCTCGCGGACTGGCCATCAGACCCGTGAGCAGTGACCGAGTACGTAGAGGTCCCGATGCTGGCGGTGTTGAGCGAGCCCGACGGCGCACTCGCCCCGTTCGAGTCCGTGCAGGACGCGGTGCCGGCACCGTAGGGGTCCGGGCACGAGAACGACGTGGGGACGTTCGCTCCGAACGGGAACGACTGGCCGTTGGCCGGGGAGCCAATGACCGCAGTCGGCAGTGGCGCAAACATCGAAACGCTGTCAAGGGTGCAGCCATAGCCATTGGGGACCGTGGGGCACGCCGTATCGCCGGTCGCCATGAGCCCATGAACGCTGAATCCGACGGTCTCCGCCTGGCTCAGGTTGGCACCCGCCGGAATCCCGGGGGCCAAGGGGGATCCCGCGGGCGTCAGGGCGCCTTGGGCCGATACCGAGTACACCAGCACCCCGAGATCGCTCGTGGTGCTCAGGAGACTGCCGGCGTGGTTCCAGGCGACCTCCCCGAGCACGGGAGTGGTTCCGGGCACCGAACCTTGCACGGTCAGCGGTGAGCCAGGGGCCGCCGTGAGGAGCCCCGAGCTCGAGACGGAATAGACGGCGATCGTGTTCCACGTCGTCGCCGCGAGGAGGCCGTTCGAGTTGAAGGCCAAGCCGCTGAAGGCGTTGCCGCCGGCAATGGGGAACGGCGAACCAGGAACCTGAGCGATGGCGCCGTTGGACGCGACCGAGAACATCACCGCGTTGCCGTTCTCTTCGTCACCAGCCGCCAAGAGTTGTCCGCTCGGGCTGAAGGAAACGGAGCCGATGATCCCTTGCATCCCGAGGCCGAAGGGGGAGCCGGCAACCGGACTCAGAACTCCGTTCGGCGCCACGGAGAACATCGCCACCGTGCCGTCACCTCCAGCATTGCCCGCCGCCAGCAGGGTCCCGCTGGGGTTGAAGGTCACCGCCACCGTGCCAGAACCCGACGGGAAAGGTGATCCGGGGACTGCCGTCAAGGATCCATTCGGGGCGACGGTGTAGACCGCGACCGAGCCCACGTAATACGAGTTTGCGACAGCAAGGAGTTGGCCGTTGGGACTGAAGGCGATTCCGGTGGGCCCTGCATCTGGACCCTCTGTCACGGGCGAGCCTGGGGCCAGGGACAACGTGCCCGTGGTGGACACCGAATAGACCGACACCTGACCCAGATTCTGGTCGCCGGTGACGAGGAGGTTCCCGTTAGGGCTGAAGACCGACGAGTCGGCGCCGTTGCCCCCGGTGGCCGTTATGACGGGCGCACCTCCGACGAGAGCGAACGCCGCCGGTGCCGGCGCCGCCGAAGCGGTCGGGAAGCCGGCAAGCAACCCGGTCACCAGACTTGCCGCCGCGGCCAACGCCACAAACCACGTCGCTTGTCGCTTCGGCGCAGAGAGATTCCGTCGAACGAGGCGGGCCCGTCCGGCGATTCTCGAATCGTGACGTCCGCCGCCGCTTCTCATGAGGTTGATCCCTTCGTGCCGCCTGGGCGAAGGCATTGGTGAGGGGAGATGTGCCGTTACGCCCGCCATTACGACACCCGCATTCCTGCGTCCCAGCCTCGAATGTAAATGGGGAAGCCACGGATCTCCTCAGTACCGAGTACTGATTTTTGGCATGGGCCGGGGCATAGCCCCTGCAGAGCAGCTCGGGCGGCCCTCCGGGAGCAATTGGTCGGGCGTGACGGACGGACCGGACTATGGGCCTGGTCCGAGGAGACTCCGCAGACCCCGACGGTTGCCCATAGTCCGACCACAGTCGGCGGCGGCAGGTGAACTGGCATGCGTTGGTCAGCGCGTTGGCCAACCGAACGAGAGCGTCTGCTTGCGGCTGGTCAGAAGTGCGTCCGAGCGGGTGCGACGGGCCCCCGCCCCGGCTCAGGTCCTGATGTACGGCGCCGTGGGCACGTCCCGGCGTCAAGTGGCCTGTTTGGAGCACCAGTCGAGGACGGTCTCGGTGAACAGCGCCGGGTCCTGGCCGTGCATCGAGTGGCCCATCTTCTCGAAGGACCGGTAGTCCGCGGTGACGCCCGCCTCGTCGAGCAGCTCGAGCACGCGCCTGGCCTGCAGATCGGAAAGCGCCCCCATCAGGCATCCGGTCTCGGGGTCGACGCTGCGGAAGTGGTGGGTCAACAGCACGGGCACCTTGACGGCGCGCAGCATGCGCTCGTGGTCGCACGACGCGGCCACCGTGCCCGGTCCAGAAGGCACGACCCCACTCGGGGTCGTACTCCTTGAGGTTCTGCGGCGGCTCGTCGGGCGGCTTGAACCCCGCCTGCATCCACGCGGGGAGCACGTCGGGCGCGGCGGCGCGACGCCGTCCCAGTCGCCGATGCTCCACTGGTCGCCCAGGTACGTGCTCCACAGCCCGAACATGGCGCCGATGCCCTGACGGATCCCGGGCCGGTGGCCGGCGCCACCTCGGACGCGAACAGCGGCGGGTCCTCGTAGACCGCGCCGAGGACCTGGTCCGGGCTTCGCATAGGCGGAGAGCCACGCCGACAGCACCCCGCCGGAGGACAGGCCGCTCACGAACGTCGGGCGCCCGATCACGAGGTCGATGAAGCGCACGAGGTCGTTGCCGATGTTGTCGAGCGTGTAGCGGCCCGGCGTGCGCGTCGACCGACCCTGGCCGCGCAGGTCGACGGCGAACGCCTCGAAGTGCTCGGCGAGCAGCGGCAGCGCCTGCTCGTAGCCCCACCACGACTCGGTCTGGCCGGGGATCAGCAGCAGCGCCGGCTTCGACGCGTCGCCGGCGGTGGCGTAGTTCATCTGCACCTCGCCGAGGTCGGCCAGGTGCTCGGCGAACGCGTGTGGCACGTAGGTCTCGTCGGGGTTGTGGGGGCCGAACCGACCCCGGTACGACGCCATGTCTCGTTCTCCTTCGTTCAGGACGCCAGGCCGGGGAACAGGCCCGCCGCGGTGCCACGGTCGATCTGCGCCCGCGCCGCGTCGTCCAGGGGGTGGGACTCGTACATGCCCGTCATGGCGGCGACGGCGACGTCGGGTGCGTACGGCCAGTCGCTGCCGAAGGTGACGTGGCTCGCGTCGGTGAAAGCGAGCAGGCTCGGGAGCGCCGTCGGGCTGCCGGAGAGCGCGATGTCGAAGTAGTAGCGCTGCAGGAGCGACAGGCCGTGCAGCACGTCGTTGCGGTCCGAGGCCGCCAGGGCGATGCGGTAGGCGGCGTAGGGCACGAAGCCGCCAGCGTGCGAGAGCAGGATCTTGACGTCGGGGCACCGCTCGAGCGTGCCGCTGCGCGCCAGGTTGATCGCGGCGCGGGTCGTGTCGAGGAGGAAGTCCGCCATGAACGGCGGGATCCCCTCGATCGCCTCGATCCCCGGCAGAAGCGACGGGTGCACGAAGGCGACGGCGTGGCGCCGCTGCAGCTCGTCGAACACCGGGTCGAAGCGCCGGTCGCCCAGGTACACGCCCCGGTGATTGGCCAGGAGCACCACGCCGTTGGCCCCGAGACTGTCCATGGCGCGGTCGAGCTCGGCCAGAGCGCCGTCGACGTCGGGCAGCGGCAGCGTGGCGAAGAACCCGAAGCGGCCGGGATGGTCGCGCGTCATCTGGGCGGCGTAGTCGTTCACGTCGCGGGCGATGGACCGGGCGTCCGCGCCGTCACCGAGATGCACGCCCGGCGTCGACACCGAGAGCACGGCGGTGGCGATCGAGTGCCGGTCCATGACGGCCAGCGCAGCGTGCGGGTCCCACGACGGGATGGGCAGGCCGCCGGCCGCCGCCCCCAGACCGCGCAGCCAGGCGGCGTACTCGGGCGGCACGACGTGACTGTGCGTGTCGATGCGTGGCATCGCTCAGAGCACGAGCTCGGGCTTGGTCGTGCCGAGCTGGTGGCCCCCGACCGCCTTCGCCAGGGGGTCGGGCACCAAGAAGGCATGGCCCAGGCCGGCCTGGAGGTCGGCGAAGCGCGCCTGGAGGGGATGGTCGAGGAAGACCGTGCGGCCGGACGCCGCACGGAACAGGTCGGCGCACGCACCGGCGACGCGTTCGCAGCCGCGGTTCGTGTTCCAGCGCCACCGCGCCCGCTCCTCCATCGTCGGTGTCTGGCGCGCCTGCGCCATCTCCCACATGGACTGCGCGTCGGCGCGGAGCACGGTCGTCGCCGCGTCGAGGTCCCAGAGGGCGTCGGCCAGGCGGCGCTGGGTCAGCGGGTCGTCGGCCAGGCGCCCGCTGCCCGCGACGAAACGGTCACGGGTCTCGGCCACCCAGAGCTCGACGAAGCCGCGGGCCGAGCCCAGGATCGACGCGGCGAGCGCCATGTTGAACACCACCGACCACGGCAGCCGGTACAGCGGCCCGTCGTTGTGCACCTGCCCGGGCAACGGCGCGCCGACGGCGTAGTCGATGTGGGACTGCGTGCGGTAGTCGGGCACGACCACCTCGTCCACGACGATGTCCTTGCTCCCGGTGCCCTTGAGCCCGGCCACGTGCCAGGTGTCCTCGATGCGGTACTGGTCCGGCGCCAACAGGAACGACCGGAACTCGGGTATCTCGGAGCCCGGGACGATGGCGCCGACGTTCACGCCGCGGCAGTTGTCACAGCCCGACGAGAACGACCAGCGTCCCCAGACCTTGTAGCCGCCGCCGACCCGCTCCGCCCGGCCGGTCGGGTTGTACGACGACGAGTGCAGGCGGGCGGGGTCCTCGCCCCACTGGTCCTCCTGGGCACGGTCGTCGAAGAGCGCGAGCTGCCACGGATGGACGCCGATCACGCCGGCCACCCAGCCGGCGGAGGGATTCGCCGCGGACAGCGTCATGATCGCGTCGAGGAACTCGAGGAGCTCGACCTCGCCCCCGCCCCACCGCTCGGGTTGCAGCGACCGCAGGAAGCCGCCTTCGAGCAGGCGCTGCCAGACGGCGTCGGGGAGGCGACGGAGCTCGTCGCCTTCGGCCCGGGCCGCGGCGAGCTCGGGGGCGACGCGTGCCGCCTCGGTGACGAGGCTCACGAGAACCCCCGGACCAGCCGCACCGATCTCACGTGTCCCAGCCACACCGATCCCACGCGTCCCGACCGCTCGCCGCAATTTTTGATTTGTATTGCAATGCCGTGCGAGGTCCCCGATGGTCTCGCACTCCTTCGTTCGAGGCTTGAACTCAAACGTTCGAGATGCGGAGGAACTTCGAACGGGGACGTAAAGCCATTCGCGAAATGCCGGCGACGAGTTTTCCGGCGCGTGGTCACGGCGCTCAGGCGGTCGGGAACGGCCGAATGATCTCGGGGAGCAGCGGCTCCGCCGGTGGCTTGTGCCCCCAGATGCTCTGCGAGTCGTGCGTCGCGACCTGCCACGAGTCGTCGTCGACCACGAGTCCCCCGGTCCCGTACTCGATCTCGAAGCCCGAAGGCGTGCGCACGTAGAACGACGTCATCAGGTCGTTGGTGTGCCGGCCCAACGACATCGGCAGCCGCAGGTCCCGTTCGTTGACGATGTCCAGCGCGGCGCCGACGTCGTCGAGCGAGCGCACCTCCACCATGAGGTGGTGCAGGCCGACCATCCCGGGCACCGAGGCCAACGCGACGGTGTGGTGGCGCGCGGCGCGGCCCGCACAGTGGAAGAACCGCAAGGAAAGCCCGGCTTCGACCGAGTCGGTCGGCCGGAGCCCGAGGACGTCGGTATAGAACGACGACGCCGCGGCGAGGTCCGGCACGATGAGCACCACGTGGCCCAGGCCCTGCCCGCCCGTCACGAAGCCGGACATGGGTCGGCCCGGCGTGAACGCCTCACCCTGTTCGAGTCCGGTCACCAGCTCGTGGCGGAAGCCGAGGGGATCGGTGAATGCGTGGTCCACGACCATCAGCCCCGCGTCCTCGACCGCCTGCACCGTCGCATCGACGTCGTCGACCTCCCAACCGAGGTACGCGACGTCGTTCCGCTCGCCGGGATGGATGGCGATCCGATGGGAGGCTCCGTCGACGCGCAGGCGCACGGCACCGTCGGGCTGGTCGGGAGCGAGCTCGGCCCCGAGGACCTCGGGGCCGAACGTCCTCCACTCCTCGGCGTTCGGCGACTCGAAGCCGATGTAGGCCAGGTTCTTGATCATCTCGGGCCAGCTTCTGTAGTGATCGCTACAGTAAAGGCGGGAATGGCGCTACCGTCAAGGGGTGGCCGAGGCACGCCGACGACGCTCGAACGGGGAGGCGTCGCGCCAGCGGATCCTCGATGCGGCGGCCCAGATCGCCGGGGAGCGCGGGTACGAGGGCACGTCGATCAACCTGGTCAGCGAACGATCGGGCCTGCCGGCCAGCTCGATCTACTGGCACTTCAAGGACAAGGACGAGCTGATCGCCGCGGTGATCGACCGGTCGTTCCAGCGTTGGAACGAGGAACTGGCCCGGCCGGTCCCCCTGCCCGACGGCGCCACGGCCGACGAGGTCTTCCACCTGGGGCTCCGTCACAGCGGCGTGGCCCTCGCACGCTTCCCGGACTTCCTGCGGCTCGGGTTGTTGCTCATCCTCGAGCAGCGCCCGGAGGAGCCGACGGCGCGCAGCCGCTTCATGGCGGCGCGTCGCGAGACCGCCGGTGACGTGGCCCGCCTGTACGGGCGGACGTTCCCGGACCTGGACGAGTCGGCCCGGGGCCAGCTCGTCACGCTGACCATGGCGCTGGCCGATGGGCTGTTCATCGCCGGCGACGCGGGCGAGGTGGACCTCGACGACGCCTTCGATCTCCTAGCGACGGCGGTGCTCAGCACGGCGCGCACGCTGCAGCAGGGCTGAGCTACGAGCTCGTCTGCCCCGTCGCCGCCTCGACGATCTGGATGTCCGAGGGTTGGATGGCCAACGGGCCGCCGGCCACTGGGACCTGCCACACCATGCTCAGGTAGGGCGTCGGCCCGATGGCGGAACCAGCCGGACACGAGCCAATCCCCGTGATCGTCAAGGGCGTGCCGGCCGGTTCGGTGGCCGGCACGCAGACGTCGGTGCGCTCGTGCCACTGGACGAGCGAGCCGTACGGCATCGGCGGGTCGGTCGCCAACGTCGACGGCAGGACGTACATCGCGGCGACGAGGACCTGCGATCCCGACGACAGCGTCGCGTAGACGAGCCCGTCGACCGTCGCCGGGTCGAGGGTACGCCCGGCGGCTTCGTTCTGCGCCACGACGTCGGGGTTCACGTAGTAGACGATCGGATAGATGGTCGGCGAGACGGGCTGGTACCCGGCGGCCTCCGCCGCCGCCGGGTCGGCGTACGGCGCCACGGCCCTGCTCGTGGCCTGGATGTACTGCGCCGCGTTGATCTGATCGGAGAACGTCGGTTCCGCCGTGCAGCCCGACCGGGCCATGTGGATCTGGTTCGGGTTGTTCCCGCCGTCGGCCAAGAGCAGCTGCGCCAGCGAGGCCGGCAGGGCCGGCCCCGTGTAGTGCCAACTGACCTTCGTCGAGTTGAGTCCGGCGGCGGTGCTCGCGTCCGCGCCGTTCATGTTCATCGTGCCGCTCCCTCCCATCGCCATGAGGGGGCTGTTGGTCACCACCAACCCGGAATGACCCGAGCCGGTGCAGCTCGCCGTGCTCGGGCTGCTCGCCGCGTTGCCCGACGAGCCCGAGCCGGCCATACCCGTCATGCCGCTCATGGCGGTGGAGCTCGACTCCCCCGCGGCAACCGGGTAGTCCGCACTCAAGAAGACGGCGAGGGCCAGGACGCAGAGCGCCAGACCCACGAGACCCCCGTGCCGGCGTAACGCCTCGAAGAGGGGCGTCCTTCCGACGTATGGGGCCGCGATCCACGCCGGCGTCATGGCGAGAGCCAGCACGATCACGAGCGGCCCCGTATTGGGGTCCGTGCCCGAACCGGTGAAGATGCCACCCACGAAGCCTTGGGCGAGCGCCCACATGATGAGTGACAGGACGGCGCCTGCGGCCAGAAAGATGCCGGGCCGACGGGTGAGAAGCGGCCCGAATCCGATCACCAACGACAGCGCCGCGAGCAGCCAGGCGCCCCCGGACCCGACCGAGGAGAGCGAACTCCCCGTGCTGTTGAGGAGATGGTCGTACCAACTGGGATTCCCACTCGCCATGCCGGTGATGGCGCTCGAGATCGACGTGGTCGTCCGGTTCTGGGGCAACAGGAACAAGACAGCGGCCAACGACCAATAGCCCGCCCACACGAGCAGCGGGGTGACGACCCCACCCAGGCCTCGAGCGGCGGCGGAGGTGGCCACCCCCACTTCGTTCTCTTCTGGCCTGCTCCCCGTCGGCCAGGCCATCAGGCCAAGCAGTCCGTACATGAACACGGAACCCGGTGCGCCGGTCAACGCGCTGGCGGTCCCGGTGAGGAGCATCCCCAAACCCTCGCCGAGGACCCACACGCCCAGCGCCCAGGCGAAGGAGACAGCCAGCGCGTACCGCACGGTAGGCCGGTACAGCAGACCGAGCCCGATGACGACCTGGATCAAGGCGAAGAAGGTGTTCCAGACGGCGATGTGCGGCTCGATGAAGTGACCGATGTTCGTGATGACCCAAGCGACCACCGCCGGTTGTCCGCTGGCGTTCGGCAAGACGAAGGTCTCGACGAAGCTGCGGTGGAACATGAAGGACTGGAACTGCAGCCCGGCGTCGAGGAGCCAGAAGAAACCCAGGACCACCTGGAGCGCCCGCTGGGTGCCGATCGGACGCCAGAAGCGCTGGGGCACCCGCTCGAGGCCGCCGTCCACGTCGTCAGGGACATTTGCTGATTCGGTACTCACCCTCACACTCCCCCTTCTGCTGCTTGCGCGACGTCATGACGATCGGGCATGGATGCCGCCTTCGATCAGGTCGACGCAACCGATGGGATGGTTTGCCCAACGAGCCAGCTGATCGACGACAGCGCATCTCCCAACGTCCAGTTCGGCGTGCTCTGGTCATCGAGGTTCTTCAATCCACCGGCGTTGAGCAATCCGGTCAGTTTCTGGTTCAGGTGGCCGTGGAGGTCGGGCGGATTGGAGTCGCTGAAGCGTTCGTGCCCGGACGCGTCGATCAGGAAGTAACCGTCGGTGTGGTTGACGTCGTAGGTCAGCGGCTTGCCCGTCCACCAGTCGAGCTTGGGCGGCTGCTCCTCGGGGACGATCTGCACGGACACGCCGAAGAACTTCCAGAGGGCGTCGAGGTTGGCCGGTGTCCCCGTCATCAGCACCCAGTCGGCGCCGAACTCTTTGGAGTAGGCCACCAGGCGGGCCGGCGTGTCCCGGCCGGGGTCGACGGTGATCTCCATGAAGACGACCTTGTGGCCCAGGCCGGCGGCCCGCACGTCCTGTTGGAGGGCGATGAACGCGCCCGTCACGAGCGGGCATTCGTCCTGGCACAACGTCAGGAAGGGTGACATGACGATGTCCTTGCCGCGGTACGCCGCCAATGACGTCGGCGTGCCGGCCGAGGTGATCAACGGGATGTCCCCTGGGATGGCGTGGTCCTGCACGATGCCCTGCGACGGAGACGGCGCGGGCGGATCGCTGGAGCCGCAGGCCGAGAGCAGGGTCGCCACGGCGAGCGTCAAGAGACCGGGGGCTACGACCCGCGCCCGGAAGCCGCGTCGCCTCGCCGGAGTCACGTCTGCATCCGTGCGGCGTCGAGCTCGCGGTCGACACGCTCGGCTTTCCGCTCGTCCATATGCATCCAACGGAGCGCCACGGGGATCATTGGCCAGAGCATGAGCGTGTCGCCGACGACCCACATGATGGTGCCGCCGATGTGCAGGTCGGTGACGTAGGAGGGCCCCCACGTGCGATGCGTGGCGAAGTAGGCCGGGAACAACTCGTGACTCGCTCCGGCGAGGCTGAGACCCGTGAACGTGTCGATCGGGATGGCGAGGAACAGATAGAAGAACTGCAGGGCGGGGTGCAACCGGTACTCGTTCGGGTCGTTGCCGAAGACCTGGCGCCAGAAGAGGTAGCCGACCACGAGGAAGGCGAGGTGCTCCGCGTTGTGGACGCTCTCGTGCTCGAGGGTCAGGTTGTACCAACTCGTCAGGTGGGTGATCGGGATCAACACCGCGTAGAGCACGAAGGCCACAACCGGGTGCCCGAACAACTGGGCGACCTTCGAGCGCAGCGCCTCGGTCACGACGACGTGTGCCGTGCCGGCCGTGGATCTCCACGCCAGCTCGAGCGGCGAGGCGATGGCAAACAGCGGTGCAGCGACCATGATCAACAAGATGTGCTGGATCATGTGGTCCCAGAACAGCTCGCCGTCGTAGACCCCGATGAAGCTGAAGATGGCGACCCCGGTCGTGAAGAGCGCGCCGAGCCACGCCAGGGTCTTGCCGGTCGACCAGGGGTGGCGCGGGTGCAACACGTTGTTGCGCCGCACCCCCCAGAGGTAGAGGGCAAGGGCGACGACGATCATGGCGACCGGCACGAAATCGAACTGCGTCGAGATGAACTGGTGTCCCGCCAGCGGCGGCAGAGGTGCGTCGTACAAGGCGGCCAGCACGGCCTCGGACACTACTACGCAACGTAGTAGTGTCACGACGTCGCGTAGTAGTAGAAAAGGCGTCGTGGACTCCCGACGGCGATGGCTCCGAGGCGGGCCCCGATGAGACGCCTCGGCCAACTCGAGCGCAGGGTGATGGACGTCTTGTGGGACGCGACCACCGCCCCCCTCTCGGGACGCGACATCGCCGACCAGCTCCCCGACCGCGCCTACACCACCGTGCTGACCGTCCTCGAACGCCTCGGGAGGAAGGACTTCGTTCGCCGCACGACCCAGGGCAGGGTGCACTACTTCCAGGCCGCGGAGACCCGGGAGGCGTACGTCGCCGAGATCATGATCGACGCGATGGGCGGAGCCGGGAACCGAGACCTCGTGCTGGCGCGCTTCGCCGAGTCGGTCTCGCCCGAAGAGGCCCAACTGCTCAGCCGGGCACTGCGGGCCGCCCTGGAGGCGGAGGGCCAGACGTGAAGCTCGTCGTGGCCGCCGCCCTGCTGGCGGGCTTCTCGGTCACCCTGCTCGGGCCCGTGAGCTCGGGGCTTTCGCGCGCCCAGTGGGTGGAACGTGCTCCGCGTGCGGGTGTCTTCCTCTGGCAGTGCACCGGCCTCGCCGCCGTCCTCTCGGGCATCGGCGCCGGTCTGGCACTGGCCGTGAGCCGGTATCAGTCGGGCTTCGTCGGCGGGACGCGCGCAGCTCGTCGACAGTGTCTTCAGCGGACACCCGCTCCAGGGACTCGGTCTCTACGACGCGCTCGGGTTGACGCTCGCCGCGGACCTCCTGATTGTCCTGTGCGTGGTGTTCGGCGTGGTCACGCTGCGCACCGTGCGGCAACGCGCCCGCCACAGGAGACTGCTCGATCTGGTCACGCACGAGACTCCCGAGTACCCGGGCACGGAATTCCTGGCCGACCGGAGGGCGGTCGCCTACTGCCTTCCGGGTCTGCGCCCGAGAATCGTGCTGAGTGACGGGACACGGACGCTGCTCGGCAGCAGCGAGTTGTGGGCGGTGATCCACCACGAACGGGGCCACGCGCACGAGCGGCACGGTCTGGTGATGTTCCCGCTGCTCGGCTTCAAGAACGCGTTCGGCTGGATGCCCTACGCGAGGTACGCACCGGCGAGCATCGCCCTGCTGCTCGAGATGGCGGCGGACGACTTCGCCTCCCGGCGCGCCGGGAAGTATGCGCTCGCGGCCGCACTCGTGGAGATGTCGTCAGCCGGCTGGGCACCGAGCTGCGGCCTGGCCCTGACCAGGTCAGGTGTGCGCCGGCGGGTGGCGCGGTTGCTGACCGAGACGCCGCCCGCTCGACGAACGTCCGCGTCCGCCGTCGCTCTCGGCCTGTCCTGCTGCTGGTGCCGCTGTGCGCCGCGATGGTCCTCTGAACCAGGCGGTGCGCGTCCTCGCCGGGCGCGCGGGCGTCGGGGTTCGGGGCATCTCGTCCTCGGCCAGGAGCGCGCCGCGGGGCATCGGGCGGAACGCCAAGGCCCCCAGCTCCGGGGGCAGAATGATCCCTCTCCCCGTCTTGTCCGTAATGCATCTGCAAAGGGCCGCACGCCCTTCTGTCCCCCGGGCGTTCGAGACCACCCCGACCCCCGGAGGACAGACCGTCAGAAAGAGGAGACGAACCATGAAGACCGCACACCGAGACGCGGGCCCGCCGGGTCCCCATCGCCGCCGTGGCCGGCGCCGCCGCGGCGGCCGCCGTCGGCACCCTGGCCGTGCTGCCCGCGACCGCCGGGGCGGCCAGCCCCCCGGTGAAGGTCTCGGCCCAGACCATCGGGAGCATGGGCAAGGTGCTCGTCTCGAATGGCAAGGCGCTCTACGTCCTGACCCCGAGCGCGACGGCGTGCACCGCGGCCTGCCTCGCGATCTGGCCGGCCCTCACGGTGCACTCGGGCGCCAAGGCCACCGCCGGCACCGGCGTCACGAAGTCGAAGCTCGGTGTGACGACCGACGCCAAGGGCGCCCACCAGGTCACGTACGGCGGGAAGCCCGTGTACTTCTTCGTCGAGGACTCGAAGGGCACGGTCAAGGGCGACCTCACCGACCAATGGGGCAAGTGGACGGCCGTCGTCGTCGCGAAGCCGAAGTCGGGCTCGACCCCCACGACCTCGAACTCGGGCGGCGGTTCGTCGGCCGGTGGTGGCGGTGTGAGCTTCTGATGGCCCTTCCCCTCATCGAGACCGGAGGGGGAGGACGCCGGTGGTAGTCGCACCGTGGCCCTTGGGGCCGGCGCGTGCGACGCCACGGCGTCGGACCCTCCGCGGGGTGGCGGCGTCGGTGTCGTCCCGGGTCTACGTCCCCGCCTGCCTGATCGTCGCCTTCGCGGCGGCCCTGATCGGGTTCGGCTGGGCGACGGGGTGGGGTGGGGACAGCTACGGGGGCTCGGTACAGCTGCTCCGGGTCGTCGTGCTGGGCCCCGTCAGCCTCACCTTCATCAGTCTCATCATGGTCGTGGAGCGGGTACGGCCCGCGCAACGCCGGCCGCTCTTCGCGCGCGGCCACCGCCAGGACATCGGCTACGCGATCCTCAACGTGAGCCTGGTCGTGCCGCTGATGACCGCCCTCACCCTCTCCTTCGTCGAGCTCACCACCCGGGCCTTCCCGTGGATCGTGCTGCCCCACGTCGGGCTCGTGCCCCGCGTCGCCGTGATCGCGGTGATCTTCGTCGTGATGGACGGCCTGAACTGGTACGTCCACCTGTTGAACCACCGGGTGCGCGTGCTGTGGCGGTTCCACGAGCTGCACCACTCGCAGGAGGACATGAACGCGCTGACCGTCTTCCGGACGCACCCGTTCCTCCACGTCTCGTATCTCCTGGCCCTCGTTCCCGGGGTCGTGCTCGTCGCCAACGGGGCGGTGTCGACGTCCCTCCTGGTTGCGTACGGTGTCTTCGTGGCGTTCGCCCACTCCAACACCAACCTCGACTTCGGCCCGCTGCGACGCATCTTCGTGAGCCCGAACTTCCACCGCATCCATCACCGGCGTGACGGCGCACAAGACGTCAACCTCGGCTTCGCGTTCTCCATCTGGGACCAGCTGGGCCACCGGGCCGTCTTCCCGGACGAGACGACGGTCGGGATCGACACGGGTCTCGCCGGCCGGCCGCTCACGGTCGAGCAGGCCGGAGCCCGCCCACGCTACGTGCGGTCGATGGCCGCACAACTCGTCGGTCCGTTCCGCCCGATGGCCCAACCGGTGGAGCTGCCCTCCGTGCGCGAAGAGAGGCTGCCGGCGCGGCAGGCGTGATGGCGACGTCGACCGCCCCCGTCCCGCCGCCGGCCGCTCGTTCGACGCGGCCGCGAGACCTCGCGGGCCTGGTCTTCAGCGTCCGGCCGTCGCCGCTGCCGGCGGACCTCGGGCTCCTGGCCACCCGGATCGTGTTGGCCTGGATCTTCATCTACTACGGCGCCGGCAAGCTCTTCGGCGCGTTCAACGGACCGGGGCTGCATCGCTGGTCGCTCTACATGTCGAACGTCGCGCACCTGCACCCCGGAGGGTTCTTCGCGGTCCTGGGGGCGTTGATCGAGTTCGGCGGCGGCATCGCCATGGCCGTCGGCCTCCTCTCGCGCCTCGCCGGGCTCGCCCTCTTCGGCGACATGGTCATCGCGATGATCACCGTGACGTGGGCCACGGGCCTCAACTCGTCGAACCCGCCGCCGGGCTACCAGCTCAATCTGACCCTGGCCGTGTTGGCGCTCGTGGTCGCCCTCCTCGGTCCCGGCCGGTTCAGCCTCGATGCCCTCGTGGACCGGCAGCTCGCCACGTCCACCGCGGCCGCCCCGCCGGTCCGGACCTAAAGCCCGCCGCGCGTGGACTCCGGCACCCGCCTCGCGACGATTCGGCCCGAGTCGTCGGACCCCTCCGGACTGCGGCGCCGGTGGTGGCCCGACCCGTCCGCCCGGGTCCCCCGGGTCGTCCGCATCACGGGGAACCTCGTCGGTGCGGCCGGGGCGGGCTATTTCTCCTACGTCACGCTCGAGGCCTACCTGCAGACGCATCGGCCCATCGGGTTCCTCTTCTTCGCCGAACAGATGGTGGTCGTGGTCGCCTACCTCGTGCGACGCCCGGCCCGCACGGTCACGGCCCGGCTGGGCGACTGGCTCCTCGCCTTCGGCGGGACCTTCCTCCCCGTCCTGTTGCGCCCCGACGGTGCCCACCCGCAGTGGGGTCTCCAGTGGGGCCTCGTCCTGCAGTTCTGCGGCGTCGTGGTCTGCCTCTGGTCCTTCTTCGCGCTCGGCCGGTCGTTCGGCTTTGCCGCGGCCGACCGCGGTCTCGTGCAGCGCGGCCCCTACCGGGTCGTCCGTCACCCGATCTACGCCTCGTACGTCCTGCTCCAGACCGGGTACCTGCTGCAGAGCTTCTCCTGGCGCAACCTCGCCGTGGTGCTGCTCGCCATCGCCTGCAACGCCGGCCGGATACGGGCCGAAGAGCGCGTGCTCGGCTCGAACCCCGCGCACGCGGCGTACACGCGACGCATCCGGTGGAGGGTCGTCCCGGGACTCTGGTAAGTCCTCCGGCGCGGCGGACGCTCGCCGACGGACGCGGCATCCGGGCCACGGAGCCTCCGGCCGCTGATCTTTTTGCCCTGCGACAATGGACCCGGCCCATGGACCACGACCTGAACCTCACCGCGCTGGCGGTGACCTCGGCCTGCATCATCGTCTGGGGCCTCGTCTCGGGCCGCCTCGAGCGCTGGGACGTCTCCGCTCCGATCGCGTTCGTCGGCTTCGGCGTCGTCGTCACGCACGGGCCGACCGCGCTGGTCCACTTCAACCCGCACTCCTCGACCGTCCGGTCGTTGGCGGAGCTCGCGCTCGCGGTGGTCCTCTTCGCCGACGCCTCCCGGGTCAATCTGCGCGCGCTGCGCGCCGAGGCCGCCGTCCCGGCGCGCCTCCTCGCCATCGGGCTCCCGCTCTCCATCGCCGCCGGCGCCGCCACCGCGGCGGCCCTCTTCGGCGGCAGCGGCCTGTGGGTGGCGGCCGCGATCGGCGCCATGGTGGCACCGACCGACGCCGCGCTCGGCGCCTCGATCATGGAGGACGAGCGGGTACCGGCGGCCGTGCGCCGCACCCTCAACGTCGAGAGCGGCCTCAACGACGGGATCGCCACCCCGTTCATCAACGTGTTCATCGCCGGCGCGGTGACCGCCGACGCCCTCGGCGGCACCCACCTCACGTCGGCGGTCATCGAGCTCGTCGGCGGCGCCCTCCTGGGCGTCGGGGTCGGCGTCGTCGGCGCCGTGCTGCTCGCCCTGTCCCGCCGCCACGGGTGGAGCGCGCCGAGCTTCCGTCCGTTGGCCATCCTGGCGCTTGCCCTGTTCGCGTACTCGACCGCGGTCGTGGCGGGCACCAACGGCTTCGTCGCCGCCTTCGTCGCCGGGATCGCCTTCGGCACGGCCGATCGTCACAACGACGAGGCCATGGTTCAGTTCACCGAGGAGGCCGGGACGCTGCTGTCGCTCCTCGTGTGGTTCGTGTTCGGCGCCGTCATGTTGGTCCCCGGCCTCGAGGACGCGGGCTGGCGCGACGTCGTGTTCGCTCTGCTCGCCCTGACCGCGCTGCGCATGGTGCCGGTCGCCCTGGCGCTGGCGGGCTCGACGCTCGATCGTGCGACCGTGCTCTTCATCGGCTGGTTCGGTCCGCGCGGCCTCGCCTCGGTCGTCTTCGGCCTCATCGCCGTGGACGCCCTCGAGCCGGCGCAATCGAAGGTCGTGCTGGCGGCGGTGACGCTGACCGTCGCGCTCAGCGTGCTGCTCCATGGCGTCAGTGCGTCGCCTCTCGCGTCGCGCTATGCGGCGTACTCCGCCGCGCATCCCGAGCGCCACCGGCGCGAGCGCGAGCCCGCCAGCCCGCTCGCGACACGCAACCTCCGCCGGGTGCGGGGGTCGTTCCGCGGTCGGGAGGGGCCCGTCGCGCCCAGCTGACAAACCCGTCGTCGGCCCTGAGCAAGCGGGACGCTTTCGGCCCCAACGGGCATTGCTTCCTCCGCGAAAATATTCGCGACTCGCCGCAGACGCGCCGGAGGCGCACGTTTTCACCACGCGCCGACAAATAGGGCCGTTCGGCTCTCACTGACACGTCGCGCCACACGGTAGGTTTGGGAGTTATCCGGGGGGATACGGCAGAAGCCCTGCGGTCCCTGCGGCTGGGGCGAGCGGCATCTGACCAGAAACGGCGGCGGCGAGTTGGCGAGCGAAGCAGGCAGGTTTTCAAACCTTCTGCGGGGACGCGGGCGGATCGCGCTCGGGGTCCGGGTTCTGGCCGCGCTCGCCGTGGTCGCGACCGCCGTCACGCTCTCGCAGACCCAGCACACGCGCGCGGCCGCGGCGGACACCCCCTACTCCTTCCTGAACGAAGAGTTCAACGAGGCGACCTTCCCGCCCGCGAACTGGACGACGCCGGAGGGCACGTGGTCGGCCAGCTGCAGCGTCGTCTCACCGGAGACGGGCTGCGCGGCGGTGGCCACCGACACCGGCGGTGCGGCCGGTCTGGACCAGCTGCAGTTCAACCCATCGGTGGGCATCCCCTCCAACGTGCAGAACCTGACCCTGTCCTTCTATTCGGACTTCAGCCCCGATTCGACGACCGCGGGCGACTCCGCCGGCGCCTACCAGGCGAGCGTTCCCGGTGACACCGACGACTTCAACCTGCTCGCCTCCATTTCCGGTCCACAGGGGACCGACGCCACCGGCACGCCGGTGCTGCACACGATCCCGCTGTCGAACACCAACCTGCCGATCTCCTTCCGCTGGACCTCCTTCGGGGACAGCTCGACCACGACGCCGGAGACGTGGGCGATCACCAACGTGACGATCACCGGGACGGTCCCTGCGACCAGCTACACCCTCACCGCCAACCCGATCAGCAACACCGTCTACCCGCACGTCGTCGCCGGCACGCCGGTGACGATCGCGCTCTCGGGGTCGTCCAACCCGACCGGCGACCCGCTCGAGTTCTCCGTCGACACCCCGCCCACACTCGGCGCGCTCGGACCGATCACGCAGGTCGACAACGACGACGCCACCGTCGTGTACACACCGCCCGCGCTGTCCTGCCCCGACCCGGACGGGACGTCCGGTTTCCTCTGTTCGGACACCTTCACCTTCCGCGTGCACGACACCGAGGGCAACGTGAGCACCCCCGCCGAGGTCGATCTGGACGTGCTCCCCGGCGGCGCCGGCAACGAGGTACCGGCCGTCGATGCGCCGCCGACCGAGTCGTACACGACCCTCTCGCAGAACGGGAACCTCGTGCAGGCCGCCGATCTCACCGGCGCCGTCACGGTGGGGCCGTCCGACTTCCCCGACGAGATCCAGCTCGAGCTCCAGGCGTCCACCGGGACGATCGATCTCACCAACGGCGCCCTGGCGGGCGTGACCTTCATCAACGGGACCAGCAGCGACGACTCGACCATCTACATGGACGGCAGCGTCAGGAACCTGAACACCGCCCTCGGCCAATTCCTCTACTTCCCGCCGAGCGGCACGACGCCGACCGCGACCATCCACATGGTCCCGACCGACATGGGCCCCACGGGCGGCGGGCCCTTCACGGCCGGCTCCGAGGTCACGACCACGATCAACGGGATCGTCACCAACCCGCCCCCCTCGCTCGCCCTGCCGACCGCAGCACTGTCGATCCCGACCGATGCCGGGCCCCTCACCTTCCCCTCGGGCGCGACCACCGGTTTCACCCTGACCGACGCCGGCGCCGCCGCGACGACCCAGGACGAGGTCACCATCAGCGTGAGCGGCGGGTCCCTCGCCCTGCCCGCCTCCGACACCAGCGGTCCGACGCAGCTCGTCACGGTCCAGAGCCTGGGCAACGGGGGCACGCTCGAGATCACGGGCACGGTGACCGACATCAACGAGGCGCTGCACGACCTCACCTTCGACCCCTCGGGCCTGCCTTCGGAGACGGTCACGCTGACCGCCTCGGCCGTGGACCCCGACACCCAACTGGCGTCCCAGCAGGAATCCATCTCGATCGACGTGATCGAGGCGCCCTACCCCTTCGGCGCCACGTCGTTCTCCACCCTGGAGGGCACCGCCGCCACCTTCTGGCTCTGTGCCGCCGGTCCGGCCGGCGACGCGCTGTCCTTCACCATCACGTCCGGGCCGAGCGACGGGACGCTGGTCGCCGATCCTTCCGCCAACCCCGGCGTGTCCGGGTGCTCCCCGACGAACAACGTGGAGGCGTTCGTCTACACACCCACGTCGGGGTACACCGGGCCCGACGGCTTCGTCTACACGGTCACCGACCCCACGACGGGGCTGGAGAGCATGGACAACGCGGTGGCGATCACCGTGGGCCCCCACGTGAAACCGACGGCCTACGACGTGTCCGCCTTCACCACCGAGGACAAGGCGGTGACCGTCGAGCTCTGCGCCGAGAACCCCGAGAGCTCCTCGACCCTGGCCTTCGACATCGTCCAGCCGCCGGCCGACGGCACGCTGACGGACGCCGGCCCGTCGAGCGTCAACTCGTGCAGCCAGGGCAACGTCGCCGAGGACTACACCTACACGCCGAACGCCGGGACCTTCACCACGAGCGGCACGGACACCTTCACCTACGACGTCACCAACGGCACGTTCAGCGACCCCGCCACGGCCACGATCAACGTCGCCACGCTGACCCCGGCGGTGGCCGGCTACTCCGCCACCGTGGACGAGGACAGCTCCATCGGGCTGAACCTCTGCGCGACCGACCCCGACGTCAGTGCCGGGGCGACGCTGTCCATCGTGCAACCGCCGGGCCACGGCACGCTCGACCAGATGGTGGCGCCCAACAACGGACCGAGCTGCCCGACCGGGTATTTCAACTTCGGCTACGAGCGCTACGTGCCGAACCAGCTGTACTCGGGCTCCGACGAGATCGGCATCACCGCGTCGGCGGGTGGCTACACCTCGGCCGAGAGCTTCATCGACCTCACGGTGCAGAAGGTGGAGATCCCGCCGACGGCGAACGCCCAGACCGTCACCGACATCGTGCCGCAGCCCGTCGCCGTCGCCCTGACGGGTTCCTCGCTCCAGGGGTCGTCCCTCACCTTCGAAGTCACAAGCGACCCGCAGGACGGCACGTTGAGCGGGACCGCACCGAACCTGATCTACACGCCGTCGAGCACCAATCCGCCGGCGACCGACTCCTTCACGTTCGTGGCCAGCGACGGCGTCGCCGACAGCGCGCCCGCCACCGTGACGATCGACCTCGTCGTGCCCAAGTTGTCCTCCAGCGTCTGTTACGCCGGGACCGCGATCAACGCGTTCGACAGCGAGTACAACTGCGCCGGGTCGCTCAGCAGCGTCTCGAGCCCCGAGTTCGGCGCCATCGAGCTGGCCCACACCTCGGGCACCCCCAATGAACAGCTGCAGCTCCAAGAGACGGTCACCAACGAGAGCACGGCGAGCGACACCGTCACCCTGACGGCCCCGGCGGGCACGGCACCGTGGTCCTTCGCCTACGACGTCCAGGGATCCGACGACACCGCGCCGCTCACGGGGCCGGGGCTCCAAGTGACGCTCGGACCAGTCGGGTCGGGCACGGACTCGGTCGACATCCAGATCATCGTCTTCGCGCCCTCGGCGATACCGGCGCCGGCCGTGGTGTCGACGCACGTGTCAGCGGTCTCGGGCAACAACCCGTCCGTGTCCACCGAGGTGCCGATCGAGGTGCAGGACGGGACCTCGACCCCCACCTTGACCCTGGCCCAGGCCGACGGCAGCGGCGGCGTCTCGTTCCCCACCTCGTTGTCCGTCTCGCCCCCGCTCTTCGACGGCGGCCCGGCCGGCACCGTGGACATCGAGAACGGCCTGAACGGGACCGGCATCAACACGTTCGCCATCCACGCCGAGGTGGAGGCGGGCAGCACGCCGGGCGTCACGCCCAGCTTCTTCCTGGGCACCACCAACGTGACGGCGGCCGTGCTCGCCGGCACCGAGGTCATCACCTGTTACGCCGCGCCGATCGGCTGCCCGCCCATGTCGGCCGAGCTGGCGCCGGGGTCGGGGTCCGGGTACTTCTCCATGGAGATCTCGACCACTTCGACCATCGACGGGCAGGGCACCCAGGACTTCGCCGTCGTGCAGCTGTCCGGGTCGGTCGGGCCCGACCTGTGGACCACGCTCCCCGACATCGGCACCGGCGTCTACGAGGCCACGCCGGTGACCCAGGTCCTGTCCCAACCCACCGAGCTCTCGGGCTCCGCCAGTCGCACCGTCTACCTCCAGAACGACGCCGACGTCCCCGACACCTTCACGGTGCAGGCGGCGGAGACGCTCGCCGCCGGGGACACCAGCGTGGTCAGCGTCGGCGCCACCCCGCCCGGGTTCTACGGCGACCTCGGATCGGCCACCGACGTGACGCGCTCGATCACCGGGGCGGGCTACGACGTGACGATCCCGGCCGGCGACGTGGTCGGCCTCGACCTGACCGACACCGCCGGAGCGACCACCGCGTCCGCGCCCCCCAGGTGGTGCTCACCGCGACCTCCCAGCTGGACCCGGCCAAGGTCGACTCCTTCGAGGTCAAGTTCCCCACCTACTCCTACCGCCCCGATGCGATCCTCACGGGGCCCGACGGCTCCCAGATCGGTGCCGGCGTCTACCAGCAGACCTATCCCGGCCCGGTCGGCAGCAGCCAGCAGGCCGAGTACGACGTCGACCAGTCGCACGCCACCACGATCGACGTCGCCCTGACGGACCGCGGGCAGGGACCGCAGCCGACCGGCGACGCGGTCATCGTCACGGCGCCCAACGTGGACCCCAACTTCGACGTCACCTACACCCTGCTCCAGAACGGCACGTCGACCGACGTCAGCGCGGCCCTGATCGGACCGGGGCTCCCCCTCACGCTGTACCCGGGGGCGCCCATGCCCGTGATCCAGATGACCGCGGCCGCATCGGTAATAGCCCAGGCGGGGCACCCGGGCTATTACCCGCTCACCGTCACCTCGCAGAGCTCGCTCCCCGCGGGCCTCGCCGACGTGGTGGTCATCGGCCTCTACGACACGGGCCAGAGCCAACTGCGCTTCGCCGGGCTCCCCCAGCCCGAGCCGAGCGACATCACCACCCAGCTGGCCCAGGATGGGGAGACGAACCGCGTCGCCCCGCTGCCCGACGCGGGGTACGAGCCCGGCGTCACCTACGGCGCCTACAGCGACCCCACCGGGAACAAGTTCGCCTACGTGTCGGGCTACGACACGTTCGACCTCCAGGTGGCGTCCGAGATCGTGACGCCGACGGCGTACCGCATCCAGATGGTCGACCCGGGCTCGCAGCTGACGGGGTTGCCCGCCTGGGAGCGCGACGCCTTCGGCCAGCCGTACTACAACGGCACCAACCTCGAGGAACCGGCCGACGGGCTCGCGGCGGGCTCCGGCCTCAACATGCACATCACCGCGGGCGGCACGGACGTCACGGCCGCGGTCGAGAACGGGACGTACACCACGGGCTCGCTCGGCACGAACCAGACGTCGGACATCACCATCTCGTTCGCCCCCACGGTCCAGCAGCGCTACATCCCGATCAAGTTCAACCTCATCGACGCCGCCACCGGCGAGGTCGAGGACGTCATGGTCATCGAGCCGAGCTCCATCGTCACGTGCACGCCCGACGGCTCCGGCCAGGTGCAGCAGACCATCACCACCTCCAACGGGTCGCACAAGCTCAACTTCGAGGCGTGGGACCGCACCGACCCCCAGAGCCCGAGTGCGTGCATGCAGCACCTCACGCACAGCTGGATCACCACTGCGCCGCTGGTGTTCGGTCAGTACGTGGCGGCCACGGACTCCACGTTGGCCGGCGGAGAAAACCCGATGGGGCTGTGGCTGACCCCTGAGCCGAACACCATCCTGCGTGTCGACACGGATACCGGCACCGTGACCGGGAATGCCACCGCGTTCATCGACTCCCCGCTGACCGATGCCGACGGGAACCCCCTGGCCAACACCTCCTCGGACGGCCTGGGCAACTACTTCTACCTCGGCATGTTCACGAACCTGGATTGGAACACGACCGACGGCACGAACGGGCTCGCCGTGGCGAGTCCCAGCCTGCTCCCGCCGGCGCCCTTCCCGCTCGTCACGCCCAGCACCGCCGACTGGCCCGCCAACACCATGGGTGCGGGGCGCTACTTCCAGGTCGACGGGCTGACGGGGGCCCCCGTGATGGTGGGCGAGATGGACGTCAACATCCCGTGGTTCAACGGGGACGTCCCCTTGACCATGGAGGTCGACAGCCTCGACGGCCTCGAACTGAACTATCCGGCGCCGCAGGACACGGTCTCGAGCGTGCCGATCGACAACTCGTCGACCAACCTCAACTTCTACCTCGAGTACTGGAACGTGACGACGGACGGAAAGGTGACCCAGGGCGGATGCCTCGGGCTCCCCGCCGTGGCCACGACCTGGCTCGGCGACGTGCTGGGCATTTCGGGGGCGATCGGTCCCAACATCTGCGTCCTCGGGGCGACGGTCACCTTCGAGCCCGTCAATCCGACCCCCGGAGCTGAGACCGGTGTCTCCCAGATCACGGTCGAGATCAGCAACCTCTACCAGAAGAGCATCAAGCAGAACCCCGAGTTCAACCTCAACAGCTTCTCCGGGGAGATCGACATGGACCCGACCAACGGGGAGCGGGTCCAAAAGGTCGTGCTCGATCCGGACTTCGGCGTCGGTCCCCCGACGCCCTGCCAACTCACGCAGAACAACGGCGAGGCCGAAGGCCTGCTCAACACGCTCCTGTACGCCCCGTGCCCGAGCAACTACTTCTTCTACAACGCCAAGTTCACGTACCAAGCGGGTGGGTTCGACACCGGCTACTCGGCGCCGGGCGGCATCGGCCTCGAGGCGAGCGGCACCTTGACCTTCTTGAACGTGATCCAGCTGGCCAACATCGAAGCCGACATCTCGACGAGTCCGTTCAACTTCCACTTCGCCGACAGCCCCATCGATCTGTCCATCAGCAACAGCATCCCCGTCAGCGCCCAGCTCACGTTCTCGGGCGATGTCGGGGCCGCCGGGTTCGACATCGACGTGAGCGGCAAGATCGTCGTTGACGGGGTGGACATCGCGGGGGCCTCGGGCGTCCTCTCCACCAAGGGCATCGGCGTCTGCGGGACGCTCGCGGGCGTCAGCATCGGCTTCGGCTACGCGTGGGGCGGCTCGCCATCCGTGTACGCATCCGGGTGCACGACGACCCAGTACGACGTAGGGACCTGACGCGCCGTGGCCGGACGCCTCAAGTGGGTCGCCGCCCTGTTGGCCGCCCTCGTCCTCCTGGCGGGGTGCAACCTCGCCGCCAAGGTCGTGGTGCAGCCCGACGGCTCGGGGTCCTACTCGGTGATCATGACGGTCCCCAACGCACCGTCGAACCCGGGCGGCGCGCTCTTCACCGCGGTGCGCAAGGGTGCCGCAACCAGCAACGTGCCCCTCACGGTGACCGCCTACTCCGCGAACGGCAGCAGCGGCGCCAAGATGACATTCCACTTCCTCTCTCTGGCGGACCTCACCGCCGAGAGCCACCGCCTGGCCGCGAGCGGCCAGGGCGGCATCGGCGTGACGGTGGACCGGGATGCGCACGGCTGGAACTTCTCCGCCTCCACGGCCAGCAGCCTGATCAAGCCACCCGGATCGAGCGGGCCCGCCAGCAACGCCCTCGGCTCGGTGCTGAACGCGCAGATCACCATCGCGCTGGTCGTGCAGCTCCCCGGTGCGCCGGCGGAGAACAACGCCAAATCCGTCACCCACACGGCGACGACGTCGACGTTCACCTGGGCGCTGTCGTCGAGCCAGACCGGCACCGGCCTGCAGGCGTCGACCACCTATGTGGGTAACCAGGCCAACGTGAAGCTGGCGACCGGACTGACCCATGTGGCGAGCGCCTCGAAGGCGACCGCTTCTTCAGGAGGGTCGGGCTGGTCGGCCGGCATGATCGCCCTCGTGGCGGGCGGGGCGGTCATCGTGCTCGGCGCGGGCGCTTACTTAGTCGTCCGGCGTCGCCGGACGGTCGCCGCGGCGGCATCGTCCTTAGACGCCGAGTAGCTCGCCCGCCGACGAGCGGCGGTTTACCCGCAAGGGTCCCCGGCGGACCTGAACACGGATGTGCGGGAAGATGCACCGATGAAGATCGTGTCGCTCCTGCCGTCGGCCACCGAGATCGTCTTCGCGTTGGGGCTCGGCGATCAGCTGGAGGGCGTCAGCTTCGAATGTGACTTCCCCGAGGCGGCCCGCAGCGTCCAGGTTGTGTCGGGGACCGCCCTCGACGTCGACCGCCCGCGTACGGCGGCGGAGATCGACACCGAGGTGAGCACCATGATGGCGGCCGGCGAGTCGATCTATTCGCTCGACGACGCCCGGATTCGGGCCATCGACCCCGACGTGATCCTGGTTCAGGACCTCTGCGCCGTGTGTGCCGTGCCGTCGGGCCAGGTACAGGACGCGCTCGGCGTCATCGGTTGCCAGGCCGACGTCGTGTCGCTCGACCCGGCCGGCCTCGACGACGTCATCGAGTGCGTGGTCCAGGTGGGGCGCGCCACCGGGACCGAGCATGCGGCCGCAGAGCTCGCGGCCGCGCTCCGACAGCGTGTGACGGACGTGCGTGCCCGCGTGGCGGGCCGCCCGCGCCCGCGCGTCTTCGTCCTCGAATGGCCCGACCCGGCTTTCAACGGCGGGCACTGGGTTCCCGAGATGGTGGAGGCCGCCGGGGGCGAGCCGGTCCTCGCCGCGTTCGGCGAACCCTCGCGCCGTCTGGCTTGGGACGAGATCGCTGCGGAGCAGATCGACGTGACGATCTTCTGCCCGTGCGGGTTCGACCTCGACGGTGCCGTCGAACAGGCCGCCTCGTTCATCGATCGACCCGACCTCCCCGACCTCGGGCGGATCGTGGCCGTCGCCGCCAACTCGTACTTCTCGCGGCCGGGTCCGCGTGTGGTCGACGGCGTCGAGATGCTGGCCGAGCTGCTGCACCCGACCCGACCCGGCGCACCGGTGCCCGGGGCGCAGATCCTGCGCTGACGCGTAGCGCTCAGGTCTTAGCGGAGCGCGGGCGACCGAGGAACTCGGCGACGCGCTGTGCGCGCTCGTCGGCCAAGACGGCGCGGAGCACCGCGTCGGCTCCGGCGAGGTCGGCCGGGTCGACCCGCCGGATCAGATCACGGTTGAGCCGTTCGATCACCATGGTCACCGCCTCGGCGTAGGTCTGGCCGGCCGGGCTCAGCGTGACGTTGACCTGCCGAGTGTCGGTGCCGTCGCGCGCCGTGGTCGCGAAGCCCCGGAGTACTAGGCCGTCGGCGACCTTGCGGGCAGCCTGGCGGGTCACCCCCAGGGCAGCGCCGAGCCGGCCGATCGACATCGGGCCGCGTTGGAGCTGCCGCACGGATGCGGCGTCGCTGCGTCGGTACTCCGAATATCCCCTGGCAGCGAGGCCGTCAGCCATCTGCGTGATCCAGCTCTGGCGGGCGAGTGCGAGCAGGTCGCCGAAGCGATAGTCGCTGGTTGACTTCGTGCCCACGAGCGACCAATCTAGTTCCTTTATGCAACTAAGTTGCCTATATCTCCGAGCGCTCGCACGCCACGGACGTGGTGTCGTCGTCGCCCTCGCCCTGCTCGTCTCGACCGTGTGGGCGCTCGGTTCGCCGGGTCCCGCCACCGCGGCTGGACTGAGCGGCTACGTGCCGTCGGGTCAGCCGGACGCGGCGGGCACCGTGTGGCTCTGTCGCCCCGGTCAGGCGAACAACCCCTGCGATTTCCCCCAGCAGGCGACGGTGGTGCCTGCCACCGGCCAGCGGACCGTCCAAATCATTTCAATCACGACCCCGCCGAAATTCGACTGCTTCTACGTGTACCCGACCGTCAGCGAGCAACCGGGAGCCAACGCCAACCTCAAGATCCAGGCGGGTGAGGTGGGAGCCGCCATCTCCCAGGCTTCGCGGTTCTCGTCGGTGTGCCAGGTGTGGGCGCCGATGTACACGCAGCGCACCGCGGCCTCACTCGCCAAAGGGCTCGGCGCCGCGCCGGCGGCCGATGCCGTGGCCTACGCGAGCGTGCTCTCGGGCTGGAAGGACTATCTCGCCAACTACAACGACGGGCGGCCGATCGTCTTCATCGGGCACTCGCAGGGGTCCGCCATGCTCATCCGCCTCCTCGCCAGCCAGGTGGATCCGAACCCGGCGCTGCGCGCCCGCACCGTCGTCGCCATCCTCCCCGGTGGCAACGTCACGGTCCCGGTCGGCAAGTCGGTCGGGGCCACGTTCCACCATCTCCCGGTCTGCACCTCGACGGCACAGACCGGGTGCATCATCGCCTATTCCAGTTTTCCCACCCAGCCCCCGAAGAACTCGCTCTTCGGACGCCCGGGTCAAGGAGTGAGCCTGCAGTCCGGGCAGACGGCGACCAAGGGTCTGCGGGTCGCCTGCGTCAACCCGGCGGCGATCCACGGCGGCACCGCCGGCCTCAGTCCCTACTTCGTGACCCCCACGGCGAAGCCACCACCTCCCCCCGTCACCACGCCGTGGGTGACGTATCCCGGCCTCTACAGGGCAATGTGTCGGAGCGCCGACGGTGCGAGCTGGCTCCAGGTCACGTCGCGGATCCGCGCCGGGAGGCCGGTCGTGACCCAGTCCCAGGGCCCGACTTGGGGTTTCCACGCCGACGACATCAATCTGGCCCTCGGCAATCTCGTCGCCGACGTGCGGGCGGCGGAGACGAGCTATACGGCCTCCCACTGAGCCGCGGCGCCGTCCTTCCCCTAACCTGAGCGTGTGACGCCCCGGGTCGTCGTGGTCTCGGACAGCCACTTCTCCGATCGGACCCCCGAGGCGGACCGCAACTGGTCCGCCGTGCTGCGTCACGTCGACGCCGTGGGGCCCGACCTCGTCGTCCACGTGGGCGACGTCACGGTCGACGGGGCCCACCATCCCGGTGAGCTCGGGCTCGCCCGGCAACGGCTGGCCGAGATCCCCGTCCCCTGGCACGTCGTGCCGGGCAACCACGACGTCGGCGAGAACCCGGGCAGCGATTCCGGCGACGACGTCGTGACGAGCGGCCGGGTCGCCGCGTGGGACCGCGTCTTCGGGAGCGATCACTGGCTCGTCGACGTCGGCGCGTGGCGCGTGCTCGGGCTCGACGCACAGCTCTTCGGGTCGGGCACCGTGGAGGAGGACGACCAGTGGGCGTTCCTCGAGGACGCACTGCGCGACGCGCACCGGACCGTCCTCGTGACGCACAAGCCGCTCACCGCGGGCGACGACGAGCTCGCGACGGCACCGCCCTACCGCTTCGTCCCGCCGCCGGCGCGTGCCCGCCTCACCGAGCTGTGCCACGCCGGCGGGGTCGAGCTCGTGCTGAGCGGCCACGTCCACCAACAGCGCCGGCTCGAGGCGGCCGGCCTGTGCCACCACTGGGTCACGACCACGTGGGCGGTGCTCCCCGAATGGCTCCAGGCGACCGTCGGCGTCAAACGGTGCGGGCTCCTCGAGCTCGCGCTCCCCTCCGACGGCACCGCCCCGGAGGCGGTTTTCGTCGAGCCCGAGGGGATGGCGCAGCTGACGCTGGGCGAGAACGTCCCGAGCCCCTACGAACCTTCGGCGGGCGAGCCCGCCGTCTGAGAGGAGCCGTCCCATGGCCATGGGCAACCGCCCAGAGGTGCAGACCGCTCCGGCGCCCATCATGGCGCTCGACGTCCTGCTCGGCCTCGAGCAGGTGACCACCGCGCTCGCCCGCGTGCCGTTCCGGCACCCCTTCAGCGGCAAGTCGTCGCTGCCATCCAACCTCGGCGTCTCGGTGACCCGCGAGGTCATCCGCTCCTTCATGGGCTACTCGTCGGCGCTGCGGATCCCCGAGTTCCGCTCGCTCGAATTGTTCCTCGACGGGATCTGCTCGGTGATCATGCCGCCGTTCGTGCGATCGCTCGGCGTCGTGGGCCATAAGACCGAGCTCGGTGGCGTCCCCGGGATCATCTACCACTCCAAGCACAAGGAGCCGCTCGGCGTGATCCTCTATCTCCACGGCGGCGGCTACATCGGGACGTCACCCGAGATGTACGCCTTCTTCACGGCGCGGGTGTGCAAGGAGACGGACTGCGCCGTCTTCGTCGCCGACTACCGCCTGGCCCCCGAGTTCCCGTATCCGGCGGGTGCGCAAGACGCCGCCGGGGTCTTCGCGGCGCTGCTCGGCCTCGGCATCCCGAGCGAGCGGATCCTGCTCGCCGGGGACTCCGGCGGCGGTGGGCTCGCCAACACCGTGCTGCTCGACCCCGAGAGCCACGGGCCGATGTCACCCGGCGGACTGGTGCTCTTCTCGCCCGAGGTCGACCTGCGACTCGACGAGCCCTCGGTGACCGAGAACGCCGACCACGACATCCTGCCGTGGAACATCCCGACCACGGCGTACCTCCACGGGGCGGACGCTACGAGCATGTCGGTGTCGCCGCTGACGGCGGACCTCGAGGGCTTTCCGCCCACCTTCGTGGCCTGGGGCGGCGACGAGATGTTCCGTGACCCGATCCGGCGTTACGTGCAGCGGCTGCGCGCCGCCGGGTGCGCCACCGAGGCCCACGAATACGAGGGCAGGTTCCACGTCTTCCCCATCCTCATGCCGTGGCTCGACGACAGCCGCGACGTCTTCCGGCGCATGCGCGGGTTCATCCACAAGCTGCTCGCGCTCCGCCCCGAAATGGTCCGACGCCGACATCCGGCGCGAGCTGCGGCTCCCCTCTGTCGACTGACCGGAGGTTAGGGCTGGCCGAGGCGGTCGGCCACCTTGCGCAGGTCGTCGCGGAAGTCGGGGTGGGCGATCTCGGCGAGCGCGTGCGCACGTTCCCGCACGGTGAGGCCGGTCAGCTCGGCCGCGCCGTACTCGGTGATGACGACGCCGGTGTGGTGCCGCGGCGTCGACACGACCGGAGCCCTCGGGCAGGAGCCCGACGATCCGCGAGATGACCTCGCCCTGGCGGACCGCCGTCGAGCGCAGGCAGATGAGCGAGTGCGCGTCGAGATGCAGCTCCGCCCCGGCCACGAAGTCCTCGTGGCCGCCGACACCGGAGATCTGGCGGCCGTCGATGTTGTCGGCGACCACCTGGCCATAGAGGTCGACCGACAGGGCACCGTTGATGGAGACCAGGTTGGCGTTCTGCGCGATGACCGTCGGGTCGTTGACCGTCTCGACCGGAAGGAACGCGACGTCGGCGTTGTCGTCCAGCCACTCGTACAGCTCGGCCGTCCCCGAGCGCGAAGGTGGTCACCGAGACGCCGTCGAAGACGCCCTTGGCGTCGTTGGTCACCTTGCCGGCCTGGTGCAGGCGCATGAGTCCGGTGGTGAACATCTCGGAGTGGACGCCGAAGCCACCCAAGCGACCCGTCGAGAGCTCCGTGGCGACGACGTTGGGGATGGCGCCGATGCCGGTCTGCAGCGTCGAGCCTTCCTTCACGTAGGCCAGGGCGTGCCGGGCGATGGCGGCGTCCAGCTCGTCGGTGGGTGCGTCGGCGAGGGCGAACGGGGCGGCGTCCGTCTCGATCAGCACGTCGATGACGTCGAGCGGAATGGTGTTGTCGTACGCAGGCGGCAGGCTCCTCGTGCGCGGCAGCTGGCGGTTCACCTCGACGATGAGGAGCCGCTCGGGGTCCCGCCCGGCGCGCAGGAGCTCGTCCCTCGTCGCCCCGAGATGCAGGGAGAGGTTCACGTTGCCGGCCTCGTCGGGCGGGGCGCCCTGGGCGGTCATGACCCGGGGGGCGAACCGAGCGAGGATCGGGCCCGAACTGGCGGAAGCCGCCGGGCACTAGCTCGACCCGGTGGCCGGCGTCGTGCAGCACCCGCTCGGCGGGGCCGAAGAAGCCGCAGCGGTAGGACACGCCGGGCCGGGTGAAGACCTCGTAGTAGTTGAGGCACAGGGCCCCGCCGACCTGCAGGTCCTGCCAGTCCTCGCGCCCGCCGAGCGCCGTGAGGAAGGTGTCGGGGTTGGCCGGCCCCAAGCCGAACCCGAGGCTGTCGGTGGGCCGGAGGAACCCGACGGCCTCCTCGGCGCTGACGACCTGGGTCATGACGCCCATCCTCGCGTCCGGGGGTTGCCACGCGTCGAACGTTCATTTGTCCCGGTGAGGGGACCGTTGGCTCGGAATCCATGACTTTCGGCCCTATCGACTTCCGTCGCCCGGACGGCACAATTTCAGGGACACCCTCCTCTTCCCAGACAACGGTGCTTGGAGAATGGCGGCCACCCCCCTCGGTCGCCATTTTCCAATTCTGGAGCCGTTTCGCTCCGGTTCCCACCGCCCCCAGTGAGCCGTCCCACGACGGTTGCCACCCATGTGACATCCGGCCCTGTCGCAGCGCGACGGGGTGGCGCAAGCTGGTCGCAACGTAAAGGGGACGAACTTCCGTCATCGCCGCCGAGGTGCCGATGAGAGGAGCGACAGTGAGGAGAATGAGGCGCAGGCTCCGCAGAGAACGGGCGCTGTACCCGTCCGTGCTTCCGACGTACTTGCTCCCGCCCACCGCCGGCAAGGTCGTCTTCGACCCATCGCTGCGGCGTGCCCGGGACGAGGCCGGACTCTGAATCACGCCGTTGCATTGATGTCGATGTACACGCAGCTGCTCGATGCCGCATTGGAACAGCGGCCGGCTCGCGACGAAATCGTGAGCCGCACCGACGCGGTCGAGCAGGTGCGGCGCTGCCGCGACGAGCTCGCGGTCGGCGTGCCCCGGCGCGACGAGCTCGATGCGGTGCCGGCGGCGCTCGCCCTACAGATCGGCTACGACGTCGCGTTGCTCGAGTTGGCCGCCGCCGTCGGCATCGAGACCGGGCCGAACCGCTTCGAGCAGCCCGAGCGCGAGCGCGACCGGTTGCGCCAGGCACTGAACGCTCGGGGCATCAGCCTCGATACGACGGGTGACCCCGACGCGGGCCGCAACGGGACCGGTTCCTCCGAACCCTGACGGGCCGCGGGGCTCAGGTGCCGCTGGAGTCGGACCGCGCGTCTTGCGCCGAACGCTCGTTGAGGCGCGCCGCGAACGTCGCCGCCTGGGTCCGGCGCTCCATGCCGAGCTTGGCCAGCAGGTTCGACACGTAGTTCTTCACCGTCTTCTCGGCCAGGAACATCGTCTCGGCGATCTGGCGGTTCGTGTAACCCTCGGCGATGAGATCGAGGATGCGCCGCTCCTGTGGCGTGAGGCTGGCCAGACGCGGGTCCACCTTGGGCCCCTCGCGCAGGCGCTCGAGGACCCGCTCGGTCAGGGCGGGGTCGAGCAGTGACTGGCCCGCTCCGGCCCGACGGATCGTGTCCAGCAGGTCGAGGCTCCCGACCTGCTTGAGGACGTAGCCGGCTGCGCCCGCCATGATCGACGCGATCAGGGCCTCGTCGTCGGCGTAGGACGTCAGCATGACGCAGGCGATCTCGGGCGACGCCGAGCGGACCTCTCGGCACACCTCGACCCCGCTGCCGTCGGGAAGCCGGACGTCGAGGATGGCCACGTCCGGCCTTGCCGCGGGGATCCGCTCGAGCGCCTCGGCGACCGTGGCGGCCTCGCCGACCACATCGATGTCGTCGCACGCCTCGAGCAGCGCCCGCAGTCCCGTGCGGACCACCTCATGGTCGTCAAGAAGGAACACCCCGAGCGTCACGGCGTGTCATCTTCCCACCTGTACAGGGGTCCAGCTATCCCCCTCATCGGGCGGTGGCGGTCCCGTGCGTGGCGCCGGCGCCCTAACGTCCATAGGGGTCCGACCTGCACCGGCAGCGCACCGTTCACACCTTGAGGAGGCAACCCCGATGACATCCACCCCCTCGACCGGCCCACGCATCGTCGTCGGCATCGACGGCTCGCCTTCGTCGCTCGACGCCCTGTCGTGGGCGGGCCGCCAGGCCGACCTGACGGCGGCCCGCCTGGAGGTCGTGATGACCTGGGAATGGCCGTCGAGCTACGGCTGGGCCGTGCCGGTGCCCGACGGTTTCGACCCGGAGACCGAGGTCCACAAGACGATCGACGGAGGCGGTCGCCCCGGTACGGGCCGCCCACCCTGGCGTGACCATCGACGAACGCGCCGAGGAGGGCCACCCGGCGCCCATCTTGGTCGAGGCCTCGAAGGGCGCCGACCTGCTGGTCGTCGGGAGCCGTGGCCACGGCGAGTTCGTGGGCATGCTCATCGGATCGGTGAGCGAGTACTGCGCCGGGCAACGCCGAGTGCCCCGTCTTGGTACACCGCACGGCCTGAGCGCGGCGCGGCGTCAGTCCGTCGTGTCGCTCCGCCAAGCGGTCGGCGGCACGGCGGTGCGCCTCGCCTGCGGTCCGCAGCTCGGCCAGCCCCGGACCGCCCTCGCTCGTCGCCGCCCGTTCGCCGCGACGGCCCGTCAACGCCCCGAGGGTGGCGACGACCGACGAGCGCAGCGCGTCGAGGTCGTAGCCGCCTTCGAGGAAGAGGGCCAGGCGACCGGGCCGGGGCGCGAACTCGGCGACGACGCGGGCGAGCTCCGCGAAGTCGCCGCTCTCGAGGTCGAGGCTGCTCGAGCGGGTCGGCGCGGTGCGCGTCGAAGCCGCACGAGACCAGGACCCAGTCCGGCGCGAAGTCCTCGATCGCCGGCGCGCGCCACCACGTCGAGCCCGCGCCGCACCACGTCGCCCGTGGCGCCCGGGGGAAGCGGAAGGTTGAGCGTCAAGCCGGCCGCAGCGCGCCCGCCGATCTCGTCGGGATGCCCGGTGCCCGGGTACAGCGGATGCTGGTGCGTCGAGACGTAGAGGACGTCGGGGTCGTCCCAGAAGATCGCCTGCGTGCCGTTGCCGTGGTGCACGTCCCAGTCGACGATCAGCACGCGCTCGCCTCGTGCCACAGCGACGCGGCGGCGACGGCGACGTTGTTGATGAGGCAGAAGCCCATGGCGTGCTCCGCGAGCGCGTGGTGCCCGGGCGGGCGGACGGGGACGAACGCCACCCCGTCGCCGCGCCGCTCCAGCTCGTCGAGGGCGACCAGCCCCGCTCCGGCGGCCCGGCGGGCCGCCGCCCACGAATCGACGCGTGCGTAGGTGTCGGCGTCGAGGTGGCCGCCTCCCTCCGCGCAGAACGCCTCGAGCCGGGCCAGGTAGGCGGCGGAGTGCACCCGGGTCAACGCGTCCATCGGCGCATCGACGGGCTCGACGGACACGATCTCGGTGCCCTCGCGGGCCAACGCCTCGACACCCTCCATCACCGCGCGCACCCGCGCCGGGCGCTCGGGATGGGCGGCCTCCGTCGTGCTCGGTCGCGCCCGAGGGGCCGGCCACCACGAGCGCGCTCACCCGTCCACTCCGCGTACGGGAGCGCAGGGACAACTAGATGGCCTGCGCGAAGCGGGCGCAGCATCGGGGGCGGAAAGGGTTGGCATCGGCTGAGTCGTCGCTCGGGCGCCATGGTAGGGCCGGGGAACCGAGGACCACCGGTGACCGTCGCCATACGCTGATGGCGATGGACGACGCGAAGCATGCTGGCGTGGGAGGTCGTGCAGCCGGGCCCGATCGACACAGGGCCGTTGGCGCGGGTCGAGAAAGAGGTGCCCGAGCCGGCCGGCGGGGCAGATCCGCGTGCGGGTCCGCGTCTGCGGGGTGTGCCGCACCGACCTGCACGTCGCCGAAGGCGACCTGCCCGGTCCACCGGCCCGGCGTGACGCCCGGCCACGAGATCGTCGGGACGGTGGACCGGATCGGGCCGGGGGCACAGCGCTGGCGTGAGGGCGACCGCGTGGGCGTGCCGTGGCTCGCGCACACCGACGGCGTATGCCGCTTCTGCACCACCGGGCGCGAGAACCTGTGCGTGGCGCCGCGCTTCACCGGCTGGGACGTCGACGGCGGCTACGCCGAGTACGCGGTGGTCGACGAGCTGTACGCCTACGCGTTGCCCGACGAGTTCGGCGACGAGGAGGCGGCGCCCCTGCTCTGTGCCGGGATCATCGGGTACCGGGCGCTCCAGCGGGCCGAACCTGCCCGACGGTGGCCGGCTCGGCATCTACGGCTTCGGGGGCTCGGCGCACATCACGGCGCAGGTGGCGCTCGCCCGCGGGCGCCCGCGTGCACGTCATGACCCGTGCGCCCGAGGCGCGAGCGCTTGGCCCTCGAGCTCGGCGTCGCCAGCGCCGGCCCGGCGGACGCGCCACCTCCCGAGCCGTTGGACTCGGCGATCTTGTTCGCGCCGGTCGGCACGCTCGTCCCGCCCGCGCTGGCCGCGCTCGATCGCGGCGGGACCCTGGCCGTCGCCGGCATCTACCTGAGCGACGTACCGCCGCTCCACTACCAGGAGCACCTCTTCGAGGAGCGGACGCTGCAGAGCGTGACGGCGAACACGCGGCGCGACGGTGAGGCGTTCCTCGCCGAGGCGGCGCGCGATCGGTGTGCGCGTGACCGACGACGCCCTACCCATGGCCAGGGCCGACGAGGCGTTGCGCGACCTCGCGCACGACCACGTCAACGGGGCGGCCGTCCTGGTCGCCTGAGGCGCCCCCGGCGGGACGAACCCGCTTCGGGCGGTACCGGGGCCTGCCCGCGCCGAGGCGTGTCGGGGCAGACGGCCACACCGGGGTTTCAGCAGAAAGAGAAAGCGCCGACGGTGCCCCAGTCGATTGACGTCAAAGCGCTGTCACAGGGCCCTTGGCGATAGGTCCTGGAGCTCTCGACTGGGGCACACACGCCGGCAGTGCGATCAGGCGGTAGATCGCTAAGCCCCATTATTCCCGATCCGCTCCCCTCCAAACGTCAAAATTTCAGAAATACCTGAATCGGGGTTAGACCAGGGGTTCTACCTGGTCAGCGGCCATGAGGACCGCCACCAGCTCGGCGTCGCGGGGGTAGGAGAGCCAGTTCGCGGCCTCCTCGAGGGGCACCCAGCGCAACTCGTCGACCTCGACGTTCGGCTCGAAATGGCCGGACTGGGGCGCCATCACCCAGTAGGCGACCGCCTTGGGGCGACCCTTGCGGTCGATGTACTCGGTGTGGCCGATGAAGCGGACCAGCCGGCACGCCATGCCCGTCTCCTCTTCGCACCTCGCGCAGCGCCGCCAGCTCGAAGGTCTCGCCCTCTTCGAGCTTCCCCTTGGGGAACGACCAGTCCTGGTGCACGGGGCGGTGCACGATCACGATCTCGAGGGAGCCGGTACGGCGACGCACCACCAGTCCTCCGGCCGCTTGTACGACCTCTGTCGGTGAAGGGAGCTCCGCGGTCATCGATCGTCGCGCCACTGCACATGCAGACTACCGGGACCTCGCGCCGAATTGGCGGCATTCGACGACGCCACGAGGCGCGCCGGGTGTCCCGCTGTAGCCTGAACGAAATGTCCGGAGCCAGGGACGACGCGAGCGCGGACCAGACCGATCCTGTCGAGATCGAGTGGCAGTTCGACGCCCTCGACCTGCGACCCGTGGAACGCTGGCTCGCCACCTTGCCGACGCTCGCCGTCGAGACCGGTGACGGCGGCACGGTCACCGCGCTCGCGCAGACGCCGCGTCGCCTCGTCGACTCGTACCTCGACACCGACGACTGGCGCGTCGCACGCGCCGGCTTCGTCGCCGCGCACCCGCCATCGCGGCCGTCACGAAGAGGTCACCATGAAGGACATGAGACCGGCGGAGGGCAACGGCCTGCGCCAGCGCCTCGAGGTGACCGAGGTTCTTCCATCGGGCGGCGTGGCCGACCTCGGGCCCGACGGCCCGGTGGGTCGTCGCCTGCGCGCCATCGTCGGGACGCGCCCCTTGCGCGAGGTGCTGCAGGTGCGCACGCGTCGGCGGCCGTTCGCGTTGCGCGTCGGCGGCGTCGACGTCGCCGAGGTCGCGCTCGACGACACGGTGATCGTCGTCGGCGGCGGCCAGCGACCGATGCAGCTGCGGCGCGTCGAGGTCGAGGTGCAGGCCGACTGGGTGGAGGCGCTCGAGCCGATCGTGCAGCAGCTCCGCGTCTCGTGTGGCCTGCAACCGGCGCGCCTGTCCAAGTTCGAGGCGGGACTGCTCGCCGTCGGCCTCGAGATCCCCGGCTCGCCCGACCTCGGGCCGACCGCGATCACGCCGTCGTCGACGATGGGCGAGCTCGCCTTCGCCGTCGTGCGGCGGCAGCTCGCCGCGGTGCGCGCCAAGGAGCCGGGGACGCGGCTGGGCGAGGACCCCGAGGAGCTGCACGACATGCGGGTGGCGACCCGTCGCCTGCGCGCCGCCCTCTCGCTGTTCGCGGACGTCCTGCCCGTGCGGGCAGAGGTCTTCCGCCAGGAGCTCGGGTGGCTGGGGCGGACCCTCGGGGCGGTGCGCGACCTCGACGTCCAGCTGGCCGGGATGGACGACCTGACGGCCGCCACCGCCGAGCTGGAGCGAGGGCGTCCACACCGACGGGCACGACCCGCTCTCCGACCTCTCCGAGTTGCTCGTCCGCGAGCGGGAGGCCGCCCGCGCCGACATGCTCGCCGCCCTCGACTCGGTCCGCTGGGAGCGCCTGGCCAAGGGCCTGGCCGCGATGGCCCAGCAGGGCCCGGCGCGCCGCTCGGTCGCCACCCGGGTGCCCGCCGTCATCGGCATGCCCGAGCTCGTCGTGACGCGCCACGACGCCGTGGCCAAGGCGGCCAAGCGCGCCAAGCGGTCCGGGCTCGTCACCGACTTCCATCGACTGCGCATCCGCTGCAAGCGTCTCCGCTACTCGCTCGAGTTCGCCTCCGAGGTCTACGAGGGCCGCACGGGGACCTACGTCCGCGCCCTCACCGCCGTGCAGGACGAGCTCGGGCTCATGCAGGACGCAGAGGTGGCCCTGCTGCGCCTGGCCGACCTGGCGACCGGCGACGCGCCCTTGCCCGCTGCGACCGTGTTCGTCATGGGGGGGCTGGCCGAGCGCTACCGCCGCGACGTCGGCCGCTACCTGCGCCGGCTGCCCAAGCACGCTGTCACGCGTCGGCGGGCGTCGATGGCGCGACCTGCAGTCCCTCATGGAGGACCGGCGCGCCGAGCACACTGGCGGCGCAGCCGGCGCCACGCCGCACGCTGCGCGCGGTGCCGCGGCCCGGCACTCGAGGAGCCGCCGCCGGCAACGGAGCCCGGACGCCTCGCCCAGGCGAGCACGGCCTCGCACCCGGCCGCCGGTGGCGGGCTCAGCGCAGTGGTGCCGCCAAGCCCTTCAAGCCAGCGGGAATGAGCCCGCGTCATCGCCCATGACGACGCGGGGATGCTCGGTGAGGACGAAGTGCAGCTGGTCGGTGTCGAGGAAGTGCTCGATGTCCGTCCAGATCTCGGAGAAATCCGGTTCCGCCATGTGCGCCCGGTAGTCGTCCATGCTGGTGAACCACTGCACCGTCACCCCGTCGAAACCCGCGTCGTCGTCGCCGGCGTAATCGTCGAGCGGACGCGGGTGCTGCTCGTAGCGCACGACGTGTCGCCCGCTCAGGCTCTGCGCGATGAGGGGGCCGTGCACCTCGCGCCAGTGCTGATGGAACTCGGCGGGCGTGAGGCCCTCCTTGCGGCGCAGCAGGCAGGTCAGCCGGACCATGACTCGGACCTCCTCAAGGGTCGGTGCCGGTCCGCGCCCACCTGGCGCAGCCCGGCGGGCCGCACCCTAATGCCGGCGGTCCGCCCCTAGGGGAGGGTGAGCGTGAGGCCCGAGCCCGAGTCCGTCGTGTTGATCCCGATCGAGAGGCCACCGATGGAGATGGTCGGCACGTCAATCGGGAGCGGGACCGGGATGGGCACGTTGATCGTGTTGGTCGTGCCACTCGAGGAACCACTGCTCGTCACCGTCGGCGCCGTCGACGTGGAGCCCGACGACGTCTGCGTCGGCAGGCTCGGGACCGACGACGTGCCGCCGCCCGAAGACGACAGCGGGAGCGACGGGAGCGACGGCGTCGAGCCGGTCAGGCCGCCGGCCACCGCAGCCACGGTGTTGAGCACGGGCGAGAGCGCATTGACGAGCGGCGAGTTCGCCGAGCCCAGGCCGCCCCCCGCCGTCGACGGCGAGCCCGTCGTCACCGCAGGGGACGACGCCCCGGCGAGCACGGTGGTGCCACCGCTGCCGGCCACCGGCAGCGAGCCGAGCGGCAGGAGCGAGGTCAGGTCCTGCAGCGTCCCGGTCACGTCGGTCACGACGCCCGAGAGCGAGGGCACGAGGTCGGTCAGCAGGTTCGTCGCGCCGGCGCCCGAGCCCAGCGAGCCGAGGTTGCTCAGCGCGCTGGTGAGGCTGTCGAGGATGCAGGTGAGGCCGAGGTCGTTCGTGCCGGTGCTGCAGCCCGTCGTGCCGCCGGTCGTGGTGCCGCCGCCGCCGGTGTCGCCGCCGCCGCCGTTGTCGCCCGAGCCGGTGCCGCCGTTGTCGGTGCCCTCGGAGCCCGTCACCGACGAGGTGCTCGGCAGGGTCGGGAGGCTGACCACGGGGAGGTTCGCCAGGGGCTCGGAAGTGAGCGTGGCGAACGGCGCGATGCCCTGGGTCAGGGACCCGGACGCCTTGGAGAAGTCGGCCGCGGAGACGGCGGACGTGCCCTTCGCCGGGCTGGCGGAGCTGTGCGTCGCGTTGCTGACCGCCTGGGCCAGCGGGAGGTCCTGGGTGACCGTCGGCGAGGCGAGGGGGTGGGCCGCCGCGGGCGAGATCGTGAAGTAGCCGCCCAACCCGCCGAGGAACGCGCCGGCTGCGGCGCACGCCATGCCGCCGGCGCCGACCAGGGCGGCGGTGCGGTAGCGCTGGAAGCCCCGGGGCCGTGGGGACACCTCGGCGACTTCGCCGGTCTCGGCGGCCTCGACCGTCGAGGCGTCGGCCACGTGCCGGCCTCGCGGCTCGCCGTCTACGGGCACCGTCTCGACCACCGCCGCCTTCGCCACGTGCTTGCCACGCGAGTTGAACTCGTCGTGGAGCATCTCGTCGTACATCTCGTCGAAGCTCATTGGATTCCCATCCTCCTCCGCACCCTCCCGGGTTCTTCACTCCGGGAACGGCTATGACCAGCGACTCTTACGGTCTTCCCACGACCGCTCCGGCCCTCGTGCCTCAACTGAGGGTCCAGCTCCCGATCGTCACCACACCCTTGTGAACAGGGAGAACGACCGTCTCGTTGTACTCGCCCGACTGCGAACCGCCCGAGAGGGACACCGTCTCGGTCAGGACGACCTGATTTGGGACCCCGTTGGCCGAGTCGATCTCCACGTTCAGGTCCGACTCGTGGTCGGTGATCGTGGCCCCGTCGAGCTGCGGCGGCATCGCCACCCCCGGGGCGATGGCGCCCCAGAACTGGGAATTCCCCTGGGCGGCCGAATGGAGCCCCCCGAAGTACGTGTCGAGGGCGGCCGCCTCGAGGGCGAGGGGCCCGGGCGACTGGGAGAAGGCGACCGACGCCTTGACGAGGTTCATCGTCCCCATCGGCGCGTAGTTGTCCTGGAGCGTGAGCCCCTGGGCGGCGAGCGCGGGCGGCGCCGAGGACGTGTAGTTGGTCGACTGGACGGTGTCGACGAACTCCTTGCCCGGGTCGACGGTGCCGCCCTTGGTCGCCGCCCCCACCTCCGTCGCGTGGATCAGGAGGCGGTCGGGCGTGAAGAACAGCGCGTTGGGCGGCCAGCACGTGTCGAGCACCATCGTGGCGTTCGTCGTGTTGGCCACGGCCGATCCGGCCGCCACCACCTGCTGGTCGCTGACCTCGTACTTCCAGGTGTTGCAGGCCGTCTGGTACGTGATGACGTCGCCGGGCTTCAGCGAGTTGAGGTGCACGAAATAGCTCACGTCGTGGGCCAGGAACACCGAGGTGCCGTTCAGCCCGGGCCAGACCGACGCCGGTGCGTGCCCGACGGCGACGTTGAGCTCCGGGTCGTCGGTGCCCTCTTCGACCGGCGCCTGCAGGTTGATCGCTGGGATCGAGAGGATCCCCGACAGCTGGCCCTCCTTGGGGTCCGAGAGGGTGCACGCCTCGCCGTGCGTGCTGGCCTTCACCTTTTCGGTGTTCGCCTTCTGGCTGGCCAGCAGCACGTTGCCCGCGTGGTCCTGATGCAGTTGGTGGGCCACGGCGTAGGTCCCCGCGAAGATCGCGATGAAGAGCAGCGCGACGCCGATGAGCGTGAGGCCGACGCTCCGGAAGTCCTTCCGGAAGTCCTTGATGCCCATCATCGTCCGGGCTCGTTCGTCGTTGCCGGCTGCAGGTGCTCGGAACGGGAATCCGCCTTCCCGTTCCGAGCAGCTCGCAGCACCGGTTCCCGCTGCATCTGCTTCTCCCTCTCCAGATCCTCCGAGATCTGTGTAGTTCTCTCCTGTGCCTGGTGTCGGCCGGGTGTGCGGATCACCCCGGCCCAGGTTCGCTCCGACCTAGTGGCCGCTGGTCCGTGGTCGGTGTGTGTAAAGAGGCTGCCGCCGGGCCGGCCCCCGAGACCGGAGGGGGAACGGAGGAGGTCCCGAAGGCCGGGCCCGGTGGCGGTCCGTCGCCCGATCCGAGGGGGTGGATCGGTCGAGGCGGCTCATTGGCCGCCCCGGCGACGGGCGATTGGGTTCATCGAACGGGCCACCGAGAAGATGCGGCGGCGGCCGATCAGCATGATCCCGGCCAGGCCCATCCCCGCCAGCAGGATGATCGGCAGGGAGCCGGACCAGAACTCGCCCGTGTGCACCGTGGTGACGTTGGGCACCGACGAGGCCGGGGCAGCGGCAGCGGCGGGCGCGGCGGCCGGAGCGGCCGGCGTGGTGGCGGCCGCGGTCTGCACCGCCGGAGCGGCGGTGGTGGCGCTGCCCGAGACGCTGACGTCACCGACGTTGAGCCCGACGCCGCCCATGAGGCCGGTCAGGAGGCCGACGTTCAGGACGCCGACCGAGGCGCTGGCCGTGGGCCCGGGGGCCGACGTGTCGCAGGTCAGCAGGTTGCCCGGCGTCTGGTAGGCGATCAGGTCGCCGATCAGAGTCGAGAGCGCCGACGTCAGGCCATCGAGCGTGGAGCTGAGCTGGCCGAGCAGGTTGTTCAGCGTCGAGGTCAGCGACCCGAGGCTCAGGATGTTCTGCAGCGAGCCGTTCGTCGAGTACGAGAGGACGCCGGCGTTGCAGCTCGGCGTCACGACGCCGGTGCTGCGGTCGAGCGAGACCGACGCCGTGGTCGGCGCCACCTGCAGGTCGGCCAGGCCGAAGAGGTTGATGTCGACCGCGTGCTGCTCCACCGAGTCGGTGACGACGTTGCCGTTGGTGGCCACGGAGGTGCTCGAGCCACCGACGTCGATCGTCAGCGGCGAGATGCCCACGCCGTTGCCGCCCGTGAGGCCGAGCACCTGGTCGAGGAGCCCGGTCAGGATGCTGGCGCCGCCCTGGCCGGTGATCGAGTTGAGCAGGCCGCCGAGCAGCGAGCACGGACCGGAGGTCGCGCTGCTGGTGTCAACGGTGGATCCGTTGAGGCCGGGGAGCGAGAGGCCGCCCAGCAGGCCGTTGACCGTCGTGAGGAGCGTGCCGAGCGTCCCGGTGAGGCTGCCCAGGCCGGCCCCGCCGGCGGTGGTCGCCGCGCTGGAGCCGCTGCAGAGCGAGCCGGCCGACGGCAGGGCGCCGCCGAGCAGGCCGGAGAGCACGTTGGTCAGGCTCAGGCTGACCGAGACGTTGGCCAGCGTGCCGGTGCCCGTCGCGGTCGGGTTGCCGGTCGAGTCCTCGGACGCCGAGGCCGTCCCGCAGGAGACGTCGACGTTGATGATGCCGGTGTTCAGCGGGATCGTGCAGCCGCTGGCGCCGGTCGGTGTGGCCGTGGTGCCCGAGCCCTTCGCCACCGCGTCCTGGGTGGTCTGAAGCGCCTCGCCCGACAGCGACGCCGTCGCGCTGGTCGGGCACGGGTTGGTGGTGACCGAGGTGTCGATGCAGAGGCCGGTCCCCGAGGCTTCCGCCAGCGGCGCGCTGCTGGCGTCGGCTTCAGAGCCACCGCCCGCAATCTGCAGTGCGCTGAGCAGGTCAAGGCCCACGAACCCTCCGTTGCCGGTGACGTTCCACGTCGACGTGGTGGTCGACGCGCCCGCAGTCGACGTCAACGCAGTCAGGACGGTCACCACGACCAATCCCACTGCGGCGATACGGATACGACCCTTCATTGCTACCCCTTACCGCCGTCCGCCACACGCGCCGGCTCCTCGGTGATTGCCAATGAAACGGGGGAGGTCAGCGAACCTTTCGTATGAGGGGGAAGAAAATCGTGGTCTGACACCCCAGTTGTAGGCCGATGACGTGCACAGGTGACCCCGGTGCACACCCGAGAAACGGCGTTGGGGCCGTACTCTGGCGCAGCATGCCTGCATCCCACGTCCTGTTGCTCCTGCTGGGAGGGGTCGTCGGGGGCATCTTCAACGGAGTGGCCGGCGGCGCCAGCCTGATCACGTTCCCGCTCCTGCTCGCGCTGGGCTATCCCGCCCTCACGGCGAACATCACCAACACGATCGGCATCTGGCCCAGCTACCTGGGCTCGGCCACCGCCTTCCGCCGCGAGATCGGCGACCAGTCCCGGCGCCTGGCCCGCCTCGCGCCCTTCGCCCTGGTCGGCGGGGTCGCCGGCGCGTTGCTCCTGCTCAACACGTCGTCGGGCACCTTCGACGACGTCGTGCCCTGGCTAGTCCTGGGGGCGGCCGTCCTCTTCGGCCTCCAGCCCATCCTGCGGCGCGCCCTGGACAAGGACGACGCCCACCCCCGCACCCGGCCCGCGCTCCTCGTGGTCGGAGTCTTCGCCGCCTCGGTCTACGGCGGCTACTTCGGCGCCGCCATGGGGGTCATGTTCCTGGCCGTGCTGGGGCTGGCCCTGCCTGTCTCGCTCGCCCACACGAACGGGATGCGGGCGATCCTCTCCATGGTCGTCAACGGCATCGCCGCCGTCGTCTTCCTCGTCCACGGCGGGCTGGTCTGGGAGGCGGTCGCCCTGCTCGCCGCCGGCAGCCTCGTCGGCGGCTATCTCGGGGCCCGCCTGGCCCTGGTCTTGCCCGTCCCGTGGCTGCGCGCCGTCGTGGTCGTCATCGGCGTCGGGACGGCGGTGAAGCTCCTGGTCTGAGGCCCGCTCAGCCGGCGACCAGCGGGTAGTGGCCGACGACGGCCCCCGCCTGGGCGCGCCGGGCCACGCGCCACGCCGCCTCCGCCCCGTCGAGCCCGACCGGCACGAGCCGCACGGCGGTGCCCGGTCCGCACTGGCCGAGGAGGCCGTGGTCCGCCGCGATGACCACGGCGGGCACGCCGTAGCCACCCAGCGTGGCGTGGTCCGGCCCGAGCACCACCGGCTCACCGCCTGGCGGCAGCTGCACCGCCCCCGTGACCATCGGCTGGGAGTCGAGCTCCCCGTGGACAGCCGCCCCGCCGACCCCCCAGTCCGCCGTCTCGGCGCGTAGGCGCAGCCCCACCCGGTTGCTCTCGCTGCCGACGACGAACGTCGTCGCCGCCAGGCGCGCCAACACGTCGGGACCGAAGCGTTCGACGCGGGGCCCCGCCACGACGCGCAGCTCGACCGGGTCGGTCCCGGTGGGCAGGACCGTCGCCGAACCGGGCGTCAGGTGGTCGCCGAGCGGTGGCGCCCACCCGCCGGCGAAGAGGTGCTCCCCGGCGCGCAGCGCACCGCGGCCCAGCCCGCTGAGCTCGTCGCTCGATCGGCTCTCGAACACCTCGGGACCGAGCAGGCTTCCCGCCACCGCCACGTAGGTGCGACAGCCGCGCCGCACCGTCGCGACCTCGAGGACCTGTCCCGGGGCCAGCGGCACGAGCTGTCCCGGCGCGACGTCGGCCCCGTCGACGCGGACCGTCGGCGCCGCGCCGACCACCGCGACGTGGCACGGCCCCAGCGCGCGCAGCCGCGCCCCGCCCCCCGTCACCTCGAGCGCGGCGGCACCCGGCGCGTTGGCGACCAGTGCGTTGGCCAGCGCCGACGACACCGGGTCCGCCGGCCCGGCGTCCGGGACGCCCGAGCCCGCCACACCGCGGCGCCCCGCGTCCTGCACCACCGTGCGCAGGCCGCGTGCGACGACTTCGAACACGGGGCGCGCCCCGGGCGGCGGCGACCACGCCGGCGACGCCAGCGCGGCCGGCTCGGCCACCGCCGCGGGTTCGGCGACCGTGAACTGCACCCGGTCGCCCGGAGCCAGCGCGGCGTAGGGCGGCCCCGACAGCGAGAACAACGGCACCCCCGTGCGCCCGACCAGCTGCCAGCCGCCCGGCGACGCCGTCGGGTACACGGCGGCATGCCCGTTGGCCAGCGCCACCGACCCCGCGGGCACGACCGGGCGGGGACGGTCGCGCCGCGGCACCGCACGCAGCGGGGCCGCCAATCCGTCGAGATACGCGAACCCCGGGGAGAACCCGACCACGCCGACCGTCAACGGGCCTTCGGTCAACATCGTCACCACGTCCTCGGGGCGGCAGCCGGCCAGCGCCGCCACCTCGGCCAGGTCCGGGCCGTCGAACGCACACGGGACGGTGAGGACGCGCGCCGCCCTCGTGGCGTCGTCCGTGCGGCCGGGCGCACGAGGTGCCGCAATGACCTCGGCCACCGTCTCGCGCACCGCGGCCAGTGCGGCGTCGGGATCGCGCACGACGACGCACACGGTGGAACGCCCGCCGACGACTTCGGCCTCGCCGTCGCGCCACAGCCGCGCCAGCGACGCCGCCAACGCGCGCCCGGCGGGCGGGTCGGCGACGCTGATCAGCAGCGCGCGGTCACCGAAGGGCCTGACGGCACGGCGCGTCATGCACGAGCCGGCGCCAGCACCTCGATGCCGGAGTCCGCCAGCACGCGCCGCACCGCCGTGGCGATCTCCACCGCGCCCTTCGAGTCCCCGTGGATGCACAGCGTGTCGACCCACAGCATCAAGACTGTCCCGTCGCCCGCCGCGAGCGCGCCGCGGGCGAGGCAGAGCGCCTGGGCCGCCGCTTCGGCCGGATCGTCCAGGACGGCGCCCGGTGTCGCCCGGTCCACCAGGCCGCCGTCGGCCCGGTAGGCGCGATCGCAGAAGCCCTCCTCGGCCGCGACGACGCCGTCGCGCAGCGCCGCCGCCATGGCGGGACAGCCCGACGGCAGGACCAACGCGACCTGGGGCGGGCACTCCGCCGCCACGGCGTCGCGCAGCACCAGGTAAATGGCGCCGCCCTTGGCGACCTCCCCGTAGAGCGTGCCGTGCGCCTTGACGGACGCCAGCTCGGTGCCCGCCGCCGCGCACACGGCCGCCAGCGCGCGCAGCTGCACGCGCAGCGCGCTCCCGAGCTCCTCGCGGTCGACGTCCATGGGGCGGCGCCCGAAGCCCTCCTTGTCGGGGTACGACGGGTGTGCCCCGACGCGCACGCCGGCCTCGAGCGCCGCCGCCACCGTCGCCGTCATGGTCGCCTCGTCGCCGGCGTGCCCGCCGCAGGCGACGTGCGCCGTCGTCACCAGGCGGAGCAGCGCGCGCTCGGTCTCGACGCCAGAAGGGTCCGTCGCTTCTCCGACGTCGGCGTTCAGATCGATGGAGCGCGACGGGGACACGGCGCTAGCCGGCCTCGAGGCGGTCCACCACCGTCCCGTCGCGGTAGACGACGCGCTGGTTGCGCCGCGTCGGCACACGCGTGCCGCCGAGGATCGAGCCGGTCAGGTTGAGCGGGTCCGCCCCGGCGACCACGACCTCCTCGCCGTCGGCGGCGCGCCGGTGCACCGCGAGCAGTTCCTCGGCCGCCTCCGGGAGTGCGTACTGCTCCCCCGACAGCCCGGCCACGAACCGCCCGCCCAGGGCCTGGCCACGCGCCTCGAGCCGGCGCAGCGCCCAGACCACCTCGCGCCACGGCACCTTGAACGACTCGCGCCCCCACATCTCCCACGTGACCACGCCCCAACGCAGCAGCAGCTGGTGCGCCACCGCCTCGGCCAACTCCTCGTTGCCCGGCGAGAGCACGCCGTCGGCGACCGCGGGGACACCCAGCACCTCGGGACCCGGGAGCAGCGACCACCGGCCCTCGCCGATGCCCGACCCGACGGGGGCGCGCCGGCGGGCCAGCCGGTTCGAGGGTCGCCGCACCGTCCGCGTGCGCCAGCGGTCGCGCGCCGAGAGCAGCGAGCGCACCGCCGAGAAGGCGTCGGCCGTCACCAGGCCACGCGCCACGAGGTCCCACAGCCCCTCGTCCACCTCGGCCGGGAGGCGGCCGGTCGCCGGCGCCAGCTCGGGGCGGAAGCATGCGCCGCGCGTCTGCAGCGCTGCCAGCACGTCCGCCCCGGCGCCCACGGCGGGCTCGGGCGCGGCGGCGCCGGCGCGCACCGCGCGCAACATCGGGACGAGCTCGTCGCGCACGACGAAGGCCAGCGGCGTGGCCGGCGACGGCGTGCCGCTGCGCCCGGTGGGCTCGGCCCGCGGCGTCAGCCGCCCCCACACGACCTCGCCCGAGAGGCACAGTTCGTCGAGCCAGCGCGGGTCGTAGTCGCGGACGCGGGTGGGCAGGATCTGCGCCTCCCACTCCGCCGCCGGGGCCTCGATGCCCGCCAGTTGCTCCACCACCTCGAGCAGGCCGGCGCGGCCCTCGAGCCGGGTCGCCGGCGTGGCGTGCTGCCAGCGGGTCAGGAAGCGGACGTAATCGGAGATCGGCACCGCCTCGACCAGCCCGCGGCGGCGGCGCCGGCCCGCTGCGTGCAGGCGCACCAACAGGTGGCGCGCGCACCAGCGCCCGTCGGGCAGCTCGATCGCCACGCCCTTGTTCTCCAGGCGGGCGAGCGCCGTGCTTGCCCGCGCCGGGCGCAGCGGCGCACCCAGCGGCGCCCCGCTCGGCAACGGGGCGTCGGCCACGAGGTCGTCGACCGTCACCGGCCCGGCCAGCTGGAGGTGCCCCTGCGCGCACGCCGCGGCGGCTTCGTCGTCGGTCTCGAGCGCGGCCGCGGCGTCGCGGCGCTCGGTGGCCACCCAGCAGCCGTCGACCACGCTCGCCCGCCCGGCCGCCACGAGGGCGGCGAACCAGTCGGCCCACGGCGCGTGCGGCCGGCACGCCACGAGCGACAACAAGAGGTCGTGCAGCTCGTCCGGGTTGCGCGGCGCCGGGCACAGCTGCTCGAGGACGGTGGCGACCGCCTCGGGGTCCAGCGCGGCCATCTCGCCGGCCGGCACCGGGAGGCCGTCGGGCCCCAGCTCGCCCAGACCCCGCCGCAGGGACAGGGCGCGGGTGCGACGCTCCTCGAGCGGCGCGTCGTCGAGGTACGTGTAGGGGCGCCCGCTCAAGATCGCGTGCGACAGCGGCGAGGGCTCGGACGACTCCACCGTGTGCACCTCGATCGCGCCGGACTCGACCTTGGCCCACAGGTCGACGAGGCCCTCGACCGAGAGGCCCTCGTGCAGGCAGTCGTGGACCGTCTGGCGCGCCAACACGTGGTCGGGCACCCCCACCGGGCCGGCCGGGGCGTTCTCCTGGCACGCGGCCAGCCCGGGCCAGACCGCGGCGAGCAGGTCGTCGGCCTCCATGCGCTGCAGGTGGATCGGCCGGCGCTTGCCGCCGTTCATGCGCGGCATGACCAGTGCCCGGGTGAGGTTCCAGCGCCAGCGCGCCGCCGAGCATCGGGTGGAGCAGGACGGCCTGGGTCAACGCCTGCGCCGCCTGCCGCGCTCGACAGCATCGACTGCACGCGCGTGAGCGGGAAGCTGTGCTGGGGGCCGAGGGAGAGCACGACGGTGTCGTCGTCCGCCGCCGCCTGCAGCTCGAAGTCGAACGACACGCAGAAGCGCTTGCGCAGGGCGAGGCCGAGCGCCCGGTTGATCCGCCCACCGAAGGGGGCGTGGATGATGAGCTGGCTGCCCTCGCTCTCGTCGAAGCACCGCTCGACGACGATGCGCTGGCGCGTCGGCAGGTGGCCGAGCGCCGCCAACCCGGCGGCGCAGTACGCCACGACCTGCTGGGCCACTTCGGCCGAGACCCCGGCGCGCTCGCACACCAGGCGGCGCGCGCCCTCGCCGTCCCCGGCCGCCAGCAACGGCTCGAGCGCGGCGCGCAGGTCACTGACCGCCTCGGACAGCTCGGCGGTGCGCGCCGGCGCCTCGCCCAGCCAGAACGGGATCGTCGGGGGCAGGTCGCCCGGCGTCGTGCACCCGGACGGTGCCGACCTCCACCTTGGCCACGCGCCACGAGTGCGTGCCGAGGAGGAAGATGTCGCCCGCCGTCGCCTCGACGGCGAAGTCCTCGTGCACCGAGCCCACGGTCACCCCGTCGGGGTCGAGCACGACGCGGTAGTCGCCCGTTTCGGGGATGGCGCCGCCGCCGGTCAGCGCGGCGAGCCGGGCGCCACGCCGGGCCCGTAGCCGCCCGTTGACCGCGTCGTGGTGCAGGTGCGCGCCGCGACGGCCGCGTCCCGTCTCGATCCCCCAGCTCGCCAGCGCGACGACCTCGTCGAAGTCCGCCCTCGACAGCTCGGCGTAGGGGGCGGCGGCGCGGACCATGTTCCACATGGCCTCGACGTCGCGCTCGTCAGTCGACGCCACCTCGGCGACGAGCTGTTGGGTCAGCACGTCGAGCGGCGCCACCGGCGGCTCGAGCAGGTCGAGACGCCCCTCGCGCACCGCCACCAGCAGCGCCGTGCACTCGACCAGCTCGTCCCGCGTCGTCGGATAGAGCCGGCCGGCGGGAGTGCCGTCGCGGTGGTGGTTGGCCCGCCCGACGCGCTGGAGGAACGTGCCGATGGCACGCGGAGAGCCGATCTGGCAGACGAGCTCGACGGGGCCGACGTCGATCCCGAGCTCGAGCGACGCCGTCGCCACCAGGGCGCGCAGGTCGCCGGCGCGCAGGCGGGTCTCGACGATGCGCCGGCGCGCCGCCGAGAGGCTGCCGTGGTGCGCCGCGACGAGCAACGACGCATCGACGTCGTCGCCCCCGCGGCCGGGCTCGTCCTCGGCGAGCCGTTCGGTCAGCTGGTGGGCGACGCGCTCGGCCATCTTGCGCGTGTTGACGAACACGAGCGTCGTGCGGTGGTGCCGGGTGTGCTCGGCGATGGCATCGAGGATGTCCGACATCTGGCCGCCGCTCATGACGGCCTCGAGCTCGGTCGTCGGCAGCTCGATCGCCACCTCGAGGTCGCGGGCGTGGCCGCAGTCGACGATCGTCGTCGGCTCGCGGCCCGGGTGCACGCCCGAGAGCAGGCGCGCCACGAGGTCGAGCGGGCGCTGGGTGGCCGAGAGCCCGATGCGTTGGAGTCGCCCGCCACCCTCGGTCACCAGCGCGTCGAGGCGCTCGAGGCTGAGCGCGAGGTGGCTGCCCCGCTTGTCGCGGGCCAGCGTGTGCACCTCGTCGACGATCACGGTGCGCACGCCGCGCAGCAGCGCCCGCGACGACGGCGCCGTGAGGAGGAGGTAGAGCGACTCGGGCGTCGTCACCAGGAGGTCGGGCGCCTGACGCTTCATGGCGGCGCGCTCGGCCGGCGGCGTGTCGCCGGTGCGTACGGCCACCCGGAGCTCGGGGTCGGGGCACCCCAAGCGGGCCGCCTCCTCCCGGATCTCCGACAGCGGCACGTGCAGGTTCTCGTGCACGTCGACGGCCAGGGCGCGGAGCGGCGAGATGTAGAGGACCTCGGGTGCGCCCCCCGCCCGCGTGCCCGCCTCGGCCGCCCGGTAGGCAGCGTCGATCGCGACCAGGAAGCCGGTCAGGGTCTTGCCCGAGCCGGTGGGCGACGCCACGAGGACGTCCCGCCCGGCGGCGATGTGGGGCCACGCCGCCGTCTGGGGCGGCGTCGGGCCGGCCGGGAAGCGGCGGGCGAACCACGCCGCCACGGCGGGGTGGAAGAGGTCTGTGGGGGCGAGCTCGGGGGCGGCGACGGCCATCGATCTATTCCACCAGGATGTTGTGACCTTCGCGCCGCCCCCCTGACGGGCCGGACGTCGGCTGAGCGGCCCCCGGCTGCTCAGGCCTCGGGGCGCCACCCCCAGCACGAGATCATCGGCGGCTGGGTCAGGTCGAGCCGGCCGCTACGGACGCTCGCCAGGTGCTGCTCGATCTCCTCGTCGGTGGCGAATTCGCGGGCGACCAACTGGTCGCGCACGAGGTTGATCGTGGCGATCTCGAGCGGGATACAGGCCGGGTGGCGGATGGGGAAGGCGGCCTCGGCGGCCACGTCGGCCAGCCCGGCGTTGCGCAGGCGGTGCGGCAGCCTGCGCCCGTAGGCCAGGTCGACCCCCCGCTCGGAGAGCAGGTGGCGAAAGCCCCGCCGCAGGCGGTTGGCCAGGACCTCTTCGGGGCCGGTCTCCTCGAGGCAGCTGCGGGGCTGCAGGGCGGGGTCGGCGTCCTCGACCAGGAGCACGCCGCCGGGGCGCAGCGCCGCCACCATGTTCGCCAGCGCCCGATCTCGTTCGGGCACGTGCACGAGGACCAGGCGGGCGTGCACGAGGTCGAAGGGGCCGCCGGGCGGCGGATCGCCCACCACGTCGTGCTCGAGGATGGTGACGTTGGCCGCCGCGGCGTTTTCCGCCCACGCCAGGTTGATGTCGGTGGCCACCACGTGGCCCCGAGGCCCGACCCGCGCCGCCAGATGCGCGACCACCGTCGTCCCCCCGGCGCCCACCTCCCAGCAGCGCCAGCCCGCCGCCAGCCCGAGCGCGTCGAAGTGGCGGAACGTCGCCGGGTCGAACAGCGTGGCGAAGGCGGTGAAGCGGTCCATCGCCTCCGGCGCGTCGTTGGTGAGCAGGTAGCGGCCCGCCCCCGCGTCGGCGCCCGCGCCCGTCGTCACGGCGAGGCCGCGGGCTCGGTCGGCGTGGCCGTGTCCGGGCCCGGGGTCGTGGTCGGGTCCGCCTCCGGGCCAGAACCGGCGGGCGCCGCCGCGCCGGTCAGGGCGGCAGGGAGCGGTGGGACCACGGAGGGGAGGCGGAGATCGTGCGAGGTACCCACGTAGCGGTCGAGGACGTCGGCCACCTCGGCGCGGCCCTCGGCGATGAGCGCGGGCGTGGCCGAGAAGTCGCGGTACTGGCCCGACGGATCGCCGCCGCCGCTGAAGACGACGACCTCGATACCGGGCGGGAGCGACGCCAGCTCACGGACGAAGCGCGCGTGCACGGCCACGAAGAACGCCGTGAGCGCCGCCTCGACCGGGCGGCTCGGCGGCTTGGGGTGGTAGTGCAGCGGGCCGCAGAGCAGCACGTAGATGCGGTCGCAGCCGACCGTCAGCGCCCGGCTGATCGGGACGTTGTTGACGACGCCGCCGTCGACCAGCATGTCGCCGTCGATCGTCACGGGCGGGAACATCGTGGGGATGGCGGAGGAGGCGAGGATGGCCTCGACGGCGGGGCCCCGTGTGATCCAGCGCTCGCGGCCGTCGGTGAGCGAAGTCGTCACCACCTCGATCGGGATCGTCGCGTCCTCGAGGTTCTCGTAGTCGAGGCCGGCCTCGATGATCTGGCGCAGCCCGCTGTTGGCGTGCACGGCGGGGCGCTTCTGGAAGTACGCCCACGGGCCGTCGAACGTGCCCCGGGGGAAGATGTCGGTGCCCCGCACGCCGAGCCACACCTCTTCCATGTGCTTGATGCCGTCGGGCGTCGGGTTGCCCGCGTAGGCGCCGCCGTTGATGGCGCCGACCGACGCCCCGAAGACCCGGTCGGCCCGGATGCCGCGGCGCACGAGCTCATCGAGCATGCCGACCTGCACGGCGCCGCGGCTGCCGCCGCCCGCCAGCACGAACGCGGTGCGCTGCGGGGTCCCGTCGTGCCGCCCGGATCCCGTCGGCGTGCCGCCGCCTATCCCAGCGCTGGCGGAGCCGCGCCGGTCCACGAGACCTCCGAGCCGCGTGCCGGCCGCGCGCGCGCCGTTACCGTCGCCGGCGCCGTTGCCGCCGTTGGGGTGTCCGACGTTGCTCACGATGACGACGGCGGCCGTTGGCGTTGCTGCGCACGTTGCTGGGCGCGCTCCTGTGCGCGCTGTTGCAGGCGGTTCTGCGGGACGGGGTACGGGCCGCATGGCAGCGGCTCGCCCGCCTCGATCGCCGCCTCCTGGCTCGCGCGCCAGGCGCGGCGACCGGCGATGTCGTGGCGCACGGCCCACATGATGATGATCACGATCAGGACGACCATGGCGACGACGAAGATCCCGAACACGACGAAAAAGGCGACGTTCGTGGCCGAGAGAGGGCAGGGCCAGGGCGGGTGCCATGCACTCGCCAGGGTAGAGGAGGTGTCACACGCCGTGGGCACACTGCCGCCCATGGTCCTCGTCGCCCCGCGCCCGCTGCGCCCGCCCGCTCCGGCAGTGCTGCGGTGACGCGCTCCGGGCGACGAGGTGCTGGCGCTGCTGCGGGGCGACGCCGGGGCGCGGCCGAGCTTCGACCCGGGCCTGGCCGGCGGGCTGCGGGCCTGGCTCGAGGACGCGGCGTACGGGGTGGTGGCATCTCGGGGCGAGCTGGCGCCGCCGCTCGTGCTCGGGCCGCGGGACGTGCTGGCCGGGCGCCGGGCTGGGCCGGCCGGGGCGGGCGAGGGGCCGGGCGGGCCGGCTCGGTCGTGGTGCGGCCACGGCGGGAGGCGTCGTCGACGACGTCCTCGTCGACCGGCTCGTCCACGCCTTGTTCCGCCGCCTCGTCACCGACGACGTCATCGACGACCCGCTCGGCGACGCGCTCGACGCGCTGCGCGCCGAGGGGCCGGCGGGCGCGGCGACGGTGGCGCGCGTCGAAGCGTCGGACGCGGCGACGCTCGGGCGCGTTGGGCGACGTCGTGGCGCAGCACGCCGCCCACCTGCGCGACCTGGTGCCGCGGCTGGCGCCGGGGTGGATGCCGCGTACCGACGACCGCGTCGCCATCCCCCTGGCCGGCGGCCGCGTCGTGCTCCACGGGGTGTTCGACCTGCTCGTCGGGTCGGCCCAGCCCGGTGCGGCGTCGTTGTGCGCGCTGGGTCTCTGCAGCGGAGGGTCGTGGGCGCGCGAGCGGCGCTCGCTGCACTATCTGGCGCTGCTCGAGACGCTGCGCAGCGGGACGCCGCCGTTCCGCCTCGCCCTGCTCGAGACCGGGACACGGCCGCTACGGCATCGAGGACGTGCGCGAGGAGCACCTGCGCGCCGTCGCCTCGCACCTCGCGGCGTGGTTGGCCGCCGCCGGTCGGGGTCACGGCGGCACCGCCGCCGAGGAACGGGCGCCACGTGACTGACGCGCTCACGGCCGCGCTGGTGGCCGGGCTCGACGGCCCGGTCCCCTTCGACACCGGCGTGTGGCAGGCGGCGCTCGACGACGCGCGCCGGACGCTGGCGGGGCTGGCCGTGCGCCGGGGCGGGGCGGGGCCCTTCCGGGTGACGGACCACGACGTGCGCTGCGCGCTCGGCGACGGCGGCCCGGGATCCGACGACGAGCCCTTCGCCTGGTCGGCGCGCACGGCACGCCGGACGATCGGGCTGGCCGCGGTCCGCGCCTTGGCGACCGGCGAGGCGCGCACGCCGCTCGAGGCGGTCCGGGCCCGGCTGGCCGACTCCGAGCGCGGCGTGCGCGACGGCAGCCGCGTCGTCTCCCAGCTCGACCGCTGGGTGGCCGTCGCTGCCGGCGGCCGGGCGCAGCGCCGTGACGGCGGAGACGGTGACGTGGGCCACACGCCTGTGGTGCGCGCTCGACTGGGCCGCCCTCGGCGCCGCGCCGGTCATCGGGCGCGACCACTGGTGGGACAGCCCGCACTCGGCGCTGCTGGCCCTGCGCGGTCGGGCCGACGTCCGCACCGAGGTGGCGCATCTCGTCGTCCTGTCCGGCCCGCGCCGCGACTCGGTGCGGGCCGAGTTGGCGCTGGTGGCGCTGGTCGAGGCGCTACGCGTCGGCGGCGGGCCTCCGGGGCGGGTCGTGGGCTGGTGGCCCGATTCCGGCCATTTCGTGCGGGTCGAGCCGCACCCGACGGTCCTGACGCTGGCCGCCGAGGCGGTGGCGCTCGTGCTGGCCGGCGGCCCGCAGGCACGCGTGGCGGCCTGAGGTTCGGAAGGCCCGCATTCGCCTCTATCGTTGGCTCCTCCCATGAGCCGACGCGAAGACATCCGAAACGTGGCGATCGTGGCCCACGTCGACCACGGCAAGACCACCCTGGTGGACGCCCTGCTGCGCCAGACCGGCGCATTCGGGGAGCACCAGGAGGTGACCGACCGCGTCATGGACTCGGGCGACCTCGAGCGCGAGAAGGGCATCACGATCCTGGCCAAGAACACGGCCGTGCGCTGGGGCGGCGTGAAGCTCAACATCGTCGACACCCCGGGCCACGCCGACTTCGGCGGCGAGGTCGAGCGCGGCCTGACCATGGTCGACGGGGTGCTGCTGCTCGTCGACGCGTCCGAGGGCCCCCTCCCCCAGACGCGCTTCGTCCTGCGCAAGGCGCTCGAGGCGCGCCTGCCCGTGGTGCTCGTGGTGAACAAGGTGGACCGGGCCGACGCCCGCATCGCCGAGGTGGTGCACCAGGTCGAGGAGCTGTTCTTGGACCTGGACGCCGACGAGCACCAGATCGACTTCCCCATCCTCTACGCCAACGCCAGGGCGGGCTGGGTGAGCACGGAGCCCGGCGTCGAGGGCGCCAACGTCGAGCCGCTCTTCCGCGCCATCATCGAGCACGTCCCCGCGCCGTCGTTCGAGGAGGGCGCGCCGACCCAGGCGCTCGTGTGCAACCTGTCGGCCTCGCCGTACGTTGGGCGGCTGGCCATCTGCCGCGTCCACAACGGCACGCTGACCAAGGGCGGCGTCGTGGCCTGGTGCCGCCTGGACGGGTCGATCGAGCGGGCGAAGGTCACCGAGCTCTACGTGACCGAGGCGCTCGACCAGGTGCCGGCGGAGTCGGCGGGCCCGGGCGAGATCGTCTCGGTCGCCGGCATGGCCGAGGTCACGATCGGCGAGACGCTGGCCGACCCCGACGACCCGATTCCGCTGCCGGCCATCACGGTCGACGAGCCGAGCCTGGCCATGACGATCGGGATCAACACCTCGCCGCTGGCCGGCGCGGACGGGACCAAGCTCACGGCCCGCCTGCTCAAGTCGCGCCTCGACGCGGAGCTGATCGGCAACGTCGCCATCCGGGTCGGCCCGACGGAGCGGCCGGACATGTGGGAGGTGCTCGGGCGGGGCGAGCTCCAGCTGGCGGTGCTCGTCGAGACGATGCGACGCGAGGGCTTCGAGCTCACCGTGGGCAAGCCGCAGGTGGTGACGCGTGAGATCGACGGCAAGGTGTACGAGCCGGTGGAGCGGGTGAGCATCGACGTGCCCGACGACTATCTCGGCGTCGTGACCCAGCTGCTGGCGCTGCGCAAGGGCTCGATGTCCGAGATGGTCAACCACGGGACGGGCTGGGTCCGGCTCGACTACCGCGTGCCGGCGCGGGGCCTCATCGGGTTCCGCACCGAGTTCATGACCGAGACGCGGGGGACAGGGATCCTGCACCACGTGTTCGACGGCTGGGAGCCGTGGCACGGCGAGCTGCGCACGCGCCGCAACGGCTCCATGGTGGCCGACCGGCGCGGCGTCACCACGACGTTCGCGCTGATGAACCTCCAAGAGCGCGGCAACCTGATCGTCGGCCCGACCGAAGAGGTCTACGAGGGGATGATCGTCGGCGAGAACGCGCGGGACGAAGAGATGGACGTCAACCCGACGAAGGAGAAGAAGCTCAACAACATCCGCTCCTCCACGGCCGAGGAGCTGGTGCGGCTGACGCCGGCCATGACGTTCTCCTTGGAGCACGCGCTGGAGTTCATCGCGGTCGACGAGTGCGTCGAGGTGACGCCGAAGACCGTCCGGCTGCGCAAGGTCGTGCTGGACCAGTCGACGCGCGCGCGGTCGCGCTCGCGGCCCGCGACGCCCGGGAGTCCGAAGCAAAGCGCTGAGGAGGCCCGGCGTGAGACCGGACGGGAGGAGGCCACGGTGGCAGAGGGAACGGTGCGGACCGAAGGGTTCGACCACATGACGGTGGTGGTCAGCGACCTGGACGCGGCGCGGCGGTTCTTCGCGCTGCTCGGCTTCGCCGAGCGGCTGGCCGTGGTGGCGCAGGGCGAGGAGATCGCCCGCTACATGGGGATCGAGGGCTGGGAGGCGGACCACGTGACCCTCGTGCTCGAGGACGCGCCCGTCCACCAGGAGGTGCAGCTCCTCCGGTTCCACCACCCCGCCGCCGTCCCGGACGAGGGGGCCGGCTCGCTCACGCGGCTGGGGTTCAACCACGTGTGCTTCCGGGTGGCCGACCTCGACGCCACCCTGGCCCACCTGGCGGCGCACGGCGTCACGCCCCGCAACGAGGTGATGGACTTCCACGCGCGGCGCCTCGTCTTCCTCGACGGGCCCGGCCTCGTGGTGGAGCTGGCGGAGTGGGTCAGCGAGTCATAGTCCCTGATGGAGGTGCTCACCTAGCATGAGCACGCCAGGAGGGATGGCAGAGCGGACGAATGCACAGCTCTTGAAAAGCTGCGAGGCGCAAGCTTCCGTGGGTTCGAATCCCACTCCCTCCGCTCGCTGAGCTTGCCAGGTGCCCTTCGAAGTGCCGCATCAGGCAACGTTTGCGCGCTTGACCAGCTCACGCAGTGTTTTGTCCTGAGCGTTGCGGTTGCGCCAGATGATGTAGCGGCGGATCATCGAGTTCTGCTCTTCGTGTGAGCGGTGGTCGGTGCCGTCGAGGGTGAAGTAGCGCAGCGCCTGGAACTGCGCCTCGATCCGGTTCATCCAGCTGGCGTTGGTCGGCACGTAGGCCAACTCCACGTTGTTGGCTTCGGCCCAGTCGCCCACCCGGGAGTCGACCTTGGTCGAGAGGTGCGGGCTGAAGTTGTCCAGCACGATGGCGATGCGGACGTTCGGTGGGTAAAGGGTGCGCAGGTAGCGGCAGAACTCCAGGAACCTGGTGCGGTCCTTGGTGACTTTGACGTGGCCGTACATCTTGTCCGGTGTTCAGGTCGTAGGCCGCCATGAGGTGGCGGACGCCCTTGGTGCGGGTGTAGGTGGCCCGGCGTCGCCGGCGCCGGGGTTCGCTCGGACTCCTCGCCCTTGACGATCCTCGGTGCCCACTGCTTGCCCGGCCGGGGCAAGAGGTTGAGCGGGCCGAACTCGTCCATGCAGATGACGACGCTGGGGTCGCCCTTCTTCGGTTTTGCCTTGCCATCGGCGATCTCGTAGAGCTCGAGCACCCGGTTCTTCTTGGCCTCGAAGTCGGGGTCGTTGGATTGCTTGTAGGTCTTGATCACTTGAAAGGAGACACCCTCCTCGCGGAGGAGCACGCGCAGACCCTCGTGACTGATGTCGTCGACCACCCCCTCGGCGACGAGGAACTCGGCCAGCTTGGACAAGCTCCAGGTGGAAAAGGGCAGGTCGTGGTCGACCGGGCGGCTCAGGGCGACCTTTTTGATCTCCCGGCGCTCGGGCAGGGTGAACTTCGGTGGTCGGCCCCCCGAGTACTTGGCGGCCAACGAATCGAACCCGTCGGCGTTGAAGTTGTGGATGACCTCTCTGACCCGGTCTTCTGAGGTGAAGGCGATCTTGGCGATGGCCGGGACGTCCATCCTCTGGGCCGACCAGAGCACGATCTGGGCTCTTCGCCATCGCACCACCGAGCCCGACCCCCGGCGCACGATCGAGAGGAGCTTTCGTCCCTCCTCGTTGGTGATGTCCCTGACTGCCACGCGTTCTGCCATGGCACCACTTTGCGCGACCCGGCGGTCAAAGTGGTGGACGCGCCCCCCCAACGTTGCCGGTCACGGCACTAGGAACGTACTCCTGTCAGCTGGCACCGTCGCCCTCGGCACCGAGCTCGTCGGCGAGCTCTCGTCGCACCAGGGCAAGCGTCTCGTGGGGACCGATGCCCAATCGGCGCAGGGCGTCGACGAAGGTGTGCGTGGTCCGCACCGCTTGCCGCCTGGTCTTGGTGTCGAGGGCGCCACGAAACTGCCGTGGCGGCCCCGCGTCTCGACCAGCCCCGCCATTTCGAGCTCGCGGTACGCGCGCGCCACGGTGTTCACGGCCAACCCGAGGTCATCGGCGAGCTGCCGCACGGTCGGCAGCCGGGTCTCCGCGGCCAACGTCCCCGTTCTCGATCGCGTCGTTCGATCTGGGCGCGGACTTGCTCGTAGGGCGGGAGCGCCGATTCGGGCGCCACGCGGATGATCACGAGATCGACCCACCCTTCGCCTGCACCGACACCATCATGCACTTTGTACCATCATTTGTATCGCCATCGGGGCGCCGTGAGCGACTGCGCACGCCGAGCACTCTCCTCCCGAACGCGAACCTTCCGGTGAACACTACCAGGGGGCGCTGACACGGGTTGATCTGGCAATCGGGTGCGGGCGCCGTCGCGGGCCGCGAGCCAGCGCGACGAGACGACGACGTAGAGTCTGGCGGGCGGTCCGGGCAGGCGGCGCGGCCCGGCGGGTTTCCGGAGGCGGTATGGACGCGTGACAGATGTGCTGTTGGCACGGCCGAGGCCGCCCATGGTCGACCCCGCGCCACCGCGTCCGCCAGCGCGACGACGCAAGCGCTGGGTCGCGATCGCCGCCGGGGTCGCCGTGGTGGCGTCGTGTCTCGGCTATCTGCTGACCGACGCCGCACAGGCCAACGACCGCTACGACCGGGCGCTCGCGGACCCTGGAGTCCACCCGCGCCACGACCCGTGTCGTCGCAGCGGACCTGGCCAAGGCGCAGTTCGATCTCCGGCTCGTCACGCAACAGGCCGGGAACGACGCCACGGCGTTGAACCAGGACACCTCGCAACTCCAGGGCGCCGAGTCCGCCCTCAGCGCCGCGCAGGCCCACGTCGCGCAGCAGGCCTCGCTCCTCACGGCGCTCCACACCTGCCTCGGCGGTGTCGAGCAGGCCCTGAACGCCCTCGCGGTCGGCAGTCAGGGCAAGGCGGCCGCCTCCCTGTACGCCGTCTCGGCGAGCTGCTCGACGGCGGTGAGCGCAAGTGGCTGATCGCCGGCCCCTTCGATCGCTCTTCGTCGCGGGTTGCGTAGCGGTCGCCGCCGGCCTCGGCGTGGCCATCTGGTACGACGCACACTCGCACCTGCGCGCCGAGAGCGAGGCCTCCACCCTCACGGCCGCCCAGCACCATCTGGCCGACCTGCGCCACAGCGTGAGAGTCACGAGATACGCAGGCGCGGTCACCGCGAACAAGCGCAACGAACTCGAGGCCACGATCGGCGAGACGTTGCAGCAGCTGTCGGGAGTCGACTCGTCGTTGAGCAGCGCGAACGCAAGCTCCGCGCTCGAGGGGCTCGGCATCAGCACGGTCCACACCTGTCTCGGCGGCGTACAGACCGCGCTGAACGAGGTGTCGGGGGGCGACAACGCGGCCGCGGCCAAGGACATTTCGGCGGTGTCGGGCCCGTGCGCGCAACTCGATGGCGGAGCCGCCGCCGGACTCGTCTACCCGTTCGACTTCCCCGACCCCGACGTCATCTTGGTCGGTCAGACCTATTTCGCCTACGCCACGAACTCCGTCGCCGGCAACATCCAGATCATCGCCTCGGACAACTTGACGCAGTGGGAGGCCATCGGCAACGCACTCCCCTCTCTGCCTTCCTGGGCCAAGCCGGATGACACCTGGGCGCCGTCGGTGACCCGGGTCAAGGGGGCCTTTCTCATGTACTACGCCGTCGACGTGGCCTCGACGGGTACGGAGTGCATCTCGGTCGCCACGGCCAGAAGCCCACAGGGGCCGTTCGTGGACACCTCGACCGCCCCGCTTGAGTGCCAGCAGTCACTTGGGGGTTCGATCGACCCCTCCGCCTTCACGGACGCCAACGGGACCCCGTACCTGGTCTGGAAGTCGGGAGGTCCAGGTTCGTCGAAGCTGTGGTCGCAGCAGTTGAACCCCTCCGGCACGGGATTCGCCACGGGTACCAACCCGGTCTTGCTGCTCTCTCCGGACCAATCGTGGGAAGGAGGGACCGTCGAGGCGCCCGACTTGGTCCTGGCGAACGGCCACTATGTCCTTGTTCTTCTCGGGGAACGATTGGAACAGCGCCAACTACGCAGTCGGCGTGGCGACGTGCGTCGGGCCGCTCGGTCCGTGCGCGGACGATTCGCCCGATCCGATCCTGGCCTCCGGGATCGGCATCGCCGGCCCGGGCGGGGAATCGGTGTTCACCGACACGAGCGGCGCGTCCTGGATCGCGTTCCACGCGTGGGTTCCCGGTGCGGTGGGCTTCCCCAACAGCCGCGACCTCTACGTGCGCCGGCTGGACCTCTCGGGCGCGGTGCCGTCGGTCGCCGCTCCCGGGCCCGCCTGACACGGGCGCGCGAGAGTTAGCGCGCTCTTTCCGTGGCCAGCGCGTCGACGCGCTTGTAGAGCGACGCTGCATCGAGGCGCTCGCACATGTCGGCGAATTCATCGGTCGGACCGATCCAGTGCAGCTCGTCCACGTTGGCGAGGAGCGAACGGTCAACGCGTAAGGTGGCCAGATCCTTGAACAGCAGGGCCTTGTCGAAGCTCTCGCGCAACGTTGTCGCCAGCTTTGACGCGCCGCGGACCGTGACCTCCCAGGCGTCGGCGTCGGCCGGAATATCCTCGACGTGGAGCCAGCGCGCGAGCACGGCCCCCGCGGATTTGGCGCCCCAACCGGACAGCCCCGGAAAGCCATCAGCACTGTCGCCCACCAAGGCGAGGTAGTCCGGGATGGAGCCCGGCGGCACGCCGAACTTCGCTTCGACGGCGGCTGCGTCGATCAGGATGTTCTGGCGCCGGTCGAGCTGCACGACCCGCCGGCCCTGCACGCACTGACCCAGATCCTTATCCGGCGTGCAGATCACGGCTTGTTCGACCCGCGCGTCGTCATCGGCGACCGCGGCCCCACTCGCCAGCGCGTCGTCCGCCTCGAGGTCGACCATCGGCCACACCAATACGCCCATGGTGACGAGGGCATCCTCGAGCGGCCAGAACTGCGACTTGAGATCGGGATCGACGCCGTCACCCGTCTTGTAGCCGGGCCACAGGTCGTTGCGAAAGGACTCGATCACGTGGTCGGTGGCGACGCCGACATGCGTGGCGCCTTCCTCCATCAGTTGAAGACGGAACTCAGCACGCCGCGAACGGCAGCGACCTCCTCTCCTTCGGCGTTGCGATGCGGGGGTGCGCCGAAGAAATGCCGGAAGAGTTCGTAGGTCCCGTCGACGAGGTGCACCTTCACGCCAGCAGCCTCGCACACCAGAATTTCTCCCGTTTCCCGCACGACGTGACGAAAGGCCCTGGTAGCGGGGGTACGGCCTCCCTACCATCGGTTGCGGAGGGGAAACACGACACGTGTGCGGCAACGCGCTCGTCGGCCTGCGGGAGCGCCCGTCAGGTGGAGGGTCAAATGAGCACGTCCCACGACCGGACCACCCTCCGGGCCCTCGGCGTCGCCTTGGCGACGGGTGTGGCGCTTTTGTGCGCGGCCTTCTCCAGCGGGGCAGCGGGCGCCTCGCCGGGGTCCTCCACGAGCAGCCCGGCGGCGAGGCCGACCCAAGTCGCCGTCTTCGGCGATTCCCTCGCCTGGGAGACGCAGCCCTACTACGACACGCTCATCCACGCCGACAGAGACGTTCCCCACACCTACGACACGTTCGGTGGAACGGCGATCTGCGACTGGTTCGACCGGATGCGCCAGGTCGAGGCGACAGTATCACCCCCAGGCCGTCGAGTTGGAGTTCAGCGGCAACAATCTCACGCCTTGCATGAAGGGATACGAGTTGTACACGGCGGCGTACTACAAGAAGTACCGAGCGGACACGCTGGCCGCGATCAAGATCTTCGCGCCACAGGGGGCACATGTGTACCTGATCGGCGCGCCGATCACCAAGAAGCAGCTATCGGTCCCGAACTGGAAGACCCTCAACCTGCAGTACGCAGCGATTGCGGCGGCCGATCCGAAGCACGTGACCTATGTGAACGCAGGACGTGCGGTGGAGGGGCCGGGTGGCACCTTCGCCGCAACCCTGCCGTGTATTGCGAGACAACCGTGCACGGGACCGACGGTTGCCGGAGTCCATTCCAACGTCGTGCGTTCGACGGACGGGACCCATTTCTGTCCCGCCAAAGAGGGCGACGTCCACGGTGTGGTCGAGCGCTGCACGGTCTACTCGTCCGGCGCGTACCGCTATGCCTCGGCCATGGTCAGTGCGGTGGCGCCCAAGTCCCATCGCTGAGCGCCAACCAGCGGGTCCTCTCAGTCCATCTGGTCGCCCGGCGCATCCGGCCTCGGGTGATAGGTCAGGATCACGACCCCGTCGTCACCCACCGTCCGGGCCCCGCCAAAAACGAGCGCCGCTGCATCGTTCAGGGGACCGAACAGGCGCTTTCCGCTCCCCAAGATGATCGGGAACACCATCATCCGGTATTCGTCGACGAGCCCGTGCTGGATGAGCTCTTGGACCAACGATGCACTGCCGGCCCACACGGCGAGCGCCTTGACCCAGGGCTACACCTTGCCTTCGGCGTTGCCGCTGCGCTATTGGTGGCGACCGCCGTCGTGGCGAAGGCGACGTTGCAGTCCCTGCGTGCGATCAGACAGGCGTCGGCGGTGGAACAGCCCGAGCCGGACGCCGCAAGGCTCGAACTCGACGAGGCCCCTCGAGCGCGCCTCAGAGGGGCGCCGCCGGGGCCGTCGGTCACTCCGGCGGAGGGGCGCGAGCTGCTCCATGAACTCCAGGCGGATTCCGCCCGGCGCCTCGACGAAGGCAATGCGGCGTGTCCCGAAGGTCCCGCTCACCGTGCGCGGCCCCCAGAGCACGTCGTGCCGCGCCAACTCCGCATCGAGGTCGTCGACGAACAGCGCGGGGTGCAGGAAACCCTCGTCGGGCAGGGCCGTGGCGTCCTCGTAGATGGCCTGGGTGAACAGCGTCAGCGCGAGCGTCCCCAGCTGGACATCGGCGCGGCGCCCGTTCTCCCAGGCGACCGGCTCAGTGACCGTCGCGCCCGCCTCCTCGTACCAGGCGCATGCCGCCTCGAGGTCTGCCACTTTGACGGCCAGGTTGGCCAGGCCGGTCACCGGCATCAGTGCAGGGGAGTCCCGTACAGCGACCCGAGATCCTCCGCGATCAGCTCGAGGCGGACGCCGTCGGGGTCGGAGAAGTAGAGCGAGACCTCGCTCTCGATCTGCGTCGGGATGCCGGCCTCCGCCAGGCGCGCCCGAGCAGCGTCCCACTGGGCGCGGCTCACCGAGATGGCGAGATGGTGGAACCCGCCGAGCACCTCGGCGTAGGGGCCGAGGTCGAGCCCCGGGAAGTCGAAGAAGGCCAAGGTGTTGTCGTGCCCGAGGTCGAAGAACAGATGCGTCGAACCCTTGTAGTCGCGGTTCTCGAACAGCTCGGCCAAGGGAAACCCCAGCAGGTCCTGATAGAAGCGAATCGTCCGCTCGACGTCCGAGCACAGCAGCGCCACGTGGTGCACTCCCTGGGCCGTCGACGCAGGCCGGTCCGCCGGCTCGTGCAGGTACTTCGCGCGCAGCCGCTCCCGCTCGGCGCCGGCCGCGTCGAGGTCGATGGTCACAGGCCCAGCAGCCATGACGCGTTGCCGCCCAGGATGTTGCTCCGCGCCGGGCCGGTCAACCCCGCCACGGCGCGCTCCGCCGCGGCCATCGGATCGGCGACGCCTTCCGCGTGCGGCCAGTCGCTCCCGATCATGTAGGTGTCGTCTCCACCCGCGGCACGAGCCGGTTGGGCATCTCGTAGGGCAGCGCCGCGACGCGTACCTGTCGATAGAAGTACTCCGAGGGACGCAAGTCGAGCCGCCGATAGGGCTCGCCATGTCGCAGCGCGTAGAAGTCGGACGCGCCGTCGATATGCAGCAAGAAGTGCGGCACCCAGCTGGCGGTGAGTTCCACGACGCCGACCCGCAGGTCCGGAAAGCGATCGAGCACGCCGTTGAGGATCAGGTCGGCCAGCGCGACGGCCGGGGCGAGGTACAAGAAGATGGAGTCGAACAGCCGCTCGCCGTCTTCGGCCTCGCCCTGCCGCCAGGCCGGGTGCAGGGGGCTCTCGAACTCCGACACGTGGAAGACCGGAGCGACCCCGTGCTCGCTGCACGCAGCCCAGACCGGGTCGAAATCCGGGTGTGACAGCGGTTTCCCGTCGACCGGTGCGGGAGCGACCATGGCGAGGCGCGCTCCGGCGGCCCGGACGCGCGCGATCTCCTCGGCCGCCCAGGTCGGGTCGTGCAGCATCACGTGGGCCACGGGGTAGAGGCGATCCGCTCCGTCGGCGCAGACCCCGGTGACGAAGCGGTTGTACGCCCGGGCGTTGGCCCGCTGCGCCTCCCTGTCCCCGGCCAACCGCTGCTCCCAGAGCAGTCCGTAGTTGGGGAACACGACTGCGGCGTCCAACCCGAAGTCGTCGAGCGAGGCGAGCCGCGCCTGTGCCGACCGATAGGGGTCCGGCACGAGATCCTCGAAGGACGCCGCCGCCCGCTCGCCGCGGAGGCGTCGCAAGCGGTCGTCACCGATGAGCGACGACCGCTCCGGGATCGGCACCTCGAGCGGGGTCAGCCGCTCGCCGCGCCACGTCAGCCAGGGCCATCCGGCGTCGTCGTCGGTGATCGACAGTGCGTCGCCTTTGTGCGCGGGATCGATGAAATCGGACCAGGTCGTCCTCGACTCGAAGAGATGCTGGTCGACGTCGATGATCGGAGCAGTCATGCGCCCTCCTACGCGTACGGTACCAGCGCCTACTCGATGCAGTCTCGTAGGCCGTTCAGCCAGTCGCTCGCCGCCTGCCAGGCGGCATCCGCCTGTCGCCGCTGCTCGGCGCCGTGTTCGCCGGCGGCGGGGTACGAGCCCAGGAACTTCACTCCTGCGAGACCGGCATGAAGGTCACGGAGACAGTCCGCCACGACCTCGTCACCGATGTGGCCGGAGAGATCGATCACGAAGCAGTAGTCCCCCAGGGCCTGCTTGGTCGGGCGCGACTCGAGCTTCGTCAGGTTGATGTTGCGCGCGGCGAACTGCCCGAGGATCCCGTGCAGGCTGCCGGGGTGGTCCGCCCGCTGGAAGCACACGATGCTCGTCTTGTCGTGCCCCGTGGCCTTGGGCACCTTGGACCGAGCCACCAGGACGAACCGAGTCTGGTTGTCCGGGTGGTCCTCGACGTCTTCGGCCAGGACGGACAGGCCGTAGCGGACGGCAGCCAGGCGGGGTGCGATCGCGGCGCCATCGGGCGCGTGCGACTCACCGAGCAGGCGCGCCGCATCGGCGGTCGAGTTGGCGGCGCGCTGTTCGGCCGCCGGCAACGTCTGGGCCAGGAACTTCTGGCACTGTGCGAGGGCGTGGGGGTACGACGACACCCAGCCGACGTCGGCGAGCTCCGTGCCCGGCGGCGCCATGAGGTGCAGGTGGATGTCCATCACCACCTCGCGCTGGATATGAAGGTCCACGTCGTGGATGAGACCGTCGATCGTGGCGCTGACGGTGCCCTCGATGGCGTTCTCGATCGGCACGAACCCGCCTTCGACGTCGCCCCGGGCCACCGCATCGAGCACCGCCGTGATCGACGGCAGGGGCGTCAGCTCGGCCGCCGCGAGGTCGGGTTCCGCCAGCAGCGCCTCCTGGGTGAAGGTGGCCTCCGGGCCGAAGTAGGCGAGCGTGGTCGCAGGGGGGTTCACGGTTGGGCAGGATAGAGCAGGTCATGGACGATTCTTCCCTCCGCGCGCTCGTCGATCAGATCGCCGCGGGCGACTGCTCCCCCGACGAGGCCGTCCGGCAACTCCGCCGTCTGCCCTATGCCGACCTCGGCTTCGCCCGGGTGGACAATCACCGGGACCTGCGGCTCGGCCTCCCCGAGGCGGTCTACGGCCCCGGCAAGACCCCCGAACACTGCGCGGCGGTGGTCGAGGAGCTCTTGTCGGGGACCGACGGACCGGTCCTGGTGACCCGGGCGAACGACGCGCAGCTGAAGGCGGCCTCGGCCGCCGGCGTCGTCGCCGGTCTGGGGCCCGGGACGCTGAGCCAGGAGGGTGCGCTCGCCACCCTCGTCTTCCGCCCCGCCCCCGCCCGGGCGGGAACCGTGGTGGTCGTGACCGCAGGGACCGCCGACCTCCCGGTGGCGACGGAGTGCATGACGGTGCTCGGCGCGCTCGGCTTCACACCCACGCTGCTCGTCGACTGCGGTGTTGCCGGCTTGCACCGGCTCCTGACCGAGCTGGACACGCTCTCTGCGGCGGACGCGGTCGTGGTGATCGCGGGAATGGAAGGTGCGCTCGCGAGCGTGGTCGGCGGCTTGACTCCCGCCCCGGTCGTGGCGGTACCGACCAGCACCGGCTACGGCGCCGCCCTCGAAGGAGTGACGGCCTTGCTCAGCATGCTGTCGGCCTGCTCGTCGGGGATCACCGTGGTCGGGATCGACAACGGGTACGGCGCGGCGTGCGCGGTGGCCCGGCTGCTGCCGTGACGGCCACCTCGACGCCGCAAGAGACCGTCGCCTGGTTCCACTGCTTCTCCGGGATCGCGGGCGACATGGCCCTCGGCTCGCTGATCGACGCCGGAGCCGACATCGAGGAGGTGCGGGCGCTCCTGGACCGGCTGTCGCTGCCGGACTGGGACCTCACCTTCGAGGAGGGACGACGAGGCGGGATCGCGTGCACGAGGGCGATCGTCACCGGGCACGACGCCGTGGCGCGGACGCATCGTTCGATCCGCGCGCTGATCGAGGCGGCCACCCTGCCGACCAGGGTCGCCGAGCGGGCACTCGCCGTCTTCATGGCGTTGGCCCGGGTCGAGTCCGTCCTACACCAAGCGCCATTGGACGAGGTGCACTTTCACGAGGTCGGGGGGCACGACGCCATCATCGACATCGTGGGCACCGCGGCGGCCCTCGAGGTCCTCGGCGTCGACTCGGTCGCGGCGTCCGCCGTGGCGGTCGGGACCGGTACCGTGCGCAGCGCCCACGGCCGGCTGCCCAACCCGGCGCCGGCGACCGTGCGCCTTCTCGAGGGTGTCCCGACGTACGGACGCGACGTGGCGCTCGAGCTGACCACACCGACCGGTGCGGCGATCCTCTCTTCGCTCAGCGCCTCGTTCGGGCCGATGCCCGACATGACGATCGAGACGTCGGGGTTCGGCGGCGGCTCGGGCGAGCTCCCCGACCTCCCCAATTGCACCCAGGTGGTGATCGGCCGACGCGCCGCGCAGCCCGACGTCGGCCCGGGCCAGCCCGCCATCGTGCTCGAGACCAATCTCGATGACGTGACCGGCGAGCAGCTCGGCTACGCCGTCGCGGCCGCCCTCGACGCCGGTGCGCTCGACGCCTGGGTGAGCCCGGTCACCATGAAGAAGGGTCGGCCCGGGCACGTGTTGCACGTCCTGGCCGACGTGGCCCAGGTCGAAGCGCTTCGTGCGGAGATCGTCCGGGCGACCGGCACCCTGGGCGTCCGGGCGTTGCCCGTCGAACGGTGGCCGGTGGCGCGCGAGTTCTCCACTGTGGTGATCGACGGCATGAGCGTCCGGATGAAGGTGTCCAGGGGCCGCGCGAAGCCGGAGTTCGACGACGTCGCCCTCGTCGCCACCAAGACGGGTGCGCCGCTGCACGAGGTCGCCAGCCGCGCCGAGGAGGCATGGCGTGCCGCCCATGCTGGGCCCGTCGACGGTCGCTCCTCCCCGCTCTGATGGGCAACCCGATGTTCACCTACGACGTTGCGATGACCGACCTCATCGTCACCGCCTGCCGGGAGCGCCTGTCGCTCGATCCCGTCGCGCTCGACTTCGGCGGGCTCGTCGAATCGCTCGACGAGGAGCTTTCGGGGCTCATGCGCCCCGAGGGCAACGACCCCGCCCACGTGCTCAACCTCTTCGTCGACAAGTTGGCCACGGCGGTGGTCTCCTGCGACAGCCCCCGCTTCTTGTCCTTCATCCCGGCCGCGCCGACGAAGGCGTCTCTGCTCTTCGACATGTTCGTCTCGACCTCGTCGCTCCATGGGACGTCGTGGCTCGAAGCAGCCGGCGTGGTGGTGGCGGAGAACCAGGCCCTGGCGGTGCTCGCCGAGCGGGCTGGACTCCCCAAGGAGGCCGGCGGCTGTTTCGTCTCGGGCGGGTCGGCCGGCAACCTCTCGGCCCTCATGGTGGCGCGCGACACCGCGGCCCACCGTCGTCAGGCAGCTGCGCCGGAGCGGCCGCTCATCGCGATCAGCGAGGACGCCCACTCGTCGGTGGGCAAGGCGCTCCACGTCCTCGGGGTGGGCGCGCTCACGGTGGAGACCCGGGACCACCGCCTGACCGGGTCTGCCCTCGCGGCCGCGCTGCGCGACGACCCCCGGGGGAGGGACGTCATCGGCGTCGCCGCCACCGCCGGGACGACGAACGCCGGCATCGTCGACGACCTCGAAGGCGTGGCCGACGTCGCGGCCGAACATTCGCTGTGGTTCCACATCGACGGCGCCTACGGCGGCGCGGCTGCACTCTTTGCGCCGTCGGTGGAGGCGCAATTCGCAGGCTTCGACCGCGCCGACTCGTTCATCGTCGACCCGCACAAATGGCTGTTCGCGCCGTTCGACTGCGCGGCGCTGGTCTACCGCCAGCCCAACCTGGCCAAGGCCGTGCACACGCAGGACGCGCAGTACCTCGAGGTCCTGCACAGCGACAACCCCGAGGAGTGGAACCCGAGCGATTACGCGTTCCATCTCACCCGCCGCGCCCGTGGCCTGCCCCTGTGGTTCTCCATGGCCGTCAATGGGCTCGACGCCTACTGCGATGCCGTCGAGGCCGGGCTGACGATCGCACGCCTTGCGGCGGAGCGGATCGAGAAGGCGCCACACGTCGAGTTGGTGCGGCCGCCGGGACTCTCCATCGTGTTGTTCCGGCGCCCGGGTTGGAACAAACTGGACTACGACGCCTGGTCCGCGCGCCTGCTCCACGACCAGATCGGCTTCGTCACCCCGACGACGTGGGAGGGCGAGACGGTGGCCCGCTTCGCCTTCTTGCACCCGAACACGACCGTCGAGATGATCGACGAGATCCTGGCCTCAATGGCCGAAGCGTGACCACGCCCGGCGCAACACGATCGTGAGCGTCTCGACGTCCTGGGCCCCGGGAATCGGCCAGGCCCCGTTGATCAGGAAGTAGGGCACCCCGGTCACCCCCAGGTCCTCGGCCGCCGCCTCGTCGAGCCGCACCTCACGCGCGAACACGTCGCCGCCGAGCACCTTGTCCGTGAGGGCCTCGTCGAGCCCGGCGGCACCCGCCACCCGCCGCAGCACGTCGTGGTCCGAGAGGAGTTGACCCTCCGCGAAATACGCCTCGAACAGACCTCGCACCAGGGCGTGCTCCTGCGGCGTCGAGCGAGCAGCTTGGGCGAGGCGGTGGGCGTCGAAGGAGCTGCCGAGGCGCACCCGGTCGAAGTCGAACACGACGCCGACCTCTTCGCCCAGGGACGTGAGGCGCTCGTTGGCCGCCCGCACGTGCTCGGGGCTGGTGCCGTATTTCGCCGCCACGGCCTCCACCATCGTGCGGCCGCGGCTGGCCGGGGCCCGGGGGTCGAGCTCGAAGGACCGGTGCACCACGCGCACCTCGGCCCCGTGCTCGAATTCCTCCAACGCGACGCGCAGTCGCGCCAGCCCCAGCGCGCACCAAGGGCACGCGAAGTCCGACCAGACCTCGACGTCCATGCGCCCACCTTACGAGCGGTGCGCGCCTCCGCATGCCCCAGCTCCCGTCGCTCGCGGCCAACCCTGGCCGCCGCCCCCCATGAGCGTGCAGCGCGTCGAGCCGTCGACGGTCTCGGGTCAGGAGCCTGACATGCCGATCACGGGCTGGTTCAACCGGATGGACCCGGTCGACCCCCAGAAGTGCGCGTCGCCGTAGGAGAACACGCCGCCGTCGAGGGCCGTGAACCAGTAGCCACCTCCGTCGCCGGTCGACGACATCGTGATGACGGGCTGGTTCAGGCGCAGACTTCCCGTGGAGCCGAAGAAGGGCGCGCCGAAGCTGAAGACACCGCCGTCCTTACCCACGAGCCAGTAGCCGCCGGTGACCGGATCGACCGCCATCGAAACAATCGGCGCGTTCAACGGCAGGTTCGACGCGTCACCCTGGAAAGTGCCGTCCCCCAGCAGGACATAGACCTTGCCGTTCGCCCCGACCAGGTAAAAGCCCTTGTCGTCCGGCGTCATCGCGCCCGCGACGATGTCGTTGACGTGGATGCCGAAGAACGGAAGATCGCCGAGCTGCGGGGCGTTGAAGTTCCAGACCGACCCATCGGAGCCGATGAGGTAATACCCGTCGGTCGTCGGATCGCTGACGATGCTGACGATGTTCGACACGGCGACGTTCTTGCCCGGCAGGGAGCCGGCGTAATAGGCGTCGCCGAAGGCGAAGATCCCACCGTCGGCGGCTGCCATCAGATACCCGTTCTCGTCGTTGGTCGTCGCCATCCCGACAATCGGTTGGTTGAGCTTGATGCTGCCGGTCGACCCGAAGAAGGGCCGGTTGTAAGAGAAGATCCCCCCATCTCGGGCCACCAGCCAGTAGCCCTGGGCGGCGTCGGGCGATGGCAGGATCGACACCGCGATCGGCGTGCCCATGAGCTGCGAGAGCGACGGGCTGCTCTGCGCGGTCACCACGGCGTAGAGACAGGTGATGTTCTTCGACTGGACCGAGAACTCGGTCCAGCTCGCAGTGGCGGCGTTGTACCACTGCAGCGACGAGCCGGCGCCGTAGTTGCAGACCGCGATCTGGACGTTCGAGAAACCGGACCCCGTTCCCGTCGCGACGTCGTCGTAGACGCCAGTTGCGGCCACCGGGGTGCTTCCGGTCGGGTTGGACGAATAGTTCGCCACCGTCAGGCCGCCCGCTCCGCTGCCGTCCGCCACCAGACCACCCGAGGTGACGGTGACGCTGCCCGAGTGGTCGACCCCGGTGCCGGTGGCGGACGCGCTGGCGACCCGCCGGGGGCGGGGGCGCGGCGACATTCACCGTCAACGGACACGTCGGGCCGGAGGAGCTGCAGTTACCCGGGTCCGACCCGGTCGAAGCGTTGTTGTTCTCGTACGTCCCCCCGTCGACGTAGATGCCGGTTATGACGTCGACTCCCGCCGGCGCGTTCGTCGCCCCGCACGTGAAGACGCCGCCCGCGGCCGGGGTGTCCGTGTCGCAGAGGGCCGTATTGCCCGACACGAACGTCACCACTCCCGATACGACCCCGGTCCCGCCGGAGGTCACCGTCATGGAATACGAGACCGGCACGCCGTAATTCACCACGGTGGGGCTGACATTCACGGTCAAGGAGGTCGGCGCCTGCGCCGCCGCCGGCGCCGCCCCGCCGGCGAGGATCGCCGTGACGGGCAGCAACGCCGCGGCTCCGAGTACCCACGCCCGGCCCGTCCTGCGCCGGCTACTGAACAGTTCCACCTTGCGACCTCCCCACTCCGCCCGAGCGACGGTAAGTCTCATTCGCCCAGCTCGGCGCCGCAAGGACCCGGAGGAACGTCAACCGCCGGCCACGCCCGCCTCGAGGAGGGCGCCCGCCGCCAACAGGCGCTCTTCACTGTGGAGCGGCCCGATCAGCTGCAGGCTGGCCGGGAGCGGCCCGCCTGTGGGCACGGGCAGCGAGAGCGCCGGCACGCCGGCCAGGTTGACGGGCAGCGTGCAGCGCGCCACGAGCAGATCGTCGCCCTCCTCGAGCGGGGGCGGGAAGATCGTCAGCGTTGGCGTCACGACGAAGTCCACCTGCGCGAACACCCGATCGAGCGTGGCGGCCCACCGTCGTTGGGTCTCCCACGCGGCGCGGACGACCTCGTCGCTGCAGGCGGAGCCGAAGAGCAGGCGGGACCGAACACCCTCTCCGACCTCGTCCGGATCCTCTTCGACCAGCGCACGGTCCGAATGCCACGCCTCGACGACGAGGAGCAGACCCGCTCCGGTGAGCGCCTCGTCCCAGCCGGGCACCGCCACGTCCCTGCTCTGCCACCCGACGAGCCCGATGGCCCGGTCGATGGCCGCGGTGATCGCCGGATCGGCCTCGACGGGAAGCCGTGCGACCTCGAAGCGGTCACTCGGGCCCACGTCCACCGGCGCGAAGCCCGGCTCGAGGAGCTGCATCCCCGTGACCAGACCGGCGATGTCGCGCGCCATCGGCCCGACGGTGTCGAAGCTCGGCGAGAGCGGCCAGACGCCGTCGAGGGGGATCCGGCCCCACGTCGTCTTGAGACCGGTCGTGCCACAACAGGCGGCGGGGATCCGCACGGACCCGCCCGTGTCACTGCCGTAGGCGACATCGGCCTCTCCCGTCGCGACCGCGACGGCGGACCCGCTCGACGAGCCGCCGGGCACACGTGTGGGATCGAGCGGGTTGACCGGCGTGCCGTACCACGGATTGATGCCTGTGACCCCGAGCGCCAGCTCATGCAGATTCGTGCGGCCCACGATGCGCGCGCCCGCGTCCCGGGCGCCGGCAAGGCACGCCGCATCGCGCGCGGCGGGCTCGGCGCGTCTGGCCACGGCGCGGCAGCCCGCCGTGGTGAGCTCTCCCTCCATGTCGATCAGGTCCTTGACGGCCAGGCGGACGCCCGGCCCTGAGGTGTCGTACCGGGTGATGAAGGTGGTCATCGCTCGCTCTCGTACTCGAAGACCCGGACCGTCATCGCGACAGCGGCGCGAGCGGTCTCATCCCGTTCCGCTCGCCGTGCGGGGCACCTCGTCGACGTCGAGCGCAGGCTCTTCCTGGCGCCCGCGCTCGAGGCCGAACAGCGCGACCAGGAACGCGAAGGCCATGACGCCGCACATCGCGTACAGCACCACCGACGTGGCATGCGCGAAGTCCACGGACACGTAGTGCGGGATCGTGCTCACGTTGGAGCCGGAGCCACCCTGTTGTTGTTGCGACACCTTGCTCGCCAGTGCCGCAGCCCCCGGCACCCCTTTCTGCCGGAACGTCGACGTCAACTCGTCCCGGAAGTTGAAGAGGAGCACGGTCCCCAACGCGGCGAGACCGAGGCTGGCACCGAAATTACGGACGGTCTGGGTGATGCCCGTCGCCTCTCCGTACGAGAGGGTGGAGGCGCGGTTCACGGCGTCGGTGTTGGACGGCCCGATGAGCATGCCCATGCCGGCGCCGGCCACGATCACCCAGATCTGCTGTTTGGAGAAGCTGAGTGAGGTGGCGTTCGAGGCCCAGAAGCCGTAGCCCACGGCGGCGATGGCGGCACCGAGGACCACGGGCCGTTTGGCTCCCTCCCGGTCGAGGATCCGCCCGCCAATCTGCGCGGCCACCACAAAGCCGATGAAGAAGAACAACAGGTAGATGCCGGCCTCCGACGCGCTCTTGCGCAACGCGATCTGGGCGTACTCGCTCGCAAAGAAGAACATCGGGATGAACGCGATCATCGTGACGAACAGCACGATGTTCTGGACCAAGAAGGGCCGGATCTTGAAGATGTTGATCTTGATCAGCGGCGAGGCGGTCCGCAGTTCGACGAAGCCGAAGAGGACGATGATCAGGAGGCCGGCGATGATGCAGACCCAGGTCGCAGGGTTGCTCCAGCCCCACAGGGCCGACTGCTGGAGCCCGAAGACGCTCAGGCCCACGCCTGCGGCGAGGAGCACGGCACCGCGGTAGTCGATCGGCGCGTACTTGTACTCCGTCTTGGGTTTCGACACGGCGATGAGGACGAGCGCAATCAGCGCCACCGGGACGTTGACCCAGAAGATGGCGCGCCAGGTCCATTCGGTCAGATAGCCCCCCAGCACTGGGCCGATCGCGGTGAGCCCGCCGGCGATGCCGAAGAAGATGGCGAGCGCCTTCCCCCGGTCGCGCAGGGGGAAGTTCTGGACGACGATGGCCAGAGCGGCGGGAAACATAAGGGCGCCGCCGGCCCCCTGCAGGACCCGGAACCCGATGATCCACGCCTCCGCGGCCGAGCCCTTGGGCGTCAGCCCGCACATGACCGATGCGCCGACGAAGACGAGGACGCCGATGATGCACATCTTGGTATGACCGAGGATGTCCGAGAGGCGGCCCCCGAGCGCGAACAGGGCGGCCAAGGAGAGCAGGTAGCCGTTGACCACCCACTGCACCGCTGTCGACGAGAGCGACAGCTCTCGTTGGATGTTCGGCACCGCGATCGAGACGATCGTCTGGTCGATGAACGTCATCGCGACGGCGAAGATCATCGCCGCCAGGACCCAATTCCGACCCTGCATTCCGGTTCCGCTCACCGCTTCCTCCCCGAGTTGAACGGATGCGACCCTACCGGGCCGATACCCCGAGGTCATGGAAAGCGTGCGTGCGCATGTTGCGTCCGGCGCTCGGCCATACGCCACGGGCAGTCGCGGGTCTGCAAGGCTGGTGCGCGGCCGAAGGGAGCACTCGTGGACGAGGAGAACGCTGCCTTGTTGCGACGGGCCTGGGCGGCCTACGACCGGGGCGACGAGGAAGAATTTGCGGCCTGTCTGACCGACGACTGGCGCGAGCACACGCCGTCAGAACAGGTCGCCACGCTCGCCGACGAACGCAAGACAATGGCGGCGCACCGGATTGCGTTCCCGGACAAGCACACCGACATCCTGGTCATGGTTGCGGCCGACGACATGGTCGCCTGCTACTGCACGACATCAGCTGTCCACCGTGGGCCCTATTTCGACCTGCCCCCGACGGGGACGCGGGTGAGCGTCGACGAGATGATGTTCAACCGGATCGAGCAGGGGAAGGTCGCCGAAACGTGGGTGATCACGGCGGGACCGGGGTTCTACCGCCAGCTCACCGGGCGTGAGGTCCCCGACGACCTCGACAACATGGGCTGAGGGTCAGCGGCGCCGGGCCGGCCCTAAACGGTGAACGCCGTAGCCTGCGCTTGCCTCGGGGTAGGAACGACCGAGGGGTCGATCCGCACGGCGATCCGCAGGAGGAGTCCTGCAACGACGTCGCCCGTGGCGCTCGGAGTGTGGCGTGCGCAAGGGCCTGGGAGCGCCGCGCCGCCTGGCGTCCAAGGTTGACGCGACGTGCGGTGGCCATGTCGTTGAGAAGTTGTGGGTGCGTCATCGGACCGCTCAACTCGCCACGGCGGTCGGCGCCCCGACCGCTCCCGCCAACATTTGCTCCAGCGCGGCCTGGTCCGGCCCTACGAAGACCGGTGCGTCCGGGACGACGGCGAGTGCGCCCAGCAACCGCTCGAGCGACGAGCCCTGAGCCGCCGGCAAGTGGCTGCTCAGGACCATCGACGGTGCCAAGGCGCGCACCCGGTCGAGTTCCGAGGCGAAGATGGCGCGGTCTACCGAGTGCAGCCACGACGAGTCCACCGTGGCCCAGAAGACCTGGCCCTGGCGTAGGGCTGCCTCGGATACGTCTTCGGCGCGTTCGGGCACCTCGTCCAACAGGGCGCCGAAGCAGTCCGAGCTGAAGAAGATGCGCGAGCGGTCGTCGTAAAGGCCTTGGGTGATCGGGTTGTCGAACGCCGGTGGTCGCACCGCGGTCAGGACGCGGTCGCCCACGTCGACGCTCTGCCCGGGGTTGACCAGGTACACCCGGTCCATGGGCAAGCCAGATGCCAGGCTCATGATTCCCACGCCGAGGAAGCTGGTGATCACGCGCAGCCGTTCGTTCTGCTCGAGGAGACGATGCAGCGACCCGATGTGGTCAAAGTCGGTATGGGTCAGCCAGATCCAGCGGAGGTCCGCCGGATCGATGACAGTCTGCAACGCATCCATGAAGTCGTCGGTATCCCTCACGGAGCCGGTGTCGACGAGGACGGGCTCGCTCGAGTGGATCACGAACGCGTTGATGGCCAGGTTGCCGAAGTCGGCGATGCTGGCCGTCGACGTCACGACGTCGACGTCGGGTGCTGCCTGGTAGGTCTCCACTGCAGGGCTCCTTCTGGGTCGGAGGTCGAAGTTGCAAGAAATGGTTTTGGTGGGCGGCGACGCAGGTGTCTACGACTGCCCGTTCGTCGTCCCGGATCGCGTCCGGGCCTCGGCGGCGGCCTTCAGCCGCCCCAACGTGGTGCGTATGCCCTCGAGCAGCTCCTTGTGGCGGTTGAGCGGAACGTCGATGATCCGCGCCCACGTGGGAATCCAACGGACCTCGTAACCCTCGGTCACTCTCGTCCCGTTGGCCGTCGGCTCAAAGCGGTACCGCCACAGCGTCGACGGACGACCGCCTTCGTCGGTGATGAAGGTGAACTCCTTGCCGCGCTCTGCGGCCAAGACTTCTCCATGGCGCGAGTAGCGGATGCGCCGCCCGGGGCCGACCGCGTTGTGGCCCACGAACGTGGTGCCCTTGGTCGGGACCCCGGGATCGCCCTCCCACTCGACGCGTTCGCACTCGGGACTCCACTCCCCGATGCGGGGAAGGTCCGAGACCATGTCGTACAGCAATCTGGCGTCAGCCTCGATCTCCAACTCGACCTCGTCTGCGGTCAACCACCAGCGTTGGTTCTTCGGCGGCATGGTGCGTTCCCTTCGTCATTCGATGCTCAATCGGGGATTCCGACAACGGCAAAGCTAATACCTTTAGCTATTGCTGTCAATCATTCTTTTAGCTATACTGGATGGTGATGACCACGACGGAGGGGATGACGCAGTCGGGCGCAGCCGAAGACGGGCCGGCGCAGCCCGACCGCCGGTCCCGTCGACGGCAGGAGACGATCCGAGAGATCCTCGACATCGCCCGCGACGTGATGACCGAGGACGGGGTGAACGGCCTCAGCCTCTCCGAGGTGGCCAGGCGCCTGGGCGTGAAGCCGCCGTCGATCTACAAGTACTTCCCTTCGCTCATGGCGATTTACGACGCGCTCTTTCTCGAGGGCCAGCAAGAACACCTCGAAGTCATGCGCGCCGCCATGCAGCAACGCGAGCCCGGTCTGTCCGCGCTCGACGCCGGCCTGGAGGCAAGCGGGCGATGGGGGCTCCGCAACCGGGCCGTCGCCGAATTGCTGTTCTGGCGCCCCGTCCCGAGCTTCCATCCCTCCCCCGAGGCGTTCGCCGTCAGCATGGAGATGGTCGATCTCCAACGTGGAGCGCTCGCCGACGCGGTGGCAAAAGGCGAGCTCGGCGCGGCGGCGAACGACGAGAGCGCGATCTATCTCATCTCGACGCTCATCGCCGGCGTGCTCGGTCAGGCCATCGCCAACGAGCCCGACCTGCCATGGGGCGAGGGTCGCTTCACGTCGTGGTACCCGACGCTGATGGGGTTGTTGCCAGCCGCCTTCCCGCCCGACCCTTAGTCACACGAGACGAGCAGCAGAAGGTGGCGATCAGGCGTCTGTGGCGAGGGTGTGCCGATAGACGTTCGTGTCCCGCGCCTCGAAGCCCATGCGCAGATAGAGACGATTGGCCGCCTCCCGGCTCGGACGCGAGGTGAGGTCGACCGTGCGGGCACCTCGCTCGGCGGAACGCTCCAGTGCGGCCCGCACCAGCGCGGCGCCGACACCCTGGCCTCGGCCGGCCTCGTCGACCACCACGTCCTCGATCCATGCGCGGACCGCGGTGGGGATCTCGAAGATGATCAAGGTCAACATGCCGACGACGCGGTGTTCATCGCGCGCCACGAAGAGCGTGGAACCCGGATCGGCCGCGATCCGCGCCAGCGCCTCCCTCGAGGGCGGAGGGGACGAGCGGGAAAGCTGAGGGATGAGCGCGGCAACCGCAGCGACGAGGTCGTCGTCCACCGACTCGGCGGCCTCGACGCCGATCACGACGTCGTCGAGCCGCCCCGCCACATCGGTTGGCGCACGTTGTCGTAGAGGACGTCGCGCCGCTCACCGTTCAGCGCGGCAAAGACGTGGTCGCCCCAGCGCTCCGAACCGACCAGCGGTTGCGGCAGCGTGTCGCGGGTGAACCACCCGACATCACGCGTCTCGAGCGGATGCGGATTCAGCTCGCCACCGACGGCGCGGCAATAGAAGAGAAGTGAGTAGAGCGGGACGCGGGTGAAGCCCAACCGCAGCCCATCGAGCACCGCGATGAGGCGGATCGGTTCGGCGATGATCCCGGTCTCCTCCTCGACCTCCTTCACCACGACCTCGGCCGCCGAATACCCGACGTCGCACCAGCCGGTCGGGTAGAGCCAGATCCCCGAGTCTGCCCGCTGGATCAGCAACAGCTCGCCCTTGTCGTTGCCCACCGCGGCGCCCACCGCGACCTTCGGGGTGACGTAGCCCGGAACGCCCTTGCCCACGGTGTCCAACCACTCCTGGACGAGGCCCTCGGCGTTCTCGATGGCGGGAGCACCGTCGGCCTCGGCCCGGATGTCCGCCGCCACCTTGAGGATCTCTTCGAATCGTTCCTGCTCGTAGAGGCTTTCGGTGAACCCGAGGCCGGTCCGCGCGATGGCCGAGAGCGCCTCGCTCCAGCGCAGCAGCGTCCTAAGGGGAACGTCGCGGTCGTCGGTGGGTTCCACGGCCGGTGACGCTACCGCGGGCGGCCCGCTGCGCCAGAATGGGGTGTGCCCGTCAACGAGGATTGCCGCCACTACGTGATGCGGACGACGCCTCGGGGGAGCGCCTCGAGCGCTGCAAGGTCGACGCCAACCAGCCCCTCCCCTTTGCGTGCCCCGAGGGCTGCGTGTTCTACGAGCCGCGCCAGGTGTCCTCGGCCGGGTGGCACGTGCCGCAGAGCCCCGAAGACTGAACCGGCCGTCCTCCTGGCCCGCCCGCATCGGGGCGTCGCCTCCGCAGGTCCGCCCAAAAATTGAGCTTAGAGCGGATTTTGCCGAAAACCTGAGGAATTAGTGCTGGGTTGCTCACGAAAATTCGAGCCGCCCCACGTATACGACTTTGAAAATCGGTTGGAGGCCCTTACGGACACCGCCTCAGCCCTCGAGCACGTCCCCCAGCAGGTCCACGGTGATGCCCTCGCTGCGCAGCCAGTCGAGCGCCGCCTCGACCTGGGCCGCCTCGCCGTCGACCTCGCACAAGATCCAGCCCCGGTGCTCCTCCACGTCCGCCCGCCGGATGTTCGGCTCGACGTCGAACTGGCGCACCATGGTCGCCAGGACCGGCCGGCGCACCTCGGACTCGGGGAACGTCAGCTTGACCTTGACCCGGACGCCGCTCACGGCGCCATCGCCTCGCCCTCGGAGCGCAACAAACGGTTCAGGCTCCCGGAGCGGAACCCCTCGAGGTCCAGCGCCACGAAGGTGAAGCCGGCACCGCGCACCGCCGCGACGACCTCCTCACGTCGCGCCAGCACGTCCCCCAGCGCGGCCGTCTCGACCTCGAGCCGGGCGGCGTCGCCGTGGTGCCGCACCCGGAGCTGGCCGAAGCCCAGCGCGTGCAGCGCCGCCTCGGCCGACTCGACCGCCGCCAGGCGTCCGAGCGTGACCGGCGTGCCGTAGGGCAGGCGCGACGCCAGGCACGCCGCCGCCGGCTTGTCCCAGGTGCGCAGGCCGAGCTGGCGCGAGGCCGACGCGGATGTCGTCCTTCGTGAACCCGGCCTCGACGAAGGGAAAGACCGCACCGGCGTCGGCCGCCGCCGCCTGGCCCGGACGGTGGTCCCCCAGGTCGCTCACGTTCACGCCCAGCACCACCGTGGCGCCCTCTTCGGACGCCAGTGGACCGAGCGCATCCATGAGCGCCGTCTTGCAGCGGGCGCAGCGGTCCGAGCCGTTGGCCACGTACGCCGGGTCGTGCATCTCGTCGGTGGGGACACCGACCCAGCGCAGGTCCCACTCGTCCGCCAACGCACGGCAGTCCGCCTCCTCCGCCCCCGCCAGCGAAGGGGACAACGCCGTCGCGCACAGCACCGCCGAGCGCCCGAGCGTGTCGTGCGCCACCTTCGCCAAGAGCGAGGAGTCCGCCCCGCCGCTGAACGCGACAACCACGCGGCCGAGACGACCCAGTGACGCGCGCAGGTCGTCGAGCGACGACGTCACGTCATGCCTCACGCTCCGAGCACAGCCAACACGTCGTCGAGCGGGCCCACCATGCCGGTGTAGAAGGGCCCGAACTCGGCGTAGAGCGCGGAGGCCTCGTCGAAGCGCATCTGGTAGACGCAGTCCTTGAGGTCGTCGGGGTGCACACCGAAGAGCGTCACCCCCCACTCGTAGTCGTCGAGCCCCGTCGAGCCTGTGATCACCTGCAGGACGCGCCCGTGGAACGTGCGACCCACCTTGCCGTGCCCGAGCATGAATTCCTTGCGAGCCTCGAAGGTGAGCCGGTACCAGTTCTCCTTCTCGCCCCGGCGCTTGCTCATCGGGTAGAAGCAGAACGCAGCCATGTCCGCCGGCGGCAGCTGCGGGAAGAGCCGGGCCTGGCGCATCTCCTCGGGGATCCCCGCCGCGTACTCCGAGATCTCGGTCAACGAGACATACGACGAGACGGCCGACAACCCGGCGGCCGCCGCCTCGGTTTGGAACTGGCGCAGCCGCCAGACGTCGGGGCCGAGCGCCATCAGCCCCAGGTCGCCCTTGTGCCCGAGCAGCGCCACCGGCACCACCTGGTAGCCGTCGGCCTCGGCCGCGCCCACGGCCTTCCTCAGGGCGTTCGCGTCGAACTCGGGCCGCAGGCGGCAGAAGAGGTGAAGGACGGCCCAGCCGGTCGTCGGGGACAGAGCCACGCGGTCAGTGTAGAGAAAAGCACAGTGCGCCCGGCCTTACGGCCGGGCGCACTGTTCAGCCTCGGGTTGGGGGTGAGGCGACACTCAGCGTGACACCGCCCTGTTGCAACCCTGTGGCATCGGAGTGACATCGGCGCCCGACAAACGGTTACCCGTCCGTCAGTTCAGAAAGTTCCGAAATGCCGGCCCCGATGAACCCCTCGGATTGGGGGTTTAGTAGTCGTCCATCCCGCCGCCGGGCATCGCCGGAGCGTCTTCCTCGGGCTTGTCGACGATGACGGCCTCGGTCGTCAGGAACAGCGCCGCGATCGACGCCGCGTTCTGCAGCGCCGAGCGGGTCACCTTGGCCGCGTCGATCACGCCGGTCTTGAACAGGTCCTCGTACTCGCCGGTGGCCGCGTTCAGGCCGTGCGCACCCTTGAGGCCACGGACCTTCTCGACCACGACGCCGCCCTCGAGGCCCGCGTTCACCGCGATCTGCTTGAGCGGCTCCTCGACGGCCTTGCCGACGATCCGGGCACCGGTCGCCTCGTCGCCTTCGAGCTTCTCGGCGCCTTCGAGGATCGCCGTCTGCGCACGGAGCAGCGCCACGCCGCCACCGGGCACGACACCCTCTTCGATCGCAGCCTTCGTCGTCGAGACCGCGTCCTCGATGCGGTGCTTCTTCTCCTTGAGCTCGACCTCGGTCGCCGCGCCGACCTTGATCACGGCCACGCCGCCCGACAGCTTCGCCAGGCGCTCCTGGAGCTTCTCCCGGTCGTAGTCGGAGTCGGTGTTCTCGATCTCGGTCTTGATCTGGTTGATCCGGCCCTTGATGTCGCTCTCCTGGCCGCCGCCCTCGACGATCGTCGTCTCGTCCTTGGTCACGACGATCTTGCGCGCCGTGCCCAGCAGGTCCAGCGTCACGTTCTCGAGCTTGAGGCCGACCTCTTCGGTGACGACCTGGCCACCCGTGAGGATCGCGATGTCCTGGAGCATGGCCTTGCGACGCTCGCCGAAGCCCGGCGCCTTGACGGCGACGGAGCGGAACGTGCCGCGGATCTTGTTCACGACGAGCGTGGCCAGGGCCTCGCCCTCGACGTCCTCGGCGATGATCAACAGCGGCTTGCTGCTCTGGATGACCTTCTCGAGCACCGGCAGCAGGTCACGTACGGCCGTGATCTTCGAGCCCACCAGCAGCAGGTAGGCGTCCTCGAGGACGGCCTCCATGCGCTCGGGGTCGGTCACGAAGTACGGGGCGATGTAGCCCTTGTCGAAGCGCATGCCCTCGACGAGGTCCATGTCCATGCCGAAGGTCTGGGACTCTTCGACCGTGATGACGCCGTCGCGGCCGACCTTGTCGATCGCCTCGGAGATCATCCCGCCGATCTCGGTGTCGGCGGCGGAGATCGACGCGACCTGGGCGATCTGCTCCTTGGAGTCGGTGTCCTTGGCCAGCGAGTGGATGGAGTTCGTCGCGACCTCGACCGCCGCCTCGATGCCACGCTTGAGCGACATCGGGTTCGCCCCGGCGGCGACGTTGCGCAGGCCCTCGTGGACCATGGCCCAGGCCAGGACCGTGGCGGTCGTGGTGCCGTCGCCGGCCACGTCGTCGGTCTTCTTGGCGACCTCCTTGACCAGCTCGGCCCCGATCCGCTCCAGCGGGTCCTCGAGCTCGATGTCCTTGGCGATGGAGACGCCGTCATTCGTGATCGTCGGGGCGCCCCACTTCTTGTCGAGCACGACGTTGCGGCCCTTCGGGCCGAGGGTGACGCGCACGGCGTCGGCCAGCTTGTTCATGCCGGTCTCGAGGCCGCGGCGGGCGTCCTCCTGGAAGGTGATGATCTTGGCCATCCGGTTCAATGCCTCCGTTAGCGGTCGTTAGCACTCTCGTGGTCTGAGTGCCAATACAACCACTCTAGGGAGGACGACGCAAGGCCGAGCCGCGCCGGACCCCGGGTTCTAGCCCCCGGCGACGGCGGGGACGACCGAGAGGGTCTGGCCGTCGGTGACCGGCGTGGCCAGGCCATCGAGGAAGCGGACGTCCTCGTCGGCCAGGAAGACGTTCACGAAGCGGCGCAGGTTGCCGGACTCGTCGAACAGGCGGTCGGCCAGGCCCGGGTGGGCGGCGTCCAGCGCCTTGAGGACCTCGCCGACGGAGGCCCCGTCGACCTCCACCTCGCCGGCACCGCCGGTGAGGGTACGCAGCTGGGTCGGGATACGGACGGTCACGCTCATCGGGTGGCGGGCTCCTCGGTGTCGAAGGCGGCGTCGAAAGCCGCCAGGGTGGGGGCGATGGTCGCCGTCGGGGCGGAGCCGGGCGTGCCGCTGAGCGCTTCGACGGTCTTGAGGCCGTGCCCGGTCACGAGAGCGACGACGCGCTCGTCGGGGCGGATTGCCCCCGACGCCGCCAGCTTGGACAGCGTGGCGATCGTCACGCCCCCGGCGGTCTCGGCGAAGATGCCCTCGGTACGGGCCAAAAGCCCGATGGCGTCGATCACCTCGCCGTCGGTCACCGCGGCGCACGAGCCGCCGGACTTGCGGATCGCCTCGAGCGCGTACCAGCCGTCGGCGGGGTTCCCGATGGCCAGGGACTTGGCGATCGTCTTGGGCTTGACCGGCCGGATGGCGTCCGTGCCCGCCGCGAAAGCGGTCGCCACGGGCGAGCACCCCTCGGCCTGGGCCCCCGAGACGCGCACGTCGGGCACCTCGGGCAGCAGCCCGACCTTGCCCAGCTCGGCGAACCCCTTGGCCACCTTGGTCAGCTGGCTGCCCGACCCGATCGGGACGACGACGTGGTCGGGGGCCTGCCAGCCCAGCTGCTCGGCGATCTCGAAGGCCAGCGTCTTGGAGCCCTCGGCGTAGTAGGTGCGCACGTTGACGTTGACGAAGGCCCAGCTCGGCCGCTCGCTCGTGAGCTCGGCGCAGAGCCGGTTCACGTCGTCGTAGGTGCCCTCGACGGCGATGACCGTGCCGCCGTAGACCGTGGTCATCGTGACCTTGGCCGACTCGAGGTCGTGCGGGATGAGGACGACCGACTCCATGCCGGCGCGGGCCGCGTGCGCCGCGACCGAGTTGGCGAGGTTGCCCGTCGACGCACACGCCGCGACCTTGAAGCCGAGCCGGCGCGCCTTGGTCAGCGCGACCGAGACGACGCGGTCCTTGAACGAGCCGGTCGGGTTGGCCGTGTCGTCCTTGATCCACAGCTCGCCGAGCCCGAGCTCGGCGGCCAGACGGTCCGCCCGCACGAGGGGCGTGAACCCGGCACCGAGGTCGACCGGCGCCTCGTCGTCGACCGGCAGGAGATCGCGGTAGCGCCAGATCGAGCGCGGCCCGGCCTCGATCCGCTCCCGACTGACCGTGGCCGCGATGCGCTCGTAGTCGTAGGCCACCTCGAGCGGCCCGAAGCAGTAGTCGCAGACGTGCAACGCCTCGGCGGGGAAGGCACGCTGACACTCACGACAGCGCAGCCCTGTGACGAAATCGACCATCGGTCCTCCTCATCGGTCGGGCATTGGCACCTGGTGCTTTGCACTGGTTGCCGCGACGTCAGCGGGCCCGTCCCTCAGTCGCTCTGGATGATGCCGACCATGGTAGCCCTTCGGGGACGATCACCTCAACGCGGCCCGACTGCTTGAATCGGGGGCGTGGCACGAACGTTCGACCACGGCCGATTTCCCGGCGGCCCTGGTCCTCGCGGCGAAGGCCCGGACGGGGCGCAGCGTCTCGGTGTGCATCCCTGCCCGGGACGAGGGGTCGACCGTGGGCTCGGTCGTGCGGGCGGTGGTCCAGCCCTTCCTGGCCGGGCACGGCGGCAACGGACTGGTCGACGAGGTCATCGTGATCGACGACGGCTCGAGCGACGACACCGCGACCCGGGCCAGCGAGGCGGGCGCCCGCGTCGTCGCGGGTCCGGGCGGAGTGGGCGGAAAGGGCCAGGCGATGGCCGCGGCACTCCGGGCGTCGGAGGGCGAGGTCGTCGCCTTCCTCGACGCCGACGTCGCCAACACCACGCCGGCGTTCGTGACGGGGCTGCTCGGTCCGCTGCTCACGACCGACGACGTCGCGCTCGTGAAGGGCTTCTACACCCGCCCGCTGCACGGCGAGCCGACCGGGGGCGGGCGGGTCACCGAGCTGATGGCGCGCCCGGTGCTCGAGCTCCTGTTCCCCGAGCTCTCCGACGTCCACCAGCCGTTGGCCGGCGAGACGGCCGCGCATCGCTGGGTCTTCGAGAAGGTGGGCTTCGCCGACGGCTACGGCGTCGAGCTCGGGCTGCTGATCGACGTGGCCAAGGAGCTCGGGCGCGGACCGCCTGGCGCAAGTCGACCTCGGCGAGCGGATCCACCGCAACCGGCCCCTGCACGAGCTGCGGCCCCAGGCCGTCGACGTCTTGCGCGCCGCGCTCGGCGCGCACGTCCCCCTCCTCGCTCCCCCGCCGGCGCGTGAGCCGCAGAATCGTCGTCTCCAACCGGGGGCCGTTGACGTTCCGCGCCGGGCGCGACGGCGAGCTCGTCCCGGTCCCGGCCGGTGGCGGACTGGCGTCCTCGGTGCACCGCCTGCTTGGCGGGGACGGGGACCACGTGGGCCTCGATGACGATGGGGGCGGCGGACCGCGAGGCGGTCGCCCGGGGGCTCATGCACCTCGACGGGCTCGACCTCGTCCCCGTCGAGGTGGACGACGACACCTACCGCCAGGCCTACGACGTCGTCGCCAACACGACGCTGTGGTACGTCCACCACCACCTCTTCGATCTGCCGAACCGGCCGCGCTTCGACCCCACTGGCGGGTCGCGTGGGAGGGCTACCGGGCCTACAACCGCGCCATGGCCGACGCCGTCGTGGCGCGGGCCGACGAAGGCGACGTCGTGCTCGTGCAGGACTATCACTTCTCGCTGCTCGGGCGGATGCTCGCCGAGCGCCGGCCCGACCTGCGCACCGTGCACTTCTTGCACACGCCGTTCGCTGCGCCGGCCATCTTCGAGGTGCTGCCCGACGACGTGGCGGCCGAGCTGCTCGACGGCATGGCCGGCTACGGCGCCTGCGGATTCCATTGCCACAAGTGGGAGGCCTGTTTCCTCGGGTGCTATGCCGCCGCCGGCCGGCCGGCGCCGCGCACGTTCGTGGCCCCGCTCGGCCCCGACGCCGACGTGCTCGCCGAAGAGGCGGCGTCGCCAGCGAGCACCGCGGCGGCCGACGCGTTGCGCACCGAGTTGGGTGAGTGCCGCGTCATCGCCCGGACGGATCGCATGGAGCCCTCGAAGAACATTGTGCGGGGGATGCTCGCCTTCGAGGAGCTGCTGTCCGAGCGCCCCGAGTGGCGCGGCGAGGTGGTGCACCTGGCCTTCGCCTATCCGTCGCGGCAGGGGCTCGCCGAGTATCTCGCCTACGCGGCCGACGTGGAGCACACGGCCGAGCGGATCAACCACGCGTGGGGGACCGAGGACTGGACGCCGATCCTGCTGTCGCAGGCGGACGACCGGGCGCGTTCGCTGGCCGCGTTGACCTTGTCCGACGTCCTGTTGGTCAACCCCGTGCGCGACGGGCTGAACCTCGTCGCCAAGGAGGGGCCGCTCCTCAACCGCAACGACGGCGTGGTCGTGCTCTCACGGGAGGCGGGGGCCTGGGAGGAGCTCGAGCTCGGTGGCGACGGCGCGCTGGGCGTCAACCCGTTCGACCTCTCCGGCACGGCCGAGGCGCTGCACCAAGGGCTCACCATGGAGCCCGCCAGGCGCGCGGCGCGCGCCGGGGCGCTGCGCACCGCGGTGGAACGGCGGACCTCCGCCGACTGGTGGGCCGACCAGCTGGCGGCGGCTCAGGACTGAGCGCCGGTGGCGCCCGCGCCGCCGCCGTGGCGCGCCGCCTCGGCCAGCGTCTGGAGGAGCGCGACCGCCCCGGCGGCGCCGGGCACGGTCAGGTCGGCCTGCTCCGCCACCTGGCGCGGGCTCTCCGCGTCGACCGCGGCGACGCGCACCGTGTGCAGGGGGCGGCCGTCGGGCGTTTCCAGAAGAACGAGCGCGGCGAAGGCGGGCAGGTCGCCGATGTCGTCGCCGAACGCCGCCGCATTGTCCAGGCGGCCGGCCAGCTCGTCGGCCAGCGCGCGCACCACGGTGCCCTTGTCGACGTCGACCGGCGGCCGCAGCTCGCGCTCGTGGCGGCCGGGGTGGACGAGCAGGCCGTGCTCGGCGGCGGCCCGTTCGGTGAAGGCGAGCACCCAGCCCCGCTGGTCGTGGGCCTTGCGCCAGTGGATCGTGACGGTCAGGCCCTTGGGCTCGACGTAGACGCCCTGGGGCGCGGCCGCGCTCGCCTCGGCCACGACCTGGTCGATGACGGAGGCCCAGGCGTCGTGGTCGGGGCCACGCAGCGCGCGCTCGAGCCCGTAGAGGCCGGCCAGCGTCACGCCGGCGGGCGAGCCCAGCGCCGAGGCGAGGAACGAGGTCGGGCGGCCCGAGATCACCGCCACCAGCGCGAACTCGGTCGCCAGGTCGGCCAGGAGCTCGGGGACTCCCGGCAGCGGGCGCGCGTCGCGCGGGTCGGAGACGATGGCAGCGAGCGTCCCGTCGAAGTCGAGGAACAGGGCGCTGCGTGCCGGCGCGTCGGCGAACGGCGCGAGCGCGGACGGGAGCGGGAGCGGCGCCTGGTCGGCCGCGTCGGCCGGCGTCAAGAGGCGGTCGTCGTGGTGGTGGTGCTCGCCAGGTCGTCGCCGATGACCACCACGACGTCGACACCCGTGGCGCTCGGGACCGGAGTGGCCGTCGTCAGCGGGAGCACCTGGCTCGACTTCACCCCGATCGACGTTGCGATCGACGCCGCGGCTTCCTGCTGACCCGTCGCGTAGTAGACGGCGGACGTGGCCTCGGTGGTAGAGGCGTCGATGGGGGTCTGCATCTGCCAGCCCCCGGCGCCGATGACGGTCGAATAGTGGGCGGCCAACCCGTTGGTGCTGGTGGCGTTCGCCACCACGACGCTCACCGTGCTGTGGGGCGCAGTCGTCGTCGTGGTCGTGGCGCCGTGCGCCCGTCCGTGCCGGGCCGTCGTCGTGGTGCTGGAGGCAACGGCGTGGGTCGTGGTGGTGGTCGACCCCCCGTGCAGCGTCGAGGGCGGGATCGTCGTGCTCGTCGCCGCGGTGGTCGGGGTCCCGGTCGTCGGACAGCGTGCCGACGGCGACGAGGACGGCGACCGCCACGACGAACACGACCAGGACGGCGAGGGCTCGTGAGAGCTTGAGAGAACCCGTCATCCCCCCGGAGTGCTGCGGCCCCTCATCAGGCATTCGTGCGACTCATTTCCGAACCAAGCCTGCCGTGCGGTCCCCCTGGAAGCAAGCCTTTCCGCTGGTAGGAAAGGACGTCGGTGCCTGGGGGTAGTCTGTGCGGCGCGCCCGAGTAGCTCAGTTGGTAGAGCACTTCACTTGTAATGAAGATGTCGCGGGTTCGATTCCTGCCTCGGGCTCCGCACGTGGTGTTTGGTCCTGTCCCCGGTGGGAAAAGGGCGCTGAGCAACTGGTTCGCTGGGAGGCGCCAATGCTGTCTGACTTCAAGAAGTTCGTGCTGCGCGGAAACGTGGTCGATCTCGCCGTCGCCATCATCGTCGGCGTCGCGTTCACCGCCATGGTGACGGCGTTTGTGGCCGACCTCATCACACCGCTCATCGCGGCCATCTTCGGCAAGCCCAACTTCTCCAACCTCTCGTTCACGGTCCACCACTCGACGTTCAAGTACGGCTCATTCGTGAACACAGTGGTCTCGTTCCTCATTATCGCGACGGTGGTCTTCTTTGCGGTGGTGCTGCCGCTCAACCACCTGATGAAGCGCATGAATCTGTTGCCGACGGAGGAACCAAAGCCCGAGACGCGCCAGTGCCCGCAGTGCCTGAGCGACATCCCGGTCGCTGCCCACCGGTGCGCGTTCTGCACGTCGGAAGTGCCGGCAGCCGCCTAACGACGCGTTCGCGCGTTGGCGGGCCACCTCGAAGCACGCCACCGCGCCGGCCACGCCGACGTTGAGCGACGGCAGGGCGCCGTGTTGGGGGATGGCGGCAAGCGCGTCACAACGACGGCGCACCAAGGGCGCCAGGCCCTTCTCCTCGCTGCCGACGACGAGCGCGACCGCGCCCTCACCGAGCGGGAGGTCGTAGAGGGACTGGTCCGCCTCCCCGGCCAGACCGATCGACCACACGCCGAGCTCGCGCAGCTCGTTGAGCGCCGTCGGCACGCCACCGACCACGGCGAAGGACAGGTGCTCGATCGCCCCGGCCGCCGTCTTGGTCACCGTCGCCGAGAGCCGCGCCGAGCGGTGGCGCGGCAGCACGACGCCACCCACGCCGGCGCATTCGGCGCTGCGCAGGAGGGCGCCGAGGTTGCGCGGGTCGGTGATGCCGGCCGCGACCAGGAGGAACGGTGGCTCGCCGCCGTTCCCGGCTCGGCACAGCTCCTCGAGCGAGACCGGTTCGAGCGGCCGGGCCAGGGCCACCACGCCCTGGGGCGCGTCCGTCCGGGCCTGCGCATCGAGGCGGGCCCGCGGCACCGTCTCGATCGGGATGCGCCGCCGGATGGCCAACGCCTCGATCTCGTCCAGCTGCGGGGAGGGATCCTGGTCCTCGGCCATGAGGACGCGCCGGATGTGGCGCCGCCCGACCGCCAGTAACTCGAGCACGGCACGCCGGCCCTCGACCTGGTCGCCGCCGAGCTCGCCGAGCGGCGGGCCCGATGCCGTGCGCCGCGGGCCTTGGCGCTGGCCGCGCCCGCCTCCCGGGTCGTCCCTCGGACCGCGCCGGGCGGACGCCCCCTTGGGCGGGCGGCTCACGGACGCTCCAGCAGAACGACGGCCATGCACGCAATGCCCTCCGCACGCCCGAGCGCCCCGATGCCTTCGGCCCGCGTGGCCTTGACCGACACCGGCGCGCCGACGATCCGGCCGAGGTGCTCGCCCATGGCGTGGGTGTGCGGCGCCAGGCGCGGCGTGTCCGCCACGACCGTGCAGTCCGCGTTCACGCACGCGTAGCCCTCCGCGGCGGCGAGGCGGACGACCTCGCCCAACAGCGCCAGGCTGTCCGCCCCCGCCCACTTCGGGTCGGTGTCGGGGAAGTGCCGGCCGAGGTCGCCGAGCCCGACCGCCCCGAGCACGGCGTCGGCGAGTGCGTGGGACACCGCGTCGGCGTCGCTGTGGCCGGCCAGGCCCGCGCGCGCCCTCGATCACGACGCCGCCGAGCACGAGCGGACGATGCGGGTCCTCCGAGAAACGATGGACGTCGATGCCCTGTCCCACCCGCAGGCTCACGGCTGGCGCTCCTCGTGCGTCGCCAGCAGGCGCTCGGCCGTCGCCAGGTCGTCGGGGGTCGTGATCTTGAGGTTGGCGGGGTGACCCGGCACGACCTGCACGCGTCCGCCGCTGGTCTCGACGAGCATGGCGTCGTCGGTCGCGGCCGGCCCCACGGCCGCGCTGGCGGCGGACTGGGCGTGGGCGGCCCGCAACACGCCGGCCCGGAAGGCCTGGGGTGTCTGCACCGCGACGAGCGCAGCGCGATCGAGTGTGGCCGTCACCTGCATGGACTCGTCCACGACCTTGATCGTGTCACTCGGCGCCAGCCCCGGCACCGCACCGTCGACGTCGTCGCTCTCGAGGGCGGCGAGCACCGCGGCGAACAGCGGCGGCGGCGTCAGCGGCCGCGCCGCGTCGTGGACGATCACGATCTCGGCCTCCGCGGGCACGGCGGCGAGCCCGCAGCGCACCGAATCGGCTCGGGTGGCGCCGCCCTCCACGAGCGCGTCGACGTCGGGGATCCCATCGGGCCTCGAGCCCGCCGGCAGCACGAGGACGACGCCGTCGGAGACGCGACGGCACGCGTCGACGGCCCACGACAGCACGGGGCGCCCCCCGAGGGACGAGAACTGCTTTGCCTCGCCGAAGCGTCGGCCGGACCCGCCGGCGACGACGATCGACCACACCAGCGTCACGGTGCGACCGGGCCGGTCGTTTAGGTCAGTGCCTCGTTGAGACGCTCTTCGGCCGTTTCCTCGTCCACGTTGAGCGCGAACGTCAGCTCGGAGACGAGGATCTGGCGGGCCCGCTGCAGCATCCGCTTCTCACCCGCGGAGAGGCCCTTGTCCTTGTCGCGGATGGACAGGTTCCGGACCACCTCGGCCACCTGGTAGATGTCGCCGGAGCGCAGCTTCTCGGAGTGGTTCTTGTAGCGGCGGGACCAGTTCGTCGGCATGCGCGCTTCCTTCTTGCGCAGGACGGCGAAGACCTCTTCGACCTCTTCGTCGTTGATGACCTCGCGCAGCCCGACCCCCTCGGTGTTGTCCGCCGGGACGTTGAGGATCAGGTCCCCGTACGCCAGGCGCAGGACCAGGTATTCGCGCTTCTCACCGAACGCCACCTTGGTCTCGCGCTTCTCGATGACGGCGGCACCATGGTGGGGGTAGACGACTTTGTCTCCGACCTTGAAGGACACAGGCTCAGGGCTCCTTGGGTGGATCGAGCACACCCGCACGGGCACATGGGCGTGTGGATGTGGTGGAAAAGAGGCCGTCGGGCGGGCGGGGCCCTCCGACGGCGGCTATCCATTTTACCAGACGGGGCGGCTATTCGTAGCGCTCGAAGATACTGGCCTCGACCAGGCGGGCCAGGCCGTCGCGGACATGGCGGGCGGTGGCGGCGCCGATGCCGTCGACCGACTCGAGCTCCGCGGCCGAGGCCGAGAGGATCTCGGGCAGCGAGCCGAAGCGCTCAACCAGGCGGGTGATCAGCGTCTCGGACAGCTGCTGGGGGAGGCGGTGCAGCAGCCGGTACCCGTGCGGTGCGAGCGTCGCATGCAGCTCGTCGCGTGAGGACGGCAGGTCGAGCGCCGCCACCACGCTCGGAAGGTCCATCAGGTCGTCGGCCTCGAGCGAGCGCAGCCGCGCGATCCCCTTCTCGTCGGTGTAGTCGAGCAGGACAAGGGTGAGGCTCTCTTCGACCCCCGCGCTCAGCTCCTCGGTCTGCAGGTGGATGAGCCGGCCGTCGGAGCCCAGCTCCACCAGGTGGCCCTCGATCTCCTCGGCGATGCGACGGACCATCTCCCCCGGCTGGAGCACGGCCAGGACGTCACGGACCGACACCGAGTCCTCCATCTCGAGGCGGGTCAGGGTGGAGAGGGCGTCGTCGTAGCGCGAGCGGAACCGCTGCAGCGTCGACAGCGCCTGGCTCGAACGGTCGATCAGCCAACCCGCCGTCTGGGTGACGTGCTTGCGGTCGTTGCGGTACACGGCGATCGTCGCCATCGCCTCGGACACGGCGATCACGGGGACGTCGATGGAGCGGGCGACCCGCTCGGCCGTGCGGTGGCGCGTGCCGGTCTCCGACGTCGGGATGCTCGCCTTGGGGACGAGGTGCACGTTGGCCCGTGCGATGCGCGACGCATCCGAGGCCAGGATGATGGCGCCGTCCATCTTGGCGAGCTCGGACAGCCGCTGGGGGCTGAACTCGGCGTCGAGGAGGAAGCCGCCGGTGCAGACCGAGAGCACCGCCGGGTCGTCGCCGACGACGACGAGGGCGCCGTGCTTGGCCTGGAGGATCCGGTCGAGGCCTTCTCGGAGCGCGGTGCCCGGCGCGATGCAGGGCGAGCGCGTCGTTCAGCGGCTGGTTGCCGCCGGGACCGTCGACCACTCGGGCATCGTACCCGGCGCGTCCGGCGTCGCCGGCCGGGCCGAACGCCGTGACCAGCGCTTCGGCCAGCGTGCGCACGGGTTGCAGGGCGACACCCGGCGGGAGGGCGCCGACCGCGTCCACGAGCGAGGCCGGCACGAGCGCCCGCCTGAACCCGGCGCGCTGCGCCTCGTTCAACCGCCGTTCGGCCTCGGGCACCGCCCGCACCTCACCGGCCAGGCCGAGCTCACCGAAGGCGACCACGTCGGGTGGGACCGGGACGCCGCGCACGACGGACGCCATCGCCAGCGCGACGCCGAGGTCGGCCGCCGGCTCGCTGACCGCGAGGCCGCCGACGGCTGCCACGAAGAAGTCGGACGCGCTCGGGAGCTCCAGGTCGGTCCGGCACGCCAGCAGGGCGCGCAACAGGTTGGCCCGGGCGGGATCGAGACCCAGGGTGTGCGGGCGGGTCGAGGCGGCGCCGGCGCCTGGTCCGAGCAGCGCCTGCACCTCGACGAGGAGCGGGCGGCGCCCCTGCATCACCGGCACCACGACGCTGCCGGGCACGCCGGGCATGCGGTCGCCCAGCATGAGCGGCCCGGGGTCGGGCACCGGGCGGAGCCCGTCGTCGCGCATCTCGAAGATCCCCACCTCGCCGGCGGGGCCGAAGCGGTGCTTGACGGCGGTGAGCACGCGCAGGGCGTGATGACGGTCGCCGTCGAAGGAGAGCACCGTGTCGACCAGGTGCTCGACGGCCCGCGGCCCGGCGGGGTCCCCGTCCTTGGTGACGTGGCCGACCACGAGGAGCGGCACGCCGCTCGACTTGGCCAGGCGGGTGAGGCGCTCGACACAGGCGCGGACCTGCGCCAGGCTCCCTGCGGGCTGCGCCAGCGCCGGGTCGGACACCGACTGGAGGGAGTCGACGACCACGAGCGCAGGCCGCTGCGCCTCGACGGCCGCCACGATCGCCTCGATGTCGGGGCCCTCGAGGGCGAGCAGGTGCGCCGGCACGCGGCCGAGCCGGGTGGCGCGCCCGCTGACCTGGGTGAGCGATTCCTCCGCCGAGGCGAGCAGCACGTCGGACCCGGCGGCGGCAAGCGAGCAGAGCACCTGGAAGAGCAGTGTCGACTTGCCGATGCCCGGAGGGCCAAAGAGCAGCGTGACCGAGCCGGCGACGACACCACCGCCGAGGACGCGGTCGAGCTCGCCCACGCCCGTCGGCAGGGGCCGGGCGCCCTCCGTCGACACGTCGCGCAGCGGCACGGGTGCGGCGTGCAGAGCCGCCCGGGCGCCCGGGCGCGTCGTCGCCGGGGCGAACGTGTTCCATTCGCCGCAGCTCGGGCAGCGACCCACCCACCGCAGCGAGGTCGCCGCACAGGCGGCACACGAGAACAGCACGTCAGAACGAGCGCGCGCCGGCGCGACGGAGGCCATGCGTCGGCACGCTACGGAAGGGCTGTCACACCTTTGCCTGATGTGTGTATATCTGTGTGTACATCCGTCGAAACTGTCACCGCCATCCGCCCGCGGCGCCCTCCGACCAACCTGACGCCGCGCCCTCCTGGTCCCCGTGCCAGGCTCGATGCATGCAGGGGCCCAGAACCGACGAACGCGCCGCCAGGATCGCCGAGCTGGGCGGTGGTGGGCTGGACCGCCGGCTCCTCGCCGACCCGGCCTGTCTGCGCAGGTCGAGCAACATCGGGCGGGCACGCCGGCCGCACTGTCGGGCTCGGTCCGACCGCGACATCGTCACCGTCGCGATGCGCCTCGGATGAAGCCCGCCGTTCGCTCGCCGCGGCCCGGCGACGAGGAGAAGGTCCTCGCCGTCGTCCTCGCCGCGTTCAGTAGCCCCGGACGCGCCGGCGACGAGGAGGTCGAGATCGTGCGTGGCTCGTGGGCCGCCGGGCCGGCCGAGGCGCGCCTCGAGCTCGTGGCCGAGGTCGACGGCGCCGTGGTCGGTCACCTCATCGCCGCCGCCGGGCGTCTCGACGGGACGGCGACGACCGTCGCCGGCGTCGCCCCCGTCTGCGTCGCCCCAGGGCATCAGGGGCGTGGCATCGGCTCGGCACTCATGTGGGAGCTCGTCCACCGCGCCGGCGACCGGCGCTGGCCGCTGCTCGTGCTCCTGGGCGAACCGGCCTACTACGCGCGCTTCGGCTTCGAGCCGGCGTCCCGGCTCGGGCTCGTGTACGAGCCCGCCGGGGCCGACTCACCCAACTTCCAGGCGCGCCGGCTCAGTAGCTACGACGCGCGGCTGCGCGGCACGTTCACGTACTGCTGGGAGCCCGAATAAAGCAAACGGCCGCCCACCCGTGAGGGCAGGCGGCCGTCCGTGACAGCGAGTGCTGCAATTACTCGGGGTCGGCTCCCGCGCCGGCCAGCTCGAGTGGTGGCGGCTCGAGGCCCTCGATGGCCTTGAAGGTCAGCTGCGGGCCCTCGCCTTCGATGGGCGACTCCTCGACGTCGACGACGATGGTCTCGCCGACGCGGAACTCCTTCCACAGGATGCGCTCGGACAGCGGGTCCTCGACCATCTGCTGGATGGCCCGGCGCAGCGGCCGCGCCCCCAGTTGGGGGTCGTAACCCTTTTCGGCCAACAGCGTGCGGGCGGCCGGCGTCAGCTCGAGGCCGATGCCCTGGTCCGACAGCTGCTTGATCGTGCGCGCCATGAGAAGGTCCACAATCTCGGTGACCTCGGCCCGCGAGAGCTCGTGGAACACGATGACCTCGTCGATCCGGTTGAGGAACTCGGGCCGGAAGTGCGCCTTGAGCGCCTCGTCCACCTTGGCCTTCATGCGCTCGTACGTCACGGCCTCCGACGTCTTGGCGAAGCCCATGTTCGACTTGCGCAGGTCGGCGGTGCCGAGGTTCGACGTCATGATCAGCACGGTGTTCTTGAAGTCCACCGAGCGACCCTGGGCGTCGGTCAGGCGACCGTCTTCGAGGATCTGCAGCAGCGTGTTGAACACGTCGGGGTGCGCCTTCTCGACCTCGTCGAAGAGCACGACGGAGAACGGCTTGCGCCGCACTGCCTCGGTGAGCTGGCCACCCTCTTCGTAGCCGACGTAGCCCGGAGGCGAGCCGACCAGGCGGCTGACCGTGTGCTTCTCCATGTACTCGGACATGTCGAGCTGGATGAGCGCGTCCTCGTCGTCGAAGAGGAACTCGGCGAGCGTCTTGGCCAGCTCCGTCTTCCCCACGCCCGTCGGGCCGAGGAAGATGAACGAGCCACTCGGGCGCTTGGGGTCCTTGAGGCCGGCCCGCGTGCGACGGATCGCCCGCGACAGCGCCTTCAGCGCCTCTTCCTGGCCGATGACCCGCTTGTGCAACTCGTCCTCCATGCGCAGGAGCTTCGCCGTCTCCTCCTCGGTGAGGCGGTAGACGGGAATGCCGGTCCAGGCGGCCAGCACCTCGGCGATGACTTCCTCGTCGACCACGTCGAAGAGATCCACGCCCTCGGCGCGCAGCTCGGCCTCCTGGCTCTCCTTGATGTCCAGGCGCTCCTTCTCCTGCTCGGCCAGCTTCTTGGCCTGCTCGAAGGCGCCCTTCTCGATGGCGGCCTCTTTGTCGGCGCGCAGCCGCGTGATCTCCTCGTCGAGCTTCTTGGCCGCCGGAGGCGTCGTCATCCGGCGGATGCGCAAGCGGCTGCCCGCCTCGTCGATGAGGTCGATCGCCTTGTCCGGCAGGTAGCGGTCGGCCAGGTAGCGGTCGGCGAGATTCGCCGCCGCCACGAGCGCCTGGTCGGTGATGCTCACCGCGTGGTGCGACTCGTAGCGGTCGCGCAGGCCCTTGAGGATGTCGATGGTGAGCGCGACGGAGGGCTGGTCGACCTTGACCGGCTGGAACCGGCGCTCGAGCGCGGCGTCCTTCTCGAGGTGCTTGCGGTACTCATCGATCGTCGTCGCACCGACGGTCTGCAGCTCGCCCCGCGCCAGCATCGGCTTGAGGATGGAGGCCGCGTCGATGGCGCCTTCGGCGGCGCCCGCGCCCACGAGCGTGTGGATCTCGTCGATGAACAGGACGATGTCGCCCCGCGTGCGGATCTCCTTGAGGACCTTCTTCAATCGTTCCTCGAAGTCGCCGCGGTAACGGCTGCCCGCGACGAGCGCGCCGAGGTCGAGCGTGTAGAGCTGCTTGCCCGTCAACGTCTCGGGCACGTCGTTGGAGACGATGCGCTGTGCCAGGCCCTCGACGATCGCGGTCTTGCCCACGCCAGGCTCGCCGATCAGGACGGGGTTGTTCTTCGTCCGGCGCGACAGGACCTGCATGACGCGTTCGATCTCTTTATGACGTCCGATAACCGGATCGAGCTTGCCATCACGCGCCAGCTGGGTCAGGTTCCGCCCGAACTGGTCGAGCACCGGCGAGCCCGAGGGGTTGTCGCCCGAGCTGGAGCCCTGGCTCGCCCCGACCGACTCCTTGCCCTGGTTCCCGGACATGAGCTGGATCACCTGCTGGCGCACCCGGCCGAGGTCGGCCCCGAGGCTGACCAGCACGGTCGCAGCGACGCCCTCGCCCTCGCGCACGAGGCCGAGCAGCATGTGCTCGGTGCCGATGTAGCTGTGGCCGAGCTGCAGCGCCTCGCGGAGCGACAGCTCGAGGACCTTCTTGGCGCGCGGCGTGAACGGCGGGGACCCGCTTGGTGCGGTCCCGGCCATGCCGATGGTCTCCTCGACCTTTTCGCGCACAGCCTCGAGCGAGATCCCGAGCGACTCGAGGGCCTTCGCCGCGACCCCTTCGCCTTCGTGGATCAAGCCGAGGAGAATGTGTTCGGTCCCGATGAAGGAGTGATTGAGCAGGCGCGCTTCCTCTTGCGCCAGCACCAACACCCTCCGTGCCCGGTCGGTGAAACGTTCGAACACCCTGACCGCCTCTCCTTGCTCTTTCTTCTCGGGCCAGTGTACTTGGGGCCTTCGTCGTGACAGGCCGCAGGTACCAAGGTCTTCTGACCTTTCATGGGGAACCGGGCGCACCCGATTTTCCTGCGCCCCCTCCCACCAGGCAGTTGTCGTCATTCTGGGACCGTGACCTAACGTTTCGGTTCAGTGAACCCGACGGAGGCCCTGGGCCTGCCCCGCCTGCAAGAGGGAATGCAGCGGCTCGAGCCCCTGCTCACTGCGTCCGTCGTCACCGGCGACGGCTTCCTCGACGAGGTCACGACGCACCTGATCGCCGCCGGCGGCAAGCGCCTCCGGCCCCTCCTTGCCCTGGCCACGGCCACGGCCGGGACGCGCGACGCCACCGAGGACGACCTGATGGGCGGCGTGGCCGTCGAGCTCGTCCACCTCGCCTCGCTCTACCACGACGACGTCATCGACGAGGCCACGATCCGGCGCAACGTCGAGAGCGTCAACAGCCGATTCGGCAACCTCGTCGCCATCGTGGCCGGTGACTACCTGCTCGCCCGCAGCGCCGCCATCGCGGCGAGCCTCGGCACCGAGATCGCCGCCCTCCTGGCCGACACGCTGGGCCGGCTCTGCCAAGGCCAGGTCACCGAGGTGCGCTCGGCCTTCCAGACCGGACGGGGTCGCGACGACTATTTCAGCGCCATCAGCGGCAAGACCGCCGCGCTCACCGCCACGTCGTGTCGGATCGGCGCGCTGACGGGCGACCTGCCGAGGTCCGAGGTCGAAGCGAGCACGGAATACGGCCGCTGCTTCGGCATGGTCTTCCAGATCCGCGACGACATCTTGGACGTGACGGCCACGGACGGCCAGCTGCAGAAGCCGGCCGGCCAGGATCTCGCCGAGGGGATCTACACCCTGCCGGCGCTGATCGCGCTCGATGACCCCGACGCCGGGCCCGACCTGCGCGCCCTGCTCGGCCAGCCGCTGGCCCAGCCCGAGAGGGACAAGGCCCGCACCATTGTCATGGGGTCGAACGGGATCGCCGCCGCCGTGGAGGTGGCCCGCGCCTACGTCAAGGACGCGCAAACGGCCACCGACGGGATCGCCCAGCCCGAGCTTCGGGCGGGACTCTCCGCGCTGGTGGCCGAGTTGCTGACCGACCTCCCCGGCTCCTAAGGACCCCGAAGAACCCGGACAAGCCGGCACTCGGGGGCGCCCGCGGCGCCCCCGAAGCTCAGCTGGCTGAGCTCGTGCCGCCGCTCCCGGCGGTGCCGCACTTGGCCTCGGCCTTGGCCAGCCGTGCGTTCACCTTGGTCTCGCGGGCCTGCACCTTGGTGATGCGGTTCGCGATGGCCGTGGCCAGCTTCGTGTGGCCGTTGTCCTTGGCCTTCGTCTCACGCGCCTCGGCCTTGGGCACCCAGGCGTTCACCTTCGCCTCGACCTTCTGGACCCGCGCCTCGATCTTGGGCAGTCGGGCGCACACCTTCGGCGTCGTGGTCGTGCCGGTGCTGCCGGTGTTACTCGGGCTCGCCGCGCCGGCAATTCCGGCCGCGCCCAGCGTCAGCGCCCCGGCCACGGCCGTTCCTGCGATGATCCTGCGCAACATGTGTCCTCCTTGGACCTGTCGAACTCTGCGCCGTCCTGGCACATCTGCCGCCCCTCGACGGCACTGCTCACTCTGAAGGCCAGATATGAGGAACCTGTAAGGGCAATGTGAGGGATGCGGCGCCAGCGTAAGAACCGCTGAAAAAAGAATCCCGAAAATTTTCCAGTTGTGTATGCGCGGACGCCGACGCGCAGCCGCGCTGTATACGCACAAAGACGCATGTTTAGAAGCGTTGCGTTATTTCTTGCCGCAATTGATAAGGCGCAGCCCGTAGCCCAGGCCAAAAAACAATTTCGGGCCACGGCGGAGGGCGGAGGCCCACAGCGCCCAGCGCCCGGTCGGCCCGGCCCTAGCCCCGGTCCGGGCGCAGCGTGGGGAAGGCGATCACCTCGCGGATGTTGGCCACGTCGCCCAGCAGCATCACCAGGCGGTCGACGCCCAGCCCGAAGCCCGACGTTGGCGGCAGGCCGTATTCCAACGCCCGGATGTAGTCCTCATCGATCTCGGCCGACTCCTCGTCGTCCCCCGCCGCGGCCTTGCGCGCCTGCTCCTCGAAGCGGGCGCGTTGGTCGTCGGGATCGGTCAGCTCGGTGAAGCCGTTACCCAACTCACGACCCGCCACGACCGGCTCGTAGCGCTCGACGAGCTCGGGCCCGTCGCGGTGGCGGCGCGCCAGCGGGGACACCTCCGCTGGATAATCCGTGACGAACACCGGGCCCCAAAGGTTCGGCTCGGTCGTCTTCTCGTAGATCTCCAGCAAGATCTTCCCGGGCCCCCACGCCTCTTCGACCTCGATCCCGACCTCGCTCGCCGCCTTCGCCAGCTCCGCCCGAGGCGTGCGCACGTCGACGCGCAGGCCCGTCGCCTCGCCGATCAGTTCGGTCATCGGCGCGCGCCGCCACGGCGTCGTCAGGTCGAGCGGGCGCCCGCCGTAGCTGAGCTGCGTCGTGCCCACGGTGTCCAGGGCGAGCCCGGCCACCAGTTCTTCGAAGAGCACCATCGTGTCGCGGTAGTCGGCGTACGCCTGGTAGAGCTCGAGGATCGTGAACTCGGGGTTGTGGCGCGGCGAGAGGCCCTCGTTGCGGAAGACGCGGCCGATCTCGAACACCTTGTCGAGGCCCCCGACCACGAGGCGCTTGAGGAAGAGCTCGGGCGCCACCCGGAGGTAGAAGTCGGTGTCGAGCGCGTTGTGGTGCGTGACGAACGGACGCGCCGTGGCGCCGCCGGCGATCGGGTGCAACAAGGGCGTCTCCACCTCTACGAAGCCCTGCTCCCACAGCCGGCTGCGCAGGCGCCGCACGACGTCGCTGCGCAACTGCAGGATCTGCCGGCTGCGCTCGTTCGCCCACAGGTCGACGTAACGCTGCCGGAAGCGCATCTCGGTGTCGGTCACGCCGCGCCACTTGTCGCCGAAGTTGCGCCGCGCCTGGGCGAGGAGTTCCCATTCGGTCACCTTCACCGACAGCTCGCCGCGCTGGGTGCGCACGACCTCGCCCTTGACCCCGATCCAGTCGCCCAGGTTCAGCTTGGCGAACTCCTCGAAACGCGCCGTCCACTTCGTCCCGGCGAACAGCTGGATCGACCCCGAGTTGTCGCGCAGCTCGGCGAAGGCCAACCGGCCCTGGTCGCGGATGAGCATGATGCGGCCGGCGACCCCGACGGTGGCGCCGGACTCCTCGCCGGGGGTGAGCGCCGACCACCCCTCGACGATCTCGGCCGCCTGGTGCGTGCGGTCGAAGCGGTACGGGATGTCGGGCGGAGGCGCCGGGGTCTCGTCGCTCACGCGTTCACGTTGCGCTCGTACACGATGCGCAGGCCGTGCAGGGTCAGCCAGGGCTCCACGTGCTCAATCGTGTCCGAATACGGGGCGATGAGCGAACTGAACCCGCCCGTGGCCACGACCGTCGAGGGCCCGAGCTCCTCCATGAAGCGCCGGGCCAGCGCGTCGACCAAGCCGGCGAAGCCGTAGAGCGTCCCCGACTCGAGCGACTCGACGGTGGAGCGCCCGATCACGCTGCGCGGCTCGACCAGCTCGACCCGGCGCAGGGCGGCGGCCTGCTGGTACAGCGCTTCGAGGCTGATCGCGACCCCCGGCGTGATGGCGCCGCCGAGGTACTCGCCCTTGGCGCTGATCGCCTCCACCGTCGTGGCGGTGCCCATGTCGACGACGATGCACGGACCGCCGTAGAGGTCGTAGGCGCCCACGGCGTCGGCGATGCGGTCGGCGCCGACCTCCTTGGGGTTGTCGTAGAGGATCGGCATCCCGCTCTTCGTGCCGGGCCCGAGGACGACGCAGGGCACGTCGGCGAACCAGCGCATCGCCATCTGGCGCAGCTCGGTCGTCACGTGCGGGACGGATGAGCTCACGGCGATGCCCGTCACCGAGGCGGCGATGTCGAGGCCTTCGAGGTCGAGCAGCTGCGTGAGGAGGACGGCGTGTTCGTCGGGCGTGCGCGTCGGGACGGTGGAGAGGCGCCAGTGGTGCGTGAGGCCGATCGGGGAGGACAGGTCGCGTTCGGTCGCGATACCCACCCCCACGCCCTCTTCGATCACGGGCACCGTGTCGGTGTCGGCGCGGTATAGAGCCCGATGACGGTCTCGGTGTTACCGACGTCAATGACCAGGAGCACGTGTCCTCATCCCTTCGTTGCCTGCCCTGCGTTCTCTGCGTTCTCCGCGTCCGTGCTCCTCGACACCAGGTCGAGCCCGAGGTCCAACACCGGGGCCGAATGCGTCAGCGCCCCCACCGAGATGCGATCCGGTCCCGCGGCGGCGTACGCCCCGATGCTGTCGAGGGTCACGCCGCCCGAGACCTCCGTGAGGATGGGCCCCTTCGCCTCGCGGCGCGCCAGCTCCACCGCGTCGACCACCTCGCCCGGGTCCATGTTGTCGAGCAGCACCGCGTCGGCGCCCGCCCGCGCCGCCTCGGCGACCTGTCCGGGGTCGTCGCATTCGATCTCGATCGGGCGCCCCGGCCACAGCGAACGGGCGCGGGCGACGGCGTCGCTGATCGTGATCCCGGCCAGGTGGTTGTCCTTCACCAGCACCGCATCGGAGAGGCCCAGGCGGTGGTTCGTGCCGCCCCCGGCGCGCACGGCCGCCTTCTCCAGGAGGCGGAGGCCCGGGAGGGTCTTGCGCGTATCGAGCACCTGGACCGACGGGTTGGCCTGGCGGGCCTCGGCCACGAAGTGCGACGTCAGCGTCGCCACGCCCGAGAGGTGCCCGAGGAAATTGAGCGCCGTGCGCTCGGCGGTCAGGATCGGGCGCAGCGGGCCGCTCACGTCGAGGATCGTCTCGCCGGGCGTCAGCTCGTCGCCGTCGGCGGCGTGCCATTCCAGCGTCAGGTCGGGGCCGACGCGGCGGAACGTCTCCTCGGCCGGGGCGCGGCCGGCGAGCACGCCGCGCTCGGCGGGCCCGCAGGGCGTAGCGCGCCGTGGCGTTCTCGGGCACCAACGCCGCGGTGAGATCGCCCTCGGCCCCGAGGTCCTCTTCGAGCGCGCGCGTCACCGCGTCGGCGACGGCGCGGGCGTACGCCTCGTCCGCCTCCACCGTGCTCATGGCGCGCCCACCGGTGCGAGGTCGTCGGCGGCGAAGGCCAAGCGGCGGCGCCACGTCCGGTCCGTGTCGGGGTACTCGCGCCGCGCGTGGGCGCCGCGGCTCTCGGTGCGCGCCTCCGCCGACACCAACAGGGCGTCGCCCACCTGCAACAGGTTGGCCAGCTCGCCGGCGCGCACCGAGCCCGCCGGGTCACCGAGGAGGTCGGCCACCTCGTTGAGCGCGGCCCGGGCCCCTTCGAGCGATGGCGCGCTGCGCACCACGCCAGCGCCACGTGTCATGGCGCGCTGGAGCATGTCGCGCAGCTTGGTCACGTCGGGCGCGGTCGTCGCTCCGGACTGGCGCGGCGCGACCCGCGCCCGGGCGGCCAGGCGCGTGCAGCCGATGCCGTCGAGCGACCCGTCGCCCAGGACCACCCGGAGCGCGCCGCTCGCCTCGGGCCCGCGCTGCCCCGCCGGGTATCCGTTCGGCCAGGCGGGCCCCGAAGACCATGCCCTCGAGGAGGGAGTTGGAGGCCAGGCGGTTCGCCCCGTGCACGCCGGTGCAGGCGACCTCGCCCACGGCCCACAGTCCGGGCAGCGCCGTGGCCCCCCACAGGTCCGTCAGCACCCCGCCCGAGAGATGGTGGGCCGCCGGCGCGATCGGCAGCCAGTCCTTCTGCGGGTCGAGGCCAATGGAGGCGAGCGACGCGGCGATGGTCGGGAAGCGCGGCGAGAAGCGCTCGAGGCCGGTGGCGTCGAGCCAGAGGTGGTCGACCCCCTGCTCGACCATGCGCGCCGCCATGGCCTGGCTGACGACGTCACGCGGCGCCAGCTCGTCGACGAAGCGCTCGCCGTCGCGGTCGCGCAGCAGCGCGCCGTGCCCGCGCAACGCCTCGGAGAGGAGCGGCCGCGGCATCGCCGGGTGGTGCAGCGCGGTGGGGTGGAACTGCACGAACTCGACGTCGGCGGTGGGGACGCCGGCCCGCAGCGCCATGGCCACGCCGTCGCCCGTGGACTCGGTCGGGTTGGTCGTGACCGAGTACAGCTGCCCCGCGCCGCCGGTGGCGAGCACGACGTGGGACGACCGGATCTCGACGGGCGCGGGCCGGGCGCCGTGCTCGTGGGGCGGGAGCGCGGTCACGCCGACGCAACGCCCGTCCTCGACGAGGAGGTCGAGCGCGAACCAGCCCTCGAGGACGGCGCTGGCCGAGCCGAACGTGGCGTCGACGAGCGCGCGCTCGATCTCGGCGCCGGTGGCGGCACCGCCGGCGTGGACGACGCGCGCCCGGGAGTGGCCGCCCTCGCGGGCGAGGGAGAGGGAGCCGGTGGTCTCGCGGTCGAACCGGGCGCCCAGCGCGATCAGCTCGTGCACGCGTGCCGGGCCCTCGTCGACGAGGACGCGCACGGCCTCCTCGTCGCACAGGCCGGCCCCGGCGCGCAGCGTGTCGGCCAGGTGCAGGTCGGTCGAGTCCTCGTCGCCCCCGAGGACGGCGGCCACGCCGCCCTGGGCCCACCGGGTCGCCGACTGGGACAGCGCGCCCTTGGTGAGGACGCCGAGGGACAACAAGGGGAGGCCGGCGGGATCGGGCCCGGCCAGACGGACGGCGGCCGACAGCCCGGCGACGCCGCTGCCCAGGACCAGGACGTCGAAGGGCCCCGGCCGGGCCTCCGGGCTCACGCCGGTTCGGTCAGGGGCGCCAGCTCGGCATCGAGGTGCGCGGACGCCTCGTCGATGACCCGGTTGCGCCCGTCGACGTGCACGACCCGGGGCACGTACGCCTCGAGCTCGGAGCGGTCGTAGTCGGCGTAGGTGATGACGATCACCTTGTCCCCGGGCGCGACGAGACGAGCGGCGGCGCCGTTGAGGCAGACCTGGCCCCGCTCGCCCTCGATGGCGTACGTCTCGAAGCGCGCGCCGTTGTCGATGTCGAGGACGGCAACCTGCTCGTAGGGGAGGATGTCGGCCAGCGCCATCAGCTCGGTGTCGAGCGAGATCGACCCGACGTAGTTGAGGTTGGCCCCGGTGACCGTGGCGCGGTGGATCTTGGACTTCATCATGCGGCGGCGCATCTGGCTCACCCGATCCTTTCGAGTTGGCGGGCCTGCGGCACCGCCTCGTGGGTGTGGCGGACGATCTGGCTGGTCTCGGTGTTGCGTTCCGGCGCGTGCTCGGGCCCCTCGAGCGCCGCCGAGTTGTCGATGAGGCGCACCGGCCCCACGGCGGCGGCGATCAGGAGGCGCACGGCGGCGGGGTCGTCGATGGCGGCGAGGGGCTCGAGGGTCGCACCGTCGACGGCCACCGCGTAGTCGAGCTCGACCAGGGGCTCGGACGCCGCCACGGCGCCCATGGCCTGCGCCACCACGGCGCCGTCGCGCTCCCCCGCCGCGATGGCGTCCCGGCCGGCGGCCAGGGCACGCGAGAGCGCCAGGGCGGCGACGCGCTCGGCGTCGGAGAGGCGCACGTTGCGGCTCGACAGCGCCAGGCCGTCGCGCTCGCGGACGATCGGGCACCCGACCACCTCGACGGGGAGGCCGAGGTCGGCCGTCATCGCCCGCACGACGGCCAGCTGCTGGAAGTCCTTCAGGCCGAAGTAGGCGCGGCACGGTCCGGCGGCCGAGAACAGCTTGGCCACCACCGTCGCCACGCCGTCGAAGTGACCCGGGCGCGACGCGCCCTCCCAGGCGTCGCTCACGCCGCGCACCGAGACCGTCGTCACCGGTGGCTCGGGCCACGACGGGTACATCTCGGTCACCGGAGGCACGAAGACGACGTCGACCCCCGCCTCGGCGCACACGGCGAGGTCACGCTCGAGCGGGCGCGGGTAGCGGGCGATGTCGTCGGGGTCGCCGAACTGCAGCGGGTTGACGAAGATGCTGACGGCGACGACGTCGCACTCGGCGCGGGCCTGGGCGATGAGCGAGACGTGCCCGTCGTGCAACGCGCCCATGGTCGGGACGAGCCCGACGGTGCGCCCGCTGCGGCGGGCCTCATCGAGGGTGGCGCGGCACCCGTTGACGGTCTCGACGACGTCCATCGCCCTACACCGCCGCCGGGACGGACACCTGGGCCGGGGCGCCCGCGCCGGCCAGCTTCGTGGCCAGGGCGGCACCGGCCTGATAGCCGGGGCGCTCCGATTCGGGCAGCGCGTCGAGGTGGCGGCTCAGCGTGGCCCAGTCGCCGCGTCGCGCCGGCCCGGTGAGCGCGTCCTGGGCGCCCAGGGCGGCCACGTCGTCGACGGCCGCCCGTGTGAGCGGCAGGAAGGACTCGAGATCGAGGCCGACCGAGGTGGCGACGCGCTCGACCTGGCCGAGCAGCGCCACCACGTGGTTCGCCGCGATGCAGGCGGCGGCGTGGTAGGCGGCACGATCCTCGTCGGCCACCTCGACGGTCCGGCCGCCGAGCGTGGCGGCGATCTCGCGGGCGACGGCATCGCCAGCCACGGCGAAGGTGACGCCTGCGCCCAGCCGGGCCGCGCCGACCTCGCCGTTGGGCAGCGGGACGAGCGGGTGCACGGCGCCGCGTCGCGGGTGGGCGCCCAGGGCATCGAGCCCGAGCGAGCCCGAGAGGTGGACGACGGTCGTCGTCACCACGGGCACCACGGCGGCGGCCACCTCGGCGATGGCGTCGTCGGGGGTGGCGATGACGAGGACGTCGACACCGCGCGCGGCGCCCGACAAGTCGTCGCCCCGGCGCAGGAAGCCGGCAAATTCCCAACCGCGCGCCGAGAGCGCGGCGGCGAGGGACGTGCCGGCCCGGCCGGGACCGATGATCCGGATCGTGTGCATCAGACCTCCTTCGGCATTCGAGCCCCGAACGGGTGCCCGTCGCCTACAGACGATGCGAAAACGTCGGCTAAAGCCTACCCACACGGACGACCTCACCACCAGACGCCGCCACCTGGGCAGACGTCACGAGGTCGGGGGCCAGGTCGGCCAGGGGTGCGGTCACGAAGCGGCGCTCCCACAGGCGGGGGTGGGGCACGATGAGGTCGGCCTCGTCCACCTGCTCGCCCTCGACCCACAGCACATCGGCGTCGAGGGTGCGGGGCCCCCAATGCTCCTTGCGCTGGCGGTGCGCCGCCGCCTCGAGGGCCTGGCCGCGCTCGAGCAGGGCACGCGGCGTGTCGGCCGTCCGCAGCTCGACGACCACGTTGAGGAAGTCGCCCTGGCCGGCGGGGCCGCCGACCGGCGCGGTCTCGTAGACCGGCGACACGGCGACGACGTCGCCGGCGGCCTCGAGGCCCTCGACGGCGGCGCGGAAGTGGGCGCGGCGGTCCCCCAGGTTCGAGCCGAGGCCGATGAAGGCCCGCCGGGTCGCCCCCGTCGTCAACGGGCGCGGCGCACCCGGACGCCCGTCGAGCCGACGTCGAGGGCGAGGGGCGGCCGGAGCTTGCGCACGGTCACCTCGACCGCCTCGAGGCGCGGGTCCACGATGAGCAGGGCGTTGGCCAGGCGGCCGGCCAGGGCCTCGAGGAGACGGTAGGAGCGGCCGCCGACGACGTCCGCCGCGACCTGGGCCAGCGCGCCGTAGTCGACCGTGTCGGCCAGGTCGTCGCTCTGCTGGGCCGCCGTCATGTCCACCCAGGCGGTGATGTCGACGGCGAAGGGCTGGGCCCGGTCCTGCTCTTCGGGCAGGGCGCCGTGGACGCCGGTGACGCGCAGGTCGCGGACCTCGATGCGGTCGCTCACGGGCGGCGCCGGGTCACGGGCGGAGGGGGCTCACTTCGGGGTGCCGCGGGCGGGCATGCCCTCCATCTCCGCCAGGAGCTCGCGGCCGGGGGCGCCCATGGCGTGCCCGCAGACGCCCTCGACGAGGGCGACGGCCTGGGGGAGGTTGGCGATGCGCCCGGACCACACGAGGTACCCGGCCACGACGCCCATGATGCGGTCACCGAGCTCGTCCTGGTGCAACAGGATGCGCAGGCCCGAGGCGAGGGAGTCGTCGATGTCCTGGTAGCAGGCCAGCAGGACGGGCCGGGGGTCGCCGGTGCGCTCGAGCGGGTAGTGGGCCCAGGCCAGGCCCTCGTCGTCGTAGGCGGCCAGGTTGTGCGGCGAAGGCAGCAGCGAGATGACGCGCCCGAAGCCCTGGACGCGGAGCCAGATGATCTCCTCCTGGCGGCGCACCCGCCGGTGGTTGAGCGAGAACCCACCCGGGCGCTCGCTCAGCGCGAGGTGGTCCTTGATCACCCAGGTGAAGTTGCGGGGTGGGATCCCGGCCGCCCACTTGCCCTTCATGCGGCAGGACCATACAGCCGGGCCAGTTGCACCGTCGCCGCCACGTCGTGGACGCGGACCATGGCGGCGCCGGCCACGAGCGCGGTGGCGGCGGTGGCCAGGGAGCCGGCCAGCCGGTCCTCGATCGGGGCGGGGGCGAGGGAGCCCGGCGGCGTGCCGCGGGCCGGGCCGCCGGCAGCCGCGGCGAGGAGGCCGAGGAAACGCTTGCGGCTGGTGCCCACGACCACGCCGGCGCAGCCGGCGCCGGCCGCGTCGTCGACGATGGCGCCGAGGTGGCGCAGCAGCGAGAGGTTGTGCTCGATCGTCTTGCCGAAGCCGATGCCCGGGTCGACCCAGATCTCGCCGACGCCGGCGCGCCGCGCCGCTGCCACCCGCTCGAGGAGGAAGGCCCGGACCTCGGCCACGACGTCGTCGTAGTGGGGGTGGTCCTGCATCGTGCGCGGCTCGCCCCGCATGTGCATGGCGACCCACCCGGCGCCGGTGTCGGCCGCCACGTCGAACAGCGAGGCGCTGATGTCGTTGATCAGGGTGGCGCCGGCGGCCACTGCGGCGGCCGCCACCTCGGGCTTGAGCGTGTCGACCGAGAGACGGACGCCGCGTGCGCCGAGCGCGGGCGCGGCGGCCAGCGCCTCGATCACCGGGACGACGCGCTCGAGCTCTTGGGCGGCGGAGACGGGCTGCGCGCCCGGACGGGAGGACTCGCCGCCGACGTCGATCACGTCCGCCCCCTCGGCGGCCAGGGCGAGGCCGTGCGCCACGGCGTGCTCGAACGTGTCGTAGAGGCCGCCGTCGGAGAACGAGTCCGGCGTGACGTTGAGGACCCCCATGACGAGGGGCCGGCGGACCGGCGGGGCGGTCACCGCAGCGCGTCAGCGGCACGGCGGCGGTCAGCCCTTGATGAACTGCATCGCCTCGGCCCGGGTCGCCGGGTCGGAGCGGAACAGCCCGCGCACCGACGAGGTGACGGTGAGCGTGCCGGGCTTCTTCACGCCGCGCATCGACATGCAGAGGTGCTCGGCCTCGATGACGACGAACACGCCGCGGGGCGAGAGGACGTCCTGGATGGCGTCGGCGATCTGCGTCGTCATGCGCTCCTGCACCTGCAGGCGGCGGGCGAAGCCGTCGACGAGGCGGGCCAGCTTGGACAGGCCGGTGATGCGGCCGTCCTCGGCCGGGATGTACGCCACGTGCGCCCGGCCCAGGAACGGCACCAGGTGGTGCTCGCAGAGGGAGGCGAAGGGGATGTCGCGCACCATCACCATCTCGTCGTGGTCGGCCGCGAAGGTGACCTCGAGGTGGCGGGCCGGGTCGTCGTGGAGGCCGGAGAAGAGCTCCTCGTACATCGAGGCGACGCGCTCGGGCGTGGCGAGGAGGCCGTCGCGGTCGGGGTCCTCGCCGATCGCCTCGAGCAGCTCGAGCACGGCCTTCTGGACGCGGTCGACGTCGACGCTCATCGTGCTGTCCTCGGGCGCGGTGTCCTCGTTGCGTGGTTCATTGGTCGTTTCCCTTGTAGCGGTGGACGCCGCGCAGGTTGCGGTAGCGCTCGCCCACATCGAGCCCGTACCCGACGACGAAGTCGGGGGGGATCGTGAAGCCTACGTACCGCAGCGGGATTTCGACGCGCTGCTCGCCCTCCTTCACCAAGAGCGCGCAGACGTCGAGGCTCTTGGGCGCCCGCGCGTTGAGGTACTTGCGCAGGTAGTTGAGCGTCAGGCCGCTGTCGATGATGTCCTCGACCACCAGCACGTGGCGCCCCTCGAGCTCGGAATCGAGGTCCTTCACGATCCGCACGACGCCCGACGTCTTCGTGGCGCTGCCGTACGACGACACGGCCATGAAGTCGACGTCGACCGGGAGCTCGATCGCCCGGCACAGGTCGCTCAGGAAGAGCATCGCCCCCTTGAGCACCGCCACGAGCAGCGGGGGCTCGCCGGCGTAGTCCGCAGTGATCTGCGCCCCCAGCTCGCCGACCCGGGCGGCGAGCTCCTCGGCGCCGACCAGCACGGGGCCCACGTCGGGCCGGGCCCAGGACGGAACGGCCGAGCCGCCTCCGGCCTCGTCGATCACCGGCGTGAGACTACCGGCTGCGGTCGGGCCGACCGAGAGCCGGCCCTTGGAGCGGCGGACGCGGCGGCCCCCCGCCAGCTCGGTCCCGACGGCCCGGCCCGCCGCCACGTCGAGGACCCGGTCGACCTCGGCCAGCGAGGGGGGATGGTCGGCGGCGGTCTCGCTGCGCAGCCAGTTGCGCAGGGCGCGGCGCGCCACGGGCCGCGGGCTGGCGGCCACGCGGCGGGCGTCGGCGGGGTCGGGCAGCGCGTCGGCGGCCAGCGCATCGAGCAGCGCGACCTCGTCGCGCAGCACGCCGGCCTGGCGCGCCAGGAGCGGCACCGGGTCACGCCCGGCCACCTCGGTGCACAGCGGGAGCAGCTCGTGGCGGACGCGGTTGCGCACGAAGGCCGGGTCGTCGTTGCTCTCGTCGCGCACCGGGGTGAGGCCGGCCGCGCCGCACAGGCGGTGCGTCTCCGCGCGGCGCAGGCCGAGCAGCGGGTGGCGGAACCCCGGCGCCATGCCGGCCAGGCCGTCGGCCCCCGCCCCGCGCAACAGGTTGACGAGGACGGTCTCGGCCTGGTCGTCCATGGTGTGGCCCGTCGCCACGCCGGGCGGCAGCACGGCGAAGCGGGCGGCTCGGGCGCGGGCCTCGAGGTTCGGCCCCGGCTCGACCACGGCGGTGCGGCGCTCGAAGTGCGCCCCGAGGGCGGCCGCGGCGGCCGCCACGACGTCGGCCTCGGTGTCGGACCCGGGGCGCAGCCCGTGGTCGACGTGGAGGGCGGTGACGTCGCACCCCGCCGCGGCGGCGAGCACGAGGAGGGCGAGCGAGTCCGGGCCGCCCGAGACGGCGCAGGCGAGCGGCGTGCCCGGCTGCGGGAAGGTGCAGCGGCTCAGGAGGTCGGCGACGAGCTCGCTGTCAGGCGCCGCGGCGGGCACGGGTCACCCGCCGGCGCGGGCCACCCAGAGGGCGGGGTCGCGGATCTCCTCTTGCGTGGGCAGCCACTCGGGCCCCTCCCACACGCGCGCCATCGAGCGCGGGGCCTCCGGCCGCCTCGACCGCCTCGACGAACTGCTCGCCCTCGGCGTACTGGCGCATCTTGGCGTCGAGCCCGAGGAGCTTCGACATGATCTTGGTGAGGCCCTTGGCCTGTGTGCGCCGCTGGGCCAGCACCTTGGCGAAGTAGTCGGCCCCGGGGACCTCGGAGGCGCCGGCGCGGTTCATCGTGACGTCGCCGTGCCCCTCCAGCAGGCTCATCATGCCGGTGATCTTGGAGAGCGCGACCTTCTGCTCGGGGGTGGCGAGCATGCCGACCACGCCGGCGTCGTGGGTCGGGTTCCGCCCCGCCCGCACCTCGGTGGCCACGCGTTTGAGGACCTCGGCGAAGCCGCTGGGGTCGCCCGAGAGCGGGCCGAGCAGCTCGCCCACCTGTCCGACGAAGTGGTCGCGCAGCCACGGCACGGCGGTGAACTGCATGCGGTGCGTGACCTCGTGCAGGGCCAGCCAGAGCCTGAATTGGCTCGGGGCGAAGCCGTACTGCGTCTCGACGGCGACGATGTTCGGCCCGACGTAGGAGACGAGGTCCTGGTCCTCAGGGCTCGAGTCGTCGATCAACAGGTCGTACTGGCCGAGGACGCGCGTCGCCATGTAGGCGAGCATCAGCCCGAGCTGCGTCCCCGAGATGGCCCGGCCGATGACGAGAGAGGGGCCACCGAGCTTGGCGCCCCGCCGCTCGGCGAGCTGGACGAGGGCGGGGCCGACGAGGCGCTCCATGGAGCGCACGTTCGCCGCCGCCCACCCGGGGCGGTCGGTCACCTTGGCGCGCGCCGCGCCGTGCGCGGAGCGCAAGCCGGTCGACTCCGACACGAGGTGCTCGGCCTTGGCGGTCAGCTCGTCGAACTGCGCCTGCAGCGGCGCCGAGCGGTACGAAGCCGGCGAGGGCTTGAGGATGAGGGCGCCCGCCGCCACGCGCTGCGCCAGGGCCCAGTCGACCATGGTGGCGTGCGGCGTGGCGCCGGCCGCGGCGTCGAGCGCCACGACGGAGCCGGCTTCGTCGGGGCCGGCCGACCCGGCCGCACCGGCCGGAGTGAGATCAGTGCTTGGCGTCGTGCTTGCCTTCGGCTTGCAGCGCGGCGGCGACCCGCTCGATCAGGCTCTGGGGCACGCGCTCGGAGCACTTGTTGGCGATGACCCGGCGCAGCTCGGCCTCGAAGTGCGCCGCCCCGCCGCAGGGCCCGCACCAGTCGAGGTGGATGCGGATCTCCTCGCGCCGCACCTCGGTGAGCTCGCCGTCGAGATACGTGTAGAGCTCGTGCACGGCCTCGACGCAGTCGACCGAGGACGACCCGAACAGGCCGCTCGTGTCCAGCACGGGGTCGCCGCCCGTGCCCTCGTTGTCGTCGTGTTGATGATGCTGGCGCACTTCGTCGCTCATTCCTTATCCCCCCGGCACGCTACCGACGAGCCCCCTCGCTTCGGCCACATCGTGTAACGCCTTCTGGAGGGCCCTTCTTCCCCGGTGGATCCGGCTCATCACCGTGCCGATCGGCACGTCGGTGATCTCGGAGATCTCCTTGTAGGAGAAACCCTCCACGTCGGCCAGGAGCACGGCCATGCGGAAGTTCTCCGGGAGCGCCTCGAGCGCGGCCTTCACGTCGTCGTCGGTGAAGCGGTCCAGCGCCTCGTCCTCGGCCGAACGCCCGGGGTCGCTGCCACCGGAGCCGGCCAGGCGCTTGTAGAGGTAGAGGTCCTCGACGTCCTCGACGTCGGCCTGCTCGGGACGGCGCTGGGCGGCCCGGTACGAGTTGATGAACGTGTTGGTCAAGATCCGGTACAGCCACGCCCGCAGGTTCGTGCCCTCCTGGAACGAGGCGAAGGACCGGTACGCCTTGAGGTACGTCTCCTGGACGAGGTCCTCGGCGTCGGCCCGGTTGCGGGTCATGCGGAGCGCCGCCGAGTAGAGGCCCGGCATGAACTCCATGGCGACGTCGCTGAAGGTCGCTTGGTCTGCCATGGGTCCACCCTACCCACCCGGAGATAGGGTCTCCCGTCGTGACGACGGCACCCCCGCAGCTCGGCATCGACCTGATGAGCGGCCAGTTCTACGGGCGCGAGCCCCACGACGCCTACGCCTGGATGCGGGCCAACGCCCCCGTCTACTACGACGAGGCCAACGACCTCTGGGCCGCCGCCAGCTACGCCGCCGTCAAGCACGGCCTCGGTCGACACCGAGTCGTTCTCCAACGCCGGGGGCATCCGGCCCAAGTTCCCGCCGCTGCCGATGATGATCGACTTCGACGCGCCCGAGCACGTGCGCCGGCGCCGCCTCGTCTCCGAGGGCTTCACCCCCAAGCGCGTGCGCGCCATGGAGGACAAGCTCCGCGTCGTCTGCGACGCCATCATCGACCGCGTCTGCGAGCGCGGCTCGTGCGACTTCGTCAGCGAGGTGGCGGCGCCGCTGCCGATCATCATGATCGGCGACCTGCTCGGCGTGGCGCCCTCCGACCGCGACGACCTGTTGCGCTGGTCCGACGACATGCTCAAGGGCCAGGGCTCGCCCGACCCGGCGGCCATCGACACGGCCGCGATGGCCTTCGTCGGGTTCACCGAGTACATCCATCCGGTCCTGGCCGACCGGCGCGCCACGGGCGCCACCGACGACCTCGTCGGCGTGCTCTGCCAGGCCGAGATCGACGGCGACTCGCTCGATGACGACTCGCTCGTCCACGAGACGCTGCTCATCCTCATCGGCGGCGACGAGACGACGCGCCACGTCATCAGCGGCGGCGTCGAGGAGCTCCTGGCCCACCCCGACCAGCGCGCCGCGCTGGCGGCCGACCCCGACGGCCTGATGCCGGGCGCGGTCGAGGAGATGCTGCGCTGGGTCTCGCCGATCAAGAACATGGCGCGCACCGCCACCCGCGACGTCGAGCTGGCCGGCGCGCAGATCAAGGCGGGCCAGGAGATCATCCTCCTCTACCCGTCGGCCAACCGCGACGAGGCCGTCTTCGACGACCCCGACACGTTCGACATCACGCGCAGCCCCAACCCGCACATGGCGTTCGGCTTCGGCGCCCACTTCTGCCTCGGCAACCAGCTGGCCCGCCTGGAGCTGCGCGTCATGGTCGAGCGGCTGCTCGCCCGCCTGCCCGACCTGCACCTGGCGGTCGAGCGGTCCGCCCTGCCCCGCCGGCCGGCGAACTTCATCTCGGGGATCGAGGCGATGCCCGTCGCCTTCACCCCGGTGGCCCCGGTGGGGGCCGGCCCCGTCTGATGGCCGGGCCCGGCGCGGGGGGCATCGCCGGCTGGTCCGTCCTCGTCACCGGCGGGGGCAGCGGCATCGGGCTGGCGACGGCGGAGCGGTTGGCGGCCGACGGCGCGCACGTCACGATCTGCGGGCGCACCGAGCAGAAGCTGGCCGAGGCGGTGGCGCGGATCGCCGCGGTGTCCGCCGGCGGCGCGACGGCGCGCTACGTCGTGGCCGACGTGACCGTCGAGGACCAGGTGAGCGCGGCGGTGGCCGCCACGCGCCAGGCCACGGGGCGCATCGACGGCCTGTTCGCGTGCGCCGGAGGATCGCTGCACCTGGGCTCCGTGTTGACCGCCGACGTGGCTGCGGTGCGCGCCACGATCGACCTCAACCTCATGGGCTCGGTCATCTGCGTCAAGCAGGGGGGGCTGGCGATGCAGGACCAGGACGCCGACGCGGCGGGCGGCGGGCGCGGCGCCATCGTCTTGATGTCGTCGGGGGCGGGGCGCTTCCCGCACCCGCACCTGTGGGCCTACGGCGTGTCCAAGGCGGGGATCTGCTTCCTGGCCGAGACGGCCGGCGAGGAGCTCGGGCCGCTCGGCATCCGGGTGAACGCGGTGGCGCCGGGGATCATCGCCGACGAGCTCATGTCGTTCATCACGGCGGGCGGCCCGCTGCTCGACGACTACCTGGCGCAGATGCCGCTCGGCCGGGTCGGCACCGTCGAGGACGTGGCGTCGGCCGTGCGCTACCTGCTCGGCCCCGAGTCGTCCTTCGTCACCGGGGAAACGCTGGGCGTGGACGGAGGGCATCACCTGCGTCGAGGCGCGGACTACTCGCTGCTGTTCGGCGGCTGAGGCCCGGGCGCCGGCCCGACCGGCCCAGCGCTGCACCCACCCGCCCGGCGCCGTAGCACGCCGCGGCGTAGGAGCCGACGAAGAAGCCCACGGGCCAGTTCGTCCAGTACGAGCTGGCGATGGCGAGCCAGGCGGTCACGAGCGCGAAGACCACCGACAGGACGAGCGCGCGCCCCGGCCGCCGGGTGAGCGAGCGCGCCGCGGCGGGCGGCCCGATCATGAGGCTGAAGATGAGCAGCGCCCCCACGACCGGCAGCGTCACCGTCGTGGCGGCGGCCACGACGAGCAGGAACGCGATCTCCGTCACCCGCAGGCGGACGCCGCGGGCCTCGGCGACGTCGGGCAGCACCGTGGAGAGGAGCAGCGGGCGCCAGGCGAGGGCGACCACGACGACGCACCCGAGGCCGACCAGCGTGACGGGCAGCAACTGCGTCGAGCTCACCCCGAGGATCTCGCCGAACAGGAGCCCGTACACCTCGGGCTCGTAGCCGCCGCTCAGGCTGAGGAACAGGGCGCCCGACGCCAGCAGGAGCACGAGCACGAGCGCGGTGGCCACGTCGCGGCGGTTGCGCTGCCCGAGCGAGCCGATGGCCAGGGCGGAGGCGCCGGCGGCGATCCCGAGCCCGAGGAGCTCGTTGGTCCCGAGCCAGTAGGCGGCGGCGGCACCGGCAAAGGCGCCGTTGGGGATGGCGTGCGCGGCGAAGGCGCCGCCGCGCATCACGACGAAGAGGCCGACGACGCCGGCGACGGCCGCGACGACGGTCCCGGCCAGCCAGGCGTTGGTCATGAAGCCGGAGAACATCGTCAGCGCCGGACCCAGGCCACGAGGCTGCTGACGAGGTAGGCCGCCACGACGAGCGCCACGATCCAGAAGCTGACCGGGATGTCCGGATGCGAGCTGGCCCAGTAGTAGCTGTCGTAGGCCAGGGCGATGCCCACCCACGTGGTGGCGACCCCCAGCACCGCCGCCGCGATCGCCGCCGTCCAGAGCCGGCGCGTGAGGCGCAGGGCGCTGGCGGCCGGGCCGATGAGCAGCGCGGTCGAGAGGATGGCGCCGATGGCCAGCGCCGAGAGCCCGACGGCGACGGCGAGCGCCACGATGAAGAGCGACCCGATCAGGCGGACCGGGATGCCGCGGGCGGCGGCCGCCTCGGGGCTGACCGAGCACAGCAGCAGGGGGCGCGCGATGCAGGCGAGCAGGAGGAGCGTCAACGACCCGAAGATCACGACCATGGGGATCGTCGAGCTCTGCAGCGTGAAGATCGAGCCGAAGAGGATCTGCTGCGTGGCGCCGTTGATCTCCTTGCTCGTCGCGGCGAGATAGAGGAAGAGGGCGGAGAGGCCCGTCGCCACGCCGAGCACGATGCCCGTGGCGAGGTCGCGGTCGCGCACGCGCTGGACGCCGATGAGGTCCATCGCCAGCGCACCGATGACCCCGCCGCCGAGGAACCCGGTCAGCGGGCTCAGGCCCAGCAACAGCGCGCCCGAGCCCCCCGAGGTGGCGACGTCGGCCAGCGAGTGCCCGGCGAAGGACTGTCCCCGCAACACGGTGAAGACGCCGACGCCGGCCGAGACGACGGCCACGATCGCCCCGATGAGCGCCGCGGTGTGCACGGGCCCGCTCGAGAAGAGCCCGGGCTCGAAGAGCCAGCCCACCCGCTCAGCCCTGCTCGAGCGCGGGGTCCACGGGGATCGACGCGCTGAACTCGTGCTCGTGGCCCGGGCCGGCGATCACGATCAGGCGGTCGTTCACGTGCAGCACCTCGACCGGGTGCCCGTAGAGGGCGCTCAGGACCTCGGGGCGCACGACCTCTTCGACCGAGCCGCTGGCGGCGCGCCCGCCGGCCAGGTAGACGATGCGGTCCATGACCGGGATGAGCGTGTTCATCTCGTGCGCGGAGAGCAGGACGGCCACGCCGTGCTCCTCGGTCAGCGTGTGCAGCAGGACGACGATGTCGTGGGCGCTGGCCGGGTCGAGGTTGGCCAGCGGCTCGTCGAGGAGGAGCAGGCGCGGCCGGCCGATCAACGCGTGCGCGATGAGCACGCGCTGGAGCTCGCCGCCCGAGAGTGTGCCGACCCGCGCCTCGGCGAAGTGCTCGGCGCCGACGGCGTGCAGCATCTCGTCGACCTGGGCGCGCCGCCGCTTCGACGGCAACGGCAACCCGATGCGGTTCCCGTCGATCCCGAGGGCGACGAGGTCGCGCGCCCGCAGGGGCACGTCCGCGTCCAAGAGGGTCTTCTGGGGGACGTAGCCGATGGCGCCGTGGCGGCGGGCAGCGCGCTCGCCGTCCTCGACGAGCACGCGCCCGGCCGCGACGTGCTGGAGGCCGAGGATCACCCGGAGCAGCGTCGTCTTGCCGGCACCGTTCGACCCGATCAGCCCGGTGAACTCGCCGGGCGCCACCTCGAAGGAGACGCCGTCGAGGACGCGCCGGCCGCCGAGGACGACCTCGACTCCCTCGACGCGCAGGATCGGCGCCGCGTTGCCGGCCGGCGTCACAGGTGCTCGGTCGACACGCCCGACGCCACCGCCGACGCGATGGCGTGGACCTCGGCCATCATCCAGCTCTGGTAGTCGTACCCGGGGGTCGGCATCGTCTCGTAGACCCCGACCACGGGCACGCCGGCGCCCTGCGCGGTCTGGCGGATCGAGGTCGTCAGAGAGTCGACCACCTGCTGGTTGTAGCAGAACACCTTCACCTGGTGCTTCGTGAAGAACCCGTCTTCGAGGCTCACGTTCTCGGGTGCGGGATCGACGCCGTTCATGATGTCCGCCTGGAAGACCCACGGGGTGAGGTTCTTCAGGCCCATGGCGGTCAGCAGGTAGTCGGCCACCGGCTCGGTGGTGGCGACGGCCGCGCCGGCGTACTTCGCCTTGAAGGCGGCGATGGCGTCGAACCACGGCTGGAGGGAGGCGTCGAACGTCTTGAGGGCCTGCGCGAAGTACGCCTTGTGCGCCGGCTCGAGCTGCTCGAGGGCCGAGGCCATCGCCTTGGCGGCCGCCGGCATCGTGCGCGGCGAGTACCAGAGGTGGGGGTTCGGCGTGTCGGCGGGCAGGCCCAACAGCTTCTGGACGACGATCACCTTGCGGTGCGAGTTCGGGGCGGCCGCCTCGATGTGGTCCATGAAGTCGTCGTAGCCGGCGCCGTTCTGCACGATCAGCTGGGCCCGGCTGACCTCCGACGCCACGCTCGGGCTCGCCTCGAACGTGTGGGGGTCCGTGTTCGGGTTGTTCAGGATCGAGGACACGTGGACGTACGGCCCGCCGATCTGCGAGAGCACGTTGGCGTACTCGTTCTCGGCGCCGATCGCGTTGACGACGCCCGCGGCGCCGGCCGGCGGGGCGCAGGGCGCCGGCGCGGCGAGGCCCACGGCGGCCGCGAGCCCGGCCGCCGTGCAGACGGCGGCAAGGCGCGCCCGGAGGCGGACGGCGGGTCGGGGGCGCTGGTTTTTCATGCTCCTGGAGTATACTGAGACTCAGTCTCATTACAAGTCCCAGACTCAGTTTATGGCCGGGAGACGCAGGAAGGTGATGTCGATGTGGTTCTATGGCGCCGATGCCCGATGGCGAGACCCGCTTGGCCGGGAGACACGGTGGTCGTGATGACGACTGACCACGACGAGGGCCTGCACGAGCTCGTCGAGGCGCGCCTGCGGCGCGCCGACCTGCGGTACACGGCGGGCCGCCGCGCCCTGGTGGACCTGCTGGCGGACGCGGGCCACCCGGTCAGCATCGGCGACATCGCGGACCGCCTGCCGCAGCTGCCGCGCAGCTCGGCGTACCGTCACCTGGTCGACCTCCAGGCCTCCGGCGTCGTGCGTCGGGTCGCGGCGAACGACGAGTTCGCCCGCTTCGAGTTGGCAGAGGACCTGACCGAGCACCACCACCACCTGTTGTGCGTCAGCTGCGGCAAGGTGACCGACGTGACACCCACCTCCGCGTTCGAGCGGCAGGTGAGCCGCACCATCGACGAGCTCGCAGTGGACCTCGGCTTCGAGCCCCACGGCCACCGCCTCGACGTGATCGGGCTCTGTTCGGGCTGCCGCGCCTAGCCGGCGCGGCGGCTCCGGGGCCTCAGTCGGGCTCTTCGCCGGGCGCCTTCTCCTCCGTCAACGTGCGCAGCAGCGCCCGCAGCTGTTGGGGATCGAGCTCGTGGAGGACCCGGGCCAACTCGGGGTCTTCGACCGTGGTCGTTCGTCCCCCCATCCTGATCTCGAACCAGCGCGGTGGGCCGGACGCGTCGGTGCTGTCGTCGAGCGGGATGCGGGCGAGCGCGCCCGCGACATCGGACTCGGAGACACCGAGGCTCGCCAGCACCTTGCCGCCCTGCGAGTCCGGGTCGCCCGTCAGGGCGGCGAGCACGTGGCCCGTCGTCACCGGCTCGTGGCCGGCGGCCGCCTGGGCCCGACCGAGGACGCCCTGGAGGGCCGGCGAACGCGTTGCCCGTTCGTTCTGGTTGCCGGTCGCGTACTGCACGACGCGGGCGCGGAGCAGCCCGAGGTTCACCGGCAAGAGGTCGGCCGTCATCTTCTCGTAGCTCCGGAGGAATCCCAGCAACAGGTGCTCCGTGCCGATGTAGGAGTGCCCGAGGCGCAACGCTTCGCGGAGCCCGTACTCGAGCACCTTCTTCGCCTCGGGCGTGAAGGGCAGCCGTTCACCAGTGAGGGCGGGGCCGGCCGGCTGCGTGGCGAGGACGCGCTCGCGCGTCGCGTCGTAGGTGACACCGACGTCGCCCAGGGCCCGGGCCGCCACGCCGTCGCCGCGGATCAGGCCGAGCAGGAGGTGATCGGGTCGGATGAACGGGTGGCCCAGCTCCCTCGCCTCGTCCTGGGCGACGACGATGACCCGCCGGGCCCGGTCGGTGAATCGCTCGAACATGAGGCGATCATACGAACCCTGTCAAGACACTGATAAATGATAGGGTCGTTCACCATGGCAGGCGAGCAGACCGAGCCGCCCCCTACGTCGTCGAGCGGCATCGACTGGGACGACATGCTCGACCAGCTGACGGACCAGCCGAGCGAGCCCGGGTGGGTGACGCTCGAGGAGGCGTCGTCCGCGGCGGGCGTGGCCCGGTCGACCCTGCGCTCGTGGTACCGGGCGGGGCGCATCCCCTCGCGGATGATCGTGGGACCGCACGGGCCGCAGCGCATGGTCCCGCTCGACGCGGTCCTCGACCGCGCGCTGCGCTCGACGCGGCTCCGGCGCCAGATCGAGCAGGGTCGCTCGCTGGCCGCGGAGGTCGACCGTCTACGCCAACGCGTCGAGGTCATGGAGCGGATGCTCGGCCTGCGCTGACGCGCCGGCCGGCGGTGCCCCGTTCGCTAGGCGAGCTGGAAGAGCCCGCCCTCGATGACGGTCTCGCCGCGCTGGGTCTCGGTGCGGAAGCGGTAGGCGCCCTTGGCGCGCTCGCCGATGTCCCACACGGAGATGGTCAGCGTGTCGCCCGGCATCGTCGGCTTGGAGAAGCGGGCCCGCATCGCACCGAAGCGGGCGGGGTCCGAGCCGCAGACCATGTGCAACAGGCCGCGTCCGGTGAACCCGTACGTGCAGAGACCGTGCAGGATCGGGCGGTCGAAGCCGGCGCGCTTGGCGAAGGTGGGATCGGAGTGCAACGGGTTGCGGTCGCCGCTCAACCGGTACAGCAGGGCCTGGTCCGGACGCGTCGAGTAGTTCACGACCTCGTCGGGCTCGCGCGTCGGCAGCGGTTCGGCGGCGAGCTCGGTCTCCTCGTCGCCCTCGGGGTTGCGCGGGCCGCCGAAGCCGCCGGCGCCGCGGATGAACATCGTCGTGCGGGTGGTGAAGGCGAGCTCCCCGGTGCCGGCGTGGCGAGACTCGCCCTCGAGCACCACGACGCCCGCCTTGCCCTCGCCCTTGTCGTACATGCCGGCGACCTTGGAGGTCACCGCGACGGTGCCGTCGGGCGGGATCTCCCCGTGCAGGTGGATCGACTGCTCACCGTGGACGAGCATCGCCATGTCGAAGTCGCCGATGGCGCGGATGGCGCCGCCGCCCTGCCCGACAATCGTCGTGAACGTCGGCAGGACGCGCTGGGTGACCCCTTGGGAGTTCTCGGTCGTCAGATCGAGCTCGAAGCCGGTCGGGTCGAGGTTTCCGGCGCCGACGCCCAGGGCGTAGAGCAGCGCGTCCTTCGACGTCCACGACCGCTCGGCCGGCTCGGACGTGGTGCCCACTGCATCGGGGTTCAGTGCCATCTCGGTGTACCTCGCTGTCTCACGTTTACGTGACTTGATGTTACATAAATCAGTGGCATACTTGTCAAGTGGCCTCGAGGACCGGCGCCGACCGCAACGACCTGACCATCGACGAGCTGGCGGCGGCCGCCCGCACGACCACCCGGCGCGTCCGCTCGCTCCAGACCCTCGGCCTGCTCCCCCACCCCGAGCTGCGCGGCCGGACCGGGCGCTACGGCGCCGCCCACACCGAGCGGCTGGGGGCCATCCTGCGGCTCCAGGCGCTCGGCTTCTCGCTCGAGTCCCTCGGCGTCCTCTTCGGCGCGCTCGATGCCGGGCAATCGCTGGCCGCCGTGCTCGGGGTCGGCGAACCGGCCCCGCACACCGTCGGCGGCGATCGAACCCGCCGACACGGCGGAACTCTACGGCTTCAGCGAGCTGCAGCCGGTGGGCGCGCGCCCGTCACGGCAGCCGGCGTCCCCTGCTGTCCCTCGTCCCCACCACCATGTGGGACGAGAGCGAAGCGTCGTGACCTGAGCGCCACGAGGTTGCGGCCAACCGCCGCGTGGAGCCCGGCGGCGTGGAGCCGGCCGCTCGATATGGTCGGGCCTGTGCCCGAGCCCGAGGTGCCGCTCGTGCGATGGGCCGAGGCGGGAGCGCTGGGCGCCGACGTCGCGGTGACGACGCGCCACGGCGGCGCGTCGCGGCCGCCCTACGACTCGCTCAACCTCGGGCTCCACGTGGGCGACGACGACGACACCGTCGTGGCCAATCGCCGGCGGGCGGCGCGGGCGTTCGGGGCCGAGCTCGACCAGCTCGTGTTCGCGAGGCAGGTGCACGGCGCGCGGGTGACGACGGTCAGCGGCGCCGACGGCGGACGGGGCGCCACGACCCACGACGACACGGTGGCGGAGGCCGACGTCCTCGTCACCGCGGAGTCGGGGGTCACGCTCGTGATCATGGTCGCCGACTGCGTGCCGATCGCGTTGGTCGATCCGGTCGCCCGCGTGCTCGGGGCGGTGCACGCCGGCTGGCGCGGCACGGCCGCGGGCGTGTCCGGCGCCGCGTTGGAGGCCATGGCCGATCTCGGCGCACGCCGCGAAGAGATCCGCGCCTTCGTCGGACCGGCCGTGGCGTCCGAGCGGTACCAGGTGACCGACGAGGTGGCGCAGGCCCTGGCGGGCGCCGTCGTCCCGGTGGCGCTGGACCCCGGCGTGGCGCGGCCGGGACGGGCCGGGGCACTGGCTCGTCGACCTGGCGGCGGCGAACCGTCAGCAGCTGCGGCTGGGCGGCGTGACGGAGGAGCGCATCAGCGGGTGCGGCCTCTCCACCGCCGACGAGCGCTTCTTCAGCGACCGCGCCGCCCGGCCCTGCGGCCGGTTCGCCCTGCTGGCGCGCCTGGTCGACTGAGCCGAGCGGCCGCCACGCCCGGACCACGACGGCCTGCGCCGTAGCATGGGAAGGCCCCGCCACGGCGTGGCTCCCTCCCAAACCGCCATGCCTCCCCCCGCCCAGTTCCGCTACGACGGCGTCGACATCGACGCGGCGTCCGGCGTCGTCACCTGCCGGTACTCGACGTCTGCGCACGCGTTCAGCGAGCGCTACACGTTCGGGCCGGGGTGCGACTGGGGCGACCCGGCGGTCCGGGCCGCGGTGCGGATCCTGTTCCTCCTGGCCGGGGTGTCGTACTACAAGACCGAGGCGGCGCCGGTCGTCGATCTCGGGGCGCACCCGAGCACGCCCGCCGAACGGGCGTTCCTCGCCCGCTACTACGTCGCTGGCCTCGGCGAGTTCGCCTACCGCAACGGCCTCGACGTCCGCGGCCTGCGCGTGGTGGGGCCCGACGCCGTGCCCGGCCAGACCGGACCGGCCGTCTACGAGCCCGAGCCGGGGCGACCGCTCATCCCCTTCGGCGGCGGGATCGACTCCATCGTCACGGTGGCGGCACTGGCGGCCGACCACCCCGACGCCGCGCTGTTCGTCGTGCACCCACCCGGCGACCGCTTTGCGGCGATCGAGGACGCGGCTGCGGTGACGGGCCTCCCGGTCGTCCACGTCGCCCGCCAGATCGACCCCCTTGTGCGGCGCTCCGACGAGCTCGGCTTCCTCAACGGGCACGTCCCCGTCACCGCCGTCATCACCGCGGCGGCGCTCGTCGCGGCGACGCTGGAACGTCGCGACGCGGTGGTGCTCTCCAACGAATGGTCGGCCTCGGTGCCGACGCTCGTGGTCGACGGCGTCGCCATCAACCACCAGTGGTCGAAGGGTGACGAATTCGAACAGGCCTTCGGGGATCTGGTGCGCAGCGCGCTGGGCCCGGGGCTGTCCGTCTTCTCGTATCTCCGCCCGCGCACCGAGTTGTGGGTCGCCAAGCGCTTCGCCGCGCTGGCGCAGTACCACGGTGCCTTCCGCAGCTGCAATCGTGCCTTCCACCAAGACCCGGCGCGCCGGCTGGACCACTGGTGCGGCGTGTGCGACAAGTGCTGCTTCATCGACCTGATCCTTTCGCCGTTCGTGGACCGCGCCGAGCTGAGCGAGATCTTCGGCGGCACCGAGCCGCTCGAGAACCCGGCCAACGACGACAAGTTCTGCGCGCTGCTCGGCCTGGGCGACGATGCCCGGCCCTTCGAGTGCGTCGGCGACGTCGACGAGTGCCGGACCGCGGTGCTGCTCGCCGCCGCGCGCGACGACCGGGCGGACAGCCGGCTCCAGGGTTGGCGAGCCGAGGTCACGGGTACCGCGGCGCCGGCGGCACCCGACGCGGCGACCCTGCTGCTCCCGCGGGGGCCGCACCACATCCCCGAGCGCTATGCCCCAGCCGATCTCCTGGTCCGCGCTCGCTGACGCCCGCGTCGGCGTCTGGGGCCTGGGCGTCGAGGGACAGGCAAGCGTCCGGCGGCTCGCAGCCATGGGCGTCGTGCCGGTGCTGGTCGACGACACGCCGACGGCGCCCTCGTTCGACGGCTTCCCGGTCGTCGCCACCGAGCCCGAAGGGTGGCGTGCGCTGGCGGCGTGCGACGTCGTCATCAAGAGCCCCGGCATCAGCCGCTACCAGCCCGAGGTGGGGCGGCTCGAGGCGGCCGGGGTCGCGGTCTGTGGCGGCCTCGGCCTCTTCATGGCGGAGGCGGACCCGGCACGCGTCGCGTGCATCACCGGGACCAAGGGCAAGAGCACCACGACGGCCATCGCGGTCCACCTCCTCACGGGGTTGGGGTACGAGGCGCGGGCCGGCGGCAACATCGGTCGCCCGCCCTGGGATACCGACGAGGCCGACGACCCGGACTACTGGATCATCGAGACCTCGAGTTTCCAGGTCCCCGACCTGGGTGTCGCCCCGCACGTCGTCGCCGTCACGTCGCTAGCGCCCGACCACCTCGACTGGCACGGCACGGTCGAGCGCTACTACGCCGACAAGCTGGCGCTCGCCACGTTGCCCGGCGTGACCCTCGCCCTGGCCGACGGCTCCGACGAGCGCCTCCGCGGGCAGGCCGGGCTCCTCGGCCCCCACGTCCGCTGGGTCGAGGCCGAGGACGTCGAGCGGGATGCCGCCTGGTCCTCGGCCCTCGGGCTCAGCGGGCCGCACAACGCGCGCAACGCGTCGATGGCGCGGGCCGTGCTCGGCGGGCTCGGTATCCCGGGTGCCTCCGACGCAGATGCACTCGTGCGGGCGGCGGCGGGCTTCGACGGGTTGCCGAGCCGCTTCCGCTCGCTCGGCCGCGCCGGCCGGGTCGAGTTCGTCGACGACGGCCTGTCGACCAACGTGTTGCCCGCGCAGGTGGCGCTCGCCGCCTTCGACGACCGTCCGGTCGCGCTGCTCGTGGGCGGGCACGACCGCGGCGTCGACTATGCGCCGCTGGCCCGGACGCTCGCCCAGCGGACCGCCCCCACGCTCGTGGTGACCATGCCCGACAACGGCCCGCGCATCGGCGACGCGGTCAGGGCCGCCGAGGGCGGACGCGTCGAGGTGGTCGACCGCGACGACCTCGACGGCGCGGTGGACACCGCGTACGCGTGGGCCACGACCGCCGGGAACGAGAGCGTCGTGCTGCTGTCGCCGGCGGCGCCCAGCTTCGGGCGCTTCGGCGACTATCGGGAGCGGTCGGCCGCCTTCGCCGCCGCGGCGGCGCGGCAGGGGCCGCTCAGGACGTGAGCGGGACCCCGGCGGTGCTCAGCAGGTGGCGCCGGCGGGCGCCAGTTCCTCGCGCTCGCTGAGGAAGAGCCACCAGGAGTCGGCCGAGACGATCGCCGCCGCCTGCACGACGTCGGGATCGGCGCCCAACTCGCCCAGCGCCTCCATCGACCAGCCGGCGTGCTCCACCTCCTGGGTGCGGTGCACGTCCCAGAAGCGGGTCTCTTCCTCGCTCAGGCCGTAGTGGCGGCGCAGCCCGTCCGACTTGGACGCCGCGATGTCGGCCGCCTGGATCTCGTAGGCCGCCACCATGGCGAGCGCCGCCCCGGGGTCGGTCGCCGCCGCCGTGCGCACGAGCGCCAGCAAGGCGGCGGTCGAGGGGGTGGCTGGCGCGTTCGGCGCGGCGCCGGCGGCCTTGGCGAACGTCTCGAAGAGCTGGACGTGCGGCTCTGGTGAGCCGAGCTCGTCGGAGAGGTTCGCCTCGACCAGCGAGCGCGCGCGGCCCTCGGGCAACGCGGACGCGATCGCCGACAAGGTCACGGGGAGCTCGCGCTCGATGTGCCGATACTGCTCCGCGTAGGCGGCCAGCTCGCCCTCCGACAGGGTTCCGGCCTCCCAACGACGGTAGAAGGGGTGCGTTAGCAAGTGACGCCCGACAATCGCCTCCGCCAGCACCTCGTGGATGCGTTGAGTGTGCATCCGGAGACCATATCCCGTCGGGACGAGGCCGCCCGAGGCCGGGGCGCTCCCCGGGCGCAGGGCACAATCGGGGTGTGCTCAGCCTGGCCTGCTTCCTGGTGGGTGGGCTCCTGGGCTGGGGCGCCGCGCAGGGCGGGCCGACGGTTCAGCGCGTCTGGCCGGTCGTCCTGCGGGTGCAGATCCTGCTCACCTCGGCGACGCTCTCCTTCGCCGCGGCGTGGCGCCTGACCTCGGCGCGGGAACTGGCCGGGCCGGTGGCCCTCGCCGCGGGGATGTGGCTCCTGCTCGGCCTCACGCTTTTGACCAGGGGACGGCGCAGCCGCGGCGCCAGCGCGCTCGAGGCCTGGGCGGTGAGCCCGAACAGCTCGTTCTGGGTGGTGCCGGCGGCGGCGGCCTTCGCCGGGCCGGCCGGCACGATGATCGCGGTCCTGGCCAACGTCATCACGACGGTGTGGGGCGGGGTCTGCGTCCACCTCATGCGGCGGGACGCGCCGCTACGCCAGCGGCGCGCCACGTCGTGGGTCGACCAGTCGCCGGTCCTGGCGTCGGTGGTGGGCCTCGCCCTGCACGCGGCGGGGCCGGCGCCGGGATGGACCGAACAGGTCCTGACGCTCGCCGGGCCGCTTCTCGCCTTCTCGGGCGCGGCCCTGTTCATCGGGTCGATCATCCACCCCCACAACGTCGCCGTGCCGAGGACGGAGCACGCGCTCCGCCGGTGGGCCTGGCTGACCGTGATCCGGGTCGCCTACTACGTGGCCGTCACGGTGGCCGCCCTGGCGTGGGGTGCGACCACGCTCGCCATCGTCGCCGTGCTCACGGCGCTGAGTGCGCCGTCGTTCCAACCGATCCAGCAGGCCGTCCTCTACCGCTACCGCTCCGAGGTCGTCGTGGCGGCGGTGCGCTGGGGATGGCTGCTCGCCCCGCTGGGGCTCGGCGCCGCCGCGTTGATTCGCTGATCGGGGCGATCCCGAGTCGACGGTGGTCGCGGCGGCCAGACCGCGGGAGCGGCCGAGGGTCGTGGCGACGCATGAAAGAGCGGGGCCCCGCCACGTAAGTGGCGGGGCCCGCGCAACGTCGGAGAGGAGCGACCGCTCAGCAGTTCGAGATGTCGCTCTCCGAGGACGCCACGGTCACGTTGGCCTGGACCAGGCCGAGCACGTTGGCCCTGACGTCCACCGCGTTGACCAGCAACCCGTGGTCCGGGCCGACGACCGGGATCTGCTGGTTCAGCACCAAGGTGACCAAGCCGACCGAGATCGTCGTGTTCGGGGCGATGGCCGTCGGCTTGGAGATGAGGACGTCACTGCCCACCTTCAGGTAGGCGATCGTCGTCGACCCCGCCGAGCCGAAGCACGACGTGATCGAGTTCGACTGCACGGCCTGGAGGTCGATGACCGGAAGTGCCGGCACGCCGATGGCCACCGCCGCCACGGACGCCGCCGCGGTGGACGTGGCCGGGGTGATGTCGGTCGCCGGGATCGTGGTCACGTCGGAGCAGACGTCACCGGAGATCACGAGGTCCGGCAGCGCGAGGTTCAGCGCACAGGGGACCACCGTGGTGCTCGCCTTCGTCGTGGCGACCGCACCGGTGTCGTGGAGCACGAGGGCCAGCGGCAGCGGCTTCCCGAGCAGGCCGACCGACACCGTGGCGTCGTTCGCCTCCCCTGTCATGACCGGCGCCGATGCGACCACCGTGGCCGACGACGACGACGACGCCGGCGTGCCGAGCAAGGTGGTCCCGCTCGCCGTCGCCGTGTCGTTGATGGAGCCGTTCGTGAAGTCCGACGCGGTCGCCGTGTACGTCGCGGTGCACGTGGCCGTGCCGCCCGGCGCCAGCGAGATGGACCCGTTGGTTTCCGAGGGCCCGTTGGTGCCCGCCACGCAGGTGATCGCAGAGAGCCCCGCATTGAGCGCAGGGGCCGCCTGCTGGTCCCTCACGCCGACACCGTTCAGGGTGACGTTGCCGGAGTTGGCGATGCTGAAGGTGTACGTCACCTTGCTCCCGGGCAGGTGCACGATGCCGGGACTGGCGCTCTTGCTCAGCGTGATGGCCGGCGATTGCGTCGCGCTCACCGTCGTCGACGACGAGTCGTTCACCGTGGCGCCCGACGGCGCCGTCGCGACCACCGAGCCCGTGTCGGTGATCGAGCCGGCGTCCATGTCCGCCTGCGTCACCGTGTACGTGGCCGTGCACGTCTCGCTCCCGAGGGGGGCCAGCGACGTGTCCGGGCATGTGATGGCCGAGAGGTCGGCGTTCTCGGACGCCACACTCTGCCGCGTCGGTGACGGCGACGTTCGACAGTGTCACGTTGCCGGTGTTCGCCACCAGGAACGAGTAGCCGACGGTCTGGTTGGCCGCGGTCACCGAGGTCGGGTTCGCCGACTTCGTGATGGTGACCGACGGGCTCTGCACCGCCGCCACCGTCGTGCTCGAGCTGTCGACGACCACCGCTCCCGACGGTGCGGTGCCGCTCGCCGTGCCGGTGTTCGTGATCGATCCGTTGTCCACGTCCTGCTGCGTCGTCGAATACGTCGCCGTACACGTCTCGGCTCCGCCGGCCGCCAGGGAGGAATCCGGGCAGTTGACCGGCGAGAGATTCGCCATCGGATCGGTGACGCCGACGCTGGTCAGCGTGACGTCGCCGGTGTTCTGCACGAGGTAGCTGTACGTGATCGTCGTGTTGGGCGCGGCGTACGAGGTCGGGTCGGCCGACTTCGTGACCGTGATGGCCGGGTTGTCGACGCCAGTCCCGGGGTCGGTGGCCGAAGCCGGGTTCCCGTCGTCCGAGGAGACGGTGACCGAGCTCGTCAGCGCGCCCGGAGTCGTGGAGGCGCTCGGGCTGATGTTCGCTGGCACGGTCACCGGCGGCAGCGTGGTCCCGGCAGCCACATCCGGGCCGGATTGGCAGGTCACGGTCGGGCCATTCACCGAGCAGACCCACGGCCCGGTGCCGCCGACGGCTTGGGGGTAGACCCCGGGCGGGAACGTCGCGGTCATGGTGATCGGGTCGTTCTCGTTGCCGCCCGTGGCGGCCACGCCGGCGGTGAGGGTGTACGTGTCGGTGCCGCCGAGGGGCAGCTGTCCGTTGTCACTGTCCGAGATCCCCGCGGTCAGCACCGGCACCGGCAGGAGGGTCGTGACCGCGGCGTTGGAGATCTCGTGGAAGTCGGTGTCGGAGCCCGTGGAGCCGACCCAGCCGAAGCCGAGCTGATACGGAATGCCCGTCGCCGGGTTGACCCAACCGGAGGGGTACAGACCGCCCGGGAGACCACCGTTCGTGGTGCTGGGAAGCGGGCTGGCGAAGAATTTGGGTGATCCTCCGATGGGCGTCCACGCCACGCCGTAATCGCCGGCGGGCACGACGTCGGAGCTGAAGGCCGACGACGTGAGGTTCTGGGACGCGGCCGTGGTGTTGATCAAGACCTCGACGGGCACTTGGGAGGTGGCGCGCGTGGAGCCGCTGAGGACCTGGCTGCCGCCGAACACGTTGATCGAGCTGTTCAGCAGGCAGTAGCCCGCGGTGCCGTTGCCCGGACCACGCACGGCGACCTGACCGGGCTCGAACCCGGCCCAGGAGGGGTCCGTACATCCGGTGCCGCCGAACCCGTGGTTCGAGTAATTGCCGAACACGTCGAGGCCGACGCCCAGATAGCCGTCGGCCAGGCCCCCGGGACCACCCGCGGCTGAGTAGCCGAGGTCGCCCCCGGGCTCGCCGATGCTCGCCGGCGCCACCGGGTCGGCCGGATTCTCCGCGGAGATGACGAAGCCGATCCCATCGGCCGGGGAACTGCTGCCGCCGTACTGGTAGCTGTTGAAGTTGGCGTCGAGCCCGCTGCTGGCGGGCACGCTCAGGCTGGTCAGCACGCCGCCTTCCTCGGACAAGTTGGCGTCCGTCAGGCGCAGGACGCCGGCCCCGTTCGCGCTGCCCGAGCTCGAGCAGTCCGGGATCGGCGTCTGTGCCGTGTTGTCGCCCGCCGTCAAGCAGGCCAGGTTCGTTTCTGGGTCCGGAGCCGGCGGCGTCACCCACGAGCTCGGGGCAGCGACGTTCGAGTTCTGGAACGTCTCGGAGATGACAGGGGTCCCGGCCGCGCCCGCCGGCGTCCCCGAGGGCAGCGCCGCGACGGCCGTCGCGGCCAGCGGAGCGGCCGCTACCGCCACCACCATCGCCACCCAGCGTCCGCTGCTCCTGGCGACGCCGCCGGTCGAGTGACGCGTCGTACCGTGCGTACCCGCACGCGTGAACAAGGTCATTTCCGCCTCCCTGACCTGAGGTTCCCGCCTTGTCTCAAACTGTAAGCCAGTTCGCCCAACCCTTCAACAAGTGTTGAAAAGGTTCGTGAACTCCCCGTGACATCCATGAACTTCGTGCCTCGCGTGGGAACGGCCCCGCGGGACTCAGGTTCGTTTCGGCCCTGGAAGGGACCACTCGTGGGATGAGCGGGACGGGCGGGGACCCATCGTCGGGACGGATTTGGGACCGCTGCTGGGACGGGACGGTCTCAGGCGAGAGGGGATTGGGGCGTCGTGGTGGTCGTCTGGAGTCGCTGTCCCATCTCGACCAGGTGTGACCCCAGTCGTGACTTGACCCTCTCGAACGTCGTGCGACCCTCACGGTTGGGTCTGGGACGCGCCACCCGACGGACGGGGCGCTGCTGCGCTGCCTGGTGCTGGAGCTCTTCCAGGTGCGACGCGACGAGTTGATCCACTCGGGGGCTCATGGCTGTCCCGGGACGGCGTGAGCGAAGAGGAAGACCGGGGATCGCTCGAGCCCGTCGTCGGGCACCTCCCGTTCCTCCCAGCGGGTGAGTAGGCCCTCGATCTCCTTGTGCAAGGTGCTCAACTCGTCGTCGGTGAGGCGTAACCAGTAGTCGGTGGAAAAAGGCCCTTTGCTCCAGGCGGCCTTCTTCTCCTCTGACTGCGCATCCCACTGGCGCAGCTGGTTCAGCTGGTAATCGAGGCTCAATGAGACGGCGGCCCGAGCGATTGCCTCGGTTTCGGCATCGCCCTTGAAGTCCTCGGTGGTCCAACGGATAGACGGTGTCGACCGGCGCCACCAGCGTTCGCGCCGGTCGCGCGCAAGTTCGGGAACCTCCTCGACCAGTCCGGCCGCCGCCAAGGACTTGAGGTGATGGCTGACGTTGCCCGGTGCCGGGAGCCCGGCGGCATGTGAAAGTCCACCTGATGCTTGACACCCGGCACTGGCTCCCGGCACTGGCTCCCGGCACTGGCTTATCGGCACTTGCCTATCGGGGTGGCTTCCCAGGGGCTGAACCGCAGCGGTCACAACGTCGCGTTGTCCGCTGGTACGCACCAGCGTTCGTCCGTGCTCGCTGTGTCCCGATCTGTCCCACCACGTGTCACTGTCGCCAAGCTTCAATCGGGTCAGCTTCGTAGAGCAAAGCGACCTCGTTGGGCTAGTCCCCTAAAATGGCAAGTGGTCGACCTGCGATGCGAACCATCGCATGCTCCAGTGGTCTACAAATCGCCGTACCCGACACTGATTTGGGTTCCGTTCTCTTGGTGGAGCGTCAGTATTGGTTGAGTCGCATTCCGTTTCATTGCTCGTAAATTGCGGAATACCGACGCTTGATCTTGGTCGATTTCTTGTAAAACCAAGAAGCAACCAGTGCCCCTCTCCACCGGCCTTCTACGTGGTTCCGCGAATCCAAAGCCAAATTCGACTTCCACGGCATTGCCGTCCGCTAGACCCCAGAGCATGGCTACACCGGTCGGACCAAGAACTGGAAAGCTGGTGCTACACGACCAATTTACACACGGCGGACTCGTTTCGAGCCCACGTTGATGCTCAAAGTTATCGACGCGTACGGTGGAATTGACTCGCCATGCATTCCCTTCGTGAATGAGATGAACGATCCCCTCTGTGATCTGTCCGGGGTCCTCACGAATTGCGATCCATAGACCAGCGTGGATGCCAACAATGTCGCCTGACAGGACCACGGGGGTCCCGTCTTGGGGCCATTCGCCGGCGATTGTGATCGCCTCGTTGACCGCAGTCAGCGCGGCGTTCTTGATCGACTTGACTCTCGACTCCTCGTCTGGTGCCTGATCTACCATCCTCCTCCCGCTCCTGAAGCTGACAACTAGCTAGGCGACAATCGTTTGTGCACTGGGCGCGGTTTCACCGCAATCGGGCAGGAAATCGGACAATTTGTAGTAGCCCGAGATATCCAATGCCCATCCGTAGGATTTCGCATGGCCGCTTACCGATCCCCAGGCATGGGCGAACAGTCGATACTCGGTTACACCCGAAGGGTTCGGTTCCGGGATTTCAAAGTGGAACGTTTTGGGACCAAGGCTTCGGTCTCGAATTGGGGACGTCCATTCAGGATCGGTAAGGATTCTTCCGTCGAGAGCGTAAAGCGTGCCGCTTAGATGTATGACTTGATCTGGATGCCAAGCGATGGTCCAGACCTTGCCAGTAAGCACCCAAGTCGCTTTATTTACCGTGAGACGAGCGAACGCTTCGCCAATGCCGCGATGTGTGAATAGCCCAGTCGGATCGCTGTTGTTCACCGGATCGTCTCCGGCTCCTGACGATCCTGACGCGAACTTGGGCCGCCGACTACACGTTTGATGTCTGTGAGCTGGGAGGGTGACGTCGTGGACGAGTTCGTTATTGGGGCGCCACGAGTCGGGAGGCGCGAACGCGTGTTTCGAGCAGCGGGAGACCCGGCGGGTCGTGGTGCTGTTCGCCTCGGCCATCGTCACCAAATCTCGCGCCGGCGGCCCGCAACACTCGGACATCAGCTTGATTCGGCAGAACGACCCATGCGGGTACCTGCCATTGGCGGCCTGCTTGCGTCTTCAACTTCGTGCAGCGCAGCAGGTATCAAGGACCGCTCAATCGCTTCTTCAGCCTGGCGGGCGACACTCACAACATCTGAATGAGGCTCCAAACGCTGCCATCCCGTGTAATTCCGATCTGTGCTTGGAACGATTCCAAACCCATCAATCAATAGATCCCAGAACCAGATCAGCCGTCTGGATTCTTCCTCCATAATGTACGCGTTGATGATGAAGTCGAAGTAGTCAAGCTGACGTCGGTTCCACTTCGATGTCTTGATTCCGAGCAGAAGTGTTTTGCGATCTGTCAATTTCCGGTGGAACCTCCGGCCACGGCCCGAGAAGTCATGCGCTCGAAGCCACGGTCCAAGCTCCTGCTTGACCATCACGTCGAACTGATCGAACATGTCCGTTTGCGTCATCTATAGGAAGAGCCCGTCTTGCTCTGGGCCGCATGACGGCGATGTAAAGGATCGCAGCGTTGCGTGAATACGCTCGGCATTGTTGGACTGCGCAGCTTGAGATAGGGAGCGTTCGTTGACTGGGGAGCCATCTGGGACGTATTTCAAAATGAGCGCGTTGATCCCGTCGTGTGTCAGGGCTCTCTGTTGCGGGATAGTCATGCTTGATTGGCCTGCCGTATTTGGAAGCACCCACCATGTGCCACCGCGGACATCCACAACTGCTCCCCGAACTGCAACACCGTATTGACTGTCCGACAGGACCATTCCCTCGCCCTGTCTCTTCAACAAGCCGTCTTTTGCTGCCTGCAAGTCGTTCCCTGCGGTATTGGCGACGTTGCCAGTCTTCACTTCGTTCAGCCAGGAAGGGAGAATTCCGTAGGAGTCGACTCGTCGATTTCCGAGCTCGGTCGCAAAGAGCACTTGACTGTCCGCTGGAGCGACGAGTCTCTGGACAAATGCCTCTGCCTCATCCGGTGTGAAGACCGAATTAACAGCGTTCCCAAAGGCGTCGTAGCCCCAGAAGCCGGTCTCGTCACCGGACTGGTTCGTCGACACCCACGTGTCGTCGCTCGAGTTGTAGGTGAGGTAGGTCGGCGTCGACGACGCCAGAGCGACTTGCTCGACGGGTGTCTGGTTGGGGCCGTAGATGTAGTAGTTCTGTCGCGCGTCAGACTTTCTTGGACACTGATAAGTCATAGGTCTCTGAGAAGGTGAACCATGGGTCGAAAGCCGTTCCGCAGCACCGACGAGAAGGTCTCTGTGGTACTCAGCGTCCTCAAAGGGGACATGAGCCAAGTTGAGGCTGGACGTCGCCTCGAGCTCTCGCAGACCACCATTTCGAAGTGGCTCAAACAGTTCACCGAGGCCGGGCGGGAGGGCCTGGACCGAGGGGACAACGCCCGCAAGAGCGGCTCTAAACGTGAGTCGGAACTCGAAGAACAAGTCGAGGAACTGACCGCCGCTTTGGGCGAGGCTTACGTTGAGCTTCGGACCTGGCGAAAAGGGGGGGTTCCCTACCGCCCTTCGCGGACTTAGAGGAGATCCGAATCGACGGGAAAATGACCGTCGAGCGCTTCTGTTGGCGCCTCGGCATCCCCCGATCGACGTACTACTACTGGCGAAGCGCCCACTTGTCGGGCCGAGAGGTTGGCCGTTGGCCAGCGCCTGTGGTCGACGAGATCGCAGCGCCGGCGGCCGAGCAGGCGCACAAGTTCTCAGCATGGGGCCACCGCAAGATCTGGGCCATGCTGCGCGCCGACGGGGTCACGGTGTCGCAGAGTTCGATCTATCGGGCCCTGAAACGCCAGGATTTGCTGCAACCGGCCCGCTATCACGCTGAGCGGCGGGAACTGGCGGCGGCCCGCAAGAAGGCCTTCGTGAACGCTCCGATGAGGCGGAACCGCGTCTGGCAGACCGACTTCACGAGGATGGAGATCACCTCGGGCTCGGCGTGGTGGATCGCCCCGGTGACCGACTACTACGCCAAGGTCTGCTTCTCGGCGACCGTGTCGACTCGCATCGCAGCCCGCGACGCCATCACTGCTCTCGAGACTGCCATTCGCTCGGCCGAAGCGATGATGGGCAAGACCCTGCTCGAGGACTGCACCGATCTGGTGACCGGGGAGATCACCCCGGTGATTGTGGTCACGGACAACGGGCCCTGCTACAAGTCGGCCAAGTTCATGACCTTCATCGCCAGCCGGGCCGAGCTGCGCCACGTGCGCACCCGGCACTACGCCCCCGAGACAAACGGGGTGGTCGAGCGCTTCAACCAGAGCCTCAAATACGAGCACCTCTACCGCAACGAGATCACCGACGGACAGCATCTGGTCGACGAGATCGCTGCCTATTGCGACATCTACAACCGAGTTCGCCCCCACGAATCCCTCAGTTTGACACCGCCGATTCATACCTATCTAGCGGAGCCGGACTAAACCCTATTTTCAGGCACTTATGTCCAGAAAAGTTGACTCGGGACACTCCTCAGGAAAAACTTTCTATGCCGGACTTGCAACGTATTGTTAGCATATTAAGCATGACCGCCATAGCATCATCGGCAGGAATCGCCTACATAGGTGACGAAAACTCCGCAGAATGGGCAAGCAGCAACCAGAGAGAGGTGGCCATGCCCATCGGGGAACGCATCAAGACACTCCGCGGCGAACAGCGGTGGTCCCAGGGGGACCTCGCCGCGCAAGATCGGTGCGGATCCCGGCCAGATCAGCCGCTATGAGAACGGCCACATCGCCCCCTCGGCCGACGCCATCGTCCGACTGGCCGAGGCGCTCGACGTGAGTTGCGACTACCTACTGGATCGACGACGCTCCCCGCCGTCCGTTCCGCTCGCCGATCGAGGACGCCCTCGGCGAGAGTCTGGGGGCCGTCACCGAGCTCGAAGACGATGACTGCGGGCTCCGTGCAGAAATTTCGTGGACACGCTCATCGCTCGGGCTCGCCTCAAGGCTCTTGCCGGCGGCAGCGCCTGAGCCCCTCGACCCAGCTTCACCGCGGCACCGACGAGAATCGCCCGGAGGGCGGCGCCCCATGGTGCACGGGTGTGGATGTCGTGTACAGGTCCGGCGGAAAGAGGAAGGTGACGTCGTCGGCGCTCACGGCGGGCTCGATGCCCGCCTGGGCGCCGCTCACGCTGAGCCAGTAGGCGGGTGCGTGCCCTGTAACACAGCACCCGCAAAATACATGGCTCCTCTCTGAGCAGGACGTTCCTTTCGGACCTCTGCGTCTCGATCGAGGGCCCGGTTCTCTTCTGTCTCCCCTGTTGCATCCGCCGCGATAATTCCCGCTCCCGCCTGTAATGCCACACGTGTGCCACGACGTGATGGGCATTCGATGGAGCCGATGGACGGCGGGCTCAAGCGGTGGCGAGAGCGGGCGGGGATGAAGGGCCGGCAGGCTCGAGGAAGGTGCTGCGCGGGACGGGAGTCGTGCTCGTCTTGATCAGGTAAGGGAACTCCTCACCAGAACATCGACATTGCCAGGGTGACGATGGCATCGTCAGCGCGGTCACGAACTTCGTCATCACCTGCCGGCCGAGGCGGCGGCGGAGCCGCCGCCGACGGCATGGCGGCTTGATTATGTATGTATAGAAGAACACGGACATCTGTGGCTCTGATCAGGACTAATCCGGCAATTCATGACGTGTGCAGGATCGACGTCCGCCACCTCGTCTTCGATCCCTCCGCTCTCGTCTCGTGCTGTCCGCTGGTGGTCAGCGTTGTCCGTTGTTGTTCGCTGGTGTCCGTTGGTGCTCGCTGCGCCCCGGTCTGTCCCACTGTGTCTCGGGGGCGGGTCGTGATCCATGGGAGGGCTGACGACGTGGCGATGCGGAACGATGCAAGTCGTAGGTCAGAGGGCAAGCCGCCGAAGGCGGTGCGTCAGGTTCTCACGCCGTGGTCTTCCAACGATGGAACCCGCAGCGGCACGAGTGGACGATGGACTGCCCCGTGGGACGGCTGACACCTGTGTTCAGATCCCATTCCGATGAGCTAAAGGTCCTCCGCGTGAACTCACTGTGACCTTTAACAGCGCAGACAGGAAAATAGCAGCAATCTTGCCAAAAAAGGATCGTGTAGTAGTCGAGGAAAGTCTTTATAGGACATAAGCAGGCGACAACGTGGTGTTTGACGTCGTCACGTTTCCGCCGTATACCCCTACTTCAGTCGAGCGCGGGGGCGAAGGACATCGCCCAAGCTGGTTTCCCTTAACGACGTAAGAAGACGG
>CAWAPU010000003.1:0-11879 GCA_963783995.1 uncultured Acidimicrobiaceae bacterium
TGGTCACCGAGGACGAGTGGTCGGGAGAGGTAGCCAAGTCGGCCCGCTTCCGCCTGATCAGCCCCATCATCGCTCTCGGTGCCTTCGGGCTGATCTTCGTCCCGTGCATGATGGCGGGCCAGGCGCTGGCCTCGGGCATCTACGCCGACCTGGTGGCGGTCGGCATCCTCTTGGGCATCATGTTTCCGCTGGCCTTCGTGCTGGTGGTCATGGGGGAGAAAAACCAGCGCCGTACCGACGAGAAGGTCCGCAAGCTCAACGCGGAGCTGAGCGATGCCGTCGCCGACGCCGAGCGGCTGAACACCGAGCTGAGCGACGCCATGTCCGACGCCGACCGCCAGGCCGAGATCCGCGACGCCCAGGTGCAGCGGCAGCGCTTCGAGAGCCGCCTGGCCAACGCGCTCGACATGGCCGAAGGCGAGCCCGAGGTCATTGAGGTCATTGAGCGGTCCTTCGCGACCGTGTTGCCCGACGCTCCCGCCGAACTGCTCCTGGCGGACAACAGCCACGCGCACCTCCACCGCATGGCGGCCGTCGGACCCGAGGGGAAGCCGCCGAGCTGCGGCGTGGACTCGCCCGACCGCTGCCCGGCGGCGCGTCGGGCGCAGATCCAGGTCTTCGGCGACAGCGACCACCTCGACGCCTGCCCGAAGCTGCGCAACCGCCCCGAAGGCCGCCTCTCGGCGCTCTGCGTGCCCGTCTCCATCATGGGGCGCACCGTGGGCGTGATCCACGCCACCGGCGAGCCGGGAGCGAAGGTCGAAGACGACCGCGTCGACGACCTCGCCACGCTGGCCAAGCTGGCGGGCGCACGTATCGGCTTGCTCCGGGTCATGGCCGAGACCCAGTTGCAGGCCTCGACCGACACGCTCACCGGACTGCTCAACCGGCGGTCCTTCTCGGAGCGGGTCGCACGCGATCCCGGCCCACCTGTATCCGGTGGCGATGGCCATGGCCGACCTCGACCACTTCAAGGTCCTCAACGACACCTACGGACACGAGACCGGGGACCGGGCCCTGCGGCTCTTCACCCGTGTGCTGCGTGACTCGCTGCGCACCAGCGACGTGGCGTCGCGCTACGGCGGCGAGGAGTTCGCCATCGCCTTCCCGGATTGCTCCGCCGTCGATGCGGCGCGGGCGCTGAACACGGTGCGGACCCAGCTCGATGCCGCCATCACCGTCGGCGGGCTGCCCAAGTTCACCGTCAGCTTCGGCGTCACCGAATGCGAGCCCGGCGAGGAGCTGGCGACGATTCTGCGGCGGGCGGACGACGCTCTGCTGCAGGCCAAGCACGAGGGACGCGACCGGGTCGTGTTGCACGACGCCATGGGTGAGACGGCCGTGGCGCCCAGCGGCGGCCGGGAGGGCATCATCTCGGTCCTCGAGGACGACTACGAGGGTGACTTCCAGCAGGTGGACTGACCGCTGGCGCCGGCGAACCGGGCCCTACGCTGGTCCCGAGCCGGACAGCTCGTCCCGCAACACCCGCCGCAGGAGCTTCCCCGTCGGCGAGTAGGGCAGCTCGTCGCGGAAGGCGACGACGGCCGGCATTTTGGTGGAGCGCAACCGCTCCCTGACCCAGACCTGCAGCTCGGCCTCGGAGGCCTCGCCGCCCACGTGAAGGACGACGACGGCCGCCACCGCCTCGCCCCACTCGGCGTCGGGGATGCCGATGACCGCTGCCTCGGCGACGGCGGCGTGCGCCATGAGCACTTCTTCGATCTCGCCCGGCGAGAGGTTCTCGGACCCTCGCACGATCACATCGTCGAGCCGGCCGTCGACGTAGAGGAAGCCGTGCACGTCGAACCAGCCGGCGTCCCGGGTGCGGAACCAGCCGTCCTCGGTGAGCGTGGTCTGCCCCACGTACTCGCCGGCCACCTGCTCGCCGCGCACCCAGATCTCGCCCTTCTCGCCCGGTGGGAGGGCCGCCTCGTCGATGTCGCGCACCTCCACCTCGAGGGACGGGAGGGGTCGCCCGACCGAACCCAGCCGCGCCCGGATGGCCGGGTCGTCGCTGGCGAAGGCCTCGCGGTGCTCGTCAGGGGTGAGCATGGCGATGGTGGAACTGGTCTCGGTCAGCCCGTAGGCGTTGACCAGGTCGATGTGGGGCATGTCGGTCAGCGTGCGCTCGACGAGCTCGAGCGGCATGCGCCCGCCGCCGTAGGAGAGGTGGCGCAGGGCGGGCAGCTCGACGCCGCCCTCTTCGAGCGCGTTGAGGATCCGGCCCAGCATGGTCGGCACCACCATGGCGTGGGTGATGTGCTCGTCGGCGGCGAGCTGCACCCATGCGGTGGCCTCGAAGGCCGGCAGGTACATGATGCGACGCCCGGCGTAGAGCGAGCTCAAGCACGGCCGCGATGCCGGCGATGTGGTACGAGGGCACGCAGATCAGCTGCGCCTCGGTCGGCTCGCAGCCGAGGAACTCGACGCTCGAGATGATGTAGGAGACGAGATGCCGGTGGCGCAGGATCGCCGCCTTGGGCTCCGACGTCGTGCCGCTCGTGAAGAGCAGCACGGCGATCTCCTCGGGGTCGACGAAGGGATGCTCGCCGGTGAGCGGCTCGGCGATGGCCGCGGCGAACTCAGCCTTGGTGATGATGTGTCCGGCACCGATGGCGTCGAGGCGCTCCACCTCCTCGTCGTCGGCGATCATGATCGCCGCCGGCGACGCGGCCGAGGATGCCGCGCAGCTGCTCGTCGGGGGCGCGGTAGTTGAGCGGCGCGAACGGGATGCCGGCCAGCGCCGCACCGAAGAGCGCCACCGGCAGCGTGTCCGTGTTCAGCCCGAAGTACCCGACGACTTCGGCGCCGGTCTTCTCGAAGTAGATGGCAGCCCGCCGGGAACGCTCGAGGAGGTCCGAGGCGGTGATCCCACCGTCATGGGAGCCGAGGACGATGCGCTCGGGGTCACCCTCGGCCGCCATTTCGAGCAGCATGGCGATGTTCACGACGGCGTCCCTTTCCCTCTGTCTTCTCGGACGGTCAGTCCGAGGCAGGCAGCGGCTTGGCGCCCTTGACGGCCAGGATCGTCTCGCCGACCGAGATGGAGCCCTCACCGGCCTTGGTGCACAGGAGCTCCAGGCCGAGCTCGTCATCGCTGTAGCGCTTGCCCAACTGGGTGCCGCCGTCGAACCCAGCCACGATGCTCTCGGACGCGGGCGCGGCGTCGGCGGGGAGGAAGGGGTGGCCTCCGCAGCGCAGGTCGACCGGATCGGCGGGCGCCTTCACCACGACGACCTCGCAGGCATCGGTCGCACTGCGCAGCCTCACTCCTGCCTTCAATTGGATAGCCACCGCAGTCCTTCCTTGGTTCGTTGTTGTCGTTCCGTTGTCACTCCGGGGCTCCCGGGAGGACGAAGGGCGATCCTATTCTGCCCTGGTCCTGTGCTCCGCATCGAGCGCGGGCTGCCGGTGCGGCGGTCCTGCCCGCGGTACCGCCTCTGAGGTGCGCACTTAGCATGGGATTTCGCGGGGGATCCGAGGGGAGCGGAGGGAAGACGATGGCCAACGCCCCAGGGTGGAAGCCGGACCCCGAGCGTGAAGATCAGGAGCGCTACTGGAGCGGGTCGGCCTGGACCGACCGGGTGCGGCCGGCCGGGAAAGCCGGTTCGCTCCATGTCCCCGAGCACGTCCCCCACCTGCACCGGGCCCTCTCCGCCGCCACCGCCGACATCGACGCCGTCGAGGACCGGCTGTCGTCGCTCTTCGAACGCACCGAGGGTGCCCGGACCGGGAGGCTCCTCGGCTCGCGCCGGCTGCGTCGGCTGTGCCCCGTGCGGAACCCGTCGTGGACGACGACGACGATCCTCGATCTCTACGGCGACGAGGACGAGGACGACGAGGTCGTCGACGGCGACCAGGACGTGACGCACGACGAGGTCGCCGGACGCACCGACGCGGGCGGCGCGGCCGACACCGACGAAGATGGGGCGTTCGCCGAGCTCGACGCGGCCCTGGCCGCCGAGGAACCCGACGAGCCCGAGCCGGCCGCCCGGCGCAAGCTGTTCCGCCGCCGCAGGTAAAGCGCGCTACGAGGAGTCCCGTACCCGTCGGGCCAGGGCGCCCCAGCGCTCGAACGTGTCGGGATTCTGGACGACGTCCATTCCCGTGAAGTAGCTGACGACCCTCGTCGCGATGCCGCCGTACTTGGCCACGATTTTGTCGGCGATGTCGTCCCACGTGCCCTCGGTGATGAAGTTCTCCAGGAGGTCGTCGTCGATCTCCGCCGCCATCCCCGCGACGTCGCCCGCCCGTTGGCGCTCGCGCAGCAGGTCGGTCATGTCCTCCCGGTCGAGCTGCTCGAAGATGAACGCGTAGTTGGGCGTCGACCCGTAGAACGCCACCTGCACGCGCGCCCGCTCGCGCCACGCGGCGCGCTCGTTCCCGGTGTCGCCGACCACCAGGAAGGCCGGGACGATGATCTCGAGGTCCTCGACCCGGCGTCCGGAGCGGGCGGCACCGGCCTCCAGGTTGGGCAGCAGGGTCTCGCGCAGGTAGGTCGGCGTGTTCAGCGGGTGCACGTGGACGCCGTCCGCCACCTCGCCGGCCATGCGGAGCATCCACGGGCTGACGGCGGCGATGTCGACCGGCGGGTCGGCGCAGTCGATGGCGCCGGGCGCCCACATGGGCGGCAGCAGCGACAGGTTGTAGAACTCGCCCTCCACCGCCAGCGGCGCGCCGCTGCGGAAGGACTCGAAGATCTGCTTCACGGCGAGGACGTACTCGCGCAGGCGCGGACCCGGGTGCTCGAACGCCGCGCCGTAGCGGCGCTCGATGTGGGCCCGCACCTGCGACCCCAGCCCCAGGCGGAAGCGGCCGCCGCTCGCCTCGGCCAGCTCCCACGCCGTGGCCGCGGTGACCATGGGGCTGCGCGGGAAGGCCACGGCGATCCCCGTCAGGACGTCGATGTCGGCCGCCGTCGCGATGGCGCCGCAGGTGAGGTACGCCGTGCGTCCCGCCTCGGTGACGACCAGGCCGGACAGCCCGGCGGCCGCGGCCCGTCGCCCGATCTCCGCCGCCTGGCGCAACGGCTGCGCCGGCAGCATGGCGTCGAACTTCAGCGGCACGGAACCACACTCACCAGCGCGGACCCGTTCACGGCGCCGGCTCGTCCCGGACCTCGCGGATGTAGCCCACCATCTCGTGGACGGTCGGCGAGTCGAGCCACGGCGTCAGGTCGACGTGCGTACGACGCGGCAGGCTCGGGGCCCTGGTCGAGATGGTGCGGCTCGGACGCCATGAAGCGGCCGTCGACGAGCCGGACCTCGGTCACGAGGTCGGCGTAGGGACGGGTGCTGGCGGCGGGGGAGCCGAAGCCGAAGACGCGCTCGGAGCCCATGACGGCGTTGGCCGCCGCCCGTCCCGACAGGAAGGGCCGGTAGTCGTTGCGCTCGAGCTCGCCCGCGTAGGCGTCGAGGATGTGCAGGGCCCGGTCCAGCACCGCCGCGTCGTAGCCGTAGTAGACGTTCGGCGCCGGCAGGTCGCCCCACACGCCCCACATCCACCAGCGCACCGTCGGGGGCAGGGCGGCCATGGCCCGCTGCACGCCCCGGCCGACGGCCTCGTGGGCGTGATGCACGTCGTGCGGCGAGGGCGACACCACGATGGAGGCGTCGTGCTCCTCGACGATGGCCGGGAGCTCGGTCGGCGACGCGGCGGGTGGCCAGGGCCAGGTCCCCGTCGAGGTCGAGGTTGAGGGGCGGGTCCAGGAAGACGGGCACGAAGCCGGCCCGGCCCGCCGCCTCCTCCGCCTCGGCCCGGCGCCGCTCCCACTGGCCCGAAAAGCCCAGGCTGGCGACGACGCTGACCACGGTCCAGCCCCGGTCGTGCAGGTGGAGCAGGGCGCCCGGGCAGCCCACCGCCTCGTCGTCGGGATGGGGTGCGACGTGGAGGATCGTCGGGGCCACGAGGGGCAGATTAGGCCCAATGACCGCCGGTGGCTCGGCCGTGCCGGCGCAGCGAATCGAGCGCCGATCGCGGGCCTCGGCCTGGACCTGCAACCGCAGTGCGCGCTGACGCCGAAACAGGCGCTAGCGTTCGGCCATCGACGACGGCAACCGGGGAGGGTGCGATGTTGAAGGTCGTCGGAGCGGGCGTGGGCCGCACAGGCACCCATTCACTGAAAATTGCCTTGGAGCAACTCCTGGGCGGGACGTGTCACCACATGACCGAGGTGTTCGGCCACCCGGAGGAGGTCCCGATGTGGATCGACGCCATCGACGGACGGCCGGTCGATTGGTGCGCCTTGATGAAGGACTACACGGCCGAGGTGGACTGGCCGGGGGGCAGCTTCTGGCCCGAGCTCGCCGCGGCGAATCCCGACGCGCTGGTCATCCTCTCGGTCCGTGATCCCGACCAGTGGTTCACGCAGCTGCTCCAACACGATTTTCGGCGGCATGAAGATGAGGATGGAGCAGGGCGACGAGTGGATGGCGGCGATGATGCGCCTCTTCGCCCAGCGGTTCGACGACCGGGTCGAGGACCACGACGCCATGGTTACCGCCTTCGACCGGCACAACGAAGCGGTGCGGGCGGGCATCCCCGAGGAGCGCCTGCTCGAATGGACGGCTGCCGACGGCTGGGACCCCATCTGCGACCGGCTCGGGCTGCCCGTCCCCGAGGCTCCCTTCCCCAAGGTGAACACCACGGCCGAGTTCCGGGAGATGGTGGGTCTGCCGCCTCTGGAGGTGTAGCCACAGGCCCGGACGCCGACCCGAACGCGGGTCCTCCTGTCAGAGCACTCTTTACAGATTACTCTGAATCGAATATACTGACTGACCATGCCGCCGAGATGGTCCCGCTCCAATCCCCTCGCCCTGGCCGTCCTCGTCTGCCTGTACGAGAAGCCCATGCACCCCTACGAGGTGGCGCAGACGCTGCGGACCCGGGCCAAGGAGCAGAGCGTCCGCCTCAACTACGGCTCCCTCTACGCCGTCGTCGAGTCCCTGGAGAAGAAGGGCTTCATCAAGGCCACCGGCACCGTGCGGGAGGGCAAGCGCCCCCAGCGGACCATCTACGAGATCACCGACGAGGGCTCGCTCGAAATGACCGACTGGCTCACCGAGCTCATCGGCACCCCCAACAAGGAGTACCCGGCCTTCATGGCCGGCCTGTCCTTCCTCCCCGCGCTCGATCCCGACGACGCCCTTGCCGCGCTCCGCCACCGCGCCGAGGCCCTGACCATGAAGCTCGCCGCCATGCGCGGCGCCATGCAGGCCGCAACGGACGCCGGCCTGCCCCGGATCTTCGAGCTCGAGTCCGAGTACGAGGAGCGCACGCTCAGCGCCGAGCTACGCCTTCGTCCGGGCGCTCGTCGAGGAGATGGAGAACGGCACGCTCGAGGGCCTCGAGCTGTGGCGCCTCTTCCAGACCGAGGACTTCAACCCCGAGGAGGTGCACTTCACCTTCGACCTCCCCAAGGAATGACACCCCAGAGAAATGACCCGGGGCCGCGTGTAGCACCACGCGACCCCGGGCCGGTACGACCACGAGCCCGATCCACGAGGGACCTTCGCCCGAGGCAGCACTCGAAAGCGTAGGCGACCTCCGTGGACGACAACCCACGAAAGGAGGCGCGCATGCACGCGCTCATAGAGGCCGACGGCCTCAGCAAGAAATTCGGGAAGGTCCAGGCCCTCTCCGAGCTGACCCTCACCCTGCCGGCCGGAGAGCCGGTGGCCATCCTCGGGCCCAACGGCGCCGGCAAGACCACCTTCATCCGCATGGTGGCCACGCTCATCGCGCCCGACCACGGCACGCTCGTCGTCAACGGCCACGACGTCGTGCGCGAGCCCGATGGCGGTGCGGCGCATGATCGGCCTGGCCGGCCAGTCCGCCGCCGTCGAGGAGATGATGACGGGCCGCGAGAACCTCGTCATGGTGGCCCGCCTCTACGGCCAGGGCCGCGCCCAGGCCGTCGCGTCCGCCACGCGGATCCTGGAGCAGATGGATCTGGTGGAGGCCGCCGACCGCCGCGCCAAGACCTATTCCGGCGGGATGCGACGGCGGCTCGACCTGGGGGCGAGCCTGGTCGGCTCGCCCCGGCTGCTCCTGCTCGACGAGCCGACGACGGGCCTCGACCCCGTCAGCCGCAACGAGGTGTGGGACGCCGTGCACGCCATGAGCGCGAGCGGGACCGACATCGTGTTGACGACGCAGTATCTCGATGAGGCCGACCACCTCGCCACCACCATCGTCATCATCGACGGCGGTCGTGTCATCGCCCAGGGCACGCCGAGCGAGCTCAAGTCCCGCGTCGGCGCCGACATGGTCGAGCTGCACACCATCGACGTCCCCACCATGCAGCGGGCGGCCGAGGTGCTGGCGTCGCTCGGGATGGCCGAGCCGTCGACCGATCCGTCGACGCGCCGGTGCTCGCTGGCCGCGCCGGGCGGCTCGAAGCTCCTGCCCATCGTCGTCGCGCGCCCTCGACGACGCCGAGGTGCCGGTGGAGGACATCGCGCTGCGCCGCCCCACCCTCGACGAAGTGTTCCTCGCCCTCACCGGGCACACCACGACCGACCCGACCACTCCCAAGGAGGACGCAGCATGACCATCACCCTCGATCCACCGCGCCAGTCCCGACCGACCGATGCCGTCACCAACCAGGGCGCGTCGTATCTCGTCGCCACCGGCCAGGTGGCGGCCCGCACGCTCAAGAAGTTCATCCGCTCACCGGCCCTGCTGATCGCCGGCACCGCGCAGGGGCTGCTCTTCCTGCTCATCTTCCGCTACGTCTTCGGCGGTGCGGTCAGTCACACGGGGGACCTCTCCTACGTGGACTTCCTGGTGCCCGGGCTTCGTCGTCACCGGCGTGCTGTTCCAGGGCATGAGCGCGGCCAGCGGCGTGGCGGACGACAAGGAGGGCGGGCTCTTCGACCGGTTGCGCAGCCTGCCCATCCGGCTGCTCTCCATCGTCTCGGGGCGGGTGGGCGCCGACACCGCGCTCGTGGCGTGGGGCGTGGTCGTCATGACGGCGGCCGGCTTCGCCGTCGGCTTCCGCGTCAGCGGCACGACCGTCGACGCGGTGGCGGCGTTCGGCCTGACCATCCTCTACGGCTTCGCCTTCGTCTGGCTGTTCATCGCCCTGGGCCTCGCCTCCGGCAGCCCCCAGGCGGCGCAGGGTCTCTCGTTCCTGGTCTTCCCGCTCAGCTTCGTCTCGTCGGCCTATGTGCCGGTGTCGACCATGCCGGGCTGGATGCAGGCCTTCGCCAACAACCAGCCCATGACGCAGATGGTCAACACGGTGCGGGTCGCTCACCGGCGGCCCGGAGGCCGAGCAGCTGCTCGGGCACTCCGTGTCGTACTACCTGGTGCCCTCGCTCTTGTGGACGGCCGGGCTGGTGGTGGTGTTCGCGCCGCTGGCGGTGTGGAAGCTGAAGACGACGTGAGAACCCGGCCGGCGTTGACCCCACCCACGAGAAGGGGTCAGCGCCGGTCGAACTCCTCGTCGTCGGGCGGCTCGCCGGTCGGCAGGACTCCGTTGATGGCCCGCCGCATGCGCTCCTGGGCGTCGATCATCCAGTCGATGAAGAAGGCGTACTCGTCGACCTGGGTGATGTCGCCCTCGCTGTAGTCGGCCACGCGGAACGACGAGCGGTCGGGCAGGCGCTCCCACGACAGCGGCGCGCCGTAGAACGACTCCACGAGCTCCTGCTGCAGCTGCAGCGCGTCGAATTGCGCCGCGCTGGCCTCGGGGGTCCCGAGGTCGATGTAGAAGTCCGAGCGCAGGCGCCCGCCGGCCACGAAGCTCAAGCCGTAGTGGGTGCCGGGCACGGGGGAGGGGAGCGTGATGAAGTTCAGCGCGGGCAGGGTCGTCATCTGCGTCCACTGCGGGTGGCGGACGCGGACCTTGTCGAGCCAGCGCGACCAGTACTCGCGGTACATGGCGCCCTTGCCACCGCCGAGCGGTCCCGCCAACTCGGCCATGTTCCAGCCGGTCGGGTCGCGCCACCACTGCGTGCCGGCGTAGTTCCCGGTGATGCCGGTGGCCTGCTCAATGATGTGACGGACCAGTCCGGCGGGCGTGTAGGCCGCCTTGTCGACGTCCCAGATGAGCGACGCGTTGCAGGTTGTTCTGCCAGTGGGCGGTGCGGCGGGCGGGATCCCTGTCGAGCCACTCCTCGAGCTGGCTGCGCATGTCGAAGCTGAGGTCGGTGCGCGGGCTGAGGGTGAAGATGGTCCCGTCCGCGACCGACTCCGTCGCGATGAGCCGCCGCACCAGTGCGGCGTCCTGCACCCGGCGCTTGGCCTCGGCCGTCTCCTTGGCCAGCTGGCGCTCCGGGCTGATGGTGAAGTCCTCGACCTCGCGCACGGGATAGATCTGGCTGACCGAGATCATCGGCACGTTGCTGGCGCCCTGCTGCCCGTAGACGTAGGACCGGAAGGCGCTGATCTGGACCAGCGCGATGTCGAGGCCCATTTCGCTGAGCCAGACCACGCTGGCGGTCACGACGGCCGAGAAGTCACGGGCCAGGAGGACGATGCGGGGCCGGCGCAGCGATCCCGGCGAGAGGTCGGGTGCATGCGCCTGCAGCTCGGCCAACGCCTCGTCCGGGCTCATCGGGGTGTGGCGGCGGGACTGGAAGCGGGCGAAGTGGTCGGCCAGCGTCTCGGGCAGCATGCGGCTGACCGAGGCGGCGTACTTGATGGCCGTGACCTCGGTGTCGGCCGATCGGCTGCTCTTGAGCTCGGCGACGACCAGGCGGCCGTCGGCGCCGAGCCCGAGCACCGAGACGCGGTCGCGGGTGCGCCACCGCTGGTGGGAACGCCATCGAACTCGAAGGTGATGACCTTGACCGCCGGCCCGAGGATGGCGGGGTTCGACAGCACCCACTCCTGCAAATCGGCGCGCTGCTCCAGGCCCGCCTCTTCCAGCGAGATCATCTGCGCCGGCATCGCGACGGATCCAGCGACGGTGAAGAGCATCTCTTCCGCCATTTCTCAAGACAGGCTAGGACAAACGGTTGTTTTTCCGCAGGTACCGAAAGTCACAGCGAAGAGACAACGGAACAACAAAACTCAAGGCCAGACGCATGCCGGCGAACTGATCCGGCCCGTCGACCAGCCCCCATGTGGCGTCGGACGCGACCGGTCGACCGGCCGCCGCGACGACGTGATCCCCGCGATCGCGACGAGCTCACGGGAAAGGCCGAACCGCCTCCAAAATCACAACGAATTGTGCAAATGGTGTGATGCGGTGGCTCGCACCGTCGATGCGCTGGGCCGGAGGACGCCGGTCCACCACCAACCGGCGGCTCAGATCGGCGCTCCCGGCGCGACGAGTGGCCACGGGCGCTCGCGCTCGACCACGTGCGCCAGGTCGAGCAGCAGTTGTTCGGCGTGCCGCCGGCCGATGACCTGCATCGACACCGGGAGCCCGTCGACCAGGCCGATCGGGATGGCGACCGCCGGGTGCCCGGTGGTGTTGGCCGGGATCGTCAGTGCGCCGTTGTTGCCGACCGCCGCCTCGAATCCGTACTCGGAGACCAGGTCCACGCCGTCGATGGTCGTCGGCATCGGCCCCTGGGCGCCGAACGCCACGTCGGGGTTGGTGGCGCAGATGATGAAGTCGACCTGCTCGAAGAGCTCGGCCATCTGCACAATGATCTGTCGGCGGAACGCCTCGATGTTCTTCGCCGTGTCCACGTTGAAGTGGTTGGTGGCGATGTTGGCCGCCAGCATGATCTCGGGCGTGAGCTCGGACTCGCAGGCGGGGTAGAGGTCGCCGAGGCCGACGAGCAGGCTGGCCGTTCCGGCGAGCGCCCACTCCAAGCCGCCCCGGGGCAGAGCGATCGGCACGTCGACCCGCTCGAGCCCGGCGTCCTTGATCAGCAGATCGGCCGCCTCGTCCACCTTCGCCCGGACCGCCGACGCGACGA
>CAWAPU010000004.1:0-916553 GCA_963783995.1 uncultured Acidimicrobiaceae bacterium
GAGGGACTGGAAGGCCTCGACGTCCTCGTCACGCCCGGCCAGCGTCCGGGGCTTGCGGCCGGCGCCGGGGGTGTAGGGGTTCTCCCGCTTGTTCACCCGGCCCCCCTTCCTGCCCTTTCTTGGCTTTCTAAATTAGTCCTGAGAATACTTTAGAGAACGGGTGTGCCCGGTAAAAAGGGGGGGGGCCGACTCTGGCGGGATTTCTAAGATTTATCTGAGAAAGCTTGAGAAGAGGCTGCGGGCCGCCCAACAATCGCCGCGAACAAGCGGCTGCACTGGTCAGGTCGCCGCTGGCACCGCGCGTGGCGTCAGCCGAAGCCCCAGATCAGCACGGCCAATCCGACGCCGAGCATCACGACCACCGCGGTGACTCGACCGGCGTTCGACCAACCGGGCATGCGCGCCGTCATGAGTGGTGGAAGGCCGAGGGAGGCTCGGGTCGCGACGGACCGCGGAACGGATGGATCTCCGTGCGCGGTCGGTGTCGTCACGGCTCCTGTGTCGACCTGAGTCCTGAGTGGGCTCGTTTGGGTCGAGGATCCAACACGGAACGGGGCCACGGGTCCGGGCCGCTCGACGGCCACGTTGTCGGGGTGATTTCCGAGCGCGGGCTGCTCTACGGATCCGTCGTCGAGCGGATCCGCGAGCGTCAATTGCTCGACGGGCGCAGCCACTGGATGATCGAGGGGCTCGATCGGCTGCTGGGCCGGCTCCGCCGGGAGACGACCGGGCGTGGTCGGGGCCGCGATTGGCCCCATGCGGGCCAGCAGCATGCGCTCGAGCTGGTGGCGGCGGTTGCGGAAGACCGCATCGCGCAGATCGGAGTCGACCCGCACCGCCGCAATCGCCTCGCTGGAAATGGCATCCGCCGCCGAGTCCAACTCGGTCTCCGTCTTTATCGCTCGGCGCGCTTCTCGGGCAACCGACAACTCGTATTCAGAGTTCCGACTGGCCGTGATCTTGATGCCGAGGACGGCCAGCTCCAACAGGGTGGCGACGGCGAGAATGATGGCCGCCGCCAGCCCGATGCCGTACGGGTCATGGGCGATAAGCGAAACGAGCGACTTCGTCCGCTCTCCCAGTCCGGTGTTGTTGCTCTGCGCCTGGCTGAACGACTGAATATCGCTGTTGCGTCTCTGCGTCAGCGTGGCGACTTGGGCAGCGTCACTCGAGAGTTGGGTCTTCTGACCGGTTTGCAGACTGGCCGCCTGCTGTCTGAGCGACTTCGCTTCGGACGCTTCCTGCTGCGACTTCTGCTGCAAGGTCCAGCACGTGCCGCCCACCGGACAACCGGTGAGATGCGTCACCCCGTTTCCCTCGGAATCCTGGAGTGCAAGCTGATAGTCAGAAGCACTCTCTTGATCGAGCGCGCTCGCCTTGTTTTCCAACGCAAGCACCGAGTTGGGGTCGGATGATTCCTGGCTGGTCAGCTGATTGATCTGTGTTTGAAGCTGCGCCGGCGGACCGTGGGCAATGTAGGTCGCAATGGCCCGTTGGTTCTGCGCCGCCAGGTCGGCGGTCGTCTCACGCTGGAAGAAGAACAGCAGCGTCGGAATCGTGAAGACGGCGACCATCACGACGGCAATGACGAGGCGCAGGGCGATCATCGCCCGGCTCAGCTTCCCGATCGGTGGAGCCTCACTGTCGTCCAGGTCCTTGGTGTTGACCGCGACGTAACTGATGATCAGCGCGTCGAAGCCGATGATCACCCCGGTGACGCAGAACGCGCCGATCACCATCCACCAGCTGACTCGCCCCGACCCACCGTTCGCCAGGCCCAGGGCGTGCGAGATCGCCCATGTCCCGTACGGGAGGTAGAAGCACATCGCGAAGCCAGCCACCAGATACGGCAGCGCGCTGCGCGCAGTGCGGAGGTGACGAATGTCGATCCCTATGGTCCGCAGCAACCCTCGCCGAACCGGTCCGGGCCAGTACCCGGCGGGCTCAGTGTCTATTGAGTTTGTGTCCGCGCACACGGAGTCCTCATCGCTGAAGCAATTCGCCAAGTGAGACGCACCAGGTTACCCCGCAGATTTCCGGCGTTTCTTCGGCCCGATTTTGTTGGGCGGCAGTTGGAAAGCGGCACGTCCGGCGCCTGGCCGACCAACGGAAACGACTGCACGACCTGAAGGAGTCGGCGGCGAGAAGCTCAGGGCGATGGGGCGGGCGCTAGCGAGGAAGGCCCAACACGTGCTCGCCGACGATGTTCTTGTTGATCTCGGTGGTGCCACCGGCGATCGAGGCCTGCCGCACGGCCAGGAAGTTCTCGGCCCAGGGGTCTTGTCCTCCCAGGGCATCGAGCCCGATGAGGTCGACCGCGAGGGTGCCGAGCTCCTGGTCGCAATAGGCCCACGACAACTTGGCCAGGCTGCCCAAGGCGCCGGCGCCCTCCGAGGAGTCGGCGAGCGAGCGCTCGGTCAGGTGGCGCATGGCCCGGATCGACGAATAGATCCGGGCCAGACGCTCCCGTAGGAGCGGGTCCTTGCGTCCGGCGGCGGCCCGCGGGTCGGCGAGCAGGTCATCGAGTCGGCGGGCCAAGGAGAGGTGGAGGCGGGCGACGCCGGCGCGCTCGAAGCTGAGCGTGGTCATGGCGACGGTCCAGCCGCCGTGCAGCGGCCCGAGCATGGCCGAGCGCGGGATGCGGGCGTCGGTGAAGAAGAGCTCGGCAAAGGAGTGGCCGCCCGTCATGGTGGTGAGCGGGCGCGCTTCAATCCCGGGCGTGCGCATATCGACGAGGAAGCACGTGATGCCGGCGTGCTTCTTCACCGTGGGGTCCGTGCGCACATACAGCTGGCACCAGTCGGCGTGGTGACCGAGCGAGTTCCACGTCTTCTGCCCGTTGAGGACGAAGTCGTCGCCGTCTTCGACGGCGGCGGTGCGCAGTGAGGCCAGGTCGGAGCCGGCGTCGGGCTCGGACATGCCCTGCGACCAGATCTCGTCGCCCCGCAGCATGGGGGTGAGGTGACGCTGCTTCTGCTCGGGGGTCCCGAACTGCATGATGGCGGGGGCGATGTTGGAGACCCCGATGACGTTCACGGGTCCCGGCGCCCGTGCCCGGTTCATCTCCTCGAGATAGGCGAGCTGCTCGGCGACGCCGGCGCCACGCCCGCCGAACTCGACCGGCCAGGCCGGCGCCGCCCACCCGCCGTCGGCGAGCGTCCGGTTCCAGGCCCGAAGGAGCTCGAGGTCGTCCCTTTCCATGCTGCGCTCGCCCGCTTCGGCGACATCGGGGGTGAGGTGCTGCGGCCAGCCACGCCCGGAGGTCGGTGCGGAACGCATCGATGTCCGCCTCGTCTGCTGCGACGTCCTGCCTCTGCGCCATGTCACCTCCCCTGACGGCCGCGTCAGGTTGGGATTGTGGTCTACGCCGCCGCGGGCGGACCAACCCGGCTTGGCTGGTGGGGAGGTTCGAGGGCCGCCGGGGCGGTTCCGGCGGGCGGCGGGCGGTGCCTCCACACTCTCTGACCTGGCGGGATGCGTTTGATGCGACAGGAGTTGGGCATCATGCTTCTGTTGATCTCGCGGGCGGGAAGGGCATTGATGACACGCAGTGGAAGGCGGGGCTGCCCGCCGGGGAGGGGCCGGTGACGCCCCCGGCCGCAACCGCCGAGTCGTCGACGTCCGAGGTGGGCCGGGTCCTGCGACTGCCTCCGACCCAACAGGCCAGCGCCTTGAGCCGGGCCTTCGTCGGACCGCTCGTCGAGCGCTGGCAGCTTGGGCCGATGGACTACGACGCCGCCCTGGTCACGACGGAGCTCGTGACGAACGCCGTGCTGCACGCGCAGCAGGACGTCGTGTTGGCGCTGCGGCCCATCGAAAAGGGTGTCCGTATCGAGGTGACGGACCAATGTCCGGCGGTGCTTCCGCACATGGCGCCCGACCGGGGCGGCGCGTCGGTGGCGTTGTCGCTCGGGGAGAGTGGCCGCGGACTCCGGGTGGTAAGCGAGCTCGCCGCCCGCTGGGGCGTGGACTCCACGCAGAGGACGAAGACCGTGTGGGCGGAGCTGATCCGCGGGCAGGCGGGGCCGACGGAGCCGCTGCTCCAACTCGAGTACGAGCTGTTGGTGCGGGGTGGCGTGACGCTGCGGTTCGTCGATCTCCCGACGATGACCGCCGTCGAGAGCGGGGTGCAGGTGGAGGACGTCGTGCGGGCTATCCAGCTCGAGCACGGCCCGGTGCCGCCCGAGGAGGGCGCGGTCGGGCGGTTGTACGAGCTGCTGTTGTCGACGGCGGCGGACCGGCTGGCGGGGCGGCACGCGGCGTTGTGGGCGTCGTCCGAGGGAACGGGCGAGTTTCGATCTCGAGGTGGAGACCACGGTGGAGGCCATGCGCGACCTCGGTGAGCTCTCGCGGATGCTCGAGGATCCGAGTGCGTTCCTCGCCATTGCGCCGCCGGCGCCGCCGGGCGGGGTGGTGCTGTTCCGGCGGTGGTTACGCGGAGGAGACGGCGCACCAGTTCACGCGGCGGGGCGCCGCGGTCGTTCGCGCACCCGGAGGCGGAATTCTTCTAAGTCATTGCGACGTTCCGCGTCTCAGCGTGGTCTTTTCCTGCCGTCACTGATCATGACCTCGTCGAACTTCTCCCACCGCATGCGGTAGCGGGTCCGACCATTGCCGGGGAGCCAGTCGATGGACCCCTTGCTTATCTGGAGCTCGCCGAGCTTCGCTTCATCGCTCCACACGACGAACGTCACATCCGAGTGGAGGACCATGCGGGTCGGCAGATCCACGGTGACTTCGTGAGTTGCCATATCGAGACGGTAGCCCTGGGGGGATTTTGACGGGCTCTTCTGCGAGCGCGCCGAGGCGGCGAAACCCGACGCCGCGGTTAGGGACGTTCGTCACCCCAGACAGATGCAGGTGGGATCTCGTTTGATACTCGGCGAGCAACGAGGCACAGCGCCAGGCGGTGTGTCGGTTGGTGAGTCGTAGGGGTGCCAGGTGCTGCCGTGAGTGATGTCTCGCAAGGTCCCGGATGGTGGTTGGCGGCTGATGGCAAGTGGTATGCGCCCGGCGTCACGCTGAGTCCAATGGCATGCCCTAACGGGCATCCGACCGAGGGCCATGGTGCTTACTGCTCGACCGGTGGAGTTGCGCGGCTGGGCGCGCAGGGGCCCGGTCCAGCCGGGGTCGCGCCACCCGGGGCGCCGGTCGGACGAGTGGTCAGTTCGCTGCACCCCCAGTTCCAATACCGCCGCCGTACCTTGTCGACCACACGCGACCTGGTGTGGCGACCTTGGCGGGCGATCGTCGGTGCAGCTCGCTGTTGGATCGTCCTCGAGGTGTAACGCTCGGCCGGGATAGCGGAGCCGCCTCGATCACCGCCCACGGCACGATGGAAGTCGATGATACGACGGGAATTGCTCAACCGACACGGGATACTCCGACGTCACCAACGGCACCCAGGTCGTCGTGGCCAACTCGTCGGGGACTGTGATCGGGACAAGCACCCTCAGTTATGACAGCCCGCTCTCGCGGGTCCTGTCCAATCGGTCCCTCGGGCTCTCGGCTTGCGTCTACACGTTCACCGTCAGTGTGCTGGAGGTCTACCGCGCTACGGAATCACCGTCTCGCACCGTGGCACCATTTATTTGAGCGCGTCCCAGATGGCCAAAGGACCGAGACTGAGCCTTGGAAGCAACAGCGGCAGCACTGGCAGCACTGGCAGCACTGGCAGCACTGGCAGCACTGGCAGCACTGGCAGTACGGGGTTTTCGAACTCCGGAAGCACCGGCAACACTTAAGCCTTCAGCGTCGACGGGGGCGAGGTCGAAGCGGAAGCGATGGGCGCGCGGCCGGTGGCCCCGTTATGGTCCGGAGCATGGCACGCGAAGTCGTGACGGGGTACTGCTGGCCACAGTCGGCGCAGGCCGGGGAGCAGGTCGGACTGCACATGTCGTCGTCGGGCGGGCGACCCGTGCGCGTGGAGGTGGCCCGGGTCGGCGGGCAGCGCGAGGTCGTGTTGCGCGTGGACGCCGTCGCGGTCGACGAGCACGAGACGCCCAAGAACGCCTCGTCGGCGGGGTGCGGGTGGCCCGCCTCGCTTACGTGGGACGTCGACCCGGCGTGGACGTCCGGCTACTACGAGGTCGTCATGGAGATCGACGTCGGCGAAAAGGTCCGGCGCGACTACGCCTTCTTCGTGGTGCTTCCGGCTCGGGGGGCGCGGATCGTGCTCGCGCTGGCAACCAACACGTGGCACGCCTACAACGACTTCGGCGGGACGAACCTCTACAACGGGGGCACGCAGGTCGCCCTGCAGCGGCCGATGACGGCGGGGTACCTCTTCAAGCCGCCGGGCAAGGGGCGTCGTGTCACCGGGACCGGCGCGCCCGACCCGCAGAACGCGGCGCATGTCGGCTACATCCAGATCAACCACCTCTCGGGCTGGGCCGGGTCGGCCGGGTGGCCCGACTGGGAGTTGCCCTTCTTGGAGTGGGCGGAGCGCGAGGGCTTCGAGATCGGCGTGTGCACCAATGCCGATCTGGAGCTGTTTCCAGAGCTGTTGGACGACGCGAACCTGTATCTCTCCGTCGGCCACGACGAGTACTGGTCCAAAGGGATGCGTGACACCGTCGAGGCGTTCATCGCGCGGGGCGGGAACGCCGCCTTCTTCTCGGGCAACACGTCGTTGTGGCAGGTGCGCCTCGAGGGAGAGGACCACGACGTGATGGTCGGGTACAAGGGGTTCTTCAAGGACGACCCGTTGTTCGGGTCGGACCGAGAGGTGGAGGTGACGACGTTCTGGTCCGACGTCGTCGTCGCCCGCCCCGAGAACCACATGACCGGCGTCTCGTTCACGCGGGGCGGTTATCACCGCATCGGGCGCAACGTGACGTCCGGCCTGGGTGGCTACACGGTGCACCGGCCCGGTCACTGGCTGTTCGAAGGGACCGGTCTCGGGTACGGCGACGTCCTCGGCGTCGGCCCGACGGTCGTGGGCTACGAGTGCGACGGGTGCGTCTTCACGTATCGAGACGGGCTGCCGTATCCGACGGGCGAGGACGGCACGCCGTCGACGTTCGAGATCCTCGGCACGTGCCCGACGCAGCACTTCACGCGCGAGACGGCGCCCCGACCGCCCAAGCCCGACGAGCCGAGCGAGCTGGAGTACATCGCGGCACGGGTGTTCGGGACGCGTGAGCCCGAGGCGATGGAGCGGATCCGCCACGGCCACGCCGTGCTCGGTGCGTATACGAACGATGAGGGGGCGACCGTGGTGACGTCGGGGTCCACGGACTGGGCGCACGGACTGGCGGGTCGGGACCGCCAGATCGAGCAGATCACGCGGAACGTGCTGAACCGACTCGGCTGACCTCGAGCTGGTTCCCGGCCGAGTTCGGCGCGGAGCATGCCGGTCGACCGGTCGTAGTGGTGTGATGCGGCGGCGCCCCGCACGTCGACGTCGTCCGGCGTGCCGCCGGGCAGAAGGCCGAGGTCGGCCTCGAGGCGGAGACGGCGGTCGTTGACTTTGGCCACCTCGAGGGTCCACGCGGTGTCGGTGACGACGCTCTTGGCGCTGAGCCCGGGACCGAGCGGTCCGGTCCACGACGCCGAGGGAAAGGCGAGCACCACCCGGTCCGTGATGTCGTCGACGCGTCGGACCGATTCTCCGTACGGCGCCAGCGTGTCGACCTCGGGAGGGAGGAGGCACAGTACGGTCCCGGGCGCAGAGGATCGGCGCCTCGTCGAAGTGGCGCGGCGAGGGTCACCTGTCCTTTGTTGCGCACCGCAGAGGTTCCGGCCCCGGTGAGGGTGTGGGCGCGGCTGGCGGGGTCGTAGCCAACGGCGCGCCAGAGCTCGATCATGCCGTCGTGGGGCACAGTGACGGTGCGCTCGCGGGCACCGTCATCGAGCACCGGTGCGCAGAGCAGGTCGCGCGCCGAGCCAGTACTGGTCGAGCGCGTCGGCCGCCGGCCCGTCGGGGTCGTCGAGCGCCATGGCGCACATGATCGGCCGGCCGGTCCTGCGGTAGTAGTCGTGCGCGGCGAGGAGGTAGTCGTTGAGCTGCGTGTGCCAGGCGCACCAGCGTTGGAAGTGGGGGAGCACGTCGTCGTCCCACACCTGGGGACGGCGGTACGGCGGCAGCTCGATCCCCGAGGACTTCGTGCGCATCAAGGGGCTGAGGGCGCCGAACTGGATCCAGCGGATCAGCAGCTCGGGGGTCAGGTGTTGCTCCGAGGAGAGGAAGCCGCCGATGTCCGAGCCCCACAGGGCGATCCCGCTGGCCCCCATCGAGAGCCCCTCGATGAGGGATGAGGCGAGCCCGTCGAAGCCCCAGCCGGTCGTCGGGTCGCCGCCCCAGACGACGGGGACGTGGGGCGCGGTCCCGGTAAAGCCCGAGCGCACGAAGCGGACGAGCGGCCGGCCGGTGTGCGCTTCGAGCCGACCGGCCGCCTCGGCCGCAGCTTGGTGGAAGGCGGTGGCGTAGGCGTTGTGGCCGGCCGTGCCGAGCGGGGACGCCGTCGGGGTCGCAGGCGTCGAGCGGCGTGTCCTCGCCGAAGTCCTCCATCCAGCCGTCGTAGCCCGAGGCGACGAGCTCGGCGGCGACGTCGGCGAAGCGATCGGTCGCAGCGGGCATGAAGAAGTCGAACTGGGTCTCCTGGGTGTGCGGGGGCTCGCGCCCGCCGACGTAGGCCTCGAAGACGTAGGTAGAGCCGTCGGCGTGGCGCAGGAGCGCGTCGTCGGCTGCGGCCTGGGCTGAAGACGTCGGCGAAGTCGATGCCGATGCAGCGGGTTGAGGTACGAGAGCACGGCGAGCCCAAAGCCGTGGAGCAGTTCGGTGCGGGCGCGCTCGGCGTCCTCGTGGCCGCGGTGCTCGCCGAGGGGGAGGTGGCGGCAGTGCGTCTCGGCGGCCGAGACGGGGACGCCGGCGGCTCGTAGCACCTCGGCCTGACGGCGTTCCTCCTCGAGAGGGACGTGGTTGGCGTGGCCCGTCTGGTACCAGGGGCCGAAGGCCCAGCGGGCCGGCGGCTCGGGTTGGCGGCCGACGTCGTCGGTGTAGCGGGCGAGCGCATCGAGCGGGGTGGGGCCGCCGTAGAGGCGCAGCGAGAGCGTGGAGGCCTCGACCTCGATGGCGACCTGGTCTCGTCCGTCCGGTCGGAGGCGGAAGTAGCTGAGTTCGTCGTTATGGAGCGCCAGGCCCCAGCCGTTGGTGGACAGCAGCCAGGGGAGTGGGAAGTACGTGGCGTCGAGGCGTTGGCGCATGCCCCAGGGCGGGACGATGCCCTCGAGGAACGGGTACTCGTAGGGCTGGTACGGCCCCTCGCCGACGTAGCACTCGACGTCGCCTTGGGCGCGCTGGAACGCATCGGAGCGCTCGCCGAAGCCGAGCCAGCGCTCGTCCGCGGTGCAGGCCCACGCGACGCCGAGGGCCTCGATCGTGGTGGTGCCGTCGGGTGCGAGCGTGAGGTCGAGGACGTCGTCGCGGACGGCTCGGGCGGTCAGCGTGAGGGACGATCCCGGTCAGGTCACGAGCGTGGCGTCGAGTGTGTATGTCTGTCGTGTATATCTCCGTGGTTCGCTCGACCATGTCCCAGGTTCCGGTCGGTGGCGCCAGCTCGTCGTCGGGTCCGCCGGGTCCGAGGGTCGGCCCGCTCCGCGAGCGCCGCGGGCTCACGGCGCCGACGCGCTGGACGCCGACGCCGCGGAGGGTGGCCGACGGGTTGTCGTCGAGGGGGCCGAGGAGCGCGCCTCGTTCGTTGTCGGAGACACTGAGCCGTCCGCGGTCGTCGAGCTGCAAGAGCAGACGACCGGCGCGCAGCTCGGCGGGCATGGGAACCGGTCTGACCGGGACTATCGGGCGATCCACAGCCCGAGGGCGGGCTGGGCGACGTGCTCGAAGGGTGTGCCGTCCCGGTCTACCGCCGGGCCGGTCGGCGTCGTGCCGTCGACGCCGAGGTGCTCCAACTCTTCGGCCAACGGCCGCCATCCGTACCCGACGGCTTCGAGTTCGTCGGGGGTGAGGCCGCCGGCACCGGGGTCGGTGCAGTACGTGACGGTGAACCGGCCCTCGCTGCTCCCGTGGATGAGGTGCGCGAGCGTCGCCGGCGAGGCCATGAGCTCGGGATCGTCCTGGGCCGCGGCGAGGGCGGCCGCGGTGCCTCGGTAGCCGTGGCGGCGGATCAGGGTGTCGATCGCGGGGTCCTCCCCGAACCGCTCGACGCCCGGAGCGAGGACGACCAGCTCGGCGCCGGTCGCCAGGGCCCGCCGGGTGCGGTAGATCGCCTTGTTGCCGAGCCAGGTGGAGCGGAACTCGCCGGCATCGAGCCAGGCCGAGGCGCGGGTCCAGGGTTCGTCGACCGTGGTGATGTTGCAGCGCTGCGCCATCGCCACCGCGTCGGCGAAAGCGGCCGCACCGCTGCGGCCGGTGCCGCCTCGCCCGGTCAGGACGGCGCGCAGCGTGTCGCCCTGGTCGGTCGGCTCGACCACGGTCAGGACGAAGAGGACGTCGACGCGAGGAGCCAGCATGCGGTCGAAGGCCGAGTCGACGAGGTCGCGGACGGGCGTCGCGGTTTCCCCGATGAGGGTCTCGATGCCCACGAGCGCCCCCAGCAGGTGGCTGGCGCCGATGAAGGACTGACCGCCAAGACCGACGACCAGGTTCTTCGTGTAACCGCCCATGCCGATCACCTCGTGCGGCAGCACCTGGCCCAAGGAGACGACGAGGTCCCAGCCCTCGAGGAGGGTCGACGCCACCTCGACGACGACCTCGTCGTGCAGCAGGTCGTCACTCAGCGCCGCCACCTCGTCGGGGTGCACCCGCCCGAGCTCGGTGACGCCGTGGCGCCAGTCATGGACGAGCAGATGGTCGGCCTCCAGATGGCCGCCGAACAGGAGCTGCGGCGTCGCGCTCCTGCATGGCCCGATGGGTGCCGAGGGCGGGCAGCACCCCCACCTCGCAGCCGCGCTTTTCGAGGCGATCCCGCAGCCGCCACGTGATGTCGCCTGCCGCGCGACGGCGCCCGGGTCTGATCCGGCGGGCACGAGCAGCACCCGGCGCAGACGGTCGGTGGCCACCGACTCCTCGATCGCGTCGGCGATGGCGTCGAGATCGTCGCCTTCGAGCACGGCGTCGAGGCCACCCCATCGCCCCAGCGGCTCGATCCGCCGTGGGGGCTCCGCCAGGGCGGCCAGCACCTCAGAGAGCAGTCTCTTCGGTGGGATCGTGGCGTCGAAGGTGAGCACGTCGGGCTCGTCGGCGTCCGGCAGCTCGAACGCCGCCAGCTGGCTCGACGCGAGCTCGGGCCCGGCGAAGTGGTGCCGCCGTCTCTCCAGCCGGGCGCGCACGTCGGCCTCGTCGATACGCAGCCATACGAAGCGGACGTCCCCGATGAGGCGCAACGCGTCGCGGTGGCGCCGGGCCAGTCCCGAACACGCCACGACGGCAGGCCCGGCCGCCCGCGCCACCCGGCGGACCGTCGCCAGCCAGGACCACCGCTCGTCGTCCGTCAGTGGTTCTCCGGCGCGCATCTGGGCAATGTGGGCGTCCGAGTGGTAGTTGTCGGCGTCGATGTAGGGAAGGTCGAGTGCCCGTGCGAGGCCGGCCGACAAGGTCGACTTCCCGCAACCGGCGACGCCGATCACGACCACCGTCTCCTGCGTGGTCACGGCAGGACGAAGCCGTAGAGGTCGAGCGCGTTCTGGCCGCACAACGCGACGACGAGCCGGCGCAGCACGTCGTCGTCGGGCACGACACCGCGCTCGACACCCTGGCCAAGGACGTCGCAGAGCACCCGGCGGTACAGCTCGTGGCGGGTGAACGAGAGCCACGACCGGGAGTCGGTGTGCATACCGACGAACGTACCCAGCACACCGTGCGCCGCGAGCAGCTCGAGCTGGTCCCTGATCCCCCGCTCGTGGTCGTTGAACCACCAGGCGGGGCCCCACCGCACGGCCGGCTGGCCGCCGTCCCGGGCGAAGGCCCCGGTCACGGTGGAGAAGAGCGCGTCGTCGGCGGCGTTGACGTTGTACAGCACGGTCGTCGGGAGGTGTCCGGCCTGCTCGAGCTCGGCGAGCCGCATGAACAGCCCCGGCCCCTGCGGGTCGCCGCCCACCGCGTCGGCGCCGGCGTCGCTGCCGAGGAGGGCGGCCAAGCGCGGCGAGGCGTCGCGTCGCGCGCCCAGGTGCAGTTGGACCACGGCGTCGTCCTCGACCGCCAGCTCGGCGGCCAGCGTGAGCACCTCGACGGCGACGGCGTCCTGTCCGGCTGCGTCGGGTTCGACACCATCGAGAACGTCGTCGATCGCCGCGCGTGGCGCCGACCCGGTCACGGCGCCCCGCCGGCAAGGCGGCGAACGCATGGTCCGAGCTGCGGGCACCCAGGGTGACGAACCGCCGCCACGAGGAAGCGAGCGCCCCGAGCAACGAGTCGAGCGAGTCGATGGTGACGCCCTCGTCCGCGCCCAGACGGTCGGCCCACGCGTTCCACGCCGCGGGGTCTGCGAGGAGCCGGTGGGCGGGATCGGGTCGCCAGGTCGGCACGACCGCGGGCAGGCGAGGATCGGAATCCTCCGCCAAGGCAGCGTGCGCGGCGAGATCGTCGCCCGGGTCGTCGGTCGTGGCCAACACCTTCACGTCGAAGGGCGCCACGAGCTCACGGACGGTCCGGCTCTTCAGCTGGGTGTTCGCCTCGTCGAAGACCTCGCGCGCCGTGGCCCGCGTGAGCACGGCGTCGATCCCGAAGCACCGCCGCAGCTCCAGGTGGCTCCAGACCTGCAGCGGGCTCAGCGCGAGCTGCTCGAGCGTTCCGGCCCAGGCCTCGAAGCGATCGAAGGGATCGGCCGGCCCGCTGATCAGCTGCTCGTCGATCCCGACGGCGCGCATGGCCCGCCACTTGTAGTGGTCGCCGTCGAGCCACAGCTCGGTGATGGTGTCGAAGCGGCGATCCTCCAGCAGCTCGCGGGCATCGAGATGCGAATGGGCGTCCACGATCGGCAACGACTCGACGAGGGAGAACAACGACGCTGCGGTCGGCGTGCTGAGCAGGAAGCCGTCGTCGAGGAAGGGCGACATGGCGTCTAGAGGCTCGTCGCGTCGAAGCCGCCGTCGACGACGAGCTCGGTCCCGGTGATGAAGCGCCCGGCGTCACTCGCCAACAGCAGCAGGGCGCCCGCGAGGTCGTCGGGCTCGCCCAGTCGCTGCAACGGGGTGCGCTCGATGATCGAGGCGACGCGGTCAGGGTCCAGGATGGCCCGGTTCTGCTCCGCCGGGAAGAAGCCGGGCACCAGCACATTGCAGCGGATGCCGAGCGGGCCCCACTCCCGCGCCAGGTTCTTCGTCAGGTTGTGCACGGCGGCCTTGGCCATGGAGTAGGTGAAGACCCGCGACAGCGGTCGCCGCCCGGCCTCCGACCCCACGTTGATGATGCTGGCGCCGACACCCTGCGCGGTCGCCCGCTCGACGAAGTAGCGACCGAAGGCCTGGCACGCCAGGGCGACGCCGACGGCGTTGACATTGACGATGTTCTCGAGCTCGTCCTCGGTGATGTCGAGAAAGGGTGTGGAGCTGTTGGTGCCGGGCGCGTTCACCAGGACGTCGATCGAACCTTCGGTTTGTGCGACGTCATCGACGAGCGCGTCGAGCTGCGAGCGGTTCGTCGTGTCGCAGGGGACGAAGCGGCCACCACCGATCGCCTGGATGGCGTCGGCGCCCCGGGGGGCGTCACGCCCGCTCACCACGACCTGCGGCGCCGGCGTCGAGCAGCGTGCCCGCCATCGACCTCCCGAGCGTCCCAGTGCCGCCGAGCACGACGGCCACACGGCCACGCAGGGTGAACAGCTCCCTCGGCGACCGTTCCATGCCCGGATCATTCCCCACGGCTCCGTTGCGGACCAACGCGGTCGTCCGGCCAGGACCACGGCGAGCCGCCGCGCCGGGTCGGGCGGTTTGAGGCCGGCCGGCCGAACCGGACCGCAGCACCGAGCCTCGTCCGTCGCCCCCGGACGGGTGCCGGTCTGCGAGAAGCCGGGCGTCGTTGACACGGGGGTGGCTACACCGGGTGTGCAACGAAGCGTTAATGTCCACGACGCGGGAGACGGAACGAAGAGTCCCGCTGGTGGCGTGGTGGCGATGCAGAGGGAAGTGGGCTCGGTGCCCGCGTTGGCGACGCGGCCTGGCGGTGGGACCGTCGCGCGCCTCTACGAGCGTGAGGAAGCACTCGACGCGCTCGATGCCGCTGTCCGTGCCGCCCTTCGGGGCGCGGGGCGGGCGATCTTCTTCGTCAGCGAGGCCGGTCAGGGCAAGACGAGCCTCCTCTCCGTCGCCCGACAGCGTTACGGCGACGCCATGACGTCGCGCACGGCGCGCGGCAACGCCATGGAGAGCGATCTGCCCTTCGCCTTCGCCGAGCAGGCCTTGGACCTCCTCGCCAACCCCGGGGGTGCCTCCGGTGTGTCGCTCGACGCCGATGGGGAAGGCGAGCCGGGGGGAGAAGGTGAGAGCGGCGTGGACGCGCTCGGGCGGCGTACCGAGCTCTTCGCCGTGGCGCGCCGCCGGCTGCGGGGTCTGGCGGACGAGGGCCCGGTCCTGCTGGTGCTCGATGACATCCACTGGGCGGACCTCGACTCGCTCCGGCTCCTCCTCTATCTCGTGCGGCGTTCCGCGCAGCTGCCGGTGGCGGTGGTCGGCACCTTGCGCCCCTGGCCACCCGAGGCGATGACCGCGATCAGCCTCTTGGCCGCCGAGGGGCTGGCCGAGGTGGTGCGCCTGCACCCACTGTCGGAGCCGGCCAGTGCGGACCTGTTGGAGTCCTTGACGACAGGCGCGCTCGAGGCCGAGCAGGTGGAGCGGGCCTGGCGGTTGACCGCCGGAAACCCGCTGCTGCTGATCGAGGCGGCGCGGGTCCTCCGGGCCGACGGTCGGCTGCCCGACACGGGTCGCAGCGAACCGATCACGGGGGCGTCGACGCTGCTGCTCAGTCACGTGGCCGGTCTGCCGCCGGACGCCGTCAACGTCGCGCAGGCCGCGGCTGCGCTCGGCCAGGGCTTTTCCCTCGGCGTCCTCGAAGCAGTGAGCGGGCTCCCACCCGAGGCGTTCGCCCAGGCCTTCGACGTCACCGTGTTGGCGGGGCTGCTGCGCAGCGACGGACCCGGCCGGGGCGTCTTCCTCCACGAGCTGCTGGCCGCATCCATCTACGAGGACACGCCGCCGGCGCGCCGCCGGCTCTTGCACCTGCGCGCCTTCGAGCACTGGGTGAGCCTGGGCGACGAGGAGTCGGCCGTGCCCCACGTGCTGGCGGGCGGACTCGGCGACGACCCGCGGTCGGGGCCGCTGCTGGCGCGAGCGGGTTCACGAGCGCTGCGCGACGGCGCCGTCGAGACCGGCCTCGCCCACCTCCGCCGCGCCGTGGAATTTTCCGGTCCGGCCGCGCCCGACGACCTTCTCGAGTCGCTGGCCGACGCCCTGTTCCTCGCCGGGCACTTCGACGAGTCGCTGCTCGTCTACCGCCGCCTGCTGGCGCAGCCGCTCGACGACGCCCGTCGCGCCAGCGTGAGCACCAAGGAGGCCCGGGCCCTCGTCTACGGGGGGCGCATCGAGGACGCCATGGCGGCCTTCGAGAGGCTCATCGCCGAGGCCGTGCGTGACGAGGACGTGGTCCGCCTGATTCCGCTGCTCGTGGAACGGGGGCATGCCATCTGGGAGACGGCCGGCCCCGTGGCGGCGCGCGCGTCGCTCGCCGTGGCCGACGAGCTGTCCGTGCCGGCCCCGTTGGCCGAGCCGCTCAGCGGCATGCGCGGCGCGTTCGCCTTCCACACGGGCGACCTGTCCGGCGTCCCCGAGCTGAAGCGCCAGGCCGTGGAGGCCCGGCGGATGAGCCTCGCCGGGCAAATCCCGGACCCGGGGCCGTCCACCAACGTGTTCATGCAGTACGTGGCGGTGTGTGGCGCCATGGAGCGTTTCGACGAGGGCGAGACGTACGTGCAGGCCGGGCTCGACCAGTACAAGGGCGTCGGGGCGCTGCTCCCCGCCGTGCCCTTGCGCATACAACGCATCGGGATTTTGGTGGTGCGCGGCGCGCTGGCCTCCGCCATGGCCGAGCTGGACGACGTCGCCGAGGAGCTCGACGTCGGCTCGCTGTTGCTGCCGTACTTCCTGCAGCTGCGCGCCCGGGCCCTGTGCTTCCTGGGCGACTTCGACGGTGCGGCGCGCGCCCGCCAGGAGGCGCTGCGGCTGGGCGGAGGGCACACGTGGTACGTCGCCGTCGCGCTCGGGATGGCCGAGGGCCACGCCCTGGTGTTCGGGGGCGAGGCCGAGGCGGCGAGTGACGTGTTCGCGCGGATCGAGACGCTGGCGCTGGACCATGGGCTCGGTAATCCGGGCATTCTCATGTGGCCGGCCGGGGCCATCGAGGCGGGTCTTGACGCGGGCCGTCCCGACCAGGTGGCGCGGGTCGTCGGGGTGCTCGAGGCCCAGACCCGGGACTTCGACATCTCCTGGCCCCGCATGCTCGCGCTGGGCGGTCGTGCGGGGCTGGCGGCGCACGAGGGGGACGAGCCCGCCGCCGCACGACTCTACGAAGAGGCGCTGGCGCTGCCCTGCGCGGTGCCCCTGGACCGCGTCGCGATCGCCACCCGCTACGGCCGTTGGCTCCGCCAGCACCACCGGGCGGTGCAGGCGCGGCCCGTGCTGGCCGAGGCCCTCGAGACGGCCGAGGCCCTCGGCGCGCGCCCCTACGCCGAGGCGGCGCACGCCGAGCTGGTCACCGTGGGCGGGCGTCGCCGACGGAAGGCGGGGGCCGGCCCCGAAGGCGCCGAGCCCGCGGCGGGAGTCCTCACCGTGCAGCAGGCCCGGGTGGCCGAGCTCGCGGTCACTGGTGCGACCACCAAGGAGATCGCCCAGTCGTTGCACCTGTCGCCGCGCACCGTCGAGTCGCATCTCGGCGCGGTGTTCGTCCGACTGGGCGTGCGGAGCAAATCGGAGTTGCGGCGTCGGCGCACGGAGTTCGACCGGTTGCTCTAGGACGTGTGACGTCGCGTCCCGCACACGCGTGGGCCACGCCGCGGCTCGTGACAACGGGGGTGCGGCGACGTCGCCGCCTTAACGTTCAGGGACTTTCCCGGATGCATCGTTGGCCGGGCGCTCGCACACTCGGGGGCAATGTCTCTTGCTGGCGGGCGGAGGGGGAGCCGGGCTCCCCGCGGTGGCGGTGTCGTGCGGATCGTGGCGGCCCTTGCCGCGCTCGCGTTGAGCGTCGGCGTGGTGCAGTCGATCGCGACGACCGCGGCCCACGCCAACGTCGCGGGACAGGTGAACGTCCTCGGCGTCCAGGTCGGGGACTACGGCGACCAGGTCACACCCAGTGCCAATCACGGTTACGTCGACAACTGCGCGGACGGGACCGACTGCACCGCGGTGACGTTCCCCCCCTCCATCACCAACGCCCCCGACACGGACTTCGGCAACACGCCCTGCGCACAGTTCGGCCCGAGCTGCGACGCGACGCCGGCGTTGGGAACCTGGATCTACGAGATCGAGCCGACCAACTCGGGTGGGCTCAATCCCGGCGACACCGTGACCCTGCACGCACCGGCCGGCACCCAGTTCCCCTCCGACCCCGTCGACTACTACGTCGTGCCGCTTTGCAACACACCGGCGGCGCAGAACTCGAACCTGCCTTCCAACAACAACACGTACTCGGGCGCGTTCGGCCTCGAGTACCTCAACGACTGGATCTGCTCGAACGCGGTCGACTACGGGGGCTATCCACAGGCTGCCGCGCCGCCCAGCGTCTCCCTGTCGCTGAGCGCGGACGCCGCGACCGTCTCCATGCCCTTCGGCGTGGGGTATCTCAACGGCGACGGTACGGACTTCGGCGACGGCAACACCTTCGGGATCTTCGTCGCCGACGTGGTGAACCCGCCGGCGGAGCCCAACCCGTACCCGGCGCAGAGCTTCAACGTGACCACGTCGGAGGAACCGACCTTCCCCGGGTTTCCGTCGTCGGGCCTGTCGTTCACCAACTCAACCGCGCAGTACTCGAGTCTGACGGCGTCGCCCAGCGTCCTGGCGGCCAGCTCGACGAACCCCGCCGACCTCACGGCGACCGTGGCCGACCAGTACGGGAACCCGGTGCCGAACGAGGACGTCTTCGTCCAGCCCCTGAGCGGCAGCGCCACCCTGGCCTCGGGGTCCTCGCCGCCCTCGGGGACCCAGTCCGACGGCACCGCGCTCTTCCAGTACGTCGACACCAAGGCGGAGACCGTGACGTTCCAGGGCGTTGACTTCACGACGGACACCACCCTGTCCAACACGGTGACCGTGCAGTGGGTGCCCGGGACCCCATCGCTGCCCTATGCCTCGGTGAGCGCGTCGCCACCGACGGTGCTCGCCGACGGCAGCTCGTTTTCCACGGTCACGGTCGACGTGGCCGATCAGTACGACAACCCCAACCTCGGGACCCCGTTCGCGCCTCGTCCCCATCGGCGGCACGGGGCCGCCGGGCCAGGGCATCTTCGCCAACGGATCCGTCGACCCCCTCGGCGACACCTCGTGCCTCGCCTCGATCTCGGTGTCCATCCCCGGCACCGGCTGCGCCGACACCTCCGTGCCGACCGTCATCGACGGCCAGCCGGCGACCCTGGCCCAGGTGCAGTTCGAGGTCAAGGACCCGACGGCCGAGGACGTGATGTTCGGGCTCGACGACCTCGACCCGGTCTCGGGCGGCGAGCTCGACACCGCGCCGTTCACCGTGACGGTCGACTTCGAGCCCGGAGCGCCCCAGAGCGCGAACGACACCATCACGCCCGCCACCCAGACGGTGGTGGCGAACGGGACCGCCACCGGGACGATCACGGTCACCCTGCGGGACAGTGAGAAGAACCCGGTGGCCGGTCTGGCCGTCACGCTGGCCCCGCAGGGCACCACCGGTGCCGCCGCCGACGCCGTCGCGATCCCCGACTCCACGTCGGGTTGCGCCAGCCAAGCCCCCGCCGGCACGAGCGACTGCCGCGGCCAGGCGGCGTTCGCCGTCTCGGACGGCACCGTCGAGACGGTCTCGTTCCTGGCGTCGTATGCGGGCACCGTCGAGACGGGGAGCGTCTCGGGCACGGTGGGACCCGTCAGCGTCGACTTCGTCGCCGGGCCGGCGTCACCCACGCTGTCGACGGTGTCCGCCGCGCCGACCTCCGCGCTCGCCAACGGCACGGCGGCCTCCACCGTCACGGTGACGCTGCGTGACGCGGACGGGCACCCCGCCGCCGGCCGGGTCGTCACCTTGTCGCAGCCGGGGTCGGCGCACAGTGTCATCGCCTCCGCGCAGATCCCCGACACCGACTCGGGGTGCACGACGCAGGCGCCGGCGGGCACGAGCGACTGCTCCGGCCAGGTGCAGTTCTCGGTGACCGACACGGCGGCCGAATCCGTGACGTACACGGCCGACGACGCGACGGACGCGGTGACGCTCACCCCGACGGCCACGGTGGGCTTCACCACCACGCCGTCGGTGGCCACCTCCACCATCGCGGCGGATCCGTCGTCGGTGCCCGCCGACGGCACCACGTCGGCCACCGTCACGGTGACGCTCGAGGACGCGGCGGGGAACCCGGTGGTGGGCAAGACGATCTGCCTCAACCAGGCGAGCGGCGCGGTGAGCAGCGCCGGCTCGTGCGCGCCGGGCCAGTCCACCGTGACACCCATCGCGCTCACCGGCTCGGGTTGCGCGCCGGTGGCCCCGGCCGGCGTGACCGACTGCCACGGCCAGGCGGCGTTCGACGTCACGTCCGACGTCGGCGCGCGACGGTGGCCTACGGGTTCACCGACCAGACCGACTATCCCTCGGGACCGCCGATGGGGCCGAAGGCCTCGGTCACCTTCACCGCGCTGCCCACCGAGGCGGGGCAATCGAGCGTGGTGAGCGACGCCAGCGTCCGCCTGGCCGCCACCGGCGGCGCCGCGGGTACCGCCACCGTGACCGTCACGCTGCGCGACGCCCTGGGCGACCCGATCCCGGGCCACGACGTCGCCCTGCACGCATCGAGCGCGACGTCGACGGTCACGCCGGTGTCGGGGACCGCCACCGACGGATCGGGCCAGGTCCAGTTCTTCGTCACCGACAGCGCCCCCGAGACGGTGACCTACACCGCGACCGACACCACGGCCAGCCCGATGGTGACCGTGGTCCAGAGCGTCTCGATCACCTTCGAGCCCGACGAGGCCACGGTCTCCGAGGTGGTGGCGGCGGCCCCCGATGCCGTGGCCGACGGCGGGACCACTCCGGCCGGCGTCGACGTGGTCACCGTGACACTCGACCCCGGGCTGCCGCTCGTCGGGCACCACGTGTCGCTGCTGGAGCTCGGGGGCGGGAACGAGCAGATCGTGCCCGCGGCGATCCCCGTGGCGACGTCGGGCTGCGCCACGCCGACGCCGGCCGGCACGACCGACTGCAACGGCCAGGCCCAGTTCGCGCTCACGGACGCCGCCGTGGAGGACGTGACCGTCGGGGCGATCGACGACACCACCACGACGACGTTGGACGCCACGGCGTCGGTCGACTTCCTGACGCCGGCACCGGTGATCGCCGCCGTCGCCCCGTCCAGCGGCGTGGTGGCGGGCGGGGCGACCGTCGTCATCACCGGCTCGAACCTCACGGCGCCCGGCCCGGCCACCACGGTCGACTTCGGGGCCACCCCGGCGACCGGCGTCACGTGCAGCGCGACGCAGTGCTCGGTCGTCGACCCGGTCGCCAGCGGTCCCGGGCCGGTGCAGGTCACGGTGACCACCTCGGGCGGCCCGAGCTCGGCCGCCACGCCCGGCGCGGCCACCTTCACCTACGTCAACCCCGCACCGACGGTCACCTCGGTGACGCCGGCGCAGGGCCCGACCACGGGGGGCACCGTTGTGACGGTTGACGGGACCAACCTCGGCACGACCGGCTCCACCTCGGTGAGTTTCGGCACGGCGACCGTGACGGTACTGAGCGTCAACGGTCCGGGGACGCAGCTGACCGTCCCGCGCCGGCCGACGTGCCGGGCACGGTGACGGTGACGGTGCACGTGGGCGGGCAGACGAGCGCGAACGACGCGCCGGCGGACGACTACACCTACGTGCTGGCCACGTCGCCGGTCGTGAGCTCGCTGTCGCCATCGGTAGGCCCCACCACGGGGGGCACCGCCGTCGTGATCAGCGGGGCACAGCTCACGAGTGCCACCGCCGTCACGTTCGGGTCGGAGCCCGCCGCCGGCTTCACGATCAACGGGGCCGACGGCACGATCACAGCGGTGTCGCCACCGGGCGTGGCCGGCGTGGTGCACGTCACGGTGACGACGGCGGGGGGCGCCTCGAGCCCGGGCGCGGCCGACGAGTTCACGTACCAGGTCGAGGGCGGCATCGACAGCAGCTACTGGTTGGTGGCGCACGACGGCGGGATCTTCGCCTTCGGCGGGGCCGCGTTCTACGGGTCCATGGGCGACGTGCCGCTGAACAAGCCGATCGTCGGCATGGCGCCCGCCCCCGACGAGCGCGGCTACTGGATGGTCGCCTCCGACGGCGGCGTGTTCAACTTCGGCGACGCCGGCTTCTACGGTTCCGCCGGCAGCCTGACGCTGAACAAGCCGATCGTCGGCATGGCGGCGACGCCCGACGGCAAGGGCTACTGGCTCGTCGCCTCCGACGGGGGCGTCTTCACGTACGGCGACGCCACGTTCTACGGCTCGACCGGCGGTCTCCGGCTCAACGACCCGATCGTCGGCATGGCGACGACGCCGGACGGCAAGGGCTACTGGCTCGTCGCCTCCGACGGTGGCATCTTCAGCTACGGCGACGCCGCGTTCTACGGCTCCACGGGCTCGCTCGCGTTGCACACGCCCATCGTGGGCATGGCGCCGAGCGGCGACGGCCAGGGGTACTGGCTGGTGGCCTCCGACGGCGGCATCTTCAACTACGGGGACGCCCACTTCTACGGGTCCATGGGCGGCCAGCCGCTGAACAAGCCCATCGTCGGCATGGCCCCCACGCCCGACGGCAAGGGCTACTGGCTCGATGCCACCGACGGCGGCGTCTTCAGCTACGGCGACGCCCAATTCGCCGGGTCGACGGGGAGCATCACGTTGAACCAACCGATCGACGGCATGGCGGCGGCGTGATCCGCGTGGGCCGGCACCACGCGCCGCGAGGGACGGGGACGGCGCGGCTGCGCCGGCGTCCCACCGGGCGCCTGGCGCTCGTGCTCGTGCTCGGCGCGGGCGCGGGGGCGTTGATCGGCGACGTCGTCAGCGGGGCGGGCGCCGACCCCGTGTCGCTGGCCGCGCCGGCCACGGGGTCGACCGGTGACACCGGCACCGGCGCGAACACGGGCGCCACCGGGAACACGGGCAACCCGTCGACCCCGCCCGGCGGCACGACGGTCACCACGAGCACGCTGCCGCCGGCGCCGGCCGGCTACGCCGCGTCGCTCACCTCGCTCTACACGGACATGTACGCCACCGTGGCGGCGACCGGGATCGCCGCGTCCGAGCCACCCGGGTCGCCGCTCATCCCCTCCGACACCCAGTTCTCCCAATTGATCACGCAGCTCACGCCGGCGCAGCTGGCGGCGCTCTACGACGCGACGAGCCAGACCAGCGGGTGGGACGGCCTCGACTCGACGTACCAGTCGCTGACCGCGGTGGCCAACGCGCAGCCGGTCAACGACATCCCCATGACCACCGTGCCGTCGTCGGGGGCGGGCGGTTCGACGACTTCGACGACCACGACCGGGTCTTCCGGGTCGACCGCCGCCGGCGCGGCGTCGCTCCCGGCGGCGCGCCACTCCATGACCGCCGGTGCAGCCGCGGCGCACATTGTCACGCGGAGCGCCGCCCACTCCGCTGCACTGACGGCCACGCCGAGCCCGTTCCCGCCCACCGAGCCGACGGGGAGCTTCCCCGCGCCGCCGCAGCCCTACCAGCCGAGCTCGCCGATCGCGCCCACCCAGGTCCCGTCGTGTCCGGCGCCGGCCCCGGGCGACACCTACGGCGAGACCTCGATCTACGCGGCCACGGTCGCCGCCGACGTCATCGATGCGGCCAAGGCCGACCTGCCCGACGAGTTCAACGTGCCGGTGCAGACGGCCCCGTTCTCCATCGACGTGACCGTGCCCGACCCCGCGCTGGTCGCCTTGGCCGCGGCCGCCGGCGCGGCCCACGTCATCGCCGACACGTTCCAGTTCGAGCAGAACTACTGGGGCAACTGCCTGCAGAACAACTGGGGCACGTACCTCACCAACATCGACAACACCACCGTCAACACGTACGACCTGCTGACCTTGATGGAGTCGACCCTCGACAACGTCGAGAGCAGCGTGAACACCGTCTCGGCCCAGGTCGGTGTGGTCCAGCAGACCGAGGACGACCAGCTCACGCTCCAGATCCAGCAGGCCCTCACCGCACCGGCCGGCACGCCACCCGCCGCCGGGTACGAGGAGCCGGCCAGCGCCGGCGGGATCCTCGACTCGACGCCGATCGGGGTCCAAGAAGTGGTGACGAGCGACCTCGCCGCGGCCCAGGCCGCCGGCCTGCCCGTCAACCCGGCGGCGAACCAGGACCTGGCCGCCGCCAACGCCGCCCTCGCGGCGGCCAACGACAAGGTCGCCTACGCCGACTACCACGCCGCGTACCTCGAGGTGGCGCAGTGAGCGCTGCGCCGGTCGCCGCGCCGGACGAAGGCGCTGCCGCCGCGGGACCGGCCCGACGGCGACGCCGCCTGCGTCGAAGGGGCCTCGCCACGGTCGTGGCCGTCTGCGCCGTGGTGGGCGCCGCGGTCGCCGTCCCGCTGGCGTCGGGCAGCGACGGGCCGCCGGCGTCGGCGCTGGGGGGCAGCGCGACGGGCAACAGCGGCACCGGGACGACCAGCCCGCCGGCGAGCGGCTCCACGGGCGCAGGTGCCGCCGGTTCGTCGGACCCCGCCGCACAGGTCCTGGCCCCGGCCCCGCCGGGCTTCGCCCAACAACTGACCGGGCTCTACGACGAGATCCATCAGGCCATCAGCACGCTCGGCCTGCCCAACAACGAGGCCGGCGACGCGGCGTCGTTGCCCTCGACGGCGGACTACACCCAGATGGTGGGCCGGCTGAGCGCCGACGACCTGTCCGTCCTGTACGCCGCCACACTCAAGCAGTCCGGCTGGACCTCGCTCCAGCCCACGTACGCGCAGCTCGAGACGGACGCCGCCGGCGACCCGGGCGCCGCGAGCGCCATGGTCAAGGCGGCGCTCAAGCAAGACCCGGCCACGTCCGCGCCGGCCGGGTCGTCGACGGCCAAGGCGAAGGCGAGCACGACGACGTCCCCGGCGCACCGGACGAGTCGCGCCGCCCGCGACGCGACGTCCCACCCACCGGCGAGTTCCGCGCACGCCACCGTGGCCCAGCTCACGGCGGCGGCGGTCCCCTTCCCTCCGCCCAGCCCGGGTGGCAGCTTTCCGAACCCGCCGCAGCCGTACGTGCCCACGAACGCGGTGGGCCCGGCCAACGTGCCGGCCACCTGCCCCATGCCGGCACCCGGCGTCGACCTCGGCGCCGCCGCCATCTACAGCGCGCAGCTCTCGGCCGACGTGCTCAACGAGACGGTGGACGGGCTGCCCTCGGAGGTCGGCTTGATCGTCGCCGGCGTGCCCGCCCAAATTCCCGACCCCGCCCGCATCATTCTCGAGGTGGCGGCCGACGCCTCCACGCTGCTGCTCGACCAGTTCAACTACATGAACAACGCGAACAACGACTGCGGCTACGTCACCACGATCGACTACGTGGAGAACATCGACAGCACCACGATCAACACCTTCGACCTCATGACGCTGATGGAGTCGACGCTCGACGACGTCGAGAGCAGCGTCAACACGATCAGCGGCCAGGTGCACACCGTGCAGCAGACGCTCGACGACCAGCTGACGATCACCATCGAGCAGGACCTGGCCGCGCCGGCGGGGACCACGCCCGACCTGGCCCTCGAACTGCCCTCCTCGGTCGGGGGCAATTTGGACTCGGCCCCCATCGGGGTGCAGAAGATCGTCACCGCGGCGGTCGCGCAGATCGGTCAGGACGGCGAGCCCGAGAACCCGGCCGCCACGCAGTACCTGGCGATGGCCAACGCCGCGCTCACCGCCGGGAACGACGCGCAGGCGTACAGCGACTTCCACACCGCGTACCTCGAGGCCACGCAGTGAGCCCGCGGTCTTCGGCCCGACGCGGCGCGGGGGTCGCGGTGCACGGCGATGAGCACCTCGACGCGGTCCGCATCACGTTGGACCTCCTGCTCGACGACGAGGGCCGGCCGAGTGGTTCGGTCTGGGCGGGGGAGTCACGGCCGCACCCGGTGCTCGGGTGGCTCGAGCTCATGAGCGAGCTCACCCGGCTGTTGTCGGACCACGGACCCGACGGTGCGGCGCCGTGAGCGCCCTCGGCGCCGCGGGCGCGGCGCGACGGTCACGGTCGACATCCATCAGAGGGCGGACCCGGACGTCAGGGCCGTACGAGGAATCGAGGTAGTCGTGAGTGCACCCACCCCATCGAGCGGCACGACGAGGCGCCGGCGCGCCGGTGCGCACGGCGGTCTGCTCGCCGCCATGCTGATCCTGACCCCGCTCCTGACCTTGGCGGCCGGTTTGTCCACCGCCCCGGCGCCGGCGTCGGCGGCCGGCGGGGGCCCGGACCCGACGCTGGTGGTGGGCACGCTGCCGACGCGGCCGACCCTTCGACGACGGGCAACGTGGTCCAGGCCTTCGACACGGCGACGGGCGACGCCATCGGCACACCCGCCGCCGTGGGCACCGACCCCTGGGCGACGGCGATCACGCCCGACGGCACCACGGCGTTCGTGGCCAACCAGGCGTCGGGGACGGTGACGCCCGTCACCATCTCGTCGGTCAGCACCGGGACCAACCTGTGCATGCCGGTGGGCAACTGCGCCGCACCCGACCTGGCCACCCAGCCCGAGGCGGTGGCGGTCAACCCGGCCGGCACCCTGGTGCTCGTCGCCAACTCAGGCGAGAACTCGGTGAGCCAGGTCGTTCTCGGCGGTGGCCCCCCCAGAGTCGTCAACACGGCCATCGGCACGACCGGCGGGACCTCGCCGTTCAGCGATCCCGACGCCATCGCCATCAACCCGAGCGGCACGACCGCGTGGGTGGCCGACTACTCGGGCGGCAACGTCGTGCCCATCGACCTGGCCGACGACACCGTGGGGTCACCGATCACGCTCGGCGCCGGCACGGACCCCTCGGCGTTGGCCATCACGCCGGACGGCAGCCACCTCTTCGTGACCGACTCGGGGACCGGACAGGTCAGTGACGTCACCGTGTCCTCGGGGTCGGTCGACACCTTCGCTCTCGAGCCGACGGGCACCGGTGTGGTGCCCTGGGCCCTGGCCATCACGCCCAACGGCACGACGGCCTGGGTCACCGACGAGGGCAACGGCCTCCTGGTCCCCGTGACGATCTCCACCGACACGGCCGGTGCCCCTGTCTCGGTCGGCTCGTTCCCGGTCTCGGTCGTCATCCGCCCCGACGGCACCGCGGCCTACGTCGCCGACGAGCTGGCCGATCAGGTCGCCGTCGTCAACATCGTGGCCGGCACGCCGTCTGTCACCTCGACGATCGGAACCGACGGCGACCCGCGCACCGTCGCCATCACGCCCGACCAGGCCCCCGTGGCGGCGTTCAGCTTCACGCCCGGCGCCACCGGCTCGCCGACCACCTTCGACGCGAGCGCCTCGCACTCGGTGCCCTCCGGCGGGCCCCTCAGTTACTCGTGGGACTTCGGCGACGGCTCGTCGGCGGTGACCACGTCGAGCCCGACCACCGCGCACACGTTCGGCGCTCCGGGCACCTACCAGGTGAGCCTCACCGTGACCGACGCGCTGGGCACGTCCACGACCGAGGTGTTCACCGGCCAGACGGTGAGCGACAACGGCGGGTCCAGCGCCACGGTGACGCATGCGGTCACGATCCAGTCGGGTGCGGGCGGCGTCACGCCCGAGGCGTTCGTGGCCGAGGCCGGTGCGGCCGCCGTGCTGCCGATGGGCCTGAGCGGCGGGCCACCGAGCGCGAGCGCGGGCGCGCCGACGACGGTGGGGACCAGTCCCGGCGCCGTCGCCATCGCCCCCGACGGCTCGACCGCCTACGTCGTGGACACCGGCTCCAACCAGGTGACGCCGATCGACGTCAGCACCGGTGCGGCGGCCTCGTCCGCCACCTGGATCGGCGTGGGCAACGGCCCGGCCGCCATCGCGCTCGCCCCCGACGGCGTGAAGGGCTACGTGGTCGACGAGTCCAGACGCGGCGCTCAGCGTCATCACGCTGTCCACGCACTCGGTGAGCACGGTCCCGTTGAGCCCGCCGTCGCCCTCGGCGCTCGATGCGATCGCCCTCACGCCGGACGGCACCACGGCGCTTGTGGTCGACGGCATCAACAACACGGTCACGCCGGTGACGCTCCAGACCGATGCGGTGGGCACGCCCGTGGGCGCCTCCGTGCTCGACGGGCCCGACGCCATCGCCGTGGGCCCGACCGGTGCCGCGGCCTACGTGGTCGACGGGGGATCATCCACCCAGGCCGGCGGCATCACGCCGTTCGACCTGACCGGAGCCGCCCCCGTCCCGGACGCCTCGGTCACCATCGGCGGTCCCGGGGACCATCCCGACGCCATCGCGCTGTCGCCCGACGGCTCGACCGCCTACGTCCTCACCGCGCCGACCAATGGCGACGCGGCCACGGTGACCGCGGTCACCCTCAGCGGCACGAGCGTCACCGCGGGCACGCCGATCCCGGTTGCCACGGCCACCGCGTTGCGGGGCATCGCGGTGACGCCCGACGGCAGCGCGGCCTACGCCACGGGCACCCTCAGCGGGTCCCAGCCGGTGGTCGTCCCGCTCGCGCTCTCCGGCTCCTCAGTCACCCCCGAATCGGCGGTCGATCTCTCGGCCGGCTCGAGCCCGGCCGGGATCGCCGTGACGCCGGACCAGGCGCCCGTCGCGCAGCTGTCGGTCAGCCCGAACACCGCGGTCGCCGCGGGTACGCCCGTCACCTTCGACGCGTCGGCGTCGTCGACCCAGACGTCGCCGATCGCGACGTACACGTTCAACTTCGGCGACGGGAGCCCGCTCGATACCGTGAGTGCGCCCACCGCGTCCGTCACGCACGCCTACACGGTCGCCGGGCCCCACGCGGCCTCGGTCACGCTCACCGACACCGCCGGCACGTCGACGACGCCCGTCTATACGGGCCAGATGGACCTGCGCAACGGCAACAGCGCGGCAACGGCGACGCAGACCGTGACCGTGTACCCGACCGTGACCGGTGTCGTCGACGACCGGACGACGACGGGCGAGGGGATCGGCGGCGACACCGTCACGATCACCGGCTCGGGCTTCTCCGCCGCCCCCGGCGGCACCGCCTTCGACTTCGGCGCCAACCCGGCCACCGACGTGCACTGCACGTCGACCACGACCTGCACGGCGGTGGTCCCGCCCGGCGTGGTCGGCCCCGTGGACGTGACGGCGATCGTGGGCGGGCAGACCAGCCCGCTCGACGCGCCGGCCGACCAGTTCACGTACGTCGTGGCGTCGACGCCGACCGTGAGCGCCGTCGCCCCGGACACGGGCGTCACGACGGGCGGCACGAGCGTCACCATCACCGGCACCGATTTCACCGGCGCCACCGTCGTGCACTTCGGCCCGAACGCCGCCACGCAGGTCACCGCGGTGTCGAACACCGAGGTCACCGCGACGTCGCCGGCCGGCGCCATCGGACCGGTCGACGTCACCGTGACGACCCCGGGCGGGACGAGCGCCGCCGCTGCGGCGGACGTCTTCACGTACGTGCGGGCCACCGGTGCCGACCTCAGCTACTGGATGGTGGCCGCCGACGGCGGCATCTTCAGCTACGGCGAGACGCAGTTCTACGGCTCGACCGGCGCCATCAAGCTCAACGCGCCGATCGTCGGCATGGCCGCCACCCCCGACGGCGGCGGCTACTGGTTCGTCGCCTCCGACGGCGGCGTCTTCAGCTACGGCGACGCCCACTTCTTCGGCTCGACCGGCGGGCAGCACATCAACGCGCCGATCGTCGGCATGGCCGCCACGCCCGACGGCGGCGGCTACTGGCTCGTGGCCGCCGACGGCGGGGTCTTCAACTACGGCGACGCCAACTTTTACGGGTCCGCCGGCAGCCTGCACCTGAACAAGCCGATCGTCGGCATGGCGGCCACCGCCGACGGCGGGGGCTACTGGCTCGTGGCCTCCGACGGGGGCATCTTCACCTACGGCGACGCCACGTTCTTCGGCTCGACCGGCTCGATGACCCTCAACAAGCCCATCGTCGGCATGGCCGCCACGGCCGACGGCGCCGGCTACTGGCTCGTCGCCTCCGACGGCGGCATCTTCAACTACGGCGACGCGCCCTTCGACGGCTCGGCGGGCGCCCTGCCGCTCAACAAGCCCGTCGTCGGCATGGCCCCCACGCCCGACGGCGGCGGCTACTGGCTCGTCGCCTCCGACGGGGGCATCTTCACCTACGGCGACGCGAAGTTCTCCGGCTCGACGGGCAGCATCAAGCTGAACCAGCCGATCGTCGGTATGGCGGGGGCCGCAGTGGGGTGAGGCCCCGGGGAAAGGCCGCCGCGCCGGTTATTCGCCAAGGCCGGTGCGGCGGCCGGACCCCCTTGGTCAGCCCCGGCTTTGGGGGTGCACGGGAGCCGGGAGTTTCTGCACGGCTTCGACGACGGCATCGAGGTTGACGGCGTTCCGCACGCGGTCGGCCACCTTCTGCACGTTGCTCTTGGCCCAGCCGACGACCGCGCTCGCCGTGATCCCGACGCCACCGAGCACCGACAGGATCACGGCCGAGGCCTTCGAGAGGTAGGCCGCGGCGAAACCGATCAGCAAGGCCCCCACGAAGACGATGATGATCTCCCAGGCGAACGCCCGGAAGAGTGGCCATGGTCGTCGCGCCACCTTCTCGAGATCGTGCGAGTCCACCATCGTCAACGGATCCCGCCCGGTGACGAGCAGGTCGCGCCAGACGGTGATCTGCAGCTGCAGCGAGGACTTCGGGTCCACATAGCCACCCGGGTTCTTTGCGATCGTCCCCCAGGAGCGGAGCGTGGCCTCGACGGCACCCGCCGTGACCGCTCCGATGACCGGGGCCAGCCGCCGGCAGCTCTCGATCAGCGCATCGACGCGGTTCCCGAAGAGGAAAGACCAACTGGACGGGTCACCTGCAGGGGCGGCGGGATTGAGCGCCCAATAGCTCTCGGACAGGGCCCGCCCGAGCTCGTAGGAGCTGGCGGTGCCGAAGTTCTGCGTCGCGAATTGGTCCTGGATGGCCTCGTCCCACGCCCAGAGGAACATGGCGAGTCGGTTCCACCACGTCTCAGCCGAATCGGTGTTCGTCGCATCGAGGGCCGGGCTCGCCCCGAGGGTGCCCCACAGGTCTTTCTTGGTCCGAGACCAGATGAGGTATCCGGCGAGGTAGCGCAGCATCTCGCTGGCCGTGAGGGCCTTGACGGCGTCGGCGGTGGCTGCCGTCGCCCAGCTCGTGTCGAAGGTCAGGACGCTCACGGCGAGGTCGGTGGTGCCGCCCTTCGACAGCGTGGCCAGCACCTTGACGGCCTCCACCTCTCGCTCCACCGAAGACCGCTCGTTCGCCGCGTCCAGGAGGAGGGTGGGTGCCGGCGCAGCAGGCGTCTCCGACTGATCCGCCGTGGGGTCGAGCCGTCCGCGGACCTCGGCGAGTATCCAGCCGATGCGGAGCGCCGCGGCCGAGTCGTTCGGCGAGACGGTCAGCGCAGTCGTCGAATTCGCAGACTCAACCATGAGTCAAACCGCTTCCCCCGATCGATGAGCCGTCGCCAAACAGCCCAACGCGAGCGTAGGGACGTCGCCTCGTTGCGTCAAGGGGTCAGCCCGATCCCCAACGGGATGTGGTCAGGCGATTTGCAGCGCGCGGAGGGCCTGGACGTACGACGCAATCGGACGTGCCTCGACGTAGCCGAGCCGGTTCTCGCGACAGAAGCCGCGCACCATCGCCTGGGCCCGCACCAGGTTTGGCCTGGGCATCGTCGGGAAGAGGTGGTGCTCGATCTGGTAGTTGAGCCCGCCGAAGATGAAGGTGGTCAACCAGCCGCCCTCGAGGTTGCGTGACGTGAGGACTTGGCGCTGGGCGAAACTCATCTCGGCGGGGTCGCGCACGAGCGGCATCCCCTTGTGGTTGGGGGCGAAGCTGCAGCCGAGATACAGCGAGAACGCCGCCTGATGCAGCGCGATGAAGGCGAGGGCCTTGAGCGGTGACAGCACCCAGAACACGACCGTCAGGTAGAGCGCAGCGTCCGCGACGAGGACGAGGCCCTCGGCGACAGCGGATCGATCTTGGCGGCGGCGGTACACGTCCTGGAAGCCCGAGACGTAGAGGCCCGTGCTGCGGAGCAGCATGAGGGGGAAGAACAGCTCGGCCTGCCACCGCTCGAGCCACGCGCCGAGGCCGTGTTGCTCTCCGGTCCGGTCGCGTGGTTCGGCGCTCGGCAGGCCCACCCCGATGTCCGGGTCGCGCCCGGGCTCGTTGGGGTGGGCGTGGTGGGCGTTGTGCTTGGGCACCCACCAGCCGTAACTGAGACCGATCAGCGCGTTGCCGATCCCGAGCCCGAGCAGGCGATTGGCGCGTCGGGACTCGAAGATCTGCCGGTGGCCGGCATCGTGGCCGATGAAGCCGAGTTGGGTGGCGACCAAGCCGAGGAACACCGCCAGGCCAAGCGTGGCCCACGAGTCGCCGAGGAGGAAGAAGCCGACCCATCCGGCGGCGAAGGCGGCGACCGTCAGGGCGACTTTGCCCGAGTAGTAGCCGAGCCGGCGATCGAGGAGCCCGGCGGCGCGGACGTCGAGGGTCAGATGCTGAAACTCGCGAGGTCCGGCTGGGAGCGTGGTGTCCGTTTGCACAAGTCCCCCCTCTCAAAGGTGGGTTGAGGGATCGGCAACACGGCGGGGTCCCGGCAGAGGTGCCACGACCACACAGCCCGTGACCGGGCTGTGTGGTCTATGTGTTGTGGATGATGAGTGTTGTCTGTCTGTTCTGTGGGCGGGTGGTTAGACCGGCTTGACGTTCTGCGCCTCGGGTCCCTTGGCACCCTGCGCAACGTCGTACTCGACCTTCTGGCCGTCCTGGAGGCTCTTGTAGCCCGCGCCGACGATGTTGGAGGAGTGGACGAACACGTCCTTCTCACCCGTTTCAGGCGTGATGAAGCCGAAGCCCCGGTCGTTGTTGAAGAACTTCACAGTTCCGGTTTCCATTTTCTTTCTTCCTTTTCTTTCTTTACTGCGATTCGTAGGTGGAGCGAAAAGATGTGGTGGCGAACTCTGGTGAGCTCACCGGGACTTGTGCGTGGAGCGGGACCTGCTGTTCCCACCGAGCTTCTGGTAGGGCGCCCCGCACGCCGAGGGCTCGCCGGCCTCGCCGTAGCTGCGGCATTGCAGCTCGTCGCACCATCCGAGACGGACGTCGCCCTCACTGACGTCCCGTGTGTGCTCTTCGCAGAGTGAGACGTCAGGCAGGATCACGGTGATGGAGCACGAGGCGTCCTCTGGGTCGGGACCACGGTCGAGTGTCCGTCGGCTCGGTGTTGTCAGAGAGGTCGGGCTCCGTCCACACAACGCGCAGGGTGCCGGAGCCACCGTCGTCATGTGGAGATGGATTCTCGGAGTCGCTTCACGCCCAGCAGTCGCCGCTCGAGCTTCTCCTCGTCTGCGGCGTCGCGCTCACGGATCCGCTTTTCGAGCTGGTCAAGCCGTGCTTCCTCGTTCTTGACCAGTCGGCGGCGATCGTCATCGTCACACGTCGAAAGGGCGCGAACGAAGCTGCGGTGAGCCTCCGTCGCCCGGTCGAAGCCGAGGGTGCGCGCGATCGCCGAGTACGACTTCCCCGATTCCCTGAGCTCGAGAGCTTGGGCGTCGGTGTCCTTGCTCGACCCGCGCCGTCGTGACCCGCCGCTCGATCGCTCGGGGGCCGGCGCCGACCGGCGTCCTGACGGCTTCTCGTGGTTGTGCCTAGGCATGCGCCGCTCCGAGCACGCGGGTGCGCAACCTCATGACAAAAGAACCCCTAAGGGCTGGGTACAGGCGCTGGGAGATTTGAGGCTCCGTTCAAAATCGGGCCAACTCAAGGTTTCTCGACCAGGCCGACGCCGACGAAATGCCGACGGCAACGCCATTCTACCATTTGGCCGCCGGCTCCGTTTGTCGGGCCGATCGAAGGAATTCAAAGAGGTGCGTCGTAGGCCGCCGTCGGGTGCCGCAACTTGCACATCGCCTTCGCCTCGATCTGGCGGATCCGCTCGCGTGTCAGACCGAAGCACGCTCCGACCTCTTCGAGGGTGCGCGGTGCGCCGCGATCGAGGCCGAATCTAAGTCGGAGGATCTCGCGCTCACGATCGTCGAGGCTCTCGAGCATCTCCCCCACCTCGTCGGGCAACATCGCCATCGCGGCGGAGTCGAGCGGCGACACCGCCTGGTGATCTTCGATCAGGTCGCCGAGCTCGGAGTCGCCCTCGTAGCCGAAAGGTTCGGAAAGGGATGCCAGTGATCCTGCGTGCCGCAAGATCTCGGAGACCTTGTCCGAGGTGAGCCCGAGGTCGGCGGCGATCTCGTCGACGGTCACGTGCCGGCCGTATTTGGCCTCGAGCCGGGTCCGCGCCTTGGCGACTTGATTGAGGAGTTCGCGGATGTGCGCGGGCAGACGAATGGTGCGGCTGCCGTCGGCGATGCCGCGGGTGATGGCCTGGCGGATCCACCAGGTGGCGTACGTGGAGAATTTGAATCCCTTGCGCCAGTCGAACTTCCCGATGGCATGGATGAGCCCGAGGTTGCCGTCTTGCACCAGGTCGAGCAGCGGCAGGCCGGAGCCCTGGTACCTCTTGGCGATCGATACCACCAGGCGCAGGTTGGCATTGGCAAAAGTTTCCGCCGCTCGTTCTCCCGCCCGCGCGGTCCGGCGGAGCTCGCGCACCTGCGCCGGGCTGTGGTCCTCACCCGATTCCAGCGCCGCGCTTGCGTCGCGCCCGGCGGCGGCCACGCGTGCGAGGCGGACCTCGTCCTCCCGCGTCAGCAGGGGGTAGCGGCTGATGTCCTTGAGGTACAGACCGAGCAGGTCTTCCTGCCACGTCTCCCGCGCCTGGTCGGCAATGGTCCCCGTTCCTCGAGTCCGGACGGGAGGGGAGCGGCGGACCATCGCCTTTAGGCAATGCGTCTGTCTTCGCCAAGAGGCCGGGCGTTGTGCCGCGGGTGCGCGGCTTCCCCACGTTAATGGCCACGTGCGCAAACGTGGTGGTCGGTCGGTGGGTGTGGCTTCCGCTATGCTGTCAGGCGATACCGCGTGCGTTCGCACTGCGGAGGCTGGCAAATAGTGCCGGCGGGCCCACGAGACATCACATCGAGTCGGCCATCTTTTGTTTGGACCGATTGGAGTCTTGTGAGTAGTACCTCTGCCCCTGCCCTCGCGCCTGTCCGTTTCTCGGACCTCGGAGTACCCAAGGCGCTCTCGACCGTTCTCGAGCAGCAAGGGATCGATTGCCCGTTCCCGATTCAGGCCGCCACGCTGCCCGACGCGCTCGAGGGACGAGACGTCTGCGGCATGGCCCCCACCGGGTCCGGCAAGACCCTGGCCTTCGGCTTGGCGATCCTGGCCCGTTTGTCCGAGCGGAGCCTGCCACGGCGGGGTCGGCGCCAGCCTTCGGCGCTCGTCCTGGTCCCGACCCGGGAGCTGGCCTCCCAGATCGAGGAAGTCATGGAGCCGCTCGCCAGCGCCATCGGCGCGCGTGTGACCCCCATCTATGGCGGTGTCGGCTACGGCCCGCAGCGCAACGCCTTGCGCAACGGCACCGACGTCCTCGTGGCGTGCCCCGGGCGCCTCGAAGACCTCGTGGAGCAAGGTGCGGTGCAGCTGTCCCACGTCGACATCGTCGTGGTCGACGAAGCCGACCGCATGGCCGACATGGGCTTCTTGCCCGCAGTCCGCCGTCTCATCGACAAGACGCACGGCGACCGCCAGACCCTGCTGTTCTCGGCCACGCTCGACGGGCCGGTCAACAAGCTGGTGCGTGACTACCAGCACCAGCCCGCCTTGCACGAGGTGGCGCCGTCGAGGGAAGACCAAGGAGAGGTGCAGCACCACTTCTGGCGGGTCGAGCACCCCGACCGCGTAGGGGTCACCGCCGAGGTGGTCGCCGCCCGCGGGCCGGCGTTGGTCTTCTGCCGGACCAAGCGCGGGGCGGACCGGCTGTCGGATCGCCTCGCCCGCTCCGGCCTCAAGTCGGCCGCCATCCACGGCGACCGCAGCCAGGCCCAGCGCGAGCGCGCGCTCGCTTCCTTCCGGGACGGCTGGCTCGACGTCCTGGTGGCGACGGACGTCGCCGCCCGCGGCATCCACGTCGACGCCGTGCCGCTGGTCGTCCACTACGACCCGCCGGCCGACCACACGGACTACGTGCACCGCTCGGGCCGTACCGGTCGGGCCGGCGCCGACGGCCACGTCGTCTCGCTGGTGGGCCACGAGCACGTCCGCAGCACGAAGGGCCTGACGCGGACACTGGGGCTGGCAGCGGAGATCTCCGCCCCCGACGTCCCGTCCATCTCGGTCGTGGACGGCGTGCGCTCGGCCCGCACCGGCGCGCCGCGACCGGAGCGGAGCAACAACGATGGTGCACCGGCCAAGCGCGCCCGTTCCCATTCGCGCCCGGGCCCGGCGAAGTCGGGCCGCCCGTACCCGCCACGTCGCCGCGGGCAGCAGTCCGGCGGAGGTGGCGGCGGCGGTCGCCGCCGCAACGGTTCCGGCGGAAAAAAGTCGGCCAGAACCTGATCGACTGACGATCCCTCCGCCTGTCACGGCCACCCGGCACACTGGCAGGCGTGGTGACCGTCGAGATCAGGCCGAGGGGCGCGTACTTCGCCAACTCGTGCCCACAGCGGGTGCAGCTCGACGTGCTGCGGCCGTGCGAGCCGCTGCCTGACTCGCCGTTCCTGCAGAAGCTGGTCCGGGCGGGCGAGGCGTACGAGGGCGAGACGCTGGGCGAGCTCTTCGACGGCGTAGACGGCGTGGTGTCGATCGACGCCGAGGACGCCGACGCCCGCGAGTGGCACACGCTGCAGGCCGTCGCCGAGGGCGCGCGGATCATCGCGGGCGGGCGGCTGCCGGTGGACGACGAGGCGCATCGAGTCGGCGAGCCCGACCTGCTGGTGCGCTGTGGCGACGGGTACGTGCCGGTCGACGTGAAGTCGCACAAGACGTTGGACCGCGTGAAGCGGGCGGGGACGGGGACGGCGCTGGTCTCGGACATCGCCGAGCCCTTCTTCGATCTGGCCGTGGTCGACGCCGAAGCGGTGGCGCGCCGCCACGTCGGCGACCTCTTGCAGCTGGCGCACTACCGGCGGCTGCTCGAGGCGGCGGGACTCGCCCCGACCGGGCGCAACGTCGGCGGCATCTACGGCTCCGAGGGCGTCGTCGTCTGGTACGACCTCGATGCGCTGCTCGTGGACGCGCCCGAGCACGTCGCCTCGCCGCCGGTGGGTCCGTTGAGCCCGATGGCACGCTACGACCTGGAATTCGCGCACCGCAGCGAGGTGGCGGCGGCCGCGGAGGCGCACCTGCTCGACGAGTCGGCCCCGTTGCGGGCCGAGCCGATCGTGTGCGCTTCGTGCGACATGTGCCGCTGGCGGGAGTGGTGCGGCGAGCGGCTCGAAGAGGCGGCCGACCTGAGCCTTATCTCGGGGATCGGCGTCGCCCGGCGCCAGCTCTACAAGTCGGAGGGCGTGGACGACCTCCACGCCCTGGCGGCGCTCGACTGGACCGCCGCCGAGCTGGCGCGGCGCGACGTGGACCTGATCGATCTCACCGTGAAGGCGTGCGACCAGGCCGAGTCGACGCGCCTGGACACCCTGATCCCGCGGCGACCGAAGCAGCTCGACGAGCTGACGGCGCTCGGCGTGACGACGGTGGCGGACCTCGACCGCTTGGACCAGCGGACGATCGACCTGTGCGAAGGGGGCGCATCGAACCTGGCCGGGCAGATCGAGCTGGCCCGGGCGCGGGTCGGCGACGTCGCCGGCGTACCGCAAGCGCGGCGTGGAGCGGGTGGACGTGCCGCGGGGCGACGTCGAGGTCGACGTCGACATGGAGAGCACGAACGACGGGTGCTACCTGTGGGGCGCGCTGCTGACCGATCGCCGCGCGCCGGGGTCGCCGAGCACCCACGTGTCCTTCGCGAGTTGGGACGCCGACCTCGAGGCGGGCGAGCTGGTGGCGTTCGAGGACTTCTGGGCGTGGTTCCAGGGCGTGCGCACGCAGGCGCACGCGGAAGGTGCGACGTTCCGGGCGTACTGCTATTGCCAAGAGCGCCGAGGAGCGGCAGATGACCCGGCTGGCCGACGGCCTCGGGCGTCCGCGACGAGGTGAACGAGTTCCTCGACTCGGACGAGTGGGTCGACCTCTACGACGTGGTGAAGTCGCAGCTGATCACCGGTCGCAGCATGGGCCTGAAGGTGGTCGCCCCGCTGGCGGGATTCGGGTGGCGCTTCGACGACGCCGGGGGGACGCTGGCCATGGTCAAGTACGACCAGGCGGTCGACGAGGACGCGGACGCCGACCCGGGCGGGCGGGCGAAGGCCCAGCAGTGGATCCTCGACTACAACGAGGACGACGTGCGCGCCACGGCGGCGCTGCGGGAGTGGCTCGACGGCGCGGCGAGTGCGTTGCCGTCGATCGCATCGGCGTTGGGCTGATCCCCGGGTCCGCTGGTCGACCCGGTCCGCTCGGCTGCCGGCGTGGCCTTGGTCAGGCGGTGAGCGACGCCCCGAGGGTCGGCTGCGGGAGCTCGTGGGCGCCGAGCAGCCAGCGTGCCGCCGACGCGTCGAGCGGGCGGCCGAGGTGGTAGCCCTGGGCGCGCTCGCAGCCGAGCTTGCGCAGGCTCTCTTGCTGGGCGGCGGTCTCGACGCCCTCGGCGATCGTCCCGTACCCGAGCGTGTGGGCCAGCTGGATGAGGGCGGCGGCCATGCTGCGTGAGTCGTCGTCGGTACCCAGCATGTCGACGAAGGACTTGTCGATCTTGACGATGTCGACTGGAAGACGCAGGAGGTGCAGGAACGTCGAGTAGCCGGTGCCGAAGTCGTCGAGGGCGATCCGCACGCCGAGCTTGCGCAGCGCGGCCAGGTTGCGCAGGGTCGCGGCGTCGTCGGTGAGCACCTCGCTCTCGGTGATCTCGAGGACCAGGTGAGCGGGGGTCGATCCTGCACTCGCTGATGGCGGCGGCGATGCGGTCCGAGAGCATCTCGTCGACCAGCTGTCCCGCCGAGAGGTTGACGCCGATCTCGAGGTCGGGGCTGCACACGCCGGTCTCCTGCCACTCCCGGACCTGGCGACAGGCGGTATTGAGGATGCACGAGTCGATCTCGCCGATGAGCCCGATCTCCATGGCGAGCGGCACGAAGTGGCGCGGGTCGACGAGCGCGCCCTCGGGGTGCGGCCAGCGCACCAGCGCCTCGAAGCCGACCACGCGGTGGCTCTGGAGGTCCACGACGGGCTGGTAGTACGCCACCAGTTGCTCACCCGAGATCGCCGCGCGCAGGTCCTCCTCGAGCTCGATGCGGGCCAGCACGAACGTGTGCATCTCCCGGCGGTAGACCTCGAAGCGGTCCTTGCCCTTCTTCTTGGCCTGGTACATCGCGATGTCGGCGTTGCGCAGCAGTTGCTCGCTGGTGATGCCCTCTTCGTCGAAGGCGATGCCGAGGCTGCAGGCGGCGCTCAGCGTCTTGGTGGCCAGGCGGACGGGTTTGCGCAGCGACTCGAGGATCCGTTGCGCCATGTCCGTCACGGCTTCGGGTGAGGACACGTCTTCGATGAGCACCGCGAACTCGTCGCCCCCCAGACGCGCCGCCGTGTCGGAGGACCGCAACACGTCGTGGAGCGTGGTGGCCACGCGCCGCAGCAGCTGGTCCCCTTCGCCGTGCCCGAGGCTGTCGTTCACGGTCTTGAAGTCGTCCAGGTCGAGGAACAGCACGGCGAGGTGGGAGTCGGTGCGCGCCATGCGGGCGAGCGCGTGCTCCAGGCGGTCCTGGAAGAGCGCCTTGTTGGCCAGCCGGGTCAACGAGTCGTGGAAGGCGCGGTAGGCGAGCTCCTCCTCGAGGAGCTTGCGATCGGTCACGTCGCGGAAGCTGTAGACGCGCCCGACGATCTTGCCGTCGATGCGCTGGGGCCGTGAGAACCGCTCCACGACCCGGCCGTCGCCGAACTCGAAGGTGTCGGACGTCTCCTCGTCCGCCGCCACATCCAGTTCCTGCAGCCGCGCCATGATCTCCTCGGGTTGGGACAGGAGGTCCATGGCGGGCCGGAGCGTCATCACGTCGTCGTGGCGGGCCACAGTGCCGTCGGGGATGCGCCAGATGTCGAGGAAGCGCCGGTTGAAGTCGGTGATCTTGCCGTTGTTGTCGACCACCAGGATCCCGTCGGCCGTGGAGTCCAAGGTGGCGGTGAGGCGCGAGAGCGCCTCGCTGAGGTCGTGCTCGGCCGAGACCTGCGACGTGGCGTCGTGCGCCGTGATCACGATGCCCTCGACGATCGGGTCGTCGAGCAGGTTCACGATGTTCAGCTCGAAGGGGACCACACCCCGGTCGTGGCGGCGCAGGTTCACCCGTACCTTCACCGGGCTGACGGCCGTGGCCCCCCGCAGCGCGGTGCGGAAGGCGGCGTCGAGCTCGGCGCGGTCGTCCCTGGCGACGATGCCCGAGAGCGGCCTGCCCTCGAGTATCTCGGGGTCGTGCCCGAGCAAGCGGGTGATGACGCTCGATACGGACTGGATGGTGCCGTCGTCCGCCACCAGCATGATCACCGAGCCCGAGTTGTGCACCAGCGAGCGGAAACGGGCCTCGCGCCCGCTGGCGAGCTCGTAGCGCCGTCGCTCGGTGAGGTCGCGCATGCACAGGACCACGACGTTGCGGCCGCCCCACCGCGTGGTGGTGCCGACCATCTCGATCAGGCGCCAACCCGAGGCGGCGCTGACCCGGATCTCGATCGGGGAGCCGACGTCCTTGTCCTGGATCGTGCTGAGCGAGCGCAGGACGAACTCGTGGTCGTCGGGGTGCACCAGATCGAGGCCCGACTCGCCGGCCCAGTCGCGCAGCGACCGCTCGAAGAGCCGCTCGGCGGCGCGATTGCCCCACACGATGATCCCCGCGTCGTCGACGAGGACCAGGGCGTCGGGGAGGCGCAGGAACGTCTCGACCATGGAGCCGACGTCGTCGGGGTCCGACCCGGGCGGGTCCTGCCGTTGGTGATGGGCGCGCTTGTGTGCCGGCCGCGCGTGCGGGTCCGCTGACGCACCCACTTCGCGCCGAAGTCGCCCCCTCCGCATCTCCGTTTCCCCCTGACGCAGCCCCTGCCTTATTCTCGGCGCAATCCCAGCGCGTGGTGGTTGCGATCCGGTTGCACGTCGGGTGTCGTGAAGCGGCGTGGACCGTAATGTGACAGTCGCATGCCGGAACCCACCCCATCGTCACCGCGACGCGACGGTGCCCAGCCGACGTTCCGTCACCTCGACGACCCCGCCGTCCCGTGGCAGGCGGTCAAGGCGCAGCGCAACGCCGACGGCTCGGTGGCACACGTCTGGGAGAAGTGGCTGGCCTTCTCGGCCGACCCGCAGTACCTGACGCTCTACGCGCGGTACGACCCGGGGATGGTCGTGCGCCGCCACGGCCACTTCTCGCCGCACGTCGTCTTCGTGCTCGAGGGGTCGGTCAGTTTCGGGGACCGCATCTGCCCGGCCGGGACCCACGTCGAGCTGCCGCTCGGCGCCGCCTTCGGTCCCGTCGTCGCCGGCCCCGAGGGCGCCGTCATGTTCGAGGTGATGATGGGCGACCCGCGTAGCTGGGGGGACGAGCCCGAGGCCTTCGACGCCGCGTTGGCGGCGCAGGGCGCCGAGGCGCTGGCGGATCCTCCGTTGGAGTTCCCCGACTGGCTGGCCGACTTGCGGGCGCACTGGGCCGAGGCGCCGGCGAGCGAGTGACGGAGCCGGCGCCGGCCGCTCGGTCCCTGCGTAGGCGCTCGGTCAGGCGGCGCGTTCGATCATGAACGGCACGAGGAGCGCGATGAAGCGACGGGCGGGGGAGTCGTCGAGGCCCGCAAAGGCGGCGTCCATGGAGCTGATGGCCGAACGGGCCACCCCGGTCGCGAACTCGCTGGCGAAGCCGATGCTCCCGTAGGTGATCATGAGCTCGAGCACGCGGTCGACGTCGTCCGGTGCCCGCGCCGCCTGGCCGCGCCCGAGGTACTCGACCAGCCAGCGCCGATCGGTGGCACCGGCCGCCGCCAGGAGGTGGATCAGCATCAGCGTGCGTTTGCCTTCGCGCAGGTCGCCCAGCGGCTCCTTGCCGTAGACGCCGGGGTCACCGACCAGGTTGAGGATGTCGTCGCGGATCTGGAAGGCGGCACCGAGATGGAAGCCGAACTCGATCATCGGATCGAGGTCGGCGGTACCCCGAGAGCCGACGAGTGCGCCGACGCGCAGCGGGAGCACCGTGGTGTACCAGCACGTCTTCTTCATGATCAGGTCGAGGTAGTCGTCCGGCTCCAGATCGATGCGGTTGTCCTGGCACCACCCGAGCTCGAGCGCCTGGCCGGCCACCGTCTGGCGGCTCATGAAGTCGAACTCCATCATGATGCGGTCGGCCAGCCGGGCGCCGACCAGCTCGATGTTCTCGCGCAGGGTGCCGATCGCCAGCAGCGCGAGCCCGTCACCTGCGTTGAGCGCCAGCGGGGTGCCGTAGCGCCGGTGCAGGGTGGGCTCGCCGCGACGCAGGAGGCTGGCGTCCTCGATGTCGTCGTGGACCAAGAACGCGTTGTGGAGCAGTTCGATCGCCAGCGCGGACGGCAGCGCGTCGTCCGGCGGGCCACCGAACGCCTCGCACGTCGCCAGGCAGAGGCTCGGGCGCAGCGCCTTCCCCACCCGGGCCGGGTAGTCGCTCATCGGCGCGGCGAGGTACGGGTCATCGACGCCGGTGGCGAAGCGCTGCTGCAGGACACCGGCGACCATGTCGCCGTAGCGGGCCAGGCTGGCCGCCGGCTCCACGGTGGTCGTCGCGTCGGTGCGCGTCAACGGTCGTCCGCGGGCTGTACCCGGACACGGACCGGGAACACGACGTCGGGCAGGCCCTCCACCAGGAGTTGGCCGTGGTACGTGCCCGGAGCCGCATCCTCGGGCACGGCGACGGTAACGAGCACCTCGCTGCTCTCTCCCGCGTCGAGGCGATCGATCCGCTCGGGCTGACACGTCAGCGCGGTCGCCGCGAGCGCAGCGCCCGAGTGCGTAGACAGCCCGGGACACCACGGCCGCAGGCCCGACGCCGTCGACGCGGTGGTGTTGTGGAGCCAGAGGCGCGCGCTCGGCGCGGCCGCCCGGGGCAACCTGGGGAAGGAGCAGATCGTCGTGCGCCTCCGTCGGGGCCTGCCACCAGCGCGTCGTGTCGAAGAAGCGGAGGCTCGCCTCACTGAACTGGCTCATCAGGGAGAGGTACGCGTCCGTGGCCTGTTGCATGTCCGCCTGCAGGTTGCGCATCGAGGCGTCGGAGCCGCCGAGCCAGAACGGCGACCGCGTAGCTGCGCCGGCGCTCGGGCCGGCGCCCGTTCCGCCCCCGTTCGCTGTGCCGGCGTCGCTGGTGGTCCCGGCGAACTGGGCGAACATGTCGACGAAGCGTTCGACGATCGTCCGCGCCGTGGCGAAGCCGAGGTCCTGCACGTCCTTCGCCAGGCGTGCTGCGTCGGCGGCGCTGGCCGCGAAGGCGTCACCCTCGGTGGTGCTCACGCTGCTCCCTTCTCGTTGGTGGCGAGCCGTTCCCGGACCGCGTCGGCTGCGAGTTGCCCGGATCGGACGGCTGCCTCGACACACCCGGCGTTCAGTCCGCAGTCCGTCCAGTCCCCGGCGACCACGAGGTTGGCAAAGCCACTGTCCCCTGGATGGAGACGGTAGCGGCCCGTGCCGGGCAGCGACTGGACGTAGAGGTCGGACGGGTCGATGTTCGCCCGCCAATACTGCGTGGCGAACCGGTCGGACGTCGAGACCGACGTCGGCGAGCCGTCGCAGAGGAGGGACCAGCGAAAGCCGCCGGCGCCGACCGCGGTCGGCCAGAGCGTCGCCACGTCACGGTCGAGGAACGTCTGCGCCCGCTGCCGTACGGCCTCGTGCTCCCGCTCGACGTCGGGCACGCCGTTGCGGGTCTGCGGTGGCGCGAGGACGCTGCAGAAGTACGCGATCGCCTGGGGCGCGCCGCCTCGGGCCAGTCCTCGGCGGGCAACAGGTGCGACATCGAGGCCCAGGTGTCGAAGGGCTCCACGAAGCCGCTCATGGTGACGCCGTCGGGGCCGGTCCACCCGAGCGCCTGCTCGTTCTCGGAGAGCCAGAGCTGGAACGCCTGCGTGGGCACCACGCCCACGTGGTCGACCATCGATTGCCAGGCGGGCGACGCCGCCAGGAGCTCCTGACACACGTGCGGCACCATGCCGAGCGACAACGCGAAGACCACCGCGTCGAAGTCCTTGCCGGCCTCGAGGGTGCAGCGACCGGCGTCCCGGCGTGGCGACCAGTGGGACTCCAGGTCCACCCCCTCGAGCTCGTCCGCGGCGCGCAACTGCGCCCCGAGCGGCCCATCCGGCCAGCACGGCAGGCCCTTCACCCGAAAGAGCGGGTCGTAGGCGTCGACGTCGTCGGCCAGGTCGGCCTGCAGGCCGAGGTCGATGGCGGCAATCGACTTCCCGTCGTCGGCGAGGCGGAGTGTGTCGACCCGGTGGAAGAAACGGAACTCGACCCCGCGGTCGCGCAGGACCTCGTAGAGCGGGGCGAAGATCACCTCGCCCATGCCCGCCTGCATCTTCCAGAACGGCGCACCCGAGTACCCGAGCAACATCTTGGTGGCCAGCTGCAGCCCGAGCCCGGCGCTGAAGCGCGGCCGGGCCGGGTCGCCGCCCTCGTAGCCGAAGACGAGGTCGTACATCCCCCGCAGGATCGGTGACTCCAGCGCCACGGGGTCCATCCCGTGCCCGCGCAGCCACTCGCGGTAGTCGAGGTCGTCGATGGCGGCGAAGCCGTCGGCGTGGGTGAGCAGGCCGTCGGCCATGACGCCGTACAGGTTCGACGTGACCAGCTCGATCAGGGCGTAGCTGCGCCGCGCCGCCGCGTGCGCCCGCAACGCATCGCGCAGGCTGCGCCGGAGCGGCTCGACCAGCGCGGGCAGGGCACGCTCGAGGTCCCGGTTGCCCGTCCACGACCCGGCCTGGCGCACCGCGCGCTCCGCCCACGAGAGCGGGAGCGACAGTCCCAACAGGCCCGCGCCGCGCACGACGTCGAACAGCGGGCCGCCCGCTGCTGCGGCCCGCGGTGCGGGCGGCTGGGGTGAGGTGCTGAAGCCGACGCCGCCACCTGCGGCGCCCGGCGAAGACGGGAGCGAGGAGAAGAAGTCCACCAGGAGCCGGAGCGATCTGATCACGAGGTCCGCCATCGCCGCCGGCGAGGCCGGGTCGGGCTCCGCCACGGTGTCACCGGGGCGCCCGGAGACGGAGCTGAAGCGCGCCACCCACGGCCGCCACTCGCCGCCGTGTTCGTCCACCACCCCGATCTCGTGCGACGGCGCGACGGCGTCGTCCCAGGAGCCGATGGGACAGGACGGGTCGGTATGCGGGCGATCGAGTGCGTCGTAGCACCGGCGCATGACGTCGAACGTGTGGTCGTAATAGCCGAGCAACACGTGGAGCCCGTGCTCCTCGATGCGCCCGTTAGGCCCTCGGCTGCTGGCGCCCTTGCCCCCGAGGCGCCAGCCCCGCTGGTAGACGGTGACGCGCTCGAACTCGTTCGCCCGTGCACCTTCGGTGAGCTCGAACGCGGTGGTCAGCGCAGCCATCCCGCCGCCGAGGATGGCGACCGACCCCCGGGAGCGGCCCACGGGTCAGACGCCGAGAAGCTTCAGTGCCTCGACGAGCTCGGGGCTGGAGGAATTCGGAGGGAAGCGGTCGATCACCAAGCGGACGCGGTCGTCCCAATCGGCTGGACGATTGTCCTCGGGCAGCCGGGCCAGGTCGTTAGCGGCGCGGAGCGCGAGGACGAGTGACCCTTGCGCCAGGCCGATGTCGACGGCCGCCACGAGGTCCGCCACCGCGTCGTCGCGCCGGCTGGGATCGGCGACCGAAGTGATCTCGGCGCGCAGGCGAAGGAGGTCGGGCTGGTGGAGCAACTCCATCGACGACGTGCTCTGCGCCAGGGCGGCGTCGAGCACGTCCAGCGCCTGGCCCGACTCGCTCCGGTAGTGGTGGTTGCGGGCCACGATGCCGAGGTACGCCGGACGGAAGGCGATGTGGCCGACGAGGTCGATCGCCTCGCCGCACCGCTCGAGCTCCGCCTGGTCGCACGGCCGGTCGGGCTCGGGCACCAGGAGATAGTGGCTGCCCAGCAGCCGGAAATAGTCGAAGCGGTACTTGTCAGCGATCTCGAGCGTGCGCTGCCCGAACTCGCGGGCTCCGTCGACGTCGCCCATGGTCATTCGTATCCAGGCGAGGTAGACGGCGACGAAGGCGGAGCTGAAAGGGCCCGACGGGAAGTCGAGCTCTTCCGCGGTGGCGACGGCGCGGCGCTGCCATTGCAGGCTCTCGTCCGTGGAGCCCCGCAGCGCCGCGACGCACGCCAGCGCCACGGCGGTGATCGGGACGGGGTCGTGCGGCAGGGGCCAGAACGGCGACGCTGCGCCTTCGGCCGAGCGGGCGCGGTACCCCTCCCATGCGTCGTCGAGCCACTGATGGGCGTCCTCCAGCCTTCCTTGGTAAAAGGCGCTGTAGCCCATGCACGACTTGATCTCGGGGGCGAACCACGCCATCGCCGGGTCGTCGACGACGTCGGTCAGCGGGTCGAGCACGGCGCTGGCGGCGCCGACGTCGCCGCGCACCAGGAGGTAGCTCCAGATGCCGACCTGGGCGGGCAGGATCTCGGGTCGATCGGGGAGCCGTCGGCAGATCTCGTCGGCCACCGTGAAGTCGTCGAAGACCTCCGGGAAGCCATAGCCGAACAGCGAGCTCGTGCTGCCGGCCCGCAGCATCCGAATCATGAGCTCGCTCAGGTCGCGCTCGTCCGAGGCGGGCAGTGTCGCGGCCAGCTCCAGCGCCCGCTCGAGCTGGCGGCGGGCCTCCGTGTGGCTGGCCGCCGACTGTGCCGCCGATTGCGCCGCCCCCACGTACGCCTCGATGGCCTGCGGCACGTCGCCGGCGAGGTCCCAGTGTTGGGCGACGACGGCGAGGTCGCCGGGCGAGGCGGCGGAAGACCCGAAGAGCTCTGCGATCTTGCGATGCGACTCCTGGCGGGCCGAGAGCACCTGCGTCTCGTACGCGGCGTCACGCAGGAGCGCGTGGTGGAAGCAGTAGCGGCGGACCCTGACCTCGTCGACCCGCTGGATGATCTCGGAGTCCTCGAGCCGGTTGAGCGCCTCGTCGAGCGGCCGCCCGGCGAGCTGGCGTAGCGGCTCCTCGTCGAACTCCGCGCCCAACGTGGCCGCCAGCTGCGCCACCCGCAGGTCGATGCCCGGCGCGCGCAGGCGCGCCGTGAGGATCTCGTGGATCCGCGGCGGCAGTACTTCGCCGGGCGAGGTGAGGAGGGCGCTGCGGCTGAGCTCGCGGAGGAAGAGGGGATTGCCCGTGCCGCGCTCGACGACGAGCCGGCACTGCGCCTCGTCGAGGCCGCTCTCGGTGAGCGCGGCGACCAACCCCGTCGCCTCCTTTTCGTTGAGCGGCTCCAGCTCGATGTCGAGGACGGAGTCCGCCCAGGGCGCCTCGATCGGGCGCCGGCTCGTGATCAGGATCATCGCCCGCTCGACACGCTTCGCCGCCAGCAGTCCCAGAAGGTCGACGCTGGTGGGGTCGGCCCAGTGGAGGTCCTCGACCACCACCAACGTGGGCGTCGACGCCGCCACGTGGGCGAGCCATGCGACGAGGGTTTCGAGGGTCTCTTGACGGAGCGCGAGGGCGTCGACCTCGGGCCGTGACCAGCGCTCGTCGACCTCGATCCCGAGCAAGGGAGCGAGCAACGGCACCGCGTCGCTGCCGAGGCCGTCGTTGTCGAGGCGGGCCACCAGTTCAGCGAGGCGGTCCTCGGACGGCTGACCCGGATAGAAGCCGAGGAGGTGCTCGATCATGCGCGCCACCGGCCACAGCGCGACGTTGCCGTGATACGGCGAACAGTTCGCTTCGAGCACCACGCCCTGTTCGCGTTGCACGTGCGCCACGAGCTCCGCGGCCAAGGTCGATTTGCCGATGCCCGGTGCGCCGCGGACGACGGCGACCGACTCCGCCGACGTCTCGCCGGTTTGGTGCACGAGGCGGTTCCAGGTGAAGCGCAGCAGGCGGTCCTGGCCCTCGCGGCCGACCAGGGTCACCCGCCCGGGCAGGGCGCGACCGGCGAGGGGGACGGCCAGGTTCGAGTGCACGACCCGCTGCAGCTCCATGGGCCGCGAGATCCCCTTGAGCGAGCGCGTCCCGATGGAGACCAGCTCGAAATGCGGCTCGACGAGTTGGCGGGTGGTGTCGCTGATCACCACCGTGCCGGGCTCCGCCTCACCTTGGAGCCGCGCCGTCACGTTGGGGGCCGACCCCATGATGGTCGAGCCGTCGATGCTCCCGTCTGCCGCGGGGCGATGACGACGGTGCCCGAATGGATGCCGACGCGGATCGCCGGCTCGATCCCGTGGCGCGCTTGCAGTTCGACTGCGGCCACCGCCATCCGTTCGACGAGGCGCAGTCCGGTCTGCACCGCACGCCGAGCGTCGTCGCCGTGCGCGGCGGGATACCCGAAGCACGCGACGACGCCGTCGCCCTGGAACTGGAGGACTCGGCCGCCCAGTTCCTCGATCGTGTGCGTCGCCACCTGGCGGTAAACGGCGAACACCTCTCGCACCACCTCGGGCTCGGCCACCTCGGCCATGTCGGTGGACTGCACGATGTCGGCGAAGATGAGGCTGATGAAGGCGCGCTCGCCCTCGGGCAGTGAGCGCTCGAGAGACGCACGTTCGATCATCGCGGCGGCGCGCTGATTCGGTGGGTCCACCGTCAACACGTCGTTGGCGAGCTCCACGACCCGGTCCCAGGTGCCGGCCGCCGCCGCGGCGTCCATCGACGTCAGCAGCCGATCGATCAGCAGAGACAGACGGTCCTCCGCCGACACCGCGTGCTGTCCACCGACGGTGGTCACTGCGCCGTCCTCAATCCCCGGCTGGCGGTGACTGTGCGTGGCTGACGTAGAAGAGAGCGGGGGACTGCTCCCCACCGGCGCCCGCCACCAGCGCGCCTTCGTAGAGCCCGGGGGGCACGTTTGTGGTGTCGGCCTCGATCGTCACGTACGCACACCCGGCATCGTCGATGACCGGCGGCGAGATGTTGATGTCGGCGGACTTGATCGTCGCCGCCTGGCGCCCCACTCGCGTCAAGTCCGAGACGCTCACCCTGGCCTTCCCCGACCGCGCCTCCACCATCAACGTGGTGTGCTCGACGGAGCGGCCGCTCCGGCCGGGGTCGGCGCCCGCGGTCGGCCGCACGGTCACCTCGGCCCACTGCGACATGCTCTCCATGCCGTTCTGCCAGAAGACCGACCAGTCCCGGGCCAGGCGCTGGAAGAGGCGGCTGGTGTCGTTGGCCGCGTCGACCCTGGAATAGCGGCCCGACCAGAGCCGCTCCGTGACGTCGGCGGTGAACGGCGCGTAGAACTCCGTCATGCCGTTCACGTAGCTGGTCATCTGTTCGGCGACGCCGCCGGTGAACGCCGCCGCGTCGGCGGCTGCGCCGGGCGGCGGTGCGGTGGGATCAGAGTCGCCGACGGAGCCGGGTTTGGGGTCCGAGCCGCCGGCCAGCTTCGCCGTCTCCATCTGCACGGCCATCTGCACCGCCTGGCTCCACTCCGGGCACATCGAGGTCGCGGTGGTGTTGAGCAGCGTGTTGGTGAACCCGACGACCTTCAGCGCCTTGACGTGGCGTTTGCCGCACACGTCCGCCGCCATCAGATAGCCCCGGTCGACGTTGAGCTGGTCCCCGATGCTCCGGTCGAGGTCGTAGCTCATGGCGGACCAGTTCCGCGTCGACTTGATCTCGCACCGCAGCTCGGTCTCGAGCCGGTGGCCGCCGACCTCGACGACCTCGAGATATTCCGCGTGCGTCTGCTGCGCGCTGCTCCGGGTTGGTCGCAGGTCGACCGGTCCGATCGGGCGCATCTCCTTGAACATGCCGCCGCCCCAGTCCGGCCAGTGGTCCGGGATGAGCCATTCGCGCAGGTTCTCGAGTGACTGCTGGGTCTCGAACTCCGTGAAGATCCAGACCGCCTGGTGGCCTTCGACGTCGACCGGCAGGGCCATGCAGACCGCCTGCGCGGAGCCGGGGGGGACGGTCTTGTTGCCAACTTTCGCCATGCCGCCTCCCTCTGAGTGGGCAGCTGTGCCGCAAAACGTCGCCTGAGCAGGGGACAATAGCTCAGATCCGCGTTCAGAACCCCCGTGAGAACCGGAAGAGTCAGAGGGCCCCTCGAAGGGGTAATTCGGACCCCGTCGACGTGTCGCGGCCCGCGGAACTGGCGCTTGGCGTCAACCCGGATGCCGTCAATGTTGACCGCCCTGCGCCGGCGGATGACAACGGGGTCCGACCCGGCCGGGCCTAGAGGACCAGATGCTCGCGTGACTCGGGATTCGCCATGTTCTCCTTGATGTGGGCGTCCCGTTCCTCGGGCGACTCCTTCGTCCGCAGCAGGACGGGAGCGAGGAGGAGGCCGAGCAACACGGAACACCCAGCGATGAGCAGGGCCAGCTGGTAGCCGCCGGCCAGGGCGCTGATCACGTCGTGCCCGGCCGCTTGCAGCGACTTCGAGTGGTTCGTCGCGATCGTCCCGAGCGCGGCCAGGCCGATAGCACCCGCCATCTGCTGGGACACGTTGACGACGCCCGAGCCGAGCCCGGCGTCCTCGTTCGGGATCTCGGACATGCCGATCTGGAGCAGCGGCATGAAGGAGGCGCCGGCGCCGATCCCCATCATCAAGAAGGCGATGAAGATGCGGGGGAAGTACGCCGTGTGCGCGCCGGCCGAGGCGAACAGCAACAGGCCACCGGCGGCGAGCACCATCCCCGGGTACATGATCCGCTCGTTGCCGAAGCGACCGACCAGCCAGGCCGTGATGCCGGTCGACATGACGGCCATGCCGAGCGCCTGAGGGAGGAAGGCGAGGCCCGTCCTCACCGGGCTGTAGCCCAGCACGTGCTCGAAGTAGAGGGCGCCGATGAAGAACGTGGAGAACATCCCGATGATGAGGAGCCCGCGCACGACGGCCGACCCGGTCAGCGTGCGGAGCTTGAGAATGCGCAGCGGCATGATCGGGTTCGAGATCCTCGACTCGAGCACGAGGAAGCCGACCATCAGCGCGACGGCGAGGCCGAGGAGGCCGAGGGTGTGCGCCGAGCCCCAGCCGGTGTTGGACGACGTGATGATGGCGTAGATGCACACCATCACCGACAGCGTCACGAGGGCGGAGCCGAACCAGTCGACGCCTTGACGGATGCCCAGCCCCACGTTGTCCACCAGGAGGACGTAGCCGGCGCACAGCGTGACGACGCCGACGGGCACGTTCACGAAGAAGATCCAGTGCCACGAGAGCACCTGGGTCAGCACGCCGCCGGCCAAGAGCCCGACGGAACCGCCGCCGACGGCGACGAACACGTACGCGCTCATCGCCTTGGCCCGCTCGGCCGCGCTCGGGAACTCGGTGACGATGATGGCGACGATGACCGAGGACGACAGCGCGCCGCCGATGCCCTGGACGAAGCGGGACGAGACGAGCATCGCCTGGCTGGTGGCCGACCCGCACACGATGGAGGCCAGCGTGAACAGCGCCACGCCGGTGAGGAACACTTTCTTGCGGCCGACGAGGTCGCCCAGGCGCCCGGCCATGAGCAGGAAGCTGCCGAAGGAGATGAGGTAGGCGTCGACGACCCAGGTGAGGCCGGACTGGCTGAAGTGCAGGCTCTTCTGGATGTCGGGGAGGGCGACGTTGACGATCGACCCGTCGAGGGCGTTCATGAACATCGCCAGGCACACGACGACCAGGGCGATCCAGCGCCGGCGGTCGCCGGCGGCGGTGTCCGTCAGGTCGGCCAGGGGCGCCGGGTCCGCGATGATCTCGGATTCGTGGATAGTCATGATTTCGGGACTATCATAGAGGGGTGATGGATGCGGTCGTGCAGGCTGGTTGCGTGCCTGCGGATGTAGGGGTGAGGGCGTGAGCGCCCGGGCGTCGGCGTCCCGTGGTGCGGGGACCGGCGCGGGGCACGGCGCCGGGACGATCGTGCTGCTGACCCGCCTTTCGCGTGCGGTCTTCCTGCGCAGCTCGGTCGATCTCGTCGGGATGAACCTGCGCAACATGGTCACGCTTGCCTACCTGCGCGACCATCCCGGCGTGTCCCAGCAGACGATGGCCGAGGACCTGGCGATGGACTCGAACACCGGCGTGCTGGTGCTCAACGACCTCGAGGACCTCGAGTACGCGGAGCGTCGGCGTGACCCGGCCGACCGGCGTCGCCATCTGGTGAACATCACCGGCGCCGGGCTCGAGGCGCTGGAGCACGCGGAGTTGGCGCAGGGCAGCATCGAGGACGAGATCCTTGGCGGGCTGAGCGCGTCCGAGCGCGCCGAGCTGCGGCGGTTGTTGGTGAAGGCGCTCGAGGAGCATCAACCACCGGACGCCGCGGGCTGAGCGGCTGCCCGAGCTTGCGCGCCCGATCCGGTCAGGGCTGAGCGAAGTAGTGACCCTCGTCGAGGTCCTCGATCAGGGTCGGCCCCGTCGCCTTCCAGCCGAGTAGTTCCCGCGTGATGGCGGTCGTGACCTGGCAGTCCATGCCGGCGAAGTGCCCCAACGGGCCGAAGTGGTCGAAGGCGTCTTCAGGAGCGATGGACTTCGTCGGGACATCGAGGCCCTGGCCGATGGCTTCGGCGATGTCGCGGAAGGGGATCCCCTCCTCGCCCACCGCGTGGAGGACCGAGCCGGCCGGGGCTGACTCGACCGTGAGGCGGGCGAGCCGCGCCGCGTCGGAGCGGTGCACGGCGGGCCAACGGTTGGCGCCGTCGGCGACGTACGCGGATACGCCCTTCTGCCGGGCCATTTCGACGAACGTCTTGACGAACCCGTTGTCGCCGTCGCCGTGCACGGTGGGAGCGAAGCGCAGTGCAGAGGAGCGGACGCCGACGCCGCGCAACGAGAGGGCGAGCAGCGCGGTGGCCTGGCGGATCCCGAGCGGCGTGGCGCGGATGATGGCGTTCGGCACCAGCCCGTCGTCCTCGGTGGCCGGCCGATTGAGCGCCAGGCCCGCCACGCCCGAGGCGAGCACGAAGGGCCGGTCGGAACCGGCGAGGGCTGCCCCCATGACCTCGACCGCGCGCCGGTCGGCCGCCGTGGCTGCAGCGAAGTCGCCCTGCTCGAAGGCCTCCTCGTGCTTGAAGGCGAGATGGATCACCCCGTCGGAGTCGTTGGCCGTCTTGGCGAGGGCGTCGAGGTCGTCGAGGTCACCGCGCGTCACGCTGACGCCGGCGGCCTCGAGCTTCTGCGCGGATGCGTCCGAACGGGCCAGGCCGATGACCTCGTGGCCGGCCCCGAGGAGCTCGGGGACGACGGCCGAACCGATCCAGCCGGACGCGCCGGTGACGAAGATTTTCATGGGAGTACCTCCTTGTGGCGGTGCTGCCTCTGCCGCGGGGCGACGTGGGCAACGTGTATGTCAGTAACTGACATCAGTCACTGACGTCACTATAAAGATGATGTCAGTGACTGTCAACGCCCGTCCTACTATGGGGCCGTGGGTCGATGGGAGCCGAACAGCTACGGGCGACTGCAGGAGGCGGCGCTGGTCCTCTTCGCGGAGAAGGGGTTCGACCAGACGACCGCCGCCGAGATCGCGGCGCGCGCCGGCGTGACCGAGCGGACCTTCTTCCGGCACTTCGCCGACAAGCGCGAAGTGCTCTTCGGGGGGTCGCCCTTCCTCAAAGCGCAGATCCTGGCTGGGGTGACGACGGCGCCGGCGGACGACGGCCCGTTGGCCGCCGTGGGGCACGGGCTCGACGCCGCGGCGGCGATGATCGGGGAGGGCCGTCGGGACCTGGCTCGCCTCCGCTACACGGTCATCGTCTCGAATCCCGAGCTGCGAGAGCGCGAGCTGGCCAAGCTGGCCGACTACGCGGAAGCGATCGCCGTCGCGCTCGGTGCGCGCGGGGTGACCGAGCCACAGGCCAGCCTGGCGGCGCAGGCGGGCATGACGGTGCTGCGCGTGGCCGTCGAGCGGTGGACCAGCGGCGAGGACGATCGTGACCTCGGGGCCGTCATGAAGGACTCGGTGGCCGAGTTGCGGGACCTGTTCGTCGGGCGCTGAATCGGCACGCGCCCCACGGTGCGGGGCCGGCTAGCGCCGTTTCGTGATGGCGGCGTACTTGGCCACGATCAACTTCCCGATCAACGTGTAGCCCGCGTTCATCGGGTGGATGTCGCCCTTCTTGCAGAACCACGTGAGCGCGCACACGCTCGCCACGGGGACCGGGATCGTGCCGTACGCCTTGGTGCGCACGGTGCGGGTCAGCGAGGTGTAGGCGCCGGTCGCCTTGGTCACGTCGACGAACGCGCCGAACGAACTGGCGTACGCCTTGGACAGCGCCGGGTTGACCAGCGACTTGAACGCCACCACCGAGATCTTCGCCAGGCTGACCGCCGCGGTCGGAGCCGGGTGCTTCGGGTACACGTAGGCGCCCAGGATCACGTCGGGATACGTCGAGCCGATGATCGGGACCTTGGTACCGGCGGCGGCGCGCAGCTGCGAGGCGATCGACGTCACGTTGATCTTGATCCCGGCGGTCGCCGTGGCGACGCACGCGACGGGGTTGGTCTGCTCCGCGCACGGCACGACGTCGTTGCCGCCGATCGACACCGTGATGAGCCCGATGTGGCCCTTGTGCGCGGTGATGAAGGCGGTTGCCGCCGCGATCTGCGTCGTCGTCGGGTACGACATGCCGCCGGCGGTGTGGGGCAGGACGGCGGGACACCCCACCGTGGTGAGGAGCGAGGTCGTGGTCGCACCGGCGCACCCGAAATTCGCCAGGGTGAGGTGGGTGCGGTTCGCCACGTACGTGGCATATCCGGGCGTGGCGCCGAGACCCGGCTGGTACCCGACCGAGTACGAGTCGCCGAGGGAGACGTAGTAGGTCGGCGTCTTGGCCGCGGCCGGGGCGGGGCCCGAGGCGACCGGCGCCAGGGCGCCCACGGCGAGCACGACGAGGGCGAGCAGGCCGGCGATGACCAGGGCTGGAACGTGAAGGATCCTCGAGAGTCGTCGCATGTCGAACTGCGAGTCTGCCTCAGACGCCAGCTTACCTGGCGGTTTGCGTTGACGGTTTATTTATAGGAAACAGGGTTTCCTCGTAGGGGAGCATCTGTTAACATGGAGGAAACAATCGGGTCCGGATCCTTCGAGCCCTGGTTGCAAAGTTGCAGAGAGGAGACCTGCGATGTTCAGCCGAATCCTTGTTGCGGTGGACGGCAGCGACTCCGGGACGGTGGCGGTGGATTTCGCCACGGCCCTGGCGGACCACCCCGGCGCCCGAGTGCGCGTCGTGCACATAAACGAATTGATCGTCGGCGGCCGCGGCGTCGCCTACGAGAGTGAGTCCGAGGCGATGGAGATCGTCGACGGCGCCGTGGGCACCCTGCGGGGCCGCGGCATCGAGGCGGACGGGGTCCACTACCTCGCCAACTGCTTCACCGTGCCACAGCGCATCGCCGAGGCGGCCCAGGATTGGGGCGCCGACGTCATCGTCTTCGGCTCCAAGCGCCGCCGTTGGGCGCGGCTGCGCGGCGGTGCCCTGCGGGAGCGGGTCACCCGAGTGAGCGGCCTGCCGGTGCTGACTGCGCCGTCGCCGCTCAAGGTCGACCACGAACTTCGCTCCGAGGCTCTGGACAAGGAGCTCGCCGACCTGCTGGCCTCAGCGGGTCGCTAGGCGCCCGCCGTCCCGGCGCCAGCGCCCGCCCATCCCACGCGCCGTTCGACGTAGGGGTCGAGGAACGCAGACCGGTAGCCATCCGCGCGCCACGTGACGGGAAAGAAGGACTCGTCCATGGTGTCGTCGCCGAAGCGCTTGTAGCGGCTGTAGAGGTAGCCCACCGTGTCCGGGTGGAAACGGGCTTCGGACGACATGCAATGCGCCACCAGGGAGCGGCGAGGCAAGCCGGAGCGATTGACACCGGAGCCGTGCCAGGTCCACCCGTGGTGGAACGCTCCGCCACCGGCCGGCACCTCGACGGGCACGATCTCGGGCTCCACGCCGTTCGCCGCCGCCGCCTGACGAAGCTCGGCGTGCGGGTCGTCGGGGCCGTGGAACTGCTCGATCATTCCCCACTTGTGGGACCACCGATGTGATCCGCGGACGTACTCGACGGTGCCCTGCGCGGCCGTCGTGTCTTCGAGGGCGATCCAGCAGCTCACCCACTCACACGGGACCGCCCACTGTTCGTAGCTGGAATCCTGGTGAAATCCGAGGGCTTTGCCTCCGGGCGGCTTCCACAACACGTTGTCCTGGCTGAGCCGGGCGCCGGGCCAGGCTCCCAAACGCGCGCACGCCTGCCCGATGTCGGCCCGCAGCACGACCCGGGCGATGGAGCGATCGGACTTCCATGCGTTGCAGATCTGGCGGGTCAGTTCGGGAGGACTCGTGCCGGCACGCCAGTTCCATTCGTCGGGGTACAGGCCCGTCTCGAACCTTCCGTCGAACAGGTCCTCGTAGCGCGCCAGTGCGTCGGCGGCCAAGGCCGGGTCGATCAGGTGCTCGACCACCACGAAGCCGTCCCGGTCGAACGCTTCGGCGTGCCGATCGCTCAGCTCGAATTCGAAGGTCGGCTCGGCCGGCGCCGGACCGTGGGTCTTCACGTGGATCGGGGCGTCGGTCGTCATACCTGGGCGAGGTAGCGCGCCCGCTCTTCCGAAGACACGAAGCGGTGACACGCGGCAGCCTCGTCCCTGCGGGAAGCGGCGAAATGGTCGACGAACGCGTCGCCGAACAGGGCCCGCGCCGCCGCGCTCTGGCTAAGGCGATCGGCCGCTGAGACGAGATCGTGAGGGAGTGTCGCCGCGGTGGCGTCGAGCCGCCCATCGATCGGCGCAACAACGGGCGGCGGCGGTTCGAGGTGGTGCTCGATCCCGTAGCAGGCGGCACCGAGCAACATGGCGAGGCAGTGGTGCGGACTGACGTCGGCGCCGGGGATCCGAAGCTCCAGCCGGGCGCTTTGGGGATCGCCGAGCACGGCCCGCAGCGCGCAGCTGTAGTTGTCCACTCCCCACGTCGCGGTGGAGGGTGCCCAGTTCCCTGCGCCGAAGCGGCGGTACGAGTTGGGGTACGGGGCGACGAGCGCCATGAGCTCGGGCAGCAAGGCCACGATGCCGGCGACCGCGGCGGCGCCGGTCTTCGACAGCACCCCGGTCTCCTCGGCGAGGAGTGGCCTGCCGTCGAGGGAGGAGTGCAAAGAGAGGCTTGGGTGTCCGCCGAGGCCCGGAAAGCCCGGCCCCAGTTGTGCCATGAACGTGGCCTGTCGATCCTGCCGGGCGTAGAAGGCGCGGGTGTAGAGCTTGGCCAAGGCCGCGTGGTCGGCGGCGCTCCGGGCCTCGTCGGGCGCGAGGGCGATCTCGAGACACCCTGGTCCGAGCTCCGCGCACACGTGGTCGACCCGGACACCCCCCGCCTCGAGGGTACCCACGAGCGCGGCGAGATCCTCCTCTTCGGTCGCCATCGTGAGCGCCGACCAGCACCGGTTGTCCCGCATGGCCGGTACGGGGAGGGGTTCGGTCTCCTCGAGCACGATGTATTCGAACTCCCAGCCGACACGGGCGACAACCCCCGAATCGGCGGCGCGCTCGACGAGGCGGGCCAGCTGGAAGCGCGCCGAGAGCTCGCGCAGCGGATCATCGAACTCGGCGAAGAAGACGGCGGCGTTGCTTCCGAACGCGCTCGGCCGGCCCGATTCGAGCTCGAGATGGGCGCGGTGCGAGCGGGCACCGCCCTCGCGACGGACGGTGTCGTCCGGGGCCCACCACTCGATGGCGTCGATGAAACCCCACCCGTCTTCGAAGGCACGCGTGGCGGCCGCTGCGCCCAATCGCTTCGCCCTCAGCGTCCCGCCCGCATCCACGAGGAGAGCGAGCACCGTGCTGATACCTCCTCGCGCCAGCCACTCCGCCGTCGATCCGGAACGCACGGCGCTCGCCAGACCATCGGCCCACATGGTCACGGGCGGGGCTCGCCCCCCAAGGCCGTGCTGACGAGGCCACGCACGAGGTTTCGGGCCGCAGCGTCGAAGGAGTCGAGATGACGCGCCACGTCGGCTTCGAGCGCGGCGGGACTGCCGAAGTGAGCGGCGAGTGTGCGCTCGTACTCGGGAACGGTCGCCCAGAGGGGCACCGTGGAAGGGCCCGCCTCGACGTGGAATTGCACGCCCCAGGCGCGTTCGCCTACACGCATCGCCTCGATCGCACACCGCTCCGTGCGCGCCAGGACCACGCTTCCCGGTGGAGGCTTGGTCACCTGCGCGCCGTGCCACTGCAGCCCGGCGATCACCGGGGGTCCGTCGCCCCGGATCGGAGCCAGGCCGGCGAAGAGGGGGTCGTGTGCGGCTTCGGGGGTCAGCCCCATTTCGAGCACGCCGATCTCCGCTTCCGCCATGGGAGCGACTTCGCCCCCGAGCGCGTCAGCCAGCAGCTGGTGCCCGAGGCAGACACCCAGGTACGGACGATCGAGCTCGTCGACCCAGCGCCGGATGGCCCGTTTCTCGCCGGCCAGCCACGGGTGTGCCGGTTCCTCCCACACGTCCATGGGGCCACCCATGGCCACCATCAATTGGAAGGGCTCGAGCGGCGGAATTGGCTCGCCGGCGTCGAGTTCGACGGTGCTCAGCGAGAGGCCCGCGTCGGCCAGCAGTGGGCCGAGCGAGCCCGGGTCCTCAAGAGGATGGTGCTGCAACACGAGCACGCGCCCGGAAGCGGGTCGGGGGTGGGAAGGCGTCACGGCAGGATGTCGAGGTATTCCTTGACGTCCCAGTCGGTGACGGTACCGATGAAGCGGGCCCACTCGTCGCGCTTGTAGTGGAGGAACACGTCCAACATCTCACCGGGGAGCGCGGCGCGGATGACGGGATCCGCTTCGAGCGCGTCCAGGGCCTCACCCAACGTCGAGGGGATCCGCTCGACCGGTTTGCCGGCTTCGATCGCGTCGTAGATGTTGCCTTCCTCGGGTGGCCCCGGATCGATGCTCTGCTCGAGGCCGTCGCGCATGGCCGCCAGCAGGGCGGCCATCGACAGGTAGGGGTTCACCGCCGAGTCGACCGAGCGGTATTCGAAGCGGCCCGGTGCGCTCACCCTCAGCGCGGTGGTGCGGTTCTGGAACCCCCAGTCGGCGAAGATCGGGGCCCAGAAGCCGGCGTCGGCGAAGCGGCGATACGAGTTGACCGTCGGCGCCGTGATCGCGGTGAGCGCGCGAAGGTGGGTCAGCACACCACCGATGGCGTGGAGGCCGGTTTTCGAAGGCAGGCGCGAGTCGTCGCCCTCCGGCATGAACATGTTCACGTCGTCCTGCCAGAGCGAGAGGTTGTGGTGGCATCCGTTGGCCGAGACGCCCATGAACGGCTTCGGCATGAAACAGGGAAAGAGCCCGAGTTCCCGACCGACCTGCCGGCACACCTGGCGGTACGTCGTCAGGTTGTCCGCCGTCTGCTCGGCCGGGCCGAAGTTGAAGTTCAGCTCGAGTTGACCCGGGGCGTCCTCGTGATCGCCCTGGATCATGTCCAGGCCCATCGCCGTCGCGTAGGACACGACCTTGTGGATCACCGGTTGGAGCTCTGAGAACTGGTCGATGTGGTAGCAGTACGGCTTCGTGACGCCCTCCACCGATGGCGTGCCGTCCGCGTTGGTCTTGAGCCACATCATCTCCGGCTCACAACCCGCCCGCAGCTGCAGCCCGGTGTCGGCCGTGAACTGCGCGTGCAGCCGACGGAGGTTCCCGCGACAGTCCGACGTGAGGAAGGCGCCTGGGTCGACGGATTCCTCCCGACCACGAAAGAGCGTGCAGAACACGCGGGCGACCCTGGGGTCCCAGGGCAGCGGGCAGAAGGTCTCGACGTCGGGCAGCCCGACCAGCTCCGAAGCCTCCGGTCCGTAGCCGATGTACTCGCCGTGACGGTCGGTGAACAGGTTGGCCGTGGCTCCGTAGACGAGCTGAAATCCCTTCGTCGCGACCGACGCCCAATGCGCCGCCGGGATGCCCTTACCCATCACCCGACCGGTGACGGAAACGAATTGGAAGTAGATGTACGTGATGCCTTCGTCGGCGATGCGACGCGTCACGGCGTCGATGGCATCGGCCCGGCCGGGTTGGTTCACAAACTGTTCGAGATCCGTAGCCATGCGTGCCGCACCGTCCTCTTGGGAAACTTTGTTCACCAATAGTGAACATCCAAGAGGCGTCAGGGCAAGGCCCGGAGCGTGTCCATCCTGTTAATTGTCGACCGTCTTGCCGGTCTTTAGTGCTCCGCCGTGTAGATGGTGATGGAGAGGAAGCGGATCGGCAGCTTGATCAGCATGGTCGGACCGTGGGGGATCTCGCCCTCGAACTGCAAGGTGTCGCCGCGCTCCATCTTGTAGCGCTGCCGCCCGTAGCCGTACTCCATCACCCCGGTCAGCATGTAGAGGATCTCGATGCCACTGTGCTGGAAGAGGGGGAACACCTCGGTCTCGTCGTCGAGCGACACGAGCAGTGGCTCGACCCGCTTGTACGGCCCGCGCAGGCTGCCGAGCAGCTCGTAGGTGTGTCCGGCCCGGGTGCCCTTGCGCACGATCTCGGGCCCGCTGCCGGCCTTGACGAACACGGCGTCGCGCTCCTCGGCCAAGCCGCGGAACAGCGCCGTCACGGGCATGTCCAACGCGGCCGCCAGTCGCTCGAGCGTGGTGAGGCTGGGTGACGTCTGCGCGTTCTCGATCTTGGAGAGCATCCCCTTCGAGATGCCCGTGCGCTCGGCCAGTTGGCCCACGTTGAGGCCGATCTCCAGTCGGCGCGAACGGACGTGGTTCGCGATGACCTGGCTCAGCGTGCCCCCGTCGTCGGGGCCGGTGGCGTTATCGATCGCCACGGGCCCCGCTGGGTCGCCCTGTGCCTGCTTGGCGCTGCGGGCGCGCGTTCTCGCGGCGCTGGAGCTCGAGGCGGGGCGTTTGGCCGGGGTCTTCGACCGGGACACCCCGCGTCCACCCGATGTCCCTGCGGTCCGGCGAGTGGCCACGGGCGGTCAGCCTAGGCCCGCGTGGCCGGCGGCAACGGGGAGTCACGGTCAGCGCATCTGCCCGGCGCCGGCGTAGGGGTGCGCGCTGATCAGCGGGTCCTCCTCTGCGAAGCGTTGCCAACGGAAGTCGTGGTGGTCGACGTCGGCGTGACGGCTGGTGCCGTCCACGAGCAGGTCCGCCATCAATTCGCCGACGGAGGGGGAGATCTTGTAGCCGTGGCCCGAGAACCCCGTGCAGAGCCACAGCCCGTCGACGGGGGTGGCCGAGATGATCGGGTTGTAGTCGGGCGTCACGTCGTAGCAGCCGGCGTAAGAGGACGAAAGGCCCGCGCCGTCGAGGCCGGGGAAGCGGTGATCGAACTTCGGGACACTGGCGGCGAGCTCGTCGACGCCGGCGCGCTCGCGGTAGTCGTCGGGGTCGGCCCACTCCGGCCGGGAATGGTCGCTGTCGCCCAGCAACAGCCCCGCCGCGCCGTCCGTCCGCACGTACTGCAGGGACACGAGGTCGGAGAAGACCGGGACGGGCCCGAGTGGCCCGCCGGGGTCGACGAGCAGGATCTGGGCGCGCTGCGCCCGGATGGGGACATCGAGCCCGAGCGGCGCGGCCAGGGCGGGGGACCACGGCCCGGCCGCCAGGACGACGTTGGCGGCACCGACGCGGTCCCCGTCACAGAGGCGGACGCCGGTCACCCGGTCGCCCTCCGACTCGATCGCCGCAACGCCGCTCTGCTGGCGCAGGCGCGCGCCGCCCCGGCGCGCCGCCACCGCGAAGGCGAGCGCGGTCTGGTGCCCGTCGCCGTACCCGCCGCGCGGCTCGTAGGCGAACCCGGCGAAGTCGTCGAGGCGGGCCGCCGGCCACATGCGCTGTGCGTCGTCGTGGCCCACCAGCTCGACCTCGATGCCGAGCGACCGGTGCATGGCCACGTTGGCGCGCAGCGCGTCGAGGTTCTCGGGACCGACGCCGACGAGGTACCCGGTGTTGGTGTAACCCGACGGGGCACCGAGGACGTCGGCCGCGTCTGCGAGCACCGGCAGCGCGTGCCAGGCCATGGCCGCCAGCGAGGGGATCCCGTAATGGCACCGCACGATCCCGCTCGACTTGCCCGTGCCGCCCGAGCCCACCACGGTGCGCTCGAGGACGAGCACGTCGCTCACGCCGAGCTCGACGAGCGCGCGCGCCGTGGAGAGTCCGGCCACGCCGCCACCAATGACCGCGACCTCCGCCGAGCGGAGAGCGGGCACGGCGGTCAGTCGTCCCAGCCGGGAACCCAACGGGTGCCGGCCAGTGGGACCCGGGCCATGGCGGCGGCCTCTACCGTAAGAGCGACCAGGTCTTCGGGCTCCAGGTGATGGACGCTGGACTTCCCACAGGCCCGGGCGAGAGCGGTCACCTCCATGGTGAGCGCGCGGCAGGTAGTTGGCCACCGCGGTGGCGGCGTGGACGGGATCGAGCCGCTTCTCGAGCGCGGCGTCCTGCGTCGTGATGCCGACGGGGCAGCGACCCGTGTGGCAGTGCGCGCAGTGTCCGGGCGCGGTGCCGAGCGCGGCGTAGTCGGCGGTGACGTCGTGGGTCCCACCCGCGGCGTCGCGGTACGAGTCCCGGTTGCAGCCGAGGGCGAGGAGGGCGGCGACGCCGATGGAGACGGCGTCCGCCCCCAGCGCGAGCGCCTTGGCGACGTCGGCCCCCGAACGGATGCCCCCGGAGACGACGAGCTGGACGTCCTGGCGCGCCCCGGCGGCGCGCAGCGCCTCGGCCGCCATCCGCACGGCGGGCAGGGTGGGGATGCCGGCGTGCTCGATGAACACGTCCTGGGTCGCCGCGGTGCCGCCCTGCATGCCGTCGACGACCACGACGTCGGCGCCGGCGGCCACGGCCAGCTGCACGTCGTGGTCGACACGGGTGGCGCCCACCTTGACGTAGATCGGGATCTGCCACTCGGTGGCCTCGCGCAGCTCCTCGATCTTGATGCGGAGGTCGTCGGGCCCGACCCAGTCGGGGTGCCGGCTGGCCGAGCGCTGGTCGATGCCCGGGGGCAGCGTGCGCATGGCGGCGACACGCTCGTTCACCTTCTGGCCGAGGAGGAGCCCGCCCCCGCCGGGCTTGGCGCCCTGGCCGATCACGATCTCGACCGCGTCGGCCTGGCGCAGGTCGGCCGGGTCGAAGCCGTAGCGCGACGGCAGCACCTGGTACACGAGCAGCGACGAGGCCTTGCGTTCCTCGGGGGTCATGCCGCCGTCGCCGGTCGTGGTGCTCGTGCCGACCTCGGTGGCGGCGCGGCCGAGCGCTTCTTTCGCCGAGGCCGAGAGCGCCCCGAAGCTCATGCCGGCGATCGTGATGGGGATATCGAGGTGCAGCGGCCGGGCGGCGTGGCGGGTGCCGAGCACGGTGGCGGTGTCGCAGCGCTCGCGGTAGCCCTCGAGCGGGTAGCGCGAGACGGAAGCGGTGAGGAAGACGAGGTCGTCGAAGGTCGGCAGTTTGCGGCGGGCGCCGAGGCCCCTGATCGGGTAGTGGCCGGTCTCGGCCATCTCGTGGACCCGGGCGATGGCGTCAGGGGGGAAGGTGTGGCTCTCGTCGGGTCTCGGCTGCGACATGCTGGTCCGTCCGCGTTCTCTCGTGGTGCCTGGCGTGCTCAGTACGTGCCGTGATGGTGCGTCGAGAAGTGGTAGAGCTGGCGCGCCGACACCACCTTCGTGACCCGGGCCGGCTCGATGTGGTCGAACCCGCTGTCCTCGACGAGGCGCTTCACGGCGAGCACGTCGTCGTCGGTCATCTCCTCGACGAGGGCGTCCGCGCCGAGCGAGGCGATCGCGCCGTGCACGTAGATCACCGCCTCGTAGAGCGAGTCGCCGAGCGCGTGCCCGGCGTCACCGCCGATGAGGATCGTGCCGGCCTGCGCCATGAAGCCGGTCATGGCGCCCGCGTCGCCGGCGACGGCGATCGTGCCGCCCTTGAGCGAGATCCCCGCCCGCAGCGACGCATCGCCCTCGACGAAGATACGACCGCCGTGGGCGCTGGCCCCGGCGCTCTGCGACGCGCTCCCTCGCACCCTGATCGAGCCGCCCATCAGGTTCTCGCCCACCGACCAGCCCACGAAGCCGTTGACGACGATGTCGGGGCCGGTGCCGTCGCGCGCCCCACCGAGCCCGCCGACGAAGTAGCCGGCGTTGCCGTCGACGGTGACCGTGATGGGTTCCGTGAGCCCGACCGCGAGGTTGTGCCGGCCGCGGGGGTGGGCGACCGTGCCCGCGGCACCGTCGGGCAGGGCGCGCAGCAGGGTGTTGATGTCCCGGACCGAGAGGTGGTCGCAGTCCAGGGTCACCGGGGCGGGGGGTGGGGCGGGGGCCGGGGACGTCGTCTCCGGGTCCATGGTCAGCGGCTCCACGTGTAGACCTCCTCGGGTTGGGGCTCGAAGACCACGGCGTCTGCGATGCCGGGCAGCTGGGCGAGGGCCCGGTACTCGGACGCCACCGCGACGTACCCCGGCGTCTCGGCGACGACCGCCGGCTTGCAGGCGAAGGCGTCGCGCACGACCGACATCCCCTCGGCGCTTGTGATGACGAGGGTGAAGAAGCCGTCCATCTCCTTCATGACCCAGCGCGTCGCCTCCTCGAGGTCGTCGCCGAACTCGAGGCGGGAGGCGAGGTAGCGGGCCGCCACCTCCGAGTCGTTGTCCGAGTCGAACGTGACCCCGTCGTCCTCGAGGCGGCGGCGCACCGACGCGTAGTTCGAGAACGAGCCGTTGTGCACGACGCACAGGTCACGGGCCGGGACGAAGGGATGCGAGTGCAGCACGGTCACCGCCGACTCGGTGGCCATGCGGGTGTGGGCGACCGCCTGGTAGCCCTCCCAGGACGTGAGCCCGTAGCGGGCACACGTGTCGGTGGGGCGACCGGTGTCCTTCAGGACGCGGACGTTGGTGCCCGATCCGAGCACCCGCACCTGCGGCCATTGCGTCGCCAGCAGCTGGTGCGCGTCGGGCAGGGCGTCTTCGGGCAGGTCGACGACCAGCCCGGCCCCGAAGCGCTGGAGGTCGGCCCCGGTGCCGCACAGGTCGAGCAGGGCGCAGCCGACCGTCATCCAGTCGACGGCGACGTCGGCCCCCAGCGAAAGCCGGAGCGGCGGCGCGCCGGGCCCGTCGCGCCGGCCGACGCCGGCGTCCGCCGGCGGGTCGGCGTAGAGCGCGATGCCCGAAGAGTCCGGGCCGCGCTCATCGAGCGCTTCGATCATCGGGACGAGCAACTCGCCCAACCGGGGCTCGAGCTCGGGGTCACGCAGGAGAAGGCCGACGACGCCGCACATCAGGCCGCGCTCCCGTTCGTCGCAGACCGGATGGCTGCCGGGCGCCGGTACCGCTCGACGTAGCCCGGGATGGTGGCCTCGACCCGCAGCGCGGGGTCGACGAGGGCCGGTTCGACCACCGTCGTGAGCGGGATGACCCCGGCCCAGATCGGGAGGTCGTAGTCCTCCTCCTCGTCGTGCGGCCAGCCCGTGCGGACCTTGGCCGAGGACTCCGACAGGGGCAGGCGCAAGAGCATGGTGCTGCGGAGCTCCTTCTCGGTCGGGGGGCGGGCGTCGCCGCTGCGGCCCGGGATGATGTGGTCGACCATCCGCTCGAGGCCGATGCGCTTCTCCTCGAGGTCCTTCACCTCGCTGGCCGGGCCGATGACGACGACGGAGCGGTAGTTGATGTCCGTGTTGTACGTCGAGCGCGCCACGACGAGCCCGTCGACGAACGTCACCGTCATGCAGATTTCGACGTCCGGGGTGCGCGCCCACGGAACAGGCGACTGGCGGCGGACCCGTGGAGGTAGACGACGTCACCGTCTCGGCCGTAGGCGAGCGGGATGACGACCGGGAAGCCCTTCGCCGTGACCAGGCCGACGTGGCAGACGAAGCCCTCGTCCAAGATGCCGTCGACCGTGGCGCGGTCGTACGCGGCGCGGTGGGCGTAGCGGTGCAGGGTGGTGCGTTCGGAGACCGGGTCGCTCTCGCTCATGTGCTGTCTCATTATGACCCTCGGATGTTGCCTGTCAAGAAACTCTGTAGAACTCAATGCAACAGCCGGGGATCGGCCGGCGACCGTTCACATTCCCGAAATCTGTGCCTGGACTCGGGCGTTTCAGTTAACCGGCACGCAACACTTCGCAACAGTCCGGAAACCACCGACTGTTTCCCGTGATGCAACATCGTTGACGAGGGGGACCGAAGACAACCGAACGACGACCACACCGCAACGGCAGAGGAGGCGACCGTGTGGCGATCACTTTGGACGAGCGAAGTACGGACACCGCCGCCGCGGACGTGGCGGCACTCAAGGCGGCCACGGAGCGCGACGGGGTGGAGTTCCTCTTCGCCATGTTCGTCGACATGCACGGGAAGCCGTGCGCCAAGTTGGTGCCGGTCTCCGCCATCGACGGCCTCATGGCCGACGGCGCCGGCTTCGCCGGCTTCGCCGCCGGACCGATGGGCCAGGTCCCGTCCTCCCCCGACCTGCTGGCCATGCCCGACGTGAGCTCGTACACGCCGGCGCCCTGGCGGCCCGGTCTCGGAATCGTGCAGTGCGACCCGTTCGTGGAAGGGGAGCCGTGGCCGTATGCGCCCCGGATCATCCTCCGCCGCCAGCTGGAGCGCCTCGCTGCGGCCGGGTACACGTTGAAGGTCGGGGCGGAAGCCGAGTACTTCCTGGTGCGGCGCACCGCCGACGGCGGGATCACGGTGGCCGACGCAGACGACCGCGCCGACGCGCCCTGCTACGACGCGCGCGCCCTGACGCGGATGTACGGGCACCTCACGTCGGTGTCGAGGCACCTGAACACCATGGGGTGGGCGAACTACGCCAACGACCACGAGGACGCCAACGGGCAGTTCGAGCAGAACTTCCGCTACGCGGACCCCCTGACCACCGCGGATCGCGTGATCGTCTTCCGCTACATGGTGCACTCGCTCGCCGCGGAGGCGGGCATGGTGGCGACGTTCATGCCCAAGCCGTTCTCCCACCTCACCGGGAACGGCCTGCACATGCACCTCAGCGTGTGGGACGAGGGCGGGGGCGAGCTCTTCGCCGACCCCGACGACCGCCGCGGGCTCGGGATGTCCGACGCCGGCTACTCCTTCATCGGCGGCCTGCTCGACCACGCCGAGGCCCTGACTGCGGTCACCTGCCCGACGGTCAACTCGTACAAGCGGCTGGCCAGCGCGCCACCCAACTCCGGTGCGGCATGGTCGCCTGCGTACGCGACGTACGGGGGCAACGACCGCACGCACATGCTGCGCGTGCCGGACGCCGGCCGGGTGGAGGACCGGTGCATCGACGGCTCGGCGAACCCGTACCTGACGCTGAGTGCCCTGATCGCCTGTGGGCTCGACGGCATGGAGCGCGGCCTCGACCCGGGCGACCCCTGCGACCTCAACCTGCTCAAGATCGGGGAGTCGGAGGGGGCCGCCCTCGGGCTCCGCGCCATGCCGATGACCTTGTGGCACGCCCTCGACCACCTCGAGGGGGACGACGTGCTGCGGGCCGGACTCGGCAAGACACCCGACGGTGACTACGTCGACTACTTCGTCTCGGTCAAGCGCGACGAGGCCAGGGCGGCCCACGCCCCCGTCACGCCGTGGGAGCTCGAGCGTTATCTCGAGGCGTTTTGACTTGACCGCTCCCCCGAAGCGAACGACCGACCAACCCGCGACGACGCACACCCGAACCCAGCCCATTGAGGAGATGAGCACATGAGTGAAGAAGGCACCGTGACGAGCGGCTCCCCGGCCGAAGTCGCCACCTCCCTGCACCGGGGGACGAACTGGTGGGGGGCGTTCGTGATCGGCCTCGCCGGCACGATCCTGGTGACGGGCATCGTGCCGTTCGCCGTCTCGTCCATGGGCGCGGCCGCCATCCCCGCCATTGCGCTGGTCGTGGTGATCGGCCTGATCGTCTGTCTGTGCATGGGCGAGCTGGCGGCGCTCCTGCCGCACCGGACGGGTGGCATGCCCTCCTACGCCTACGACAGCTTCGAACCGCTCGGGCATACGACGGCGAAGCACATCGGCGGCGTGTCGGGCTGGGGGTACTGGCTCGGCTGGTTCCCGGTGGCGCCGATCAACATGCTGTTGGCCGCCGGCTACATCGCCGTCCTCTTCCACGTGCCGCTCGGGCGCAGCTTCTCGCCGCTCGGCACGCTCGGCACGCCGGTCTCCATCGGGGTGTTGGCGATCACGTTCATCGGGCTGGTCGGCCTGTTCGTCGTCTGTTTGTTCGGGATCCGGCTCGGCGCGACGTTCGCCACCATCCTCGGGGTGACCTCGATGGTCCCGCTCACCCTGTTGATCATCTTGCCGATCTTCAAGCCGTCCAGCTTCCACTGGTCCAACATCTCGGGCTTCCACTACGCCGCTCCCGCGTCCTCGGGCGCCATCTTCTTCCTGGCCTGGATCTTCGTCATCTCGTGGAACGCCATCGCCATGGAGGCCGCCGCCTGCTACATCGGCGAGTGCCGCGACCCCGCCCGTGACGCCAAGATCGCCCTGACGGCCGAGGGCCTCTACGGCGTCTTCGTCTACATCGGCACGGCGGTCGTCTTCGTCGGGGTCCTGGGGGCGTCCCTGAAGACGGCGGACCCGTTGACGCTCTACACGAGCTTCTGCGACCACATCTTCGGCGACGCCGGCTGGGTCAAGTACCTCATCGGCATCCCGCTGATCTTCGCCCTGGTGCTCTCGGTGCTCAACGCCATCATGGGCGTGGCCCGTTCCCTCTTCCAAGCCTCCGAGGACAGGCTGCTGCCGCGCTTCTTCGAGCACAAGAACAAGCACCACGTGCCGGACCGGGCGATGGCCTTCAACGTCGTCTGTGCGCTCATCGTCAGCCTGTTCGGCTCGCCGGTGCGCATCTACATCTTCTCCAACGTCGGCTACATCGTCGCCGTGGCGGCGTCCATGTACGGCTACTTCCTCATCCGCCAGTTCCGGCCGGAACGGGTGAGCCCCTTCCGGATGCCGGGGTGGTTCCGCTGGATCGCCCTGGCGTGCGCCCTCTTCCTCACGTTCGACTACTTCGTCGGCGGCTGGAACTCGCCGGACATCGTGGTCGGGCCCGGCCAGGGACACTTCCTCTACATCCTGGGGCTCGTGATCGTGGCGGCGTACGTCCCGCTCTACTGGTGGCGCAAGATCACCGACAAGCGGCGCGGGATCGCGGCGACCGACGAGATGCCGCTGGTGCTGGGGTCGCCGGGCGGCATCGACCTCGACGACACGCCGGGCCCGACGGTCGTCACGCCCAGCACCGTGCCCACGCTGTCCGCCATGCAGGCAGACACCGAGCTGTGACGGTGGCCGCGCCGGCACCGGCAGCGCCGCGGTCGTCTTCCCCGGTCCGCAGGAAGTTCGGACGGCGGAAATTCGACAAGCAGCCGACCCAGCGCGCCGCGGTGCTCATCGCGTCCAACGGGGAGAAGATCCCCGGGGCGGCCATCCGCCAGGCGCTGCGCATCAGCGCCGGCCAGCCGGTCGCCGTGGTGAGCATCGCCCGCATCTACGGCTCCTCGCTCGGGCTTCCCAACCCGGGCCTGATGCCGACCAGGAAGGAGATGAACGAGCAGAAGGCGATCGTGGAGGGCGCGGTGGCCGCCATCGAGAAGGGCGGGTCGGAGGCCTGGGGCCAGATCGCCGCCACCCGGAAGGCGTCCAAGACGATCGCCCAGGCGGCGGCGGCTCGGGGCGTCCAGCACGTGCTGGTGGTCCGCCCCGAGAAGGTCGGGTGGCGCCTCTTCGTGGAAGGCGACGTCGCCAAGGAAGTGGCCAAGAAGCTCGGATCGGGGGTCACCGTAGAGGGAGTTGCGCCATAGCCGGTCGCCTGCATCGCCGTCACGTCAGCCGTCCACACCCAATGTCAGCGTCCAAGGAGAGGCAGTAGGTATGTACATGAGCATGCAGCGCGTCCGGTTCTCGAGCCCGGACGCCTACGACAAGTTCCGCACCGTCTTTTCCGACGTGCGCCATCACCTGATGACGAAGCCCGGTTTCATCCATCTGACGTGGTGGGAGCACCCCGACGAGCCCGGTTGGTACAACGAGATCTCGATGTGGGCGTCCAAGGAGGCCGTCAATGACTGGCACATGGACACGTACCACAAGCACGCCAAGGAGTGGGCGGCCAACGGGGCGATCATGGAGGACATCATCACGAACTTCGAGCTGACGGCCACGCGGCTCCTACGCATCTGCCCGACCTGCGGCACGCTGCAGGACAAGCCCTACGACATGGCCGCCGAGCAGAAGGTGCTCGGCGAGCCGTGCCCCAAGTGCGGGTTCAACTTCCCCGTGGCGACGGAGACGGCGAACAGCACGGCCGTGTTCAAGGACATCATCTGACCACCGGCCCCTGCATCGAGGCGGGGGCCGGGGCGGCGGAGGGAGTCCGGCCGGCCCCGGGAATCTGAGGAGGACCCACCTAGACTGAGGGAGGAGCGCCGGGAAGCCTGGTCGGCACGTGGTTGAGTTCGTGCCCGTGGAGGGAACGCGCCGAATGCCTCTGGGATCTCCCGTACATCTGCCGCCACCCCGACCCTCACCCCGCGGGCCGTGAACACCCCGGTCGCCGTAGTGGTGTTCGTGGCCGGGTCGGCGCTCAGCTTGTGCGCCAGCTGGCTCCTGGTCTCGCGGATAGAGCGGACGGGCAACCGCCTCGGGCTGACCGAGGCGATGCTGGGGCTGGTCGCCGCCGTGGCCGCGGACGCGCCCGAGATCACCGCGTCCGTCGCCGCCCTCCTCGGGCACCAGCCCGATGTCGGCTCGGGCGTCGTCGTGGGGTCCAACGTGTTCAACCTGGCGGCGCTCGTCGGCCTGGGCGCGGTCGTGGCCGGCCGTGTCGCGCTCCACCGGCGCGCCATCGTGCTCACCGGGGCCGTCTCATTGTGGGTCGCCGGCCTCTGCGTGGCGACGATCTGCGGGGTGTTGCCCGCGTGGCTCGCCGCCGTGCTGGTGCTGGCCGCTCTCGGGCCGTACGCGGCCCTGGCGGCGAGCCGGCGTGAGCGCCGGGGCGGGGGAGCGCTGTCGCGCTGGCTCCGGTCCGCCATGACGGAGGAGGAACGCGAGATAGAGGTGGCGCACGTGGCGGGGGCGCAGCACGGCGACGTCGTCGTGGCGCTCGTGACCCTCGCCGTCGTCGTCGGCGCGAGCGTGGCGATGGAACGTGCGGCGTCGACGCTCGGCACGCGGCTCTCGATCCCCGGCATCGTGGTCGGAGCGATCGTGCTGGCCGCGGTGACCAGCCTGCCGAACGCGGTGGCCGCCGTGTACCTGGCCCGCCGCGGCCGCGGCGCCGCCATGCTGAGCACCGCGCTGAACAGCAACGCGCTCAACGTCGCGTTCGGCCTGCTGCTGCCGGCGGCGATCATCGGGCTCGGGACCCCGACGGGCGCCGAGATCATGATCGCGTCGTGGTACGCGGGGTTCACGGTGGTGGTCCTGGCCTGCGCCTACCGCGACCACGGTCTGCGACGGGGGACCGGCATCGGCATCCTGATCGCCTACGCCGTGTTCGCCGCCACCCTCGCCGTGCTCGCGTCGCAGCACACCCTGGATCTCCGCCTGGCTCTCGGGACGGCGGCCTTGGTGGCCGTCGTCGCCGCGGTGGCGCTGCTGCGCCCGCGACGCCCCGACGCCGCACCGCAGCGGGCCGTGCACGAGGCGGGTGCGGCGGACCCCGCGTGGACGCCGGCCGATGCGTCCGAACGCCGGCCCTGATCGATCCCGCCGCCCGGAGCCGAACGCGTGGGGTGCGTGGTCGGGAGTCGGGAGCCTGGAGGTACCCCTCCTAAGCTTCGCCGCATGGTCTCAGAGCTGTTCGACGAGGCGGCGTGGAAGCCGGTCCCCGGCTTCGACTTCACCGACATCACGTACCACCGGGCCGTCGAGCACGGGACCGTGCGGATCGCCTTCGACCGGCCCGAGGTGCGCAACGCCTTCCGGCCCCACACCGTCGACGAGCTCATCACCGCCCTCGGACACGCCTACGGCTCCTCCGACGTCGGCTGCGTCCTGCTGACCGGGAACGGCCCCTCGCCGGTCGACGGTGGGTGGGCCTTCTGCTCCGGCGGGGACCAGCGCATCCGCGGCGCCACCGGCTACGAGTACGAGGACGCCGGCGACACGGGCCGGGCCGGCCGGCTCCACATCCTCGAGGCGCAGCGCCTCATCCGCTTCATGCCCAAGGTCGTCATCTGCGTCGTGCCCGGGTGGGCCGCCGGCGGCGGCCACAGCCTCCACGTCGTGGCCGACCTCACCCTGGCGAGCGCCGAGCACGCGCGCTTCAAGCAGACCGACGCCGACGTCGCCAGCTTCGACGGCGGCTTCGGCTCGGCGTACCTGGCACGCCAGGTGGGGCAGAAGTTCGCCGCGCGAGGTCTTCTTCCTGGCGCGCGCCTACAGCGCCGAGGAGATGCACCGCATGGGCGCGGTCAACGCGGTGGTGCCGCACGCCGACCTCGAGCGGGTCGCCCTCGAGTGGGCCGGCGAGATCAACGCCAAGAGCCCGACCGCCATCCGAATGCTGAAGTACGCCTTCAACCTGATCGACGACGGGCTGGTCGGCCAGCAGCTCTTCGCCGGCGAGGCCACCCGCCTCGCCTACGGCTCCGAAGAGGCGGCCGAGGGCCGCAACGCCTTCTTGGAGAAGCGGCCACCTGACTGGTCGCCCTTCCCCTGGCACTACTAGACGGTTAGGCGGCTCGCCTACGAGTCGGCGCCGCTCCCGGCGTCCCGCTCGATCCCCGACAAGAGGTACCGCAGGCCGCTGGCGAACTGCTTGGGACTCGTCATCGCCACGAGCTCCGACGCCGTGCGGCTCGCCCCGTCCGGTGGGGTCCAGCCCGCCCGCGACGTCTCCAGCGCGGCGAAGCCGATCGTGTACGTCTGGATCGCCGCGTACGCCGTCTTCGAGGCGGCGACGTCGTACCTGGCGTCGCGCAAGATCTTGAGCATCGTCTGCATGCGCCGGATCGCCGTCGGCGAGATCACCGGGTGGCGGAGATACACGTAGAGCGCCCCCGGCTCCTCGACCAGCAACCGCCGGAGGCCCTCCGCCGCCGCGCTGAGCCGCGCCTGCCACGAGCCCGACGCCGCCGGCATCGGCTTGCTCTGGATCAGCAGCTCTTCGACCACCTCGTCCATGAGGTCGTCCTTGTCGCGGATGTAGCGGTAGAGCGACATCGGCGCCACGTCGAGGTCAGCGGCCAGGCTCCGGATCGTCATCTGCTCGAAGCCGACGGTGCGTAACGCGCGCAGGGCGGTCTCTACGATCTGTGCGCGCGAGATCGTGCCCCGCGGGGCCCTTTGCCCCGGCGACCTGCGTGGCCGCGCCTTCGCGCTCTCTACGCCCGACACCGCCATCGACTCACCCTATCGGTCACGCCCCGTTGCGTATACGTACATGAGCAGGCTAAAGTACAAGTACGCAAGTTCGGTAGATCAGGGGCGTAACCCGGAAGAAAAGCCGGGAGCGACGGGATAGGGACCCCATGGCCGTCGCAGCAGAAGCGGTCGCAGCGATATTGGTTGCGCTCCTTCTGCTCGCGACGGCCCTCACCCTCTTCGTCGGGATCACGGGCATCGTCTTCAGCGAAGGCTTCGCACATGCGGCCACCGCACGCCCTGCACCTCGTGCCCGCTGTGCTGCACCACGTGCATCTCCGCCACCACTGAGCCGGGCCACGGCCGCCGCCCCGCGCCGCCCCGAAAGGCCTCCTATCCAGCGCTGCGCTCGGCAACCCGGCTAGAACATGGCCGGGGCACAGACGGGTGACCCCAGAGGACTGACGAGGACAGACCACGAGGAGGTCCCATGCTGGCTACCCAGTACCCGGTACTCGATGCATTCCTGACGATCCTGTACTTCTTCTTGTTCTTCGTCTGGATCTGGCTCGCCATCATGGTGTTCTTCGACATCTTCCGCAGCCACGACCTGTCAGGCTGGGTGAAGGCGCTGTGGGTCATATTCATCATCATCCTCCCGTTCCTCGGGGTGTTCCTCTACCTGATCTTCCGCGGCGGCTCGATGCACGAGCGGTCCGCCCAGCAGGCCGCGCTCCAGCAGAAACACTTCGACACCTACGTGCGCCAGGCCGCCGGGACCCAGGGCGCCGACACGGCCACGCAGCTACAGAAGCTCGCCGACCTGAAGAACCAGGGCATCCTCACCGAGGACGAGTTCCAGGCCGAGAAGGCCAAGCTGCTGGCGCTCTAGGGCAGCCAACCCCGCGCACCTCCGTCGCTTCGTCACCGGGGATGGCGCATCGGTGACGCCGGACGAGCAGGAGACCACGGAGGCCGGCGACGGCCCGTCGCCGCCGGCGCCGAGCTCCGGTGGCACCGCGCCCACGTCGTCGGCCGCGCCCGCGCCTGCGCCCGACGCCTCGGAGCGACTGGCGTCGCGGATCGAAGAGGACGTCCACCAGCCGCTCCCGTGGCGCTCCATCGCCAAGAAGACGGCCGCGGCGGTGGTGTTCGGTATCACCATCTATTTCGTCTTCCCGAGCCTGGTCGAGGTCTTCAGTTCCTTTCCGAAACTGACCTCGCTCGACCCGATCTGGTTCACCGTCGCCGTCGCGCTCGAGGTCGGCCACTTCGTCTGCACGATCGCGCTCCAGCGCATTGCCCTGCGCACCAAGGCGTGGTTCTCGGTGGCCACGTCGCAACTGGCCGGCAACGCCATCAGCCTCGTCGTGCCGGGCGGCGCGGCGGTGGGCGCGGCGACGCAGTTCCGCATGTTGGCGACGGCGGGCAACGACACCACCACCGCGGTCGGCGGCCTCACCGCGTTCTCGCTCCTCGGGATCGCCGGGCTCCTGGCACTTCCGATCTTCGTGTTGCCCGCGATCCTCGCCGGAACGCCGATCGCCGGCGGGCTCGAGACGGCGGCCCTGCTCGGTCTCGTCGGCTTCATATTCTTCGCCGGTTTCGCCGCCGCGGTGCTCGTCCTCGACGGGCCGATGCGCTGGGCGGGCCGTGTCATCCAGGCGGCGCGCAACCGCTGGCGGCGCAAGGCCGTTCCGATGACCGACCTGCCCGACCGTCTCGTGCGCGAGCGCAACCGCATCCGCGACGTGCTGGGCCGACGTTGGAAGGCAGCCACCTTGCTCAGTAGCGGGCGCCTCTTCCTCGACTTTGGGTGCCTGCTCGCCACGATCCGCGCCACCGGCTCGCGGCCGAACCCGTCGCTCGTGCTCCTCGCCTACGCGGTCGCCGGCCTGCTGGCGCTCATCCCGATCACCCCGGGCGGCCTCGGGATCGTCGAGGCGGGGCTCAGCGGTCTGCTCATCCTGGCCGGCATCCCCGGCGTGGATGCCGTCGTGGCCACGCTGGCGTACCGGATCATCTCGTACTGGCTGCCCATCTTCGTGGGGCCGTTCGCCTACATGGCCTTCCGGGCGCGCTACGGCCCGCCGCGCCATGACGCCGGCGGGCCCGGCGGCACCGGCACTGCACTCGCATCGAGCTGAAACGCGCCCTGACCGCGCCTGAACAAGTCGTCACCGCGCCATAACCCTCGCCGGTCCACCAACGAGTAGGCCAACGCCTCCACCTGTTCGAACCGCGCCTCATCCTCGATGCTCGGATCCTGGTTGACAAAATCGGCTGCGCTGAAGCTGTCCAGTTCCGCGGCCGCCCGCTCGAGGGCTTGACGCCACACCATTTCTTCCAGCGGTTCCCGCGGCACGAGGACGTAAACGACTTCGCAGTTCATCGCCTCGGCCGCACGAGACAGGGTGGAGAGTTGGACCGCTCCAGTGGTCTCAGCGCGCTCGATCTGGCCCACACGCGACGGATCGACGCGCATTCGCATGGCCAGCTCCGCCTTCGACATACCCAGTGCGTCTCGGATCGCGCTCACCCACCCTTCCTCTGGGCGAGGGCCCACGCGTGCGGTCACTCCCAGCAGTTGTTGGTCGAGCCGTCGGCGTTGGATCGATCGTTCGAGTCGCATGCGGGGGAACGGTTGCGTCTGTATTCGCGCTGCTCTTCCGTTCTTCGTGACGAGACGGGAGTCAGGACTCCCGTTTGTGGGCGAACCGCTAGTCAGGACTCGTCGAACCGGGAACGAGCCGGTAGGGGAGCGCAATGCACACGCGCGCGAGGACCAAGGGGTTTATTCGAGGATCGGCTCCTCGTCGCGGGTGGCCAGAAGGCCTGGCGAACGGGCCGGACGCCGCCGGGGCGGAGGGAGGCAGAAGCACGCGGGCAGCGAGGCACGAGCGGCGAAAAGTTGCGTGCTCGTTGGGCAGAGGCGAGTGATCCCACTCAAGGTGCAAGTTTCCACGGACGACTCTGCTTGATGCGCACCTTCGCGACGGCGAAATCGGGGTGTGAGAGCGAAACCGTTGCGCCGCGTGCCAACATGGCGGCGCAAGCGGTGCGAGAGGGGGGCCTCGCAGGTGCGGAGGGATGCGAGGGTGCATTGACCATGTATGAGGGGACATGGGACTCGGTCAGTACCCATCGCGTGCCCGATTGGTACGACGACGCCAAGCTCGGCGTCTTCCTCCATTGGGGCCTCTACTCCGTGCCGGGGTGGGCGCCGCGGGTGCCCGACATCCAAGAGATGTTGGTGAACGCCGGGCCGAAGCGGATGTTGCGGGAGAACCCGTACGCCGAGTGGTACCTCAACTCGATGCGTATCAAGGGCAGCCCCACGGCCCGGCACCACGCCCAGGTGTACGGCGACGCCTATCCCTACGACAACTTCGTCAAGACGTTCGACGACGCCACGGCCGGCGCCAACCTCGACGCCTTAGCCGGCCTGTGCGCGCAGGCGGGCGCGCACTACGTCGTGTTGACGACCAAGCACCACGAGGGGTTCGCACTGTGGCCGTCGGCGATCCCGCATCCGGTCAAAGGGGAGTACCACGCCCGACGTGACCTCGTCGGCGGCCTCACCGAGGCGGTGCGGGCGCGGCGCATGCGGATGGGGCTGTACTACTCGGGCGGCTACGACTGGCCGGTCAACGGCGCGCTCTTGCGCCGCGCCTCCGACGCCGTGCTGGCGATGCCGACGAGCCGTCAGTACCGCGACTTCGCGTCGTCACACGTGCGCGAGCTGATCGACCATTACGAGCCGTCGATCCTGTGGAACGACATCGGCTGGCCGGCGGGTGGGAACCTGGCCGAGCTGTTCGCGTATTACTACAACGCCGTGCCCGACGGGGTCGTCAACGACCGATGGCGCGAGAGCAACGTGCCGCGTGGCTTCGTCGGGCGATCGGTCGTGCGGGTCCTCGGCGACGTGGCGCAGCTGGCCTGGCCGCTGATCCCGGCGAGGCGCAAGCGCCTCACCTTCTCCTCGCCCCGGCACTGCGACTTCCGCACGCCCGAGTACGACGTCGTGCACACGGTCTCGGAGCGCAAGTGGGAGATGTGCCGCGGCGTCGGTCGCTCCTTCGGGGCCAACCGCCACGAGCGGCCCGAGGACATCATCGGCGACACCGAGCTCATCCAGATGTTCTGCGACGTCGTAGCGAAGAACGGCAACCTCCTCATCGGCGTCGGACCGCGTCCCGACGGCACGGTGCCCGAGAGCCAGCAGGCACCCCTGCGCGGGCTGGGCGAATGGCTGGCGACCAACGGCGAGGCGGTCTACGGGTCGCGGCCCTGGGTGGTGACGGAATCGACGACCACGGACGGCACGCCCCTGCGCTTCACCCGGAGCGGCGAGGGCGTCTACGCGCTGGTCATGGGGATGCCGGCCGGGCGGCGGGTGACCCTGCCCGCGGTGGACGCGGCGCGGGTGCGGCGCGTGCGCCTGGTGGCGACCGACGAGCTCGTCGACTTCGTCGTCGAGCCGTCCGGTGGGCTGACGGTCACCCTGCCCGAGCGGCTGCCGCTCTCCGCGGTGACGGCGCTGGACCTCGGGGCCGAGGTGCGGGCGCGGCTGGGGACCGTGCCGTAGGCGCGGGGCTCGGGGTTCGGGGTTCGGGGTTCGGGGTTCGGGGTTCGGGGTTCGTTAACCCGTGAGGACGAGCTGGGTCTGGAGGACACGGGCCACGAGGCGGTTCTCGGGGTCGCGCACGTCGGTCTCGACGACGATCACGGTGCGCCCGACGTGCAGCGGTCGCGACGTCGCTTCGACGTAGCCCTCCCGCAACCCACGTAGGAAGTTCGTCTTCGACTCCACGGTGGTGGTGCCCTGCGAGCCCTTCGGCAAGTTCAAGAAGGCACACGCCGCGCCGGTGCTGTCGGCCAGCGCCATGATGGCGCCGCCGTGGAGCAGTCCGCCGGCCGTGCAGACTTCGGGTGCCCAGTCCAGGCGTCCCTTCACCTCCTCCTTGCTGTAGTGCGAGAACGTCGCGCCGATCGTCTTGGCGAGCGGCATGAGGTCGCGCAGCGAGTTCGGGTCGGGCGAGGAGGAAGATGGGGCGGGGTTGTCGGGGTTGTCGGTGCCGTCGGTCATGCCCGCGGAGGCTAGCGAGGAGTGCTTGTCACTGTCCGATAAGTGAGCGGTCAGTGAGTCGTCACGGGCAAAGGGACCTTCGGCCCAGGACCTCCGCCTCTAGGCATCGATGCGCGCGTCCCTCAGGATGCAACACATGGACGACGGTCGCCGGCGCTGCAGCTCGCCAAAAACAGATCCGGCTCGATCTCTCTCGGAGAAGAATCGTTTCGTTCGCGGAGTGGGGACCCTATCCCCCGGCGCCTCGTCCACTTTCGCACTGGTCCGACCCGGGGGTGACGGGTCCGGCCTTGCGGGCGCCGCTTCCCGTGGGGGTGGTTCTCGCTCCGGCTAGCCCGTTGAGCGAATGGCCCCCGGCGCACGGGGAGCGGCAGAACATCAATGTGACTCCCGGCGTCCGGTACGTTTCCGGTACTTGGCGAACGCCGGGAGTTCACATTGATCCTCGACCTCTTTCTCATCGGGCTCGTCATCACGCTCGAGCCGATCCCGCTCACCGCGATGATCCTGTTGCTGGCGGCGGAGCGCGGGCTGCTCAAGGGCCTGGGCTACGTGCTCGGCTGGCTCGGGACGCTGGTGGTGATCGTGGCGGTCGTCGTCGTGATCACCGGGGGCAAGCCGTTGATCCCGAAGACCTCGCCGTCGACCGCGGCCTTGGTCATCAAGCTGGCGGCGGGCGTCGTCCTGATCGGCATCGCCGAGCGACGGCGGAGGCGTCTGGCGGGGTCGTCGGGCGTGCCGAAGGCGCCGAAGAAGCAGCCCCGCTGGATGGGCTACATCGACCGGGTCAACCCGCTGACCGCAGCCGGCCTGGCGTTCCTGCTCCAGCCGTGGGTGCTCGTGGCGGCCGGCATGACCACGATCGTCGAGGGCAAGCTCAACACGCCCGTCGAGTACATCTTGGTGTTCACGTTCTGCGTCTGGTGCTCGGCCAGTTACCTGTTGCTCGAGACGTACGCGGCGGTGCGGCCCGACAAGGTGCAGGCCCGCCTGCAGGCGATCCTCACGTGGATCAACACGCACCGCGACGAGACGATCGTGTTCCTCTCGCTGGGGCTCGGGCTCTATTTGACGGCGAAGTCCATCTACGAGCTGGTGTCCGCGTAGCGCTCGCGCCGCGCCGGCGCCTCGCGGCGCCTTCGGGCTTCAGACGGCCGGCTGCGGCGCCGGAGCGGGAGCGGGGTCCGTCGGTGCGACGAGCTGCGGCCCGGGGCGGGGCGGGAAGACCGAGGGGCCGAGGTTGGCGTGGATCATCAGGATCAATCCCGAGGCGACCATGACGTAGACGACGTCGATCAGGAGCGACAGCGTGCCGCTGCGGCTCGAGCCGATGCTGCCGAACACGCCGGGGGCGATGAGCGACAGCAGCAGGTAGATGGCGACGCCGAACGTGATGATCAGCTGCAAGAGGTAGATGAACCCGACGACGCCGGCGTAGGAGTTCTGGACCCTGACGTTCGGCCGCACCAGGCCCTCGTCACCGTTCGCCAGGTCGACGCCCCGGCGAAGGTGGGTGGCCCACACGCCGCCTGCGATCACCACGAAGAGCGCCCCGATAACGACCTCGCGGGTGACGCTGTTGCCCAACGGCGTGTAGTGCGGGGCGATGAGGGAGGCCAGAGCCGTGACGATCAGCACCGACCCGGCGAACGTGAGCTGGAGCGTCACGAAACTCATGCCGAAGAGGTACACGGTGTACGGCCGCATGCCGCGCGGGTCGGGCTCGGCCCGGTTGGCGACGATCACGATGATGAGCACGATCACGAACGCAGACACGAACGCCAGGATCAGGGCCATTCCGGCCGCCACGCCCCCGGCGATATTGACCAGCTGACCGGTCACCATTGGTCGAACCCCCTTCACTGCCCTGACTGCACCGCCCCTGCGGGGCCCGGAGCGACGGTACGTCACGGCGCCCGACGGATCGCGGACCCCGAGCCCGGCCGCACGAGCATCCCGGGTTCGAGGGCGGGTGCGTGGTACACCGGACGGCGCCGCCCGGCTCTCGCCCGCGGGCGACAGGGAGGGACGATCGATGCTTGCCTACACCTGGCCGCTGCTGAGCCTCTTCTGGACGTTCCTGATGTTCGCCGGGGTCGTCCTGTTGCTTTTCTTCATCATCTGGTGCTTCATCGACAACTTCCGCCGGCGCGACCTCAGCGGGGCGGCCAAGGCCGCATGGACGATCATCATCTTGCTACTCCCCTTCGTCGGCGCCGTGATGTACATCATCTTCCGCCCGCCGGACGCGGAGCTGGCGACGTAAGGACCCGAAGGGCCCCGAAGGGAGCCGAAAACCTACCGTTTCAGTGGGGAATTCGATTTCCGCCTCCTCGGTAACTATGGTTGCGCCCAGTCAGGGGAACACCTTCAGGAGCCGGAGTTGCAGACCCACTACCCCAAGATCAGCCAGGGCCCGGACCGCACTTGGATGGTCGATTGCGCCCAGTGCCGCAACGACACGCAGTCGGACCTGCCCATCGGCATCGGCATGCCGCTGCAGGATCTCGAGACGGCGGAACGCCTCCGGGACAATCACGCCACCCGCTCGGCGCGCGTGGCGGCCTCCTAAGCCGCCCGAGCCGCAGGCCGAGGCCCCGTTGCCCGACCCGGGCGACCTCGCCATCACCAAACCGAGCCCGCGCTCGGTGTCCGACACGGTGGCGCGCCTGCTCGAGCTCCTCGAGGCCAAGGGTCTGAAGGTCTTCGCCGTGATCGACCAGCGGGCCGAGGCGCGGGCGGTCGGGCTCGATATGCCAGAGACCACGCTCGTGGTGTTCGGCAACCCCAAGGCCGGGACGCCGGTGATGGTGGCGGCGCCGCTCTCCGCACTCGACCTGCCGCTGAAGCTGCTGGTCTGGGCCGACCACGACGGCGCCACGCAGGTCAGCTACGTCGACCCCGCCGTGCTGGCGGCGCGCTACGGCCTCGGGCCCGAGCTGGCGGTCGTGTTCGCACCGATCACCGCGCTGAGCGACGCGCTCGTCGCGCCCTAAGTCGTCGTCAGGGGGCGGCGCGAGGTCTCGAGGCGCACGGTGTGGCGCTCGTCAGTGAGCGCGGACTCGACCGCTTGGCGCAGGGCGCGCCCGGGCGAGCCGGGCACCCCGTCGTCGGTCTCGCCGAAGATCGTCACCGTCACGACGCCGCCCCAGCCGAGGCGTACGTCGACTCCCGTGAAGTCATACCCCGAGCCGTCGGCGAGCGCGTCAGCGAGGGCGTGTAAGACCCGCTTATTGACATCCGCTCCCACCATCTAGGTCACCTTGACGGAGTCGGGCGCCTATTGACCAGGGCAATTGGTCCCTTGTGGTCCTGCGACAGCCCCGGCCTGCCACTGGTGTGACACAATGGGTGACATCGCGTCACTGAAGCGTGTGGAGGGCGGACCCACGCAGCAACACCTGATTGGGGAACATTTCGTGCCGAGGAGCACTTTTCCGTATTCGGCCGCGGACCTGGACGGCTTCCGGCAGGTCCAGCGGGTCGCCTACGACATCGCGCTGCGTGTCGAGTCGCAGCTCCAGGCCGGCCTGACCGAGGCCGAGGCTTGCACCCTCATTGCCGCCGCCCAGGCCGAGCACGAGGTCATCCAGGTCTTCCACCGGCCCTACGCCTGGTTCGGCGCCCACACCCTGCCCGGGTACGAGGACGCCTCGGCCGCGGTCGAGCCTCGCTGCCACCGGGGTCGAGCCGAGCACCTCGATGTTCCCGACCGACCAACGCCTCGTCGAGGGCGACGCGGTGATCCTCGACCTCGCACCCGTGGCGCACGGCGTGGCGTCGGACATCGCCTACTCGTGCGCGTTCGGCCACAACGACGCCTTCGCCGAGCTCGATGCCGGCCTCGCCCGCATCCGCACCACCCTCTTGGAGGGGATCCGCTCGGGCGAGTCGATGCTCGTGCTGTACCACGAGCTCGACGCGCAGCTCGCCCAGCACGGGTGGGCGGGCTGCCACCATCGCTACGCCGACCGCGCACTCGGGCACCTCGTCTTCCCGCTCGCCCACGATCCCGAGCGCTCCTCGCCGCTGCCCGGCTGGGGCACCGCCGCCGCGGAGCAGATGCTGGCGGCCGGCATCGACGCCCTGGACCAGGGCACGTGCTACCCGCTGTGGAACGACAGTGCGTTCACCGACTACCCCGCCACGCCCGGGCTGTGGGCGATCGAGCCGCACATCGGCCGCGACGGCACCGGCGTCAAGTTCGAAGAGCTGCTCGTCGTGACGGGGGACGACGCCTACTGGCTGGACGACCACCTCCCGCACACGCAGCGCTGGGCGGCGGCGGGCTACAGCACGGCGCCGCTCGAAGGGGGCCGGACCGGGCCATGACGCCGACCCGCTCGGGGGTGCGTGCGGCGGCGCAGCAGCGCCGTGCCGCGACCGAGCAGGCCATCCTCGACGCCACCGAGGCCCTCTTGGAGGAGCATCCGTTCTCCGAGCTCAACGTCGAGGAGGTCATGGCGACGGCGGGCCTGGGTCGGACGGCCTTCTACCGGTACTTCCACGACCTCGAGTCGGTCGTCGTGCGCCTGATGGGCACACTGGTCGACGAGCTCCACGAGGCGTCCTCGAGCTGGATCTCGTCGCCCACCGAGGACGCCGCGGGCCAGCTCCGCGAGGCCATCCGGCGCTTCGCCTCGGTCTACCGCGACCACGGCCGGCTGATGAAGGCCTTCGACGACGCCGCCAGGTCGACCCCGAACCTCAAGGATCTCTGGGGCGAGACGGTCAGCACCCTGATCGGCCCGGTCGAGTCGCATGTCCAGACGTTGACGACGGCGGGCAAGGTCACGCTCGACCATCCGATCGAGACGATCCGCGCGCTCGCGGTCCTCACGGACAGCTACCTGCTCGACGTCTACTGGGCGCACGATCGCGTCGACGTGGAGCAGCCGACGGCGGTCTTGTGCCAGATCTGGACGTGGACGCTGCGCCTCGGGTGACGCCCGGCGCCTCTCTCCCTCCTTCGGCCGGCGCCGCAGACGCCTCAGCCGAACAGCGGCACCGGCGTGGCGTACTCCATCTCGAAGTAGGCGGCCGGCGCGCCGGGCACCTGCAGCGCGGTGGCGGCGGGCGCGATGTCGACGCCCGGCAGCCCGGGGAAGAGCGGGTCGTGGTGGCAGAAGGCGATCTTCCCCGACGGCCGGAGCAGGCTGACCTGCTCGAGCATGTAGTCGGCCGACGACCCCTGGAACGGCTCGCCGTCGACGTTGGGGCGCCCGCCCAGCGAGAGGAGGGCGACGTCGGGCCGGAGCCCGTCGAAGATGCCGCGCCAGTAGCCGGCGCTGCCGCTCACCAGCATCGAGCCGGCCGGCGTCACGAGCAGGTACGCCAGCTGGCCGCCGTCGTGGCGCGAGCACCTGTCGTTCATGGCGACGAGCGCCGGTCCGGCCGGCGGCGGCACGGCGTCCATCACGGCGAACAGCCCGGCGATCGCGGCGGCCCGGTCCTGCGCGCTCACGTCGAGGTCGCCGAGGCAGGGCACCGACGTGTCGGCGTCGCTGTGGGCGAAGAGGCACGAATGCAGGGCCGGCAGCACGCGCACCTTCGTCGTGGGGCCGCAGTGCACCGTCTCGCCCCCGGTCACGACGAGCAGTTGGGTTTCGGGCACACCGGCGTCGCGCAGGCAACGCGCCGACTCGGGTGAGGCGACGACCGTGGCGCCGGCGTGCAGCGCCAACACGTCGGCCCCGTAGAGGTGGTCGAAGTGCGCGTGGCTGACGAACACGAAATCGGCCTCGCCGACCTCACGCGTCGAGAGACCGACGGGCTCGAGGCCCGGGAGCCGGTCGAGATACGCGTCGAAGAACAGGTTCAGCCCGGCGTCGCGCACCCGGAACGTTGCGGTCCCGAACCATTCCAGCGTCGCCGGTGCCATGCGCGCGCTACGCCACCGCGCCGGCGTCACCCGTGACACCGCCCGAGACCCCGCCGGCGACCGTCAGCCCCGCCAGCTATCGGCCGTCCCCGCCGGATGCCCGATCAACTTCGCCGAGAACTTCACCGCCTTCACCGCGCTCGTCACGCCGGTCTGCAGCGTGGCCCCGATCACGATGAGGATCACGCCCACCCAGAAGAACCCGTGCCAGCCGAGCATCAGGATCCCGAGGCGCCCCAGCGTGTACGGCGGCGAGCACACCACCGCGCCCACCGCGCCCCCCACCGCCGTCGCCGCCAGCTTGTCGCGCCGCGAGCGGCCTGCCTTGGTGTCGATGCCCACCATCCGGGCCGGGACGGCGAGATAACACAGCATCATGATCCCCACGACGATGCTCTGGCTGATGACGAAGGACCACGGGCCCCAGCGCGTGGAGATCAACGCCGAGAACGAGAGCGCGAGGCCCACGCTCAGGCCCCACGCCAGGATCGTGCGCATGTGGTGGTTGGCCTTGGCGAACGCCGGGCGGATCTGGGGCTTGCCCGGCTCCGAGATCGCAAAGGCGAACACGCCGTTCAGGTAGAAGCTCGCGGCGGTGAAGGCGGTGACGCCGATGATGGCGGGGATCAGGACCGGCCCGCGGAAGATGGTGAAGCCCTTCGTATGCAGCACGTGCACCTTGATGTCGAGCATCGCCACCCAGATCCACATGGCGGGGATGATCTGCACCAGCGTCAGCCGCCAGTTGGTCACGAGGAGCTTGAGGCCCTGGAACAGCGCCAGGAAGGCGCCGACGATCAGGGCGAGCGGCGCGAACCAGCGCCGGGTCGCGCTGAGCTGGAGCACGGCGCGCTCGACGGCGTCGTCGTCGCTGCTGCGGATGGCGTCGATCAGGCGGACGACGCCCTTCCGGATGCGCCGGCGCCGGGTGCCTCGCCGACCCGCCGTCGCCCTGAGCCGCCTCGGCGGCCGGACCCTTTTCCGCCCCTGGGGTGACGTCGTCCGCGGCCTGCTGGCCGTCGTAGCCGACCGTCACCCGCCGGCCCTCGTGTTCCGTTCTTCCGACACCGTCGTCAGCACCTCTGTCATTGTGGCCGCCGACCTCGCACCCGAACAGAGCGTTCCGAACAGACCCGAACAGACCCGAACAGAGTGTTTCGTCACCACCACCCGCCGAACAGCCACTTTCGGAACGCCCGTTCGCGGCCTAGCCTCTCACCGACGGGCCCGGTTCACGCGTCCAGGGGAGGTGGCCGCCGATGGTTGTTGACGAGGTCGTCCCGCTGGCGGACAAAGAGGTGCCGCGCACCGTCGCGCACCTGAGCGACGACGAGCGCAAGGCGAAGGGGAAGCTGGCCCGGGAGAAGTGCCCCCGCGACAGCCACGCCACCTTCGAACCCGGCCCGGAGCGGCCGGACCCCGTCGCCCTCCTCGAGAGCCAGGCGCCCTCGCGTGTTCCCGAGCTCGTCCCCATCCGCTACGGGCGGATGTTCGTCTCGCCGTTCACCTTCTATCGCGGGTGCGGCCCTGGTCATGGCGTCGGACCTGGCGGCCGGGCCGCGCACGGGGCTGACCGCCCAGATCTGTGGCGACGCGCACCTGTCCAACTTCGGCGTCTTCGGCTCCCCCGAGCGCCAGCTCGTCTTCGACTGCAACGACTTCGACGAGACGCTGCCCGGGCCCTGGGAGTGGGACGTCAAGCGCCTCGCGGCCAGCATCATCGTGGCCGCTCGCGGTCTCGGGTTCTCCAAGTCGAATCGCGAGGAGGCGATCATCCGCCTCGGCCAGCGCTATCGCGAGGCGATGCGGCAAATGGCGGCGATGCTCGAACCTCGAGGTCTGGTACTCCAACGTGGAGATCGGTCCGCTCGTCGATGCGCTCACGCAGCACGCCGCCGAGACGGGCTCCAAGTCGGAGGCCCACATGGCCGCAACGGCCACGAAGGTGACGTCGAAGGCCTTGACCAAGGACTCCATGCGGGCGTTGAACAAGCTCACCCGCGTCGTCGACGGCCACCGGCAGATCGTCAGCGACCCGCCCCTGATCGTCCCGATCGAGGAACTGTTCCCCGACGCGGACCACCACATCGAGATCTTCGCCACACTGATCCGCAAGTACCGCCAGAGCCTGCCGACCGACCGTCGGCACCTGCTCGAGCAGTACAAGTTCAGCCAGATGGCCCGCAAGGTGGTCGGCGTGGGCAGCGTGGGCACCCGCTGCTGGATCATTCTCATGCACGGCCCGCGCCAGGACGACGTGCTGTTCCTCCAGGCCAAGGAGGCCGAGGCCTCGGTGCTCGAGCGCTTCACCAAGAAGAGCCAGTACACCAACCACGGCGCCCGGGTCGTCGCCGGTCAGCGCCTCATGCAGGCGAGCAGCGACATCATGCTCGGCTGGCAGCGAGCGATCGGGCTCGACAGCGTGACCCGGGACTACTACGTGCGCCAGCTCCAGGACTGGAAGGGATCGCTCGACACGGAGAACGCCATCCCCGAGGGCCTGAAGGTCTACGGGGAGCTGTGCGCCCACACGCTGGCCCGGGCCCACGCCCGCTCGGGCGATCGGATCGCGCTGGCGGCGTACCTCGGCAACAACGCGTCGTTCGAGAAGGCGCTGGCGCGTTTCGCCGAGTCGTATGCGGACCAGAACGAGCGGGATTACGAGGCGTTCGCGGCCGCCTGCAAGAGCGGGCGGCTCCACGCGGAGGAGGGAATCTGAATCTGGGCTGAGTGCATGCGTTTGAAAGATCCACGTGCACGAATCGTGACCTTCAGCCCTACTGCGAGCGCAATTGCGCTGTGAGAGTTACGGTGCACCGAATGAATGCGTCACCTTTTGACGCCCCGACCACGATTTAAGGAGCCCGAATGATTGCCTCGAGTTACCCGGTTCTCGATGCCTTTCTGACGATGCTGTACTTCTTCCTCTTCATCATCTGGATCTGGTTGCTCATCACCGTCTTCATGGACATCTTCCGCAGCCACGACATGGGCGGCGGCGCCAAGGCGCTCTGGGTGATCTTCGTCATCATTCTCCCGTTCCTCGGAGTCTTCGTGTACCTGATCGCCCGTGGCGGCAAGATGCACGAGCGGGCCGCGGCCACCGCGGCCGAGCAGCAGAAGGCGTTCGACTCCTACGTGCGTGAGGCCGCCGGCACCGAGGGCGCCGACACCGCCTCGCAGCTCTCGAAGCTCGCCGACCTGAAGAGCCAGGGCGTGCTCACGGACGCCGAGTTCGAGACGCAGAAGGCCAAGCTGCTCGCCAGCTGAGGCGCTGAGTCACCGAGTCACCGTCCCAGATCCGACAACACCTGAGGAGATCCACATGAGCCTTGGACCTGTCAGCTACACCGTGATCGCCTTTCCGGGCAACCAGTTCAACGGGAGCGTCGCCCCCGAGGTCGAGAAGCTCATCACCAACGGCACGGTGCGCGTCCTCGACCTTGTCTTCGTCGGGAAGGACACCGAGGGCGACATCCTCACCCTCGAGTTCGATCAGCGCGACGACCTCGTGGCCTTCGGCGACCTCGACGGCGAGGTCGGAGGCCTGATCAACGACGAGGACCTGGCGCACGTGGCCGACGACCTCCCTGCCGGTAACTCGGCGCTCATCATCGTGTGGGAGGACCTCTGGGCGAAGCCGTTGGTCGACGCCGTGCGCGGGTCGGGCGGGGTGGTCATCGATTCGGCGAGGATCCCGGCCGACCTCGTGGAAACGGCGTTGGCAGAGATGGCTGAGGCGCTCAAGAGCTGACCGGCGGGTCGACGTAACGAGACACAGAAGTCGAAAGAGACGAGAGAAGGAGCACACATGCCTTTGGGACGACGTCCGGTGATGCGGACGGTGGGAAGGACGGCGGTCATCGCGGGGACGGCGTCGGTCGTCGCCGGTCGGGTCAATCGCCGCCAGCAACAGAAGTACTCCCAGCAGGACCAGGCTCAGCAGCCCGCGGCGGCACCCGCCGCACCCGTTGAGGCGGCGCCGAGCTCGGACGACCTCATCGCGAAGCTCAAGGAGCTCGCCAACCTGAAGGACCAGGGGATCCTGACGGAGGACGAGTTCAATACGCAGAAGGCGAAGATCCTCGCCGAGATGTCCTGACCTTCGGGAACAACCAACTCTGTCGGCCTCGGCCGACGGAATCGGTGACGAGGCGGCGCTCTGCGGGGCGCCGCCTCATCGTTTCCGGGATCGACACCACCGCGACACCACCGCGCCGCCGCGCCGAGCGCAATCGCCGTGTGGCCTGCAGCGGACGCCGCCCGGCTGCCCTACCGGTGTTTCCCCCTCCGCGCCGCGGGGTAGGGGATGGGAGGGAAGGGCGTGGTCATGAACGACAACCGCCAAATACTCATCGGGTCGGCGATCAGGCATGTGCGGCGGGCACGAAAGACTGCGGGCAGGCTCGTGGTCTCGGCCTTCGGCTTCGGGGTGGCCTATTACCTCGACGCGGAGAACGGAGCCGCGCGGCGCGAGCAGCTTCACGGATTGCTCCGCCGCACGGCGGCCGCTCTCGAGTCCGTGTTGGCGCCCGAAGCCGGAGACCCGCCGCCCGTCTTTCACCCGCTGCTGCGGGGCTTGGCTGCCGACCAGGCCGATCCTCAGCTGAGCCGCAGCTACGAAGCGGGCTGAATCCGCGTCGTCGCTGGTGGAGGCCGCCGAGACGGGACCGCCCGGGCCGGCGCGGCGGCCTGACCCGATCCCAGAATCTGAGGGTCGCCCGGTAACGTAAGCCGCCATGTCGCCGAACGACCCCGAGGCGCCGAACTCCGTTCTCCCCTTGGGATCGCGCTCGGTCGTGCACCCCTAAGGGGCTGGTTCCAGCATGGTGACCCTGCAGGATCCGTCCGTGGAGGTGCGCGAGCCGCCACCCCCGCCGCGCAGCGCCCGCCGGCGCGCCGCCTGGTGGTGGGTGCCCGGCGCCATCACGGTGATCACGATTGCCGCAGTCATCATCGTGACGCTGTCGCAGCTCCACCCGAGCCTGCTGTTCTCCAACACGACGACGACGGGCGGCGACACGGGCGCGCACATCGCGATGCCCAAGTACATGGAGACGATGCTCAGCCACGGGCATCTGACCGGTTGGGACCCGGGCTGGTACGACGGCTTCCCGCTCTACACGTTCTATTTCACGCTGCCCGACTTCTTCATCGCCGTCGGCGGCTGGATCATCCCCTACGACATCGCCTTCAAGCTGGGCACGATCGCCGGGTCGGTGATGTTGCCGGTGGCGGCGTGGGCGTGTGGCCGCTTCTTCCGGCTGCGTGCCCCGATCCCGACGTTGCTGGCGGCGGCGACGCTGCCGTTCCTCTTCGACTACACGTACACGATCTACGGCGGGAACCTCTTCTCCACGCTGGCGGGGGAGTACGCCTTCTCCTTCGGCGTGGCGTTGGCCGTGCTGTTCCTCGGGCTGTTCGCGGCGGCGGTGCGGGAGGGGCGGCACCGGGTGTGGGCCGCGGTCGTGCTGGCGGCGTGCATCCTGTCGCACATCGTGCCGGGGGCGTATGCCCTGCTCGGCGCGGTGGCGCTGACGGTGATCGAGCTGCTGCCGGCGCGGTGGGGGATCGGCGACAGCCGGCTGCGGTTCTGGCAGAACGATCCCGACGCCGAGCAGGTTCCGTGGACGCGGACGCTCTGGCGGGCGGGGTCCACCGTCGGCATCGGTGTGCTCTTGTGCGCGTTCTGGCTCGTGCCCTTCGAGCTCGATCGCGCCTACGCGACCTCCATGGGGTACACGAACCTCACCACGTACTGGAACCAACTGTTCCCCGAAGCCGACACGTGGGCCCTCGTCCTGGCCGGCATCGGCGTGCTGATGGCGGTGGCGCTACGCAGCCGGATCGGCCTGATGTTGACGGCGCTGGGTGCGGCGTTCGCGCTGGCCGAGGTCTTCGACCCCCAGGGGAGCCTCTACAACGTCCGGCTCCTCCCGATGTGGTTCCTGTCCGTCTACCTGTTGGCGGGGTGGGCGTTCGCCGTCGGCTGCATCTTGGCGGCGCGGGCCTGGCGCCGGGTGATGCAGGTGCGCTGGGAGCGTTACGAGGCGTCGTTACGAGAACCGAGTTGGATGGCCGTGGCGCCCGGCGGGTCCGGCGAGGGCCAAGAGCCGGGTGGTGCCGGCGCCGTCGCCGACGCGGGCTCGGGCTCGGGCTCGGCGGCCCTCGGTGCGCACGCCGGTGGTCCACCTCCCCCCTCGTTCACCCGCTACGAGCCCCGCCAGCCCCGCAAGCCGCTCTGGGGCCCGGGCGCCGTGAGCGGCGCCATCGTCGGCCTGGTCCTGGTGCTGCTCGTCGTGGTCCCGCCGTTCATCGTGTCGAACTCGTGGGGCCCGATCCACACCGGCCCCAACGAGGTCACGAACTGGTCGAGCTACAACTACGAGGGTTACGAGAACCAGTCCTCTTACTCCGAGTACCGCTCGGTCATCCGGACGATGGAGACGGTGAGCCAGCGCTACGGGTGCGGACGCGCCATGTGGGAATACAGCGCCAGCGAGAACCGCTTCGGCACGCCCGAGGCCCTGATGCTGCTGCCGTACTGGACCAGCGGTTGCATCGACTCCATGGAGGGCCTGCTGTTCGAGTCCTCCGCCACGACTCCGTACCACTTCATCAACCAGGCCGAGCTGTCCGAGGGCCCCTCCGAGCCCGAAGTCGGGCTGCCGTACGGGCCGGTCGACGTGACGCTCGGCGTGCAGCACCTGCAGCTCCTCGGGGTGAAGTACTTCATGGCCGAGACCCCCGAGGTGGAGCAGCAGGCGAACGCCGATCCTTCGCTCAAGCTCGTAGCCAAGACCGGACCGTGGACGTATTCCTACGACGGTCTGCTCACGCACACGACGTGGGAGATCTACGTCGTCAAGAACTCGAGCCTCGTCACTCCGCTGAGCGCCGACCCGGCGGTGCTCTCGGGCGTCAGCCCCGCGCCGAAGGGCTGGCTCAACCAGTCGCTCGCTTGGTACGACCACCCGGACCGCTGGAAGGTCGAGTTGTCGCAAGGCGGCCCGTCGTCGTGGCCGCGCACCACCGTCGGCGCCACCCGGCCGCCGGACAAGCCGGTGGCGACGACGAAGGTCACGGACATCAACCAGACCGACACGTCGGTCAGCTTCCACGTCTCCAAAGTGGGCACCCCTGTCCTGGTGAAGGTGTCGTACTTCCCCAATTGGCACACCAGTGGGGCGGACGGGCCCTGGCGGGTCACCCCGAACCTCATGGTCGTCGTCCCCACGAGTCACGACGTGACGCTGAATTACGGACGTTCGGGGGCCGACTATCTCGGCGACTTCCTGACCGTCGTGGGGGTGTTGGCCCTGGCGGCGCTCGTCCTGGTGCCGTGGTGGCTCGTGCGCCAGCGACGACGGGCGCGCCCGTCGGGCGCCTGAGCCGAGCGGCTCCAAAAAAACGTCCCGAAAATCTCGAGCGGTCGTATACGCGCGGAGGGGCGTGACTTCGGTCCGGGTGTGTATGCGCCCCTCTCCTGAGTCGGCGCAATTCTCGGGAGGGTTTCCTCAACAAATGAGGTTTTTGTGCTCGTTTGGGGGCTGAACCAAGAGGCGGGCGCATACACAGCGCGACGAGACCGATGGCCCCGTCCTCATATACGGGGCGCGAAATTTTCGCGAGGGGTGCGCAGGGGACCTTGGCCGCCGCCCCAGCCAGAAATTGTGCCTCTGATGAGACAAAAGGGACAGAAAGTGTCTAACATGTCCTGCAATGACCGTGACGGTGGCTAGGTCGACGGGCGGGGAGGTCGGGGCGGACGCCGAGATCCCACGCACCTTCACCCCGACTGAGGAGCGCATCCTCATTGCCGCCCTCGGCGTGATCGGCCGCCAGGGGGTCCAGCGCCTCGGGATGGCCCAGATCGCCGACGCCGCCGGCGTGGCGCGGGGCACCCTCTACCGGCATTTCCCGAGCCGGGACCACCTCCTCGCCGCGGCGGCCGACTACGACGAGGCCCGCTTCAGCGCCGGCCTCGACGAGGTCCTCGACTCCGTGCTGGCGCCCGAGGCGCGCATCGGCGCGTTCGTCACATACGCCTTCGACTTCATCCGTAGCCACCCGGCGCGGGGCCTCTTCGAGTCCGAGCCCGGGTTCGTCCTGAGCTACCTGCTCGACCACCTTCCCGCGTTGCGCAGCGAGCTCACCGAGCGCCTGGGCGACGCCCTCGACACCGTGCCCGCGGTGAAGCAGGGCGACCTCGACCGCGAGCAGCTGGCCGACGTGATCGTCCGGCTCTTCGCCTCGAGCTGGATCATCCCCGAGTCCGACGAGAACGAACTCGTGCAGTCCTTGAGCCGAATCTTGCAGATCTGAACAGGAGGATGGACACAGTGGCGGATACCCAAGTCGCAGACGACGTGGCGGGCGGCGGTGATGGCGGAGACCCGATGGCGGCCATGGGCCCCGAAATGGCGGCCAACCCGCAACCCGTCTTCAAAGGCCTCCGCGAGGAGATGCCGGTCATGCCGATCGACATGCCGAGTGGAGTCAAGGGCGTTCTGTTGACGAAGAAAGAGGACATCATGGCGGCGCTACGCCAGCCGGACGTCTTCTCGTCGAACATGGATGCGGTCGACCTGAAGAACAAGCGGCCGATGATCCCGCTGCAGATCGATCCTCCCGACCACAAGAAGTACCGCAAGCTGCTCGACCCGATCTTCGCACCGCGCAAGATGGCGGCGATGGACGACGCGGTCTCGGCGCTCGTCAACGAGCTGATCGACAAGTTCATCGACCGGGGCGAGGTCGACTTCGCCAAGGAGTTCTCCGTTCCGTTCCCCTCGGAGGTCTTCATCACGCTCCTGGGCCTGCCGCTCGAAGAGCTGCCGACGTTCATCAAGATGAAGGACGGCATCATCCGCCCCGACCACGTGACGGGCAAGCTCTACGGCTCCCAAGAGGCCAGTGACTACCAGCAGGAGGTCGCCGACTCCGTCTACGACTACTTCAACATGGTCCTCGACCAGCGTGAGGTCGAGCGGCGCGACGATCTGCTCTCGATGTTCCTCGACGCCGAGGTCGAGGGCGACTCGCTCTCGCGCGAGGACATCCTCGACATCTGCTTCCTGTTCCTCATCGCCGGGCTCGACACCGTCACGGCCACGCTCGACTGCATGTTCTCCTTCCTGGCGCAGAACCCCGAGCACCGGCGCCAGCTGGTGGCGGACCCGTCACTGATCCCCAACGCGATCGAGGAGATGCTGCGCTGGGAGACGCCGGTCATGGGCATCGCCCGGGTGGCGGTCCAGGAAACCGAACTGAGCGGCTGCCCGGTCCACGCGGGCGACGCGGTGATGGTGATGATCGGCTCCGCGAACTGCGACGAGGATGCGTTCCCCGACGGCGACGTCGTCCGCTTCGACCGCGACGTGAACCCGCACATCGCCTTCGGTGGTGGCATCCACCGCTGCCTCGGTTCGCACCTGGCGCGCATGGAGCTGCGAGTGGCGCTGCGCGAGTGGCACAAGCGCATCCCCGAGTACGAGATCGAGACGGGGCACACGCTGGTGTACACACCGGGAATCCGGTCGATCGACCACTTCCCGATGCGCTTCACCACCGCCTAAGCCGAGACCCGGCCCCAAGCCAAGCCCGACCCCACGGCCCGGGCCCAGCCCGGAACCAACACGTAGGGTGACGGCCATGCCAGAACGACACGACCCGCGGGCGCGGCGCTTGGCCATGGTGCTCGAGCCCGTGGCGGCGCAGGTCTACTTCTCGCCCGAATGTCACGTTGCGTACGCCGAGCTTGGCTTCTCGCCCAGCCCCGCCACCTCGCCGACGGGGGTCCAGCTGCCCGACGGCCCCGCCTATTTCACGAGCCGCGGCTCGGTGATGGGCCAGGTCCCCGGTGCGGTCGTCGCCGCAGCCTTCGCGGTGTTCAATCCCGAGGCGGTGATTCCCTCGGTCGCGTTCGGATGGAGCAAGGTCGACGCGCCGACGATCTGCGCCGCCCGCACCCAAGGGGCGGTCGCGCAGCTGACCCGCATCCTCGGGCCGTCGCCGGACGGGCTGGCCCGGGCGACCGAGCTCCTCGGCGCCGCGGCCAAGCCGCTCCGCCCCGAGGGCAAGCCGCTCTACGCGGGGCTGTTCGGTCTCGGGCTGCCCGGCGACCCCACGGGCGACGCGTGGCGACTGGCCGACATGCTCCGCGAGTACCGCGGCGACGCGCACACCGCCGCATGGACGTCGGTCGGGCTCGATGCGGCCGAGATCGGCCTGCTGACGGAGCCGTACTGGGGCCTTCCCCTGCGGACCTATGTCCGCACGCGGGCGTGGTCGGCCGACCAGCTCGACGCAGCCGAGGCCCGTCTGGTCGCACGCGGCCTCCTGGCCGACGGCGCGCTCACCGACGCCGGCCGCGCGTTGCGCGAATCGATCGAGGTGTCGACGGACGCCCAGTGCACCCCGATGCTCGATGCGCTCGGCGACGACGGACTCAAGGAGCTGATCGGCCTGCTCGCTCCCTGGGGCCAGGCCATCCGTGACGCGGGCGGGTACCCGGCCCAGGGCCCCCACGAGCTGGCGCCGACGGGCTGATCCACGACCGGCCAACGCCCGACGCCCGCCGCCCGACGGCGCACGCCACGCCACGACGCCCGATCGCCGCGCTCAGGACGACAGCGGCTTGGTCTCGGTCCCTTCCCCAGGAGTGATGAACAGGGCGACGCCGGGCTCGTGTACCCGGGCCGTGTGCCACACGCCGGCGGGGTTCACCAGCGCCTGGCCCGGGCGCAGCTCGACGACGTGCTCGACCCCGTCGAGATCCTGCACGATGTCGACGCGTCCCGAGATCAGGTAGACGACCTCCTCGCCCGCGGGATGCCGCTCCCAACTGTCCCACGTGGCGTCCTGTCGCACGACGCAGACGAGCCGCCCCTCCCCGCCCTCGCTGGCGAAGCGTGTCTGGTACGCGCTCGAGGTACTCGGGCGACCAGGTGAAGTCCGGCAACGGCGTCGCCACCGAGCCGAGCCCGAGGTGCACGAACGTCTGCGTGAGGTCGAAGGCGTCGCTCATCGGCTCAGTACAGCGGCGACCACGCCGCGCTGCGCAGCAGCCGGCTCTCCCAGCGGTCGCGCACCTCGAGCGCATCGTGGAGCCACGTCCCGGGCGCGGACGCCTCCGGCGGCAGGTCGTGGCCGAGCATCCACATGACCGCCTTGGTGTTGACCACGCGTTGCCAGAGGATCACCTCGGTCGTCTGGTGCGTCCCGAAGACGGGCTGGAACGCCGCCTCGAGCTCGATCATCCCGGTGCCCGACTCCTTCTGGCTGCTCAGCGTGCGGTCGTACAAGGTCCCGGCCTTGTCGAGATACGCCTGGAGCCCACCGGCGAACGGCCACGCCGTGTCCTCCATGAACAGCGAGTTCTCGTGCGTCTCGCCCTTCACCGGCACCGTGGCGAGGTCGATCTCCTGCAGCGGCGACCACGACACGGGCGTCACGATCTTCGCCCGCACAGAGTGCCGCATGGCGTCGACCTTGGCCGACCACGCGGCAAGGTCGCCCTCACGCACCCGCTCCGCGAGCACCTCCCACGCCGCGGCGTCGCTGCAGCCCGTGACGGAGACCACGGTGTAGGCCTGCCCGCTCCCGTGCGCCAGGCGCAGGTACCACAGCAACCGGCTGTCGCCCTCCTCCGCCAGCGCCGGCACGTACTCGTCGCGGTACGCCTCGTCGAACGCGTCTTCGAGCCTTCCGGCGACCTGATGCACTTCGTGAAGCAGCAACACGGTGGACCCCCTTGACGATGCCGTCAGCGGATGTGTCGGTCGTCGATCATCAGCGCGTGGTGGCGATGCCCCCGTCGACCGGGATGATCGCCCCGGTCACGTACGCGCCCGCCCGCGAGGCGAGATAGATCGCCGTGCCCGCCATGTCGTCGGGCCGGCCGATGCGGCGCAGCGGCGCGCTCGCCTTGATCTGCTCGCCGAAGGCGTCGAGCGTGGCGGCCATCATCTTGGACTCGAAGGGCCCCGGCGCGATGGCGTTGACCGTGATCGAGGGGGCCAGCCGCTTGGCCAGGTGCCGGGTCAGCTGGTGCACGGCCGCCTTGGATGCCGAATAGGCGTACGTCTCCATCACCGGGACCGCGATGCCGTCGATCGATCCGATGTTGATCACGCGGGCCGGCTCCTCTTGGCTCCCCGCCTTCTCCAGCAGCGGCCGCATGAACTTCGTGACGTGGAAGACGCCCTTCACGTTCAGGGCGAGCACCCGCTCGAAGGCCGCCTCGTCGTACTCGTCCAGCGGCGCCCCCCACGTGGCGCCGGCGTTGTTGACCAGGATGTCGAGCTTGTCGACCCGCGCCGCCATCTCGTCGGCCAGGCGCCGGGCCTCGTCCTCCTTCGACAGGTCGGCCGGGATGGCCACGCACGTGCCCTTCTTCGAGAGCTCCTCCGCCACCTCCTGGCATACGTCCGCCTTGCGCGAAGAGATGTAGACGGTGGCGCCGGCGTCGACGAAGCCCTCGGCGATCATCTTGCCGATGCCGCGGCTGCCGCCGGTCACGAGCGCGGTCTTGCCGTCGATGGAGAAGAGGTCGGAGGCGGTCATGGCCTCATTCTGGCTTGCCGCCGGGCCACCCCGCCTGTCCGCCGGGCCCTCACCTCGGGGCCCGGCCGATCATGTGGCCCGAAGGACTTCAGGGAGCGGTGCGTTTTCGGCCTGAGCTCCCACCCACCGTGATGATGTTCACCTCCCGGGCCGCTTCAGAATGTCTCGCAGCGCCGCCTCCAAGTCGGATGAAGTGAACTCGAAATCGCTTCCTTCAAGGACGGCGGGCCGCACCTGGGCGCTCGTAAAGAGCAAGGAGTCTGCGAGCTCAGACCCGAGCAACAGCCTCGGACCGAACCTGGGCACCGCGAGCACGGCCGGCCGCGAAAGCACTGCGGCGAGGACTCGAGTGAACTCGCGATTGGTCACGGGGTTCGGCGCAGTCAAATTCACCGGCCCTTGCACATCATTGTCCAACAGCCACTCAATCGCTCGGGTCTCGTCATCGAGCGTGATCCAACTCCACCACTGGGCGCCGGATCCGAATCTCCCGCCCAAGCCGAGCTTGAATAGCGGCAACAGCTTGGAGAGCGCGCCCCCGTCTGGACTCAGGACGAGGCCGGTGCGAGCACACACCACCCTGATGCCGGACTCTGTGGCGCGAGCAGCTTCGGCTTCCCACCGCACGCAAAGCGAGGCAAGGAAGTCGTCACCGGGTGGACTCTCCTCTGTGAGAACCTCGTCGCGACGGTCCCCGTAGTACCCGATGGCGGAGGCGCTCACCAGGACCCGAGGCCGGTGATCCAGATCGGCAAGCGCACCGACGAGCAACGCAGTGGACCGGATACGGCTTTCGACGAGAACGCGTTTGCGGTCCTCGCTCCAACGGTGGTCGCCGACCCCTGCGCCGGCTAGGTGGACGACTGCGTCAACACCTTCGAGGCCATGGGCATCGAAGGTGTTGCGTGCGGGATCCCAACGAAGGGCTTGCTCGCCGGGTTGCACCGTCCGGCGCACGATCCTGACGACCTGGTGGCCGGATCTGGTCAGACGGGAACACAGTGCTTGGCCGATCGGGCCGCTCGATCCCGTGACCACGACCTGCATAGAAAACGCAGCATAGGTGCTGCCTTACCGTCATCCCTTGGCCCGCGCCCGGGAATTGCGGCGTTTCTGAGCACGGACGGGCATCTGCGGTAGCGGCCGCCCTTTCTGGGTATAGATGCCTCCACAGACCGGTGGGAGACAGGTAGCCATGACAACAGCCGAGGAATCAAGCAATACCGTCGCAACGGCGTTACGCGGCGCGGTGGATAAGGCAGCCGATCTGATGGACTCTTCCCACCGCCGCTCCCTTGGAGAAGCCGGGCACGAGGTGGTCTCCCGAGTGTTGGCAGGTACACCGGACCTGACTGCACATTTGGGCTCGGCTCCCGTGGATTTGGCTTCGCTCCGCGTCTCGACCGCTCGCCGAGCCCATCAGCTCGCAGACTCCATTGACGAGCGAGCCGATGCGCTCGCTCCCACGAACAGAGGCGGCCACCGTTGGCTCAAGCGGTTCTTGGTGCTAGCACTTGCTGGCGCAGCAGCCCTGTACCTCGGCCGAAGGCTGACCCAGAAGAAGACTGCTGCGCAGCGGGTGAACGAACCACCCGCTGACGTAATCCATGAGGAAGCGATCGCTCACGGCTCATCCAGCGGGGCGACGCCAGGGGAGCCGGCCGGCGCCATGGCGACCCCCCGGTCCGGCGTCGAACGGCGCACATTCCACAAAGGCTGAGTCCAAGTAGCGCTGGCGGCTTCCCGGACGCACCGAGCCGGCTTACGGGTTCACTGCTGAGCAGGTCGTCCAATCAGGAAATGGCGACGACGTGCGCTGAGCCTTCATCACAGCCATTTGCCGAACTCAGGGAGCGGCCAGCGCCACGGCCCCGCGCACCAACACGTTGGCCCCGACGCGCAGCGACTCGTCCTCGACCAAGAACGACGGGCTGTGGTGCGCCCCGCTCGAGCCGTCCGCCGCCGCACCGCCGACGAAGAAGTAGCAGCCCGGGCACGTGGTTCAGGAACTCGCTGACGTCGTCGCTCGGGCTCGCCGGCGGCATCCGGAACACCGAGGGCTCGCCGAGCACGGCGCGAGCCTCGGCCTCCACCACGTCCACCGCCGCCTCGTCGTTCACCACGGCCGGCGTGTGCTCGGGGAGCTCGAGGTCGACCGAGACGCCCCACCCGTCCACGATGACGTCGCACAGCGTGCGCAAGCGGACGATCGCCTCCTCACGCTGGGGCCCCGTGAACGTGCGCAGCGTGCCGGTCACCGTGGCGGACGTCGGCACGACGTTGACCGCGGTCCCGGCCCGCAGCGTGCCCGCGCTGCACACGCACTCCGAGCCCTCGTACGTGAGCCCCTCGACGACCGACGACAGCCGCCCGACGAGGTCGGCCGTGGCCCGGATCACGTCGCCCGTCGCCGACGGGATGGCGGCGTGGCCGCCCGGGCCGTGCAGCGTGATCCGCAGCGAGTGCGCCTCGGACATGGTGATCCCCGCCCGCACCGCGAGCATCCCGGTGGGGATGACCGACGTCACGTGGAACCCGATCAGCCGTGCATCCGTCATGACCGAGAGCGCCCCGCCCTTGACCATCGCCTTGGCGCCGGACAGCGCCTCCTCGCCCGGTTGGAACAGGAAGACGTAGCGGCCGGCCAGGTCCTCGCGCCGCGAGGCCAGCACGGACGCCGCCCCGAGCAGCGACCCGACGTGCACGTCGTGGCCGCACGCGTGCATGAGGCCCTCGACGTCCGAATGGCTCGCCCGCGACAGGTCCTCTTGGACCGGCAACGCGTCGATGTCGCCGCGCAACACGACGGTCCGTCCGGGGCGTCCGCCGTCCATGGCGAAGATGCCGCCCGTCTCGGTCGTCCGCAGCGCCTCGGGGATCTCCAGTGCCGCCATGTGGCCCCGGATCAGCGCGGTCGTGAGGTGCTCGTCGAAGGCGAGCTCGGGGCGGCGATGGACCTCGCGCCGCAGGTCGACCATCTCGTCGAAGACGGCGTCGGAGGGCGAGGCCCCGAACAGCTCCGAATTGTTGCGCCCCCCGGCCATCAACGAAACCCTCCGAAACCCCGCCAGATCCCTAGCGCCCGAGCAGGTCGCGGGCGATGTGCGTGACCTGGATCTCGTCCGTCCCGGCGTAGATCTGGAACACCTTGGCGTCGCGGGCGAGCTGCTCGACTCGGAACTCGGACATGTAGCCGTTCCCACCGAACAACTGCACGGCCTCCATGGCCACCTCCGACGCCGCCTGGGCCGAGTAGAGCTTCATGGCCGACGCCTCGGCCAGCGTCAGGGACTTGCCCGCCGCCGACATCTCGATGTGCCGGAAGACCAGGTTCTCGACGTTGAGCCGGCACACCTCCATCTTCGCCAGCTTCAGCTGGATGAGCTGGAACTCGGCGATCGGCCGCTCCCACAGCATGCGGTCCTTGGCGTACTGCACCGACAGCTTCAGGCACTCCTCGATCAGCCCGAGCGACATCGCCGCCACGCCGGCCCGTTCGGTGACGAAGTTGCCCTTTGCACTCTCGCGGCCCTCGCTCCCACCGGGCGTGCCCTCTGTCTCGCCGAGCAGTCGGTCCTTGCCCACCCGCACGTCGGAGAGGAACAGCTCGCCCGTCGGCGACGAGTGCAGGCCCATCTTGCGGAAGGGCTTGGACTGCTCGAGCCCGGGCATGCCCGAGTCCAAGATGAACGTCAGCACCTGGCGCTGGCGCAGCGGCGTTTCGGACCCGTCGTCCAGCTTGGCGTAGAAGACGATCGTGTCGGCGTAGGGGCCGTTGGTGATGAACGTCTTGTTGCCGTTCAGCACGTACTCGTCGCCGTCGCGCACCGCGGTGGACTTCATGCCGCCGAGGGCGTCAGAGCCCGAGTCGGGCTCGGTGATGGCCCACGCGCCGACCTTGTCCATCGTCATCAGGTCGAGGCCCCAGCGCTCCATCTGCGCCGCCGTACCGCTCTTCATGATCGTGCCGCCGGCCAAGCCCGTGCTGACGCCGAGCGCCGTCACGATGCCCGGGCAGTAGTGGCACAGCTCGATGATCGGGATCAGCATCATGGCGGCACCACCGCCACCACCGCCACCGCCCTCGGCCCGCGCCGCGGGCGCACCGGTGTCGCCGCTCGACTTGCGCTCGATCGCCTTCTTGGCCGACTCCCGCGCCAGCACGTCGAGCCCGAAGGTCGAGTACAGCTTGCGGATCACGTCGTAGGGCGGAGTGTCCCCGTGCTCGAGCTCCTCGACGTTGGGCTTGACCTCTTCCTCCACGAATCGCCGCACCGCGTCGCGGATCGCCAACTGCTCATCGGACCACTCGTACATGTGCGCCTCCCAGCGACCGTCCGCCGGTCCCACCCGGCCGGCGGCGCAACGACCCTACTGGGTCGTCCTAGGCGTCGGCGATCCGGCGCAGCGTGTTCTGGTCCGTGTGCACGACCTCCTCGGGCATCCGGGCGTGGTGGATGACCGAGGTCTCGATGTACGTGAACTCGTCGTCCACGCTGGTGTCGATCGTCACCTCGTAACGGATCGTCTTGGCGTTCTTGTCGAGCCAGTTGTTGGAGAGGATTCCATAGGTCTGGTTGCCGACCCGGGCCTCGAGGTTGAACTTCGTGGCGTCGGCCGCCACGATGCCGCCGGCCACCACGGCCGAGCCACGGGGGATCAGGAAGCAGCGCACGACCTCGCTGTCGCGGGCGTCCCACAGCCAGTAGCCGACCTCGGTGTGGAAGGGGTTCTCCTCCTCGCCGCGCCACGCTGCCATGCGGTAGTCGAGGCCGTAGAGCACCTGGCTGCCGTTCTCCACCGGGCCAAACGGCTTGAAGTCGATGTGCTCGCGGTAAGGGGTGAGGCCGATCTTGGAGTCGGCGTTGGCGAACGCGACGTCCTCGCCCTTCTCGCCCTCCCAGATGCCCGCCAGCCGGGCCAGCGGCCCCCATTCAGGTCCTGCGCTCAACGCTCCTCCTTCGGGTCCTTCCGGCGCGCCAACGGGCGCCGGAAGGCTCGGGCGGCGGATGCCGCGGTGGTCCCGCTCACCTTAGGAGCGCAGCCACCTCGAGGCCACGGCCATGGCCTCGGCGCTCAGCGCGGTGGCGCCCCAGTGATCCCGAGCAGCGGCTCGTTCTTCTGCGCCCGCCGCCACACCGCCAGCGCGGTCCGCGGCCGATCGCGACGCGGGAGCCCTCCGAGTACCGCTGGGTGCGGGCAACGATGACGCGACTGGTGACCAGGAGCAGGAGCACGATCACCACGAGGATCAGGGACGCGTCGTAGGCCAGGTAGTGGTACTGCGTCTCGGGTGAGTTGTAGCCCGTGAACACCATGTAGGTCAGGTAGGGGAACTGCGAGCCCGTCAGCGAGTGCGGGAGGGTGTTGGAGAAGCCCGCCGTGTAGATCAGGGGCGCTGTCTCGCCACAGGCGATGGCCAGCGCCAGGATGATCCCGGTCATCATGCCGGGCAGCGCGCTCTTGAGCACCACCTTGCGCAGCCCGTAGCCCGATCGACATCCCGAGCGCCTCGGCCCCCTCCCGGTAGCCCGTCGGGACCTGGCGCAGCGAGGTCTCGGTCGTCTTCGCGATGTACGGGATCACCATGATGGAGAGGATGATCAGGGCGGGCAGGAGCGAGAAGCCCCAGTGCAGTCCCACGACGAGGGCCACGTAGCCGACGTAGCCGAGGACGATGGAGGGGAAGCCGGCCAGGACGTCCGAGGCCGTCCGCGAGCGGCCGCCGCTCGACCTTGCCGCTGCGGTGCCGTGGGCGGGCCAACTCGGCCAGGTGGATACCGGCGAGCACGCCGATGGTGCCGGCGATGATGAAGACGCCGACCATGAGGATCGATGGTGCCCAGGATCTGTTCGCGCAGGCCGCCCCGCTCGGGGTCGATGGGTGTGGTCAGCACGCTCCACTGCCAGTGGGGCCGGCCTGGGCCAACACACTGACGAGCAGCCAGGCCGCCGGGGCCATGATGAGGCACCAGGGCGAGGTAGGTGCAGCCCCGCCAGACACTGCGTCGACATTGCGCCGGTGCCGGCGTCGGGGTCGGCGGAGAAGTGGCGCCGACGCCATCAGCGCCGCCCGACCGGTGCGCCGAGCGCGCTGGTGCGGTTGACGATGAGGCGGGCCAGGAGGTTGACCGCCACCGAGATGACGGCCAGCACGAGGGCGAGCTCGGCCAGGGTCGCCACGGCAATGCCGGTGGCGTCGAGCTGGGCCCGTCGAGCTGGGTCGAGGATGGTGGCCGCGATGGTGGTGAACGGGAGGTAGATGTTGATGGGATGCGCAGGGCTGCCCGCCGATCATGGCGATGGCGATCGTCTCGCCCAGCGCCCGTCCCAGGCCGAGGACCGTGGCGCCGATGATGCCCGAGCGCACCCAGGGCAGGGTGACCTTGTTGGCCACCTCCCAGTCGGTCATGCCGAGGGCCGACGCCGCCTTCTTTGGGCAGCGGGCGGCACCTGTGAGAAGAGGTCGCGGGTCGTCGAGGTGATGATGGGGACGATCATCAGGGCGAGCACGATGCCGGCGGAGAGCAGGCCCTCGCCCGAGCCGACCGGGTTGCGGAAGTACCGCAGCACGGGCACGTCGGGCATGATGGTCGGCGATGATGCGGATAGACGTTGGTGGCGAGCCACGGTGCCGAACGTCAGGATGCCCCACAGGCCGATGACGACGCTCGGGATGCCGGCGAGGATCTCGATGGTGAAGCCGAGCGGCCGCGAGATCCACGTCGGCATGCGCTCGGTCAGGGCGAAGGCGGCCCCGATCGAGAGCGGGAGCGCGATGACGATGGCGATGACCGACGAGGCGATGGTGCCCCAGATGATGGGCCAGCGCGCCGAACTGCGCTCCCTGGGGTGGCCATCCCGTCGGTGTGGGTGACCGTGCCGTAGTCGCCATACGTCCAGGTGCGGCCGTAGAGGAAGTACCAGCCGTTGATGCCGGATGGCCGGCAAGGCCTTCACGGCGAGCACCGTCAGGGCGAAGACCAGCGCGGCCAGGGGGAGGAAGACCGCCACCCAGGCCACGCTGCGCCAGCCCGTCTCCTCGTTGCGGCGGGCGAAGTCGCTCGCCCGCTTGGGCAGCGGAGGCTTGCCGACCGACTCCGCTTGCGGGTGGCGGGGATGCTCCCCGCCACACCGCCGACGGCAGTCACTACTGGATGCCAGGACTTGCTTGATCGACTGCGCCTCGACCTTGGAGGGCAGCGCCTGGAAGTTCACCTGCGAGAGGTACGACGAGGTCGAGCCGTCCTTCGGGTTGAGCGCCCACTCCAGGACGGAGCGGATGTTCTTGGCCGTCGAGCTGCTCGACTGGTGGGTCGAGACGATGGCGTACTCGTAGTTGATGATCGGGTAGCCGTCCTTGGCCGCGCCGTAGATCAGCGAGATCGTCCCGTTCGCCGGCGTCTTCTTGACGAAGAAGCGTCGCCTCGGCCGCGATGGACGCCGGGGTCGGGACCACGTACTGGCCCTTGGCGTTCTGCAGCTGCGGCGTAGCCGAGACCGGCCTGGAGCGGCCTGGGTCAGGTAGCTGATGCCGACGTAGGCGATGCAGCCCGGCGTGGCCTTGCAGCCCGTCACCATGCCCGAGTTGCCGTTCTCGCCGAGCGCACCGGGAGCGTTCGGCCACGGGACCGTGGTGTTGAAGCCGATCTTCGTGCCCCAGCCCGACGGGTCCGTCTTGGACAGGTACGTGGTGAAGAGGAACGTGTCACCCGGCGAGTCCGAGCGGTGCAGCGTGACGATCGGGATGTTCGGCAGTGTCACGCCCGGGTTTAGGCTGCGTGATCTGCGAGGCGTTCCACGTTGGTCACCGTGCCCTGGTAGATCTCCGAGAGGACCTTGCCCGAGAGCTTGAGGTGCGAGAGGACGCCCGGGACGTTGTACGCCACGATCTGCGCCGAGATGGCCAGCGGGATGTTCTTCAGATCGGGGCTGGCCGAGACCTCACTGGGTGAGAGGTAGGCGTCGGAGGCTCCGATGTTGATGGTGCCGGTCGTGGCCTCGGAGATGCCGGTGCCCGACCCCGTCCCTGCGGTCTGGATCGTCGTGCTCGGGTACTTGGTGCTGTACCCACCCGCCCAGAGGTTGAAGAGGGGGTAGAGCAGCGTGCTGCCGGTCTCCGTCACGGTCCCGCCGGACGGGGTCTCCACGCCGCTCGCAGGGAGCTTGGTGGCAGCTCCGGCGGCAGTGGTGCTGAGGACGACCGAGCTCAGCGCGAGGCTTGCGGCTAACGACTGCAATCACTCCCCGCGACAATCGCGTCGTTCCCATCAATTTGCTCACAGGTTGTCTCCTTGTGTGGTGGTTAGTTGGTGTTGCCGGGTTGATGCGTTGGTCTGGATCGTGGCGAGGAGCTGAGATAGGCACCGACGTCGCCCGGGGTCGGTGCCGTGTGCGCCTCCTACCCCATCCGGCCGGTGACGTAGCGCTCGGTGTCGGGATGCTGCGGCCGGTTGAAGAGGTCATCCGTCGCGCCGTGCTCGACCAGTGCGCCTTGGTAGAAGAACATCGTCTGATCCGAGATGCGCATGGCCTGTCCGAGGTTGTGCGTCACGACGATCAGGCTGAGCGCCGGCGTCAGCGTCTTGATCAGCGCCTCGATCGATTCGGTCGTCACCGGGTCGAGGGCGGACGTCGGCTCGTCGAGGAGCAGCACCTCAGGGCCGACGGCGAGCGCCCGGGCCAGGCAAAGAGCTGCTGTTGGCCGCCGGAGAGCCGGAACGGCGAGTCGTTCAGGCGGTCCTTCACCATCTCCCACAGCCCGACCTCGGTCAGACGCCGTTCGCACACGACGTCGAGCTGCTTGCCCTTGGCGATGCGGTGCGCCTTCACGCCGGCCACGACGTTGTCCTTGATCGACATCGGGAACGGGTTCGGGCCGCTGGAACAGCATCCCGACGCGCCGCCGCAGCATCAGCAGGTCGACGTTCTGGCCCCACAGGCTCTCGTCGTCGAAGAGCACCTCGCCGGTGCGGGAGAAGCCCGGGACGCGGTCGTTCATCCGGTTGAGCGTGCGCAGGAAGGTGGACTTGCCCGAGCCGGTGGGCCCGATGAGCGCGGTGATCGAGCCGCGCTTCAGCGAAACGTTCACGTCGGCCAGCACGATCCGGCCCGAGAAGCCGAGATTCAGCTTGACCGCCTCCATGACGTGCTCGGGACGTGCCGCGTCGGGGTCGAGGGACTGCAGCGCCTCGTCTATCTGACGCTGCTGCCCGGTGGTCGTAACAGGATCGTTACGCGCTGCGGTTGCTTCGCCGTCGGCCACTGCCTGGACCGTAGCGAGGCGAGGTGAACGCCCAGCAACAGGAACGCAATCGCAGGGTGAACAGTCCCTTAAGAGATCGGCAACCCTTTGTGATCCCAGTCACGGCCCAGTGGATCGTCAGCCCGCGCCAAGCGCCCCGGCTCCGCCCGAACCACCGGACACCCGGTCGAGCGCCTCGCGGTGCGCAACCGTGATGGCAACGACCACCCGTGGCGCCAGCGCCATGGCGGCGACGTAAAACACGGCCGCCGGGATCGACAGACCGACCGCGACCCCCGGCGAAAAGAACCCGGCGACGAAGGCGCTGAAGCCGAGGGACCCGCCCACCGCGAAGGCGATCCACCACTGCAGGACCAACGGCCGGTGCGGATGGCCGGGGGGCAGGCAGTCTCGGAGCGCCAGGTAGGGGAACCAGTAGTTGACGACCGGCACGAACCACGAGCCCACGCCCCAGGCGGGCGAGTAGTCGCTCGGGAAACCCAGGGCACGCGCCGCTGTGCGGCTCGGCGCTGCCAGACGAGAGCTACCACCAACCCGGCGATCGTGACGAGGAGCAGGACGAAGAACCACGGGCTGAACGTCCCGTTCGTGAACGTCGGCGTCGGGAGGCCGCGCTGCGCGTCGTCGTAGGCGAGCTTGAAGTCCTGTCCGAGCTCGAGCATCTGGGATGACTGCATCCGCACGACCAGCAGCACCAGGATCCCCGTCAGAGCGGGCACGCCGAGTGCGACGCGGGCCGTGGGCGCCATCGCCAGCTCGCCCGCCACCAGCCCCGAGGTGTTGTAGGCGTGCAGCCGATCGGACGCCGCGGACCACGGCGGCGCCCCGAGCGGCGGTCCTTGCGGCGGCGCAGCCGCGCCACGGCTGGGGCGGCGGCGGGGGCTGTGGCACCACCACGGTGTCGGTCCACGCATAGCCGTCCCACCAGCGCTGGCCGCTGCCGCCCGCCGGATCTGCGATACCACCCGGGCGGTGCGCCTGGGTAGCCGCCGTGTTCGCTCACCCCGCCATCCTGCCAAAGCTCCGGGCTTGGCCGGATTCTCCCTGGCCCCCGCCTTGGCTCCCGCGCGCTCCGACCCCAATAGCCTCGGTGCATGCGGGTGTTCATCGCAGGCGGGACGGGGGCCATCGGGCGGCCCCTCGTCGCAGCCCTGGTCGCGGCCAATCACGACGTCGCGGTGTTCTCGCGCAGCGCCGAGCGGGTGACCGCCCTTGGTGTGCCAGGAGTCGTCCCGGCGGTCGGCGACGCCTTCGACGCCGAGGCCCTGGTCAACGCGGTCCGAACGTTCGGGCCCGAGGTCGTCATCAATGAGCTGACGAGCCTTCCCGTGTCGGCCAATCCGCTCGCCATGAAACGGGGCTTCGACACGACGAGCCGGCTACGCCTCGAGGTCTCGGGGACGTTGGTGCAGGCGGCCCACGCCGCGGGTGCGCGCCGCATCGTGGCGCAGAGCATCTCCTTCGCCTACCGGCCCGGTCCGGGCGTCCGCACCGAGGCCGACCCGCTCTGGACCGACGCCAACGGGCAGATCGGCGCCCTCACCAACTCGGTGGCGGCGCTCGAGTCCGGACACGCAGAGTGACTCCGATCTCGAGAGCGTCGTGCTCCGCTACGGCTCGTTCTACGGGGCGGGCACCTACTTCGGCCCCGGTGGCCTCTATGCGACGATGCTCAAGCGACGCCTATTGCCGATGCCGGGCAGAGGTGGCGGCGTCTTCGGGATGCTCCACATCGACGACGCGGCCTCGGCCACGGTGGCGGCACTCGACGGGCCGACCGGCGTCTTCAACGTGGTCGATGACGTGCCGGCACCGGCGTCCGAATGGATGCCCATCGTTGCCGGCCTGGTCGGGGCGCGGCCGCCACGGCACGTGCCCGAGTCCCTCGTCCGCTTGGGTGCCGGGAAGTTCTTGGCCTACCTCATGTGCGATCAGCCTGCCGTCTCGAACGGGCGGGCCCGCAGGCGAGCTCGGTTGGGCGCCGCGTTACCCCGACTGGCACGAGGGGCTCGCCGCCGTCTTCCCTGAGCCCTAGCCCGTCCGGGCCTCGCGCACACCACCGGCCGCACGGCAGAATCGCGCCCGTGCGGAAACTCCTGCCCTGGGCTCTGCTCGGCGTGCTGGGCGTGGGCGTCGTCGTCGCAGCCGTGCTGGGCCAGGTCCAGTCTCCGGTTGCCTCGTCGACGAACAACTGGCTCGCCAATCTGCTGGCGACGACTGCGGCGGCGGGATCGGCGCATCTCAGGATCTCCTCGGTGGCGCTGAGCGCTGACCCGGCGGAGCGCTCGAGCAGCGTCGCGACGGGCGTGATCGACTTCACCACCGGCAACTTCCGCCTCAACCAGGTCAACCACGAGATCTCCTTTGCCTCGACCAACGGTGGCGCACCGCAGCCGGTTCCCTACAACTGGGGCGAGACGGAGATCGCCATCGGGCAGTCGTTGTACGAGAAGGATTTCGTCACCGTGTCGAATATCTCGTCCTCACCGCTGCCCACGACGTGGAACAAGTACATCAACCCTCGCAACGTGCGACCAAGCCTTCGGTCTCGACGCGGGGACGGTGGCGGAGAACGCGGTGTCCGGCTTGTCGGGCATCTTGCCGGTCACGTCGATGCGCTCCTTGGGTCCGGCGACGGTCGAACGGCGTCAGCACGACGCGTTACGTGCTCACGTACGGGGCGCCCGAGTTGTGTGGCTCGGGGTCGTTCCTCCTGAGCCAGGTCGGAGGCGGCGGTGCGCGTCGGAAGGAGCGCAAGCGCGACAAAGGCATACGAGCCGGTCGAAAGGCCCACCACCGTTTGGGTCGACGGCCAGGGAAGATTGGTGCAGGTACGCGCGTCGACATTCACCAGTGCGCAAGGAGTTGAAGTCCGTGGGCACCTTCTCCACGGCCTCGTTAACGAACGTGACGACGTTGACCTTCTCCGACTTCGGTGCTCCGGTCCGCATCGTCGCGCCGGATTTCACCGGGCCGCCGCCCAGGGCCTTCAACGTCGGAGGCAAGCCCTCGAACGCATGCGTGCACTAGGACGCAGCTGACCAGCTCGTCGCCGGCCGGCACATCCCGCGCCCCAGCCGACGCCTACGCCGACGAGTATGAGGACGAGGTCGTGCAGCAACTCGACGAACGGGGCAGCGGCACGGCGCTCCGCTCGTCCGGATCGACTCGCGTCGGCAAGTTTTCCGAGATTGGTTCACCGGCGGAAACGGCTGCAGTGTCGTTGGTGCTCCAACTCCAGTTACTGCAACCGATATTCACGTCCAGTGGAACCCCAGTCGCAGGACCTTTTGCTCTATTGACAGACTTCATGCAACAAAGTTGACTCGCCAAAGGCCGCGGCAAATTGGCTCCGGCCAGGAGCTACGAGTCCGACTCATGGGCCGGGCGATTGGTGAAAGGCGGTGGCCGGTGGGGCGGGTTGGAGGACGAGGCGGGAAGGCGAATCGAGCCGTGGCGGGATCTCAGGAGAAGTTCGGAGCGACGGGACGTGTGCCCAGCCCAGTCCGTCCACGGCGGACGCTGCGCCGCGTCGGCGCGGCCTGCGTGGCGACGATCGGAGGTCTCTCCGCGATCCTCCTGTCGGGCGGCGTTCCCGGCACGAGCCCCGCGGCAGCAGGGGCTTCGGTGCCGCTCGTGAGCAACCAAAGCTTCACGACACCCGGTACTTACACGGTGACACTCCCGGACTACCCGGTCACGATCGCGACGCGTGCCGTTGGCGGCTCCGGTGCGTCTGGCGGTGGCTCGAGCTCGGCCGCTGGAAACGCAGGCATCGTTGACGATCCGAACGTGACGTTGAACCCAGGCATCGAACTCAAGATCTTCGTGGGCGTGCAAGGGAACAACGGGTCTGACCATGGCGACTGCGCCGGTGGTGGTGGTGGCGGCGGCAACGAGGTCGGCAGCGGCGGCGGACAAGGTGGACAGTGCTCCTACGTGGAGGACATGTCGGACTCGACGTATCTCTTGATCGCCGCGGGCGGTGGCGGCAGCGGCGGTGAGGGCGGTGGCGGCGGGGCCGGCGCCGGCGGCGGCACCGGCGGCGCGACGACGAATGGCGACGGATACGCGAACGGCTTCGGCGGACAGAGCTCGGGTGCGGGCGGCGGAGGCGCGGGGAGTCAAGAGGCATCGCCCGCAAACGGAGGCGGGGGGAGCACGGCTGGAACCGCGTCGGACGCCGGCGGGGGCGGTGGCGGAGGCGGCGGTGCTGGCGCCGGGAACGGCGGCGGCAACAGCTTCGAAGGCGGCGGCGGCGGCGCCGGTGGCAACAGCTACGGCGCGGACGCTGGCGTGGGCTTCGGTACGGCGTCCAACTCCGGGAACGGCTCCGTCTCGCTCACCATGTCGGCGGGCACGCTCGACACCACGGAAGTCGGCACCTCGACCGGTACCAGTGGCGAAACGCAGTTCGACGTCCCCGCCAACGTGTCAGCCGTCGACATCCTCGAGGAGGGCACCGACGGGCAAGGCAGCCAAGGCGGGGCGGCCGGGCTGATGATGGAGACGCTGCCGATCTCGAACGGGTTGATTGTCACTCCGGGCGGCGCTCTCTTCACGGAGACCAACTGCGGAGGCGGCAGCGGTGGCACCGGCTTCAACGGCGTTCTGGGGTCGGGCTCGAGCGGCACTGCCGGTGGCTCGTGCAGCTATGTGCGCGCCATCTCCGAAGCAAATCCTGTGCCGCAGTTGGTCGGCGTTGCGGGCGGTGGCGGCGGACAAGGCGGCGGTTTCTCCGGTGTGAGTGGAGGCAACGGAGGTTCGATGGGGAGCAATGGCGGTCAAGCCCCCGAAAGCAGTGGTGGGACGGTCGGGTCAGGCGGCGCCGACGACTGCGGCGCCGGGACCATCCCCGAAGCGGGGGGCAATGGCAACAACGGGACCAGCGGGGGTGGCGCCGGTGGCGGCGGGGGTGGCGCCGGTGGCGCTGGCTGCAGCCCGGGCAGTGGCGGAGCCGGCGGCAACAACGTCGGGGGCGACGGGGGGGGCGGCGGCAGCAACTACGTCTCCCAGTCGAGCGGGACGTACGGGTACTCGGACGTGGCCTCCTACACGCCGGACACCTCCTCGTACTCGCAGATCGAGTTCATCATCGGCGTGCCCCCGGTCATCACCACGGCCAACTCGACCGTCTTCACGGCCAACACTGCGAACACGTTCACCATCGGCGAGCCGGGTGTGACGCCGGAGGCCGACCCGCCGACGGCCCTGTCCGAGGCCGGCACCCTTCCTCAGAACGTCACCTTCATCGACAACGGCGACGGCACGGCCACGCTGTCGGGCAACCCGCCCGCGAGCGCGGTGGGGCCGTACTCCTTCACCGTGACCTCGGCCAGCGCCCTCACCTCAGTGACCCAGACCTTCACCCTGACCGTGCAGTCCGCTCCGACCATTACCTCGGCGGACAACACGGCCTTCACGGTCCAGCAGCCCGCAAACTTCAGCGTGACGACCTCGGGTTATCCGGCTCCTTCCCTCTCCCGGACCGGCGCCCTTCCGGGCGGCGTGACCTTCACGGACAACAACAACGGCACCGCCACGCTCGGGGGCATCCCCAACCCCGGCTCGGACGGGACCTACCCGCTCACCTTCACCGCGACAAGCACCAACCTGGTGACGCACGCCACGCAGACGGCGACCCAGTCGTTCATCCTGACGGTCAGCGGTCAGGGCACGCAGACCATCACGTTCACCTCGTCGGCATCTTCGTCGCAGACGACGGTGGGAATGGACGACTATGCGCCAACCGCCACGGGTGGCGGTTCGGGCGAACCGGTTGTCTTCAGCATCGACCCCAGCGACTCGTCGATTTGCTCGTTCGACGGCACCGACGTGGATTTCCTGGAAGCGGGAACCTGCAACATCGACGCCAATCAGGCCGGCGACGCCGACTACCTGGCCGCGCCACAGGCGGTGCAGTCGATCAGCGTGGGCGTGGGATCGCCCCTCATCAGCATCGTTGCCAGCGGGCCGTCCCAGCCCCAGCCGAACACCGACTTCTACGTTGGCGCCGTCGTCCAGGCCGGCGCCGCCGTCGAAGGTCCCGTCGGCATCCTCGGCACACCGCCGGCGAGCTTCCAGGTCGATCCCGCCTCGACGGACCCGGGGTGCGCGCTCTCGGGGCAGCCCACCTGGGGAGGGGACATCAACGTCCTCGATTTGGGAGACACCGACTACAGCGCGGAAGAGGTCCTGTTGAACGTGCCGAACAGCAATCCCAACGCTGATATCGGCACCTGCATCATCGACGTGAACAACTACACCACCAGCTCGTTCGGTCCTGCGCCACAGGTGCAGATCGTGATCGATGTGAAGAACGCGCAGTCGTTCGAGGACGTCGCCGGGCCGCCGTCGGTGGCCGGCGCCGGGTCGACCTACACCCTCGAGGCGATCTCGAGCGCGAACACGCTGACGCAGTACTACCCGACGACGTTCAGCCTCGACGGATCGTCCTCAGGCTGCACGCTGACCCCCCTGACTGGGTTCGAGGCGCAGGTCACGATGCAGACCGCGGGTGACACCTGCGTCGTTGATGCCAATCAGCCGGGTGACGCTTTCGTGTTCCCGGCTCCGCAATTGCAATTCACCACCGCGATAAAGACGCCGGAAACGGTATCGCTGTCGGCACCCAGCACCGGCGCCGTCGCGTCATCGGTGACGGTCTCGGCGACCGGGAGCGTCAGTTCGCCGTCGCCGACCATCACCGTGGACAGCGCGACATCGCCATCGGGCGCCTGTACCTTGAGCAACAGCTCGTCGAGTGGGTCGACGACCACCGCCACGGTGACCTTCGACGACCTGGGCTCGTGCGTGCTCGATGCCAACCAGGGGGCGGCGTCCGCGACCTATGCCTCGGCGCCACAGGCGCAACAGACGATCACCATCGGCCCGGAGGCCCAGTCCATCTCGTTCTCGACGCCGCCCAGCGGGGCGGTGCCGGGGACGACCTACGCCGTCAGCGCCACGTCCACCTCGGGCACGACGCCGACCCTCTCCATCGACCCGGCCTCGTCCCACGTCTGCACGCTGAGCTCGGGCACCGTGACGGCGAACAACATCGGCACGTGTCAGATCGACGCGTCGGTGCCGGCCACCGGTGACTACGCCGCCGCGACCGGGAGCCAGGACTTCACCGTCGGCCCGCTGACCCAGACGATCACGTTCATCACCACGGCGCCAGGCGCCGCCGTGGTCAATGGCGACACCTACACACCGGGCGCCACGTCGACCTCGGGCGACACACCGTCGATCGTGGTCGACTCCTCGTCGGCGAGCGTGTGCTCCATCGTCGGAGGGGTCGTCAGCTTCCAAGAGGGCGGCACGTGCACGCTCGACGCCTCGTTGCCGGCTCTCGGCAACTACAGCGCGGGCAGCACGACCCAGTCCTTCACCGTCGCCAAGGCGACGGGGGCGATTCAGTTCACCACCGCGGCCCCCCGGGGCAGCATCGGCGGCACCTACTCGCCCGCAGCGGGGGACAACTCCGGGGCTCCGGTCACGTTCAGCATCGACCCGGGCTCGAGCGGCATCTGCAGCCTCACTGCGGGCACCGTGACGTTCAACCACGCCGGGCTGTGCACCATCGACGCCAGCGCGCCGGCCACCGACGCGTACACCGCGGCGACGGCCTCACAGGAAGTGGGCGTCGGCATGACGGTGGGTTCCGTCGCCTTCACCTCGACGCCACCGTCGGGCGACGTGATCGCCGGCCCGACCTACGCCGTGAGCGCAACGGCGAATTCGGGCGGCCCGATCACCTACACGAGCGACACCCCCACCGTCTGCTCGGTCTCCGGTTCGACGGTGTCGATGCTCGAGGCTGGGACGTGCACCGTGCGGGCCAGTGTGGCCGCCACGTCGGACTTCACCGCCGCGAACGCGACGCAGTCGTTCAACGTCCTGACCAGTCGGACGGCGGGCGAGGCCGTGGCCTCGACCCCCGACGGGACCGGCTATTGGGTCTTGGACTCGAACGGCGACGTCACGCCGTACGGCTCCGCGACGGCCTACGGATCCCTGCTCGGCCAAGGGCTGAACGCGCCGCCCGTCGGCATCGCGTCCTCCCCCGACGGCAAGGGGTACTGGATCGTGGCCTCCGACGGCGGGATCTTCGCCTATGGCGACGCGGGCTTCTACGGATCGGCCGGCGCGATCCACCTCAACCAACCCATCGTGCACATGGCCGCCACCTCGGATGGGCGGGGTTACTGGCTCGTGGGCCGCGACGGCGGGATCTTCGCCTACGGCGACGCCGAATTCTGGGGGTCGGCCGGCTCGCTCCGTCTGAACCAGCCAGTGGTGGACATGGCACCGACGCCCAACGGCGCCGGCTACTGGCTGGTGGCCGCCGACGGTGGGGTGTTCACCTACGGCGATGCGCCGTTCGAGGGTTCGATGGGCGGCGTTGCGCTCAACCGTCCCATCTCGGGCATGGCGTCGACACCATCGGGTGATGGGTACTGGCTGGTGGCGCGCGACGGAGGGGTCTTCTCCTTCGGGGATGCGCCGTTCTTCGGCTCGCTCGGCTCGCCCATGGGCCACGTCGAGATCGGTCTCTTGGCGGCGCCCGACGGAGACGGGTACTCCGTCATCGCCGACGACGGTCAGTCCACCCACTTCGGTTCGGGATAAGGCGCCGGCCTAACTTCGCAACAAGAGCGGGGCCATCTCCTCCAGCGCCGCGATGTGCGCGTCGGCATTGTCGAGCCCCGAATGCATGGTGTTGAAGGACAGGTGCGTCGCTCCGGCTTCGCGCCAGCGTCGTGCGTGCTCGGCGATCTTGTCGTGGTCGCGGACGGAGTATTCCAATCGGCCCTCGAAGGGGAAGTTGGAGAGATCGCGCCCCTCCTCCTTCCCGGCCTGACGGATGACATCGAGCGCTTCTTCGAGCCCTCCTTGCGGGCGCACCATGGGAAACCAGCCGTCGGCGATGCGTCCGACGCGTCGCAGGGCTGGCGCTTCGAAGCCACCGATCCACACCGGGATGGAGCGTTCGGGCCGTGGCGCCAGGCCCGAGTGGTCGAGGTGGTGGAAGGTGCCGTCGAAGGTCACGCTCTTCTCCGTCCACAAGGCACGCAGAACGGCGACCTGCTCCTCGAGCAGCGCGCCGCGCTTGTGGAAGGGCATCCCGAGCGCGTCGTACTCGAGCTTGTTCCAGCCGACGCCGAGGCCGAGCCGGAAGCGGCCCCCACTCAGCAGGTCGAGCTCGGTCGCCTGCTTGGCCAGCAGCGCGGTCTGGCGTTGCGGTCCGATGAGGATGGACGTGGCGAAGGCGAGCTTCGTGAAACCGGCCAGGTACGAGAACATCGTCAGCGGTTCGCGAAACGGGCTGTCGATCGTGTACGGGCCGCCGAGATTGCCGAGCACGGCGGTGTCGCCGCCGAGCACGTGGTCGTAGGCGGCCAGGTGGGAGTAGCCGAGGTCCGAGGCCGCCTGTCCGATAGCGCGCACGGCGCCGGTGTCGTAGCCCACCTCGGTCTGGGGGTAGATGCAGCCGATGTCCATGGCTGCAGTTTGCCCGCATTCGGGATCTCACGCCCGCCTCGGCCGGACGGCAGGGCCCACGGTTAAGTTGGCGCGATGAAGCTCCGTATCTTCATCGAGCCCCAGCAAGGCGCCAGCTACCAACAACAGTTGCGTGTGGCCCAGACGGTCGAGGCCCTCGGCTTCGATGCCCTCTTCCGCTCCGACCACTTCCTCACGATGGGCGGCGACGGCCTCCCCGGGCCGAGCGACGCCTGGGTCACGTTGGCCGGCCTGGCGCGCGAGACCTCGCGCATCCGGCTGGGGACGCTGGTCACCTCGGCCACGTTCCGGCTGCCCGGGGTGCTCGCCATCCAGGTCGCCGAGGTCGACGCGATGAGTGGCGGCCGCGTCGAGCTCGGCCTCGGCGCCGGTTGGTACGACGCCGAGCACCGGGCCTACGGCATCCCGTTCCCCCGCTCGGCGAGCGCTTCGAACGCCTCGAGGAGCAGTTCGCCATCCTCACGGGGCTGTGGGGCACGCCGGCGGGGAAGACGTTCGACTTCAAGGGCCGCCACTACACGCTCGAGGACAGCCCGGCGTTGCCGAAGCCGGCACAGCAGCCGCACCCGCCGCTCATCGTCGGTGGAGGCGGGCCGTCGCGCACGCCGCGCCTCGCGGCGACGTATGCGACGGAGTTCAACCTGCCGTTCTCGTCGCTGGCGGACACGGAGAGCCAGTTCGCTCGGGTGCAAGCCGCCTGCGAGCTGCGCGGCCGTGACCCCGAGACCCTTCGCTTCTCGGCGGCGCAGGTGGTGTGTTGTGGGGCGGACGAAGCGGAGTTCGAACGGCGCGCCGCCAACATCGGACGCAAGCCGGCCGAACTACGGGCGAACGGAGTGGCGGGCACGCCCGAAGAGGTCGTGGCGGGCATCCAGGCCTTCGGTGAAATCGGCGCCGAGGCCGTCTACTTGCAGGTGCTCGACCTCGACGACCTCGAGCACCTGCAACTGCTCGCCGAGGCCGTGCTGCCGGACGTCTCTTGATTCGAGACGGTGAGACGACGGCCTAGCGGAAGCCGGCCACGTTCTGCGCTGTCGACGACACCTGGGTGAGGGCGAGCCCGACGTCGACGGGGAGCGTCTCGAACGGTTTGGCGCTCCCGGTGCCGAGCTGGCCCTCGTTGTTCGAGCCCCAGGCCCAAAGGTGGCCGGATCGATCGACGGCGTAGCTGGCGTACCCGCCCGAGTTGACCTTGACGAAGGACACACCGGTCGGCACGTGGACCTTGACTGGCGTGGTCGACTGCACTCGCGTGCCGATCCCGAGTTGGCCCATCGAGTTGGCGCCCCAGGTCCAGACGGAGCCGTCGGAGAGGATGGCGATGGTCTGCCCGTTCTTCGCACCGCTGCCGCCCTGGAAGACCTGGGTCACTCGCTCGGGCAGGTCGACCTTGACCGGCAGGGCGCTGTTCGTCGTGGTGCCGTCGCCGAGTTGGCCCGCCGCGTTGTAGCCCCAGTTGTAGTACGAGCCGTCGGCGAGCAGCGCCCCCGATCCCTCCCACGACGAGGTGAGCGCGGTCGACCTGTACTCCAGCCGGCAGGCCGTCGACCGGGGTGGGGGTAGCGGTTGGATTCGTGGATCCGTTGCCGAGCTCGCCGGCGTCGCCGCCGCCGCACGCATACACGGTGCCGTGTGAGGAAAAGAGCGCGTGCGTACGGGCTCCGGTGGCGAGGGTGACGTCGCTGAGGGGGATCTGTTCGGGCCGGGTGACCACGAGGCCGGAGAGACACAAGTCGTTGTCGCCATTGAGGCCCCATCCCCACGCGTGGCCCGTCGAGTCGATCGCCATGCCGGCGTCGAAGGGCATCGGGTTCGCCAGCGAGGTGATCTTCACCCCGGCGGGGAAGTCCACCTCGACGGCGCTGGTGTCGTAGGGCGTCGTCTTGCCGTCGCCGAACTCGCCGTAGCTGTTGACGCCCCAACCCCACACGTGGCCGGTCGAGGTGAGGGCGTAGCCGTCGGAGTTGGAGGTCGCGATCTGCACGATCGTTCCGCTGATGCCGCGCACGGGGGTGGGTCGTGAGAGCTCGAGTTGGGTGATCGCGCCTTTGTTGCCCACGACGCCCCACCGGTACGCCGTGGACGTGGCGGTGGCGGACGCCGACCCTGTGCTCGTGGGGCTGTTGCCGCACGCGGACAAGGCGACCCCCAGCACGACGACGACCGATGCGCCCGTGGCGAGGGCCCGCCGCCGCCGGTTCCGGCGGAGACGCCCGGTGTCCAACACCCGATGGAGCGATCGCACCACCGCACTATTGGCAGCGCGGCGCGAAAGGTCAACCGTTTCGACCGAACCCTTACAGATCCCTAAAGCAATCCGAGCACGCGCCTCACAGGGCCGCCGAGCTCAGAACAGCGTCGGCACCGCCCCCACGACGTTGTTCACGTGCACGCCGAGGCCGGGCAGCGAGCCGATGAAGCCGGCGTCGCCGAAGGCGAACACCCCACCGTCCGAACCGATGAGCCAGTAGCCGGCTCCGGTCGCGGTGGGCACGATGCTCACGATGTTCGACACCGTGACGCCCAATTGCGGCAGCGTGCCGTAGCCCACGGCGTCGCCGAAGGGGTACACCGTGCCGTTGGAGGACACGAGGTAGTAGCCCTTGCCGTCAGGCGTGGACGTGATGCCGACGATGTTGTTCGCCGTGATGTTGCTGCCGGGCAGCGAGCCGTAGTACTTGGCGGTCCCGAAGGCGAAGACGCCACCGTCCTTGCCGGCCAGCAGGTAGCCCCCGCCGCCAGGCTCGGCCACGAGGCCGACGATGTCGTTCGTCTTGACGCCCAAGCCGGGGAGCGAGCCGTAGAAGCCCGAGCTCTGACCGGTCGGGAAGACGAAGACGCCGCCGTCGGAGCCGACGAGGTCGTAGCCGTGGTCGTTGTTCGTCGGCACGAGGCCGACGACGTTGGAGACCTTGACGCCCAGGCCCGGCAGCGAGCCGTAGTAGCCCGAGCCCTGCCCGGTCGGGAAGACGAAGACGCCGCCGTCGGAGCCGGCCAGGTCGTAGCCGGTGTAGTTGTTCGTGGGCACGAGGCCGACGACGTTGTTGACCTTGACCCCGAGGCCCGGCAGCGAGCCGTAGTAGCCCGACGATTGGCCGGTCGGGAAGACGAAGACGCCGCCGTCGGAGCCGGCCAGGTCGTAGCCGGTCGACTTCTGGATCTCGTAGGCGCCGGCGTCACAGGCGCCCGGGTAGCCGAGACCCGGGCGTGGCTGGCCGCGCTCGTCGGTCGTGACGGTGCAGGCGCTCGAGCGGCACGAGGTTGTGGGCCGAGCTCGACGTCGTGATCGCCGCGGTCTGCGGGCCGCTCGAGCCGTTGGCCGCCAAGCGTGAGCGTGCCGATGGTCGTCGAGTTCGAGATGCTGGTCGAGCCGAGGCCGCAGGAGTTGTCGGAGGCCACGTTGTAGCCGTTGTCGGTGACGGGGCTCGAGCATCCTGTCCGGCCGGGGCATCGTCGAGGATCGAGTTGGCGACGGAAATGCCGGCTGTGCCGCCTGTGCTGGTGAGCGCCTCGGTGGTGTTGCCCACGAACGTGTCGTCGACCAAGGTGCCCTGACCGCCGAATGCGCCGCCGGCGCCTGGGCCATTATCGGAGTTCGAAACGAACGTGCTGTTCGTGATCGTGCTGGCGGTCCAGCCAGCGACGCCCCCACCAAATCCTGCGCTGTTGGACTGGAAGGTGCTCGCCGTCACCGTCAGGGTCCCGCTCGGAGTACTGCAGTTGTCCTGGGCGTTGATGGCGCCGCCGTCACTCAGACCTGCGTTGTCGACGAACGTGGAGTTCGACACGACGAGGTTGCTGGCGTCGGCGCCCGTGCAAGTGTCCGCAGTGTCGATTGCCGCGCCATCCCCGCTGGCTTTGTTGCCGGAGAAGATGTCAGCGCCGACCGAGAGCGTCCCGCTCCCCTTGTCGTCGATCGCGCCCCCGGCGGCGTCACCTGTGGTGGTGTCGCCACCGCTGATGGTCATGTGGTCGATCGTGACGGCGCCGGCGCTCGTGGTCGGGGATGGTGATGTTGCTTCCCGTCCCGCCGTTGTCGAGGGTCGGCTGTGTCGAGCCCGTGCCCTCGATATCGAGCGTGTCCGTCGAACTCGAAGGCAGGTTGATAGTCACGGACTCGGCGTAGGCCGTTGAGGAGCCGGCGACGTCGAGCGTCACCGCGGTGCCGCTGAGGGCCTCGGCGGCGGTCACGCCTTCTTGCATCGTCGTGCATGCGCCGCTGCCCGATGCCGTGCACCCGGAGGTTTTCGTCCCGGCGACGTTGTCCACGTAGAGGGTGGCCGTCGTCGCGGCGCCCGAGGGAATGCTCGAGACGGCGAACACCCCGATCCCGAGCGTTCCGCACAACGAAGCGGCGGCCGCAGCCGCCGCCGTGCGCGCCGCCATCCGGCGTCCTCCTCGCACTCGACTTCTGCCCGGGTGATTGCTCGTACCGTTCGGCATGCCGTTCTCCCTGCTTCTGTCTCGGTTTCCCCCCGGCGTCGCTCAGGCCGCCAAACCTCGGGCGCACGCCCTAATGCAACGATGCCCCTTTCACCAGGGTCTTAACCCCAGTCCCCCGAGGAGGTCGGATCACAGGCACGCCTCGGTACGCTGTGCCTTGTTGATGCGGGCAGCGCCAACCCCGATAGCGGGGCCCATCGTGCGGCGGCGCGCCGGGGAGGAAGATCGATGACCATCACGAGCCGCGGGGCGGTTGCCCCGACCACCGACCCAGCCACCGCGTCCGCGGCAAACGACGCTCCGGCCCCGGCGACGGCGCCACCCATCGACACCGACGCGCTGGACACGGACGTCAACCTCGTCGCCGACCACGCGCCCGGCTGGGCGAAGACCGACGCCACGGCCCGGGCGCGACTGCTCCAAGACGTGATCGACGCCACCATGGCGGCGCAGGACGAGTGGCTCGCTGCGGCGGACGCGGCCAAGGGCTTCGAGCCGGGCTCGACGGAAGCCGGCGAGGAGCTCTTCGCCGGCATCGGCACGTTCGTGCGCATGGCCCGCCTCTACCGCGACTCGTTGCGCGACATCGCCAAGGACGGCAAGCCCGCCATCCCCGGGCCGGTGCGCGAGGCGTCCGACGGCCGCCTGCGCGTGCAGGTCTTCCCGGCGAGCGCCTTCGACCGCATCACGTTCGCCCAGACGACCGCCGAGGTCTGGATGCAGCCTGGCGTCACCCGCGACGGCCTCGTCGCCGGCCAGGCTCCCGCCTACGCCGACCCGGTGGCGGCTGCGGGCACCGCGCTCGTCCTCGCCGCCGGCAACGTCGCCTCGCTCGGCCCCCGCGACGTGCTGTCCAAGCTCTTCGTCGAGGGCAAGGTCGTCGTGATGAAGGCGAACCCGGTGAACGACTATCTCGTCCCGCACTGGAGCCGCGCGCTCAAGCCGCTCATCGATGCCGGCGTGCTGCGCATCGTCGACGGTGGCGCCGCGGTGGGGCAGTACCTGACCGCGCACCCGCGCATCGACGAGGTCCACATCACCGGGTCCGACAAGACCTACGACGCCGTCGTGTTCGGCACCGGAGCCGAGGGGGCGCGGCGCAAGGCGGCCGACGAGCCCGTGCTCGACAAGCCGGTGACGGCCGAGCTGGGCAACGTGTCGCCCATCGTCGTGGTCCCCGGCAAGTGGTCGATCGCCGAGCTGCGCTACCAGGCGGAGCACATCGCGACGATGCTGGTAAACAACGCGGGGTTCAACTGCATCAGCGCCCGCGTCGTCGTCACGCACGAAGGCTGGGCCCAGCGCGACGCGTTCGTCGGCGCGCTGACCCAGACGCTGGCCGACATCCGCACCCGGCGCGCCTACTACCCCGGGGCGGCGCGCGCGCTGCGACGCCTTCGTCGCCGCGCACCCCGAGGCCGAGCGGCTGGGGAGCGGGCCGGCCGACGCGCTGCCCTGGACCTTCATCGGCGACGTGCCGCCGGGACGGACCGACGACATCGCGTTCAACGTCGAGTCCTTCTTCGGGGAGCTGGCCGAGACGGCGCTGCCGGCGCCGGACGCGGCGGGCTTCCTCGACGCCGCCACCACGTTCTGCAACGACGTGGTGTGGGGCACGCTCGGCGCGACGATCCTCGTGGCGCCGACGTCACTCAAGGATGCAGCGGTCGCGGAGGCGCTCGAGCGCGCCGTCGCCGACCTGCGCTACGGCTCCATCGGCGTCAACGTCTGGCACGGCCTGTCCTTCGCCATGGGCTCGACGACGTGGGGCGCCTACCCGGGGCACCCGCGCACCGACATCCAGTCCGGGAGCGGCGTGGTGGGCAACGCGTTGATGTTCGACCGCCCGCAGAAGTCGGTCGTGCGCGCGCCGTTCCGCTCGCGGCCCAAGCCGCCGTGGTTCGCCACGGCGCCCTCGGGCTACGACGTCATGCGACGCTTCGTGGCGTTCGAGGCCGAGCCGTCGGCCGCCAAGATCCCGGGGCTGATGCTCGCCGCCATGCGGCACTAGCACCGCTGCGGGAGCTCCGGGCGCCCCCGGCGCTCTGACTAGCGCTGCTTCTTCTTGGGGACCGGGTTCGGCGCGACGACGGTGATCCGGGCCACCGTGTTCCCACCGGCCGCGACGCACCGCGTGGCGTCGGGGCAGGACAGCGCCGTCAGCGCCAGCGGGACGTAGGCCGACGAGGACACCTTGAACGTCGTGCCGGCGTCGCCGCTCTGGGCCACGGCGCCCGTGCCCACGGGCGGCGTGCCCTTCCACTCGATGCCGACCATGGCACACACCCGGTCGGACGGGCACTCGACGCCGTAGACGTCATCGACCGGCGGCTGGGTCGTCGCCGGTGTCCACGTGTGCCCGCCGTCGGTGCTGTCGAGGAGCTCGCCGTGCGCCGGGACCACGTCGCTCACCGTGGTCGACGTCGTGCCGGCGGCGAAGCAGTCCGTGGTGTTCACGCAGGCGACGCTGCGCAATACGCCCACGCCGTTGGGCACGGAGGCCAACGTCCACGTGTGCCCGCCGTCCGAGCTCAGGGCGACGGCGCCTTCGCCCTGGCCGGTGCCGGTGGGCGCATACCCGGCGACCAGGCACAGTCCCGCCGCCGTGCACATGAGGTCGTCGTCGGCGACGAAGAGCGGGGGCATGTTCCCCTGCTGCTGCCAGGTCTGCCCGAGGTCCGTGGTCGTGGCCGACCAGACCAACGTGCCGTCACTGACGAGGGCGACGCAGTCCGAGACCGACGAACACGTGACGGTGATCACGGTCAGGGCGCCCGTCGGCGCGGCGACCGGGTTCCACGTCTTGCCGCCGTCGGTGGTGGCGACGACGACGCCGCTCCCCGGCACCGACGCGCCGTTGGACCCGACGGCGATGCATTCGGTGGCCGAGGGACACGACACGCCGCTCAGTTGTGGCGTGCTCCCGCCCGTGACGTCCTGGGCCTTCCAGGTTTGCCCGCCGTTCTTCGTGGCGGCGATCACGTGGGCGCCGCCCGGCGGCACGGTCGCTGGCGTCGTGCCCGACGGCCCAGCAGCGCGCCGCGGTGGGGCAGGCGACGGCGCCGAGCTCGCCGGTGCCCGTGGGTGCGGGTTGGCCGAGCACCTGCGGTGTGCCCTTGGGCTCGCCCAAAACACCGAGTGAGTGGGATGCACCCTGGGTCGGGGTCGTGCTGCACCCCGCGAAAACGAGCGCGACCGCACCGAGCAGGGCCGTCAGCGCGTATGCGGAATGCCTGGCACCCCGTGAACGGGGCGCGACTGAGGAGGCCACGGCGGGTTGAGAATAGTGGTGGCGGGCCCGTTTTCGGTGGCATCGTTGTCTACGCTCGATCCGGTGGACTGGGTGGACATCCTGATCATCGGGCTGATGCTGCTCGCCGCCGTCCATGGCCTGCGCCTGGGCGCCCTGATCCAGATCCTCACGTTCGGTGGCTTCTGGCTCGGTTTCCTGCTCGGGGCGGTGATCTGGGTGCCGCTGCTCTCGACCTCGCACGACAGTGCGACCCGCTCCGTCGTGATCGTCGGGCTGGTGCTGGCCACGGCGACCGGCCTGGGCTACGTGGGGCGGGTCGCCGGGACCTACTCCAACGTCACGCTGCGTCGTCACCACCTCGGCAACGTCGACGCCGTCCTGGGCGTCGGGGTGGCCGTCATCGCCGTGCTGCTCTCGGTGTGGCTGGTCGCCGCCGTGATCTCGTCGCCGAACAGCCGGTTCACCTCGCTCGACGCGGCCGTGGGGCGCTCGGACATCCTGCACTCGATCGACAAGGTCCTCCCCCAGGCCCCCTCGATCTTCGACGACCTGCAGAACTTCCTCAACGACCAGGGGTTCCCCCAGGTCTTCAACTCGCTGACGCCGCCGTCCACGCCGAACGTCGCGCCGCCGACGGACGCGCAGACCAAGGCGTTGGCCGACCCGGCCGTCTTCTCGACCGTCAAGATCCTCGGGACGGCGTGCACGAACGAGCAGGAGGGCTCCGGCTTCGTGGTCGGCCCCGGCCTCGTGGCCACCAACGCGCACGTCGTCGCCGGCGAGAGCAACGGCAGCACGCAGGTCCTGATCGGCAACACCGGCTATCCCGCGACGGCGGTGTTCTTCGACCCGGACTTCGACCTCGCCGTCCTGCGCACGACCGCGCCGCTCGGGCCGGCGCTCACCATCGACCCCAACCTCGTGTCGGGCGGCACCCAGGCCGCGTTCTTGGGGTATCCCGAGGACGGCCCGCTGACGACCTTGCCGGCGAGCGTGACCGAGGAGGTCACCGCCATCGGCAAGGACATCTACAACAACGGATCGGTCACCCGCGGGGTGTACTCCATCGACGGCAAGGTGGAGCCCGGGAACTCGGGCGGCCCGCTGATGGGGCCGGGGGGGCAGGTGATCGGCGTCGTCTTCTCCCGCTCGACCGTCTACTCCGACGTCGGCTACGCGCTCACCTCGCCCGGCGTCCTGGCGCGCGTGCAGGAGGCCTCGTCCCGCCACGCGGCCGTGAGCACGGGCCAGTGCATCTCGGGCTGAGCGTGGCCCCGATGGGGGGGCCGGTCGCTTCCAGGTCCAAGCGGCAAGAATGAGGCCATGAGCCAGCGCATCGAGGACTACGCCATCATCGGCGACCTGCACACCGCCGCCCTCGTCGGCATCGACGGGTCCATCGACTGGCTGTGCCTGCCCCACTTCGACTCACCGGCGTGCTTCGCGCGGCTGTTGGGCCACAAGAACCACGGTTTCTGGGAGATCGCGCCCGCCGGGGCGCCGAGCACCGTGCTGGCGACGCGGCGGTGGTACCGGCCGAACTCCCTCGTCCTCGAGACGGAGTTCGACACGGCGTCGGGCACGGTGCGCATCACCGACTGCATGCCCAAGCGGGACGGCTACCCGCACCTGGTGCGCTCGGTCGAGGGCGTGAGCGGCACGGTGGACATGCGCATGGAGCTGGCGGTGCGCTTCGACTACGGCGACGTGGTCCCCTGGGCGACGTCGGACGAGGGGCTCACCCGGCTCACGGCGGGCCCCGACTCCGTCGCCCTGTGGCACCGGGTCGACGCCGTGGGCGAGGACCTGCGGACGGTGGCCGACTTCACGGTGAGCGAGCATCAGCGCTACCCGTTCACGTTGGTCTGGTACCCCTCGCACGAGCAGCCGCCCCCGCCGCTCGACAGCTGGTACGCCGTCCACCTCACGGAGGCGTATTGGACCGATTGGGCGCAGAACTGCTGCTACCAGGGCCCGTACGGCGACGCGGTCATGCGCTCGCTCATCACGCTCAAGGCGCTGACCTACGAGCCCACCGGCGGCATCGTGGCGGCGGCCACGACGTCGTTGCCCGAGGCGCTCGGGGGCAACCGCAACTGGGACTACCGCTACTGCTGGCTGCGCGACGCCACGCTCACCCTCGAGTCGCTCATGCGCGGGGGGTACTTCACCGAGGCGATGGCGTGGCGCGACTGGTTGCTACGCGCCGTGGCCGGCGACGTGTCGAAGCTGCAGATCATGTACGGGCCGGCGGGGGAGCGGCGCCTCGACGAGTGGGAGGCGTCGTGGCTGCCCGGCTACGAGAACTCGGCGCCGGTGCGGATCGGCAACGCGGCGTCCGAGCAGTACCAGCTCGACGTCTACGGCGAGGTCATGTCCGCCCTCTACTCCTCGGCGAGGACGCAGGGCGAGCACTCGCAGGCGGCGTGGGATCTGCAGACGCAGCTGATCGAGTTCATCGAGAAGGGATGGACGCAGCCCGACGACGGCATCTGGGAGGTGCGCGGGCCACGGCGCCACTTCACCCACTCCAAGGTCATGGCGTGGGTCGCCGTCGACCGCGGCGTCCGCACCCTGGAGGAGTGGCCCCAGCTCACGGGGCCGATCGACAAGTGGAAGACGCTGCGCGACGACATCTTCACCGAGGTGTGCGAGAAGGGGTACAACCAGGACGTCGGCGCCTTCACCCAGTACTACGGGTCCGACAAGCTCGACGCCAGCGTGCTCATGATCCCGCTCGTCGGGTTCCTGCCCCCCACCGACGAGCGGGTGATCTCCACGGTCGAGGCGATCCAGCGCGAACTGTTCGACCACGGGTTCGTCCTGCGTTACAAGACGAGCGACGACGGGTCGGTCGACGGCTTGACCGGGAGAGAGGGCGCGTTCTTGGCCTGCTCGTTCTGGATGGTGGACTGCCTCCACATGATCGGCCGTGAGGACGAGGCCGTCGAGCTCTTCGAGCGCCTGCTCGCGCTGCGCAACGAGCTCGGCCTCCTCGCCGAGGAGTACGACCCGATGGCGGGCCGCATGGTCGGCAACTTCCCGCAGGCCTTCTCGCACGTGTCCCTCATCAACTCGGCCTTCCGCCTGAGCGGCAACGACCCACTGGCCACCGTGCCGGACGGGGACGGGCGCGTCCTGATCAACTCGTTCAACCCGAACCTGCCGGTGTTCGGTCGCATCAAGCGACTCGGCCACGGGAAGGTGACGGTGAAGAAGCGCGAGGGCTCCAGCCGGTGAGGCGTGCCCGGTGAGCGGGACGCACTCCCACGGCGGGCGCACCCACCGCCACCCCGACGCCGGCCTGCACGTGCACGACCCCGAGAGCGGAGACGCCCTCCCGGCCGTGCCGCCACCCCGGGCGATCGCCGAGGGCGTGCTCGAGATCGACACGATGCTCGGCGGCTGGGAACGCGTCACCGCGGGGTACCTCATCGAGGGGTCGGCGCCCGTGCTCATCGAGACCGGGAGCCAGACGTCGGTCCCGGTCCTGCTGGCGGCGTTGGCCCAGATCGGCGTCGGGCCCAGCGAGCTCGCCGGGGTCGCCGTCACGCACATCCACCTCGACCACGCCGGTGGCGTGGGCGACGTGGCCCGCGCCTTCCCCGCCGCCACCGTCTACGTCCACGAGAAAGGGGCGCGGCACCTGGCCGACCCGACGCGCCTGATCGACTCGGCGGCGCGGGTCTACGGGCCGCTCCTCGACTCGCTCTACGGTCGGCTGGACCCGACGCCGCCCGAGCGGCTCCACGTGCTCGAAGACGAAGAGGTCATCGACGTCAGCCCCGGGCGCAGCCTCGTGACGGTGGACTCACCGGGGCACGCCAAGCACCACCTCGGCTTGCACGACTCGCTGAGCGGCGTGCTCTTCGCCGGCGACGCCGTCGGGGTCAAGCTGCCCGACGGCGGCGTGTTGCGGCCGTCGACCCCACCGCCCGACTTCGACCTGGAGCAGGCCATCACGTCGCTCGGGAAGTTCGCCGCCCGCCGGCCCTCGGGCATCGCGTTGGCGCACTACGGGCTGCTCGAGCAGCCCGAAGAGCTGCTGGCGGAGGCCGAAGAGACCTTGCGGCAGTGGGCCGAGACCGCCGAGAAGGCCTACCGGGAGGGCGCCGACATCGCCGACGCGCTCTCGGCGCGCTTCGACCCGCTGCTCGGCGACATCGACGCCGAGCACAAGGAAAAGCTGGACATCATGAACGGGGTGCACTCGAACGCGGCCGGGTTCCGGCGCTGGCTCGAGGGGCGCGACACGGCCACCCCGGGCTGAACCGCCCGCACCGTTGCGCCGGACGCGGCGACGGCCGTCGGGTCAGACGACGAGCTTGGCCCGCAGCTCCTCTTGGCGCACCTCGAAGTCATCGAGCGAGATGCGCCCGTCGGCCAGGTCTTCGTGCAGGGCGGCGAGCTGTTCGAGGACCTGCGTCTGGTCGACCTCGTCGGCCGACGGTGCGGTGGCCCGCTCTTCGGCCGCCGCGACCTTGTCCTCCTTGCGCGCCATGCGGTCGTCGAGCTTCGCCTTGGCCCGATCCTTCTTCGCCTGGTCGCGCTGCAATTTTCCAAATGTCGAACGTGCGCGTGCCACGGTTCGCTCCTTTCCGGCCGCCGGGGACGACCAGTACTGACACGGCGGGGAAACGGCCCCTGCCGCTTGTGTTCGCCGCATCCGCCGTGCGGCGGGCCTTACGGGGGCCCGAGCGGAGGAGGTGGGATTTGAACCCACGGTGCCCATGAGGCACAACGGTTTTCGAGACCGTCCGATTCGGCCGCTCTCGCACTCCTCCGGGCGGAGATCCTAGTCGCTTGGACCTGCGCTAAAAGTCTCGGCCTGCGCTCGATCGTTGCGCCGATCGGCAAAAAAGGAGGTCAGAAGCGCGCCGCACTCGGCCGCGCGCACGCCTCCGGTGACCGGCAGCTCGTGGTTGAGCCGAGGGTCGGCGCAGAGGTTGTAGAGGGTCCCGCAGGCCCCCGCCTTGGGGTCGGCCGCCCCGTAGACGAGGCGACCGAGACGGGCCGCCACCATGGCGCCGGCGCACATCGGGCAGGGCTCCAGCGTCACGACGATCGTCGCGTCGCCCAGGCGCCAGGACCCGAGGGCGGCCGCCGCATCGCGCAGGGCGAGGAGCTCGGCGTGTGCCGTCGGGTCACCGGTGCGTTCGCGTTCGTTGTGGCGCCGCGCCACCACCTGCCCTCCGACGACGCAGACGGCGCCGACGGGCACCTCGCCTTCGGCCGCCGCGGCCCGCGCCTCGTCGAGCGCCAGGTCCATGGCGTCGTCGTCGTTCGGTGGTGCGGGTGCCGGGGTCGAGATGGGCCCAGTATGCGGGGGTCCCGCCCCGAGCGAAAGTCCGGCCCCGGGGCGCGCGACGGCCTCGTGAGCTGGGCCTTCTGATCTGTCAGGACATCGGAGACCAGGTGACCCGGGTCCCGGCGGGGCGGTGGGCCGGCCGGGCGGAGCGGAGGAGGTGGGATTTGAACCCACGGTTGGTTGCCCAACACACGATTTCCAATCGTGCCGATTCGGCCGCTCTCGCACTCCTCCGTGCTGTGCAGCCTGGTCAGGCTAACGGCACCGGGCAGGGCGATCGGAGCGAAGACCCCGCCGGCCCCGGAACCCCGGTGCGGGCCAGGAAAAACCGTGTCACCAGGGTGTCTGCCGTCCCGCCCCAGCTCAGAGAGTTCACGTGGAGGACATTTGTTTGTCACTTTCAGTTCACCTTTGTGTAACCTTGAGTCAGATTGGCGAAGGCAGGAGGTGAGCGAGGCATGACGGCACTCGTAGCAACCAAGGCAATCCACGCTCCGGGCGTGCTGGAAGAGGCCCCGCCGTTCCGGCGGCTGCTCGTGGCGATCGACGCTTCGTCGGCCGCACAGGGGGCGTCCGAGCTCGCGGCCGAGTGGGCCTCGCGGTACGGCGCCGACGTCAGGGTCCTGGCCCTGGCCGAGCCGCCACGACACGGCCGCGGCGCCGCCGAGCCCGACGCCATGGTGGCCGGCCGACCGGTCGAACACGTCGAGGCGGGCGGATCAACCCGGAGTGCAAGGAACCGGCAGCTGGCGCGCGCGATCGCCGAAGCGTCCACCGCGTTCGGGGCTGATGTGATCCTCGTCGGCGTCGACCACCGCCGCCTGGCGGGTCATCGCCTGGCGCCGAGCCTGCGCGAGCAGCTCGCGCGCGTGAGCCCGTTGCCCGTCCTCGTGGTGCCGACCCCGGCGGCCACCGACGGCACGCGAGACCGGCGCACCAGCCGGGAGTCCGGCGAGGGCAAGGAGGCGGCGCACGTTCCGGCGCGCCGCTACGCCGGTGTTTGAGACCGTGGTCGTGGGGGCGACCGACTCGCAAGGCGCGACGAGAGCGTTCCGCCGCGCCCTCGCATTGGCGCGCACGACCGGGGGTGCCCTGCACGTCGTCGCGGCGATCGACGGCAAGGGGGAGGGCGAGTCGGCGCCCTGGCTGCCCGAAGAGTTCCGCTATACGGACGCGGGCGCCGAGCGCGACCGACTGGCTCCTGGCCCAGCTGGCCAGGGAAGCGGCCGACGCCAAGGTGGAGGTCATCACCCACCCCGTTCTCGACGACCCGGCCCGCGCCATCACCCGGGTGGCGTCCGAGGAAGGGGCGGACCTGGTCGTCGTCGGATCGGGCTCGGACCACGGCGCCCGCGCCTTGTCAGCGGTGCCCAAGGCCGTGATGGACCACGCCGCCTGCGCCGTCCTGGTCGTGTAGGGAAAGGGACGGCAACCGCCCGCTAACCTCGGCAGCGACACCGTCGACCCGATGTTGGGTGCGGTGGCCGGGTCCTGCGCGACGGCCGCTCGTGAATCGAGTCAGGGTCGGAAGGCAGCAGCTCTCAGCGGGTTTGGTCGGGCGCCGTAGTCAACCTGGCCACCGTACCGAGCACCGGGTCGCGGTGTCCGATGCCATGGGTAGGCTCGGCCGACATGGCCGACGCCCCCTTCGTCTCGTTGTACCGACGCTTCCGGCCGGGGCGATTTGACGAGATCAAGGGTCAGGACCACGTCGTCCGCGCGTTGCGCAGTGCGGTGCGCGACGACCGCGTCTCACACGCCTACCTCTTCAGTGGCCCCCGCGGCACGGGCAAGACGTCCTCGGCGCGCGTCCTGGCCAAGGCGCTCAACTGCGAGGCGCCGGTCGACGGTGAGCCGTGCGGTGTGTGCACGTCGTGTGTGGAGATCACCCAGGGCAACTCGCTCAACGTCCACGAGCTCGATGCGGCGTCGAACAACGGCGTCGACGCCATGCGCGACCTCGTGTCGCACGCCGGATTGGGCACGCCCGGTCGGTGGAAGGTCTACATCGTCGACGAGGTGCACATGCTCTCGACGGCTGCGGCCAACGCATTGTTGAAGACGCTCGAGGAACCGCCCAGCCACGTGGTGTTCGTGCTCGCCACGACCGACCCGCAGAAGGTCCCGCCGACCATCCGCAGCCGCACGCAGCACCTCGAGTTCCGCCTCTTCGGGGCCGAGACCCTGCACGACCTGCTCGAATCCGTCAACGACCAGGCCGGGCTCGACCTCGACGAGGCGGCCATCGAGGCGGCCGTGCGACGCGGACGGGGCTCGGCCCGCGACGCGCTCTCGGCGCTCGATCAGGTCGTGGCGTCGGGATCGTCGGAGGGGGCACGACCTGATCTCGACGCCTTGGCCGATGCGCTGGCCGACGGCGACGTGGGACCGGTCCTCGTCGCGCTCAGTGCCCTGATGGCGAGCGGCTGGGGGCCACAGCAACTGGCCACCGAGCTCATCGACGACATGCGCCAGGTCTTCCTCGCCGCGCTGGCTCCCGAGCTGTGCGCCGTATCGGGGACGTCGTTGCAACGCTTCGTCGGGCTGGCCGAGGCGATGACCCTGGCGCGTGTCGTGCGCACCATCGAGATCCTCGGGCACGCCCTCATCGACATGCGCGACGCGCCGGACGCGCAGGTGGTGTTGGAGATCGCCGTCGTGCGGGCGGTCCGACCCGACCTCGACTCCGGCGTCGAGGCGCTCTCCGAGCGGCTGAGCGTCCTCGAACGCTCGCTCTCGGGTTCGCCCGCGTTCCCGCGACCCGGTGCGAAGCCCCCGGCCCCGGCCCCGGCCCCGGTCGCGTCCCCGCCACCGCCCGTGGTGATCGAGCCGGCTCCGGCCGAGCAGCCGAAGGGCGACGCGGGACGGCGCCCCTCCCTCGGGGCTGTGCGGCGCAGCAAGCAGGCGGCCAAGGAGCCGGCCACGCCGACGCCCGACGAGCCGGCCGTGTCGGCCGACGCCGCCCCGCCGGCCGAGCCGGAGCAGACGGCACCGACGCCAGCGCCGGCGCCCGCCCCTGCGTCGAAGGCCGTGGCCGCGCCCGCCACACCCGCCGCCGTCGACCGCGACGCGCTCACCGAGGCGTGGGGCGACAGCATCTTGAAGGGGCTCCCGGCCCGGGCGAAGGCGCTCTTCAGCGCGGGCCGCTTCGTGTCGGTGGACGAGGCGGGCGCCCATTTCGCGCTGCCCAACGTGGCGCACCGCGACCGCTGCCTCGAGACCGTGCCCACCGTCGAGCAGCGGATCTCGGCGCACTTCGGCACCCCGGTGAAGCTGGTGCTCGAGGTGGACGATGCCGCGGCGTCCGCGCCGTCGGCCCCCCGCCCGACGACGACGGAGGCGCCCGCCGACGAGCCCGACATGGAGGTCATCGACCCGGCCGAGTTCGAGGCCGGCGGCCCCAACGCCGAGGTCGACCAGGCGTCGGAGGCACAGGCCCGGCTCCTCGAGGCCTTCCCCGGCGCCAGCGAGGTGCTCGGCTAGGCACCCGGACGCGGCGCCCCGAAGAGAACCGGGCGCGCCAGGTCCGGCTCCTACAAATTCATCAACCGCCGTAGCCCCACGGCGGGTCACGGTGCGGCGCCCGCCGCAGCAGAACGAAGGGACTCCCCGCTCGACGATGTACACCGGCCCTCTCCGCTCCCTCATCGACGAGCTCGGCCGTCTGCCCGGCATCGGGCCGAAGTCGGCGCAGCGCATCGCGTTCCACATCTTGAAGGTGCCGGGCGAGGACGCGCGCCGGCTGGCCGACGCCGTCATCGCGGTGAAGGAACGGACCACCCTTTGCGCCGTCTGCTTCAACGTCGCCGAGGACGGTGACCTCTGCGCCGTGTGCAGCGACGACCGCCGCGAGCCCGAGACGATCTGCGTGGTCGAGGACCCGCGCGACATCGTCGCCGTCGAGCGCACCGGCTTCAGGGGCCGCTACCACGTGCTCGGTGGCGCGCTGAGCCCGCTCGACGGCATCGGCCGCGAGCAACTCCGCCTCGGCGAGCTCCTCGAACGCATCCGCCAGGGCTCCATAAAGGAGGCCATCGTCTGCACGAACCCGACGATCGAAGGCGAGGCGACCGCCATGCTCGTCGCCCGCGAGCTGACGCCGCTCGGCGTGACCGTCTCGCGGCTGGCCAGCGGGCTCCCCGTGGGCGGCGACCTCGAGTACGCCGACGAGCTCACGCTCGGGCGGGCCCTCGAGGGACGTCGCCCGCTCGAGGTCTGAGCGCACCCGACGGCGCCGTGGCCGGGGCCCCACCCGGGTCCTTCTACAATTGCTCGATGCGCATCGCCATCGTCGGAGCAACCGGCCAGGTCGGGATCGTCCTGCGCTCGATCCTGGCCGAGCGCCACTTCCCCGTCGACTCCATCCGCTACCTCGCCTCGGGCCGCTCGGCCGGCACCGTTCTGCCGTGGGACAACGCCGACGTCGTGGTGGAGGACGTCGAGACGGCCGACCTCTCGGGCATCGACCTCGCGCTGTGCTCCGTGCCGGCGTCCGTGTCCCGCGCCATCGCACCGCGCCTGGTTGCCGCCGGCGCCATCGTCATCGACAACTCGTCCGCCTGGCGCATGGACCCCGAGGTCCCGCTCGTCGTACCCGAGGCCAACGCCGAAGCTCTGCGTGACATCCCCAAGGGCATCGTGGCCAACCCGAACTGCACCACCATGGTCGCCATCCCCGTCCTCAAGCCGCTGCACGACGAGGCCGGCCTGACCCGCCTCGTCGTCTCGTCGTACCAGGCGGTCTCGGGCGGCGGCGTCGAGGCCGTGCGCGAACTGGCCGAGCAGCTGGCCAAGACCGTCGACGGGGCGGCCGAGCTCACCTACGACGGCGCCGCCGTGGAGTTCCCGCCCCGCAGCGTCTACCCGGTGCCGATCGCCCACAACGTGATCCCGCTGCAGTTCACGGTCGTCGACGACGGATCGCTCGAGACCGACGAGGAGCAGAAGTACCGCAACGAGGCGCGCAAGATCCTCGACACGCCCGACCTCGCCGTCACCGCCACCTGCGTGCGCGTGCCCGTCTTCACCGGCCACTCGGCGTCCCTCGTCTGCGAGTTCGAGCGGCCGATCACGCCCGAGCGCGCCACCGAGGTGCTGCGCACCGCGCCGGGGGTGGAGCTGGCCGAGATCCCGACGCCGCTCATGGCGGCCGGCCGCGACGTCTCCTACGTGGGCCGGATCCGGCGGGCTCTCGACCTTCCCAACGCCTTGGCGCTCTTCGTGACGGGCGACAACCTGCGCAAGGGTGCCGCGCTCAACGTCGTGCAGATCGCGGAGGAGCTCGTCGCACTCCGGGCCTGAGCCCCGGCCCGGTCTCCGACATTGCCGTCGCCGATGTCCCGACCCATGAGCCCATGACCGAGCGGTACTGGCGAGGCGCGGCCGAGGACGAAGTCATGCAGGACGAGCACGGCTTCATCTGGCTCGCCATGCTCGAGATGGTCGACAGACCACTCTCGGGAGGGAAGGTGCTCGACGTCGGCTGCAACCGCGGCGGCTTCCTCCGGCTGCTGGTCGACCGTGAGGGGATCGGCAGCGGCTTCGGCTACGACCCGGCGTCCGGCGCCGTCGACGACGCACGTCGCCTGGCCGGCGACCGCCCGCTGTCCTTCGAGACGGCAGCGACGGTGCCCCCGGAGTGGTCCGGCTTCGACGTCGCGTTCAGCCACGAGGTGCTCTACGTCCTCGATGATCTTCCGTCGCACGCGCGGGACCTCGCCGCCGCGCTGGTCCCCGGGGGCTCGTACTTCGCCACGATGGGAGTGCATGCGGACAGCCCGCTCATGGTGACCTGGCATGCCGACAAGGCGGTCGAGATCGGCCTGCCCGCGCTCTACCACTTGGAGGATGTGGCGGACGTGTTCGAGGATGCCGGTTTCGACGCCGCCGTCGGCCGCCTCCCCTTCGGCTTCGTGCCGGTGCGCGCCCACCGCGGTGACTCGCCCGGAACTCCGCTGAGCAGCTGGCTCGACTACTACTACCGCGACAAGGTGATGTTCCGCTTCACCAAGTCCACCGCACAGCCGTGAACGACTCCTCTTTGCAACCGGGCGACCGCCTCCTTCTTTCCTGCGAGGGCGGCCCGAGCCAGATCCGCCTCGAGTACTTCCCGCCGCGTCTCGAGATCGAGGAACGAGGGGGCATCTACGTCCTCGTCGACGAGGGAGACCCGAACGAGTGGCGCTACGTCTTCCTTCCTGACGGGAGCTGACGCCCCCGAGGGTGTCCGGCGGATCAGTCCGGGCCGGCGGACACCGGCTCGGGGCCGCCGACGACGAGGGTCGCCAGGCGGCGCGCCAGGTTGACGGCGTGGTCGCCGAAGCGCTCGTAGAAGCGGGCCACCATCGCCATCTCGACCGCCACCGGGAGCGGCATCGTGCCGGCCACCAGCTCCGCCGTCAGAGTGACGTGGAGGTCGTCGAGCTCGTCGTCGAGGTCGTCGATCGTCGCCGCTGCCCCGGCCGAGCGCTCGGCGAAGGCGTCGGCCGTGGCGCGCCAGATGTTGGCCGTGACCTCGCCCATGCGCTCGACGAGGCCGCGACTGCGGGCCGACATCTCGGCCCCGAGGCCACGGGCGGCCCGGCGGGCGATGTGCTCGGCGAGGTCCCCGTTGCGCTCCATGTCGGGCAGCATGCGCAGGATGGCCACGTACTCGCGGCGCTCGCTCGGCGTGGTCTCGCCGTGCACCAGCTGGTGCTGCACCGTGGTCGAGATCTGGCCGATGAGCTTGTCGATGACCTCGTCGCGCTTGACCAGTTCCTTCGCCGCGTCGCGGTCGCCCGCCAACAGCGCGTGAGTCGCCCCGGCGATGCCCTCGCCGACGAGCGCGAACACCTGTGCAAAGAGCCGGTCCACCTCGTGGGGCTCCGGCATCGTCGTCGGCCACAGGGGCTGCTCGATGGTGAGCGGGCCGCTCGGTGCCGGCGTCTCAGCCTCCTCGGCGCGCTCGTCGTGCCCGTGGTCGTGGACCCGCTTCGTGCTGGCGCCGAGCTTGAAAGCCATCTCGTCAACGCTACCGGCTACGTAGTGTGTAGGCACGGGGCGCCGGGCTCGCGCCGGCCAATATAGGCACTTCTCCTTATTTTCTGGCCCGGGACGATCCACGAACCTGAGACACCCCGTCGTTACCCTTGGCCAATGGTCATCGGTGTACTCATCGGGCTCGCAACCGGCGTGGTGATCGGGCTCGCCTGGCATTTCGCGCGCGGTGCGCGCACGGCCGGCTCGGCGCGGGTGGCCGAGGCGCGCCTGGCCGATGCGAAGTCGGCGTTGCAGGAGCAGTCCGCACAGCTCCAGGCGTTGTCGGCGTCCGCCGCGGCGGCTGACCAGGCGCGCGTGGAGGCGCAGACCGAGCTCGAGCTCGTGCGCCGGCACGAGGTGGTGGCCGCGGCGAAGGCGGCGGAGGACATCGAGCGCCTGACCGGGGCGTTCGCGACGCTGTCCCAAGAGGCGCTGTCCAAGAACAACCAGCAATTCCTCGACCTGGCCTCCACCAGGTTCGGCGAAGTGCGCACAGCGGCGGAGGGCGACCTGGCCCGGCGCCAACAGGCCATCGAGGAGCTGCTGTCGCCGATGAGCGAGACGCTCACCCGCTACGAGCGGGGGATCGCGCAGATGGAGGCCGAGCGCAAGGGCGCGTACGCGAGCCTGAACGAACGCGTCGCCGCCCTGCACCTGGGGCACGAGCAACTGGCCAAGGAGACCCGGAACCTCGTCACCGCGTTGCGCTCCCCGCACACCCGAGGCCGCTGGGGCGAAATGACGCTGCGCCGCGCCGTCGAGGCGGCGGGGATGCTCGAGCACTGCGACTTCGAAGAGCAGAAGACCGTCGCCGGCGAGGACGGCTACATCCGGCCCGACATGATCGTGCAGCTGCCGGGGGGTGGGCAGGTCGTCATCGACTCGAAGGTCCCGCTCGACGCATTCTTGCAATTCATCGAGGCGGACGACGACGACGCCCGCCGCGTGCTGCTCGAGAAGCACGCCAAGCAGCTCCGCACGCACGTCGACCAGCTGGCCAAGAAGGAGTACTGGAAGCAGTTCGAGCGCTCGCCCGAGTTCGTCGTCGCGTTCATCCCCGGTGACCCGCTGTTGGCCGCCGCCCTCGACGCCGACCCGGCGCTGCAGGAGCACGCGCTCGACAGGCGGGTCATCCTCGCCACGCCGAACACGCTCGTGGCGGCGCTGCGGACGATCGCCTTGTCGTGGCAGCAGGAGACGTTGGCCGAGAACGCCCGCGAGGTGCGGGACCTGGGCGCCGAGCTCTACGAGCGCCTGCGCACGTGGACGGGACACATGCAGGCCGTGGGGAAGAACCTCAGCTCGAGCGTCGACGCCTACAACAAGGCGGTGGGCTCGCTCGAGTCCCGCGTGCTGGTCACCGCGCGGAAGTTCCCCGGGCTCGGGGTGGTCGGCAGCGAGCGGGCCGAGATCGGCGGGCTGTCGGCCATCGAGACGCCACCGCGCCACCTGCAGGCTGTCGAGGACGACGACGAGCCCGACGACGACGAGCCGCCGGCGGCGCAGCAGAACATCTTGCCGCTGCCCGACGGGATGGCCGGCGGCCCGCGTCCCGAGCGCCTGCCGGGCTGAACCTCCCTGTATTTCGCCGGCGGAAACGCCGGCGAATTTCGGCGCTTGCCGGCGAACAGCGGCGACGTACTCTGCGTGGGTGCTGCACGTCCACCGCTCCGAAAGGGCCGATGCACTCGTGGCGGACCTGGCCGAGCTCGTCGCCGACCCACTCGAGGACCCCATGGCGCCTGAGGTCGTCTCGGTGCCGACGCGCGGCATCGAGCGCTGGCTCACGCAGCGGCTGTCCACCCGACTCGGGGCGAGCGACGGCGGCGTCGACGGGGTGTGCGCCAACATCGAGTTCCCGTTCCCGGGTGTGCTGGTCGCCGGCGCCTTGGCGCGCGCGTCCGACCTCGACCCGGCGCGGGACCCCTGGTTGCCCGAGCGCGCCGTGTGGCCGCTCATGGAGGTGGTGGAGGAGCACTTCGACGAGAAGTGGCTTGCGCCCCTGGCCGAGCACATCCGCAAGTCGGGCGTGCGGCCCGAGGACGCGCCCGGTGACGCCGGCGAGGAAGGAGGGGTGCGCTTCTCGAGTGTGCGCCACGTCGCCGACCTCTTCGACCGTTACGCCGTCCACCGGCCCGACATGCTCTTGCGCTGGGCCGAGGGCAAGCCCCAGCTCGACGAGGCAACGTGGCAGTTCGAGCTCTGGCGTCTCCTGCGCGAGCGCATCGCGCAGGCGAGCCCGGCGGAGCGCTTGCGCGACGCGTGCGAGCGCCTCGGTAGGGAGGCCGACCAGCTCGAGCAGCCGACGCGCCTCTCCCTCTTCGGCCTGACCCGGCTCCCGGCGAGCTACCTCCAGGTGCTCGAGGCGATCGGGAAGCGAGCGCGACGTGCACCTCTTCCTCCTCCACCCGTCGCCCGTCCTGTGGGCCCGGTTGCAGGGGCACGTCGACGCCGCCTCGCGCCACGTCCTGCGGCGGGAGGACCCGACGGCGACGCTGCCGCGCAACCCGTTGCTGGCGTCGTGGGGTCGCGACGCCCGCGAGATGCAGCTCGTGCTCGGGGGCGCCCGCACGGTCGATGCGACGGCCCCCGAACCCGAGCCCGGCCCGCGGACCCTGCTGCAGCGCATCCAGGACGACATACGCGCCGACCGGGCGCCTGGTGCGGAAGGGGCCGAGGAGGCGGACCACGAGCTCGACGGCGCCCGACCGTTGCTCGACGCCGACGATCACAGCATCCGCATCCACTCGTGCCACGGCCGCTCCCGCCAGGTCGAGGTCCTCCGCGACGCGGTCCTCCACCTGCTGGCGGACGACCCCGATCTCGAGCCCCGCGACGTCATCGTCATGTGCCCGGACATCGAACACTTCGCGCCCTTGATCGAGGCGACGTTCGGCGTCCACGACGAGCGGGAGGCCGGGACCGAGCAACTCCAGATCCGTCTGGCCGACCGCTCGCTCAGGCAGACCAACCCGGTCATGGGCGTGCTCGCCGAGGTCCTGGAACTGGCGACGGCCCGCGTCACCGCGACCGAGGTGCTCGATCTGGCGGGACGAGAGCCGGTGCGCCGGCGCTTTCACTTCTCCGACGACGACCTGGCGCGGATGGAGGCCTGGACGCGTGAGTCCCACGTCAGCTGGGGCTTCGATGCCGAGCATCGGGAGCCCTTCAAGCTGTCGGGCATCGCGGCCAATACGTGGCGGGCCGGGCTGGACCGGGCTCTCCTCGGCGTCGCCATGGCCGACCAAGAAGAGCGGCTCTTCGGTGGGACCCTTCCTCTCGACGACGTCGACAGCGGCGACATCGAACTGGTCGGCCGCATGGCGGAGTTCGTCACCCGGTTGCGCGCCGCCGTGGACGCGCTCGAGGGCCAACGGACGGTCGCCGGCTGGGCCCTCGCGCTCGGCGGCCGTGTCCGATTCGCTGACCGCGACCTCCTCGGCCGACGCCTGGCAACGGTCCGAGCTCACCGGCCTGCTCGAGGAGCTCGTCGACCAGGCGTCGGTGGCGCAGGGGGCCAGCGGCGTGGAGCTCAGCTGCGATGACATGCGGTCACTCCTGGCCGAGCGGCTCAAGGGCCAACCGACGCGGGCCAACTTCCGCACCGGGCACCTCACCGTCTGCACGCTGGTGCCGATGCGTTCGGTCCCGCACAAGGTCGTCTGTCTGCTCGGCCTCGATGACGGCAGCTTCCCGCGCCACGTGGAGCGCGACGGTGACGACCTCACCGCGCAGGCCCCGCGGGTCGGGGACCGTGACCCGCGGAGCGAGGACCGCCAACTCCTGCTCGACGCCGTGCTGGCGGCGGAGGAGCATCTCGTCGTCACGTATTCGGGCCGCGACGAGCGAACGAACCAGCATCGCCCGCCTGCGGTGCCCGTCGGCGAGCTCCTCGATGTCGCCGAGCGCACGGTGTGCACCGCGTGGGGCCGGGTCCGCGACGCTCTGGTGGTCGAGCACCCCCTACAGCCCTTCGACGTCCTCAACTACGTCCCCGGCGCGCTCGGCCTCGACGGGCCGTGGAGCCACGACACCGTCTCGCTGGCCGGCGCGCGAGCGGCGCACGCCACGGAGCACCCGCGGCCGGTGTTCCTGGCGGACGTGTTGACGGATTGGAACGAGCCGATCGGCCTCGACAGCCTCGATCGCTTCGTCCGCCACCCGGTGCGGGCGTTCCTGCGCGAGCGGCTGGGCGTGTCGTTGTGGGATCGGATGCGCGACTTCGAAGACGCGATTCCGATCGACGTCGCCGGCCTGGCCGAGTGGGATGTGGCCGAACGCATGCTGCGCGCCCGGCTCCGCGGGGCGAGCTGGGCCGACTGCCGGGCCGCGGAGCTGGCGCGCGGTGCGCTCCCGCCTGGTGCGCTGGCCGACGTCCTGCTGGCACAGATGGAAGAGGACGTCGAGGCCCTGGTGGTGGCGGCCTCCGAGGACGGCGGCGTGCCCTCGGGCTCGCTCGACGTCCAGATCGACGTGCCGGGCACCCTCGGGGTGACCGGCACCGTGACCGGCGTGCGAGGCGATGTGGTGCACCACGTCACGTACAGCAGGATGCAGCCCTCGCTGCGGCTGGCGGCGTGGGTCCGGCTGCTCGCGCTCAGCGTGGCGAGGCCGGAGCGGCCGTTCGTCGCGGTCACCATCGGGCGCGCCCCGAAGCACTCGCGCCACCTGGTCACGTTGTCGAGGATCGGTCCGCTCGGCGACGACGCGGCCAGCCGGCAGCGTGTGGCGGCGGAGCATCTCGGCGCCGTCGTCGAGCTGTTCAAGGCCGGGATGCGCGAGCCCCTGCCGCTGTACTGCAAGACGTCGGCGGCCTATGCCACCGCGCGCGAGGCCGGCGCGGACGACGCCGACGACGTGGCGAAGAAGGCCTGGGAGACGACCCAGCGCGACCGTACGAACGAGGACAAGGACGCCGAGCACGTCTTCGTTCTCGGCGAGCTCTCCTTCAAAGAGCTCGTGGCACTGTCCGGCCGCTCGGACGAGGAAGGGCTCGCCCGGTGTACGCCGCCCGAGTCCTCCCGCTTCGGCCTGTACGCAAGGCTGCTCTGGGGCGGGCTGCTGGAGCACGAGCACACGGGCGGCCGATGACGATCCTCGCCTTCCCGACCCCGGCGCCGGAGCCGTTCAGGGTCACCGGGCCGTTGCCACGCGGCATGACGCTGTTGGAGGCCAGCGCCGGCACCGGCAAGACCTTCACCATCGCGGCCCTCACCGCCCGTTACATCGCGGAGGCGAAGAAGCCGATCGACCGGCTGCTCGTCATCACGTTCACGCGCATGGCCACGGGCGAGCTGCGCGAGCGTGTGCGCGAGCGCCTGGTGACGGCCCACGACGGGCTGACCTCAGTCCTCGGCGGCGCGGCCCCGCCCGAGAACGACGAGATCGTCGCGCTCTTGGCCGACGCGTCGGGTAGTGAGACCGCAGCGCGGCGCGACCGTCTGGCCAAGGCCATTGCGGACTTCGACGCCGCCACCATCGAGACGACGCACGGCTTCTGCCTGCAGGTCCTCTACGGGTTGGGGACGGCCGGCGACGTCGACCGCGAGGTCACGCTGGTCGAGGACGTGCGCGACCTCATGGAAGAGGTGGTCGACGACCTGTACCTCCGGAAGTTCGCGCACCGGGGCATCGACCCCACCTTTTCGCGCAAGGACGCGCTCGACGTCGCCCGCAAGGTCCTCGACCACCCGGCGTCGCGTCTGTTCCCACCTCTCTCCGACACGGCGGACCAGGACCCCTCCGCCGTGCGGCGACGCTTCGCCAAGGCGGTACGGGACGAGCTCGACCGCCGCAAGCGGGCGCAGAAGATCTTGACCTACGACGACGTCCTGCTCCGGCTCCGCGACACCCTCGACGACGACCAGCGTGGAGCCCGCGCCCGGCTCCGCGACCGCTACGACGTCGTCCTGGTGGACGAGTTTCAGGACACGGACCCCGTCCAATGGGACATCATGCACAAGGCCTTCGGCGGGCGCGGCTCGACCCTCGTGCTGATCGGCGACCCCAAGCAGGCGATCTACGCCTTCCGCGGCGCGGACGTGGACGCGTACCTCAAGGCCAGCCGGGTCGTCGAGGAACGTTGGACGCTCAACGAGAACTGGCGCAGCGACGAGGCGCTCCTCAAGGCATACGACGCGCTCTTCGCCGACGCCCGTCTGGGGCACCCCGACATCGCCTATCGACACGTCGAGGCTGCGCCGCCGAACGTCCGGCCACGCCTCGTCGGCGCTCCCGTGAGCGCGCCGCTCCGGGTCCGGGTCGTGCACGGAGGCGACGGGCTCGTGGAGACGGGCGCCAAGGGGCTCCTCGTGACCGCCGACGCGCGAGCAGTGATCGCGGCAGACCTGGCCGCCCAGACGGTCGAGCTGTTGGAGGCAAAGCCGATGCTCCTCGCGCGCCACCGGGACGGGAGCGACGCCGGCGAGGAGGAGCTGAACCCGGGTCACATCGCGGTGCTCGTGCGGTCGAACAAGGAAGCGTTCATCGTCCGCGACGCGCTGCACGAGGTGGGCGTGCCCGCGGTCATCGGCGGAGCCGGCACGGTCTTCCTCGCCGAGCCCGCACGCGAGTGGCTCCGGCTCCTCGAGGCGCTGGAACGGCCGACCTCGCGCGAGCGGGCCTCGCTCGCCGCCCTCACGCAATTCGTCGGGTGGTCGGCGGGTCAGGTCGCGGCGGCGAGCGAGGACGAGTGGGAGGACCTCCACTGGGACCTGCACCGCTGGGCCTCGGTGCTCCGCGACAAGGGTGTGGCCACGCTCTACGAGACGGTGTGCGGAGAGCGCGGCGTCCCGGCCCGGGTGCTGGGCCGCCAGAACGGCGACCGCTTCATGACGGACCTGCGCCACGTCGCGCAGCTACTGCACGAAGCGGGCGTGAGCGAGGGCGTCGGCGCAACCGCCACGGCCAACTGGTTGGGCCGGCGCATCAGCGAGGCCGACCGCGCCGTCGAGAGCGAGGACCGGACCCGAAGGCTCGAGTCGGACTCCGAGGCGGTGCAGGTCATCACGATCCACCGGAGCAAGGGACTCGAGTTCCCCATTGTCATGTGCCCCTACGCGTGGGACGGCTACATCCACCAGATCGACGTGCCCGTGTACCACGACCCCGACCATGACAACGAGCGCACGGTCGACGTCGGTTGCAGCGCCCCCGAGTTGAAGCGGCACAAGCAGTGGGAGGAGTACGAGGGTCAGGGGGAGGATCTGCGGCTGCTCTACGTGGCCCTCACCCGGGCCCGGCACCAGGCCTTCTTGTGGTGGGCGTCCGCCTGGTACACGGCCAACTCCCCGCTGTCTCGTCTCCTCTTCGACCGGGACGCGCAAGGCAACGTGGCGCCGAAGGGCCGGCGGCAGTCGCGTCCCGATGCGGAGGTCGACGCCGCATTCGCCGCGTTGGGCCCGGAGGTGTCGGTCGAGCGCGTCACCGGGCCGTCGCGGACGCCGTGGCAACGGGCGCGGCCCCCACTGAGTGACTTGGAGGCGGCTCGGTTCTCGCGCGTGCTCGACGTCGGCTGGCGGCGGCTGTCGTACTCGAGCATCACCAGCCAGGTGCACGATCACCAGGCGATCGGGAGCGAGCCCGAGCATCCCCTCATCGTCGACGAGGACACCGCGCCCCCGGCCTGGAGCCCGGGCGTCGCGTCCGAGAACCGATTGCACGAGGTCGCCCTCGGGTTGGGCGCCATGCCCGGGGGGACGCTGGTCGGCACGGTGCTGCACAACGTGCTGGAACACACCGACTTTGCCGCGCCGGTCCTGGCGGACGAGGTGCGCCGCGCGCTGGCCGCAGAGGTCGCCTGGCGGAACGTGGACCTCGGGGACACCGAGCAGGTGGTGACCGGGCTGTGCACGGCGATCGAATCGTCATTGGGCCCCGACGTCGGCGACGTCACGTTGCGCGGCCTGCCCCGCGGGCGCCGCCTGGACGAGCTGGCCTTCGAGGTCCCACTGCTCGGCGGCGACCGGCCGGCCGGCACCCTCGAAGTCGCCGACCTCGCGGCGCTGCTCGAGGCGCACCTGCCTCCCGGGGACCCCGTGCACGCCTACGCACCGCGGTTGCGCGAGGCCGCCTTGAGCCGCGAGTTGCGGGGCTACCTGAACGGCAGCCTCGACCTGGTCTTCCGTCTGGACGACGGCCGCTACGTCCTGGCCGACTACAAGACGAATCGGCTCGGCGCCCCGGACGAGGCGTTGAGCGCGTGGCACTACCGGCCCGAGGCGCTGCAGGCCGAGATGCTGCAGGCGCACTACCCGCTCCAGGCGCTGCTCTACGCCGTGGCGCTGCACCGCTACCTCCGCTGGCGTCTGCGGGACTACGACCCGGCGCGCCACCTCGGCGGCGTCCTCTATCTCTTCCTGCGCGGCATGAGCGTGGTGGAGCCCGTGCGCGTCGACGGCCGGCCCACCGGCGTGTGGTCGTGGAACCCCCCACCGCGCCTGGTCGAGGAGCTGAGCGACCTCTTCGCGCAGGGCGTGCGGGCGTGACGCTCGAGACGCGCTTCGACGCCTCGACCGCAGCCGGGCTGGAGGGCCCGCTGGACCTGTTCAATGCCGCCGGCCTGCTCGCCCCGTCCGACGTCCATGTCGCACTCCGGTTGAGCACCCTCGCCGAGGTGGACGACGACGCGCTCCGTCTCGGGGTGGCCTTCGCCGTCCGGGCGCCCCGGCTCGGTCACGTCTGTGTCGACCTGGCGTCGGTGCGGAGCACGGCCAGCAGCGAGACCGACACCGAGGCCGACGTCGACGCCCTGCCGTGGCCGGACGCCGAGGGGTGGGTGCGGGCACTGGCGGGCAGCCCGATCGTCGGCGAGGACCGGCCCCTCCACCTGAACGGGACGCAGCTCTATCTCGACCGGCTCTGGGTCGACCAGTGCATGGTGGCATCCGACCTGCTCACCCGGGCCGCCCGGCCGGTGGAGGACGTGGAGGACGAGGTGCTGGCCGAGGGCCTGCAGCGCTTGTTCGGCGGTGACGTGGACCCGGACCACTTGCAGCCGCTCGCCGCGGCCGCGGCGGTGCGCGCCGCGGTATCGGTGATCGCCGGAGGGCCGGGGACGGGCAAGACGACCACCGTGGCGCGGGTCCTGGCCCTCCTCGACGAGTTGGCGCACACGTCCGGGCGACCGCCGCCCCGCGTGGTGTTGGCCGCACCGACCGGGAAGGCCGGGGCGAGGCTCGAAGAGGCCGTACGTGGGGAGGCGGGCGAGATGCCGATCGACGAGGCGACGCGACTGCGTCTCCTCGGCCTCCGCGGGACGACGATCCACCGGTTGCTGGGGTTCAGCCCGGCGAATCGCACAAGGTTCCGTCACAACCGCGAGAACCAATTGCCCGACGACGTGATCGTCGTGGACGAGACCTCCATGGTCTCGCTCTCGCTCATGGCGCGACTCCTCGAGGCGGTACGACCGGGCGCCCGCCTCGTGCTGGTCGGCGACCCCGAACAGCTGGCGTCCGTGGAGGCCGGCGCGGTCCTGGGTGACATCGTCGGCCCGGCGGCGCGCGCCCTCTGCACGGGCCCGGCGATGCGCGCCCGCCTGGCCGAGGACACCGGCTACGACGTCCCGGCGGCGCCCGAGCCGGGGGAGACGCAGACCTCCCCGATCGGCGACGGCATCGTCGTCCTCCGCTACGTCCACCGCCACGGCGGCGCCATTGCGCAGCTGGCACGGGCGATCCAGAGCGGGGACGCGGACGAAGCGATCCAGGTCCTCGGGCAGGGGGGGACCAACGTCGAGTGGGTCGACCTGGATGCCGCGGACCTCGACGCGACGGACGGGCGCGACGCCATCGAGGCTCGTGCCGTCGCGAGCGGGCGTGCCGTCATCGAAGCGGCCACGGACGGACGGGCGGACGTCGCCCTCGAGGCGCTGAACGGCTTTCGTGTGCTTTGCGCGCACCGCCACGGCCCCGAAGGCGTCGCCGGCTGGACCCGCCAGATCGAGAGCTGGTTGACACGCGACGTCGAGGGGTTCTCGACCGGACCCGCGTGGTACGTCGGCCAGCCGCTCATCATCACCGAGAACGACTACTCCTTGGGCCTCTACAACGGCGACATCGGCGTGGTCGTGCGCGACGAGGACGGACGGATGGTCGCGACGTTCGAGCGCGGGGGAGAGATCACCCGCGTCAGCCCGACCCGCCTCGCCGCCGTCGACACCGTCTACGCCATGACCGTGCACAAGAGCCAGGGCTCGCAATTCCACACGGTCGCTTTCCTCCTCCCGCCGGCCGGCTCGCGCCTCTTGACCCGTGAGCTGCTCTATACGGCCGTCACCCGGGCCCAGGAACGCCTGATCGTCGTGGGGGGCGCCACCTCGGTCCGAGCCGCCATCGAGCGGCCGATCTCGCGGGCCTCGGGGTTGCGCCAGGCCCTGTGGGGTCGCGGGGTTCACGGGGGTTGAAGGGAGCATCCGCCTACCGCAGCTGCGCTTCCCTTTAGGATCCCCCAGCAGCCAAAGCCCCTGGTCTCACACCAATGACAGCCGATACTCAGGTTGAATTCAGGGTGCTGCCGCATGATTGACTGACACGACTTCGCAACACTGGCGGAGCCTGACTGAAAACAAAGGGTTGACGATGAGGATTCTGGTTCTCGGTGGGGACGGTTATCTGGGTTGGCCCACCGCCTTGCACCTGTCGACCCGCGGCCACGACGTGACTGTCGTCGACAACCTCGTGCGCCGCGAGTACGACCGCGAGATGGGTGTCGACAGCCTGGTGCCGATCGCCTCCCTCCCCGAGCGCGTCACGCGCTGGGAGCAGATCTCGGGGCACGCCATCGACGTGCGGATCGGCAACCTGACCGACGCCGCGTTCACGTACAGCGTCGTCGCCGAGGCGAAGCCCGACGCCATCGTCCACTTCGGCGAGCAGCGCTCCGCCCCCTACTCCATGATCGACCGCGAGCACGCCGTCTACACGCAGGTGAACAACGTCGTCGGCAACCTGAACGTGATGTACGCCATCCAGGAGATCGACCCCGAGATCCACCTGGTCAAGCTCGGGACGATGGGGGAGTACGGCTACCCCAACATCGACATCGAAGAGGGCTTCATCGAGATCACCCACAAGGGTCGCACCGACGTGCTGCCCTACCCCAAGCAGCCGGGCTCCTTCTACCACCTGTCCAAGGTGCACGACAGCCACAACATCATGTTCGGCTGCCGGATCTGGGGCCTCCGCGCCACGGACCTCAACCAGGGCATCGTCTACGGGCAGTCCACGGCCGAGACCGACCTCGACCCGGTGCTGGCGACCCGTTTCGACTACGACGGCGTCTTCGGCACGGTGTTGAACCGCTTCTGCGTGCAGGCCGTCACCGGGCACCCGCTGACCGTCTACGGCGCCGGCGGCCAGACCCGCGGCATGCTCAACATCCGCGACACGCTCGCCTGCGTCACCTTGGCCGTCGAGAACCCGGCCGAGCGTGGCGAGTTCCGCGTCTTCAACCAATTCACCGAGTCCTTCTCCGTCCGCGACATGGCGCAGATGGTCAAGCGCGTCTGTCCGACCCGCGTCGACATCGCCGAGGGCCTGGCCAATCCCCGGGTGGAGAACGAAGAGCACTACTTCCACGCCGCCAACACCAAGCTCCTCGACCTCGGCCTCCAGCCCCATCTCCTGACCGACGAGGTCATTGCGAGCATCCTCGACCTGGTCGAGCAGCACCGCGACCGGGTGGACGTGAAGGCCATCGCCCCAACCGTCCAGTGGCGCTCGAGCGCCAGCACGCTGACGACGGCCGGCGAGCCGGGCGACTCGTCGTTCCTCGCGCTCTAAACCTCCCTTTCCCGCAGTAGTTTCCTGCGGCGATGTCCCCCCGCAGGCAGCGCCGTCGCGCGCGCCGTCGTTCAACCACCCGCCTGGTCGTCCTGCTCGCCGCAGCGGCGGTCGTCGTGGCGCTCCTGATCGGAGGGCTGACCGAGGTGTCGCGCCAGTCGCAGGGCTACGACGCGACCTCGGACCGTACGCTCGCCGCGCAGGGTGGCGTGGTGGCCGAGCAGTCCAATGCGACGGCTACCTCCGCCACGGCCCTCCTCGGCGTGATCCAGACCCAGAACCGGGTCGGCCTCCAGATCGCACTCGACGGCCTCGTCCAGCAGTCGGCGGACGAGGCCGTGGGCGCCGACGACGCGGCCAAGGCGACGACGGACGGCTCGCTCGGTTCCTCGTTCGCCACCGTGTTCGCCGACCGTGCCCAGGCGATGAGCCAACTCCGGGCGACGGTCGACGGCTACCTCGGGATGCAGCCCCTCCCTGTCGCGGGCGCCGCCACCTCGTCGGGTACGCCGGCGACGGAGACGGCGGCCGGCGATGCGACCCTCCTCTCGGCGACGCAGGCGACCAACCGCATCGCCGCCGTCGGCACCCTGTTGGCGCGCTCGGACTCGCTCTACCGTTCGGTGCGGCGCACCCTCGCGTCCGCGGCCGGCCACGGGCATCTGCCGAAGTCGGTCTGGGTGACCAAGGCGGGGACGTGGGGACTCGGGGCGATCGCCGCCCAAGTCGACCTCATGGCCACGTCACCGTCCCTCGCGGTCGCGCACTACCTGGCGCTACGGACCATCCGGATCAACCCGCCGGCGCTCCCGACCCCCCAGGGTGGGTCGTCGACCGTCTCGGTCATCACGCCAACGTCACAGATTTCCGTCGACGCCGTCCTGGGCAACGACGGCACGGTCGACGAACCGCACGCCACCGTGCACTTCACCTTGGCCGACCAGACGTCGGGCGCGACGTCGAGCCGGAACGAGACGATCGGCCTCACGGCGGACACGTCCCAGGCGTTGCCGACCGCGAATTTCCACGTCAAGGCGGGCAGGACCTACGTGCTGGCCGTGAGCGTCGACCTGCCCGCTGGGCAGACCCAGACGGTGGGCACGGCGGTCCAGTACGTGCTGCAGGTGGCGCCGGCGACCTGACCGGCCGGAGCGGGCGCGTGTCGACCGTCCGCACATCGTGGTCATAGGATCGTCGATGCACTGAAAACCAGGAATTGGAGGCTCGAGCACGTGGCCGAGAGCATCACGATCACGGACAATCGCACCGGCGAGTCCATGGAGATCCCGATCGTCAACGGCGGGGTCTCGGCCGAGGAATGGGCGAAGCTCCTGCCTGGCACATGGTTCTTCGACCCGGGCTTCATGTCGACGGCGGCCTGCGAGAGCGCCATCACGTACCTCGACGGCGAAGCGGGAATCCTGCGCTATCGGGGTTACCCCATTGAGCAGCTGGCGGAGAAGTCGACGTACCTCGAGGTGGCCTACCTCCTGCTCCACGGCGAGCTGCCCAACGAGGACCAGTTCGCCTCGTGGCGCCACGAAATCACCAATCACACGTTCATCCACGAGAACGTGCGAAAGCGCTTCCTCGAGGGCTTCCACTACGACGCCCACCCAATGGGCATGCTCGTCTCGGCGGTCGCTGCGCTCTCCACCTTCTATCTCGACGCCAAGGACATCTTCGACCCCGAGTCACGCAACAAGCAGATCATCCGGCTCATCGCCAAGATGCCGACGCTGGCCGCAGCCGCCCACCGCTTCAGCGTCGGGATGCCGTTCGTCTACCCCGACAACTCCCTCGACTTCGCCCCCAACTTCCTCTCCATGATGTGGAAGGTCGCCGAGCCCCGCTTCGAGGCCGACCCCGTCCTGGCCCGTGCCCTCGACACCCTGTTCATCCTGCACGCCGACCACGAGCAGAACTGCTCGACCACCGCCATGCGCGTCGTCGGGTCCTCGCACTCGGACCCCTACTCGTCGACCGCGGCCGCGGCGGCGGCGCTGTACGGCCCGCGCCACGGTGGCGCCAACGAGGCCGTCATCCGGATGCTGACCGAGATCGGCAGCATCGACAACGTCCCCGACTTCATCGCCACGGTCAAGGCCGGGCACGGCGGGCAGCGCCTCCAGGGCTTCGGGCACCGCGTCTACAAGAGCTACGACCCTCGCGCCAAGATCATCAAGCGCACCGCCGACGAGGTGTTCGAGGTCACCGGCAAGAACCCGCTCCTCGACATCGCGCTGAAGCTCGAGGAGATCGCGCTGAACGACGAGTACTTCACGTCGCGCAAGCTCTACCCGAACGTCGACTTCTACTCTGGCCTCATCTACCAGGCCATGGGCTTCCCCCTCGAGATGTTCCCGGTGCTCTTCGCCATCCCCCGCACGGCCGGCTGGCTCGCCCACTGGCAGGAGATGCTGGACCAGGACTCGAAGATCGCCCGCCCGCGCCAGCTCTACATCGGCTCGGAGGAGCGCGACTACACCCCGATCGACGCACGCTGACGTCTGGGGAGCGGCTGCTCCCCTGTGCGAACGCTCCCTACGAGTGGATCGTGTCCTGATGCGCTGACGCGGGGCGGACGATGCGCACCAACCCTTCTTGGGCCAAGGAGATGCACAGGCGCCCGGACCGGTCGAAGAGCGAGCCGCGCGCCAGGCCCCGCCCGTTCCAGGCGATGGGGGAGTCGGTGTTGTAGAGCAGCCACTCGTCGGCCCGGAACGGCTGGTGGAACCACATGCAGTGGTCGAGGCTCGCCCCCATGAAGCCCGGGTCCTCCCACTTGACGTCGTGGGGAGCGAGGATCACGTCGAAGAGGTTCATGTCCGAGGCGTACGTGACGACGCACGCGTGGAGCAGGGGGTCGTCGGGGAGCTCGCCGTCGGCGCGGATCCACAGCCGCTGGAACGGCTCGCCGCCCCCCTTGCTGTGCCAGGGCAGCTCGCCGATGTAGCGCTGGTCGATGGGGTGGGGCCGGTCGAACCAGTCCGAGAGCTCCTCCTTCCAGGGCTCGAGCCGCTCGAACAGTGGCTGCAGCGTCTCGGGCGGGGGGACGTCGGGCATCGGGAATTGATGCTCGATCGTGCTCTCTTCGGGCACGGCGAACGAGGCTGACATGTTGAAGATGGCCCTGCCGTGCTGGATGGCCACGACGCGCCGGGTGGTGAAGGACCTCCCGTCGCGGATGCGGTCGACCTCGTAGAGGATCGGCACGGTCGGGTCGCCCGGCCGGAGGAAGTACGCGTGGAGCGAGTGGACCTGGCCGCGTTCGACCGTGCGGCCGGCCGCCATGAGCGCCTGCCCTGCGACCTGTCCCCCGAAGACGCGCTGGCGCTCCTCGTTTGGTTGCGTGCCGCGGAAGATGTTGACCTCTATCGGCTCGAGGTCGAGCAAGCGGACGAGGAACTCCAAGGAGGCACTCATCGGCCTATGTTCGCAGGCGTCGCCCGGCCTTGCCGCAGCGCGCGGAGCTGGCGGCCCCGCTACCCTGCGGCGCGTGAGCGCACTGAGCCAAGGACGCGAACTGGTGTTCCCCGACGGCTTCGTTTGGGGCGTGGCCACTGCCGCCCATCAGATCGAGGGGGCCAACGTCAACAACGACTGGTGGGCCTGGGAGCACAACCCTGACTCGGGCACGCTCGAGCCGAGCGGCGACGCGTGCGACTCGTTCCACCGTTGGCGCGAGGACATCGACCTGGTGGCCGGCATGGGACTCGGCGCCTACCGCTTCTCGCTCGAATGGAGCCGCATCGAGCCGGCGGAGGGCGAGTTCTCGATCGCTGCACTCGAGCACTACCGCCGCATGTGCGCGGCCTGTCACGGCCACGGGATCGTGCCGGTGGTCACCTTCCATCACTTCACGACGCCGCAGTGGTTGGCCCGGCGCGGGGGTTGGGAGTCGCCCGACGCGGCCGACCGCTTCGCCCGCTACGTCGCCCGCGCCACGGCGTACCTCGGCGACCTCATCGGCTGGGCGTGCACCATCAACGAGCCCAACGTCGTGTCGGTCATGGGGTACTTCCAAGGCGAGTACCCGCCGGGGGTCAAGGAGGACTTCGCCCGCTACAACGCGGTGAACGGGGCCATGGTGCGCGCCCATCGCCTGGCCGTCGACGAGCTGCGCGCCGGGCCGGGCGACTTCCCGGTCGGCCTCACGCTCTCCATGGCCGAGATCGTGGCGGAAGAGGGTGGCGAGGCGCTGCGCGACGCGGCCGAGGAGATGCTCGAGAACGTCTTCCTGCGCGCCACCGAGGGCGACGACTTCGTCGGCGTCCAGTGCTACACGCGCGATGCACTTCGGGCCCGAGGGCCTGACGGGGAACGACCCCGCCGTGCCGGTGACCCAGATGGGCGACGAGCGCTGGCCCCAGGCCGTCGAGCACACGGTGCGCCGGGCTGCCGCGATGAGCGGGTGCCCCGTCGTCGTCACCGAGAACGGGATCGCCACCGCCGACGACAGCGACCGCATCGCCTTCTTGAGCGAGGCCCTCGAGAGCGCCCACCGTTGCCTGGAAGAGGGCATCGACCTGCGGGGCTACTTCGTGTGGAGCCTGCTGGACAACTTCGAATGGCACCTCGGGTACGGGCCGAAGTTCGGGCTCGTGGCGGTGGCCCCGGGGATTTTCGAACGCAGGCCCAAGCCGAGCGCCCAGTGGTTCGGCGAGGTGGCGCGGGCCAACCGGCTCCTCACAGGGGGCGCTTAGCCGGCGTCCAGGGTCGAAATTGTCGGCTCGGCTATTCTTGTGTCGTGCCGCCTTCGCCTAAGGGCTCGACAGGCGCCCACGCTGCGTCCTCGACCCAGGACCCGGGGCACCCACCGATCAAGCACATCTGGTCGTCCGACGAGCCGATGGCCGTCCGCATCCGCCAGGTGATCGCCCACCCCTCGAGCGTCAAGCTGATCAAGTACGCCGGCGTCTCGGTGATCTCGACGATCGTGTCGCAGGTCACGCTGTTCATGGTCTTCGGCGTGTGGCGGGTGATGTCCGAGGTGCCGGCCAACATCCTGGCCAACGTCCTCGCCACGATCCCGTCGTACTACCTCAACCGCAAGTGGGTGTGGGGCAAGGGCGGGAAGTCACACCTGTGGCGTGAGGTCGTGCCCTTCTGGGTGCTCTCGTTCATCGGGCTGGCCTTCTCGAGCCTGGCCGTCTGGCTGGCCGGCGACTTCGCCCGGGACCACGGCCTCGGTCACGGCACCACGACGCTCCTGGTGAACGGGGCGAACCTCTTCTCCTTCGCCATCTTGTGGATCGTGAAGTTCGTCATCTACAACAAGCTCTTCCACATCGACCCCGTCGAGTACGACGAGCATCACGCCGAGAAGGTCGCTGCAGGCTCCTCCGACGAGGACTGAGCCACCCGGGACGCGCCGCCGGTGCGGCGAGGAATCAGTCCCGGAAGTTGTTGAACTGCAGCGGGATCCCGAAATCCTCCGCCTTGCACTTGGCGATCACCTCTTGGAGGTCGTCGCGCTTCTTGCCCGAGACGCGCAGCTGCTCGCCCTGGGTCTGCGAGGACACGCCCTTGAGCCCCAGGTCCTTGATGAACTTGTTGAGCTTCTTGGCGTGGTCCGAGGAGATGCCGGCCCGGATGGCGATGTGCTGGCGGACCGTGCCCTTCTGGGCCTCCTCGACCTTGGCGGCGTCGAGCGCCTTCAGCGATACCTGCCGCTTGACCAGCTTCTCGTCGAGCACCTGGCGGAGCGCCCGCAGGCGGTCCTCGGTGGACGAGCGCAGCACGAGGTCGTTGTCGCCCAATTCGATCTCCGAGTCGGTGTTCTTGAAGTCGAACCGGGTGGCCGCCTCCCGGTTCGCCTGGTCGACCGCGTTGCGGACTTCCTGCATGTCGACTTCCGAGACGATGTCAAAGGTGGGCATGACCTCAGATTACCGGCGGCCCCCCTCGTGCCCTCGGGGTGCGCGGGCGGGCTAATCTCGCCGGCTGCGGGTCGGTGTCCGAGTGGCCAAAGGAAACAGGCTGTAAACCTGTCGGTTGATACCTACGGAGGTTCGAATCCTTCCCGGCCCACGCAATCCCAGCCGGCGTTGTCGCTGGCCAATCGGGGGTGCTACCAGGTGAGCGAAATGTGGTGCTGCCCGGCCTTGGTCACCCCCAGGGGGGCCGTTACAATGCTGTTTCAGATCGGTTGCGGCCACACGCTCCCCAAGCGTGGGCCGACCCCCTAGCCGGGTCCTGGCGCCCGACCCCTACGAGCGAGGCTTACTGCACCAGTGGACGACAGCGTGGAGTCCCCCCAAACGCAGGTGCTCGACCGTGTAGGCCCGCGCCTCAGCCGGCTTTCGATGCGCGCCGACGCGTTGCGCCTCCGGCTCACCCCGCGCGGCGCGCTGACCGAGCGGGTCGAGGCCGAGCCGGCCGTCGAAGGCGACTGGACCTTCCTGCGCCGGCCCGCGCTGTTGGGCTTCGTCGCCGTCTTGTCGATCTGCATCGGCGCGTCGCTGCCCAGCTCGCCCTTCAAGCTCTACGACAGCGGGACATGGTTCTTCGGCGTCACCACGTGGCCCACGACGGCGTGGATGCTGCCCGGAGTGGTGGCCGTCTACGGCGGCATGGTCCTCTTCGTGCGCGTCTGGTTCGGGCTGTACCAGACGTTGCGGGCGCGGCCCAACGTGCCCATCCGGCACCTCGCCTACATGCTCGGGCTCTGGATCCTGCCGCTCCTGGCAGTGGCACCACTGTTCAGCCGCGACGTCTTCTCCTACGCCGCCCAGGGCGAGATGATGAGCCACGGCATCAACCCGTATCACTACGGGCCCGGCACGCTCGGCTCGGGGCCGTACGTGACGGGCGTCGACAGCCTGTGGTTGAACACCCCGGCGCCGTACGGGCCGCTCTTCTTGATGCTGGCGGGGTGGTCGGCCTCGCTCAGCCTGCACCATGCGCTGATCACGGTGCTGCTGCTGCGCGTGCAGTCGGTGGCAGGCGTCGCGCTCATGGCGTACTGCATCCCCAAGCTCGCCCGCTCCTTCGGCCGCGACGCCGGCCCCGCCTTCGTGCTGGCCGTGCTGAACCCGCTGACGCTGCTCGCGCTCGTCGGCGGCGCACACAACGACGCGTTGATGGTCGGCCTGCTCCTCGCCGGCGTGACGGCCGCCCGGTCGCGCCATCCCGTCTGGGGGGTGGTCCTGTGCGCGTTGGCGGCGGCGATCAAGGTGCCGGCTGCCATCGGGATCGTCTACATCGCGTGGGACTGGGCGGGCACGGACGCCGAATGGCGCGATCGCTTCCGCATGCTCGTGCGCGCCGGCGGGATCACCCTCGTCGTCTTCGGCGCGCTGTCGTTCGCGTCCGGGCTCGGCTGGGGCTGGATCGCCAACCTCGGCACACCGGGGACGGTCCGCTCCTGGATGGCGCCGGCCACCGCGATCGGTCTCGCCATCAGCGGTTCGGCCCACGTGATGGGCATCGGCGTGAGCCTGGCCGGCGTGCTGACGCTGACCCGGGCCATCGGCCTCGTCGCCGCGGCGGCCATCGCGCTCTACTGCCTGCGCCATCGCGAGCGCATGGGCGTGCTCACCGCGCTCGGCATCACGATGCTGGCCTTTGTCGTGCTCGGCCCGGTCGTGCAGCCGTGGTACCTCACGTGGGGCGTCATCATCCTCGCCCCGGTGGCCACCGGGCGTTTGCTCTGGGCGATCCTCGGCATCTCGACGGTCGCCCCCTTCATCGGCCTGACCGGCGGCGCCGACCTGTTGAACCAGCTCGTCCACACCGACCCGGCCAGCATGGTCCTGGCCGTCATGGTGCTCTGGGCCGTCGCCATCGTCCCGCTCGGAAACTGGACCACGTCGTGGCGCCTCGATCGCACCCGGCTGCCCGGCCTGGCCGGGCAGCCGTCCGCGGCCGGCGCGGTGCTCGAGTCCTGAGGCCCACGGCCGGCACGCCACGCCGTCGTCGCCGGCCGCTAATCCGACTCAGAGCAGCTTCTGGAGCTCCACCACGTCGATCCACTGGCGGTGCTTGCGCCCGACCTCACGCTCGACCCCGACCAGCTCGAAGCCGGCGGCCGTATGCAGCCCGATGGACGTCTCGTTGTGCCCAGCGATGCGGGCGATGACCGTGTGGAAGCCGTGCGCGGACGCCAGGACCAAGAGCTCGGCCAACAGGGCTCGCCCCACGCCCCGGCCCCGCTGCGACCGGTCGACGTAGACCGAGTTTTCGGTCGTGGCCGAGTAGCCCGAGCGCTCCCGGAACGGGGAGAGCGAGCCGAAGCCGAGCACGATCTCCCCGTTGGCGCCGGACAGGCCGTCGGTGCCCGTGCCGGGCAGCTCGATCGCCACGACGGCGGGGTGGACCCCGCTGTGCCCCAGGACCCAGGCCTCCTGCTCGGCCCGGGTGCGGGGCACCATGTCGAAGGTGTTGGTGCTGTCGGTGACCTCGGCGTTGTAGATGGTCCGGATCGCCTCGGCGTCGGCCAGCTCCGCCAGTCGGATCCGCATCCGCCGATGGTAATATTGAAGGTGCGAAACCAGGGGAGCGGAGGCGGCCTGCGCCGTGCCCTGGCTATCATTGACCGCTCGCGGCGCGTACCCGCGGCGCCCCTGTAGCTCAGTGGCAGAGCACCTCCATGGTAAGGAGGGGGTCGTGGGTTCAATCCCCACCGGGGGCTCGCCCTTGGCGGCGTAGCTCAGTTGGTCAGAGCACACGGCTCATAATCGTGTTGTCGCGGGTTCGAGTCCCGCCGCCGCTACCAGGCCCGGGGCGAGATGCCCAGGGTTGTCCCACCAGGAAGGATTCAAGATGGCCAAGAACGAGAAGAGGGTCCAGGTCACGCTGGCCTGCGAGGTGTGCAAGCGGCGCAACTACATCACGACCAAGAACAAGCTCAACGACCGTGAGCGGATCGAGATGAAGAAGTACTGCCGCTGGGACCGCCAGCACACCCTCCACAAGGAGACCCGCTGAGCCGATCCGACCCTGCCGGTGCTACTCTGGCAGGCCGTTCCCCAGGTCAGGGGGAGGAACCACCTGCCCGACGGCAACTGAAGGCAACCCCACCGAGGGCAGTAGCTCAACTGGTAGAGCACCGGTCTCCAAAACCGGCGGTTGGGGGTTCGAGTCCCTCCTGCCCTGCCCCGGACGTGAACATCGAACGAAGTACGTGAGGCAAGACCCGTGAACCGCGAGACGAAGCGCTTGATGCAGCGCCAAGGTCAGATGGAGGCCGACGGCTCTCCGTCCACCAAGCGCGCGCCCGCACAGCAGACACGGACGCCCCGCCAGACCAAGGGTGGTGCGCCCGTCCGGCGCCGCTCGACGCCCGCACAGTTCGTCCGCGAGATCCGCGACGAGATGCGCCAGGTCGCCTGGCCCTCGCGCGCGGAGCTCATCAACTACACGACGGTCGTCTTCGTCACCCTGGCCATCATGATCAGCCTGATCTTCGTCCTGAACCTGGCGTTCGGGAAGCTCGTCACCCTCCTCTTCACGAAGTAGCCCCCATGACCGATATGTCGCACACCCAAGCAGAAGAAGCCCTCGCGAGCGCCGACGAGGAAGACGTCGCCGAGGCGGTCGCGGACGACGCGGCCTCCGACGCGGTGGTCGAGGAGATCGCCGAGGCCGTGACCGTAGAGGCCTCGGAGGACGTCGCAGAAGAGGTCGCAGAGGAGATCGTGGAAGACGCCGTGCTCGAAACCACCGAAACAGAGGAAGTCGCGGCGTCGCCCGCGGCGAGTGACGAGCCGGACCTCGTGCTCGACGCCACCGGCAACGGGGCCTCCGCCAGCGACGAGCCCGTGGAGCTCGGTGGGTGGGGCCACGACGACGAGGAAGAGGAAGAGGTCGTCGAGGTCGAGAGTCCCTACGACCGCCCCGGCCGCTGGTACGTCGTGCACACCTACTCGGGTTACGAGAACAAGGTGCGCTCCAACATGGGCAACGTCGTGGCCTCCCGTGGGCTCGAGGACCGGGTCTTCGAGGTCGTCATCCCGATGGAGGACGTGGACGAGTTCAAGGGCGGCAAGAAGGTCACCGTCCAGAAGAAGGTCTTCCCGGGCTACCTGCTCGTGCGCTGCGACCTCGACGACGACACGTGGGGTGCCGTCCGCAACACGCCGGGCGTGACCGGCTTCGTGGGGCCCGGCACCAAGCCGACGCCGTTGTCGCGCCGCGAGGTGGAGAACATCCTCCAGGTCAAGGCCGAGGGCGTGCCCGGCGCGGCGCCCAAGCGGACGCGGGCCCGGCTCGAGTACGAGGTCAACGAGACGGTGCGGGTCAAGGAAGGCCCCTTCGCCGACTTCTCGGGCCAGATCTCCGAGATCAACGAGGACCAGCTCAAGCTCAAGGTCCTGGTCAACATCTTCGGCCGGGAGACCCCGGTCGAGCTCGAATTCAGCCAGGTCGCCAAGCTCTAGTCGGCGCACCGGCACCGCCGGCACCGCCGGCACCGCCGGCACCGTTGGAACAAAGCGTCGGCGAAAGACGCTTTACCTAATAAAGAACGAAAGAAGAAGGAGTACAGACGATGCCACCGAAGAAGAAGGTGCTCGCCGTGGTCAAGATCCAGCTCGATGCCGGCTCCGCCACCCCCGCGCCCCCGGTCGGCACGGCGCTCGGGCCACACGGCGTGCAGACCATGGAGTTCTGCAAGCAGTACAACCAGGCGACCGAGAGCATGCGCGGCCAGGTCATCCCCGTCGAGATCACGATCTACGAGGACCGGTCGTTCACGTTCGTCCTCAAGACCTCGCCGACGCCGGTGCTGCTGCGCACAGGCGGCCGGCCTCGACAAGGGTGCCGCCACGACCGGGCGCGAGCAGGTCGGCACGATCACCGACGCCCAGCTGGCCGAGATCGCCACGACGAAGCTCAAGGACCTGAACACCGAGGACCTGGAAGCGGCCAAGAAGCAGGTCGCCGGCACGGCTCGCTCGATGGGCATCAAGGTCGCCGGCTAACGGCTTGAGGACGCGCAGAGGAGAGATGCGATGACCCAGCACGGGAAGAAGTACAAGGACAGCCTGACCAAGGTCGACCGCGAGCAGCTCTACGGGCTCAGCGAGGCCGTCGACCTGCTCAAGGAGATGAGCAGCGCCAAGTTCGACGAGACCGTCGAGCTGGCGGTGCGCCTCGGCGTCGACCCCCGCAAGGCGGACCAGATCGTCCGCGGCACCCTGTCGCTGCCCGAGGGCACCGGCAAGACCAACCGGGTCGCGGTGTTCGCCAACGGCGACGCCGCCACCGAGGCCCGCAACGCCGGCGCCGACGTGGTGGGCGCCGAGGACCTGGTCGCCAAGATCAACGGCGGCTTCCTCGATTTCGACGTGGCCATCGCCACGCCGGACCTCATGGGCCAGGTGGGCTCGCTCGGCCGCGTGCTCGGCCCCCGAGGCCTCATGCCCAACCCGAAGACCGGGACCGTCACGACCGACGTGGGCAAGGCCGTCACCGAGTTCAAGGGTGGCCGCGTCGAGTACCGCACCGACAAGGTGGGCAACGTCCACCTGCGCGTCGGCAAGGCGTCGTTCACCCACGACCAGCTCATGGCGAACATCCGCGCCGTGGTCGAGGAGCTCCAGCGGGCCAAGCCGGCGGCTGCCAAGGGGCGCTACTTCCTCTCGGTCACGGTGTCGACGACCATGGGCCCGGGCATCCACATCGACCCGGCCAAGGCCCGCGCCGTCGACGAGGAGCAGCTCGCCGCCACCGCCTGAGCCGGGCCCGACGGGACGGGCGCCCGACTCGTACTACCATTTCCCGCACAGCTCGCCGCCTGAGGGCGCCCGGGCACTGAATCCGAACGCCAGAGACCTCCGGTGCACCTCCGGGTGCTGAAACGGCCCACCGGGCCGGCCTGACGAGGCGACACTTAGCAGTCCGGCTCCCGCCCTTCTGCGCCGTCGCACGCCGGAGATCCCTGGCCCGCTTCCGGGCACCTGATCCCGGTGGAGGAACCGATGGCAACGCAGAACGCACAGATGCCGCACAAGGTCGAGGTCGTCGACGAGGTCAAGACGCGCCTGAGCGCCTCGGACGCGTCGATCGTCAGCGAGTACCGCGGCCTGACCGTGGCCGAGCTGGCCGATCTCCGTCACGCCTTGTCCGCCGTCGGCGGGGACTACAAGATCTTCAAGAACACGCTCGTGCGCCGGGCCATCGACGGCGGCGAGTACCAGCCGCTCTCCGAGTACCTGAGCGGGCCGAGCGCGCTGACCTTCGTCCAGGGCGACATCAGCGCAGTGGCCAAGGCGCTGCGCGACTTCTCCCGGGCCAACCCGCACCTCGTGATCAAGGGCGGCCTGGCCGACGGTTCGCTGCTCTCGACCTCGGATCTGGCCGCGCTGGCCGACTTGCCGCCACGCGAGGTCCTCCTGGCCCGCTTCGCCGGCGCGTTGGCGGCGCCGCTGCAGAACCTGGCCGGCCTGCTCAAGGCGATCCCGCAGAACCTGGCGTACGGGATCTCTGCGCTGATCGAGGAGAAGGGCGGCGTCGACGAGGCCGCTGCGCCCAACGCGCCGCGACTCGGCTGAGGCAGCCGCACCCGAGGCCGCCGAGGCCGCCGCACCCGAGGCCGCCGCACCCGAGGCCGCCGAGGAAGCAGCGGCGGAACCGACGGAGGCCGCAGAGAGCACGGGCGCTGACGCCGAGGCGGCGGACACCACCGAGGCGGAGGCGGCGGCCGAAGAGCCCGCCGCCGAGTAACCCCCCTCCACAAGAGATCGACCCAAACAAAAGACCGAAGGTAAAGAAAGGAAGGCCACTGAGATGGCAACCCTGACCAAGGAAGAGATCCTCGACGGGATCGCCGAGCTGTCGGTGATCCAGCTGAGCGAGCTGTTGAAGGACTTCGAGGAGAAGTTCGGCGTGACCGCGGCCGCCCCCGTGGCGGTTGCCGCTGCGGCGGCGCCGGCTGCCGGTGGCGACGGCGCTGGGGCCGAAGAGGAGAAGTCGACGTTCGACGTCATCCTCTCGGCGGCGGGCGACAAGAAGATTCAGGTCATCAAGGAGGTGCGCGCACTCACCAGCCTGGGTCTCAAGGAGGCCAAGGACCTGGTCGAGGCCGCCCCCAAGCCTGTCCTCGAGAACGTCAACAAGGAAGACGCCGACAAGGCCAAGGCAGCCCTCGAAGGCGCCGGCGCCACCGTCGAGGTCAAGTAGCCGGAGCGGGCCTGCGGGTCCCGACCTCTGGGTCGAGGGCCCGCCGACTCCCCGGTCTGCCTAGGGGACCGGCTACTCGCTTCGCCCGCGAGTGAGGCGCTGTCTTCGGTCGTTTCCCAGAAGCGAGAGGTGCCGTCGGGGTGGCATTTTGGGGAGAGCGCTCTGACCAGGCACGATGCCTGGTTGGCGAGGGTCCTTGACGAGGGAGGGGGGCACCTTTACCCTGTCGGGGACCCCGGGCGCAGCCCGTGTAGGCCTCCGCGGCCCGAAGGGGTTGTGATCGTGCACGCCTCACGGTAAGATGCACGGTTGCCGTGCGTCTCCGTGTGCTTGGACCCGTAATTCTTGCGGGCCGGTGCGCGCCCCGGCAGCCCTCGTAGCCACCCACTCGCCCCCGTCCCGCCCGCCCGTCGTCCCAGTACGTACCCGTCATCCGTCCTCAGCCCGCCGTCTTTTCTCCTTGGAGGTGTTGACCGTTGTCTTCACGGTCCCGCAGCCCCGAACGCGTCTCCTTTGCCAACATCAATGAGGCCCTACCGCTCCCTGACCTGATCGCGATCCAACGCGATTCGTTCCAGTGGTTCCTCGACAAGGGCCTCGCGGAAGCGTTCTCACGACATCAGTCCGATCGAGGACTTCACCGGTCAACTCAGCCTCGAGCTCGAGTTCGACCCGACCGACGCCGACCTGCGTCCGCCACCCAAGTTCTCCGTCGAGGAGTGCAAGGAAAAGGACATGACGTACGCGGCGCCGGTGTTCGTGCGCGCCCGCTTCCTCAACGCCACGACCGGTGAGATCAAGGAGCAGACGGTCTTCATGGGGGACTTCCCGATGATGACCGACCGCGGCACCTTCATCGTCAACGGCACCGAGCGCGTCGTCGTGTCCCAGCTCGTCCGCTCGCCGGGCGTCATCTTCCAGCCCGGCCGCGACGCCAAGACCGTCTTCACCGGGACGATCCACCCCTATCGCGGTGAGTGGATCGAGCTCGACATCGAGGCCAAGCCCGGCAAGGACGTCACGGCCGGTTGCCGCGTCGCCCGCAAGCGCCGCCTCTCCCTGTTCGTGCTGCTGCGCGCCCTCGGCTACGGCGACGAGGCCTTCCTCGACCGCTTCGTGCGGCACTTCGACTTCCTCGAGGGCCAGTGGGAGAAGGAGCGCAACCTCGCCCCGACCCGTGAGGAGGCCCTCCTCGAGATCTACAAGCGCGCCCGCCCCGGCGAGCCGCTCTCGGCCGAGGCCGCCCGCGTCTACTTCGAGAACGCCTTCTTCAACCCGAAGCGCTACGACCTCACCCGGGTCGGCCGTTACAAGCTGAACCGCAAGCTCGGCCCCGAGATCGACCGGCTCTCCGAGCTGTTCGGGATCGAGATCGAGAAGCCGGCGCCGGACCAGTCGGTGCTCAGCCCCTCGGAGATCCTGGCCTCGGCCACGTACATGCTCCACCTGGCGCTGCACATGGCCGACGGCGAGTCGACCTACCGCATCGACGACCAGGACCACTTCGCCAACCGCCGCATCCGCTCGGTCGGCGAGCTCATCCAGAACCAGGTGCGCGTCGGTCTGTCGCGCATGGAGCGGGTCGTCCGCGAGCGCATGACCACCCAGGACGTCGAGGCGATCACGCCCCAGACGCTCATCAACATCCGCCCCGTGGTCGCTGCGGTGAAGGAGTTCTTCGGAACGTCGCAGCTGAGCCAGTTCATGGACCAGAACAACCCGCTGTCGGGCCTGGCCCACAAGCGCCGCCTCTCGGCCCTCGGGCCAGGCGGCCTCTCGCGTGAGCGCGCCGGCTTCGAGGTGCGAGACGTCCACACGTCGCACTACGGCCGCATGTGCCCGATCGAGACGCCCGAAGGCCCGAACATCGGCCTGATCGGTGCCCTGGCCACCTACGCCCGGGTCAACGAGTACGGCTTCATCGAGACGCCGTACCGCACGGTCGTCGACGGCCGGGTCACCGACGAGGTGAGCTACTACGCCGCGGACGAGGAAGAGGAGCACGTCATCGCCCAGGCGAACGCCCAGGTCGACGCCGAGGGCCGTCTGACCGAGGACCGCGTCCTCGTGCGCCGTGGCCCGCAAGGCACCGGCGTGCGCGTCGGTTCCGTCGGCGGCTCCTACGGGACCACGTCGGAGATCGACTTCGTGCCGCCCTCCGAGGTGGACCTCATGGACGTCTCGCCGAAGCAGATCGTCTCGGTCTCGACCGCGCTGATCCCCTTCGTCGAGCACGACGACGCCAACCGGGCCCTCATGGGCGCCAACATGCAGAAGCAGGCCGTGCCGCTGGTCGTCCCCGAGGCGCCGTACATCGGCACCGGCGTGGAGGCCCGTGCCGCCCGCGACGCGGGCGACGTCGTCCTGGCCGAGGGCAACGGCACCGTCACCGAGATCAGCGGCGACTCCATCACCGTCGAGTACGCCCCGGGCCAGAAGGACCGCCTGGGCACCGCGCTCGGGCGCAAGGTCTACCGGCTGTCCAAGTTCCGCCGCTCCAACCAGAACACGTGCATCAACCACCGCACCCTGGTGGCCGAGGGGCAGAGCGTGACGACGGGCGACCTGCTGGCCGACGGCCCGTCGACGCACAACGGCGAGCTGGCGCTCGGCAAGAACCTGCTCGTCGCCTTCATGCCGTGGGAGGGCTACAACTACGAGGACGCCATCATCCTCTCGGAGCGCCTGGTGCGCGACGACGTGCTGACGTCCATCCACATCGAGGAGCACGAGGTCGACGCCCGCGACACCAAGCTGGGCGCCGAGGAGATCACCCGGGACATCCCGAACCTCTCCGAGGAGATCCTGGCCGACCTGGACGAGCGCGGCATCATCCGCGTGGGCGCCGAGGTCGAGCCGGGCGACGTGCTCGTGGGCAAGGTCACTCCCAAGGGTGAGACCGAGCAGACGCCCGAGGAGCGCCTCCTGCGTGCCATCTTCGGCGAGAAGGCCCGCGAGGTGCGGGACACCTCGCTCAAGGTGCCGCACGGCGAGTACGGCAAGGTGATCGACGTGCGCGTCTTCTCCCGTGAGGAGTCGCACGAGCTGCCGCCGGGCGTGAACCAGCTGGTGCGCGTCTACGTGGCCCAGAAGCGCAAGATCTCCGAGGGCGACAAGCTCGCCGGCCGCCACGGCAACAAGGGCGTCATCTCCAAGATCCTCCCGGTCGAGGACATGCCGTACCTGTCCGACGGGACGCCGGTCGACATCATCTTGAACCCCCTCGGCGTGCCGAGCCGGATGAACGTGGGCCAGGTGCTCGAGTCGCACCTGGGCTACGCGGCCCGCCACGGCTGGGAGGGCGTCGTGGTCAACGACGGCGTCGGGACCTCGGCCAAGGGCGACGGCGCGGCGCGCAAGACGCGGCCGCGCACCGAGCCGGCGGCGTGGGTGTCCACGCCCGTCTTCGACGGTGCCCACTGGGACGAGGCCGATGACGCCGGGAGCCACCCGACGATCCAGAAGGTCTTCAGCGAGCTCTACTCGGACTCGGCCAACGGGAACTGGAACGGACTTCGCCGGATGGCGCCGGCGACGGTTCGGTAACGGGAAGCATCAGCGTCGACCGGTGACGGCACCGCCGCGATGCCGGGCGACATCACGCGCCTCATCGGCACGGACGGCAAGGCCACGCTCTACAACGGGCGCACCGGCGACGCGTACGACAACCCGATCTCGGTCGGCTACGTCTACATCCTGAAGCTGGCCCACCTGGTGGACGACAAGATCCACGCCCGTTCCACCGGCCCGTACTCGATGATCACCCAGCAGCCGCTGGGTGGGAAGGCCCAGTTCGGTGGCCAGCGCTTCGGCGAGATGGAGGTGTGGGCCCTCGAGGCCTTCGGCGCCGCCTACGCGCTGCAGGAACTGCTGACCATCAAGTCCGACGACGTGCTCGGACGGGTCAAGGTCTACGAGGCCATCGTGAAGGGGGAGAACATCCCCGAGCCCGGCATCCCCGAGAGCTTCAAGGTGCTCATCAAGGAAATGCAGTCGCTCTGTCTCGACGTCGAGGTCCTGGCCGTGGACGGCCGTGAGATCGAGATGCACGAGCTGGACGAGGACGTGTTCCGCACCGCCGAGGAGCTGGGCATCGACATCAGCCGCAATGAGCGCGGCTCGGACGAAGAGGACGAGCGGCGCGCCGCAGAGAGGAGCTTCTCCTAATGGCTCTGGACGTCAACACTTTCGATCAGCTGCGCATCGGGCTCGCCACCGGCGACTCCATCCGCGGCTGGTCCAACGGCGAGGTCAAGAAGCCCGAGACGATCAACTACCGCACGCTGCGCCCCGAGAAGGACGGGCTCTTCTGCGAGAAGATCTTCGGCCCGACCAAGGACTGGGAGTGCTACTGCGGCAAGTACAAGCGGGTGCGCTTCAAGGGCATCATCTGCGAGCGCTGTGGCGTCGAGGTCACGCGTTCGAAGGTCCGTCGCGACCGCATGGGCCACATCGAGCTGGCCGCCCCGGTCGTGCACATCTGGTACCTCCGCGGCACCCGTAGCTGGCTGGCGTACCTGCTCATGGGCACCGAGCCCCGCGAGGAGCTCAAGGCCAAGCAGCTCGAGAAGGTCATCTACTTCGCCGCCAACCTGGTCACCTGGGTCGACGACGAGAAGCGCCACCAGGACCTCCCGTCGCTCGAGAACGAGATGGCCGAGGAGATCGCGGACATCGAGAAGAAGCGCGACCTCGACATCGACCGCCGCTTCAAGGCGCTCGAGGACGAGCTGAAGGCCCTCGAGGCCGAGGGCGCCCGCGACGCCGAGATCAAGGCGCGCCAGCGCGCCGTCGAGAAGGAGATCCAGTCCGCCCGCGAGCGGGCCCAGGAGGACGTCGAGATCGCCCAGCGCTCGCTCGACGAGTTCCGGAGCATGCACGGCCGCCAGATCATCGAGGACGAGATGCTCTGGCGCGAGCTGCGTCTGCGCTACGACGAGTACTTCGAGGGCGGCATGGGCGCCGAGTACATCCTCAAGCTCATCGACCGCATCGACCTCGACGCGGAAGAGATCAAGCTGCGCGACATGATCGACGCCAAGGACGGCCGTCGCCCCCTCAGCGCGCAGCGTCGCCAGAAGACGATCAAGCGCCTCAAGATCGTCACCGCCTTCAACCGGCGTGACGACCACGGCCGGCGCATCAACGACCCGCGGGCGATGATCCTCGAGGCCGTGCCGGTGATCCCGCCCGACCTGCGCCCCATGGTGCAGCTCGACGGTGGGCGCTTCGCCACGTCGGACCTCAACGACCTCTACCGCCGCGTGATCAACCGCAACAACCGCCTCAAGCGGCTGTTGGACCTCGGCGCGCCCGAGATCATCATCAACAACGAGAAGCGCATGCTCCAGGAGGCCGTCGACGCGCTGTTCGACAACGGCCGCCGCGGGCGTCCCGTCACGGGCCCGGGCAACCGGCCGCTCAAGTCGCTCTCCGACATGCTGAAGGGCAAGCAGGGCCGGTTCCGCCAGAACCTGCTCGGCAAGCGCGTCGACTACTCGGGTCGTTCGGTCATCGTCATCGGCCCGAACCTCAAGCTGCACCAGTGCGGCCTGCCCAAGCTGATGGCGCTCGAGCTCTTCAAGCCGTTCGTCATGAAGCGGCTCGTCGACGCCGAGCTGGCCCAGAACATCAAGTCGGCCAAGCGCATGGTCGAGCGGCGCCGGCCGCAGGTGTGGGACGTCCTCGAGGGCGTCATCCGCGAGCACCCGGTGTTCCTCAACCGTGCGCCCACGCTGCACCGCCTCGGCATCCAGGCCTTCGAGCCCGTGCTGGTCGAGGGCAAGGCGATCCAGGTCCACCCGCTCGTGTGCACGGCGTTCAACGCCGACTTCGACGGCGACCAGATGGCCGTCCACCTGCCGCTCTCCGCCGAGGCCCAGGCCGAGGCGCGCGTGCTCATGCTGTCGGCCAACAACATCCTGTCGCCGGCCACGGGGCGCCCGATCACCGTGCCCACCCAGGACATGGTCTTCGGCGCCTACTACCTCACGCTCGGCGTCGAGGACGGCCAGGGCGCGGGTCGGGCCTTCCGCCACCTGCACGAGATCGAGGCCGCGTTCGAAGCGGGCGACGTCGAGCTCCAGGTCCCCATCACGCTGCGCCCGACGCCGGGCTCGTCGCTCGCCAACCGCCTCGCCGCGGCCGGCGCCGTGCCGATGCCCGAGCACCAACGGGAACGGCAACGGCAGCGGATCAGGCACCGAGGGCAACGGCGACGGCGACGGCGCCGGCACGCTCCGGTTCGTGACCACGCCGGGTCGCGTCTTCTTCAACGAGGCGCTGCCCGAGGGCTTCGCGTTCGTCAACGACGTCGTCGGCAAGCGCAACACGCCGATCGGCACGATCGTCGAGGAGCTCTCGGCCAACTACCCCAAGCACGTGGTGGCGGCCAGCCTCGACCGCATCAAGGCGCTCGGCTTCCGCTTCGCGGCGCAGTCGGGCCTGACCATCTCGATCAACGACGTCCAGACGCCGCCGGACAAGGCGGCCATCCTGGACCGTTACGAGAAGGAGGCCGAGAAGGCCGAGACGCAGTTCAAGCGCGGCATCATCACCGACGACGAGCGGCGCCAGAAGGAGATCGAGATCTGGACCTCGGCCAACTCCGAGGTCGGCCGGGCCATGGAGGCCCAGCTGGCGACGATCGCCTTCAACCCGCTCGACATGATGGTGGACTCGGGCGCCCGAGGGAACAGCCAGCAGATCCGCCAGATCGCCGGCATGAAGGGCCTCGTGTCCAACCCCCGCGGCGAGATGATCCCCCGCCCGATCAAGTCCTCCTTCCGTGAGGGCCTCTCGGTCCTGGAGTACTTCATCTCCACGCACGGCGCCCGCAAGGGCCTCGCCGACACCGCGCTCCGCACGGCGGACTCGGGCTACCTGACGCGTCGACTCGTCGACGTGGCCCAGGAGCTCATCGTCCGCATCGAGGACTGCGGCACGACGCGGGGCATCTGGATCGAGGGCGTGGCGCCCGACGGTCCCGGGCACCGCAACTACCTCGAGACCCGCGCCTTCGGCCGCCTCCTCACAGAGGACGTGAAGATGAGCGACGGCACCACGTACCCCGTGGGCACGCTGCTGACCGACGAGATACTCGCCGCCATGCGCGACGACGACTCGATCGACCGGATCCGCACGCGCTCGGTGCTCACGTGTGAGTCGCCGCAGGGCGTCTGCGCGGCCTGCTACGGCCTCTCGCTCGCCACCGGCTCGATGATCGAGCTCGGCGAGGCGGTCGGCGTGATCGCCGCCCAGTCGATCGGTGAGCCGGGCACGCAGCTGACGATGCGGACCTTCCACACCGGTGGTGTGGTCGGCGAGGACATCACCCACGGCCTGCCCCGCGTCGTCGAGCTCTTCGAGGCCCGCACGCCCAAGGGCGCCGCGGTGCTGGCCCACCACTCGGGCGCCGTCCGGGTGGAGGACGAGGAGACCGGACGTCGCATCACCGTGGTGGCCGACGACGGCACCGAGGACTCGAGCCTCGTCGCTGTCCGCGCCCACCTCGAGGTGACCGACGGCCAAGAGGTCTCCGCCGGCGACGCGCTGGTCGAGGGCCCCAAGGACCCCAAGGAGCTGCTCGAGGTCAAGGGCATCCGCGAGACGCAGCAGTACCTCGTCGAGGAGGTGCAGAAGGTGTACCGCGACCAGGGTGTCTCGATCCACGACAAGCACATCGAGTTGATCGTGCGCCAGATGCTCCGCCGCGTACTCGTGGCCGAGCCGGGCGACGCACCGTTCCTGCCCGGTGAGCGCGTCGACAACCAGATCTACGCGGAGGTCAACCGCACGCTCGTCGAGGACGGCAAGGTGCCGGCCGAGGGACGCCCCGAACTGATGGGGATCACCAAGGCCTCGCTCGCCACCGAGAGCTGGCTCTCGGCCGCCTCCTTCCAGGAGACGACCCGGGTGCTCACCGAGGCGGCCATCGAGGGCCGCAGCGACCAGCTCTTCGGCCTCAAGGAGAACATCATCATCGGCAAGCTCATCCCGGCCGGTTCGGGCATGCAGCACTACCGGGACATCCGACTCGAGATGCCCGACGCCGAGGCGATGCCCTTCTGGGCCATGGGCTCGGGCGAGTCCGACACCGAAGACCTGGCCAACTGGCTGCGTGACATGGGCGAGGGTGGCAGCAGCGAGGATCCCTTCGACTCGTCGATCGACGCCAGCTGGCTCGGCGCCGCCCCGACGGCCGAGGACGCCTACGGCAACCCCATCATCGACAGCGGTGCAGCCGCAGCTGCCGCTGCCGCTGCCGCGACGGGGACCAACGGGACCTCGACCGAGGAGCCGCCGGCGGCCGACGGTGCCGCAGAGGCCGGGGCCGGGGCCTAGTCCCGACCTCGGCGCCGGGCCTCGGCCCGCGCCCAGCCCAACCGCGCGCCGGGAACGGTGCGTGACCAGGTCCGATAGGTGGACGGCCGCGCCGGTACCCCCGGGACGATCCCGGCGGGCCGACCGGGGCCGTCCCCGCCCGAGGCAACCCCCGGGACCGTTTAGGGTTTTTGCACTGAAGACGTAGGGTCAGAGCGCCGCGGGGCGTTCTCGGTAGGTACCTGGAGGGAGCGTCGAGTGCCCACAGCACGCGCAAAAACCGACCCCGACGGCGCGGACGCCGGTCCGCACTCGGGCTACCGGCTGACGCACCTGCGCGCCCTCGAGGCCCAGTCGGTCCACATCTTCCGCGAGGTGGCGGCGGAGTTCGAGCGCCCGGTCCTCTTGTTCTCGGGCGGCAAGGACTCCATCGTCATGCTGCACCTGGCGCGCAAGGCCTTCTGGCCGGCGCCCATCCCGTTCCCGGTGCTGCACGTCGACACCGGCCGCAACTTCGCCGAGGTGCTCGATTTCCGCGACCGCTACGCCGCGGCGCTCGGCGTCAAGGTGCTCGTGGCCTACGTGCAGGACGACATCGACGCCGGGCGGACGATCGAGGACCCGTCGCCGCGGGCGACGCGCAACCGCCTGCAGACGCCCACGCTGCTCCGGGCGATCCGTGAGGGCGGGCACGACGCGGTCTTCGGCGGGGCGCGGCGCGACGAGGAGAAGGCGCGGGCCAAGGAGCGCATCTTCAGCTTCCGGGACGAGTACGGCCAGTGGGACCCGAAGAACCAGCGCCCCGAGCTGTGGAACCTCTACAACGCCCGGCACCACAAGGGCGAGCACATCCGCGTCTTCCCGCTCTCGAACTGGACCGAGCTCGACGTGTGGAACTACATCGGTCACGAGCGGATCGACACGCCGTCCATCTATCTGGCGCACCGGCGAGCGGTCGTCCAGCGTGACGGCATGCTCATGGCCGTCGGACCGCATCTCGCGCTCGAGGACGGCGAGACGCCCTTCGAGGCGACCGTGCGCTTCCGCACCGTGGGCGACGCCGACTGCACCGGGTGCGTCGAGTCGAGCGCGGTGACCATCGACCTCGTGATCGACGAGGTGGCGGCGACCCGCCTGACCGAGCGGGGGGCGACGAGGGCGGACGACCGGATCAGTGAGGCCGGCATGGAGGACCGCAAGCGCGAGGGGTACTTCTGATGGAGCTCCTGCGCCTGGCCACGGCCGGCTCGGTCGACGACGGCAAGTCGACGCTGATCGGGCGGCTCTTGTACGACGCCAAGGGGATCTTCGAGGACCAGCTCGAATCGATCCGCCGCACGTCCGAGCAGCGGGGCAACCCCGAGACGGACCTGGCCTTGCTGACCGACGGGCTGCGGGCCGAGCGCGAGCAGGGCATCACGATCGACGTCGCCTACCGCTACTTCGCCACCCCCAAGCGCAAGTTCATCATCGCCGACACGCCCGGGCACACCGAGTACACCCGCAACATGGTGACGGGCGCCTCGACGGCGCACGTGTCGCTCATCCTCATCGACGCCCGCAAAGGCGTGATCGAGCAGACGCGCCGGCACGCCTTCTTGTCCTCCATGTTGGGCGTCCCCCACATGGTCGTCTGCGTCAACAAGATGGACCTGGTCGACTGGGACCGCGCGCAGTACGAGCGGATCGAGTCGGACTTCATGGAGTTCGCCGCCCGGCTCAACGTCCACGACATCATCTTCATCCCCATCTCGGCGCTGAAGGGCGACAACGTCGTGCAGCGCTCCGAGAACATGTGGTGGTACGGCGGGGCGCCGTTGCTCAACCACCTCGAGTCGGTCTACATCGGCAGCGACGAGAACTTCATCGACCCGCGCTTCCCGGTGCAGTACGTCATCCGCAGCCAGACGCCCGACAACCCGGACTTCCGGGGTTACGCCGGGACCGTGGCCTCGGGCGTCCTGCGCCCCGGCGACGAGGTGCTGGTGCTGCCGACGGGGACGACGTCGCGCATCGCGTCGATCGAGACGGCCGACGGCTCGGTGCCCGAGGCGTTCCCGCCGATGGCGGTGGTGGTGACGCTGGAGGACGACATCGCCGTGTCGCGGGGCGACGTGCTGTGCCGGCCGAACAACCGGCCGACCAACTCGCACGATATCGAGGCGACCGTGTGCTGGATGGACGAGCGTGCCCCCTTGGCCGTGGGCCGGTCGTACCTGCTGAAGCACTCGACCCGGACGGTCCGCGCCACAGTGGAGTCGCTGCAGTACCGACTGGACATGAACGGCCTGCGCCGTGACGACAGCGCGTCGTCGTTGGACCTCAACGAGATCGGACGCGTGTCGTTCCACACGACCGAGCCGCTGCTCGTCGACGACTACAGCACGAACCGCACGACGGGCAGCTTCATCGTCATCGACCCGCAGACGAACGCCACGGCGGGGGCCGGCGTCATCCGCGTCCTGGCGACGACGCACGCCAGCCCGAACGTCGTGCGCCACCGGGGCCGCCTGACCCGCGCCGACCGCTACGCCGCTTTGGACTCTGCGGGGGCGACGGTGTTGTTCACCGGGTTGTCGGGGGCGGGCAAGTCGACCGTCGCCGCCGGCGTCGAGGAGGCCTACGTGCAGAGCGGGCGCCCCGCCTTCCTGCTCGACGGCGACAACCTGCGCCACGGCATCAACGGCGACCTCGGCTTCTCGGATCAGGACCGCAAGGAGAACGTCCGCCGCGCCGGCGAGGTGGCGCGCATGTTCGCCGAGTCGGGCACGATCGCGTTCATCGCGTTGATCTGCCCGTTCGAGGAGGACCGCCGCCTGATCCGGATGCTGCACGACGACGCCGGCCTGCCGTTCCTCGAGGTCTTCGTCGACACGTCGCTCGAGGAGTGCGAGCGGCGCGACCCGAAGGGCCTCTACGCCCGGGCCCGGGCGGGCCAGCTGCCCGGCTTCACCGGGATCGACGCGGACTACGAGGCGCCGGCGGCGCCGGACCTCGTGCTTTCGCCCAGCTCAGGGTCGGTTTCCGAGCAGGTCTCCCGCGTGCTGGAGCTGCTGGAGCGCACGCTCCGCTAACGGTTCGCGGCGCACGGGTGGCCCAGAAGAACCGTCGCCAGCGGCGGCTCGAGCAGAGCAGGCGTGACCGCGCCGAGCGCGCTCGGAGCTCGCGGCGGGGCGGGGGCGAGAGCCAGTGGGACCGCCGCCGCCGGCGGATGGCGTGGGTGGCGCTCGGGGTGATCGTGGTCGTGGTCGGCGCCGTGACGCTGCCGCTGGTGCTGCTCGGGTCGTCGGGCCCGTCGCACATCTCCGTGCACGAGGGGGGGTCGAGTGGGACGTCGTCCACGTCGTCTTCGTCAGCGAACTCGGCGCTGTCGTCGCACACGGTCCTGAAGCTGCCCTCGGCGTCGTCGGTGGTCGAGCACGGCGTGTCCGCCTGGGTCACCGACGACCTGCGCAATCTGTTGATCGCCTTCGACCCGGCCACGGGCAAGGCGGGGCACTCGATCCACCTGGCGGGACGGCCGGTGGCGATGGAGTTGGCGAACGGGCACCTGTGGGTCGCCGACGCGGTCGACAACGAGGTGGTGGAGGTGGACCCGTCCACGCTGGTCGTCCAGCGCAGCATCGCCGTGCCGGCGGAGCCGACGAGCATGGCCGTGCTCGGCGACGACGTGTGGGTGACGTCGTTGGCGGACAACGAGCTCACGCCGATCGACGTGCGGACCGGCGCGGCGGGGTCGCCCGTCGAGTTGCTGGGGGGCGCGGTGCGCGTAGCGGCGGGCTATGGCTCGCTGTGGGTGACCGGCACGACCGACCTGCTGACGCGGGTCACGCCCGGGCCCGGCGCCGCCGGCGCCGCCGGCGCGCAGCAAAAGACGGTGACGGTCGGGCAGGGCCCAATCGGCGTGGCGACGGGCGCGGACGCGGTGTGGGTCGCGAACTCCTCGGGTGGGACGGTGTCGAAGGTGTCGCCGACGAGCGTCACGGTGATGCAGACGATCCGGGTGGGCGGCGACCCGCTGACGCTCGGGGTGGCGGGCGACGACGTGTATCTCGGCGACGGCACGGCGCAGACGGTGCGCACGGTGTGGCCGACGCCGGGGTCCAAGGCGCTGAACATCGCCACGGACCCGCGGCAGCTGCTACCGGTGGCCTCCGGGGTCTGGGTGGCGGCGTCGAACCCGGGGCGGGTGCTGGCGGTGGGGCCGGGCTGACAACTCTCTCCCCATGTCGTCAAACGTCCGTTGGGGTGTACTTTGGACGTGGGAGAGGAGGCGGGTGATGAGCAGGGGTTATGGCACGGCGGGTGACATGACGTCGACGTCGATGTCGACGTGACCCGCACGATCGAGCAGTTCTTCGAACACCTGACCGCACGCGACTGGGCCTCGTTCCGACGGGTCCTGGCGCCCGAGGTCGAACGCGTCGGGCCGTTCGGGGACCGCGTGGCCGGGCGCGACCGCTACATCGCCTTGCTCGAAGAGGCGGTGCCCGCCGACTACCACAATGACGTCCGCATCGTGACGTATGCGCCCGATGGCTCGTCGGCTTTCGCACGAGTGACCGAGCACCTCGGCTACCCGACCCAGATGCTGCACTTCCAAGAGGCGTACGTGTTCGGGCTCGACGACGATGGACGGGTGAGCCGGATCGAGATCTTCTGGCAGACCCCGCAGTACGACCCGACCGGGTTGGACGCGGGCCGCGCGACTGAGTCCCTCGCGGACCGCCTTGGGGCGATCACGTCATGCGCAGACGCTCGCTGCGCTCCAAGACACCCCTGATTCTTTTTTGGCCCGAGCTACGGCCTGCGCCTTATGAATTGGGGCAAGAAATAACGCAACGCTTCTAAACATGCGTCGTTGCGCGTATACAGCGCGACTTCGTGTCGGCGTCCACACATATACGACCAGAAAATTCTGTGCGAATTATTTTTCGCGACGGCTCTTGGGGAGGAACCCCGTCCGGCCGCCGGAACCGGTCCGGCGGATCCGGCGCGGTGGCTCGACAGAGAAAGGCTCGCTAATGCGGTCGGGCGGACGCCCGGGCGGAGCTACTCCTGCACCAGCTCGATCAGCGTGCCGAACGACGTCTTCGGGTGCACGAAGGCGACGGTCGTGCCGCGGGAGCCGGGCCGTGGCGCCTCGTCGATGACGCGGCCGCCGGCGTCCTTGACCGACTGGAGCGCGACGGCGCAGTCGTCGACGCGGTAGCCGACGTGGTGCAGGCCCTCGCCCTTGGAGGCCAGGTACTTCGCCACCGGTGAGTCGTCCCGGATCGGGGTGAGCAACTGGATGTAGGAGTCGGCCACCTTGAGCAGGGCCTCCTCGACGCCGTCGGACTCGACCTTCTCGCGGTGGTCGACGGTGGCGCCGAAGACCTCGGCGTACCAGGCGATGGCCGCTTCGAGGTCGTTGACGGCGATGGCGACGTGGTCGATCTCGGTGAGCAGGTCCTTCACGCCCCGTGCCTCCGGAACAGCGTGATGCGGTCCTCGCCGACCTTGGCCCGGAAGGCGGGGTCGTCGATGCCGAGGCCCTCGCCCGGCGCCAGGCAGAGCACGCCGATCTTGCCCTCGTGCAGGTTGTGGTGGACCTGGTACGCCGCCTCGCCCACCTCGGTGAGCGGGTAGACGGCGGAGAGGGGCGGTAGCACCTTGCCGTCGCGGATGAGCTGGTTGGCGTCCCACGCCTCGCGGTAGTTGGCGAAGTGGGAGCCCTTGATCGTCTTGAGCTTCATCCAGAGGTGGCGGTTGTCGTACTCGATCATGTAGCCCGACGTGGCGGCGCACGTCACGATGGTGCCGGCGCGCTTGCAGGCGAAGACCGAGGCGCCCATGGTCTGGCGGCCGGGGTGCTCGAAGATGATCTCGGGCTCGCCACCGACGAGGCCGCGGATGTCCTTGCCGAAGCGTCGCCATTCGGACTCGTCCTGGGTGTGCTCGTCGGCCCAGAACTTGTAGTTGGCCGCCTTGCGGTCGATCACCGCCTCGACACCGAGGTCGTTGAGCAGCTTCACCTTCTCGGGTGAGGAGACGACACCGATGGGAGTGCCGCCGCCGTTCAGCACGTGCTGCACGGCGTAGCTGCCCAGGCCGCCACTGGCGCCCCACACGAGCACCTTGTCGCCCTGGTTCATGCGGGCGCCGTTGTGCGAGACGAGCATGCGGTAGGCGGTGGAGTTGCACAGCGCGTTGATGGCCGCCTCCTCCCAGCTCAGGTGCGCCGGCTTCGGCATGAGCTGGTTGGCCTTGACGAGCGTGATGTCGGCGAGGCCGCCGAAGTTCGTCTCGAAGCCCCAGATGCGCTGGTTGGAGGCCAGCATCGAGTCGTCGTGCGCCGAGGGGTCCTGGTCGTCGACGTAGTTGCAGTGGACGGTGACCTTGTCGCCGACCTTCCAGTTGCGCACCTGGGAGCCGGTGCGCAGGACCACACCGGAGGCGTCGGAGCCCACGACGGCGTAATCGAGGGCGTGGCGGGCCCCCCACGGCCCCTCCTTGCCGAGGCGGTCGAGGAAGCCGAACGTGGGGAGGGGCTCGAAGATCGACGTCCACACGGTGTTGAAGTTGATGGACGACGCCATGACCGCCACGTACGCCTCGTCGGGGGCCAGCTCGGGGAGCGGCACGTCCTCGACGTGGAGGGACTGGCGGGGGTCCTTGTCCGCCGATGCCATCCCGGCGAACATGTCCGCCTCGCTGCGCTTGACCAGGGCGGCCCGGTAGTGGTCGGGCATTTCGAGCTTGGCCAGCTCTTCGGCGGGCGCGCCGGCGACGACTGCTTCGAGGATCTCGCTCATGTGACCCGACGATAGTTGGCCGCCTACGATGTGGTTTCCGGTCGGTAACCAGACCGGTGGACAACCCGGAGGTGCAGGGAATGGCTGAGGCCGTCATCGTCGCAGGGGCTCGGACCCCGATCGGGAAGCTGTCGGGCGGGCTGGGCAGCTTTACGGCCATGGACCTGGGCGGCTTCGCCATCGCCGAGGCGCTCAAGCGCGCCGGCCTGACCCCCGACCAGGTCGACTACGTCCTCATGGGCCAGGTGATCCTGGCCGGCCAGGGGCAGATCACGGCGCGCCAGGCTGCCGTGAAGGGCGGCATCCCGATGAACGTCCCGGCCAACACGATCAACAAGGTCTGCCTCTCCGGCCTCAACACGATCTACCTGGCCGACCAGATGATCCGCGCCGGCGACGCCGAGATCGTCGTGGCCGGCGGCATGGAGTCGATGACGCAGGCGCCGCACCTGCTGCCGGGCGCACGGGCCGGGTTCCGCCTCGGCGACGCCACGCTCGTCGACTCGATGATGTTCGACGGCCTGACCGACTCGTTCGACCACATCGCGATGGGCCTGTCGACCGAGCAGCACAACCAGAACACGGCGAAGGTTTCACGCGAGGCGCAGGACGCGTTCGCCGCCGCCAGCCACGAGAAGGCCGCCGCCGCGATCAAGGACGGCCGCCTGGCCGAGGAGATCGTCGCCGTCGAGGTGCCCCAGCGCAAGGGTGACCCGATCCTGGTCGACACGGACGAGGGCGTGCGCCCCGGCACGACGGCCGAGTCGCTCGGCGCGCTGCGCCCGGCGTTCGACAAGAGCGGGACGATCACGGCCGGGAACTCGTCGCAGATCTCCGACGGGGGCGCCGCCGTCATCGTGATGTCGGCCGACAAGGCCAAGGAGCTCGGCATTGCCCCGCTCGGCCAGGTGGTCGGGTACGGCATGGTGGCCGGCCCGGACAACTCGCTGCTGACCCAGCCGTCGCGCGCCATCCTCAAGGCCGCCGCCAAGGCGGGCACCGACCTCGCCGGCATCGACCTCTTCGAGATCAACGAGGCCTTCGCCGCCGTCGGCCTGGCCTCGGTGGCGGACCTCGGGATCGACGAGGACAAGGTCAACGTGAACGGCGGCGCCATCGCGCTGGGTCACCCGGTCGGCATGTCCGGCACGCGGGTGGCGCTCACGGCGCTGCTCGAGCTGCGTCGGCGTGGTCAGTCCACGGCGGCGGTGGCTCTGTGCGGCGGTGGCGGGCAGGGTGACGCCGCTATCTTGCGCCGCGCTCTAAGTCGGCGACCGCCGATCGGAGACCGCGCCCACCACTTCGACCAGCCAGGGGACTTTTGACCCTGGCGGCGCTTTGCGGCCGGTGTCATTCTCAAGCACGCCCCGGTTGATCGGAGCATCGTCGTCGGTGCCCGAATGCGGCTCGGGGCGATCAGGTGGCTGGCGAGAGGAGCTCTTCCATGCGTGTCTCGAGCGGGGTCCGCCGCGCGACGGTCGTTCTGCTGTCCGTTTTCGCTCCGCTCACGCTCCTGATGTCGGGAAGCGCTCCGGCGTCGGCCTCGACGGGTCCCGCCATCACGGTGTCGCCCACGGTGACGGCATCGAGCTACCAGCTGAACTTCACGGGGACGCCGCCCTCCCACTACGTGCTGAGCACGGGTGTGTCCTGTGTGTCCTCAGCCTTCTGCATGAGCGTTGGCGAACAGGGACCGGCGGATCCACAGTTCCCATGGATCCAGCAGTACAACGGCACCACGTGGTCGACGGTTCCCAGCCCCAGCTACAGCAGCAATCAGTTCGCCCTCCTCGAGGGCGTCTCGTGCGCCAGCGTGGCCTTCTGCGCCGCCGTTGGCGAGACCGAGGTCGGCTCCGGTGCGCCGGACTCCCCGGTGGCGATGACCTGGAACGGGTCGGTCTGGACCGCGGACACCGTGGCGGCGCCAGCGGGAGCGGGCGACACGGTGCTGAGCGGTGTGTCCTGCCTGAGTGCCACGTGGTGCGTCGCGGTGGGCTCTTCCCGGCCCGCCCCGGGTATGAACAGCAATCCGTGGGCCATCTCTTGGAACGGGTCGACGTGGTCGCCCATGTCGGCGGCCAACCCAGGCGGCGGTGAGCTCAACGCCGTCTCCTGCACGGCTCCGACCTTCTGTGCGGCGGTCGGTGACAACGAAGCTGACGTGCAATCGGTCCTTTTCGAGACGTTCAACGGTACGCAGTGGACCCTCTCGTCGACCTCAGGTGCTGCTGCGCCGCCCGAGCCAGCCAGCGAACTGTACGGCGTGTCGTGCATCGGGCCGGATTTTTGTGCCGCCGTGGGGGACCAGGCGACGCCCGACTACACGGAGGGCAGCACATTCACGACCCTCGCCGAGATGTGGAACGGCCAGGGCTGGTCCTACGTGAGCAGCCCGAACGCCGCGGGGGCACCGACGGGGTCAGAGAACGGCCTGAACTCCGTCAGCTGCTTCTCGGCGACGGGATGCTCCGCAGTTGGCTCCTACAACCCCGCCGGCACCGAGGCCGAGTCGAGCACGGCGGCGTACTGGGACGGCACGAGCTGGCAGGCCGCCTCGGTGCAGCAGTATCCGAATCCGACACCGTTTCAAATATCCGATGGCGTGAGCTGCGTGAGCGACTGGGCCTGTCTGTCCGTCGGTGAGGCCAACGCCGGGACGGGCCAATTCCCCTATTACCTCGCAGCCTCGATCACCCGCAGCGGCTACCGCTTCGTGGCCTCCGACGGCGGCGTCTTCAACTACGGCACCGGCGCCCCCTTCTTGGGCTCGCTCGGCGGGACGCACCTCAACGCGCCGATCGTCGGCATGGGGACTATGCCCGCCGGCGACGGCTACTACCTCGTCGCCTCCGACGGGGGCGTCTTCGCCTACGGCTCCGCCCAGTTCTACGGCTCCATGGGCGGCAAGCCGCTCAACAAGCCGATCGTCGGCATGGCGGTGACGCCCGACGGCGGTGGCTACTGGCTCGTGGCGTCGGACGGTGGGGTGTTCGCCTTCGGCGACGCGGGCTTCTACGGCTCGGCCGGCAGCCTGACGCTCAACAAGCCGGTGGTCGGCATCGCGTCGTCACCCAACGGCCTCGGCTACTGGATCGTGGCGTCCGACGGCGGCGTCTTCAACTACGGCCCCAACGCGCCCTTCTTGGGCTCGACCGGCGGCACGAAGCTGAACAAGCCTGTCGTCGGCATCGGCGCCACGACGGCGGGGCAGTACTACCTCGTCGCCTCCGACGGCGGGATCTTTGCCTACCCGACGGGGCCCTCGGGGCCGCCGTTCTACGGCTCCACGGGCGCCATCGCGCTCAACAAGCCGATCGTCGGGATGACCGTCGTCCAGGGCGGCTACTACCTGTCGGGCTCCGACGGCGGCGTCTTCGCCTTCCCGACGGGCACCAACGGCCTGCCGTTCTACGGTTCGACCGGCGGCACGAAGCTCAACGCACCGATCGTGGGGGTCGCCAGCTAGCCATTAGGGCCTCGGCCGAGGTTCGGCGTCAGCCCTCGACGTAGGGCGGCGCCATCATGGCGACCAACTTGCCCAGGCCGGCGTCCACGTCGGACCAGCGTTCCCCCTTGAAGGCGTAGACGCCGAGCGCGCACGTGGGGAACCCCGTGCGCACCGCCAACGACAGGCCCTTCTTGTCGCGCGGTGCGAGCAGCCCCTGGGACAGCGCGTGCGCCGTCGGGTTATGGCCCACGACCATGGCTGCGGCGACGTCGTCCTCGAGCTCCTGGACGAACGCCAGCACCTCGGCGGGGTCGGCGCCGTAGAGCGGCTCGTAGAGCCGGCACTCGGGCGGCTTGTCCAGGTCGGCCAGCACGAGGTCCGCCGTGGCCCTCGTGCGGGCGGCCGGCGAGACGAGCGCCACCTCGGGAAGCGCAACGCTCTTGAGTGCCGGGCCCAGGCCCGACGCGTCGCCGGCGAACAGCCGGCCCAGCGCCTTGGCGTCCCGGCGCCCCCGCGGCGCCAGCACCCGGTCGAAGTCGGAGCCACCCGGCGGCGGGTCGGTCACCGTCTTGGCGTGCCGCAGCAGCCACAGCACACGGGTCGCCTGCGCTTTCGGCGCCATCACCCCAGAGCGAACGCCGCGTGAAGGCTGCGGACGGCCCGCTCGACGTCGGCCTCGGCCACGATGCACGAGGTCCTGATCGTCGACGTCGAGATCATGTCGATGTTGATCCCCTCCTTGGCCAGCGTCTCGAACATCGTGGCCGCGATGCCCGGGTGCGACCGCATGCCCACGCCGATCAGCGAGACCCTCGCCACGTCGGCGTCGGAGGTCACGCCGGAGGCGCCGAGCTCGTCCGCGTGCATCTGCGCCGTCTCGACGGACCCGACGAGGTCGTCGTTGGGGACGGTGAAGGAGATGTCGGTGGTCCCGTGCGTGGAGGTGTTCTGGACGATCATGTCGACGTTGATCGACTTGTCGGCCAGGGCGCGGAACAGGCTGGCGGCGATCCCGGGCCGGTCGGGGACGCCGCTGACGGTCACCTTGGCCTCGGTGGTGTCGTGGGTCACGGCGGTGACGACGGCTTCCTCCATGTCTGCATCCTCCTCGACGACCCAGGTGCCGGGCTCCCAGGTGAAGCTGCTGCGCACGTGTAGCGGGACATTGTGGTTCCGGGCGAACTCGACGGCACGCAACATGAGCACGCGCCCGCCGGTGGCCGCCATCTCGAGCATCTCGTTGAAGGAGATCCGGGGGATCCGGTGCGCCTCGGGCACGATGCGCGGGTCGGCGGTGAAGACGCCGGTCACGTCGGTGTAGATCTCGCACACGTCGGCCTTGAGGGCGGCGGCCAGCGCCACGGCGGTGGCGTCGGACCCGCCCCGGCCGAGGGTGGTGATCTCGCGTTCGGCCGAGACGCCCTGGAACCCCGCCACCACCGGGACCTTGCCGGCGGCCAGGGCCTCGCGGAGGCGGTCGCCCTTGACCTCCTTGATCTTGGCCCTCGTGTGGTCGCTGTCGGTGATGATCCCGACCTGGCTCCCGGTGAAGGACTGGCCTTCGACCCCCAGGTCGGCCAGCGCCATGACCAGCAGCGACATGGAGATCCGCTCCCCGGTGCTCACGAGCATGTCGTACTCGCGGGGCGGCTGGGTCGAGCTGACCGAGTTGGCCAGGTGGATGAGGTCGTCGGTCGTCTTGCCCATGGCGCTCACGACGGCGACGACGTCGGCGCCCTGCCGGCGCGTCCGCCGATGTGGTCGGCAACCGCCCGGACCCTGTCCGCGTCGCCGACGGAGGTACCTCCGAACTTCTGGACGACCAGCGGCACGGGACGAGGCTACCGACTGGCGACCGGCCCTCTCGCCGCCGACGCCCTCGGGGCCTGGGGCCCTCCACCAAGCCGACCGCCACGCCGGCGGGCCCGGCCCGCGGGCCGCTCGCCGATCGGAGCGCCCCCCGCCGATTGGGTAGGGTCTGCGCCCGTGCCCAGCGAGAAGCGAGCCCGTCAGCGCGCCGCCCGTGAGGCGCGCCTGGCCGCCGAGGCCCAGGCGCGCCAGCGCCGCCAGCGGATCCGTAACGGCGTCATCATCGTGGTGGTGATCGCCGCCATCGTGGGTGTCGTCTACGCCGTCACGAGCAATAACAAGCCGGTCGGGTCCCAGTCGAGCTCGACGACGACGTCGACCACGGTCGCCAGCGCCAACGCCCGGCTGCAGGCCGACGCGAACAAGGTCGCCGTGAAGGCCGGCTGCCCGGAGAGCGTGAAGACGCCGGCCAACCACCAGACGTACAGCGCGGCGCCAGCCATGACGATCGACCCGACGAAGAGCTACAGCGCCACCGTGGACACGACGGCCGGCACGTTCACGATCGCCCTCAACGCCCAGGCGGCGCCGAAGACGGTCAACAACTTCGTCTTCCTGGCCCAGAAGGGCTACTTCCACTGCAACACGTTCTTCCGCGTCATCCCCGGTTTCGTGAACCAGGCGGGGAGCGCGTCGCAGACGAACTCGGGCAACGGGGGGGTCAACTACACGCTGCCGGCGGAGAATCTGCCGCCCGCCGGCACCGCCGCCAAGCCCGCCTACCCCGTGGGCTCGGTCGCCATGGCCACGTCGTCGAAGGGCGTGAGCGGCAACGAGTTCTTCATCGTGGCGGGCACCCAGGGCGAGAGCCTGCCGAACTCGTACCCGTTGTTCGGTTTGGTCTCTTCCGGGGAAAACGTCATCCAGACGATCAACAAGCAGGGGTCGGCGTCGGGCATCCCGCCCGACGTCACGCAACGCATCCTGTCTGTCACCATCCACGAGTCCTGAGACTCCCGAGCGTCCTGAGGTCGCCCGCCATGGCCACGCCCACGCCCCCCAACCCCGACGGCTCGAGCCCGCAGCAGCGGAAGTTCGACGAGGAGCCGCCGACGATCATCGACCCCGCCAAGCGGTATGTGGCGACGATGGTCACGTCGCACGGCACGATGGTCTTCAACCTCGACCCGCTGGCCGCGCCCAAGACGGTCAACAGCTTCGTCTTCCTGGCGCGCTACCACTACTTCGACGGAATCGTGTTCCACCGCATCATCCCGGGCTTCGTGCTCCAGGGCGGCGACCCGACCGGCAGCGGGTCGGGTGGCCCGGGCTACCGCTTCGCCGACGAGCTCCCCCAGGCGGGCCGCTACCAGCTGGGCTCCCTGGCGATGGCCAACGCCGGGCCCAACACCAACGGCAGCCAGTTCTTCGTGATCAGCGGCCCCGACGGGGTCGGGCTCCCGCCGCTCTACTCGCTCTTCGGCGACATCGTCAGCGGCCAGGACGTCGTGGCCAAGATCGACGCCCTCGGCACCCGTTCGGGCTCGCCCAAGGAGCGCGTCGTCATCGAGAGCGTCACCATCGAAGAGAAGGACTGAGCGGCCTCAGGCCTCAGGCCTCAGGCCTCAGCCCGCCAGGGCGGCGAGCCCCTCGGTGGGCCGGCCGCCCACGAACACGACCGGCGTCCCCACCCCCTCGGCGCGCCACGTGCCCGCGCCGTCGCGCACCAGCGCCGTGCGGGCGGGGAGGGCGACCACCGGCAGGGCGGCGGGAGCCATCGCGACGGTCCGCTCCAGCTTCTGGCCGTGGGCGTCGTCGTGCTCGTCGCCGAAGTGCGGCACGACCGTGAGGCCCTCGACCAGGCCCAGGCCGAGGGTCAGCGCGCCACCCCGAGGGTCGGCCATCGGGTCGGTCAGCACCATGGCGCCGGCGCCGGCGCCGGCCACGACGGCACCGCCGAGCCAGGCGGCGCGCAGGGCGTCGAAGACGGCGGACTTCTTCAAGGCGGCCCGCAGGTGGAGGGGCGAGCCCCCGGCCAGATAGATGAACCGGGCTCCCGCGATGGTGGCCGCCATGCCGGGGTCCTCGGCCGAGGGCCGGTCCACCACCATGAGCCCCTCGACCTGGGCGCCGAGCGGGGCGAACCACTCTGCGGCGCGCAGGACCACCCGCTCGGGGTGCTGGTACGCCGCCGCCGTGGGCAGCACCAGGACGTCGGTGCCGCCCGACGCCGCCAACAAGGTGGCGTCGAAGTCGCACCCCTCCGTCCATTCGTCGCCCCCCACCAGGGCCAGCGTGCCGGTCGAGTCCATGGCGCCACTTTGGCACGCCCAGCGGCACGGTCCCGGCTTCGACTGCGGCGGTTACCGGCCGGTAGCCTTGACGCCCATGTCGATCACACGGGTGGGAATTGTCGGTTCGGGAATCATGGGCTCGGGCATCGCCGAGGTGGCGGCCGCCAACGGGCACCACGTCGTCCTGCGCAGCCGGAGCCAGGCCGGGGCGGACGCCATGGTGGCGGGCCTCGAGAAGTCGTTGGCCAAGCAGGTCGAGAAGGGCAAGCGGAGCGAGGCCGAGGCGAAGGAGATCGCCAACCGGGTCAGCGCCACGACGCACCTGGGCGAGCTGGTCGACGTCGACCTCGTCATCGAGTCGGTCGTCGAGGACCTCGCGGTCAAGAAGGCCCTCTTCGCCGAGCTCGACAGCATCTGCAAGCCCGGGACGATCCTGGCCACGAACACCTCGACGTTGCCGGTCGTCGAGATGGCGATGGCGACGGGGCGTCCCGAACTGGTGTGCGGCGTGCACTTCTTCAACCCCGCCCCCGCCATGGCGCTCGTCGAGGTGGTGCGGCCGATCACCGCGAGCGACGACACGGTCAAGGCGGCCGTCGAGTTCGCCACCAAGTGCGGCAAGGACGCCGTCGAGGTCAAGGACCAGGCGGGCTTCATCGTCAACGCGCTGCTCTTCCCATACCTCAACAACGCGGTGCGCCTGCTTGAGCAGGGCGTGGCCACGCGCGAGGGCATCGACTCGGCCATGAAAGGGGGGTGCGGGTTCCCCATGGGGCCGTTCGCGCTCTTGGACCTCGTCGGCTTGGACACGTCGCTGGCGATCTTGGATGCGCTCTACGAGGAGTACCGGGACCCCAACTACGCCGCGGTCCCGCTGTTGCGCCGGCTGGTCACGTCGGGCCAACTCGGGCGCAAGACCAAGAAGGGTTTCTACGACTACAACCGGTAGCATCGAATGCGGGAACACAGGACGGGCGCCGGTGACGGTGCGCCGAACCGTCTGGAGGTGAGCTGATGGCGCGCAAGCGTGACGCGCCCTGGATGATCCGGACCTACTCGGGCCATTCGACGGCGCGCGCCTCCAACGAGCTGTACCGCACGAACCTCGCCCAGCGGGCAGACGGGCCTCTCCATCGCCTTCGACCTGCCCACGCAGACCGGCTACGACCCCGACGCGCTCGAGGCGGAGGGCGAGGTCGGCAAGGTCGGCGTGCCGGTCGCGCATCTCGGGCACATGGAAGAGCTCCTCGACGGGATCCCCGTGGAGAACATGAACACGTCCATGACGATCAACGCCACCGCGGCGTGGTTGTTCGGCCTCTACGTCGCCCACGCCGAGGACATGGGCGTCGAGCCCGCCCGGCTCGCCGGCACCACGCAGAACGACATCGTCAAGGAGTACCTGAGCCGCGGGACGTACATCTTCCCGCCCGGCCCGAGCCTGCGGCTCACGGTCGACACGATCGCCTACGCGGTCAAGCACGCACCGAAGTGGAACCCGATCAACGTGTGCAGCTACCACCTCCAAGAGGCGGGGGCCACCCCGACCCAGGAGGTCGCGTTCGCACTGGCGACGGCCATCGGCGTGCTCGACGGCGTGCGCGCCTCGGGCCAGGTGGACGAGGCCGACCTGCCGGCCGTGGTCGGCCGCATCAGCTTCTTCGTGAACTCGAGCGTCCGCTTCGTCGAGGAGACGTGCAAGATGCGGGCGTTCACGCGCATGTGGGACCGCATCTGCCGCGAGCGCTACGGCGTCGAGGACCCCAAGCTCCGGCGGTTCCGCTACGGCGTCCAGGTCAACTCGCTCGGCCTCACCGAGCAGCAGCCGGAGAACAACGTGCAGCGGATCGTCCTCGAGATGCTCGGGGTCACGCTGTCCAAAGACGCCCGGGCGCGGGCGATCCAGCTCCCGGCGTGGAACGAGGCGCTCGGGCTGCCCCGGCCCTGGGACCAGCAGTGGTCGCTGCGCATCCAGCAGGTCCTCGCCTTCGAGACGGACCTGCTCGAGTACGGCGACATCTTCGAGGGCTCCAAGGTCATCGAGACCAAGACGGAGGAGATGATCGAGGCGGCGAGCGCCGAGCTCGACGACGTGCAGGAGCTCGGCGGCGCGTTCGAGGCGATCGACGAGTTGAAGCGGCGTCTCGTGCGGAGCCAGGCCGATCGCGTCCGGCGCATCGAGAGCGGCGAGCTCGAGGTGATCGGGGTGAACTCGTTCACCGAGACGGCGCCGTCACCGCTCCTCGACGACCTCGACAACTTCCTCAAGATCGACCATCACGTCGAGGCCGAGCAGATCGCGGAGATCGAGCAATGGCGGGCCAAGCGCGACGGCGCCCGGGTCCAAGCCGCCCTCGACGACCTGCGGCGGGTGGCCGAGGACGACGGGCCGGGCGGCAACATCATGCACGCCACGATCGCCCTGGCCCACGCCGGCGGCACGACGGGCGAGTGGGCCGGCGCGCTGCGCGAGGTGTTCGGCGAGTTCCGCGCCCCCACGGGCGTGAGCGGTGGCGTGGGCCGCCGCGGCCAAGAGCTCGAGCCGATCCGCCTCCGCGTCCAGCGAGCTGGCCGAGCGCACCGGCGGACCGCCGCGCTTCTTGGTGGCCAAGCCGGGCCTCGACGGGCACTCCAACGGCGCCGAGCAGATCGCCGTGGCCGGCACGCGACGCCGGCTTCGAGGTGATCTACCAAGGCATCCGACTCACGCCGGCGCAGATCGTGTCGGCCGCACTCGAAGAGGACGTCGACCTCGTCGGCCTGTCGATCCTGTCGGGCTCGCACCTCGAGCTGGTGCCCGACATCCTCGACCGCCTGCGCGCCGCGGGCAGCACGGCGGCCGTCGTGCTGGGCGGCATCGTGCCGCCCGAGGACGCCGAGCTGCTGATCGGCAAGGGTGTCGCGGCCGTCTACACGCCCAAGGACTACTCCTTCGACCAGATCATGGAGGATCTGCTGGGGCTGGTGGAGCGCCAGCGCGGCGCCACGCGCGCGTGAGCCTCGCCATCTGACGCCACGTGACTGGCACCGCGCCGAGCGTGATGGCGCGCCGGCGGAGCGTTTCGGGCAGGTCGTAGTGGTTCAGCGCCGCCGAGCGGCGGTGGTGCTGGTAGCCGCGACGGGGGATCCCGAGGGCGGCGGCCATGGCGTGGAGCTCGTCGGGGTCGTCGGCCAGCAGGTGGGACCAGCGGTCCGTCCGCCCGCGCACCGTGGCGCGCTGGCGCCAGTCGTCGACGTAGACGGTCAGCGGCGCGCCCAGGGGCGGTCGCGGCGCAGCGGCACCGGCTTGTTCCACCAGCGCCCGCTGAAGCGCCAGGCCTCGTGCACCGGGTTCAGCGCGTCGGGCGCGGGCGGGCGCGGCCACGCCAACTGCACGGCCGACGTGATGGCGGCGAGCACCGCCGGGTCGGGCTCGGGTGGCGGGCGCAGGCCGAGGGCGAGCGCCGGCGCAACCGCCACGGACGTCTTCGTGGCGGCGCTCACAGCGGGACGTTGCCGTGCTTGCGCCGCGGCAGCTCCTCGCGCTTGGAGGCCAGGATGTCGAGGCTGCGGCAGATGACGGCGCGCGTGTCGGCCGGCGAGATCACGTCGTCGATGTACCCGCGCTCGGCCGCGATGTAGGGGTTGGCGTAGCGCTCGGTGTACTCGTCGATGAGCTCGGCGCGTCGCTGCGCCGGGTCGGTCGCCTCGGCGAGCTCGCGGCGGTACACGATGTCGACGGCGCCGTTGGGGCCCATGACGGCGAGCTCGGCCGAGGGCCAGGCGAACGCCAGGTCGGCGCCGATCGACTTGGAGTTCATGACGACGTACGCACCGCCGTAGGCCTTGCGCGTGATGATCTGGATGCGCGGCACCGTCGACTCGCAGTAGGCGTAGAGCAACTTCGCGCCGTGGCGGATGATGCCGCCGTACTCCTGGTCGGTGCCGGGGAGGAATCCGGGCACGTCGACGAAGGTCAGCAGCGGGATGTTGAACGCGTCGCAGGTGCGCACGAAACGCGACGCCTTCTCCGACGAGTCGATGTCGAGGACGCCGGCCAGCACGGCGGGCTGGTTGCCCACGATCCCCACGACCCGGCCGTTCATGCGGGCGTAGCCGCACGTGATCGACATGGCCCAGTGGCGGTGCACCTCGAGGTACTCGCCGTCGTCGACCACGGCGGTGATGATCTTCTTCATGTCGTAGGGCTGGTTGGGCGACGTCGGCAGGAAGTCGATCAGCTCGGTCACCTGGCGGTCGGGCTCGTCGCCCGACAGCTCGAGCGGCGGCTCCTCGAGGTTGTTCGACGGGAGGAACGACAGCAGGTGGCGCACCTCGTCGAGGCACGCCTTCTCGTCGGGCGCCACGAATGTCGCCACGCCGGACTTGGTGGCGTGGCTCATGGCGCCGCCGAGCTCTTCGAGCGTGACGTCCTCGCCGGTCACGGTCTTCACGACGTCGGGCCCGGTGATGAACATGTGCGACGTGCCCTGCACCATGAAGATGAAGTCGGTCATGGCGGGCGAGTAGACGGCGCCGCCGGCGCAGGGACCGAGGATCACGCTGATCTGGGGGATGACCCCCGAGGCGGCGACGTTGCGGCTGAAGATGCCGCCGTAGGAGTGCAGCGAGACGACGCCCTCTTGGATGCGCGCCCCGGCGCCGTCGTTGAGGCCGATCATCGGCACGCCGGTCGAGGCGGCCAGGTCCATCACCTTGTGGATCTTCTCGGCGAAGACTTCGCCCAGGGCACCGCCGAAGACGGTGAAGTCCTGGCTGAAGAGGCAGACCCGGCGCCCGTCGATCGTGCCGAAGCCGGTCACGACGCCGTCGGTATAGGGGCGGTTGTCCTCCAGCCCCATGCCGTGGGCCCGGTGCCGGGCCAGCATGTCGAGCTCCTGGAACGACCCCTCGTCGAGCAGGTACTCGATCCGCTCGCGGGCGGTCAGCTTGCCCTTGGCGTGCTGGCGCTCCACCGCCCGCGGGCTCCCGGCGTTGAGGGCCTCGCTCTTGCGTTCCGCCAGCTCGGCGAGGCGTTCTTCCATGGAATGTTCCATGAGAGTTGAGGGTACCGCTCGCCGGGTACGGCTCGAAATTGCGACCGTAAGTCTCACGAATGAGAAGTCGTTCTACTTTTCGACGGAAAATACCTGGTCCGACCAGGGAAAAGATCAGGCGCCGAGGCCGCGGGAGGCCCGGTAACCGGCCCGACCGCAACGGGGGGGATGACGATGGCGCTTCTGCGAGTGGCGGAAGCTGAGGTGCGATTTGGGGGCGTGCACGCGCTGCGTGGCGTGAACCTCGACGTCGCCCCGGGCATGGTCACCGGCCTCATCGGGCCCAACGGCGCGGGGAAGACGACGTGCTTCAACGCCATCTGCGGGCTGCAGTCGCTCTACGGCGGCCGCGTCACCTTCGACGACACCGACATGGGCGGGCTCAAGCCGCACCAGCGGGCCCGGCTCGGGCATCGCCCGCACCTTCCAGCGGCTCGAGGTGTTCGGCTCGCTGTCGGTGCGCGAGAACGTCCTGGCCGCCGCCGAGATCCGCCGTCGCTGGTCGCACGACCGCTCCGACGCCGCGGCCAACGCCGACGGCGTCCTGGCCCTGGTCGGGCTGTCGCACCTGGCCAACCGCGCGGCCGACACGCTGCCCACCGGCCAGTCGCGCCTGCTCGAGCTGGCCCGGGCCCTCGCCACGCGGCCCCGCCTGCTCCTGCTCGACGAGCCCTCCTCGGGCCTCGACGACACCGAGAGCGAGGAGCTGGGTGACCTGCTCTGCCAGCTGGCCGACGCCGGGATGGCCATCCTCCTGGTCGAGCACGACATGGGTCTCGTCATGCGCGTCTGCAGCCAGATCAACGTGCTCGACTTCGGCGCGGTCCTCATGGTGGGCGCCCCCGACGAGGTCCGCTCCGACGAGCGGGTGCGCGCCGCCTACCTGGGTCGGCGGACGACCCCGAGGAAGAGGCGGACGGCGCGCCGACCGCAACGGGCGTGCCGGTCGTGGCGACGGCGGGGACGCATGGCTGACGCCACGCCCACGCCCTCGGCCAAACCCTTGCCGCCCGTCCTCGAGCTCCGGCGCGTCCACGCCGCCTACGGGCAGATCGAGGTGCTGCACGGCATCGACCTGGCCGTCGACGACGGGCTCGGTCCTCGCCCTGCTCGGGCCCAACGGGGCGGGGAAGTCGACGACGCTGCGCGTGGCCAGCGGCCAGATGGTGCCGACGAAGGGCTGCTTCCACGTGCTCGGGCGCCACGCCAACGGCTTTGCGCCCGACGCCCTGGCCCGGGCCGGGCTGTGCACGCTGCCCGAGGGCCGCGGCATCTTCCCCAACCTGACGGTGACGCGAGAACCTGCGCCTCATGACGTACGGCGGCCCGTCCCGCTCGCACGTCGAGCGCGTTGGCGTTCTCCCGCTTCCCCCGCCTGGCCGAGCGCCGCAACCAGATGGCGGGCACGCTCTCGGGTGGCGAGCAGCAGATGCTGGCCATGGCGCGCACGCTCAGCGTCGAGCCCGCCGTCCTCCTCCTCGACGAGATCTCCATGGGCCTGGCGCCGATGATCGTCGCCGAGCTCTACGACGCTGGTGGAGCAGATCGCCGACCAGGGCGTGGCCGTGATCCTGGCCGAGCAGTTCGCCGCCACCGCGCTCGGCGTGGCGACCGACGTCGCCGTCATGGTCCAGGGCCGCATCGTCGCCGCGGGCAAGCCCGACGAGTTGCCCGACGACCTCGCCGAGCCTATCTCGGGGGTGCGGCCGCATGAGGACCATAGCGACCAAGCGGACCAAGAGGACCAAGAGCACCATGAGGACACTCACCCTGCGCCGGCGCGCGCCCGTGCCGCGACCGGTTCGCCGTGCTGGCCGCGTCGTCGGCCTCCTCGTCTCGGGGGGCGCCGCGCTCGATGGCCGGCGCGTTGACCAACGGGCCGGCCGGCGCCGCCACCCTCGGCGGCTTCACCGTCAGCGCGCTGGCCGAAGCCGTCTCGCTGCAGTACGAGCAGCCCAACTTCCCGATCCCGTCGACCCCGTCGCTCGAGTTCGACGAGGGCTACGCCGCCACCACGGACAACTACGGTCCGACGGGCCAGGCCACGGCGTCGACGCTCTACCCGGGCCAGGTCGTCGCGAACGCCGGCCCGGAGCTCTCCCTGCTCGTGCCCGGCGTCGCCGCTCCCGCCGGCCCCGGACTGGCCGGTCACGCGGCGAGCGAGTACCCCCAGACGCCGAACACCGACTAACCGACCTCCCGGGCGTGAACATGGACGCCCGAGCACGACGAACGGCAACAACGCCACGGCGACGATCGGCAACGACGCCTCGACCGCGGGGTCCAGCGGCGGCGACGCTACCCAGCAGGCGGCCTCGGGCTCGGGCAACCCGCTCGCGGGCCAGTCGGCGCTGATCGGCGTCGGCGCGCATGTCGGCTACCTCCTCCTCCCAGGTCCCCTCGACGTCGGCCACGGGGATGGCGACGGCCGAGGCGACCTCGACGGTCGGGGGCCTCTCCATCCTGGGCGGGTTCATCTCCATCGGCACCATCACATCGACGGCGACCGCCACCTCCGACGGCACGACCGGCAAGGTCACCGGCACGACGCAGGTCCAGAACGTCTCGATCGCCGGTGAGCCGATCTCCATCACCGCCAACGGCATCCAGGTGCTGACCGAACAGGGCCCCGCGTTCCCGATCGCCGCCCTCAACACCCTGCTCAAGGAGCTCGGCGTCACGATCGCGGTGACCAACCCCACGGACAAGGTGAACGGCGCCTCGGCCAGCCGCGAGCTCGACGGCCTGGAGATCCAGGTCAACCTCGACACGCTCGACACGGCGGCCAACAAGTTCGCCTCGCTGCTGCCGGCCAAGCTCGTCGCCGAGCTGCCCGTCGCCATCCCCAACGAGCAGCTGATCACGCTCTACCTCGGCCGGGTCCAGGTCAACTCGACGGCGCTCGCCCTCGTTCACCAACTCGGGCAGCACCGGCAACACGGGCGCCGGCACCACGTCGGCCGCGAGCAGCGCGGCCGACCGGGACCACGGGCAGCGGCATCACCGGCAACACCGGCCTCGGGTCGACCCCCGGCAGCTTCGCCGGCAACACCGGGACGAGCCCGGGCTCGACGCCCACGGGCACGAGCGGCAGCCCGGGCGGCTCCTCGCCGAGCGGCGTGTCCCCGCAGACCTCGACGGTCGGTGCGACGTTCAAGGGGGTCGGCGCCGCGCTGATCCTGCTCGGCCTGCTCGCCGCGGGCGCGCTGGCCTATCTCTACAAACGCGCCGACGACCTCACCGATGCGCTCGGCACCACTTGTTCGGAGGGGGACCCGCTCATGGAGCGCTTCACCGTCACGCCTGACGAGCTGACCGACTTCGGAGGTTTCGGCTGATGCCTGTATTCGGAAGGTCGCTCGGACGAGCCCGACCCGGGCGAGGTGCACCGGGTGAGCTCGAGCCCCGACATCACGGGCCTCGCCGGGCCCGTCGTGGTGCCGCCCGCGCCCGCGGTGCCCGAGCAAGACCAGAACGGGGCGACCCCGGTGCCGACGCGCCTGCAGCGCCTGGCCGCCGTGGTGGACCGGGCGCGCCCGGGCCGCAGCAGCCGCAACGTGCGCAAGTGGCTCGAGTGGATCGGGATGGCGCTCGATCGTCTTCGGCTTCGTCTGCATCCTCCTCGGGTGGTACGGCTCGTCCCACAGCCCGTACCTGTACCAGGAGATCCCGTACCTGATCTCGGGCGGACTGCTGGGCGTCGCGCTCGTGATCGGCGGCGGCGTGCTGGTCCGCTGCGCCTGGAGCATGCGCCAGATCGAAGAGGAGCGCCGCAACGCGCTCGCCATCGTGCGTTCCGTCGACCGGCTCGAGCGGATTTTGCGCAGCCTCGACGAGTCGCGGCGCGCCGACCACGAGGAGCACGCGCGTGAGGGGCATCACGAGCATCAAGAGCATCAAGTACCGCCAACGTCTCGCCGTCGTACTGGCCGTCGCCGCGCTTGCATTGACGGCGTCGGCCTGCGGCTCGCGCCTGACCGGGAACCAGGCCGCGTTGGCCCAGGGCGCCTTCGGGCACTCCGGCTCGGGCTCCAACACGAGTGGCACGGGCACCGGCGCACAGGCGCTCGGCGCGAGCTCGTCGACGGGCTGCGGCTCCACGACGACGTCGACGCCCTCGACAACGACGACCACGGCGAAGTCATCGGGCGCCAAGACGACGACGACCACCACGAAGCCCGCGTCGACCTCGGCCAACTCGAGCACCACGACCACCACGACCACCCCGTGCCCGGCGGGCTCGACGACGCCCGGCCTGGCCAGCGGCGCCGACCGGTGGCACGTCGTCAGGGGCGCACCCGGCCGCAGCCGGAGCGACCGCGGCGGGCGCCGCCAACCAGGCCGCCCTCGCCGGGGCCGGCGCCAGCGCGGGCGCCTGCGGGGCCAACGGCAACCAGACGCCGGCCGGCGGCAACGGCGGCGCCACCGCCACCGGGGTCACCGCCACCACGATCACGGTCGGCAACATCGCCAGCATCAGCGGCGTCGGCCCCGGCCTGACCCAGAGCGCGCAGCAGGCCACCGAGGCCTGGGCCGCCTACGTGAACAGCCCCGGCGGCATCTGCGGCCGCCAGATCAAGGTGCAGCCCTTCGACGACGGCAACGACTCGAGCACGAACTACGCCGACGCCGAGCAGGCCTGCTCGAGCGACTTCGCCATGGTGGGCAACGCGTCGGGCTTCGACGACGGCAGCGCCCAGGCGGTCGGCGGCTGCGGCATCCCCGACGATGGCGGGCGAGGTCTCGACCGGCGCCGCCGGGCAACACGGCCGACATCTTCGGCGCCAGCCCCGGCAACGCCCACTACTGCGCCGCTCGGGCCGGCCAACTACCTCAAGTCGCATCTACCCGAACGCCATCAAGCACGCCGCCGATGATCTACCTCAACGTGCCGGCCACCCAGGAGCAGGCCGACCCACGAGATGGCCGCCTACACCGAGCGTCGGCTTCGACTACGTCTACAACCGGCGTCGCGACCACGCCGACCAACGCCAACTACGGCTCCGATCGTCCAGGCCATGCAGAGCGCGGGCGTCGCAGTACGTCACCGAGTACTCCGACGACGACTCGGCCGAGCGCCTGCTCGAGGCCATGCAGCAGGCCAACTTCGCGCCCCAGGTGGTGGACTGGTTCTCCGAGGAGTACACGCCGCCGTTCGCCCAGCAGACGTCGCCCGAGTCCAACGGCGACCTCGTGCTCATGTCGGCCACCGACGGCCTACGAGGACGCCAGCGCCAACCCGGGCATGCAGCTCATCGAGAGTGGCTGAACCGGGTGGCACCCGGGTACCACCACGACATCTTCGCCATCCTGGCCTGGTCGGCCGGGCTGGCCTTCGAGCAGGCGGCCAAGGCGGTCGGGCCGGACCTGACCCGGCCGGCGCTCATCACCCAGCTCCAGGGGATCACCAACTGGACCGGCGACGGCGTGACGCCGCCGGTGAACATCGGGCAGAAGATCCCGTCCAAGTGCTTCGCCTACTTGAAGATCGAGAACGGGGCCTTCCAGCGGGTCTATCCCGACCGCGCCCAACACCTTCGACTGCAACAGCGGCTTCTTCCAGTACTGAGTGCGCCGCTACCACACTACCACACCCCCCACAGGGGCACTGACAGCGTGCACGCCTTCCTCGAGTACACCGTCATCGGCGTCGTCGCTCGGCGCCGCCTACGCCGTGGCGGCCAGCGGCCTGGTGGTCACCTACTCCACCTCGGGCATCTTCAACATCGCCCACGGCGCCATCGGCATGTTCATGGCCTTCGTCTACTGGCAGCTCTCGGTGCGGCTGGCACCTGAACCCGGCGCTCGCGCCTTCGTCCTCACCGTCTTCGTGCTGGCCCCCCTCATCGGGCGCGCGTGATCGAGCGCGGCTCATCCAGCGGGTCGACCCCAACAACGTCGGCCACCTCGCTGGCCGTCACCGTCGGGCTCACGCTGCTGTTGTTCGGCCTGGTCGACGAGTACATCTGGAAGCCGACCGCGCGGGCGGTGCCGCAGTTCTTCGGCTTCAACGGGTTCACCTTCTTCGGCGTCCACATCGATCTGGGAGGAGGTCATCACCGTCGGCGCCGCCATCGCCATCGCCATCGGGCTGCGGCTCTTCCTCTACCGGACCCGGGCCGGCATCGCCATGCGCGGCGTGGTCGACAACCGGCCGCTGGTCGGGCTCTTCGGCGGCCGGCCCTGGCAGCTCTCGACGCTGAGCTGGGCCATCGGGGCCTCGCTGGCCTCGGTCGCCGGCATCCTGGTCGCCCCGCGCCTGCAGCTGCAGCCGCTGATCCTGACCCTGCTGGTGATCGACGCCTACGCCGCCGCCGTGATCGGCCGGCTGCGCAGCCTGCCCTGACCTTCTTCGGCGGCGCTCCTGGTCGGCCTGCTGTCGTCGTACGCCAGGGCTACGTCCCCAACAGCGGGAGCTTCTGGTCCTCGACCCCGGTCCAGGGGCTGCTCACGCTGTCCGTGCCCTCGGTCGCTGCTCTTCGTGTCGATCCTGGTCCTGCCGGCCCAGCCGCCTCCGAGCGGGCACCGCCGCAGCGACGTACGCCGCTTGCCGCCGGCCAGCTTCCTGCGCTCGTTCCAAGGCGGCGTCCTGCTGGTGGCGGCCGTCATCGTGGCCGTGTCGTTCATGAACGCCGGGCAACGTCATCAAGCTCGGCATCGGCCTGGCCTTCGGCGCTCGTCTGCCTGTCGCTGGTCCCGCTCACCGGGTACGGCGGCTTCATCTCCATCTGCCAGTTGACCTTCGCCGGCCTCGGCGCCTTCGCCATGTACAAGTGGGGCGCCGGCGGGTCGGTCGTCGGGCTCCTGGCCGCGGCCGGGCTGGCCGGCGCGGTCGGCGGGCTCCTGGCCTGGCCGACGCTGCGTGTGCGCGGCCTCTATCTGGCCCTGGCCACGATGGCCTTCGCCTCGGCCATGGACAACGCCATCTTCCCGTGGTCCGCCATCTTCGGCTTCAACGGCTCGGTGCGCGGTCCCCAAGCCGTCGATCTTCGGCCTGCACATGACCTCGCCCAAGTCCTTCACCATCTTCCTGGCCGTGGTCTTCGCGCTGCTCTCCATGGGCGTGCTGGCGCTGCGCCGGGGCCCGTTCGGGCGGGTCCTGGTCGCGATGAAGGACTCCGAGGCGGCCTGCGCCACGCTCGGGCTGTCCCTGCGGACCACCAAGCTGGTCGTCTTCATGCTCTCGGCCGCCATGGCCGGCGTCGGCGGGGCGCTCTACGGCGCGGCCAGCTCGGTGGCCACGGGCACTCGACTTCGAGATGTTCGAGAGCCTGCTCGTCCTGGCCGTCGTGGCCATCGGCGGCGCCTCGGTCTGCTCAGCGGCGCCCTGGCCGGCGGCCTGGCCCTGGGCTTCTTCCCGGCCAACGCGGAGGACGTCTTCATCGGCGCCGGCACCATCATCCTGGCCTTCTACTCCGACGGCCTCCTGCCGCTGATCTACTCACGCTTCGGGCGCTGGTGGCACGGGCTGAGCGCCCCGGGCCCGACGCCGTCCCCCTGGCGGCGGGCGATCGCGGCGGGACACTCGCCGGGACCCGGGCGGCTTAGGCACAAAGCAGGCTCGAAGGAGCCGCCGGGTACGCTCGGGAGGCGGCCGCCGCCCCGGGCGCCCCACACCCCTCCACGGCGGGGTCACGCGGTGCCGCCGCGCGGTTGGCGATCGGGCACCCAACCGCTACACTGTAATTCCTGCCCAGTGCGGCTTCGGCCAGCGCGGCAAGCGCCAGCACCGGGTGACCACATTTTTTCACTCCGAGAGGTAGCGCGTGCCCACAATCGCCCAGCTCGTCCGTAAGGGACGGGAAGCCAAGGTGACCAAGACCAAGACCCCCGCCCTGAAGGGCGCGCCCCAGCGCCGCGGCGTCTGCACCCGCGTCTACACCACCACCCCCAAGAAGCCGAACTCGGCCCTGCGCAAGGTGGCCCGTGTCCGCCTCAGCTCGGGCGTGGAGATCACGGCGTACATCCCCGGGGTCGGGCACAACCTCCAGGAGCACTCCATCGTCCTCGTCCGCGGCGGCCGTGTGAAGGACCTGCCCGGCGTCCGCTACAAGGTCGTGCGCGGCGCGCTCGACACGTCCGGCGTGCGCGAGCGCTGCCCAGGCCCGCAGCCGCTACGGCGCCAAGAAGGAGTCCTAGGCATGCCCCGCAACGGACCCGCCACCCGTCGCGAGCTCGCGCCGGACCCCGTCTACCGCTCCGTCCTGGTGACCCAGGTCGTGAACAAGGTGCTCGTAGCGGGGCAAGCGGACGCTGGCCGAGCGCATCGTCTACACCGCCCTCGAGCAGGTGGAGGAGAAGTCCGGCGGCGACCCCGTCGCCGCGCTCAAGCGCGCCGTCGAGAACACCCGGCCCGAGGTCGAGGTGAAGAGCCGCCGTGTCGGCGGCGCCACGTACCAGGTGCCGGTCGAGGTGCGGCCCCGCCGCGCCACGACGCTGGCCATCCGCTGGCTGACGACGTACTCGAAGCAGCGCCGCGAGAAGACGATGGCCGAGCGCCTGTCCGGCGAGATCCTCGACGCCTCGAACAACATCGGTGCGTCGGTGAAGCGCCGCGAGGACATGCACAAGATGGCGGAATCCAACCGCGCCTTCGCCCACTACCGCTGGTAGTGGACCCGACCCTCTAGAAGACCCCAGCACTCACAGGACTCTCCGATCATGGCTGACTCCGTTCCCGCACGCGACTTCCCGCTCGCCAAGACCCGCAACATCGGGATCATGGCGCACATCGACGCGGGCAAGACCACGACAACCGAGCGCATCCTCTACTACACCGGCCGCAACTACAAGATCGGCGAGGTGCACGAGGGCGCCGCGACCATGGACTGGATGGTCCAGGAGCAAGAGCGCGGCATCACGATCACGTCCGCCGCCACCACCTGCAGCTGGCGCGACAACTGGATCAACATCATCGACACCCCGGGCCACGTCGACTTCACGGTCGAGGTGGAGCGCTCGCTGCGCGTGCTCGACGGCGCGGTGGCGGTCTTCGACGCCGTGGCCGGCGTGGAGCCGCAGACCGAGACGGTGTGGCGCCAGGCCAACAAGTACAACGTCCCGCGCATCTGCTTCGTCAACAAGATGGACCGCATCGGCGCCGACTTCGACCGCACGGTCGAGATGATCCGCGACCGCCTCGACGCGCTGCCGGCCGTGATCCAGCTGCCGATCGGCGCCGAGTCCGAGTTCAAGGGCGTCATCGACCTGCTCGAGGAGAAGGCGCTCGTCTGGTCGAGCGACATGGGCGAGGAGTGGGAGACCCTCGACGTCCCGGCCGATCTGGCCGCGGCGACCGAGGACGCCCGCCACCAGCTCATCGACGTCGTGTCCAACTTCGACGACACGATCATGGAGAAGTACCTCTCCGAGGAGCCCATCACGGCCGACGACCTGCGCCGCGCCCTGCGCACGGCGACGCTCGCCGCCGCCGTGGTGCCGGTGCTGTGCGGCTCGGCCTTCAAGAACAAGGGTGTGCAGCCCATGCTCGACGCCGTCGTCGACTTCCTGCCGAGCCCGCTCGACCTGCCGCCGACCGAGGGGCACAAGCCGGGCAAGCTCGAAGAGCTCGAGGAGCGCAAGGCCGACGACACCGACGCCTTCAGCGCGCTCGCCTTCAAGATCATGACCGACCCCTTCGTCGGCAAGCTGACGTACATCCGGGTCTACTCGGGCACGCTGCAGAAGGGCGCGTCCGATCTCCAACTCCACCAAGGACAAGAAGGAGCGGGTCGGCCGCATCCTCCAGATGCACGCCAACCACCGCGAGGACAAGGACGCCATCTTCGCCGGCGACATCATGGCGGTGGTCGGGCTGAAGAACACGACGACCGGCGACACGCTGTGCGACCCGCAGCGCCCGATCGTGCTCGAGGCGCTCGAGTTCCCCGAGCCCGTGATCCACGTGGCCGTCGAGCCCAAGACGAAGGCCGACCAGGACAAGCTCTCCCGCGCCCTGTACTCGCTCAGCGAGGAGGACCCCACGTTCCGCGTCCGCTCGGACGAGGAGACGGGACAGACGGTGATCTCGGGCATGGGCGAACTGCACCTCGAGGTGCTGGTCGACCGCATGCTGCGCGAGTTCAGCGTGGACGCCAACGTGGGCAAGCCCCAGGTGGCGTACCGCGAGACGATCCGCAAGCCGGTCGACAAGATCGAGGAGCGCTACATCCGCCAGACCGGCGGCCGCGGCCAGTACGGCCACGTGGTCATCAGCGTCGAGCCCACCGGGCCCGGCGGCGGCTACGAGTTCGTCGACAAGATCAGCGGCGGCGTCATCCCCAAGGAGTACATCCCCTCGGTCGACGCCGGCATCCAAGAGGCGCTCACCGCGGGCGTGCTGGCGGGCTACCCGACGGTCGACGTGCGCGTCACGCTGACCTACGGGTCGTACCACGACGTCGACTCCTCCGAGATGGCGTTCAAGATCGCCGGTTCGATGGCGATCAAGAAGGCGCTCCGGGCGGCCAGCCCGACCTTGCTGGAGCCGGTCATGGAAGTGACCGTGACGGTGCCCGACGACTTCTTGGGCGCAGTCACGGGCGACCTCGCCTCGCGCCGCGGGCGCATGGAGGGCATGGAGCAGCAGGGGACCAGCCACGTCGTCAAGGCGCTTGTCCCCCTCGCCGATATGTTCGGCTACTCTACTGACCTGCGTTCGCGCACCCAGGGCCGCGCCACGTACACGATGCAGTTCCATTCGTACAACCAGGTTCCCGAGTCGATCTCCAAGGAGATCATCGCCCGGGCCCACGGGGAATAGACCGGGCCACTCAGGCACCGGCCAACCACAGAAACCAAGGAAATCAGGAGTAGCGAGGCTATGGCCAAGCAGAAGTTCGAGCGCAACAAGCCACACGTGAACGTCGGGACCATGGGTCACATCGACCATGGCAAGACGACGCTGACCGCTGCCATCACGAAGGTCTTGTCGGAGAAGAACCCGAACACGTCGTTCACGAAGTTCGAGGACATCGACAAGGCGCCGGAAGAGAAGCAGCGCGGCATCACGATCACGATCGCCCACGTCGAGTACGAGACCGACAAGCGCCACTACGCGCACGTCGACATGCCGGGCCACGCCGACTACATCAAGAACATGATCACCGGCGCCGCCCAGATCGACGGCGCCATCCTGGTCGTGTCCGCCGCCGACGGCCCGATGCCCCAGACCCGTGAGCACGTGCTCCTGGCCCGCCAGGTCGGCGTGCCCTACATCGTGGTCGCCCTGAACAAGACCGACATGGTCGACGACGAGGAGCTCCTCGAGCTCGTCGAGCTGGAGGTGCGCGAGCTCCTCAACCAGTACGAGTTCCCGGGCGACGACACCCCGATCGTACGGGTGAGCGCGCTCAAGGCCCTCGAGGGCGACCCCGAGTGGAGCGAGAAGATCGTCGAGCTGATGGACCAGGTCGACGAGTACATCCCCGAGCCCGAGCGCGACATCGACAAGCCCTTCCTCATGCCGGTCGAGGACGTCATGTCCATCACCGGCCGTGGCACCGTGGTCACCGGCAAGGTCGAGCAGGGCCAGGTCAAGGTCGGCGAAGAGGTCGAGATCGTCGGCCTGAAGGACACGGTCAAGACGACCGTCACCGGCGTCGAGATGTTCCGCAAGCTCCTCGACGAGGGCCGGGCGGGCGACAACATCGGCGCCCTGCTGCGCGGCACCAAGAAGGAAGAGGTCGAGCGCGGCCAGGTGCTGGCCAAGCCCGGCTCCATCACGCCGCACTCGGAGTTCGAGGCGGCGGTCTACGTGCTCGGCAAGGAGGAGGGCGGCCGTCACAAGCCGTTCTTCACCCACTACCGGCCGCAGTTCTACTTCCGGACCACCGACGTGACGGGCGAGATCACGCTGCCCGAGGGCACCGAGATGGTCATGCCCGGCGACAACACCGACATGGTGGTCTCGCTGGGCAAGCCGATCGCCATGGACGAGGGCCTGCGCTTCGCCATCCGCGAGGGTGGCCGCACGGTCGCCTCGGGCCGGGTCACGAAGATCCTCAAGTAGTCCGAGTCCCGAGCCCCACCGAGCGAGAGCAGAACACATGGCCGACGGCCCGAAGCAGAAGATCCGCATCAGGCTGAAGGCCTACGACCACGAGATCCTCGATCAGTCGACGGAGAAGATCGTCCAGACGGTGCTGCGGACCCAGGCCAAGGTGCTCGGGCCTGTCCCGCTGCCCACGGACAAGCACCGCTACACGGTGATCCGCTCGCCGCACAAGTACAAGGACTCGCGCGAGCACTTCGAGATGCGGGTGCACAAGCGCCTGGTGGACATCGTCGAGCACACGCCCAAAACGGTCGACTCGCTCCAGCGCCTCGACCTCCCGGCGGGCGTGGACATCGAAATCAAGATCCAGACCGCCTAGCGGCGGTCCACCCCGCCTCCCCGCCGGACGCCTGGCAGGGGGGCCGGGCCATGGTGTAACCTCGCGGGCTGCCGAATTCGGCTGCTCAGAGGCGAAATTGCGGCGCTCCGGCGTTGCACCGACAACAGATGTGCGTGATCGCCGGCCTCGGTCGGGACCTCACGCCGAACCAGTCGAGCGCTCCGCTCGGGATTCCCGGGCGGAGCGTCTGCGTGCGCAGGGGGGTACCTGCGACCGTGGGACGACAGCAGCACAAGACACGCAGCACGGAACGAAACCGAACGACTCAGGAAGAAGAGGACACGTGGCTACCAAGGCCATCGTCGGCGAGAAAGTCGGCATGACCCAGGTCTGGGACGACCAGAACCGCGCCATACCGGTGACGGTGCTGAAGGTCGCGCCCGTGCGCGTGGTCCAGGTGAAGACGCCCGAGACGGACGGCTACGCCGCCCTGCAGGTGACGTGGGGTTTCCGGCGCAACTCCACGCTGTCGAAGCCTGCACTCGGCCACTACGCCAAGGCGGGCGTGAACCCCGGCCGCAAGCTGGTGGAACTTCGCCTCGACGACGTTGCGGACTACACCGTGGGCCAGGAGCTGGCGGCCGACCTCTGGGAGGCGGGTGAGCGCGTCGACGCCATCTCGGTCTCCAAGGGCAAGGGCTTCGCCGGCGGCATGAAGCGGCACAACTTCAAGGGTCAGGGCGCCGCGCACGGCAATCACGGCCACCACCGCGCGCCCGGCTCCATCGGCGCCTGCGCCACGCCGTCGCGCGTGTTCAAGGGCACCAAGATGGCGGGCCAGATGGGTGGTTCGCAGGTGACGGCTCTCAATCTCGAGGTCGTCGCCGCCGACCCCGAGCGCGAGCTCGTGCTGGTGAAGGGCGCGGTGCCCGGCGCACGCGGGAGCGTCGTCGTGCTCCGTGACTCGGTCAAGGCGCCGAAGACCGCCGGGAGAGCGCGATGACGGCAACCGCCACGGCGACGGAGGGGCGCACGGGCGCCATCCTGCGCCACACCGTCAAGAAGGACCGCCCGGCCCCGGTCGCGCGCACCGGCCTGAAGCGCAACGCGTCGGGCCACGACCTCGGCACGGTCGACCTCGAGCCGACGGTGTTCGGCCTCACCCCCAACCGCGCGCTGCTGCACCAGGTGGTGACCGCGCAGCTGGCAGCAGTCCGTGCCGGCACGCAGTCGACCAAGACACGGGCCGAGGTGCGTGGCGGCGGCGCCAAGCCGTTCCGCCAGAAGGGCACCGGCCGGGCCCGCCAGGGCTCGAGCCGCTCGCCGTCGATGAGCGGTGGTGGCGTCGCCCTCGGGCCGAAGCCACGCAGCTACGAGCAGAAGACCCCGAAGAAGATGGTCCGCCTGGCGCTGCTCTCCGCGCTGAGCGACATGGCCGAGTCCGAGAAGGTCGTCGTCCTTACGGACTGGGAGATCGAAGAGCCCGACACCCGCGCCGCCGCCGTCGCGCTCAAGAAGCTGCGCGTCCCGGGCAAGGTGCTGTGCGTGCTCGCCAACGACGAGATCGACGTGGCGCTGTCGCTGCGCAACCTGCCCGAGGCCTCCATCACGACGCACGCCGAGCTCTCGGCGCATGACGTCGTGCGGGCCGACTGGGTGATCTTCTCCGAGCGCACTCTGCCGACGTCGCCGTCGGACTTCTCGGGCACCCACCTCCGGGAGGCGCCGCCCCAGCCGACGCGGCCGGCCAAGCCCGCCGAGGACGCCGAGCCCGCCGCCAAGGCGCCGGCCAAGAAGGCGGCGAAGGCCACCAAGGCTGCCAAGTCGGCCGAGGACAGCGAGGCGCCGGCCAAGAAGTCGACCCGGGCGACCAAGGCGTCCAAGGCTGACGCCGGCGTCGACGTCGAGGTCGAGCAGCCGGTGGGCGACGAGGACGAGACGAGCGAGGCCACCGAGTCGGCCGAAGCGCCGGCCAAGAAGGCCCCGGCGCGGCGGGCCCGGGCGGCCAAGAAGGTGAAGGAGGACGACGACGATGCGTGACGCCATGGCCGTGCTCATCCGCCCGGTGGTCTCCGAGAAGAGCTACGGGCTGATGGAGCAGAACGTCTACACCTTCATCATCGACCCGGGTGCCTCCAAGATCGAGGTGCGCCACGCCGTCGAGCAGGCCTTCGGCGTACGCGTGCTCAACGTCAACACCCTGAACCGCAAGGGGAAGTCGACGCGCAACCGCCGCACCAACGTGCGCGGCAAGCGCCCCGACGTCAAGCGCGCCATCGTGACGCTGCACCCCGACGACTCCATCGACCTGTTCGAGCGCTGATCGGAATATCGGAATGCCACTTCGCTCCCGCAAGCCCACCAGCCCCGGACGGCGGTTCCAAACCGTCTCGGACTTCTCCGAGATCACGCGCGACCGCCCCGAGAAGTCGTTGCTCGCCCCCAAGCCGCAGACCGGCGGGCGCAACAGCTACGGCCGCAAGACGTCGCGCCACCGCGGTGGCGGCCACAAGCAGCAGTACCGCGTCGTCGACTTCCGCCGGAACAAGGACGGCATCCCGGCCAAGGTTGCGGCGATCGAGTACGACCCGAACCGCAACGCGCGCATCGCCCTCCTCCACTATGTGGACGGCGAGAAGCGCTACATCCTGGCCCCGGCCGGCGTGAAGGTGGGCGACAAGCTTCAGAGCGGGCAGGGCGCGGACATCCGCCCCGGCAACGCCTTGCCACTGCGCTACATTCCGGTCGGCTCGACCATCCACAACGTGGAACTGCGCCCCGGCGGCGGCGGCAAGATGGCCCGTGGCGCCGGCATGAGCGTCCAGCTCGTCGCCAAGGAAGGTGCCTTCGCCACGCTACGCCTGCCCTCGACCGAGATGCGTCGCGTCTCCATCGACTGCCGTGGCACCCTCGGCGTGGTCGGCAACGCCGAGGCCGAGCTGATCAAGGTGGGCAAGGCCGGCCGCAACCGCTGGAAGGGCAAGCGCCCCCAGACGCGCGGCGTGGCTATGAACCCGGTCGACCACCCGCTCGGTGGTGGCGAAGGCAAGTCCTCAGGTGGCCGCCACCCTGTCTCGCCGTGGGGCAAGCCCGAGGGTCGCACCCGCTCCCGCAACAAGAAGTCGAATTCGATGATCGTCCGCCGGCGCCGCACCCGCGGCGCGCGGCGCTAGGGGTTGAAGAGCCATGCCGCGTAGCCTCAAGAAAGGACCGTTCGTCGACGGTCACCTGCTCAAGAAGGTCGATGTCCTGAACTCGAGCGGGGACAAGAAGGTCATCAAAACCTGGTCCCGCCGCTCCACGATCATCCCCGACATGGTCGGGCACACGATTGCCGTGCACGACGGCCGCCGCCACGTGCCGGTGTACGTGACCGAGTCCATGGTCGGGCACAAGCTCGGCGAGTTCGCGCCGACGAGGACCTTCCGCTACCACGCCGGCCAGGAGCGGGGAGCGCGTCGATGACTGGCGTCAAGACCAACGAGCGCCCCGGGACGAGGGCGGTCCACCGCCACGCCGGTCTGTCGGCGTCCAAGGCGCGCCAGGTTCTCGACCTCATCCGCGGCGAGGACGTGCAGCGGGCGGCCGAGATCCTGACCGGCACCGAGCGCGAGGCCGCCGAGGTCGTGGGCAAGGTCCTGACATCCGCCGTGTCCAACGCGGCCCACAACGACTCGCAGAACCCCGAGGAGCTCTACGTCTCGGCGTGCTACGCCGACGAGGGCGCCACCATGAAGCGCTGGCGTCCCCGGGCGCGTGGCCGGGCCACCCGGATCCGCAAGCGGACGTGCCACATCACCGTCATCGTGAGCAGGCTCCCGGCGGAGCAGCTCGAGCTGCGTCGCCAGCGCATGGAGGCGGTCAGCTCCAACAGGTCGCGCCGGGTCGACGCCTCGCGCCGCCGGGCCGACCTCTCGGGCCGGCTGTCGCGCCGACGGGCCGCCCAGGCTCAGGCGGAGGTCGACAAGTCGGAGGCCACGGAGGCAGAGGACGAAGAGGCCGACGGACGCAGTGACCACCGAGGCCGTGACTGACGACACCGCCGCGGCGGCACAGGCGACCGAGGAGGCCGAGGCGCCGGTGACGGACGACGCCGAGAACAAGACGGACGACAGCGCCGAAGCCAGCGTGGACGACGAGACCGAGGACGACTCGGACGAGAAGGGCAAGGACGAGTAGATGGGCCAGAAGGTAAATCCCTACGGATTCCGCCTCGGCATCACGACCGATTGGAAGTCACGTTGGTTCGAGGAACGGCACTACCGCGAATTCGTGGTCGAGGACTGGAAGATCCGCGACTACCTGATGAATCAGCTGGAAGCGGCCGCGGTCAGCCGGATCGAGGTGGAGCGCACGCGCGACCGCCTGCGCGTTGACATCCACACGGCGCGCCCGGGCATCGTCATCGGCCGCCGCGGCGCCGAGGCCGATCGCCTGAAGAAGCACCTCGAGGAGATCACCGGCCTCCAGAACCGGATCCAGCTCAACATCCAGGAGATCAAGCAGCCCGAGCTGGACGCAGCGCTCATCGCCCAGGGCATCTGCGACCAGCTCGTGCGCCGGGTCGCCTTCCGGCGCGCCATGAAGCGCGCCATCCAGACGGTGCAGAAGGCCGGCGCCCAGGGCATCAAGGTGCAGTGCTCGGGCCGTCTCGGCGGCTCGGAAATGTCGCGGCAGGAGCAGTACCGGGAGGGCCGGGTCCCGCTCCACACGTTGCGGGCGGACATCGACTACGGGTTCCGCGAGGCGCGCACTACGTCGGGCCGTGTCGGCGTCAAGGTCTGGATCTACAAGGGCGACATCCTGCCTTACAAGGTCTCCATCGAGGACAAGATCACCCGCGAGGCCGCCATGGCCGTCGGTGAGACGTCGGGCCAGAGCGGTCCGCGCCGTCTCATCACCGCCGGCGGCGGCCGCAAGCGCGCCGAGACGTTCGATGTGGCCGAGGACACGGCCGAAGAGGAGACCGAGACAGAGGTCTGGATCGAGACTGCCCGAGCCCGAGGCCGAGGCCGACGCTGCGACGGCGCCAGCGGCTGAGATCGCCAACGGGTCGCACGACGACGACGACTTGATCCTCGACCGCGAGGTGGCGGAAGGCGAGGAGCTCGAAGAGCCGATCGGCGACCTGTTGCCGCAGCCGACCGAGCCCGACGACCTGGAGCGCCAGCTGCGCCAGGACGAGGAGATGGAGCGTCAGTCCCGCCACGAGCATCACGAGGCTCCGCACTTCCGCAAGGAGTCGGACTGAAATGTTGATGCCGAAGAAGGTCAAGCACCGCAAGACGCAGCGCGGTCGCCTGCGAGGAGATGCTCGCGGCGGCACCTCGGTGTCCTTCGGCGACTTCGGGATCCAGGCGATGGAGCCCGCGTGGCTCACGGCGCGCCAGATCGAGGCGGCCCGTATCGCCATGACCCGGCACGTCAAGCGCGGCGGCAAGGTCTGGATCCGCGTCTTCCCCGACAAGCCGATCACGCAGAAGCCGGCCGAGACCCGCATGGGTTCGGGGAAGGGCAACCCCGAGCTGTGGGTCGCCGTCGTGCACCCGGGCCGGATCCTGTTCGAGCTGGCCGGTGTCGACGAGCCCCTGGCGCGCGCCGCCATGGAGCGCGCCATCCAGAAGCTGCCCTTCAAGGCGCGCTTCGTCGTGCGCCCGGGCACCCACGGGCACCCCGAGGTGGCGGTCTGATGCCGAGCGCCCACGACCTCTCCATGCTCGACGGCGACGAGCTGACCGCCCGGCTGGGTGACTCCCGGCGCGAGCTGTTCAACCTGCGCTTCCAGCTCGCCACGGGCCAGCTGGACAATCCGGCCCGTGTCCCGCAGGTGCGCCGCGAGGTAGCCCGGATGCTGACCATGCTGCGTGCCCGCGAGATCCTCGAGGCCGAGGGCGCGTACGTGGCGCCGACGGCCGAGGAGCACGAGGCGGCGCGGGAGAAGCTCGCGGCCGAGGACGCCGAGCCGCGAGGAGCGTGACGCCGCTAGGGCCAAGGCCGCCGAGGTCGAGAACCGAAGCCGAGGCGGCGAGCTCCAGTGGCGAGCTCGCACGGCGACGACATCGACGACGAAGAAGACGACGAAGAGGAAGAGGCCTGATGGCCGACGAGACCGAAGAGAAGACAGACAGGCGACGAGGCGGCGGCCGCCGCAGCCGCCGACGCGGAGAAGGCACTCGAGGCGATCGAGACGGAGGCGGCCATGCGAGCTGCCCGCCGACGACGTCGAGGCGGCGGTGCCGGTGCCGTCCAAGGCGGCCACGGCGCTCCGGAGCCGGTCGACGACGGCACCCGGGTCAACCGCCGCAAGGTGCGCGAGGGCATCGTGGTCTCCGACGCCATGAGCTCGACCGTCGTCGTTGCGGTCGTCGACCGGGTGCGGCACCCCAAGTACGGCAAGACCGTGCAGCGCACGAAGAAGCTCTACGTCCACGACGCCGAGGACACCGCCAAGGTGGGGGACCGGGTCCGGGTGCAGGAGACCCGTCCGCTCTCGAAGCTCAAGCGCTGGCGCCTGACCGAAGTGGTGGAGCGCGCCCGATGATCCAGCAGGAATCCCGGCTGCGGGTGGCCGACAACTCCGGCGCACGCGAGGTGCTGTGCATCCGCGTGCTCGGTGGCTCGCGCCGTCGCTACGCCAGCATCGGCGACGTGTTCGTCGCCACGGTGAAGGACGCCATCCCCGGCGCCGCCGTGAAGAAGGGTGACGTCGTCAAGTGCGTCGTCGTCCGGACCAAGAAGGAGAAGCGGCGCCCGGACGGGAGCTACATCCGCTTCGACGAGAACGCCGCCGTCCTGATCAACGACCAGCAGCAGCCACGCGGGACGCGCATCTTCGGCCCGGTCGGCCGTGAGCTGCGCGACAAGCGGTTCATGCGCATCGTCTCGCTCGCCCCGGAGGTGTTGTGATGCGAATCCACAAGGGTGATGAAGTGCTCGTCCTGCAGGGCAAGGACAAGGGCAAGAAGGCCGACGTCGTCCGTGCTATCCCCGAGCGGGACCGAGTGATCGTCGAGGGCGTCAACGTGGCCAAGCGCCACGCCAAGCCCGACTCGCGCCACCCAGCAGGGCGGCGTGATCGACAAGTTCATGCCGATGCACATCTCGGCCGTGGCGCTGGTCTGCAAGACCTGCGACCGCCCGACGCGTGTCGGCTACCGGTTCAACGAGGACGGCGAGAAGGTGCGCGTCTGCAAGAAGTGCGGGTCGGACGTATGACGACCACCACCGCCCCGACACGCCCGCGGCTCAAGGAGCGCTACCTGACCGAGGTGCGGGACCAGCTCAAGTCCGAGCTGAGCCTGGCCAACATCATGGAAGTGCCGCGCCTGGAGAAGATCGTCATCAACATGGGCGTCGGCCGGGCCACCCAGCAGGCGTCGCTCATCGAGGGCGCCCAACGCGACCTCGAGGTCATCACCGGGCAGAAGCCGGTGGTCACCCGGGCCAAGAAGTCCATCGCCGGCTTCAAGCTCCGCGAGGGACAGAGCATCGGCGTCAAGGCGACCTTGCGCGGCGACCGCGCCTGGGAGTTCTTCGACCGTCTGCTCAGCCTCGCCATCCCGCGCATCCGTGACTTCCGGGGCCTCTCGCCGCGGTCCTTCGACGGGCGCGGCAACTACACGTTCGGCGTGACCGAGCAGCTCATTTTCCCCGAGATCGACTACGACAAGATCGACACGACCCGCGGCATGGACATCACCATCGTCACGACCGCACGCACCAACGAGGAAGGACGGGCGTTCCTGTCAGCGTTCGGCTTTCCCTTCCGACAGGAGACCCGGTAGCACTATGGCCAAGAAAGCACTGATCGAGAAGCAGCGGCGCACACCCAAGTTCAAGGTGCGGGGTTATACCCGGTGCCAGCGGTGTGGGCGGCCCAAGGCCGTCTACCGCAAGTTCGGGCTGTGCCGTATCTGCTTGCGCGTCATGGTGCACGCGGGCGAGGTGCCGGGCGTCACGAAGGCGAGCTGGTAGGCCGCCATGACCATGACTGACCCCATCGCGGACATGCTGACCCGCATCCGCAACGCCAACTCGGCCCAGCACGACACCGTCAAGATGCCGGGTTCCAAGCTCAAGGTGTCCTTGGCCGACATCCTCGAGCGGGAGGGCTTCATCGCGGGCTACAAGGTCGAGCCCAACCAGGGCAAGCCGGGCACGACGCTCGAGATCACCATGAAGTACTCGGGCGACCGCACCCGCACCATCGCCGGCATCAAGCGCGTCTCCAAGCCGGGCCTGCGGATCTACGCACGGGCCGACGGCATGCCCCGGGTGCTCGGAGGCATGGGCGTGGCCGTCATCTCGACCAGCCAGGGACTCGTGACCGACGTCGAGGCGCGGCGCAAGCACCTGGGCGGGGAGGTGCTCTGCCATGTCTGGTAGCGCCTTCTTCGCCGCCATGACGGGAGGGACGCCTGATGTCGCGCGTCGGACGTTCACCGATCCCGGTGCCCTCCAACGTCACCGTCACGCTCAGCGGACGCGAACGTCAACGTGAAGGGACCGCAGGGCACCCTGGACCGCGAGTTGCCGGCGCCGATCACGATCGCCCAGGAGGGCGACACCCTCGTGGTCAGCCGGCCCGACGACGAGCGGCAGCACCGTGCACTGCACGGCCTGTCGCGCTCGCTCGTGGCCAACATGGTCTCGGGCGTGACGGACGGGTTCTCCAAGGAGCTCGAGATCGTCGGCGTGGGCTACCGCGCCACGGCCCGGGGCTCGAACGCGCTCGAGCTGGCCCTCGGCTTCTCCCACCCGGTCGTCGTCGACGCCCCCGAGGGCATCACCTTCGAGGTGCCCGTGCCCGACGCGCATCATCGTCAAGGGCATCGACAAGGAGAAGGTGGGCCAGGTCGCCGCCGACATCCGCAAGCTGCGCAAGCCCGAGCCCTACAAGGGCAAGGGCGTGCGCTACGCCAACGAACGAGTGCTCCGCAAAGCAGGAAAGGCGGCCAAGTAAATGGCACGCACGAGTGACCGCACCCGGCTGCGCCTTCGGCGCCACGAGCGGGTCCGCACCAAGGTGCGGGGGACGGCCGAGTGCCCCCGGCTGGCCGTGTTCCGGTCCAACCGGCACATCTCCGCCCAGCTCATCGACGACGCCACCGGCCGGACCCTGGCTGCGGCCTCGTCCGTCGAGCAGGACCTCCGCGCGTCCTTAGGCCGGAGTGGCGGCGGTAACGTGAGCGGCGCAGAGTCGGTCGGACGCTTGCTTGGCACCAGAGCCAAGGCGGCCGGGATCACCAAGGTGGTCTTCGACCGTGGAGGATTCGTCTACCACGGTCGTGTCGCCGTCCTGGCTGATGCGGCGCGAGCCGAGGGACTGGAGTTCTAAGCATGGCCGAGACACAGTACGAAGAGCGCACCATCAAGGTGAATCGCGTCGCCAAGGTCGTCAAGGGTGGCCGGCGGTTCTCGTTCGCCGCGCTCATGGTGGTCGGTGACGGCAACGGAAAGGTCGGTCTCGGCTACGGCAAGGCGAAGGAAGCGGGTCTCGCCGTGCAGAAGGGGATCGAAGAGGCGCGCAAGAACCTCTTCGACGTGCCCTTGGCCGGCAGCACGATCGTGCACCCCATCATCGGTGAAAGCGGCGCGGGACGAGTCCTGCTCAAGCCGGCGGCGCCGGGGACCGGCGTGATCGCCGGCGGCGCAGCCCGGCACATCCTCGAGATGGCGGGCATCCGCGACATCCTGTGCAAGTCGCTCGGCTCGTCCAACGGCATCAACGTCGCCCACGCCACCATCGAGGGCCTCAAGTCGTTGCGGCGCCCCGACGAGGTGGCCGCGCTCCGGGGGAAGTCGGCCGACGAGGTGACGCCCGGCGGCGTGCTGCCGCGCCTACCGCGAGCGCAAGCGCGAGACGGACCTCTTCGCGGCGGAGGCGAACTGATCGTGCCCGCGACAAAGCAGCAGACGAGCGGAGCGCAACTGCGGGTGACCCAGACGCGCTCGAGGCATCGGTTCGAAGCCCAAGCACCGCGGCACGCTGCGGGCGCTGGGTCTGCGCGGCATCGGGCAGTCCAACGAGCTGCCGGACCGGCCCGAGATCCGGGGCATGATCGCCCGGGTGCCGCACCTGGTGGCACGTGGAGGAGGTGTCGCAGTGAAGCTCCATGACCTGGCGCCGCCCAAGGGCGCGACCAAGGCCAAGCGCCGCGTCGGGCGCGGGACCGGCGGCAAGGGCCACAAGACGGCCGGCCGCGGGACCAAGGGGCAGAGGGCCCGGAACACCGTGCCGGTCGGCTTCGAGGGTGGCCAGCTGCCCTTGATGCAGCGCATCCCCAAGCTGAAGGGGTTCAAAAACCCCTTCCGGATCGCCTACACCCCGGTCAACCTCGCCGCCCTCGAGGCGCTCGGGGCCGACGACGTCACGGTGCAGGTGCTGGTCGACGCCGGCCTGGCGCGGCCGAAGGCGCTGGTGAAGATCCTGGGCCAGGGCTCGCTGAGCCGACCGGTCCGCGGTGTCGGCCCACGCCTTCTCGAAGTCGGCCGAGGCGGCCATCACCGCTGCCGGCGGTACGGTCGAACGCGTGCCGTTGCCCTACGCTCACGGGCGCCCGCCGGCTTCGGGCAACGCCCTGATGAACCGCTAGTGACCGCACCGGGCCAGTACTGAGAGGACGGGCATGCTCTCCCGGCTCGCCAACATCTTCAGGGTTCCCGACCTTCGCAACAAGGTCATCTTCACGCTCGCCATCATCGCCCTCTACCAGATCGGCGCCAACGTCCCTATTCCCGGGGTCAGTTGGGGCAAGTTGCAGACGCTGGAGAGCCAAGCGTCGTCGTCGGGCGTGCTGGGCTTCCTCAACCTCTTCAGCGGCGGTGCGCTGGTGCGCCTGGCCGTGTTCGGGCTTGGCGTCATGCCCTACATCACCAGCTCCATCATCATCCAGCTGCTCTCGACCGTCATCCCCAAGCTCGAGGAGTGGAGGGACCAGGGTGCGGTCGGCCAGAAGAAGATCACCCAGACGACCCGCTACCTGACGGTCGCCCTGGCGATCATGCAGTCGTCGGGCCTCGTCTACGCCTTCCACGGGCACGACTCGGCACTTCTCGGCATCGACATCGACCTGATCCCGAAGTTCAACTGGCCACTGGCGCTGTTCATGGTGCTCATCCTCACGGCGGGTACGGCCTTCGTCATGTGGTTGGCCGAGCTCATCACTCAGCGCGGGATCGGGCAGGGCATGTCGATCCTGATCTTCGCCAACGTGGTGGCCGCGATCCCGAGCGGCTTCAAGGCGATCTACGAAGAGGGCGGCAAGACCAAGTTCGGGATCATCATCATCATCTCGCTCTTGTTACTAGTGGTCATCGTGTTCATGGACCAGGGCCAACGAAGAATCCCGGTCACCTTCGCCAGACGTGTGGTGGGCCGCCGAATGTACGGCGGCAGTTCGACCTATATCCCGCTCAAGGTCAACCAGTCCGGTGTGATCCCGATCATCTTCGCCAGCTCGGTGCTGTACATCCCGGTGCTGCTCTCGAACGTCGTGCCGTGGAACTGGTTCCAGAATTTCGTGCGCAACAGCCTGACCCCGACGAGCTTCGTCTACATCGGGGCGTACTTCCTCCTGATCGTGATGTTCACCTTCTTCTACGTGTACGTCGCGTTCGATCCGCATCAGCAGGCGGACCTGATCCGCAAGCAGGGTGGCTTCGTCCCCGGCATCCGGCCCGGACCGCCAACCGAGCGTTACTTCGCCCACATCTTGAGTCGCATCACGGTGGTCGGCGCGCTCTTCCTGGGCTCGGTGGCGGTCGTGCCCTCGCTGCTCATGGCCGTCTGGCACCTCAACAAGTTCCCGTTCTACGGGACGACCTTGCTGATCTCGGTGGGCGTCGGCCTCGAGACCATGCGCCAGATCGACAGCCAGCTGATGCTCCGCAACTACGAGGGCTTCCTCAAGTAGGCGGTTTGTGATTCCCGGGGTCAGGCTCGTGGTCCTCGGCAAGCAGGGGGCCGGGAAAGGGACGCAGTGCGTCCGCTTGTCGCACCACTACGTCGTGCCGCACGTCTCGACGGGCGACATGCTGCGTAGTGAGGTGAAGTCGCGCTCGTCACTCGGCACGCGGGCCGCCCAGTTGATGGACCGCGGCGAGCTCATCCCCGACGAGATGGTCATGGAGATGGTCGGCGGCCGCCTGACCGAGCGTGACACCACGGGGCGCGGGTTCGTGCTCGATGGTTGTCCTCGTACCACGGTGCAGGCCGAGTCACTCGAGAACATCGTGGTCCCCTTCGGGCTCGACATGGTGATCGACCTCCAGGTACCGACGAGCCTCGTGATGAAGCGGCTGGCCTCGCGACGCGTCTGTGTCGACTGCGGAGCGAACTACTCGACGGCCGCCCCTCCGCTGGTGAACTGGACCTGTGACGTGTGCGGCGGCGAGGTTGTGCAGCGCCAGGACGACACCGAAGAGGCGATCGAGCGACGGCTCAACCTCTATGAGGAAGAGACGGCGCCGCTGCTTGACTGGTACAAGAAGCGCGAGCTCCTCGTCGAGATCAACGGCACCGGCTCCCCTGACGCGGTAACGCGGCGCGTGGTGGGCGCAATCGACGCCATGCGACACCGGCGGTCAACGACTTGAGGCAACTCCATGAGACGTAACTCCGAAGAGCTGGCCAAGATGCGGCGCGCCGGCAAGGTCGTGGCCGAGATGCACGAGGCCACGCGCGCCGCCGCCAAGCCGGGCGTGACGACGGCCGACCTGGACCGGGTGGCGCGCGACGTCCTCGAGCGCCGGGGGGCCACGTCGAACTTCCTCGGCTACCACGGCTTCCCCGCCGTGATCTGCACGTCGCCGAACTCCATGATCGTCCACGGCATCCCGGGCCCCTACGTGCTCGAGGACGGCGACATCATCTCCATCGACTGCGGGGCGATCATCGAGGGCTACCACGGCGACGCCGCGTTCACCATGGGCGTCGGCGCGATCTCCAAGGAAGCGCAGAAGCTCATCGAGGTGACCGAGCGCAGCCTCTGGGCGGGCATCGACCAGCTAGTGAAGGGTCAGGCGCTCCACGAGGTGGGCCGGGCCGTGCAGAACGTGGCCGAGGGCGCCGGCTTCAGCGTCGTGCGCGAGTACGTGGGCCACGCCATCGGCACCGCCATGCACGAGCAGCCGCAGGTCCCCAACTACTGGCCCGGCAACAAGGGCCCGACGCTCAAGACGGGCAACGTGTTCGCCATCGAGCCGATGGTCAACGCGGGTGGGCCCGAGACTGTGCTGCTCGACGACGACTGGAGCGTCGTGACGGCCGACGGGCGGCTCTCGGCGCACTTCGAGCACACGATCGCCGTGACCGACGACGGGCCCGAGGTCTTCACCGTTTCTTAGTGACCTGAGGATTCCGCACAAACGTCCGACGGCAGCGACGTCGGCAGGCTCCCCGTCGGCAGCGGACCGGCCGGCATCGCCATCACGCCCAACTCGCTTACGCCGCCGCCAGCGCCATCAACACGCTGTCCGTAGTCGACTTCAGCATCCCGCCGGGCAGTCCCACCTCAGGCGGCACGAGCGCCGACGAGCCGTTCGTCAGCCAGTTGTCGATGACGGTCTCAGTCGGCGTCGTGACCTACTCGACTACCGGGACCTCCTCGGGTTGGCGGTCTCTCCGAGCGGAAGGGTGACGGCACCGGCGGGGCTGGCGATCGGGTCCTACAGCGCCTCGGGATGGGCGGTGGACGCCATCGGCGACAGCGTTCCCTGGAGCTTCACCCTCAAGGTCACGCGAGCGCCGACGATTCTCGAGGCTGCGCCCGAGAAGGGCGGCCTGACGAGCATTACGTTTTCCGCCACGCTCAGCACGTTGGGGGGCGCGATGGGCGCCGGCCAGCCCGTCAACTTCTCGATCCCCGCCGGCTACAGCACGTGCACCGGCGTCACCAACGCCGGCGGGATGGCCCGCTGTACCGTCTACGGCCTCTTCCTGATCGCCGAATACTCCACCTACCAGGTCGTTTACGCAGGGACCCGCTCTACGAGCCCACTTCGACCACGGGGACCATCAGGTAGGGCGCAGGGGGCACAGCGAGGAGCACCCGAGGGTCCGGCGCCCGGAGGTGGGCCTCGGAGGGGCGCGTTCGTCCGCCAGGGACGGCCCGGCGCAACTGGCTCGGCCGCCCGGTAGAATGGCTTGAGCCTTCCGACCAGCCAGAATCCGACCTCCGGCTGGAAATCCACACAGGATGCGGTAGACTTTTTCGCTGGCTTCGTGCCTCTGTCCGACCTCGGAGGACGGATGGTGCGGCAGCCTCGTCCGATTCCGCCCCGTTCCGGCCTCGCGCCACCGGTGCGTCCTCGGGCACGAGATCAGAACGACCAGGAGGATTCACCTGCCCAAGCCCAAGGAAGACGCCATCGTGCTCGAAGGCACGGTCGTCGAGCCGTTGCCCAACGCCATGTTCCGAGTCGAGCTCGAGAACGGCCACAAGGTGCTGGCGCACAGCTCCGGAAAGATGAGGATGCACCGCATCCGCATCCTCCCAGGGGACAAGGTCCAGGTGGAGATCACTCCGTACGACCTCAACCGAGGTCGGATCACCTATCGGTACAAGTAGAAGCAGGACGGGGAGTCAAAATGAAGGTTCGGCCGAGCGTGAAGCCGATCTGCGAGAAGTGCAAGGTCATCCGGCGCCGTGGCGTCGTGCGCGTGATCTGCGACAACCCGCGTCATAAGCAGCGGCAGGGCTAGGGAGAGGAAGCAACATGGCCCGAATTTCCGGCGTCGACATCCCGCGTGAGAAGCGGCTCGAGATCGCCCTGACCTATATCTACGGCATTGGCCCGACGCTCTCGAAGCAGATCACCGAGGCGGTCGACATCAACCCGTCGACGCGCGTCCGTGACCTGACCGACGAGGAGGTTGCCAAGCTCCGCACCTACATCGACGACAGCTTCCGGGTCGAGGGTGACCTGCGCCGCGACGTCTCCCAGGACATCAAGCGCAAGATGGAGATCAACTGCTACGAGGGTGTGCGTCACCGCAAGGGCCTGCCGGTCCACGGCCAGCGCACCCACACCAACGCCCGCACCCGCAAGGGCCCCAAGAAGACGGTGGCCGGCAAGAAGAAGGTGAAGAAGTAGTGCCCAAGGCAGCCAAGCCCGGTCAACGGCGTCCCCGCCGCAAGGAGCGCAAGAACGTCGCCTACGGCGTCGCGCACATCAAGAGCTCGTTCAACAACACCATCGTCTCCATCGCCGACCCCGAGGGCAACGTCCTGGCGTGGGCCTCGGCCGGCAACGTCGGCTTCAAGGGCTCGCGCAAGTCGACGCCGTTCGCGGCGCAGCTAGCCGCCGAGGCGTGCGCCAAGCGCGCCATGGAGCACGGCGTGCGCAAGGTCGACGTCCTGGTCCGTGGCCCGGGCTCGGGCCGTGAGACCGCCATCCGTTCGCTGGCTGCGGTCGGCATCGAGGTGGTCGGCATCAAGGACGTCACTCCGATCCCCCACAACGGTTGCCGCCCCAAGAAGCGGCGCCGGGTCTAGCCCCGCAGAGGAAGAGGAACACACCCCATGGCTCGATACACCGGTCCCGTCTGCCGTCTCTGCCGGCGCGAGCGGACCAAGTTGTTCTTGAAGGGCGAGCGTTGCTACTCGCTCAAGTGCCCGGTCTCCGAGGCCGTCACCGACCGCCACAGCCGCGCCTACCCGCCCGGCGAGCACGGCCGCGACCGCATGCGCCAGGGCTCCGAGTACCTGGCCCAGCTGCGCGAGAAGCAGAAGGCGCGCCGGATCTACGGGATCTTGGAGAAGCAGTTCCGCAACATGTACGAAGAGGCGACGCGCCAGGACGGCATCACCGGTGAGAACCTGCTGCGCAACCTCGAGCTCCGCCTCGACAACGTTGTTTTCCGGGCCGGATGGGGCGCCAGCCGCCGCCAGGCCCGCCAGTTCGTTCGCCACGGCCACGTGCAGGTGAACGGCAAGCGCGTGGACATCCCGAGTTATCGGGTGCGCACGGGCGAGAAGGTCACGTTGCGCGAGGCCACCCGCGGCAACTTCTTGGTCCGGCGCAACATGGACACCCTGGAGCGCCAGACCCCGGCCTGGCTCGAGACCGGCGACTCGGGCTTCTCGGTCAACATCCTCAACCCGCCGCTGCGCGAGCACATCGACGAGCCGGTGCAAGAGCAGCTCATCGTCGAGCTGTACTCGAAGTAGCCGCCGCCCTTTCCCCCGCACACGATCGCCCCGACCCCGTCACAGGAGTACCCACCATGCTGATCATCCAACGACCGACCGTCGAAGTCGTCGACGAAGAGCAGAACAACCGCCAGCGCTTCGCCATTGGCCCGCTCGACCCGGGCTTCGGCACCACGCTCGGCAACTCGCTGCGCCGCACGCTGCTCTCGTCCATCCCGGGCGGGGCGGTGACCCAGCTGCGCTTCGACGAGGCGCTGCACGAGTTCACGACGCTCCCCGGAGTCAAGGAAGACGTCACCGACATCATCTTGAACCTCAAGGACCTGCTGGTGCGGGTGCACTCCGACGAGGCGGTGACCCTGCGCCTCGACGTGCGGGGCCCGGCCGACGCCACGGCAGCCGACCTGCAGTTGACGCCGGACGTCGAGGTGCTGAACCCCGATTTGCACATCGCCTCGATCAACGCCAAGGGTCGCCTGGCCGTCGACGTCACGGTCGAGCGGGGCCGTGGGTACGCCTCGGCGGACAAGAACAAGCGGTCCTCGACCATCGGCGTGATCCCGATCGACTCGATCTTCTCGCCCGTGCACCGGGTGACGTTCGACATCGAGCCGGTGCGGGTCGAGCAGTCGACCAACTACGACCGCCTCGTGCTCGACATCGAGACCGACGGGACGATCTCGCCCCGTGAGGCCCTGGCCTCGGCCGGCGACACGCTGCGCAACCTGGTCTCGTTGGTGGCGGACCTCGAAGAGGCGCCGCAGGGCCTGGAGCTCGGCGACACCGGCACTACGACGAGCGGCTCGCCCGACCTCGACCTGCGCATCGAGGAGCTCGACCTTTCCGAGCGCCCCCGCAACTGCCTGAAGCGCGCGCAGATCAACACGATCGGCGAGCTGGTCGAGCGGACCATGGACGACCTGCTGGCGATCACCAACTTCGGCCAGAAGTCGGCCGACGAGGTCGTCCAGCGCCTGGACGAGCGCGGGCTCTCGCTCCGCACGAGGGACTAGGAGCCCGGCGATGCAAGCCACCCCCAAGCGCGGCCGCCGAATGGGCGGCTCGTCGTCGCACCAGAAGGCCATGCTCGGCAACCTGGTCGCGTCGTTGATCGCGGCGGAGTCGATCGTGACGACCGAGTCCAAGGCGAAGGCGATGCGCCCCGTGGCGGAGAAGTGCGTCACCGCGGCGCGCCGGGGCGGCGTGGCCGCCCAGCGCAACGTGGTCGCGCTGATCCGGGACAAGGACATGACCCACAAGCTGTTCGAGGAGATCGCGCCGCGTTATTCGGACCGTCCCGGCGGCTACACGCGGATCTTGAAGCTCGGGCCGCGCCCGGGTGACAACGCGCCGATGGCGCGCATCGAGTTCGTCTAGGCCGATCGCCGGATCCTCCGGGACCTCCGGGATCACCGTGGGGCACTCTCCCGGCGCTGCGACGCAGCGCTGGCGGCTCCTCATCGCATACAACGGCGCCGCCTTCCGCGGCTTCGCCATTCAGCCCGCCGTGCCGACGGTGGCCGGCGCCCTGCGCTCGGCGCTCGAGCGCACGGCCAGGCTGAGCGAACCGCCGACGATCACGTGCGCCGGGCGCACCGACGCCGGGGTGCACGCACGGGGCCAGGTCGTCCACGTCGACCTGCCGCACATCCCCTACGACGAGGCGGGGCTGGCCCGGGCGTTGAACCGCCAGCTCGCACCCGAGATAGTGGTGCGCCAGGCGCAGGAGGTCGGCGACGACTTCGACGCCCGTCGTTCGGCGAGCGGTCGCTCGTACCGCTACCTCGTCTGGAACGCGCGCGAGCCGGATCCGCTGCTGGCGCCGATCGCCTGGCACGTGCGTGACGAGCTGGACCTCGTCGCCATGCGCACGGCGACGGACGTGCTGCTCGGCAGCCACGACTTCCGCTCGTTCTGCCGGCGCCCGCCCGGCCGGGACGCCGCCGAACCGATGGTGCGTCGCGTGACCCGGGCGCGCTGGTCGGTGGACACGGGGCCCGAGGCGACCGACGCCGACTCGCTCGAAGCCCCCGGGGAGTTTGCCCGGCTGCTGCGCTTCGACATCGCCGCCAACTCGTTCTGCCACCAAATGGTGCGTTCGCTCGTGGGGGCGCTCGTCGAGGTCGGGCGCGGCCGTGAGAACGCCGCCGGACTGCTGGAGCGCCTCCGCGCCGTTTCGCGCCACATGATGCCCGACCCGGCGCCGGCGTCCGGGCTGTGCCTGATCGCCGTGGACTACGGGGGCGATCGGGTGGTCCACGCCGGGTCCGGAGCCTCCCCGCGACCGTAGGCATCAGGGGTGGTCCCGCCCGTCCGAAGTAAGGCCCCCGAGCGGTCGCGGCGCCCGTCCGGCAGAGGAGCGAGGGCCGCCGGGACGGCCCGGGGCGGGTCGGGGCGGTGGGCTGCCCATAAGCCCTGGAAGGGCGGCTTGCCGGACCTCCGTCGCAGCCCCTATCCTGGTATGTCGGCTCTGGGGACCCCGGGGCCATGAGCCAGCTGCATACGGCCAGCTCACCACCCACGCGGAAGCGAAAGATCAGTTCTGTGCGCACATTTTCACCGAAGGTCACCGAGATCCAGCGGGCCTGGTACGTCGTCGACGCCGACGGGCTCGTCCTGGGGCGCCTGGCCTCCGAAGTGGCGGCCGTCCTGCGGGGCAAGCGCCGCCCGTACTTCGCGCCACACGTCGACACCGGCGACAACGTGATCATCGTCAACGCCGACAAGGTCGTGCTCACGTCGAACAAGGCCGACGACAAGCAGGCGTACCGCCACAGCGGGTACCCGGGCGGCCTCCGTTCGACCAGCTACTCCACGTTGCTCGCGGACAAGCCGGCCGAGCTGGTGCGGCGCTCGGTGCGCGGCATGCTGCCGAAGAACACCCTGGGGCGCCAGCAGCTGAGCAAGCTCCACGTCTACGCCGGCCCCGACCACCCGCACTCCGCTCAGAAGCCCGAGCCCCTCGACGTGCCCGAGGCGCGGCGCGTCAGCCGGACCGCCTGAGCCGAGCGGACCAAGAACGCAGATAACGCAGAGATCGCAGTAGGAAGGACACCACCCACCCCATGCCCGCACCTTTGAGCCAGACCACCGGCCGCCGCAAGCAGGCGGTGGCGCGCGTGCGCCTTCGTCCCGGACAGGGCGCGATCACCATCAACAAGCAGCCGTTCGAGAAGTACTTCACCTCGGCGACGCACCGCATGCTGGCGACCGAGCCGCTGCGGCTGACGAACACCGCGGAGTCCTACGACGTCGACGCCACGATCGACGGCGGCGGGATCTCGGGGCAGGCCGGGGCGCTGCGGTTGGGCATCGCGCGCAGCCTCATCAGCGTCGACCCCGAGCAGCGCAGCACGCTCAAGCGCTCGGGCCTCTTGACGCGGGACGCGCGGGAGAAGGAATCGAAGAAGTACGGCCTGAAGAAGGCTCGCAAGGCGCCGCAGTACTCCAAGCGGTAGTCCTGGCTCCGGAGTAGCACGACCCACGTGCCCGCTCGCTTCGGCACCGACGGCGTGCGCGGGGTGGCCAACGAGGAACTGACGGCCGAACTGGCGTTGGCCCTCGGTCGCGCCACGGCCCGCGTCCTGCCCGCCCCCACGTTCGTGGTGGGCCGCGACACGCGCCGGTCCGGTCCCCTGTTGCAGGCTGCGTTCTCCGCCGGGCTGGCGACCGAGGGCACCGACGTCGTCGACCTGGGCGTGCTGCCGACGCCGGGTGTGGCCACGGTGGCGGCGGCCCGGCAGGCGCCGGGGGCGGTCGTGTCGGCGTCGCACAACCCGTTCGGGGACAACGGCATCAAGCTGTTCTCGCTGTTCGGGACGAAGCTGCCGGTGGAGGTGGAGACGGAGATCGAGCGCGAGCTGGCGGCGGTGCTGGCCGACCCTTCCCGCCCGCCTCGTCGTCCGACGGGCCTCGGGGTCGGGCGCTTGAGCTACGACGGGGCGGCGGCGGCGTCGCTGTACACGGAGCATCTCGTGGGGACGTTGGCCGGGCGGCGGCTGGACGCCGTCTCGATCGTGGTGGACTGCGCCAACGGGGCGGCGAGCGCGCTGGCGCCGGCGGTGCTGCGCGCGGTCGGCGCGTCGGTCACGGTGCTGCACGACGCGCCGGACGGCGCCAACATCAACGCGGCGTGCGGGTCGACCGACCCCACGGAGCTGGCGTCGGTCGTCGTGTCGACGGGGGCGGATCTCGGACTGGCGCTGGACGGCGACGCCGACCGGGTCATCGCGGTCGACCACGCAGGCGAGATCGTCGACGGCGACGTCCTGCTGGCGTTGTTCGCGCTCGACCTGGCGGAGCGGGACGAGCTCAGCGGCAACACCGTCGCCGTGACGGTCATGACGAACCTCGGGTTCCGCTTGGCGATGGAGGGGCGGGGGATCGCGGTGCGCGAGACCGACGTCGGTGACCGCCACGTGCTCGCCGCGCTCGACGCGGACGGGCTGTCGCTCGGGGGTGAGCAGTCGGGGCACATCATCTTCCGCTCGGTGTCGACGACCGGCGACGGCGTGCTGACCGGCCTGGCGCTGGCCGACCTCATGGTGCGGCGTGGGGGCTCGCTGGCTTCGCTGTCGGCCGGACTGGTGCCTCGGGTGCCGCAACGCCTGGTGAACGTGCCGGTCCCGCGGCCCGAGCGGCTGGCCGACTGCGCCGAGGTGTGGGAGGCGGTGGTCGCGGCGGAAGCGTCGCTCGGTCACTCCGGACGCGTGCTGCTGCGGCCCTCGGGGACCGAGCCGTTCGTCCGGGTCATGGTCGAGGCCCAGGACGCTGAGCAGGCCGACGCCGTTGCGGCCCAGCTCGCAGGCGTTGTCGAGGCGGCCCTGGGGCGAAGTGGGGCGGAAGCCCCCGGGTAGCCTGGGGCGATTATGTGCGGCATCATCGGCGTCACCGGCGAGGTCGACGCCCTGCCCGTCCTCCTCGGGGGGCTGCACCAGCTGGAGTACCGCGGCTACGACTCGGCGGGGGTCGCTCTGGTCGTGGACGGGGGGATCTGGCGGGCCCGGGCCGCCACGGCCAAGACGTCGGTCGCCACGCTGGCCGAGCGCACGGCCGACGCGCCTTCGGGTCACTCGGCGGCCATCGGGCACACCCGCTGGGCCACCCACGGGAGCCCGACCGAGGAGAACGCGCACCCGCACGTCGACTGCACGGGCCGCCTGGCGCTGATCCACAACGGGATCATCGAGAACCACGCGTCGCTGCGGGCCGAGATCGTGGCCGCCGGGCACACGATGACGTCGGGGACCGACACCGAGGTGATGGTCCACCTGATCGAGGAGCAGATGGCTGGCGCCGGCGGGTTGTCGCTGGCCGAGGCGACCCGTGTCGTGTTGCGGCGCCTGCGTGGCTCCTTCTCGATCGCCGTGATCTCCGCCGACGAGCCCGACACGATCGTGGCCGCCTGCCGGCTGACGCCGCTCGTGCTGGGGCTCGAGGACGGACGGGCGTTCCTGGCGTCGGACATCCCGGCGCTCATCGGGCACACGCGCCGCATCTACACGCTGGCCGACGACCAGCTGGCGGTGCTGACCCCGGGCTCGGTGTCGGTGACGACGCTGGACGGCGAGCCGGTCGAGCCCGAGCAGCGCACGATCACCTGGGACCTCGAGGCCGCGCAGAAGGGCGGCTACGAGGACTACATGTCCAAGGAGATGCACGAGCAGCCCCAGGCGGTGGCGGACACGCTGCTCGACCGGCGCGGCCCGGGCGACGAGCTGATCCTCGACGAGATGCGCCTCGGGGTCGAGGAGCTGCGGGGGATCGACAAGATCTTCATCGTCGCCTGCGGCTCGAGCTACCACGCCGCGTTGGTGGCGAAGTACACGATCGAGCAATGGGTGAAGGTGCCGGTGGAGGTCGACATCGCGAGTGAGTTCCGCTACCGCGACCCGGTGTTGAACGAGCGGACGCTGTGTGTGGGCGTGTCGCAGTCCGGTGAGACGCTCGACACATCCGAGGCGATGCGCGAGGCGGCCCGGTTGGGGGCCAAGGTGCTCGTCGTCTCGAACGTGGTCGACTCGTCGATGGCGCGGGCGGCCGACGGCGTCTCTACACGCGGGCCGGGCCCGAGATCGGGGTGGCCTCGACGAAGTGCCACCTGGCCCAGATCGTGGCGCTGGAGCTCCTCGGGCTGTACCTGGCCCAGCTCTTCGGCACGCTCTCGAGCGAGCGGATCAACGAGATCCTCAACGCCATGGAGGCGTTGCCCGGGCTGGTCGACGAGGGCTTGGCTCGGGTGGGCGACGTCGACGACGTGGCGGCGAAGCTGACCGACGCCCGCGACTTCTTCTTCCTCGGACGCCACGTCGGCTTCCCGATCGCGCTCGAGGGCGCGTTGAAGCTGAAGGAGCTGGCGTACCTGCGGGCGGAGGGGTACCCGGCGGGCGAGCTCAAGCACGGGCCGATCGCGTTGATCGAGCCGGGCACGGTCGTGGTGGGCATCGCGACCAGGAATCCGTTGTGGGAGAAGATGCTCTCGAACGTCGCCGAGGTCCGCAGCCGCGGCGCGACGGTGGTGCTGGTGGCCGACGACGGCGACGAGGAGTCGGCGGCGGAGGCAGACCACGTGTTGTGGGTGCCGCCGACCGAGCCGTTGCTGTCGCCGGTGGTGGGCGTGGTGCCGATGCAGCAGCTGGCCTATCGCCTGGCGCGCCTGCACGGGCACGACCCGGACCGGCCCCGCAACCTGGCCAAGACGGTGACGGTCGAGTGAGCGTCGAGTGAGCGTCGAGAGCGACGCTGGCTTCGGCGTCTTCGGTGGCCCCGGCATCGTCGGCGTCGGCGTGGACGCCGTCAACGTGGCGCGTTTCCGCCGGCTGCTCGAACGGCGCCCGGGCTTCGCGGCGCGCTGCTTCACCGAGGTGGAGCAGACCGACGCGGGCGGCTCGACGGGCCGGGCGCAGAGCCTGGCGGCGCGCTTCGCCGCCAAGGAAGCCGTCATGAAGGCGCTCGGCGCCGGCCTCGGCGCCTTCGCGCTGACCGACGTCGAGGTGCGGCGGACGGGAGGCACGGACGCCACACGGCACGCGCCGTACCTGGTCCTGCGCGGCGCCGCGGCCTCGTTGGCCGACGCGCAGGGCGCAGGGCGCTTCCACGTGTCGTTGACGCACACCGACGACGTGGCGATCGCGTTCGTGGTGGCAGAGCAGGGCGGCGGGACGGCGGACGGGCCCGGGATCCGTGCGGCCGCCGGCCGGGTGTCGGGGCCTGTGGGGTCTCGCGCATGCGCGCCGTCCTGACCCGCGACGAGATGCGGGCCGCCGACGCGGCCGCGCTCGCCGAGGTCTCCCACGAGACCCTCGTCCAGCGCGCCGGCACCGCGGTGGCCATGGCCGCGCTGGACCTGCTCGGCGGCGCCTACGGGCGCCGGGTCGTCGTCGTGGCGGGCAAGGGCAGCAACGGCGCGGACGGCCGGGTCGCCGCCGGCGTCCTCGGCCGGCGCGGGGCCCGCGTACAGGTGCTCGAGGCCGAGTCGGTGGGCCGCGGGGCGCTGCCGGCGTGCGACCTGGTGATCGACGGCGCCTACGGGACCGGGTTCCGCGGGAGCTACGACGCCCCGGCGGTGCCGCCCGGTGCGGTCGTGCTCGCCATCGACATCCCCTCTGGTGTCGACGCCGACACGGGCGAGGCGCCGGGGCACCCGGTGCGGGCCGATCGCACCGTCACCTTCGCGGCGTGGAAGCCCGGGCTGCTCCAGGGCGACGGTCCGGCGTGCAGCGGCGCGGTCGAGGTCGCCGACATCGGGATCGCGTTCTCGCCGCCGAAGGCCTCGCTGATGGAGGACGCCGACGTGGCGGCGCTGTTGCCGGCGCGCCCGTTCGGCATCAACAAGTGGACCAACGCGGTGGGCATCGCGGCCGGCTCGCCCGGGATGGAGGGCTCGGCCATCCTCAGCTCGCGCGGTGCGATGGCCGCGGGCTCGGGCATGATCCGCCTCGGATCGCCCGGCGATCCGTCGGCACCGTGGCCGACCGAGGTCGTGCGCATGCACCTGCCCGCCGAGGGATGGTCGCACGAGTTTCTCGAGGCAACGGCCAAGTGCAAGGCCATCGTGATCGGCCCGGGCCTCGGCACCGGCAAGGCGGCGGCCGAGGAGATCCGCGCCGTCGTAGCGGCCGTGCCCGTGCCGCTCGTGATCGACGCCGACGCGCTGACCGCCCTGGGCGACGTCGCCGCGGCGCGCACCCTGTTGGACAAGCGCAGCGCGCCGAGCGTGCTCACCCCCCACGACGGCGAGTACGCCCGGGTGGCGGGCGGGGCGCCCGGAGCGGACCGGCTGGCCGCGGCGCGGCGCCTCGCCGATGCGGTCGGCGCCATCGTCTTGTTGAAGGGCCCGCTCACCGCCGTGGCCCGGCCGGGAGGGGGGCCCGGCGACGTGCTCCTGGCCGACGCCGGGGGACCGGAACTGGCGACGGCGGGCAGTGGCGACGTGCTGTCGGGGATCATCGGCGCCTGCATGGCGCGGGGCGTGCCGGCGCACGAGGCGGCCGCGCTGGCGGCGCACGTGCACGGGCGGGCGGCCTCGCTCGGTCCGGCCGAAGGCCTGGTGGCGGGCGACCTGCCGGGGATGGTGGCGGAATTCCTGTCGGCGCATCGACGCAGCGGCGCCGAGGCACACCGTGGCTGACGGCGCGCCGGAGCGGGTGGTGGTGCCCCTCACCGACGCCGTCGGCGTCGGTGACGCCACGGACGCGGAGGTGACGATGGCCCAGGGCCGCTCGCGGCCCGCGTGGGCGGAGATCGACCTCGCCGCGGTGACGCACAACGCCCGGGTGCTCGCTCGCCTGGCCGCGCCCGCCGAGCTGTGCGCGGTGGTGAAGGCTCATGGCTACGGGCACGGCGGGCCGGCGGTGGCCCGCGCCGCGTTGGCCGGTGGCGCCCAGCGCCTGGCGGTGGCATTGGTCGACGAGGGGGTTGAGCTGCGCCAGCACGGCGTCACCGCGCCCGTGCTGCTGCTGAGCGAGTGCGGGAACGAGGCCGCCGAGACGGCGCTCACGTACGGGCTCACCCCGACGCTGTACTCGGGCGAGGCCGTCGACGCCTTCGCCGCGGCCGCCCGCAGCACGGGGCGCGAGGTGCCGGTCCACCTGAAGGTCGACACCGGCATGCACCGCGTGGGTGCGGCACCCGAGGACTTCGTGGCGCTGGCGAAGCTGATCGATCGCTCGCCCGCCCTCGCGCTCGAGGGGGTGTGGACGCACCTGCCCGTGGCCGATGGCGTGGGCGAAGCGGATCGTCTGTACACGGAGGCGCAGCTCGACCTCTTCGACTACCTGTTGGCCGAGCTCGCCGCGGCGGGGATCACGGCACCTCTGGTGCACGCGGCCAACACCGCGGCGACAGTGGCGTTCCCCCGGGCGCGCCACGACATGGTGCGCTGCGGCATCGGCCTCTACGGCTACCTGCCCGGCCCGATGGTCCAGCGCGCCTTCGACGAGCAGGCCGACGGGGAGCGACTGCGCCCAGCGATGTCGCTCAAGGCCCGGGTCGTCGCGGTGCGCGAGCTCGAGGCGGGGGAGCGACCGTCCTACGGCCGCCGCCGCGCACTGCCCGGGCGCTCGTTCGTCGCCACCGTGCCCATCGGCTACGCCGACGGGGTGCCGCGCCGCCTGTTCGATGCGGGGTACGAGGCGCTGATCGGTGGCGTCCGCCGCCCGCTCGCCGGCGCGGTGACGATGGACCAGATCGTGGTCGACTGCGGCAACGACCCGACCGTCCTGCCCGGCGACGAGGTCGTGCTCCTCGGCACCCAAGGGGACGAGACGATCACGGCGGACGACTGGGCGGACATGCTCGGGACGATCAGCTACGAGGTGGTGTGCGGAGTGGGGCCGCGGATGCCCCGTGTCGCGGTCAACCGCCCCGGCGTCGGTGCCTGACACCGCCCAGCTCGAGCGGCTGCGCGTCACCGCGTCGACCTGCACACTGTGCCCGCTGGCCGAGGGGCGCACGCAGGTCGTCTTCGGCGTGGGGGACCCGGCCGCCGACCTGCTCTTCGTGGGCGAGGGACCGGGCCGCGAGGAGGACCTGGCCGGCGAGCCCTTCGTCGGCCGTTCCGGCAAGCTGCTCGACCGCCTCATGTGGGAGGAGACCGGGCTCACGCCGCGCCGAGTGCTACATCGCCAACGTCGTCAAGTGCCGGCCGCCGAACAACCGCGACCCGGCGCCCAACGAGATCGAGGCCTGCCGGCCGTACCTGACCGAGCAGATCGCGCTGATCGAGCCGAAGGTCATCGTCACGCTGGGCAACTTCTCGACCAAGCTCTTGCTCGACACCACCCGCGGCATCCGCGAGCTGCGGGGCCAGGTCTTCGAGCGTGACGGCGCGCGCCTGGTGCCGACGTACCACCCGGCCTACGCCCTGCGCGCCGGCGGCGAGGCGTTGGCCGAGATGCGAGCCGACTTCGTCCGGGCCAAGCGCCTCTTGGGCGCGCCGCCGTCGTGAGAGCGCCCTGGCCCGTTCCCCCTGCAGACGACCTCGGACTCGCCCGAGGCGACCCGCGCCCTGGCGGCGGGCCTGGCGGCGCTCTGCCGTGCCGGCGACGTCGTGCTCCTCGTCGGTGACCTCGGTGCCGGCAAGACGGTGTTCGCCCAGGGCTTCGCCGCCGCGCTCGGGGTGCCCGGCCCCGTGACCAGCCCGACCTTCGCGCTGGTGCGCCAGTATCGCTGTGGGCCCGACAGCGCCGTGCGCACGCTCATCCACGCCGACGTGTACCGCACCGGCTCGGTCGCCGAGGTGGCGGACCTGGCGCTGGCCGAGCTGGTCGAAGAGGACGCGGTCGCGGTCGTCGAGTGGGGCGAGCTGGCGGCCCCGGCGATGGGCGAGAGCGCCCTCGAGGTGACGATCGTCGCGCCCGACCCGGTGGGGACGCCCGAGGCGCGTCTCGTCTCGGTGGTCGGCCGGGGCCGTTGGGCGGGCCGGGCGGACGAGGTCGCCGGCGTCCTCTCCGAGCTGGCGCCGTCCTCGGGACGGGGCGCGTGACGGCCGCCGGTGCGCCGGCGCTCGCCGCGGTGGCGATCGAGACGGCCACCGAGACGGTCGGCGTGGCGGTGCGGGCGCCGGACGGCGTCGAGGCGGAGTTCGCGTTGACCGGGCGGCGTCGTCACGTGGAGACGCTCACGCCGGCGCTCGAGCACGTGTTGGACCAGGTCGGCGTCGCGCCGCAGGACCTGCAGGTGATCGTGGTCGACATCGGTCCGGGGCTCTTCACCGGCCTGCGGGTCGGGGTGGCGGCCGCCAAGGGCCTGGCCCAGGCCCTCGGCCTCGGGGTGGTGTGCGCCACCAGCCTGGAGACCCTCGGCGCGGGCGCCGCGGCAACCGGGCACAGTGGGCTCGTGCTGGCGTGTGTCGACGCGCGCCGCGGCGAGGTCTTCGCGTCCGTCCGCGAGCTGGACCACGGTGGGGCGACGGTGGCGGGGCCGGTACCGCCGGGGCTCTTCGCGCCCGCCGACCTGGCCGCGGTGCTCGAGCGGGTTTGGTGGCGCGCCCCTCTGGGCCGTGGGGGACGGGGCGCAGCGCTACGGCGAGGTGCTCACGACGGTGCCGGGAGTCGAGGTCGTGGCGCCGGCGCTCGCCTTCCCTCCGCCCTCGGCGTTGCTCCGTCTCGGACTGGAACGCCTCGAGCGAGGAGAATCGCCAGTCGACGCTGCATCGGTCGTTCCTCTCTATATGCGTGAGGCCGATGCGAAGAGCAACTTCGCCCAGGCGCGAGCCTGAGGGACCTGACGTGGACCGCCGCGATGCGCATTGAGAAGCTCAAGCGGCGCGACCTGCGCAAGCTTCTGCCGGTCGAGAGCGTCGTGTTCCCCGAGCCGTGGTCGCCCGCGGTCTTCAACTCCGAGCTGGCGATGCGCAAGGGCCGGCTCTACCGCGGCCGCCTGGGACGGCGAAGACCTGGCGGGCTACATCGGCTTCCTCATCGTCGACGAGGAGGCGCACATGACGACGATCGCCACGGCGCCGCCCTACCAACGCAGCGGCATAGCCACGATGATGATCGTGGACGCGATGCGCACATTGCGGAGCGACGGTGTGAAGCACATCTCGCTCGAGGTGGCGGCCGACAACAAGCCGGCGCAGTCGCTCTACCGGCGCTTCGGCTTCGCCCCCGTCGGCGTCCGCAAGAACTATTACCCGGTGACCGGGCAGGACGCGCTCGTCATGTGGGTCTACGACATCGACGCCGAGGAGTACAGCGTCAGGCTCGAGAAGCTGGCCGCCACCGGCTACCAGCAGGACCGCGCCTCGTAGCTGGGTCGGCAGGCCGAGCTCCGAGCAATCGGGCACGCCGAGGGAAATCAATTTGTATTGAAACCGCCGTGCGAACCCTGGTCGAATCTCGAACCCCTTCGTTCGGTGCTCGAACGTGCGAGTTTGATCTGGTCGGACGTCTCGAACAGCAAACGCAATACAGATCTGGACGCCGGACCGCCCGATTTTCTGCGGCCTGAGAGCGTCCGATCCGACCTTCGCCACCCGCCAATAGGGTGAGCCTGGTGTCAGCGGGGCCGACCGGCCCGGCGGAGAGGAGCCCCATGGAAACGGTTGCGCTCGGGAACCAGGGCCTCGTGGTGTCGCGCCAGGGGCTGGGGTGCATGGGCATGTCGGACTTCTACGGGGAAGGCAACGACGAGGAGTCGATCGCCACGATCCACCGCGCCCTCGAGCTCGGTGTGACCTTCTTCGACACCTCGGACATGTACGGGCCCCACACGAACGAGATATTGGTGGGCCAGGCGCTGTCCGGTCGGCGCGACGGAGCCGTCATCGCCACCAAGTTCGGCATCGTGCGCGACCCCGACGACCCGGCCAAGCGCGGCATCAACGGGCGGCCCGAGTACGTCCGCCAGGCCTGCGAGGGATCGCTCGCCCGGCTCGGCGTCGATCACATAGACCTCTACTACCAGCACCGGGTCGACCCCGATACGCCGATCGAGGAGACGGTCGGCGCGATGGGCGAGCTGGTGACGGAGGGCAAGGTCCGCTATCTCGGGCTCTCCGAGGCGGCGCCCGCCACCATCCGCCGCGCCCACGCAGTGCATCCCATTTCGGCCCTCCAGACCGAGTACTCGATCTGGTCGCGCGACCCGGAAAAGGAGATCCTCCCGACGCTGCGCGAGCTCGGCATCGGCTTCGTCCCGTACAGCCCGCTCGGACGCGGGTTCCTCACCGGCAAGCTCCGTTCGCTCGACCAGCTCGACGAGGCGGACTTCCGTCGCCACAACCCCCGGTTCCAGGGGGACAACCTGGCGGCCAACGTCGCCATCGTCGAAGTCGTCGACCAGCTGGCGCAGGCCAAGGGCTGCACGCCCGGACAGATCGCCTTGGCCTTCGTCCAGGCGGCCGGCCGCGACGTCGTCCCGATCCCGGGCACCAAGCACCGCCGCTATCTCGAGGAGAACGTGGGCGCGCTCGACGTCGAGCTCACAGAGGAAGACCTCGCCGTTCTCGACAACGTGGCGCCCGCGCAGGGCGACCGTTACGCCGACATGTCACCGGTCAACCGCTAGGACGTCCGGCGCCGGAACCGGCGCCGGCCCGGCCGGCGCCGGCCCCGGCCCCGGCTCCGGCGGCGTCCCGCGCGTCGCACAGCTCCGCCAACGCCGCGCTGATGTCGCGCAACGGGTCGCTCGTCGCGATGTCCTGTTGCAGCGCAGCGGCCCGGGCGCGGTACGTCCGGCGACCGAGGACCCGGCGCACGGCGCGCGCCACCATCGCCGGTGACGGGTGCCCGGTGTGGAGGTTCACCCCCGTGCCGGACCACTGCACCCGCGCCGCGACCTCCGGCTTGTCCTCGCTGTCGCCGGCGACGACGAGCGGGACGCCGTTGGCCAGCGCTTGCTGTACCCCGCCGTAGCCGCCGTTCGTCACCATCACGTCGACGTGGGGGAGGAGCCGGTCGTGGGGGATGAAGCGCTCGAGGCGGGCGTTGGCCGGCAGCCCGGCACGCAGGGGCTCGGGGTCCGGGCCGCCCGTCGTCGCCACCACCAACACGTCGTCGTCGGCCAGCGCACGGGTCGTCAGCACCAGCAGCCGGCCCAGGTCGGCGTTGTCGAGCGTGCCCTGGGTGACGTGGACGACGGGGCGCCCCGCCTCGAGCTCACCCCACCACGAGGGGACGTCGAAGTCCGACGCCGGCGGCGCCAGGATCGGGCCGACGAAGCGCACCGTCGGCGCCAGGTCCGAGCGCGGGTACTCGAACCCCGCCACGGTGGCCTGCAGGAAGACGTCGGACACCTTGGGCGGGAGGTCGACGAGGTACCCGGGGAAGCGCCCGCCGTCCGCCACACCGGCCTCGGCGAGGCGGCGCCGGGCGAAGCGCTGGATGTCGGCCAGCGCGCCGTGCACGGTCGCCCAGTTCATGAACCGGTTCCGCGCCCGCGCCGCCGGCCCCTGGCCGGGCTGGAGGCCGACGCCGAAGGGTGCGGTGTCGCGGCTGCTCGCCGCGTACGGCATGACGCCGACGCAGGCCAGCACGGGGCGGTCCGCCGGCGGCCCGAGCGCCAGCGGCAGCGCGCCGAGGAACATGCAGTCCACCACGATGCCGTCGACCGGCGCGCGCTCGAGGATGGCGGACAGGTCGCGGTATTGGCCCGGGACCGGGCCGATGAAGATCCGGCGCAGGTCGTCCTTCACCCCGCGCACGCCGCGCTTGGACGACGACTCGCGCTCGGGGTTCTCCGCCATGAGGTCGTGGGCGTCGTACTCCTCGGCGAAGGGGACGAACGACGCGCCGGTGGCGGTGACCTTGTCCTCGTAGTGCGGCGTCGTGAAGAACACGACGTCGTGCCCCTCGTCGACCAGCCGGCGGGCCAGCGCCAGCAGGGGGTTGGTGTGGCCCTGCGCCGGCGTCGTGCACAGCACGAAGCGCCGGTGCACGCTCATGACGCCGTCCGCGCCGTCCGCGCCGTCCGCGCCGCCGCCGCCACGACCGCGCCGACCCAGGGCCCCAGCGTCAACGACCCGTCGACGTCGGAACCCTCGAGCGCGTCGTCGGAGGACAGATCGACGTTCCCGGCCTCCAACCCCTCGAACACGGCGGGCAGCGTCGGAGAAGTTCAACAGCACGACCGTGCCCGCCCCCCGGGCGTAGGCCCAGGTGCCCGCCGCCGACGGCAGCGACCGGTAGGCCCCGAAGGCCAGGTCCTCGTGGTCACGACGCGCCGCGATCACGCGCCGGCAGAACGCCAGCACCGACGAAGGGTCGCCGTCCTGGTCGGCCACGTTGTTGGCGGCGGGGTCGGCCATCGGCAGCCACGGCCGCACCCCGGGGTCGGTGAACCCGCCGCCCGGCCCGCCGTGCCACGGCATCGGGGTCCGTTCGGCGTCGCGCCCGGCGTAGGGGTAGAAGCGGATGCCGACCGGGTCGAGCAACTCCTCCTTGGGCACGTCGCCGTCCACCAGCCCGATCTCGTCGCCGGCGTACAGGAACGGCGTCCCCCGCAGCGTCAGCATCATCAAGAGCGCGAGCTTGGTCTTGGCGACGTCGCCGCCCGCCCAGCGCGTCGACAAGCGCGAGAAGTCGTGGTTCGACCCGTGCCACGTCGGCCACGCGCCCGGCGGCAACAGCGCCTCCGTGCGCTCGACCACCGAGCGCAACGCGTCCGCCTCGAACGGCGCAAACATGAACTGGAAGTTGAAGCCGCCGTGCAGCTCGTTGAGCCCGGACCCGTAGAACAGCGCGAGGCGCTCCACCGTCTCGACGTTGGTCTCGCCGATCAACAGGCGCTCGGGCGAGTACGAGTCGGCGACGGTGCGCCAGTGTTGCAAGATGCCGTGCGCCTCGGGACGGTCCGTGTTGTAGACGGACTTCACGCCGAAGAACTGTTGATCGATCGGGTCGTCCTCGGTCGCCGGCGGATTGTCCCGCAGCGACTTGTCCTTGATCATCATGTTGCAGACGTCGATCCGGAACCCGGCGACGCCGCGGTCCCACCAGAAGCGCACGATCTCGTCGAACTCGCGGTGCACGTCCTCGTTCCACCAGTTGAGGTCGGGCTGCTGGGCCTCGAAGTTGTGCAGGTAGTACTGCCCGCTCGCCTCGTCGAGCTCCCACGCCGGGCCGCCGAAGATGCTGACCCAGTTGTTCGGCAGGCTTCCGTCCGGCTTGGGGTCGGCCCACACGTAGTAGTCGCGGTGCGCGGCGTCCGGCCCCGACGCTGCGTCCACGAACCACGCGTGCTCGCTGCTCGTGTGGTTGGGCACGAGATCCATCAGCACCCGGATCCCCCGCTCCCCCGCCTCGCGCACCAGCGCGTCGAGGTCCGAGAGCGTCCCGTAGTCAGGGTCGATGTCTCGATAGTCCGAGACGTCGTACCCCCAGTCCCGATTCGGCGAGCACGTCACCGGCGAGAGCCACACCCCGGCGACGCCCAGTCGCTGGAGATGGTCCAACTTCGAGATGATCCCCGGCAGATCCCCCACGCCGTCGCCGTTCGAGTCGGCGTAGGAACGCGGATAGATCTGGTAGAAGACGCCGCCGCGCCACCACCGGCTCAGCTCGTCGGGGCCCGAGTCCACACCCGAGGCCACACCGTCATCCGGCGCCGGCGCCCCCATCAGGAGCGCGCCCGCGCCACCGAGAGGAGCTGCGCCGTCAACGCGGTCGGCGGCGTCGTGCCCGAGGTCTCGACGTCGAGCCCGGTCCCGTACTGGCCGTGCACGAAGTACACGATCTCGGTGCTCGTCGGGGTCGGCTTGCTCCCTTCCCCGGTCACCGTGGCGTCCAGCGTGAACGCCGCCGTGCCCTTGGGCGACGTCACGCGCGTGACGGTGGCACGATCCGACGCCGATGTTGCACCAGCGCTGTTGAGCTCGGCGGCGATGCACCCGGCCGCCTTGTGGCTCGACACGGCGTTGAATACGGCGTTCGCATACGACGCCGACGGATAGATCGAGATCGTGTCCTGCACGAGCTCGCTGCCGTTGGGATTCGAGAACAGTGGGCTGAGCTCCTTCGGTGGGTTGCTGGTGACGAGCTTCGTCGGCACGCCCAGGCATTTGGCCAGCTTCGAGCCCCCGGCGAGGCTCGTCCCGCTGGCCGACGTGTTCGGCACCGCGCTCGAGGTCCAGCCGTGTGGCAGGTCCGACAAGGCGACCAGCGCGGTCTTGGCCTGCGCCTTCTCCTGCGCGGTGGCGGCCGCCCCGGCGACTCCGGACATGACGCCGGCGGCCAGACCTCCGACTGCCAACCCAATTCCCAACCGCCTGGCCATGCGCACGAGGCCCTTCTTCTAGCAGCTCTGTCCGCGGGACCGCAGGTCCGGGGCGCCGTCCTCAGAGCCGCTGGATCGCCTCGGCCGAGATGTGCTGGGTCGTGGTGATCGAGAAGGGCTGGCCGATGGAGGTGAACGTCATCTGCTGGCCCAGGCGGCCCTTGATCGCGAAGAGCTGGGTCACGGTGATGTTCACGATCTCACCGTCGGTGTGCGCCGGCACGCTCATCGAGTACCCGGCGGTGAACGGGAACGCCGCGGAATCGGTGGCCGAGACGAGCGGGGTCCCGTACGTCACGCCCTTGGGCGCCTTCCCGAACAGCTTCGTCTTGAGCGGGCCCGAGGCGAGCGCCGTCATGCACCCCGGCAGCTTCTTGTTGGCCACGGTGGCCAGCTCGGCGGCCGCGTTCTTGGTGGAGGGGAACACGGTGACGTCGTCGTTGACCGTCAGCGTCCCCGCCGAGTTCTGGAATTGGGGGCTGTTGACCGACGGCGGGTTCTCACTGATGAGCGACGTCGCCACGCCGATGCAGTGGGCCAGCTGCGTGTCGCCGACCGTGCTGTTCGGATTGTTGGGGCTCTTCGTGCTCTGCCACCCCGACGGCATGTCCGAGAGGACGAGCAGGGCACGGTGGGCCTGGGTGAGCTCGCTCGAACCGGCGCGGATGCCCGCTCCGGCCGGCGTTCCGAAGGCCACGACGCCGAGGGCCGCCGCCAGGGCTGCGCCCCACCAGCCCGCTCGCCCGCGGTGCGTCGTTCGTTCGCCTAGGCCCACCCTGCAGTCCCTCCTGCGCTCGACGGCCGCGCCACCTCCGTGCCCGGTGACCTGACTGAGCCGTCCGGCAACGCTAGACGCAGCACGAGCGACCGCAGCATCAGCCCTGCTTGAAGGGCCTGCGGTCGCCGACGACGAGGCGGTACGGGTCCTTTAGGTGCGGGTGCATATGCGGAAAAAGCGGCTGCTGGTCCACCTTCGGGTGTATATGAATTGGGACGAAATGTCCGAATAATCAGTCACCGTGTCCGAATTCGTATACACGCAGAAGTGAGTGCGCCGGTTCAGGTCCGAGCCTCGACCTGACGGACGAGGTGCACCTGCAGGAGCGGCGTGAACTGGACCCCGTTGCCGTTGAACGTGAGCTGGTGCACGTAGCGGCCGTGGACGAAGGTGATCTCGGTGCTGGTGATGATGAGCTGGCGGCCGTCGCTGACGAGAGGGATGGTCACGGTGTAGCCGGTCTGCCCCGCCTCGTACGTGCCTGGCGCCAGGGCCGAGATCTTCGACCGTCCCCACGCTCGCGCCGCTTCCTGCCTCGTCCTGCACGCTGGTGCGCAGGGCCGCACTGCCGATCCGGTCCATGCAGGTCGGGGTCTTGGCGCTCGCCAGCGCCTTCCACGCGGCCTTGCCCTCCGCCGTCGTCGGGTACACCGAGATGCTGTCCTCGGCGGCCAAGGTCTTGTCCGGGCTCGTGTACTCGGGGCCACTCACCTTGGTCGGCTTGATCGCCGCGATGGCCGACGGCACCGAGGCGCAAGAGGCCAGGCTCTTGGACCACGGAGAGGTGCGGCTGCTCGAGTCCTTCCCCGATGAGGTCCAACCGGACGGGAAGTCGCCCGACTGCAGCAGCGCCTGATCGACGTGCGTCTTCACGGCGGCGGTCAGTTTGGAGCCGCCGCCCGACGATCCACCGGTGCTCGACTCGGCGGCCGCCGCCTCTGCGTGCGCCTGGGCGTGCTTCGGTGGGTTCGCCGCCACGGCAAGTGACCCGCCGCTGCCGACGGCCAGGGCCACCACGCCGCCCATGACCGCAAAGACGATCACGACGATGAACGTGACCGCCAAGGCGCGGCGCCAGTGATCAGTGCCTACCAGGGCCATTGATGCCCCCTCCTACTGCCTCCATGAGCGTCATCGACGACAACCGAACGGGCCGGGCGACGACACTCTCCCACCTGGGGGAACGGGACGGCGGTCGCCGTCTCACGGCCCGACGGGCACCGCGGCAGCACAACCCCGTCGCAACTAGATCCTCCCGGCGGCAACCGACACCAGATGCCGCTCCAGCGACACCGGGAACTTCTGGCCCACGGACTCGATCGTCAGCTGGCTCCCCGACTTGCCGTTGACCACGGAGATGACGCTGATGTCGAGTGCACGGTCACGCCGTTGTCGGTGGCCGGGAACGACATCGTGAAGCCCGAGGCGTGCGTGGCGAGGTCGGCACGGGGGACCGCGGTGACGCTGATCGTCCCGATCGTGACGCCCTCGCCGGCGGAGCCGACGATCGACTGGCGGGCCGGTCCCTGGAGCACGGTGGTCATGCAGCCCGGCACCTTCGGGCTGGAGATGGCGGCGTTGGACTCGGCGGCGAGCTTCGTCGAGGAGAAGAGACTGACGCTGTCCTCGACACTCTCGGCCCCGCCTTTGGTCTCGAACGTCGGGCTGTCGGCCGACGGCGTGTTCACGTCGATCAGCGATTCCTTGACCCCGAGGCACGAGGCGAGCTGGGAGCCACCCGGGAAAGCTCGAGCTCCCGCCGCCGCCGCTCGTGGTGACCGACCCCTGGACGCTCCAGCCGGAAGGGAAGTCCGAGCGCACGAGCAGGGCCTTTTTGGCCTGGCCGAGCTGCGCATTCGAGGCCTGGCTCGCCCCGGCCACGCCAGCGCCCGGGACGGGCCAAAGCGCCAGACCCGTCACGGCCGCAACTCCCGCCAAGGCGACCACGCCGCTGAGCGCAGCCGCCAGCCCGCCGCCAGTCCGCGCCCGCACAACCCGCTCGAAATTCATGCTCATTCCGCCTGTGCTCGCTTCCGCCGAGAACTCTCGGGGCCCCGGAGGACGGAGGTCCCGGGGACTGGAGGTCCCCGCCGAACCCGGCTCCGCCTTGGGTCCAGCCACGATTACGGCCCCGACCACCCCCAGAAGGGCCCGAGTGGCGCCCGGACACGGCCCAAGATGGAGCGTCTGCGCCCGACGCGGTTGCCTGTCCCGGTCGCGCACGGTATGTTGGCACTCACAACCCGAGAGTGCTAACGAACCGCCAAGGAGGCCCCTCCCGATGCCGCAGAAGCTCCACCCCCTCGATGACCGTATTGTCGTCCGTCCCGGCGAGTCCGAGGAGACCACCGCTTCCGGCCTGGTCATCCCCGACACCGCCAAAGAGAAGCCCCAGCAGGGTGAAGTGATCGCCGTGGGTCCGGGCCGTCGCTCGGAGGACAGCGGTGAAGTCATCCCGATGGACGTCGCCGTGGGCGACACCGTCGTCTACTCCAAGTACGGCGGCACCGAGATACACGGTCGAGGGCGAGGACCTGCTGATCCTCTCCAGCCGCGACATGCTGGCCAAGGTCTGGCCTGAGCCGAGGGCGCCCGAGACGGGTCTGCCCGCCGCCCCGGTGATTCCCGGGTCGGCGCGGCGGCCTCAACAACAAGTTCTGACTAACCCCTCCGGGCCGAGTGTTCCGGGGGATCCGAGAGGAGATCGAGAAGTTCTATGCCCAAGATCCTGAAATTCGACGAGTCCGCCCGGCGTGGGCTCGAGGCCGGCGTCAACAAGCTGGCCGACACGGTCAAGGTCACGCTGGGGCCGAAGGGCCGCAACGTGGTGATCGAGAAGAAGTTCGGCGCCCCGACCATCACCAACGACGGCGTGTCCGTCGCCCGTGAGGTCGAGCTCGAGGACCCCTTCGAGAACATGGGTGCGCAGCTGGTCAAGGAAGTCGCCACCAAGACGAACGACGTGGCCGGTGACGGCACGACGACGGCGACCGTGCTCGCCCAGGCGCTCATCGCCGAGGGCCTGCGCAACGTCGCGGCGGGCGCCAGCCCGAGCGGCCTCAAGCGCGGCATCGACAAGGCCGTCAAGGCGGCGGTCGAGAACATCGCCAAGCAGTCGACCGAGGTCGGCGGCAAGACCGAGATCGCGCAGGTGGCGTCGAACTCCGCCGCCGACTCGGCCATCGGTGACGTGCTGGCCGACGCCATCGACAAGGTCGGCAAGGACGGCACGGTGACGGTCGAGGAGTCCAACACCTTCGGCATCGAGCTCGAGCTCACCGAGGGCATGCAGTTCGACAAGGGCTACCTGTCGCCGTACTTCGTGACCGACCCCGAGCGCCAGGAAGCGGTGCTCGACGAGCCGTACATCCTCTTCTTCAACTCCAAGGTGAGCGCCGTGCACGATCTCGTGCCCGTGCTCGAGAAGGTCATGCAGTCCGGCAAGGCGCTGCTGATCGTGGCCGAGGACGTCGAGGGTGAGGCGCTGGCGACGCTGGTCGTCAACAAGATCCGCGGCACCTTCACCTCGGTCGCCGTCAAGGCGCCGGGCTTCGGCGAGCGCCGCAAGGAGATGCTCCAGGACATGGCCGTCCTCACCGGCGGCACCGTCATCAGCGAGGAGATCGGACTCAAGCTCGAGAACGCGACCGTCGACCTGCTCGGCTCCGCGCGCCGGGTCATCGTGACCAAGGACGACACGACGATCGTCGAGGGTGCCGGCAAGAGCTCGGACGTCAAGGGTCGCGTGGCGCAGATCAAGCGCCAGATCGACGAGACGGACTCGGACTGGGACCGCGAGAAGCTGCAGGAGCGGCTGGCGAAGCTCGCCGGCGGCGTCGCCGTCGTCAAGGTCGGGGCCGCCACCGAGGTGGAGCTCAAGGAGAAGAAGCACCGCATTGAGGACGCGCTGTCCGCGACCCGGGCGGCCGTCGAAGAGGGCATCGTCCCCGGCGGCGGCACGGCACTGATCCGGGCCCGCAAGTCGGTCAACACGCTGGCGGACTCGCTCGAGGGCGACGAGGCCACGGGTGCACGGATCGTCGCCCGGGCGCTCGAAGAGCCGCTGCGCTGGATCGCCTTCAACGCCGGCATGGAGGGCGCCGTGCAGGTGGCCCAGGTCGAGGCGGCCAAGGGCAACAACGGCCTCAACGCCGCCACCGGTGAGCTGGAGGACCTCGTGAAGGCCGGCATCATCGACCCGGCCAAGGTCACCCGCTCGGCCCTGCAGAACGCGGCGTCCATCGCCGGTTTGTTGCTCACGACCGAGGCTCTGGTCGCCGACAAGCCTGAGAAGGGCCCGGACCCGGCTGCGGCCGCCGCGGCCATGGGTGGCATGGGCGGCATGGGCGGGATGATGTAGTTCCCGCTCCTTTTGGGAGTATCCAGCCTCCGGGCTGCCGACTTTTTCCGGACTCTCCCCGGTACGCTTGTACTGGAGAGAGATCGTGTCGGGTGTCGATGCCGGGCCTACGGGCCCGGCATCGGCGCGTCCGGGGGCTCTTTTTCGCGGGGCTCACGACCGGGGCCGGGTGGGGCCGGGTGGGGCCGGGCGGGGAGGATGAGGGCAGGCGGCGGAAAATTATCGCCGCGAGAATTTTTGAGTTGTGTACGCGCGGACGCCGACGCTTAATTCGCCCTGTATAGGGTCTGCGGCGCATGTTCATAAGTGCTTTGTTATGTCTGCAACCTATTTATTAGGAGCAACCCATAGCCGAGGCCACAAAGTTGTCGAGGGTGTCGTAGAGGCGTAGCCGGAGCCAGCGCCGTCGCCCGGGCTCCAAGACGCCATGTGTACATTGGCGCCGTGGCGCGAGCGCACCGCAGAGCCCGCCGCCTCGGTGGATCCGTGTGCACCCTGCTCGCGGTCGTCCTCTTTGCCGCCTGGAGCGCACTGGTGTGTGCTCCCGCGTCGGCGGCCGAGGCCGCAACCGCGGCAACGACCACGACCTCCTCCACGCCGTCGCAGCCCTTGCGCGCCCCCAAGACCACGGTCGAGGAGGACTCGAAGTTCTTCTCGGAGGTGACCGAGGCCGACCCGTCGCTCGAGAGCTACGAGCAGAAGCGCGGGAACGTGGCGCTCCAGGCGCTCCTGACCGACGGATCGGCCTTCTGCGCCCTGCTCAAGCGTGGTGGCGGCATCGATGGGGCCCTCGTTGCCGAGGCCGAGGGTGTCCGAAGCACCGAGACCCAGACGAGCCTGCCCTTGTCGGTGACGACGTTCAACGCCATCGAGTCGGTCGCGCTTCTCACGCTCTGTCCGTCCGAGCAGCGGTTGGTGCCGGCGTCGGTGCGGTCGAAGCTGCGGCGCTTGCGTGCGCATTTGTCCAAATAGCCGTCGCACACCGGCGTAGCAGTGAACGAACCGCCTGGTACCGCCGACGGCAACCCCCCCTTCGGGCGTCGACGGCGCCGCGCCGTGCGTCCTGGTACACGACGACGCGTTCGCGATCTGTTCACAGAAGAATAAGCAACGCGCCCCGCAACGTCATCGTTCGCGTAACCAGCCTTTCTTAAGTTTCAGCGCACACCACCAGTGTGTGAACCCGTCAGGAGGGCTTGTGCGGAAACCCAGGCTGATGCGACGCCATATGCGGATCGGATCGACGCTCGCCGCTGCGGTCGGCGCGGTAGCGCTGTTCTCAGGCGTGAGCGTGACGAACGCGCTCGGGAGGGGCGCCGGCGTCGGCTACCTCGCCGAGCACCACGTGCCCGGCCGGCAGCTCATTGCAGGTCCCCCAGGGCGGGTCCACGAGCCAGGCGCAGTGCGTCATCACCTCGACCGGGACCCCGGTCGGCGGGGTCAAGCACGTGTGGCTGATCATCCTGGAGAACAAGTCCTACGACGAGACGTTCACCGGGCTCAACCAGAACAGCTACCTCTGGCAGACGCTGCCGCAGCAGGGAGCCCTGCTCACGAACTACTACGGCACCGGCCACTTCAGCATGGACAACTACATCTCGCTGGTGTCCGGCCAGGCTCCCTCGTACGACACCCAGGACGACTGCTCGACGAGCGCGGCCATGACGAACAACAACAGCGGGATCATCACGACCGGCACGGTCGGCACGGGCACCGACACCGATGCCACCGCTGACGGCTCCGGCACGTTCACCACGGCGCCGAACCCGACGGGCTCCGCCAACGGGAACTACGGGCAGCTCCTGACCCACGGTGGCGTCGACGCCGCCCTCGGCAGCAACGGCTGCGTTTTCCCGACCGACGTCGACACGCTGTTCAACCAGTACAACGCAGCCGGCGTCTCGTGGAAGGGCTACGCCCAGGACCTGGGCGGGGCTCAGCCCGTCGGTGCCACGAGCTACGTCACCGGCACCACCCCCGGCGTGACCGACACCGTGCCGGGTCGTGACGACGGCGAGTGCGGCTACCCCGGCACCTCTGCGGCCAACGCCGTGACCAACCCGACGAACCTGGTGGCCCCGAGCGGCGACGTGACGAGCTACACGGGCGCCCAGCCGGCCGACGCCAACAACAACGGCGACCCGGCCGACCAGTTCGTCGCCAAGCACTTCCCGACGGGCTGGTTCGCCTCGCTCACTGGCGAGTCCGCCGGCGTGCAGAGCGGTGTGTCCTACGCCTCCCAGCCGGCCCTGAACCAGCCGACCACCCCCGAATACGACGGACCGGGTGCCCCGACGAACGGCTCCACCGACACCAACTGCGACGCCAACCACGTCACCAACCTCGACGACCCGACGTACGGCCTGGCCCACGACCTGAGCCTGCCGTCCAACGAGGTCCCGGCGTTCAGCTGGATCACGCCGAACAACTGCAGCGACGCCCACGATGCGTCGTGCCAGGGCAACAACCTCTCGGGGGCGTTCAACGCGGACGGATCGCCGGACTACACGCCCTCGGGGCTCCCGGCCTACGACCCGGAGGCGACGACGCCGAGCAACTACACGGGCGGGCTCTACGCGGCCGACCTGTTCCTGCGGTACTACATCCCGATGATCGAGCAGTCGGCTGCGTTCGCCGACGGCGGCATGATCGACATCACCTTTGACGAAGCCAACCCGCCGTTCACCGTCGGCAACAGCTTCAACAACGTGCCCGCACCGGGCGACTCGACCACCGCCTCGGCGCCGAAGGACCAGCCGACGTTCGGCTCGGCTGGGAAAACCGAACCTGGTGCCGACTCGCTCTACGGCGCCTACGGCGCGCTGGCCGACGCAGCGGGCGAGAACATCAACGGTCAGAACGTCGCCACCGAGCCGACCGGCCCGAACGACCCCGAGGTGACCAACGGCTCAGGCCAGCAGCTGCAGCCGGGACCCGGCGCCGCCGGCTTCATCGACCGGCCTGGCGGGCTGGCGGGAGAAAGCCCTGAGGTGACCACGTCCCCGGGCAAGGCGACCGAGCCCATCGCGGTCGCTGCGGGATCGAGCCTGGCCACGGACTCCAAGATCAACGCCGACGACACCGGCCGGCTGGTCTCGGGCACCGACGCCAACGGCAACACGATCCCGCCCGACACCTTCGTCGGCGCCGTGAGCGACACCGGGCCGTACGCGGTGCCGAACAACGCCAGCAACACCTCGGCGTCGAACAACTACGGCAAGCCGTGGATCGGCACGTTCCAGCTCTTGAACGACTCCGGCCAGCCGGTCTCGCTGCCGAGCGGTTTCAACGGCAACATCACGCTCAGCGCAGAAGGCGCGACCACCACGGTCGGCAGCTCGAACTGCCCGAGCGGCAGCGAGGCGGCGACCACGACCGGGTGCGTCACGGCCGATCCGCTCTACGACCCCACCGACTTCACGCCGGGCGGCGGTGACACGGGCACCGTGTTGATCAGCCCGCTCATCAAGCCGGGCACCGTGTCGAGCACGTACTACAACCACTACAGCACGCTGCGCACGCTCGAGGACCTGTTCCTCACCGGGCACACCTGCACCAACCCCAGCAACGCCGATACCCCGCTGACGGCCGGCACGGTCTGCGGCGGCCTCGATGGCCAGGGCCACATCGGCTACGCCGCCCAGTCGGGCCTGGCGAGCTTCGGGCCTGACGTGTTCACGGCGCAGAGGTTCTCCGCCGTGGCCGTGCCGCCGGGGTACACCTTGCAGAAGGACAGCGGCACGCCGGGCCTGTACTGCCCGACCAACCACCCCCTCCAGGCGGCAGGTCGCACCGGCTCGCCCGGGTCGGGCCACTTCGGCGGTGTCGGTGGCGTGGCCGGATCGCCGGGGTGTGGGACCGCAGCCGGATCGGGCGGTAACGGCGGCAGTGGTGCCTCGGCCACCGCGCACGGAGGTGACGGCGGCAACGGCGGCAACGGCGCCTGCCCGCCCGAGGAATGGGTCAACGGGGTGTGGCTGACGTCGTCGGGCGCAGCCACCACGCCGAACGACACGCCGCCGTGCAACGGCCAGGGTGGCGCCGGTGGCAACGGCGGCAGGGGCGGCAACGGGAAGGGCACGACGCCGGGCGGCAACGGCGGCAACGGCGGCAACGGCACGCCGGGACATCGCGGCACCGCCGGCACAGCAGGAGCGAACGGTTAGGCGTTTGATCCGAAGACGCATGGTCCCCGCGGGGCGCGCGACACGACGCAACCCGAGCCAGGCCGTCAGGCTTCGCTCGGGTTGCGGCGCGTGTGCCGGGATCGTGCTCGTCGCGCTCCTCTTCGCCGGTTGCGGCGGCGGCAGTGGCGCGAGCGCCGGGCGGTACCCGTCCGCGCTGCCCGGCAAGCCCACGGCCAGCTACCCGTCGTTCCTCCCGAAGAACACGCTCGATCCTGCCGTCGACCGCACGTTGATCGGCACGGAGGCCAAGCCGGCGCTGCAGGTCGAAGGGCTGCCGATCGAGGTGAAGACGAAGAGGTTCGACGTGCGGGTCACGGTGAGCGGACCGATCGTCCCCGGTGAGGGCCTGCCCTACCAGCCGGACGCCACGACGTCGACCTGGACCGTCACGATGAAGGACGCCACCGCCGACGTACCCGTCTCGCTGGCGGACTTTCACTCGGTCGACCACCTGGGCTCGGTGTTCCTGATGGGCCTCGTCCCGGGCGAGCACAGCCCGCCACCCGAGCTCCACCCGGGCCAGTCGCTCACGTTCCAGCTCCGGGCCTACGAGCTCACGGGCGAGGGGATGATGCAGTGGGCGCCCGACCACAAGCACGTCGTCGGGTACTGGGACTACACGGTAGAGAACGACTGACCGACACCACGGCCGACCGGTGTGCTCGCGGCCGGGCACCACCACGTCGGAGCGGCCCCGTAGCCCTCCAACCCTCTCGCCGGCGCCGTGGTTAGGCTCTCCCAACCGCAGCACCAGTCTCGCCGCTGCGGTCTCGAGGAGTGAGAGGACGTCGCCGTGATCGCAGCCGTGGATTCGGGGTCCCTCGTCATCGGCCTGATCCTCGGCGCGGTCCTCGGTGTCATCATCATGCAGGCCGCCAACAACTTCGCGAAGAGGTTCGGCCGACCCCCTTGGGGAATTCCGGGTGGGGCTGGTTCGTCTTCGGGTTGATCCTCGGCGTGATCGGCGTCGTGATCTACCTGATCGCGCACTTCACGTCCAAGGCGAGCTACTCCCGCAACGCCGGCATGGCGGCGGGCTACGGGTCGCCACCGCCGTACCCAGCGCAGCCCTACGCACCGCAGTCCTATCCACCGCCGCAGTACCAGTCGCCGGACGCGCCCCCGATCGAAGCGCAGTCGTGGGCACCGCCCTCCACGAGCGTCCCACCATCCGCACCGCCTGCACCCCGCCCGCCCCGACGACCGGCGACGCCAGCCCGCTGTCTTCCACAGACGCCGCCCCGCCCGTCCCACCACCTCCACAACCGGCGCCGCCGGAAGGTTCGGAGCCGCCCGAGTAGGAGACGTCACACCGGGTCGCCCGGACCGGTGCCGCCGCTGCCGTGGCGCGAGGGTCCGCTCAGGACCGGGGCAGCACCCGGGTGCTACACGATGGCGTGCACGACGGCGCGGTAGTTGACGCTCGGCGCCGACGGCAACGGCAACGGGATCCCGCCCACCCGCGACCCCACCTTCTTGCGCAACGACGGACCCTCGGTCGGCCGGGGCGGCGGGCCGACCACGGTGCGCACGTCGCGGAAGCCGGCGGCGCGGCACAGGTTGTGCAGCGCCTCGATCGTCGGCACGTACCAGTTGCCGAAGTCCGTGCGCAGCGAGCTGCCGGCGTGGAACTGCAGCAAGACCTCGTCGTCGAGGCCCTGGAGGTGCACGGCCTCCGTCTCGATCACCGCCACCTCCTTGGTCACGGCGCGCACCCGCTCGAGGCAGGTGAGCGGCTCCTTCATGTGGTACAGCACTCCGAGATACAGCACCACGTCGAACACCCCGAGCGTGTCCAGATCGACCTTCTGAAAGTCGGCGACCACCGGTTCGACCTTGGAGTCGAGGGCGGCCTTGGCGAAGTTGAAGCCCCGCTGGCCCGGCAGGTCGGGCCGCCAGAAGTCCGTCTCGTCGCGGGACTGGTCGGGCAGCGTGCCGTTGCGGATGCACTCCTCCCAGTAGGCGCCCCGGGCCACGAAGTCGACGCCCCAGGCGTAGTGGTCGATGGCGACGACGCGGCTGGCGCCGGCCTTCTCGGCGGCGAAGGAGAACTTGCCGTCCCAGGCGCCGATGTCGAGCACGCTGCGGCCGCTCACCTCGGGCAGGACGCCGGCCGAGGTCTCCTGGACGCTGATGCCCTTGGTGACCACGCCGTTGCCCAGGTCGATCGTGTGGTACCACCCGAACGCATCGGCTTGGGCTTGCAATTCTTCCGGAGTCGTCACGGCCCGAGAGCGTAGCGAGTGCGGGGTTGCCCCTAGTTTGGCCGGGTGGCACGCCCCGTTCCGCCCCAGGTGATCCCGCGTCCGGCCGACTGGCGGCCCGGTGGGCCGCCGCCGTGGGCCGACGTCCCGCCGGCGCGGCGGGCTTCCATCGATCTCGCCCGGGTGCTCAAAGCGATCGGTGCCGTCGGGCAGGCCGGCCCGGTGCCCGACGACGTCGGAAACGACGCGATCTTCGAGGCCCCGGTCGTCGGCGAGGTGCCCGCCCCGCCGCGCCGGATCAACTCCGCCGTCCTGGCCGCGCTGTTCGAGGAGGACGGCGAGGCGCGCCTCGTGTTCACCCGCCGCTCCGTCGATTTGCGGACGCACCAGGGCCAGGTCAGTTTCCCCGGCGGGCGCATCGAGCCCGGAGAGGATCCGACCGCGGCGGCGCTGCGCGAGGCCTTCGAGGAGGTCGACCTCGACCCGGCGCTCGTCACGACGGTGGGGTGGCTGCACCCGTTGCAGACCATGGTGTCCGCCTCGTTCATCCTGCCGGTGCTCGGCACCTTGGACACTCGGCCGGAGCTGCAGCCCAACCCGAGCGAGGTCGAGCGCATCTTCGACGTGTCCTTGGCCGAGCTCGCCGACCCAGCGATCTTCCACGAGGAGCGGTGGCGCATTCCCGGGCGCGACATCGAGGGGTCCGACGACAACTCTTTTCCGGTCTGGTTCTACGAGGTCGCCGGCGAAATGATCTGGGGCGCGACCGCGCGCATGCTCTACGAGTTGTTGAGCATCGTGCTTTCCGACGGTTAGCTGGTCAGGCGTCGAAGCGCACGGAGAGGGGGCCGAACGGACCGAACGCGACGTCCAGCGAGTCGCCGGGCGCCACGCTGACCGGCGCCACCACCGAGCCGCAGATGATGCGCTGGCCCGGCTCGAGCGAGGCGCCGTGCGCGGCGAGGTAGCCCCGCACGAAGGCGACGGTGGTGGACGGGTCCTTCGAGAGCCGGCCTTCGGCCACGACCGCACCGTCCTTCGTCACCGTCGCGGCCAGCGCCATCGGGTCCGCGCCGGGCACCTCGGGGCCGAAGACGACGTGGCGGTGGCAGACATTGCCCGCCAGCACCGGCTCGATGTCGGAGAAGTCGATGTCGAGGTCGACCAGCTCGAGCGCCGGCCCGACGCCTGCGATGCCGCCGTCGTCGCCCACGCGGGCCGCCAGCTCGACCTCGACGGCCGGCGCCACCCAGCCGGCCAGGGAGACGGTGTCCCCCGGGGCGACGACACGGGAGTCGGTGAGGTACCCGACGACGGCCTCGTGCAGGCCGAAGTGCTCCTGGATCGCCGGCGTGTCGAACCCGATCTTCCAGCCGATCCCTGCCGCCCCGTCGCGCAGCTCGGCGTCGCGGCGCTCGAGGAGCGTGCGCATGGCCCGCGAGACGGCGGCGGAGGCGTCGGGCCGCGGCCACGCGGCGCTAGATGTCGCTCGGGGGGTTGTGTTCCTCCCCGACGGCGCCGTCGGCCTGCTGGACGGGCGGCTTGGTGACGTCGGGCGTCGGCTCGGGGGTGGGCTTGCGGATGTCCCATTGCACCGGCGGGTCGCCGGCGGAGCCACCACCGCCCGTGTTCCCCGGTCCGCCGGGGCCGCCACCGCTGCCCCAGGGCCCGCGCCGGCGAGCGCCGCGCCGGCGGAACTGCATGAACCGCAGGCCGATCGCCAACACGATGAAGACGACGGCGTACGCGGTGGGCTCGGTGGAATGGCCCGTGAACAGCGCCAAGACGGTGGCGGGCAGGTGCGGGGAGGCAAGCACCATAGGAACCGCACGCTAGACCCGAGGGGTCGCGCCGAGGTCGCGCCACCGAGCGATGCCGCCGGGACGGGTCCGGCGGGGGGCGGGCGGCGGGGTCCCGGGAGGGACCTCGGTCCGAGGGGCTGGGCGAATTCGGAGGCCGCAGGAGCGCCTGGGGAGCGGGCCGGCCGGAGTAGGATGGAGGATCGTCGGCGCGTCGGCCCGGCGTTCGCAATTGAGTCGTTAAGACAGGCCGGTGTGGTGGGTGTGCCGTACCGGCCCCACGAATGCCGGAGGGCGACCAAGTGGCAGAAATTGAGATCGGCATCTTCAAGTCGGGACGTCAGGCCTACGGGTTCGACGACATCGCGATCGTCCCGAGCCGGAGGACCCGCGACCCCGAGGACGTCGATATCTCCTGGGAGATCGACGCCTACAAGTTCGAGCTGCCCGTGTTGGGCGCGGCGATGGACGGGGTGATCAGCCCGGCCACGGCGATCGAGCTGGGCAAGCTCGGCGGGCTGGGCGTCCTGAACCTCGAGGGTCTGTGGACCCGTTACGAGGACCCGACGGCGCTCTTCGACGAGATCCGTGAGCTCGACGACGAGAAGGCGACGTCGAGGATGCAGCAGATGTACCAGGAGCCGATCATCCCCGAGCTGGTGACGGCGAGGATCCGCGAGATGAAGGAGGCCGGGATCACGACCGCCGCCTCCGTGACGCCGCAGCGCACCGAGAAGCTGGCGCCGGCGATCCTGGCCGGTGAGCTCGACATGCTGGTCATCCAGGGGACGGTGGTGTCCGCCGAGCACGTGAGCAAGACGTCGGAGCCGCTGAACCTCAAGCGCTTCATCCGTGAGTTCGAGATCCCGGTGATCGTGGGCGGGTGTGCCTCGTATCAAGCGGGCCTGCACCTGATGCGCACCGGTGCCGTCGGCGTGCTCGTCGGCGTCGGCCCCGGCAACGCCTGCACGACGCGGGGCGTCCTCGGCATCGGCGTGCCCCAGGCCACGGCCATCGCGGACGTCGCCGGGGCGCGGATGCGCCACCTCGACGAGACGGGCGTGTACGTGCACGTCATCGCCGACGGGGGCATGTCCAAGGGGGGCGACATCGCCAAGGCCATCGCCTGCGGCGCCGACGCCGTCATGCTCGGCTCGCCGCTGACCTCCGCCTTCGAGGCGCCGGCGCGCGGCTTCCACTGGGGCATGGCCACGTTCCACCCGACGCTGCCCCGCGGCGCCCGGGTGCGCACGTCGGTGCGCGGCTCGCTGCGCGAGATCCTGCTCGGCCCGGCCCACGAGAACGACGGCCGCATGAACCTGTTCGGTGCCTTGCGCACGGCGATGGCGACGTGCGGCTACCAGACGGTCAAGGAGTTCCAGAAGGCCGAGGTCATGGTGGCCCCGTCGCTGCAGACGGAGGGCAAGCAGCTGCAGCGTTCCCAGGGCGTGGGGATGGGGCACTGACGTTGGCCCCCGTCGTGAGCCCCCCTCGGTGACCGACACCGTCCTCGTCGTCGACTTCGGGGCGCAGTACGCCCGGCTGATCGCCCGCCGGGTACGCGAGGCGCACGTCTATTCCGAGATCGTCCCTTCCTCCATCACGGTCGAAGAGGTCCGGGCCCGGGCGCCCAAGGGCATCATCTTCTCCGGCGGGCCGAAGTCGGTCTACGAGACGCCGGCGCCGTCCATCGACCCCGGCATCTACGAGCTGGGCATCCCCATCCTCGGGCTCTGTTACGGCGCGCAGCTCATGGCGCTGCAGCTGGGCGGGACGGTCTCGCGCACGGGGGCGGGCGAGTACGGGCGCACGACGCTGTCGCTGGGAGCGGGCGTGAAGTCGCCGCTGTTCCCCGACTGGCCGGCGACGTCGTCGGTCTGGATGAGCCACGGCGACGCCATCACCGAGGTGCCGGCCGGGTTCGTGGGCACCGCCTCGTCGGGCGGGGCGCCGGTGGCCGCCATGCACGACACCGAGCGTCGGCTCTTCGGGCTGCAGTTCCACCCCGAGGTCGTGCACACCGACCGGGGCAGCGAGGTGTTCGACCACTTCCTCATCGACGTCTGCGGGTGCGCCCCGGAGTGGACGCATGTGTCGATCATCGAGCAGCAGGTGGCGGCGGTGCAGGCCCAAGTCGGGGGCGACCGGGTGCTGTGCGCGCTGTCGGGCGGCGTCGACTCGGCCGTGGCGGCGGCGCTGGTGCACAAGGCGGTGGGCTCGCAGCTCACGTGCGTCTTCGTCGACACCGGGCTGATGCGCGCCGGCGAGGCCGACCAGGTCGAGGACACGTTCCGGCGCCAGTTCAAGGTCGACCTCGTGCACGTGAAGGCGGCCGACCGCTACTTCGCGGCGTTGGAGGGCGTGACCGATCCCGAGCGCAAGCGCAAGATCATCGGCGAGCTGTTCATCCGGATCTTCGAGGAGGTGGCGCGCGACCTCGGCGCCGGCGGGTCCGGCTCCGACGGGGGCGGGGGCGGGGCCGGGGCGACCGGCTCGGGAGACGGGCCGAAGTTCTTGGTGCAGGGGACGCTGTACCCCGACGTGATCGAGTCGGGCAGCGACACCGCCGCCAACATCAAGTCGCATCACAACGTCGGCGGCCTGCCCGAGGACCTCGACTTCGACCTGGTCGAGCCGCTCCGGCTGCTGTTCAAGGACGAGGTGCGCGCGGTGGGCGAGGAGCTCGGCCTGCCGCACGAGATCGTGTGGCGCCAGCCCTTCCCGGGCCCGGGCCTCGGGGTGCGCATCATCGGCGAGGTCACGCCCGAGCGCGCCGAGATCCTCCGCAACGCCGACGCCGTCGTGGTCGAGGAGATTCGCCGCGCCGGCCTGTACCGCGAGCTGTGGCAAGCGTTTGCGGTCATGCCCGCGGTCCGCACCGTGGGCGTGATGGGCGACGGGCGCACGTACGCCTACCCGATCGTCATCCGCGCCGTCACGAGCGACGACGCCATGACGGCGGACTGGGCCCGCCTGCCCTACGACCTGGTCGAGCGCATCGCCTCCCGCATCATCAACGAGGTCGAGGGCGTGAACCGGGTGGCACTCGACGTCACGTCGAAGCCGCCCGGCACGATCGAGTGGGAGTGACCGCCACGCCGGGGAGCGGCGGGCGCGAGGCGCACGGGAGCGGGAGCGGGACGCGGGGGACACGGCGGTCGACACCGCAGGGCCCGGGCCCGTCGCCGTCAACGGCCAGCTCTTCGACACGTCCGACTCCTCCGACGAGGGCGTGGGGGCCGCCGCCGCTGCTGCCGCCGCCGAGGACGTCGACGCCGCCGCCGTCGAGACGGGCGCCGAGCACGTTGTTGAGGCGGACGACGGGCGCCGCCGCCGGAGCCGCTCGGCCACCAAGGCCGGGGCGTTCTCGGGCAACCCGGCCGCGCTGCTCGACGACCTGACCTTGCCCCAGCGCGCCGCCGTCGAGCACCGTGGCGGCCCGCTGCTGATCGTGGCCGGCGCCGGCTCGGGCAAGACGCGAGTGCTGACGCGGCGCATCGCGCACCTCATGGCGACGGGCGACGCCGCGCCGTGGGGGATCCTGGCCATCACCTTCACCAACAAGGCGGCCGACGAGATGCGCTCGCGCGTCGTCGAGCTCGTCGGCGACGCCGCCGAGAAGATGTGGGTCTCGACGTTCCACTCCGCCTGCCTGCGCATCCTGCGCCAGAACGGCGACCGCCTCGGCTACCGCTCGAGCTTCACGGTCTACGACGACACCGACAGCCGGCGGCTGATCGAGATGATCACGTCCGAGCTCGGCTTCGACCAGAAGCGCCTGCCCTCGCGGGCCGTGCAGGCGATGATCAGCCAGGCCAAGTCCGAGCTGGTCGACTTCGAGACGTTCAAGGCGGACGCGCTGGGCGGGCCCGACCCGTTCCGCAAGCGCATCGCCGAGGTGTACACGCAGTACCAGCAGCGGCTGCACGCGGCGAACGCCATGGACTTCGACGACCTGCTGATGGTGACGGCGAACCTCCTCCAGGCGTGCGACGACGTGCGGGCGCGCTACCAGGAGCGGTTCCAGCACATCCTGGTCGACGAGTTCCAGGACACGAACCACGCGCAGAACGAGATCGTGAAGCTCCTGGGCGAGGCGCACGGCAACGTGTGCGTCGTCGGCGACTCGGACCAGTCGGTCTACCGCTGGCGGGGGGCGGACATCCGCAACATCTTGGAGTTCGAGCGGGCGTTCCCCAACGTGACGACGATCATGCTGGAGCAGAACTTCCGCTCCACGCAGACGATCCTCGACGCGGCCAACGCCGTCATCGCCAACAACGTCGGCCGCCAGCCCAAGGAGCTCTTCACCGTCGGCGACACGGGCGGCCCGGTCAAGCGCTACCGCGCCGAGGACGAGCGCGACGAGGCGGCGTGGGTCTCGAGCGAGATCCTGCGCCTCCACGCCGCCGAGGGCCTGACGTGGGGCGACATGGCGGTCTTCTACCGCACCAACGCCCAGTCGCTCCCGCTCGAGACGTCCATGAAGTTCAGTGGCATCCCCTACAAGGTGGTGGGCGGCGCCAAGTTCTACGACCGCCGCGAGATCAAGGACGTCCTCGCCTACATCCGCGTCCTGGCCAACCCCGACGACGAGGTCTCCGCCCGTCGCATCGTGAACGTCCCTAAGCGCGGGATCGGCGACACGTCGGTCGGCCGCCTCGCCGCCTGGGCGCAGGTGAACGGCGTGCCGTTCACGACGGCGATCGACCGCGCCGAGGAGGCGGGGCTGAGCGGCAAGGCGCTGCGGGGGTCCGAGCAGCTGGCCAAGACGCTCGGCGAGCTGCGCCCGCTCGTGCAGACGATCAACCCGGCCGACTTCGTCCAGCTGGTGGCGGACCGCACCGGCTACCTGGCCGAGCTGGTGGCGGAGCACACGCACGAGGCGGACGGCCGGATCGAGAACCTGGCCGAGCTGGCCTCGCAGGCGGGCGACTTCGACGACGTGGTCGGCTTCCTCGAGACCGTGGCGCTCGTCGCCGACTCCGACGAGCTCGAGGCCGACGGGACGCGGGTCTCGCTGATGACGCTGCACACGGCGAAGGGCCTGGAGTACCCGGCCGTCTTCGTGGTCGGGCTCGAGGAGGGGATCTTCCCGCACTTCCGCTCGCTGGCCGAGCCGAGCGAGCTCGAGGAGGAGCGCCGGTTGTTCTACGTCGGCATCACCCGGGCCCGGCGCCATCTCGCCATCTCGCACGCCTGGTCGCGCACGACCTGGGGGCGCAGCCAGGCGGCCATGCCGAGCCGCTTCGTCGGCGAGGTGCCGGCGCACCTGGTGGAGGACGTCGGGCTCGGCTCGCCGCGGCGGGGGACCGGGTACGAGACGGACACGGTGTCGGGCGACGAGCACCTGCCCGGCGCGACGTTCGCGCCGGTGGTGCCGCTGGCCGACCGGGCGCAGGCGGCGAAGGCGAAGGGCCGGGGCTCGACCGGGGCCGAAGAGCTCGGCCTGTCACCGGGCGACGAGGTCGTGCACGACCACTGGGGCCGCGGCGTCGTGCTCAGCGCCAAGGGCGAGGGCTCGCGCGCCCAGGCGACGGTGGACTTCGACTCGGTGGGGAAGAAGAACCTGCTCCTCTCGGCGACGCCGTTGCGGCGGGCCTGATGCATCCATGACGCGTTCACCGCTCGATCTACCGACGGACAAGTCGACACCCGATGTACGCTCGCCCCTCGACGTGGCGGGACCACGTTGGAATTGAGGGGCGTTCTATGGGTGACAGGTCGATCGAGGCGGGTGCCTGGATGTTGGAGCACGGTCATCGCGCGCTCCTGAAGCTCAGCGGCGGCCGCTTCCCGAAGAAGGTCGCCGGCATGCAGCCGATCGAGCTGATCACCATCGGGCGCAAGACCGGTCAGCGCCGCGCCACACTCCTCACGTCGCCGATCTACGGCGAGGACCGGGTCGTACTGGTGGCGTCCAAGGGCGGGTATTCCGACGACCCGATCTGGTACAAGAACCTGGCGGCCAACCCCGACGTCGAGATCACGGCGGAGAACCGCACCCGGAAGATGAGGGCCCGCACGGCGACGCCGGACGAGAAGGCGACGTTGTGGCCCGAACTGGTGAAGACGTACAAGGGTTACGCCTCGTATCAGCGCAACACGACGCGGGACATTCCCGTCGTCATCTGCGAACCCGTGTCTTCCTGAATCCGGCTTTGCCGCTGCTCCTACCGCGGCGCTGACCGCGCCGTGGCGATGAGGTCCGCCACCGGGTGGGCGACCCGGGTCAGGCTCGGCTCGGTGGTCACAAGCGTCAGGCCGAGCGAGCGGGCGAGCTCGACGTAGAAAGCGTCCTCCATCCGCAGCTCGTGCCGGTACCGCCAGGCACCCTCGATCAGTGGGGGCAGGGGGTGTCGCTCGATCGGCGCCCCGGCCACGCTTCCCACGAGATCCAGGGCCCGATACGCACTGAGGATCCCTGCGTGCTCGAGTCGTCCGAGCCCGCGTAACACCTCGGCGTCGATATGGCTCGGCGCGTGCAACAGGCACCCGTCGAGCCGCAGATCGAGGAGGTGGCCCACGTCGGTGGCGACCATCAGGTCCAACAAGGCAGCCGCGTCGATGACGACATGCTCGCCCTTCACGGCTCGAGCGGGCCGCCCCACAGCGCCTCATGGATCGTCTCCTGGGGCACCGCTCGTCCCGCGTCCCGCCTGAGGGCCGTCATCCGAAGCCACAGTTCGGCGCCCCGTCGGTCCAGCTCACGCAGGGCAGCGACTCGCGTGACCATCGAAAGGTTGAGGCCGGCGGCGCGCACCCCGGCGGCCACCTCGTCAGGCAACCAGACATTCACCCGTGCCACATACACACCTCCATACACACTTCCCGGAAGGGAAAGGTCCGGCCTCGGGGAGGGAGGTGCGGCGGAACGGCGAGGTGCGCCGCCGGCGGCGGACTCTGGTCAGTGGGGAAGCAGGCCTCTGGCAGCGGGTCGCCGCCCGGGAGCCGCCGGAATCGTCCCGGCGGGCCCCATCTGGCGTCTCTGGGGGACCGTCCGTATCCTGGGAACCCGATGAAGCGTCCCTACAGGGTGGTCGTGGCGAAACCCGGCCTCGACGGGCACGACCGGGGGGCCAAGGTCATCGCACGCGCCCTGCGCGACAGCGGCTTCGAAGTCGTCTACACGGGTCTCCACCAGACGCCCGAGCAGGTCGTTGGGGCCGTGATCCAAGAGGACGCCGACGCCGTGGGGCTCTCCCTGCTCTCGGGCGCCCACCTCACGCTGGTGCCCAGGGTGATCACGCAGCTCGCGGAGGCCGGCCGGGGTGACGTCCTGGTCATCGTCGGCGGGATCATCCCCGACGCCGACATCCCTGTCCTCAAGGAGCAGGGCGTGGCGGCCGTCTTCACGCCCGGGGCGCCCCTCGACTCGATCGGCTCTTGGCTGGCCGAGGCACTCGACGCACGCGAGGAGGCCCTGCAGGGCTGACCCGTTGCTGCGGCGCCACCGACGTGACGCCCGCCGCCAAAGAGACTCCGGGTCGGCCGACCCGGACCCCATCGTTCTGACCACCGCACGACAAAGGAGACAGCACCCCAAGTGGACCTCTACGAATACCAGGGCAAGCAGTACTTCGCCCGCTTCGGCATCCCCGTCTCGCCCGGGGGAGTGGCCGACACGGTCGACGAGGCCGTCGCCCAGGCCGAGGCGGCGGGCTACCCCGTGGTGATCAAGGCGCAGGTGAAGGTGGGGGGCCGCGGCAAGGCCGGCGGCGTGAAGCTGGCGGCGGACGCGGACGAGGTGCGTGTTCACGCCGGCAACATCTTGGGCCTCGACATCAAGGGCCACGTCGTGAAGCGGCTCTGGGTCGAGCACGCCTCGGACATCGCCAAGGAGTACTACGCCAGCTTCACTCTCGACCGCTCGGCGAAGCTGCATCTCGGGATGCTCTCGGCCGAGGGCGGCGTCGAGATCGAGGTCGTGGCCGACACCAATCCCGACGCCATCGCCCGGATCCACATCGACCCCGTGACAGGGCTCAATGAGGAGCACGCGCGCGAATGGGTGGCGCGGGCCAACCTCGACCCCGAAGCGCGCGAGCAGGCGGCGACGCTCCTCGTGCGGCTCTACCACTGCTACGTGGAGGGCGACTGCGACCTGGCGGAGATCAACCCGCTGATCCTCACCCCCGAGGGCAAGGTGCACGCCTTGGACGCGAAGGTCACGCTGGACGAGAACGCGGCCTTCCGCCACCCCGAGTGGGAGGAGTTCGAGGACGACTCCGACGTCGACCCGCGGAGAAGATGGCGAAGGAGAAGCACCTCAACTACATCGGCCTGTCCGGCGACGTCGGGATCATCGCCAACGGCGCGGGGCTCGCCATGTCGACGCTCGACGTCGTGACCCAGGTGGGCGGGAGCGCCGCCAACTTCCTCGACATCGGGGGCGGCGCCAACGCCGACGTCATGGCCGCCGCGCTGGAGGTCATCAACGCCGACCCGGCCGTCAAGAGCATCTTCGTCAACATCTTCGGCGGCATCACCCGGGTCGACGAGGTGGCCAAGGGCATCATCGAGGCGATGGGCCGGGTCAAGCTGAGCTCGCCCGTCGTGATGCGGCTCGACGGCACCAACGCCGAGGCCGGTCGCGCGCTGCTGGCCGACCACCTGTCCGACACGCTCATCGCCGAGCCCACCATGCTCGAGGCCGCCCGGCACGCCGTTGCGCTGGCGTCGGCCAAGGCCTAGCCCGAGATATAGGACCGAGAGGAAAGAACGTGAGCATCTTCGTCGACGAGACGACCAAGGTCGTGATCCAGGGCATCAGCCCGACGAGCCAGGGGCTCTACCACGGCCTGCGCAACAAGGCGTACGGCACCAAGGTCGTGGCGGGCACCAATCCCAAGCGTGGCGGTGAGGACATCGAGGGCATCCCGGTCTACGCGTCCGTGGCCGAAGCGGTGAAGGAGACCGGCGCCACCGCGTCGTTCATCAGCGTGCCGCCCGCGCGGCGCGGCCGACGCGATCATCGAGGCGGCCGAGGCCGGCATCAGCTTCATCGTCTGCATCACCGAGGGCATCCCGGCCCAGGACGAGGCGGTGGCGTACAACCGCCTGGTCGAGGAGTTCCCCAACACCCGGCTCCTCGGGCCGAACTGCCCGGGGATCATCAGCCCGGGGAAGTGCAACATCGGGATCACGTCGGGTGACATCGCGCTGCCGGGCGGGCCGGTCGGCATCGTCTCGCGGTCGGGCACCTTGACGTACCAGGCGCTGCACGAGCTCTCCCAGCAGGGCGTCGGGCAGACCACGTGCGTGGGCATCGGCGGCGACCCCGTCCCCGGCACGAACTTCATCGACTGCCTCGACGCCTTCCAGAAGGACCCCGACACGAAGGCGATCATGATGATCGGCGAGATCGGAGGCGCAGAGGAGGAGCGGGCGGCGGAGTTCATCGCCGCCAACGTGACCAAGCCCGTCGCCGCCTACATCGCCGGCGTGACGGCGCCGCCCGGGCGCAAGATGGGCCACGCCGGCGCCATCATCTCGGGCTCGGCGGGCACGGCCCAGGCCAAGATGGATGCGCTCTCCGCCGCCGGGGTCGCCGTGGCGCAGAACCCGACCGAGTGCGGCGAGAAGATGGTAGAGATCGTGCGGGGGCTCGGCTGAGCTGAGCAGGTTCCGCGGTTTTTGCCGCGGGCATCGTTAGCGTTTGGCTCATGGAGCCGCTCCGCCTGGCGGACCTCGACCCGGTGCAGCGGCGCTGGGCGCTCGTGCGGTCGGGCGCCACCACCGTCGTCGCGTTCGCCCTGATCCTCGGCGCGTACTACAACCTGCCCTTCGACCACCTCTCGGGCGAGCGCTCGGTGGTGCGGCTGAGCGTCGTCTTCGCGCTCGTCGTAGCCGTCTTCGTCTGGCAGATCCGGCGCATCTCGGTCGCCGAGGTCCCCGAGTTGAAGGCGGCCGAGGCACTCGGGATCGTCATCGCGGTGTTCCTGATCGGGTTCTCCGTCGTCTACCTATCGATGTCCCACGCCCACTTCCGCACCTTCAGCCAGCGGCTGGACCACACCCAGGCCCTCTACTTCACGATCAGCGTGTTCTCGACCGTGGGCTTCGGCGACATCACGCCCAAGACCGACGCCGCACGGCTCGTCGTTGCCGCCCAGATGCTTCTCGACCTCTTGATCATCGGCGTCGTCGTTCGGATGATCCTCACGGCGGCCAGAAGTCGGATCGCTCCGACTCCTGGCGCCGGACGCGACAGCAGGCCCGCACCGGCCGAGTAGGCGCAGCGCAGGCCTGCTGAAGTGCAGCGGCTGAACAACGACGGTGCCTAGGCGGCGACCGGCTGTGCTTGCCGCGCGCTCACTGCGGCGGCGGCGCCGTCGTCGTCGCCAAGGGTGCCGCGTCGGCTCTTGACCGCGATCACGATGCCGGTGGCGAGGAGCCAGATCGGCAGGCCGAAGAGGAAGGAGAAGAAGCTCAGCGGCCCAGCGGCGCCGATCAGGCCCACGAGGATGGAGTACCACCCGAGCCGCTTGGGCAGCGGGGCGACCTCACGGTTGAGCAGGATGGCCAGACCGGTGGACAGGGTCAGGAACGACACGCCGACCAGCAGGAGGATCTCGTTGTTCTGGTCGTAGAAGTTGACGAAGTGCGCCACCGCGTAGTCGTGGGTGTGGGCCGCGATGATGAGCGTGACCTGAAAGCTGCCGGAGATCACGATTCCCGCCACGAAGAGGATCCCCGAGGCGAAGGCGAGGTTTGGCCAAAGCCGCTGCCCGCCGGTCTGGACCAGCACGTTGCGCAGCTGGGACACGAAGACGAGGAGCAGGAACAGGGCCAACCCCACGAGCCAGATCGTGGCCCACTGGGCGTTCACGTGGGCGTTGTACCAGTGCACCACGGCGGCGCCCGACGCACTCTCGTTCGGCTGGCCGCTCGAGAGCGGGCCGAACGAGACGAAGACCAACGCGAAGGCGACCAATCCGATCAGCCACATCCAGCGGTTCAATGCGGAGTCCTTCATTTTCTCTTCTCCTCTGTTCGTCCTTGCGGACATCGGGAGCGCGGACTCAAACCGCCCGAGTGGAACGATCGCCACGCTCCAAGTTCAATTCCACCTGCATTGTCAGGTCCACGAGCCCGAGTTGACAGTGCGCTACCACCCAAACCGGGGAGGGGGGCTAGTACCCCCACCGGTCATCGGGGTCGGCCCGCCCGGACCGGCGGTCGGCTCAGGTTGACGCCGCCGGCCGGAACGCTCGGCGCGAACCGCGGGGGCTCTCGAGTGGGTGCTCGCCCAACGGCCGGCCGGGACCGGGCTCCGCTTTCCAAGTCGCGGTCGACGGCCGGTTCGGCGGTAGTGCTCGACGCGTGAACTCGTCGCTCGGTGCAGTTGCGAGTTCACCGTCACTCCTTGACAGAACCCCGAGAATGTCGATGCGTGCAGCGGTTCGTCACCGACCTGGGAGATAACACTCTCGTCACAAAGAGTTCGTTTTTAAGAGGGCGTCTCGTCACGGGGAAATTCACTTGCCTCACTACAGTGCCGCTCGTCGGCTGGAACGACCGGCTGATTGAACGCACTTGGCGAACGAAGCGACAAGCGGATTGAGGGAGAGGGAATACGACATGCCGCTCCCGCGGTTTCGCGAGAACGAACTCTGCTCTCGCCGGTTGTCGCGTGGCACGTACTCTTCGTTGCACCACCATCCTCACCAGTCACTTCTGTCCAGTCATCGGACGGGAGACATCGATCTGGTCACCCCGCGATGACGGATATCACCGTCAGCCCGACGACCCCAGCTCCCGGTGTCGCACGGACTCGTCGCGCCGTCGTCGACAAGCCGAGTCGCGCCGACCGCCTCTTCGACACGATCACGCTCGGGGCGGGCCTTACCGTTCTCGTGCTGCTCACCCTCGTCGGTGTCTTCTTGCTCTGGCAGGGGCGTCACGCCTGGGCGTACGCCGGCTGGCACTTCTTCACGACCACGGCGTGGAGCACGAACACCAAGCATGTCGTCATCGGCGTGGCCGGTCTGTTGTTCGGCACCGTCGCCGTCGCGTTGATCGCCATCTGCATCGCCGTTCCCATGGGCGTCTTCGCTGCGCTCTACATCTCGGAGTACGCGCCACTCGGGCTGCGCAAGGTCCTCCAGGGCCTCATCGACGTCTTGGCCGCCATTCCCAGCTTGCTGTTCGGGCTCTGGGCCTTCCTGACGCTCCAGTATCAGATCGAGCCGCTGTCCCGATGGCTGACGACCTATTTCGGGTGGATTCCCATCTTCAAGACGACGAGTGGCTCCAGCCTCCTGAGCTCGATGTTCATCGCCGGCATCGTCGTCTCGTTGATGTGCGTCCCGATCGTGGCATCGATCTGCCGAGCGGTATTCGCGCAAACCCCGCCTGGAGAGAAAGAAGCGGCGCTGGCCCTCGGAGCAACCAAGTGGGGGATGGTGCGCACGGTCGTGCTGCCCTATGGCAAGGGCGGGATCATCGGCGGGTCCATGTTGGGCCTCGGACGGGCCCTGGGCGAGACGATCGCGGTCACCCTCATCCTCCCGCAGGTACCGCATATCTCACTTCACTTCCTCCAAGAGGGAGGGGCCACGATCGCCGGCTTCATCGCTCAACGGGCCGGCAGCGATCCGTTCACCGTGTCAGGCCTCATGGCGGCAGGTCTCGTCCTGTTCTGCCTCACGTTGATCACGAATTTGATCGCCTCGACCATCGTGGCGCGGAGCCGATCAGGGGCAGCGGTCGACCTGTGACGAACGTCATCGACGCCCCGACCACCGACCCCGTTCCGGACGCCGGCGCCGACGCGCCGCTTCCGCCCGAGAGTGCGTCGCGCCAGCCTCCGACTCCCCAGCGCCGTCGCCGCCGCCCCACGAACATGACGAAGCTGGACCTGCTCATCATGACGGCGGCCGCCATCAGTTCGGTCAGCCTCTGCTGGCTCGTCTTCGCGATCCTCACCGACGGCGTCGGGTGGTTGCTGTTCTGGATCGTGGCCTATTTCCTGTTCCTGGCCATCTACTTCGTGGCTTCCTACGACCGCGTCGGCCGTCTCGGAGCCGTGGACCGGGTCGTCACGATCGCCGTGTCCAGCGCCATGGTGATCGTGCTCATCCCCCTTGTCTGGCTGGTCAGTTACATCTTCATCAAAGGGATCGTGGCGCTCCGGCCGACCTTCTTCGTGCACGACCAACGGGGTGTCACCCCGACCATGCCCGCGACGGCCGGAGGCGGCTTGCACGCCATCGTCGGGACGATCGAGCAGGTCGGGCTCGCCCTGTTGATCTCCCTGCCGCTGGGCGCGGCGACGGCGTTCTTTCTCAACGAGAGCAAATCGAAGTTGCGTCGTCCCGTCCGCATCTTCGTGGACGCCATGAGCGGCATGCCGTCGATCGTGAGCGGCCTGTTCATCTACGCGACCCTGATCATCCCCCTGGCCAAGTACAACGACCTGTTCTCGTTCAACGGGTTCATGGCGTCGTTGGCCTTGTCGATGACGATGATGCCGACGATCTGCCGCGCCATCGAGGTCGTCCTTCGCCTCGTACCCAACGGGCTCCGCGAGGCCGGCCTGGCCCTCGGAGCCTCACGGTCGAAAGTGGTGCTCTCCGTCGTCCTTCCAACGGCGTCGACCGGTGTGGCCACCGCCGCCATCCTCGGCATCGCGCGCGAGGCGGGTGAGACCGCACCGTTGCTCTTCACGGCCTTCGGCTACAACCTCATGAACGCGAATCCGTTCCACGGGCCGCAGGAGAGTCTTCCGCTTTTCATCTACCGCTTCGTTCGCACCCAGTCGACGGCGGACATCCAGCGTGGCTATGCCGGGGCACTGGTCCTGCTGATGTTGATCCTCAGCCTCTTCATCGTGGCCCGGATCATCGGGCGCGACCGGTCGGTGGCGAACAAGCGGCTGCTGCGTCTTCGTCGACCCGGCCGACTGTCGATGCCGAGGGCCACCCGCGTCCCCAAGCTCGTGGCGTCAACGGCGCGACCGCTGAACGCCGGGGGCACCGCCCGGGGCGAGCCATGACCGATCTCCGTGTGACGACGTCCGAGCGCTCCCGGAACGACCGGGTGGGCGACGACGGCGACAAGAGTGAGGTCGGGGGCGAGAGGGCGGCGCCGATCCTGATCGGTGGTCCGCCGCCCGGCGCGGCGACCCTGGAGGCCCGCGATGCGTGTGCGTGGTTCGGCGACCGCCTGGTGCTCGAGGGCGTGAACCTGACCATGACGGCCGGAGAGGTCACGGCACTGATCGGACCGTCCGGGTGCGGGAAATCGACCTTCTTGCGCCTCATCAACCGGATGCACGAGTTGATGCCCGGGTCGGCCATGGCCGGGGACATTCTTCTGAACGGCGAGGACATCTATGACGCTGCCGTGCGCGCGCGCAGGTCATCCGCACCCGGATCGGCATGGTGTTCCAGAAGCCCAATCCGTTCCCGGCGATGAGTGTCCGACAAAACGTCCTGGCTGGTCTGAAGCTCACCAAGATCCGCTGCAGCGACCAGGACGGCCTGGTCGAACAGTCGCTCCAGCGGGCCGGCCTCTGGCGGGAGGTGCGCGAGCGTCTCGACAGCCCGGGTGGTGCTCTCTCGGGCGGACAGCAGCAGCGTCTGTGCATCGCGCGGTCGTTGGCGGTGGCGCCGAATGTGCTGCTCATGGACGAGCCGTGCTCGGCCCTCGACCCCGCGTCGACCCTACGCGTCGAGGAAACCATCAACGAGCTGCGCAACGAAGTGACCGTCGTGGTCGTCACGCACAACATGCAGCAGGCACAGCGTGTCTCTGACCGGTGCGCCTTCTTCCTGGCGGCCGAGAACGAGCCGGGGCGTCTCGTCGAGCAGGGTCCGACCACGACGATGTTCACGGCGCCGGCCGATCCGCGGACGGCCGACTACGTCGCAGGCAAGTTCGGATGACGGTCCCGGTCACACGCATCGCCGCACACGGGGCCTTGTTGCTCGCCATCTCGCTGGCCGCCGTCTTCGTCGGCGCCGGCACACCCGCCGGCGCGGCCGCCACGGCACCGGCCAACGGCCAGGGATCCACCTACGCCGCGCTGGCCTTCCAGCAGTGGACCCAGAGCGTGCAGAACCAGGGGCTGAACCTCAACTACACGCCGACGAGCTCGCCGGCCGGGTTGGAGGCCTACAGCCAGAACACGGCCGACTTCGCGGGGACCGAGGCGGAGTTCTCGGAGCTGCTCCCCGGGTCCCCGGTGAACGTCCCGCGCGGGTTCGAGTACACGCCGGACGTCGCCGGAGCGACCGCCATCATGTACAACGTCGCGTTGACGCCCAGCGGGCAGGATCCGATCACGTCGCTGCGCCTGTCGCCGATGACGATTGCCAAGATCTTCCTGGGCAAGATCAGCAACTGGGACGACCCGGCGATCAGCGCCGACAACGGCGGGGTGACGCTCCCCAACGAGCACATCACGGCGGTGTGCCGGACGGGTCAATCCGGAACCACGGCGTTGTTCTATGACTTCGTCGCCCACACCGATCCCAGCGACTATGCCGCGTGGGCCGCGCAAAACGGTTTTTCGACCAGCACGCGGATCCTCGAAGTGGACAATGCGAGCTCGCCGACCAACATGGCGTGCCAGTCCGGGTCGGACACCGAGGCCAACTACATCGCCGCCAACCGGTGGACGATCGGGTACGACGAATTCGGCTACGCGAAGGTCTACAACGACAACGTCGCATGGGTGCAGAACGCCTCGGGGAACTGGGTGCAGCCGTACGCAGAGAACATCAGTGCGGCGTTGGAATCGGCGCAACTGGCGGCGGACACTTCCCAGAATCTGACGTCTGTCTACACGAGCACCAATCCTGACGCCTACCCGATCTCCGCCTACTCCTACATCTTGGTGCAGTGCGCTCCGAACTCGGCGCGCTCCACGTGTATCTCGGCGTATTCCAATCAGGGCATCGCGAACACGTTGGGTCAGTTCATGAATTACGTGGCCTGTGCGGGTCAGGTCCATATGGCAGCGATCGGTTACGCCCCGCTTCCGCCTCAGCTCTCGCAATTCCTCGCCGATGCCGTCGGGTACATGCTGGGCCAACCGGCGCAACAACTGAACGCGTCGAATTGCAGCAATCCCACCTTTAGCGGAAGCCTCGGCGCCGATTCCTCTCCACCCCCACTGCCCCCGATCGGCAACGCGCCCGGGGGATCGGCGAGCGGATCGGGCGGAAGTGCGGGGGCGTCGGTCGCCGGATCAGCCGGCGGGACCGGCAACGCATCGGCTACGGGGACAACGGGCGGAACTGGCCCAGGAACCGGTTCGACCGGCGGAGCCGGGACCCTGACCGCCAACGCCCGCCGAGGCGGACCATCGGACATCAAGCCGGCCAATCCCGCAGCTCTGGATGGCGGCGGGTTGCCGACGAGCCCAATCGTCCCGCTGCTCGCCCTTCTCGTGCTCTTGGCCGTCCCTGTCGTCGTCTTGTCCATCAAACGAAAGCGTGGAACCACATGACTCGATCACCCTCGTCACGCCGTAATGCATCGTCACCGTTCAAAAGGAGAGCCGCCGGCACTGCACGGACGGTGATCGAACACCCGCAGTGGTCAAGGAATGAACCTCACGAAGGAGCGAAAGTGAAGGACAAGCAATCAATAGTGCGGCGAGGCCTCCTGGCCGGAGCCATGGTGCTCAGCGCATGCGGTGCCACCGTGGCACTGGCTGCGGCGCCGGCGGGAGCGAGCAACACCGAGATGACGGCCGTCGGTTCGTTCACGACGTTCTTCATGATGCATGCGCTCTTCCCAGAAGTGAACATGGTCAACCCCAACCCGGAGGCCGGATCGGAAACGCAATCAATCGCATCGGACACCCTCACCTGTTCGGGCGGGGTCACCTACAACACGTCGAACCAGCCACCCAACGGGTCCGGCGCGGGCAAGACGGCGCTGGCAGCCGAAGAGACGGCCGCCGCTGACGAGCAGGGATGCATCGATTTTTCGCGGTCGTCCTCGCCCCCGGCACCGCACGCGGAGACGCTGCCGAGCGGCAGCACGGAATCGGGCGACCCCAGTCCGTCCCACCTCGACTACTACGCGTACGCCCTCGATGGCGTGGCCCCGCTGGTGGGCAGCAACGCTCCCTCGACCGTGACCACGGCCGGCTCCAACACGGGACCGAGCAATGGATTGACGTTGGCTCAGGTTCAGGCCATCTACGAGTGCGTCGACACCAACTGGGACCAGGTCACGGTGAACGGAGTCAGCGGACTGAACGCGCCGATCGTCCTCTTCTGGCCGCAGTCCGGCTCCGGGACGCGCGCCGTCTACACCGACGTGCTCGGGTTCGATCCGACCAAGCAAGTGTCGCCGAGCGCCTGCACGACGACCACCCAGCCCATTACGGGGTTCACCCTGAGCAGCGCGACGGCGCCGAACGAGGAGAATACCGAGGACGGGGTCATCTACCAGAACAGCGTGGGTTACCCGAGCGCGGCGGGGGGAGCCGTCGCTGCAGGCTCTGTCACGGCGTCGGCCATCTATATCTACTCGGCCGGGAAGTTCAGTTCGGAATGGAACGACCCCACGGACTACAACTCCACTGCCAGCAACTTGGTCGATCAGGCCCTCACCGGTAACACGAATTCCATGGGGAACTTCGAGGCCGGAACGCTGACCATGGCGACCATGCAGAACAAGTCGGGCTCCGGCGAGGCCTACGTCGACCTGACCCCGCAGGCCGGAAAGTTCAACCAGGACACGAACCGGGGCTTGTACGCCGTGGACGGCAACACGGTCGCCGAGGCGAACGAGTGGTACTCGAACCTGCCGTCGAACACGGGCGGTAACCCGTCGGACTCCAACGCGTCCATTCCCGGCATCCGGTACGTCTACAACATCGCCGACACGGTGCTGCCGGGTTACAACGGCGCCAAGACCCTGATCGGCTTCGACAATCAGGCCAGTGGCTCCAAGAGCGTGCTGTGCAACGGTGACGATGCCAGCACCATCACGGCGCAAGGGTTCCTGCCGCTGACCACGGGATCGACCGCGCCGTCTGGTTCGGATGCGGCCGGTGCGACGTGCCGGGAGTTCGCCGGACTGTCGTTCCCGGGTCAGGGGACGCCCATCCACTGGACGACTCCGACCTTCGACAACAGAAGCTCCTAGTCGTATCCCCGCGTCGGTGGCCTGGCTCCGCGTCGAACTGGGCCACCGACCGGGGAGGCAACGCCTTTCAAGAAGCCAGAACAGGAACACGTCGAGACACACCATGAGACAGAAACCGAACGAGCGATGAGCGTGGGTCACCAGGGTCCACGGCGAGGCCATCGTGCCTTGTCGCGCCCCGCGCCGCGACGGACGGTGGGTTGCGTACTCGTCGCGTTCGGTCTTGTGGCCGGGGTCGTCGCAGCCCTGGCCGGACTCGCCGGACCCGACGGCGTGGCCCGTGCCGACACGACGCCGAACAACAACGACAATCCCTACTTCACGCTCACGATGAGCGCGGCTTCCACGCAAAACCTGGCCGACGGGCAGGCCATGCCGTTCACGGTCACGCGTACGGCACTCGGGACGAGCGCGGGGCTCGAGATCGCGGCCGTCGGAACGGGGTGGTGTGCATCCGATGTGCAACTTCCCGTTTCGGAAGATCCGGGCAATCAGACGTACAACTCGTTGACCACAGGGTTCCCACTGGTCAACGCGACCACCCCCGGCGCGCCGGCCGAGAACTGCCTCGATTACGTCAACTCCGATCTCAGCGCCATCGTCTCCAACGGGTCGTCGTTGCCGACCATCGCCCCGTCACCGAACACCGTGACCAACGTCGCCGGCAGCCAGGGCGACTACCCCACGGTGAGTGGCCAGGCCCTGGCCGAGGAGGGCGAAGGAGGCGAACAGCCCGTGCCGTTCAACGGCATCTCGGTGAACTGCCTGCCCAGCCAGCCCTGTACGTTCGCCCTCGCAGTCTGGACCGAGAACGTGCTGACACCGGGGCAGAACGCGGTCTACCTCCTCGGGGTGCCCGTCACATTCGTCGACTCGTCGGCGGGCCTCGCCTGCAGCAGCCCGGCCGACGGACAGATCAACAGCGAGAGCCCGGACCGTCTCGGGGAGACGATCACGCAGCTGGGCATCGATGCCTGCGAGAGCGGTTATGCCGGGGGTCAGGGACTGACGTTCAACCTCGGCGCAGGGACGAGCGACGACGACGCCCTGTGCGCGTTCGCCGGCGGGAACGTCGACCTGGCGTACAGCGCGGTCGGCTACGGCGACGAGAGTTCCGCCTTCTCGCCGGCGAGCTGTGAGGGAGGCGCAGCACCGGATCGCTCGTATGTCGCGATACCGATCGCACTGAACGCCGTGGTGCTCGCACACTCGGCCAACCTGGTGCAAACGCTTCCGTATCCGAGCTTCGGGACGGCCGTGACCGACTATCCCCAGCTCAAGATCACCGACGCGGAATTCGCGCAGCTCGTGAGCAACGGCGGCTACGAAGACGTGTCGGGGAGCGGCCAGGAGACGAGCGGCTCCGGCACGTGGGGCAGCCAACTGGGCCAGGGGCTGCTGGCCCTGAACCCGACCTTGTCGGGCGGGTACCAGGACTCCTGTGCGAACTGCGTGATCGTCGGCGCCGGATCCGGTGTCGGCGTAGCCGCCACGTCGGGAACCGACGGTACGACGTATCTCGCCACCAGGTTTCTCGACTCGACGGCACCCACGGATTTGATGAGCGCGCCCGATGCCGAAGCCGCCTTTCCGTCCGAAGCCTTGGGCACCAGCTCGAACTTCGGCGCGCCACCCCCGGCCTACGACGTCCAGACCTACACGGGGCGCTCCATCCTCGGCCACTACACCACGCCGTTGTCGGGCACCGCGTGGTGGGCCTTGACCGATGCGGCCACGGCGGCCGCGACCTGGGGCGGGCTGGACGATTTTGCGCTGCAATCCTCCGACTCGCTCTCCGCTACCCCGTCCGATGCGACCTACGTCGCTCCGACCGAATCGTCCATGCAAGCAGCAGCGGCGAACATGACGGCGCAGCCCGACGGCACGTCGCTGCCCGATCCCCAGGGCGGACCGGTCGATGGCGTCGAGCCCTACCCGCTCACCTACGTCGAGTACGCCATTGCTCCGGCGCAACCCCTGCTCAACGCGGACTGCACGGCCGACACCGCGGCCCAGACCGCGTTGAACGAGTGGCTGACGTACCTGGTCGGACAAGGCCAGAAGGAACTGCCGGCCGGGATGGCCCCGCTCACGAGCTCCCTCGCCACACAAGCGCAGGCCGCGGTGGCCGAGGTCGGAACGGCGACGCCTGCGTGCACCCCCACGGATGCTCTCGGTTCGAGTGCGGCCTCACCGTCACCGCCGGGCGTCGGTTCCCCGACGGCGCAGTCGGGACTCGAGGGCGTCACTGCGCTGCCCTTCGGCGACTCCGCTTACCTGGGGCTCGCCGACGTCACTTCCCTCGCAAAGCTCTCGAAGTTGAAGGACGGCGAGGGCGACGCGGGTGCCCCGGACGCGACGGCCCGGGCCGCCGCCGTGAGCCTGGCCGCGTTCGGGAAGGTCTCGTCCGACGGCTGGGCCCTCCCGCTGCTCGGCATCCTCATCTTGATGCTGCTGGTTCCAGGCCTCGTGTTCTTGGCCTCCCGTCGCGCCCCCGCCTCGGCCCCGGTGAGGCGGCCTCACCACAACCCGACCCGCAGACGCAGTCCTCCGTGGACGGCGGTGCGGTCACGTGACGATGACGCAAACTCCCACGCCAGAGGTCGTCGGCCGCCCCGAGTCCTCGGAGCCGCCCGAGGCGACATCCTCGAAGCCCGCGGTTGGGACCGGCGACGCCAAGGCCGTCGGGCGCCGACGCCATGGCCGTCGCCGGATACTCATCGGGGCGGTCGCCGCGCTCCTCGTGTTCCTCATCGCCGTGGGTGCGGCGATCTACGGAATCGGCTCCCTCGTGCACGCACGCGACCAGAGGGCCCTGATGGCCACCGAGCGTACGAACATCGCCGACGCGGCGATCCTCGACAAGGCCCTCGACAAGGTGACGCTCGCGACCGAGCCCCCGGCACCGGGGTCGCCCGTCGGCGTCCTCGCCATTCCGGCACTCTCCATCAACGAGGTGGTGGTGGAAGGCGTCGGCCCGGATCAGACCGTCTCGGGCCCCGGCCACGTACCGGGCACGTCTGGACTCGGGCAACCGGGCAATGCGGGGATCGTCGGCCGCCATGCCGCCTTCGGGGCGGTGTTCGGACGCCTGAGTCAGCTCGAGCCCGGCGACAAGGTCCTGACTGCGACGACAGAGGGTCAGTCCGTCTACGTCGTGCGGCGAGTCGCCACGGTGACGATCGGTTCCTCGCCTGTGACGTCGTCACTCGACCACTTCTACCGGTCCACGAAGGACAACCGTTTGACGTTGGTGACCTCGGCGTCGATCGTTCCGGGCAACGGCAGCCGAGCTGTCGTCGTGACGGCACTCCTCCGAGGCAAGCCGTACGAGGCGACGCCGCAGGAGCATCGAGACCCCAGCCAACTGGGCAACACGGGCGAATCCGGAGCCTGGGCCGAGTTGATCCTGAGCCTGCTGGGCTTTGCGGCTGTCGTCGTCGGTGCGCTGTACCTCTATCGACGTTGCACCGCCCGGTCGGCCTACCTCTTGAGTACGGCGCCCCTCGTGGCGCTCACCGTCCTGGCGGCCGAAAGCATCAGCCGCATGTTCCCCGCGTGGATGTGATCCGCGTGCCCTCCACCGAATGCAAGAAAGGCCTCACCGAATGCGACAGCGCAAATCAGAGTCCCGCGTCTCCGAGGAGCAGTCGGGCCGTACGGACCCGAGCACGAGGAGCGATGTGGCGATGTCCCCGACGAAACGATCGATGCACCAGAGCCAACAGGAGGAAATCGTGATGCGGTCCGACGAAGTTGCGAGCAACGCGCCGGCGAAGTCGCGCGGCACCCGGACAACGGGCTGGCGGGGATATGCGACCGGCCTGATCGCGCTCGCCAGCGTCCTTGGCGTCGCGCTCGTGCCGGCCCTGGGCACCGCTCCCGCCGGTGCGACCGGACCGTCGCTGACGGTCGTGACCGGACACGCCGGGACGACGGCGCCCTCGTTGGGCGTTCCCGTCGCCGAAGGCTCGGCGCAGATCAATCCGACGTACGTGGCCTACGGGCCGAACGGCGACACGGCCATCACCTCGACGAAGGGCGGCTCGGTCTTCGTCTACCTGATCGCCGGGGCGTCCGAGGCGAACGAGTACGACATCCAGACGGGGGTGAGCCCGGCCACGTTCGGAAGTCTCACCGCGGGGGACGCCTACATCGTGGCGGGAACCGGGACGGCCGGCCTCATTGCCCAGCCGGGCAACAACCAGTTCGGCAACTCGCTGACCGCGGTTGCGACGTCCAACCCGATCGAGCCGACATCGGTGGCCTTCGACCCGAACGGCAACCTGCTCATCGCCGGTGAGAACACGGCTTCGGGCAACTCCGCCATTCAAGTCGTGGCGAAGACCTCCGGCACCTTCTACGGGATCTCCATGACCGCCGGTGATCTGTATACCATCGCCGACGTCGGGCTCTCAGGTTCGCCGTCCTCCGCAATCAACATGGGCAATGTGGCCGCACCGGCGAACGGCATGTCCGTCGACGGCAACGGGAACATCGTCGTCGGCAATGGTGACGGTGTCGACTTCGTCAATGAACAGAGCACGGGCAGTCTCAGCCTTTACGGATTGACCATCCCCCACCAGTCGTCGGCCGTACTGGCCGGTACCGCCCAGGGCGGCACGGACTGCGCCTCTGGGGCCGCACACGCTGCGGCAAAATCCCTCTACTTCCAGAGTCCGGAACCGTTCTTCGACGGTTCCGACAACGTCTATTTCTCTGACAACGAAATCGGCGGTTCGAACGGCGGTGGCTGTGTCTGGGTTCTCCCGGCCGAGTCGGGCGCCCTCGACGGCATGTCCGTCACGGCCGGCAATGTCTACAAGCTCGCCGGCAACGGCGGCACCATGGCGACACCCGACGGTACGGCCGGGGTGCAGGCCAACGTGGCCGGCACCAGCCAGGCGACCGTCGACTCGGCCGGCAACGTCGTCCTCGCCGTGCAGAGCGGTTCGAGCTTCGGCACGAGCCCTGCGATCCAGGTCTTGGCGGAGACGACCGGCACCTATTACGGCGTCTCCATGACCGCGGGCGATATCTATACCGTGGCCGGAGGCCCGTCGAACCTCTTGACGACGCTGAGTGGTCCGACCTCTGTCCTCAACGCGGGCAACGGTGCGCTTCTCTTCACGGACGGCCAGGCATCGAGCGCCAACCTCGACGAACTGACGGGTGCGCCCGAGGCCGTTCCCGTGGTGACCGGCCTCAGCCCGAACTCGGGCGCCATCGGAGGCGGAACGAGCGTGACCATCACGTCGTCGGTGCCCGACTTCACAGGAGCCACCGCCGTGTCCTTCGGCGGAACCCCCGCCGCCAGCTTCACGGTGAACAGCGCCACGCAGATCACGGCCACCTCGCCGGTGGGCAGCGCCGGGACGGTCGATGTCACGGTGACCACGCCGGGCGGCACCTCGACGACGTCGAGTGCCGACGACTTCACCTATATCGCCGCACCGGCGGTGACCGGCGTCAGCCCGCCCTCGGGTCCGGCGGCAGGCGGAACGAGCGTGACGATCACCGGCACCGCGCTGAGCGGCGCCACCGCCGTGTCCTTCGGCGGCACCGCCGCCACGAGCTTCACGGTGAACGGCGCCACGCAGATCACGGCCACCTCGCCGGCGGGCAGCGCCGGCATCGTCGATGTCACGGTGACCACGCCGGGCGGCACCTCGACGACGTCGAGCGCCGACCACTTCACCTATATCGCCGCACCGGCGGTGACCGGCGTCAGCCCGCCCTCGGGTCCGGCGGCAGGCGGAACGAGCGTGACGATCACCGGCACCGCGCTCGAGCGGCGCCACCGCCGTGTCCTTCGGCGGCACCGCCGCCACGAGCTTCACGGTGAACGGCGCCACGCAGATCACGGCCACCTCGCCGGCGGGCAGCGCCGGCATCGTCGATGTCACGGTGACCACGCCGGGCGGCACCTCGGCGGCGTCGAGCGCCGACCACTTCACCTATGTCGCCGCACCTGCGGTGACCGCCATCTCCCCGAATGCCGGGCCATTGTCGGGTGGCACCAGCGTGACGATCACCGGCACCGCGCTGACCGGCGCCACCGCCGTGTCCTTCGGCGGCACCGCCGCCACCAGCTTCACGGTGAACGGCGCCACGCAGATCACGGCCACCGCGCCGACGGGCAGCGCCGGGACGGTCGATGTCACGGTGAGCACGCCGGGCGGCACCTCGACGACGTCGAGCGCCGACCACTTCACGTACACGGCTGGTCCGACGGTGAGCGGCCTCAGCCCCACCACGGGCCCCGCTGCCGGCGGGACGAGCGTGACGATCACCGGCACCGCGCTTACCGGCGCGACCGCCGTCAAGTTCGGCGGCACGGCCGCCACCAGCTTCACGGTGAACGGCGCGACGCAGATCACGGCCACCTCGCCGGCGGGCAGCGCCGGGACGGTCGATGTCACGGTGACCACACCGGGCGGCACCTCGACGACGTCGAGTGCCGACCTGTTCACCTACGTCGCCGCGCCGACGGTCACCAACGTCTCCCCGAATTCGGAGAACGTCGCCGGTGGCACCAGCGTGATCATCACCGGCACCGTCTTGACCGGGGCAACCGCCGTCAAGTTTGGCACGACGCCTGCCACCAGCTTCACGGTGAACGGCGCCACGCAGATCACTGCCACGGCACCCGCGGGCAACCAAGGAACGGTCAACATCACCGTGACCACGGAGGGCGGGACCTCGGCCACCTCGAGCGCCGATCAATTCAGCTACCTCACCGTTCCCGGTCCCCCGACCGGAGTGACGGCGGTCGCCGGCAATGCGCAAGCGACGGTCAGCTGGACGGCGCCGACCAACAATGGCGGGACGACCATCACGGGTTACACCGTCACGAGCTCACCGGGAGGCTTGACCTGCAGCGCGAGCGGCACGAGTTGCACCGTGACCGGCCTCACCAATGGGACCTCGTACACCTTCACGGTCAAGGCGACCAACTCCCAGGGGAACAGCTCTGCTTCGGCACCGTCTGCCCCGGTCACGCCCGCGGCAAGCCAGCCACTGACGGGCGCCACGTTGTCCGGTGGGTACTGGTCGGTGGCGTCCGATGGTGGGATCTTCTCCTACGGTGACGCCAATTTCTACGGCTCCACCGGCGGGATGCATCTCAACAAGCCGATCGTCGGTATGGCACCCACGCCGGACGACAACGGCTACTGGCTCGTCGCGTCCGACGGCGGCATCTTCTCCTACGGTGACGCCAGCTTCTACGGCTCCGCCGGGGCGATGACGCTCAACAAGCCGATCGTCGGCATGGCCGCCACCCCCGACGGGAAGGGCTACTGGCTCGTGGCGTCCGACGGCGGCATCTTCTCCTACGGTGACGCCAGCTTCTACGGCTCCACCGGGGCGATGACGCTCAACAAGCCGATCGTCGGCATGGCCGCCACCCTCGACGGGAAGGGCTACTGGCTCGTGGCGTCCGACGGCGGCATCTTCTCCTACGGAGACGCCAGCTTCTACGGCTCCACCGGGGCGATGTCGCTCAACAAGCCCATCGTGGGCCTGGCGCCGACGGCCGACGGCAAGGGCTACTGGCTCGTGGCCTCCGACGGCGGCATCTTCAACTATGGGGATGCGGCCTTCGAGGGCTCGGCCGGCTCGGTGCATCTCAACAAGCCCATCGTGGGCCTGGCCCCCACCGCGGACGGGAAGGGCTACTGGCTCGTCGCGTCCGACGGGGGCATCTTCAACTACGGCGACGCCGCGTTCGACGGCTCGGCCGGCGCCCAGGGCCTCAATCAGCCGATCGTCGGGATCGCGGGGGATCTCCAAGGGTGAGGACCCCGCGTCGCGCCGACGGCGATCCGGCGGGCCGGGAGCGTTTCCCAGCCCGGCGGGTGATTGCCACGGGCATTGTGCTCGCGGTCGCGCCGGCTGTCCCAGCCGTTTGGTCGGGGCCGCCGGCCGCCGCGACGACAACTCTGGGCGCGCTCAAGTCGGTGCCCTGCGCGCCGATGGCGGCGGACCCGTCGATCGAGGCTCCGCTCTACGCGCAGCAGGAAGGTGCGAGCGCCAAGTCGGACGGCTGGTGGTGCCAACTGCCTCACGCGACCCGGGTGCCCGCGGGGCTGGTTCCTCTTCGGCGTGATTCGGCTCCCCTGCCCGACAGCTACGACCTCGATCAGACCGTGTACTCGTCGGCGGGGAGGGCGAAGGACGCCTCCATCACGGCGCACGGGCAGCCGGCCCTGATCGTCGAGGTCAAGGTGAACAGCGCCGTCGCACCGGGTACGAGCGCCCGTGCCCCGCAATTCGCGAGCGCCAGGACGGTCGTCCTGAAGAAGGGCATCACGGCCAACGTGCTGACCGGATCGGGCCAGACGGATGTGAGCTGGGCCTTCCCGACATCGGGCGTGCCCAAATACTTGCGGGCGGTCTCCTCGGTCACGGTGGCCGGCTTCGGTGTGCCGGCGTCGGCGGTGATCGCCGTCGCCAAGCATGTCGCACCTCTCTGATGTCCCAACGGAGCGCCAAGTTGTTCCCGCGACGCCGGCAACTGTTCCTGGTCGGCGCCACGGTGATGTTCGGGCTGGCGCCCAGCCTCGGGGCCGGTCCCGCTGGGGCGTCAACAACGGCACCCCCGACGGCGGCGTCGTCCCGGCCCGGGATCGACGAGGTCTCCGCCGTCTCGACCACGACGATGAGTCTCGGGCAATGGAAACAACGGTACGAGCACGACATCGGGATCCTGGCCGACGACGTGCTTGTCGTGGTCGACGACGGGAAGACGGCGCAGAACCACATGACGACGGCAAAGGTCAGGACGACGGTCCGCGACTGCCGGACGTGGGCCTCCGATGCCGGGCAGGCGCGCACCGCCGCCCCGCCGATCCCGCTGGCCGGCGCCGAACGGGCGTGGACGAACATGATCGGGGCATCGTCCATCGCCGCGTCGGACTGCCTCAGCGCCCTGCAGCACGGATCGCACCACGCCGCCAATGACTTCCAAAAGAAGCTGCAGACAGTGGAGAACGACGAGGCGGCGCTGACCCGCGACCTCGACGCTCCGTAGCGCCACCACGGGCCTGGCGTCGCCAGAGCGGCGGGGCCGGTCCCACTAGATTGGCTGCTGTGCGTCTGGCCGTCCTTGTCTCGGGCTCCGGGACGATTCTGCGGGCCATGTTCGACGCCGGGCTGCCGGTGGCCACGGTCTTGGCGGACCGTCCCTGTGCCGCCCTCGGCCTGGCGGCCGAGCGCGGCGCCGCGGCCGAGCTAGTGGACCGCAAGGCCTACGGCGGCTTCGGGCCGGACTTCGACCGGGAGGGCTTCACGGCCACGGTCAGCGCCTCGCTCGTGGCGTACCAGGTGGACCTCGTCGCCATGGCCGGATTCGGCACGGTCATGACCGAGGCGGTGCACGACGCCTTCGGGGGCCGGATCCTCAACACGCACCCGGCCCTCTTGCCGGCGTTCCCGGGTTGGCACGGGGTGCGCGACGCGCTGGCGGCCGGGGTGGCCGAGACGGGGTGCACGGTGCACCTGGCGACCCTCGAGATGGACGCCGGGCCGATCCTCGCCCAGCGCGCCGTGCCGGTGCTCCCCGACGACACCGAGGAGACGCTGCACGAGCGGATCAAGGTCGCCGAGCGCACGCTGTACCCCGAGACGGTGGCCTGGGCCCTGGGCGAGCTGGAGGCGGGACGCCGGATCGAGGCGCCGCAGAAGGGCAGGGCGGGAGCCGAAGCGAAAGTCGTGGATAAAGAGGAAGAGAAAGAAGAGGCATGGACGAGGAGATGAGCGAGTGATCGCCCTGTTGTCGGTCTACGACAAGGACGGGCTGGTCGAGTTCGCCCAGGGACTGGCGGACCTGGGGTGGGAGCTCGTGGCGAGCGGGAACACGTCGGCCAAGCTGGCGGAGGCCGGGATCGCGCACACCGAGGTCGCCGAGGTCACGGGTTCGCCCGAGATGCTGGGCGGCCGGGTCAAGACGCTGCACCCCAAGATCCACGGCGGCATCCTGGCCGACCGCTCGAAGGCCGAGCACCTGGCGGACCTCGAGGCGAACGGCATCGAGGCGATCGACCTCGTGGTGTCGAACCTCTACCCGTTCTCGTCCGACCCGTCGGTGGAGCTGATCGACATCGGTGGGCCGACGATGGTGCGCGCCGCGGCCAAGAACCACGCCCACGTCGGGATCGTCACGTCGCCGGCCGACTACCCGGCGGTCCTCGAGGAGTTGCGCGCCGCGGGCTCGCTGTCCGCGGCGACGAAGCGGCGGCTGGCCCGGGCTGCCTTCGCGCACACCGCGGCGTACGACGCGGCGATCGTCGCCTGGCTCGACGGCGGCGGGCCGGCGCCGGTGGCGGAGTTGGAGGGCGCGAGCGAGGCGGACGTGGCCGAGGCCGAGCTGTCTGCCGCCTTGCCGCCGACCCTGCACCTGACGCTCGAGCGCACCGAGGTGCTGCGCTACGGCGAGAACCCGCACCAGCGGGGGTCGCGCTATCGACTGGCGGGCGCACCGAGTTGGTGGGACTCCATGGAGCAACACGGCGGCTCGGCGCTGTCGTACCTCAACCTCTTCGACGGCGACGCGGCGTGGCGACTCGTGCACGAGTTGGCCGCCGACGCCGCCGACGCCGCCGAGGCCGGCGGGGCCGGCGGGAGCGGCCCGGACGACGTGGCGGTGGTGGCCATCATCAAGCACGCCAACCCGTGCGGGGCGGCGGTGTCCGGCGACCTGATCAGCGCGTACGAGCGGGCCCTCGAGTGCGACCCGCTGAGCGCGTTCGGCGGCGTCGTGGCCATCGGCGGGCACGTGAGCGCCGAACTGGCTGACGCGGTGGCGGCGGGGCCACAGGCCGACGTCATCATCGCCGCCTCCTACGCGCCCGAGGCGCTCGAGAAGCTGGTGAAGCGGCGCAAGGCCACGCGTCTCCTCTCGGGCCCGTCGCCCGAGCGGGCGGCGCGCCGAATTCCGCAGCCTGGGTACCAGCGTGCTGGTGCAGGACGTCGACACGTTCGTGTCACCGCGGGCGTCGTGGCAGGTCGCAACGAAGCGCGCGCCGTCCGAGGACGAGTGGCGCGACCTCGTCCTGGCCTGGCGGGTCTGCGGGCGGACGACGTCCAACGCCGTCGCCGTGGTCACCGGCGGCCAGGCCGTCGGCGTGGGCGCGGGGCAGCAGTCACGCGTGGTGGCGGCGGAGATCGCCGTGCAGAAGGCGGGCGAACGGGCCAAGGGTGGGGCGGGCGCCAGCGACGCCTTCTTCCCCTTCCCCGACGGCCTCCTGGTCCTGGCCGACGCCGGGGTGACCGCCGTCGTCCAGCCGGGCGGTTCGGTGAAGGACGGCGAGGTGGTGGCGGCCGCCGACGAGGCCGGCCTCGCCATGGTGATGACCGGCGAACGGCACTTCAAGCACTGATGCCGGCCATCCTGCTCGACGGCGAGCCGGTCGCCGCACGGATCAAGGCGGAGGTGGCCGACCGCGCCGCGGTGTTGGCGCGTGAGGGCGTGCACGTCGGCCTGGGCACGATCCTCGTGGGCGACGACGCGCCGAGCGCCGCGTTACGTCACGCTGAAGCACGAGGACTGCGCCGCGCTCGGGATCTATTCGGTAGGCGAGCACCTGCCGGCGAGCGCGACCCAGGACGAGGTGATGGAGGCCATCGCCCGCTTCAACGCCGACCCCAAGGTGAGCGCGTACCTCGTGCAGCTGCCGCTGCCGGCGGGGCTCGACGAGGAACGCGCCCTCCTGGCGGTGGACCCGACCAAGGACGCCGACGGGCTGCACCCGATCAACCTGGGCCGCCTCGTGCTGGGCACGCCCGGGCCGCTCCCGTGCACGCCGGCCGGGATCGTGGAGCTGTTGCACGCGTACGACGTCCCGGTCGAGGGTCGCCACGCCGTGATCATCGGCCGCGGCGTGACGATCGGACGGCCGCTGGCCAACCTGTTCACCCTCAAGCGCCCCGGGCTGAACGCCGCGGTGACCGTCGTGCACACCGGCGTGGCCCGCGAGGACATGGCGCGCATCGTGCGGGCCGGCGACATCGTCGTGGCGGCCGCCGGGCAGCCGCACGTGCTGACGGCGGACATGGTCAAGCCCGGCGCGGCGGTCGTGTCGGCCGGGACCAGCTTCGAAGGCAAGAAGCTCATCCCCGACGCCGATCCCGACGTCGCCGAGGTGGCGGGGTGGATCACGCCCCGCCTCGGTGGGGTGGGGCCCATGACGCGTGCCATGCTGTTGCGGAACGCGCTGCGGGCGGCGGAGCTGTCGGCCCGATGAGCGCTGTGCCCGAGGCAGAGGCCGGGGCCGGCGCCGCGACGAGGGAGGCCCAGACCAGGTGAGCGAACGCGAGTACTCCGAACGCCCGTGGGGCAACTACACGGTGCTCGACGACGACGCGCCCGACCACAAGGTGAAGCGCCTCGTCGTGCACCCGGGGAAGCGGCTCAGCTACCAGCGCCACTCGAGGCGGGCCGAGCACTGGTTCATCGTGGCGGGCACGGCCGAGGTCACGCTCGACGGTGCGCTGATCGAGCTGCACGCGGGCGACTCCATCGACATCCCGCTCGAGGGCGCCCACCGGATCGCCAACGCCGGGAACGACGACGTGGTGCTGATCGAAGTCCAGCACGGGTCGTACTTCGGCGAGGACGACATCGTCCGGCTCGAGGACGACTTCGGCCGGGTCGACGAGGCTCGGGCCGGGAAGGGCGCGTCGTGACCCGCATTGCGGAGTTGCTCGAGGCGGGCCCGACGTACTCCTTCGAGTTCTTCCCACCGAAGAACGACAAGGAGCTCACGACGCTGGCCCGCACCATCGCCGAGCTGCAACCGCTCGAGCCGTCGTTCGTCTCGGTCACGTACCGCGGCGGCGCGGAGTCGCGCCAGCGCACGTTCGACCTCGTGTCCGGCATGCTGCACACGACGCGCCTCAACCCGATGGCGCACCTGATCTGTGTCGCCCACACGCGCCTCGAGTTAGCGGACATCCTGGTCGCGCTGCGCAAGGCGGGCATCGAGAACCTGATGGCGCTCGGCGGGGACCCGCCGACCGACCCCGACGCCGGTGCCGGCGAGCTGGCCTACGCGACGGAGCTCGTGCAACTGGCCCGGGCCATCGGCGGCTTCTCCATCGGGGTGGCGGCCCACCCGGCGGGCCACCCGCGCTCGCCCAACCTGCCGAGCGACCGCGACTATCTCGCGGCCAAGCTGGCGCTGGCGGACTTCGGGGTGACCCAGTTCTTCTTCGAGGCGGCCGAGTACCAAGGCTTGGTGGCCGACCTGCGCGAGCGGGGCGTCGACACGCCGATCCTGCCGGGCATCCTGCCGGTGACTTCGCTGTCCACCATGGGCCGCCTCGGCGCCATGGGCGCGGCCGCGCCGGCATGGATGGAGGAGCGACTCCGCGCCGCGGACGAGCGCGGGGGCGCCGACGCGGTGCGCAAGGAGGGCGTGGAGCTGGCGACGGAGCTGTGCGCGCACCTGCTCGAGTCCGGCGTGCCGGGCCTGCACTTCTACACGTTCAACACGTCGAGCGCGACCGCGCGAGATCTACGCCGCACTGGGGCTCGGCCCGGGCGCGGAGGGCTGAAGGCCGCCTAGTCCGGCGCGTGCGCCAGGACGAGGCCGAGAACCGGGAGGAACACGTCCTCGGTCAGCGCGCGCTGGCACTCGAAGCCATCCTCGGTGGCGGTGCGACCGCTCTCGCAGACGACGATGCTCAGGTCGACGGCGGACAGCAGCGGCCGGCCGAGCGGGTGGGAGAGGAGCGGGGCCTCGAAGATGACGAGGTCGACGACCTCGGTGGCGGCGTCGACGAACGCGTCGAAGCGGCGGAGCAGCTGCTCGCTCGTGGAGAACATGGTGCCGAGGGCGAGGCTCGAGACGCTCGGGATCCGCGAGGGAAGGGCGTGGGCGACGACGTCGTGCGCCCCGGTCGGATCGAGGCGGCGCCGCGTCGGGTCGGGCGCCAGCGTCCTGCGCCGCCGCCGAGGCCGGCAGGCCACGCGTCGTGACGACCATGACGCGATGACCCGTCTCGGCGAAGACGGCGGCCAAGTTGACGGCCACGAAGGACCGGGCCGGCTCGTCGCGGGCGGATGTGACCAAGAGGGTGAAGCCGGCCCGGGCCGGGGCCTGGGCGTGGGCACCGGTCTCGTGCGCCAGCACGTGCTCGATCTGCGCCGCCAGCTCGCGGTAGGCCCGTGACGACTCGGAGTCGGGCCGGCTCGCGACCTCGACCTCGGGCGACCCGTCCGTGTCGCGTGGCGCCGCGCCGGGATCTCGGCGGTGACCGGGAGCCCGAAGGCCTCCTCGGCGCGCTCCCGATTCTTGATCTTCCGGGCGAACAGGCGGGAGGCGGCGCTCACCGGAGTGCCAGCAGGCCCGTCGTCACGCCGCCGTAGGCCCTGGCGGAGTCGACGGCCGTGCGCACCGCCGCGGATATTAATCGGGACCCGGTCCAGGGACGGAACGCCGGGTGCGCCAACCCGCCCTCCGATTGGGACGGGGGCGCCCCGACCCCTAGCATCACGCACATGGCAGACCTCATCCGCATGGGCGACGACGGCACCCTCTCGGTCCCCGACGAGCCCATCATTCCGTTCATCGAGGGAGACGGCACGGGCGTCGACATCTGGCCCGCCGCCAAGCTCGTCCTCGACGCCGCGGCCGCCAAGCACGGCCACAAGGTGGCCTGGAAGGAAGTCCTGGCCGGGCAGAAGGCGTTCGACGAGACCGGCGACTGGCTCCCCGCCGAGACGGTGGAGACGTTCCGCTCCCACCTGATCGGGATCAAGGGCCCGCTCACGACGCCCGTCGGTGGGGGCATCCGCTCGCTCAACGTGGCGCTGCGTCAGATCCTCGACCTCTACGTCTGCCTGCGCCCGGTGCGCTGGTTCGCCGGCGTCCCCTCGCCGGTACTGCATCCCGAGCTGGTCGACATGGTCATCTTCCGGGAGAACACGGAGGACGTGTACGCCGGCTACGAGGTGAAGGAGGGCACGGCCGAGGCCGACATGCTCACCGAGTTCCTCCGCACCGAGATGGGCTGGCCCATCCGGGACGGCTCGGGCATCGGGATCAAGCCGATCTCGGAGATGGGCTCCAAGCGCCTCATCCGCGCCGCCATCCACTACGCGCTCGACCGCAAGCGGCGCTCGGTGACGCTCGTGCACAAGGGCAACATCCAGAAGTTCACCGAGGGCGCCTTCCGAGAGTGGGGCTACGAGCTCGTGCGCGAGGAGTTCGCCGACGTTGCCGTCGGGTGGGACGACTGCAACGGCGAGCCGGGCGACAAGCTGTTGGTCAAGGACACCATCGCCGACATCACGCTCCAGCAGGTGCTCACCCGCCCGTCGGACTTCGACGTCATCGCCACGACGAACCTGAACGGCGACTACCTGTCCGACGCCCTGGCCGCGCAGGTCGGGGGCATCGGCATCGCCCCCGGGGCGAACATCAACTACGTCAGCGGGCACGGCATCTTCGAGGCGACGCACGGCACGGCGCCCAAGTACGCCGGCCAGGACAAGGTCAACCCCGGCTCGGTGCTGCTCTCGGGTGTGCTGATGTTCGAGCACATCGGGTGGAACAACGCCGCCGCCGACATCGTGCACGCGCTCGAGGCCACGATCGCCGACAAGGTCGTCACCTACGACTTCGCCCGGTTGATGGACGGCGCCACCGAGGTGAAGACCTCGGAGTTCGCGTCGGCCATCGTCGACCGCCTCTGACCGACAGCGGTGAGGCTCCGTCGAACGGCGCCCTTCCTCACGCTCCCATCCGTCTCACTCTCCGAACTGGCACGAAAGGACCGATCCCCCATGGCAGGCAAAGCTCCCGTCCACGTCACCGTCACCGGCGCCGCCGGCCAAATCGGCTACTCACTGTTGTTCCGCATCGCCTCGGGCCAGCTCCTGGGTGACGACCAGCCGATCGTGTTGCACCTGCTCGAGATAGAGCCGGCGATGAAGGCGCTCGAGGGCGTCGCCATGGAGATCGACGACGGCGCCCACCCCCTGGTGAGCGACATCGTGCTCACGTCCGACCTGAAGGCCGCCTTCGACGGCACGTCGTGGGCCCTGCTCGTCGGTTCGATACCGCGCAAGGCGGGCATGGAGCGCGGCGACCTGCTCAACGTCAACGGCGGGATCTTCAAGCCGCAGGGCCAGGCCATCGCGGCGCACGCGGCCTCAGACGTCCGCATTCTCGTCGTCGGCAACCCCTGCAACACGAACTGTTTGATCGCCCGGTCCAACGCGCCCGAGATCCCCGACGACCGCTGGTTCGCCATGACCCGCCTCGACGAGAACCGGGCCAAGGCGCAGCTGGCCCGCAAGGCCAGCGTCCCCGTGCGCGACGTCACGAACATGGCGATCTGGGGCAACCACTCGGCCACGCAGTACCCGGACTTCGAGAACGCGCTGATCGGCGGCAAGCCCGCCAGCGAGGTCATCACGGACGCGGACTGGCTCCGCGGCGACTTCATCACCACGGTCCAAAAGCGCGGTGCGGCCATCATCGACGCCCGGGGCTCGTCGTCGGCGGCGTCGGCGGCCAACGCGGCCATCGACACGGTCGTGAGCCTGCGCACCGCCACGGCCAACGGCGACTGCACGTCGGTGGCTGTCCCGAGCACGGGCCAGTACGGGGTGCCCGAGGGCCTGCAGTTCGGCTTCCCCGTGCGCTCCGACGGCAAGGGGGGTTGGTCGGTGGTCGAGGGCTTCACCCACGACGACTTCGCCAAGGAGCGCATCAAGATCACGACCGACGAGCTCCTGGCCGAGCGCAACGACGTCAAGGAGCTGGGCCTGATCGGCTGACCGCCCCGCGATTCCGCCGGACCAGGACCCGGCGGCCAGGCCGAGTGACGAGGGTCTCGTCACCGGCTGTTCGCAGTCGGGAAACGAGGGCGAAACACAACCATGGAACCGTGGGTCGACGTGGGAGACCTCTTCGCGGGCTATGGCGAGACCGCCCGCGGGCTGACCCTGGCCGCGTTCGACGAGATGGTCGACCGCGACGGGGCCGCCCGCGCCCAGTACGCCGCCGTGGCGTCCTCTCTGGCCCAGATGGGCCCCGAGGACGTGTCGGCCCGGGCCTCGCGCGTCGCACGGGCGTTCATGGACCAGGGGGTCACCTTCGACCTCGACGGTGAAGAACGTCCGTTCCCCCTCGACGTCGTCCCGCGCATCTTCACCGCCGCCGAGTGGTCCCGGGTATCAGAGGGGGTGATCCAGCGCGTGCGCGCCCTCGAGCTGTTCCTGGGCGACGTCTACGGCACCGCCCGTATCGTCACCGACGGTGTCGTGCCGCACGAGGTGATCACGAGCTCGCCCGGCTTCGTGAGGGCCGCCTACGGCCTGACCACGCCGAACAACGTCCGTATCCACGTGGCGGGCATCGACGTCGTCCGCGACGAGGACGGCGAGTTCCGCGTCCTCGAGGACAACCTGCGCAGCCCGTCGGGTGTCAGTTACGTCCTGGCCAACCGCGCCGCCATGGCCCGGGTGTTGCCGGAGCTGTTCTGGGGCCAACCGATCCAGATGGTGACGGACTACCCGGCCCGCCTGATCAATGCACTCCGGCGCTCCGCCCCGACTTCGGTGCTCGATCCCACGGTGGTCGTGCTCACCCCGGGGGTGCACAACTCGGCCTTCTACGAACACGCCCTGCTGGCGCGCCTCATGGGCGTGCACCTCGTGGAGGGGCGGGACCTGGTGTGCCACGGCACCGACGTCTTCCTGCGCACCACCGAGGGCGAGGTGCCGGTGCACGTGATCTACCGCCGCATCGACGACGCCTATCTCGACCCGCTCCAGTTCAATCCCGAGTCGCTCGTCGGGTGCCCCGGCATCGTCAACGCCGCCCGGGCCGGCCGGGTGACCATCGCCAACTCCGTGGGCAACGGCGTCGCCGACGACAAGCTCGTCTACACCTACGTGCCGGCGATGATCCGCTATTACCTGGGCGAGGACCCCATCCTGCGCAACGTGGAAACGATGCACCTGGTGGACCAGGCCGCCCGCAAGGATGCGTTGGCCCACCGCGACGAGCTGGTCTTCAAGCGCGTCGACGGCTCTGGCGGGAAGGGTCTGGTCATCGGGCCGACCGCCACTGGTCGCGAGCTCGACGAGCTCATGCTCGAGGTGCAGGCCGATCCACGCCGCTGGATCGCGCAACGGGTCGTCGCCCTGTCGACGTCGCCGACCTGGGTGGGCGATTCGATGGTGCGCCGGCACGTCGACCTGCGGCCCTTTGCCGTGCACGACGGTGAGGACATCTGGGTCCTCCCCGGGGGCCTCACCCGGGTGGCGCTGCGTGAGGGCGGCCTGGTGGTCAACTCGAGCCAGGGTGGCGGCTCCAAGGACACGTGGGTCGTGGGCGGCGGCGTCTCCATGCCCGCCCTCCCGCCCCGTCAGGCCGCCCCGCTGTCGGCCGGCCCTCCGATGGACTCGGGCCCCTTGGGCGAGAGCGAGTACGGGGTGCAACAACAGCAACAACAGCAACAACAGCAACAACAGCAACAACACGATCCGGGCTGGGGGGATCCCGGATGACGAGGGCGCTCCTCAGCCGCGTCGCCGAGTCGATCTTCTGGGTGGGACGCTACGTCGAGCGGGCCGAGGGGACGGCGCGCATCCTCGACGTCTCGGTGTACCAGGCGCTCGAGCAGGGCGACGTCAAGGGCGCGCAGGCCGCCCAACGCCTCCTCGCGGTGATGGGGTTGCCCGATTCGGGGACGCAGACGCTGTGGGAGGCGACCGAACACCTGGCGACCGACCCCGACACCCGCTCGTCCATCGCCGGGGCGCTCGCCGCCGCGCGAGAACACCCGTGCCGTCCGTCACGTCGTCCCGGTGGAGTTCTGGGAGCACATCAACGCCACCTGGGCCGACCTCCCGATGCAATGGGCGGCCAGCCGTCAGGCCGGTCCCGCCGTGTTCCTGTCCTACGTCAAGACGCAGTGTGCGTCGATGATGGGCTTGGCCGACACCATGATGAGTCGGGACCAGACGTGGCTGTTCTTCACGCTCGGCCGCTGCCTCGAGCGCACGGACGTGGTGGCCCGCCAGCTGGCGACGGTGGCGTTCGACGACGTGTACGAGAGCGGATTGGTCATCTTGCTGCGCTCCTGTGGTGGTTACGAGCCCTACCTGCGGCTCTCGCAAGGTGTGGTCGAGCCGGGGCGCGTGCTCGACTTCCTCCTGCGGGACCGGCTGTTCCCGCGCTCGGCCTTTGCGTCCCTCACGGTGGGCGAGGACTGCCTCGACCAGATCAGCGCAGGGCGCGACGACGCCTGGGACGACGCGCGGGGCCTGGTGGGTCTGGCGCGCGCCGAGCTCGAGTACTCCGCGCCCGCCACGCTCAGCCGCGGCCTCGAGGCCCGCCTCGAGCGGTTGCAGGCCGCGATCTCGGCGGTCAGCGACGCGGTCACCCGCCGCTACTTCGCTCAGGACCTGCCGGTTCTCTGGCACCGAGGCGGCAGCGGCGGGTGAGCGTGGGCGAGAGATGGCGGCTGCGGGTATCCCACGAAACCCGCTTCGAATACGACGGCCCGGCGCGGGCCTCCTACAACGAGCTCCGGCTCACGCCGCGCACCGAGCGCCAACAGACCGCCCTCGAAACCCGCGTCGTCACTGTCCCGCCGGCCACCCAGTACGGCTACGTCGACTACTGGGGCACCCACGTCGTCGCCTTCAACGTCGACCGCGGCCACGAGAACCTTTCCATTATCGGCTCATCGCTCGTCGACACGCTGCCCGCTGGCGAACCGCTCGATGGCAGCTGGACCGACGTGGCCGACGCAGCGGCGACGATGGCCGATCATCTCTCGCACAATCTCTACACGGCGCCGGGGCCCGACCTGGTCGCGATCGCCTCCACGTTGCGCGCCCCCACGCCCCTCGCGACGGCGAGGCGCATCATCGAATGGACCCAGGGTGCGCTTCGCTACGTGCCCGGTGTGACCTCCGTGCACACCTCGGCGAACGAGGCGTACGTCGACGGCGCCGGCGTCTGCCAGGACTTCGCCCACCTCGCGCTGTCGTTGGCGAAGTCGGTCGGCTTGCCGTCGCGCTACGTGTCGGGCTACTTCCACCCTGAGGCCGACGCCACCGTCGGCGAGGAGGTCACCGGAGAGACCCACGCCTGGGTCGAGCTGTGGACCGGCTCGTGGTGGGGCTACGACCCCACCAACGACTGCGCGGTGGGGGAGCGTCACGTGGCTGTCGGACGGGGGCGCGATTATGGGGACGTGCCTCCGGTAAAGGGGATCTATGCGGGAAACGCGGACCACACCATGCGAGTGACCGTGAGGGTCACCCGCACCCAGTGACAGCGCCAGACTTCGTTGCCGTGCTGACGAGGATTCGGATCTGGCTGCCTGACGCGCCGGGCGTGTTGAGCGCAGTGGCGGCAGAGATCGGAGCGGTGCACGGGAACGTCGTGGGGCTCGAGGTGCTCGAGCGCGAGGCCGGGGTCGCCATCGACGAGCTCGTGATCGAGCTCCCCGACGAGCCCGGCGTCATCGACGCCCTCTGCCGTGGGGTGCGCAACGTCCCCGGAGCCGGCATCGAGGAGGTCACCGAGCTAGGTGAGGGGGCGGCGCTCCGCGGCGGAGCACCCGACCGGGAAGAGGACGTCTTGGAGGCCGCCACCGCCATCCTGGCCGGGACGACGCCCGAGGCGGTCGTCGGGGCCCTCACCGACCGTCTCGTTTCGCTCTTCGGGCTCTCGTGGCTCGCACTGATGGACGACGTGGGACAGCGGTTCGTCCGCTCGCACGGCGACTCTCCATCCGTCGAATGGGTCGGGGCGTTCGCCGCTGGCGCGCAGAGTGGGAGGGATCCCGACTACGACACGACGGGTTCGGGCGTGTTCGTCGAGCCGGTGCCGGGGTCGGGCCTCACCGTCTGCGGCGGGCGGCCTTCGGCCATCCGGAGGCGCGAGCGTCACGAGATCGCGATGCTCGCCATGGTGGCATCGCGCTACCTCGAGGCGCTCTCGAGACGCGCCTAACCTCCGTACATGCTCCGGGTCGGATTCGTCGGGTCGGGGCTGATCGCCTGGACGCACGCGCTCGGGGTGAAGGCGATGATCGACGCCGGCGTCCTCGATGCGGAGATCACCGCCGTCTACGACCCCCGCCGGCGCCGAGCGGAGGGCTTCGCCGACGCCGTGGGATCGCCCGGTGCCAAGGCGGTTGCCGGCGCCGGGGAGGTCGCCCAGCGCGCCGACGCCGTCTTCGTGTGCACGCCCACCGGCGCGCACCGAGGCGCCGTCGACGAGGTGCTCGCCGCCGGCCGGGCGTTGTTCTGCGAGAAGCCCCTCGACCTGGACCTCGCCCGCGCCACGGCCCTCGTCGAGGCCGTCGAGCAGTCTGGGGTGCCGAGCCAGTGTGGGCTCGTCCTCCGCAGTGCGCCCGTCTTCCGCACCCTGCGCGAGATCTCCGAGTCCGGCAGCCTGGGCGAGCCCATGGCCGCCATCTTCCGTGACGACCAGTTCTTCCCGATCCAGGGCCACTACGCATCGCAATGGCGGGCCGACGTCACCGTGGCGGGCGGGGGTTGCCTCATCGAGCACTCCATCCACGACGTCGACATCCTGCGCTTCTGCTTCGGCGAGGTCGATCGCGTGGCCGCGCGCACGGCCAACCACGCCGGCCACGCCGGGGTCGAGGACCTGGCCAACGTGTCGCTCTCGTTCGCCTCGGGTCTCGACGTGCAGCTGACGAGCGTCTGGCACGACATCTTGACCCGAGGCTCGACGCGTCGGGTCGAGGTCTTCTTCCGCGAGGGCATGGTCGTCCTGACCAACGAGTTCCGTGGCCCGTTGCGCATCCAGACGAGCGCGGGGACCGAGCTGACGGCATGCCCGTCGCCGGAGTGGGTCGACGAGCTTCCGCTGGCGGACGACGAGACGGGTCTGGCCTTGCGCGCCTACGTCGAGGCGGACCGCGCGTTCCTCGAAGCCGTGGCGTCCGGGGGGACGCCCGAGCCGGGCCTCGACGTCGCCCTTGCCGCCCACCGCCTCGTCGATGCGGCCTACCGCTCCGCCGCCGAGGGCGGGGAGCCGGTCGACCTGCGCGGCGCAGGTGCGACGCAAGGATGAAATCCGGGTCGAAGGCCCTCATCCCGAGGTAGGAGAAGCAACCCCAAAAACCGCCTCCGACCTGGGCCGCCGTCCCATCGGCGCGCCCAAATCGGTGCTGGACGGCCGGGTTACCATCGCTGCAGAGTGGCGCCGGGACGCGGCCCGGCGGTCTCCACCCGCCACAGATCCGCCGACCCGAAGCGTCCACAGAGCCCGAATAAGGAGACCGACGAGCGTGCCGCATCCGCTCCGTGTGTTCAAGACCCAGCCGGTGGCCGCCAAGGTGCCCGAAGTCACCGCGTTGTTCTGGGTGGTCAAGATCTCCACCACCGCCGCCGGTGAGGCGATCTCCGACTGGGTCGGGTTGAAGCAGAACATCAGGTGGGGTTTCTGGCTCGATGTCGCCATGTTCTGCGCGGCGCTCTACATCCAGTTCCGCGTCAAGCGCTACAACGCCTGGGCGTACTGGTTCCTCGCCCTCGCCATCGCCACCGCCGGCACCGGCGTGTCCGACACGATGCACCTCGTCTTCAACCTGCCGTACGCCGTCACCACGGCGTTCTGGCTCGTCGTGCTCGCGGGCATCTTCTACCTCTGGAATCGCAGCGAGCACACGCTCGACATCCACTCGATCACGACCAACCGCCGCGAGAAGTACTACTGGGCCACCGTGTTCGCCACCTTCTCGCTCGGCACGGCGGCGGGAGACTTCACCGCCACCACGCTCGGCCTCGGTTACCTGGCCTCGGCCATCATGTTCTGCGGCATCATCTTGATCCCCTTTGTCGGCTGGAAGTACCTGCGCTTCAACGCGGTCTTCGCCTTCTGGTTCGCCTACGTCATCACCCGACCGATCGGCGCGTCCTTCGCCGACTACTTCAGCAAGGCCCGGGACATCAGCGGGCTCGGCTTCGGCGACTGGCAGACGGCCGCCGTCTTCACGGGCGCCGTCGTCGTCCTGGTCGCCTACACGGCGAGAGCCCGCTACGACATCCAGCCAGAGATCCAGCCCGTCAGGGACGCCTCCGCGTCCTGACCCGTCGCCCGGGTCCTGCTCCTTCGGCTTCGCCGCAACCCCGCTTCTCCGCCCCGACTCTGTCCCGGGGGTCTTGCAACGGCGCATACGGCCCGGGGCGGCACTGCCACTTCGCGTCTGTGCGACGCCGCCTTCAGATGGATGCCGGTCCCTCCACGAATTCCTCCACTTCTCCGATTTCATGAGGAATTTGTAGAGATCCTGAACCAGGAATTGAGGGCACCCGCGTACACGGTCGCGCTGCGGCGCCGGCCGAGTTCCATATACGACCCGAGATTTATCGGCCGCCCTTTTGGCGCTCCCGCCTGGCGCCGGGCCGCGGCCCGTAGGGTGCGGCCATGGACATCCCCGCCCTGTTGCTGGAGACCTACGGCCGGATCCCGCCTCTCGCCCAGGACGCCGTCGACGGTCTGACCGCAGAGCAGCTCGTCACCGCCCCGGCGCCCGGGACCAACACCATCGGGTGGCTCGTGTGGCATCTCACCCGCATCCAGGACCATCACATGGCCGAGCTCATGAAGACCGACCAGGTCTGGACGAGCGGAGACTGGGCGAAGCGCTGCGGCCTGGTGGCCGACCCGTCCGACACCGGGTACGGGCACAAGCCCGATCAGGTCCTCGCGGTGCGCCCGGACGGACCGGACGTGCTGTTGGAATACCTCGATGTGGTGCACGCCCGCACCTGCACGATGCTCGAAGCACTCGACGCCGACGATCTCGACGTCGTCGTCGATCGCCGTTGGGACCCTCCCGTCACCATGGGCGTCCGCATCGTCAGCATCGCCGACGACTGTCTGCAGCACGTTGGCCAGGCGGCCTACGTGCGAGGGCTGTTGGGCTACTGACTCTTTGCCGACGCGCCGGCCGGTGGCCGGGGCCAACGGACGTACTCGGAGTAGTGGTAGATCGTCGTGTAGCCGAGCCGGCGGTAGACAGGCTCGCCCATCGGTGAAGCCTGCAGCGTGCACGACGACGCGCCACGCTCGAAGGCCAGGTTCGTCGCCGCGGTCGTGACGAGGGCTCCCAATCCGCTCGTCCGGGCGGAGGGGACGGTGCCCACCCATTGCAGGCTCGCCACGCCGTCGCTCTCGTACATCATGGCGGTGGCGATGGCGGCGCCTTCCCGCCGTGCGATCACGACGTGGGCCGCCGGGTCGTCGACCACGGCGGATGCCTGGTCGAACAGTCCGGGCAGCACTTCGGTGGGCATGCCGTACGTCGCGTACGCCTCGGCGTTGACGTTGACGAAGTCCGCCAGGCCGCCCTCGTCGAAGACCCACTCCAACTCGACGCCCTCGAGGCCGCCGTGGTCGGGGAGTGCCGCCGCCACGAGCATCTGGGGCACCGGCTCGCCAAAGGTCTCCAGGCCTGCCGCCACGCACGCCGCACGCAGGTCCTCGTCCTGGCCCGTGTCGCGTATCTTGACGGCGAACCCCCGGGCGAATCGCCCGAAGAACGTCTCAGCCCGGCCGATCAACTGGGTTCCCTCGACGGTCTCGTCGGTGCGGAACGCCTCGTTCGCCACCACGGGGAGCCAGGACCCTCCGGCGCAGAGCACGCACCCGTCGCGTTCGTCGAGGGCACCGCTCGTGCTCCATCGGGTCATCGCCCGGTTGAAGGCGATCAAGTTGGTCTGGCCGAGTGCAACCTCGGGGGACGGGGACACCATCGCAGCATGATGCCCCGTCCCGCCTCCTCAACGCAGCGCGAAGACCGGGTGCCGTGGCGCCTCGGCCGCCCATTCGGCGTCGCTCGAGTCGGGGGACACACCGTCGAAGAACATGCCGACCTCGAACTTCCAGCGCTGCAGGTAGGTGCGCAGGATGGGCAGGCTCTCGTCGACCGGAACCTCGGTGGCGGTCATCAGCCGGCGGCGGCGTCCCAAGATGAGCACGAGGTGCCCGTCGGCGTGGCGGACGTTGCGGACCCACTGGGTCTCGCCACGGGGGGCCACGAGGTACTGCTGTCCCTCGTAGCTGAGCAGGTTCACCGGCGTGCGGTGCAACTTGCCCGAGGTGCGGCCCCGGTGCTCGAGGACCCGTGAGCCCATCACGCTGATCCCGAGCCGGGTGAGCCCGGCGACCGCCGGGTTGAAGACGTGCTGGGTGAACCAGTCCGGGCGCTTGTAGTGGCTGGCGGGCGGGGTGGGGCTGGTGTCCATCAGGGGCTCCTGGGAGGTGTGCGCAAAGGTTGTCATGAACAGTGATATTAAAGGAGAACAGTGTTCACGTCAAGTACTTGTGTTCTCGTTTTGGAACAGTCACACTGACGACCATGGCAGAGCCACGCACGACTGGGACCGCCCGGTCGGCCCGCGAGCGGGTGCGGGAGGAGATGACCGCCGAGATCCTGGCCGTCGCCCGGGCGCACTTGGCCAAGGAGGGGGCCGCCGCGTTGTCGCTCCGTTCCGTGGCCCGGGACCTGGAGCTTGCGCCGTCGGCGCTGTATCGCTATTTCGACAGCCGCGACGCGCTGCTCAGCGCGCTGATCATGACCGCCTACGAGTCGCTGGCAGGCGAGACCGAGCGCGCCGCCGACCGCGGGGAGCGCCGGGGGCAGCGACGCCGAGCGCTGGCTCGCGGCGCCGCGTGCCATGCGGCACTGGGCCTTGGAGCATCCGCACGAGTGGGGCCTCATCTTTGGCACGCCCGTGCCCGGCTACGAAGCACCGCGCGACACGGTTGGGCCCTACACCCGCGTCGCCTCGGCCCTCGTGCGTCCGCTGGTCGAGGCCCAGGCGGCGGGCCGCCTGCGGACCGACCGCACCGGGCGCGTCGTCGATGATCAGCTACGCGCCGCGGTGGCGCCCGTGGCTGAGGGGCTGTTCATCGGCATGCCGGACGAAAAGGTGGTGCAGGTCGTCCAGGCGTGGTCGACGATCGTGGGGGTCATCAGCCTCGAGGTCTTCGGACATTGGCGCGAGACCGTCCTCGATCCCGCGGCGTTCTTCGACGCCACCGTGCACGACGAGGCGCTGGCCATCGGGCTCACCTGACTCGACCGACACGTCGGCGCCGGCCCACCACGGGCCGTCGCAGCGGTCAGCCGGTCAACGCAGTCGTGCCCGCAGGGCCTCGGCCTTGTCCCGCAGCGGCGCCAGGCGATGTTCGGGCAACGAGTCGGACAACGCCTCGACGACGTCGACGAGGAGGTCGGTCAGCTCGCGCAACTCGGCGCTCGCCTCCTGCAGCTTGATCTGTGAGAACGGGAGGGCGACGTTGATGCGCTGCGAGGGCGCATTGACACCGGGCGGTTTGCTCTGCTCGGCCGCGTCCGGCACGACAGCCACGGTCGGCTTGGCCCCCGCCGGGCGCCGTCCCGAAGCATCAGGCACGACGAGGTTCGTCCCGCTCCCTGAGGGCTACCCCAGGCCGAGGACGGGCAGCCTCAGCTGGATCCCGGCGCTGGAGAGGAACGCGATCTTGTGTTCGAGTGCCATCTGCCAATCGACCATGTCCTTGTCGAACTGCATGCGGTCGCCCTCTTCACACGCGTGCTCGAGCTCGTCGAACGCCAGGTCTTCGGCGTCCAGCAGGGCTCGATACTTCGAAAGGAAGTGGTCGTCGATCGGCTGATGCACGTCGTCCCTCCTACCGCCGGCCCGACCTTCGCGCGCCGGTGCCCAAACGATACTTCTGTCACGCTTTGTTCGCTCAGGAGTGTCTCTCGATCGCGGCCCGATTGACACGGTTTCGCAGCATCCCTGAGCGGACGCACGGATCCGCAACCCGGGCCCCTCACCGACGATCCGCCGGCGCCCCCGCCACCGATCCTGGTCAAAGGGGCGTTACCAGTTGTGCCGCAACCGGTGATAGGTGCGAGGCATCAGGGCACGGAACACCATCGCCGCGTCGATCAGCCCCGACACGCTGATCTCCAGCGAGGGGCCACCCGCCCGCGCCAAGATCCGGCGGGATACCGTCGGCACGCTGCGCCGGGTCAACCGCGGTGGCTTGCGCAGCCCGCGGCCGAGTGCCCCGAGGCCCAGCTCGGTCGCCATGAAGGCCGGGTAGACGACGTGCACCCGCACGCCCTTGGGCCCGAGACGGAAGGAGACCGACTCGCTGAACGCCGAGAGGGCTGCCTTCGACGACGGGTACGCACCGGGGCCGGGCGAGGGGAGCCGACCCCCGTCGGACGAGACGTTGATCACGATCCCTCCGCCGCGTTCGACCATCGAAGGCGTGACCGCCAGCGTCGCGGCGACGGGGGCGAAGAAGTTGACGTCGAAGGTGTGGCGGTAATCGTCTTCGGCGATGTCGACCAGGCGGACGCCGGGGTCCTGCGCTGCGTTGTTGACGAGCACGTCGACGGCGCCGAGCGACGCTTCCACCTTCGCCAGGAGCTCGCACAACGCCGTGGTGTCCGCCACGTCACACGTGAACGTCGCCGATTCCGGCGAGTGCGCCCGCAGCTCCGTCGCCAGCGCGTCGAGCCGGGTCGTGCTCCGCGCCAAGGCGACCACGGTCGCGCCGGCCCGGGCGAAGTCGCGGCACAGCTGGGCGCCGAGGCCCGCCGACGCGCCGGTGACCACGACGACCTTGCCGAGATAGCGCCCGCCGAACAAGGGCGGGCGGGCCTCGAGGGAGAAGCGGGAAACGGGCACTGGGTGGGTACTCAGGCCCCCGAGCCTTCCGCCGGTTCTGCTTCGTCGGCCGGGTCGATCGGGTCCGTCAGCTCCTCGAGCACGCCGCCGAGGAGCACCGCCGCGGCGGCGAGCACCTCCTGGCCCGCCACGAGCGCGGCGAGGTCGCCCCTCACTCGGATCCGGCCGGCGGCGAGGGCGTCGGCCGGGTCGAGCCGTCCGAGAGCCAACGCCAAGGCGTCGGCGTAGTCGAGCGCGATCGTCGCCGTGGCCTTGGCGGCCTCTGCGCCACCCGGGTCCAAAGCGATATGCGCCCTCCCCTCGGCGACGGCGAGGACGACCCGCACCTCCGAGCGGCCAGAGCCCCCTGCGGCGGGGTCGGCCACGCTCCCCGGCACCCCTCCCACCAGCTGCGCCACGCTGAACGCACCATCCGCGGCGGCGAGCGAACCGGCGCCCGCCGCCGCGATCGCGTCGGACAGATCGAGCGCGCTCAGCGCGGCATCAAAGGACTGGACCCATTCGGCCGAGAGGTAGGGCGCCATAGCGGTCGAACGATAGGGGCCGACGAAGGAGAGGGAAAGCGTGGGCCGAATGGCGACGGAGGGGAAGCCGCCGGCTCAGCCGGTCGCCATGCCCACCACCGGCGCGTTGAGCGGCTGGCCGCCGCGCGGAGCCCAAGAAGGGGGCGCCGTAGCTGAAGAGACCGCCGTCGGAGGCCACCTCCCAGTAGCCCCCGGTGGCATCGGTGGCGATGCCGACGACGGGCGCGTTGAGCGGCTGGCCACCGCGGCGAGCCCAAGAAGTTGGCGTCGCCGTAGGCGAAGATGCCGCCGTCTTTGGCCACGAGCAAGTAGCCCCCGCTGTCGCCGCTCGCCGCGATGCCCACCACCGGCTGGTTGAGGGCCTGGCCGCCTCGCGAACCGAGGAAGGGGGCGTCGTAGTTGAAGATGCCCCCGTCGGAGGCCACCTCCCAGTAGCCCCCGGTGGCGGTGTCGGCGGCGATGCCGACCACCGGCGCGTTGAGATGCTGCCCGCCCATCGATCCGTAGAAGCCGGCGTCGCCGTAATTGAAGATGCCGCCATCCTTGGCGACGAGCCAGTAGCCGCCGCCGTCGGGTGTGGCGGCGATACCGACCACCGGCGCGTTGAGCGGCTTGCCGCCCATGGATCCGTAGAACGGGGCATTGAAATTGAAGACGCCACCGTCGGCGGCGACCTCCCAGTAGCCGCCCGTGGCGGCGTCCGACGCGATGCCGACGATCGGGGCGTTGAGGTGCTGGCCACCCATCGAACCCGAGAAAGGCACTCCATAGTTGAAGATGCCACCGTCGGAGGCCACCTCGTAGTAGCCACGCGCCGGGTAGGTGAATCGGTCAGCCGAAGAGGTGGCGCTGGTGCCGCCCGAGGTGGTCACCGTGACGTTCACGGTCCCTGCGCCCGCCGGAGCGACCGCCCGGAGCTCGTTTGGCGTCACGTAGGTGACCGAGAGCGCCGGCGTCGAGCCGAAGTCGACGTTCGAGCCGTAGAGGAAGGCTGACCCGCTGATGGTCACGGTCGTCCCGGACGCCCCCGATGTGGGCGAGACCGATGTCACGGCGGGAGCCTCGTTGATCGCCAAGCCGTCGGGGCCGTTGAACGTCGTATTCGATCCCGAGAGCACCGACGCCGGCGTCGGACTGCCCGTCGAGGTCAGATCGTTGGGCGAGAATTCGTAGACGCCGTTGCTGCCGTCGTCGGCCACCCTCAAGTTGCCCGCCGTATCGAAGGCGAGGGCGCTCGGGTAGACGAACTCCGACCCGGTGATCGTGACGGCGGGAGCCTGGCTGTTCGAGCTCGTCAGCTGGTTCGGCGTGAACTCGTCCACGGAGGGCGGCGAGCCCAAGATCGACGAGACCCACAGGTCGCCGTTGGCGTCGAAGGTCGGATAAACGGGCGCATAGGCCCCGCTGAGTTGAATGGCGGGCGTCGGGTTCCCCGAGCTGGCCAGCTGGCGCGCGGTGTACGCGACGAGCTCTCCGCCCCACTCGTATTCACCCAGCCACAGGTTTCCGGCGCTGTCGAAGGCCAGTCCCCAGCCCTCGGCGTCGGGCCCCGAGATGATGATCGCCGGCACCGGGTTCCCGGTGGCCGCGAGCTGGCTCGGCGTGTACTCGACGATCGGGCCCCCGAAATTGGACACCCACAGGTCGCCGCGTGAGTCGAAGGCGACGGCCATCGGCTCACCGTCGGGGTAGTTGGCGGTGATCTTGACGGCCGGGGTGGGGCTGCCCGATGACGCCAACTGCGCGGGCGTGAACTCGGAAACGTTGTCGCCTTCGGTGTTCGCCACCCAGAGGTTGCCGGACGCGTCGAGGACTTCGCCGCCCGGGTCGCCCAGTGTGTCGTTGCTGGCGATGCTGACCGAGGGGGCGACGTTCCCGCTTGCGCCGAGCGGGAACACGTTCACGAGACCGTTCCCGTTGGGATTGGCCACGTACAGCATCGGCGCCGGGTTCGCCGCGCCGGCGGTCGTAGCCCCGGCTCCGAGAATTCCAGCGAGCGCCAACCCACCGGCGCACAGCGGGAGCGCCAATACGGCCCGGGCGACGCGGCGAATCCTCCCGACCGACGCTCTTGAATCAGCCGTTGCCCACAGCTCGTGCCCCACGGTCGCCTCCTCTGTCGTGCCCCACTCGAGCGAGGAGCGTGCACCTGATGGTAACGACGAGCCGGTGCCCGCGCACTGGGCGCATCAGGCTGCCGCCACGCAAACGTCACCGATCGCCGGCGGCGCGACGGGCTCTGAGAGAAACCGCTTCTCGGGCGAGGAGCCGGACCGGCGCCGCTCGAGGGGCCGGCGGCCTCAGCCGGCTTCGGCCGCCTCGGCCGAGGCCTGGAGCGCCTGCTGCGCGGTCTTCGGCTTCGAACGTCCCGTGATCTTGCGCCCCAGCCACGCCACCGGGTCGTAGCGGGCGTCCACCACGCGCTCCTTCATCGGGATGATGGCGTTGTCCGTGATCTTGATGTGCTCCGGGCACACCTCGGTGCAGCACTTGGTGATGTTGCACATGCCGAGGCCCTCGTCGTGGGCGAGCTGGCGGCGGTCATTCACGTCCAAGGGATGCATCTCGAGCTCGGCGAAGCGGATGAAGAAGCGGGGCCCGGCGTACTTGGGCTTGTTCTCCTCGTGGTCACGGATGACGTGGCACACGTCCTGGCACATGAAGCACTCGATGCACTTGCGGAACTCCTGGCTCCGCTCCACGTCGATCTGCTGCATCCGGTAGCCGGCCTCGGGCTCGGGACCCGGCTCGAAGGCCGGGACCATCTTGGCCACCTCGTAGTTGAACGAGACGTCGGTCACCAGGTCCCGGATGATCGGGAACGTCTTCATGGGCGCCACCGTCACCGGCTCACCCGGGGGCAGCGTGTCCATGCGCGTCATGCACATCAGCCGCGGCAGGCCGTTGATCTCGGCCGAGCACGAGCCGCACTTGCCGGCCTTGCAGTTCCAACGGCACGCCAGGTCGGGCGCCGGCTCAGCCTGGATCCGGTGGATCACGTCGAGCACCACCTCGCCCTCGACCGCCGGCATCACGTAGTCCTCGAACTCGCCGCCGCTCGGGTCGCCGCGCCACACCCGCATCGTCACCTTCTCGGCGCTCTGCGCAGCGGCCCCGCCGGTCGCGCCGGTCGCGCCGGCTGCGTCACCGGGGTCCGCCGCCTGCGTCGTCTCAGCCGTGTCAGCCATCGCTCAGTGTCCTTCCTCGAAGAGCTCGCGCAGCTCGGCCGGCATTTCGGGGAGCGGCTCCGGCCCGATCGAAATCGGAGCCAGGTACCCGAGTTCGCCGCGCTGGCGCTGGACGAAGTTGACCTTCCCCATCTCGGGGTCCGGGCCCGGGTAGTCCTCCCTGGTGTGGCCGCCGCGCGACTCCGTGCGGCTCAAGGCGCCCTGGGCCACCGCGATCGACGTCGTGATCATCGAGGGCAGGTCGGTCGCCAGGTTCCAGCCTGGGTTGTAGGCCCGCCCGCCCTTCACCTGGACCTTGGCCGTCTTCTGCTTGAGATCCTCGAGCTTGACCAAGGCCTCTTCGAGCTCGGGCCCGGTGCGGATGATGCCGACGAGGGCCTGCATCGTCTCTTGGAGCTCGTGCTGGACGTCGTAGGGGTTGTAGCCGCCCTCGCGCCCGAACGGGGCGAAGGCCTCGTCGACGACCGAGGTGATCTCCGCCGCGTCGATCTGCGGCGATCCGGTGCGGCCCTCCGCGAAGTCGGACGCCCCGATACCGGCGCGCCGCCCGAACACGATGAGGTCCGACAGCGAGTTGCCGCCGAGGCGGTTGGCGCCGTGCATGCCGCCCGACGCCTCACCGATGGCGAAGAGCCCGGGCACGGTGGCGGCCTGGGTCTCGGCGTCCACCCGGACCCCGCCCATCATGTAGTGGCACGTCGGGCCGACCTCCATCGCCTCGGCCGTGATGTCGACGCCGGCCAGCTCCATGAACTGGTGGTACATCGAAGGCAGGCGCCGGCGGATGTACTCGGGCGTGCGCCGCGTCGCAATGTCGAGATACACGCCGCCGTGGGGGGTGCCCCGGCCCGCCTTCACCTCGGAGTTGATGGCGCGGGCCACTTCGTCACGCGGCAACAGGTCGGGCGTGCGCCGGTTGTTGATGTGGTCCTCGTACCAGCGGTCGGCTTCTTCTTCCGTGTCCGCCGTCTCGGACCGGAACATGTCGGCGACGTAGTTGAACATGAAGCGGGTGCCTTCGGAATTGCGCAGCACGCCACCGTCACCGCGCACGCCCTCGGTGACGAGGATGCCGCGCACCGACAGCGGCCACACCATGCCGGTGGGGTGGAACTGCACGCACTCCATGTCGATCACGTCGGCGCCGGCCCAGATTGCCATGGCGTGGCCGTCACCCACGGACTCCCACGAGTTGGACGTGTACATCCATGACTTGCCGATCGACCCCGTGGCCAGCACGACCGCCTTGGCGGTGAAGGCGACGATCTCGCCCGTCGGCCGCATGTAGCCGACCGCCCCGGAGATCCGCCCCTCGCCGTCGGCCAGGAGGCGGAGGATCTTGCACTCCATGAAGACGTCGGTGCCCATGGAGACGACCTTCTGCTGCAGCGTGCGGATGAGCTCGAGCCCGGTGCGGTCGCCGACGTGGGCCAGGCGGGCGTAGCGGTGGCCCCCGAAGTCGCGCTGCGAAATGCGCCCGTCCTTGGTCCGGTCGAACAGGGCACCCCAGCGCTCCAGCTCGTAGACCCGGTCGGGGGCCTCTTGCGCGTGGATCTGCGCCATGCGCCAGTTGTTCAGCATCTTGCCGCCGCGCATGGTGTCGCGGAAGTGGACCTGCCAGTTGTCCTCTTTCCACACGTTGCCCATGGCGGCGGCCATGCCGCCCTCGGCCATGACGGTGTGCGCCTTGCCGAGCAGGGACTTGCAGATCACGGCCACGCGCAGGCCGCGCTCCTTCGCTTCGATGGCGGCGCGCAGGCCGGAGCCGCCGGCACCGATCACGATGACGTCGTAGTCATAGGTCTCGTAGTCGGTGCTCGATGCTCCCGATCCGGATCCCGCAGTGGAGGCAGTGGTGTCAGCCATAAGACGAGTCCCTCCCGACCCTTAGAAGTGGAAGCCGGGGTCGTGGATGGTGCCGCTCGCCACCAGCCGGACGTAGAGGTCGCTCAGCGCGACCACGCAGAGGCTGATCCAGGCGAACACCATGTGGCGCGAGTTCAGCGGCGTCACGAACTTCCAGAACTTGTAGCGGAGTGGATGCTTGGAGAACGACCGCACCGAGCCGCCGCAGAAGTGCCGGCAGGCGTGGCACGACAGGCTGTAGAGCCAGAGGAAGGCGGCGTTGCAGCACAAGATGACCGTCCCCACGCTGATCCCGATCCCCACCCCGGGCTGGCGGAACGACAGCACGGCGTCGTAGGTCAGGATGCAGTTGAAGATCAGCAGCAACCAGAAGAAGTACCGGTGGATGTTCTGCAGGATGAGCGGGAACCGGGACTCGCCGCTGTAGCTGCCGTGGGCGTCGGCCACCGAGCATGCCGGCGGCGACCACCAGAAGGAGCGGTAGTACGCCTTGCGGTAGTAGTAGCAGGTCAACCGGAAGCCCAGCGGGAAGATCAAGATCAGGATCGCGGGCGACCAGTTCCAGAAGGGCAGCGTGCCAAACGTGTGGCTTCCAGTGACGCAGGAGTTCGCGATGCAGGGCGAATAGAACGGCGAGATCAGGTCCCGGTTCAACGCCGCCCCGGCGTAGTAGTCCTTGCCGATGAAGGCGGCCCACGTCGAGTAGATGACGAAGGCGGTCAGGATCGACACCGTCACCACGGGCTGGACCCACCAGTTGTCCCGCCGCAGCGTCGAGACGTCGGGTCCGCCCCGAGGTGCCCCGATGGCCACCGGCGTGGTGGTTGCGCTCTCGACCGTCGTCGTCACTCAGACCTCCTCGGTGGCCGGTGGAACGTGTCGCGGCCGCCAAATCATTTCAGACCGCTTCCGCAGCTACCCAGGCGGACGACCTGTGCACGACGGTCCTGTTCGGAACATACGGTGCGCCCGCCAGCGACGTCAAAGACATAGACAGCATCATTATCAGAGCTACAGGCTCTAATACCGGGTCAGGACAACTAAAGTCGGGTCGATGCAGCTCCATCAGCTCGCCTACGCCCTCGCCGTGGCCGAGGAGCAGAGCTTCACCCGGGCCGCGGACCGCCTGCATCTGGCTCAGCCGAGCCTGTCGCGCCAGGTCCGCCTGCTCGAGAACGAGCTCGGCGTCGTCCTCTTCAACCGCGGCCCCGGCCAGGGCCCGGTCACGCTCACCGCCGACGGCGAGACGCTCCTTCCCTTCATGCAGCGCGTCCTGTCCGACGTCGAGGCCACGGGAGCGGAGGCCCGGGCGCTCTCGGGCATGGCGCGCGGGCGCCTCGCCGTGGGGGCCACGCCGAGCCTCATCACCAGCGCGCTCGCCCCGCGCTGGTGGAGTTCCACCGGAGCCACCCCGGCATCGACCTCTCCGTCGTCGAGGCCGGGTCACACCAGCTCCTGCCCCAGGTCGCCACGGGCGAGGTCGACCTGGCGCTCATCGTCTTGCCGGTCGACGAACCACTCGTCGTCACGACGCCACTCTTCGACGACCCGCTCGTCCTCGCCACCGCCCGGGACCACCCGCTCGCCGGCCGCACCCAGATCAGCGTCCGCGACCTCGACCGCCTCGACCTGGTGATGTTCCGGGAGGGCTACGACCTGCGCGCCGTCACCCTCGATGCGTGCCGCGCCGCCGGCGTCGAGCCGCATCTGGTGAGCGAGGGCGGTGAGATGGCCGGTGTCCTCTCCTTCGTCGCCGCCGGCCTCGGCGCCGCCGTGGTGCCGGAGATCGCGTTGCCCGACGACGGCTCGCTGGCCGGGATCCCCTTCGTGGCGCCGACGCTCAGTCGCACCGTCGCCCTCGCCCAGCGGGGCGATCGCGCCCTCGCCCGCCCGGCGCGCGCCCTGGCCGAGCAGTTGCTGGACGAGTTCACCGGCACGACCCGGGACCAACTCGCAGCCGTGCGGCCTCGACGGATCGCAAAGCGGTAGCGCGACCACCGCGCGGCGCGTGGGACAAACGGGCCGAAACGCCGGGCCGGGCGACAGCGGTGTGCGTCCCCCGGCACACAGGCCCTGCACCGCCGCGTCACGGGTCAGGCTTCGGGTTTAGGCTTCGTTCATGGCTGGTCCTTCTTCCTTTGATCCCTCCGCGACCCCGTCGCCAGGCGGCATGAAGCCGCCTCCCGACCTCCCGACCTCCTTGGCCGACCTGCGTGCCTCGGGCTGGGAGTCGGTGACGGTGGCCGATGAGATGCGGCGCAACACCCAAAAGGCGATCGCCTCGGGCTCGTCCCTCACCCCCGGTGTCCTCGGTTTCGAGGAGACCGTGGTGCCGCAGCTGGAGAACGCGATCCTCGCCGGGCACGACATCATCCTCCTGGGTGAGCGCGGCCAGGCCAAGACGCGCGTGATCCGCTCCCTGGTCGGGCTGCTCGACGAATGGCTGCCCATCGTCGAGGGCTCGGAGATCAACGACGACCCGTACAACCCGGTGTCGCGCTACGCCCTGGACCGCATCGAGGAGCTGGGCGACGCCACGCCGGTCACGTGGGTACACCGCTCCCAGCGCTATGGCGAGAAGCTGGCCACGCCGGACACGTCGATCGCCGACCTCATCGGTGAGGTCGACCCGATCAAGATCGCGGAGGGCCGCTACCTCAGCGACGAGCTGGCGCTGCACTACGGCCTCATCCCGCGCGTCAACCGCGGCATTTTCGCGATCAACGAGCTGCCCGACCTCTCCGAGCGCATCCAGGTCGGCCTGCTCAACATCCTCGAAGAGCGCGACGTCCAGATCCGCGGACACCGCATCCGCTTGCCGCTCGACGTCATGCTCGTGGCGACCGCCAACCCCGAGGACTACACGAACCGCGGCCGCATCATCACCCCGCTGAAGGACCGTTTCGGGGCGCAGATCCGCACGCACTACCCGTTCGAGACGATGACCGAGGTCAAGATCATGGAGGGCGAGGCCGACCTGCCCTCGTCCGGGATCCCGGTCAGCGTGCCGCCGTTCATGAAGGAGATCGTGGCCGAGGTCAGCCAGCTGGCCCGGCGCAGCACGCACCTCAACCAGCGCAGCGGTGTGTCGGTGCGGCTCTCCATTGCCAACTACGAGACGTTGGTGGCGTCGGCAGTGCGCCGCGCCCTTCGCACGGGCGAGCCGGTCGCGGTGCCCCGCGTCAGCGATCTGTCGGCCCTCGTGCCCTCGACCCAGGGGAAGATCGAGGTCGAGGCGATGGAGGAGGGCCACGAGGACGAAGTGGTGGCGCAGCTCGTGGCCGCGGCCACGCTGTCGGTCTTTCGTCGCCGGGTCACCCTCGAGGACCCCCAGTCGATCGTCGGCGCCTTCCACGACCAGGTCGTCGTGCACGCGGGCGACGACCTGCCGAGCTCCGCCTACCTGTCGGTATTGGCCGACATGCCCGAGCTGGAGCCGCCGACGCGCAAGCTGGCCGGGCCCGAGGCGGCCGACTCGGAGTCGCCGGCGCTCATGGCCAGCGCCCTGGAGTTCCTGCTCGAGGGTCTGCATCTGACCAAGCGATTGAACAAGGACGCCTCCGGCGCCCGCGCCCTGTACCGGGGTCGAAAGTAAACGAAGCAGGAAGAGGGAAGCCGCAGATCATGAGCGCCCGCTACGACTACACGGAATGGGACGGCACGCAGGAGTTCGCCGATCTCGATCCCGACGACCTGCTGGCCGGCCTCACCGACGATCTCCTGGCCGGGGGGATCTCGACGACGCCCTGCGTCGCCTGCTGCGGAGCGGCTTCCGCACGGCCGACGGCGACGAGGTGGCGGGGCTGCGGGACCTGCTCGACCAGCTGCGGCGCCGGCGCCAGGAGATGCTCGCGGAGGGCGACCCCGACGGCCGCATGGCCGAGCTGGGTCAGCGCCTGGACGAGATCGAACAGGACGAGCGCGCCGCCATCGACGACCTGGTCGACGAGGCGTCGTCGTCAGGCGACGACCGCCGTCAGGAGGTCACCGACGACGTGGCCACCGAGCGCCGCATGGCCCTCGACCTCCAGCCCGACGACCCGGCGGGCCGCATCCAGTCGATGCAGCACTACGACTTCGTCTCGACCGAGGCTCGCGAGAAGTTCGAAGAGCTCGTCGAAGAGCTGCGGCGTGAGATGGCCGACACGTTCTTCGAGGGTGCGTCCGAAGCACTCTCGAACATGGACGCCGAGCAGATGGCGCGGATGCGCGACGCCTACGACGCGCTCAACCGCATGCTCGAACAGAGAGAGGCGGGCGACGATCTCAACCCCAGCTTCGAGGAGTTCATGGAGCAGTTCGGCGACATGTTCCCGGGCAACCCGCAGAACCTCGACGAGCTGCTCGAGCAGCTGGCCGAGCGCATGGCGGCCGCCCAGGCGGTGTGGAACTCACTGAGCCCCGAGCAGCAGGCCCAGCTGCGCGGGCTCATGGAGGCGGTGCTCGAGGACATGGACCTGCGCTGGCAGGTGGACCGCCTGGCCCAGAACCTCCAGCGCGCCTTCCCCGACGCCGGCTGGCAGCGGTCCTACGAGTTCAACGGCGAGGGCCCGATGAGCATGGACCGGGCCACCGACCTGGCCACGCAGCTCGGGCAGCTCGACCGCATGGAGGAGGTCCTGCAGTCCGCGTCGACGCCGGCCGCGCTCGGCGAGATCGATCTCGAGCAGGTCAAGCAGCACATGGGCGAGGACGCCGCGCGGGCGCTCGACCGGCTGGCCAACCTGACCAAGTCGCTGGCGGACGCCGGCCTGATCGAGCAACACGGCGGCCAGATCGAGCTGACGCCCCGCGGCGTGCGCCGGCTCGGGCAGAAGGCGTTGGCCGACCTCTTCGGCCAGATCAACAAGGACCGCATCGGCGACCACTCCGCGTTGCGCACGGGCACGGGCCACGACCGCGAGGAGACGACGAAGGCCTACGAGTACGGCGACCCCCTGAACCTGCACCTCTCGACGACGGTGCACAACGCCGTGCGGCGCGGCGGCTCGGGCGTCCCGGTGCGGCTCCTGCCCGAGGACTTCGAGGTCGTCGAGGTCGAGGCGCTCTCCCGCTCGGCGACCGTGCTGTGCCTCGACCTGTCGATGTCGATGCCCATGCGCGACAACTTCGTGCCGGCCAAGCGGATGGCGATGGCGCTGCAGACGCTCATCAGCTCCAAGTTCCCGCGCGACTTCCTCGGCATCGTCGGCTTCTCCGAGATCGCCCGCGAGATCCGCCCCGACGAGATCCCCACCGCCATGTGGGACTACGTCTACGGCACGAACCTGCAGCACGCCCTCGCGCTGTCGCGCCGCATGCTGGCGCACCAGCACGGGACCAAGCAGATCATCGTGGTGACCGACGGCGAGCCGACCGCGGACGTGGACGACTACGGCGAGGTCACGTTCAACTACCCGCCGATCCCCGAGACGCTGCGCCGGACGATGGCCGAGGTGATCCGCTGTACGCGGGCGGGCATCGTGATCAACACGTTCGCCCTCGACCTCCAGCGCACCCACTACCCCTTCGTCGAGCAGATCGCCCGGGTCAACGGTGGCCGCACCTTCTACACCACCCCCGATGCCCTGGGCGGGTACGTGCTGGTGGACTTCCTCCAGCACCGCCGGGTGCTGCGCCCCGCCGGCTAGGACCGCTCGGCCGTCCTCAGCGGGCAGACTGAGAGGGTGAACGTCGACCTGGACGAGCTGCGCCGGCTGCGCCGGGCTCGCGACCAGATGGACCGCGAGTACGCGCAGCCACTCGACGTGACCGCGCTGGCGCGCACCGCGTTGATGTCGCCGGCGCACTTCAGCCGTCGCTTCCGAGACGTCTACGCGGAGACGCCGTACTCCTACCTGATGACCAGGCGGATCGAACGGGCGAAGGCGCTGTTGCGGCGCGGCAATCTCAGCGTCACCGACGTCTGCTTCATGGTCGGCTGGTCAAGCCTGGGCTCGTTCTCCGCCCGCTTCACCGAGCTCGTCGGCGAGTCGCCGTCGTCCTACCGGGCCCGCGACCACGACGAATTGCGGATCGTGTCGCCGTGCCAGCTGATGGTGCTCACCCGGCCCCGCAAAGACGGGGCGGAAGTGCGCAGTTTCGAAGAAGCATCCTCCGCCGCCCCCGTTTAACGTCGTCGGCATGACCGACGTCTCACTCAGCACCGTGCACATCACCGTCGACGACCCCGAGGCCGCCCTCGCGTTCTATCGCGACACCCTCGGGATGACCGTCAGCCTCGACGTGTCCAACGAAGGTTTCCGCTGGATCACCCTCGTGAGCGACAGCCAGCCCGAGATCGGCATCGTGCTGTCCCAGCCGCACGGGGGCCGCTCCAAGGAGGACGGCGACGCCCTCGCCGCGCTGCTCGCCAAGGGCGAGCTGTACCCGGTCCACTTCCGTGTCCAGGACCTCAACGGGATCTTCGAGAAGATCGCCGCGACGCCCGGCGTCGAGGTGCTCCAAGAGCCGATGACCCAGCCGTGGGGCAAGACCGACGCCGCCGTGCGGGACCCGGCGGGCAACCGGCTGCGCATCGAGCAGGCGTAGCGGCCCGGGCTCGGCGGCCGCCGTCGGCCGCGGGCCTGGCCAGAGCATTCGGGGCGGCACCAGCACGGCTCGTTCCCCATCCGTGCCTGCGAACGCGCCGGACCGGAGCCGCGTCGGAACGGGCTTCACGCGCACCGTTTGCTCCTGAGTGTCGCCTGAACGGGCGTTCCAAGCACTTATCCACACCTGGTCAAGCAGCACGAACACACGTTCCTTGCCCTGCGCCGAATTTGGGCCTTGCGTCGCCGTGCCTGGGTGGTCAAAGATGTTGCTTACATCGCTGTAACTACAACGATGCCACCCAAGGCGAAGAAGGGGGGCGAACCAAAGTGCCGATGGACATCATCACCACGCTCTACGGTCGCCAAGAACGAAGCTGGCAGCTACAGGCGAACTGCATGGGAGTCGACCCGGACCTGTTCTTTCCCGAACGGGGTGCGTCGACCCGGGAGGCCAAGGAGGTCTGCCGCGGCTGCGTCGTGCGCGAGGACTGCCTCGAGTACGCCCTGGCGAACGGCGAGAAGTTCGGCATCTGGGGCGGGATGAGCGAGCGGGAACGCCGCCGCCTGCGCCGCGCCCGGGCCCTGGCCCGCCGGGACGCCGCCGCTTCCTGAGGCGCGACGCCCGGTCAGCCGCCGACTGCGGCCAGCCGGGACTCCACCGTCGCCTCCTCGCTGAGGCCGAGCTCGCCCCAGCGGGCACGCGGGACCGCCACGAGCACACGTTGGGGGACGAGGCCGACCAGTTCGGCGCCCTGGACCGTGCCGCCTGCTTCGGCGACCAGGTTGCGGACCGTGTCGTAGAGGCGGTCAGGCCCGTAGGCGTCGGGCTCGATCAGGTTGCACGAGACCTGGGCGCGCTCGCCCACGGCCAGCGCGAGCGCCCGCACCTCGGGGCCCCGGACGAGGGCGGCGGCATGGCGGGCCGCGTCGAGGGAGGAGACCCAGACGTTGTAGGCCACGAGGACCCGGCGGGCACCGACCGCGGTGGCGCCGGCGCTCGAGTGGGCGCGGGGCGGGCCGAAGTCCGGCACCAGGCCCGCGGTCAACTCGAAGGCGTGACGGCGGATCGTCCGGCAGGGCCCGGGTCCGACCGCCGGGAAGGGGCCCGTAGAGAAAGCTCGGCACGCCGAGCTCGTCGGCGAGCCAGCGCGGCAAAGTCGTCGCGGAAGGCGATGGCGGTGGTGAGATCGGTCGGCGCCGTGCGGTGCGGCGCGTAGGGGACGAAGGGGACGACGTCGAGCACGCCGAGGCGCGGGTGGACGCCGTCGTGGGCGCGCAGGTCGAGATGCTCGAGCGTGGTGCGGGCGAGGGAGCGGGTGGCGGCAACGAGGTCGTCGGCCGGTGCGACGAGGGTGTACACCGCCCGGTGGTGGTGCGGATCGCGATGGAGGTCGAGGAGGGCGGGTCCGGCGCTGGCGGCCAGCGCGGCGAGGACGTGGATCGTCCCGACCCTCGCTGACGTTGACGACGCACTCGAGGACCTTCTCCGGTGTTGCCACGACGACAGCGTGCCAGCGTCCGGGGCGTGCTGCAGCGAAGCTGACGGAGAGACAGGTCCCCTGGGGCCGCTACCTGGCCCCGGCGGAGTCGCTACTTGGCGGCGACGGCGTGTGAGAGGCGGCGGCGGCGCAGGATGCGACGGCGCTCGCGCTCGGAGGCACCACCCCAGACCCCGTGGTCGATGTGATGCTCGAGTGCGTACTCGAGGCAAGACTGGGCTACGGGGCACTCCGCGCAGATCCGCTGCGCCACGAGTACGCCCATTCCATCGCTCGGAAAGAACAGATCGGGTGCAACTTCCTTGCACTTCCCCCGGGCCATCCAATCGGTATTCATTGTTCGGCTCCCTTTTCACGCATCATTCTACGGGAGGGGCCCTTGGAGTCCTAGAGTCTTCGGATAGGAACTTCGTAAGAATCCGCCGTCGGATTTCGTCCCTACCAGGGAGAACGTTGGTAAAGCCCGCAGGGCTACGCTGGCGCAGACCACCAATGCAGGAGGTGTCATGTCGCCGGACGGCGAGGACGAGGTCGTCGTAGAAGAAGAGCAATTCGAGCCCATCGGCCACGTGCGCGTGGTGTATCTCGGCCCCGTCGCACCGCATTGGGAGGTCCAGAGCGACTACGGGCCGGCGGACGTGATCGACCAATTCCGTGACCGGGTGCTGGCCCGCCTGGTCCTCTTGCCGCCGCACGACCCACAGTTCCGGCGCAACAGCGAACGAGTCGTGCGCGACGCCGAGCGGGAGCAACTCGCGCTCGAGTGGGTGCTCGACTACGGCGAGGCGGCCGAGGGTTGAGGCCGGCGGGAGTGGGGGCGCTCAGCTCTCCCTCCTTGCACCCATATTGCATCTAGGGGGCCACTGGGCCGAGACCTCGGCGGTGGGAGCATGGGCCCGTTGACAGGACTGCGGCGCAGTTGGCGAGCCGCAGCGGGGGAGGCAACGCATGGGGGAGATCCACACGTTGGACGAGGCACCGATCGTCCGCGAGATCGGAGGGCTCATCGGCCCGCTGAGCGACGACGAGGCCGCGTTGGTCCGCACGCTCACGCCGGCCGAGCTCTCGTGGAGCGAGACGATCCAGCACCTGTTCCGGCTCGTCGACGTGCTGGCGACGGTGCGCCACGACGAGGCGATGGCCGACTACGTCTACGCGATCGCGCCCGAGTGGGACGGCAGCATCGAGATGCTGGTGCTGGCGGGACGGCTCTCGACCGCGTTCGAGCGCTACGAACTGACACGTGCCGCGTAGGCGGCGCAGCCGGGGAGCTCCCGGGTCAGTCCATCAGGCCGATGCGCGCCAGCCACAGGCCGGGCGCATCGACTTCGGCGGGCGTCGGAAGATCCACCTCGTCGGACCAGAGGCGGGTGAGCGCGTCCTCGCCCTTGCGCTCGACCACGCCCTGGACGAAGGCGCGGCCGCGGTCGACCTCGACCTGGCCGACGTCCAAGCCGAACAGCCCGGCGAAGGCCTGCTCGCCCTTGCCCTCCTCGATGCGGTAGCGGTACCACGCCTCGCGCAACGCGCCCGGCGACGACGTCAACGACTCGGCGATGGCGCCGGTCACGTGGTCGACGTAGGCGCCGATCGCGGTGGTCTGCGCGGTGAGCGTGGCGGAGATGTTCCGCTGTTCGGGGCTGATCAGATCGGCCAGCAGCGCCTCGGGATCGCCGAGGGCCTCCTCGATGGAGACCTGGTCGCCCATGCTGTCGCCGAGGCGCTCGACGATGTTGCGCTGGGCCGCGGCGGCGTGCGCGGAGGCGTCGCTCAGCAGCGTGTTCAGCGAGGAGCGCACGCCCGGGCGGGTCAGGACGGCGTGCATGGTGAGCTCGCGCAGGCACACCCACAGCTGGACCTCCTGGAGCGGCAGGCTCCAGTCCTCGGCGAAGCGGGCCACGTTGCTCGGCACGAGCAGCAGCGTCGTCGACTCGGGCCACGGCAGCGGCAGGGCGTACTGGCCGAAGGCGCGCGGGCCAGGTGCCCGGCGGCGGAGCCGAACTGCATGCCCAAGAAGACGGGGCCGAGGGTGAGCGCGAACTGCCCGAGGAGGCCACCGAGGCCGGCGCCGTCCTCGAGGTTCATCTCGCTGAGGTCGGTCGACGGCACCGCGGCCGCACCCTGCTGCTGCGCCTCGACCATCGACTTGAGCACGGGGCGGTAGGCCTCGAGGACCCGGAACGACCACTGCCCCGGGCCGACCGCCTCGAAGGAGACGCCGGCCGCGCTGGCCGAGCTCGGCGTGATGCCCGTCGCGGCGGCGACGTGCAGCTCGGCCACGCGGGCGAGCTCCTCGAAGGCGATGCGCACGAGCGGGTCGGGGTTGTCGTCCTGGCCGCCGTCGGTGGCGACGCCGAACGCGAGCGTGCGGGCCGCCTCGAACCAGCTGTCGCCGGCGCCCGGCCCCGAGCCGATGACCTTCATCAGGTCGCCGAGGAGACCCCCCATCGGATTGTCGGGGTCGATCGTACCGAACATGCTCACCCTTGCATGCTAGGAGTCGCTCGCCAGGGTGACGACCACGGCCTTGGTGCCGGTGATCCCCGGCACGCCTTGGACCGAGAGGTGGACGGTGGAGCCCGGGGGCTCGACGTAGAGGCGCGAGCGCAGCTCAGCGAAGGTGCGCACCGGCAGTGTGTCGATGGCGACGATCACCTCGCCGGCCTGGAGGTGGGCCGCCGCCGCCGGGCTGTTGGCGTACGTGCCGTCGACCTGCGCGCCGCCGTCGCCGGTGGCGTCGCTCCCCTTGACGCCCAGCCAGCCGGGCACGACCTGGTTGCGGGAGCGGAGGTCGTCGGCGACGCCGATCACCAGCTGCGTCGGGAGGAACATCGCGGCGGAGGCGGTGGCGGACGTGGCCGGAGCCTGGGGGTCGCACAGGATGCCGACGACGTTGCCGCCGGCGTCGAGGAGCGGGTCGCCCGTGGTGTCGGCGGTCGAAGCCGGGCGAGGACACGATGGCGGCCATCCCGTCGGCCGGACCGGAAGCGATGTCGGTCGCCACGGCGGTCGACCGAGCCCGGCGTCTCGCGCAGCGCCACTCCAGCGCCGCCGGACGGCCCGGCGAGGCCGAGGACCATGTCCGCGGCGCCGCCGGCGAGCTTGGCGTCGTCGGAGAACGGCGCCACGGGCAGGTCCTCGGGGACCTCGACGAGCGCGACGTCCGACGTCGTGTCCGTCCCGACGAGGGAGGCCTGCTGGAGCTTCCCGCCGGCACCGACCATGGCGATGCTGCGCACGTCGGTCAGCAGGTCGGCGGTCGTGACGACCATCCCGCCCTCGGCGACGGCGACGCCGAGGAGGTGCACGGTGCCGTGCGACGTGTCCGCCTGGAGCTCGACGACCGACTTGGCGGCGGTCTCCGCGGCCGGCGGGACGTCGCCCGTGGCGCCGGTGTCGGTGGTCAGCGTGGCGGCGCTGTCGCGTTCCGGCCCGAGGTCTGGGCCGGGCGGCTGCGAGGCGGGGGAGAGGAGGACGTAGACGAACGCCCCGACGGCAATGATGGCGGCGGCCCCGATGCCGAGACCATGAGCGGGCCCCGCCAGTTGCGCTTGGGGAGGGGACAGGACCGGCCGGGCGACCGCCCCGCCCGGCGCCCGCCCCGGCGGCGCCCACGGCGGGCACCTGCTCGCTCGGATGGCGCCACAGGCGGTCGTCGGGGTCGATCCAGCCGCGCAGCGGCGACTCGGGCTCGTCCGGGTCCGCTCCTCCCTCGTCGCGTCCCGGTTCGCCGTTTCCCGGCTCCTCGGGTGGGCCACTCACCAGGGCGAGGCTACCGAGAACGCCCACAAAGTGCCGTCGCACCAGCGAGCCGCCGTACCATGGCACCTTCATGTCGCGGGACTTGGCCATCGACCTCGGTACGGCCAACACGCTGGTGTACGCCAAGGGGAAGGGCCTGGTGCTCGAACGAGCCCACCGTGGTGGCGCTCGACTACGCGCAGCCGGGAGGTCCTGGCGATCGGGACGGACGCCTGGCAGATGATCGGCCGCACGCCCGGCTACATCGTGGCGGAGCGCCCGCTGCGCGGCGGCGCCATCACCGACTTCGAGGTGACCGAGCGGATGCTCAGCGTCCTGTTGCGCCGGGTGGGCGTGGGACGCCTCAACCGGCCCAAGGTCCTGATCTGCGTCCCCTCGGCCATCACGTCGGTCGAGCGCCGGGCGGTCAAGGAGGCGGCGCGGCGGGCCGGCGCGTCGTCGAGCTTCCTGATCGAGCAGCCGATGGCGGCGGCGATCGGCGCGGGCCTGGCCGATCCACGAGCCGGTGGGGAACATGGTGGTCGACGTCGGCGGAGGGACGGCCGAGATGGCGGTGATCTCGCTCGGCGGTGTCGTCGCCGTGCGCGCGCTGCGCTGCGGCGGCTTCGACTTCGACGCGTCGATCCAGGCGTTCGTGCGGCACAAGTTCGGCGTGGCCATCGGCGAGCGGACGGCGGAGGCGGTGAAGATGGCCATCGGGTCCGCGTCGCCCTACGAGGGCGAGCAACAGGCCGAGATCCGCGGCCGCGAGGTGGCGACCGGCCGGCCCAAGACGGTGATGCTCACGCCGATGGAGGTGCGCGACGCGCTGGCGGACAACGTGGCCAGCATCGTCGAGACGGCGGCCGAGTGCCTCGGTCGAGGCGGCACCGGAGCTGGCCCAGGACATCATGTTCGAGGGCATCCACCTCACCGGCGGCGGCGCGCTGCTGCGCGGCATGTCCCAGCGACTGGCCGACGCGACGGCGGTGCCGGTGCACCTCGTGGACACGCCGCTCGAGTGCGTGGTGCAGGGGGCGGGCATCTGCCTGCAGTCCTTCGACCGGCTCAAGCGGCTCTTCACCCAGGACGACTGAGCGGCGCGGCGGGCTCGGTCGGCTCGGTCGGGCCGGCGCCTTCGTCGGTCTCAGCGGGGTCGGTCGGGCTCGTCGAGCGGCTCGTCGAGCAGCTCGCCCGCCGCCTGGCGCACCTGCCAGTCGCGGTCGGCCGCCGCCTGGCGCAGGGCCGGCTCGACCCGGGGGTCGTCGAACCCGGCCAGGGCGACCGTGGCGCGCCGGCGCACGGTGGGCTTGTCCGTCGAGCGCGGCGAGCACGGCGTCGAGACCGGCGGGTTCGCCGACGGCGCCCGAGCGCGGCGACCGCCGCCTCCCGGCAACGGGTGTCATCGTGCCCGGCCAGCGCGATGAGCGCGGGGACGGCGGCGCGGTGGCGGCGCTCGCCTACGAACCAGGCGGCGCCCACGGCGACGAGCGGATCGGGGTCGGCCAGGGCGTCGGTGAGCGCCTGGGGCAGGGTCGAGCGTGAGCCCTTCCCCCGGACCGTCAGGGCGGCCTCGACGGCTCGCCGGCGCACCGCGGGGTCCTCGTCGCCCAGGCCGACGACGACGTCGGCCGTGGTGAGCCCGCCCAGGCGGGCCAAGGCGCCGAGTGCGGCGACGCGGACGGCGGCGTCCCGATCAGCCAGGCCGGAGCGGGCGGTCTCGGGGTCGCCCCGGTGGCCGGCCAGGGTCACGCTGCGACGACGGCGCTCGGCGCGGTGGTCGCGGCTGGCATCCGTGGCAACATCGTCGCTCACCGACCCCGAGTATGTCCGACCCTGACGCGACCGCCGACGGGGGTCCTGCGACGACCCCGCCCCTGCCACCGCCCCCACCGCCGAGTGGGGCGCCGCCGCGCGTCGACGCGGACGGATGGGACGTCCCCGCGGCGGCGCCGGGCGCGCCGCGGGCGCCGCTGGCCCTACGTGGTCGTCGGCTTCGTCGTGGTCGTCCTCCTGGCCGGCGTCATCGCCGCGCAGGTCAACATCAACTACTACGTCATCACGCCGGGGAACGCGACGCCGGTGTCGCAGTACATCGAGGTGCCGGCGCAGTACGACCATCACCTCACCGGTCAGATCCTGCTGACCGACGTCTTCGTGTCGCAGCTCGACGCGCTCAACTACCTGCAGTACCGCTTCTTGGACTCGAACGACGAGATCTACTCGAGCCAAACGCTGCTCGGCCCCTCGACGAACCAGACGGAGTACCTCGACCAGGGCTATCTCGAGATGGCGCAGGCCCAGTCGTACGCGACGGCGACCGCGCTCTCGCATCTGGGCTACAGGGTCACCTCGACGAACGTCGGGACGCTCGTGTTCGGGATCGAGGCCGGGTCGCCGGCCGCCAAGACGCTGAAGGTGGCGCAGGTGATCACGGCGGTCGACGGCACGCCGGCGACCACCGTGTGCGGGCTGATCGAGGCGCTGCACAACTACACGCCGGGGGCCACGGTGACGTTGAGCGTGGAGCAGTCGTCGATCAACGACGTCGGGGACTTCGTCGGCGGGCCGGTCGTGCAGAAGCCGATCACGCTCGAGGCCGCACCGAAGGGCTCCGTCGTCACCGGTTGCGGTGCCCCGTTCAAGCAGACCGTGGTCATCGGGATCTCACCGGAGACGCAGCAGAGCTGGCACTTCCCGATCGACGTCACCGTGCACACCGAGAACATCGGCGGCCCCTCGGCCGGCCTGGCGATGACGCTCGGGATCATGGACAAGCTGACGAGCGGCCGCCTCACCGGGAACCGGATCGTGGCCGCCACCGGGGAAATCGACCAGCACGGCAACATCTCGGCGGTGGGCGGGGTGGCCGAGAAGACCATCGCGGTGGAGGACGCCGGCGCCTCCGTCTTCTTCGTGCCGCTGGGCGACGGCAACCTGGCGGCCGCGAAATCCAAGGCCACCCCCCAGCTGCACGTCTACGGGGTGCGGAACATCAGCCAGGTGCTGCGCATCTTGGAGCGCCTCGGTGGGTACGTTCCCAGCACCACGTCGGTGCCGGTCCAGACGGCGCCGTAGGCTTTTGCCCATGGCAGACGTCCGTCCCCCATCTCCTCGTCCCGTCTGGCGACCGGGGACATCGCAACCCGTTCGTTCGCCATCGTGCGGCGGGGTTTCGACGCCGACGAGGTGCGCTCCTACCTGCAGTCGGTCTCCCGGAGCATCGAGGCGCTCGAGGAGAGGGAGCAGGAGCTGCGGGCCGCCCTCACCGACGCCGAGGAGCGGGCGGCGCACCCGGTCGTCGACGAGGCGACCCTGACCGCGTCGCTGGGCCAGCACAGCGCGCAGATCCTGCGTCACGCCCACGACGAGGCGGCGAAGATCGTGGCCCAGGCCCAGGAGGGGGCGGCCACCTTGGTGCGCGAGACGCACAGCCAGGTCGACGAGCTCCAGGCAAGCACGGAGTCGGCGGCGGCCGAGCGGGTGGCGGAGGTCGAGATCATCGTGGCCAACGCCGAGCAGGAGGCGCGGGTGGAGAGCGAGCGCATCCTCTCCGACGCCGTGGCGGAGGGCGAGGCGGTCATCGAGCAGGCGAAGAACGAGGGTCGCGCGCTGCTCGAGCAGGTGCAGGAGGCCCGCCGACGCGTGCTCGCCGACCTGGCGTCGCGGCGGCGCGCGCTGGGCATACAGATCGAGCAGCTGCGCGCGGCGCGCGATGAGATGGCGGCATCGGTGCACGGCGTGCGCGACCGCGTGGACAACATCCTGTCGCACCTCGACCGGACGGACGACGAGGCACGCGCCGCCGCCGTGGCGGTCGCCGAGCAGTACCGCCTCCACGGCGGGCCCGAGGAGCCGGCGGACGAAGAGGCGCTTGTCGAGGTGATCGGCGACGCGCCCGAAGCGGGGCCCGCCCCGGCGGTGCGGGTCATCGAGGTGGCCGTCGAGACCGACGACGACGAGGCCGGCGCCGAGCGCGTCGTGGCCGAGATGGAGCTCGAGGACGCCGTCGAAGGGGCCACCGCCCCTTCGGTCGACGAGCTCTTCGCCCGGATCCGCGCCGGCGTGGACGAGACGCCGGGTGGCGACGATGCCGGCACCGCCGCAGGGATTCCCGAGGCGGCGACGCAGGCCATGCCGGCGGTGACGAGCGAGCCGGACGCCACGCAGGCGCTGCCGGTGGTCGTCGTGGCCGAGCCCGAGGCCACGCAGGCGCTGCCGGTGGTCGTGGCCGAGCCGGTCGAAGAGGCGGCGGCACCGGGCCCGGACGACGCGGTGATCGCACGACGCGACGAATTTCTCGGCCCGGTGACGGTGTTGCTGAGCCGCACGGTCAAGCGGGCGCTGGGCGACGACCAGAACCGGCTCCTCGATCGCATCCGGAGCGCGCCGTCGTTGAGCGGTGACGAGTTGCTCGGCTCCGAGGGTGAGCACCTGGCGGTCTTCGAGTCGGCCGTGCGCGGGCAACTGCGAGAGGCGTTCGCCGCCGGGGCGGCGTTCGCCGGCGCCGGGGCCGGCGTGCCCGACGACGGCACGGTCGAGCAGTCGGCGACGGGGCTGGCGCACGTCCTCGTGACGATGCTGCGCCGACAGATCGAGGCCGACGGCGGCGACATCGGCGACCGGGTGAGCGGGGCCTACCGCGAATGGCGAGGCGAGCGCGTCGAGCGCGTGGCCGGTGACTACGCCACCCAGGCGTTCTCGGCCGGCGTGGTGGCGGCGGGCGACGACCGCAAACTGCGCTGGGTCGTCACGTCCGCCACGGGGTGCTCGGACTGTGAGGACAACGCGCTGGCCGGAGCGGTGAGCGCGAGCGAGGCGTTCCCCACGGGACACGCCCACCCACCGGCCCACTCCGGCTGCCGCTGCCTCGTGGCGCCAGCGAGCGACTGACCTGGTCCTTTCGGCTGCTCAGACGGCACGCGGTGCCGTTAGTGGCTGAGTAGCGGACGTTAGGCTCCCACTCCGTGCGCATCCCCAGCGACCTTCCCGCCGATCCTTCGCCGCGCCGGCGCCACCGCGCCCGCTGGTGGATCGTCGGCTTGGTCGTGCTCGTCATCGTCCTGCTGGTGTCGCTGCGCTCGCTGGCGAACATCTACACGGACAGCCTCTGGTTCTCCTCCGTCGACTTCCACAACGTCTTCTCGACGCTGCTGGTGATCAAGCTGGGACTGTTCGGGTCGTTCGGCGCCATCTTCTTCGCCGTGCTCTGGGTGAACCTCGTGGTGTGCGACCGCATCGCCGGGCACGACGTCGTGCTGGCGCAGGAGGACGAGCTGGTGCGGCGCTACCAGCACTACGTACGGCCCTACTCGGGCCGGATCTACGTCGCCATCGCCATCATCCTGGCGCTCATCGGCGCATCGGGGACGATCAGCCAGTGGAACAACTGGATCCTGTTCCGCCACGGCGGCAACTTCGGCGTCACCGACCCGCAGTTCCACAAGGACGTCGGCTTTTACATCTTCAAGTTGCCGTTCCTGATCTTCTGCGTCGACTGGACGCTCGCCATCCTCATCGTGACGCTCGCCGTCACGCTGATCTTCCACTACCTCAACGGTGGGATCCAGCCCCAGCGGGGGATCCCGCGGGTACGGCCACCGGTCAAGGCGCACATCTCGGTGCTGCTGGCGCTGATCGCCCTCGACAAGGCGGCGGGCTACGTGCTGCAGCGCTGGTCGCTCGTCAACGCGTCGGACGGCTACGTGAACGGTGCCGGCTATACGGACGTGCACGCCCGGCTCCCGGCCGAGCTGCTGCTCGTCTACGTGTCGATCTTCGCGGCGGCGATCCTCCTGTTCAACATCCGGCGCCAGGGCTGGACGCTGCCGGTGCTGGCGGTCGGCATCTGGGCCTTCGTCGCGCTGGTCGTCGGCATCATCTACCCCGCGCTGTTGCAGGCGCTGAAGGTGAACCCGGCGCAGAGCTCGCTCGAGGCCCCGTACATCCAACGGAACATCACGGCGACGAGAGCGGCCTACAACCTCAACGACGTCAATATCAAACAGTTCACCGCGTCGACGACCATCAGCCCGAGCGAGGCGGTGCTCAACACGCCGACCATCGACAACATCCGCCAATGGGACCCCGACCCCTCGATAACCCTGCAGACGTTCCAGCGCCTCCAGGGAATCAAGTCGTACTACACGTTCCCGTCGTTGGGGGTCGACCGCTATTCCCTGGGGGGCGGCCTCACGCCGGTGCTGGTCGGCGTGCGCGAGATCTCGTCGTCGGGCCTGGTCTCCCAGACGTGGGTGAACTCCCACCTGCAGTACACGCACGGCAACGGGGCCGCCATCGCGGTGGCCAACCAGACGAGCAACAACAACCCGGTGTTCGGGGTGGGCGGTGTGCCAGCGAGCTCGTCCCTCGGGCTGCCCCAGATCAGGCAGCCCTTCGGCGAGGTCTACTTCGGCCTCGGCTTGTCGGGCTACGTGGTCGCCAACACCAAGCAACCCGAGGTCGACTACCAGCGGACGAACGGGGACAACGTCGAGAGCCACTACAAGGGCAGTGGGGGCGTGCAGCTCTCGTCGCTGTTCACGCAGGCGATGTTCGCCCTGCGGCTCGGTGATTTCAACCTCCTGATCTCGAGCCAGATCACCGACAAGTCGCGGATCATGTTCGTGCGCGACCCGGTGGCCATGGCGCAGAAGGCGGCACCCTTCCTGAGTTTCGATCACGACCCGTACGCGGTGATCAACAACGGCCATATCGACTGGATCGTCGACGGGTACACGACGACGTCCAATTACCCCTACTCGCAGAACGCGAACTCACAACAAGTGGCGATCGGCAGCACGCTGCCGAGCAGCTATAACTACGTCCGCAACTCGGTCAAGGTGGTCATCGACGCCTACTCGGGGAAGATGACGTTCTACGACGTCGACCCGCAAGACCCGATTCTGCAGGCGTACTCGGCGGCCTTCCCGCACATGTTCGTGCCGGTCAAGGACATGCCGCCGGAGCTGAAGGCGCACCTGCGCTACCCCGAGGACATCTTCTCGGTCCAGTCCGCCATCTACGGGCGCTACCACCTGACGAACCCGTCCGCGTTCTACTCGGCGAGCAACGCGTGGCAGATCTCGCCGACGGCGGGCGCCGGACCGCAGTCCCAGGCGCTGCTGGCCGAGAACACCTACAACAACCAGGGCCAGCTGGTCTCCACGACGCCGGCGCGCATGGCGCCGCAGTACCAGGTGTACTCGTTGCCCAACACGCCGCCCCAGGACCAGGTCTTCACGATCACCAACGGCTTCGTCCCGGCGGCGCAGTCGTCGCTGCAGAACAGCACGCAGAACTTCAACCTCACCGCGTTCATGGTGGGGCAGTCCGATCCGGGGCACTACGGCCAGCTGACCCTGTACCAGACCCCCCAGGGAACGATCGGCCCGGCCAACGCGGACGCGGAGATCTCGGCGGACAACACCGTGTCGTCCGACATCACGCTGCTCGACCAGCACGGGACGGAGGTCCTGTTGGGCGAGACGCTGATGGTGCCGATCGGCAATTCGATGGTGTACCTGCGGCCGCTCTACGTGGCGGCCACGACCAACCCCCAGCCCCAGCTCGAGTACGTGATCGCCGTCCTCGGCAAGACGGTGAAGATCGACACGTCGCTCACGTCGGTGCTCAGCGACATCACCAACGTCGCGCTCCCGACGTCGACCAGTGCCTCGGGCACCGGCACCGTGCCCGCCGCGGTTTCGAACATCTTGAGCCAGGCGCAGACCGACTACAACAACGCGCAGACCGCGCTGGCGCAGGGGAACCTGGCCCAGTACCAGCAGGACATCAAGATGATGCAGCAGGCGATCAGTTCGGCCCAGGCGGTGCTCCCCTCGACGAGCACGCCGACGACGACCACCACGACGGCGCCGCCGAAGCCCAAGCCGGGCAAGGCGACGAAGAAGGTGAGCGTGGGCGGGTCGAGCTCCACGTCGACCACCGGGTCCACGACGACGTCGACGACGTCCACGACGCCGACGAGCACGGAGCCGGGGAGCAGGTCCTCGACGAGCACGACGTCGACGCCGGTAGGGTCGGCGGCCGGTGTGGTGCGGGGAGGCCGCTAGAGGCCGTCGCGGCGGGAGCCGGGTCGGGCGAGCCCGACGGCGGTTGCGGCGCGAGGCCGGCGGTCCCATGATGTCGGGAGCCAGAGGGACGACGAAAGGAAGGCTTCCGATGGGACTGCTCGACAAGGTCAAGGCCCAGGCGACTGTGGCCACGGGGATGGCGAAGGACGCCGCCGCCAAGGGCCAGGCGAAAATCGACGAGGCGCAGGCGAAGAAGTCGGCCGAGGGCATGCTGCGCGACCTGGGGGCGGCCTTCTACGCGACGAAGACGGGCCGGGCGACGCCGACCACGGACGGCGACATCGCGCACCTGGTCAGCGCCCTCGGCGAGTACGAGTCCGAGCACGGACCCATGACGCTGGCACCCGAGTCGGCGGCGGCCGCCCCGACGGCAGCGCCGGCCGACGGCAGCACCCCACCCCCGCCGCCCCAGGCGGCCGACCCCGCTTCACCCCCGCCGCCCCCTCCGACGGCCCAGACGCTCTAGGCCCGTTTCCCCGGTCCCGTGCGCAGAGGGCACGGGACTGCCGATAGGATGCTCCTTCTTCGCCGCGGGGTGGAGCAGTCTGGTAGCTCGTCGGGCTCATAACCCGAAGGTCGGAGGTTCAAATCCTCCCCCCGCCACTCAGAGATCCGCAGGTCAGAGCCGGCCCGATGGGCCGGCTCTTCTGCTGCCTATCCGAGAATCCCACGACAAATCCCAAGCCGGGTCACCAATCTGTGACGAGTTCCCAAATCTGAGCGAGATCAACGCAACGCTTGGCCAGTGTTGCCAGCCGCACGGGTTCGTTTGGCCGGATTCAATGCCAGGGCGAGGACCACAAGAAGGCCCCAGACGAGGAACCACGGATCCCAGAGGTAGGTGTGCCAGACCAAGGCGCGCCGGTCGGCGGCCCTTCCCGGATGGATGGCGCCCTCTTGTACCAGGAGACCCGCCGAGGTGAAGACGAATCCGTAGAGGGTCAGTACCGCGCCTTCTGCCCACGCCAACGACCTGAGTCGGCCGTGCCATTTCGAGGGCGGTGCGGGGCGGCGGAGGTAGAAGGGAAGTAGTGCACCTACACCTTTGAGGACGACCGCGGCCCACACGGCCATCACCGCGGTGGTGCTTTGATCCGTCGTGATCAGCGAGGAGCTGACAGTAGCGAGGAGCCACGTGCCGCCGAGTGCCCAGTAGGCGCTGATCGCCACATACGCCAGGCCGGCGACCAACGCTGCGGCGGCCGCAGCCAGTCCGAGTTGATGACGGATATCAGGTGCGTTCAGCTCGCGAGATGAGCGGTCCGTCGCGCTCGCAGCGGCATTCGAGCCAGGTGTCAATGAAGTTCGTGCTGCACCATCGACGAGAATCATTAATCGTCCAGGCACTCACGAGTCACGAGTGTCACGGTCTCGTTGACTGCGCAGTTGATAGATGGTCAACCCCAGCGAGACCCCAGCGACCGTTAAGGCGAGTCCGGCCACGCCGAAAGCGAGCCAGGCGGTCATGACCAAGGGCGCCCGTCGGATTGCGCCACGCCCTCGCGGCGACCGGGATCGAGCTTCACGTCGTTCCTTCAGTACTGGTGATCACGACTTCGCCACCTCCGCTTCACGCAACCTCGCGGATTACTGAGCACCGACAGCGTTGGCGACAGTGGCGTCTGCGTGGTCTCGGCGCAACGAATTCAACACAGCGACCCTTCCTGTGTGTGTCAGACCCGCGGCCTTGGCTTCTTTGACGCTCAAACGACCCGAGAGGATTCCCAGGATGAGATGTGGCGGCCCAACAAGTTCCAGATCAGGGGATTCAACCCTGCCAGGTCGCGTTCGGATTCCGTCTTGGGAGGCCTCGATCACGGCCGGGTAGTCCTCTGGACTGAGCTGTATCGAGACCGGAGGCCCATCCGGGGCGCGGTCCTTGAGAAACATCGAGACCGGACGCTTGAACCAGTGACTGCGGAATTGATCTGTCGCGTCCTTTTCAGACATGAAACGAGCACCCCATATCCCGAGCGCGTCGAGTACCGGCTCGAGGTCGGTTCCCGCATCGGTCAGGTGGTACAGCGTGGACGCGACGGGCGGCGGAACCGCCTCACGCCAAACGATGCCGGCTTCCTCTAAAGAGGCCAATCGGTCGGCCAGGAGGTTGGTCGCAATTCCGGGTAACCCACTCATCAGGTCGGTGTAACGACACGGACCTTGGCTCACGAGCTCTCTGATGATGAGCAGGGTCCAACGATCACCCACAGCATCGAGTGCCTTGGCCACCGCGCAGTAGTGGTTGTACGACTTCATGCCGCCAGTATGCCAGACGATCACTTGAGAATCAATAGTAAGAACTTGACTTTCTCAAGTTCCATGGTAAAACAGCAGGCGTGTCCAATAAGGCCCGGGTTTGTCAGGCAATTACGAGTGGCGGCGTGGAGCCGCCATCTCGACACGGCTCCGGTGCTCCCCGTCACCCTCTTGACGCGTTCCGTCCGGCCGCCAGCTCGGACCAGCAAGCCCACGATCTCCCTGGAGGAACGTGACCACCATCGATTATCAGGGAACCCGCCTAATCCATGACAGCGCCGTCGATTTCGAAGAGACCCGCCGCCGATTCAACGAACAGGTGCCGTTGCTCGATCCGCTACTGACTCTCCGACTCGTCCTCGATCAAGCAACGTGGCATGACGTCGAGGTTCTCGTGGATCGGACTGTTGGCCCAACAGGATTCGTCGCCCTTGCGCAAGTCGATCAGGGAGCTCTGTTCAGCCTGGGCGGCGATCCGGTCCAGGCGACGCTGTATCTCGTCGGAAACCCGGTGATTGCTCGCAAGATTCTTGCCGTCGAGCCGGCGGCGGGTCTTTATGCACCCTTCCGCGTGGCGGTCTACCGAGACATTTTGGGGGCGCATGTCGCCTACGACCAACCATCAAGCGTCTTCGCGTCGTTGGGTGCCCACACGATCGATGGCATCGCACGTGAACTCGACGAAAAGATTCGAAACTCAGCGGAGACGTCGTGTCGGTGACGACGACGCGCGGCGACCACAACCGCGTCACATGCGCGGGTGCCGCGGTTCGCCGGTTCCCACTTGTCGAGGAGCCGGCTGTTGGAGCGGGCCCTGAACGGAAGGAGAGAGTGACGCCATGAGCGCCAGTCCTACAACGGTCTACAACGTAACGATCTCGCCGAGAGTAAGGAGCGCGTCATGATGGCGCCTGTCGATATGCCGTCGGCTCGGAGCCAGCCTCGGAGCCGGCTGGGCATCATTGTGGCCCTTTGTCTCGCCGCCTTCATCATCAGTGTGGACGTCACCATCGTGAACGTTGCCTTGCCGACTCTGGTGCGGAGCCTGGGCGCCTCGACAACTCAGCTGCAATGGGTCGTCGACGCCTACAGCCTCGTCTTCGCCGCCTTGGTGCTGGCCGCGGGCAGCATGAGCGATCGCCAGGGTCGAAAGGGCACACTGCTTCTTGGCTTGGCCGTCTTCGCCTCGGGGAGCCTGGCCGGTGCGCTCGTCAACACCACGCCAGAGCTCATCGCCGCTCGGGCCGTCATGGGACTCGGAGCTGCGCTCATGTTTCCCTCCACGCTCTCTCTCCTTGTGAACGTCTTTACCGAGCGGGGCGAACGCGCCAAAGCCATCGGCATTTGGGGAGCTACCACTGGAGTCGGGATCGCCACCGGCCCGATCGTCGGCGGCTGGCTGCTCGAGCGCTACTGGTGGGGAAGCATCTTCGCCTTCATGGCCCTCGTCGCTGTGGCGGTCGCCGCCCTGGTCGTCGTGGCGGTCCCGACCTCGCGGGACCCGCGGACGCCACGTGTCGACTGGTCGGGCCTGGCGCTGTCGAGCGCCGCCATGGCAACCCTCATCTTGGGGGTCATTGAGGCACCGGATTGGGGCTGGGGCTCCGCGGCGGCCGTGGCGACCATAAGCGGAGGCGTCGCGCTGTTCTTCCTCTTCATCGTCCACGAGAGCCGAAGTGACCACCCGATGCTCGACGTGGCGTTGTTCCGCAATCCACGGTTCACCGCGGCCAGCGGATCGGTGGCCGTCTCCTTCTTCGCTTTGCAGGGGTTCATCTTCTTGGTCACCCAGTACTTCCAGTTCATCAAGACCTTCAGCCCCCTGGGCACCGGAGTGCGGCTCCTGCCGGTCGCGGGGTCCGTGGCCGTCGCCTCGGTCGCCGGGACGAAGCTGGCGGTGCGCATTGGCAACAAGGTCGTCGTCACAGCGGGACTTGTCTCGTTCGCAGTCGGTTTGTTGTGGACGGCCACGGTCTCGGTGTCGACCTCGTACGCGATCATCGTTCTCCAGATGCTGTTCCTCGGCACCGGCATGGGCCTCACCAGCGCGCCGGCGACCGAAGCGATCATGGGGGCAGTTCCCAAGGCCAAGTCGGGCGTGGGCTCGGCCATGAACGACGCGACTCGGCTCTTCGGTGGCACGCTCGGCGTAGCCATCATCGGCAGCGTGGCGGCATCGCTGTATTCGAACCGGCTTGCCGCCACCCTCGCCCCAGCCCTGCCCGCCCGAGCCGTCACTGCAGCCAAAGCCTCTGTCGGCGGGGCGATCATCGCCTCACACCAGCTCTCGAAACTCGGCCTCAACCAGGCGTCGGAGGGGCTCGCCCACACGGCCACGAATGCATTTCTCTTCAGCCTGCGCGGTGGCTGCCTCCTCGCGGGAGGGGTCACCCTCGCAGGGGCAGTCATGGCCGCCCTGCTGTTGCCGGCGAGGCCGCAAGCGTCCGACCAGCTTTCGGACGGAACGATGCAGGAGCGTGAGATCTCGTTGCCTGCGACCGAGCCTGTCCGGGCCCAACGGGCCGCCAGCCGGACTTGAGAGACAGCGCGCCCCTAGAGAGGGGTGCCACGAAAGGAGACTGATATGAGCAAGATCGACACAGATGTCAATCAGCACTACGTGTACCACGGAGGTAGATCCCTCTACGTCCTCGACCACGCCGGCGAGGAACCGGCGATCGTCGTGATGCACGGTTTTCCCGACGATCACCGCATCTACGACAAGCTCGCACCGCTTCTGTCCCCGAGGAGGGTCGTGACCTTCGACTGGATCGGGTACGGGCGTTCCGATCGAAGCCAGATCGTCGGCTCGACCTCAGACGACCACGGTTCCGAACTGAACGCAGTACTCGATGGTCTGGGTATCACCCGCGCCGTACTGGTTGGCCACGACGCGTCGGGTCCCGAAGCCATCGCGTTCGCCATCGCGCACCCCGAGCGAGTAGCTCACCTGGTCCTGCTCAACACCATGTTTGGGCATCAACCTTCGCTCAAGCTCCCCGAGATGATCCGGCTGCTTGCCGATCCGGCTTTCACCGCGCTCGCCGACGCCATGGTCAACGACGACGCCCAGCGCCTCTGGCTGCTCCAGCACACCGCCGCCCAGTGGCACATGGATGCCCTCGACCCCGAAGGCATCGCCGTGAAGTCGATCCTGCCGCAGTTCTTTGGCGACGCGGACCAGCCGGATGCCCTCGTCGCCATCCGCGCCTGGACGGCCGAGCTGTTCGACGCTTTGGACGGACAGGATGCTCTGAGCGAAAGCGGAGCGCTCCGACGGCTCGAGGTCCCGGTTTCGATCATCTTTGGCGCGAAGGATCGCTACTTGACCCCCACTCTTGGGGCCGAGATCGCAGGGTTGTTTAGGGACCCGTCGCTTCATTTGGTCCAAGACGCCGCACACTGGCCACAGCAAGACCAGCCCGCGGTCGTCGCCGAACTCATCAAGCGATGCGAGGTCGCGTAGGCGATACGAGGGTCCCTTTCAGAGTGGTCGGAGATCGGACGGCGTCCAGCCAAGAGGAGCGCACGACGCGTCACATCCGAGCAACGACAGGGAAGAACGGAATAGATAAATGAAGGCAGCGCAGATGGACAGCCAGTACTCGACTGGTATGTCTCGACAGAACATCGAGCAGGCTCTCGTCGCGTCCGGCATAGACCTCAGTGAGATTCACGCAGAGGATCTCAGTGCGGTCGAGGACTTCCACACGATGGGCCGAATCGCCACCAGCCAACTGGCCGAGCTGGCCGAGATCAACAACCATGACGAAGTGCTCGATGCTGGCAGTGGCATCGGTGGCACAGCCCGCTTCCTCGCCAACAGATACGGCTGTCGAGTCACCACCATTGACCTGACCGAGGAGTACTGCGAAACCTCTCGCTGGTTGAATCAACTCGTCACACTGGAAGATCGGATCTCTGTCGATCAAGGAGACGTAACGGACCTACCGTTCGATGCGGCCACCTTCGATGTAGTGATCAGTCAGCACGTGCAGATGAACGTGGCCGACAAGGCCGGCCTCTATGAGGAGGCCCGCCGTGTGCTTCGACCGCGAGGGCGCCTCGCCATCTGGGACATCGTCGCTGGGACGCCAGGTGAGCTGACGTTCCCGCTTCCGTGGGCGGATCGGCCTGAGCTGAGCCACCTCGTCTCCGCCGATCTCCTGCGAGACACGATCGAATCCGCCGGCCTCTCGGTCACCCACTGGAGTGACATGACTGAAGACGCAGTGGCGGTCATGGAGATCTTCCTATCAACTCCTCCGGGCCCGCTCGGCTTGCACAACTTCGTCGACAACTTTTTGGCTAAAGCGGACAACCTCGTTGAGGGGCTGTCAGTCGGTCGGCTCCGCGCCGTGCAAGCCGTCTTCGAGGCTCCAAGCTAAAGTCCGCTACTCGCCTCGCGGTGCCATCGAAGGGAGTCCGTCCAAAACGGGGCCTAAAACGATCAGAGACACGGAGTCAACCCGAGGGTCGCTGAACTCGGGAGATGCTTGGGAACGTCCTTCGTGGTTCGTGACTGCGAGTCGGCTGAAATGGGCGGTGGATCTGTTGTGAGATAACTCTCTATGTTGTGCGTTGTCTTCGTGCTGCCCCGCCTACGGGGAAAACGGAGGCCCGACGGTGTTCACCATGGCAGCCCAGAACATTGTGCCGACAAAGATGATCACCACTGCAAGCACAACGACGACATACAACGTCGATGCCGTGCTTGGCGGGGCGGAGGTCGCTGGCGCCGTTTCGGGGCGGCGGCCACTTTCGGGCTCGCCAGCAATCCCATTGGTCAGCTTTACCGGCGGCGCTTCGGTGTCTCTCGCTGCATGAGCCTTCGTCGTGCTCGTCAAGGTCGATGCCATCTTCTTTCAGCTCCTTGTACTCGATTGAACTGTTTGGGCGTTCATCCAACGCCGCGACGGTGTCTGAGCGTTCGCGATCGCTCTCATCGTCGGGGCAGTGAGGTTGTGTTCATGACTGCAGCTCCTTTCGTTCCGTCAAGATCGGGATGAAGGCAAGCGGCGATCGAGCGCGACGAAGTAATCGATCTCGATCTCTCCAGCAGCCCGACGCTGACCGCGGCGTCAGCCAGGTTGCCGACCACTCCTGCCCCCAGAGCTAAAGAGCAGCTCCGGGCCGCGCTGGAGCTGGGCCGCATCTGAGATGAGGACGTCGTGTCCAGGCGGAGGCAATGTCCCCGACGCCGCGTCTGATGAGTCGGGGACGTCGAACAAACCACGAACTTACGGATGGAATGCTCGCCCGGAGAGCGCGAGACTCGACACCGTGAGGAGCGTTTCTCATCGGCGCGTGGTTGGTGTTGTCGAGGGACTGTCGTGGAGGGTGCCCGAACGCTGATGGTAGAACCGCGAGTCCAAGTCGTCACGTGTGCTACCTGCGGCACGAAGAACCGGGTACCCGATCGTGCATCAGGCGTCCCAAAATGCGGCAAGTGCGGAGCGTCCCTCCCGTGGATCACGGAGAGCGGGGATGACGAGTTCGACGAGATCGTCGAGGACGCGGCCATCCCGGTGCTAGTGGATATGTGGGCAGAGTGGTGTGGACCGTGCCGGATGGTGAGCCCAGCCCTGGAGCAGGTGGCACGGGACTTGTCGGGCCGGTTGAAGCTCGTCAAGGTGAACGTCGACACCTCGCCGGTGCTCGCGCGTCGTTTCGGAGTGCAGTCGATCCCCACCTTCCTGCTTGTCGACGGTGGCACCGTCGTCGAGCGCCGTACCGGAGCGGCTCCGCTCGGAGAGCTCCGGCGGTGGGTGGACAGTTCACTCCCCAGTCGCACTCGCTGAGAGGATTTGGTTCTTGCTTCGGCGGGGCGTGAATGCATTACGAGACCCCGAGAATGCGTCCGGAGCAGGCGTCAGTTCTCGTCGGCGAGCACTGCCTCGATCTCGAGTTCGACCCTGACTTCCTTACTCACCAAGAAACCGCCCGTCTCGAGAGTCTGGTTCCACCGCACGTCGAACTCCTCGCGGTTGAGGGTCGTCGTGGCAGTGAAACCCGAGCGGACCTTGCCCCAGGGATCGATGCTGATGCCGGCGAATTCCATTTCGAGGCTGACCGGGCGAGTGACACCGCGGATCGTCAGCTCGCCAAGTATCTCCCACCGGCCATTACCTCCCGGGACCGCGCCGAGGGCCCGGTATCGCAACTCTGGATAGTGCTCGGCATCCAGGAAGTCCGGGGATCGTAGGTGCTCGTCGCGAGTGAGGTCGCCGGTGTTGATGCTATCGGCCCGGATCACGACCTCCACTCTGCATTGATCGGGGGTCTCTGCGACGAAGATCGTCCCTTCGAAGGCGTCAAACTTCCCTCGCACCTTGCTGATGGCCATGTGGCGCACGACGAATTGCACCGCAGAGTGAGTTGTGTCGATCGTCCACTCCCCGACGGGGGGGAGCACCAGGCTCTCGATCGATCGGACTTGAACGCCGGACTTCTCCATGACCGTGCCTCCTGTTCGGGGCTTCTCACACCATGATTCGCGTGAGACCCGTCAGCGGCACCACCAGAACGCGTAGTCCTGTCGAGCGGGCATGCGCCGCGGGACCGAGCCGGTACGACGTCGCGCGCACCCTGGTTCTCTGCGTTCAAGTCGCGTGTGGGAGACGTGCGCAGCCATTCCGTCAGGGGGGTCACATCCGCAGTGGGCGAGGGTGCCGCGATCCTGATGGTCCACTGACACCTCCGGGGCACGATCACCTGGTTGGTCTGGCTGCCCGGGCCCCAACGAACCCCAGTTACGTCGCGGCGGTTGCCTCGGGCGTGGAGGTTGAGCGGTCTGATCGACGGCTCCGGGTGAACGCATTTTTGAGCCGTTCGACTGTCCCGTCTCGCTTGCGCTGCTGGGCGAGCCTCTCCCAGGATTCAAGCTGGAGGCGGAGCAGCCGCAGCTCTTGGCCGGCATAGTCCGGATCTACGGACAGATCCTGCTCCCATCCGACCTCTTCGAAGAGGTTGCGAAACACTGAATGTGGCAACAGCTGGAGGTTGCCCGGCAAGCCGTACAAGCGCCGAAGTGCACGGACCAACAGCATCATCGCGGTGTCTGCGTTGCGGGACTCTTCTTGCAACATGGTCGTCCACTCCGGGCTCAGCGTCCACCCGCATACTGGGCATCTCCCGTCCACCGCCAAGAGCAGGTCCGAGATGGGAAAGTCACTTGTGCAATGACGACACTTAACTTCAATAGGAAGCGCTTCCATTGGGAACCTCCTGGCGGTGGCGCAGTACCCATCATGTTCATGGTCCCTGCGCTCTGTGCCGTCCCCTGACCGCGTAGTAGATCGCTGAGCTCGCTACCAGCTAGCTGCCACTACGGAAGGTGGGTGACCGGCATCGGCATTTCCGGCTGCCCTCGATGGCGGCCGACCCGCACGATGCGAACATCACAGGTGAGGCCAAGGAGCAGCCAATGGATGCGTTGCAGAGCACCTCCTGCGATCGCACTTCGGCTGACCCGCAAGGCCTTCCTGGTAGCACGGACGCTCCCCGATCGGCCGTGCGTCCAGGCTCGACCCCACCCGTACCCGCGCCGACAGGAGGAAGCAGCATGACACCAGTCTCGTCAGCAGCTCCCGATCGGTGGCCGGAAATGTCGGCGCCTCGGCGGCTCTCGCGCCTCCCGGCCCGGCGCCCACACCGGCTATTTAATTCGTGTTTAACGAATACACGGAAGGGAAAGCGAATACTCAGGTCATACCCAGATCACTTGAATCTGGTGGTCCCTTGCGGGCCAATGAACGACTATTGCTGCACGGAAGGAGGGCCCGTGGCCACCTCCCAGCGGGATTCGGAACTCGTCGGCTCCGAGGCCCACTCTGGAGGGCGCAATTCGTCCCCAAAAGGAGCAAAGAAGCAGGCTCGAACCTCGTCAAGCAGGCTGTAGTGCGTCCCCCCACCCTCCAGACTGGTCACCGAGGAGCACCGATTCGTCGGTCGCAGGCCGCGACCCCGCAACGGGGTCCCCGAACTTCGGAGGTGGCGGCTCCCCGGGCGCTCGATATTGACGGATTGGTGCGAGCCGGCCGGATCAGCGATGCGATTTCGTTGAGCCAGGGCGCGCTGTTCCTCGGTGACCAGTCTCCCGAGGCAATCGCGCGAATACGCCTCACCCTGTCGTCCCTCCTCTTCATGAGCGGGCGGCTCGACGAATCGTCGGCCCAGGCGATGGCCGTCCTGGTGGGACCCGAGATCTCGAACAACGTGCGTGCTGGAGCAAAGCTTGCGGAGTTGCGGGCGATGGTCATGACGGGAGATTGCGACGCGGCTCGCCTTGGCGCGGAGTCGATTCTCGCCGGCGCTGAATGGGCGGGGGCGGATCTCGCTCTGACGGGAGCTTTCGAGACCCTCGCCTACCTCGCCTGGGACGAAGGCCGGGCGACCGAAGCCTTGCGCTGGATGCACGCGTCGATTCAGCGGTGCGACCAGGGTCCCTCGGAGATCCGACGGAGCAACCCGAGACTGCACATGGCGGCCATGCTCACGGCATTCGGTGAGTTCGAACTTTCGGCGGACATGCTCTCCGATGTCGAGGAGAGGTTGGTGGCGTCGCACCATACCGAATGGTTCGCGGCGGTGAGGGCGATGCGCGCCCGCCTCCTGTTCGCACGCGGCGAGAATGACCGGGCGGAGTGTGACGCAAAGGCAGCACTTGCCTTGTCTGAACGACTCGGCACCCCCGTCTTCGCCTCAATGGCGTTGAGCGTGCTGGCCGAACTCGCCCTACGTCGCGGCGACATGGCGGCGGCCGCTCGTCTGCTTGGTGACGTTCGGGCCACGCCTCCCCCCGTCGGGGTGCTGGGTTGGGCGTCACACATGTGGGCGGAGATCCATCTCAAGGAAGCCCAGGTCGGGCCGTCACGAGCGCTCGAACTCTTGGCCGACTGCCTCTCCGACCACGTGGCGGCCAACCGGCTCTTGCTCGAGGATTCCGCCGGTGCCGCGTGGTGGGTGCGCTCCGCGTTGGCGGTCGGCGACAGGGACACCGCCGAGCGGATCGTCGCCGACGTTGCGGTGATCGCCCGCTCGAATCCCGAGCTGCCCACCCTTACCGCAGCCGATGCGCATGCCCGGGGGATTTTCGATCGGCGCCCCGATCTCCTCCGGGACGCAACCGCACTGCACCGATCGCCTTGGGCACGGGCGTCGGCCACGGAGGATCTGGGGGTGACACTTTCATTGAGTGACCGACCGGCCTCGTTGATGGAAATCGACCGCTCGTTCGCGATCTACAGCCAGATTGGATCCGTCCGGGATGCCACCCGTGTGCGTAGACGCCGCCGGCAGAAGTCCGAGCGTCCCGTGTCTGGATGGGCCAGCCTCACGTCACCGGAACAGCGCGTTGCACTCGTGGTCGCCGAAGGGTTGACGAATGCGCAGGTAGGAACCCGGCTCTTTCTCTCTCGGCACACCGTGGACTTCCATCTCCGCCAGGTGTTCCGAAAGCTCGGCATCACCTCACGGGTCGAGTTGGTCCGACTCGTGATCACCGAGGCGCGAGCCGACATGAAACCCTCGTAACAAAGGCGCCGGCCGCAGACCCTCAGCCTGCTGCCCCTATCGATTGGTTGGTCACCCGAGCGCCTATTGACGCTCAGTATTGAATTCCACGAGGTGGGCGGCCAGGTGGCCCAGGGCGACGTCGCCGGTACGGATGCGCTCGGCGCACAAGTCGAGGATGTCCGCGGGACCGCCGTTGGGGCCGCCGATCCGCAACTCGGCTGCACCCCTGCGCAAGGTGTCGACATCGTCGAGCAGCTGCGCTATGCGATCGCGGTGCCGTCGAATCGCTTCCTCGATAGCGGATAAGTCGTGGAAGGTGGATTCCATGCGCTCCTCCAGTGTCTGCGACCACCAATCAGTCTGCGGCGGGGAGCGGTAGCGCCACACCACGCGTCCACGTGAAGCGGCAAGGGGACCCGCCACGGCCTTGAACTCCACGCGCCCGCGGGGTGTCCGTGGGCCGAGGCTGGCAGACGATGAGAGAAGGTACGGAGTCGCCGCATCTCGGGTTGCGCATGTCGCGAGGAGTGGGATGTCGTACGGCGACAGAGACTCAAAGGAGCGACCATGCCGCGAGCAGTCGGAATCGACCTTGGAACCACCAATTCGGTGATCGCCGCAGTCGAAGGTGGCCAACCGACGGTGATTCCCAATGCGGAGGGCACGCGCACCACCCCATCGGTCGTTGGTTTCACCGAGCAGGGTGAGCGGCTGGTGGGCCAGCTGGCACGTCGGCAGGCGATCCTCAATCCCAAAGGGACCATCTATTCGGCCAAGCGTTTCATCGGACGTCGTTACAGTGAAGTCCAGAGCGAGATCAACACGGTCACGTTCGACGTCGTCGAGGGTCCCGACGGGTCGGCTCGGTTCGAGGTTCGCGGCACTCTTTACGCTCCCGAGGAGATCTCGGCGCTCGTGCTGCGCAAGTTGGTTGAGGACGCCTCCAAGTTCCTTGGCGAGAAGGTAACCGAGGCGGTCATCACCGTACCCGCCTACTTCAATGACGCGCAGCGCCAGGCCACCAAGGACGCCGGCAAGATCGCGGGGCTCGAGGTGCTGCGCATCATTAACGAGCCGACCGCGGCCGCGTTGGCGTACGGGCTTGACAGACAGGGCGATGAGACCGTGCTCGTCTTCGATCTGGGCGGTGGGACTTTCGACGTCAGCATCCTCGACATCGGTGACGGTGTCGTCGAGGTGCGCTCGACGTCAGGGGACACCCATCTCGGTGGTGACGATTTCGACCGCCGGATCGTCGATTACCTCGCCGACGAGTTTCAGAAGGACAACGGCATCGATCTGCGGGCTGACCCTCAGGCACTGCAACGCCTTTTCGAGGCAGCAGAGAAGGCAAAAGTCGAGCTCTCCGCGGTGACGCAGACCACGATCAACCTTCCCTTCATCACGGCCGATGCAAATGGCCCCAAGCACCTCAACACGACGCTGATGCGCTCGACCTTTGAAACATTGATCAACGACCTCATCGACCGCTGCAAGGGACCCGTGGAGCAGGCGATGGCCGATGCCCGTCTCACGGCCGAAGACATCGACGAGGTGATCCTGGTCGGTGGCTCCACCCGCGTTCCGGCGGTCCAGGCCCTGGTCCGGCGCCTGACCGGTGGGCGCGAACCCAACATGACGGTCAACCCCGACGAGGTCGTCGCACTGGGAGCGGCGCTGCAAGCGGCGGTGATCAAGGGCGAGGTCAAAGATGTCCTGCTCCTAGACGTGACACCGTTGTCGCTGGGCGTCGAGACCCTCGGCGGCGTCATGACCAAGGTCATCGAACGCAACACGACAATCCCAGCTCGGCGAACCGAGACCTTCAGCACGGCCGAAGACAACCAGTCCGCAGTCGACGTCGTCGTCCTGCAAGGCGAGCGTGAGCGCGCCGCCGACAACAGGACGCTTGGGCGGTTCCGCCTCGAGAACATCCGCCCAGCCCCGCGGGGTGAGGCCCAGGTCGACGTGACCTTCGACATCGATGCGAACGGGATCCTCAACGTGTCGGCCAAGGACAAGGACACGGGCGCCGAGCAGCGGATCACGATCAGCGAGAGCTCGAATCTGGACAAGTCCGAAATCGAGCGCATGGTGAGCGATGCCGAGCGCAACCGACAGGAGGATGCGAATCTCCGCCAACTCGTCGATGCTCGCAACGAGCTCGACGCCACGGTCCATCTCGTTGAACGCCGGCTCAGCGAGCTCGGTGCCGGCGTACCCATGCACGAGAAGGCGCGCGCTGAAATGTTGATGAACGACGCCCAGCAGGCGCTCAAGGAGGAGGCTCCGCTGGACCGCATCAGGTCGCTCACATCAGAGCTTCAGAGCGTCTACCAGGGGTTGACGGCCCAGGCGCCTCCCGGTCCTGGAGCCGGGTCAGACACCCCGTCAGGAGGGGCGAATGACGACGTGATCGACGCAGAGTTCACCCCGGGCTGAGGTGGTCGTGACCGTCCCGCCTTCGACCTCGGACCACGCTGCTCCCCCCTCGTCCCAACCCGCCGAAGAAGCAGCTCCCCGTCACGCCGCTTCAAGAGCGACAAAGGAAGCCCACTCTCGCGACGATCCGGCGACGCAAGCGGAGGGAGGCTCTGTCCGCGAGGAGCAATCCTCGCCAAAGAGCGCCGACGTCCACGAGGTCCAGGACCAACTGGTCCGCGTGATGGCCGACTTCGACAATCTGCGCAAGAGGCTGGGACGCGAGACCGAGTTGGCACGGGCCAGGGAGCGTGAGACCGTTGCCACCGACTTTCTGCCGGTTCTCGACAGCCTGGAACGAGCTCTGGACCACGCCAACGCCGATCCCTCTCTGCTCCGAGAGGGTATTCAGGCGGTTCGCGACCAAGCGGTGCAAATCCTGGCCAAGCTTGGATTTGCGCGCCGGGACCCGCTGGGCGAGCAGTTCGACCCGGCCCGCCACGAGGCGGTCGCCAGCGTCAACGATCCGGACGTCGAGCCGGGGACCATCGTCCATGTGGTCCATCCCGGATATGGGGACGACGGCGAGCACCAGCTGCGGCCCGCTGCGGTGGTGGTGGCGACCAAGGGGCGCTAGGTGGCAGCGGACCAGGATTACTACTCGATCTTGGGCGTTTCGAGGTCTGCCAGTCCGGAGGAGGTTCAGCGGGCCTACCGCAAGCTGGCGCGCACCTATCACCCGGACGTGAACAAGGATCCAGCCGCAGAGGATCGGTTCAAGGAGATCTCCGAGGCTTACGACGTGCTGTCCGACCCCGAGACGCGGGCCAAGTATGACCGATTCGGGGCGAGCTTCCGTCAAGTGCCAGACGGGGTGGACGCGGAGGCCTGGGCCCGGGCGCAAGAGGGTCCTCGCAGGGGGTCGTCGGCGGACTACGCCTCGTGGTCGGTATCGGACGACTTCGACGAAATCGACTTCGGAGATCTCTTCGGCGGCATGTTCGGGCGCCGGCGGCCAACTCCGACCCGTGGCGCCGATCAGGAGGCCACGATCGAGGTCTCCCTCGACGACGCGTTCAAGGGAGCAAAGAAGCGCATCACGCTGTCGGGCGACCGCACCTATGACGTCACGATTCCGGCTGGCGTCACCGACGGACAGCGCATCCGGTTGGCCGGACAGGGTGGCCAGGGCGGCAACGGCCAAGCCGGGGATCTGTACCTCGCCGTTCGCATCGCTCCCCATCCGCGCTATCGGCTCGAAGGCCGCGACATCTACGTCGACCTGTTGGTGACGCCCTGGGAGGCGGCGCTCGGCGCCAAGGTCCCGGTCGAAGGTCCTGGAGGTGACGCCAAGCTCACCGTGCCCCCGGGGACGTCGTCAGGCCGCAAGTTGCGGCTCCGCGGCCGTGGCCTGCCGAACCCAAGGGGTACAGCGGGCAACCTCTATGCCGAGGTCAAGATCATGGTGCCGCGTCATCTGGAGGAGCGCGAAAGGACGCTGTTCGAGGAGCTCGCCCGCGAGTCGCATTTCGATCCGCGGAGGCACCGGTGACCACTGTCCTCGCCCTCCCGCTGCGCCTCGACCTCGAGTCCTTCTCGCGGGCAGTCGGCCTGCACCCCGATCTCGTCGTGCGCCTGGTGCGGCTGGGGTTGATTGACGCGGAGGTGCGGGTCGACCATCGACTGCAGTTCGCTCCGGCCCAGATGGCACGCGCCTTCCGCATCCAGAGGCTGCGCGCCGGCCTGCCCCTGAATTACGCCGCACTGGGCCTCGTGATGGATCTCCTTGACCGAATTGACCAATTGGAGTCGGCGCTCCGCCACCGACCTCCCGCACCGAGAGGGGACTGACTGCATGGACCCGAACCGCCTGACACAAAAGTCACAGGAAGCCCTGACCGAGGCCCAGACGCTGGCCCAGCGGCTTGGCCACACCGAGGTGGACGGCGAGCACTTGCTGGTGGCGCTGCTGAACCAGCAGAACGGACTGGTGCCCCGGCTCATTGAGCAGCGCCGGAGCGTCCCCGGACGACTTGCGGCGCGAGGTCGAGGCCGAGTTGTCCCGGCGACCGAAGTCCACCGGTCCCGGTACCGCACCGGGACAGGTCTTCGTGACGCAGCGACTCTCGCAATTGCTCGACACCGCCGATTCAGAAGCGAGACGCCTGAGGGACGAGTACGTCTCCGTCGAGCACCTGGCGCTGGCGCTCATCGAGGAGGGCTCGAAGAGCGCGGCGGGTCGGGCGCTGCAGAAGGCCGGCGTGACTCGCGACGCCTTTCTCAATGCGCTCACGACGGTCAGGGGCAACCAACGAGTCACCTCGGCCACCCCTGAGGGCTCCTACGAGGCGTTAGAGAAGTACGGGCAGGACCTCGTTGCCGACGCCCGCACGGGGCGCCTCGACCCCGTAATCGGGCGGGACAGCGAGATCCGCCGTGTCATCCAGATCCTCTCGAGGAAGACAAAGAACAACCCGGTCCTGATCGGCGATCCCGGGGTGGGCAAGACGGCCATCGTCGAGGGCCTGGCGCAACGCATCGTGCGCGGCGACGTCCCTGAGGGCCTTCAAGACAGGACGATCTTCGCTCTCGACATGGGTTCGCTCGTGGCCGGCGCAAAGTACCGCGGGGAGTTCGAGGAGCGTCTCCAAGCGGTCCTGAGCGAGATCAAGGGTGCCGAAGGGCGCATCATCCTCTTCATCGACGAGCTCCACACCGTGGTGGGCGCTGGCGCGGCCGAGGGCGCCATGGATGCCGGCAACATGTTGAAGCCGATGCTGGCCCGCGGCGAGCTCCACCTCATCGGAGCGACCACCCTCGACGAGTACCGCAAGCACATCGAGAAGGACGCCGCACTCGAACGGCGATTTCAAGTCGTACTCGTGGACGAGCCCACCGTCGAGGACACCATCTCCATCCTGCGCGGCTTGAGAGAGCGTTTCGAGGTGTTCCACGGCGTCAACATCCAGGACAACGCGCTGGTGGCCGCCGCCACCCTGAGCTACCGCTACATCACCGATCGATTCCTGCCCGACAAGGCCATCGACCTGGTCGACGAGGCCTGCGCGATGTTGCGGACCGAGATCGACTCGCTTCCGGCCGAGCTCGACGAGGCCAGTCGCAGGGCCATGCGGCTCGAGATCGAGGAAGCGGCCCTCTCCAAGGAAGAGGACCCTGTGAGCCGGCACCGCCTGGAGGAGCTCCGCCGCGAGTTGGCCGACGTCCGGGCAGAGGTGGACGCGATGCGTGCCCGCTGGGAGAGCGAGCGCCAGGCCATCCAACGGGTGCGGACCCTCCGCGAGGAGCTGGAACGGGTGCGTCTCGAGGCAGAGGCGGCCGAACGTGCGTACGACCTCAACCGGGCGGCGGAGTTGCGCCACGGTGCCGTCCCCGAGCTCGAGCGTCGTCTCCGCGCCGAGGAGGAGCAGCTGGCGGCGAAGCGTGGCGATCGCCCCATGCTCCACGAAGTGCTGAGCGAGGAGCAGATTGCCGAGATCGTGGCACGGTGGACCGGCATCCCCGTCAACCGACTGCTGGAGGGGGAGCGGGAGAAGCTCCTCCACCTCGACGAGGTGCTGCACGAGCGGGTCGTCGGTCAGGACGAGGCGGTCCAGCTCGTCGCCGATGCGGTCATGCGGGCCCGCTCCGGCATCAAGGACCCTCGCCGTCCCATTGGCTCGTTCATCTTCCTGGGTCCGACTGGCGTCGGCAAGACGGAGCTCTCCCGGGCCCTGGCCAACGCACTCTTCGACTCCGAGGAGAACATCGTTCGCCTTGACATGAGCGAATACCAGGAGCGGCACACGGTCAGCCGGCTCGTGGGAGCACCTCCCGGCTACGTCGGCTACGACGAGGGCGGACAGCTGACCGAGGCTGTCCGCCGCAAGCCGTACTCGGTAGTGCTCTTCGATGAGATCGAGAAGGCGCACCCCGACGTGTTCAACACGTTGCTGCAGGTTCTCGACGACGGACGCCTGACCGACGCGCAGGGCCGGACGGTGAACTTCCGTAACACCATCGTCATCATGACCTCAAACATCGGCTCCATGTACCTGCTCGACGGCGTCACCGACCATGGAGAGATCAAGCCCGACGCGCGCGAACAGGTGTTCGACGAGCTCTCACGCCACTTCCGCCCGGAGTTCTTGAACCGCGTCGACGACATCGTGCTGTTCAAGCCCCTGACGCCGTCCGAGATCGAGCGTATCGTCGACCTCCTCCTCGAAGACGTCCGGTCCAGGCTGACAGAGCGCCGCGTGTCGCTCGACATCGACGAAGAAGCGCGACGTCACATCGCTCGAAAGGGCTTCGACCCTGTCTACGGCGCTCGTCCGCTGCGCCGCTTCATCGCCCACGACGTCGAAACCCGCATCGCGCGGGCCCTGCTGGCCGGCGAAGTGCGTGACGGGTCGACCATCACTGTCAGGGTCGCAGATGGCGAGCTCGTGGTGTCGGCAAGGGGCCCGGACGACCAGGAGGAAAATCAACACGCCGCCACGGGAGGTGCCGAGTGATTGCCGAGACTCAAGGAGTGCGGGCTTCTTAGCCAAGAGGAGTTCGAGCGGATGAAGCGAGTAATCGTCGAGTGCGTCCCGATGGCGGTCCGCCGACGCACGTTGTTTCGAGACATGGAGGTCTGGACGTGACCGTGATGGGCATCGCCAAGTTCGAGCGGTTTTTCCGCAACGCGGCCGGCGTGACCGTCGACAAGGACGACCTGAAGCGCTACAGCGACTTCGTCAACTCCAAGCTCTACGACCTTCTCCTGATCGGCGAGGCCACGGCCAGGGCCAACCTCCGCGACATCGTCGAGCCGTGGGACCTCCCGGTGACCAAGGGTTTGCAGGAGACGCTCCATGTATTCAAGAAGATGGATGAGGAGCTAGAGCTGGCACCGATTCTGGAGCAACTTGCCGCCCTGCCACCGCTCGACCTGACGATCAGTGCAGACACAGAGGCCAGGTTGCCGGTGGTCACAGGCGGCCTCAGCGTTGCGTTGGCCCGGACGTTCAAGGTCATCGACCCTGCGCTGAAGACCCCCCACGCCCTTCACTGGGAGAAGACCTTCGAGATATTCAATCTGCTGGTGTAGGAGTTCAGGACCTGGAGCGCCCATGCCCGCCCCGAGCCCGGTGCTCACGACGCGAGGATTTTCGCCTTCTGGGCCTGGAACTCGGCGTCAGTGAGGATCCCTTGCGACTTGAGCTCGGCGAGGTCCTTGAGCTGAGCGACCTGGTCCCTCGCCGGCGCCGCGGGCGGCGGGGCGGTGCCGCATACTGCGGTTGTTGTTGTGCGTACTGCTGGTCTTCTTGTTGGGCCCAGCGATTCTGCTGGCGACGCGAGACGCGGTTCGACACGGCAGTGGCCGTGCCGGCGATCGCTGCGGTGCCGCGACACCTCTGAGAAGCCCCATGGTGGTCTCCTTTCAACCGTCGGCCGCATCGAGTGCGGCCACGAGGTCGTCTTGGGGGATGTATCCGGCGGCAACGAGCTGGGCCTCGCCGCGACGTAACGCTTGGATGAATGGTGTCGCCCAGCGGTTCTCGAAGATCAAGATGGCGGCGGACGACCCAGGCTCGATCACCGGCGCCACGTCGGCGAGGTCTCCTTGACTCACGAGTCCCGAAGAAACGCCCTCGAAGACGGCGAGATCGATCGTGCCGTCATGGTCCAGATCGGCCAGGGCGACGATCCCCAAGGAGCCGTCTTGTCCCTTGGCGACAAAGACAAGGTCCAAGATCCTGATAACGCCTCGCTCGACAAGATCGACCAAGGCAGGCAAGCCCTCCCCGGTCATCTTGGAACCCGGGAACTCGACGATCAGGTAGCTGATCGGGCCTAGTGAACCATTCTCTCCTGCCATCTGCCACTCCCTCCTCTTGGACGCGATCGTCCGCGCTTTGGTATCAGCCCGCGGCCAGAACCTTGGACTTTTGTGATTCGAACTCGGCGTCAGTGAGGACGCCCTGTGCCTTCAGATTGGCCAGCTCGGTGAGTTGGGACGTGACGTCTCCACTCGAATTCCCGGCAGTCTCACGAACGTAGGAGTCGAAGGCCTTCTTCTGCTGGGCGGCGACTTGGAGCTTCCGCTCCTGCATCTTCCCGCCCCGGGCGATCAAGTAGATGAATACGCCAAGGAACGGCACGATGATCACGAAGATGCACCACAGGGCCTTGGTCCAACCGCCCAGGTCGGGGCTCCGGAAGATGTCCATGAAGACGGTGAAAAGGATCCAGATCCAGATGAAGAACAAGAAGAAGTACAGCATCGACAAGAACACCCCGCCCAGCGGGTAGTCGTACGCGAACATCGCTCTTACCTCCGCACCCGAAGAAGCTCTTCTCGCAGTATTTCTAATCGCGCAGTTGGAGAATTGCTAGCGGTTCGACGGACGGACGGTGGTCCCCGGTGATCTGCTTCTTGGGGAGCTAGCGACCTCAGTCGGCCTCTTCATCGTCTGGGAGTTGGGCAAGGTCTTCGCTCGGCGCCACGAGGGCGCACCTGGCTGTTCCCTTCCCGGGTGATCCGAGAGCCGTCGTGGAAGAAGTGGCGACAAAGTTTGGCGCCCGGCTTTACCTGCCTTGGTACACGGGCGGTCGTCGTTGCGCCTCAGCCTCGCGACTCTCGATGAAGTCCTCGGTGTGGACGAGCCCGCCGAATTGCTCGTCGAGCCAGGCGAGTGCCGCGGCTTGGGACTGGTCGATGGAGATGTGCGCAGACTCCTAGGTGTTCTTTGATGCCGAGTAACCCGAAGTTCGGAGGTTCAAATCCTCCACCACCCACGCCAGAATCCCTAGGTCGATCGCCACCCGCCATCCCCGGGTGTTGCCTGCAGGTCAGCAGAAAGAGGTGGGCACTTCCCGGGACTGAGTAGACAGCGCCAAGTTGGGCTCGGGAAGCATCTAGGGAGAGCTGCGTGTTTCACAGAGCATGGTTCCTCTTTCGGTGCTCGACCTGGCCACCGTGGCCTCCGGGTCGACCCCGGCCCAAGCCCTGAGCGAGACGGTCGAAATGGCATCGGAGGTGGAGCGACTCGGATACCTCCGGCTCTGGGTGGCCGAGCATCACGGCATGCCTGCGGTGGCCAGTTCCGCACCCGCCGTCTTGATCGCACACTTGGCCGATGCGACGACTACCCTCCGCGTCGGCTCCGGCGGTGTGATGCTGCCCAACCATGCTCCACTTGTGATCGCCGAGCAGTTCGGGACTCTTGAGGCGCTGCACCCAGGGAGAATCGACCTCGGGTTGGGACGGGCTCCGGGCACCGATCAGATGACGGTGCGGGCCCTCCGGCGCACGCCGGCGATGCATGCCGACACGTTTCCCGACGATGTGGTGGAGTTGATCAATTACCTTCTGCCCGGCCCGGGAGATCGGGGTGGCACCCTCGCGAATCCTGGCCGGGGTTATCTTCCCGAAGTATGGCTGCTTGGCTCGTCCTTGTTCAGCGCGCAGCTGGCGGGGATCTTGGGTCTGCCGTATTCCTTTGCCTACCACTTCGCCCCAAAGCTCCTCGATGCCGCGCTCGAGACCTATCGGTCGAATTTCCGCCCTTCGGTGCTGCACACCGAGCCCAGGATCATGGTCGCTGTGTCCGTGCTCTGCGCGCCGAGCGAGACTGAGGCACGATGGCTGTCAGGTTCGACTGCTCTCAGCATGCTGCAGCTACGCACGGGTCGTTTGGGTCCGCTGCCCTCCCCCGAGGAGGCGGCCCAATACTCGTTCTCGGTCGAGGAGAAGACGATCGTTGAAGAAGCCATGTCGACGCATCTCATCGGCGATCCCGAACAGGTCATCCTGGGCCTCCGACAGCTCCAGGTGCGTACTGGGACAGACGAGATCATGCTCTCGACGCGAGCCCACTCCTTTGAGACCCGGCTGCGCTCTCTGACCCTGATCGCGGATAGCTGGGAAACGCGACACAAGGATCGGATAGCGATGACAGCCAACGGCCGGCTGCATCGGCCGGCTAGACACGCCGACCGGCCAAGTGGCGCTCCGCTTGGCGGCTTGGGGCCGGCGAGCACGCGGGACACAAGCCAACCCGCTCTCAAAATGAAGGCGAGTGTCCTTCTCCACGAAACCCGTTCTGGCTATGCATTGCTGATCCGACGGAGCGGTGCCTTCCTGACCTCGGGGCCGGCTTCGATCCTCGGTTGAGGAGCAAAATCCACCACTTCGCCCGGTTCGGCGTCACTCACCTCGGACTCGACTGCCACCATGGCGTCGGACCGGAGCCGTCGGAAGTAACGCAGTGCGAGAGGGACGCAGGCGGCCAGCGTCGCCACGCCCCCGACTGCGATCGAAACTCGCGGGTTGGTGATGTCGGCGATCCAGCCCACCAACGGGGCTCCGATGGGCGTGGTGCCCAAGAAAGCAATGGCGTAGAGCGCCATGACGCGGCCACGCATGGCGGGGTCGGCCTGGAGTTGGATGGTGGCGTTGGCGGTGGCGATGAACGAGATGCTGCACAGCCCCATGAAGACCAGCGCCACGATGGCAAGGACCTCGGTGGGAGCTCCGGCTACCGCGAGGAGCATGACGCCGAACGCCAGGCCGATGATGCTGAGCATGGCTGTGCTCGGCCGGCTCCGATGAGCGACCAGCAGGCCGCCGATGATCGCCCCGAGGCCCATGGACGCCATGAGGAGGCTGTACGTGCCAGCTCCGCCGTGGAAGGTACGCGTTGCCAGAAGCGGCAGCGTGGTCGTGAAGTTGAAGGCGAAGATGCCCACTACGGCCATGGCCAACAAGGGGTCGCGCAGCTCGCGGGTCGACCATACGTAGCGCAGCCCTTCGCGGACCTGGCCCTTCGCCCGGGCCACCACGGGGCGCTTGTGCAGTTCCGCGGGACGCATCATGAAGAGCGCGACGAGTACGGCCACGTAGGACGCGGCGTTGACGAGGAAGCAGGCCGCCAAGCCGACGGCGAAGATCAGGATCCCTCCGATGGCCGGACCGATCACACGGGCGGAGTTCATGACAACGCTGTTGAGGCTGATCGCGTTCGGCATGAGGTCATGCCCGACCATCTCGGAGACGAAGGTCTGGCGAGCGGGGTTGTCGAAGAGGTTCACCACGCCGAAGAGCGTGGAGATCAAATAGACCTCCCACATCGTCACGGTCCCCAGCGCCACCAAGAGGCCAAGGGTGAACGCCAACACGCCGGACGCGGTTTGGGTGATGTAAAGGAGGCGTCGCTTGTCGACCCGATCGACGATCAAGCCGCCCCAGCTGCCGAGCAGCAACATGGGGAGGAACTGCAGAGCGGTGACGAGGCCGACGTTGAACCCGTTTCCATGGAGCTGGTCGGAGAGGACCAGCAGGCCCAGGGCGACCGCGTGCATCCAGGTGCCCGAGGCCGAGATCACCTGGCCGACGAAATAGAGGCGGTAATTGCGGACCCGCAGCGCTACGAAAGTCTGGCGAGCCGCCCGGGTGATCGGGCTCATCCGTCGGCTACCAAATGCTCGAGCAGGCTCGTCATCGCCTCGGCCAGCTTCTGCTCAGCCGGGTCCAGGGCGGCCAGTCGACGGTTGAGATAGGCGTTCTTGAGCGACCTGATCCGTTGGAGGGTGCGTCGTCCTTCGGCGGTGATCCGTACCCGCGTTACCCGCCGGTCGACCTCGTCGGTCTCCCGGGTCACCAGGCCGGCGTTCTCCAGGGTGCCCACCAACCGGGTCACCGTCGGTGGCTGCACCTGCTCTGCGGTCGCCAGTTCGCCCAGGGTGAGACTGTTCAGTCGGTTGACGGTGCCGAGGGCCGAGGCCTGAGCGGGGGAGAGCCCAGCCAGAGACTGCTGGCGGAGCTTGCGATTCAGGCGCGTCACGGCCACCCGGAGGCGGGTCGCCAGCTCCTCGTCGGCCAGCTCCCCGAAGGTCGCCTGTGGGTTCTCCAACGTCACGGAACGGGATGCGCTCATGCCATCCATTATATTTACTTGTGCTAACTAATAGCGCGCCGAAACGTCCATTGCTGGCCCACGACCCAATTAGGTTGAGGGCGATGAACTCGATGGCCCGCCGGATGTTCGAGCTCGTCGAGCCGGTCGGCGTCATCCCCTACTCGGCCGACGAACCCAACGAGGCCATGTTCGCCCTGGGATTCACGGACTACTGGGACACCTATTTCGCGGGACGGGCGGCGCCCCTGGGCCTGACTGGGGCCGCGGTGGTCGACGCGCTCTTCTACAACTTCGCTCCCGGCGAGGTGGCTCGCCACATCCCGAAAGTCTGGCGCACCACGACGCCCGAACTGGCGCTCGCGGCTCGTCGGACGGGCTGCGTGAAGGCGCTGTGCCGGATCCTCGGCGATCGTGTTGACTCCCCGGCCTTCGCCCGCGCTGCGGACCTCTTGATCAAAGCCGCAACCAGCGCCCCGCCTGAGGGCCGTCCCATGTACGGCGCGCTACTCGCCATCCCGATCCCTGACGACGTCGTGGCCCGCCTCTTCCATGGCGCCTCTTTGCTGCGAGAACACCGTGGCGACGGGCACATCGCGGCGCTCATGATCGAGGGTGTCGGCGGCCTCGAGGCGCACGCCCTCTTCGCCCTCGACATGCACATGCCGGTGGAGAAGTTCGGACGCATCCACCACCTTCCGTCAGAGCAGCTCGCCGCCGTCCTCGACGGGCTGCGCGCTCGCGGCTTGATCGGGCACGACGGTTGGCTGAGCGAACAGGGTCGCGCCGTCAAGCAGCGGGTCGAGTCGTTTACCGACGACCTCGCGGCAAAGCCCTATGAGAGCCTTCAGCCGGGCGAGCTCGATGAGCTGACGGCTTACCTCGAGCCGCTCGCCGCGCTCTTGCTCGAGGCTCAGGACTAGTGCGCTATCTGGATATTCACGGCATCGACACCGTGACCTAGTTCCAAAAGAGGCCGAGCGCGATCAGGTGGTGAATCGACGTTCGAGGGCGTCGATCTCCCCGAGGCCGATGAAGTCCGTGAACGAACTGAAACTCGGCAACTCCTCGAGCAGTCCCGCCGGCGTCCCGACCTCCTTTATCTGCGCCAGGGAGTGCCGCATGGACGCCACGGCGGTCAGGAGCGTCGTCAACGGGAAGATGACGATGGCAAAGCCCAGGTCTCGCAACCGGTCGTAAGGAATCGGGGGTGTCTTGCCGCCTTCGGCCCAATTGAACAGCAACGGCACGTCGGCGAGCTTCGATGCGACCCGCTCGATGTCGGCTTCGCTCGTCGCCGCCTCGACGAAGAGGACGTCAGCACCCGCGTCGCGGTAGTAGCGGGCACGATCGATCGCGCCGTCTATCCCTTCCACGGCGGCGGCATCGGTGCGAGCAATCAGGACGAATTCGGACCCGGTGCGTGCGGCGACCGCGGCACGGATCTTCGAGAGCATTTCATCCATCGGCACGACCTGTTTGCCGTCGAGGTGTCCGCATCGTTTGGGGGCAACCTGGTCCTCGAGGTGGATGGCCGCAACGCCGGCCTGCTCGAACTCTTGGACGGTGCGCACGACATTGATCGCATTTCCATAGCCGGTATCGGCGTCGGCGATCACCGGGAGCTGGACGGCGCGGGCGATAGATCTCGCGTTGTCGACCATCTCGGTCATGGTGAGCAACCCGACGTCCGGCCGGCCGAGTCTCGATGCCGCCGTGCCGAATCCCGTCATGTAGACGGCGTCGAATCCGACCTCTTCGACCAGGCGGGCTCCCAGTGCGTCGTACACACCCGGTGCCAAGATGGGTTGACCTGTCGACAACAACTCCCGGAGCTTTCGAGGTCCATCAACCGGGACAGAGAGGTAGGGGGACAACGTGATCTCCTTCCGGCGCTCTTCTACTGGGCGTCGTCGCGTCCGCTGATCGTACGACCGATGTTGGCCGCCTGAGAGCCCTCCGGAGCGGCGACCTCGACGATCGGATCGGCTCGGTCGTCGAATTCCGTCCGCAAAGCAACCGACATCACCGCGTGGAGTGCGTACGTCATAGTGATGTACGTGAAATCGAGAATCGCCTGATCACTGAGATTGTCCTTCAACACGGCGAACACGCCGTCGGCGACTCGGCCGTGCGACGAGACGAGCGCATCGGTGTACGCAAGGAGCGCACGTTCAAGGGGATCGAAGAGCTCCGACACCTGCCAATGCTTGATCGCCTCGATCTTTTCTTCGGAGTACCCGAGATCTCTGCAGCTTTTGCAATGCTGGGAAAACACGAACTGACTGCCGATCAGCCAACCGGCACGGATCTGACCAAGCTCGCGTAATGCGGGCGCAATCTTGCGTTCCGGACTGGCATAGAGCGCGAAGCCGGCGACGGCGTGCTCGAGCACGTCGGGGGAGTTCGCCCACACCGTCCACCAGTCGCCCGGCGTGCCGGTCGCCGTGCCAGGTTCGGCGACCGGATCCCGATCATCGAACAGCAGCGTGTACATGGTCTTGACGATCGGCGGATTGTCGTCCGAACGAGGAATCTGTCCTAAGCGGGGCATGAGGAGATCGTATTGATCGGGGGTGATTTCCGCCTGGAGCCGGCTGCAGGGTCGCCGAAGTTACGTGGCGACCGCGTGAGATGAGCCCGACTATTCGAAGACGCTGCTTGCCGCCAGCAGGATCGTGACGAGGGCCATCAGGAGGGGGACGACGATGAGTGCACCGCCCAGCGACGTCGCCGAGGCGAGCACGCCGATGAGTGGCGGACCAGCCACGAAACCTATCCAGCCGATGCCCGAGACGAGCGCCACGCCTCGCCCGGCGTTCGGTAAGGACATCTGCCCGACCCGGCTGAACGTGGTCGGGATCACCAAGGCGCATCCCAGCCCGAGAAAGGCAAAGGCGACGAGCATGATGGCGGTCTTTTCGACGATCAAGCCTGTCGCGAACACGACGGTGGCGATGGCGGTGAGGCAGGGCAGGACCCGGCGTTGGGGCCACCGTGCCAGGAGCCAGCTTCCTGCGAACCGCGTCATGACCATGACGAGGGCGTAGAGGGTGTAGCCGAGTCCGACGATGATCCCGGTTGCGTGGAGCGAGCGAAGGTAGACGGCCGACCAATCGGCCGCCGCGCCCTCACAGAACATGTCGGCCAGCGCTATCGCACAAAGGACCAGCAAGGCCGCCGTCACCCAGCGCCCGGCGGGCTTCGATGGCTGGCTTGCGGGATCTCCCGTCGTTCGATCGCCGCGATCGTCGGACGGCAACCCCCTTGTCAGCACGGCCAGGGCGGCGAGTGACACGAGGCCGAGGACAAGGAGTTGACCCGACAACGGCACGCGCAGAGCCACAGCCACGGTGCCGATGCCAGCGCCGGCCAGTGCGCCGAGGCTCCAAGAACCGTGGAACATCGACATGGTCGGACGCCGTCACGCGTGTTCCACGACGAGCGCCTGGGTGTTCATTGCCACGTCGAGGGTTCCTTGGAAGAGGCCCCAGAGCGCGTAGACCAGTACGAACGCGACCAGGCTCTTGGCCAGCCCGAGGAGCGCTCCCGCCAGGCAGTACCCGACCATGGAACTTCGCAGCACGGATCGGCTGCCGAAGCGGGTGACCAGGTAGCCGGCCGCCGACGTGGCCACGATGGAGCCGAGTGGCGCCCCCAACAAGGCGACGCCGAGTAGTCCCAGGCCGATGCCGAGGTTCGCCTTTACCTGGGGGATATGGGCGACCCAGGACGCAAAGAGAAGCCCGTGCACAAAGAAGACGGAGACGACCGCGTGCATGGCCTTGGCCGGTCCGGACCGGGGGGTGAGCGTGGCGGAGGGCGAAGTCACTTCTCTGATCGTCCCGGCTGCATCAGACGGATCGGACGTCAACTCCAAGGCTGCGGAGCTGATCGAGGATTCGAGGATCGGCTCCGCTGTCCGTGATGAGGACGTCGACGTCTCGGAGCTCACAAATTTTCTCGAACGCGACCGTCCCGAGTTTGGAGGAGTCCGACACGGCGATCACCCGGCTGGATGCCGAAAGGGCGGATCGTTTCACCTCTGCTTCGGCCATCAGATGTGCGGTCACGCCTCCTTTGGGGTCGACCCCGCACGGACTCAGCACGAAGGTGTCAAAGCGCAGCTCCGAAAAGCTGTGCCGGGACAGCCCACCGATCAGCGAGAGCTCGCCCGGTCGAACCTCACCGCCGGGGAGCATGAGCCTGACCTCCGGCGCATCGTGCAGCTCGAAGACGGGCCGAAGCGCAAGCGGCATCACCGTGACCCGCCGCCCCCGCAGTGCGCGCGCAACCTCCACGGCGGTAGTGCCGCCGTCGAGGACAACGGTTTCGCCCTCCGCGAGGAGTCCGGCGCACTCGACGGCGATGCGCGCCTTCTCCTCGGCGTGGCTGAAGACCCGCATGGCATAGGGCGTTTCCTCCGCCGTCTGGTGGGAGCGCATCGCGCCGCCGTGCACACGGTGAAGGATGCCCTCACGCTCGAGGGCTTCGAGGTCCCGGCGGACGGTCATCTCTGAACATGCGAGCGCCGTCGCCAAGGACGCCACCTGCACCTCGTCGTGCTCGGTGAGCAGTTCAACGATGTGGCGGCGACGAGTCGATCCATCCATGGTCCGAATCTAACAAAAAAGGTGTGTGAATCAACAAAGATATTGTGTGATTCGCGTGGGTCGGGGCACGCCCTTCGGGCCTCGTACCTCGCACGCTGCGAGAACGAGCGGCCGTCGGGTTTCCCGGTAGTACGGGTCTTGAGCCTTCGTGGCTCAGAAGGAGGCGCCCGCATGCAACAGACCTGGTTCATCACCGGCTCGTCGCGCGGCTTCGGCCGTGCCCTCACCGAGGCCGTCCTCGCGGCCGGTGACCGGGTCGTGGCAACGGCCCGACGGCCCGAGACGCTCGACGACCTGGCCGCCGCCCATCCTGCCGACGTCCTCGTCGTCGCCCTCGACGTCACCGACCCGCAAGCGGCGCGGGCCGCGCTCGCCGCAGGGGTCGATCGGTTCGGCCGCCTCGACGTCGTCGTCAACAACGCGGGGTACGCCAACGTCGCACCGATCGAGACCGGTGACGACGACGACGTCCGCGCCCAGTTCGAGACGAACTTCTGGGGCGTCTACAACGTGTCGAAGGCCGCGATCGGCCACCTCCGTCGTCAGGGCGGTGGCCTCATCGTGCAGTTCTCGTCCATCGGCGGACGGGTCGGCGGGTCCCCGGGCATCGCGAGCTACCAGGCCGCAAAGTTCGCCGTGGACGGCTTCACCAGGGTGCTCGCCCGGGAGACCGGACCGTTCGGGATCAGGACGATGGTCGTCGAACCCAGCGGGTTCGCCACCGACTGGGCCGGCTCGTCCATGACGATCCATGACATTCCAGAGGACTACGACGACACCGTCGGCGTGATGCAGCGGGTCGTGCGGGCCGGCACGGCGACGCCGGCCGGTGACCCGGTGCGAGCCGCCGAGATCATCGTGCAGGTCGCCAAGCGAGACGTCGTCCCCTCCCATCTGCTGCTCGGCGTCAACGCCGTCGACATGGCGCTCGACTACTCGCGCCGGCAACTCGACCAGGCACAAGCCTGGGACCAGGTCAGCCGCTCCGCCGACTACGCCGAGCCCTACCCCGTTCCGTTGCCGTCAGAGAGCGCTGCGAACTGACAATCTGAGGCATGGCAATCCGGATCGTGGCGGCGGTGCTCGGCGGCGCCATCGTCCTCGCCACAGGATGGAGCGTCCTGGTCACGCTGGTCGTGCCGCGGCGAGTGCGCAGCAGAGTGCCCCGAGCGGTGTTCTTGGTGAACCGCAGCATCTTCCGCCTCGTGACCGACAGGACCAGCTCCTATGAGAAGCGGGACCGGATCCTGGCGATCCAGGCTCCGGTGCAACTCATCGGGCAGATTGTCGCCTGGCTGGCCCTCTACATGCTCGGCTTCTCCCTCTTGATGTGGCCGACGGTCGGCAACGACGGGTTCGGTACTGCGATCGAGCAGGCCGGATCGGCCCTTTGCACGTTGGGGTACCTCGTGCCCCGCACGACCGGAGAGGCGACGCTCGACCCGCTCGCCGCCCTCGCCGGGCTCGGGACGGTGGCGCTCCAGATCGGTTACCTCCCGACGCTCTACGCCGCCTTCAACCGCCGGGAATCCCTGGTCACCATGCTCGACTCGAGGGCGGGCGTGCCGTCGTGGGGCCCGGAGCTGTTATCCCGCACGCACTACGGCCTGGGCAGCGGGGTCTCCGCGGTCGCTGAGCTGCCGGAGCTCTTCGAAGCGTGGGAGCAATGGTCGGCGGACGTCTCGGAGAGCCACACCACCTACGTCCCGCTCGTGTTGTTCCGCTCGCCTCGCGCTGTCCTCGTGGATCACGGCGCAGCTTGCGGTGCTCGATGCCGCGGCCCTGTATCTCGCGCTTCTCCCGAACGCCCGAGGTCTGGTCCAAGCGCGGCTCTGTCTGCGCGGCGGGTTCACCTGCCTCGGCAACGTCGCGCGCGCCCTGGGGATGCCCATCCCCGAAGACGCCGACCCCAGCCAGGGGATCTCCCTGACGTACGCGGACTTCACCGCGGCCATCGAGCATCTCCGTGAGGTCAACTTCCCCGTCGAGCGCCCCCTCGAGGATGCCTGGAAGGACTTCTCGGGATGGCGAGTCAATTACGAGGCCGCCGCCTACGCGCTGGCCTGGTTCGCCGAAGCGCCGCCCGCCATGTGGTCGGGACCTCGGCGCAAAGAGGTCGAGGTCATCGCCCCGTTCCGGCCGCGCCTCTAGCTCGAGACCGCCGGAGGCTGTGCTCCCTTGGAAGGTCCGCGCACCCGGGTCGTCGTGGCTGCGCGCAGGGCCGAACGGGAAGGTGGCTCAGGGAAGTTGACCGTGCTCCGACCACTGGCGGAAGAGCTCCACCCGATCTGACGGCCACGCCCCGTCACACGGCATCGTCCCCGCCGCCACTTGGCTCAGGATCGCATCGGCGTGGGCGCGCACGTCCGTGTACGACCAGAGGTCGAACGCCTTCGACATCGAGTCCCTGTCCTTCGGTCGAAAGAGCGGCTTGATGTCCTTGTCGAAGCCGACCGCGGCTGCATCACCCGTCAACGTGCACCTCCTGCCCGGAGGGTCAGGCAGCCGCTCGCTTCTCGAGCGTCGCCCCTTCGATCCGGTCGCCGACAGCCTTGTCGATGTTGCGCCAGTACTCAAAGGCTCGCTGGAGCACCTCCTCCCGCCGCAAGTTGGCGAGGATGCCCGAGACCGTGTCGACGAGGCGTTCACGCGCCGCGTCGTCCATGACGTCGTTCACCAGGGCGTGGGCCTGACCGAAGTCGTCGTCCTCGGCGTGCAGCGTGTAGGCGGACCGGACCATCTCGCCGTCCGCCGCCCACACCGCGTGCTCGGCGTAGGCATCGGTGTCGGCGGCCGGTGCCCCCGGGACGGAGTTGGGGTAGTAGACGGGGTCGGCGACGTTGTCGATCCGCATCACACCGTCCTTGGAATACGTATGGACCGGTGACTTGGGCCGGTTGACGGGGATCTGCTGGTAGTTGACCCCGAGGCGGGCCCGGTGGGCGTCGGCGTAGGAGAAGCCCCGCGCCAGCAGCATCTTGTCGGGGGAGAGGCCGGTGCCGGGTACCACGTTGTTGGGTTGGAACGCCGCCTGCTCGATCTCGGCGTGATAGTCGGTCACGTTGCGGTCGAGCGTGAGCGTGCCGACGTCGATCAGCGGGTAGTCGCCGTGCGGCCACACCTTCGTGAGGTCGAAGGGGTTGAACCGGTATGCCTTGGCCTCGTCGAAGGGCATGATCTGCATCTTGAGGGACCAGGACGGAAACTCGCCGCGCTCGATCGACTCGTAGAGGTCGCGCTGGTGGTAGTCGGTGTCCTCGCCGGCGATGCGATCGGCGTCGGCCTGGACGAGGAACTCGATGCCCTGGTCCGTCTTGAAGTGGTACTTGACCCAGAAGCGCTCGTTTGCCGCGTTGACCCACATGTAGGTGTGCGAGGAATAGCCGTTCATGTGGCGCCAGCTGCGCGGGATGCCGCGGTCGCCCATCAACCAGGCCACCTGGTGGGAGGACTCGGGCGAGAGCGTCCAGAAGTCCCATTGCATGTCGGGGTCGCGCAGGTTGTTCGCCGCCAGGCGCTTCTGGGAGCGGATGAAGTTCTGGAACTTCAGCGGGTCGCGGATGAAGAAGACCGGCGTGTCGTTCCCGACCAGGTCGAAGTTGCCCTCCGACGTGTAGAACTTGAGCGCGAAGCCCCGGGGGTCGCGCCAGGTGTCCGGCGAGCCACGCTCACCCGCCACCGTCGAAAAGCGGGCGACGAGCCGGGTCTCGGCACCCGGCTGGAACACGGCCGCCTTCGTGTAGGCGGACACGTCGTGGGTCACGACGAAATTTCCGAAGGCGCCGCCACCCTTGGCGTGGGGCTGGCGCTCGGGGATCCGCTCCCGGTTGAAATTGGCCATCTGCTCGATGAGATAGAAATCCTGGAGCACGACCGGCCCGTCGGCGCCGACGGTCAGCGAGTGCTCCTGGCTGGCCACCGGGATCCCGGCGTCGGTCGTCGTGGGTGGGCGTGATGGTGTCTCTCGGTCGGTCATGTGCGTCCTCCGTGCTTCCGGGGCTCAGACGGGCTCCCCTCCGAGTATGCCCAGCAGATCGGGAAGGATGCGTGGCGGATGCCGCTCTGGTGGGGCGGTTCCGGGCGAACGCCTCCGGCCTGCGCCCCCCTACCCTGCTGGCCATGGCCGATCACCACCACGAACCCCCGGTCGACGCGGCCGCGCAGGCCGCCGAGTGGGACGCCCGCTACGGCGAAAGCGACGGGGCGAGATGGAGCGGCCGGCCGAACGGTCGGCTGGTCGCCGAGGTCGCCGCCCTCGCACCGGGCCGCGCGCTCGATGCCGGGTGCGGCGAGGGGGCGGACGCCATCTGGCTCGCCGAGCACGGCTGGGTCGTCACCGCTGTCGACGTCTCCGAGGTCGCGCTGTCCCGCGCGTGCGGCGGCCGAGCGAGCCGGGGTAACGGTCGAATGGGTCGGTGGCGACGCCTTGGCCGTCCCCGTCGAGGCGCGCTCCTTCGATCTCGTCTCGTTGCAGTACCCGGCCCTCCCCAAGGCCGCCGGCGAGGAGGCCGTGCGGGTCCTTCTCGACACGGTGGGCCCCGGTGGGGTCTTGCTGGCGGTGTACCACGATCTCGACGACGAGCACCGCGAGCACATGAAGGCGCGCGGCACGGACCCGGCGGCGTACGTCGGGGCCGACGACCTCCGGGCCCAGCTGGGGGACGACTTCGAGATCGTGCGGTACGCCACCGAGCCGCGTCTCGACCCGCCCGCCGACTCTCCGCACGTGGCCGACGTCGTACTGCTGGCCCGGCGACGCGGGTGAGCGGGTCGCCGGGGCCGAGGGGATCTCAGCTCGGCGGCCTCGCAGCGCTCCAGCTCCAGGGCTCAAACTGGGCCACGCCGGGGCTCGTCGGCCCGGCGGGAACTTCCGACCAGCCCCCAGCGTTGCACTGAGTGACAACTGGAGCCGCAAGCGGGACAATGAGCCCCGGGAGGAGACCTATGGCTGACCAGTACCACAAGGACGAGGCGGCGATCGCGGAGCTGACGCCCCGCCAGTTCGCCGTGACCCAGGAGGCCGCCACCGAGCCGGCGTTCGCCAACGAGTTCTGGGACAAGAAGGAGGCCGGGATCTACGTCGACATCGTCTCGGGGGAGCCGCTGTTCGCCTCCCCCAAGAAGTTCGACAGCGGGTGCGGCTGGCCCAGCTTCACCGTCCCGCTCGAGCCCGAGAACGTCATCGAGCGCCAGGACGCCACCCACGGCATGATCCGCACCGAGGTGCGGTCGGCCCACGGCGACAGCCACCTCGGTCACGTGTTCAACGACGGGCCACCCGAAGACGGCGGCCTGCGCTACTGCATCAACTCGGCCGCCCTGCGGTTCATCCCGTACGAGGACCTCGAGCAAGAGGGCTTTGGGCGGTACAAGAAGATCTTCGACGAGAGAAGCAACGAACAGGAGGCAAGCTGATGAGCGAGCGAACCGAGAAGGCGATCCTCGCCGGCGGATGTTTCTGGGGCATGCAGGACCTCATCCGCAAGCGCCCCGGAGTCATCTCGACCCGGGTCGGGTACACGGGTGGCCTGGTCCAGAACGCCACCTATCGCAACCACGAGGGCCACGCCGAGGCGATCGAGATCGTCTTCGATCCGGACCAGATCTCGTATCGCGACATCCTCGAGTTCTTCTTCCAGATCCACGACCCGACGACACGCAACCGCCAGGGAAACGACGTCGGCTCGAGCTACCGCTCCGCCATCTTCTACGTCGACGACGAGCAGCGCCGGGTCGCCGAGGACACGATCGCCGACGTGGAGGCCTCAGGGCTGTGGCCCGGCAAGGTCGTCACCGAGGTCGTCCCCGCCGGACCGTTCTGGGAGGCCGAGCCCGAGCACCAGGACTACCTGGAGCGCTACCCCAACGGCTACACGTGCCACTTCCCGCGGCCGGGTTGGGTCCTGCCGCACCGCAGCGACGCGGTGGCCTGAGGAGGAGCCGGCTCCTACTCGCCGATGCCGTAGAGCGCCTCGTCGAGGTCCGCCCAGTCCTGGAGTGTGATGGGAGTGGAGCGCTTGCTGGCGGTGGCGGCGACGGCCGTGCCGTCGGGGTCATGGCCGAACGCGGCGAGCCACTCGTCACCCTCGCGCCGGGCCTCGAAGAGCCCCCGCTCTTCCAACGCGGCGACGACGCGGTCGAGCTCCTCGACCGAATCGACCTCCACGACCAAGGCGCGCATGCCGAGGTGCCGCGCTCCCTCCAGGCGGCCAGTGGTGCCGATCTCTCGGAAGACGATCACCTGGGGGTGGTCGTTGCCGGCGGCGTGGACGGCCGCCAGTTGGTCCTTCATCGCCAGCTCGGAGAAGCCCAGGACGTCGCGGTAGAAGGCGACCGACTTGTCGAGGTCGCCGACGTTCATCACCACCGTTTGCAGGTTCATGGTCTCGCTCCCAGCGTCCAGTCCCAGCGCATCTTGCCAGTCGAGTGCGTCTCCTTGCAGCGGGAGCACCAGTTGGATCGGCGTCCACCAACTCCTATGCTCTGGTCCGTGCACGGAGGCCGGACATGACGGGGGACGACGGGCTCGCCGACGAGGAGCGCCCGGACCAGGATGCGGAGGTCGACGAGGAAGAGGAGGAATCCTTCCCGGCGTCGGATCCGCCGTCCTCGTGGTCGGGGCAGCTCTCCGGTACGGACCAGTAGCGCCGCCGGGCCGACGAGGGCCCGGCCACGCTCAGCGCAACGAGCCGATCCCGAGCGAGCCGTCGCTGGCGGCCGGAGCCGGATCCGGCGCCGGTGGGGGAGCGGCCTCGCCTGCCGTGGCGGCTTCGATCCCCGAGAGGCTCTCGAGCAGCGGCAGCGACGGCACGAAGTACAGCGACCCGGTGATGGCGGTCGAGAAGTCCAAGATGGCGTCGTAGTTGCCCTCGGGCTTGCCCACGAACATGTTCTGCAGCATCGCCTCGGTCGTCCCGGGGTCCCGGGCGTAGCCGATGAAGTACGTGCCGAACTCCCCGGACGCGGCGGAGCCGAACGGCATGTTGTCGCGCAGGATGTCGATCTCTTCGCCGTCCACCTCGATCACGTTCAACGCGATGTGCGCGTTGGCCGGCTTGACGTCGTCGTCGAACTCGATGTCCTCGAGCTTGGTGCGGCCGATGACCCGCTCCTGCGCCTCGACCGTCAGCGCATTCCAGGCGTCGAGGTCGTGGAGGTATTTCTGGACGATGACGTAGCTCCCGCCTGCGTAGTCCGGGTCCTCTGCACCGATTAGCGCCGCCTCCGCCATGGCGTCGCCGGTCGGGTTCTCGGTTCCGTCGACGAACCCGAGGAGGTCCCGTGCCTCGAAGTAGCGGAAGCCGTGGACCTCGTCGGCGCTCGCCACGTTGGGCCCCAGGCGCCGCAGGATCGTGGCGGCCAACTCGAAGCACAGGTCGAAGCGGATCGCCCGGATGTGGAAGAGCAGGTCGCCCGGGGTCGACGGCGCCACCCGGCCCGCCGACTCGATGGCGGCGAACTCGTGCAGGCCCAGTGGCCGCGTGCCCGGCGGCGCCGGCGCCACGATCCGGTCCCACGCCTCCGAGCCGATGCCCATGACACAGGAGAGCTGGCCCTCCAGGTCTCGGAACCCGATGGAGCGAACGAGCGCGCCGATGTCCTCGCCCATCGCCCGCAGGGCGCCATCGCCGTCGTCGCCCGGCCGGATCGTCACTACCAAGAAGATGGCGGCGGTCGTCAGGGGGGCCAGCACCTTCTGGGCTTCGGGGGCCGTGTTGTCGGCGGGTGGTTGCATGACGGCAGGACATTACGCCCCGCGACGCCGCTCCGTCTCGGGCTGGAGCGCCCGGGGCGACCCGTCGCTAGGGTCCAATTCCTGCGAGTCGGTCGCTGCAGGGGCGACCCCCGGGAAGGAGGAGAAAGTGCCTTACGTCACGACTTCCGATGGGACCGAGATGTATTACACCGAAGGGGGCCGCGGCCGGCCCGTCGTGTTCAGCCACGGATGGCCCTTGTCCTCGGACGCCTGGCAGGTGGAGTTGAAGCTGTTCGCCGATGCGGGCTACCGGGCGATCGCCCACGACCGGCGCGGACACGGGCGCTCGGGCAAGACGTACCAGGGCAACGACATGGAGACCTACGCGCGGGACCTCGGCACGCTGCTCGATGAGCTCGACCTGCACGACGTCGTGTTGGTCGGGCACTCGACGGGCGGCGGTGAAGTGGTCAAGTGCGCCGCCACCGTCGGCAAGGACCGGGTGACCCAGGTGATCACGGCGGGCGCCGTGCCGCCGATCATGGTCAAGTCGGACAGCAACCCCGAAGGCACGCCGATCGAGGCCTTCGACGACATCCGCAAGAACGTGCTGAAGGACCGCTCGCAGTTCTGGAAGGACCTGGCTGACCCGTTCTACGGCGCCAACCGCGCGGGGTCCAAGGTGTCCCAGGGCCTGAAGGACGACTTCTGGCGCCAGGGCATGCTGGTGAACCTCGCCGCCGCCTACGACTGCGTGAAGGCGTTCTCCGAGACCGACCAGACCGAGGACCTCAAGTCACTCGAGGTCCCGATCCTTATCGCCCAGGGTGACGACGACCAGATCGTGCCGATCAGCGACGCCGCCCACAAGTCGATCAAGCTCGTCAAGAAGGGGACGCTCAAGGTCTACCCCGGCGCGTCACACGGCATCTGGGGGGACTACCAGGACGCGCTCGACAAGGACATGCTGGAGTTCATCGGCTCCTAGGACCTGTGGCCGCAGCGCCGGATGGGGCACCCACGGGGCGGCTCCTCCGGCGTCGGGCCATCGTTCAGGTCGGCGGCTCGAGCCCGGCTTGTTCGCGCGCCATGAAGTCGGCGTACCAGTCGGGCCAGTCGGGGTCGGCGGCGCCGATGCGCTTCTCGTGTTCGCCGTGCGCCGCCTCGGCGCGACGCATGGCGTCCGCCAACTCCGACACCGAGCCGTAGGACGTGACCCCGGCGTCGATGCGACCGGGCAGCCGCTTCGTGACCTCCTGGAGCAGCCAGCTGTTGCCGTCGGGGTCCTCGAAGGTGGCGAACGTCGAGTACGTCTTGCGGTCGGGAGCCGGCCCCTCGACGCGCCCGCTCGTGTCGTTCTTCTGGAACTGCGCGCCCGGCGTGCCGGCGTGGAACGCGGCGCTGACCGACGCGCCGCGCGCCGCGAGCTCCGCCCGGGCGACCTCGATGTCGTCGACGACGAGATACAGCGCATGCGCCGTGCCGGGAGCGGCCGGCGTCAGCTGCACGCCGAACTGGATCGAACAGTCCGACCCCGGCGGCGTGAACTGCACGATACGGACGCCGTTGTCGAACGAGAGGTCTGCGTCGAGCCGCCAGCCCAGCCCGGCGTAGAACGCCTTGGACCGGTCGGCGTCGCCCACCGGGATGACGACGACCTCGAGTCGCAGGTCGGCGCGTCCGCTGCCGTCCCCTGGTTGCTCGCCGCTCGTGCTCATCGGACCTCCAGTGGTCGAAAGAAGGTCAGAGTCTCGCACTACGTCCGTTGGCGCGCACCGGTGACTCGTTAGGTTCCGGCCCGATGTCACATGGACCGTGAAGGCCTGACGGCCATGCCCGAGTCGGGACCGACGATGGTGGCGGAGCACGTGCCGCCGCGCACACGCCGACTCCGACCGCGACACAGACCTCGGTGCCGACGAAGACCGCTCGCCGCAACTCGTTCCGGGCGCTACGTTCCCGCCCGTTCCGCATCTATTACGCGGGGCAGGCCGTGTCGGTCAGCGGCACCTTCCTGCAACAGACCGCCATCGGTTGGCTCGTCCTCGAGCAGACTGGCTCGGCCAAGGACCTCGGCCTGGTCGTCGCCGCCGGGATCCCCTCGCTGCTCTTCGGCCCCTGGGGCGTCGTCGTGGCCGACCGGGTCGACCTGCGCGAGCTGCTCCTCACCACGCAAGTCCTCTTTTGCGCCCTCGCCACCTTCCTGTGGTCTTTCGCCGCGGCGGGCAAGGCGACGGTGCCTGCCCTCGTCGCGTTCGGCGTCGCCGGCGGCGTCGTCCAGATCGTCGACTCGCCGGCGCGCCAGGCCTTCGTGGGTCGCCTCGTGCATCCGTCCGACCTCTCCAGCGCGGTCAGCCTCAACGGCGTCGTGGTCAACGGAGCGCGCGTCGTCGGCCTCGCCCTCGCAGGCATTCTCATCGTCACCGTCGGCACGACGGTGTGTTTCGGCATCAACGCTCTGTCGTACATCTTCGTGATCGCCGCGCTGATCCTCGTCCGGCCCATCCAGACGGTCGGCCCCAAACCGCCGGGACATCACGGCGTCAGGCAGGCCCTGGTCTATTCCGCCGGTCGCCAGCAGCTGTGGCTCCCGCTGCTGATGATGTTGATCGTCGGCCTGTTCGCCTTCAACTTCGCAGTGATCCTGCCGGTGCTGGCGAAGGACACCTTCCACGGCTCCGGCGGCACGTACGGGTTGCTCAACGCCATGTTGTCCATCGGCGCCATCACCGGGTCGCTGGCCGTGGGTCTGGTGCGCCACCCCAGACGGCCCTACCTCCTCGTCGGGGCACTCGGCTTCGCGGTGACCCTGGCGGCCACCGCTGCGGCGCCCGACGTCGCCGTCGCGTGCGTCACGCTCGTGCTGACGGGCGTGACGGCGTTCTTCTTCGTCACGATGTGCTCGACGACCCTCCAGCTCCACAGTTCGGCCGCCTTCCGCGGGCGCGTCATGGCGCTGTGGGTCTTCGTCTATATCGGCACGACCCCCATCGGCAGCCTCCTGACGGGATGGATTACGTCAAGAGGCGGTGCCCGCGTCGCGCTCCTCGTGGGATCGGGGGCGTGCGTCGTGGCTGCGGTGATCGCCGCCTTCGTGCACACGCCGCCCAATCCCGACCAGTTCCTGACGGACCTGGCGCCTGGCGCTTAGCGCAAGCGGACTCCCGGCTGCGTCAGCCGCCGACCGAAGTCACCCAGGCCTGCGCCACGGCAGCCGGCTGCTCCTGGTTGGACGTGACGTCGAGGTTCAGCTTCTCGATCGCTGCGGTCGTCAGTTTCTGGTCGATCTTGTTGAGGGCGCTGGCGACGCCGGTCGTGTCCACCGACTTGCGGATGACGGGGACGATGTAGTCGGCGCCCTCGAGGTGCTTGTTGTCGGTCAGGGCGACGAAGTTGTTCGAGGACACGGCCCCGTTGCTCGAGAACAGCTCGACCACCTGGACCTCGCCGTTCTTGAGGGCGGCGACGCTGAGCGGCCCGGCCTCGTCCAACGACTTGAAGCCGGCGAAGTGGAGCCCGTAGGTCTTCTCAAGGCCGGGCTCGCACCCGGGGAAGGTCGGGCACTCGGGCGGCCCGCCGAGCGTGAGCTTTGACGCGTACGGCTTCAGGCTCGAGAGCGTCGTCAGGTGGTCCTTGTTCGCCGTCGCCTTGGTCACCGCGAAGACGTTGGTGTCGAGCGCCTTCGACGCCGGCAGCACCGTCACGCCGTACGAGGCCAACGCCTTCTGGTCGGCCGGGATCGCCGTCGCGATGTTGCTCGCGGCCGCCTGGGTCGTCCCACCGTGGATGGTGTTGAGGAGCGTGGCGGCGTAGTCGGGCTCGAGGTTGATCTGGCCCTTCTCGATCGCCGGCAACACGATGGACCGGGTGCCCAACGCCGGCTCCAACGTGACTGGGTAGCCCGCCTTTTTCAGGACGTCGGTCCAGATATTCGAGACGATGGCCTGCTCCTCGAAGTTGGTCGAGCCGATGATGATCGTCGGCTTGCTGGCCGCGGCCGAGGCCGGAGCGGACGCCGCCGGGATAGCGAGCGTCGCGGCCAGGGCTGTCAGGCCGGCAAAGGTTCCGGCGAGGAGGAAACGTGTGAAGCGCATGATGAGGGACACCTTTTCGCTCTCGGGTGGCGGCCCCGCCTGGGCCACGTGACGGCACTGTAACGAGCCGGTTAGGGAAATGAAATCCTGACTAAGTTCATCGTAAATAGCAAGTCATCAACGGGTCGAGGCGCCCGGGAGGCGGAGCGCGCCCGTTCGGGAGGTGGCCCGCAAGACGTGGCGCCGCCGGAGAGGCTTGGGCGTGATCACCCTGGTCAGGATGCCCAAGACCAGCGCCATCAGCCCCGCCATCACGGCGACCAGGAGTGCACCGCTGAAGGCGACGACGTTGTTGTTGGTGTCCAGGCCGGTGAAGACGTAGGTGCCCAGGTCCGCGTAGCTCACGTAGGCGGCGAGGGTCGACGTCGCCACCACCTCGATGGACGCCGTCCGGACGCCGGCCATGACGAAGGGCACGGCGAGCGGCGCCTCGACGGTACCGAGCACCTGCCAGCCGTTGAGGCCCATACCTTTCGCCGCGTCGCGCACATCGGAGTCGACCTCGCGCACGCCGACGTACGTGTTCGTGAGGATCGGTGGGATGGCCAGCGCGGTAAGGGCCAGCCACGCGGCCAGGAAGCCACCCCACTTGAGGGAGATGGAAGGCTGGATCGCGAGGAGCGTGAGTAGGGCGAGCGTCGGGACGGCGCGGAACGCGTTCGCCGCGTTGACCGCGACCAACGCGCCGCGGCCGGTGTGCCCCAGGATGACGCCGAGGCCTCCGCCGAGGACCAAAGCCGTCACCACCACGGCCACCGAAAGCTTCAGCTGGTTCCACGCCAGGAGCGGAATGCCTTGCGAACCGGTCCAATTGCTCTCCGTCGTGAGCCAGCCGAAGACGTGGGCGAAGAACGACACGTCAGCCGATGCCGCGGGTGCGGCGGGTCCGGGCCCATGGAAGGGCGAGCCGCTCGGCCGCGACAATGAGGAGGTCCGCGACCGCGGCCAGCGCGATGGAGAACACCAAGCCGACGATGATCGGCGTGTTGTACTGGGCGTTGAACCCGTACGTGATCTGTTGTCCGAGGCCGCCGAGTCCGATGAAGGCGGTGATGGTGACGAGGCCGATGACGGTCGCCGTGGCGACCCGCAGCCCGGCAAAGATGTACGGCAGTGCGAGCGGCAGGTCGACGCGCACTAGCGCGGCGTTCGGGGAGTAGCCGAGCGCCTTCGCGGCGTCCCGCGCATCTTCGGGCACGGCGTTCAGGCCGGCCACCGTGTTCCAGATCAGGATCAACAGCGTGTAGCCGACGAGTGCCACCTCGGCCGTGACGTACGACGAAGGGGGCACGAAGCCCGTGACGGGACCGAGGATCGCAAAGAGGGCCAGCGACGGAATGATGTAGAGCGAGCTGGCGAACCCGAAGATTGGCGCCCGGATGATGCGGTAGCGCCACGCGAGGACCGCCAGTGGGATCGAGAGCACCGTCCCGATCGCCACCGCGATGACCGTCAGCTCGATGTGTTGTACCAGATTGCTCTGGATTTCCGACCACTGGCTCGTGATGTAGCTCCAGCGGAAGAACGGGTTCGTCCCGAGCAACACCCCGGCGACGTTACCTGGCTTCCGTTCGCTCGGGACTGAAAAGGGCAGCGAAGAAGCCCAAGATCAGTAACCTCTGCCCGGTGATCACGCTCGACGCGGTGACCAAGCGCTACGGCGCCGACTACGTCGCGGTGAACGAGCTGAGCCTGACCATGTCCGACGGCGAGATCTGCGTCCTCGTCGGCCCATCGGGCTGTGGCAAGACGACCACGCTGCGCATGATCAACCGCCTCATCGAGCCGTCGAGTGGAAGGATCCTGATCGACGGCACCGACGTGCTGAAGATGGACCCGGTGCACCTTCGTCGCACGATCGGCTACGTCATCCAGCAGGGCGGGCTGTTTCCGCATCGGCGAGTCGGCGACAACGTCGCCACCGTTCCGCGGTTGCTCGGTTGGGACAAGAGGCGGGTGGATGCGCGCGTCGTCGAGCTGCTCGAGCTGGTGGGTCTCGACCCGGACAGTTATGGCCGCCGTTTTCCCGACGAGCTGTCGGGCGGAGAGCGTCAGCGGGTGGGTGTCGCCCGCGCCCTCGGAGGCGACCCCCCCATTCTCCTCATGGACGAGCCCTTCGCGGCGGTGGACCCCGTGACGCGCAAGCGGCTCCAGCAAGAGTTGCTGCAGCTGCAGGAGAAGCTCAAGAAGACGATCGTTTTCGTGACCCACGACATCGACGAGGCGACCCTTCTCGGCAACCGGATCGCCGTCTTGTCGAAGGGTGCGCACCTCGAGCAGTACGACACCCCGAACCAGGTCCTGGGCCGGCCGGCCACCTCCTTCGTGGCGGACTTCGTCGGCACCGATCGCGGCGTCCGTCGCCTGGCCGTCATGCCGGCCGACGCGGACTCGCTCTTCCACCCGCCCGAGGTCTCGCCGGACGTGTCGATGCTCGACGCCCGGGTTGTCGCCGCCGGTGCGGACAGCCGCTGGGCCGTCGTGGTCGACGCCCGAGGCGGGCTGCGCGGCTGGGTCGACCTCGAGCCGAGCCTGACCGGCTCGGTCGAGGACAACTTGGTGCCCTTCGAGGTCCAGGTGCCCCTCGGCACGTCGCTCCGCGCCGCGTTCGGCGAGATGCTCCAGCACGACGTCCACTGGGTCCCCGTCGTCGAGAACGGCCGCTACCTCGGGGTGCTCACTCCCAACAGCCTGCACGCCACGGTGCGCCGTTCCGTCGGCGGCCAGCCGGTCGAATCGCGCGACCTGTAGCGGCGCACGATCTCGCCGGCGCCAGCGCCGGGGCGATTACACCACCTTCAGGGTGACGTCGATGTTGCCCCTCGTGGCGTTGCTGTAGGGGCACACCTCGTGCGCGCCCTTGACCACCTGCTCCGCCGTCTCGGCGTCGACGCCCGGGATATGGACGTCGAGTTCCACGGCGATGCCGAAGGCCCCTCCGTCGATCGTGCCGAGCGTCACCCGACCGGTGACCTCCGAATCGCTGGTGTCCACGTGCATCCGGCGACCGACGACGCCCATGGCGCTCTGGAAGCAGGCGGAGTAGCCGAGGGCGAACAGCTCCTCGGGGTTGGTGCCGCCGCCCGGTCCGCCCAACTCGACCGGGGGCCGGATGTCCAGGTCGAGGACGCCATCGGCTGACCGGCCGTGCCCGTCGCGCCCTCCCTTCACGGTGGCCTCGGCGGTGTACAGCGCCTTGTTCAGCGGGGTCGTCATAGCTGGCTCCTCTCGTCGCCCCTCATGAGGTGCAACGTGCACCGGTCACGTCGGCTTCCCACCGGGCACCGGAAGGGAACGGGCCTCGTCCCGTTGCTTCGCCTTCAGCGCTGCGGCCAGGTCGTGCCGGAGCCGCCGTTTCAACTGCTCGGCCGGCGTCTGGTCCACCGCCATGCCGCACCTACCGACGACCGACGGCTCGATCGGCGTCCCGACTACGCCCGGGTGAGCGCCACCGCGGCGTCGGGCTCCAACACGCTGAAGCTGAAGCTCTCCTCGATGTAGAGCCGCACGACGTCCGCGTCGTGGTCGCGGTAGCCGATGGAGAGGTCCTGTCCGAGGTGGAACAAGAAGTCGCCGCCGCGCTGGCTCACGACGACGCCGCCTTCGACGCCGGGGGCCCACACGACCGGGCCGCCCAAGATCTGGCGCAGGTGATCGAGCAGGAGGTACCCACCGTGCTCGGCCGTCTCCACGATCACCGTGTAGATGGCCGGGTCGATGGCCAGCCCGTACGGACCGGCGATCCCGGCCTGGCGCAGCTTGTCCGTCGCCTGCGCCACCACCTTGGGGTACTGGTCCATGTCCGCCTCGATGGAGCACGGAGCGTGCGAGCTCTCCTCGGTGATGCCCAGCATGCCGCCCGCCACGTAGCCGTGGAACACCGACGAATTCTCGGCCAAGGCGATCTGTCGCACGGCCTCATCGAGCTCGGGCAGCTCGATGGCGTCGTTGCCGCGGTCGGCGTCGTCCAGCTCCTCACGTGAGATGGCGAAGTCCACCCGCAGCTCGACCACGGGGCGGACGTTGCGCCGCAGCGCGCGGACGCCCTCTCCCGGGCTGTCGACCTCGTCGACGCGACCGAGATTGATCACGGAGTAGTCCCAGCCGTGCGGGCCGTCGACGTCAACGAGCTTGCGTGCCGCCAGGTACGTGACCAGTCTGCTCTTGGCCTCGTCCTCGATCTGTGACCAGGCGGCCTCGGAGACCGGGGCCAGGTCGCGGTAGAGATGGTCCATTACTCGGTTCCCTTCAGGCTTCCGATGCCGAGTGAGCCGCTCGCCGCGGCGGCGGCTTCGCCGCCCGCGGCCGCTTCGGCCTCGACCTCGGTCACCGGCTCGGATGTGAACAGATAGGTCCGCAAGTGGCGGTCGAGCACCGGGTCACGACGCCGGAGCCACTCGAGCGTCATGGACGCGTGCTCCTTCTCCTCGTCGCGGTTGTGCGCCAGGACGTCCGCCAGGCTCGCGTCGTTCGTCGCTTGCACCCGTTGGTCGTACCAGTCGACGGCCTCGAGCTCCTCGACCAAGGAGGTCAGGGCACGATGGCGGTCGATCGTCGCCTCGCCGATCAACTCGGCCGGTTCGTGCAGTCCTTCGCTACCCATGGCGCCCCAACCTAACGCGGGCCTGCGGAGCCTGCGCCCGTCGGCGGGCGTGCGACCGGGCTGCTCAGGTGGCTGCGATCCGCTCGTCAGCGGCGACCGACAAGGGACGGGGTGGCTTGTCGAGTCGGGTGCACGCGCTGCGTCGCACGCTCGGGAAGCGCACTGAGGGCGCCTGTCTGCGTCGGCCGAGATGCCGTGTCGCGGCGACAGCGTGCGGCGCCGTGGACGCGTGGCGGCGAGGACCGCCGACCGACGCCGTTCGTCCTGACGCCGACCCGTCGCGGTCCCGTCACCGGGGCCACGTCGATGACGACGAGAGGGGTGTGATTCTCGAAATAAACTTGACTAAGTGCATCATCTTTAGTAAATCAATGGGAAATGAAGAAAAGAGCAGGAATTGCACTGGCCGGCGCGTTGGCGTCACTCGCTTCGACCACTTTGGGGCTCGGCGCCGCGTCCGCCGCCAACCGACCCGCGGCGCGTGAGGCCGCCATCCCCCCGGGCACGGTCCTCCGCGTCGGCGAGCAGCTCAAGAACCTCTCCACGGTCCTGTCCCTCGGACACGAGGACCAGAACCTCCCGTACCAAGTCCAGTACTCGGAGTTCGTCGGCGGTCCCCCCATGCTCCAGGCCTTCGAGGGGGGCTCGCTCGACGTCGGGTTCATCCAGAGCACCCCGTTGATCTTCGCCCAGGCGGCCGGGCAGCACGTCAGCGCGATCGCCGGCTGGGCGAGCGCCGGGAGCTCCTACTCCCTGGTCTCGTCCCCCGGACAACACTCCATCAAGTCGTGGGCCGGCCTCAAGGGCAAGCGGGTCGCCTTCCAACAAGGCACCGCACTCGAGTCGGCGCTGCTCGAAGGGCTCAAGACGGCCGGGCTGAACCTCTCGGACATCACGCCGGTCAACGTGCCGGCCACGCAGGTCGCCGCCGCGCTCCAGGGCGGGTCGGCCGATGCAGGCATCGAGGTCGAGCCGCTCCTGAGCGCGTACCTCCAGGCGAACCCGACGGCGCAGGTCATCGCCCGGCCCGCGGCGGTGACAGAGAAGTCCGACTTCTTGGTCGCCACTTCTTCCGCCCTTTCGAACAAGGGCGTCTCGGCGGCCGTCGCCGACTACATCACCCGCCTCATCAAGGCGTACCAGTACCTGAACGCCCACCCCCAGGCCGCCATCCAGACGGTCTACGAAGGCCAGTACGGGCTCAAGCCGGCCCGGGCCGAGTACGTGGCCAAGCTGGTCGGAGCGACCAAGTTCTTTGCGCTGCCGGGCACGATCTTGAGCGCACAACAGAACCTGGCGAATCTCTACCTGGCGGCCGGGTCGATCCCCTCGCACATCAGCGTGGCCCCCGAGTTCGACGGGCGCTACAACTCCGTCGTCACGACGGCGCAGGCGTCGTGACGATCTCGCTGTCCCGCACGACGGTGTTGGCGCCGGCGGGTGACGTCGCGCCCGTCGGCGATGCGAACGACGTAGCCCCTCCTGCTCTCGTCCGCCTCCCGACGGCGACCACCGACCGTCCGGTCCGCCGTCGCCGTTTGCAAGGTGCCGCCGGCCCCAGCCGCCTCATCGGCGTGGCGCTCCTGATCGCCATCTGGGAGCTGGCCTCGCTCCTCGGCTGGATCGAGCCCCAGGAGCTCGCCGCGCCGACGACCGTGGTCTCAACCGGGGCCCATCTCCTCGCCAACGGCACGTTGGAGTCCGCGCTGTGGGCGTCGCTCCAGCGCGTCTTTTGGGGGCTGGTGATCGGCGTGCCGATCGGGGCCGCGCTCGCGCTCGCCGCGGGCCTCAGCCGCATCGGCGAGAAGCTCATCGACGGCAACGTCCAGATGCTCCGCTTCGTGCCCATCATCGGCCTCGAGTCGCTGTTCGTCCTGTGGCTCGGTGTCGGCGAGACCGCGAAGATCTCGATGATCACGCTCGGCGTGATGTTCCCCGTCTACATCAACACCTTCGCCGCCGTCCGCTCCATCGACCCGAGCTACGGCGAGCTGGCGGACGTGGTCGGACTCGGCCGCATGGCGCGGATCCGGCGCATCGTCCTGCCGGCAGCGCTGCCCGGCTTCCTCGTCGGCCTCCGCCTCGCCATGGCCGTCGCCTGGCTGTTGCTCGTCTTCGCCGAGCAGATCAACGCGACGAGCGGGCTCGGGCTATCTGATCATCCAGGCGCAGACGTACTTCCAGTCCAACGTGATCGTCGTGTGCCTCGCCTGCTACGCCATCTTGGGCCTGCTCACCGACGTGTTCGTCCGCGGTCTCGAGGGCGCTCTTCTCCGCTGGCAGCCGGGCCGATGACCGCCACCCTCACACCTCCGGCCGGCGGCGTCCCGGTAGCGGGCCTTCCCCCCGACGCAGCGGTGGTGGTCCGCGGCCTCCACCGCACCTTCGGCGAGCGCGAGGTCCTGCGCGGCATCGACTTCACCATTCCGCGCCGCCAGTTCGTGGCGCTGCTCGGCCGCAGCGGGTCGGGCAAGAGCACGATCCTGCGGGCGCTGGCCGGGCTCGATCCGGGCGCCGTCGGCGAGCTCTACGTGCCGGCGCGCCGCTCGGTCGTCTACCAGGAGCCGCGGCTGCTGCCGTGGGCCAAGGTGCTCGCCAACGTCGTCCTCGGGCTCGATGGACGCGACGCCGCCGCGCGCGGGCCGCGCCGCGCTCGACGAGGTCGGCCTCGACGGCCACGAGGACGATTGGCCCAAGACCCTCTCGGGTGGCGAGGCGCAGCGGGTCTCGCTCGCTCGTGCGCTCGTGCGCGAGCCCCAGCTCCTGCTGCTCGACGAGCCCTTCGGCGCGCTCGACGCCCTCACCCGGATCCGCATGCACGCATTGGTCGTCAAGCTCTGCCGGCGTCACCACCCCGCCGTCCTGCTCGTGACGCACGACGTCGACGAGGCGATGCTCCTCGCCGACCGGGTGCTCGTCCTGACCGACAGGCCAGCTCTCCCTCGACGTGCCGGTGGACCTCGAGGGGCCTCGGCTACGCAGCGACCCCGCCTTCGGACGCCTCCGGTCCCGCCTCCTCACCGAGCTGGGCGTGGACGAGTCGGCCGAGAGCGCCAGCGCGCCGTCACCGGTGGACGTGGACGGCGACGGCGACCCGGATGCGGATTCCTTGTACCACCAACCAATCCCAGAACAGGAGAGAGTCAGATGACGACCACCCTTGCCCGCAACCGACCTGGAGGTCACGCGCCTCTCTGGCTCCATCGGCGCCGTGATCAACGGTGTCGACCTGCGTGAGACCGACGACGACACGATCGCGCGGATCCGCCAGGCCTGGCTCGACCACAAGGTCGTGTTCTTCCCGGGCCAGCACCTCGATGAGGCCGAGCACCAGGCGTTCGCCGGCCGCTTCGGCGAGCTCACCGAGGGTCATCCCGTGGTGCCGAGCGTCGACGGCTTCCCCAACGTCTTCGAGATCGACTACACGAAGTCCCGCGAGCTCTACACGGCCTACGGCGACGTCGCCACGAAGAAGCGGGGGATCCACTGGCACACCGACGTGACGTTCGTGCAGCGTCCGCCGGCCGGCTCCATCCTGCGCGCCGTGGTCATCCCCTCCGCGGGCGGCGACACGCTGTTCTCCAACCAGCAGGCGGCCTACGAAGCGCTCAGCCCCGCGCTCCAGGACTTCCTCGGGTCGCTGCACGCCGTGCACGACGGCAGCGCGCAGTTCGCGCCGGTGCTCGAGCGCGTCGGCGAGGGCAAGTGGGAAGGCGCGGACCTGCCGAAGCTCGAGCCCGTCGTCCACCCGGTCGTGCGCACGCACCCCGAGACGGGGGCCAAGACGCTGTTCGTCAACCCGGGCTTCACGTCACACATCGTCGAGCTCGAGCGCTCTGAGAGCGACGCGCTGCTCGATTTCCTCTACGTCCACTCGGTGCGCCCCGAGTTCGTCGTCCGTTACCACTGGACCGAGGGCGACCTCGGCTTCTGGGACAACCGGGCGACTCAGCACTCGGTCGTCGGCGACTTCGGCGAGCAGCACCGGGTCATCCAGCGGGTGACGATCAAGGGCGACGAGCCCGTCTGAACTCGTGAGGTGACGGCTCCGCCGGGTAGCGGTGGAGCCGTCACCTCGCGCCATCGAGAGGGCGGAATTCCCCTCCGGACCGAGCCCGGGATTCGCCCGGGTGGAGTCGGGTCCACCCGGGAATACACCCACGGACTGACGACCCGGGAGGCCGATTTTCGGACACTGGGTCCATGACCTTTTCCGATTACCTCATCGACATAACCCTCATCAGCCTGGTCCTCATCCAGATCAGGGCGCGCCGGCTGACCGTCAAGGCCCTCCTGTTGCCGCTGGGCCTCGTGTCCTACGTGGCCTACACATACCTGCGGGGCGTGCCCACGGCGCACAACGACCTCTTCCTCGTCGTTGGCGCCGCCGCCGTCGGGGCGACGCTCGGCGGGCTGGCCGGCTCGTTCACCTCGGTCCGCCGGGCCGACGACGGCTCGATCTGGGCCAAGGCCGGTTTCGCCGCCGCGGCACTGTGGATCCTCGGCACGGGTGGACGACTCGCCTTCCAGCTGTACGCCAGCCACGGTGGCGGCGCGTCCATCGGGCACTTCAGCGCAGCGCACGGCATCACCAGCGCCACGGCGTGGACGGCGGCGCTGATCCTCATGGCGCTGAGCGAGGCGACGATGCGCACGGCCATCCTCGGGTGGCGCTTCCACTCGCTCAGCAACGGAGCGCCGGGTGCCCCTTCGGTCACGGCCTCGGGCACGACCCCGGAGCCACGCCCGAGCGACACCGCGGGGTTCCCTCCGGTGCGCAGCCGGGTCCCCGTCTCGGCGGGCCTGCGGTCCATGATGGACAGCAGTGACGATCCTCTTTCCTGATCCCGATCAGGTACCACCCCGGTGGGGGACCCTGGCCAACGGCATCACCCTTGTGGGATTGGGGCTGTTGGTGTTCGGGTCCCTCACCGGGATTCCGAGCGGCGACTCGCACGAGCAGAAGGTCGTCGCCGTAGTCCTGCTGGCTGTCGCAGCCATCTCCTGGGCGGCCTGGGTGCTCGTCCGCAACTCGAGCTCGGAGCTCGCCATCGGGGCGTGTCTCGTCGTGGTGGCGGCGGCGGGGGGAGCGCTCGCAGCGATCTCAGCGATTGCCCTGGTGTTCGTCGGCGTGGCGACGCTCGCCGCGGCCTCGCGTTGGTCGTTCGTCCCATCGGTCACGGTAGGTGGTGTCGGTGCGCTGGCGGTCCTCGTGGCCACGCTGGCCAACGGCAACAACTTCGCCGTCGTGTGGGGCGGGGTGGCCGCGGTGTTCACCGGGGTCATGGTGGGGCTGACGCGCCGGCAGGCAATCGAACACGCGGCGCAGATGACGAGGCTCGAGCTCGCCTCCGAGCGCGCCGAAGTGGAGCGCAACCGGGCGGAGCTGCTGGGCGAGCGCAATCATCTCGCCCGCGAGCTCCACGACGTCCTCGCCCACACCCTCGCCGCGCTGTCGCTCCAGCTCGAGGCGTTCGCCACCGTCGTCGACGCCGAGCCGGGGACGAGCCCTCAGGTTCGTGAGCAGTTGGCGCGCACGCGCCAGTTGGTGCGCGAGGGCCTCGAAGAGGCGCGCGGCGCCGTGCAGGCCCTGCGCGACGACGCCGAGCCGCTGGAGCGGCGCCTGGTCCGGCTCGCCGAGCAGCACGCCGCAACCCTCGAGACCTCGGGCGAGGTGCGGGCGCTCGCGCCCGAGACGATCCTTGCGCTGTACCGGGTGACCCAGGAGGCGCTGACCAACGTCGTGAAGCACGCTCCTGGTGCAACGGCCTCGATCCGACTCGCCTTTGACCTCGAGAGCGTGTCCGTCACCATCGACAACGACGTGCCCGCGACGAACGGCGCGGCGCGGCCGCTCGCGAGCAGCGGTGGCGGCTTCGGGTTGCGCGGGATCTCCGAACGTGTGGCGTTGCTCGGTGGCGAGGTCGAGGCCGGCCCGGTCCCCGGCGGGTGGCACGTCAGCCGCGACGGTGCCGGCACCCGTGGCGGCGCCTGTGCTGCCGTCGAGCTCCCACGGCCCGCTGGCCTCGTGAGAGTCCTCATCGCCGACGACCAGCGCGTCGTGCGGGAGGGACTCGCCATCATCGTCGGGGCCTTCGACGACACCGAGGTCGTCGGGCTCGCCACCGATGGCGCCGAAGCGATCAGCCTCGTGGAGTCGGCGCGACCCGACGTCGTCCTGATGGACCTGCGCATGCCGAAGGTCGACGGCGTCGAGGCGACGCGCGCCATCCGAGAGCACCATCCTGACGTGGCGGTGGTGGTCCTCACCACGTACGCCGACGACGAGTCGATCGTGGCCGCGCTGTCCGCCGGCGCGTCCGGCTACCTGACCAAGGACGCCGCCCGCGAGGACATCCGGCGGGCCCTCGAAGCGACCGCCGCCGGCCAGGCCGTCCTCGACCCCTCCGTGCAGGCGACGCTCCTACGGGCGGCGCAGCAGGGCGTCACCAGGGCCCCGGCCGCGCCGCCCCTCCCCGACGGGCTGACCGACCGCGAGGTCGAGGTGTTGGCGCTCATCGCCTCGGGCCTGTCCAACCACGAGATCGCCGAGCGGCTGTACGTGGCCGAGACCACGGTCAAGACGCACGTCAACCGGATCTTCGCCAAGACGGGCAGCCGCGACCGGGCCCAGGCGGCGGTCTACGCCCACCGCCACGGCCTGGGCGACGACGCCACAGCCGGCCCCGAGGGGTAGGCCCTCAGGCCGGACCGCAGGACTCCGGCGGGTCACGTCGCCCCGGTTCGCATATACCCTATGGGGGTATTGGGTACCAGCGACGAGCGGGAGGACGCCATGCGGCCGGGCTACATCGACAACAAGGAAGCGGTCCAAAAGCGCCTGCGTCGGGTGGAGGGCCAGGTGCGCGGCATCCAGCGCATGGTCGACGAGGACCGCTACTGCATCGACATCCTCGAGCAGGTCTCGGCGGCCACCAAGGCGCTGCAGGCGGTGGCCCTGGGGCTGCTCGATGACCACCTCGCCCACTGCGTCTCCGACGCCGTGCGCCAGGGCGGCGACGAGGCGACCGAGAAGCTCAACGAGGCGTCCGCCGCGATCGGGCGACTCGTCCGCTCCTGAGCGTCATGACGCCCGCGCTCGCCACGGCCGGCGTGCTGGTCGACATCGGGCGGTCCTTGCGCGAGGGCTTCTTCATGTTCTGGGCCACCCTGTGGCCGCTCGTCCTCGGCTTCGGCATCTCCGGCGCGGTCCAGACGTTCGCCAGCCGTGACGCGCTGCGCCGGAAGCTGGGCGACCACCGTCCTGCGGCCGTCGCCCGTGCCACCGGCTTCGGCATGGTCTCGTCGTCGTGTTCCTACGCGGCGACCGCCATGGCGAAGTCGCTCTTCGCGCGGCGCCGACTACATCGCCGCAATGGTCTTCATGTTCGCGTCGACCAATCTGGTGATCGAGCTGGGCATCGTGTTGATCGTCCTCCTGGGGTGGCAGTTCGCCGTGAGCGAGTTCGTCGGCGGCATCATCATGATCTTCCTCCTGGCCACGCTCGGGGCCCTGTGGCTGCGCGGGAAGCTCGTCGTCGACGCCCGGGCGCGCCTCGAGGCCGCCGATGCCGGCGGGCACGGCAACGAGCACGACCACGCCCCGGAGATCGACGCGCCGCACGGCGAAGCGACGGAGCCCGCGTCTCGGCGGACCGGCCTGCGGTCACCGGCCAAATGGGCCGACAGCGCGACGTACACAATGGCCGACCTGACCATGGTGCGGCGCGAGCTCGTCATCGGGTACGTGGTGGCCGGCTTTCTGGCCGTCCTGGTGCCGACGTCCGTCTGGCAGGCCGTGTTCATCAGCGGACACGGGGTCTGGACGAGCATCGAGAACGCGTTGGTGGGCCCGTTCATCGCGATCATCAGCTTCGTCTGCTCCATCGGCAACGTGCCCCTGGCCGCGGCGCTGTGGCACGGCGGGATCTCGTTCGGCGGCGTGATCGCGTTCCTCTTCGCCGACCTGATCACGTTCCCGCTCCTGCTCATCTACCGCCGCTACTACGGCACGCGCCTGATGCTGCGGATGCTCGTCGTCTTCTGGGCCCTCATGTCCACGGCCGGTCTCCTGACCGAGTTCCTCTTCCGCGCCGCCGGCGCCGTCCCGACCCACCGGCCGGCCACGGTGGTCTCCGTCGGCTTCTCGTGGAACTACACGACCTACCTGAACATCGTGTTCCTGCTCGTGTTCGGCGTCCTGTACTGGCTCTACCGCAACCGCGAGCGCCTCGGCAGCTCGGGGCGCTACGCCCGCGATCCGGTGTGCGGGATGCAGGTCGAGCTGGCGCACGCGCCGGCGTCGGCCACCCACGACGGCCAACGCGTGTACTTCTGCTCGGACCGCTGCGCCGAGCACTTCGCCTCCGAGCGCCCCGCGCAGATCAGGGCGAAGCGCTAGGACCGGCGCAGACGAGCAGGCGGTTCGCTAACGTGCCGCCCAATGTCGGACTACGACGCGATCGTCATCGGCGCCGGACACAACGGCCTCACGGCGGCTGCGGTGATGGCGCGGGGCGGCCTGCGCGTCCTCTGCCTGGAGAAGAACCACTTCATCGGCGGCATGGCCTCCACCACCGAGCTCATCCGCGGCTACCGCTTCGAGCTGGCCGGATCGATCCAGTTCCCCGTGCCCAACGAGATCTACGAGGACCTCGAGCTGGGAGCGTGCCCGATCTACGAGCCCGAGGTGCAGTCGGCCAGCATCGGCGCCGACGACGCGCCGCCCATCCTCTTGTACTCGGATCCCGAGCGTCTGCTCGAGCACCTGGGCGAGACCCTCGGGATCGAGGCGGTCCTCGGCATGGCCGAGGTGGCGGCGTGGGCCGACGCGCCGGCGCGCGCCATCGGGCGCTTCGACGTGCGCAAGCCGCCGAAGTCGCTGGACGAGATGTGGGCCGGCGTGGCGAACGAGGCGGAGCGTGAGGCCCTGCGCGTCGCCATGTTCGGCAGCGTCATGGACGTCGTGGACCGCTTCCTGCCCGACCCGGTGAAGCATGCACCGGTGCGCAGCATGCTGAGCTTCCTCGCCGTCAACTCCACCTACCGCGGCCCGTACTCGCCGGGCAGCGCGCTCTGCCTGGCCTTCGCACTGGCGTCCCCCGGCACCGCCACGATGTCCAAGGTACGCGGCGGCCTCGGCACCATGGCCGACCACCTCTTAGGGCTCTTCGAGCGCCACGGGGGCGAGTTGCGGCGTCATACCAAGGTGACGCGCATCGTGGTCGACGGCGGCGCGGTCGCGCGGCGTCGAGCTCGGCGAGGGCGAGGTGGTCACCGCGCCCGTCGTGGTCTCCAACCTCGACCCGACGGCGACGTTCTGTCACCTGCTCGACCCCGAGGCGCTGCCGGAAGGGTTCGTGCGGCGCGTCGGTGCCATCGACCACCGGGCCGCCTACTTCCAGGCGCACTTCGCCCTCAACGGGCTGCCCGAGTACCGCGCCCCCTACGAGGAGCTCAACCAGACGTCGTACGCCCGCAACGTCACCTTCTTCGGCACGGCCGAGGAGATGCAGCGCGACTTCGAGGGGTGCGTGCGCGGCCATGTGCCGGCGTCGCCGTCGTTCAACCTGCAGATCCCCTCGCTGGACGATCCCTCGCTGGCGCCCGAGGGCAAGCACGCGGCGAGCAGCTTCGCCTTCTACCTGCCCGTGGCCAGCGACCGCGAGACGCAGAACCGCCTGCGCGACGAGATGGCGGCGCGCATGGTGGCCAAGATCGCGAGGGTGGCGCCGAACTTCCCGGACCTGATCGAGCGCCAGCTCAACTACCCGGCCTTCACCTACGAGCTGATGTTCGGCTGCACCGGCGGCGACTTCACGCACGGGCTCCTCCAGCCCGAGTTCATGGGGCCGTTCCGACCGGGGCCGCGCGGGTGGCCCGACAACCCGGTGCCGGTGTCGGGGCTGTATCTCTGCGGCGCCGGGTGCCACGGCGGGCCCGGCGTCACGTTCATCCCGGGCTACAACTGCGGCTACGAGGTCCTGGACGGCGCCGGTGCCGGCACCGCCGGGACGGCTGGCGCCTGAGCGAGGGCGTTGTTGTAGCGCAGCTGGCGCTCCATGAAGGCGAGGAACAGCGCGATGGAGAAGGCCAGGCTCGTGAAGAGGCTCATCACGAAGAAGATCCACGCCCACTTGAGGCCGCGCCGCGTCCCCTCGACGATCGTCCAGAGCGGCATCAGCACCACGTTCACGATGACGTAGTCCTGGGCGGCCGAGTCGGCGGCCCAGTTGGTGAACAGCATCTTGGTGTAGTTCCAGTAATTCGCGTTGTGGTACGTGTGCGAGTAGCGCACGTTGAAATACCACCCGAGGACGATCGAACAGACGCCGACCACGTAGTAGACGGCCTCGAGCGGGGTGACGCGGCCGGCGCCGTTGCCGGGCGCAAAGAGGCGGCGGTTCACGTAGATGGCCACCGCGATGGTCGCCAGGCCAAGGATGCCGAAGATCAGCAGCTGCGGCGTCATGCCCGTCCTCCTGCGGTCGTGGGTGCGGGTGCGCCAACCATAAAGGCAGCCGCCGTTGCGCGCCCGGATGGCGTCAGAGGATTTCGAGCAGGCGTTCGGGCGGGCGGGCCACGACGGCCCGGTCGCCCACGACGAAGATCGGCCGTTCCAAGAGGATCGGGTGTGCGGTGATGGCCGCCAGAAGCGCGTCGGACGTGGCGTCGGCCAGGCCGAGCTCGCGATAGACGGCCTCGCCCGTCCGCATCATCAGGCGTGGGTCGTCGATCGCGAGTTGGCGCATCAGCCGCTCGAGGTCGGCGCGCGTCGGCGGGTCCTCGAGATAGTGGACGTGGCGCGCCTTGACCGAGCGCTCATCGAGGATGGCGAGGGCGGAGCGGCACTTGGAGCATGCGTCGTTGACGTAGAGCTGCACCTGCGTCGCGTCGTCGGTCTCGTGCGCCACGCGGGCCAGGATAGGTCGGGCCCGCCGGCGGTCGAGGACCGCTCAGCCGGACGCGCCGGGCGCCCCCGAGGTGGCGGGCAGCGCGGCCAGGACCTGGCTCCAGCTGTAGGTGAGCGCAAGGGCGGGGGCGCCCGCGACGCCGAGCGTGACCGCCATCGACGTCCCGCCGTTGTCGCCGTCGTGGTTGTCGCCCGTCGTGTCGAGCGCGGCGCCCATCACGAGGTTCGGGCCGGAGCCGAAGTCGTCGAGGATGCCCTTGCGGTGGCCCCAGCAGCCCGGGGCGGCGCGCCGCAGGCAGTCGAGGTTGCCGCTGTTGTAGCCGTCGTCGTACATCCAGCCGTAGACCGCATCGAGCCCGTTGGACGAACCGCCGGCCCACTCGGCGTCGTCGAGGACGTACGCCGGTCCGGGATCGGGCGGGTCGTTGGCGTCGTCGGCGCCGCGTTGCGCGTTGGCGTTCAATCCCGCCGTGAGGCCGTTGAAGGGAGGCAGGCCGCGGTCGACGCGTTCGAGGTTCACCGCCACGAAGAGCTGGTCGGGAACGGAGAGTTGGGCGAAGCCGGCCGGCAGCACCATGGGCCGGATGGATTCGAGGGCGTGGGCGTGGTTGATGGCGGCGAGCGTGGCGTCGATACAGGCGGGGGAGTTGTCGATGCCGTTGTCCGAGCAGATACGCGTGTAGTCGGGGTCCGGTTGCACGTTGCCCGACGGGTCGGCGACGCCGGAGTTGGACTCGGACGCCGGCACGGTGCGCAAGGGCCGCAGCGTGCCCCGCTCGGAGGCGGCCAGCGCGTCGCGCCACGAATACACGTAGGGGCCCGGGCGGTTGTCCACGGCCAGGGTCGCCGCGAGCGACGAGCCTCCCCGGTCGCTCGCTGAGGTGTCGCCGTTCGGGTCGAAGGCGGCGCCCATCACGAGGTCGCGCGAGCCGAAGCGCTGCAGCACGATCTGGCGGTCAGCCCAGCATCCCGACGTCTGCGTGTGCGAGCAGTCCGGCACGCCGCTATCGGGCCCGTCGTCGTACATCCACTGGAAGTCGGCGTCGAGCCCGTTGTCGACGGCCCCGATCCACTCGGCACTGACCGACGCGTAGGCGTGACCGGGCCCGGGCGGGAGCTGTGCCACGCCGGCACCCTTCTGCGCATCGGCGTCGAGCGCTGCGGTCAGGCCGGCAATGGGTGCCAGCCCGCGGTCGACGCGTTCGCGGTTGAGCGCCACGAACAGCTGCTCGGGCACGGACAGGTGTGCGAAGTCTGCCGGCAGGACCATCGGCCCCAGGCCTTCAGCGGCCCGGGCGGTGTCGATGGCGTCGAGCGTGAGGCGGAGGCACGTGTTCGACGAGTCCCCACCTACCGGCGCGCAGGAGTCGGGGTAATTGGGGCTCGGCAGGACCGACTGCGACGGGTCGCTCAGCGCGGTGCCTGTGCTGGTGGGAGAGGAGGAGCAGGCGGCCAGGGCGAGCGCGGCCACCAGCGTGGACGCCAGCGCGATGGCCACGGTGGCTAGGTGCCGGCGCGTCCGGACGCCGCCGGTCATGGTGTCGGTGGCCCCCATTAGGCGCCCCAACGTAGCCAGGGCGCGCCGGGGATCGATGTCGCTGCGCCGGTTGTGGGGACGGTCGCCGAAGCGGCGCTCGGCTACCTCACGACGAGGCCGCGGCTGGCTTCGCGGCGACGCCCAGGGTCAGCCAGCACCACGGCTTGGGTCCTTTGACGTAGCTCTGCTCGTTCTGGCGCATCTCGAAGCCGGCCTGCTCCACGAGCCGTGACGGATTGCGGGTGAGGTGGCACCCGTCGGCCACCCGTCGCTGCACGGGGTCGATCCGGTGCTGCCACTTGGCGACGCCGGGGTCGGGTGACAGCCCGTGCTCCAAGAAATGGACGGTGCCGGTCGGCTTGAGCACTCGCCACAGCTCACGGAGCGCCTGCGCCGGGTCGGGCACCGTGCACAGCGTGAAGGTGCAGAGCGCGGTATCGCAGCTGGCGTCGTCGAGGGGCAGGGACTGCCCGTCCAGGCCCACGTGCTCGACCGGAACGGTTGCGGCGCTGATGCGTGGCTCGGCCCGGCGGCGTGCCACGAGGGACGGCTCGACCGCGAGCACGGCGTCGACACCGGGCGGGTAGAGCGGGACGTTCAGCCCCGACCCGAAGCCGATCTCGACCAGGCGTCCCGACAGGGCCTCCGTGGCGCGCGCACGCCATTTGTCGAAGCCGCTCGAGCCGCAGCACCACTCCACCATCCGGGGCACGACCTGGTCGTTGTAGACGCCCACGAGCCGACGCTACCCCCGGCGTTGCGACAGAATCGCCGCCATGGAGACCTCCGGTCGCGCCCTCGTCACCGGTGCCAGCCGCGGCATCGGGCGGGCCGTAGCGCTCGAGTTGGCGCGTCGCGGCTTCGACACCATCGCCACCATGCGGGACCCGGCCGCAGGGGCGGGCCTGGCGGCGGAGTCCGATGGACGTCTCGAGGTCCGGCGTCTCGACGTCACGGACCCGTCGACCTTCGACCTGCCCGGCGACCTGCGGGTGCTGGTCAACAACGCCGGGATCGACACCGACTACCTGCCGGTCGAGCACGCCGACATCGGGGACTGGCGCCGCATGTTCGAGACCAACGTCTTCGGCATGGTGGCGCTCACCGCGGCGGCGATCCCGGTGCTCCGCGCCAACCGCCCTTCGGTGGTCTGCAACGTCACGTCGTCCTCGATCATCGCCGCGGTGCCGTTCTTCTCGGCGTACCGCGCCTCCAAGGCGGCAGCCTCCGCCTTCGGCGACAGCCTGCGCGTCGAGGTTGCGCCGTTCGGCATCCGGGTCGTCGAGATCCTGCCCGGTCCCATCGACACCGACATGTTCCGCCTCAGCACCGGCGAGCAGGCTGCGGAGAGGTTCTCGGACTATCGAGAGCTGGCCGACGTCGCCGGCGAGCTGCGGCGCGCGCACGCCGACCCACGCGTCGTGGAGCCGGCTTCGGCGGCCGCGGTGATCGTCGACGCCATCTTGGACTCGTCGGGCCCGATGCGCTACGGCTGCGACCCGGTATCGGACGAGCTGATGGACCTCTGGCGCCGGCACGACGACGAGACGGTGTACGCGCTGACCGCGCGGTCGATGTTGGACATGCTGCCCCGCCGGGACGGTGCGGCGCCCGGTTAGCGCCGTGTCGCCGCGGACGTGCGGTCCGTGGGCGGCACGCCCGGGCTCTCCGACTACGTTCGTCGGGGACAGAAAGGTCCTCGTGCAACTCGGCGTCATTCTCGCCGTCTTCCCGATCGTCTTCTTGGGCGAGCTGCCGGACAAGACGATGTTCGCCTCGCTGGTGCTCTCCACGCGCGGCCGGCCCCTCGTGGTCTGGCTCGGTGCCGCTGCGGCGTTCACGGTGCACGTCGTCATCGCGGTGACGATCGGCGTGGCGCTGTTTCATCTCCTGCCGCACCGGGCGCTGGAGGTGACCGTGGCAGCGATCTTCTTCGTCGGCGGCCTCCTGGCACTCCGAGAGGCGCGCAAGGCCCGCGACGAAGAGGAGTTGGTCGAGCGGGAGGTCGACTCGCACCAGCGCGTCCTCTTCACGGCGTTCCTCGTCATCTTCATCGCCGAATGGGGTGACCTCACCCAGATCCTCACGGCGAACCTGGCGGCGCACTACCACGACCCGCTCTCCGTGGGCGTCGGCGCCGTGCTGGCGCTCTGGGCCGTGGCGGCGCTGGCCGTCCTCGCCGGCCAGAGCGTGCTGCGGTTCGTGAACATCGCCACCGTGCGGATCGTCACCGCGGTCGTGCTGTTCGGGCTCACCGGCTGGGCCATCTGGGAGGCGGCACGCTGACGCGCCACGCGGCCGGCCCCCTCAGGTGGGGCGGTGCAGCGGCGTGGTCCCGGCTGGGGTCCCGAGGTTGCGCTCCAGGCTCTGGCGCAGCAGTTCTCGGGTCCCCTCCTCCATGAGCGCGTAGGTGTCGCGCATCTCGTGGAGGCGGTCGTCCGCCTCGTCTCCAGCGGCCTGGAGCGCCCGGTCGGCCACCCGGCGAAGCTCGGTGAAGGCGCGGAAGCGCGACTCCAGCACTCGCTCCCAGCCCGGCGAGCTGACCCGGTAGTAGATGCGGCGGTCGCCTGGGCGTGCCACCTTTTCGACGATGCCGACGTCACAAAGCGTGCGCAAGGACGTGCTGACGCTCCCGGCCGACAGCGAGAGCTCCGCTTGGATGTGAGGGGCGGTCTGTTCCGGCGGGTCGCACACGATCATCCAGCCCAGGACGCGCATGACGGCCCGCGGTGTGCCATGGACCACTACCTGGCCACCCATGTCCTCGATGAAGCGCAGGCGCCAGTCCGCCGTGCCGCCCGTGTTCACCTGGGCCGGAACGTTGCTCATCGTGTCTCGTCGGGGTGGCGCTCGTGAGCCTGCATCGGCGGGGTGCCTCCTTGTCCGTTCAGTCTGGAGTGAAAGCTCGTCGCCCCCTAGAGGCCAAGGTCACCTCTCGGCCGTGACTTCTGGCCCTGCGTGCGCGGCGTTCTTACGGCTCGGGCAGGTCCCGGAGCGCCTCGGCCAGTTCCCGACGATGGGAGAGGCCGAGCTTCTGGTAGGCCCGGTGGAGCCGGTTCTCGACCGTGCGCACGGAGAGGTGCATCAGCTCGGCGATCTGCTTGTCGGTGCTGCCCGCCGCCGCCTGGAGTGCGGTGTCCAGTTCGGCCGGCGTCAGTTGGGCCCGGGCGCCGATGGAGCGGACGAAGGGGGTGACGGCGCCTTCGCACCGGGCGAGCAACCGGGCGGCCCGCTGCTGGTTCGCCGCCGCCTCGCGGCTCAGGCCGCCCCGCCGCAGGTGGACCGCCGACTCGCCGAGGGCCTCGGCCGCGTAGAGGTGTGCGCCGAGGGACTCGAAGCGCGCCGCGGCCTCCTCGAGGACGCCGCTGTCGCGGTTCGCCGCGCCGAGCGCATAGGTGAGGCGCGCCGCGGTCAGATCCCCGTCCACGCGCTCGGCCAGCTGTCCCAACTGGTCGAGGACCTGTCGGGCCCGTCCCATGCGCGCCAACCCGTGGAGGGCGGTGGTCGCACCCAGCAGGTCGCCGACTTCGACGCCGAGCTCGGCGGCCACTTCGAGGTTCCGGCGCGCCGTCGCCATGTCCCCACCGGCGGCCCAGACCCACCCACGGGCCACCATGACCTCGACCTCGTAGGAGAGGTCCGTGGGCAGATCGAGCGCATCGAGCTCGGCCAGCGTCTCGCCCGCCTTGGTGGCGACGCCCGCCAGCGCCAGTGCCGTGGCGGACTGGGCGTAGCAGCGACGCGCCGCCACGGGCAGGCCCAGATCGAGGAAGGTCCCGGTGGCGCTGGCGGCTTCCAAGAACGCGCTCTGCACGCGGCCTTGCTCGAGTCGCAGCGCCGCCAAGGACGCGGCCACGACGGCGCTCTCTGGTGATGCCGCGGCCGAGGTCGCACCCTCGCGTACCCCGTCGATCAACACGTCGGCCTCCTCGAGGCGGCCGAGGCCGACCAGCGCGAGCGCGCGGTTCCCGAAGGGGCTCCACGGCTCCGCCGCGATCACATCGACCGGCTCCAACGCAGTGCCGACCGGGACTGCGAGGACGCGGAGCGCCTCCTCCAGTCGGCCACTGCGAGCGAGGAACCCTCCGACGACCGAGTGCAAGCTCGAGCGCGGCGTCCCCGCGCCGTGCTCCAGCGGCACGGGGACCGACTCGATGACGGCGCGCGCCCGCGGGTCGCGCCGTTCATGCAGAGGCGCCGCGCCAGCAGTTCACCGCGCCAGGCCGGGTCGACCGCGGTCCTGAGGAGGGTGTCGATGACCGCCACGTCGGCGGTGCCCCGCGAGAAGTAGGCGAGGTCGAAGCGCAAGAGGGCGACGCGGATGCGTTCGGTGGCGGTGGCGGCATCGGCGCCGAGGGCGTCGAGCTCCCGCTCGGCGTCCTGATGCCGGCCGTCGACGTGCGCCGACTCCGCGGCCAAGAGCCGTGCCTCGAAGGCTTGGCCCGGCCCCACCTGCTCGATCGCGGCGCGGGCTAGCCGCTCTGTGAGCGCGAAGTCGCGCTGGTCGCGCGCCGCTTTCGCCCCGGCCAAGAGCAGCTCGGCGTTGCCGCCGCCCCCGACGAGGCGCAACGACGCCAATAAGAGCGTGTCCTCTTGGCGGCGGCCGCCCGACGCCTCGGCCAGCGCACGAGCGAGCGCGCGTTCGCGACGCGGGGTGATGCCGGCGCGCACCACGTCGGAGAGCACCGGGTGGGCTAGGCAGATCTGCAGGCGCCGGCCGTCCATGCGGCTCGTCAGGAAACCCTTGTCCTCGAGGGACTCGACCGCCAGACGCTCGGTGAGCCGGTCGAGGGTGGGTTGGGCCAGCGGCTCGCCGATCGCCGTGAGCTCGAGCACGTGACGCTCGGCCTCGCTCAGATACCCGAGTCGCAGGTTGACCAGCTCGGTCAGTCGCGACGTCGGCTGCAGCGGCGCCCGGAGCCGCCAGACGCCGCTCTCGTCGCTGAGGGCGCGGCTCTCCAGGGCGCCCGTCACCATCTCGCGGAGATACAGCGGGTCGCCCAGTGTGTGGTCGGCGATCTGGCGCAGCGAGGCGGCGTCGACGGGTCCGCCGAGCACGGCGTGGAGGAGCTCCTCGATCGAGTCGTCCGTCAACGGCGTGAGCTCGAGGCGCGCCGCGTCGTGGTCCTTCCACAACGCGACCGCCGGGTCGTGCAGGGGATGGGCCGGCGGCGCCGCCGTGAGGACGCACGCCAGCACCGCCGCCGAGGAGTTGAGGGACAGCTGGTGCATCAGCATCGACGAGCCGTTGTCGAGCAGGTGCGCGTCGTCGACGACGAGCAGGAGCGGCCGTCCTCCGGCTGACTCGAGGAGCTCGCGGGCGTAGTAGCGGAGGAGGTCGGCTTGCGAGTCGGGCCCGACTGCGGCCAGCCCGGGCGGCAACAGCGACGCGAAGGCCCCGAAGGGGTACGGCTGCGCCGCCTCGGTGCCGGCCAGGAGGGCGACGGACATTCCCTGGTCCTCCGCGAACTCGATGCCGGCGTGGGCGAGCACGGTCTTCCCGCTCCCGGCGGGCCCCTCGATGACCGCACCACGGCGCTCGCGGATGGCCTCGCGCAGCAGTTGGAGCTCGCGTGACCGCCCCGCCATGGGCCACTGGCCCTGGGCCCTGGGCCTGCTTACGGGCGGCGCGCCACTGACGTCAATCGCCATCCGTCGATCCCCCCTCGCGATCCGAGGCGTCCATTTTCGCCCACCGAGACCCCCAATTGCGAGGGTCGACACGGGTATTGCAGGGGGGCCATACGGACCGTTTTGGGGGTGAAATCACAACGGTTCGACAATTTTCGCGTCCCCCGCGGCAGCGCCGCCGGGCGACGCACGCCGGCGCCCGGCGGCCTGGTCGCCACGACCTTCGGGCTCGGCCGCAGCCGGGCGCGCCTACGCCGCGTTCGCCGCGGCGAACCGGTAGCCGATGCCGCGGACGGTGGTGATCCAGCGTGGCTTCTCCGGGTCGCTCTCGATCTTCAGCCGGACCCTCCGCACGTGCTCGGTCACGGTCGAGCAGCCCTGCCAGCGGCTGGTGGAGCCCCACACCCGCTCGAGCAGCTCCTCGCGTGAGAACACGCGGCCGGGGCACGTGGCCAGGAAGGCCAGAAGATCGAACTCCTTGCGCGTCATGGCCACTTCGGCGTCGGCGATGGTGACCGTGCGGGTCCCCCGGTCGATGATCAGCTCACCGAGGTCCAAGGTCGTGGTCGGTGCGGCACTGCCCCGGCGCAGCACGGCGCGGACCCGCGCCTCCAGCTCGGCCAGGGAGTACGGCTTGGGGACGAAGTCGTCGGCGCCGAGGTTGAGCAGGCGCACCCGGTCGTGTTCGGAGGCGCGCCCCGAGCACACGATGACCGGCACCGTGCTGCGGCGCCGGATCTTGGTCAGGACCTCAGCGGTGCCGCCGTCGCGGTCGAGGTCCAGGATCACGAGGTCGGCCTCTTGGCGGAAGACGGCGCGCAACGACGACGCCATGCTCTCGGCCTCGATCACGTGGTACTCGGAGTGCTCGAGGTAGCGCCGCAGGCCCAGGCGATAGGAGCTGTCGTCCTCCGCCACGAGGATGGTCCGGGTCGTGTCGACGCGGGGCGACGGCAGGCGCTCGGGCTCTTCGGTCCGCAGGTCGCGGGGGAACGGCACGCGGGCGTGAAGGTCGACGGGCGGGTTCATGGCCGCACGGCCTCGAAGTCATTGCCCGCTCGGCGGGCGTGCCGGCTTGGCGAGCCGTGCATCATTTGGACGTCCCCCTCATCTTGCCGCGCGTCGTCGCACGGCACTCTGACGCGGCGCACACCCAGCCGGTATTGGTCCCCGCCGCGATGGGTTCGCGTCCCGTGTCATCAGTGTCGTCGCAGCGTCGCACCAGCTCAATAGGCCTTTCGGACCAAATGTTGTGGTGGCGTGGTGCGAAGTTGCGGCCGGGTTGTCGCTCTGTCGCTCTGTCGCTCGTGGGCGCGTCACGGAAGGCCGCGTGCGCGTGACGGGCACCGTCGGCCCGGCGAGGTCAGCCCGGCGCGCAGAACCGGTACCCGATACCGCGTGCGGTGGCGATCCAGCGCGGCTGGTTCGGGTCGTCCTCGATCTTGAGGCGGATGCGGCGCACGTGCTCGGTGACGGTCGAGCATCCCTGCCACTCGTCGGTCGACGCCCAGACCCTCTCGAGCAGCTCCTGGCGGGAGAAGACCCGCCCGGGCGACGCCGCCAAGAACGCGAGCAGGTCGAACTCCTTGCGCGTCATCGGGACCGCAGTGTCGTGGAGCAGCACGGCCCGCGTGTCGCGGTCGATGACCAGGTCGCCGTGGTGCAGGCGTCGATTCACCGGCGCGTGCGCCCCCCGGCGTAGCACCGCCCTGACTCTGGCCTCGAGCTCGGCGAAGGAGAACGGCTTGACCACGAAGTCGTCGGCGCCGAGGTCGAGCGAACGGATGCGCTCGTGCTCCGAGTCGCGTCCCGAGCACACGATCACGGGGACGCCACTGTCGCGCCGGATCTTGGCCAGGACGTCGAGGCCGTCGAACCCGGGCAACCCGAGGTCGAGCAGCACCAGGTCGGCCGAGCTCTGGAACACGGCCCGCAGCGAGGACGGCCCGTCGGCGGCCTCGCTGACGCGGTACCCGGCCCGTTCGAAGTAGTGGCGCAGGGCCAAGCGGCAGCTGGCATCGTCCTCCGCGACGACGATGGTCCGGTTCTCCCCGGGCAGGGGCGCTCGGTCGTAGGGACGCGGACGTGGGTCCCCCGTGGAGCGGTGGTGGACCTCGTGGCGCGCGATGCGCCTCTGGGTGTCCAGCGGAATCGTCACGTTCCCTCTCTCGGCCGCCGACGCGGCGGGCTTGAGAGCGACTCGGGTGCCGACCGGTCGCAGGTGGCAGGCGCGACCACGGCGGTCCCGCTGATCAGACGACGCGGGGCACCGATGGCGCCCTCGATCTCCTCCGCCGCCAGCCGTCGGCCGACGATGGGCCGACGCGGCACGCGCGCTGCGCACGACGTGCAGCGCGTGGCGGCGGCGTGGGCCAAAAGTCCCATTGCCGCCGGGCGGGGCACGGCGCACGATACTGACGCGGTCGGTGCGTCGAACGGTGTGCGGAGCCGGGGCACGCGCCGCCACATTCTTTCTCCGCATCGTTGTCACAACGATGCGGAGAAGTGCTTCGTGGTTGTCGTTCCTGCAACCGAACGACAACGAAGAGGCAACCAACCAGGCAAAACACTGCGAAATTAGAGTGATCGTTACTCCTGAAGCGGCGAAATCTGCGTGGTCAAATGAGAAGGCCTCGGGAGGAACTGGCGTCTGTCGGAGGCGCCGATCGAGGGGAGGGGGACACAGTGACATCGAGTACCTGTGCCGTGTCCGCTGTGTCGGAGATCTCGGACAGCGGCATCAGCGGCGTGTGGTCCGAGTTCAAGCGGACCGGCACACTCGCCACGCGCAATCAGTTGATCGAGCACTACTCGCCGTTCGTCAAGTACGTCGCGAGCCGTGTCATGTCGGGGATGCCGCGTCACTTCGACGAGGACGATCTGACGAGCTACGGCATCATCGGGCTGATCGACGCCATCGATCGGTTCGAGCCCGGCCGCAACCTTCGCTTCGAGACGTACGCCATCCCGCGCATCAAGGGCGCCATCATCGACGAGCTGCGCTCCATTGACTGGGTGCCCCGTTCGGTACGGAGTAAGGCGCGCGCCGTGGAGCAGGCGGTCACCCACCTGGAGACGACGCTCCGGCGGACCCCGACCGAGTCCGAGGTCGCCGCCGAGCTGCAGATGACCCCGGCGGACTTCCATGCGGCACTGCGCAAGATCTCGACCGCCGCCATGATGGCGCTCGACGAGGTGCAGCGGGGCGCCGACCGCACCGAGCGCTCGACGCTCGGCGAGTCGCTGCCCGACCGCTCCGTCGGGCCGATGGACACCTTCGAGGCGAAGGAGTCGAAGCAGGCGCTGGTCGATGCCGTCGCCGCCATGCCCGAGCGGGAGCGCACCGTCCTGACGATGTATTACTACGACGGGCTCACCCTCACCGAGATCGGTGCCGTACTCGGGGTGACCGAGAGCCGGGTGTGCCAGATCCACACCAAGGCGCTCCGCCAGCTCCGTTCGAAGTTGGCGGATAGCACCGACACCTTCGACCGGCGTGCCACCGCCACCGCGCCGGCCTACACGCCCCGCTCCCAGCCGGTTCGCCGGTCGCGTCGCAATCGGCCGGCGCACCTCGAGCTGCTCGCCAGCTAACAAAGACCCGGGCACCGGCGTCGGCGCGGGGCGACGTCCCTGCGCCGACCACGCCCGCTTTTGGGGCCGCACGCGCTCCGTGTGGTCGCGGGTCAGCGCGCGGGTCGCCCTCGGCCTGCGACGCCGGTACGGTACGCAGCGACGCACCGACGCACCGACGCACCCCGACCCGCCGACAAGGAGCGCACGCATGCCATTGCACTCGAGGGATTCGTTCCGCGAGGGACTGCTCGATTCGCTGTACGCCGACCATGACATGAGCTCCTGCCTGCCGACCTCGCGGTTTCCCGTCAAGGAAGAGCGCGCCGAGGACATGTTCCAGTGCATCAGCGACGAGCTGATGCTCGATGGCAACGCCCGCCAGAACCTGGCGACGTTCTGCCAGACGTGGGAGGAGCCCGAGGTCCACCGCCTGATGGACATCGCCATCGACAAGAACCTGATCGACAAGGACGAGTACCCCCAGACGGCCGAGCTCGAGCGCCGCTGCGTGGCGATGCTGGCCGACCTGTGGAACGCGCCCGAGAAGGAGAACGCCGTGGGCTGCTCCGCCATCGGCTCGTCCGAGGCCTGCATGCTCGGGGGGATGGCCGCCAAGTGGCGGTGGCGGGAAAAGCGCCGAGCCGCGGGCCAGCCGACCGACTCGCCGAACATGGTGTGCGGGCCGGTCCAGGTCGTCTGGCATAAGTTCGCCCGCTACTGGGACGTGGAGATGCGCGAGATCCCCATGGCCCCGGGGCGCTACTGCATGGACGCCGAGCAGATGCTCGAGCGGGTGGACGAGAACACGATCATGGTGGTGCCCACGTTCGGCGTCACGTACACGGGCTCCTACGAGCCGGTGCTCGAGCTGTCCCAGGCGCTCGACAAGCTGCAGGAGGAGAAGGGCCTGGACATCGACATCCACGTCGACGGCGCCAGTGGCGCCTTCCTCGCCCCCTTTTGCGCCCCCGACATCCTCTGGGACTTCCGCGTCCCGCGGGTGAAGTCGATCAGCACGTCGGGTCACAAGTTCGGGCTGGCGCCGCTCGGCGTCGGCTGGGTGCTCTGGCGCGACGTCGCCGAGCTGCCCGAGGACCTGATCTTCCACGTCACGTACCTCGGGGGCGACATGCCGGTCTTCCAGATCAACTTCTCGCGCCCCGCCGGTCAGATCGTGGCGCAGTACTACAACTTCGTGCGGCTCGGCCGCGACGGCTACCGCAACGTGCACGACGCGTGCTACCTGACGGGCAAGTTCCTGGCGCACGAGATCTCGCGGCTCGGGCCCTTCGAGATGCTCTGCGACGCCGACCCCCAGGCCGGCATCCCGTCGGTGGCCTGGCGCATCCGCGAGGGCGTCGACCCGGGCTACACCCTTTACGACGTCGCCGACCGCTTGCGCAACCGCGGCTGGCAGGTCCCCGCCTACCCGCTGACGGGCTCGGTGTCCGACGTCTCGGTGCAGCGGATCCTCGTGCGCCAGGGCGTCAGCCGGGACATGGCGACGCTCCTGCTCGACGACATCAAGCTCGCCATCGAGCACTTCTCCAAGCACCCGGTCACCGTCTCGATGACCAAGGAGGAGTCAGGCGGCTTCAGCCACCTCTAGGCGGCGCCGGCGGCGCCCCTGCCGCGGTGGCCGCCGCCGGCACGTTGGCCGTGTAGTCCACGCGGATCTTGCGTCGGCTCAAGAACCGGGGCTCGCCGACTTTCGCCGGGCGGTCGGTCGTCCACGGGGACGAGTACGCGAAGGTCAGGCCGGCGAGCGCGCGCGCAGCGCGGGCTCGTAGCTCGAGCGCACCCAGGCGAAGCGGCGCCACCCCTCCTCTTGGTCGCCCTTGGCCACGCTGATGAGCGGTGACAGCTGCGCCATGGCGTCGTCGTACTCGGCCCGGGTGACCGTGATGGGTGGGGGCGGGTCGGCGAATCGTCCGACCACCTCGGTGATGGGGGCGGGCTCGTCGAGCGGGATGGACGCCGCCCGGGCGATGCGCACGAAGGCCGGCATGCCGTAGACGAGCACCCGCATGGGCCCCTTCTCGATCTCCTCGAAGGAATCGGAGCCGCGCGTCCCGGACGCCGACATCACGAGCGCGGAGGCGTCGAGCAGCGTGCCGACGGTCGCCACCCACGAGTGGTCGCGGTGCGTCTCGGGGAAATACGTGAGGATGGGGAACGCCGTGTGCGTCTGCTGCATGTCCAGGATCCAGTCGCACTGGTTGCTCCAGAAGTCCTGGCTCTCGAGCGCCCCGATGCGTTGGAGGGTCTGGAGGAGGTCGACCGCACTCGGCGGCGCCCCGGTGAGCGGGCGCAGCCGGATGATGCCCTTCTCCCGGCTGTTGTAGGCGCCGTAGATCGTCGGCAGGTAGCTGATGAGGAGGGCGACGAGGCCGAGGCCGATGGTCGCCTCGATGAAGGCCAGCCAGATCCGCGTCGTCGTGTCCGGTTCCTTGAACCCGAGCGTCGTGAGCGACGAGCCGCTGATCTCGAAGGCCTGCTGGATGGAGAGCGAGCCCGTGCCCCAGAAGATGAAGGTGAAGGCGACGACCATCAGCAGCATCCACACCAACGGCAGGCTCACGAGCGCAACCGGCGCGTAGAGCGCCCGTAGCCGTATCGCCCGGGGCCGGGTCCGTCCTCGATGCACGAGCAGGCGGTAGATGACGGCGAACACGAGCTGCGCCAGCCGCGGGAAACCCTCTTGGGGCAGGACGACCGTCTTGAGCGCGGATCCGAGGATCGCCAGCGCCAACGCGACACCGAAGGCAAAGGACAGGATTTGCAGGGCGATCATGGTCCTCGACGCGCCACTACGTGGCCTCCTCGGCCGCCGCCTGGACCGCCTCGTCGATCTGCTCCTTGTCGACCTCGAGCTCCTTCGACACGTGCGTGCGCGCCTTGAGCCCCGCCTTCTCGAGCGCCGCCTGCACGGTGCTCTGGCCCACGATCACGAGGGCGGCCTCGCCCGCGTCGATGGCGTCGCCGAACTCCTTGATGTCCGTGCGCGACATGCCCTTCCACAAGTGCCCGCTGACGCCCCCGACGGCTGCGCCCACGAGGGCCGAGGCGATGATGGAGGGCGGGAACAAGATCCCGACGAGCGCCCCGGCGGCCGCGCCGCCCCACGCGCCGTGCCGGGTCGTGGTCTCGTCCTTGTTGACGTGCACCTTGCCCTTCTCGTCCTTGGTGACGACGGCGGCGTCGTAGGTCCCCACCGCACCGGCGGCGTGGAGGTCCTTGACCTTGTCATAGTCGGCGCGGGCATCGACCTCGCTGGCGTACGTCCCGATGAAGACGAACACCTCGTTGCTCTTCGTCATCGCCTGGTCCTCCTTCCGGGCGGCCCGGCCGGACCGCCGGACCCGAGCCGGGGGTCTGCGTCGGTTTGCTCGACACGGTGAGCGTAGAGCCGGTGACCCGCTCCGTCCGGGCTGACCGCTCGCACCGTCTGGCATGATCGAGCGAGTGGCTGTCCCCCCGGCAATCGAGATCGCGCGCCGCGCCACGCTGCGCCCCATCACCGACATCGCCGCCCAGATGGGCCTCGGCCCCGAATTGCTCGAGCCGTACGGCTCCGAAGTGGCGAAGGTGCGCCTCGACGCGGTCGAGGCGTTGGCGCACCGGCCGCGGGCCCGCTACGTCGTGGTGACGGCGGTGACGCCGACGCCGCTGGGCGAGGGCAAGACGACGACCACGGTGGGCCTCGGCCAGGCGCTGGGGTGCATCGGGCGCCAAGCCACCATCGCCATCCGCCAGGCCTCCATGGGCCCGACCTTCGGCATCAAGGGCGGCGCCGCCGGGGGCGGGTACAGCCAGGTCGTCCCCTTCGAGAACCTGAACCTGCACCTGACCGGCGACCTCCACGCCGTCACCGCCGCCAACAACCTCCTCGCCGCCATGGTCGACAACCACCTCTTCACCGGCAACGAGCTCGACCTCGACCCGCACGGGATCACGTGGAAGCGCGTCCTCGACGTGAACGACCGGGCGCTGCGCCACATCGTCGGCGGCCTCGGTACCCACCTGGACGGCATCCCCCGCGAGACTGGTTTCGACATCACGGCGGCGTCCGAGGTGATGGCCGTCCTCGCCCTTTCCCGGACGCTGCGCGACATGCGGGAACGCTTCGGGCGCATCGTCGTCGGCTACACGTCGGCGGGGGAGCCGGTGACCGCCGAGCAGCTCAAGGCGGCTGGCGCCATGACGGTCATCATGCGCGACGCCATCAAGCCGAACCTGCTCCAGACGCTCGAGAACACGCCGGTGCTCGTGCACGCCGGGCCCTTCGGCAACATCGCGCACGGCAACTCGTCGATCGTGGCCGACCTCATCGGGATCCACGCGGGCGAGTACCTCGTGACCGAGGCGGGGTTCGGTGCCGACATGGGGGCGGAGCGCTTCTTCAACATCAAGTGCCGCGTGTCGGGTCTCGTGCCCGATGCCGCGGCGGTCGTGACGACGGTGCGCGCCTTGAAGCTGCACTCGGGCCGCCACAAGGTGGTGGCCGGCCGTCCACTGCCGCCGGCCATGCTCGAGGAGAACCCCGAGGAGGTTCACCTGGGCGCGGCGAACCTCCTCGCCCACCTGGCCATCGTGCGCCGGCACGGGGTGACGCCCGTGGTGGCGATCAACGCGTTCGGCGACGACTTCCCCTCCGAGCACGCGGCCATCCGCGAGATCGCGGCGTCGGTCGGGGTCCGCTCCGCCGTGTGCACCCACTTCGAGCAGGGCGGCAAGGGAGCGGTGGAGCTGGCCGAGGCCGTCGTCGAGGCGGTCGAGGAGCCGAGCGAGTTCCGCATGCTCTACGACGAAGGTGCGACGCTGCGCCAGAAGATCGAAGCGGTCGCCACCGAGGTCTACGGCGCCGACGGGGTCGACTACGCCCCGGCGGCCGCCCGGCACCTGGACAACTACGAGCGGGCCGGCTTCGGCTCGCTCCCGGTCTGCATCGCCAAGACCCATCTGTCCATCTCGTCGGACCCCAAACTGCTCGGGGCGCCCAAGGGCTGGCGGCTGCCCGTGCGCGAGGCCCGGGCCAACGTCGGAGCCGGCTTCGTCTACTTGGTCAGCGGCGACATGCGCACGATGCCGGGGTTGTCACGGCACCCCGCCGCCGAGAGCATCGACATCGACGAGCACGGCAACGTGGTCGGCCTCTACTAGGGCCGAGGAGGAACCCATGGCCATCGACTTCACCCTTTCCCCCGAACACGAAGAGATCCGCACCCGGGTGCGCACCTTCATCCAGGACACCGTCATTCCCCGCATCAAGGGCTTCGACGACGAGTCGCGGGTCACCGAGCGCCACGAGTACCTGGTCACCATCCTCGAACTGCGCGAGGAGGCCAAGCGAGAGGGCCTCTGGCTGCCGCACATGCCCAAGGAGTGGGGCGGCATGGGTCTCGGCCACGTCGAGCTGGCCATGGTGCAGGCGGAGTCCGGCAAGACGCGGCTCGGCCCGTGGATCCTCAACTGCATGGCTCCCGACGAGGGCAACATGCACACGCTGCTGCACTGGGGGACCGACGAGCAGAAGGACAACTATCTGCGGCGCTTGTGCGACGGCACCGCGATGTCGTGCTTTGCCATGACCGAGCCCGAGGTCGCAGGCTCCGACCCGACCCTCATCCAGACCCGGGCCGAGAAGGACGGCGACGAGTGGGTGATCAACGGGCACAAGTGGTTCATCTCCAACGCGCGGCGCGCCCAGTTCGCCATCCTCATCGCCCGTACCGAGCCCGACGTGCCGGAGGGCTCGCGCGGGGCGAACACCGCGTTCCTCGTCGATCTCCCCGCTGTTGGCTGGAACGACGTGCGCGAGGTCGAGACGATGCACGGTTCGACCGGTCACTCCGAGATCGTGATCGAGGATCTCCGGGTCCACGACTCCCAGATCCTGGGCGGACGGGGCAACGGGCACCGCCTCGGGCAATATCGCCTTGGGCCGGCGCGCCTCGCCCACTGCATGCGCTGGATCGCCCAGGCCGAGACGGCGCTCGACATGATGGTCGACCGCGCGCTGCACCGGTACTCCCACGGCTCGCTCCTGGCCGAGAAGCAAGGTGTGCAGTGGCTGATCGCCGACTCGGCCATGGAGCTCTACCAGTGCAAGCTCATGGTGCTACACGCCGCCTACAAGATCGACCGCGGCGACGACTTCCGCACCGAAGTGTCCATGGCCAAGCACTTCGTGGCCAACAGCCTCAACCGGATCATCGACCGGTCCATCCAGGTCCACGGCGCGCTCGGGTACTCGACCGACACCCCACTGGCCAACATGCTCCAGCACGCCCGCTGGGCCCGCTTCGCCGACGGGGCCGACGAGATCCATCAGATGCGGATCGCCGAGCGCACCATTGCGGCCTACAACGACACCGGCTCCACGAACGCCGCCACCGGCGGCCTGCCCCTCTGAGGTTCACGCCCCATGGGTTGCCTCTTCGCTCTCGTCGCCGCGTTCTCGGCGCGCTTTGCGCTGTTCTTGCTGTGGCTGTTCACCGACCGGCTCACGGTCGCCTTCCATTCCGGCTGGGAAGGGATCATCGGCTTCATCTTCCTGCCCTACGCGACGCTCTTCTACGCGCTGGTCTACGCACCGGGTCGGGGGGTCGACGCGTTCGGCTGGCTCGTCGTGGCGATCGGCATCGTGCTCGACCTGTCGTCGCACCTCTTCGGCTCGCGGGCCGGCCGGCGGCGCGCCCGGCGGAACCGCCAGGGCGCCCCGGCGAGCTAGACGGAGCTCAGGAGAACGTCAGGCGTAGGTCCGGAGCGGGCCCGAACGATGGGGCACTCGGGCCGACGGCCTTCAGCTTCTGCCACCCGGCCAGCCCGATCATGGCGGCATTGTCGGTCGCCATCGACTGCGGCGGGATGAGCAACCGCGTGCCGAACTCGTCGGCCAGGGTCTGGGCCCGGGCCCGCAGGATCGGGCTGGCCGCGACACCGCCCACGATCGCCAGCGCCGGGTCCCCGAACTCTTCGAGGGCGCGCCGCAGCTTGGCGATGAGCACGTCCATGCACGCCGCGACGAACGACGCCGCCACGTCCTCCACCGCGAACCCGGGGTCAGATCGGACGTAGTTGACCACGGCCGTCTTCAGCCCCGAGAACGAGAACGCATAGCCGTCGGACAGCATCGGGCGGGTGAATCCGATGCTGTCCTCGCCTTCCTTGGACAGCCGGTCCAGCACCGGTCCTCCCGGGTACCCCAGGCCGAGGAACCGGGCGACCTTGTCGTACGCCTCGCCGATGGAGTCGTCGACCGTCTCGCCGAGCAGCGTGTAGGCCCCCGGTGCCGTCGCCCGCGTCAACATGCAGTGACCCCCCGAGACGAGTAGTGCCGTCTGGGGGAACGGCACCTCCCGATCCGCCAGGTAGACGCTGGCCAGGTGGCCCTCCAGGTGGTTGACGCCGACGACGGGGACGCCCCACCCGAGGCCCAGCGCCTTGGCCGTCGCGATGCCGACGAGGAGCGCGCCGACCAGGCCGGGGCCCGACGTCACGGCCACCGCCTCGAGGTCGGGCCCGGCGACGCCGGCTTCCTCGAGCGCGCGCGCCACGATCGGCGTGATGGTCTCCGTATGGGCGCGGCTCGCCAACTCGGGCACCACGCCGCCGAAGCTGGCGTGCAGGTCCACCTGGCTCGCCACGACCGAAGATCGCACCGCGCCCTCCTCTTCGACGACCGCGGCGGCGGTCTCGTCGCACGAGGTCTCGATCGCCAGCAGCACCCGGCTCACGACACCGCCGCCAGCACCCGCTCGATCTCCGCCCGCGCGATCGCACCCTCGCGTTCGACCACCGTCTCGCCGGCGCGCACGTTCACGAGCGTCGATGGGACCTCGGTGAGCTCGCCGCCGTCGACGATCAGGTCCACCTGGGGGCCGAGGCTGGCCGCCACGTCGCCCGCGGCGCGTGGCGTCGACGCCCCGTGCGGGTTCGCACTCGTCACCAGGAGCACGCCGGTCTCTTCCAACAGGCCGCGCACGAAGTCGTGGTCGGGCACGCGTACCGCCACCTCGTCGCGGCCTTCGAGCCACGCCGGGCGCGTCCCGGGCCCGAAGCCGAAGGCCAGCGTCAGCGGCCCCGGCCACCAGCGCTCGGCGAGCGCGCCGGCCGCGGCCGTGATGTCGACCCCGAGCGCACGAACCTGACTGAGCGACGCCGCCAGCACCGGCAGCGGCATGCCCGACGGCCGTTCCTTGACCCGGTACACCGCCTGCACCGCTTCCGTGTCCTCGGGGCGCGCCGCCAGCCCGTAGACCGTGTCGGTCGGCACCACGACGATGCCGCCGGCGCGCAACGCCTCCGCCGCGGCGTGCGACCCGGCGGCGTCGGCCGCGACGACGCGCGCCTGTGCACCGTCTGGTGCGGCCCCGGCCACCGAGCTCCTCAGAGGTGCAGCGGGCGGACGGAAGCGCCGATCAGCTCGGGGTGCGACTTCCAGTCGACCCCCGGCACGTCGACGTAGAGCTCGATCTCGTTGCCGTCGGGGTCGAGGATGTAGAGGCTGTGCGTGACCGTGTGGTCCGAGGCGCCGACGATGGTGCCACCCGCCTCCTGCACGCTGCGCAGCGCGGCGCGCAGGTCGTCGTCGGTGTCGCCCACGTTGAGGCCGAAGTGGTACATACCCACGCGGCGGCCGGCCGGGATCGGTGTGGCGTCCGCGCCGACCTCGATGAGCAGCAGCTCGTGGTGGGTGCGGCCCGACGAGAACGCCGCCGCACCGACCGGCTCGGTCCCGGGCTCGGGGAGGATCTGTGGCCAGCCGAGCACGTCGCGGTAGAAGGCGGCCGAGCGCCCGACGTCGCGGACGTACAGGACCAGGTGCCCGAGCTCGCGAACCGTCATGCACTCACGCTACCGGTCGCCTCGCTCTCCACCGACGTCGTCGTGCGCACCCAATTGGCGGTCGGCGGCATGCCCGGGCCCAGGTGGATCGGTACGTCGAAGGGCTCGGACTCCAGCCCCGCCGCCTCCATCAGCTCGGTCAGCGCGTGGGGGATCGCCGCCGCGATGTCCCACAGGCGCGGGACGGCGCGGGCGTCCGAGGCCAGCCCCCAGTAGAGGACGCCGCGGTAGCTCATGATCGTGATGTTGAGCCCCATCCCGTCCATCACGGGCCCGAGCGGGAACATGCCGAGCATCTGGCTGCCGCCGAGGTAGAGCGGGAAGTCCGGGCCCGGCACGTTCGAGATGACGAGGTTGGCGACGGGCCGGTGGCGATCGGCCAGCCGCATGCCGGTGTAGAGGCGGGCGGCGGCCGCGAACACGTTGGGCGAGGCGTGTTCGGCCCAGTTCTGCAGCATCGATGCGCCCAACGCCTTGTGCTCCTCCTTGGCGCCCTTGGTCCCCTCGTGGATCGCCCGTAGGCGTTCGAGCGGGTCGTCGAGATGCGTCGGCAGCTGCACGAACATGGACGAGACCTTGTTCGAGCCCTTCAGCTCCGCCACGTCGGGCGTGACCGACACCGGGACGACCGAGACCAACGGGATGTCGGGGAGCTCGTCGCCCGCCTGCAGGTACGTGCGCAGTGCGCCCGTCACCATGGCGAGCACGACGTCGTTCACCGTCGTCCCCAACTCGTTCTTCAGCTTCTTCGCGTCGGCCAGGCTCGCCGCGGCGAAGGCCACCCGCCGCCGGGCGTGCACCGCCGCGTTGATCGACGTCCGGGGAGCCGTCAGCGGCAAGGCCCCCTTCCCGGCCGCCGGCAGGGCGCGCCGGATCCGTCGCACGCCGAGGATGTTGCGCGTCGTGCGCATCATCATGCGGCCCATGTCGAACGGCGCGACGAGGTTGGCCACCAGCGACTGGGACATGAGCTCGAACCCCGACGGGATGTGCGTGTCGAGTGGGCGCGTCGTCGCCGGCGCGGCGTCCTGGGGATCCGGCTCCAGGTCGAAGAGCACGCCCAGGAGCTCGGCGCCCGAGACGCCGTCGATCGTGCTGTGGTGCATCTTCGTGACCAGCGCGATCTTCCCGTCCTCGACGCCCTCGACGATCCACATCTCCCACAGCGGCCGGTCCCGGTGGAGCTGGCGGCTGATGACGTCGGCGGCGAAGTCGCCGAGCTCGCGCAGGCCGCCCGGCGCCGGCAACGCGGCGCGCCGCAAGTGGTTGTCGATGTCGAACTCGGGGTCGTCGACCCAGACCGGGAAGCCGAGCCGGAACGGCACCTCGACGAGGCGCCGCTGGAAGACCGGCGCCAGCGGGATGCGGTCCTTGATCAGCTGGCGCACGCGGCGGAAGGAGTAGCCGCCCGGCACCGTGGAGGGGTCGAAGACGGCCGTCATCGCCACGTGCATGTGCAGCGTCGGCGTCTCCATGTAGAGGAAGCTGGCATCCAGCCCGCTCAGCCGTTCGGGTGTCATCGACGCTCCTTGGTCACTCCCTCTGGTGCATAACCTCGCACCTGGCGCGGGGGCCGGGCAACTGGGAATCGCCCCCGACCAGGGCGGACCGGCGCGACCCGGCCCTTTCGGGCGATGATGGGGACGTGCCGTACGCCTTCCTGGCCGTCACCGCCGTCGGGGCGGTCGCCGTCGTGCTCGCCTACCGGCCGGTCCGCCGCGAGCCGCTGACCCTGCTCAGCTTCGTCCTGGCCTGGATCCCCAACGAGGTCCCCCTCCAGACGATCGTGCTGCAGATGATCGCCACCGCCGTCTTCGTCGCGTTCGGGGCCCTCGACGGCTGGGCCGGCTGGCTCGGCCTGGCGCTGGCCGTCGTGCGGGTGGATCGGCCTGCTGGGGCTCGACGTGACCGGCCTGCGCAGCCACCGATGTCACCGACGCCGCGCTGGCCGAGGTGCGGAGCGACGCCTTCCCGGTCCCGACCGAACGGACGGACCCGGCGTGGGGTCGCTGGTGGCGCGTCAGCCGCGGCCATCCCGCTGAAGTCGTCGCGCCATCCGGGCCACCCGCAACCTCGACTACTGGGGCGACGGCCAGCGCCGGCACCGGCTCGACGTCTACCGGTCGCGCCTCGCCCCGCCCGAGCCCGCGCCGGTGATGGTCTACGTCCACGGCGGCGGCTGGGTCATCGGCGACAAGCGCGAGCAGGGCAAGCCGATGATGTACGAGCTGGTGGCACGCGGCTGGGTCTGCGTCGCCATCAACTACCGGCTCAGTCCCAAGGCGAACTGGCCCGATCACATCGTCGACGTCAAGCGCGCGCTGGCCTGGGTCAAGGAGCACATCGCGCGAGTACGGCGGCGACCCCGGGTTCATCGCGCTCAGCGGGGGTTCCGCCGGTGGGCACCTCTGCGCGCTGGCGGCGCTCACCGCCGGCGATCCGGCGTTCCAGCCGGGCTTCGAGGACGCCGACACGTCCGTCCAGGCCTGCGTCCCCTTCTACGGCGTGATGGACCTGACGTCGGACCCCGAGGGCTCGGCCGATCTTCGGCCCGGGACTGCGTCGAGATGCTCGAGAAGACCGTCATGAAGGTCAAGGAATCCGATCACCCCGAGGTGTTCCGCAACGCCTCGCCGACGTACCGCGTGCAGGCGGAGGCGCCCCCCTTCTTTGTGCTTCAAGGCACAAACGACACCCTGGTCCCGGTCGAGACGGCGCGGCCGCTTCGTCGAGCGCCTGCGTGCGGTCTCCCGCTCGCCCGTGGCCTACGCCGAATTGCCCCTGGCCCAGCACGCGTTCGACGTCCTGGCCTCGCTCCGCTGCCAGGCCACGACGTCCGCGGTCGGCGATTTCCTCGTCGGCGCCCGGGCGGCGCGGGCGGCGGAGGGCCCGACCGCAATGGACGTGACCGCCACTCGAAATCTTTCTGACATAGAGTCCCCACCCGGAATCTGACTTCGCGTCAGATCGGGCGAATCAGCGCCGACGGAGACCATTAGGAGAAGGGGTGGCAGTGGGGTACAGCAAGGACGGCGCGGTCGGGCGCGGCCCCAGGAACTCGAGCGGGGCCAATCGATCCGCACGGGTCGGACGAAGGCTGAAGACGAAGGGTCGCGGCGTGCTCGCCTCCGGCCTCGCCCTGACGGTCGGGGGCCGGCGTGTTGCTCCTCAGTGCAGGCACCGCCGGTGCGGCCGCCACGGCGACCTCGGACCCGGGCGTGACCTCGAACTCCATCACCGTCGGCTCCATCAGCGACATCTCCGCGCCCATCGCCGGCTTGTTCGAGGGGGCCAAGATCGGCACCGAGGCGTACTTCGCCATACATCAACAGCCAGGGTGGGGTCAACGGGCGCAAGCTCATCCTCAACGGGATGGACAGCGCCTTCTCCTCGGGCACGGTGACCAACGACGCCCAGAACATCGCGGAGAACGACTTCGCCTTCGTCGGGCGGCTTCTCGCTGCTCGACGGCGCCGAGCAGCCGGCCATCGACGCCGACAAGGTGCCCGATCATCGCCCAGGTGCTGAGCCCGACGCCTCTACACGGACCCCAACCTCTACTCCGCCATCCCGCTCGTCAACGGCGGCGAGGCCGAAGGGCCCGTTCAAGTGGCTCAAGAGCAAGTACCCCGCCGACGTCAAGGCCGTCGGGGTCATCGGCTCCAACTCGGCCGCCACGGCGATCACGGCGGAGCACACCTTCCAGAACCTGACCTACAGCCTCGGGCTACAAGTGGGTGTACGCCCGTGACGCCAGCTTCACCGAGACGTCGTTCCTGCCCGACATGATCAAGATGAAGAACGCCGGCGTGAAGATGCTCTTCGAGCCCACGCAGCAGGGCGCCTACATCTCCACCATGGCCCAGGAGAACAAGCAGGAGGGGCTCAACGCGCTGCTGGTCACGCGGCGGCAACGCCTACGAGGAGGGCTTCAACCCCGGCTCGGCCGGCAACGGCACGCTCGTCACCACGGTCACCGCGCTCTACATGGGCCAGGACGCCAAAGTCATCCCGGCCGTGGCCACCTTCGACAAGTGGGCCAAGAAGGTCGACCCGCAGACCCAGCTCGACCTCTACACCCTGTACGGCTGGATCAACGCCCAGCTGTTCGTCCAGGCGCTCAAGGCCGCCGGGGCCAACCCGACCCGGGCCAGCCTCGACGCGCAGCTGGACAAGATCACCTCGTTCAACGCCAGCGGCCTCATCTCGAACCAGAACCCGGCCCAGAAGATCCCCGGCCAGTGCTGGATCGTCGCCCAGTACGAGAACGGGACCTGGAAGCGGATCGCGCCCGACCCCAAGTCGGGCTTCGTCTGCAACCCGGGCGGCTTCTACCCGACCAGCTACAAGGGCATCTCCCGCTAGGCCGAGGCACGTTCCCGCCGCCGTGCTGCAATGAGAGACGTGCGAGCAGTCGTGAACGAGTTCATCAGCTTCGTGGTGGCCGGGGTGGTCACCGGGTCCATCTACGCGGTCACGGCCAGCGGGCTGGTCGTCACCTACAACGTCCACCGGGGTCTTCAACTTCGCCCACGGCGCGGTGGGCATGGTCCTGGCCTACCTGTACTGGCAGTTCTGGCAGGGCTGGGGGTGGAACCCCGTGCTGTCGCTGGTGCTCGTCCTGCTCGTCATCGCCCCGTCTGTCGCGTTGGCGGTCGAGCGCGTGCTCATGCGCCCGCTCTACGGCGCCGTCGCTCAACACCATGATCGTGGTGACGCTCGGCCTGTTCCTGGTGCTCTACGGCTCGACCGGCACCATCTGGAACCAGACGATCACCCGCAACCTGCCCGACTGGTTCGCCGGCGACCAGGTCGACGTGTTCGGCGTCAACCTCACCTACGAGCAGCTGATCACCGTCGGGTGCGCGGTGGCGGTGGCCGTCGGCCTGTGGGCGCTGTTCAAGCGGACCCGCATGGGCGTCTCCATGCGGGCGGTGGTGGACGACCCGACCCTGGCCTCGCTGACCGGCGCCCGCACCAGCCGCATCGCGGGCTTCGCCTGGATCGATCGGCTTCATGCTGGCCGGGCTGGCCGGCATCCTGCTGGCCCCGGGCACCGGGCATGAGCATCGCAGATCCTCTCCGAGCTGGTCATCTTCGGCTACGCCGCGGCCATCGTCGGCCGCCTGCGCAGCCTGCCGCTGACCTTCCTCGGCGCCATGATCCTCGGCGTCTCCGAGTCGCTGGCCGTCGGGCTACGTCCCGGCGAGCTACCTCAACGACGTCACGGCCATCCTGCCCATGGGGCTGCTCATCGTCGCCCTGCTCCTCCTGCCCCAGGCCAAGCTGGCCGTCGGCCGGGTGGTGCGGCTCCGGCCCCCCGAAGCCGGCCAGCCTCAGCACGACGCTCGTCGGCGGCGTGGTGCTGGTCGCTGGCGACCGTGCTGGTCTGGCCGCGTTGATCACCGGCAACAACCTGTACACGCTCGGGCTGGCCCTGACCATCGGGCTGGCCGCGCTGTCGCTGGTCTTGCTCTCGGGCTACGGCGGGCAGGTCTGGCTGTGCCAGTTCACCTTCATGGGCCTGGGCGCGTGGGCCATGACCAAGGTCGACGGCGGCAGCTCGGTCCTCGGCGTCCTGGCCGCCATCGGGCTGTGCGCCGCCGCCGGCGGGATCCTGGCCCTCCCCGCCCTGCGCCTGCGCGGCCTCTACATGGCGCTGGCCACGCTGGCCTTCGCCGCCCTGATGGACAGCCTCTTCTTCACGAACCCGTCCGTCATCCCGAGCGGCTCGATGAACGTCGGGCGTCCCGACATCTTCGGCATGCGCTTCACCACCGACCGGGCCTTCATCGTGCTCATCGCCATCGTGTTCGCGCTGTGCCTCATCGGGGTGGGCGCGCTGCGCCGCGGCCCGTTCGGCCGGCGCCTGGTGGCCATGAGCGACAGCCAGGCCGCCTGCGCCACCGTGGGGATGAACATCACCAGGACCAAGCTCGCCGTCTTCATCATGGCCGGCGGCATGGCCGGCCTGGCCGGCGCCCTCTACGGCGGGCATGTCCCGGACGGTGTCGCTTCTCGCAGTTCGGCTTCGTCAATAGCCTGGTGCTCTTCGTGGCCGTGGCGCTGGCCGGCATCACCATCCTGAGCGGCGCGGTGCAGGCCGGCATCGGCCTGGCCCTCCTGCCGCTCATCGCCACGCACATCCCGTCGGTCTCCGGCTTCACCTACATCCTCTTCGGCGTGGGCATCATCGCCGTGGGGCGCAATCCCTACGGGATCGGGTTGCTCTACTCACGCCTCGGCGAGTGGCGGGACGCCCGCCGGGCCCAGGCCGCCGCGGGCGGCGGCGTCGCCGGCAGTCCGCCCGTCACGAATTCCGGGCCGTTGCTATCCGCCGCAGGTGGCCTCCGTTGGCTGACGCAGCAGCACCAGCCGCACCGTCGCCCGCGCTTGTCGGTCGAGGACGTCTCGGTCCGCTTCGGGGGCCTCCAGGCCCTCGATGCCGTCGCACTCGAGGTGGCGCGCCGGAGAGGTCCACGGGCTGATCGGACCCAACGGCGCCGGCAAGACGACGCTCTTCAACGTGATCACCGGCCTGCAGCGCCCGACCCGCGGGCACGTGTCCACCTGGGCGCCCACGACGTGACCCGGGCCAAGCCCCACGCGCGGTCCCGCCTCGGCCTGGGGCGTACCTTCCAACGCCTCGAGCTGTTCGGCACGCTGTCCGCCCGGGAGAACGTGCAGATGGCGGCCGAGGTGCAGCAGCACAAGCTGACCGACGGGCGGAGCCCGGCCGAGGAGGCGGAGCTACCAGCTCGCAGCGGGTGGGGATCCTCCACGTGGCCGACGAGCCGACGGACTCGCTGCCCACCGGGCTGGCCCGCCTGGTCGAGATGGCCCGGGCCCTGGCCACCTCGCCCGATCGGTCCTGCTGCTCGACGAGCCGAGCTCGGGCCTCAACGCCGAGGAGACGCACGGCCTGGGTGAGGTGCTCCAGCAGCTGGCGTCCGAGGGCATGGGCGTCCTGCTGGTCGAGCACGACATGTCGTTGGTCATGGCGATCTGCGCCCGGGTCGACGTGCTCGACAACGGCTAGGTCATCGCCCGGGGCGATCCCGCCTCGGTGCGGGCCGACCCGGTCGTGCAGGAGGCCTATCTCGGCGGGGACCGACCGGACGATCGCGCTCCGCCACGGCCGCGGCCCGCGACGGCCGCCCCGGCCGTGGCGGCCGACGGCGCCGCCGGTCCGACGGCGCGGACTCGGCCACGCCGCTGGCCCTGTCCGCCGGTCGACGTGCGGGCCGGGTACGGGCGCATCGAGGTGCTGCACGGCGATCTCGCTCTCGATGTGCGCCAAGGGATCGGCCATGGCCCTGCTCGGCCCGAACGGCGCCGGCAAGACGACCCTGCTCAAGGCGATCTCCGGGCAGCTGGCCCTGACCGGCGGGCACGGTCGAGGTAGGCGGGCGTCCGCTGGGGCGGAACGCCACCGAGCGCCTGGCCCGGTCGGGCGTCTGCATGATCCCCGAGGGCCGGTCGATCTTTCCGAACCTGACCGTCGCGGAGAACCTGCTGATGTACACCTTCCGCCGGCCCGGCCTGCAAGAGCTCGCGGGTGGAGGAGCAGGCCATCGCGCGCTTCCCTGCGCTCGGCGGACCGGCGCAAGCAGCTGGCGGGCACGCTGTCGGGTGGCGAGCAGCGGATGCTCTCCATGGCCCGGGCCCTGACCACCGATCCCGAGATCCTGCTGCTCGACGAGCTCTCCATGGGGCTGGCCCCGCTCATCGTCGAGGAGCTCTACGAGGTGGTCGGCCAGTTGGTCCCGTCGGAGCGGCTGACCATCATCATGGTGGAGCAGTTCGTGCAGACGGCGCTCGTCCATCGCCGACGAGGCGGCGATCATGGTCAACGGCGAGCTGGTCAAGCAGGGGGCGCCCGCCGAGATCCACACCGAGGTGGTCGGGGCCTACCTCGGGCGCCGAGACGACCGGCGCCGCCTCCTAGTCCTCGGCCAGCGCCACCTCGACGCGGAGCGTCTCGGTCTCCTCGTCTTCGGTCGTCACGAAGTCGTCCACGCCGCCGGCGTCGATGATGTCCTCCCAGGCCGCCTCGATGTCGCGCAACGTCAGCCGGTTCGCCGTGACCGTGAGCGTGGCCACCCGGGCGCGCATGGAGCGCTTCTGCGTCGTCTTCTCGCGTCGGACGGCGCCGAGCACCTCGGCGGCCACGTCGAGCACGCCCGGATCGGCCCCGGCGTGCGGGCCCACCTCGGGGACGGTCGGCCACGGGGCGGTGTGCACCGAGCCGCCCTGCCACCAGCTCCATACCTCCTCGGTCACGAAGGGGAGGAACGGCGCGAAGAGCCGGAGGAGCGCGGAGAGCGCCAGGGCGAGGGTGGCGCGCGCCGAGTCGGCCCCGTGCGGGGTGTGCTCGCCGTAGGCGCGCGTCTTGACCAGCTCGACGTAGTCGTCGCAGAACGACCAGAAGAAGCCCTCGGTCAGCTCCAGCGCCCGCGCGTAGTCGAAGCCCTCGTGCGCCAGTGTGGCGCCCTCGATCAGTTCGGCCAGCTCGGCCAGGAGGGCGACGTCGAGGGCCTCGTGCACCGCGTCGAGCCCCGGTACCGGCCCGTCGCCCAGGCGGCCCAGCGCGAACTTCGAGGCGTTGAGGATCTTGATGGCGAGCCGCCGGCCGATCTTCATCACGCCTTCGTCGAGCGCGGTGTCGGTCCCCGGGCGCCCGTTGCAGGCCCAGTAGCGCACGGCGTCGGAGCCGTACTGCTCGAGCATCGACATCGGGGTGACGACGTTGCCCTTGGACTTGGACATCTTCTTGCGGTTGGGGTCGAGGATCCAGCCGTTGATGGTGGTGTGCCGCCAGGGCACGACGTCGTGCTCGAAGTGGGAACGCAGCATCGTGGAGAAGAGCCAGGTGCGGATGATCTCGGGCCCCTGGGGGCGCAGGTCCATCGGGAAGGTCGCGGCGAAGAGCTCGGGGTCGTCGTCCCAGCCGCAGACGATCTGGGGCGTGACCGAGGAGGTGGCCCAGGTGTCCATGATGTCGGGGTCGCCGATGAACCCGCCGGGCTTGCCCCGCTGGTCCTCGCTGAAGCCCTCCGGCACGTCGGTGGTCGGGTCGACCGGGAGGATCGCCTCGTCGGGGACGAGCGGGCTGTCGTAGTCGAGCTCACCGTCGGGCCCGAGGCGATACCAGATCGGGATCGGCACGCCGAAGAAGCGCTGGCGGCTGACCAGCCAGTCGCCGTTGAGCCCGTTCACCCAGTCGTCGTAACGGACTTTCATGTAGGGCGGGTGCCAGTCGAGCTCGTTGGCGCGCTCGAGCATGCGGCGACGCAGGGTCTCGTCGCGCCCGCCGTTGCGGATGAACCACTGCCGGCTCGACACGATCTCGAGCGGACGGTCGCCGCGCTCGTAGAACTTCACCGCGTGGGTGATGGGGCGCGGATCGCCGATCATGTCCCCCGAGGCGGCGAGCATCTCGACGATGGCCTTCTGCGCCTGCTTCACCGTGCGTCCTGCGATGGCACGCCAGGCGTCGCCGTCGGGCACGCCGGGGGGCGGGCTGTCGGCGATGCGACCGTTGCGCAAGATGATCGAGCGGGTCGGCAGGTCGAGCTCGCGCCACCAGGTCACGTCGGTGATGTCGCCGAACGTGCAGATCATGGCGATGCCGGTTCCCTTGTCGGGTTCGGCCAGGCGGTGGGCGAGGACCGGCACCTCGACGCCGAAGAGCGGGGTGCGCACCTTGGTGCCGAAGCGGTCGGCGTAGCGCGCGTCGTCGGGGTGCGCGACCAGGGCCACGCAGGCGGGGACGAGCTCGGGGCGCGTCGTCTCGATCTCGATGTCGTCGAAGCGCAGGCGGTGGTAGGCGCCGGGGAGCTCCTTGTCCTCCATCTCGGCCTGGGCGACCGCCGTCTGGTAGTCGACGTCCCACATGGTGGGCGCCTCGGAGGAGTAGGCCTCGCCCCGAGCCAGGTTGTGCAGGAACATGCGCTGGCTGGTGCGCCGGGCGCGCTCGCCGATGGTGGCGTAGGTCCGCTGCCCAGTCAACCGAGAAGCCGACGCGCCGCCACAGCTCCTCGAAGGCCTGCTCGTCCTCCGCGGTCAGGCGCTCGCACAGCTCGATGAAGTTGGGCCGGCTGACCGGGATGTCGTCCTTGCCGGGCTCCTCGGGGAGGGTGAAGTCCGGGTCGTAGGGGAGCGACGGATCGCAGCTGACGCCGAAGTACGTCTGGACCCGGCGCTCGGTGGGGAGGCCGTTGTCGTCCCACCCCATCGGGTAGTAGAGCTTCCAGCCGCGCATGCGCCGGTAGCGGGCGATGGCGTCGGTCTGCACGTAGCCGAAGACCGATCCCATGTGGAGGGAACCCGACACGGTGGGCGGCGGCGTGTCGATGGAGAAGACCTCGGCGCGGGTGGCCGACGGGTCGAAGCGGTACGTCCCGTCGTGCTCCCAGGTGGCGGACCAACGGTCTTCGAGGCCGTCGAGCGAGGGCTTCTCGGGGACGCTGGGCGGGCCGGTCATTGACGTGGACATGATCGGGTTACCGTACCCGGGTGCTGCACCTTCACGACACCGCGACGGGCACGGTGAGGCCCCTCGGCCTGCGCACCGAGGGCGAGGTGTCGATGTACGTCTGCGGCCCCACCGTCGACGATCTCCCCCACATCGGCCATGGCCGCATGAACCTCGTCTTCGACATCCTGCGGCGCTACCTCCTCTTCGGCGGGCTCTCCGTGCAGTTCGTCTCGAACATCACCGACGTCGACGACAAGATCATCAGGCGGGCGCCCGGGACGAAGGCCGGACCGAGACCGAGGTGGCCGCCGAGTACGAGGCGCGCTGGTGGGAGGCCATGGACGGCCTCGGCACGCTGCGGCCCGACGAGATCCCGCACGCCACGGCGTACATCGACGACATGGTGGAGCTGATTCGTGACCTGCTCCGCCGCCACGTCGCCTACGAGACGTCCGACGGCGTGTACCTCAACGTCGAGAAGGTCCCCGCCTACGGCCTCTTGGCGCGCCAGAGCCTCGACTCGCTGCGGGCCGGTGCCCGGGTCGAGGAGAACGAGGAGAAGCGGTCGCCGCTCGACTTCGCCCTCTGGAAGAAGGCCAAGGAGGGAGAGCCGTCGTGGGAGGCGCCGTGGGGCGCGGGCCGGCCGGGCTGGCACACCGAGTGCGTGGTGATGTCGCTCGACCTGCTGGGCGACGGGTTCGACCTGCACGGCGGCGGCCAGGACCTGGCCTTCCCGCATCACGAGAACGAGCGGGCGCAGGCCGTGGCCGAGGACCGGCCGTTCGCCCAGCACTGGATGCACAACGGCTGGGTGGAGGTCGAGGGGACCAAGATGTCCAAGTCCCTCGGCAATTTCACCTCGCTGACCGACCTCTTGGGCCGCGTCGACGGCCGCGCCTATCGGATCCTGGTGCTGCGGGCGTACTACCGCTCGCCGATCGAGGTGACGCCCGACACGCTGGCCGACGCCGAGAAGGCGCTCGAACGGCTCGACGTCTTTGCGCGCCGGTTCGGCCTCCCCGATCTCTTGGAGACGTCGCCCACGGCTACGTCGTGGCCGGCCAGGGCGAGGCGGTCGACCTCGACGAGGACGCGCTGGCGAAGTTCCGGGCACGTATGGACGACGACATGGACACACCCGGCGCGCTCGCCGGCATCTTCGAGCTGGTGAGCGCGGCGCATTCGGCGGCGGACGCGGGTGACGAGGCGCGTGGGGAGCGGTTGGCGCGCACGGCGGCGGTGTTGGCCGCCGCGTTGGGTCTGGCGGTACGAGGCGGTGCGGCCGAGGTCGACGAGGCCGCCGCCAAGTTGGTGGCCGAGCGCGACGAGGCGAGGAAGAACAAGGACTTCGCCCGGGCCGACGCGTTGCGTGACGAGCTGGTGGCCCTCGGCTGGACCGTCGAGGACACGTCGTCGGGGACGGCCATCCGGCGCTAGCCCGGCGGGGCAAAATTCAACGCCCCAGGTCAGGACGGTGGAAACGGGGTGCGACGACCGTGACCGGCGGGTAGGTTACTGTTTAGTAACCGAGGAGCCGGGGGCGACGGTCTGGTGCGTGCAGCACCCAATCCGTTGCGCCGAGGCTTTCTGCGGCGCCGACATTGGACCGGCACGAAGGGCCGGATCCGCCAAGGAGGTCCCCAAATGTCCGACTTCTCGCTCGACCTGAACGAGGATCAGATCCAGATCACCAAGTGGGTGCACGAGTTCGCCGAGAACACGGTGCGCCCCGCCGGCCGCGAATGGGACGAGCGTGAAGAGACGCCGTGGCCCATCATCGAGGAGGCGGCGAAGATCGGTCTGTACTCCTTCGACTTCATCGCGCAGGCGTTCTCCGACCCGACGGGCCTCTTGATGTGCCTCGTGAACGAGGAGATGAGTTGGGGCGACGCCGGCATCGCGCTGGCGATCTTCGGTTCCACGCTCGCCGTGGCCGGCATCTTCGCCAACGGCACGCCCGAGCAGATCGGCGAGTGGATCCCGCAGTGCTTCGGGACGCCCGAGGACATCAAGCTGGCGGCGTTCGGCGTGTCCGAGCCCGACGCCGGCTCCGACGTCTCGTCGCTGAAGTCGCGTGCCGTCTACGACGAGGCCAAGGACGAGTGGGTGCTCAACGGCACCAAGACCTGGATCACCAACGGCGGCATCGCCAACACGCACGTGCTCGTGCTGTCGGTCGACCCGACGCTCGGCTCGCGGGGACAGGCGTCCTTCGTCGTGCCCGAGGGGACGCCGGGAATTTCGCAGGGGCAGAAGTTCAAGAAGATGGGGATCCGCGCCTCGCACACCGCCGAGGTCATCCTCGACGACTGCCGGGTGCCGGGGCGCTGTTTGCTGGGCGGCAAGGAGAAGCTCGACGAGCGCATCGCCCGGGCCAAGGAGGGCAAGAAGACGTCGACCCAGGCGGCGATGGCCACCTTCGAGGCGTCCCGTCCTATCGTGGGCGCGCAGGCCGTCGGGATCGCCCGGGCGGCGTACGAGTTCTCCCTCGACTACGCCAAGGAGCGCAAGCAGTTCGGCAAGGCGATCATCGAGAACGAGGCCATCGCGTTCAAGCTGGCCGACATGAAGATGCACACCGACGCCGCCCGGCTGTTGGTCCACCGCGCCGCCTGGATGGCCTCGACCGGCAAGAAGTTCGAGAACGGCGAGGGCTCGATGTCGAAGCTCTACGCCGGCGAGAACGCCGTGTGGGTGACCGACCAGGCCATTCAGATTTTGGGTGGGTACGGCTACGTCCGGGAGAACCCGGTCGAGCAGTGGCACCGCGACTCGAAGATCTACACGATCTTCGAGGGGACGTCTGAGATCCAGCGGCTGGTTATTTCCCGGGCGATCTCGGGCGTGCACATCAGCTAGACCGCGCAGCCTGCGAACGAGGGTCAGGTCGAGAGCAGTCAACCTGGTCCTTCGTTGAGGCTGGCTGCTGGCTGGCGCTGGCAACGAGAGTCAGGCCAAAGGAGGACGCCGAGGCTTCTTCTTCGGCTCGGGCTTCTCTGCCGGGGCGAACTCGGCCAGGCCGCCGCGCAGGATCCACATCGCGGTCATCAACTGAAGCTCCTTGGCCGCCTCGGGCGAGAGCTGCAGCGCGTCGAGCAACGTAATGACGGCCTCGGCACCGACGACGAAGCCGAGGGCCTCCACCAGCGAGTCCACCTGGCCGTCCTCGAGCTTGTCGCGTAACGGTTGGAGGGCGAGCGCGTTCCACTTGTTGCGCTGACCCGGGCGCACAGGCCGCGCCTCCCCGTCGGTGCCCTGCTGGGCAAACCACCGGTCGAGACTGGTCCTCATCACCTGGCGGATCAGCACCTCGTGGTCGATGAAGCCCCAGCCGATCATGCGGACGACGACCGCCACCCGGGCCTCAACATCGTCACCTGCCGCCTCGATGGCGGCTCCGATCTCGTCGGAGTCGACGATCACCGTGGCCGTGAAGATCGCGGCATCTTCCCAGAGCTCTTCCGCCGTGCGGAAGTAGCGGTAGGCGGTCGCGACCGAGACCAGCGCGCGCTCCGCCGCTTCGGGCATCGACGGCGGGCGCCCGTCGCGGAGCATCGTGACGGCGGCGTCCACGAGGGCGGCGCGCGTCCGGGCCCGCTGGTTCGCCCGTCCCGAATTGAGAGAATCTTCTTGACTTGAGAGAGTCATCTCATTAAGATAATAGCAGCGCACAACGAGAAATGGGAGTCAATATGAAGGCGGGACAGATGGACGAGCTGATCGAGGCTCATATCAAGGCCGAGATGGCCTCCGACACCGCAGGTTCGGTGGCCACGTACACCGACGACGTGGAGCACGACGTGGTGGGCTCACCCACGGGCGTCATGAAGGGTAAGGACGCCGCCCAAGGGTTCGTACAAGTTCCTGACGCAGAACCTCCCCACCGAAGAGATGGCGCCGACGCACCGCTACTACGGCGAGGACTTCTGCGTGATGGAGCACGACGCCACGGCGACCGTCGAGGGCGAGTTCCTCGGTGTGCCCGGTCACGGCAAGCGCATCACGTTCGGATCCTGCACGTGTGGGAGTTCCGTCACGGTCTGATGAGCGCGAGAACGTTGGCTTGATGGCGGCAGCATCGTCGCCCAGATCACGAACGCGAGTCCGGCGTAGGTCTCGCTGTCGCCGAGCCTGGCGAGCCTGGCCTGACCCGACCTCGATCAGGCGATCCCAAGAAAGCGCTCCGCCAGGGTCCGCAGCTGGGTGCGCAGCGTCTCGTCGTCGCGGCGGATCATCAACGGGTGGATCACGGCGCCGCTGATCGCCGCAGTGAGCATGACGGTGGCTGTCTCTGAGTCGGGCTCGGCGTCGGGTCCCATGAGGAGGCGGTTGAGCCGAGTCAGGACCTTCGCCGGTCGTTGATCACGCGCCAGGAGTCGACCCACGAGCGGGTCGGTGAGGATGGTGCTGTTCTCACGGCGGCGTTCTACCGCCAGGTCGATGATCATGGTCAGTGCGATCGCTCGTGCCTCGTCGGCGTCCGCTTCAGATTCGGCACGGTCGAGTACCGCTTCGAGGCGGTCGAACTCGGCACCGGCGACGGCTCGCACGATCTCGTCCTTCGTCTTGTACTGGTGGTAGACGGCGGCCTTCGTGACGCCGATCTCGTCGGCGATCATCTGCAGTGACGTCCCGCCGACCCCGTTTCTGGCGAACTCCCGGAGCGCCGCCTCGATGATGCGGGACTGCGCGGCCGAGGGGGGTTTCCGCTCCCGCCGCCGTGCGTCCCGGGTCGCGGTTTTCGTGGGGGCCATGCCGGCGAATCTACGCCCAGTTGCGCGTGGGTAGTCGATCGGCTATGTTCTGCCCGCTGGGCTGATCGGTTGCGTGGTGTGGCACGCAGAGGACGAAGAAGGCGAGTGACGCGTGCTCGTGCGACGAACGACTGGCGAACTGATCCTCTTCTGGGCGCTCCCGGGGGTGGCGATCGTCTGGATCGCAGCGTTCTTCCTCTTCCCGGGGTTTCTTGCCGCCGATGTCTCCGCAGTGGTCGGCGGCAGAGGGTCGCGGCGTTCTACGCCGATCACACGTCGCGGGTCCGTTACAGCATGGTGCTCTTCAATTGGTTCTGCGTGGCGCTGATCCCGCTCCTGATGCTGATCGTGGAACGGATGCGGCGCATGGCGCACCGCACGCCGATCCTGCGGTACTGCGTGATCGGGGTGGCCGGCGCCGCACCGATCACCTTTCTGACCGCGACGATCTTCTGGCTGCTGGCGGCGTTCCGGCCGCATCGGCCCCCGGCACTCACGCAGCTCTACAACGATCTGGCGTGGATCACGTTCACGTGTGGCGTGCCGTTCCTGGTCGCTCTCTGTCTGTTCCTGGCGGTGGCGATCTACCTGGATCAGCAGGAGCGGCCCGTGTTCGCTCGATGGGTCGGCCATTTCAACCTCGTGATCCTGGTTGCGTTGGTGCCGGCGGGATTTGCCGGGCTGACGCTCACCGGGCCGTTCGCCTGGAACGGCGTGCTGTCGTTCTGGGTCAAGAACATCGCCATCGCCGTGTGGCTCGTGGTCATGGCGGTGGTGTCGGGGCAGGCGATTGGGGCGCGATCGGATCGGGATCGGGATCGGGTCCTCGAGCAGATTTCGGCGTGACACGGCCGGCGTTGCTCGACGACCCGAAGCGCGAGCTGTGGCTGGCGTGGTACGTCACGCTCGGCTTCTACACCCTGTATACGGTCGTCTTCTTTCTCATCACGCGCACCCAGCCGCCGGGGAAGCCGTGGTACACCCCCACTCAGGTGGCCGAGTGGTTCGGCAATCGCCACGAGGCCCTTCTCATCGGGTTCGCGTTGATCTTCATCTTGGGCGGGCTCTCCGCCACCTCGATCGCGCTGATCACGTACTCCATCCGGCGGATGTCGGTCAGCCGCGCCTTCGCGTACTCCTACCTGATCCTCTACGCCGTCGCCGCGGTGCCCGGCTTCTTGTTCATCTGTGTGGCCATGACGGTGGGCGCACTCCGGCCGGATCGCAACCCAGAGACGCTCCGGTGGCTCTACGACCTCGGGTTCCTGTCCTTCTCCGGCACGATGGGGGTCTTCCTCATCGGATCCTTGATCTGGATGACGGCGATCCTGCTCGACAAGAACCGCGTCTTCCCCCTGTGGTTCGCCTATCTCAACCTGTGCAACGGGTTGACCGAGGTCGTGGTCGCGCCGTCGTGGATCTTCCATTCCGGTGTCCTGGCCTGGAACGGCGTGATCGCCTGGTGGATCAACGTGGCCGTCTTCGGCCTCTACACGGGGGCCTTCATCATGTTGCTGCGGAACATGATCTTGCGCGAGGACTTCGGGACGGGGCCGCTGCCCGACCTGCCGCCGCAGGAGGGTCGAGGTCGCGTGTCTGGCGGAGTTCATGGCGCCATGACGACGACCGAACGCGACGTCTTGGAGGTCGCGGAGGCGGATGCAGAGGAGGTGCGGTCGGCGCACATCCCGGGTGGTCGCGACATCTGGTTCTTCGTGCTGTTCGAGTCGCTCATCTTCACCTCGTACTTCTGCGTCTACCTGTTCGTGCGGACCCAGCACGAACAGGTCATTCCTGCTCGGGCAATCCCACCTGCTGCTGTGGCTGGGTGTTATCGACACGATCGTGCTGCTCACGAGCTCGTGGGCCGTGGCGCGGTGCGTACAGCACGCCCGGTCGGGTAGATTCGACCGAGCCCGGCGAGAGGCGTTCTTGACCGCGGGTCTCGGGCTCGTGTTCCTGATCCTCAAGATCGTCGAGTGGGTCCGACTGATCCACATGGGCGACACGTTCACCAGCAGCCAGTTCTTCCAGTTCTATTTCTTCCTGACGGCGATCCACTGCGTCCACCTCTTGGTGGGCTTCGTCGTGCTCGGCGTGCTCATGTACCAGCTGTCGAGCTAGGAGCGGCGTTCGCAGCTGACCGTGGAGACGTGCGCCACGTACTGGCACTCGGTCGACTTCTACTGGGTGCTGATCTTCTCGTTGCTCTACGTGGTGCGGTGAGGATGGACAACGCCTTCAACAAGCGGCTGTTCGGGGCGTGGTCGATCCTGGTCGCCATTTCGTTGGCCTATCTGTGGTTCGATCACGAGGCCACGCACCAGGGACTCCCGAGCGCGAGCACGGTGGTGACCGTGGTCGCCATCTGCTTCGCGTTGATCAAGGTGCGGATCATCATGCGCGAGTTCATGGAGGTGCGGAACGGCGCCGCTGGTGCTGCGCCGCATCACCGACTTCTGGGTCGTGCTCATGGCGCATCGCTTTGCTGGGCGTGTATTTCGCCGGGAATGCGGTGGCCTGAAGGAGGCTCCGTGCGCCTTATGGAGCGCTCGTCGGGCGCCTGAGGGGCAGCACAAAAAGAGCTTCGATTATTTCACAATGCGGACTACGCGGTTGTCCTTAATGTTTATAAGTCAGACGCGATGAAATCGGTCCAGATATTAGGGCGAGTCCATATGCATCCGCACGACACGAACGGTCCTCAACGCGGATACGTCGAGAAAAAACTAATGGCCCCAGCGCCATATATCGGCAGAAAATTTCGCGGAGGGTCGCACCGGGGCCGGTGGCGAGCCCGGCAGCGACAGCCGCGCCTTGGAAATGTGGATCATGGCGAACGTCATCTCAGGCGCCGGGCGCGCGGGTGGTCGGCGATCTCCCGGGTCGGGCCGAGCGCTCTCAGTCGCTCTTGAGCGTGAGTGCCAGATCGGGCTTGAGGACGGACGCGACGTAGACGGGCCAGACCCGGGACCCGCTGCAGCGGAACTTGGCGAGCTGTCCGTCGGCCGCGTCGAAGGGACAGTGCTTGCTGCCGTACCGACCCGCCCTGACCTGCAGGACGTGATGCCCTGGCTCTATCGGAACCTCGATCGTATGGCGCATTTCGATCGACCCGATGTTGTTGCCGTCCAGCAGGACCACGAACGGGCCGCGTCGAAGTTCCATCGCGAGGCCTTCTCTGAGCAATTGCAGGGTGGCCGTCACTGGCGCTCCTCTCCTCAGGACCCCCGAAAGGTCACGTACCCTGCCACGGGTGAATAGCAACCGTGTGTCAGCATCTTGATCGGGGAGCCATGACGATGCAGTGCCGGTGGTCGGAGGACTGCAACGGTCGTGGGGCTCTCAAGATTTGAGTTAGATGGCGCGCGGCACGTTGGCTCATCATCACCTCCGCCTCGCACTTCTGGTGTCGGGGCTCCGCTGGAGGGCGGGGACGTCCATCGCCATGTTCGTCGTGGCCGTGTTCGCCGTGGGCGCCGGAGCTTTCGGACCGATCTACCTCAATAGCGCGAAGCAATCCATTCTGAACGGCGTCCTCAAGAGCGCGCCGGTCGGTAGCTCCGGCCTGACGTTCGAGCCCAAATCGGGCAATCGCTCGCCCGAAGCTCTACTGGCGGCCACGTCGCAGATCCCGCAACGTCGGAACTGGTTCGGCCGTCCCATTGTGACGAACCTCGCCGGCGTCGCTTTGACCGTTGGTAACGAGTCGTACGTTGCCACGCTGCTCGCGCGTACGGCCTCCTGCGAACACCTCGTCATCGTTTCGGGGCATTGCGCCACACGGAGTGGCGGAGTGCTGATGAGCACCCGGAGCGTTGCGGAACTCAGACTCGGGCTTGGTCAGAGCATCGCGGTGTCATTCCTGCATTCGGCCCGGGTGGCGACGCTCCACATCGTGGGGATCTATCGGCCGACCAACGGCGACGCTCCCTATTGGTGGGGATCGAACCCGTTCTCCTTCGGCAACTCCTTGCCGGGGAAACCGCCCGAACTCGATGCGCTGTTCGCGAGTCCACAAACCGTACAAAGTGCCGCACCGGCCGCTCTTACGTCGCCGATGGTGCAGGTGCCGTACCGGCAGGGCTCGCTCGCCCTGAGCGACGTCTCGGCCGTCCAGGCCGCGATCGCCTCCTCCCAACGCGATCTGCTCGCGCAAGACGACATCGTCGTCTCGACGCAATTGCCTCAATTGTTGACGCAGGCCGGAACGACGGAGCATGCGACGTCGACGATCGTCGCGGTCGTGGACCTTCAGCTCGTGCTGCTTGCCATCTTCGCCCTCTACTTCGTCTCGGCTCGTACGGCTGCCGAGCGAGAGCCAGACGTCAGATTGGCGGCGATTCGTGGCTTCCGTCCTCGCAGCACCGTCGCGGTCGCCATGATGGAGCCGACCGCCCTCGTCCTGGCGGCCGTGCCGGTCGGACTACTCGCCGCCTGGCTCGTCGCGGGGGTTTGGGCGTCACCCTTCTTCGGCTCGGGTGTGGGCGCGTCGATGACCCTCCTCGCCGCCGGTGCCGCGGTCGTGACCGGACTTATCGGCGTCGGTGCGACCTCCATCGGCACCCGCCGCATGCTGGCCGAGGTCGAGGCGACGACCTCTGACGTGTCGGACGGCCTGAGCTTCTCGAGGTGGCGAGTGGTGGCCGACGTGGCCGTCGTCGCTGTCGCAGGTGCGGCCTTCTTCGAACTCGCCGCCGTGGGCGTATCGGGCACGAATGGCATGGCGCATACGGATCCTCTGGCCGCGTTCGCCCCGGGGCTGTTGGCTCTCGCTCTGGGCGTACTCGGCGCCCGCTTGCTCCCTCTGGCGTGTCGCGTCACGTTTGGATACACCGCCAACTCACCGAGGGTGGCGTTGGGCCTCTCGACGCGTCGCGTGGCGCGACTGCGGGGGTATGGGTCGCAGGTGATGTTGGTGAGCATCGCGGTGGGATTGACCCTGTTCGGCATCAGCGGTTGGGCGATAGCGGCACACAACCGATCGGTGCAGGACGGCTTCGACGTGGGAGCGGCGAAAGTCCTCACGGTCGCGGTTCGGCCTGGTGTCGATTTCGTCTCCGCGGTGCGCCGGGCCGATTCCACAGGACGTTCGGCGATGGCTGCGGTCGTGGTGAACGCCAGCAGCGGGACCACGCTGGCCGTCGACTCGAGTCGCATGCCAGAAGTGATGTCATGGCCCGCCGGGCTCGGATCCGAGAGCTCCGCGCAGATTGCGCGTCGGCTGGTGCCGTCCAACCTGGCTCCGCCTGTCCAGGTGTCGGGTACCGCCATTCGCGTCACCGTCGATGCGGCGTTCCTCGTAGAGCCAGCGCCCATCCTCTCGCTGGACCTGTTCGACGAGGGCTTTCAGAGTCCGGAGCAGGTCGTCCTCGGCAGCCTCACGCCGGGTCGCGCGACCTACCAGGGTTCGCTGAGGGGGGTGTGTCCGTCCGGGTGTCGCTTGGTCGACCTCGGCGTCACGTGGAATCCGCCGGTCACCTCGTTTGTCCCCGCCGCATCGGCGGACCTTTCGATCTCGTCCCTCTCGGTTCGGTCCACGACAGGGGAGTGGGAACCGCTGCGCGCCGGCCTTACCGACGCTCACCGTTGGCAGAGCCCCTCTGGCGGAGCCCGGCTCAGTGCTCAAGGACGAGGGCTTCAGGCCGACGTGACCCTCGACCCTGACGGCGGGCCGGTCACCATCGCTCCGGCCGATGTCCCCAGCGAGTTGCCCGCCGCCGTCACGCCGACCAGCTCCATCGGTTCGGCCTCCGCTCTCTTCGTCGCAGGACTGGACGGCGGGACGGTCAGAGCACGAGCCATCGGCGAGGTCTCGGCGCTTCCACGCCTCGGTGCGGATGCAAATCTCGTCGATCTGGGGATGGCGGAGCGCTTTGTCTCCGGACCGTTCGTCGACGACACCACGGAGGTCTGGGTCTCCGGTGGTGCGCCGTCGGACCTCGCGACGCGACTGGCGGCCCAAGGCGTCTCGGTCGTCGGTGTGGATTCCGTTGCCGGGCGTGAACACGCCACGATCCACGGTGGTGTCGAGCTCGCCTACACGTTGTTCCTCCTTGCGGCGATCGCCGCGGCGGTGGTTGCAGTCGGCGCAACGGGCTTCGCCGTGGCCGCAGGGGCCAGAAGAAGGATGGGCGAGCTCGCCGCCATGCGCGCGGTGGGTCTTCCCGCCACCGTGCTGCGGCGCTCCCTCGAGGTCGAGATGGCACTGATCCTCGGGACGGGCCTCCTTCTCGGCGCCGTGGCCGGAATCTTGGCTGCCCTCGTTGCCGTCAGGTCGGTGCCCGAGTTCGCGTCGCTTGGCCCGGGACCGCCCCTTGAGCTGGGGCTCCCCACCGTGCTCCTCGCCGTCACCCTGGGCGCGTTGGCGGTGGCACTGGGTTTGATCGTGCGCGTCGGAGCGGTCGCCTTCGTGCGAGGCTCATCGGCGGACCGCCTCGGGGAGACGCAGTCGTGAGCCAGTCGTCTGCACCCGCCAATGCAGCTACGAACCCGGCCGATGGGGGCGCCAGCGTTCGGCTCACCGGCGTGGTGCATCTCTATCCGCGCCGGGGAGAGGACGTCGTGGCGCTGCGCGGACTCGACCTGGACATTGCGACGGGTGAGATGGTGGCGCTCCTCGGTCCGTCGGGGATGGGTAAGTCCACCGTGCTGCGCCTGATGGCCGGGCTGATGCAGCCTTCGGCCGGGACCGTCATGGTGGGGGACCGCGACCTTGGTCGGTTGACAACGGCCGAGCGCAGTGCACTGCGCGCCACCGAGATCAGCTACATCGTCCAAGGCACGAATCGGAACGTGCTGCCCTTCGCTACTGCGATCGAGAACATCTGGTTCTCGCAGCACGCTGCGCGCACCAGAGACCACGTCCCGCCGTGGGAACCCGAAGAACTGCTCGAGCTTCTGGGCCTGGAGGAGCTGGCCAACGAGCGACTGGCCGAGATGCCACGAGGGCTCCAGCAACAAGTCGCGGTTGTGGCCGGGATCGGCGCGGGACCACGACTGCTGCTGGCGGATGAGCCGACGGCGCAGCTCTCCCAGGAGGCGAGCAGCAACGTCGTGCAGCTTCTGCAGAGGATCTCATCGCAGTTCGGGACGACGGTGGTGATCGTGACCCACGATCCGGCGATCGCGGCGATGTTCCCGAGAACCGTCACGATTCGCGATGGCCGCGTCGGTGCCGAGGGACACCGAGGCGAGGAGTACGCCGTGGTGGACGGCTCGGGTTCCGTGCAGCTTCCGCCCGATGTGCTGGAAATCCTGCCGCCGAACTCGCGGGTACGTGTTGTCCGTGGGCCGCATGGAGTCGAGCTGCGGCCCCATCGGACTGAATCATGAGCAGCGGACGCGGCTTCTCGTGACCCGAAACCTGATGCTCCGGGACGTGGGGGTAGACCTCGGGGGCCGCGCCGCGATCGAACGTATCGACCTCGCTGTCAGTGCTGGGGTCCCCATGGGGCTCACGGGACCGTCCGGATCAGGCAAGACCGTGCTGTGTCTCGTGCTCGCCGGAGCGCTCGCCCCGACGCGTGGTGAGGTGTTGCTCGACGAGCAGACGTTCGAAGGTGGGAGCGAGACCGCTGTAGGCCTGATTCTTCAGAGCCATGGCCTGGTCGCCGGCCTCACCGCCGAGGAGAACGTGGCCCTTCCGCTTCAGGCTCGAAGGCTGAGCCGCAACGATGTGGCACGGCGGTCCCTCCAGGCGCTTGCGTCGGTAGGGCTGGTGGACCACGCCGACCGGCGGGTGGAGGAGCTGTCCGGCGGGGAGCATCAACGGGTCGGCATTGCGCGGGCCCTGGCGGCCGACCCGGTGATCCTCGTCGCCGACGAGCCGACGGCGGAGCTGGATCCAGAGAACCGGGCGATCGTGCTGGATCTTCTGATTGCGCACGCGGCGAAGTCGAACATCGTCGTCGTTGCGTCTGACGACCCCGAGGTGATTGCGGTGCTCCCTCAGGTGGTCGAGCTGCGCCGAGGCCAGGTCGAGGCCGTGCGGAGCCGTTGAGTCGATGCGGGTCTCGCGCCGTCCGGTTATCCGGGCGAGCCCATCAGCCGAGGTACCCCGGTGTCTGGTTCACGACTTTGTAGGCCTGCTCGCGGACGCGGGCGATCTCCCTTCCGCCCGGCGTGTCCGTCCCACCGTCGGCGGACGGCGGCAGCGTGAAGTCCGTGTACATCACGCGCCGCTCTCGATCGATCGGTGGGTGGCTCTTGTGCAAGGTGCACGAGCAGTGGACCGTGATGTCACCCACCGCGGTGGGGAGCGGCACCTCGGGCAGGCTCCAGGAGGAGCGGAAGAAGGCGGGCTGGACGAGGGCGCGGTGGGAGCCGGCGACGACGGCGAGCTGTCCCGAGCGTTCGTCCGCTCCCGTGACCGAGATCCCGACCGTCAGGCCGCAGCAACGGTACGAGTGCCGCCCGAGGCTGCAGTCCTTGTGCCACGGGAGGTCCGAGATCCCCTGGACGACGCCGATCGGCTTGACCAGCGCCTCGATCGCGTTCCCCTCCGCGCGGTGTCGGTGGCCGTCCGAGGTAAGGCTGGCGATGCGCAGCAGCCGGTCGTCTTGGAGCAAATCGGACGTGATGGGGCTTCGCTCTTGGAACCACTGGAGGCGGACGGCCCGCTGCTCACCCTTCGCCGTGGTCGCCCACCACGACCGCCCGTCGTCGGGCGCGTAGTGCTCGAAGGCGGCGTCCATGTCCGCCGAGACCTCCGCCATCTCCCGCTCGGTGAAGACGTTCGTCAGGTGCAAGAAGCCGGCCTCGGCCAGGAAATGGCTCGCGTCGGCGGCATCGTCGTCGACGCCGAAGGATCGGTGCAGGTCGAGCTCCGCTCCCTCCCGGTCCTTGAAGTCGATCGCGCCGGCGGTGTGCACGGGGCGGGCGTCGATGAGCGATCGGAGGACGACCCACCAGTCGAGGAAGTCGCCGAGGTCGCCCCGTGGCATGTCCAGCTCCCCCGCCGTGAGGATCGTCATCGGCGTCCGCTGGTCGTGGACGAGGTCGGTGAGGTCGGCCTGTTCGAGACGCACCATCGCGCGCCCGGAGTCCCCCGGGGCGACCCGGACCGCGTCGTCCGCAACGGAGAGCGTCCAGGTGCCCTCGGTGAACTCGACCGCAAGAGGGGCCAAGTCGAGTTCCAGGGCCCCGGGCACCGCCAGATCGGATCGGTCCGCCGCGAGTTGCGGCAGCTCCACCTCGAAGAACTCGCCGACGTCGACCGGTCTGACGTCCCGATCGAGCCGGGTCCGCAGGTCGAGCGTCATCGCCGACAGTATTCCAGCCCTCGGTCGGAAGGGCTCCCCGACGGTCGGATCCGCGAGGACCACCGGCCGTCTCTTGCTCCGGCCGATATCGGTAAGGTCAACGGGGTGGCCGCGTCGCCAGAAGAGGCAGTCCGGGCCTACTTCGCCGCCTACAGCGAGGGCCGGCCCGAGCAGTTCGACGAGATCGTTTCGGCGGATTACGTCGACTACGGGCACACCCCGCCCGGCATCGGGCCACAGGGGCCCGCGACGACTACGACAACGCCGTCGAGTTGGCCGGCGGCGACATTGCGTACGACATCGACGCCTTGGTGACCCGTGACGACACGGTCGCGGCGGTGTGGACGGGGCACCTGCCGAACGGGTCTGAGTACCGCGGGCTCAGCCTCTATCGGGTCGTCGACGGACGGATCACCGACGTCCGCCACGCTCTCATCGGCGATCTGCCCGTCTGATCCGATCGGTATCCTGCGCGCGGGAGGCACAGATGACAGACGAAGCGATTAATCCCACGGTTGCGCCCAGCGGCACCGGTTGCGTCGAGTGTGATGCGGCCGGCGGCTGGTGGCTGCACCTTCGGCGTTGTGCCGAGTGTGGCCACATCGGCTGCTGCGACAACTCGCCCGAGCAGCATGCGAGCAAGCACGCTCGAGGTTCCAACCATCCGGTTATCGCGAGCTTCGAACCCGGTGAAGACTGGTTCTACGACTATCGGAGCGACGACTACGTCGCCGGACCGGCTCTGGCGCCGCCGACCCACCATCCGGCTGATCAGCCGGTCCCGGGACCGGAGGGCCGTGTTCCAGCGAACTGGATGTCGTTACTGAACCAATAGCGCCCGGTCCGAGGGACCCGGGTCAGCCGACTCCAGAGGTGTCGATCCGGGCCATGATGCGCGCGGCGTCGCGACCCAGGCGGCGCAACTGCTCGGGCGTGAGGACGTCGATCACCAGTGAGCGCACGTGCCGCACGTGAGCGGGTGCCGCGGCCGCCAGGACGTCGAGCCCGTCGCCGGTGAGGATGGCGTTCGTGAACCGCCCGTCGTACGGATCGGCCTCGCGGCGCACCCACTTCTTTTTCTCCAGGCGATCGACGAGATGCGAGAGCCGCGAAAGCGACGCGTTCGTCACTTCGGCCAAGGCGCTCATTCGCATCGTCCGGTCGGGTCGCTCGGACAACATGGCAAGCACCTGATACTCGACCATCTTGAGCCCGCCATCGCGTTGTAGCTGCTGGTCGATGGACCACGGCAGCCACGTCATCAGGCGCACGACCGCGAGCCACGAGTGCAGTTCGTCGCTCGTCAGCCAGTCCACGGGCTCGTCCGCCGCCACGCGGCCTTTGCGCTTCGCCATGGACGAGACCGTATCAAGGGGAGGGGCCATCGCCGTGCCACTTTGCTTGAAGCATCATGTTCACTTTGCCTGATTCGCCACGCGTTGTCCAGTGACGGCGGAGCGATGGGTCGACGACGCTGACGCCGATGTCGCCTCGATTTATACTGTCTACCTGGGCGTATTACCGAAGATGTCGGCTGCTCGCTTCCGGAGCTCCACTTCGGACGACGGAGCCAGCCCAGAAAATGTCACTTGACTATTCAAGTGATGCTCTCTAAAGTTCGAGTTGTACCGAGTCAGGAGGTCCCGTCATGCGAGTCGCACTCACCGGTCCCACGGGGTTCATCGGATCCCACGTCCTTACGGAGCTGCTCGACCATGGGCACGAAGTCGAGGCGCTCGTGCGGAACGACGAGCAGGCGCAAGCCGTCGAGGCGAAGGGCGCCAAGGCCACCGTCGTCGACCTCTTCGACCGGGCGGCGGTCTCCGACGTCCTCATGGGGACCCAAGGCGCCATCCACACCGCCAGCCCCGGCGACGAGACGAGTGCCGACATGGACACCGCCGTGCTCGATGCGGTCATCGAGGCCTTCGACGGTTCCGGACGGCCCTACATCCAGATCAGCGGGCTGTGGGTCTACGGCAACAACACGGCCATCACCGAGACCTCGCCCTTCGACGCGCCGCCGATGGTGGCGTGGAAGGTCCCGATCGCGCAACGGTTGCTCGAGACGCCGGGAGTCCGTGGGGTCGTTCCCGTCTCCGGCGTGGCCTACGGCGACGGCGGGGGAGGGATCCCCGGGCTTCTCATGGGCTCTCCCCGGGACGACGGCGGCAACCTCATCACGGTCGGGAGCGGCCGCCAGCACTGGCCGACGGTGCACGTCGCCGACATAGCGGACTTCTTTCGCCGCGCCCTCGAGGACGAGGGTGCCCGGGGCTATTACGTCCTCGGCAACGGCGTGAACTCGACGGCCGCCGACACCACGCAGGCGGCCGCCGTCGCCGTCGGGGCACCCGGTGCCGTGCCCGGCTCCGACGACGAGATCCGTCAGCGCGTGGGCGACTACTTCGCCGAGGTCCTCCTCCTCGACCAGGGGACCGACGCGGCGAGGGCCCGTGACGAGCTCGGATGGGCCCCGTCCCGTCCCTCGCTGATCGACGAGTTCGTCGAGGGGAGCTACCGCTCCTGAGCGGCCTTCGGCTCCTTGAAACGGACGCGATCGGCCGTCTTCGGTGATACTGACAGCCGCGGCAGCCGATCCGAAGGAGAACCGTCTTGGCCTATGAACCGATCGAGAGCTACGGCCTGATCGGGAACATGCAGACGGCGGCACTCGTCTCGACCGGCGGGTCCCTGGACTGGCTCAGCTTTCCCCAGTTCGACTCGCCGAGCGTGTTCGCGGCGATCCTCGACGACAAGAAGGGCGGCTCCTTCTCGATCACCACCGCGGACGAGTCCCCGCGGACCAAGCAGCTGTACTTCCCCGACACCAACATCCTCGTGACCCGGTTCCTGGTGGGTTCGGGGGTGGCTGAAGTGGCCGACTACATGCCGGTCGGCCCGGCGGCGGAGGCCCTCGGGCGCCGCTGCGTCGTCCGTCACGTCCGGGGCATCCGGGGCAAGGTGGACCTGCGGATGCGGTGTGCGCCCGCGTTCGACTTCGCCCGCCTGGCCCACCGGGCCGAAGCGGCCGACGGTGGCGTGTGGTTCCGGACGGAATTGTTCGATGCGGGCCTGGGGTCGGATATCCCGCTCACGATCGACGACGGGGCGGCGGTCGCCGACTTCACCCTCGTTGAGGGCGAGGAGGCGTCCTTCGTATTCGGCGAGCCCGACCCGAAGACCGGCGATCTGCGCTGCCCGCCGGAGGTCCAACGCGACCTGCTCGCCGCGACGATCAAGTTCTGGCACCAGTGGCTGTCCCAGTCGACGTACCGCGGGCGGTGGCGGGAAGTGGTCCATCGCTCGGCCCTGGCGCTCAAGCTCATGACGTTCAGTCCCACCGGCGCCATCGTGGCGTCGCCGACGTGCTCGCTGCCCGAGCAGCTGGGCGGGCCCCGCAACTGGGACTACCGCTACACCTGGGTGCGCGACTCGGCCTTCACGCTCTACGCGCTGTTGCGGATCGGCTTCACGGACGAAGCCGCCGCCTTCATGAACTTCCTGGCGGAGCAGTGTGGCCACTTCAACCCGGACGGGTCTCTTCCGATCATGTTCGACGTCGACGGACGGCACGAGCTCGTCGAGAAAGAGCTCGAGCACCTTGACGGCTACCGCAGCTCGCGCCCGGTGCGGATCGGGAACAACGCGGCGAAACAGTTCCAGCTCGACATCTACGGCGAGCTGATGGATGCGGTGTATCTCTTCAATAAGCACGGCGCCCCGATCTCGTACGGCTTCTGGAAGACCTTGCGGCGCCTCGTCAATTGGGTCTGTGACAACTGGCAGCGCGAGGACCGGAGCATCTGGGAGTCGCGCGGCGGCACGCAGCACTGGGTCTATTCCAAGCTCCAGTGCTGGGTCGCCATCGACCGGGCCCTACGCCTGGCCGAGAAGCGTTCGTTCCCGGCGGATCGCGACCGCTGGCTCAAGGTGCGGGACGAGATCTTCGAGGAGATCATGGCGCGGGGCTGGAGTGACAAGCACCAGGCGTTCATGCAGGCGTACGACAGCGAGACCCTGGACGCCAGCGTGCTCATGATGCCGCTCGTGTTCTTCGTGTCTCCCGACGACCCCAAGATGCTGGCCACGATCGACGCGATCTACCGGACGCCCGAGGAGGGGGGTCTGGTGGCGAACGGCCTCGTGTATCGGTACAACAACCTGGACAGCCCCGACGGCATCGTGGGCGACGAAGGGACGTTCAACATCTGCACGTTCTGGCTCGTCGAGTGCCTCACCCGGTCGGCGAAGAACAACAAGACGCGTCTCGAGGACGCCAGGTTCATGTTCGAGAACATGCTCGGATACGCCAACCACCTGGGTTTGTTCTCCGAGGAGACGTCGATGACGGGAGAGGCGCGCGGGAACTTCCCGCAAGCCTTCACGCATCTGGCGCTGATCAGCGCCGCCTACAACCTCGATCGCGCGCTCGACGGGCTGTAACGACCCGGCGCGCCGCTCACCGAGTGAGCCGCCACCACACCCCCGGCGCCGACAGCGCCGCCGCCGTGCGCAGGTCCACCCGAGCCGAGCTGTTCCCCACGCCGGCGGACAACGAGCCGACCGACGAGCCGGCGGCCAGCCCGCCCTTCGGGAGGTGCGGCCGGGCGACGAGCCGCACGGTCACGCCGGGCCAGCCGACCACCGTGACGGGCTGCGCCACGGTCACCGGCACCGAGGCGCCCCATGCAGCGAGCACCGCCCCCGCCTTCTGGCCCGGCGTGAAGACGGGGTAGCTGTGCAGTGCGGCGTAGATGCTCTTGACGAGCGTGTCGCCGGCGTCGACCGCCGCGGTGTTGGGACCCGAGCGCGCCGCCGGGCTGACCGAGGACCGCGCCCACCACCGTCACCTGCTTCCCTCCGACGTTCTGCTGCGCCGCCACGAGATAACAGCCCTGGGAGCTCGAGTCCGAGCCCGTGTCGATGCCGACGATCCCGTCCTGGCCGAGATCGAAGTTGAGGTTGTAGACGGTCGTCGTCCCCGGGACGGGGACGCTCGCCTGACCCAACGAGACGATCTGTTGGAGGACCGGGATCGACAGTGCCGCCTCGCCCAGGCGGACGAGATCCTCGGCCGTGCTGGTCGTGGCGGGGTCGACGCCGCTCGGGTCCGTGACGTGCGTCGAGGTCATGCCGAGCCGGGCCGCCGCCGCGTTCATTTTGGCGACGAACGCGCCGACGGTGCCGGCGTCCCAGTTGGCCAGCACGGTCGCCATGTCGCTGCCCGAGTCGATCAACATGCCCTCGAGCGCCTGCAGCTGCGTGACGGACTCGCCCGCCGTGAGGGTGATCTCGGACTCCTGGCTGGCCAGCCCGGCCTGATCGGCCGAGATGTCCGCACTCGTCACCGGGATGGTCGGGCCGTCGGCGCCGGGCGCCAGGTGATGGTCGGACAGGACCACGTACGCCGTCAACACTTCGGCCAGGCCGGCCACGGGCACGGCCTTGGTGCCGTTCACCTGACCCAGCGCACCGATGCCTTCGACGCTCGCCGCCGCCTCGCCCGCGCTCGGCCACGCGAAGGTCGGGGTGGCCCCGGGCAGGCGGACGCTCACGACCTGCAGCGTGGAGGCGGGGAGTGGACGCACCCATTGCGCGACCGCACCGGCGAGCAATGCGATCAGGACGAGGGCGATGCCCCACGCGAGGAGACGTCGGCGTAGGCGCGAGGCGCGCAGGCCGCGGATGATCTCGAGCTCGTCGTCGCCCGGCGGCGGGAGCATCTTGCCGAGCTCGGCCAGGCGCTCCTCGTTGCCCTTCGGCAGCGTCCGCCCCCGGGCGTGGGCCGGGCCTTGGCGCTTCTCGCTGCCCCCATCCATGCTGTAAAGCTAAGACCGCACGCCCCGGCGCGGGGTGCAGGCACGCTGGCGAGCAGGCACGACATGCCGATACCCATTGCCCCGACCTCCCATTCGGCGTACCGTTCCGCCTGTCCCGGCTCTCGAGCATTCGAGCACCCGAGCATTCGAGCGGTCGGGTACGGGGGGAGCAGCATGGAACGAGGCATTTGGCGACTCGTTGCCGGTGTAGTGGGATCGGCGGTCGTCGTCCTTTCGTTGGTGTCCGCCAACGTCGGGGCCGCGGCGGCGGGTCCTGCCGCCGCGGCGTCGACTCACCCCTTCTCGGGGTTGATCGCGGTCGAGGGGCCCATGAGCGGGTCCCAAGCGTCGACCGGCGTCGACATGGCCGACGGGGCCCAGTTGGCGGTCGACCAGATCAACGCCGCGGGCGGCATCGACGGCGTGCGGCTCACGCTCATGAAGTTGGACGACAAGGCCACCGCGGCCGGAGGCATGGCGGCGGCCCATAAGGCGATCGCGGCGCACGCGTTCGCCGTCGTGGGACCGTTCAACTCTTCGGTCGGAGTGGCGAACCTGCCGCTCTACCGACGTGCGGGGCTGCCGATCGTGCGCCTCACTTCGAGCGTGAAGACCGAGGGCTACGGCGTGACCACGCAGCCGATGGACTCCCAGGTCGCGCCGGTGGAGGTTCGGGAGATCACCCGGGTCCTGCACGCCACGCGTCCCGCCATCATTTACGACACCTCCACCTATACCGCCGGGATCGCGAAGCAAGTGAAGGCGGGTCTCGGCGCGGCGGGGGACCCCGTCGTCTCGATGGTCGGCGTCTCGAGCACGCAGTCGAACTTCTCGAGCGCGGTCACCAAGGCGGCCGCGGCACACCCGGGCCTCTTGTACATCGCGGCCTACGGCGCCGAGGCCGGTGCGATCGCCAAGGCGGCCTCGACCGCCGGCACCACCGGCACCGCCGCCGGCAGCGCCAAGTGCTTCGTGGACTTGGCCGCCCAGGGCCCGGACTTCGTCACGGCGGCGACCCAGCCGGTGGCCTCGGCCTGCCTGTCGAGCGGCGTGCCGAGCGCGGCGCAGTTCGCCGGTGCGAGCCAGTACGTGACGAATTACCAGTCGATGTTCCACACGACGCCGGGGACTTGGGGCACCTTCACCTACGACTCGGTCGAAATCCTGGCCAAAGCCGTGCAACAGGCCGGATGGCACCAGAAGGCGGTACGCGCGGCCCTGGGCCACATTCGCAATTACGAGGGCATCACCGGCGCCATCACGATCGCACCGTCCACGGGCAACCGGGTACAGAGCACGGTCGTCATCCTCGACGTGAACAGCCAGGGCAACTACGTCATCGACCCGCAGTGGGCGAGCGCGGTGGGCTTCCCGCTCCCGAGCGGCTGACGCGGCGGCGGTTCAGGCGAGGACGGTGCGCGCCGCGTCGGCACGCATGCCGTCGAGGACCATCCGCAGCAGGCGGTTCGCCTGCTCGGGCTCGATGGCCTCGTTTGTGCACACCGGGGCGACCAGTTGCATGACGTCGGAGCCGTTCACGTCCGGGCGGACGGCGCCGGCCGCCTTGGCCCGGTCGATGACGAGGTCGAACGACGACTCGAGCATGCCGCGGGCGCGTGGCCGCAGCTCCGGGTTCTTCTCGAACGCCTGGCGCAGCTCGGCCATGAGTGCCTGCTTCGTCCGGGCGTAGCGCAGGAAGGCCTCGAAGAACGCCTCCACCGCGGGCCACGGTTCGAGGTCGGCCGACACGCGTTGGGCCGTCTCCCAGAGTTCCCCGACGTCCGTCTGGTACACGGCTTCCACGAGGTCGAGCCGGTTGGGGAAGTGGCGGTACAGCGTCCCCACCCCGACGTGGGCCGCCTTCGCGATGGCTTCCATCGAGGCTGCTGCGCCCTGGGCGGAAAAGACCTCGCGCGCCGCGTCGATCAGGAGCTCACGGTTGCGGCGGGCGTCGGCCCGCATGGGCCGCCCCTCCACGACGTCCGCCCCGGGTCCTGTCGCCACCTCTGCACTGTCTTTTTGCGTCGCCATCACATTTTTCCCTGACGAAGGCTTGCTAAACGGAGGCACCCTCCGTATACTAAACGGAAGAAGCTTCCGCTTCCAAGAATACCAGCGGAAAGGTCGCAGTCAATGCCCCAATCACCCCTTAGCCCGACGCGTCCGCAAACCGGCGGCGACGTGGCGGCGGGATCTGTTCTCCCAGGTCCTGGCGTTCCGCGCTGGATGCGGCACCCCTCGGTCCTCCTGGCGGTCATCCTCACCGCCCAGCTGATGGTGGTGCTCGACGCCACCATCGTGAACGTCGCCCTGCCGCACATCCAAGAGGACCTCGGCTTCTCGTCCAGCGCCCTGTCCTGGGTGATCAACGCGTACATCCTGACCTTCGGCGGGTTCCTCCTCCTCGGTGCCCGGGCCGGCGACCTCTTCGGCCGCCGCCGGGTCTTCCTCCTCGGCATCGCCGTCTTCACGCTGAGCTCGCTCGTCGGCGGCCTGGCCGAAAGCGGCTGGATGCTGCTGGCGGCCCGGGCCATCCAGGGCCTCGGTGCTGCGTTGGCCGCGCCGTGCGCCTTGTCCCTCCTCACGACGGCCTTCCCGGAGGGCCCGCCACGTGTCCGGGCCATCGGCCTCTACACGACGGTCTCCGCGGCCGGCGGAGCGACCGGCCTGGTCCTGGGCGGGCTGCTCACGCAACTGGTCTCGTGGCGCTGGGTCATGTTCGTCAACGTGCCGATCGGCATCGCGGTCTGGCTCATCGGCCGCAGCGTGCTGATGGAGACGGAGCGCCGGAACGGTCACTTCGACATGCTCGGCGCAATCCTGTGCACGGTCGGCGTCAGCGGCGTCGTGTTCGGTCTCGTCGAGGCGGGGTCGGACGGGTGGTCGAGCCCGGTCACCCTGGTAGCCCTGATCGGCGGTGTCGTCCTGTTCGGCGCCTTCTTGCACTTCGAGAGCCGGGCGTCCGAGCCGATCATGCCGCTGCGGCTCCTGTCGCACGCGACCCGCAACTCGGCCAATGCGTCGCGGGGCCTCCTGTACGCCGGGTTCTACGGCCTCTTCTTCTTCATGGCCCAGTTCCTCCAGGACGTCCAGGGCTACAGCCCGCTGCGCGCCGGGGTGGCGTTCGTCCCGATGCCGGCCTCCGTGTTCCTCGCCTCGCAGTTGACGAGCCGGGTGCTCTTGCGGCGACTGCCCGACAAGGTCGTGATGGTCTTCGGGTCGAGCCTCGCGATCGTGGGCCTGGCCTTGGCCACGCAGGTGGGCGCGCACACGCCCTACTCGCAGATCGTGGTGTGCCTGGTGCTGATCGGCGCCGGGTTCGGCATGGCCCTGGTCCCGCTCACCTCGGCGTCGCTGGCCGACGTGCAGCCGGACATCGCGGGCGCCGCGTCCGGCCTGGTGAACGTCTCCCAGCAACTGGGTGCGGCGATCGGGCTCGCCGTGCTGGTCACGGTGTTCAACTCCATGGCCGGGCACGCGCAGCTCATCCCCGGCGCAACCTCACCGGCCGCGGTACACGCCCTGCGCGACGTCTTCGTGGTGTCCGCGATCTTCGCTCTGGGCGGCCTCGCCACCATCGTCTTCGGCGTCGGCCGGGGCGTGCGCTCCGAGGCACCGGAGGAAGACCTCGACACCGAGCTGGCCGTGTTGGCGGCCCACGATGACGTCGCCGAGGCGGCGCTGAGCGCCTGATCCGAAGGGCGGCGCGCCCCGGGTTGTACGGTCGGGCCATGCCCGACACCCGGGTCATGGAGTTGCCGGAAGGCCGTGAGCTGGCCTGGCTGGAGACCGGGAAGCCGAGAGGCTTCCCGGTCTTCACGTTCCACGGCACCCCCGGCTCGCGCCTGCAGGTGACCTTCGACCCGAAGGCGTTCACCGCCGCGGGTGTCCGCTGCATCGCGCCGGACCGCCCCGGCTACGGCCACAGCTCGTTCCACGCCGGCCGCACGCTGGCGGACTGGGCGGCCGACGTCGCCGCCCTGGCGGATCACCTCAAGATCGAGCGCTTCGGCGTGGCGGGGATCTCGGGCGGAGGGCCCCACGCCGCCGCCTGCGCCGCCCTGCTCCCCGAGCGCGTGGCGGTCGCCGGCCTGATCAGCTCGGTGGGGCCGCTGGGCGAGCCCGACCTGGCGGGGGCGATGGTCGGCGTCAACCGCGGCCTCACGACGGTGGCGACGCGGGCGCCGTTCGCGCTCCTTCCGATCTTCGCCGTGCAGGACTTCGCGGTGCGTCGCTGGCCCGAGAAGGCGTTCGAGGCGGCGCGCAAGCGGATGCCCGAGGCCGACGCCGCCATCCTCGCCGAGCCCGACGGTCATCGAGCTCGCCGTGCTGGAGGCCCGCCTCGCGCCGGGCACGGCGGCCCGCGCCGGCGCGCAGGACTTCACGCTCTTCGCCCGGCCGTGGGGCCTCCGGCTCCAGGACATCTCCATGCCGGTCCACCTCTGGCACGGCGACGAGGACCAGAACGTTCTCCCGGCCCACGCCCGCTACTTGGCCGAGCGGATCCCCGGCGCCGAGCTCCACGAGTGCCCCGGCGAGGGCCACCTCCTCTTCCACCGCCGGGTGGGGGACATCATGCGGACGCTGGTGGAGGCCGCGGCCTGAGCCCACGCGGCGCCGCCCGTTCGGCCTGGGGTGCCGGCGCTCGGTATCCTGCAACCCGTGGGGGTGAACACGAGCCTCCGGCCGGGCGAGATGGGTCGGAGTAGCCACGTCTGCTGGTCGTACCGGTCCGACGCGGAGCACGGGCAGTTCCTGCGCGAGTTCTTCGAGGCCGGCCTCGCGGCCAACGAGCGGCTCATGTACTTCGCGCCCTCCGACCAGTTGGACGCAACGCTCGCCGAGCTCGCCTGCGCTGGCCTCGACATCGACGCCCTCACCCGCCGCGGTGCGCTCAGCGTCGGCGACGTCGACGGCGCCTATCTGTTCGAGGGCGCCCTGCAGCCCGACGTGCGCCTGGCGGGCCATGCGTTGCTGGTGGGCCAGGCGCTGCGCGACGGGTTCGCCGGCCTCCGCGTCTGCTCCGAGATCGTGCCGCTGCTCGGCTCGGACGAGGTGTACGACGAGTGGTGCGGCTACGAGGTCCGCGCCGACCTCCTCATCTCCCGGCTCCCGAGCATCGTCGTGTGCGCGTGCGACCTGCGTCAGGCGCGCCCCGAAATGCTCAGCGACCTCCATGCGGTGCACTCGCTGCACTGCGGAGGGCAGGCGCACGACGCGCCGTTCCGGTTGCACGCCGGGTCCGACGGCCTGGCCCTTTCCGGTGAGGTCGATGCATCGGGCGCGGAACGCCTCGGGCGCTGGCTGACCGAGGCCCTCCCCGATCTGCCCGAGCCCGTCGTCGACGTCGAGGGGCTCGAGTTCATCGACGCCGCCGGCATGTGGGCCCTGCTCGATAGCGCCCACGCCCACCCCGAGGGCCTGCGCCTCAAGGGCACCTCGCCCAGGTTCCGCCGGGTCTGGTCGGTGTGTGGCTACGACACCATCGCCGACGTCCGGCTCAACTAGTCACACCCGGCGATCCCGACCATCCGAGCAGGGTCCAATAGTGTCGGCCGCCGTGCGTCCCCAACCGTTGCTGCGCCACGCCACCGACGCCACCCCCGAATGGCTGGGCGGCGTGCTGGCGGCCAACGGCCTGCTGGCCGACGGCGCGCACCTCACGTCGTTCGAGACGTCGCCCGTCGGGACCGGCCAGATGGCCGACACGACGCGCTTCGCCCTGACCTACGACGGGCCCGGCGCCGGGCCGGCGAGTGTCGTGGGCAAGTTCGCCTCGGCCAACGAGCAGAGCCGCAGCACCGGGCTCGCGCTGCGGGCCTACGAGATAGAGGTCCGCTTCTACCGCGAGGTCGCCGCCCGTATCGGCACCCGGCTGCCGGCCGTCTACGCCGCCGAGGTCGAGCCGGAGACCGGGTGGTTCACCCTCCTCATGGAGGACATCGCCGGCGCGCGCCAGGGCGACCAGATCGAGGCCTGCACGCCCGACGTCGCCGCGGCCGTGCTCGAGGGCATGGCCGGGCTGCACGCACCCTGCTGGGAGTCGCCCGAGCTGGCCGGCCTCGAGTGGCTCAATCGCAACACGCCCGAGTCGGCGGACTTTCTCGCCACCATGGTCTCGACGCTGTTGCCCGGCTTCCTCGAGCGCTACGCCGACGACCTCAGCCCCGAGCACCAGGAGGTGTGCCGCGTCTTCGCCGAGCACATTCCCGCCTACGTGCACCTGCGCGCCGACGGCCCCCGCACCGCGACCCACGGGGACTTCCGCCTCGACAACTTCCTCTTCCAACCGGGCGACCCGCGCCCGGTGGTGGTCGACTGGCAGACGGCGGTGTGGACCGGCGCCGCATTCGACGTGGCGTACTTCATCGGCGGCTGCCTCACCACGGAGGACCGCCGGGCCCATCAGGACGAGCTGCTGGCGCACTACCACGACACGCTCTGCGGGCTCGGCGTGCGTGACTACTCGCTCGATCAGCTGCGGGCCGACGTCCGCGCCGAGAGCTTCGCCGGCGTCCTCATGGCGATCGTGGCCTCGATGATCGTCGAGCGCACCGAACGGGGCGACCTCATGTTCCTCACCAGCACGATGCGCCACGCCCAGCACGCGCTCGACGAGGACGCGCCGGCGCTCCTGCTCGCCGCCCGATGACCGACCTCCTGGTGCTCTGCACCGGCAACGCGTCGCGCTCGGTGATGGCCGGCTTCATGCTCGACGCCCTTTGGGACGGCCGCCCCGGTCCGCTCCAGGTCGTCACGGCGGGCACCCACGTGATCGACGGACAACCGATGGGCATGCGCACCCGCACGGCGCTGGCCCGCATCCCCGAGCTGGCCGACGCCGACTTCCGCCGGCACCGGAGCCGTCAGGTCCACGGCGTGGATCTCGTGCGCGCCGAGCTGGTCGTCGTCATGGAGGCGGACCACGTCCGCTTCGTGCGCCGCCGCTTCCCCGACGCGGCGGCCAAGACGGCGATGATCCGGCGGCTCTGCCTCGACCTCTCGCCGGCGCCGCCGGCCCTGGGCGATCGGGTGGCCTCCATGGCCTTGGCCGACGTCGAAGTGTCCGACGACGAGGACGTCATGGATCCTGCCGGGCACGAGGGGGACGTCTACGCCGCCTGCGCCGACGAGCTCTGGGGCCTCTGCGGCCGCCTGGTTGAGTTGCTGTGAGCGGACGTCTCTTCTGTGTGCATACGCGGTTTCCTGCTCATTTCACGAGGAATGAGCAGACCCCTCTGATCGGTTGAGGGATTCGAGCAGACCGCCCTGCTTGCTTCAATCGAAATGAGCAGGATTTCGCGTAGTCACCTGGAACCGTTCATGTGGCATGAGTCGGTATAGATCGGGCCTACGCCGAGCCCTGGAGTTGCGTCTGACTGGCTTTGACGAGCGGCTCGCTGATCCTCCCCATGGTGGCTGGATAAGGACCATGAGGGATGCGCTCGGCATGTCGAGCTACCAACTGGCGAGACGGATGGGCTTCTCGCCAACGCGGTGAGGCAGTTCGAGCGGGAAGAAGTTGTCGGTTCCATCCGACTCTCCGTCCTACGCCGAGCGGCCGACGCCCTCAACTGTCAACTCTGTTATGCCTTCGTACCCGAAGAACCCTTAGAAGACATGGTGCTGCGCCAGGCGTACTTAAGAGCCGCCCAGCAGCTCTGCGTCTGGGGATCGGATCACCCGCGAGCGGGAGATCCGGACTTGGTCCCGCGAGAACGGATCGACGAGCTGGAACACCTGACGCTGCTCTACGTGGACCATCGGGGTTTGTGGAGCTGACCAGAGTGCCAGCAACGAAATCGCTCAGTCGGCGTGCACGGAGCGCAGGCCGGCCCAGGCGAGGTCGGCCATGCGGCGGGCCAGGCGCTGCGCCTCCTCGTCCGCCTCGGCCGGCGTGTCGGGGCGCTGCTCGAGGAAGCGGCGGCTCGCCCCTTCGGCCATGCCCACGATCCCGTAGGCCAGCAGCCGGCGGTGGTCGTCGTCGAGCCCGGCGTCGATGAGGGGGTCGATCGCCTCGGCGATGGCGTCCTCGACCGCGCGCAGCGCACGGCCGAGCTCGAAGTCGTCGGCGTGGTCGCGTCCGTAGAGGAGGCGGAACTCGGCCTCGTTGCTCACCACGAGCTGGAAGTACGCCGCGAAGCCGAGCTCGACCTGCTGGCGCGGGCCGTCGGCGCTCATGACGGCCCGCCGCACCGCCGTGAGGAGGTCACGGGCGATGGAGTCGACCAGCTCCAGGTACAGGGCCCGCTTCGACGAGAAGTGCTGGTACAGCAGGGGCTTGGTGACGCCCGCCCGCTCGGCGATGTCGTCCATCGTCGTGGCCCGGTAGCCGCGGTGGGCGAAGAGCTCGAGGGCGACGAGGATCAGCTGCTCACGACGTTGCTCGGCGGTCAGTCTCCGAGAAGCGGCCTGGATCGCGCCCGACATCCCTTCACGTTACCGACTGGTCACACCCCTCCCGGAGACCCCGGCCCGCTCGAGCACGCCCGCCAGTCGGGCCGGCAGGTCGGCCAGATTGAAATGCGTCGCCGCCACGCGACTGGTTGTGGTCCAGCAGCTCCTCGTCACTGTGCTCGAACCACCCCGCGAGCCCCGTCGGGTCGGACACCCCGAACCAGCGGAATCCGAAGGCCGCCAACTCGGGGGCGACGGGGTAGGGACCGATGGCGAGCGCCCGCCGGTACGTGGCCGACTCGACGGAGGGATTGCCGAACCCCTCCCAGAGCGACGGCAGCAGCACGGCATCGCACGCGGCGTATGCGTCGGCGATCGAGCAGCCGCCCGGTGGCGGGCCCTGCAGCACGCGGCACCGGGCGCCTGCGACGAGACGCTCGAGCTCGGGCCCGTAGCCGTCTTCGGCCGGGCCCAGCAGCCAGTAGGTGGCGCCGACCGCAGCCGACAGCTCGAGCGCCCCGTCGATGTTCTTGCGCTCGAGCGCGCGCGTCGGCTGCAGCAAGAGCACCTCGTCCTCGCCGACACCGAGCGCTCGTCGCGTGCGCAGCCCGTCCCCAACAGCCGGGTCAGGGTCGAACGCGTTGTACACCGTCGTCGCCGCGATCCCGCGTGCGGCCAGCTCCAGGCGGCTCAGCTCGTTGATCGTGACGTGTGTCCAGGCCGGGTCATCGGGTGGCGGCGGGAGGTGGGCGAAGCGCGGCCGCTGCCAGGGCAGGTCGTGGTGATGGAACAGCGCCGGCCGCCCGGCACACACCCCCGCGACCACCGCGGCAGCCGGGGGATTGAGGGGCAGCGAACAGAGGTTCTCGACCACGACGAGGTCGGCCGACGCGCAGGCTTCCTCGACCTCCGCGGCGCGTCGGTGGCTCCGTCGCATCGATGCCCAATCCCGGTAGCAGGACGTCGACGGGCCCGGATCCTGCAACCGTGCGCACCCGCCAGCCCAGCGTGCGCAGCGCCTCCATCCACTTCGCCGCCTCGACGGAGACGCCGTCACCCCCGCCGAGCCGGAACGAGATCACGCAGGCTGTCGGCACCGTGCGCACTGTAGGGCTGAGTGCGGAAACTCCCTGCAGAGAGGCGCTTGCCGCCCGTCGGGTAGCCTTCCCCCGATGGCGAAACGGGCACTGATCACGGGCATCACGGGCCAAGACGGCTCTTACCTGGCCGAATTCCTCCTCTCGAAGGGCTACACCGTCATCGGCATGGTGCGGCGTTCGAGCACGCTCAATTTCGAGCGCATCGCCCACATCCAGGACCAGCTCGAGCTGGTTGCGGGGGACCTGCTGGACGAGGTGTCGCTCATCAACATCCTGCGCGATCACCGGCCGAACGAGGTCTACAACCTGGCCGCCCAGTCCTTCGTCCAGACGAGCTTCAGCCAGCCTGTGTTGACGGGGGAGACGACGGCCCTCGGGGTCACCCGCCTGCTCGATGCCATCCGCCTCGTCGACCCCGGGATCCGCTTCTACCAGGCCAGCTCGTCGGAGATGTTCGGCAAGGTCGTCGAGGTCCCCCAGCGCGAGTCGACTCCCTTCTATCCGCGCAGCCCCTACGGCGTCGCCAAGGTCTACGGCCACTGGCTCACGATCAACTACCGCGAGAGCTACGACCTGCACGCCTCCTCGGGCATCCTCTTCAACCACGAGTCACCGCGCCGCGGCCTCGAGTTCGTCACCCGGAAGGTGACGCACGGCGTGGCGCGCATCGCGCACAAGTTGGAGGACAAGTTGCCGTTGGGGAACCTCGACGCGCAACGCGACTGGGGCTTCGCCGCGGATTACGTCCGCGCCATGTGGCTCATGCTCCAGCAGGACGGTCCCGACGACTACGTCGTCTCCACCGGCGAGACGCACGAGGTGCGTGAACTCTGCCGGCTCGCGTTCGGGGCCGTCGGGCTCGACTGGGAGGAGCACGTCGTGATGGACGAGCGCTTCCTGCGACCGGCCGAGGTCGACCTCCTGGTCGGCGATCCGGCCAAGGCGCACGAGGTTCTGGGCTGGCGACCCGAGGTCGACTTCCCCGAGCTGGTCGAGATGATGGTCAAGGCCGACATGGACCTGGTCGCCAAGAGTCTGAGATAGCGAGGGGGCGGCCGCGCTCCTCGTTCCTGCAGCACCCGCCACGATCTCGGCCAACCCGGCCGGCGTCCTCGTCGCCTTCGGGGCCGGGATTCTCTCCTTCATCTCGCCCTGCGTCCTGCCGCTGGTCCCGGGCTACGTCTCGATGGTCTCGGGCCTCTCCGCGGCCGAGCTGGAGGCCGGCCGCGATGGGGCCACACCGTCGACGGCGCTGCGCCCGGTCTTGCGCGGCATCGCGCTGTTCGTCGCCGGGTTCACCGTCGTCTTCGTCGCGCTCGGAGCCACGGCCTCGGGCATCGGGCGGCTGCTCACCACGCACAAGGTGACCCTCACCTACGTCAGCGGCGCGGTGATCATCTTCCTCGGCGTGGTGATGCTGCTCAGCGCGCTACCGGCCACCGTCTGGTCGAACGCAGGCTCCGGCACGCTCCGCCTGGTGTCGCGGATCAGCGGCGAAAGCCGCTTCGACGTCCGCCCTTCGCGCCTCGGCAAGTGGGCGGCGCCCGTCATGGGGATGGCGTTCGCGTTCGCCTGGACGCCCTGCGTCGGGCCGGTGCTCGGGGTCGTCCTCGGCCTGGCCAGCCGGACGAACACCTTGGCCGGCGGCGTCGTGCTGCTCTTCGCCTATTCGCTCGGGCTCGCCGTCCCCTTCGTGCTCGTCGGCCTCGCCTTCGGCCGCTTCACCGCGGTCATGTCCAGGACGCGGCACTGGCTGTGGGCGGTCGAGCTCGTGGCGGGGCTTCTCCTCGTCGCGTTCGGCGTCATCCTCTTGACGGACAACATCGGCGTCATCTCCAACCACGTGTCGAGTTGGCTCAACGACATCGGACTCGGGCGGCTCACGACGAGCTGAACACCGAGCGCCGAGGCCTCTCGACGACGACCGGAAGGCGCAGCCAGAGCGCTCAGCGGTTCACCCCGACCCGGCCTCCTCCGCCAGCACCTCGCAGAAGGTCCGGGCGAACGTGTGGACGTCCCCGGGCCAGCGCGCCGACACGTACGTGCCGTCCCGCACGACCCAGGCCGGCCGCGCATCCGTCATCGTGTCCCGGTCCCGGCCGCTCGTCTTGCGGCGATAGTCCGGCGTGCCGCGAGCGACGTCTTCGAAGTCGGACGGCTCGGCCAGCGCCCGCGTCACCTCCTGTTGGACGGACATGAAGCCGAAGGGTTGGCCCTGCTCCTCGGTGTACGTCCGGTAGTAGTTCGAGTCCCAGAACCTCGTGTACATCGCGAGGCCCCACGCCTTTCGCTCGAGCGCCCACGTGAGCGCCGTCGTCTTGCGCCCGTGCAACACGGACCGCCCCGTGGCCGGGTCCGTCGCCCGCGCCGCCACCAGGACGCCGTGGCAGATGGCCCCGACCGGTCGTCGCGCCCGGAAGGAGTCCACCGTCATCTGCTGGACCTCGAGGCTCTCGAGATAGCTCCGCATCCCGCGGGCGCGGTGGCCGCCCGGCAGCACGAGCGCGTCGTAACCCGAGCGGCGCGCCTCGGCCCAGTGCAGCGGCGAACGGAACGCGGGGTCCTCGAGCAACGACCGGTAGGCGGCACGGGCCGCCTTGTCGGCACGGAGGAAACGACCGACGACGACCGCTCGCCGCAGCCCGGGGAGGAAGCCCCAAGGGTCGAGTCCCCGCCCCGTCACCATGAGGTCGTCGGCCGCGCCGACCTGGCCCGAAGGCGTTGCGAACACGACGTCATGGCCCGCCGCGGCGAGCACCTGCCAGCTCACCGCCACCTCGGTGGGGTCGAAGTCGCAGGCGGGGATGGGCATGAGCACGGTCGCCATCGGTCCGACGCACACTACGACGCCGCGAAAAGCGGCCCCCGGCATCAATGGCCACAGCGGCTTAGGCTCGGCCGTATGACGGACACCGACGCCATCACCCACCGCGCAGGCGACACACAGGGCGCGCCGGACCTTCAGCAGATCTTCTCGCCCGACGACCCGGTCGACGTGCTCTGGGTCAAGGCGTACCAGGGCGAGATCCTGGGCGAGGCGCTGTTCGGGCGGATCGCCGACCAGCTGACCGACGAGGAGCACGCCGCCAAGATGCGGGTCCTCGCCACGCTCGAGCGCAGGACCAAGGAGGCCATCGCCCCCGCGCTCGAACGCGCCGGCTTGTCCACCGAGCCCGATCCCGACTCGCTGAGCACGGCGGAGGCGCTGGCGGGCGTCGCCACGACGCCGTGGAACGACCTCCTGGCCACGTTCGAGCCGATCACGTCACAGTTCTGCGCCATGTACCGGCGCATCGGTGAGCTCGATCCCGCCGAGAGAGCGGCGTCGGAGCTGCTCGTCGCGCACGAGCTCGCCCTACGGAACTTTGCCCGCGCCGAGATCGCCGGCGAGACCGTGACCTCACTGGACGAGGTCAACGCGCTGGCGCACATGCAATAGGCCGGAGCCGGCCGGTCGCGTGCCCGACTTCGCCGCGTTCGATCAGCGCAACTACCGCACCGTCGGTGCCGTCGAGGGCTACGACGCGTGGGCGCCCACGTACGAGGACACGGTCGAGGACGCCATGGACCTCGCACTGCTCGAGCGTCTCGAGACGGTGGAGTGGGCCGGCGTCACCCGCGCCGCCGATCTCGGCTGCGGCTCCGGGCGCACCGCCGCGTTCCTCCGATCCAAGTCCGACTGCGTCATCGACGGGGTCGACGTCTCCCCGGCGATGCTCCGCCTGGCCGGTACCGCGGCCTCCATGACACCCTCGCCGAGGCCGACGTGCGCGGCACCGGCCTCGCCGCCGGGGCCTACGACGTCGTCCTGTGCGTCCTCGTCGACGAGCACCTGCCCGACCTCGCGCCGCTCTACCTCGAGGGCCGCCGGCTCCTGCGACCGGCCGGCACGTTCGTCATCGTCGGCGTCCACCCCTACTTCCTCATGGCCGTCGGCATGCCGACGCACTTCGACGGTCCGGGCGGCGAGCCGGTCGCCATCGAGACGCACCTGCACCTCCCGAGCCACCACATGAGGGCCGCCCGCACGGCCGGCCTGGTCGCCCGCGAGCTGCTCGAGACCGTCGTCGACGATGACTTCGTCGCTCTCAAGCCCAGCTGGGAGCGTCACCGCGGCATCCCCTTCACCTACGCCTGGGTCTGGTCGGCGGTCTGAGCCGTCCGGGTCCAGCCCTCCAACCCCCACTGAGGCGCCCGGCGCACGCCGGCCCCGCTTGGAACCCCGGGACCCACCCCCCCTACGATTGTGGGGAAGGCCATGGCCCAAGTTGTCCTCTTCCGTGCCGCTGTCGCTCTCGCCGGCCGCTTCCCCGCCCTCGCCGGGGTCGATCTGTCCCTTGACCAGGGAGAGGTCGTGGTCGTCGTGGGCCCGAACGGCGCCGGCAAGACCAGCCTGCTGCGAGCGTGCGCCGGCCTGTTGCCGGTCACTTCGGGCGAGGCGAACGTGCTCGGGGTCGACCTCACGGCGGACCACGCCGCCGTGCGACGTTTCGTCGGCCTCCTGGGCCACGCCGCCCCGATCTACGACGAGCTCAGTGCGGCGGAGAACGTCCGCTTCGCCGTGCGTGCCCTCGGCCTCCCCGTCAAGAGCGCCGACGAGGCGCTCGAGCGCCTCGGTTTGACCGGCCGCCTTCGCTCCACGCCCGCCGGTCGCCTCTCGGCCGGGCAACGCCGCCGGGTCGCGTTGGCTGCCCTGGTGGCACGCCGACCCGCACTCTGGCTGCTCGACGAGCCGCACGCCGGCCTCGATGCCGGCTCCCGCGCCCTGCTGGGGGAGTTGATCGGCGAGGTCGCATCGTCCGGCGCGTCGGTGTTGCTCTCCTCGCACGAGCCGCACCTCTCCGTCCCGCTGGCCGACCGCGTCGTGTCGATGGTCGGCGGCCGCGTCGTCGGTGAGGAGACCGGCGGCCGGCGCGTGACCCTGACCGCCGTCCCGGCTCCCGGTCCGGACGAAGCGGCGGGTCAGGTGGGGGCGACGCATGTGGCATGACGCCGTGCTCGTCGCCGGCAAGGACCTGCGCATCGAGGCGCGCTCGCGCGTCGGGTTGTGGCAGGTCGTCCCCTTCGCCATCCTCGTTCTGGTGTTGCTGGCCTTCGCCATCGGCCCGGACCGGACGTCGCTGCAGCACGCCGCACCGGGCATCTTCTGGGTGGCGTTGCTCTTCTCGACCGTGCTGGCCATTCAGCGCAGTGTCGCCGTCGAGTCGGGCGAGGGCACGCGCGACGGTCTGCGCCTCTCGGGCATCGACCCGGCCGGCATCTTCCTCGGGAAGGCCGTCGCGATCGGTCTGCAATTGCTGGCGCTGCAGGTCGTCCTGTGGGCCGGCGTGACGTTCCTCTTCGACGTCCGGATCCACGTGATCTGGCTCGCGGTGGTCGCCAGCCTCCTGGCGACCGTCGGCCTCGCCTGTGCCGGCGTGCTCTACGGCGCCATGTCGGCCGGCCTGCGGGTGCGCGACACGTTGCTGCCGCTCTTGGTGTTGCCTGTGCTCGCCCCGGTGCTGTTGGCGGGCTCCAAGATCTGGCAGGCCGCCATCAGCGGCAACGTCTCGTCGGGCACGCAGTGGCTCAAGATCCTCATTCCCTTCGCCGCCATCTATCTGATCGTCGGCATCGTCCTCTACGGGCCACTTCAGGAGGCGGCGTGACAAGCGTGCAAGTGAACGGGAGTGCCACGCGCTCGGTGCGGACGCCCTGGCGCCCACGCTGGCTCCTGGTCGTCGGCCTCGCGGCCGTGCTCACCACCGCGCTCACCGTCTGGTTGGGACTGTGGGTGACCCCGCCGGACGAGGTGCAAGGCAACTTGGCGCGGCTGCTCTACATCCATCCCGCCGTCGCCACGGTGGCGTTGTACTGGGCCGGCGGTGTCGCCCTCCTCGGCAGCCTCCTCTATCTCTGGCCGCGGACGCGTTCCTTCTTCTGGGACCGGCTCGCCGCCGCGTCCGTCGAAGTCGGTGCGGTCTTCTCGGCGCTGACGCTCATCAGCGGGTCGTTGTGGGGTCGCCCGGTGTGGGGCGTGTGGTGGACCTGGGACGCCCGGTTGACCTCGACCGCGCTCTTGTTGATCCTCGAGCTGGGCTACCTCGCGCTGCGCCGCGTGCCGGCCGACGCGCACATCCGGGCCCGGCGTTGCGCCGTCGCCGCCATCTTGATCGCGATCGACGTGCCGATCGTGCACTTCTCCGTCGACTGGTGGAACACGCTGCACCAGGGCGGGACGATCCTCGACCCGGGATTCAATCTCCACGTCCACGGCTCGATGCTGTGGACGATGCTGCTCAGCTTCGTCGCCTTCACGCTGATCTTCGTCTGGCTCCTTGCGATGCGGTACCGGATCGAGGTGCTGCAGGACGCGGTGGGGGACCAGGAGCTCGAGATCTCGCTGACCGAACGCTGGAGCGAGGACGCAGAGCTCGTCGGCGTCGGGTCCGGCGCGCGCAGTGGTGACGAGGGAGGCACGCCGTGAGCTACGTCGACGCCGGGTACGTCGCCGCCGTCGGCGGCTGTTTCCTCTACGGGCTCACGCTGTACCTGCGCCGCCGGCGCTGGGAGCGCGCCGTTGCGGTGACGGAGTCGGACCCCGACGAGGGGGCCATCCCGCCGGGCGCTCGTGACTGACACCTCCACCGAGGCCCGTCCGCCCGAGCCGGCGGAGGCGCCGGCGCGACCCGCGGTGGCCTCGGCGATGGCGACCCGCCGCCGGCGGACCAAGCGCCGGCTCCTCGTCGTCTTCGCCCTGCTGGCCGTGGCGCTCGTGTTCCTGCTGGTCGAGGGGCTCGGCAGCTCGCTCGACTACTTCGACACCATCAACCAGGCGCTCTCGCATCGAGCCCAGCTGGGCACGACGAGCTTCCGGCTCGAGGGCAACGTGGTGCCCGGCTCGATCCACTCGACCGCCAGCGGGGCCGACTTCCGGATGTGCCAGGGGGCCAACATCGTCGACGTCGTCAACTCGGGCAGCCCGCCCCAACTGTTCCAGTCCAACATCCCGGTCGTCGTCGTCGGCCACTTCAGCTCGGACACGTCGCGCCAGTTCCTGTCCAACACGATCGAGGTGAAGCACTCCTCGACGTATACCGCGCAGTACCCCGGCCGGGTCCACACGACCGCCGCCTCCGCCTGCTGATGGTCGACGCCCATCTCGGGACGATCGGAATCTGGCTCGCCTTCGTGGCCAGCATCGTGGGCGCGGTCGTCATCGCGTTCGGTCTGGCCCGCCCACACAGCCGGGTGGCGACGGCCGGCGACGGCGCAGCGTCCACCGAACTCTCGGCGGGAGCCGGTCGGCTGGGGGACGGGCGACTGCTTGCGCCAGTGTTGCTCGTCGGCGCGCTGCTCGCGGTGGGCGCCATGGAGCACGCGCTCGTCACCCACAACTTCGCGCTGGTCTTCGTGGCCGAGAACAACAGCACGGTCACGCCGCTCCTCTATTCCATCACCGGCATGTGGTCGGCCCTGGCCGGTTCGATCCTCCTGTGGGGCTTCATCCTCTCCGTCGTGACGTCGATCTTCGTGTGGCGCTATCGCCACCAGGCGCTCGACCCAGTGATCCGTTGGGCCACGCTCGTGCTCTACGTCGTGACCGCGTTCTTCTTCGGGCTGATGGTCGGACCGGCGAACCCCTTCGTCACGGCCTCGGGCGTCACCCAGGGCCTGGGCCCCAACTCGTTGCTGCAGGACAACCCGCTCGTGGCGATCCACCCGCCGCTCCTCTACGCCGGGTTCGTCCTCTTCACGGTGCCGTTCGCGTTCGCCATCGGCATGCTGGCGACGGGCCGGGTGGGCGACCGCTGGCAGATCGAGTGCCGGCGCTGGACGCTGCTCGCCTTCACGTTCCTCTCCGTCGGCATCGTGCTCGGGGCGTGGTGGTCGTACCAGGTCCTCGGCTGGGGCGGGTTCTGGGGCTGGGACCCGGTCGAGAACGCCGCCTTGTTGCCCTGGCTGTGTGGCACGGCGTACCTCCATTCGGTCCTCGTCCAAGAGCGGCGCGGCCTGATGCGCGTGTGGAACCTCTCGCTGTCGATCGCCACGTTCGCCCTGACCATCCTCGGGACCTTCCTCACCCGCTCGGGCGTCATCACCTCGGTGCACGCCTTCTCCGAGTCGTCGCTCGGCCCGATCCTCATCGGGTTCTTCTTCGCCGTCGTGATCATCGGGTTCGGGTTGATCGCGTGGCGCGGCGACCGGCTCCGCTCGCCCGGCGGGATCGATGCGCCGCTCGGGCGTGAGGGTGCGTTCCTGCTCAACAACGTGCTGTTCGTCGGCTTCGCGTTCGTCGTCCTCCTCGGCACCCTCTACCCGCTGCTCTACGAGGCGCTGACGCAGCAGCAGGTGACCGTCGGCGCACCGTTCTTCAACACGGTGGCGGTACCGGTCGGCCTCACGCTGCTGTTCCTCATGGCGGTGGCGCCCGTGCTGGGCTGGCGCAAGATGAGCGGCGCCGTCCTGTGGGAGCGCCTGTACATCCCGGTGTGGGTCGGCGTCGGTGTCGTCGTGCTGTGCGTGGCGTGGGGGCTCCGGGGCTCCGCCACGCTGATCGGGTTCGGGCTCGGTGCCATGGCGGCGGCCACGGCCGCCCGCGCGCTGGTGCTGTCGGTCCGCGCCGCGCACACCCGTCACGTCGGCTGGTGGCGCGGCCTGGTGGGCCGCGCCAACGGCGGCATGATCGTCCACCTGGGCGTCGTCGTGCTGGCGATCGGGGTGATCGCGGCGACGTCGTACCGGCACCAGGCGGAGCTCGCCCTGCACCGGGGCACCGTCGTCACCTACGACGGCCACACGTTCGAGTTCGAGGGGCTGCGTACCGTGACGTCGCCGTCGCGGACGTCGCAAGAGGCGTTGGTCAAGGTCGACGGCGCCACCTTCAAGCCGGCGACGACCAGCTTCGGCAGCGCACTCTCGGTCGTGGGCACGCCCGCCATCGACTCGGGCTTCTCCGGTGACGTCTACCTGACGTTCGACGCGGTGGGCGGCCTCGGCTCCACGTCGGGGAACCAGGCGATCAACAACCTGCCGGCGGGCTCGGTGGCCATCGGCGTCGTCATCGAGCCCCTGGTGGCCTGGCTCTGGGCCGGCGGCCTGTTGATCGGGATCGGCGGCGTCCTCGCGCTGATGCCCGGTGGGCGCCGGCGGGCCACCGACCCGGCGTCGGAGCCCCCGGCCATGGTCACCGATGCGCCCGCCAGCGAGGGCGAGCAGGGCGAGCGACGCGACAGCGACGAGCGCGAGGAGGCGCCCGAGCCGGTCGGCGCCTTGGTCGCCCGCGGACTGCGCCGCGCGTGAGCGCTCCCCGGCGCCGGCACCGGATCCGCTGGGTGGCTGGCGCAGTGCTGGTCGTGCTCGTCGTCGTCGGCATCGTCCTCGCCACGCGCACGCCCCAGGAGGCGACGGCGGTGCAGAGCCCGCTGCTCGGTCAGCAGGCGCCGGACTTCACCGGCACCGACCTCACGAACGGGGCGCGCGTCTCGCTGGCCGACCTGCGGGGCCACTACGTGGTGATCAACTTCTTCGCCAGCTGGTGCGACCCGTGCCAGCAGGAGGCGCCCGACCTCTCCCGCTTCTACTACCAGCAGAAGAGCGCCCCCGACGGGGCCGACATGATCAGCGTCGTCTTCCACGACACGAACGGCTCGGCCCTTTCGTTCCTGCAGAAGAACGACGACCTGTGGCCGGCCGTGGGCGACCCGGGTGGGAACATCGCGCAGCGGTACGGGGTCACCGCGCCGCCGACGACGTTCATCGTCGACCCGGCCGGCCGGGTGACCTCGGTGCTCGAGGGGCCGTCCACGCAGCAGAACCTCGATTCGTTCCTGAAGGACGCTCGCGCCCAGCAAGGCGGGTCGAGTGCCTGAGGCGCCAACAGCCCGTGGGCTTCGGGTGCCGCTGTGGGCCAAGGTGCTCCTGCCGCTCGTCGTCCTGGTCGTCGCCCTCCTCATCGGCAGCGGCGCCTTCGACTCGTCGCCGGCGACGGTGGCCCAACGGGCCGCCGGCATCGAGGCCGGCGTCCGCTGCCCGTCGTGCACGGACCTGTCCGTGGCCCAGTCGAACGCCACGACCGCGATCGCGGTGCGCCATCAGATCGAGAGCATGGTCGCGTCGGGTGCCTCCACGTCGGACATCGACCAGACGCTGGTCTCCGAGTACGGACAGACCATCCTGCTCGTACCGCCGGACGCGGGCGGCGTCCCGGTGATCTGGATCATCCCGCTCGTGCTGGGGGCCGGCGTCGTGATCGCCCTCGTCGTGTTCTTCTGGCGCCGCAGCCGCCAGTTCGACGCGTTGCGTGCGCAGGGCGCGCCCGAGGCTTCCGAGGTGGTGTCGTGACGGCCGACCCGTCCACCTCGGTCCGGTCTGCGGGCGACTCGTCGCGCGACGAACGCTGGTATCTCGCCGACGAAGAGGATTTCCTGCACCGTTCGCTCGACGACGCACGCCGCGAGCACGAGGCGGGCGACCTGTCCGACGAGGACTACGACCTCCTGGTGGCCCGGGACTCGACGCGCCTCGTCCAGGTCCAGGCCGAGCTCGCTGCGCTGGGGCCCGCGGGCACCACGGCCGACGAGGACGACGCAGCCGACGAGCCCGCCGGCGCCGACCAGCCGGAGCCGGAGGCTTCGACGCGGCCGCCCATGGCGTGGTGGCGCAAGTTGGGCATCGCCGCCTCCTGTCTCTTGATCGTGGCGGGCGTCGTGATCCTGGTCGTGCACTTCGTGCAGGCGCGCCAGCCCGGGGAGGCGTCCTCGGGCAGCATCAGCGTCCCGCAGGCCCAGCAGATCGAGCAGCAGCTGTCCGAGGCCAACTCGCTCAACAACGAGGGTGGGACGCAGAACCAGGAGGCGGCGCTCGACCTCTACAACGACGTACTCGGTGAGGACGCGTCCGACCCGGACGCGCTGGCCGGGGCCGGCTGGATCATGTGGAACCTCGGCACGTCCTCCCACACGGCGGCGCTGACCGAAGACGGACGAGCCGAGGTGACGCGTTCGATCTCGGTGTCGCCCGGCTACTACCAGGGCCACCTCTATTACGGGCTGATCCTGGCCAACGAGGACCACGACAACACGCTCGCCGTCGTGCAGTTCGACGAGTTCTTGGCCGACAACCCGCCGACGAGCGAGCTGGCGGTCGTGGCCCCCGAGGTCGACCCGTCCTACGTGGCGATCGGCAAGCCCGTGCCGTCGGATCTCGCCGTCTCCGCGTCGTCGTCCTCCAGCACCACGACGACGAAGCCCTCAAGCCCGTAAGGCGCGCAGGTCCTCCACGACGCGGGCGAACGCCTCGGCGAACACGGCGCACTCCGCGTCTGTCGTCGTCCAGCCGACGCTGACGCGGAGGGAGTGGCTCGGGTCGGCGCCCATCGCCTCGAGCACGGGTGAGGGCTCGATCGACTCCGACGAGCAGGCCGAACCCGAGTGCACGGCCACGCCGGCGCGGTCGAGGCCGATCAACACCGGCTCGGCCTCGACGCCCTGGACGCCCAGGCACACCAGGTGCGGTAGGCGTCCCGAGGCCTCGGCTGCGCCCACGAGTTCGACTCCGTCGACGGAGAGCGCGCCGGCCACCACGTCGGCGATCTGGCGGCGAGAGGTGGCAGCCTCCTCCTCCATGCGGCGCCCGCCGTCCTGCGACAGGGCGGCCGCCGCCGCGCCGAAGGCCAGTGCGGCGGGGATCGGCTCGAGCCCGCCGCGCCGCCCGCGCTCCTGCTCGCCCCCGACGAGCAACGGCGCGAAGCGGGCGCCGCGCCGCACGACGAGGGCGCCGGCACCGGGCACGCCGCCCAACTTGTGCGCGCTCACGCTGACCAGGTCGGCGCCGAGCGCCTCGAGGTCGGTGGGCACGTGCCCGGACGCGGCGGCGGCGTCGACGTGGACGGTGACGCCGAAGTCGCGGCAGAGGCCCACGGCCTCCTGGACCGGTTGGAGGGTGCCCACCTCGTGGTTCGCCCACTGGCAGTGCACGAGCGCGGGGAGCGGGCCCGGGGCGCGCAGGCGCGTGCGCAGCCCATCGAGATCGATCCGCCCGGCCGCGTCCACCTCCAGCGTCTCGACCGGCGCCAGCCGCGTCGAGGCGTCGCGCACCGCCGAGTGCTCGACCGCCGCGGACAGCACGGGCGCGCCCGGCGCGGCGCTGCAGGCGCCCCACACCGCGGCGTTGATCGCCTCAGTGGCGCCGGAGGTGAACACGACCTGGCGCGGGGCGGTCCCCAGCAGCCCGGCCACCTCGGCGCGCGCCGCTTCGAGGACGTCGCGCACGATGCGCCCCTCCTCGTGCAGGCGCCCGGGGTCGCCCGGCGGGAGCGCGCCCCAGCCGGCCAGCGCGGCGAGGGCCTCGGGACGCGCCGGAGTCGTGCTGGCGTGGTCGAGGTAGACGCGAGCCACTCGGGCTCAGGCAGATGCGGTGCAGGCGTCGTCGCCGCGGGCACGCGACGACAGGATCACCGGCAACGCCGACGTCGTGCCGCAGAGCCCGGCCAGCAAGCCCTTGACCATGCCGCGGTCGACGGCGCAGAGGACGGGGTTGGTCGTGCTCGCCTCGCCGAAGGGACACTGCTCGGCGATCACCGCTGTCGTGTCACCGCGGTCCTCGGCGTGGGCGGCGAAGCCGTGCGCGGTGAGCGTGTCGGCGACGACGTGCATCGCCGCCCGCACGGTGCGCTGTCCCTCGGCGGCGCCCATGCGTGAGGCGAGCGAGCGTCCGTACTCTTCGCCGACCACGGCGGCCATCTGTTCGGCCTCGTCGGGGCCGAGACGGCGCATCGCCTCGCCCAGCAGCCGCATGAGCAGGTCGTCACGCCGCTGCATGAGGCCGAGGGTCAGCTCGTCCTCGACGCAGAAGTACCGCTTGGAGGGGCGGCCCGCGCCGCTCGGCTGGCGCCCGGTCTCCGCCCGCAGGTAGCCCCCGTCGACCAGTCGCTGGAGGTGGTGCCGGGCCACGTTGGGGTGGAGCGAGAAGGTGGTGGCGACCCCCGTGGCGGTCACGCCGGGCGCCGCACGCACGTGCAGGAAGATGTCCCGCCGGGTCGGGTCGCCGAACGCGGCGGCCACCGCGGCCACCGCCGCGCTGAACCGGTCGTCGTCTGCCCCGGCCGGCCGCGTGGGCTCGGCCGTGATCGGAGCGCTGCTCACGCTGGGTAGTCTACCGAGGGATCAGCCCTTCGAGCTGGGGTGATGCGGGCGGCGTGCGCCGAGCACGCGTGGCACCTGGCCCCAGGTCACACCCGAGACGAGGAGCGCATGGCATCAGCTGACCAGACCGAGCTCGAGGCTGCGCTCGCCGCGGTCGTCGACCCGGAGCTGAACCTGACGCTGGGCGAGCTCGGCGTCGTGCGCTCGGTACGACCGAAGCGCCGCCGCGCCCTCCTCGAGGTCGCATTGCCCGTCGCCGCCTGGCCGAGCGCCGACGCGCTGGCAGAGGAGATTCACCGCGTGGCGCTGGCGGTGCCCGGCGTCGAGGAGGTCGAGCTCGACTTCGTCGTCATGGGCGAGGCGGAGCGCGGCGCGCTCCGCCAGCGACTGCGGGCCGGCATGCTCGGGGTCGACCCCGACGCGCCAATGGACGACGACGACGACGACGGGCACGACCATGCCGGGCATGGGCACGGGCAGGCCGCACCGGTGCCGCTCTTTCTCGGGCCCGACGCCCGGACCCGCGTCATCGGCGTGTCGTCGGGCAAGGGCGGGGTCGGCAAGTCGACGGTCACGGTGAACCTGGCCGTCTCGCTGGCCCAGGCCGGCTACAGCGTCGGCCTGCTCGATGCGGACGTGTACGGCTTCTCGGTGCCCAAGATGCTCGGCACCGACCACGACCCCGTCATCCTCGGCGACATCGTGATCCCCACCGCGGCGCACGGGGTCCGCTGCCTCTCCATGGGCTACTTCGTCCCCGACGACCAGCCCGTGATCTGGCGCGGCCCGATGCTGCACAAGGCGATCCAACAGTTCCTGACCGACGCCTACTGGGGCGAGCCCGACTTCGTCCTCGTGGACATGCCTCCGGGCACCGGGGATGTCGCCTTGACGCTGGCCGAGGTGATGCCCCGGGCCGAGATCGTCGTGGTGACGACGCCGCAGCCGGCGGCGCAGCGCGTGGCGCAGCGCTCCGCCTTCGCGGCGCGCCGCCTCAAGTTGTCGGTGCGCGGCGTCATCGAGAACATGAGCTGGTTCACCGGCGACGACGGGAAGCGCTACGAGCTCTTCGGGGCCGGTGGCGGCGCGGCGCTGGCGTCCGACCTCGGCGTGCCGCTCCTGGGCCAGGTGCCGCTCGTCAACGCGGTGCGCCTCGGGGGCGACGAGGGACGACCCGTCACCGCGGTGGACCCCGACAGCGAGACCGCCCGGGCCTTCCGGATGTTGGCGGACAAGTTGGCCGGGCTGGGCCCGGCGCGCGTCTACCGGCGCGAGCTCAGCCTGCGCTAGCGGTCCGGCGTTCGGATCCACCCGCCCGGCCCCGGCCCGGCGGGTGGGTGACGCGTGTTACACAACCTCTCAATCGGCGAGAGGAGTCATGTCTCGGCTCTTTCGAGAATCAGGTCGAAGTCCTTTCTCCACGTTGCGCCACCGTCATCGGAGGCGTCCCACTGCCCATCGACCCGCGCTGGCGTGACGGTGGCGATGAAGCGTTGGTGGAAGTCAGGATCCTGTCGCATCAGTGTCAACCTTCCGTCGACGAGTGTCATACGGAAGACGCGAGAGGTCGGCCTCGGGTCGTGGTACAGCGCCACGAGCTCATCGTTGGCATCAGTCCTTCCGAATACGAGGTGCCAAAGTGGCTCTCCCTCGAGATCCGTTTCCAACTCGATGAACGCGTCGCCGAGCCACCGGGCGGTTGCACTGCCGTGTTGTTCGACATCGAGGGACTCCAGGAACCAGGCGTTGGTGAGCGTCAAGGACCACCGTCCAATCAACACGTCGAGCGGTTCAAGGGCGGGATTACGCATGGCGGGAGTACGTCAATATTGCACCGCATCGCCGCGCATGAGGCGCTTCCTTGAAGGCTGAAGGTCGGTCATCCCCTGTCATTCGTTGACGATGCATCGGTGTCCATGAGACGCCCCGGCCCCATCGCCGTCGGGCTCCGGCTCAGATAGCTCCCAGTTTGAGCAATCCCGACGGCGTCGACGTGTCACAAATCTGCAAGGCCCGTGCAACCTGGCGCTGTCACCCTGTGGGCGGCGCTGGCGGGTCCGCCGCTCGCCGTGGAGAAGGGTTGGAGGAACCATGAAGGAACTGTCGAGCGAAGAGTCGCAGTGGAACATGCAGGCCGTGGGGGTGGCGGCGTCGGCGCTGGGTCAACCCGTGCTGGCGGCGACGCGATGCGAACAGGTGACCACGGACATGGCGGCCGAAGCGGCCGGAATCGGCAAGATGAACCGCGGGATGATGAAGGGCATGAAGGCGGTCAGCTCCAAGATGATGCCGAGCGTGGGCGGCATGGCCAAGGGCCTCGAGACCGGCGGCCTGCCCAAGAGCTTCGTCCTCGCGGTCACCGACCGTGAGGTCCACGCCCTCGAAGACGTGCACGACGGCGGCAAGCTTGCTCCCGGGAAGGTCCTCAAGTCATGGGACCGCGAGGGCTTCCAGGCCAAGATCAGCCCCGACATGGCCAACGCGGCGCAGGGGATTCCCGCCGACCGCCAGGTCCTCGTCCTCTTCCTCCCGCTCGAGGGCGGGAAGAACAAGTACCTGGCAGCCGCGCAAACGAATATGGCGGCGGCGGGGTCTCCGGGAATGCCCCAGAAGTTCGCCATCGCCAAGGACGCCGCGAGCCAGGGCGTCATCGACGCCATCGTGACGGCGGGCGGCGCCGGCACCATGATCGTCAACGGGGTCAACGTCACGGACATGATGGCGCAGGCCTCCGGTGCGGCTGCGGCGGCCGACCCGACGGAACAGCTCACGCGACTCGCTGATCTTCACGAGCGGGGTGTGCTGAGCGACGAGGAGTTCGCCTCTCAGAAGGCGAAGATCCTGGGAGCTTGAGGGGCACCCGTCCGGGGCTGAGGCGAAGATCTCAGCCCCGGAGGCCCCAAATCGGCAGCGTCAGTACTTCCGGTTCGAGATGCGCTTCGCCAGCCACAGCTTGAATCGTTCCCATCGAGTCTGCGGGGCGCTCGGCATGTTTGGACGGTACACCAGGCCGTGCCGCACGCAGGAGCATCGGCCACGACCCGCCCGGTCAGGCGGTCGGTCGCACGCTCAATTGAGCTGCTCGGCCAGTGCCACGATCATGCCCGCGGGTCCACGGACGTAACACAGCAGGTAGATGTCCTCGTAGCGCGCGATCTCTCCGACCAGCTCGCCGCCTTGGGTCCGCAAGCGGGCGACGGTGTCCTCGATGTCGTCGACCGCGAACATGATCCGGCGAATTCCGAGCGTGTGCGCCGGCGCAGCAGGGGGTTCGGCGCTGATCGCCGCCGGCGCGTGGAACTTGGTCAGCTCGATTCGGCCGTGACCATCGGGGGTCCGCATCATCGCGATGTCGCACCGCACGTCCTCGAGCCCGACGCATTGGTCGACCCACGGACCTTCGATCGACGCTTCGCCGTCGAGCTCCAGTCCGAGCGCCTCGAAGAACGCCCTCGCCTCCTCCAGGTCCTCGACCACGACACCGACGTTGTCCATTCGTTGCACGCTCATGCTCTCCAACGATAGGAGGAGGCGTCTTCTTTTACCGCCGTGCGTGGAGGGCCTTCTCGGGCGGCCGCCGCTCTACGACGAAGCCGTCACGTGCCGCGCGCCGCCTGCGCCGAGCCCCAAGGGCCTAGCCCGGTGGAGCGAAGAACTCGAGCGCGATGTTGTCGGGGTCTCGGAACGACAGGCCCGAGCCGTACGGCGCGTCCACGATGCCGCCGTTGGCGATGCCGAGTTCGCGCAGGCGGCCTTCCCACGCCTCCAACTCGCTGCGGTCGGCACAGGCGAACGCCAGATGGTCGAGTCCCGGTCGCCGCTCGTTGAACGGGTCCGTGCTGACGGGATCAGGGAACTGATGGAGGCCGACGAGCGTGCCGCCCGTGAGCCAGACGACGTGGTGGAACGGGCCGGTGTCCTCGTCGAGCACCGGATCCGCGCCGAACAACGCCTTGTACCAAGGCACGCTCCGATCGAGGCTCGTGACCGTGAGCGCCACATGTGTGATCGCGGGGAACTCGGGCATGTCGTTCGCTCCGTTCGTCGGGGAGCCCTCACGCTACGCCTTGAGGTCAGCGATCGCTCGGGCGACGCGAGCCCTCCGCTCGACTGAGCGTGATCTCAGCCTGCGTTCAGCTGCGACCCGTTCGCGGCCTCGATGCTCCACTTCCGCTTCGCCAGGTCCCGTGCGTTGGCGCGGTACGTGATCACCTGATCGCGTCCGGCGCGCTTGGCGTCGTACATGGCGTTGTCGGCGTCGCGCAGGAGCAGCGACGGCGGCACGTGCCCGTCGGAGGTCACGACGACGCCGATGCTCGACGTCACCACCAACTCCGCGTCCCCGAAGCGGATCGGCGCGCTGAGGCCGTGGCGGATCCGCTCGGCCATCTCCACCGCGTCCTCTTCGAGGTCGACCTCGGCGAACGCCACGAACTCGTCGCCCCCGAAACGAGCGACCACGTCCACGCCGCGTGTCATGGCCGTCATGCGATCGGCCATCTCTTTCAGGACGATGTCGCCGGCCGAGTGGTCGGCGCGGTCGTTCACCAGCTTGAAGCGGTCGAGGTCGATGAACATCACGGCCAGCGAGGCGCTCCGACGCCCGACGTGGCTCAGCGCCTCCTCCAGCCGCTCCATGAACAGCGTGCGGTTGGCCAGGCCCGTGAGGCCGTCGTGGGACGCCTGATAGGCGACCTGCTCGGCCATCTCGCACCGTTCGATCGCCAGGCCGACCATGTTCGACAACGCGTCGAGCTTCCGCAGCTCCTCGCTGCCGAAGTAGGGCATGTACGGACTGATCTTGACGGCCAGCACGTGGGTGGTCCCGCTGTGGGTGCGCACGGTGATCTGCTGGTCGCGCTCGTCGTCACCCGCCGCAGGGGAGCCCCATTCGTCGCTGCCGTCGCCGGTCCCCCACATCGGGTAGCGGGCGATCACCGTGCCCTCACTCGTGAGGAGGGCCGCCTTCGAGGCGCCGACCAACGCGCAGACATGCGGCAACAACCGGTTGCCCACGTCCCGCGAGTCGCCGGCGGAGACGAGCTCGCCCACCGCCTGGCGGAACGCCACGTCCTCGCGGCGGCTCAGCAGCACCCGCACGAAGGAGGGGAGTACGAGGGCGACCAGGAACAGGACCCCGCTCGCCACCGTCACCACCTGGGAGACCAACTGCGTGGTCGTCCCGTGCAGCTCGAGCGCGGCCACGACGACCTGCACCTGCAGCCCCGCCACCGCGATGGCCAGGAGACGCATGCGGTACGCCGCGATCGGGGGCTCGCCGACGCCGGCCATGAAGAGCCGGACCACGACGTAAGCGAAGAGGAAGGTGAACTGGACGAGGAACGAAATCCGGTACGCCAGCCAGTGCGCCGGCGGCGCGCCGCTGAGCTCAGCGACCTCGGAGATCTGCAGCAGGAACGTGAAGACGACGATCCCCACCGTCACCGCGAGGGCGACGGCGCGGACCACCAGGCTCGGGCGACGGATCGACGCCGCGAACCGGAACAGGCAGTACGGCACGACCAGGAGCAGACCGAGCAGCGCCTTGGTGGCCGTGACGTGCTCGAACAGCCATACCGGCGCGTACTTGGCGACCAGGAAGATGCCGGCGAGGATGGTGAACGAGAGCGCGACCCAACCTGCGCCTCGGATCCTGTGCCGGATCCACTGCAGGGTCGTGAGCGCGGCGAGCGCGACGAACTCCCACAGGGAAACGTCGGACAGGACCTGGATCCAGTGTTCCACGACTTGCGTTCCCCTCCTCCGCCACGTCGCCCGACGCAGCGGTTCCCTCCAGTGTCGGCTCCCCAGACCCGAGATGATTCTGAACGCACTGTACTCCCCGATCCCTTTTGGCCGAAAGGGGTTGCTCGACTTTTCGTCCGGATTCCGCGACATTTCGGGTCTGTGGCGCACATTTTCCCGAATCGTGTCGCCTGTTGCTTCTGTTCCTGTGCAGACGCACGCGTACGCGTACTCTGGCCCCGATCCGACCGGTTGGTCCGGGGCGCACCGGAGGGCCGCTCGGTACTGTGGCGCCGAACGAGCCCCAAGCTGGAGGTGCGGTGGTGCAGGACTGGGCCCGGCCCGTGGTGCACTGGGAGATCGAGGCCAAGGACCCCGAGCGTCAGAAGGCGTTCTACGGCGACCTCTTCAATTGGAAGGTCGGCGAGGGGTTCATCATGGACATCCCCGCCGGCATCGGGGGACCCGAGCCGGGGCCCGCCGGCCACATCCGCCAAGGCGAGCGCGCCGGCGTGACGCTCTACGTCCAGGTGGCCGACCTGCGTGCCTCGCTGGACAAGTCGGTCGCCCTGGGCGCCACGGTCGTGGCCGAGCCCTTCGACGTGCCGAACGGGCCGACGCTCGCCGCCATCACCGACCCCGAGGGCAACCCCCTGATGCTGGTGCAGGCCTGAGCGGTGTCCGTCGTCGAGGTCACCACGTTCCGGCTCGCCGCGTCCGTCACCGACGACGCGTTCCTCGCGCTCGACAAGCGGCTCCAGACCGAGCTCGTCCCGAACCGGCCCGGGTTCCTGCGGCGCACGACGGCGCGTCACGGTGACGACTGGCTCGTCGTGACGCTGTGGTGGAGCGAGGCCGACGCGTCGGCCTTCGCCCGCGAGACCGAGGACGACCCGCTCCAGGCGGAGTTCGTCCGGGCCGTCGAGGCGGGCTCGCTCCACTTGACGCGCTACGAGACCCTCGACTGACGTGGAGCTGTCCGAGCTCAAGGTCACGCGTTACGAGGTGCGCGACCGTGTCGCCACCGTGACGCTCGACCGGCCCGAGCGCCTCAACGCGTGGACGGGACGCATGCACGCCGAGTACCGGGCGCTGCTGGCGCGGGCGGAGGCCGACCCGGGCGTGCGCGTCGTCGTGGTGACGGGCGCCGGCCGGGGCTTCTGCGCCGGCGCGGACAGCCGTGCGCTCGAGGGCCACGTCGAACGCGGCGGCTACGACGCCGGCCTGGGCGACGACGTCGCCATGCCGGGCTACGGCGTGCGCCCGGAGTTCGACGCCGACTTCGCCTACATGTTCGGCATCCCCAAGCCGATCATCGCTGCCGTCAACGGGCCGGCGGCCGGCGTCGGCTTCGTCCTCGCCTGCTACTGCGACCTGCGCTTCGCCGCCCGGGGGGCCAAGCTGACGACCTCGCACGGCCGGCTGGGCCTGCCGGCCGAGTACGGGCTGTCATGGCTGCTGCCCCGGCTGATCGGGGTGACCCGCGCCGCGGACCTGCTGCTCTCGAGTCGGGTCGTCCTCGCCGAGGAGGCCGAGCAGCTCGGGCTCGTCAACCGGGTCGTGCCGCCCGAGGAATTGTTGGCGGCGACGTACGCCTATGCGGGCGTGCTCGCTCGCGAGATCGCGCCGTCGTCGCTGGCGGCCACGAAGCTCCAGCTGTATCGCGACCTGCACGGCGACGCCGCCTCGTCGGTCCACGACGCCGCGGCGCGCATGGCCGAGATGATGAAGGGCCCGGACTTCGCCGAGGGCGTGGCCGCCCTGACCGAGAAGCGCCCGCCCGACTTCCCCGACCGCTCGGGCTGAGCGCGCGACCCGGCCCCCGGCCCGGTCCCAGTGAGGCCGGGCTTCAGCCGTCGACGCCGGCGGGCAGCTTGGCCGGGTCCCACCCGAGCAGTGCCACCGCCTGACGGAAGGCGAAGCGGTCGGTCATGCCAGCCACGTACGTCACCGCGGCGCGGACCGCTTCCTCACTGCCGGCGAGGAGGTCGGGCGACCCGCCACCCCCCGTCGTCGCGCCGTCGGCCGCCAGGTGCGGCCGGTCCGCGAAGTGTTCGACCAGCGCGCGCAGGACGGCCACCACCGCCTCGCCTTGGCGCAACGAGGCGTCGCGCAGGTAGATCCGTTCGTAGTTGCAGGCGCGGAAGGCGGCCAACGCTTCCGCCTCCTCTTCCTCCATGCCGACCTGCCCGGTGCGCAGCGACGCCGAGACGACGCCGGCGATGAACGCGCCGAGTTGCGCGCTGCGGCGGTCCCCGCACCGCGCCCGCACCGCGCCGGGCACTGGCGACGGTGCGACGATCCCCGTGAGCACGGCGTCCTCCCAGTCGTGGCACACGTACGCGATGCGATCGGCCCAGCTGACCACCTCACCTTCGGGGGTGGACGGTGCCGGCCGCGACCAGCTGTGGTTGGCGATGCCGTCGATCGTCTGCGCGCACAGGTTGAGCGGCGCCAGGGAGACCCACGCGCCCCAGGGCGCGTGGTCGAAGCCACCGGCCACGAACGGGTCGAGCGCGTCCTCGCTGGCGTGCCCGCCCGGCCCGTGGCCGCAGTCGTGCCCGAGCGCTATGGCCTCGGTCAGCGCGACGTTGAGCCGCAGCGCGCGGGCGATGGCGCCGGCGACCTGCGCGACCTCGAGCGCGTGCGTGAGCCGCGTGCGCTGGTGGTCCTGGGGGTACACGAAGACCTGGGTCTTGCCGGCCAGGCGGCGGAAGGCCGTGGCGTGCAGGATGCGGTCCCGGTCGCGCTCGAAGCACGTCCGCCACGCGTCCGGCTCTTCGGCCCGCGCCCGCTCGCCCGCACCGACGGCGCGCGTGGCGCCGGGCGCGCACAGCGAGGCCTCGAGGTCCTCGCGTTCCGTGCGGCCCCAGGGCGACGGGAGGCGGGCGGCGCCGCCGGCGCCGGCGTCGCTCGGCACCGGCCCGATCCGGGCGTGCGAGTCGGCGTGGGCCAGGCGAACCGGCCCCGCGTAGCCGGCCATGGTGGAGGCCCAGCGGACGTTGCGTTCCGTCTCCACCGGGCCCTCAGCCGGGTCCTCCACGGCGCCGTGGGCTGCGCTCATGACATGCAGTCTGCCGCGTGGCAGTAACGTCGATGGGACCCCCGGTCCTCGATACCGGACGACGCAGAGGAGAGAGACCAGGTGGACGTTCGCATCGGCATCACCCAGACCCCCAAGGAGCTCGAGGTCGAGATGCCCGACGACGCGGACCGCGACACCCTGGTCAAAGAGATCGAGAAGATGCTCGACTCGGGCGACGGGGTGCTGTGGCTGACCGACCGCAAGGGCCGCCGCGTGGGCGTGCCCGTCGTCAAGGTCGCCTACGTCGAGGTCGGGGCGCCAGTTTCCGAGCGCCGCGTCGGGTTCGGCGCCCCCTGAGAACTCCCCAGGCGGGGGGAAGGGCGGTCGGGCGTTGAGTGCCGCCCCCGATCTGCTCGACCTGAAACTGGTCTTCGTCACCGGGAAGGGCGGCGTCGGCAAGACGACCGTGGCGGCCGGGTTGGCCCAGCTGGCCGCCGAGCATGGCAAGCGCGTGCTCGTCTGCGAGACCGACGCCAAGGGCGACGTGCCGTCGCTCTTCGAGGCACCGGCGACCGACTTCACGCCGAAGGAGATCGCGCCGGGGATCTGGTCGCTCTCCATGGACACCGAGGCGTCGCTGCGCGAGTACCTCAAGCTGCACCTGCGCATCCCGGTGGTCGGCCGCATCGGCCCGCTGGCCAAGGCGTTCGACTTCGTCGCCACCGCGGCGCCGGGCGTGCGCGAGATCCTGACCGTCGGCAAGTTCGCCTGGGAGGTCAAGGAGCGCCACTACGACATCGTCGTCGTCGACGCGCCCGCCAGCGGCCACATCATCGGGGAGCTGGCGGCGCCCCAGGCGATCAACGACCTGGTCAAGGTCGGGCTCATCCGCAGCCAGACCGACTGGATGCTCGACATCCTCTCCGACCCGCTCCAGACCGGGCTCGTCGCGGTCTGCACGCCCGAGGAGATGCCGGTCAACGAGACCCTCGAGTTGGTGACGCGCGTGCGCGAGGAGACGACGGTGCGCATGTCGGCGGTCGTGGTCAACCGCGTCCTGCCCGAGTTGTTCACCCAGCGCGACGAGGAGCTGTTCGAGCAGCTGCGTGAGCCGGGCAACGAGGAGCTGCTGTCCGAGCGCGCCGGCGGCCCGGTAGCGCCGGTGCTCGAGGCCGCCCGCCTGGCCGTGACGCTGCGGCGCACGCGCTCGGCGCACCTCCAACGCCTGCAGGCGGGCCTGCCCAAGGACGTCCCCGTGCTGTTGCTGCCGTACCTGTTCGCCCGCAGCTTCGGCGTGCGCACCACCCGACAGGTCGCCCACGCGTTGGGCGAGGAGCTCGGGCTGTGACGCCCGCCCCCGACGCCGGCGACCCCAAGACGGTCGCCCAGCTCCTCTCCGCCAAGGACATCGTCATCGCGTGCGGGCCCGGTGGGGTGGGCAAGACGACCACGGCGGCCGCGCTGGCGGCGACGGCGGTGGTCGAGCACGGCGGCCGCGTGCTCGTGCTCACGGTCGACCCCGCCAAACGCCTGGCCGACGCGCTCGGCCTCAAGGGCATCGGCAACGACGAGGTCCGCATCCCCGACTCCGAGTTCGCCGCCGCGGGCGCCCACCCGAGGGGCGAGCTGTGGGCCGCCATGCTCGACACCAAGCAGAGCTGGGACGACCTGATCCGCACCCACGCGCCGGACCCCGAGACCCGCGAGAAGATCCTCTCCAACCCGCTCTACCAGAACATCTCGGGGCGCTTCGTGCAGTCGCACGACTACATCGCGATGGAACGGCTCTACGAGATCCATACCGAGGGCAAGTACGACCTGATCGTCGTCGACACCCCGCCCACGCGCAACGCGCTCGACTTCCTCGACGCGCCCCAGCGCATGGCGGACTTCTTCTCCTCGCGCCTGCTGCGCTGGCTGATCGTGCCGTACCGCTCCCGGCTGGTGAACGTCGCCTCGCGGCCCTTCTACCAAGTGGCCGACCGCATCCTCGGCACGCAGTTCCTCGCCGACATCTCGGAGTTCTTCATCCTCTTCCAGTCGATGTACAGCGGCTTCGTCGAGCGGGCCGAGGCGGTGACGCGCCTGTTGTCGGACCGCCGGACGACGTTCATGGTCGTCTCCACGCTCGAGGCCACCCCGGTGCGCGAGGCGGAGTTCTTCTCCACCGAGCTGACGGCGCGCAAGCTGCACCTCGGCGCGATCGTGCTCAACAAGGTGCTGCCCGCCTACCTGCGCGATACCAAGACCGACAAGCTGGCCCAGTCGATGGAGAAGCGGTCGGTCGAGCTCGCCGAGGGCCTGACCGACGACCCCGCCCTCGCGGCCCGGGTCGTCGAGGAGGTGGCCCAGAGCTTCCTCAACTTCAGCGTCGTGGCGCGGCGTGAGGCCGAGCAGATGGCCGAGCTGCGCGGCGCCCCCGACGTGCTGGTGACCGTGCCGTTCTACGACGCCGACATCTACGACATGAAGGGGCTCCTCCGGCTGGGCGCGCAGGTCTGGGGCTGACGGTCCGCCCCGGACCGGGTCGGGCGTCGTCGGCCCCCTCGCCGGGGCAGGGGCGGCATCCGTGATTCGAACGAGGATCAGTGGTTCTCACGCCAGGAGCGATCGCGGGGTCGGGGCGCGGATCGTCGAGACGAAGAAGGTGGGGCCGATGCGGGCAACGGCGGTGCGGTTCAGACAGGTAGCCGCAGTGATCGTCCTGTCGATCGCCGGCGCGGCGGTGGGCTTCGGTGCACCGGGGGCCCAGGCGTCGGTCCCGAGCTCGAACTCGGTCGACGCCACGTCGCCGTACCCGGTCCTCTTCAGCCCGGCCGCGGTCGGCCTCACGCCTCTCGTCGACCCCACGGCGTCGCCGGCCGGGGCCAACAACTGGTCGTGCAAGCCCTCCGCCCAGCACCCGGACCCGGTCGTGCTCGTCCACGGCCTCGGGGCGACGATGGACGAGAACTGGTCGACCATGGCACCGCTGCTGGCCGACAACGGGTACTGCGTCTTCGCCCTGACCTACGGGCTCGATCCCGGCGAGGAGTACGTGGGTGGCGTCCAGGCCATGGAGGTGAGCAGCCAGCAGCTGGCGAGTTTCGTCGACAAGGTGCTGGCCGCCACGGGCGCGTCGAAGGTCGACCTGGTGGGTCATTCCGAGGGGACGGTGATGCCGCAGTACTACCTCAAGCGGCTCGGTGGCGCGGCGGACGTCAACCGCTACGTGGCGATCGCTCCGCTCTACCAGGGGACGACGCTCTACGGGCTGTCCGCCGGGATCAAGGCGTTCGAGACGTACCTCCCGAGCCTGGCCGCCCCGATCGAGTCCGCCGTGACCGGCGTGTGCGGCTCGTGTCAGGAGTTCCTCAACGGGTCGCCGTTCTTGACCTCGCTCTACAGCGACGGCGTGTACGCCGTGCCCGGGGTGACCTACACGACGATCATGACGCGCTACGACGAGTTGGTCGTCCCGTACACGTCGGGCGAGCTCGATGCGCCCAACGCCACCAACATCGTCGTGCAGGACCAGTGCCCGCTCGACTTCTCCGAGCACGTCACGCTGGCGTGGGACCCGGTCGTCGGCCAGGACATCCTGAACGCCCTCGACCCCGGCGATGCCCAGCCCGTCCCCTGCACCCTGGTCCTGCCGGGGATCGGGGCGCCCGGCTTTCGCTGAGCAGGCCCCGGACGTGGTGCCGCCCGGCGCCGTCGCGGCCCCTCAGAGCGGCGAGGTGCCCGAGCGCTCCTTGAGCATGCGCCGGCGGTCCTCCGCGCCGAGACGGGCCGGCGTCGTCGAGTCGATGAAGTCGACCAGCGCCGCGACGAACTGTTCGGGCGCCTCGACCTGGGGGTAGTGGCCGACACCCTCGATGGTCACCAGCACCGACCCCGGGATGGCTTCGTGCGCCGCCTGGCCGTGCGCGATCGGGATGATGTCGTCGCGGTCCCCCCAGATGATCAACGTCGGCATGGACGACGCCAGGTAGAGGCGGTCCATGGCGCTCACCGTCTGTCCGCCGGGGTCGATGACGGAGCGGATGGTGCGGGCGAACGCCTGGCGGTTCTCGGACTCGGCCAGCGACGCGTAGGCGCTCCACATCTCCGCCATCCGACCGAGACGGATGCCCCGGTCGGTGATCGTGCGCACCAGGCTGTCCCCCCAGTCGCGGACGAAGCCGGGGAAGATCACCGGCATCAGGTACTCGCTCCCCGGCAGCGTCATGAACCGGAGCATCCAGTTCACCTCGCGCCCGAGACCGCCGCTCCCGACGAGGACCAGGCGGTCGCAGACCTCGGGATGCTGGTAGGCGAGCTGCATCGCCACCCCGCCCCCGAACGACTGGCCGACGATGGTGGCGCTCTCGACGTCGAGGACGTCGAGGAGGTCGCGGATCCCGCTGGCGAACGCCCCGAGGGAGTAGTCCCCGACGGGCTTCTCGGACACGCCGTGCCCCATGAGGTCCGGGGCCACCACGGTGAAGCGGTCCGTCAGCCGGGGGATCACGTCACGCCACGTCCGCGAGCTGCCGGCGATGCCGTGGAGGAGGACGAGCGCCGGCCCCGTGCCCTCCATCCGGTACGCCACGTCGTGACCGTGGAGCGAGAGGTGCGCGATGGGGTCGTCCACGGCCCCATCATCTCGCAACGGGGACCCGCCGCCGTCGGGGTCGCCCCGAAGCGCCGGTGGCCAGGCCCGTCCCGCCGTCCGCCCCGCCGTCGTCCCGCGACGGGGCGCGTACCATCGGTGCCATGGCCCAGCTCATCAATCCAGAGGTCTCCGAGTACGCCGACGCCCACACCACGGCGCCGCCGGCGATCCTCGTGGAGGTCGACGCCTCGACCAAGGAGGACTTCGCCGCCTGGGGGATGATGGTCGGGCGGCAGGAAGGGCGCTTCCTCGAGCTGCTCGTCTACGCCCTCCAGGCCACGAGCGTCCTCGAGATCGGCACGTTCACCGGCTACTCGTCGATCGCCATGGCGGCCGGTCTGGCCAAGGGCGGCTCGATCATCTCGCTCGAGGTCGACCCGCACCACGCGCAGGTGGCCCGGGGCAACATCGCCGCCGCCGGCTACGAGAGCTACATCAGCGTGATCGAGGGCCCGGCCCTGCGATCCCTCGAGGCGCTGCAGGGCCCCTTCGACCTCGTCTTCATCGACGCCGACAAGGTCACCTACGACGCCTACTACGAGGCCGCCCTGCCCAAACTGTCCGCCCACGGCCTCATCGTCGTCGACAACACGCTCCAGTCCGGCGGCGTGCTGGCCTCCGAGGAGCACCCGCACGAGGGCGCCCGGGCGCTGCGTGCCTTCAACGACAAGGTGGTCAACGACCCCCGCGTCGTCTGCGTGCTGACGACGGTCCGCGACGGCGTCACGCTGATCCGACGCGCCCCGGCGGGCTCGCACCGGTGAGGCGCCCGCGCCCGTGCCCCTCCACGGCGACGCCGGCGACCCCCGCCGGCCGGGACGCCTGAGGAGCCGAGAAGCGCCCCGTGCTCGATTACCACCTCCACCTCTGGCCGCACACCGAGCACGAGACGCCGCTGCGCCTCGAGCAGCTGGCCGAGTACTGCGAGCGGGCGCAGGCCGCGGGCGTGACCGAGCTGGCGGTGACCGAGCACCTCTTCCGCTTCCGCCAGGCCGACGCGCTGCTGGCCGGCTTCTGGGACGACCCGCGCGTGCCGCCGGCGCTGGCCGAGTCGATGGCGAGCTACTGGAAGTTCCACGCCACGGCCGACCTCGACGCCTACCTGGACTGCGCGCTCGAGGCCAAGGCGGCCGGGCTCCCCATCGTCGTCGGCCTCGAGGTCGACTACTACGAGGGCCGCATGGACACGGTGGCCGGGTTGCTGGCCGACCACCCCTTCGACGTTCTCTTGGGCTCGGTGCACTGGGTCGGCGCCTGGCGCTTCGACGACCTCTCGGACCCGGTGTCGATGGCCGAGTGGTCCACCCGTGACGTCGATGCGTGCTGGGACGCCTACACCGAGGCCATGGAGGAGCTGGCGGCGACGCGTGCGTGCGACGTGCTGGCGCACCCCGACCTGATCAAGGTGGCGGGCCACGTGCCCGCAGCGCCCGCCGAGTGGTGGGACCGGATCGCCGAGGCGGCGGCGTCATCGGGCATGGCGGCCGAGGTGTCGTCGGCCGGTTGGCGCAAGCCGGTGGGTGAGCAGTACCCCGCCGCCGGGCTGTTGGACCGCTTCGTCGCACGCGGCGTGCCGCTCACCACCGCCTCGGACGCGCACCGGCTCGAGCACGTGGCCGACCGGGCCGACGACCTGCGCGCCGTCCTCGCCGCCGCCGGCGCCGGGTCGCTGCAGGCCTACCGCGGGCGGGTCGGGCACACTGTTGAGGTGTCTCCGTCACCCACCGGGACGCCCACCGGGACGCCGGGAGGCCCGCCGGCCGAGGCTGGCGGGGCCTGATGCCGACGCCCGCCGAGCTCGCCCAGAGCCACACCGACCTCAAGCCCGCCGAGCTCGAACACCTCCAGCGCCTCCTCGGCAGCTGGGGCGTCCTCGCCGACCTGTCGTTCTCCGACCTCCTGCTGCTCGTCCCCGTGCACAGTCAGACGGTCAACGGGGAGGGCCACGGCAACGGCAACGTCGGCTTCGGGTCCGACTCCGGCGCCAGCACCGCCCAGCGCCAGCGCCGACGACGACGCCGACACCGACCCCGAGCTCGTCGTCCTCGGCCAGATGCGCCCGAACAACCGCCCGACGCTGGTCGACCAGGACCTCGTCGGCCAGACGGTGAACGAGTCGCAGTGGGCGCTCGTGGCGCGCTGCCTGCACACCGGCGAGATCGTGCGCGGCAGCATCCACCACCCGATCCTGGGCGAGCAGGTCCCCGTCGAGAACATCCCGGTCCGCTACGAGGACCGCATCATCGGCGCCCTCCTGCGAGTGTCCCTCGCCCCGCTCAAGGGCCCGACGTCGATGTACGAGCGGACCTACCTCGATGTGTTCGAGCGCCTCGCCGACATGGTCGCCCAGTCCGCCTTCCCGTATCCCGAAGAGGACGTCGGCACCGAGGAGGCGCCCCGGGTCGGCGACGGCGTCGTCGTCGTCGACGCCGACGGGCGCGTCGAGTTCGCCTCACCCAACGCCATGAACGCCTTCCACCGCATGGGCATATACACCCAGCCCGAAGGCCGCCGCTTCGGCGACCTCGATATCGAGGAGTCGGCCGTCGAGTGGGCGCTCGCCACCGGTCGCCCGGTCGTCGAGGAGGTGGAGCGCCGGCCCGACGTGATCGTGCTCGTCCACTGCATCCCGTTGCTGAGCCACGGCGTCGTGACCGGGGCGATGATCCTGCTGCGCGACGTCACCGACGTGCGGCGCCTCGACCGCCTCCTCCTCTCGAAGGACGCGGCCATCCGCGAGGTCCACCACCGGGTGAAGAACAACCTGCAGACGATCTCGTCGCTGCTCAGCCTCCAGGCCCGCCGGGTCGGCGACCGCGCCGCCCGCGTGGCGCTGCACGAGTCCGAGCGGCGCGTGCGCTCCATCGCGCTGGTGCACGAGATCCTCAGCCGTGACCCGAGCGACCAGGTGCCCTTCGCCGAGATCGTGGCGTCGCTGGTGCAGATGGCCGAGGACTCGGTGGTCTCCTCCCAGCCGATCGTGATCACCGTGCACGGCGATCTCGGCGAGGTGGCGGCGGACGTGGCGACACCGCTCGCGCTGACGGTGGCCGAGCTGCTCCAGAACGCCGTGGAGCATGCGTTCGACCCGGAGAACGCCGGCGGGAGCGACGGGGCGGCCGGTCTCGAGGGCGCCGGCGGTGCGGCGGGCTACGGGCCCGTGGGCCACGTCGACCTGACGCTCGATGCCGGCGACAAGAAGCTCGTGATCGAGGTGCGCGACGACGGCCTCGGCCTGCCCGAGGGGTTCGACATCGAGCAGACGACGAGCCTCGGTCTCTCGATCGTGCGCAACCTCGTCGAGAGTCAGCTCGAGGGCACGATCTCGATGGCGTCGGTGGCGCCGGCGCACGGCGGCGGGACCCGCGTGCTGATCTCGGTGCCCGAGCGCGCCCCGAATTGAGGGTCGGCGCTCAGCGGTGGTCGCGGTCGCGACGACCGCCCGGCGTCGCGCCGGGCGCTACGGCGCGGGGGTGAAGCAGGCGGGGGAGAAGGGTGCTGCGGGGGAAGCGAGCGAGATAACGCTCAGCTGGCGGCGCGGCTGCGAGCGGCGGGCGGCGAGCCACGCCTTACGCAGCTTGCGACGCTCCTCTTCGGAGGTCCCGCCCCACACGCCTGACTCCTGGTTGGTCGCCAGGGCGAAGTCGAGACACGGCTCGATGGCGTCGCACGACTGGCAGACCCGCTTGGCCGCCTCGATCTGGTCGACCGCCGGCCCGGTCGTCCCGACCGGGAAGAAGAGGTCCGGTTCAGTGTGGCGGCAGGCCGCCGACCGCCTCCAGTCGTCCAAGTCCCAATCGACGGTCCGGTTCCACATCAGTGCCATCGGAAAGTGCCTCCACCTGCATTGTGATCTCTTTCACATGATCGGGCCTAGAGCGTGCCCGTCCGTGAAAAGCGGTTAACAGGTAGAGGGTAATGAACCAGTTCAAGGCCCGCAAGGAGTTTTTGTGAATTTATTCACCTGGAATTCGAAGGATTCGTGAGCAGGGTGGTTTCGGTCTTTGCCCACCGGGGTTGCACCGAGGACGGCTTCGTCGAGAACACCCTGGACGCCTTCGCCGAGGCCCGCCGCCGTGGCGCCGACGGCGTCGAACTCGACGTCCGCCTGACCGCCGACGCCGCCCTCGCCGTCCACCACGACGCCGAGATCCCCGGCCTCGGCCCGATCTGCGAGCTCACGGTCGCCGACCTGCCGCCCCACGTCCCGCTCCTGGCCGACGCCCTCGCCGCCAGTGAGGGCATGGTCGTCAACGTCGAGATCAAGAACGCCCCGCAGGACCCCGGCTTCGATCCGGGTGAGGCCGTCGCCGCGCTCACCGCAGCCGCCATCGACGAGGCGGGCTGGACCGACCGCGTCATCGTCTCGTCCTTCCAGCCGGCCACGCTCCTCGCCGTCCAGGTCGCCGACGGCCGCCTGCCCCTCGGGGCCCTGTGGGGCTGGACGACGGACCCGGGCCACGCCCTCGCCGAGGCGGCCGAGTCCGGCTTCCGCGCCGTGCACCCCTTCGTGACGCTCGTCACCGCCGACCTCGTCGAGCGGGCCCACGCCGACGGCCTGGCCGTCAACGCCTGGACGGTCAACGCGCCCGCCGACCTCGAGGCCATGGCCGCCTTCGGCGTCGACGCCGTCATCACCGACCGCATCGCCGACGCCCTCGCCGCCGTCCGCACCGACCCCCTGCCCTGACGTCCTCCCCTCCGGGGAGCGACCGGGCCCGACCGCCAGACCGGTTCCGGCGGGTCCGCCTCGGCCGCCCACCCAGAAAACACGCGTTCGCTCTGCGACGGCCGTTGGGGGCGGGCCGTGGCGGGGAAATTCAGCGAAATATGCCCCGCTGAGCGGGTCGAATGGCGTGGGAAGGGCTTGGTCCACAAAGATGTTCCGCCATGAACGTCGTCGTTTGCGTCAAGCAGATCCCGGACCCCGCGGCCCCCGGGAAGCTCAATCCGGACCACACTCTCGACCGCTCGGGCAAGCTGATCATGGACGACTCCGACAACTACGGAGTCGAGATGGCCCTCCAGCTGGCCGGCGGTGAAGGCGACGAGGTCACCCTCGTCTCGATGGCGCCCGGCGGGGAGACCTCCGGCCTGCGCACGGGCCTCGCCATGGGCGCCGCCAAGGCGATCCTGGTCAGCGACGATGCGCTGGCCGGCAGCGACGCCCTCGGCACGGCCAAGGTGCTGGCGGCCGCCATCGGCCGGGCGAACCCCGACCTCATCGTGATGGCGACCGAGTCGACCGACGGCTACACCGGCACGCTGCCGGTGCAGGTCGCCGAGCTGATGGGCCTGCCGTCGGTGACCTTCGCCAAGGCGATCTCCGTCGACGGCTCCTCGGTCAAGGTCGAGCGCCAGACCGAGGCCGGCTACGACGAGGTCGTGTGCCCGATGCCCGCCGTGGTCACCGTGACCGCCGGCGTCGTGGAGCCCCGCTACCCGTCCTTCAAGGGGATCATGGCGGCGAAGAGCAAGCCGGTCGACAACCTGACGGTGGCCGACCTCGGCCTCGACGCCTCGCAGGTCGGCGCCGCCGGTGCCCGCGAGGAGATCACCGACGTCTCCCCGGCGGAGGCGCGTGCGGCAGGAGAGATCGTGGTGGACGAAGGCGACGGCGCGCAGCGCGTCGTGGACTTCCTCGAGCAGTTGAAGGTGGTCTGAGATGGCAATCGACAAGATCTGGGTGCTGGCCGAGGCCGTCGACGGCGCGCCGACGCCCGTGACCTTGGAGCTGCTCACCGAGGCGCGGACCGTCGGGTCCACCGTCGAGGCGGTGGCCTGGGGCCCCGACGTCGCCGGCCTGGCCGGCCCGTTGGGTGAGTACGGCGCCACGACCGTCTACGACGTCGGCGACATCGGCGAGGCGCTGCCGGGCGTGCCCGTGTCGGCCGCCATCGCGGCGCTGGTCACCGGCGGCAACACGCCGGACGCCATCTTCTTCGCCCAGAGCTACGACGGCCGCGACATCGCCGGGCGCCTGTCGGCCAAGCTCGACCGGCCGGTGCTGACGAACGTGACGGGCCTCGTGGATGCCGACGGCACGCTGTCGAGCCAGCACCCCGTCTTCGGCGGCGCCGAGATCGTGACCGCGAAGTTCACCGGCGAGGGGCCGGGCCTCTTCGTCATCCGGGCCAAGTCGTTCGCGGCCGAGGCGAGCGGCGGGGCCGCCGCCAGCGTCACTGCCGCACCCGTGCCCGACGTGGCATCGACGAACACGGCCAAGGTCGTCGAGCGCCACGTCGAGGAGCGCAGCGGGCCGAAGCTCGACGAGGCGACGGTCGTCGTCTCCGGCGGGCGCGGGCTGGGCGACGCGGCGAACTACGCCTGGATCGAGGAGCTGGCCAAGCAGCTGCACGGCGCCGCGGGCGCGTCGCGGGCCATCGTCGACGCCGGCTGGGTGCCGTACTCGCACCAGGTCGGCCAGACGGGCAAGACGGTGAAGCCGACCGTGTACATCGCCGCCGGTATCTCCGGTGCGACGCAGCACCTGGTCGGCATGAAGGGCTCGAAGAACATCGTCGCCATCAACAAGGACCAGGAGGCGCCGATCTTCTCGGTGGCCGACCTCGGCATCGTCGGCGACGTGCACAAGGTGCTGCCGGCGCTCATCGAGCTGCTGAAGGCGAAGTCCTAGTCCTCTTCTTCGGGCGCCCGGTCTAGGCGCCCGAACTCGGGCCCAGGCTCGGGTCCGGGCCTCGAACACCTGACGGACCCGCCGGGCGGGTCCCGTCGGCCTCGTTGGGGCCTCCGCGTGGCCTACGGTCGTGTCGCCGCCCGGGCGCGGCCCACGGGCCCCGGACAACCGGCACCATTACTTCCGTAATGAGGGCGATCGGGGCGACCGGAACAACCCGTTTCGGGCGACGACGCACCACGACGCGCCCCGGTGCCGAGGGCCGCCGGCAGTAGTTTCGGCGTTTTCCCCAACCATCGCTGATGCTCTTTCCCACTATCGACTTCGCCATCTTCTTCGCCTTCGCCTTCACGGTGAACTGGCTGCTCAACCCCTACCCGGGGCCATGGAAGCTGCGCGATGATCGGCCTGCAGCTACGTCTTCTACGGCTGGGTCGGGTGGAGCTACTGCCTGCTGCTGCTCGCCACCACAGCGGTTGCCTTCGTCGGCGGGGCCGTCACCAACTCGATGCGCAACGACCGTGGGCGCCGCGCCGCCATGATCGTGACGGTCGCGGTCCTCCTCGGGATCCTCGCCTGGTTCAAGTACTACGGCTTCATCTCGGTCAACGTCGACAACGTCACGAAGGCCGTCGGGCTGGGCCAGGCCATCCCGCTGCTGCAGGTGGGGCTGCCCATCGCCATCAGCTTCTTCACGTTCATGGCGATCAGCTACGTCATCGACATCTATCGCGGCAAGCTCGAGCCGGCGAAGCCGCTCGACTTCGCGGTGTACCTCTCCTTCTTCCCCCACCTCCTGGCCGGGCCGATCGTACGGGGCACCGAGCTGCTGCCCCAGATCCGCCGGCGCCGCGATCCCAACAACATCGACTACTCGCGGGCGTTCTGGCTCATCTTGGCCGGGCTGTTCAAGAAGGTCGTGATCTCGTCGTACGTCTCGGGCTCGATCGTGACGCCGGTCTTCACGTCACCAAGCCAGCACTCCGCGCCCGAGGCGATCTTCGCCGCCTGGGGCTACGCGGTGCAGATCTACTGCGACTTCAGCGGCTACACCGACATCGCCATCGGCCTGGCGCTGCTGCTCGGATTCCGCTTCCCGCAGAACTTCGACGCGCCGTACACGGCGCGGGACCTTCAGGACTTCTGGCGCCGCTGGCACATGACGCTGTCGCGCTGGCTGCGCGACTACCTCTACATCCCGCTCGGCGGCAACCACGGCAGCGAGGCGCAACACGGTGCGCAACATCATGATCACGATGGTGCTCGGTGGCCTCTGGCACGGCGCCGCGTGGACGTTCGTGATCTGGGGGGCCTGGCACGGGTTGGGCCAGAGCGTCGGGCACCTGCGCCGGCGGAGCCGGGTCCGGCGGGGCCTGCCGCCGGTGGCCGACGGGCCGGTGCGCATCTGGGTGCAACGGTTCCTGACGTTCCAGTTCGTCTGCATCGGGTGGGTCTTCTTCAACGCGTCGGGCGTGTCCCAGGCGCTCGCCGTCCTGGGTCGCATGCTCAAGGGGTGGGGGTCGCCGTCGCCGCTCGTGACCCCGCTCCTCGTGCTCGTCGTCGTGGGCACAATCGTGTCCCAGTTCGTGCCGCCGATCAGCGTCGACCGCCTGCAGGCTGCGTTCTCGCGCCAGCGCGTCTTCGTGCAGGTCGGCGTGCTCGGCGTCGCCCTGACCGCCATCACCACGTTCGGACCCGTCGGGGTCGCGCCCTTCATCTACTACCGGTTCTGATGAGCACCCCCTACCCGCCCCCGTCCCCGCTGCCCGACGAAGACCCGGCCGAGCGCGCCGTCGCGTCCGTCCCCGAAGGGGAGGAGGGGGCGCCGCCCGACGGGCGGGTGCGCCTGCCCTGGACCGGCGTGCTCGTCCTCGGCGTCCTCGCCTTCGCGGTGTGGTTCCTGCTGTTCGCGCCGACGCTGCAGCACAACGCGCAGGTCTCCCCGGTGGGGACGCGCCGCACGGTGAGCCTCGACGTCGTCGGGCCGGTGGCGGCGCTGAGCCGCGACCTCCAGCTCTCCCACATCGTGTCGGTCACGGGCCGTTCCAACCAGCAGCCCGTGGGCACCGGCGGCGGGCTCACGGTGAAGGGTCCGGACAAGCACAAGCCGAAGACCAAGGCGCACCAGGTGGCGGCGGGCTCGACAACGACCACGTCCACGACCAACCCCAAGAACCCGTCGGCGGCCGAGCCCCTCCGCGTCCTCATCGTGGGCGACTCCATCGGGCTCGACATGGGGGGCGCGCTGCAGTCCGACCTGGCGGGGACCGGGGTCGTCACCGCCGCGCTCGACGGGCGTGAGAGCACGGGTCTCACCCGACCCGACTACTTCAACTGGCCGGCCGAGTTGACGCAGGACCTGCACACGGACAACCCGCAGGTCGTCGTGATCATGATGGGCGCCAACGACGCCCAGGACTTCCTCGGGCCGCCCGACACGCCCTACACCTCGCCCAACTGGAACACGCTCTACGCGCAGCGCGTGCAGCAATTCATGCAGATCGCGCAGAGCGGTGGAGCCGCCGTCATCTGGGTCGGCATGCCGCCCATGCAGAACCCCGCGCTCAGCGCGCAGATGGCCGACATCAACACGCTCGACCAGCACCAGGCCTCCGCGTCGACGCCGCCCATCACGTTCATCAGCACGTGGAAGTCGCTCGGGACGCCGACCGGGGGCTACACCGCGTTCGTCACGAACAGCTCGGGTCAGATCGTCAACACCCGGACGCCCGACGGCATCCACCTCACGCCGGGCGGGAGCCAAGTGGTGGCCCAGCAGGTGATCGCGCAGATGGTGGCGCAGGGGTACCACCTGCCGTAAGGGGACGGGCTCGGCCCGGTCCCCTGCAGGCTCGAGCAACGCGCCGCCGGGCGGGCTTATGGGGCGGGACGCGGGAACGTCCAACGAGCGGCCCTATGAGCCCGGCGAAGCCCCCTCGAGGGGCACGTCCGAATCGGTATCGCCCTCGTTGGCGGACTCTCCGTGGCCGAGGGGGTTGAGCGGCCCGGTCTCCACGCCGGCCCGCCGAGGACGGATATAGATCACCCAGTACACGGCAGCGGCGAGCAGCACCACGCCGAGGGTCCAGCCGAGAGCGGTCGTGCCCAACCCGACGTACTTGAGTCCGGAGGCGAAGATGACGAACGTGATCACCGGGCGGATGTAGCGATCGGGCGCCCGCGACGAGATCAACGAACCGACCAGGACGGCAGGGACACTGCCGATGATGATCGATGTCGTGACCGAGAACTCCACGTGTCCGAAGGCGAGCGCACCGAGAGCCGCGGCCAGAGTGAGCGGGACAGCCTGGGTGAGGTCCGTGCCGACGAGTTGGTTGGCTCCAAGCACGGGATAGAGGAACAGCAGCAGCACGATCATCAGCGAACCCGAGCCGACCGACGTCATCCCGACGATGAAGCCACCGATCAGGCCGATCGCGATGGTCGGCGTGGGGCGCACGATTACCTCACCGATGAGACCTTGGCGTCGTTGACCCGAGCGCCGGTCGAGCACCACCCGCAACACCATGGCGGCCGCACCAACGAGGAGCGCCGCGCCGAGCAGGATCTGCACGTTGTTTTCCGCGCCCTTGGAATTGCCCAGCAGATGCAGCGTCCATGCGCCGAGTAGCGCTGCGGGGACCGAGCCGAGCACCATGTACCCAACCAGCCCGTAGTTCACGGTCTTCTTCGTCATGTGCACCGCCGCGCCGACGGGGCGCATGATGACTGCCGCGACCAGATCGCTTGAGATCGCGGTCGACGGCTTGACGTTGAAGAACAGGATCAGCATCGGCGTCATCAACGCCCCACCCCCTGCGCCGGTCATGCCGACGAGGAAGCCCACGATGGCGCTGCCGAGGACGATGTATGGGTCAATCGACACTGGGCCTCCTAGGGACGGTGGCCGTTCATCGTCCGCCCATAAAGATCGATGATCGTTGTTATCTGTCTCTGATTTTAGTTAGAGAGACGGTCAGGAATCATTCCGGCTGGTCGCGGCCGCGGCGACGACCAGCTAGACGAGGGGCCAGGGGTAGGGCGGCCAGTCCCCGTCGTCGTCCATCTCAGGCAGCGCCCGGAGGCTGAGCAGCCACGAGAGGCGGTCCCAGGTGGCCGCCACCTCGGCGGGATCGAGCAGGTTGCACAACCTCAGAGGCGGGCCGTCGTGGGCCAGGCGGCCGAGGTCGTCCCGCACCTCGGGCGCCAGCGCGACGCCGCCGAAGTCCCAGATCACGGTGCGCAGCTTGTCCTGCTCGTTGAAGCACAGGCCGTTGTCGATGGCCCAGAGGCGATCCTCGGCCAACAACACGTGCCCGCTCTTGCGGTCGGCGTTGTTGGCGACGACGTCGAACGCGCACATCTGCATCAAGGCGGGGTGCCACTTCGGGTCGTCGCGCAGGGTGAAGTAGTGCGACACGCCGTCCTCGTGGACGAAGCGCTGGACGGAGCCGGGCCCGAACGGCCCTTCGGGGCGGTCGACCGTCTCGGGGACCAGCCCCCAGCCGAGTGCCTCGGAGAGCACGTAGGCCGCGACCTCGCGGCGGAAGAGCCCCCCGGGGAAATCCCAGAGCGGGCGTTCGCCCTTGTGCGGCTTGTAGACCGCGAGCAGTTCGTCGCCGCCCTGGCGGCAGGTGACGAGCATCGTGGCGTTCGAGCTCCCCGCGATACGTCCGTGCACCTCCATCTCACCCTCGGTGAGGACGTGCTCGACCGTGGCGTCGGACACCGCGGGTCAGGTCGCCGGCGGACGGTGCCCGTTGGTACGCGGGCAGTCGTGGCCCGAGGGGTCCAACGGCAGCGAGCACAGCGGGCAAGGCGGCCGGCCGGCCTCGACCAGCCTCGTGGCGTGGATGGCGAAGGCGGCTGCCTGCTCACGCGTCAGGGCGACGCGCAGCACGTGCCCGCCCTCGTCCACCTCGTCCTCGTCGTCCTCGTCGTCCTCCTCGCCCACGCCGATCTCCTCGAGGACGACGACGATGCGATCGAGCTCCTCGTCGTAGGAGACGCCGATGGTCCCGACGACCCACTCGAACTCCTCGGTCCCGTAGAAGTCGAGGTCCTCGGGCAGGTGCCCGGGGCGCCCGAGCTCCTTGACGATGCGTCCGAGGTAGCCGGCCAGCACGGAGATCTGCTGCTTCTCCACCTTCACCGTGGTCTCGGTAAGGCCCTGGCGGCAGTAGAAGAGGAACAGCCGCTGACCGACCTCTCCGATGACGCCGATCGTGCAGTGGTCGGGCGCGTCGAAGTCGAAGTCGTCCGTCACGAGACGACCAGCTCTCCGAGCGTGCCCGTGGAGTTGACGCAGAGCACCGTGGGACCGCCGCCGGTGAAGATGACGGCCGAGACGGAGCACGGCGACACCACGAGCCGTTGCATCAGGTCGAGGGGGGCTCCGGCCGCGGCCGCGAGGACCGCCTTGATGGTGTCGGCGTGCGAGACGGCGACGACGGTCTCACCGGGATGGCGTTCGACGATCTCGACCACGGCGTCCAGCGCGAGCGGTCATCTCCGCGAACGACTCTCCGCCCGGAAACCGGAAGCCGCTCGGCCAACGGTGCACCATCGCCCAGCGCTTGTCGCGGAACAGGCGGGTCAGTGGCTTCTCGGTCCATTCGCCCACGTCGACCTCGATGAGCCCCGGGGCGGCGCGCACGCGCAGGCCGAGGGCCTTGGCGATCGGCGCCGCCGTCTCGCGGGTGCGCTCGAGCGGCGATGCGTAGACGGCGGTCGGCGCCTTGGGGAGGGCCCCGATGCGCTCGGCTGCGACCTGGGCCTGGGAACGCCCCTTTTCCGACAGGCTCAGCCCGGGTGCGCGGCCCGGGAGCTTCTTGCCCGTCGTGGGTGTGTTCCCGTGCCGCACGAACAGGACGGTGGTCGCCGGCGGGGGCTTCTGGCCCCGACGCGTGGGCGGGCGGGAAGAACTGGTTCGGACTGCTGCGGGCACGGACGCCCATCGTAGGCTCTGTGACGTGGCGCCCAACCGGCCAGAAGCCGATTCCGTGGCCATGGTGCAACGGGACGTGGCGGACTGTCGCCGCTGCCCGCGCCTGGTGGCGTGGCGTGAGGAGGTGGCGCGGACGGGACGGGCCTCGTACGCCGGCGAGACCTACTGGGGCCGTGGCGTCCCCGGGTTCGGGGACCCGCGCGCCGCCCTGCTCATCGTCGGCCTGGCGCCGGCGGCGCACGGTGGGAACCGGACCGGCCGCATCTTCACCGGCGACCGCTCGGGCGACTGGCTCTTCGCCGCGCTCTTCCGTGCCGACTTCGCCAATCAGCCGACCAGCGTCGCCCGCGACGACGGATTGGCGCTGCACGACGCCTACATCACGGCGGCCGTGCACTGCGCCCCGCCGGCGAACAAGCCAAGCCCGGACGAGCGCGAGAATTGCGCACCGTATCTGGAGCGGGAGCTCGCGCTCTTGGACCGGGTCGCCGTGATCGTGGCGCTGGGCCAGTTCGCCTGGCAGGCGCTGGCGGCGCACTACGAGCTGCGCCCACGGCCCGCGTTCGGTCACCTGGCCGAGACCGGGCTCCCCGACGGCGTCGTGTTGCTCGGCTCCTACCACCCGAGCCAGCAGAACACGTTCACCGGGAAGCTGACCGAGCCCATGTTCGACGCCGTGTTCGAGCGGGCGCGCCAGGTGATGGCCGCGTCGGGGGACAGCGGGCTTCCGCCCGAGAGGTCCTAGCCCGGGGCCCAGGGGCCGCCGGGGGAACGGCTACCGTCACGGCCACATCGGGAGGGATCAGGTGAGCGAACAGGCCGACGTCGAGCCGCGCCAGGCGACGGAGATCGGGACTTGGGATGCGACGGCCGACGTGGTCGTCGTCGGCTTCGGCGCCGCGGGTTCGACGGCGGCGTTCAGCGCGGCCGAGGCCGGCGCCGAGGTGTTGGTCACGGAGCGCACGGGTGGTCCGGGCGGGGCGGCCGCGCTGGCCGAGGGCATCGTGTACCTCGGCGGGGGCACGCCGATCCAGACCGCGTGCGGCTTCGAGGACAGCCTCGACGACATGTACCGCTACATGATGGCGGCCTGCGGGCCCGACCCCGACGAGGTCAAGATCGCCCGCTACTGCGCCGAGAGCCTGGGCCATTTCGACTGGTTGGTGGCGCGCGGCGTGCCCTTCGACCCCACCTTCTGCGCCGAGACGTCCATGGCGCCGAACGGCACGGAGGGCCTCGTGTACTCCGGGGGCGAGGACGCCTACCCCTTCAGCGAGATCGCCCGGCCGGCGCCGCGCGGGCACCTGGCCAAGACGAAGCGCTCGACCGGGTGGCTGTTGATGCAGCACCTGGCGGCGGCGGCCACGGAGGCGGGCGCGTCGGTCTCGACCGACACCAGGGTGGACCGCCTCGTGCTCGACGGTGACGGGCGGGTCGTCGGGGTGCAGGCGCAGCGCTTCGGCGAGACGGTGTCGTTGCGGGCGCGCCGGGGCGTCGTCCTCACGGCGGGGGGCTTCATCTTCAACGACGACATGCTCCGCCAGCACTGCCCGCCCTTGGCCCGGGGGACGTTCAAGGTGGGGACCGAAGGCGACGACGGGCGGGCCATCCGCATGGCGCAGTCCATCGGGGCGTCGGTGCGCAACATGTACGCGGGCGAGGTCTCGCTCCCGATCACACCGCCGCGGGGCCTGATCAACGGCATCCTCGTCAACGGGAAGGGCCAGCGCTTCATCAACGAGGACACCTACATGGGCCGCGTCGGCCAGTCCGCGCTCTACGCGCAGGACGGCCAGGTCTTTCTCCTCGTCGACGAGGCGGCGTACGAGCCGAACTGGATGGGTCTGGCCGCCACCTGGGTCTGTGAGACGGCCGAGCAGCTCGAGGAAGAGATGGGTCTCCCGACGGGGTCACTCCGCTCCACCCTCGACCTCTACAACGAGCACGCCGTCCGCGGGGAGGACCCGTTGTTCCACAAGTCGTCGGCGTGGGTGCGCCCGCTCGTCCCGCCCATCGGCGCGTTCGACCTGCGCATCGGCCCCGCGCCGTACGCGCCCTTCACCCTCGGCGGGCTCGAGTCGACGGTGGACGGCGCCGTCCTGGACCTCAGCGGCAACCCCATACCGGGCTTGTTCGCGGCGGGCCGGACGACGGCGGGGGTCTGTTCCTTCGGCTACGCCAGCGGGCTGTCGATCGGCGACAGCACGATGTTCGGACGCTTCGCCGGGGCGAGCGCCGCCGCGTCCGCACCCTCGGCCTGAGGCGGCCGGCCGCTCACTAGGAGCGCAACGCGGCGTACTCGATCACCCGCGTCATCACGACGTCGTCGGACTTGTCGACGGCACCGCAGTCGAAGGGCGGCTGCGGGTCGTACTCGATCATCAGCTGGGCGGCGTGCCCGGCCGTGCGGTCGACGAGCAACTCGACCAGGCGGAGCGCCATGTCGATGCCGCTCGACACCCCCGCGGAGGTGATGATGCGCCGATCGAGGTGTTCGACGACCCGGCGTGACGTCGGCTCGGCGCCGTGCGCGGCGAGCCCGGGGTAACACGACCAGTGGGTGGTGGCGCTGAGGCCGTCGAGGAGGCCTGCCGCCCCGAGAACCAGCGAGCCCGTGCAGACCGACGTCGTGAAGCGTGTGCCTTGGTGGGCGTGCCGGACCCAGCTCAGGACGCGGTCGTCGTGCTCGAGCGGGCGGGTGCCCACACCGCCGGGGAAGACGATGACGTCGGGCTCGGGGATCTCTTCGAAGGTGGCATCGACCTGCAGGCCGAGCATCGCGTTCTCGGTCCGCACCTCACCGTGGGCGTGCCCTACGAAGGTGATGTCGAAGGTCGGGATCCGTTGGAGCACCTCGTAGGGCCCGATGGCGTCGAGCGCGGTGCAACGAGGGAAGATCGGGATGACGATCTGCAGCGCGGCTGGGTCGTTCATGCGGAGGCCCTTTCGGTCGAGGCGGTGTGGAACCGCCGGCGGTAGGCGTCGGGGGCGACGCCGAGATGGCGCTGGAACACGCGGCGCAGCGTTTCGGCGCTGCCGAGCCCGCAGCGGGACGCGACCACGTCCAGGGTGTCGGCCGTCGTCTCGAGCTCGCGCCGGGCCGCCTCGACCCGGGTGCGCTCGACGAAGCGGCTCGGGCTCTCGCCGACCTCTGCGGTGAAGACGCGGGTGAAGTGGCGCACGCTCATCGCCGCGGCGGCGGCCAGGTTGGGCAAGCGGTGGTCGCCACCCGGTGCGGCCTCGACGAGGTCCTGCACGACGCGCACGGTCGTCCGCTCGGCTCGGGGCACCCAGACCGGTGACGCGAACTGGGTCTGTCCGCCGGGTCGGTGCAGGAACATGACGAGCCAGCGCGCGACGGTCTGGGCCACCTCGACGCCGAGATCGTCCTGCACCAGGGCGAGGGAGAGGTCCATGCCGGCGGTGACGCCGGCGCTCGTCCAGACCGTGCCGTCGCGGATGTAGATCGGGTCGGGGTCGACGGTGAGGCCCGGATGCGCCTCGCGCAGCTCCTGGGCCCGGGCCCAGTGCGTCGTGACCCGGCGCCCCTCGAGCAGGCCCGCGGCGGCGCCGATGAACGTGCCCGAGCAGACGGTGGCGACCCGGCGACAGCGCGGGGCCGTGCGCCGGATCCAGGCGAGGAGGCGCTCGTCGGCGGCCGCGGCGTTGGCCCCGCTCCCGCCGGCGAGCACGAGGGTGTCGATGGGCTCGTCGTCCTCGGGCAGGGCCTCGGTGCCGAGGACGAGCCCGCTCTCGGCGCGCACGTCGCCGCCCCGGGCCGAGGCGAGCGTGACGCGGTAGCCGCCGGCCTTGCCGAGCGACGCGGCCGCCCGCCCGGCCCCGGCGAACACCTCGTGGGGGCCGACCGCATCGATGGGCTGGACCCCGTCGAAGGCGACGATCACGACGTGGCGTTCCGGCATGGCTCCCACTCTGAGGGCGTGGCGCTATGGCGTCAATGACCTGGTTCCCACAGATTCGGCCATCAGGACGGCTGCATAAGGCGCAGCCCATATAGCGGCGAGACGAGAGCGGCGAAATTTCGCGTACACGACCGCGAATTTCTCGGGGCTTAATTTTCGAGGCCGAAGCCCCAGGTGGCGAGGGTTCAGCCGCCCCGGCTGCGCCGGGTGCCCCGGGCGCGCACCCACGCCAGGAGGTCGCCGGCGGCGCCGCGCCGGACCGTGCCGGTGAAGATGTCCTCGCGCTCGGTCGAGGCCTCGCGGGCCACCTCGGCGAAGAGCTCGTCGCCGAGGGCGGCCGGTTGCAGGTACTCGACCAGGACCGAAGAGATGATCCCCGAGTGCGTGTCGTCGTTCGCCGCGGCGGCCACCGCGGCGCCGCACACCGCGTAGAAGACGGCGCCGTGGACCGTGCCGTGCGGGTTGGCATGGCGTTCGTCGGTGGTCAGCGTGGCCACCGTGTGACCCGGCTCGCGCCGCGCCACCTCGATCCCCAACAGCGCGGCGAACGAGTCGGGCAACGGGTCGGACATCGAAGTCGGAGTACTACGACGCGGGCGTTGCCGCCGGCAAGCGGCCGGGCATGGGCACCGCCGTGGCCGGCCAGCGCTTGCGGCTGACCCGGCTGAGCCGGTGCAGCAGCTTGACGGCGCCGGGGTCGTCCTCGATCGGCCGGGTCTCGATCACGCCCGCCGCCTCCATGTCGTTGAACAGCTCCTCACCCTTCTCGGTGCGCAGCAGCGTGAGGGTCCAGTCGCCGAACGCCCCGATGCCGCCCGTCGAGATGTCGGCGTGCTCCGCTGCGAAGTCGGGGCACGACGGTGCAGCCCTCGCGGGTCCACGCGTGCGCCTCCTTCAGCGGGATCTCGTGGTAGCTGCCGTCACGCATCCAGACCTGGAACACGCCCTTGATGTTCATCTTCACGATGTCCGCCCGGTTCAGGCCGTACTTCGCCTCGAAGAGCTCGGGGAAGATCGCGTCGTCGAACGTCTTGGAGCACAGCAGGCCGATGGAGAGGACGAAGCGCCGGGCGATCTTGCCGGCCTTGCGCGCCGCCATGACCGGGGGCGCCGACGCCTGGCACCCCATCCCGACCAGTGCGATCTTCTCGGCCCCGCCCTCGATGGCCTCGGAGTAGGCGAGCGGGTTGGCCGAGTACGTGTAGCGGGACCCCGCCGTCGCCAGCACGTCGTCCTTCGAGCGGGCCACGCGGGGGACCGCCTTCCAGGTGGAACCGTCACCCTCGAGCCCCGACACCAGCGCGGCGTCGATCACTTCGTGCTCGAAGGCCCAGATCAACAGGGCGGAGACGAGCCCGCCGTCCTGTCCGGTCCCTTGGACCTCGGGGATCGGTGGCGCGCGCCAGAACGGTCCGGCGCGCGATGCCGGACACCTCCTCCTCGGTGCGAGGCCGGCCGAAGAGGTGGTTCTCGATGTCGGGCTCCCAGGTACGGAAGCGCGGGCAGGCCCGCGTGCAGAGGGTGCAGCCCTTGAGCCCGTGGGTGCAGTTGTCGGGGCCGCCCGTCGGCGTCGACGTGGAAGGGCCGGTAGACGCCCTCGGTGTCGTCGTAGCCCAAGACGTCGTAGGGGCACGCGATGACGCAGGCCGAGCAGCCGGTGCAGAGCCCCGACGTCACGACCTCGGTGAACAGCTCGGCCCATTGCGGCTTCTCTGGTGGCACGGGCCCACCATATTCGGCCCACCCAAGATGGTCGGATACCGTGCGCCGGTGCCCGAGATCCTCGAAGTCGAGCGCTACCGGACGCTGGGCGAGAAGGCGTTGCACCGTCGGATCGAGCGGGTCTGGATGGTCGACGCCCGCTACGGGCGTGGCGGGACGACGCCGGGGCGCCTCCGCAGCACCCTGAAGGGCCGGACCTTCACCGAGGCCCGACGGCGGGGCAAGCTCATGCTGCTCGACACCGACGAGGGCGCCGGCCCCACGCTGGGCGTCCGCTTCGGCATGACCGGTGGGCTGGTGGTCGACGGCCAGCAGGCGCTGGACCGGCTGCGCTACGGCCCGGGCGTCTTCGAGGACAAGTGGGTGCGGGCGCGTATCGAGTTCACCGACGGGGGCCTGCTCCAGCTCCACGACCCGCGACGGTTCGGCTCGCTCGAGCTGGCGCCCGACGAGGACCGGCTCGGCCCCGACGCGCTCGACCGCGTCCCTGGCCGACGTCCGCAACGCCGTGGCGATGACGCCCCGGGCGGCGCTGGCCGGCACGGCCGCCCCGCTCAAGGCGCGGCTGATGGACCAAGAACGCCTGGCCGGCGTCGGCAACCTGCTGGCCGACGAGATCTTGTGGCGGGCGGGGCTCGACCCCGGCCGGCGCACCCCGCTCGACGACGACGAGCTGCGCACGCTGCACAAGTCCCTGCGCGCCGTCCTGCGCCAGCTCGACGGGCGGGGCGGCTCGCACATGGGCAACCTGATGGAGGAGCGGGTGCCGGGCGGCCGCTGCCCGCTCGACGGCGCCGAGTTGCTGGTGGCGCAGGTGGGCGGGCGCACGACGTACTGGTGCCCGGTGCACCAGCACTGAGCGGCGCCGGCGCCGCCGTGGGCGGAGGCGGGCGTCAGCTGATGCGGTGGCGCACCCACCAGGCGCACCCGCCGGCGAGCACGACGGCGAGCACGACGAAGAGCACGGTCTCGATCGCCTGGAACGTCCAGAACCGGCTCGCCGGCTGGTAGCTGACGAGCTCGTGGTACTTGTGCGACAGCGTCGTGAAGCACTGCGTGAAGGCCTGTTGCGACTGCGTCGACGCGCGCCCCACGGAGGCGTGGGCGCTGAACGGCCCGCCGCCACCGCCGCCCTTCAGCGGGCCGGGCGCGGGGCCGACGCCCGAGACGAGGCCGGGGCAGTCGTGCTTGATAAGCGCCGACGACGGTGACTGCCCGGCGCCGTTGACGATGCTCGCGCCCTGCACCCACGCGTTGGGCAGGTCGGGCGGGTTGGCGACAACCGAGGCCGTGCCCGGCACGCCGATCGGCCCGTTCAGTTGGAAGCCCGTGTTGCTCTGCGTCAGCTTCTCGGTCATCGAGACGGGGCTCATGTAGTGCGGGCGCAGCCAGTTCGTGACGGCGACGCGCACGGCGATGAAGCCGCCGAGCGTGACCGCCATCGCCGGCAGCGTGCGGCGGATGAGCAGCCCGGCGGCGGCGCCGAGGGCGAAGGCGAAGACGGCGTAGCCGCCGGGCACGAAGCCGTGCACGCCGAAGTTCCCGGCGCCGAACCGGTCCTGGCCCACCATGTCGATCGGGGCGAACCACCACGTCACCATCAGGCTGATGAGCCCGGCGGCGACGAAGCTGGCCAGCCCGACGAGGCCGAGCTTGACGCCCAACCAGCGCAGGCGGCTCACGCTCTGCGTCCAGGCCAGGCGGAACGTCCCGGTCTCGAGCTCGTGGGCGATCAGCGGCGCGCCCCAGAACATGCCGATCAGCGCCGGCACGATCAAGACGACCGCCGTCGAGCGCGAGCTGCAGCCCGTGGAACGTGGCGGAGACGGGGTTGTTGCAGGCCGCGCTGAGCCCGCCGGACGCCTTGCAGGCGGCGACCGAGCTGTCGTAGACGCTGACGAGGTGGGGCCCGGTGGCGAGCAGGACGATGGCGAGCACGACGAGGCCGGCGAGGCCGATCGCCGCCTGGTCGCGGAACTGGCGCCAGCCGAACGCGATCATCGGGCCACGCCCAGCCGGGGGCCCCGGGTGTCGGAGCCGTTGCCGTTGCTCCGCCGCTTCTTGGTGCCGGCGTTCGCCTGGCCCATGTACGCCAGGACGAGGTCCTCGAGGTCGAGCCCCTCCACCGTCCACGACGGATCGAGGATGGGGCCGTCGCTCCGCACGATCAGGGTGCTCTGGCGGTCGGTGTGGCTCTCCTCGATGACGTACTGGTCGCGGGGCAGCGCGTCCACGTCGTGCCGTGGCCCGACGAGCCGGTGGTGCGTGGCCAACAGTTCGTCGACCTCGCCGGCCACCTGCACCCGCGAGGCGACGAGCACGACCAGGTAGTCGCACACCCGCTCGAGGTCCGCCACGAGGTGCGACGACAGCACGACGCTGACGCCCTGCTCGGCGACGACCTCCATGAGGCTCTGGAGGAACTCGCGGCGGGCCAGGGGATCGAGGCTCGCCACCGGCTCGTCGAGGATGAGGAACTCGGGCTGCTTGGCGACGGCGAGGGTCAGCGCCAGCTGCGCCGCGCTGGCCGCCCGACAGCGTCCCGGCCTTCTGCTTCGGGTCGAGGTCGAGGCCCTCGATCCGGCGGTGGGCGATGTCGGCGTCCCAGCCCGGGTTCATGTGGGCGCCGAGCGCCAGGTGGTCCTCGACGCTCAGGCGCGCGTACGTCGGTGTGTCCTGTGCGACGAAGCCGACGCGGGCGAGCTGCGCCGGGTCGTCGCTGGGCCGCTTCCCGAGCACCTCGACGGCGCCGGCGGTGGGCGTGAGGAGGCCGACGGCGAGGTGGAGCAGCGTCGTCTTGCCGGCGCCGTTCGGGCCGACGAGCCCGACGACGTGACCGGCGGGGATGTCGAGGTCGCAGTCGTTGAGGGCCCAACGCCGGCCGTAACGCTTGCCCAGCCCGCGTGCGCAGAGGACAGAGCTCACGCTATGTCCTCTTCAGCGGTGGACCGAAAGGAATCGCGGAACAGCGCCTCGATGCTCTCGTCATCGAGCCCGGCGCGCCGTGCCTTGGCGATCCACGTCTGCAGGGCACGACGCAGCGGGCCGTGCGCGGCGATCGATCCGCCGCCCAGCGACCCGGTGACGAACGTCCCGACGCCGGGCCGCGCGCCGACGAGCCCCTCGTGCTCGAGCTCGCGGTACGCCTTCAGCACGGTGTTGGGGTTAATGGCGAGCTGCGCCACCACCTCCTTGACCGTCGGGAGCTGGTCGCCGTCTTGGAGGAGGCCGAGGCGCAGCGCCTGGCGGACCTGCTGGACGATCTGGAGATAGGGGGAGACGCCGGAGCGGCTGTCGAGATGGAACTCGATCACGGGGCGAGTACCTCATTCATCTAGGTGACTAGATAAATATGACCCTCGACCGGCGTCGTGTCAAGGCGGCGGCCGCCACCTGGTCACCTGGTCACCTCAGGTCACCTCAGGTCAACGGCGGCAGCCCCTTGGCGATCAGGTCGACGCCGAACACGAGGAACAGCACCGTCATGACGGCGGCGTTGTGCACGCCCAGCCACGCCTTGGCCGAGTCGAGGGTCGCCCGCGCCCGCGCCCCGCCGACGAGCGCGTAGACCACGGGCCCGGCGATCGTCACGCTCCCGAGCACGACGAACACGGCGAGGGCGACGACGGCGTCGCTCGTGGTCAACCCGAGCTGGGCCAGGCCGGCCGCCGAGCCCACCGTCAGGATGAGGTTCTTGGGGTTCACCGCGGCCAGCACGACGCCGAGCCCGGCGGCCTTGGCGGGCGAAAGCGTGTCGATGTGGCCCATCCACCTGGGCAGCGCCGGCTCCGCACCGGGGGCCGGGCGCTGGCGCCACTGGCGCCGCGCCAACAGCAAGAAGCCGGCGCCGAGCGCGATCTTGCCCCACGAGACCGAGTCCGACGCCGTCGAGCTGGTGGCGACGTTGCCGTCGTGGGCCAGCACGTAGACCACCGCGCTCACGCCGGCCAGCGCCACGACCCATCCGATCAGGAACGCCGGGCCGTTCACCTTCGCCCGCGCCGAGAACAGCATGAGGATGACCGCGATGATCGGGACGGGGCTGATCGCCACCGCGATGGCGAACGTGAGGACCTCGCTGATGCCCTGACCCATGTGACTCCCCGGTCCCTCGACCCGCGCCCTCAGGCCCTCAGGTCCTCAGGTCCTCAGGCTGCCTCGACCTCTTCGAGCACCTTGGCCGCGTGGCCGTCGGCCCGCACGTGATACCAGGCCCGCTGGACCTTGCCGTTGGGCCCGATGAGGAACGTCGAGCGGATCACCCCGACCGTCTTCTTGCCGTACATCGTCTTCTCGCCCCACGCCCCGTATTTCTCCATCACCTTCTTGTCGGTGTCGGTGAGGAGCGGGAACCTGAGCTTGTACTTCGTGCGGAACTTGACGTGCTTCTCGGCCTTGTCCGGCGAGATCCCGAGCACGGCCACCCCCGCCTTCTCGAAGGTCTTGAGGTTGTCGTTGAACTGGCACGCCTCCTTGGTGCAACCGGGCGTGTCGTCGGCGGGATAGAAGTACACGATGACCTGCTGTCCCTTGTAGTCCGAGAGCTTGACCGGCTTTCCGTCCTGGTCAGGCAGGGTGAATGCGGGGGCGTTGGCGCCCACCTCGAGTTTGGCCATCGTCGGGGTCCTCCTCAGCTGGTCGGCTCGGCACGTCAGATCTTCGAGAGCGATCACTTTGGCACAGAGTGCCGCGAGACACCCGCTCTGGGCTGGTACAATGGGGACTGCGACCGTCGGCGGGGGCCGGCGAGTCGGGGCCGATTTGAACTCCTGTGGAAGGCGCACGGTCCCGCCGGACTACCGCAGAGAGGTTCCATGACCGTAGAGGCCTTGACCGGCGCGCATGCCGGAAGCTCCGCTGGGGACGATGATGTCCACGGCAACGATACGTACGAGACAGCCAGGACTTTCGAGTCTCTCGGCGTCTCCGAAGAACTGACCAAAGCGCTGGCGGATGAAGGCATCGTCAGCGCTTTTCCAATTCAGGCGCTGACCGTCGCCGATGCCCTGGCCGGCCGTGACGTCTGCGGCAAGGCCAAGACCGGGTCGGGCAAGACCCTGGCCTTCGGCGTGCCGCTGCTGCAACGGGCCAAGGAAACCCGGGAGAGGCAAGGGCCCGTCCAGGCGCACCGCCCGGCGCGGCCGCTGGCGCTGGTCCTGCTCCCGACACGCGAGCTCGCCGTGCAGGTCCACGACGTCCTGGCTCCCCTCGCCCGCAAGCTGAACCTGCGGGCGGTGGCCGTCTACGGCGGCGCGGACATCGACCGCCAGGTGGCCAAGCTGCACAAGGGCGTCGACGTCGTGATCGCCACCCCGGGCCGCCTCATCGACCTCGGCGACCGCGGCGAGGTCGCGGTGGACGGCCTCGAGACGCTGGTCCTCGACGAGGCGGACCGCATGGCCGACATGGGCTTCATGCCCCAGGTCGAGTGGGTGTTGCGCCGCCTGGACCAGGCGCACCAGACCCTCCTCTTCTCGGCCACGCTCGACGGCGCGGTGGACCGCCTGGTGAAGCGCTACCTGACCGACCCGGTCTTCCACGAGGTGGCCTCGTCCACCCAGACCGTCACCCTGATGGAGCACCGCTTTATCCAGGTGCACCAGATGGACAAGGTGAAGGTGCTTGCCGCGATCTGTCGCAGTCAGGAGAAGTCGCTCATCTTCGTCCGTACCAAGCGCGGCGCCGACCGCCTGGTCGAGAACCTGGGCAAGGAGGGCGTGCACGCCGCCGCCATCCACGGCGACCTCCGCCAGTCGAGCCGGGAGAAGGCGCTGGCCGATTTCTCGGGCGGCAAGCTGGCGGTGCTCGTGGCGACCGACGTCGCCGCCCGCGGCCTCCACATCGAGGGCGTCGACGGCGTGATCCACTGGGACCCACCGGAGGACCACAAGGCGTACCTGCACCGCTCGGGCCGCACGGCACGCGCCGGCCGGGCCGGCGTCGTCGTGAGCCTCTCTCTGTGGAACCAGCTCGTCGAGATGGAGGTCATCCAGCGCCGGCTCGGCCTGCGGATCCCGATCGTCGAGATGTTCTCGAACGACCCGCGCCTCGCCGATCTCGGTGCGTGGACGCCCATGCCCGAGGAGAGCGTCCTCTGAGCAACGGCGAGGACGTCGCCGCTCCCATCCCTCTCTGGTCACCCGAGGACGGGGTGCGGCGCGTGATGATCGTGACCGCACACCCCGACGACGTCGACTTCGGCACGGCGGGAACGGTCGCCGCGTTCACCGATGCGGGCCTCGAGGTGACGTACTGCATCTGCACGAGCGGCGAGGCCGGTGGGTCCGACCGTGCCATGACGCGAGCCGAGATGGCCGCCCTGCGCCAGGACGAGCAGCGCGCCGCGGCCGCCACCGTCGGCGTGAGCGACGTCCGCTTCCTCGGCTACCCCGACGGCCGGGTCCAGGCGACCATCGAGCTGCGGCGCGACGTCAGCCGCGTGATCCGCGAGGTGCGACCCGAGCGCGTCATCACGCAGTCGCCCGAGAGGAATTTGGACTTCATCTACGCCAGCCACCCCGACCACCTGGCGGCGGGCGAAGCGGCAATCGACGCCGTCTACCCCGACGCCCGGAACCCCTTCGCCCACCCCGAGCTGCTCGAGGCCGAGGGCCTCGAGCCCTGGACGGTGCGCGAGCTGTGGATCATGGGGCTGAGCAAGCCGGCCACCGGGATCGCCGTCGAGACGACGGCCACGGTGGAACGCAAGATCGCGGCGCTCATGTGTCACAAGAGCCAGCTGCCCGATGCCGACGGCACGGCGGAGCGGATCCGCATCTGGGCCGCGGCGGCCGGCGAGACGGCGGGGCTGCCGGCCGGGCGTTCGGCCGAGATGTTCCGGGTCATCAACATCCCCTGATCCGAGATGGGGGGCGCTGACACCTGGGTCGTGCTCCAGCACGTCCATTACGAGGGGCCCGGCGCGATCGCCGCGGCGGTGCGCGAGGCGGGCGCCCAACTCGAGGTGGTGCGGATCGACAACGCCGACCCCGTCCCCGACCCCGATGCCGCCGGCGCGCTGGCCGGGCTCGTGGTGATGGGCGGCCCGATGGGCGTCCACGACGACCTGCCCTGGCTCGAGCCCGAGCGCGCGCTGCTCCGCGCCGCCGTCGAGGCCGGGCGGCCGGTGCTCGGTGTCTGCCTCGGCGCCCAACAGCTGGCGGCCGCGTTGGGCGCCGCCGTCGTGGCGGGACCCGAGCCCGAGTGCGGCGTGGGGGAGGTCCACCTCACGCCCGAGGCGTTCGTCGACCCGGTTTTCGGGCCGGCCCCGACGCCGCTGCCGTGCGTGCACTGGCACGGGGACACGTTCGCCCTACCCGACGGGGCGGTTCGCCTGGCCGGGAACGCGGCCTACGAGAACCAGGCCTTCCGATTCGGGACGCGGGCCTACGGGCTCCAGTTCCACGTCGAGGTGACCGCGAGCCTGGTCGGGCACTGGTCGCCCCATCTCCCACCGGGCGTGTTCGTCCGCGCCGAGGACGTCGCGCACGTGAGCCGGGCCGGTGAGGGGCTGTTGCGGCGGTTCGTCGCCTTGGCGGCGGGCGACGGGTGAGCGTCTCGGCGGCCGGCGTGCGGCAGCTCGCCCTGGCCCTGCCCGAAGCCACCGAGGAGCCCCATCACGACCTCACCTCGTTCCGCGTGCGATCGAAGATCTTCGCCACGATGCCGCCCGAGGGCGGGCGCGTCCACGTCTTCCTCCCCGACGACGCGGTGGCGTCCTACTGCGCCGAGTTCCCCGTCGCGGTCGAGGAGCTGCGGTGGGGCAAGAAGCTGCGCGGGTGCCGGGTGATCCTGCGCCACGCCGACCGTGCGCTGGTGCGGGAAATGCTCACGGAGTCGTGGCGGCGCAAGGCGCCGAAGAGCCTGAGCCCGCCGGCGTGACCTGAGCCGCCGGCTCAGCTCGCCATCTGGCGCAGCACGTAATGGAGGATCCCGCCGTGGCGGTAGTACTCCGCCTCCATCGGCGTATCGATGCGCACGATCACCCGGAACTCGGTGACCGAGTCGTCGTCGGCGGTGGCGATGACCGAGACCTCCTTGGGCAGCTCGCCCTTGTTGAGCACGTCGAGCCCGGTGATCGAGAAGCGCTCCCGGCCCGTCAGCCCCAGGCTCTCGACCGAGTCGCCCTTGTAGAACTGCAGCGGCACGACGCCCATGCCGATGAGGTTGGAGCGGTGGATGCGCTCGAGGCTCTGGGCGATGACCGCCCGCACGCCCAGCAACGCCGTGCCCTTGGCCGCCCAGTCGCGGCTCGAGCCGGTGCCGTACTCGCGCCCGGCCAGCACGACCAGTGGCACGTCCTCCTCCGCGTACTGCATCGCCGCCTCGTAGATGGAGGTCTGTTCCCCGTCGGGCAGGTGCAGGGTCACTCCGCCCTCGGTGCCCGGCGCGAGCTGGTTGCGCAGCCGCACGTTGGCGAACGTGCCGCGCATCATCACCTCGTGGTTGCCGCGGCGGGCGCCGTAGGAGTTGAAGTCCCGGCGCTCCACCCCGTGGTCGATCAGGTACTGGCCCGCCGGCGTCGTCAGGCCGATGGATCCGGCGGGGGAGATGTGGTCCGTCGTCACGCTGTCGCCCACCATCACGAGGACCCGTGCGCCGGCGATGTCGGTCACCGGCGCCGGTGACATCGTCATGGTCTCGAAGAAGGGCGGGTTCTTCACGTACGTCGAGCTGTCCTGCCAGGCGTAGGTCTCGCCGCCCTCGACGGAGACCTCGCGCCAGAGCTCGTCGCCGTCGAAGACGGCGCTGTAGCGCGTGCGGAACATGTCCGACGTGAGCGAGTCGCGGATCGTCGCGTTCACCTCGTCGAGCGAGGGCCACAGGTCGGCGAGCAGCACGGGGTTGCCCTCGCTGTCCTGCCCGATCGGCTCGGTCGTCAGGTCGAGGTTCATCGTGCCGGCGAGCGCGTACGCCACGACCAATGGGGGCGAGGCGAGATAGTTCAATCGCACGTCGGGGTGGATGCGACCCTCGAAGTTGCGGTTGCCCGAGAGCACCGCCGCGACGGAGAGGTCGGCCTCGTGCACGGCGTCGCTGACGCCGTCGAGGAGTGGCCCCGAGTTCCCGATGCACGTCGTGCAGCCGAATCCGACCAGGTAGAAGCCGAGCTCGTCGAGCGGCTCGATGAGGCCCGCCCGCTCGAGATAGTCCATGACGACGCGCGAGCCCGGCGCGAGCGACGTCTTGACCCAGGGCTTGGATCGCAGCCCCCGGGCGACGGCGTTCGCGCGCCAGCAGGCCGGCGGCGACCAGGACCTGGGGGTTCGAGGTGTTGGTGCAGCTGGTGATGGCGGCGATGACGACGTCACCGTCGGCCACGCGATGGTGCGGCGCGGCCGCGGGCTCTGACGCCGACTCGACCGGCGTGCGCTCGATCGCCACCCGGAACGACTCCTTGGCGGCGTCGAGGGGCACGCGGTCCTGGGGCCGCTTGGGACCGGCGAGCGAGGGCACGACGTCGCCCAGGTCGAGGCTGAGGCGCTCGGAGTAGACCGGCTCGGGCGCACCCGGGTCGTGCCAGAGCCCCTGCGCCTTGGCGTACGCCTCGATCAGCGCCACGTGCGCCTCGTCGCGCCCGGTGAAGCGCAGGTAGTCGAGGGTTACCTGGTCGATCGGGAACATCGTGCACGTGGCCCCGTACTCGGGGCTCATGTTGCCGATGGTGGCGCGGGTCTCGACCGGGAGGGCCGCGACGTCGGGGCCGTAGCACTCCACGAACGCGCCGACGACGCCGTGGTCGCGCAGCAGCTCGGTGACCGTCAGCACGACGTCGGTGGCGGTGATGCCGGGCTTGGGTTGGCCGCTGATGCGCAGCCCCACGACCGGCGGCAGCAGCATCGAGAGCGGCTGGCCGAGCATGGCCGCCTCCGCCTCGATCCCGCCGACGCCCCAACCGAGCACGCCGAGGCCGTTGACCATCGTCGTGTGCGAGTCGGTGCCGACGAGCGTGTCGCAGAACGCGCGCCCGTCCTCGGTGGCGAACACGAGGCGCGACAGGTACTCGAGGTTGACCTGGTGGCAGATGCCGGTGCCCGGAGGGACGACGCGGAAGCCGTCGAAGGCACCCTGGGCCCAGCGCAGCAGCTGGTAGCGCTCCATGTTGCGCTCGTACTCGATCGTCACGTTGCGGTCGTAGGACTCCGCATCGCCCGAGCGCTCGATGATCACCGAGTGGTCGATGACGAGCTCGACGGGCACGAGCGGGTTGACCCGCGCCGCATCCCCGCCCAGCCGGGCCAGCGCCTCGCGCATGGCCGCGAGGTCGACGACGCCGGGCACGCCCGTGAAGTCCTGCATGAGGACGCGCTCGGGCGTGAGGGCGATCTCGTGGGCGGAGTCCCCGGCCCCCTGCCCGTGTCCCTCGGGGTTCTCGCCCCAGGCGGCCACGGCGACGATGTCGTCGGCCGACACATGGGGGCTGTCCTCGTGGCGCAGCAGGTTCTCGAGGATGACCTTGATGGAGTACGGCAGGCGGTCGATGTCGTGGCGCTCGGCCAGTGCGGGCGCCTTGATGTTGAAGATCTCGTAGCTGCGGTCGCCGACGGCCAGATCCGTCCGGGCGCCGAAGGTGTTGGGGTGTGCGGCGGTCGATTCGGGGGTCATGCCCTCATTCTGCCGTGGGTCCCGCGGTACTGCCCACGGGGACCCCGCGCCCGCTATTGCGGCGGGCTATGCGGAGACCTCCTGGTTCGCCGTGCTTTTGAGGAGGCAGGACTCTTGGAAACGCTCTTTCGAGGAGTCCTGCCTACTCGTTCGCTGCGCGTTCCAGGAGATTTGGCCGTAGGCACCCGGCAGAGGTCCTGCCCTCACACCGCGCGTTGATGGGGCAAGTCGTAACCAGGTCGTAACGCCACCTGCCCCTTCCGCGCGCCACCGAGCGTGCAGACTCGGGGATCGTGCGCGGCAGCGGAGGGAGCGCCCAGGAGGGGAGCAGGCACCGCCGGCGGTCGGTCCGGACCGTCGCCCTGGCTGCGCTCGCCCTCGCCACGGTCGTCGCCCCGGCCGTCCTCGCCACCGCCACGGGCCTGACCGGGGCGCCGCCCGCCGGGGCGACCGAGCAGGCCCACGCCTACAACGACGCCGGCATGATCGGGTTCGGCAGCGTGGACCAGGACGCGCCGGACCTGCCGCAGCCGCTCAACTCGCCGGTGTTCTCGGGTGTGGCGACCCCCGACGGCAAGGGGTATCTCCTGGCCAGCGCGGACGGCGGCGTCTTCGCGTTCGGCGACGCCAACTTCGAGGGCTCCGCCGGCGCCGAGCCCCTTCAGGGTCCCATCGTCGCCATGGCCGTGACGAAGAACGCCAAGGGCTACTGGCTCGGCGCGCTCGATGGTGGCGTGTTCGCCTACGGCAGCGCCCAGTTCTACGGCTCCATGGGCAGCACCCACCTCAACCAGCCGATCGTCGGGATGGCGTCGACGCCCGACGGCAAGGGCTACTGGCTCGTGGCGTCCGACGGCGGCATCTTCAGCTACGGCGACGCCCAGTTCTACGGCAGCACCGGCAGCCTCACGCTCAACGCGCCGATCGTCGGCATGGCGGCGACGCCCGACGGCGGCGGCTACTGGCTCGTCGCGGCGGACGGCGGGATCTTCAACTACGGCGACGCGTCGTTCTACGGCAGTGCCGGCGGGCAGGACCTGCCCGACCCCGCCGTCGGGATGGTGGCGTCGCCCAACGGCGGCGGCTACCTCATCGCGACGGAGAACGGCGTCGTCCTCTCGTACGGCAACGCGCAGGCCTTCGGCGGCCTGACCCTCGATCCGACGGCGACCCAGATCTCGGCGATCATCGGGAACAACCAGGGCACGGGGTACTGGCTGCTCGATCCGCAGGCCTGGCAGTACAGCTTCTCCACCGCCACGCCCGAACCGGAATTCCCCCAGTCGGCGGCGATCGCTTCGGCCGTGGCGTCCCAGCTGGAACCGGACCCCGACACGCAGGGCGCGTACTGCAACCCGTACGGGCCCTGTGAGGAGTGGTGCGCGCTGTTCGCGACGTGGGCGTGGCAGCAGGCCGGCATCCCGATACCGAGCTACGCCTTCACCGGCGACATCTACGGCTGGGCCGCCAGCGCGGGTGCGGTCCTTCCGCCCACCGCGATGCCCGCCGTCGGTGACGCCGTCCTCTACGGCACCGGGCCCGAGAGCACCGCCTCGTCGGTGCACGTTGGCATCGTCACCCAGGTCTGGCCCGACGACGCCATCATGACGGTCGGAGGGGACTCGGGGCCCGGGCGGGACGGCTACCTCTCGACCGCACTCGACGGCCCGTTCCTCCCGGCGGACTCGAACGTCTACAACGGGTCCCCGATCTACGCCTTCGCGCAGCCGTAGCGGGCGCCGCCTCGCCGGCCTTGCCTAGAGTCCTTCCGGAGGTCCTCACCGTGCCGCTCTACGACTATCGCTGCTCGACGTGTCACGCCGTCTTCGACGAGCGCCGACCGATGGCCGACGCCGACGCGCCCGCCACCTGTCCCGACGGCCACGTCGGGGCGCGACGCCTGTTCCCCGTGTTCGCCACGACCGGCCGCGCGGCCGAGCCCGCCGGCGGGGCGTGCGGGGCACCGGTCGCAGGCGGCTGTGGCGCCGGCTGCGCCTGCTGCTGAGCGGGCCTGGCCATGTCCCTCAGCGCCTTCGACGACTATCCCGTGCACCAGGCCGCCGAGTTCATCGCGCACCCGGCGACGAGCGACCGCAACTTCTACGACCGGTACTACTTCAACATGCACCCGTCCGACGACGACTGGTTCGCCATCTTCGGGATGGGGCAGTACCCCAACCTCGGCGTCGTCGACGCCTTCATCGACGTGCGCCTCGGGGACTCCCAGCACATCGTGCGCTCCTCGGCCCCGCTGCACGACCGCGCCGACCTCCGCGTCGGGCCGTTCCGGATCGAGGTGATCGAGCCGCTGCGCAAGCTGCGGGTGATCGTCGAGCCGACCGAGGACCGCGTGGCCATGGACGTGACGTGGGAGGGACATATCCCGGCCGTCGAAGAGCCGCGCCAGTACCTGCGTTCGAAGGGCAAGGTCGTCTTCGACACGCAACGCCTCGCCCAGACCGGGTTCTGGTCGGGGACGCTCTCGGCCGGCGGCAACGACCTGGCGGTGACGCCCGAGCGCTGCTGGGGCACCCGCGACCGGTCCTGGGGCGTGCGCCCGGTGGGCGAGCCCGAGACCGACGGCATCCGTCAGGGCGAGCTCGTTCTCGGCGGCATGTGGAACTACTTCCCCATGCAGTTCGACGATCACGCCATCATGTACATCTGCCACGAGCGCGACGACGGCGAGCGCCCGCTCGTCCAGTCGGAGCGGGTGTGGGCCGACCCCGCCAAGGGCGTCGAAGAGCTCGGCCCGTCCGTGCACGAGCACCACCTCATCCCGGGGACCCGGATCATCGACCACTCCGTCGTGCGCTTCCCCGAGGCGGGCATCGAGATCGCCTGCCGCTCGATCCTCCCCAACTTCGTCTCCGTCGGCACCGGCTACGGCATCGACGCGGACTGGCGCCACGGGATGTACCACGGGCCCGAGACCGTGACGCAGGGCCTGGTGCTGTCGGTGGACGAGATCAAGGGCATCGGCCAGTACGGCATCGTGGACCACGTCGCAGAGTTCTCCTACGGCGGCAAGGTGGGCTACGGCTTGTTGGAGCACGGCTTCTTCGGGCCGTTCCGCCGCTACGGCCTCATGGACGGCGCCATGGGGGCGCCCGCCGACTGAGGACGGCGCACGCGCCCGCGCCCCGAGATGGGCGCCGGCACGAGCATGCGAAGATGGGGGATGCCCGACGCCGTCCGCGTGCTGTCCGACCGGCTCCACGCCGCGTTCGACACCGTTGCCCCCGGCGCCGATCCCGTCCTGCGCCCGTCTGACCGGGCGGATTTCCAGGCCAACGGCGCGCTCGCCCTGGCCAAACAGCTGGGACGCACGCCGCGCGAGGTGGCGGAACAGGTGGTCGTGGCGGCGAAGCTCCGCGACATCTGCTCGGTCGTCGAGATCAGCGGGCCGGGCTTCATCAACCTGACCCTGGCCGACGACTTCATCGAGTCGCACATCGCCGCGGTCTCCGCCGACCCACGCCTCGGGGTCGAAGTCGTGACCACGCCGCAGACGGTCCTGATCGACTACTCCTCGCCCAACGTCGCCAAGGAGATGCACGTCGGCCACCTGCGCACCACGACCATCGGCGACTCGCTGGCCCGTGTGCTCTCCTTCCAGGGCCACACGGTCCTGCGCGAGAACCACATCGGCGACTGGGGCACGCCCTTCGGCATGCTCATCGAGCACCTGCTCGACGTGGACGGGGCGGCCGACGCGGAGTCGTTCAGCGTGCCGCGACCTCAACGAGTTCTACGCCGCCGCCCGCGTGCAGTTCGACAGTGACCCTGCCTTCGCCGAGCGCTGCCGCCGGCGCGTGGTCCTCCTCCAGAGCGGCGACCCCGAGACGATGCGGCTGTGGCGCATCTTCGTCGCCGAGAGCCTGCGGCACGCCCGCGAGGTGTACACGATGCTCGGTGTCCTCCTCACCGAGGAGGACACGGTGGGGGAGAGCTACTACAACCCGTGGCTCCATGTCGTGGTCGAAGAGCTCACGGAGAAGGGGTTGCTCGTCGAGAACGAGGGCGCGCTCTGCGTCTTCCCCGACGGCTTCACGAACCGTCAGGGCGAGCCCCTGCCGCTGATCGTGCGCAAGTCGGACGGCGGCTACGGCTACCCCGCCACGGACCTCGCCTCGGTGCGAGACCGAACGGGTCGCCTCGGCGCCGACCGGCTCTTGTACGTGGTCGGCGCCGAACAGTCCCTGCACCTGCGCCTGGTCTTCGCGGTCGCCGCGCTGGCGGGCTACCTGCACGACGTCTCCGACGCCGTCCACGTGGCGTTCGGCTTCGTGTTGGGCACCGACGGGAAGAAGTTGGCCAGCCGGAGCGGCGACTCCGACCGCCTCGTCGACCTCCTGACCGAGGGGGTGGAACGGGCCGCCACCGCCCTCAAGGACCGCGAGAGCGAGCTGTCGACCGAGGAGCAGGCGGCGGTGGCGCGGGCGCTCGGGATCGGGGCCATCAAGTACGCCGACCTGTCGACCGAGCCGATGCGCGACTACGTCTTCGACTGGGACCGCATGCTCGCCTTCGAGGGCAACACGGGCCCGTACCTGCAGTACGCGCACGCACGGATCCGCTCGATCTTCCGTCGCGCCGAGGCCGACCCGCCGCCGCCAGGGACGCGCCCACGGCTCGACGAGGCGCCCGAGCGCGCCCTCGCGATGCAGCTGCTCCGCTTCGGCGAAGCGGTGGAGGCGGCGGCCGACACGCTGAGCCCGTCCAAGCTGTGCACGTACCTCTTCGACCTGGCCAGCGTCTTCACGACGTTCTACGAGGCCTGCCGGGTCCTCGTGCCCGACGAGGAGGTGCGCACCTCCCGCCTCGCCCTGTGCGACCTCACGGCGCGGGTGCTCGAACAGGGGCTCTCGCTCCTCGGCATGGAGGCCCCCGCGCAGATGTGACCGGGACCGGCCCGGACCGTATCCTCTGCCCCGCACGTCACGACCCTCAAGGAGCGGCAGAGAGATGGAATTGAACGGCACGTCGGCAATCGTCACCGGAGGAGCCTCGGGACTGGGCGAAGCGACCTCGCGCCTCCTGGCCGAGCGCGGGGTCCGGGTCGTCGTCGCCGACCTGCAGGCGGACAGGGGGGAGCCGTTGGCCAAGGAGATCGGCGGCCTGTTCGTGCCGACCGACGTGACCAACACCGAGCAGGTGATCGCGGCGGTCGACGCCGCCATGGAGATGGCGCCCCTCAAGTCGCTGGTGAACTGCGCCGGGATCGGCTGGGCCACCCGGACCATCGGCCGTGACGGGGAGTACTCCTCGGCCCACGACCTCGACCTCTACCGCCGGGTGATCGAGATCAACCTCATCGGCACCTTCAACTGCATCCGGCTGGCGGCGACGAAGATGAGCCTCAACGAGCCCGACGAGGACGGCTCCCGCGGCGCCATCGTCAACACCTCCTCGGTGGCGGGCGAGGACGGCCAGATCGGCCAGGCGGCCTACTCGTCGTCCAAGGGCGGCGTCATCGGCATGACCCTCCCGGTCGCCCGCGACCTCTCGGTGGTCGGCATCCGCGTCAACACGATCCTGCCCGGCCTCATCGACACGCCGATCTACGGCGCCGGCGAGGGCTCGGAGGCCTTCAAGGACAAGCTGGCCCAGGACGTGTTGTTCCCGCACCGGCTCGGGCGCCCGGGCGAGTTCGCCACGCTGGCCGTGGAGCTCCTGACGAACTCGTACATGAACGCCGAGTCGATCCGCATCGACGCCGGCATCCGGATGCAGCCGAAGTAACCGGCGAGGGCGGGGAGGGCACGACGATGATCGACCCGGAGCTGGAGGCGGCGCTGGACTTCATGCCGGCCATCGACCTCGACGACCCCGTGGCGGCACGCCGGTCGTTCGAGAAGATGCTCGTCTCCATGCGGAGGCCCCTCCCGCAGGCCGAGCTGCTCGAGATCGAGGACCGGCTCGTGCCGGGCTTGGAGGGCGATCCCGACGTCTCCGTGCGGGTGTACCGGCCCAAGGCGGCCGCCGCCGCCGGAGAGTCGGTGCCCGGCATCCTGCTCATCCACGGCGGCGGCTTCGTCGTGGGCAACGTAGAGAGCGAGCACGTCGGCGCGGTGCTGATGGCGGTCGACGCCGGTGCCGTGCTCGTGTCGGTGGACTACCGGCTCGCGCCCGAGCACCTGTACCCCGCCGGGCTGCACGACTGCTACGCCGCCCTTTCGTTCCTCCACGCGGCGGCGGGTGAGCTCGGCGTCGACACGGCGCGCGTCGCCTTGGTCGGCGCCAGCGCCGGCGGCGGGCTGGCGGCGGCCACCGCGCTGTTCGCCCGCGACCACGGCGGACCGGCGATCTGCTTCCAGATGCTCCACATCCCCGAGCTCGACGACCGGCTGGAGACGCCATCGATGCGCGAGTTCGTCGACACCCCGCTGTGGAACCAGCCGCTGGCGGTGAAGAGCTGGCAGGCCTACCTCGGCGACCTGGCCGGCACCGACGCGGTCCCGGCGTACGCGGCACCCGCGAGGGCGACCGACCTCGCGGGGCTCCCGCCCGCCTACATCTCCACCGCCGAGAACGACCCGTTGCGCGACGAGGGACTGGCCTATGCGCAGGCGCTCCTGTGGGCGGGCGTCTCGGTCGAGCTGCACCAGTTTCCCGGGACGTTCCACGGCTCCGCGCTCGTCATGCGTGCCGCCGTGTCCCAGCGCGCCGCCCGGGAGGCGGCCGTGGTGCTGCGGCGTGCCCTCGGGGTGGCCGACAAGGACTCGTAGCCGTCGTCAGCTGAGACCTTGGGCGCCGAGCACGAGCAGCGCCGCGGCGATCGCCAACGGCACGCTGATGAGGCCGAGCGCGACCGCCCTTCCGACCTTGGGGCGGGCGCCGGCCGTGTGGGCGGCACGCAGCCACAGCACCCAGGCGAGCGATCCCGTGACAAAGAGGTTCGGACCCACGTTGAGGCCGACGAGCAGCGGGTAGGGATGCGGCGGCCGGTGGGCCGCCAGGAGCGACGCGGCCGGCAGGTTGTTGACGAGGACGCTCAACACGGCGGCCAGCGCTGCGGTGCCCCAGCCGTCGAGGTGCGTGAGCAGCGTGGCCGGACCCGACCAGCTGCGGCCGAGCGCGCCGAGCGCCACCGCCAAGCCGAACAGCCCGACCAGCACCGGGAGGCCGAGGACGCCCACGGCCACGCGCGGTGACGTGGCATCGTGGCGCGCCCGCAGTGCGGTGGCGACGAGGCCGACGGCCAGGACGGGCAGCGCCGGCGACCGCAACACCAGCACGAGCACCGTCACCGCGGCGACCGCGAGAAGGCCGACGCCGAGCACCGGACGCTCTGGCGCCTGCTGCGGGTCCGGTGCGATCGTGGCGCGCAGCTCACCGCGGTGGACCGCCGCCACGACGAGCGCCGTCACGGCGGCGGCGGCGACGCCCGCCAGCGCCATGTGGGCGAAGAACTCCCGGCCGGACGGGTGGAGGTGTCCGAGCACGATCACGTTCGTGAGGTTCGAGCCCGGCAGCAGGAGCGAGCCGGCGTTGGCCAGCAGCAGGCACCCGTAGAGCAAGGGCGCCTCGCCCTCACCGCGTTGGCGCGCCGCGTAGACCACCACCGGCGTGAGAAACGTCACCGAGGTGTCGAGGTTCAACAGCGTGGTCACCGCGAACACGAGCGCCACGGTGCCCACGTAGAGCGTCCACCCGTTCGGTGCGACACGAGCCAGGACGTGGCCGCCCGCGGCGAAAAGCCCGTCCTCGTGCGCGACGAACCCGACCAGGAGGAGGCCGGCGACGAGGACGAAGGCGGGCCAGGACTGTGCGGCGGCGCCACGCGCGTCGCCGGGCACGGCGGCGATCGCAGCCAGGGCGGCGACGACGCCGAGCGCGGCCAGGACCCACGGCCCCCATAACGACCCCCGCCTCGTTGCAATGTCCGTGCTCGACACCCACCCATCCTGCCCGGGCTTTGTTGGCCCAAACCCCGGGGCGGGTCGGACCGCCAGGGACGAGCGCCGGACAGGCGGCCCGGTCACAATGAACGATTCATGGCGAGCATCCAACCGGCACCGGAGTTCGATCAGCTCGCCGAGCTCTACGACGAGACGCGCGGGGGCGAGCCGCGGGGCGACGAGTTCGCCGGACTGATCGCAGACCACCTTCCGCGCCCGCATGCCGGCCCCGTCTTCGAGGTCGGCGTCGGCACCGGCGTGGTCGCCCTCGGCCTGGCCAAGCGCGGCTACCCGGTGGTCGGACTCGACGTGTCGGCCCCGATGTTGGCGCGGGCGCGCGAGCGGCTCGGACCGACGGTGATCTGGGGCGATGCCATGGACCTGCCCGTGGCCGCGGGCAGCGTGACGAGCGCGGTCTCGGTCTGGGTGGTGCAGTCGGTGCGTGATCCGCTCCGTCTCTTCGCCGCGGTCGCGCGCGTGCTGGGCCCCGGTGGCCGTTACGTCGTTTGCACGACCCAGCGGCCCGCACCCGACGACGCGATCGGCCACATCATCAATCGCATGGGCCAGGCGGTCGACGAGCGGCGGACGGGACAGCGTCCCCGCGGCGTGTCGGTGGCACAGGTGCTCGAGTGGTCCGCCCGGGCGGGATTCCGCGGGGAGGTCCATCCGTGCGAGCGGTCCTTCGTGTCCAGCCCGGAAGGCGAGCTGGACGCGATCGCCCGGAAGTCGTGGCCCGCCCTGCGCGAGCTGGACGACGCGGCGGTGGCCGAGGTCACCGGGCCGGCGATCGAGGCGCTGCGGGCGCTCCCGCCCGGCGACACGGAGCGCCGGGGCTTCGTCGATCTCATCGTGTTGGAGCCGGCAGCAACTCCGTGACGGGCGCAGCTACCAGCCGGTGGCCGCGATGATCGATCCGTTGAGGTTGGTGCCGTTCATGCCGCCGTCGTTGGGGGCGTCGCCGAAGTTCTCCACCGTGCCGTTGGCGCTGACGACCCAGTAGCCGCCGCCGTCGGAGGTGGCGAAGACCGCGTTGGCCGGGTTGAGACCGCCGAACTGGCCGGCGGGCGAACCGAAGTTCCCGGCGTCACCGAAGGGGTACACCGTGCCGTTGGCCGTGAGGATCCAGTAGCCCTTCCCGTCGGGCGTGCGCACGGCCGAGGTGACCGGAGAGCCGGTGTTGCCGGGGGCACCCTCATACGGGGCGTCGCCGAAGGTGTAGATGCTCCCGGTTGCCGTGACGAGCCAGTAGCCGTTGCCGCTGGCGTCGGGCATGACGGCGACGGCGGCGCCCGAACAGCCGCCGATCCCCGGGCAGCTGCCGGCGAAGTGCGCGTCACCGAAGGCAAAGACGCCGCCGTCGGAGGCGACCATGAAGTACCCGTTGCCGTCGGACGAGGGCACCATGCCCACGATCGGGGCGTTGAGCGAGTGGGGCAGCCCCGAACCGGCGGGGTTGAGCCCGAGCCCCGGGATCGACCCGTAGAAGCCGGCGTCACCGAAGGCGAAGATCCCGCCGTCCGAGGCGTCGAGCCAGTACCCGTTGCGGTCGTTCGTGGGCACGATGCCGACCACGGGGCGTTGCAGCTTGAGGCTGCCGGTCGAGCCGTGGAACTGCGCCGAGCCGAACGTGAAGATCCCGCCGTCGGAGCCGACCAGCCAGTAGCCGTGGACGGGAGCCAGTGGCGGTGGGGGCGGAGGAGGAGGCGGCAGTGCGGCGACGGTGAAGCACTCGGTGTCGCTCTGCTGGGCGACCGACACGTAGTTGCCGCCTGTGGTCGCGGTGTAGCTCGCGTTGAAGCAGTAGGTGCCCGCGCTGGATGGGGCCACCGAAGTTGACGGCCCGAACGTCGAGTTGTCGCCACTGACCCTTGGGGTGCTCGATGTCCCGGCCGTGCCGCCCCCGCCCGTGCCGGTGCACGAGGTGTTCGATGAGACCACCTCACACCAGGTGAAGGAGACCGAGCCCGTCGGGGCCAGCCCGGTCGAGTTGCCAAAGACAGTCGCCGAGTCCGTCCAGGTGTTGCCCACCGTGTTCGACGAGGGCGCGGTGATCGAGGTGGTGAAGCCGGGGGTGGCCGCGGTCACGCTGAAGCACTCCGTGTCGCTCTGCTGGGCGACCGACACGTAGTTGCCGCTCATGGGCGCGGTGTAGCTGGCGTCGAAGCAGTAGGTGCCCACGCTCGACGGGGTCACCGAGGTGGAGGGCCCGAAGGTCGAGTTGTCGCCATTGACGCTCGGGATGCTCGATGTGCCGGCCTTGCCGCCCCCGCCCGTGCCCGTGCACGATGTATTCGGCGAGACCACTTCGCACCAGGTGAAGGCGACCGAGCCGGTCGGCGCCAGGCCGGTGGAGTTGCCTGCGACGGTCGCCGAGTCGGTCCACTTGTTGCCGACCGTGTTCGAGGAAGGCGCGCTGATCAAGGTGGTGAAGCCCGGGGTGGCCGCTGTCACACTGAAGCACTCGGTGTCACTCTGCTGGGCGACGGAGGCGTAGTAGCCGCCCGTGGGGGCGCTGTAGCTGGCGTTGAAGCAGTAGGTCCCCACGCTCGACGGGGTGACCGAATCCGAGGGCCCGAAGGTCGAGTTGTCGCCACTGGCGCTCTGGGGGTTCGATGTCCCGGCCGTGCCGCCCCCGCCCGTGCCGGTGCACGGGGTGCCCGGCGAGACCACTTCGCACCAGGTGAAGGAGACCGAGCCCGCTGGCGCCAGACCGATCGAGTCGCCAAAGACCGTCGCCGAGTCGGTCCACGTGTTGCCCACCGTGTTCGACGAAGACGCGGAGACCGAGGTAGTGAAGCCCGGGGTGGACGTCGCCACGGTGAAGCACTCCGTGTCGCTCTGCTGGGCGACCGAGACGTAGTTGCCGCCTACGGGCGCGGCGTAGCTGGCGTTGAAGCAGTAGGTGCCGACGGTCGACGGGGTGACCAAATTCGAGGGCCCGAAAGTCGAATTGTCGCCACTGACGCTCGGGATGGTCGATGTCCCAGCCGTGCCGCCCCCACTCGTGCCGGTGCAGGAGGTGTTGGGTGAGACCGCTTCGCACCAGGTGAAGGAGACCGAGCCCGTCGGCGCCAGGCCGGTCGAGTTGCCCGAGACGGTGGCCGAGTCGGTCCAACTGTTGCCCAGCGAGTTCGAGGAAGGTGCGGTGATCAAGGTCGTGAAGCCCGGGGTGGCTGCGGTCACGTTGAAGCACTCGGTGTCGGTTTGCTGGGCGACCGAGGTGTAGTAGCCGCCTGAGGTGGACGTGTAGCCGGCGTTGAAGCAGTAGGTACCCGGGCTCGAAGGGGCTATCGGATTTGACGGCCCGAAGGTCGAGTTGTCGCCAGAGATGGTCGGGGTGCTGAGGGTCCCCGCAGTGCCGCCCCCGCCCGTGCCGGTGCACGAGGTACTCGGCGAGACGACTTCGCACCAGGTGAATGCGACCGATCCGGTCGGGTTCAAGCCGGTCGAGTCACCGAAGACAGTGGCCGAGTCGGTCCACGTGTTGCCCACCGTGTTCGAAGAGGGGGCACTGATCGAGGTGGTGAAGCCTGCAGGGGTCACCGCGGTAACGGTGATACTCGTGGACCCGCTCGAGACGGAGAACACGGCATCGCCGGAATATTCGCCTGTCACGGTGTCAGACCCCGATGGAGCGGCTCTCGAACTGCACGAGCCGCTGCCGTTTGTCAGTGTTGCGTTGCACAGGAGCGTGGATCCGGACGAGAACGTCACGGACCCAGTCGGGGTCGGGAGTCCCTCGACATTCGTCGTAACCGACGCAGAGTAGGTGACCGAAGTCAGAGCGACGACTGAACTCGGGTTCGCCGTAATCGAGGTTTGTGAGGGTTCTCCGTAGTACACAGTCAGCGCATTGCCGGACGGTTGTATCGGATAGGCGATTATGTTGCCAGAGCCGTTCACCATGTCGACCAGGGTGGAGGAGTTGAGAGACTCATTCGTTGGCGTGTCGCTGAGGCCTGTGAACTCCGCCGTTCCGAAGTTCGCCAGCGGGGGCTGCGTCTCGCCGGTCACCTCCGTCATCTCTTCGATCCACTCGGCCGAGGTCGCGGGTCCGCGATACTGCGCATTCGAAGGGGTGGTGAAGGTGGAGCTCACTCCGGTCGTGACGTCCTCGATTTCGATGGTCCACAAGTCCGGCGAAAGGGAGACCTGAGAGATCTGCGAGGACATCTGGTCACCGGGAGAGACGGGAAACAGCGGCGTCTCGGCGGCCGGGAGGATCTCGTACCAGGCGTAGTAGTTCGTCGTCCATCCGTTCTGCGTATCGACTGTGTCCTGTTCCGTGCCGGCTTGGATCAAGTCCTGGTTGAGGTAACCGTCGATGCCGATCCACGTCGCGGACACCGTTTGGTGGGTCGCAGCCCGGATGGTGGGCACGGTCCAGGAGGCACTGATCGCCGTGTACGTCGTACCCGTCTGGACGAGGCCGGCCCAGTTGCCAGAGGGTACGTCTCCGGCTCGGTCCTTCGATCCTCGGGTCGTCGTCTGGCCCTGCCCGGGGGGCACGTGGTCCCAGTTTGGGTGCACCCCGAGCGTGACGCCGGGGCCCCACGCCACCGACGACGGCGCACTGCCGCCGGCTGACGATTGGCTCTGCGCCGGTGCCGAAACGGGTGCGGATTCGGCGCCCGCCACTGCGGCCGTGCCTGCGACGAGGAGCCCACCCGCGACAAGGGCCGTTGCCGTGCGCGGCGCAGCAGTCGGCCCAACGTCGACGAGCGCGCACCACTGACCCGGTCCTCCCACCTCCTCACGGGCGAAAGCGTAACCCTTGTGTTCCGACCGCAAGGCGCACCTGGAGGGGCTCCCGTAACCTCCTGGTTCGGCAAAAGATCGGTCGGATCACATGGCGTTCAAAGGCTGGCCCGACAGTGCCCTCGCGTTCTATGAGGGCCTCGAGGCGGACAATTCGAAGGCGTACTGGCTGGACCACAAGGACGTCTACGAACGCGACGTCAAGGGCCCGATGGAGGCCCTGCTCACCGAGCTGTCCACCGAGTTCGGGGAATGGCGGCTGTTCCGTCCTTATCGCGACACGCGTTTCAGTCGGGACAAATCGCCATACAAGACGAACGTCGCGGCGAGGATCGGCGACGGCTACGTCCACCTCTCTGCCGACGGGTTGCTGGCCGGCGCGGGTCGCTACCACATGGAACCGGACCAGCTGCAGCGGTTCCGCCGCGCCGTCGTGGATGACAAGAGCGGCACGAAGCTGGAGCGCGTGCTCGGCACGCTGCGCAAAGCCGGCCTCGACGTCCACGCCATGGAGGTGCTCAAGACCGCGCCCAAGGGATACCCGAAGGACCACCCGCGCATCGAGCTGCTGCGCATGAAGGGCCTCGTGGTCTCGCGCTCGTGGGAGCCGGCCGCGTGGCTGTCGACGGCGGCGCCGAAGACGCGCATCGTCGACGTCTTCCGCGCCGCCCGGCCGATGCTGCGGTGGCTCGACGACAACGTCGGGGCCTCAGCGGACGGTTAGCTAATCGAACACCACGGGAGAACGCTCGCGCCGGTCAGGCGACGCGGTAGCACGTCATCGACAGCGCCCCGTAGTTGTACCCCTCGACGACGACCTCGGGCTGCGTGCCCGCCTCGGCCGCGACGCCCGCGAAGTAGACCAACGGGATGAAGTGATCGGGAGTCGGCACGGCCTGCTGGTAGTCCTGATGCCGTGTGAGCTTCACGACGTCGGCTGGCACGTCGACGACGACCTCGCGGGCCGCCTCGTCGAAGCGGGCAGCCCAGTCGAACGCGCCGTCGGGTTGGCTCCAGTCGAGGACGCGAAGGTTGTGCACGACGTTGCCGCTCGCCACGATCAGCACGCCTTGCGCGCGCAGCGGGGCCAGCCGTCGCCCCAGATCGAGATGCGAGTCGAGCGGCTCGAGGGCGTTGATGGCGAGCTGCACGACGGGGACATCGGCGGCCGGGTACATGTGGGTGAGGACGGACCAGGTGCCGTGGTCGATGCCCCAGCTGTCCGCGTCCAGGCCAACCCACCTCGGCTTGGCTGCGTCGGCCACCTCGGCCGCGACCTCCCGGGAGCCCGGGCACGGGTATTGCACCGCGAACAGCTCGTCGGGGAACCCGAAGAAATCGTGGATCGTCCGCGGGTGAGGCATCGCGGTGACGGCGGTCGCGTTCGTGTACCAGTGCGCCGAGATGCACAACACCGCACGCGGCCGCTGGGGCAGCGCGGCGGCCAGCTCGGTCCACGCCTTGGTGTAACGGTTCTGCTCGATGGCGTTCATCGGGTTCCCGTGCCCGACGAACAGGGCCGGCATCAGTTCGGCCATGCACTGCACCGTAGTGGTGCGTGCCGCGACGCAGAGCGGGGCCTTGCGGTGGTCAGCCGGTTCGTGCGTGAACGAAGTCGAGGAGGATCCCCGTTGCATCGAGATGGCGCGCCACCGGCCCGATGATGCGTGCGGGCAGATAGGGCGCGCCCCCGGCCACGTATGGCCCCCGCCGCGTACCCGGTACAGCGTCGTTTGCGACCCGAGGGGATTGGGCCAGCGCATCCGGTCGACCGGAAGGTCGCCCCCGGACTGAAGCTGCTCCGTCACCGGGGTCGAGCCCGGCTGCGCCCAGTCCGCGCAGACCGCTTCGATGGGTGCGGCGAGCCCGCGCCCCGGCTCCTGTTGCCCACCGTGCCGACCCTCGCCGCGCGCCGCGAGCCTTCTCATCGGGCCGATCGGCCCACCGCCGTAGGGCACCAGGGGGTCCGCCGTGCCGTGGAAGGCCAAGACCCGGACGGGGTGACGCGGCGTGGGGCAGGCCTGGCGCGACGAGACGGTGGCGCCGGACGCGACCAGGACGATCCCCTCGAGCGCCAACGTCGCGTACCTCGCCAGGTGCTCGGCCATGAAGCCGCCGTTCGATATCCCGACCGCGAACACGCGTCGGCCGTCGCTCAGGCCGCTCCGTCGCGCCCGGTCGACGAGCGCGACCAGGAACGCGACGTCGTCGACGCCCTCGCGCCTCTTCAGGCGCGGCGCGGAGCGGCTGTCGTTCCACACGTGCAGGACGCCATCGGGGAAGACGGCGGCGCACCCGGCCGCCGGCGCCCGCGTGTGCAGCCCCGTCAGCGCCGCCATCCCTGCGCCGGTACCGCCGGCACCGTGCAGGACGAGCAGCAATGGGGCGTCCGGGCCGAGCCCTGGGACCTCGACGAACGTGCGCGTGCGACCACCGACTTCGAGTGAGTGGGGCGGCAGGTCCGGTATCGAGAGGCCCGCCTGCTCCGCCATGCGCCGCCGCCACGCGTCGCGCAGCGGCGTCCTCCTCGGCGCGGCCGGCATCACCGCACCCTAGGGGCGTCGGCGCCGGAGCGTCGAGGCCCGCCCGGTTCGATTAGGCGGCGACCGCCTTCACCTCGGAGCCCTCGTCGGCGCTCGACAGTGCCGCCCAGAGCGCCCAGTAGCTCTTGTACGTGATGCCGTCGGTGGCGTAGCCGGCACGCACGAGCTCCGCGTGGAAGGTCGGGAGGTTCCGCCAGGGCACGCCCATGTCGACGTGGTGGGCCAGATGCCAGCCGGTGTTGTACGGCACGATCCAGAAGCGGGCCAACCAGGACTGGCGCACGTGGTGCGTCGTGGCCCGACGGTCGGGACTGCGCTCCATCCCGCCGTGCTCGGCGATCGAACGGAGGCGGTTGATGACGCGCCACTCGGTCATCCACGGCAGGAACCACAGGAGCGGGTAGATCCACCAGCGCCCCGTTGTCGCCCACAGTGCCGCCCAGAGCACGACCTGCACGGCGAGGATGGACAGGCCGATGGAGCGGAACGGCCCCTTGCGCGCCGTGTTCTTCACCAGCGGTACGAAGTTCTTCCAGCCGCTGATGCCGACCGCGTCGCGGAAGAGCCGACGGAACAGCGCCCGCCGCGTGCACGGGTAGGGGCGGTAGAAGGCGATATCCGGCTCGTCGGGTCCGAACTCGTCCTTGTGGTGGGCGAAGTGCACGCGCCGATAGAGCTGCACCGGCGTGAACACCGGATACGCCACCACCCACTTGCCGATGAAGTCGTTCCACCGCTTGTTGGTGAACAACAGCTTGTGCGCCGACTCGTGCATGAGGATGGCGAAGCGGGCGTACATCGGCCCCATGAGGACGAAGGCGATCAGGTAGCTCCACCACTGGTCGATCCACACGGCGCCACCGATGATGACGGCGACCCAGAACCACACCGTGACCACAGACAGGGCGTTGCGCCGGTTGGCGATCCGCCGCAAGTCGCCACGCAGTGGCGGCATCGCCATGCCGTTGGCCTGCAGCCGCTCGCTGGGCAGGACGTCCGGCCGGTCGGCCCCGGGAGGCACCATGGTGGTGGCCATGCGTCCATATTACGGTATCCAGTCAGCTGATGCAAGTGAGTAATACCCCCGTGACAAGCACCCCCGGTCGCCCGCTCACGGCGCGCTCGGTCATGGCGAGCGCCCTCCTCGGCATGGACCCTCCGGAGCTGCCGGTGGCCCAGCTCGTGCGGCTCACCGGCCTCTTTGGCATCAGTGACAACCGCGCCCGGGTGGCGCTGAGCCGCATGGTCGCGGCGGGCGAAGCCACCTCGGACGGCGCCGGCCACTACCGGCTGGCGGGCCACCTGGCCGACCGCCAGGCCCGCCAGTCCGCCAGCCGCGCCGGGGTCACGGCGGAGTACGACGGATCTTGGTGGCTCGCCGTCGTGACGACGAGCGGCAGCACGGCCGAGGTGCGGGGTGCCCGTCGTCGCGTGCTCGCCTACGCCCGCCTCGCCGAGCTGCGTGAGGGCGTCTGGATGCGTCCGGGCAACGTCGCCGTGCGGCTTCCCGACTCCCTGGACGCGGACGTCGAGGTGATGCAGGCGATCCCGCCCGACGCGGGGAGCTTGCCGCGCGCCTCTGGGACCTCGACGCCTGGTCCCGGCGCTCTATCGAGCTGTTGGCCGCCCTCGACGCGCTGGTGCCCGACGGCCCCGAGGCGCTGGCCCCGGGTTTCGAGCTCTCGGCTGCGGTGCTGCGGCACCTCCAGGCGGACCCGCTGTTGCCTCAGCAGCTGGAGCCGCCGGGCTGGCCGGGCGCCCGCCTGCGCGAGAACTACGACGGATGGGACTCGCGTTACCGCGCGACGTTGAACGCCTGGAGCCGTGTCCCGTAAGCGCCACCTTCACGGCTTCGCTTCTGCGTACGGTCGGCGACTTATAGATCGGGCCCTTCTAGAAGGCCAACGCGATATTCATTAGCCGCACTCCATATAGACGCACACCCGGCCCGGAGCGGTTGCCGTTTCCCGCTCCGGGCCCCACGGGTGCGCCTGGTTCCAGGTCAAGGCGCGTCGTGGCCTCTGCCCGGAACTACGGGCACCTCGCCCACCGGGATTGCCCGCTACGGTCGGGCCGATGGACATCGAAGTGGCGTTCAGCGGTGTCCCCGTCACCGAACTCGCCGCTGCGCAGGACTTCTTCGAGCGCCTCCTCGGTGCCCCGCCGGACATCGTCGTCAACGAGGGGGAGGTGATGTGGCGCGTGGCCGACGCGGCCTGGCTCTACGTCGTGGTCGACCCGGAACGGGCTGGTCGCGCCCTGGTGGCGGTTTCCGTGCCCGACCTCGACGCCGCCCTGGTTGAGCTCGCGGCGCGGGGGATCGAGCCCGCCCGCGTCGAACAGATAGGGGCGAGGGAGCGCAAGGCCACGGTGGTCGACGCGGACGGCAACTCCGTGGCGCTCATCGAGGTGCGGGCGGCCGCAGCCCAATAGTCAGCCGCGCCCCTCAGGCTCCCGACGCCCCCACCACCTTCTCCCACACCGAGATGTGGCTGCGGCTCTCACTCGTGAACGGCGACCGGTCCCAGTCGGCCCATCGTTCGCGCAACTCCAAGCCGGCGAGGCGGGCCATCAAATCGAGCTCGGCCGGCCAGACGTGACGGAACGGCGCCGAGAACGTCTCGATTCGCCCGTCGCGCTCCCACACGTGGAACGACACCGAGTTCTGCGTCGCCACGTCGTACTCCTCGAAGCCGAAATGGTCCGGACCCGTGGCGAACGCCCGCACCGTCGTGCCCGGAGGGAGCCGGCGCAACTCGGGCACCATCACCTCGATCACGAACTTGCCGCCCGGGCGCAGGTGCCATGCCGCGTTGGCGAAGCACGCCACCTGCGCGTCCTGGGTCGTGAGGTTCATGATCGTGTTGCGCACCAGGTACACGAGCGCGAACGAGTCGGCCCCGCCCGTGACGCTCGTCGTGGCGATGTCGCCGAGCGTGACGTCCACACCGTCCGCCCCGGGTTGGCGCGCTAGCTCCTCGAGCATCGCCGCAGACAGGTCGATCCCGTGCACCTCGATGCCCCGCCCCCGGAGCGGGAGGGCGAGACGCCCGGTGCCGACGCCGAACTCGAGCGCTGCGCCGCCCGACGCCAGCGCCGCCAGGAAGTCGACCGCCGGCACGACCGCGTCGGGCTCGAAGAGATGCGGCCACAGCGTGGCGCAGTTCCGCGATGTGTTCGGTGAAGTAGTTCTCCGTCACGCTGCCCATGCTGCCAGTCCCGCGACCGACGGACCGGCGGGGGTTAGCCTGCAACGGTGGCGGGGGACGCAGACAGAAGCGCCCCCGCCCCATGACAGGTCTCGTCGTCGCCATCGTCGTCGTCTTCGCAGCGGTCTTCGTGTACGTGATTGCGCGCATGGGCGCCAAGGCAGGTCGGGCGCGGGGGTACTCGGGCATGGGCGGCGAGACGATCGTGCGCTGCAGCCGGGGCCATCTCTTCACGACGAAGTGGATCGTCGGCTCCTCGGTCAAGGCCGTGCGCCTCGGCGAGCGGCGCTATCAGCGCTGCCCGGTGTGCCAGAAGTGGCGCATCGTGGTGCCGGTACCCGACGACGAGCTCACCGACGACAACCGCCGCGTGGCCGCTGAGCATCTCGACACGCGTCTCCCCTGACGGCACCGTCGGCGCGCCCAAAGGCAGGACGCCCCCGGGTTCAGTGCCCGGTGGGTGGCTCCACGTGCCGGTGCTCGTGGGAGGGGCGGTGTGCGTGCGGCGGGGGTGGCGGCTTTACCTCGACCTTGCCCTTGTAGCCGAGGCGGCGGAGGAGCCATGTGCCGATACGGCTCGGCGGCTTCTCCATCTCCTCCTCTTCCGCTTCGGCCTCGTGCCCGTCGGTGATCCAAACTCCGAACGGGCCGCCCGAGCGGTGCGGGAGATCGTGGTCAGGTTGCTTGCGTTTCCCCACGCCGTGATCCTAACGAGCGCCAACCCCGCTCGTCGGCCGAGCCCGCCGAGCCCGCCGAGACCGCCGAGACCGCCCCGGCGCCTACGCCGCGTGCGACTGGTTGATCCAGGTGTCGTACATCTCGGCGTAGTGCCCGCCGAGCGCGACCAGCTCGTCGTGCGAGCCGACCTCGAGGAGCACGCCGTCGCCCACGACCACGATCCGGTCGGCCCGCATCGCGGTCGACAGGCGGTGGGCGATCAGCACCGCGGTGCGGCCCTCGAGCAGCACGTCGAGTGCGGCCTCCACCAGCGTCTCGGACTTGAGGTCGAGGTTCGACGTCGCCTCGTCGAGCACCAGCACCCGCGGCTCGGCCATGAAGGCTCGGCCCAGCGCGATCAGCTGGCGCTCGCCCGAGGACAACGACTGGCCCCGCTCGTGGACCGGCGTGTCGAGCCCGTAGGGCATCCGCTGCACGAGCTCGTCGAGGCCCACCTGGTGGACGGCGTTCCAGACCTCGTCATCGGGCGCGCCCGGCCGGGCGAACGAGATGTTGTCGCGGATCGTCCCGGCGAAGAGGAACGGCTCCTGGGGCACGACGCCCAGCTGCGAGCGCAGCGACTCGAGCGTCACCCTACGCAGGTCGTAGCCGTCGATGAGCACGCGCCCCGCGGTCGGGTCGTAGAAGCGGGTCACCAACTTCGCCATCGTGGACTTGCCCGCGCCGGTGGCGCCGACGAAGGCCACCGTCTCCCCCGGGTCGATCGTGAGGTCGACGTCGTGGAGGACCGGCACCGCCGGGTCGTAGCCGAAGGAGACGTGGTCGAAGCGGATCTCGCCGCGGATCGGCGGGAGCACGACGGCGTCCGGCGCCTCCAGGACCGACGGGTCCTGCTCGAGCAGGTCGCGCAGCTTGAAGACGGAGGCCCGGCCCTGCTGGAACGTGTTGTACTGCTGCGTCAGCAGCTGGATCGGTGCGAAGAACCGGTTCACGTACAGGAAGAAGGCGGTGAGCGCGCCCAGGTTGATCTCGTGGTGCAGGAACATGTACCCGCCGAAACCGAGGATCAGCACCTGGCCGAAGACGCTGAGCGCCTGTGACCCCGGGCCGTAGATGCTGGCGATCCGGCCCGTGTAGTTGTTGGCGTCGCGGTAGGAGCCGACGACGTCGCGGTGGGTCTCGATGTTGTAGCGCTGGCGGTTGTGCGCCGTGACGACGCGCATCCCCTGGAGGCTCTCGGAGAGATCGGCCAGCACGAGGGCGATGCCGTCGCGGACCTTGTCGTAGCCGCGCTCGGACGCCCGGCGGAACCAGATGGACGCGACGATCAGCAGCGGCAGCACGCCCCCCACGGTGATCGCCGCGAGCTCCACGTTCGTCGCGAACAAGAGGACCGTGATCACGACCATCGTCAGCCCCTGGACGGCGAACTGCGCCAACCCGTCCTGCAAGAGCTGCTGGAGGTTCTCGATGTCGCTCGTCATGCGGCTCATGACGACCCCGGCCTTCTCCTCGGTGAAGAAGTCGAGCGAGAGCCGCTGGAGGTGGCGGAACACCTTGATGCGCAGGTCGTTCATCACCCACGAGGCGAGCCGGCCCGTGACCCGGGCCTGACCCCACTGCGCCGATGCGGAGATCGCGATCGACACCAGGTAGAGCACGGCCATAAACACGACGACGCCGAAGTCGTAGTTGGCGGTGGGGTCCTGCGGGCTCGGACCGGTCAGGCCGTGGTTGATCGCGTAGGAGACCAGGCTCGGGCCGGCCTGCGTGGCCAGGCTGATCGTCACGACGAGCACGGCCGTGAGCGCGACCATGAGCGGGTACTCGATGATCAGGCCCGAGAGGGACAGCCGCTTCTTCTCGCTCTGCGTCGGCAGCTGCGTGAAGACGGCAGTGGACTCGCCCCGCTCGGGCTCCTCCTTCAACAGGAGGTCGACGCCGGCCTGCAGCTCCTGGGGGATGCCGCCGAAGGGCAGCCCGGCCTGGGGGGAGCCGGGGGGACCCCCGCCGCCCATGGGGCCGCCGACCATTCCTCCTCCTCCACCGAACATCAGATCACCCCCCCTTCGGGCTCGAGCACATCGCCGTCGACTTCGTCAGCCAGCCCGAGGTCGTCGGACTCCAGTGCCGCCTCGGTGGCCTCGTCCTCGTCGCTGGCCGCCTGCGCCAGCACCTCGGAGTACAGCGGTGTGCTCGCTAACAGCTCGGCGTGCGTGCCGTCGGCGACGATCTGGCCACCGTCGAGCAGGATGACCCTGTCCGCCAGGCTGATGGTGGAGAGGCGGTGGGCGATGATGAGCGTGGTCCGCCCCTTCATCGAGCTCGCGCAGCGCCCCGTGGATGCGCTGTTCGACCTTCACGTCGATGGCGCTCGTGGCGTCGTCGAGGATGAGGATCGGCGGGTTGACCAAGAGCGCGCGGGCGATGGCGATGCGTTGACGCTGGCCGCCCGAGAGCGTGTAGCCGCGCTCGCCGACCACGGTGTCGTACCCCTCGGGCAGGTGACCGATGAAGCCGGCGGCGCCGGCGGCCTCGGCCGCCGCCCTGACCTCGTCGAGGGTGGCGTCGGGCCGTCCGTAGGCGATGTTCTCCCGGATCGACACCGAGAAGAGGAAGGGTTCGTCGAGGACGACGCCGATGTTGGCGCGCAGGCTGGTGAGCGTCAGGTCGCGTACGTCGTGGCCGTCGACGCGCACCGCACCCCCGGTCACGTCGTAGAACCGGGGGAGGAGCCGGGCCAGCGTCGACTTGCCGCTGCCGGTGCGGCCGACCATGGCGACGGTCTCACCCGGCGCCAGGTGCAGGTTGAGGTGGCTCAGAATCTCGCGGTGTCCCGCTTCGTCGTCCGTCTTGGAGAGCAGGCTGTCCTCGGCGTAGTGGAAGGAGACGTCATCGAAGACCACGTCGCCAGCGGAGTTCACCAGCTCCTCGGCGCCGGGACGGTCGACGATCGTCGGGTGCTCGTCGAGGATCTCGTAGATGCGGGCGGCGGAGGCCGACGCACGCTGACCCATCATGATCAGCATCCCGAGCATCATGAACGGCGCCTGCATCATGACCAGCCACAGGTTGAACGAGATGATCGTGGCCACCGGCAGGTGGTCGTGGATGATCATCCAGCCGCCGACGAGCAGCACGAACACGAGGCCGACCTGCGAGAGGTTCTGCAGCAGCGGGGTGAAGCGCGCCCGCAGGTCCGCGTCCTTGATGTAGGCCCACTGGACGCGGTCAGCGGCATTCCCGAGCTGGCTGAGCTGCTGCTGCTCGGCGGCGAAGGAGCGGACGACGCGGACCCCGTTGACGTTCTCGTCGACGACGGTGGCCACCTCGGCCAGCCGCGCCTGGATGATCCAGGAGACCGGAAAGAGCTTCTTTCGCATGCGGATGCCCGCCACGTAGATGAAGGGCATGGACACCATCGCGACCAGCGCCAGCGGGACGCTGATGGAGAGCATGAAGCAGAACGCCACGATGGCGATCGAGCACTGCACGAGGATCATGGGCGCAAAGGTGAGGTACATCTGCACGGAGCGGATGTCGGAGTTCGCCCGCGAGATCAGCTGCCCGGACTGGACGCGGTCGTAGAACGGGAACGACAGGCGTGAGAAGTGCTCGTAGAGCATGTTGCGCAGATCGAATTCGATGGAGTACGCCACCTTGAACAGGTTCGAACGCGAGATGTAGCCGAACGCCGCCGTGAACAACCCGAGCACCGCAATCAAGATGACGAGGTTGCGCAGTCCCCCCGTGTTCTTCACCAACGCGTCGGTGATGCCGTTCTGCAGGAGCAACGGGATCCACACCTGGATCAAGAGGCCCGCGAACGCGAAGATCAACGCGGCAAACCACTGCTTCTTGTGCGACATGACGATCGGTGCGGCGCGCCGGATCCATGACTGGCTCGTGTCGGGGTTGATCGTCGCCGTCGGCTTCTCATACCGGCTCACGCTCCCATCGGGATGTACGCGGCGAACGGCAGCTGCTTCTCTTCGGTGCCGACCGCCCCGTCAGCCGTCTGACCGTTGCCGGCGGTCGGCGTCGGCACGCCGGACTCCGCGAGGCGGTCTTCTGTCTTGCTCATCGGTCCCCGCCCTCGCTCACCACGTGCTCACCCGTCTTCGGCGTCTCCCGCGAGGCCGCCATGGCCTGTCCCCACAGCTCGAGCGAGCGCAACGCCATCGCCTCCTCCTTCGAGGGCAGGCAGCCGGCCAGGGAGGCGAGGTACTCGTCGACCGCCCGGTCGGCGGCGGCCAGGATCTGCTCGCCCTCGGGCGTGAGACGCAGGGCGACCCGCCGCCGGTCGCTGTCCTCCTGGCGACGGTCGACCAGCCCGCGGGCCACGAGGCCGTCCACGATCGCCGTGATGCTCGGGCGCCGGACGGCCAGGCGGTCGGCCAGGCCGGACGCGGCGGACGAGCCCTCGGCCAGGATGCCGAGCACCCGGAACTGGGGCAGGGTCAGGTCGACGTTCCCGAGGGCCACCTCGACCCGCTTGGAGAGCCAGGCCGCGACGCGGCCGTAGGAGCCGAGCACGCGGGGCGGGGCCGCCGCCGTGGCGGCGCTCTTGGCCGCCCGCGGCTTTCCGGCCGCGTCAGCCGAGGGGGGTGAGGTCACGGACATTTCGACCATCATACAGTTAGAAACCCTAACTACGCGCGGGCGGGCCCACCCTCCGTGTCCGCTGCGGCCCCCCGGCGATACGCCCGTGCAGGAAAATTGCCCGGCGGACGCTTAGCGACCGGCCCGCCTGGGTATGTCTGCGGCGGCCTGTTTCCGAGCGGAGGAGTGGTGGGGTCGATGAAGCGTCTTCTTTCGTTGTGCGCGGTCGTGCCGACGTTGTTGTTGTTCTCATCGGCGGCCGGCGCCGCCTCGGCCGCGGTGCCCCAGGTCTTCCACCCGCCGATCAACATCCTCGGCGTCGAGCACGACCATGTCACCTCGAACAACTGGTCCGGCTACGCCGTCCAGTCCACCAGCGAGTTCACGCAAGTCACCGGGAGCTGGGTCGAGCCGACCGCGACGTGCACCGGGCTGGGAAAGACCTACGGCTCGTTCTGGGACGGCCTCGACGGTTACACCAGCACGTCGGTGGAGCAGATCGGCGCCGACTCCGACTGCAAGAACATCGACTCCCCGTCGTACTACGCCTGGTACGAGTTCTACCCCGCCGCCTCGGTCGACCTTTCGACGACGCAATACCCCGTCAAGCCGGGCGACTCGCTGACCGCGACGGTGACCCGCTCGGGCACGAGTTACACGCTGTCGTTGCACAGCAGCGAGGGCTGGACGTACTCCACCACGCAGACGGGCAGCGACGCCAACACCTCGGCCGAGTGGGTGGCCGAGGCGCCCGACACCTGCGTCCTGGGCATCATCTGCAGCAACGCCAAGCTCACCAACTTCGGTTCGGTGACGTTCTCCGGCGCCACCGCCTCGACGGGCGGGTCCGCCGCACCGGTCTCCTCGTTCACCGCCGACAGCGGGCCACACGAGATCACGATGCAGACGAGCGCCGGCGCGACCCGGGCCCAGCCCAGCGCGTTGACGACCAACGGCGAGGGCTTCACCGACACCTGGGCCCACAACTAGTCCGTCGTCTTCCCCCATTCGGGGTCGAGCTGGCGGAGGAACAGGGCACACCGTTGCTCCTCGTCCACCTCGCCGATGGCGGCGGCGGCGAGCTCGAGGTTGTGGAGGGAGCGAAGGAAGCCGCGATTGGGCTCGTGGCGCCAGCGCACGTAGCCCGAGCCACGCCACCCCGCCGCGCGCAGGGCGTCGAGGCCGCGGTGGTAGCCGACCCGCGCGAAGGCGTACTGCTCGACGGGGTCGTCGGTGAGCTCGGCCAGGTCCGCCCAGGCCTGCAGGCAGCGGGGATCGCGGGCCGCCACGGCCTCCACCGCCTCACGGCGTTGATCGGCGGGGAGTGCTCGCGCCGCGTCCAGCGCGGCGGCCAGCTCCGGTGCGATCGGGTCGAGCTCGGTGTCGGGGGAGCCCGCGGTGAATTGGACGGAGTGTTCGGGGGTCACCGAGCCATGTTAGGAGCGCGTGCACGCGAGACAGCCGGGGCCGGAGCCGGCGCTTGTGACGCCGCACGACGCGTCGGTGGCGGAATGTCGGCGCGCGCGGGCCCGGCAGTACCCTTCGGGGCCGTGTTGGTGCCCGAGCCCGCCTCGTCGACGTCGTTTGAACATCACCCGGGCTTGCGCGGCCGCGAGCCCGAGGCCCAGGAGCTGGCCGACGTCCTGCGACGGCTGATCCGTTTGTCGGTCAGCACGGCCCCGTCGGCGGAGGAGACGCGACGGCTGACGGCGGAGCTGGCCGCTGTGGCGGACGAGCTCGAGACGCATGTGCCCGAGGTGCCGATCCCGCGCTTCATGGGGCCAGACCCCGGCGGCCCGCCGAAAGAGGTCCCGCTCGGCGGCGCCATGCCCTACGACCCGATCGTCGGGCGCTTCAACCCGCTGGCGCTGCCCGTCGTGCTCGAGTTCGACCCGCCGATCGCCCGGGGCCGCGCCGCCTTCGACGTCGGCTACGAGGGCGCACCGGGGTGCGTGCACGGCGCCATCCTCGTGGCGGCGTTCGACATCGTGCTCACGGCGGCCAACGCCATCGCCGGGCACACCGGCCCGACGGTCCGCCTTGGGGTCAGGTACAAGCGCCCGACGCTGTGCAACGAGGAGGCGGTGTTCGAGGGGTGGGTCACCGAGGTCAAGGACAGGCGGATCCACTCAGAGGGCCGCATCGTGCAGGGCGGCATCGTGACCGTCGAGGCCTACGGGGAGTTCGCCATCTTCAACCACGACGGGGTGCACCGCATGGCGGCGGCACGCCGGCGCGCCTTCGAAGACGGCGGACGGTAGGCCGCACGTACCGAGCCGTCACCAAGGAGCGTTCGCCGTGAGCCGCCTGTCACTCGAGCCGTCGCGGGACCCCGCCGACTACGTCTTCGTGCACCGGCTGCGGGCGCGCTTTGCCGAGACCGACGCCATGGGGGTCGTGCACCACGCGGCGTACCTGCCGTATCTGGAGGAGGCCCGGGTCGAGTTTCTCCGCTCGATCGAGCACCCGTACCGGGCGGTGCGCAGCGGCACGGGCGAGGACCAAAGGGACTTCCCGGTGCTCGAGGTGGCGGTGCGCTATCGCAGGCCCGTGCGCTTCGACGACGAGGTCGACGTCCACCTCAGAGTCGGCGCGGTCACCGGCACGACGTTCCAGATCGCGTATCTCGTCACGGTCGACGGCGAGGTGAGCGCAACGGCGGTCACCGTGCACGGGAGCGTCGATCGCCGTGGCCGCCCCGCACGCCTGCCGGCGTGGGTGGGCGAGGAGTTCGCCGCTTAGGCGCGGGATCCGCCTGCTCAAACTCCGGGTCGGTATGAAATCGGACGCGCTGTCCGATTTCATATACACCCGGGACCAAGGTCGACCGCCCTAAATTCGTTGAGACCAACCCGCGAACGAGTCCGCCATCGCACGCTTCGCTCCCTCCGCGTCGTCCGCCCGCGCCACGACCATGCCGGCCTGCATGATGGCGCCGACCAGGAGGTGCGTCGTCGGGTCCACCGTGGCCGGGTCCATACGCCCCATTTCCGCCGCGACGGAGAGCACCGCCTTGATCGTGCCGAACGCGTACTGCTCGTCGATCTCGTGCCAGACGTCCCAGCCGAGCACGGTCGGCGCGTCGAGCATCACGATGCGCTGCACCTCGGGGTTACGGCACTCGTCCAAGAACGCGCCGAAGCCGAGCTCGAGGATGCGGACCGGATCGGTCTCGCCGCCGGCGGTGGCGACGGCGAGGAGCTTGGCGGTGAGGTCTTCTTCGACCGCCATATACGCGGCGCGGAACAGGTCGGTCTTGCTGGCGTAGTGGTGGTACAGCGCGCCGCGGCTGACGCCGGCCTCGCTCAGGATCTCCTCGGTCGAGGTGGCGGCGAACCCCTTCTCGGCGAAGAGCCGGCGCGCCGTCGCGATCAACCGGCTGCGCGTCGCTTCGGTGCGTTCCGCCTGCGTGGGCACGGTGGGATCCTACTCCCTCTTTACAAACAGACAGTTGGTATGTAGACTGAGCGAGCATGACACCCACCACAAAGACAGCAACTACCGAGCCCGTGATTGGCGCCCCGACGGTCCTGCCCCGCCAGATGGCGGAGCTGTCCGGCGGCCCGGTCGCTTACGTCGATCAGGGCGAGCCCAGCGCGCCAGCTGCACTCTTCGTGCACGGCGTCCTCGTCAACGCCGACCTGTGGCGCAACGTGATCTGGGACGTGGCCGACGTGCGCCGCTGCATCGCGCCGGACCTCCCGGGTCACGGCGCGACGCCGATCCCCGCGCCGGACGCCGCCCGGTGACCTGACCCTGCACGGGCACGCCGCGCTGCTCGATGCGCTGTGCGCCCATCTCGGCCTCGATCAAGTCGACGTCGTCGCCAACGACACCGGCGGCGCCATCGCCCAGGTGTTCGCCGCCCGGTACCCGCAGCGGATCCGCACGATGACGCTGACGAACTGCGACGTGCACGGCAACTTCCCGCCCGAGCTGTTCAAGCCGTTCGTCGAGATGGCGGAGAAGGGCGAGCTCGGTGCCGTGGTCACCGCGATGACCGGCGACTACGACCTGGTGCGCTCGGAGGCCGGGCTCGGCATGGGCTACGCCAACACCGCGCAGCTGAGCGACGAGTTGCTCGAGAGCTACATGGCCCCGTTCGCCGCCGACGGTGGCGCGGGCCTCGAACGGTTCCTCGTCGCCCCGAAGGCGGAGGAGCTCATCGGCGTCGCGCCGCAACTGGCCGATCTGACGGCGCCGGTCCAGGTCGCCTGGGGCACGGCGGACATCTTCTTCGAGCCCGCCTGGGCCGAGCGGCTGCGCGAGCTCATCCCGTCCACCGAGCGGGTCACCCTGGTGCCCGACGCCATGTTGTTCTGGCCCGACGAGCGAGCGGCCGACCTCGTCGTCCTGCTCCGGGACTTCTGGGAGGCCCACGCCTGACCCGCCCCGACGGCGCCCGGCGCCACGTCCGCCCCGGTGTGCCTCCCCCCGCACACCGGGGCGGTACCGTGCGCCGGTGAGCGACACCGAGCGCATCTCCTCGTTGCGCAGCGCCCGCGACCTCATGGACCGGCGCTTCGCCGACGACCTCGACCTGAGCCAGATGGCAGCGGAGGCCGGCTTCTCCAAGTTCCACTTCGCCCGGACCTTCAAGGACACGTACGGCGAGACGCCGGCCAACTACCTCACCCGGCGCCGGATCGAGCGGGCCAAGGACCTGTTGCGCTCGGCCAACCTCACCGTCACCGAGGTGTGCATGCTCGTCGGGTTCTCGAGCCTGGGCTCGTTCAGCTCGCGCTTTTCCGAGCTGGTGGGCATGTCGCCCCGCACGTTCCAGCGGGCGGCGGCCGCCCGCGGCGGTCCCCCGCCCATCCCCGGCTGCTTCCTGATGGAGTGGTCGCGGCCGTCCTCGGGCCCGGCCAAAGAGCGCAATATGGGAGAAGCCGGCGACGGGGTGTCGTCTCTACCCTGAGGTGGAGGGCCCAGCGCAGTTCCCGCCAGGAAAGGACCACCCGTGATCAACCGGATGTCGCACACCAACGTCTTCGTCCTCGACCAGGATTCCGCGAAGGCCTTCTACACCGAGAAGCTCGGGTTCGAGGAGCGCTTCGACATCTCCATGGGCGAGGAGTTCGAGGGAGCGGGGCAGGGAATGCGCTGGCTGACCGTGTCGCCCAAGGAGCAGCCCGACCTCCAGCTCGTGCTCGCCTCCTGCGACATGGGTCGCTCGCCCGAGCAGGCTGCGCAGCTACGTGCGCTGGTGGCGAGCGGGGGCATGGGCCCGGGCGTCATGACGACCGACGACTGCCACCAGACGTACAAGGAGCTCTCGGCCAAGGGCGTGACCTTCCTCTCCGAGCCGGCCGAGCGCCCCTACGGCATCGAGGCGATGATGCGCGACGACTCGGGGAACCTGATCAGCCTGACCCAGCCGTTCGCCTTCGCGTTCGACCCCGAGGCGTCGCCCGGCGACTGAACCGCGCTGCGCCGCGGCGACCGACCCCGACCCCTGCGTTCTCCCCCGTACCGCCGATCGAATGGCGGGTACGGGCGCGTCTGGGGGGTTGACACGGCCCTCCCGTCGTATAACCATACGGTTATGCTAACGGACACGGCGGAGCTGACGGACGGCGAGCTCGACCGGGCGTTCGGAGCGCTCTCCGACCCGACCCGCCGGGCGATCCTGGCTCGTCTGACGCACGGCGAGGCCGGCGTGCTGGACGTGGCGGCGCCATTCCCGATCAGCCAGCCGGCCATCACCAAGCACCTCAACGTGCTTGAGGAGGCCGGGCTGATCTCGCGGCACCGGAGCGCGCGCCAGCGCCTCTGCCGCTTGGAGCCGGTGCGGCTCAAGCAGCTCTCGGACTGGGTCGGTTCCTACCGCGAGTTCTGGGAGGAGAGCTTCGAGCGCCTCGACCAGTTGCTCGAAGAGCTCCAGGGAGCGGGGGAGCCGGACGCGAAGAGCAAGCAAAGAGAGGACGCGACCAAAAGGAGAGGCAACGTGACCATGGCAGACCTACAGACCGAGATCATCACGCCACCGGGGGAGTCGGTGATCCACATCCGCCGGTTCTTCAAGGCGCCCCCGGAGCTCGTGTACCGCGCGCTGACCGAGCCCGAGCTCCTGGGCCGTTGGATAGGCCCTCGGCACCTCGAGAACACCGTGTGCGAAGCCGACCTGCGTGTCGGCGGCACATGGCACCTGGTGCAGCGCGCCCCCGACGGCACGGAGTTCGGCTTCCACGGGGAGTTCCTGGAGCTCGACCCCCCACGCAAGCGGGTCGGCACCTTCGTCTGGGAGGGCGCTCCCGACCACGTGTCAACCGAGACCATGGTCCTCGAGCCGGTCGACGGGGGCACGATGGTCGTCACGGACATGGTCCACGACTCGGTGGAGGCGCGCGACATGCACGTGGCCAACGGCATGGAGGGCGGAATCCTCGACTCGCACTCTCGGCTCGACGAATTGTTGGCGGGGGAGCAGCGGCGGTGACGGCCGTCACGGCGCAGGAGAACATCGACCTGTACGGCTCGGCGGATATCGCGTGGGGCGCCGTGCTCGAGCAGCTCGAGGCCGGCCGGGCGCAGCACTACTGGCTGGCCACCGTCGACCCCGACGGCCGTCCCCACCTCAACGGCGTGGGGGCCCGTTGGGTCGACGGGAAGTTGTACTTCAAGAGCGGCGGTCGGACCCGCAAGAGCAGGAACCTCGACGGTGACCGACGTTGCGTGATCGCGGCGGAGCTCCCCGAGTTCGACGTCACCTTCAGCGGCGACGCTGAGCTGGTCACCGACGCGCCAACGGTGCAGCGCATTGCGGACCTCTACGCCGCCAGCGGCTGGCCGGCGCGGGCCCGCGGCATCCAACTCGAGGCCGACTACAGCGCACCCACCGCCGGTCCTCCGCCCTGGGATCTCTGGACGATGGCGCCGGAGTCGGCCGTGGGCCTCGGCGCCGCTGGCGCCATGCGCTGGCACTTCGCCTGAACGAGCCGCCGGCGGAGTCCCCTGGCGGCAGGCCGTCCTACTGGGCCGCCGGATGTCCGGGATGAAGGGGCGGGCCCGAGCGGACCGTGAGGAGCCCGTCCTCGGGGCCGGCCACGGCGCGGGCCGCGCGCAGTAAGAACGCCTCGTGGTCACCGACTGAGAAGTGACCCAAGATGGTGCCTTCGAGCGCCACCGCGACGTCCGCCAGGAGCGGCGCACCCGTCGTCCCGAGCCGCCAGTCCACGTCGGCGAACTTGTCGACCACGTCGCCCGTCTCCTCGCCGAAGAGCCGCGCCATCCCCATTTGGTCGCGGCCCAGGAGGTGGAGGCCCATGGCGGTCGAACGGACGGCCACGCCCCAGGTGTGGTTCACCCGCGAGACGCAGGCGAGGAAATTCGGCGGATCGATGCTGCACTGGGTGACGAACGTGGCGAGGCAGCCGCTCATCTCTTCGTCGGGAGCCCGCACCGTGATCACGTAGTACGGGCAGTCCAGGCGGTGCATATAGGGCGCGAGCCCTCCGGACGGGTCACCCGCAGGCACCCGCGGCTGCAGCCCTTCGGGCATCCTCGCCTCCACGCCTGGTCCGCCGATCGATCACTGGGTGCCGCCCCAGGCGAAGGTCGTCGGAGACCCTTCCTCGACCCTCGCTCGGGCGGCACCCGTCAGTGGTTCCGGTACCCGCCGGGCGGGTAGGCAAAACTCCTATGCCAATGCGGAACCAATCGAGAGACCAGTGACGGGCGCCGGGGACGGCACGGTGCTGTCGACCCAAGGGGCGGCGGGCAGGGGCGTCGACGGGCTGCCCCCGGGCTTCGCCGTCAAGAAGGGGGGCCTCGGCTCGGCGGCCCAGGCGATCGCGCTGGCGACGTTGTGTGCCGTCCTGTTCCTGACGTTCCTCGACAACACGATCGTCAGCGTCGGGCTGGCCAACGTGCAGAGCGACCTGCACGCCGGCGTCACCTCGCTCCAATGGGTGGTCAACGGCTACGCCCTGACCTTCGCCAGCTTCATGTTGGCGGCGGGGATGCTGGGTGACCTGCTCGGGCGTAAGCGGATCATGCTGGCCGGCGTCGCGCTGTTCTGCGCCGGGTCGGTCGTGGCAGCGACCGCCGTCAACGTCGATTGGCTGATCGTCGGGCGCGTCGTCATGGGCATCGGTGCCGCGGCCAGCGAGCCAGGGACGTTGTCGATCATCCGCCACGTGTACCCGGACAAGGGGACCCGAGCCGACGCGCTCGGCGTCTGGGCGGCGGTCTCGGGCCTGGCGCTCGCGCTCGGGCCCGTGATCGGCGGTGCGCTCGTGGGGTTCTCCAGCTGGCGGGCGATCTTCTGGTTCAACCTCGGCTTCGGCGTGATCGCCTTCATCATGGCGGCGGTCGCCGTGCCCGAGAGCTCGGACCGCCAAGGCCGGCGCATCGACGTGCTCGGCTTCTTCTTCGGCGCGGCGTTCTTGGGCTGTCTGTCCTTCGCGGTGATCCAGGGCGAGGACGCGGGCTACACCACCAGCTGGATCGTGGCGCTCTTCGTGTTGTGCGGCGTCTCGGGACTGGCGTTCGTCATCACGGAACACCGGGTGAAGAGCCCGATGCTCGATCTGTCGTTGTTCCGGAGACCGCCCTTCACCGGGTCGAACTTCGTGGCCTTCGCCGCGTACTTCGGCACGTTCTCCATCTTCTTCTTCACGGCGCTCTACCTTCAGGTGGTCGCCGGCGCCTCCGCCTATCAGACCGCGATCGACTTCCTCCCCATGGCGGCCGGGCTCGTCATCGTGTCCGGGCTGACGGGTCCGCTCGTGGCGCGGATCGGCGCCCGCTGGCCGATGACGATCGGCTGTCTGCTGGCCGGCGGCGGCATCCTGATCGCCAGCGCGAAGCTCAACCCGACGATCGGGTTCGGGACGCTGGGCTGGGTCCTCCCGATCGCCGGCATCGGCATCGGCATGCTGCTCGTGCCCGTCACCTCGGTACCGCTGACCGTGGTCAAGCCGGAGCGCTCCGGGATGGCCGCGTCGGCGACCAACACGAGCCGAGAGATGGGCGCCGTGTTCGGCGTCGCCATCCTCGGCGCCATCGTGAACGCCAAACTGACCGGTGACTTGGCGGCTCGCCTGAAGTCGATCGGGATCCCGCCCAGTTTTCAAGCCCTGGTGGAGCACGCGATCCAGACGGGCGGGGCGTCGAGCGGTGGCGCGGCGTCCAGTGCCGAGCACTCAAAGAATGCAGCCGTCGCCACGATCGCGAAGAAGGTCATCAACGCGGCGTACGACGCCTTCGGTCAGGGCCTGCACGAGGCACTCCTGGTCTCGGGTGTGCTGATCCTGGCCGGCGCGGTGGTCGCCTTCTTCACCATCCACCGCCCGCGGGGCGAGACGTACGACCTCTGAGCGGGTGCGCCGTGCGGTCGACTACGACCGCTGCGCCACCTCGGGCGGCTCGTCGGGGACGCGGCGGGCGCCGACCATCACCAGACGTTCGGTGTTCTCGCCGCGTTCAGGGCGGGGCCACGGTCCCACGGCGGAGGCGAGCAACGAGGAGTTCGGCACCTTGAGCAGGCCTTGCTCGGTGAGGACGGAGACGTAGGTCAGGCTCATCGACGTCACCGTCCCGTAGAACTCGCCCCCTAAGGCGCCCGAGCGTACCCGGATGTAGTTGCCGACCGCGAAGGGTCGGGCGACGAGGAGGACGAGCCCGGCGAACACGTTGCCCAAGCTCTGTTGGGCGGCGATCCCGAGGACGACCCCGGCGATGGCGCCGCCGAGGAGCAAGTGACCGACCGGCACGGACAGCATGGCGAGCGTCCCGAGGAGCGCCACGAGATAGCCGAACCCCGTGACGAGCATGCGCATGGCCGCACCGGCAGTCTGGCCGCCCCGCCAGCGGGCCAGGTCGTCGAGCTCGGACGCCGTCGATCGAGCGCAGGCGACCACGAGAACCAGGAAGACCAGGGCCGGGATGTCGAGGAGGGCGCGCCCCGCCGGCGTGTGGGCGTGACGGGGCACGACCGAGTTGCCAACGACCAGCGCAAGGATCGCGCCGAACCCGGTGGCGAGCGCACGTCGGAACCGCGGGCGGCGCACCAGCTCACGCGTGGGATCGACAACCGAGACGCGCCGTCTTGGGCGCAGCCTCACCGACCGCGTCGGAACGGCAGTCGCCGCGTGCCCTCACCCTTCGAGGCCCGCGCAGCGCGCCGGGTCGAGTCGCTCGTGGCCACCAACAGAAGACCGCCCAGCAGGCCCAGGTTCTTGAGCAGCTGCAGCATCTGCGCGTTGCGCGCGTCCTCGTCGAGCTCCTCCCAGAAGCGGTGCCCGGCCAGGGTGGTGGGGATCAACGAACCGATCAGGACGGTTGCGGCGAGCCGGCGCCACAGACCGAGGGACAACATGGAGCCGGCGACCACCTGCGTCACACCGTTGAGCCGGACCAGGGTCTCGGTGTCCTCGGGGAGGACGCTCACGCGTTGGGCGAGCGGCTGCGTGACCTTCTCGGCTTTCTTCACCTTGTTCTCCGGGTCCAGCGCCGCGTCGAGGCCGGCCCGGATGAAGATGGAGGCAATGAGCGGGCTGGCGATCCGGGTGGGGATGCTCTTCATCGACATGGAGGTTCCTTTCTCTGCTGCGCGTGGCGCACGGAGGGCCGATTGTCATGGGCTCCCTTCATCCCGTACCCCGCTCGGCCCCGATCAATCGGGCCCCCACGTCGCCACGGCGTGGACAAAGACCTCGATCGCCCCTTTGGACCCCGTGATCGGGGACGGGACGGTCGCCCGGACGGACCAGCCCTCTTCCTCCAGGCGGTCGCAGACCGTGCCCACCGCCCGTGCGACCAGCGCCGGGCCGTCAGCCAGCGTGGCCGAATGCAGCTCGTACGTCGGCTTGACGAGCGCGAGCAGGGCGGCACCCGGCGCAAGCACGGACACGTCGAGCTGGGGGAGGGCGTCGGCGAGGGCCAGGTAGGACAAGTCCATGGTCACCAGGTCGACCGGCTGGGGGACCAAGTGTGGGCCCACGTCGGCCAGGTTGGTGCGCTCGAGGTTCACCACCCGCGGGTCGGTGCGCAACCACCCGCGCAACTGTCCGGACCCCGCATCGACGGCGTACACGCGGGCGGCGCCGGCTTCGAGCAAGGCCTGCGTAAAACCTCCGGCGGACGCTCCGAGGTCCAAGGCGACCACCCCGAGTGTGCGGACGTGCAAGCCGGCCAGCGCACCGCGCAGCTTCAGGAGGCCCCGGAGGGGTTTGGGGGAGAGCACCCGCACGGATGACGTGGCGCGTACGCGCGCCTGGGGATTGCTCACCGGCGCGCCGTCAACCAGGACGAAACCGCGGGCGATCGTCTGTGACGGATCGGTGAGGGAAGGGAACCTGTTCTGTAACAGGGTGGTGAGCGCGACAAAGGACGCGCGCTTTCGGGACGGCACCTTGGGTGCTCCTCTCGCTCGGACCGGATGGGGACCGAGCGGGCGAGGAGGCCCACGGGCAAGTTGAGAAGTGGCGAGGCGTCCGGACGCGCGCCACCACGTGGCGGAGGCGGCGCCCGTGCGCGCGATCAGGATCGAGTCAGACCTAACGGAATGGCATGTCGATCACATGATCCCGTGGCAGCCCGCGGTTGGCAAGGGCTACGTCCGGCGGGGTGGTCCGAACCAGGTCGTCAGCACATCGGAGAGCCCGGGGTCGTCGAGCCGGCCGACCCAGGCCACGTAGCCGTCGGGCCGGATCACCAAGGCGGCGGGTGCGGTGACAGCGCCGAGAACGGGAAGCTCCCAGGCCCCGCCGTACGTGGCGTTCACGAACTGCACCCGGTCCGTCCAGGGCGTCGGGTCGAAGCCACCCGTCTCGGCGAGGTTCAGCAGAACGGGCCGGGCGTGGTGGAGCAGCTCATAGACGCGCTGCGGACCGTCTGCGTTGACCACGTCGAGATCGGGCATGCGCCGGCCGAGCAGTGGGTGCCCCGGCCCCAGGTCGTAGTGGACATCGAGGCCGCTCAACATGCCGCCGATGAACTTGCGGGGCTCGTCCATTCCCAGCAGCTCGATGACGCAGTCGCGCAACGCCTCGCTGCGCTCGTCGGTCCGGCTCAGCGCCACCTGCGCCATCGTGTTGCGCAGCACGCGCGCGGCGACGGGGTGTCGCTCGGCTTGATACGTGTCGAGGAGAGCCTCCGGCGACGTCCCGTGCACCACCTGGGCCAGCTTCCACCCGAGGTTCACGGCGTCCTGCACGCTGATGTTGAGCCCCTGTCCGCCCTGTGGGGGGTGCACGTGCGCAGCGTCACCGGCGAGCAGCACGCGCCCCTTGCGGTAGGTCGCCGCCTGCCGTGTCGTGTCGGTGAACCGCGAGATCCATTTCGGGTTGTGCGCCCCGAAGTCCGTCCCGTAGACCGCGAGGAGCGAGTCCTTGAGGTCTTGCAGCGTGGGGTCGGGATTGTCCACGACCTCTGAGTCGGTCAGGACCGCCCGCACCGTCCGCCCGTCCTCCATGCGGTGGAGGGCCTGCACGCCACCGCGTTCGAGGCGAATGCCCGTCGGCGTGTCCTCCGGCATCTCGACCTCGGCGATCATCCAGCTGGTCGTCGGGTCCCATCCGGGGAACTCGATGCCGGCCTCCTTGCGAATCAGGCTGCGACCGCCGTCGCACCCCACCAGGTACTGCGTGCGCAGCGACGTGCCGTCGGAGAGGGCCACGTCGACGCCCGTGTCGTCCTGCTCGAAGCCCGTCACCACTCGCTCGCGCCAGATCGACGCGCCCAGCTCTTCGACCCATCCCGCCAGGATTCGCTCGAAATGGCTCTGCCACAGCGCCAGCCCGTAGTTGTGACGGGAGGGGAAGTCGCTGATGTCGAGCGGGACCCCGGCGTACGCCTGGACCTGCATCGCCTGGCCTTCGGCGAGGAAGCGGTCGACGACGCCGCGCTGATCGAGCACCTCGATCGTCCGCGCGTGCAGCCCCCCGGCCCGCGAGCTCTCGATCTCATGGCTGGACCGCCGCTCGACCGCGACAGCCTCGACCCCCGCCAGGGTCAGCTCGGCGGCCAGCATCATGCCGGTCGGGCCCGCGCCGGCGATCACCACCGCAGGTTCGGTCATCGCGATTTCATCGCCGTTTGTACTGCCAGTTGCACGCCGGGTGCGCCGAACTCGTGGTCATTTTGCATATCGCCGGTTACTCCGTCTCTCGTGTTCACAGCGGAGCATTGTCAGCACATCGGAGGTCCTTGCGGGAAGCCCCCCTCCCCGCGGTACGCTTTTCATGGCGGAGGACGTCGGGTGGGACGGCCCGGGCGTGTGCGCTACTGGCGGGTTCTCACCAGGGTCAGCGGCATTCGCCAATCGCTTGTCGATACACGGCGACGTACTCGTCGACCATGCGCTCCACGCTGAACCTTTGCACCGCCACACCTCGAATTGTCTGTCGGTCGAGCCGGCCGAGTCGCCCAACGGCCGCCGTCGCCGAGGCGACGTCCGACACCAGGCAGCCCGTCACACCGTCGACGATGATTTCCGACATAGCGCCCCGGTCGAAGGCAATAACGGGCGTGCCACACGTCATGGCTTCCACGACGGAGAGACCGAACGGCTCGTCAAAGGCGATCAAGTGAAGGAGGGCCATCGCTCCGCCGAGGAAGGACGAGCGGTCCTCGGCCGAGACGGGCCCGACAAATCGCACGCGGTCGCCATCCAGCCGGGGCTTGACCTCCTGGCTGAAGTACCGCTCATCCTGAATGATCCCGGCGATCCGGAGAGGGATCCCCGTCTTCTCCGCGACATCGATCGCCGCGACCACTCCCTTGTCCGGATGGATGCGTCCGAAGAAGGCCAGGTAGGCGCCAGCCGTCGGGCTGAAGGCGAAATCGGTCGTTGCTATCCCGTGATGGATCGTCGCCACGTAGTCCAGGGCGGGGTGCCTGTCGGCGTCACTGATCGCGACATAGAAGCCGCTCCGGTTGTACTTGGCGAACACCGGCACGATCTCTGGCGAAGAGAAGCCGTGAATCGTGGTGACCACTGGTGTCGAGACCAACGCGGAGTAGGTAAGGGGGAGGAAGTCGAAGCTGTTGTGGATGACGTCGAACTCCGACGCCCGTTCGAAGACCTGCGATATGTGCAAGCACTCGGCGACTTTCGGGTCGACGGTCGGGTCCTCCGACCAACCCTGGGGCACCACACTGCACAGCTGAGCGGACGTTTCGGAGTCACCTGTAGCGAAGAGGGTGACGTCGTGGCCTCGCGCAACGAGCCCTTCTGTCAGGAGTGAGGCAAACAGTTCCCACGGCCCGTAGTGGCGTGGTGGGGTACGCCATGCAATGGGAGCCAGTACCGCAACACGCACCGAAGGTCAGCGACCCGAGCTCTGGCGATCCGCCTTCTTGTCACGCTCGCTCCGCTTCTCTTTCTTCGTTTGCCTCTTCTCCTTGAGGGACCTTCCGGGCTTTTTTCCTGATGGCTTCTGAGGCGATCGGTCGGGCATGGTCTTCTCCAGTCATTCCGTGTTGATACGTGAGTCAGGCAGCGGTTGGTCAGGGACGCGAGGAGCTGGTCGAGAGGTGCAGTGGCGAAGCCGATCGCCGAGTCTCCGATTCCATACGGTATGACCAGGGTGCCCGCATGGAGGAGGGCCCCGCAGGAGTAGACGACGTTGGGCACGTAGCCGTCCTGCTCGTCGTGAGCGGGGCTGAGGAGGGGATCGCGTAGCGCCCCGATCACCCGCGTGGGTTCTTCGAGGTCGAGCAATATTGCCCCGATGCTGTAGGTGCGCATGGGGCCGACGCCATGGGTCAGTACCAACCAACCCGCTTCCGTCTCTATCGGTGAGCCGCAATTGCCGAGTTGAATGACGTCCCACGACCTCGTCGACTGTTGACAGGGCTGCCCGACGTCCCAGCGACGTGGATTGTCGGAGTAGGTGATGGTGTTCGATTCCCGGTCGCTTCGAGAGAGAGCGGCGAAACGACCGCCGACTCGGCGAGGGAAGATGGCGAGGCCCTTGTTGGCCGCCGCCGCGCCGACGATCGGCGTCGATGTGAAACTCAAGAAGTCCTTGGTCTCGAGGAGCTGCTGGCCAATGTCGCTCCCGTTGTAGGCCGTGTAGGAGGCATAGAAGGTCACGCTGGCATCGTCGCCGGTAAAGCGGACGAAGCGAGCGTCCTCCATGCCATGGGACTCCGCACTCATCGCCGGCAGCAGTACCCGCTCACTCAGCGGCGTGTCGTTCTCGAATCGGACGCCGTAGGTCCTTTCGGCGATGCGGCGCATGAGGCCGATGATCCTCCTCGCCTGTTTGCGGGTCGCCGCATGTTTCTCCAGGAGCCTGAGCCTGCTCTCCAGCTCGGCTGCGGTGAACCACCCTCCGAGGCGGCCCAGCACATAGTCGGCGTCGTCGCCGCCTCCACGGAGTCGGCGTAGCTCTCCTCTGAACACCTCGCCCTCGAGCATCGACGTCTCGTGGAGCCCCTCAGTGGCGAAGTGTGGTGCAGGGTCGAGATCAACCTCGCCGGAGGCGGTGATCGTCCCTGACCGGAACCCGATTGAAGAACTGTGGCCTTCGCCGACGGCCCGGACGCTCATGACGAAGCGCAGATTGCCGGGGTGGATACCAGTCTGGTCAGGGTGCATCACCATGCTCGGATTGCACAGAGCGGCGCCTTCAATGGCGTATTCACTGGTGAAGGTGGCACCGAGGAGCAGCCGCCGGGTCGAAGAAAGGTCGCATTCGGGGTCGAGTCGGTCCGAGAGCTCATCTGCGTGGCGGAGGAAGGTCTCGGTCAGGCAATGATGTCGGCCTTCAAATCGCTTCATGACGTCGTCGAAGCTCCGCTGCACCTCGTCATCCGACAGCGCCAAGACACGTTCCAACACCGTGGAGGATCGCGATTCCTGCAGGTCAAATCCTTCATGTCCGGGGACGAACAGGCGTGTCACGACCCGCGACCTGTCGGCCGCAATGTGCACCGAACTGCGTTGTGCGAGTCGTGAATCCTGCAGCGTCATCGCCAGACGGTCGCCCACGACCGTGCATGCTGCAGGGTCGAAAGGAGAGCGAGCGTGGACTCTGTTCCCTGATTCAGATTGGCTCCGTCGATCTCCAGGCCGTCAAAGGCTCCGCCGGTTTCGGGGTCCCACATGACGACCGATCCGTCATTGTCTCCTTGAAACCAATTCGCGCAGGCCATGACGCCGTCCATCCACAGCCGGTTGTTGTCAACGGTCATGGCGCGTGCACACGCATCGGCCATGGCGGCCACCTCGATCGGTTGTTGGTCGAATCTTGGACAGCGGTCGCCGGGGCCGCTGCCGCCGACAGGGGTGACCGAGAGATGTCCTTGTTGCATCTCGCGCTCGAGCAGCCATTCCAAGAGCCCCAACCCACGCTTCACGAGGACCGGACGATGAAGCGCCGACCCGGCGGCAATCATGGCCTCGGGGAGCGTGGCATTGGCGTACGTGAGACGTCGCTCGGGCCATGGCCACCCGGCATCGCCGCTGACCATCATCATCGAATCGGCGGCGTCGTCCAGCAGGGTTCGCGCCGACTCGTTGTCCGGATTGACGCTGAGCCATTCGGCCGCCCCAAGTCGCCGCGAACGCCATCGCCTTCGGCCAGGTCGAGCGTCCTCTCGTTGCTTGCACGAGCCCGCGAGTGGCCCGATGTCGTATGACGTCGTCGTCGCTCTGCGACACCGCGGTGCCGAGTCCCAAGATGCACCTACCCCAGCAGTCGTCGAGAGCCGGAGGATCGTTCCATGTGCCAACCCGGTTCATCCGGTTCCGACACTTGCCTTGCGGTTCCAGTGCTTCGAGAAGAAAACGCAGACTCAGCACGGCCAAGTGGCGTAGTCCCGGCGTGGCATATGGCTCCCGTGTCGCGACGACCAGCACGCGAGCCATGTCGTCGGTGCAGTAGCCGTGCTGGGGTCTCGGCTCACGAAACAGGGCGTGCTCGAAGGTGCCTCGTTCATCTGTCATGGCGATGAGGTGGCTGAAGTTCGGCTCAGGAGGTAGCGGAGCGGAGGTCACACCAACGCCAGACGTTCGTCGAGCAGGCGGTTGGCCTCGCCCAGGTACTCGCCTGCGATCACCGACCACCCAAGGCTTGGCGCCAGGCGCGATGCCTCCGCGGCCATGCTGGCGGCGAGCTCGGGTCGGGTGAGCACCCTTTTCAGTGCGAGCGCCATCGCATCAGGGTCGTCGTGGTCGACCACCATTCCGGCACCGCTGGACAGCAATTCAATGGCGTGCGGAAATGCCGTCGCGACCACCGGTCTCCCAGCTGCAATGGCATCAACGAGGACGCCGGAGGTCACCTGGTCCTTGGAGTCATACGGCAGCACGACCACTTTGCTGGACTGGATCAAGCTGGTGAGGGCCGCGACATCTCGGTAGTCGTCATCGAAATCGACCGACGAGGAGATCCCGTGCCGCTCCGCCTGCGCAATTCGGTCGCGACGGTACGACTCTCCGTGTGTGGCGAGAACTTTGGGATGGGTTCGACCGGCGACCAGATAACGCGGCCGCATCGGGAGGTCATGCAACGATCGCATCGCGTCGATGGCTCGCTCGATCCCCTTGCCCGGGCCAATGAGACCCCACGTCAAGATGACGGGTCGATCAGAGCGGTCCGGCACCACACGTCGAGCAGGGATGGCGGCACCATGGGCAATGGTCGTCACTTTGCGAGCGTCAACGTCGAAGCCATCACACAGTCGAACCCGGGCCGCCTCCGTCATCACCACCACTCGGTCGGCCAGCGCGACAACTTCGTTCAGCACAATCCGCTGATGCGGCGTCGGGTGAGCGAGGATCGTGTGGGCGATCACGATGGAGGGGACGTCGAGGCCGCCGAGGATCTCGAGGACGTCTTCCCCGTCGGCGCCTCCATAGAGGCCGTACTCGTGCTGTATCACCGCTGACGTCGAATTGGTTCAGCGAGTCCGAGGTCGAAATCAGCGAGCGACGCGATCCATTGACCAGGTGGCCCACGACCCGATCACCTTGCGGGGTCGAATCGCAGGCGTCGTCCAGGATCCGCACGACGCCCACTTCGGCATGGTTCGCCGCCAAACCGGAGGCCAGGGCGGCGGTGAAGGTGGCCAGACCGCACGCGGTCGGGGGGAAGGAGCTGAGAATCCCCAACGAGCGAGCGCGGCCTTCCAGGCCATCGATGGGCAAATTCGGGACGCGCACGTGCAAGCTCCTCAAAGAGGCTCGGTCGAGGCGTCGAGCCTGCACGGGGCGACGTCGGCCAAGATGGCCGTCCTGCCCAAGCGAGGCGACTCTCCCAAGGGGACGAGAACCTCATCGTACCGTGGATAGGGGCCACGCGGTTCGTCGGGTCCTGCCGGCGGCGACTCGTGGCCTCGGCCGGAACCATCAGAGCAGGCTCAGGGGATCAATCGCTTGTGGAGAGGGTCGAGAGATCCGAGATCGGGTCGCTTCCCGCGCTGTGAGGTGCCGTATTGAGTAATCGCGAGCGTTCGTTCGTGCGAGAGAGGTTGTGCAACAGCGCCAACGTGATCACCGCGCACACGCCGACCACGCGCTCCGTCCAGCCCCGCACCGATGTCGGGTTCATCTCAAAGAGAACGACGGCGCCGAGTTGTGTGGTACCCAGAATCAAGAGCCACGTCCCTATCGGTCTCGAGATGGAGTGACGGACGAGGTCGGAGCCGAAGGCGAACGCAGCCCCGGGCAGGGCCAGGGCAAGCACCAAGGTTCCGACTCCGTGGATCGCTCCATCAAATGTTTCCGCGACCCCAAGTCGATCGGTGTTGAATCCGGCATCGAGGAACAGTCCGATGGCCACGCCGGAAAGCATGAGCAGTCCCGCGAGGTGCTGCCGAGATGGTCTGAAGATGAGGTAAAGGCTTGCCTGTGGACAGCGTGGCCACGCCGAGCGCCAGGAATGCCGCCCGCATGAGCCACCCGAAACTGCCCAGTGAGTATTCGCTGATGGTGTGCTCGGCAGGATCCAAGTTGGCCTGGATTCCATGAAGTGCGAGGACCGCGATAACGAACGCCGCTATGCCGGCGAAGCTCACGAGTTGGCAGATTGCGAGCCACGAGTCCCGCGGGCCGAGGGAGGAGTCGGTACACCGGGCGCACGAACTGCCTCTGGTGGAGCGATCAGGTGGAACAACGGGTAGGTGGTGGAGGCGCGTCCTTGCCGGCTGCGTCTGCTCCGACAGTCCCTGAGGTTGCAGGTCCACGGCGTCCATGTTGGGAGCCCCGCTGAGCATCGACCTAACTCTCTGAGGAATCTTGATACTGAGGGACGCCGGCGTCAATGCAACCGGCAGTCGACTGGACACGAAAGGTGGTGACCGGGCGGACCGGGGCGAGATCACCGTGACGCGCGCTCGGTGACAAGGCGCTCACAGGGCGCCGACCCCAGCGTCGAGATGGTCGCCCCCAGACCGATCCCCGCGGCGACGCCTCGTGCTCGGCCCGGGCACGGACTGCCACTCTCAAGCTTGAGCTGCCCTGATTGGCAGTATCCGATGTCCTGACACACCATGAACAGTCACTTCAGCGCCGAGCTTCCGCGGATTCCATCTCTCCACGCGGCTACGGCGGCGCCTGCAGTGCCGGAGCCGACGGTGCCATCCTCTCGGCTCGCTCGCCGGAGACAACGCCACAGCTCCTCGAGGTGTGGGAGAACCCCGGTTGTTCCCGTGGCCAGGAGTACTGCGGCCACATAGGCCGCTGGGAGGGGGCGGGCTTTGCGCCGGAGCTTCCAGGAACGATCTCCGGTGCTGGCCATCTGCAGGGCTTCCAGCAGACAGACGACAAACGGTATTGCCTCGAGGGCCGTATGGATCTGTTGTTCGGTCGGCGAAACCTCCCGCTCACTGTCGTGCGCCACTCTCAGGTCCCAGTTGGCGGTGGTCTGGTGAACGACGGCCGACGCGGCCAGGGCGCCGACCACTAATGGACTCGGCTCAGCAAGGAGAGTGAGGCCGAGGGGGACGGCGCCCTCGGTGAACATGAGAATATGAAGGAGCGATTCTCGGAGGCCGCCGTGACCGGGGTCCTCGATACGAGTGCGACGGTGGCACATCCAATCTGCCAGTCCGGGCAGCCCCCACGCAGGAATGATCCCAAGGCAGAGCACTCGCCCAGCGAGATCGTCTGGCCAACGGCCGTTCTTTGGAGAAGCCATGGGACGTGCATACCCGGAGCAGCCACATTCAGGCTCGCTTCTCAGATCATGCGGGCCCATTGTGCGTCTGATCTGGCCTCGCCCCTCAACGGCCGCGGAAGAATAATTGGCCCCGCTCGGGGTACTTAGCGATCATGACAACCGACGGACGACCTTCCCCTTCGAACAACCCCAAGTCCGCGAAGAGGGCGCCTACCGATCCACCACTGTCCCGCGAGGCCTCGACCCCCGAAGAGGTCGAAGAGGAGTCGCACAAAAGCGGCGACGAAAGCTGACGAGTTCCTTTGCCGTGAGTTGAACCAAGGAGGTCACCTCACCCACCGGCCGGCGCGGCCTCCTCATACCCCCAGACGTGAGCGAAGTTCCCGTTCGTAGAAACGGAAGAAACCTTCCTGATCGGGACCAATCTGGTTGACGTATACCTCGTCGAATCCCGCGTCAGGTATTTCTTGATCGTCTGCACGTGCCGCTCAGGGTCCGGACCGCAGGCGATCTGCTTTGCAATCATCTCCTCCGTGACATTGGCGGCAGCCGCCTCGAAGTAGGAGGGCAGCGCCAGCTCCTGAGCAAGCTGGCCCTGGACTCCCTCAGTGGGCCACAGTTCATGGGCGAGCTTGCGGGCCACTTGCTCGTCCTCGTCCCAGCAGACCTTCAAGGCCGCTATGGCGCGACCCTCCCCGCCGTTCTTCCGGTATCGATCCAGGAGTTCCCTGTCGGGCTGCACCGTCACCAAGCCATCGCCGATGCGGGCGGCGACGTCCGCCGCTTCGGGACCGAACGCCGACACAAGGATCGGAGGCGGATCTTCGGGCATCGAGTAAATGCGGGCGTTCTCCACGGTGTAGTAGCGGCCGTGATGGGTGACCAACCCACCCTCCCAAAGCTTGCGAATGACCTCGACGGACTCCTCGAGCATCTCGAGCCTGGTCTCGACCGGCGGCCACCTATGGCCCAGGATGTGCTCGTTCAGGGCCTCGCCCGAGCCGACTCCGAAGACGAACCTCCCTTCGAGCAGGAGCTGTGAAGTTGCTGCGGCTTGGGCCAGGATCGCCGGGTGAATCCGCACCGTGGGACAGGTGACTCCCGTCGTAACCTTGTGCGACGTCGAGGCACCGATTGCGCCGATGACACTCCACACGAACGGACTCTCGCCCTGCCGATCGATCCACGGATGAAAATGGTCCGAGATGAAAACGGACCGCATTCCTGCTTCTTCAGCCAGCTTTGCTTGGGCTACCAGTGCGGTCGGACCGTGTTCCTCACTCGATAGAAACGCTCCTATTTCGGCCATGACAACCTCCAGTGGTCTCTTTCGACGCGTTCCCCGGGTTCAAAGCCCGCAAACCGTTTAAGCAAAGGGAGGCGTGGAGCGACATCAACGCCGATAGGCCGCGGCCGTCGACTCCTTGAGCGCCATGCCGTGACCCGGCAGATCAAGGTAGGGCCGAAGGCGGCCGCCCGTGGGATCGAGCGCGCCGTCGAAGAGCAACGACTCGATGCGCTGGTGGTCATGGAAGTACTCGATGTGGCGCATGTGGGGCACACTGAGGCCCACGTGCGCGTGCAAATTCGGAGCGCAGTGCGCCGATATCTCCAAGCCCTGCGTACCGGCGAGGGCTGCTGCACGGAGCCAAGTGGTGTAGCCGCCGCAGCGAGTCACGTCGATCTGGAGGCAGTCCACCGCCCCCGCCGCGACCATGCGGGCGAAGTACGCCTCGTCGTAGCCGTACTCTCCTGCCGCGACGTCGATGGCAAGTGCGTCTCGGACGAGTCGCAGGCCGGTGAGATCGTCCGACGACACAGGCTCTTCGAACCATGAGATGCCCGCCGTGTCGGCCAGCTCACGGCCCATCCGGATGGCCTGTTTGCGGCTGTAGGCACCGTTGGCGTCGACGAACAGCGAGACGCCGTCACCGATGACAGCCCGGGCGAAGGCGGTTCTGGCCAAGTCGCGCTCGGGCCGGTCCCCCCATGCCTCGCCGATCTTGATCTTCACCCTGGGGATTGCCCACTCGCCCACCCATTGCTCCAGTTGGGCCCGTGCCGCCTCCTCGTCGTAGGTGGTAAAGCCGCCGCTTCCGTAGATGGCGACCTCGTCCGTGCACCGGCCGAACAGGTCTGCCAGGGGGACGCCGAGATGCCGGGCCTTGCAATCCCATAGAGCGATGTCGACGGCGGAAATGGCACAGCTGACCGCACCCGGCCGACCGATATTGCGACAGGCTCGGACCATGTGCTCGTGGGCGGCTGCCGTGCCGAGGAGGTCCGAGCCGACGACGTTCGCGGACAGGACGTCCTCGATGATGGTCTCAGACGCTCGAGAGGCGTACGTCCACCCGAGCCCCGTTGTCCCACCAGCACGGATTTCGGCCGTCACCATGGTGGTCGACCGCCATTCGAGCGTCCCGTCTGCCTCGGGCTGGTCGGTCGGGATGGTGTAGGTGCGGGTTGCGAGCTCCTCAACGGGGACAGCCACGTCAGGCCCGGCCGATCGCCGCGGCGGTCTCGATCAGGAGGGCGTGAACGAAGGACTGGGGCAGGTTGCCTCGCAATTGCCGCTGCGCCACGTCGTACTCTTCCGAGAACAGGCCGCTCGAACTGCACGACGCCCGCGTTCTCTCGAAGTACTGGGACCCCTTGGTCGGCTCACCGCACCCCAGATAGGCCAGGGACATCCAGAAGTTACAGATCAGAAAGGCGCCCTCGTTCTCCCCGAGCGGTTCGCCTGGCTCGGCATAGCGGTAGATGTAGTCGTCGTCGCACAACTCGTCGATGACGGCCCGCCGGGTGGCCACGGAGCGGGGATCGTCCGGCGCGACAGCCCCACGAATCTCGGAGAGCAAAAGGGCGGCGTCGACGCGCGCATCGCCCGGCGACCGCTGCCAACGGCCTGAGGGGTGAAGGGCGGTGCGATCGGCCGCGCTGAGCAGGTGATCGGCCAATGACAGGGCCCTCGTGACGTGACGCGACAGTGGAGCGTAGTCAGCGATTGCCCGCAGCCCGGCGACGCAGATGAGCCTGCTGTGCGTCCAGTGATCGGGCCCGATCTCCCAAATCCCATGCTCCTTCTCCTCGGAACGCTCGCCGATGGCCCCGATCGCCAACTCGGCGGCGTCCCAGCCGTCGGCGTCGAGGCGGTCCTGCGACGCAGCGTTCGCCAACAAGAGGAGGACCTCGCCGAAGACATCGAGCTGGAATTGGTCGCGGACCCGATTGCCGACGATGTCCGAGCCACCGGGATAGCCGGGCAACCCGAGGGAAATAGGATCCGGGACGGGGCTGCCGTCACCCCGGTACGCCGGGCTCGTGGAGGCTCCGTCCGCCAAGACACGGGCGCAGACCCAACGCACTGCGTCGTCGAGCATGGTCTCGCCTCCTTCGACCGCCGCGCCGGCGTGACCGATGTAGCAGACGTCGCGGATCCAGCCGTAGCGGTAGTCGTAATTGCGGCCGGCCTCCGCCCGTTCGGGCAGAGCCGTCGTGACCGAGGCAACCGTCGCGCCGTCCGAGTCCGTCAAGCCCCGGAGGACGGCGAAGGACTGGCGCACGTCACGCCCGGCCGCCATCTCGCGGCATTGCGGAACACGCGCGGCCCAACTCGTGGACGTTTGGCGCCACAACTCCTCGGCGGGGGTCCTGTCGTCGGCCGAGAAGGGCCTGCGCTGCAACTCGAGCACGAAATCGTGCGTGGCACCCCGGCTCAAGCGGAGATCTAGGAGGAGGCCGGGACCGTCGGTGCTCTCCATTGGTTCTGCGTTGGCGGCGCCGCTCCAGCGGGCGTGGATTCCATCGAGGGATGTCTCCCAGGCGGTGCCGGTGCCCTCACGGGACCAAGGTTTGCTGGGCCTCCGTCCGTAGTCGTTGGCAAGGGCCACAAAGGCCGAAAGCCGGGCGTCACTGTCGAGCGCCGATACACGTCGCAGGATCACGGCGCGGTCCGGACGCCCGGGATAGGCCAGGGCTTGGCGGCACTCGATAACGCCGCTGTCGGTTACCCACCGTTGGCGCCAGATGAGCGTGCCATCCTCATAGGCACCTCCGGGTACGTAGCGCCCGTTCGGTCGGATCCGGTACGAGCCTCCTGAACCCAGCAGGCTGGCGAGAACGGCCGGGTCCGACCACGTCGGAAAGCACATCCACGCAAGCTCACCGTCCGGGTCCGCCAAGATCCCGCGCTGGCCGTCGGCCAAGAGGGCGTAGTCGCGCAGCTCGTGCGGGAACGACCCGCGCGGCACTGAACTCACCGCGGCGTGCGCATCTCCGTCTGTCAACGTCTGCTCCTCCGTCGCGCCGCTTTTCGTGGTGGTTTCTCATGCCCGCGCTACGTCACGCCGAAACAGCCGATGCCGTCAACGGAGCCATTTTCGGGATGGTTGGAGCGCTCCGGCCGCGGGTAGTACCGCTCCGTCAAGCGCCCAACCCAGGCTGCGGAAGGGAGTTGCTACAGCATGTCGAAAATCGCCTCGGAAGTGCTGATCGAACGACTGGCCGATTGGGGGGTCGACACGATCTTCGGGTTGCCGGGCGACGGCATCAACGGGATCATGGAGGGCCTGCGGCGCCAGGACAGAATCCGCTTTGTCCTCGTGCATCACGAAGAGGCCGCAGCCTTCATGGCCACCGGATACGCGAAGTCGACCGGTCGCCTCGGTGTCTGCCTCGCCACCTCAGGCCCGGGAGCCATCCATCTGCTGAATGGGCTCTATGACGCCAAGCTCGATCACGCTCCTGTCCTCGCCATCACGGGGATGCAGGAGACCCAGATGCTGGGGACGGGCTACCAGCAGGAAGTCGCCCTCGAGAAACTGTTCATCGACGTCGCCGAGTACAACGAAATGATCCTGGTACCGGCGCAATTGCCAACGCTGGTCGACGTCGCGATACGCCATGCCCTCACGCGCCGGGGAGTCGCTCATTTGACCATCCCCACCGACATCCAGATCGCTGAGGCTGGTGCCAACCCTTGGAGCGCCCCCGCACCGGCAGTGAATCAGCCGACGGCGCCTATCTATCTGCCAGCTTCGGGCCTGCCCCGCCACGAGGATGTCCTGGCGGCGGCCGAGGTGCTCAACGCCGGCACCAAAGCCGTGATGCTCGTCGGCGCTGGAGCGCTCGGCGCGCGCGAAGAGGTATTGCAGACGGCCGAACGTTTGGGCAGTCCGGTCATCAAGACGCTGCCGGGGAAGGCAGTGATCCCCGATGACCACCCGCTCTGCATCGGAGGCATCGGGCTCTTGGGGACGGCGCCGGCTATCGACGCCATGGAAGGCTGCGACACGCTGTTCATGGTAGGGACGAATTTCCCGTACACCAAGTACCTGCCCGAACCAGGGCAGTGCAAGGTCGTGCAAATTGAGGCCGACCCGATTCGGGCCGGCAATCGGATCGCGACCGAGGTGCCGATGATCGCCGACGCGGCAGCGGGTCTTACGGCTCTGTTGCCGCACATCGCGGAGTCCACCGATCGAACCTTTCTCGACGATCTGCAAAAGAAGATGGGCAATTGGCGGGAAAGGATGCACGCCCTGGAGTCGATCGAAACCGACCCGATCCAACCGCAGTACCTGATGCACGTCATCGATCGCCTGGCCGACAACGACGCCATTCTGACGTCGGACTCGGGGACGATCGCTACCTGGGCAGCCCGTCATTTCACCATCCGGGACCAGCGCGCCTTCTACCTGTCGGGGAACCTGGCCACCATGGCTCCCGGTTTGCCTTACACGATCGCCAACCAGATCGCCCATCCGCGTCGGCAGTGCATCGCGTTCGTCGGCGACGGAGGTTTCGCCATGCTCATGGCAGAGTTCGGCACGGCGTGCCGCTACGACCTGCCGATCAAGGTGATCGTCAACAACAACGCGTCGCTCGGACAGATCATGTGGGAACAGCTCGTGCTCGGCTACCCGGAGTACGGCATCCGTTTCGGTCGGGCGCCCGATTTCGCTCCTTGGGCCCAGGCCTGTGGTGGCCTGGGCATCCGGGTCGAGAAGGCGGGTGACGTAGAGAGTGCCCTCAAGGAGGCACTGAGTTATCCAGGTCCCGCGCTGGTCGATGTATTGGTCAATCCGGATGAGCCACCGATGCCTGGCAAGGTGGAGTACGAGCAGGCGAAGGGGTTTGTCAAGGCCTTCTTGGCGGGTCAGCCTCGGAAAGCGAGCATCGCCAGCACCCTGTTCCGCGACAAGATCACCGAGATGCGCGCATGAATTTCGCTGCCAAGATCCGGCCCTCCATGGGGCGAAAGGGGCTGAGCGCCGGGGACGGTCTCGTCGGGATAGACCGTCTGCTCCAGAACGTGCGACACGGCCGCTTCGAACGGAGCCTGGCCGGCCTGACGGGCGTGGGCGCGCTGATCACCGGGGTCGAGATCTGGCTCGAGCACGATCGTGCCAGCTTCGCCAACCGGATGATGTGGATCCCGGTCGCGCTCACCCCGGCCATGGCCGCGGCAGGGGTCGCCGGAATGTTCTCCAAGCGGGCGGCCAAGACGTTTCTGCCTGTGATCTCGAGCGTCGTGCTGTTCAACAGCTTGCAGGGCGAATACCTCCACCTACGCGGTGTCGCTCAGCGTCCAGGGGGGTTCGGACGCAACTTCGTCATCTACAACGCCGAAATGGGCCCCCCCACGTTCGCGCCCCTCCTCTTCGGGCTTGTGGGTGGCATGGGGCTCGTTGCCTCTGTTCTGCGCCGCGAAAGGTAACGCATGGGGGTCACTCCGGGCTCGGCCCAGCAGCGGTTTCCTGGTTATGACGTCATGCGGCAGAAGCCGGCGTGGGACGACGTCTCCAAGGCCGTAGTGACCGCTCGCCTCGGTCCGCCCGCTCCGGCGCGGTTCTTCACTGCGGAGGAGGAGCCCACCGTCCGAGCGCTGCTGGACCGGCTCTTGGCCCAAGACGAAGACCCCCGCGTGCCCGTCTTCGAGATGATCGACGGGCGCCTCGCCGACCGCCGGGGCGATGGGTTCCGCTACGAAGACATGCCCGACGATCCGGAGGCATGGCGTCAGTCGATCGCCGCGCTCGACGAGACGGCGCGCAGTGACTTTGGGCGCCCCTTCGCGCAACTTGGACGCACCGAGCAACGCGACATCATCGAAGGGGTGCGATTGTGTCAGGGAAGCTGGCATCGACTGCCGGCCTCACGTCTCTTCTCCTTGTGGATGCGGTACGCCTGCAGCGCCTTTTACGCCCATCCATGGGCCTGGAACGAGATCGGATTCGGCGGCCCGGCGTACCCCCGCGGCTACAAGCATTTGGCGTTAGGGGCACGTGAGCCCTGGGAGGTTGAAGAGCGAGACGCGCAGGATCCCGTCCCATGGATCGAGAGGTCCGATGCGGCCAAGCAGAGGCACGCCGCGGGATTGTCCTCGGAGAAGACGCAGAGCCAAAGGACGGTCGCCGGATGAACGGAGTTCGTCGGCGAAACGAATCCGCGTGGCTCTTGCCGAACGACGGGTCGCGGACGAACCATCAGTTGCGTCGTGATATGCGCCGCTTCGCCAATAACGACGTGGTTGACGTCGTGATTGTCGGATGCGGCGCCGGGGGCTCCGTCTTGGCCCAGCGGCTGGCCCGGCGCGGTTGGGACGTCGTGGTGCTCGACGCGGGGCCCTTCTGGGATCCCGACAAGGACTGGGTCAGTGACGAGGCGGGGTCGCACCAGCTCTACTGGAACGAACCCAGAGTGATCTCTGGAGCAGATCCGGTCGAACTCGGCAGCAATAATTCCGGGCGGGGCGTTGGAGGCTCCATGGTGCATTTTGCCGGCTATGTACCCCGCTTCCATCCTTCTGATTTCCGCACCTTCACGAATGACGGTGTCGGCGCCGACTGGCCGATCGAGTACCGCGATCTGAAGACGCACTACGAACTCCTCGAGGCTGAGCTGCCCGTGGCGGGCCAGAACTGGCCCTGGGGGGACCCGCACCGGTATCCACATTCGCCGCACCCCATGGGCGCGAACGGGCAGGCCTTTCAGCGTGCTGCGCTGGCGGCCGGCATTGATGTCCGGATTGGACCGGTGGCCATTACGAACGGGCGCTTCGGCAACCGTTCACACTGCATCTATCGAGGTTTTTGTTTGCAGGGATGCAAGGTCAACGCAAAGGCCTCGCCGTTGATTACCCATGTTCCCGACGCGCTGGCTCATGGCGCTGAAATCCGACCGGACTGCATGGTGAGCCGCATCGAGATCGACGATCAGCGCCGAGCGACCGGGATCGTCTACTTTCACGAGGGGCGGGAGTATCGCCAGAGAGCACGGTTGGTGGCGGTCGCGGGATACTCCATCGAGACGCCGCGCCTGTTACTCAACTCTGCCTGCCCGCAATTTCCTGACGGCGTGTGTAACGACTTCGACCAGGTGGGTCGCTATGTCATGGTGCAAGGCGCCCCGCAAACGACCGGGCGTTACGACGAAGAGATCAGGTCCTACAAGGCCCCACCACCCGAATGCTCCTCCGAGGCTTTCTACGAGACCGATCCGAAGAAGAGCTACAAGCGAGGGTTCTCCTTGCAGTGCATCTCGCCGTTGCCAATCGTCTTCGCCGAGCATGTCTGTGCACAGGGACACTGGGGCGAGACGTTGCGGGAGTACATGCGCGACTCTGTGCACTGGGCCACCTTCGGGGCCCTCTGCGAGTTCCTCCCTCTCCCTGATAATCGGATCACGCTGGCCGATGAGACTGATCGGCACGGTCTACCCGTGGCGAACTTCTCCTATTCCCTCTGCGACAACGACCGGGCTCTCGTCAAGGCGGCGACGAAGGTCATGGAGGACATGCACCATGCAGCCGGTGCGGCTGAGGCGATAACGATCAATCGCCAAGCGCATCTCATCGGGGGCTGCCGTATGTCGCTGTCCGAGCGGGATGGCGTGGTGGACGCAAATTTGCGTTCCTTTGCGGTGCCGAATCTGTTCATAGTCGACGGCAGCGTGTGCCCGACGCAGGGGAGCGCCAACCCAGCCCTGACCATCATGGCCCTCGCCGCCCGTGCCGCGGATTACCTCAGATCAACGGCATCTGTGGCCTGACCGCGAAGAAACGCAAGGAGGACAGCGCCTACGACTCAGTCTGGTGGTGTGTCTCCATATGGAGAGCTCCGGCCTCTTCTGCTTGTGACCGACTGTCGAAATTGCCCAGCAGATCATGCGTCGGCTCGGTGCAGCGCGCTGTCCATAGCAGCGTGGTCGGATCGTCTTCTGCGGGAACTTCACCAATGATGATTTCGGCCCCTGCCGAGGAGACTTCTTTCGCTCCCCCGGTCTCACCTGCCGAGAACGTCTCGTCTTGCTCCGGAGTCGTTGCGTCGGATCCCGTTAGGCCAGACATTGGATCCGGTTTCTACCCTGGGGATTTGCATTGCAAACGGATCGGACATTCGCATCGTGATGGCAAGAGCCGGGAGCCGGTCTCGGGCGAAGTCATGGCACCGAAGCGGTCCCGCGGCTGAAATGAAGGGGGATTGCGGAGAACGGAGCGCGGGTAAGCACGCACCATGGCCTCCCAGACCACGAGACAACGACGCCAGACCTCTGGCGACGAGATGGCAAACGCCAGCGGTCGCGCTGCCGATACGGGTGCAAGCGATCATGAGAACGAGACATCCAGTGGTCGGCGCAATGACCCTCGTCCCCTGAAGAGCTACACCGGCATCATGGCCAGCTACGGAGTGCTCACCGCGGCGCTCGCGCTGGTGCTGCGCTGTAAGCGCTTCGGATTGCGTCCACTCTCACCGTGGAACTTTGCCCTCTACGCCCTCGCCGCAGAGCACATCAGCCGTCTGATCAGCAAAGACTCGGTCACATCTCCTGTCCGGCGTCCGTTCACTGCGTTCAAGGGGCCAGCCGGCGAGGGCGAGGTGAACGAGGAGGTCATCGGAAGCGGGCCGAGGCGTGCAATCGGCGAGTTGCTCACGTGCCCCTTTTGCCTGGACCAGTGGGTCGCGACAGGCCTCGTCGCCGGCAGTGTCGCCGCCCCGACGCTCACCACGGCGGTGGTTTCCGTGAGTGCCGTGGCCCGAACGGCGGACTACCTGCATCTGCTCTATGGCTTCCTGCGCGCTCGAGCCGAGTAGCGCCGCCGGCGCCGTTGATTCCCCACACCGATCAATGACTCGAGACGGCACGCCATGGCTATCCGGAAGGTAGCCGTCGTCACCGGAGCCTCGGCCGGAGTCGGGCGGTCGGTGGCGCGCGAACTTGCCGAGCGTGGATTCGATGTCGGTCTCTTGGCTCGGGGCGAGGCGGGGCTCGGCGCCGCCTCCCGGGAGATTGAAGCATGCGGGGTGCGGGCGCTGAGCCTGCCCGCGGACGTGGCTCGATACGAGGAGGTCGACGCAGCGGCTAGCGAGGTGGAGACCCAGCTCGGTCCGATCGATGTCTGGGTGAACAATGCGATGGCCACGGTGTTCACACCTTCGTGGGATTGTCACCCCGATGAATTCCAGCGGGCCGTGGAGGTCACGTTCCTGGGTCAGGTCTGGGGAACGATGGCCGCCCTCGAACGCATGCGGCCTCGGGATCGGGGCACGATCGTCAATGTCGGATCGGCACTGTCCTTCGTCGGCATACCACTGCAGTCCGCCTACTGTGCGTCGAAATTCGCGTGTCGTGGATTCTTCGAATCAACGCGTGCTGAGCTGCTGCACGACGGAAGCCACGTACGCCTGCACATGGTCCACCTGCCCGCCGTGAACACGCCACAGTTCGACTGGTGCGCCACCTCGTTGACTCATCATCCCCAACCGGTCCCACCGATTTATCAGCCAGAGCGTGCCGCTCGATCCATCGCGGCGGCTGCCCTCGGCGAACGACCTGTTCGAGTCCTAGGATCCTGGAACAAGCTGCTCGTCGTCCTGGGCCGGCTCTTTCCCAATCTGGCCAACCGGTATGCAGCCCTCGGGGCGTGGCAGACGCAACTCGAAGCCGAGTCGATCTCGCCCGACCGCCGCGCCAATCTCTACCTCGCGGTCGACAGCGAAGCCGACTGGGGAGCCCACGGAGGGTTCGACAACAGGGCCGGCGGCTTCACCGATCCCAGCTTCCTGCGGTCGCTTCCTTCGACAATGGGAACGTTCGTACGTGCCCTGGCCGCCACGGCAACCGAGAAGGCCTCTTATGCACGAGCCGTTCGGCCCGACAAGTCCCGGGGGACGCGCGGCCACCCTGTTTAGGCCAAGAAGTGGTCGGAAATGCATAGTGATGAAATGAGGGGGTACCGCTGACCTCCTCGGGAGCGAGTTGACCAATGTCGAGGTCGATGGTTCGTAACCTTTTCGGGGCGACGCTGTGGAGCCTGGCCGCACTCGGCATCTGGCTCCTCACGCTCTCCGCGGTGTCATGGGGCGAGCTCCTCGTGGGGACGGCGAGCGCTCTCGTCGTCGGCGTAATCGCGGTCGCGGCTCAGCGGGTCGTGGGGATGTCTTGGGATTGGAAGGCGGTGCCGCTGAGGCCAGCCCTGCTGCTGCCGTTCGCCGTCACCTCGGATGCTCTGCAGGTTTTGGGTTTGTCTCTCCTGCGACGTCAGAGCCACGGCCACTTCGAGACGATGGATGTCGATGCTGGCGGCTCGTCGCCGCGAGCATCCACCCGCCGGGCTCTCGCCACCTTGGGGACAACGGTGACTCCCGCGTCACTCGTCGTCGATGTCAACGGCGAAGGTGTCATGACGTTGCACAGCCTCCCGACCGCGGGGATTCGCATGGAGCAGAGCTTCGCCAGGCCATGAGCGGTTACGCGGTGCTCGCGCTCCTGCTTCTTGTCGGCGGCCTCGGGCCCATCCTCGGAATGAGCGCCATCGGACACTGCTTCAACCGGCTGGTGGCCCTCGAAATGGGCACCGCTATCGCCGTCCTGTTCATGCTCATTTTTGTCGAAGTCAGCGACCAGCCATCCGAACTCATCGTGCCGCTCGTCCTCGTTCCTCTTTCGGTTGCGGGCACACTCGTTTTCACCCGGCTCTTGCAGGACGGTGATCTGTGATGGCCCACGACATCGCGTTGTCCTGCGTCGGGCTCGGGGTGGCGGTCGTCATCGCATCCGTGATCGGCGCACTCCTGATAGGAGCAGACGAGCTCAACCGCCTGCACTTCGTGACCCCGATCACTTCCGTGGCCGGCCCCCTGGTCGCCGTCGGGCTGTGTATTCAGACTGGCTGGGGCATGACCGCGGGGACGATCCTTCTGGTGGCCGGACTGCTCTTCGTCGCCGGGCCCGTCACGGCGGCGGCCACGGGCCGGTTGATGGCTCAGGCCCGTGACAAGGTCGATGCTCAGACGCCCCAATGACCGCCATCGTCGGGGCCGCGCTGACCTTGGTACTTCTCGGCGGCACCGCCGTTGTGCTCACCGAGAAGCCGACCCGTCAGGCCATCATGCTGTCCGCCTACGGCGTCCTGCTCGGCACTCTCTTCCTCAGTCTGAGTGCCCCTGACGTCGCCCTGAGCCAGATCGGGGTCGGGACCGCGGTCGTCCCCCTTATCGTGATGCTGGCGATCAAGCGGATTCAGGCCCGCCCCTAGCCCGTGATGCTGGGACCGCGGCAAGCGCGGAGATCATGACCCGCACCGGCCGTTACGTCGTCTTCGGCCTCGGGGCGGCTGGCCTCATCGTCCTCCTGTCGCTCGCCGTCTTGAAACTCCCGGCCTTCGGCGGGAGTTCACACCCCTATCGGGATGCCTCTATCCCGGCCGCCGCCCGCCATGCCACCGCCAATGTCGTATCGAGCATCAACTTCGACCAGCGCGGCCTCGACACCTTGGGGGAGGAGTCGATCTTTCTCGCCAGCGTGATGGTGATCACCGTGATCCTCCGTCCCGCCGTCGACGAAACGGAGGAGCGTGACCTCAGCTCCGCGAAGCCGCTCGACTCCACGGTTTTCGGCGGCCTCTTCTTCTTGCCGGTCACCGTCATCATTGGACTCGACGTGATTGCACACGGCCACTTGACACCTGGGGGAGGCTTCCAGGGTGGTGTGATCCTAGGGACCGCCGTGCATCTGCTGTACGTGGCCGGCACCTATCGCGTGCTGCAGAAAGCCCGGCCGGTGCGCCCATTCGAGTGGGCCGAGGCCATCGGAGCCGGCGCCTTCGCCTGTCTCGGGATCTCGGGGGTGCTTGTCGGTGCGTCCTTCCTGACGAACGTCATCGCTCAAGGCACCTTCGGCGATCTCTTCTCGGCTGGGACGGTTCCGCTCCTCAATGGCGTGGTCGGGATCGAGGTGGCCTCGGGTGTCGTTGTGCTGATCTCGAAGTTCCTTGAGCAGGCCCTGACCGTTCGCCCCATCTCCGACAAGCCGGAAGCGAAGGGGCGAGCTACATGAGTGACTATGCCTACTTTGTTGCGGGCTGGTTGCTCCTCATCGGCGCGTTCGGAATCATGCGTTCCGACAATCTCATCCGGTCCGTCGTCTGCCTGGCCGTCTCCCAGTCGGGGACCTACGTGCTCCTGCTCTCCATCGGCTACCAGTGGGGCGCTGGCCCGCCACTCTTCGGGGAGCCGGCCTCAAAGCCGACCCTGCACGTCGTGGATCCACTCGTCCAAGCCATGGCTCTCACTGACATTGTCGTCTCGGCGACGGTCACCTCCATGCTGCTCGCCATCGCCATCCAGATCCACAAGCGCAACAAGACGATCGACCCGGACGAGCTGAACGCGATCCGGGGTTAGCGGCGCGTCCGGTGCCTGGTGTGGCCAATTTCGACAACGGCGCGGCCATGCTCGCGCCGATCGCCGTGGCTCTCCCCATTGTCATGTCCTGCGCCCTCCTCGTGGCGGGCCGCAATCTGCCCCGCCTGATCGTCGACCTCATCGCGATCGGAACTGCACTCGGTCTGACCGGCCTGCTGGGCTACCTCCTGGCCACGTCAGCGGGTGGTCGCATCGTGAGCTGGGCTGCTGGATGGACTCCGCACCATGGCTACAGCGTCGGAATCGTATTTGTGGTGGATCCGCTGGGTGCCGGCATTGCATTGCTCGCCTGTTGCCTGATGGCGATCGCCTTCCTCTACAGCGTGCGCTACCTCGACGCCGTCGAAGCTCACTACCACTGCCTCATGTTGTTGTTTCTCGCGGGCATGATCGGCTTCTCCCTCACCGGCGACCTCTTCGACCTGTTCGTGTTCTTCGAGCTGATGGGAGCGGCCGCCTACGGGCTGACGGCGATCGTGGTGGAGGACGAGTCGGCCCTTCAAGGTGGCATCAACTTCGGCCTTGTGAACAGCCTGGGCGCCTACTTCTCGCTGGCCGGGCTCGGGCTTATCTTCGCCCGCACCGGCAGCGTCGGCCTACCCCAGCTGCACGACGCGTTGGTCCACCAACGGCCGGACGCCTTGATCGTGGCGGCGTTCGTGCTTGTCCTTGTCGGCTTCTTGGTGAAGGGTGCCATGGTGCCGTTCCACTTCTGGCTGGCCGACGCGCACGCCGTTGCGCCAGCACCCGTCTGCTTGCTGTTCTCGGGTGTGATGGTGCCCCTCGGGATCTATGGCGTTTTTCGGATCTATTGGACGGTGTTCGCTCCGATCCTGCCGATGGCCGACGTGCGCCGGACTTTTATCGTGCTCGGAGCGGTGACCGCAGTTTTGGGGGCGGTGATGGCACTGTCCCAACGGCACTTCAAGCGCTTGCTCGCCTACTCGACGATCGCGCACGTCGGACTCTTCGTGGTTGCCCTTGCCTGCCTCAGCCTGAGCGGCACGGCCGGGGCGCTCCTGTACGTGGCCGGACACGCTGCCGTCAAGGGTGCCCTGTTCCTCATTGCCGGGGTGATGCTGGCTCGATACGGGAGCGTCGACGAGTACGACCTCTTTGGCAGGGGGACCGGTGACAAGCTCATGGGAGTGGCGCTCGTCATCGGTGCGCTGGGCCTCGCTGGTCTTCCGCCCTTCGGCACGGCGCTGGGCAAGGCGCTGAGTGAAGAAGCGGGAGCCGCCGCCGGATACCCGTGGGTGCCGGCACTCTTCGTGGCTGTCTCGGCCCTCACGGGGGCTGCCGTCCTACGCGTCGCCGGTCGGGTGTACTTCGCGCTGGGTCCGAAGCCCAACGAATGGAGCGAAGTCAGGGCGAGTGGCAGTGGTGGTGAGATGGGGGAGCCGCGGTTCGAACGGCTTCCTTGGACCATGGGTGCTGCCATTGCGGTCCTCCTGGCTGGGGGATTTGCGCTCGGCTTGATTCCGGGTGCCCACAGTGTGGCCAACCGAGCCGCCGCCACCTTCATCGACTCGGCGGCCTACGCCCGGCAGGCCCTTTACGGCTCTTCACGAATGCTGTCTGCGCCCAACGTCTCGAATTGGACGGGGCTCGGCCTTGTCCTGGGTTTCGTATCCGCCGCGCTGGCGTGTCTCATCGCCGGGGCCGCGCTTTACGGCCGCCGCGTCGTGGACCGTTTCTTGCCCTCATTGCGGTCGGCGTATCGGCCGATTGAGTTCCTGCAAAAGCTTCACTCAGGCCATGTCGGGGACTACGTCGCCTGGATGATGATGGGCATCACGGTCGTCGCGGGCTTCGTTGGTTTTCCTGTGCGTTGAGCTTGTAAAGCGCCCCCGGCAGGACTCGAACCTGCGCCACCGGCTCCGGAGGCCGGTGCTCTATCCGCTGAGCTACGGGGGCGGGCACTGCCCGCTCCGATGCGCGTGACCGCGCGCGAAGAGATCAGATCGTAGCCGTCAGTCCTGGACCCCTGCCCCACCAGGCACGACGGGCTCAAACGCTGCCGTATCCTGCACGTCCATGCCGGTGGATCACGACCTCGCGACAGCGCCTCTGGAGCGGCAACTTCTGCCGCGCACCGCCGAGGTCGATGAGAAGGGCCACCTCCACATAGGTGGCATCGATCTCCTCGAGCTGGCTGCGGAGTTCGGCACGCCGCTCTTCGTCTACGACGAGGACCAACTTCGTCACGCCAGCCGCGAGGCAGTGAACGCCTGGGGCGATGGCGTCGCCTACGCCACGAAGGCCTTCTTGTGCCGGGCCATGGCCCGTCTCGCCTATGAGGAGGGACTGCATCTCGACGTCGCCTCCGGGGGCGAGCTCTTTGTCGCCCTGTCGGCCGGCGTTCCCGCCGAGCGCCTCGTCCTGCACGGGAACAACAAGTCCACCGATGAGCTCGCCGCCGCGCTCGACCACGGAGTTGGACGCATCGTCGTCGATTCCTTCGACGAGATGGCCCGGCTGGGCGTGCTAAGCGAGACCCTGCCGCCTTCTTCGGACCGACCTCGGGTGCTCGTGCGGGTCACGCCCGGCGTCGAAGCGCACACCCACGAGTTCGTTCGGACGGGTCAGGAGGACTCGAAGTTCGGGTTTTCGGTCTCGTCGGGAGCTGCGTCCGAGGCGGTGGCCGCCCTTGAGCTCATGCCGGGTGTCGAACTGGTCGGCGTGCATGCGCATATCGGAAGTCAGGTGTTCGAGGCGTCGTCGTTCGAGCAAGCGGCTGAGGTGCTCGGCGCGTTCTTCGCCCCGCTCGAGCTTCCCGAGCTCGTGGTGGGCGGCGGGCTGGGCGTGCCCTATCTCAACGGTGAGCGCGCCCCGAGCCAACGAGAGTGGGCCGAAGTGACGCGTGCCGCCTGTGCCGAGGCTGGGGTGGACCCCGCCACGCGTATCTCGGCCGAGCCGGGCCGTTCCATCGCCGCGACCGCTGGCATCACGCTCTACACCGTCGGGACGGTAAAGCATCTCCCTGGCATCCGCACCTACGTGAGCGTCGACGGAGGGATGAGCGACAACCCGCGGCCTGTCCTCTACGGCAGCGGATACGAGGCCTTCCTGCCGCGTGCCGCGCTTGCGCACCGTCCGCAGCCGGTCCGCGTCGTGGGCAAGCACTGCGAGAGCGGCGACCTCGTCGTGCCCGACGCGTTCGTGCCGGATGATCTCGTGGTGGGCGACATCTTGGCCACGCCGGTCACCGGCGCGTACGGCTATTCGATGGCGTCCAACTACAACAAGGTGCCACGGCCCGCCGTCCTGTTCGTCGGGGACCACACGGCGCGGGTCGTCGTGCGACGCGAGACCTTCGACGATCTCATTCAGCTCGACGCCTGACGCCTCCCCGGCCGACTCGGTCGAGACGAGCGTGCTTAGGCCAGCAGGAGGGTCACTCGGACCGGAAGAGTGACGCCGGCCGTTCACGGGCTGCGAGGAGCGCCGGCACCACGGCCAAGACGTTGGCAACGACCAGCGTGCCGAGAGCTACGGCCACGACCGCGGCGACGGTCACCACGGGCAGGGTCCCGACGCCGACGTTGTTGGCGAAGGCCGACCAGACGAGACGCCCGGCCGCGATCCCGAGCGGTATGCCGACCACGATCGCGATCACGGCGATTGTCGTCGTCTGCCAAGAGACACAGGAGATGATCTGGCGGCGTACCATCCCGAGCGACTTCAACAGGCCGGTCTCTCGCCGGCGCCGATTGAGGCTCATGAGGAGGAGGTGGAGGAGGGTGGCGATCCCGAAGAGCGCGACGATGAGGCCGAGGATCAGCGGGAAGTTCACCGCCTCGCCGAAATTGACCAGGTTCGTGGGGGGCTGGGGGATGTTCACCTGAGACGGGTAAGCGTGGCCGAGTGCCGCAAGGGCGGCTTCGCCTGTTGGTCCCGGCGCCCTCCGCACCAGGAAGGCACCGCTGCCGTTCATAACTGACGACGCGAGGCAGGCTGGCCGGCCCGTTCCGGCCGGGCAGCCGTGTCCGAGGAAGCCGGCCAGGGTGAACACGGCACCCGTCCCGAGCGCGCCGCTGTTGAAGTCAGCCGGCAACTCGGTGGTGCCGACGACGGTGAAGAAGTGGTCCTGGCCAGGTGCGGCGTCCGCCGACGGGAAATTGACGTGCACCCTTGATCCGATGTGGACACCGAGCTCGCTCATCGTCTTGGGGCCGAGGAGAACCTGGTCGGTAACCGTGGGCTGGGCCCCGGACGAGACGGTCATGAGATACGGGCCGCGGACACTCTGTCCGGCAAGGGCGGGAACCTCCCTGCCGTTGATCGTCACCGCACCCGCGATACCCGCCAGGACCGCCGTGATCCCCGGCCGTTCGAGCGCAGCCAGAAGCTGCTCGCTCTGGGCCGGCGTTCCCGTGCCGTTGGACGAGAACCATGCATCGAAACCCTGCCCGTACTGCGTTGGCGTCGTCGTCAACGAGGTGAGGCTGGAGCTGAAGACGACGGCCCCGCACAGGGCCGCCACGGCGAGGATCGATCCAACCATGGCGGAGCCCACGGGCACGGCGTTCCGGCCGCGACCCCGTTCGAGCGCGTTCCGGACTCCGATCAGCATGGTCGGCGGTGCGCCCGACGCCGACACGGCTTCGACGACGCGCGAAGGCCGCGACGCCGGGTGTTCGTCGGTCGACGCGGGCCGAGACGCCTTGACCGCCGGCCAGAACCCGATGACGACGACGACCGCCAACGCGACCGCGGCGCCTCCGAGCAGCAAGAGCGGGTCGAACGCGAACCCGGGATCGGGATCGGCAAGCCGGGCTTCGCCCACCGGGGTGAAGGAGGACAGACCGGCCGCCAGCGCGACGGCCCCGCACACCCCGACGAAGCCGAGCACCACCGTCCGAGCGATCGAGCAGACAAACAGCTGTCGTTCTGTGGCGCCGACCGCCCGCAGAACGGGGTGATCCTCTCCGTCGATGGCCGTCTGGCGCGCGAGCGCTTGTGCGAGCACCAGGAGCCCGACCAAGGCAATCAATGCCGTGAGGATCCACCACCCGACGGCTTGGGGCTCGAGAGAGCTCGAGATGGAGCTCGCGCTCCCATCGAGATCGGTCGAGCCGACGATCCCAGCGGCCTTCGCCGCACTTTCGAACCGGGGAAGACTGCGTGCTCCTCCGTGGAGCCGGACCAGATACGCGTTGAACAGCACGGTGCCCGCGTTGTACTTCCGGGCGAACGCGTCGGTGGCGAAGAGATCGTAGGACGGTATGGAGTTCGTCGGGAACTCGAATTCCGCTATCTCCATTCCGACCACCCGGAGCGTCACCGTGGGCCCCGCTGGCGTGATGGTCGCGTTGCTGTAGAGGGAGGCGCGTTGGGCGGACGAGACGAGGGGGACGTGGAACACGGTGCCGACGTGGACGCCCAACGACGCGAGATTGGCCGAGGCGATGACTTGTTCGGGGTCGGACTGGTCGGGCAGCTGGCCGCTCACGAGCTTGACCACCCGGGCCAGCTGCTCGGGCGTTGTCTCCTGGACCGCGAAGTCGTTCTCGTTGATCTGGCTCGTGCACGTGGAACACCTCGGCACGCCGCTCCCGGGGATCTCAAGATGTACCGAGGCCGCGACTCCCGGAAGGGCTGCGACATTCGAGATCGGGTTCACGGCGTAGGCAAAGAGGTCGTACCCGTGGGCCGACTCATACTGTGGAAAGGCCGTGGCGGTGCGCCGCGCCGTTTGCGCCCCTGCCAGCACCAATCCGACCGCCAGCGCGATGAGCAGAGAGAGCGCCAACCACGATTTCCAGCGATGCCGCAGGCCGGTCCTCAACATCATTCCGGGCAACGACATCGAACCTCCTGCGCCAAAGTGTGCCGAGTGCCACGGGGGCACTCAATGCAGGCAGCCCGCGCCCGAGCGTGGTGCTAGTACCACCCGGCCTCTCGCCAGAGTAGGTCCGTGCACAGGGAAAACAGATGTCGGGGCGCTGTCCGCCGTCGGCCGTGGTGGCCGTGGGCAGCCTGTACCGTTTGGAGGTGACCGCAGCCCAGGCGAAGCTGCCGATCGGCATGCACTCCGAGCCGATGCAGGGTGGTCCCCACGCGCACCCGGCGCCAACGGTGCGGGTCGCACTCTTGGGATGCGGCAACGTGGGCAGTGCGCTGGCCGAGATCCTGCTCACCCGAGCCGACGACGTGGCCGACCGCACCGGCATCCGCCTCGAGCTCGTCGGCATCGCGGTGGCGGACTCCACCAAACCCCGTGGCCCCGGGATCGACACCACCCTGATCGGGACGGACGCCGCCGCCCTCGTCGCCCGGGACGACGTCGACGTCGTCGTGGAGCTCATCGGCGGCCTGCACCCGGCCCACGAGCTGGTCGAGACCGCGCTGCGCAACGGGAAGCCGGTCGTCACCGGGAACAAGGCCCTGCTGGCCGTCGCCGGCGCCGAGCTGGCCGAGGTCGCAGCGGCGGCGGGCGTGGACCTCCTCTACGAGGCGGCGGTCGCCGGCGCGATCCCGGTCATCCGCCCGCTACGCGAGTCACTGGCGGGCGAGCAGATCGTCCGGGTGATGGGGATCGTCAACGGGACGACGAATTACATCCTGACCCGGATGGAGGAGAAGGGGGACAGCTACGACGACGTGCTGCGCGAGGCGCAGGCGCTGGGCCTGGCTGAGCGCGACCCCACGGCCGACGTCGAGGGGCACGATGCCGCGGCGAAGGCCGCCATCCTCGCTTCGCTCGCGTTCGGCTCCGACATCGTCGACAGCGACGTCTACCGCGAGGGCATCAGCGGCATCAGTGCGGCCGATATCGCGTACGCGGCGCACCTGGGGTACTCGGTCAAGCTCCTGGCCATCGCGGAGTTGGTCGACGGCGGGCCGGAGCTCTCGGTACGCGTGCACCCGGCGATGGTCCCGCGGACCCATCCCCTGGCCGCGGTGCGCGGCGCGTTCAACGCTGTCTTCGTCGAGGGCGCGGTGAGCGGCGAGCTCATGCTCTATGGCCGGGGCGCGGGCGGTGGCCCGACGGCGAGCGCCATGTTGGGTGACCTCGTCGACGCCTCCCGCAACCTGCTGGCCGGTGCGCCGGCGCCGGCGCCCAAACGCACCAGCACGAGCGTGCGGGCCCAGGACGACCTGCGCTCGGCCTTCTACCTCAGCATGGACGTGGCCGACCGCCCCGGCGTGCTGGCCGCCGTGGCCAAGATCTTCGGTGATCACCACGTCTCGATCCGCGCCATGGAGCAGGTCGGCCTGGCCGAAGAGGCGCGCCTCATCTTCCTCACGCACGTCGCACGCGAGGGTGACCTGTTGGCCACCATCGACGCGTTGCGCCAGCTTCAGGCAGTCGACCGCGTGAGCGGAGTGCTCCGCGTGATCGGCGAGCACGACGACAACGGCGGCACGTCGTGAGCGCCGGATGGCGCGGCGTCATCACCGAGTACCGCGACTTCCTGGCGGTGACCGAGCGCACACCGGTCGTCACGCTGCTCGAGGGCGGCACGCCGCTGGTTCCGGCGCCGCGCCTGTCCGAGCGCGTGAACGCCGAGGTGTGGCTGAAGGTCGAGGGCGCCAACCCCACGGGCAGCTTCAAGGACCGCGGTATGACGATGGCGATCTCCATGGCGGTGGACGAGGGCGCAAAGGCGGTGGTGTGCGCGTCGACGGGCAACACGTCGGCGTCCGCGGCGGCGTACGCCTCGCGGGCCGGACTGGCGTGCGTCGTCCTGATCCCCGACGGCCATATCGCACTGGGCAAGCTGGCGCAGGCCCTCATGCACGGCGCACGGGTGCTGCAGGTGCGCGGCAACTTCGACCAGCTGCTGACGATCGTGCGCGACCTGCCGAACCACGCACCCATCACCGTGGTCAACTCGGTCAACCCGCATCGCATCGAGGGGCAGAAGACGGGCGCCTTCGAGATCGTCGACGTGCTGGGTGACGCTCCGGACGTCCACTGCATCCCGGTGGGCAACGCCGGGAATATTTCGGCCTACTGGCGGGGTTATCTTCAGTACAAGGAGGCGGGACGCAGCACGAAGCTGCCCCGGATGCTCGGTTTCCAAGCAGCCGGTGCGGCACCGATCGTGCTCGGCCACCCGGTCGAGAACCCCGAGACGATCGCCACCGCGATCCGCATCGGGAACCCGGCCAGTTGGTACTCGGCCACGGCCGCCGCGTCCGAGTCCGGCGGGTCGATCTCGGCCGTCACCGACGAAGAAATCTTGGAGGCCTACAAATTCCTCGCCAAAGAGGAGTCCGTGTTCTGCGAGGCGGCGTCGTCCGCCTCGGTAGCGGGCCTGCTGCAGCAAGGCGTGCCGGCGGGGTCGAAGGTGGTCTGCGTCTTGACCGGCCACGGCCTGAAGGACCCGGACCTGGCCATCAAGGCGATCTCCGTTCCGTCGGTGATCGATCTCGATCTCGACACGGTCCTGGCCGAGATTTCGCTCTGAACCCGGTTCCGGCCCTGGTCGGAGCGAGGCCCCGGCTAGGCAGAGGAACGGTGACGGGATCGGTCCGAACGGGGGCTGTGTTGGCACGACCCGCCGTTCCCGCTAAAGTGTCGTTATCCCCACTGCGCTTCAAGGCGCTCTCCGCGGGTACAAGCGGTCTCGGGAGAGCCAGACGCAGCAGCGGTGACCCTCGGGGGAGGGCTTTCACACGCAAGGTCCTTCTCCAACCTGAAACTTTCTCGCCGCGCGCGGATTCCGCCGGGCCGGCGACGACCCTCTAGATGAGGAGCCCGATGACTGCGGAACAGCAGCTCGAACGTTCGGTTCTCGAAGGCAAGGAGCGCGATGAGCTCAGTGCCATCGCTCAGGCCATGTCGCTCAAGACGAACAGCCGGACGAAGAAAGCCGACGTAATTGACCAGATTCTCGACGCGACCGGCGTGACCTCAGGGTCCGGCGGTGCAGCGTCAAACGGGGACGGCGAGGGGGACGCTGGGAACAGCGCTAAGCCATCTCGCCGCTCCCGCTCGGCTTCCGCGACGGCCGGCGCCGCCGAATCCACCAACGGTGTGGACTCGGTCGGTGCGGCTGACGCAACCGCCGGCGCAGGCGACTCCACGCCGACGACCGCGGCCGCCAACTCGGACGGCGCGTCCGACGGCGCCTCGAGCCCGGACACGGACTCGGGGGAGAGCGCAGTGGCGACGGCGACCGCCGAGCCCGCCGGCGACGCCCGCCCGGCGATCTTCGTCGAGCCACCCGACCTCGCAGCAGACTCCGGCCCCGCGCCACGCCAGAACGGCCAAGGGGGCGGCGGTGGCGGTCAAAGCGGCGGTCAGGGCAACCGGAACAACCGGAACAACCAGAACCAGAACCAGCAACAGCAACAGCAACAGTCAGTCCGACGGCGACGTCGGCAACCGCCGCAGCCGCCGGCGTCGTGGTCGCGAGCGCGGCCCGGGCGGGCAGGGCGGCGAGCTGCAGGGCGGCGGTGGCCAGGATCAGCCGTACACGGGCGAGATGGTCGAAGTAAAGGGCATGTTGGACCTGCGCGACGAGGGCTACGGCTTCCTGCGTTGCGAGGGATACCTGCCCTCGACCAAGGACGTGTACGTCTCGATCAGCCAGGCCCGGCGCTTCGCGCTGCGCCGGGGCGACTACGTCGAGGGCGCCTGCCGCCCGGCGTCGAACAACGAGAAGTACCCGGCGCTGCTGCGGATCGACTCGATCTCGGGGCTCGACCCCGAGGCGGCGAAGAACCGTCCGAGGTTCGAGGACCTGACGCCGTTGTTCCCCGACTCGAGGCTCAACCTCGAGATGCCCGGGGACAAGGACAACCTGACGGCCCGGATCGTGGACCTGCTCTCGCCGATCGGCAAGGGGCAGCGCGGCATGATCGTCTCGCCGCCCAAGGCCGGCAAGACCACGGTGATGAAGCAGATCGCCCATTCCATCGAGGCCAACAACCCCGAGGTGCACCTCATGGTGCTGCTGGTGGACGAGCGGCCCGAGGAAGTCACCGACATGCGGCGCTCGGTCAAGGGCGAGGTCATCGCGTCGACCTTCGACCGGCCGGCCGACGAGCACACGCAGGTGGCCGAGCTCGCCATCGAGCGGGCCAAGCGGCTCGTCGAGATGGGCCGCGACGTCGTGATCGTCCTGGACGGCATCACCCGCTTGGCCCGGGCCTACAACCTGGCGGCACCGGCGACGGGCCGCATCATGTCCGGTGGTGTCGACTCGGGTGCGCTGTACCCGCCCAAGAAGTTCTTCGGGGCGGCGCGCAACATCGAAGAGGGCGGCTCGCTGACGATCCTGGCCTCCGCCTTGGTGGAGACCGGCTCGAAGATGGACGAGGTCATCTTCGAAGAGTTCAAGGGCACCGGCAACATGGAGCTGCGGCTCGACCGCCGGCTCTCGGAGCGCCGCCTCTACCCGGCCATCGACGTCAACGCCAGCTCCACCCGCCACGAGGAGCTGCTCTTCGAGCGGGGCCAGCTCCAGCAGGTGTGGAAGCTGCGCCGGGTCCTCAACGCCCTGGCCTCCGACGGCAAGGACGCCGCGGGGCTCGAGCTGCTGATGGACAAGATCCGCACCACCTCGAGCAACGACGAGTTCCTGGCCGAGATCGCCAAGGGGCCGGGCACCTAGCCAGCGGGCCTGGCGGCCCTGCGGCCCGGCGGGGCTGCGGCCCGGCGGGGCCGGGAATGTCCGGCCCGTCCCTGTCGTTTTACCTACCGGAGGACCGGGCGGCGCACGCCGTACACTGGTCCGACTCACGAGTCTGGAGACACCCATGAAGACCGACATCCACCCCACCTACCTCGAGGCGACGGTCAAGTGCTCGTGCGGCAACACCTTCACGACGCACTCCACCAAGGCCGACCTCCACGTCGAGCTGTGCAACGAGTGCCACCCCTTCTTCACCGGCAAGCAGAAGCTGGTCGACTCCGGTGGCCGGGTCGAGCGCTTCCAGCGCCGCTATGGCGAGCGCAAGGGCCGGGCCAAGGCGAAGCCGGCCGAGGCCGAGGCCGGGGCCGAGGCGCCCACCGCCACCGAGGACTGAACGAACCTCCCTTTGGGCATCGACGCCGGCGCTCCGCCGGTGTCGCCCGGAGCGGGCGCGAGATGATCGCCCCGAAATCCGTCGTTTCGACGCCTGGTCGCGGCGCGCCCGCACTACTCCCTAGCCTGGAAGCACCATGATCGATGACCGGATGGCCGCGCTCGAGGCGGAGTTCAACGCCGTCGAGGCCGATCTGGCCGATCCGGTCACGCTTTCGGACTCCGACAAGCTGCGCGACCTGTCGCGACGCCACAAGGAGCTCGGCGAGATCGTCAAGACCTGGCACGACCTGACGGCGGCCCGCGAGGACGTGGCGACGGCCCGCGAGATGCTGACCGACGCCTCGGGCGACGACCGCGAGACGATGCGCCAAGAGGTGGAGGAATCCGAAGCGCGGGTCGAGATGCTCGACGCCCGCATGGAGACGCTGCTGCTGCCGAAGGACCCCAACGAGGGTCGCAACGTCATCATGGAGATCCGCGGTGCCGTGGGCGGCGACGAGGCGAACCTGTTCGCGCGCGACCTGTACGACATGTACCTCCGGTACGCGGCGATGAACAAGTGGAAGGTCGAGGTCCTGGCGGAGGACGCATCCGACAAGGACGGCATCAACGAGGCGGTCTTCGTCGTCAAGGGCCCGGACGCCTACATCCGCCTGGAGCACGAGGCGGGCACTCACCGCGTGCAGCGCGTGCCGGCCACCGAGGCCAAGGGACGCATCCACACCTCCACCGCGACGGTCACCGTGCTGCCCGAGGCGAAGGAGGTCGAGGTGGAGATCGACCCCAACGACCTCAAGATCGACGTCTACCGCTCCACCGGCCCCGGCGGGCAGTCCGTCAACACGACGGACTCGGCGGTGCGCATCACGCACATCCCTACCGGGACGGTCGTGGCGATGCAGGACGAGAAGAGCCAGATCCAGAACCGGGCCAAGGCGATGGTCGTGTTGCGGGCGCGGTTGCTCAAGGCCGAGCAGGACCGCCAGGAGGCCGAGATGTCGGCCCAGCGCCGCGGCCAGGTCGGCGCAGGGAGCCGCACCGACAAGATCCGCACGTATAACTACAAGGAGAACCGGGTCACCGACCACCGGATCAACCTCACCCTCTACAAGCTCGACCAGGTGCTGGCGGGCGACCTCACCGAGCTGACGGACGCGTTGATGGCGGACAAGCGGGCGCGGCAACTGGCCGGTGAGGAGGCCGAGGGCGCGTGACGCCGCGCGCGGCCGCGGCGCCTGCGGGTTCGGCTGCGGCTGCGCCGCCGCCGCCGCCGTCGGCCGCCGGGCTGGGACGGAGCCTGCGTGAGCTGATGGCGGAACTGTCCGAGGTGGTGGCGCCCCACGAGGCGCGCTTCATCGTCGACGAGGTGCTCGGGCTCGGGCCTGTCGGGTCCGCGGACGGATCATTGGACGTGGGCGCGGCCTCCGTGGCGCGCACCATGGCTGCACTTCGGGCGGCCGGGGAGCCCTTGCAGTACATCTTCGGGCACTGGGCGTTCCGCGGGCTGGACCTGACCGTCGATCCGCGGGTGCTGATCCCACGGCCCGAGACGGAGCAAGTTGTCGAGGTGGCACTGGCCGAGGCGCGGCGCCTGGCCGCTGGTGGGGACCGAGATCGAGAAGGGCTGGTGGTGGTCGACGCCGGCACGGGGTCGGGGGCGATCACGCTGGCGCTGGCGAGCGAGCTCGGGTCGTCGTTGCTCGCCGAGGTATGGGCGACGGACACCAGCAGCGACGCCTTGGAGGTCGCTGCGACGAATATCGACGCCGTGGTCGACGGTTCTCAGGGTGGCGCGGCGCCGGTGCCGGTCGTGACGTTGGCCAAGGGCAGCTGGCTCGAGCCGCTGCCCGAGCGGTTGCGGGGCCTGGTCGACCTGGTCGTCTCCAACCCGCCCTACGTCAGCGAGGAGGAGTGGCCTGGCCTGGACGCCGAGGTCCGGCGCGAGCCCCGGGCCGCGCTGATCGCTGGTGCGGGCGGTGACGGCACGCCTGGCCTGGCCGACATCGAGGCCGTCCTGGGCCAATCGCTCACCTGGTTGCGGCGTTCCGGCACCGTCGTCGTGGAGCTCGCTCCGCACCAGGCCAGCGCGGCGACTGCCGTGGCCGACGCCCTCGGTTATCGGGAAACCAGGGTGGAACTGGACCTGGCCGGGCGGCCGCGCGCGTTGGTCGCCCGGCGCAGCGAGTAGAGAAGAGGGGAATGGGGGAGTACGAAGACACAGCCGGCTCGGGTGAAGACGAGAAGGCCGCGACGGCCGAACCCGCCGAGTCGCACGAGGCGCACGAGGCGCACGGGCAGGCGGGTTGGGACGACGCCGGCCTGGCCGACCTGTCCGAGCCCGTGACGAGCGCCGGCCCGGCTGGCGTCCCGCGCATTTCGGGACGCGTCGGCCCGGTCCCGGAGTTCCAGGACGGCGACGCGGCGAGCCCGCCGCTCGTCGGGCCGTCCGACACCGACATCGGCACGGCGCTGGCCGACGGTGCGGTCGTCGCCGTGCCGGGGGTCGGCGGCTACTGCCTCGCCGTGCAGGTGGGCACGCCCGGCGCCGAGGCCCGCCTCGAAGCGTTGGCGGCCGACCCCGACGGGCCGCACTACGCCGTCGGCAATCTCGACGACGTGCGGGGCCTGACCTCGGGATGGAGCGACGAGGTCGAGAGCCTCCTCAACCGCTGCTGGCCCGGGCCGGTCGACGTCTTCTTGCCGCGGGCGATCGCCGGGGCGAAGCCGTCCGGCGACGACGAGTCGTCCGAGTCGGTCGCGTCGGCCGAGCCCGACGGAGATGCGGGCGACGCCGGTGCCACGAACGGAGCCACCCCCGCACTCGCCGACGAAGGTGAGCTGCACGAGTCCCTGGAGGGCGAACTTGGCGGCTGGGCCGTGACGGTGGGCATGCCGGACGGCCGGGCGATGCGCCGGCTCTGCAAGGAACACGGGCCGTGGCGCACCATCCCGCTCACCTTCAACGAGGCGACCGAGGTGGCCCACGCCTTCGACGTCGCGGACGTCGCGCTGGTCGTCGACGGCGGGCGCCGGGACGGCCAGCTGCCGACGCTCGTCGACGCGACCGTCACCCCGGTTCGCGTCCTGCGTGAGGGTGCGTTGCCGTCGAACTTCATCGACGCCACCATGGCGATGCGGGCGCGCAAGCGCTGGTTCGGGCGGTCGCGGCCTAAGGGCTGACGCAGGAGCGGGCCCCGCGCCGCTTCGGTTTGCCGCCAATCTCTGGGCCAAAAGGCCTAGAGACAAACGGCCCGACCGGACGATCGGTAGCAGTCAGGTTGCCGCCGTGCGCCGCCTCTTGTGATGCCCTCCCACTCGGCCGAAGCTGGTGGTGTGGGGAGGTTCCTGAGGGGGGTGCCGGCAGGCGGTTCGCGTCCGAGCGCGGCGATGACGCCCACCGTCCTCACCGATCGCGGCGTCCGCCCGGACTTCGAGCAACAGGGTGACGTCACCGTTCCGACGGGTGGCCGCCGTCACCCGCAAGCCCGAGCCGGCGCGCTCGGGACCCGGTTGGCTCCGCCGGCACACGTTCTCCGTCACGGTCCTCGCGATCTACGTGGCGCTCGGTGTCGTTGCGTATTGGCCCGTCCTCTCGGACAGCTCCGGGCGGCTCGTCGCCCAGCCCTACGGCGACCCGGGACAGATGGTGTGGTTCTTCGGCTGGACGGCGCACGCGCTGGCCACCGGGCACAACCCGCTCTTCAGTGCTGCGGTGAACGCGCCCTACGGGCTGAACCTGGGGCAGCTGACGTCGACGTCGCTCCTCGGCGTGCTCTTCGCGCCCCTCACCCTGCTGGCCGGACCGGTCGCGAGTGTGAATATCTGTTTCGCCCTCGCCATGCCGGCGTCCGCCACCGCCGCGTACTGGGTCCTCCGGCGCTGGAAGGTCTGGGCGCCGGCCGCAGCGTTCGGTGGGCTCGCCTTCGGCTTCTCCCCCTCCATCGTCAACGAGGGCAGCCAGCACCTGAACCTGGTCTTCCTGGCGCTGCTCCCCTTGATCGTCGCGACACTCGTCGAGCTCTTCAACCGACCGCGTCACCCGCTCCGGTGGGGCGCGGCACTGGGCGCTTTGGCCGCGGCGCAGTACTTCATCTCCTCCGAGATGCTGGCGTTGACCGCGCTGATGAGCGTCTTCGGATTGCTGATCGCCGGTGCCTACTGGAACCGGACGAGGCCGGACGTACTGCGTGCGGCCGTCGGGCCGGCGCTCAAGGGAGTTGCCGTCGCCGTCGGCGTTTCGGCCGTCGTGTTGGCCTATCCGATCTGGTTCGGGTTCGCCGGACCCCGGCACTACAGCGGGTCGACGTGGCCCCAGGCCTTCCAGTTCTCCGCGCACCTCAGCTACTTCGTGGCACCCACCCCCCTCCAACTGTTCCGCCCCGTGCTGGGAGCAACGGGCGCGAGTGCCTGGCAGTACTCGTCCCTCCTCGAAGGTGCCTATTTGGGCTGGGGCGTCTTGGCGGTGCTGGCCGTGCTCGTCTGGTCGTGTCGTCGGTCCCGGCTCGTGCGCCTGACGGCGGCCCTGGGACTGATCGCGGTGGTGCTGTCCTTTGGCAGCCACGCCGACGTGCACGGCAAGAGCCTGTCCATGCCGTTCCTCGTGCTGGCCAAGATGCCCATGCTCAGCGACATCATCCCCGTGCGCTTCACGGTGGCGACCGCAGCCTGTGTCGCCGCCGTGCTGGCGTTCGCGTTGGACCGGATCCATCGCGGTGACGTGCACTGGCCCGAGCTGATCGGCGGGTCATGGTCGGTGAACCGGCGCGCCACCGTGGCGTCGGTAGGCGTGGTCCTGGTGGTCGGGCTGACCTGGCTGCCGGCGTGGCCCTTTGCGACCCAACCGGTGCAGAAGTTGCCCTCGGCGGTCCTGAGCACGCTCCCCGCGGGTGACCCGCTCCTCCTCACCTACCCGTACCCGCTCACCGCCGACGACAGCGCGATGGTGTGGCAGGCGGAGGCCGTCTTTCCGTTCCGGCTGTCCGGTGTCTACGCGATGGTGCCGCAGAGGGTCGGCCCACCCGCGGCGCAGGCGCCCCTCCTTGACCCGGGCGCGGTGCAGGAGTATCTCGCGGCCGAAGAGGCCGGACGGAAATCCGACTACCCCCGGCCCTCACCCGACGTCGACATGGCGGCCGCGGCGAGGGAGTTCGTGGCCCGCCAGCACGTCGACGCGGTCCTGGTGAGCCTCTCGGCGACCAACGCCGCCCGGGTGAGCGAGGTGTTCTCTCGTGCGTTGGGCCCCCCGAGACTCACCAGCGGTGGTTTCGAGCTCTGGGTCACCGCCAGAAGCAGACCGACGTAGAAAACCGGTTGGGGAGGGGGGATCATGCATCCAATTGCAGCGGAGGCGGTCGAGATTGCTGACCGCGTGCGCAACAGGCGCGTGGGACGGCTGGCCCTGGGGCGGGCGACCCATGGTCGGCCACTGCCGACCAAGCACAGGGGTTCGGGGAGCGAGGTCCGGCAGGTCGTCGTCGACCGCGACCTCGTCTGGAGGCCGGCACTGAGCGGGATCGGTTACGGCCGGCTCCCACTCGAGGCCCGGCCGACCTCATGCGCTTCGGGCCCGGGGCGCGAACCCGGGACCCGCCTCTCCAACGCCGGGGGTAGCCCAGCCCTCGGTGCCAGATACGTCTATTGGCGGGAGGTCGCCGGGTGGTTCCTGTCCGATCCGGTCGACGTACCGGCGCACGATGCCGAGACAGAGGTGACGCGAGGCCAACTCGTCCACGAGAGGGTGGCGCACACGTGGCTCGGTTCGATCGGTGCTCCCGGGACGTTGGGCGGAGCCATCTTCTGTCGCGACTTCCTGCACCGAAGGTGGTGCTTCCCGATCGCCCGCCTCGAGCACGGCGCAATTCTCGAGGCCATCGTGTGGCGGAAGGGTTCCCCACGCGCCGCTTTGGGCGTCGTCACCCGAGCTGTGGGGTCCGCAGCCCTCTTGACGACGGGAGCCCGGTCGGGGGGCGGGACCTACGAGCCGGACGGGGCCCGCTCGACGGCGGGCAGCGTGCTCACCGAACGCTTGGCCTCCCAGTGGGTGCGGCCCAACGCGGCGAAGTGCTTCGGCCGGTCGGTGAGGACGTAGGTCGCCAGCCACAAGCGCTTGAGGTGGCGCTTGTACCCGTGCGCCACGTCGTCCTCGTAGGCGGTGCGCCCGTGGAGCACGTGGTAGTTGTTGATGAATTGCATCTGTCCCGGCTGCAGGTCCATGTAGACGTTGAAGTCGGGGTCGTTGGCCAGCTCTGACGCCTTCGCGATGGCGGCGCGGGCCCGCTCGCTGAGGCGGGGCGCGTCAGGGTGGCGCTGCGAGGCGAGGATGTACTGGGGGATGAAGCGCACGAAGAGCCGGCCGGCGTGCTCGGTGAACGCGGGGATCGCATAGAACCCGCTGGTCCCTTTGGCCTGCTCGCCCCGGGCGTCGTAGGGGAGCGGCTCGTAGAGCTCGGCGGCCAGCTCGGGGCACGAGCGCACCATCTCGTTGTGGATCGCCACCGCGTTGGCCACGCAGGACAGGCCGCCGGTGCGCGCCGCGCGGAGGCACAGGAGCCCCACCAGGTCGGAGCCGTCTGTGTGGTAATCGAGCGCGATGCCGCCCAGCTCGTTGCCGCGCACGGTCGGGTCGTCGATCGTCTTGCCCTGATCGGTCACGTCGCCCAGCACGTGACCGTGCTTGTTCTGGGCCCACGGCTCGCCCAGGTGCAGCCCGATGCCCCAATAGAGGAGCGTGAGGTCGTCGTCGCTGTACCGCTCGGCGTCGAGGGCGGAGATGCTGACGAACCCGCGCCCGTGCAGCAGGTCGTCGACCGCGCCCTCCAGCTTGGCGGCCAGTGCGCCCTCGAGCGGGAAGTCGTCCTTCGTGATGTCGAGCGGGTCGGTGCTCTTCGCCTTCGCCGTCGTCAGCGCGGCGTGCAGCTCGGCGTGGTCGTCGGGCTCGAGCCGCAGGGTCCAGGCGCCCGGGTCGGCCACGTCCGCCGCTCGCCACTCCGCCGCCGGCTCCAGCTCGTGGAGCTCCCGGGTCACGCCGGTCGCTTCGGTCGCTTCGGTGGTGTCCGTCATATCCGTCATGCCGCCGTCACCTCTTTCCTCGTCCGCCCCGCACGAGGCGCCCGGGCAACGCGCCCGTGTGCACCCCGTCTCGATACGTGACCTGACCATCGACGACCGTGGCGCAATACCCGCGCGCCCCCTGCAGCAGCCGCTTGCCGCCGGCGGGCAGGTCGTAGGCCATCACGGGCGCCTCGCAGCTGACGTGGTCGAAGTCGATGACGTTGAGGTCGGCCTTCATCCCCTCGGCCACGACGCCACGGTCGACGAGACCGACCGCCCGCGCGTTGTTCATCGTCAGCCGCTCGATCACCCGGCCCACCGGCATCCGCCCGTGTGCCCGGTCGCGCGCCCAGTGCGAGAGGAAGTACGTCGGAAAGCTGGCGTCGGCGATAAGGCCGACGTGCGCGCCCCCGTCGCCCAGGCCGAAGAGCGTGTCGGGGTGGGCGAGCATCGCTCCACACGCATCGAGGTTCCCGTCCGCGAAGTTGGAGAAGGGCGAGTACAAGAAGTTGCGCCCTCGTTCTCGGCCAGCAGGTCGAGCATCAAGGCCGCCGGGTCGACGTCGCGCGCCACCGCCATCCGCGCCACGCTCGCCTCCGCCGACGGCTCGTAGTCGGGCACCGAACCGAGCACGAAGAGATTGTCGTAGTTGATGAGCCGGCGCCGCCCGCTCCGCCGCCCGCCCGCTCCGTCTTCCTCGGGCATCTCGTCGAGCAGGCGGGCGCGGAACGTCGGGTCGCGCAACGCCCGCGCCTGTTCGTCCACCGGCAGCCCGGCCACCTCGCGCCACGCCGGGAACATGAGGAACGGGTGGTACGACGACTGCAGCCCGACGAGCACCCCGACCGGCCGCGGCGCCACCTGCGCGCGGATCGGCAGCCCCTCGGCCACCGACTCCTCGATCCGCGCCAGCAACTCGCGCCACGCCTCGGGTTGGCGGTGGCTCTGGGCCAGCGAGAGCGAGAGCGGGCGACCCGATGTGGCGACGATCGAGCGCACGAGCTCGAACTCGCTGTCGGCATCGGGGTAGAAGTCGGAGATCAGCTCGATCACCCCGTGCCCGGCGTCGGCCACGCCCGCGGCGATCGCCTCGAGCTCGTCGACCCGCGCCCGCAGCGACGGCGTCGGGTCGCCGGTGGCGGTCTTGTGGTTGAGCGTCCGCGACGTCGAGAACCCCACCGCGCCGTCGCGCATCGCCTCGGCGGCCAATCGGCGCATGGCCGCCGCGTCGTCCGGCGTCGCATCCTCCAGGCGGGCGGCCCGCTCGCCCATGACGTAGAGACGCAGGGCGCCGTGGGGGAGTTGCGCGCACAGGTCGATGTCGTGCGGCCGCTGCTCGACCGCGTCGAGGTACTCGCCGAAGCTCTCCCAGGTCCACTCGATGCCCTCGTGCAGCACCGCGCCGGGGATGTCCTCCACGCCCTCCATCAAGGAGATGAGCTGATCGTGCGCGTCGGGACGCACCGGCGCGAAGCCCACGCCGCAGTTGCCCATCACGGCGGTGGTCACGCCGTGCCAGCTCGACGGCGCGAGACACGTGTCCCACGTGGCCTGGCCGTCGTAGTGCGTGTGGATGTCGACGAAGCCGGGCGTGACGAGCAGCCCCTTGGCGTCGATCTCCTCGCGCCCCGCGCCCCGATCGTCCCCACTGCGGTGATCGTGTTGCCGTCGACGGCGACGTCGGCCGCCACCGGCTCGCCGCCCCGTCCGTCGGCCACGTGGCCGCCCCGGATCACCAGGTCGTGTGCCATGTCAGCCATGTCACCCCTTTGCCTCGACAGGATTTAGTTAGATCAATCTAACTAAATCCTGGCTTCCTGTCAATCGTCTCGCATCCGGCTGCGCTGCGCCCTACCGAAGACGTTGCCGAGCCGGTCCTCGCGGGTCTCTGCGTGGGCGTCGTACAGCTCGACGAAGAAGCCCCGGGTCGTAGCGACGTCGACGCCCGGGAGGAGCTCCTCCATCCGCTCGGCCAGCCGCGCCTCGAATTCGGCCAACCGGGACCGCCCCGCCCGTGTGAGCTCGACCCGCGTCACCCGCCCGTCCCCCGTCTCGTCGACCGTGTCGGCCACCCAACCCTGTTGGCGCAGCCCGTTGATCATGGCGGAGACCGTCGGTTTGGTCACGGCGTTGGCCGCGGCCAGCTCACCGGCGCGCCGCGAGCCGCCGAGCAGGTAGAGCAGCGTGCGGTACTGGGCCATGCTCATGTCCCCGCCCCGGGCCACCTGCTCGAACTCCCGGTAGAGCGAAACGACGAGGCGCACCCCGGGTACCCCGTCGTTCGTCGCCTTGGCCATGCTGCACCCTAGGTTCGGCGCCCCGGCGGAGGGCATAATTCCCCCGTGGTGGGTGGCGTGGACTCAGCACCGTCGCTAGGCGCGGCGGCGCGTACGTTTGCCGGGTGGCGGTCGCCACAGCTGATCGCGGCCGTGTTCGTCCTGACCCTGGTGGGTCGGGTCGTCGTCGGGAACTGGAGCTTGTGGGACCTGGTCGTCCCCGCGGCGATCGTGGCCGCCCAGCCGTTCACCGAGTGGCTGATCCACGTCTTCTTGCTGCACTTCAAGCCGCGCACGGTGGGCGGCCGGACGATCGATCCCCTCGTGGCGCGTAAGCACCGGGCGCACCACGCGGACCCCAAGGACGCCGGCCTGGTGTTCATCCCGATGCCGGCGCTGCTCGCGCTCGTGCTCGGCCTGGCCGCGGTCCTGCTGTTGGCGATGCCGCTCTCGCGGGGGCTCTCCGCGCTCCTCGGTGCGTACGCCGTGTTGTTCGCCTACGAATGGACGCATTTCCTGATCCACTCGTCGTATCGCCCCCGGCACCGCGCCTACCGGTCCGTCTGGCGCGCCCACCGCAACCATCACTTCCGCAACGAGCACTACTGGTTCGGCGTCACCACGAATCTGGCCGATCACGTGCTCGGCACCTTCCCCGACCGCGGCGCCGTGGAGGTCTCGCCGACGGCGCGGACGCTGGGGGTCGAGGTCGGCTAGGTCCTACTCCGCCAACGCGAGGCCCGACGGCACCGTTGGCGGTGTATTGGCGCTGCTCTCCAGGAAAGTCGCCGTTTCCACGAGTCCTGACTCCTGGTTCCGGCCGCTCGGGAGTTAGACCTCCCGATTCGTCGAAGTTTCGGGGAGAGCGCAGCGATACACGTGCACGAGGGCACGAGGGCACGAGGGCACGAGGGCACGAGCGCACGAGCGCCGAGAGCGGGGTGTTCAGTCGTCCAGCACGAGCGCACCGTCCGCCGACAGGACGCCGGTGCGGCCGACGCCCTCCTCGATGCACAGCTGGGCCAGGGTGTCCGCGTCGGTGATGTTGCCCCAGGCCCGGGCGTCGGCCGGCGTGCGGCACGCCACGATGCCGCGTTCGACGGCGCCCTCCCGGTCGAACGTCACCGTGTAGGTCTCGACCCGGACCGGGCCGCTCGCCTCCCCGTCCACTGCGCGCCGAGGCAGTGCGTCGACCTCGGGCTGCACGTCGCGCCAGGCGAAGGGCCCGTCACCCGCCTCGGGCGGACGTGAGGCGTACACGCCGACGGAGTGCTTTGTCGCGTACCAGCCGAGACCGCTCACCAGCGCCGCCGTGCCCGGGGCGTCCCGCAGCGCACCGACGGCCCGGGCGATCCCGTGCGACGTGTAGTTGTTCCCCGGGCCGCCACCGAACGTGAGCCCGCCGGTCAGCGTCAGCGGCCGCGACGGATCGTCGATCGCCAGCCCGAGCTCCGCCGCCGCCATCTGCACGACGACCGGGAAGCAGGAGTAGAGGTCGATCGCCGCGACGTCGTCGATCCCCAAGCCGGCCAGCGACAGCGCCGCGCCGCCGGCCAGGCGGATGGCGGGGGAGCGGTACAGCTCGTCGCGCTCGGAGATGAACCAGTGGTCGTGGGCGTCGGCGCCGGCCAACGGGAAGACCCAGCGTTCCTCGGGCACCCCGGCCGCACGTGCCGCCTCGACCGAGCACACGATGTAGCCCGCGCCCTGGTCCACCTGCATATTGGCCGTGCACAGCTTGGGGTAGGGGAACGAGACCATCCGGTTGTCCGGCGACGGGGTGACGATCTCCTCGGCCGTACGTGCGCGCCGTATCCACGCCGACGGGTTGGCCGCCGCCACCTCGCTGAAGCCCGACCACAGCGCGCCGATCCGGGCGGCGTGCTCCGAGAGCGTCCAGCCGTGGGCGGCGCGCAGTGCGTTCTCGAACAGCGGGTAGGCGTGGATCGGGAGGACGACGCCCCGCTGCATCTCGAGCTCCGTCGCGCCCGGCTTGTCGAGGCCGAACACCTCGGGGGCCGGCGTCCCGTCCGGCTGGGTCGTCCACTCGAGCCAGGGCTTCGCCGGGTCGCGCCGCGCCAGGGCGCGGGCGTACATGGCCTCGGCGCCGGTGACCAGGACCACGTCGAGCTCGCCGCGACCGATGCTCCGGCAGGCGTCGTGCATGAGCGCCTGGGGGAATTGCCGCCGATCGCCGAGAGCACCAGCTGGCGTGGCTCGGCCCCTTCGCCGTACCCGAGGCGCTGCGCCACGGCGAGCGCCGGGTTGGGGACCTGCCAGCCGAGGGGGGCCACGACGCGCACGCTGTCGGCCCGGTGCAGCAGGGCGTGCCCGGCCGGTGCGGCGCCCCCCGGGGCGGCGCCGTCGCAGTCCTCGGCGGCCGCCCACAGCGCCGCCGTCATGAGCTCGAGCGGCTCGGGACGATCGGCCGCGGCCAGCCCGGCGTCCGCAGGGGTGACCACCTGGCCCACGCCCACCACGACGGGGGTGCGGGGGTCGAGGGCCATGGCGCGGAGCAGCGTACCGGCTGCCGCCCGCCCCCCCCGGGGGCCTCAGGGGCGGCCCAGGCCGTCGGTAGACTCGACCTCCATCCGCGTCGCCGTCGGCTCGGATCACGCCGGTTTCGACCTCAAGGAGATCCTGCGGGCCGAGCTGGCTGCGCACGGGCACGACGTCGCCGACCTCGGCACCCACGACGCTACGACCTCGGTTGACTACCCCGACTACGGCGCCGCGGTCGGCCGTGCCGTTGCGGCCCAAGAGGCCGACCTGGGCCTCTGTGTGTGCGGCACGGGCAACGGCATCGCCATGGCGGCGAACAAGGTGCCCGGCGTCCGGGCCGCGGTCGTGCACGACGTGACCACTGCGTCCCTGGCGGGACGGCACAACCACGCCAACGTGGTCTGCTTCGGAGCGCGCACCACCGGCGTGTCGGTTGCGATCGACGCCCTCGCCGCCTTCCTCGATGCGCCCGAGGAGCCGCCCGAGAACCGGGGACGTCACGAGCGCCGCATCGCCAAGTTGGCCGCCCTCGACGGCGCGCTCGGCACCGAGACCGAAAGAGAACTCGTCCACCACACGGCACCTGAAGGGACTCCATGAGCAGCTACGACGACGCGTTGGACGAGGACCCCGCGGTCAAGGACCTGCTGGGACAAGAGCTCAACCGCCAGCAGACGACACTGCAGTTGATCGCCTCGGAGAACTTCACCTCGCCGGCGGTCATGGCAGCGACCGGCTCGGTCCTCACCAACAAGTACTCCGAGGGGTACCCCGGGCGCCGCTACTACGGCGGCAACTACATCATCGACGAGGTCGAGGACCTCGCCCGCGACCGCTGCACGGACCTCTTCGGCGCCGAGCACGCCAACGTCCAGCCGCACGCCGGCGCCAACGCCAACCTGGCCGTGTACCAGGCGCTGCTCGAACAGGGCGCCACCGTCCTGGCCATGCGCCTCGACCACGGCGGGCACCTGTCCCACGGGAGCCCCGCCTCGATCGTCTCGAAGTTCTGGCGCTTCGTGTCCTACGGCGTCACGCCCGAGTCTTCCGACCCGGAGAACCCCGGCGAGGTCATCGACTTCGACCAGGTGGCGCACCTGGCCAAGACCGAGAAGCCCGCCCTCATCGTCGCCGGCTCGACCGCCTACTCCCGCATCATCGACCCCCAACCGTTCCGAGAGATCGCGGACTCCATCGGCGCCTACTTCATGTTCGACGCCGCGCACCCGGCCGGCCTCATCGCCGGCGGCGCCCACCCCAGCCCAGTCGGCATCGCCGACGTTGTCACCTTCACGACCCACAAGACGCTGCGCGGCCCGCGCGGCGGCGCCATCGTGTGCGGCCAGGAGCTGGCCAAGAAGATCGACAGCGCGGTCTTCCCGGGACTCCAGGGCGGCCCGCTCGAGCACGTGATCGCGGCCAAGGCCGTCGCCTTCGCCGAGGCGGCGCAGCCCGAGTTCCGCCAGTACGCGGCCGACATCGTGACGAACGCCGACGCCCTGGCCACCGCACTCGCCGCCCACGGCTTCCGCCTGGTGTCGGGCGGCACCGACAACCACATGTTGCTCGTCGACCTGCGGCCCTTCGACGCCGACCTCGCGGGCAAGGAGGCCCAGGAGGCGCTCGACCGCGCCGGCATCACGTGCAACCGCAACACGATCCCCGACGATCCCCGCAGCGCCTTCCAGACGTCGGGGCTGCGGCTCGGCACGGCGGCGGAGACGACGGCGGGCATGGGCCCCGGCGAGATGCAGATCGTCGCCGACCTCATCGCGCGCACCCTCAAGGCCCGCAACGACGAACAAGAGATCGCTGCGGTCCGCGCCGAAGTCGCCGTGCTCTGCGCCGCATTCCCGCCCTACCCCGATCTCCTCGGATAGCGCATGCCCGACATCGGCTGGTACGGCCTGGTTCTGGTGGTGGCCGCCGCCTCGACCGCCGCACTGACCGTCCCCGCCAAGCGCATCGCGCTCCGCGTCGGCTACGTCGCACACCCGGGCGAGCGCTCGGTGCACAAGAAACCGATCCCCTACGGCGGTGGCGCGTCGATGTTCGTCGGGTTCCTCGTCGCCGTGCTCGCGGCGGCGTGCATCCCCCAACTGCGCAGCATCTTCCGCGACTCGCCCGAGATGACCGGTGTCGTCCTCGCCTCCGGCGCGATGTTCGCCGTCGGGCTCATCGACGACGTACGCGACATGTCGGCCCCGGCCAAGATGGCAGGGCAGGTCCTCGCCGCGAGCATCCTCTACTTCTTCGGCGTGACGATGTACGAGCTCAAGATCCCGCTTGCCGGCTTCTACCTCCTCACGCCGGGCATCATCCCGCTCATCACGGCGATCTGGGTCATCGCGCTGACCAACGCGGTCAACCTGATCGACGGGCTCGATGGCCTCGCCGCCGGCGTCGTCGCCATCGGCAGCGGCACGCTCGCCATCTACGGCATCCGCCTCATGGGGCTCGGCCTGATCCCCTTCGACAACGTCGGCCCCCTCGTCGCCGTCATCGCCTGCGGCATCTGTCTCGGCTTCCTGCCCTTCAACTTCAACCCGGCGCGCATCTTCATGGGCGACGCCGGTGCCCACTTCTTAGGCCTCCTCATGGCGGCGTCCACCATGGTGATCGGCGGACGCGTCCCCACCTCCGTGCCGATCTCCGGCGCGACCTACTTCTTCTTCGCCCCCCTGTTCATCCCGCTCTTCATCCTCGGCGTCCCGCTCGTCGACATGGCGTTCGCGTTCGTGCGCCGCACCGCGAGCGGCAAGGGGTTCGGCACGCCCGACAAGGAGCACATCCACCACCGCCTGGTGCGCCTCGGTCACGGCCCGCGACGCAGCGTGATCATCCTGTGGGCCTGGACGGCGGTGCTCTCGAGTTTCCTGCTCTTCCCGCTGTTCGTGCACCAGGTGAACGCCATCATCCCGATCGGCGCCGCGGCCCTCGGCGTGGGCCTCTACACGTTCTTCCATCCCGGCTTGCGGCGGGGCAACGGCCAGGAGGAGGACGAGCCGCCCGATCAGGAAATTCCCAGCTTGACCGACGGGCCGGGGCCGACGTCGGGGAGCACCAACGGCCGGTCCGAGCGGGTCCCCGAGGTGGTCCGCTTCCCCTCGTGATCGTTTGGACGCCAATCCGGCCCAGATGCGATGATGACGCCTGTGTACCCCGTCCACCTCGCCTCGTCCGGTGCCGCACCTGCGGCCATCGGGACGATGGACCACGGCGCGCGACGCTCGGCATAGCGGGGAAGAAGTCGCATGGAACGCCAGGTAAGCCTCGTCCTGCGCGCCCCCTCGGGTGAGCGCCGAGGAACAGTCTCCGCCGTCGGGCCCCTCGCCCGACCCCGCGCCCGGGGGCCCGAAACCCCTGCCCGGCGCGGTGGCCTTCTTGAACATGGGTCTCTCGGCCGCCGTCTGCGTCGCCGCGGGAGTCTTCCTCGGTCTGTGGCTGGACAATGTGTTTCACACGGCGCCCGCGTTGCTCCTCGTCGGTCTCTTGTTGGGCCTGGTGACGGCCGCCTTCAGCGTCATCAAGCTGATCCGCCAGTACCTGTAGAGGTCGCCCCGTGAACTTCCTCGAAGGTCTTTCGGACCTCCACGGCGGCGCGCTGACCCGGGTGCTGCGTCGCACCATCCTGTCGGCCCTCATCGTCGGCGCCGTGGCGGTCCTCATCACTGCGCTGCTCGGCTCCCTCTGGGGGGCGCTCGGGCTCATCGTCGGGTTGGGCATGGCGATCCTGAACCTCCGTTTTCTCGACGCCGGTGTCGCCAAGCTCCAGGCCGAGGGTGGTGAGGTCAGCGTCAGCAACAAGGTGTTGCGGCGCGCCATGGGCACCAAGAGCGTGACGCCGCCTCGGGATCATCACGGTGATCTGCATCGGCCTCTTGTTCTTGAACGGCCCGTTGGGCATCGGCGCCGTCGCCGGCCTCGTTATCTTCCAGCTGCTCTTCGTGGCAAACGTGGGGCGCATCGTCATGTCGCAGGGGATCCAATGAGCCACATGTACCTCCTGGCCAGCGGCACCATCACGATCGGTGACCACCGAGGGGTGGTGCATGTTCCCGGCATCGGGACGGTCGATCTCGACGTCGTGTGGACCACGCTGATTGCGGCCGCCATCGTGCTGGGCCTCGGCTTACTCATGCGGAGGAAGGTGACGTCGGGCGTCCCGGGCAAGCTGCAGCTCTTCTGGGAGACGCTGGTCGAGCAGGTCGCCGATCTCGCGGAGTCCGCCATCGGCCCCCAGGGCCGTCCCTTCGTCGGCCTCGGCGTGACGATCTTCATCTTCATCCTCGTTTGCAACTGGCTCGCCTTCATCCCGAGTGGCGATCCCGGCATCCTGGCCCCGCCGACGGGTGACGTGAACCTGCCGCTGGCGTTGGCCCTGATCGTGATCTTCCTGGTGCACTACAACTCGGTGAAGGCCGCGGGGCACGCGGGTACTTCGGCCACTACGTGCAGCCGTACAAGGGCCTGGTGGTGATCAACGTCATCGAGGAGATCACCAAGCCGATCACGCTGACGTTCCGGCTCTTCGGCAACATTTTCTCGGGTGTCCTGATGATCTCGGTCATCGTCACCCTGCTCCCGGTCTACGTCTCGTGGATCGGCCTCGCCGTCTGGAAGCCCTTCGACGAGCTCTTCATCGGGGCGATCCAGGCGTACATCTTCGGGCTGCTCACCATCATCTACCTGGGCATGGGGATGAGCACCGACGAGGTCCACTGACGGCCTCGAAGCAACGACAGATCTCGACAAAGGAGAAAGAAAAAAATGGCAGGAACAACTGAAGGTGCGATCCGGATTGCGGGTGCGCTCGTCGGTGGCGGCCTCGCTCTCGGTGGCGGTGCCATCGGCGCCGCGGTCGGTGACGGCCTGGCCGGTTCTCAAACCATCGCGGCCATCGCCCGACAGCCGGAGATCGAAGCCAAGGCGAGGCAGTACTTCTTCCTGACGGTGGGACTGGTGGAGGCCATGTACTTCATCAACCTGCTGTTCATGGTCGTGTTCGTCTACGTCTTTGCCGCCAAGAGCATCACGGCGTAGCAGCAGCACGCACTACTTCGTCCACGTCACAACCCCCCGAGATCGGGAACGACCATGACCACAGCAAGCATCTTCCTCGTCCCCAACGGCACGTTCATCATTGAGCTCGTCGTCTCCATCCTCCTCATCCTCGCCATCTACAAATGGGTGCTGCCGCCCATCAACAAGGCGATCGAGGAGCGGCAGGAGAAGATCCGCGTCTCCTTGGAGTCGGCGGACCAGGCGCGCGCCGATGCCGAGGCGGCGGACGACGAGCGCCGTTCGGTGCTCGAGCAGGCGAGGCAGCAGGCGCGCGAGATCGTCGCCACGGCCAACCACACCGCCGAACAGGTGCGCACCGACGCACAGGCGCGGGGACAGTCGGAGTACGAGCGCATCGTGGGCAACGCGGACGTCGAGATCGCGTTGGCCCGTCAGCGTGCCGTCGAAGAGGCCGCAGCCCGCATGGGCGAGGTCGTCATGGAGGTCGTCGAGCGGATCATCGGGCGCGAGGTGAACGCCGACGTGCACCGTGACCTGATCGACCAGGCCGTGACGGCCCTGCGCGAAGAGCCCGACGCCGCCGCGGCGGGCGCGGGGCGCGGCAGTGAACCCAGCCCTCCAGGGCTATACGGCGGCGGTCGCCGAGGCGGCCGGATCGGCCGCGCTCCCTGCGATCGCGGCCGACCTGGAGGCGGTCGAACAGGTGGTGCTCGGCAGCCCGCAGCTGCGGGCGGCCTTGACCGACACGACGGTCTCCGGGCCGTCACGCCGGGCCGTGATGCTGGACCTGCTCGAGGGGAAGATCTCGGCGGAGGCGCGCCGCCTGGCGGCGTACGCGTCCGGCGCGGTCCTGGCGCCCGAGGTCCCCGCCGCCCTGGGCTGGCTGGCGGCGCGGGTGCGGCACCTCACCGAGGGCCAGGACGACGAGCCCTCGCTCAGCCTCATGTCGTCGCACCGGCGAGTCGGCGGGTACGCCGCCGCCGAGCACGAGGGCATGTCCAACGACGAGCTCGAGTCGATGGAGGACGACCTCTTTCGGTTCTCCCGCATCGTCGCCTCGACGCCTGCGCTGCGCGCTGCGCTCACCGATCGCGACCTCGATGTCTCGGCGCGCCAGGGCGTGGTGAACCAGCTGCTCGAGGGGAAGGTCCCCGACACCACGCTGCGGCTGGTCCGCTACGTCGTCGTAGGCGGACGGGCCAGGGACTTCGTGGGCACGCTCGACTACCTGGTCGAGGCCACCGCGAAGGCGCGGGGGTGGCGCATCGCCCGCGTCAGCGCGGCGCAATCGATCGACGACAGGCAGCGCAACGAGCTGTCCACGTCGCTGTCCACGCTGGCCGGCGGTCCGGTCGAGTTGCAGGTCCAGGTCGACGAGTCGTTGCTCAGCGGAGCGCGCATCGTCATCGGCGACCTGCAGGTGGACGCCACGGCGCGCGGCCGGCTGGAGGCCCTGCGCGAGCACTTGACCCCGGCCGGTTGGGAGCCCTCGGGGTTCGGCCGACGCGGCCAGAGTTCGACGGATAACACAGAGGGAGCAAACTGATGGCAGAGCTCACGATCGACGCCAGTGAGATCACCAAGGCGCTCGAGCGCAACGTCGAGGAGTACACGCCGGCGGTCGGGACCGAGCAGATCGGGCGGATCGTCGAAGTCGGTGACGGTATCGCCCGGGTGTCGGGTCTTCCGAACGCCGCGGTGAACGAGCTGCTCGAGTTCGAGGACGGCACGCTCGGGCTGGCCCTCAGCCTGGACGAGGACACCATCGGTGCCGTCGTCCTCGGCGAGGTCGACAGCCTCGAGGAGGAGCAGACCGTCAAGGCCACCGGGCGCATCCAGACGATCCCGGTGGGCGACGCCCTGCTCGGCCGTGTCGTCAACGCGCTGGGTGAGCCGATCGACGGCAAGGGCCCCGTCAACACGACCGAGACCCGACGGATGGAGGTGCAGGCCCCGGGCATCGTCAGCCGCCAGCCGGTGAGCGAGCCCCTGCAGACCGGCATCAAGGCGATCGACGCCATGACCCCGATCGGCCGCGGCCAGCGCGAGCTCATCATCGGCGACCGCAAGACCGGCAAGACGACGGTGGCGGTCGACACGATCATCAACCAGGCCGGCCAGGGCGTGAAGTGCATCTACGTCGCCATCGGGCAGAAGAACTCGTCGGTGGCGCAGACGGTCGCCACCCTCGAAGACCACCAGGCCCTCGAGTACACGGTGGTGGTCGTGGCCTCGGCCGGCGACCCAGCCCCGTACAAGTACCTGGCGCCCTACGCCGGGTGCGCCATGGGCCAGCACTGGATGGACAACGGCGAGGCCGCGCTCATCGTCTACGACGACCTGTCCAAGCAGGCGGAGGCGTACCGCGCCGTTGCCCTGCTGCTCCGGCGCCCGCCGGGGCGTGAGGCGTACCCGGGCGACGTGTTCTACCTGCACTCACGCCTCCTCGAGCGTGCCGCCAAGCTGAACGACGCCATGGGCGGCGGGTCGCTGACCGCACTGCCGATCATCGAGACCAAGGCCGGGGACATCTCCGCCTACATCCCGACCAACGTCATCTCCATCACCGACGGGCAGGTCTTCTTGGAGACCGACCTGTTCAACTCGGGTATCCGCCCCGCCATCAACGTCGGCAACTCGGTGAGCCGGGTCGGCAGCGCGGCGCAGATCAAGGCGATGAAGACGGTGTCGGGCACGCTGAAGCTCGACCTCGCCCAGTTCCGCGAGCTCGAGGCGTTCGCCACGTTCGGCTCCGACCTCGACCGTGTCTCCCAGGCCCAGCTCGACCGCGGCTATCGCCTGGTCGAGCTGTTGAAGCAGCCGCAGAACCAGCCGGTGCCGGTCGAGGAGCAGGTGGTCGTGATCTACGCGGGCACCAAGGGTTGGACCGACGACGTGCCGGTCACCGAGGTACAGCGCTACGCCACCGAGCTGATCGAGTACGTCAAGGCCAACCGCCCCGAGGTCCTCGAGACCATCCGCTCCACCAAGGCGCTGCCGGACGAGTCGGACATCGACTCGGCGCTCAAGGCGTTCGGCGAGAGCTTCGACACCGGGAAGGTCGACTGATCCATGGCCGGAGGCCAAGAGCGCATCCTGCGGCGACGCATCCGCAGCGTGCAGTCCACGAGGAAGATCACCAAGGCGATGGAGCTCATCGCCGCCTCGCGGATCGTGCGCGCCCAGGCGCGGATCGCGGCGAACAAGCCGTACCGCGAGGGCATGGAGCGCGTCCTGCGCATCACGGCCGCGGCCGATGCCCAAGCGGCGGCCAAGCTCCTCGGCACGCCCGAGACCGTCCGCAGCGTCGGGATCCTGGCCATCGCCGGCGACCGCGGCCTGGCCGGCTCGTACAACTCAGGGGTGCTGCGGGCGACCGAGCGCCTGGTGAGCGAACACCAGGCGAACGGGGCCGAGGTCACGGTGTGGTCGGTCGGCAAGAAGGCGGCGCCGTACTTCCGCTACCGCGGCATCGACGTGAGCGAGTCCTTCATCGGCTTCGTCGACCGCCCGGAGTTCTCCGACGCCCGGCACGTGGCGGCGCTCGTGGCGGCGCCGTTCGTCGCCGGCGAGATGGACCTGATCGAGATGGTGTCCACTCGGTTCATCTCCGCCGGGACCCAACGTGTGGCGCGCATGCAGCTGCTCCCGCTCCCGCTGCCCGAGGTCGACGAAGAGGCCCCGCCGGCCGAGGACTCGCAGGTCGAGGGCTATACCGAGTTCGAGCCCGAGCCCGAGAAGCTGCTCGTGGAGCTGGCCCCGCGCGCGCTGGAGGCAGAGATCTTCGCCGCCTTGCTCGAGGGGACGGCCGCGTTCTTCACGGCCCAGCAGCGGGCCATGGCGGCCGCCACCGAGAACGCGGACGAGCTGGTGCGCACCCTGACACGCGTCATGAACCGTGCCCGGCAGGACGCCATCACGACCGAGATCATGGAAATCGTCGGTGGAGCCGAGGCGCTCCGCCAATCGAAGGGAGCTTGACCGTATGACCACCACCGCAACTTCGACCGGCGCGGCGGGGACCTCACTCGAGGAAGGCCGCGTCGTTGCCATCGCCGGACCGGTGATCGACGTCGAGTTCCCGCCGCACGCCCTGCCCGAGATCAACTTCGAAGTCGAGTTCGACATCGAGCTCGACGGCGAGAAGCACGTCGTCGCCGCCGAGGTGGCGCAGCAGATCGGTGAGGGGCGCGTCCGCTGCATCTGCATGTCGCAGACCGACGGCCTGGTGCGCGGCGCCCCCGTGCGCAACCTCGGCCACGGGATCCAGGTGCCGGTCGGCGACGCCGTGCTCGGACACGTCTTCAACGTGCTCGGCAAGCCGCTCGACACCGACTCCATCGGCCAGCCCGACGACTACTGGGACATCCACCGCAACGCGCCGGCGTTCGACCAACTCGAGCCGCGGTCCACGATGTTCGAGACGGGCATCAAGGTCATCGACCTGCTGGAGCCCTACGTGCAGGGCGGCAAGATCGGCCTCTTCGGCGGCGCCGGCGTGGGCAAGACCGTCATCATCCAAGAGATGATCAACCGGGTGGCCCAGCAGTACAGCGGCGTCTCGGTGTTCGCCGGCGTGGGCGAGCGCACCCGTGAGGGCACCGACATGTGGCTCGAGATGCAGGAGTCGGGCGTCATCGACAAGGCTGCCCTTGTCTACGGCCAGATGGACGAGCCGCCGGGCGTCCGCCTGCGCGTCGGCCTCGCCGCGCTGACCATGGCGGAGTACTTCCGCGACGTGAAGAACCAGGACGTGCTGCTCTTCATCGACAACATCTTCCGCTTCGTCCAGGCCGGCTCGGAGGTCTCGACCCTCCTCGGGCGCATGCCTTCCGCCGTGGGCTACCAGCCCACCCTGGCCGACGAGATGGGCGAGCTGCAGGAGCGGATCACCTCGACCAAGGGCAAGTCGATCACCTCGCTCCAGGCGGTCTACGTGCCGGCGGACGACTACACCGACCCGGCGCCGTTCACGACGTTCACCCACCTCGACGCCACGACCGAGCTCTCCCGCCAGATCGCCGCACTCGGCATCTACCCGGCGGTGGACCCGCTGGCTTCGACGTCGAACATCCTGGCGCCCGAGATCGTCGGCGACCGGCACTACGCCGTGGCCCGGCGCATCCAGGAGATCCTCCAGCGCTACAAGGAGCTGCAGGACATCATCGCCATCCTCGGCATGGACGAGCTCTCCGAGGAGGACCGCGTCACGGTCAACCGGGCGCGCAAGGTGCAGCGCTTCCTGTCGCAGCCCTTCTTCGTGGCCGAGGTCTTCACCGGCGTGCCCGGCATCTTCGTGCCGATCGACGAGACGGTCGAGTCGTTCGAGGCCTTGGCCAACGGCGACCTCGACCACGTCCCCGAGCAGGCCTTCCTCAACGTGGGCGGCGTCAACTCCGTCCTGGAGAAGGCGGCGAAGCTCGAGGCTGAGGCGGGTTAGTGGCCGACGGAGTCTTCGGCGTGGAGGTCGTCACGCCCGAGCAGTCCCTCTACGCGGGCGGTGCGCGCTCGGTGGTCCTGGCGACCTCCGACGGTGCGCTGACGGTGCTCGACGGGCACACGCCGCTCGTCGGCGACGTCGTCCCGTGCGAGCTCAAGGTGGAGGCGGCGGAGGGAGAGCTCCTGCGCCTCGCCGTGCACGGCGGGTTCCTCCAGGTCGACACGAGCCCGGGCGCAGCCGAGGGCCTCGCCGAGGGCGACGGTCCGCTCCCCGGGCTCTCGACGCGGGTGACCGTGCTCGCCGGCATCGCCGAGCTGGCCGAAGAGATCGACGTGGCGCGCGCCGAGCAGGCGCGTGACAAGTCGACCCAGCGCGTCAACGACCTGCAGGCCGGGCGTGGCGTCGCCGCGGGCGACGAAGTCGAGGTCGACGTCGAGCTGAGCGAAGCCCAGGGCTCGCTGGCCCGGGCCGAGTTGCGGCTGGCGGTGGCCGCCGACCAGGCGTCTTAATCCACATCGGCGCGGCCGCCGGATCTCGGCGCCGGCGCCGAGGTGTTCTAGCTGAACGAGATCGAGCTGAACTCGGCGAGCTTCGTCAACGCGTGCGACGCGTCGATCTTCCGCAACGTGCCCGACTTGGAGCGCATGACGAGCGACTGCGTCGTCGCCCCGAACTCGTGGTACTGGACACCCTGGAGGAGCTCGCCGTCGGTGATGCCGGTGGCGGCGAAGAAGCAGTTGTTGCCCTGGACGAGGTCGTCGGTGGTGAGGACCTGGTCGAGGTTGTAGCCGGCCTCGAGCGCGGCCAAGCGCTCGTCCTCGTCGCGCGGGTAGAGCTTGCCCTGGATCTCGGCGCCCATGCACTTGAGCGCGGCGGCCGCCAGCACGCCCTCGGGGGTGCCGCCGATGCCGAAGAGGATGTCGGTGCCCGCCCCGGGCCAACCGGTCGAGATGGCCCCGGCGACGTCGCCGTCGCCGATGAGGCGGATGCGGGCGCCGGACTGGCGCACCTCGGCGATCAGGTCGGCGTGGCGGGGCCGGTCGAGGATGACGGCCGTGAGGTCCCGGACCGGTCGCCCGAGGGCGTCGGAGAGGCGGTGGAGGTTCTCGGTCGGGCTCTTGGTGATGTCGCAGGCCCCCTTGGCCCGGGGCCCGACGGCCAGCTTCTCCATGTAGACGCAGGGGCCGGGGTCGAACATGGTGCCCCGCTCGGAGACCGCGATCACGGCGAGCGCGCCGTTGCGGCCCTGGGCGGTCAGCGTCGTGCCGTCGATCGGGTCGACGGCGATGTCGGTCATCGGGGGCGTGCCGTCGCCGATCTTCTCGCCGTTGAAGAGCATCGGGGCGTTGTCCTTCTCGCCCTCGCCGATGACGACGACGCCGTCCATGGGCACGCTGGAGAGCACGGTGCGCATCGCCTCGACCGCGGCGCCGTCGGCGCCGATCTTGTCGCCCCGACCCATCCAACGGCTGGCGGCCATGGCCGCGGCCTCGGTGGTCCGGACGAGATCCATGGCCAGGTTCCGGTCGGGAGCCTGGCGGGACGTTGGCATTGGGCTGGCCACGGCCATGACGATAGTTGGTCACGCTTTGGGCATCGGGGGTCTGGGGTGTGGCCAGCGGCGATACTTGAGGGCGTGGAGCGACCCGAAGACACCGGCGGCACACGGCGGCGCGATCGGATCGTCGTCGAGGCGGCCGGGCCCCTCCGCGGAACCGTCACCGCTGGTGGGGCGAAGAATTCGGCCCTCAAGCTGATGGTCGCCTGCCTGCTGGCCGACGGGCGCTCGGTGTTGTCCAACGTCCCGCACATCAGCGACGTGGGCATCATGGCCGAGGTGCTGCGGGGGTTGGGGGCGGAGGTCGAGCGGCTGCCCAACGGCGATGTGGCGGTGACCAGCCCCGGCGCCGGCTCGCTGGTGCCGGCGGCGCCACCCGAGCTGTTCGAGAAGATGCGCGCCTCGGTGGTGGTCCTCGGACTGTTGATGGCGCGCAGCGGCGCGGTGCGCATGCCGCTGCCCGGCGGCGACGACTTCGGCGACCGCCCGATCGACTTCCACATCAACGGGCTGACGGCGATGGGCGCACACTTCGAGTCGTCGCACGGCGAGGTGCGCGGCACGGTGCCGGGCGGCCGGCTCCAGGGGCGCGCGTCGTCCTCGAGTACCCGAGCCACACGGCCACCGACAACCTGCTGATGGCGGCGGCGTTGGCCAAGGGCACCACCGTCATCGAGAACGCGGCGAAGGAGCCCGAGGTGGCCGACCTGGCGTCGATGCTCTGCGCGATGGGTGCGGTGGTGCGGGGGGCCGGCACGTCGAGGATCGAGGTCGACGGCGTCGAGGCGCTGCGCCCGGTGACGCACACCGTCGTGCCCGACCGCGTGGTGGCGGCCACGTACTTGGGGGCGGTGGGCATGGCCGGCGGCGACGTGACGATCGCGGACGCCCGTCCTGCGCACATGGAGAACCTGCTGCGCAAGGTCGGCCAGATGGGCGTGACGACCACGTTCGGCCCCGCCGGGCTGCGGGCGACGTCCGACGGGCACCTGATGTCGGCCGACGTGGCGACGTTGCCCTACCCGGGCGTGGCCACCGACTACTCGCCGCTGCTCGTGGCGATGCTGACCGTGGCCGACGGCGTCGGGATCCTGACGGAGAACCTGTTCTCGGGGCGCTTCCGTTACGTCGAGGAGCTGCGCCGCATGGGGGCGGACATCCGGACCGAGGGGCACCACGCCGTGGTCCGCGGCGTGCCGAAGCTCTCGGGCGCCCCGGTGCGGGCCCCCGACATCCGGGCCGGTGTCGCGCTCGGTGCTCGCCGGGCTCGTCGCCGAGGGCCAGACGGTCGTCAGCGGCGCGCACCACATCGACCGCGGCTACGAGGACCTGGCCGGGTCGCTGCGCGCGCTCGGCGCGAAGGTCGACTGGCGGTGAGCTCCACGTCGTCGTCTCCATCGCCCCGGGCCCCGTTGCCCACGGAGCCTGGTGCGCTCCTCGACCTGGCGCAGGCGGACGACCGCGTGGCGTTGGCGCGGCTGTTGTCGTACGTCGAACGTGGCGGTGACACCGCCATGGACGTGGCGGAGCTCGCCTACCGCGCCGACATGCCCTACACCGTCGGCCTGACCGGCGCGCCCGGCGCGGGCAAGTCGACGCTGACCGACGGCCTGATCACGGCGGTCCGCGGGGGCTGGCCGCCGGTGGAGCCGTCGCCGGCGTGGTCCGAGTCGCCGGAGCCGGTGCCTCAGGTCGGTGTGCTTGCCGTCGACCCGACGTCACCGTTCAGCGGCGGCGCCATCCTGGGCGACCGCGTCCGGATGAGCCAGCATGCGCTCGACCCCACGGTCTTCATCCGCTCGATGGCGACCCGGGGCCACCTCGGCGGGCTCTCACTCGCCGTCCCCGACGCCGTGCGCGTGCTCGGCGCCGCCGGCATCGGCGTCGTGATCGTCGAGACGGTCGGCGTCGGCCAGATGGAGGTCGAGATCGCCTCGGCCGCCGACACCACCGTCGTCGTCGTCACCCCGGGATGGGGCGACTCGATGCAGGCGAACAAGGCGGGGCTGCTCGAGGTGGCCGACGTGTTCGTGATCAACAAGGCCGACCGCCCCGGCGTGCGCGAGGCCCGCCGTGACCTCGAGCAGATGCTCGACCTGGCCCGCCCCGACGCCTGGCGCCCCGAGATCATCGACACCACCGCCACCGCGGCGGAGGGCGTCGACGACCTCTGGGCCGCGGTGGCGCGCCACCGGGCGCACCTCTTGGCCTCGGGACAGCTGACGACGCGCCGGGCCGACCGCCTGGCCCTCGAGCTGCGCCGCGTCCTGCTCGCCCGCACGGAGGTGCACATCGACGAGCTCGTGGCGGGGGAGGAGTTCACCTCCGCGGTCAAGGCGCTCGTCGCCGGCGAGCTCGACCCGTACCGGGCGGCCGACCGGCTGCTCTCGAACTGAGCTGATCCAGGGCCCTCTCGCTGGGGTCGAGCATCGTCGGAGCTTCGGGCCACCGTAAGGGCGGAAAGAATTTTCGGCGCCGTATACGCGACGGGGGCCGTTGCAAGGTTCAGGCTGTGTACGGCCTGCTCGTTATCTTTATAAGGCTGGACGCATGGATTCGCCGGATCTATAAGTCGGCGCTCGTAGGCACAAGCCTTTCTGCGAGAGAGCCTTCTGTCGAGCGACGCCCCGGGTCAGTGCACGAACACGGCGATTGTGATCAAGATCGCGTCGTAGAGGAAGTGCGCCACGATCGGCCGGGTCAACCGACCGTTCTTCTGGAACGAGCGCGTGAGGAAGTACGCGATCGGGATCGTCGCCACGAAGCCGATGCCGTAGTACACGTGGTAGCTCGTGCGCAGGGCGATCCCGAGGATCAGCGCTGCCTTCGGGGACCAGCCGAGCTGGCTCAGGCGGGTCATGAGGTAGCCGTTCATCAGCACCTCCTCGGTGACGGCGGTGGTCGCCGAGATCATGAGGCCCCAGATCAGGTAGTAGTGCGGGACGTTGCCGACCGGGCTCGGCGCATTGAACTTCGAGTTCGCCGTGAGCAGCGGCCCGAGCGCGATGAGCACGGCGATCTCGCAGCCCCAGGACGCCCCGATGAGGCCGAGGGCCGGGATGATGTCGCTGCGCAGCCCCGGCCACCCGAGGCCGAGCACCTTGGGGCCCTGACCGGTACGGCTCAGCAGGAGCAGCGCGATCGGCACGACGCTGGCGACCGCCAGGTAGGCGATCATGCCGATGATCATGTTCTCGAGCGGGTGTCCGTTGATCACCACCGGGAACCGGGTGACGGTGCCGACGCCCGAGACGTGCTGGGCGAACTCGACGACGGCCGACGTGACGCTCGGCACGAGGAAGGCGACCATCACGAAGACCGTCTCCCAGCGCAGCGAGCGTTGGGTCGGCTCGGCGAGGGCGACCTTCGTCACCTGTGGGCGCACGAAGTACATCGGTGGCGGTGGCGCGTACGCCGGTGCCGCCTGGTACGCGCCGTCGGGCGCAGCGGCGGTGTACGTGTGGGTGTGCTCGGTCCACGCCGAACCGTCCCAATAGCGGTACGTCCAGGGCGTTCCCGCCGGATCGGGGTACCAGCCTCGCACCGGCACCGGCGTCCCCTGATCGACCATGCGCATCATGCTTGCAGTCGGGCCACGGCAGGCGGCGCACCGTCCGCCCGCCGGGAAGGCTCCGGATTCTCCGGGGCGGTCGGCGACAGGAAGGGATGCCGAGTCAGGTACGGTTCGGCGATGGCTGAGACCTTTGTGACGGTGGAGCGCCGGCCCGACGGCGTGGCGCTCGTGCGGCTGGATCGGCCGAAGGCCAACGCCCTCTCGGCGGCGGTGCTGGGCCAGCTCGAGGCGGCGGCGACCGAGCTGGTGGACGACCCGCCGGGGTCGGTGGTGTTGTGGGGCGGGCGGCGGATCTTTGCCGCCGGCGCCGACATCGTCGAGCTGGAGGGGATCGGGGCCGGGGCGGTCGGGGCGAACTTCGCGGCGGCCTTGGGGGCGCTGGCGTCCATCCCGCGGGCGACGATCGCCGCGGTCAACGGCTTCGCGCTGGGCGGCGGGCTCGAGTTGGCGCTCGCCTTCGACTTCCGGGTCTGCTCCGAGGACGCCCGCTTCGGTCTGCCCGAGGTGCTGCTGGGAGTGATCCCGGGCGGGGGCGGCACGCAACGCCTGCCGCGCCTCATCGGCTCGTCGCGGGCCAAGGAGATGATCATGACGGGGCGCCAGGTGCGCGCCGAGGAGGCGCACACCATCGGGCTGGTGAACCGCGTGGTGGCGCCGGACTACGTGCTCGAGGCGGCGCTCACGTGGGCGGCCGAGCTGGCCGCCGGGCCGGTGCTGGCGCACGGCTTCGCCAAGGCAGCGGTCGACCGGGGGCTGGACGGGACGCTGGCCGACGGCTTGGCGATCGAGCAGGAGGCGTTCACCGCCGCCGGCCGCACCGAGGACGCCGCCAGCGGCATCCGCTCGTTCCAGGAGAACGGCCCGGGCAAGGCCACCTTCGTCGGGCGGTGAGCGCGTGAGCTCCCCGCCCATCCCGGTCAGCTCGCACGAGGGCGCGTTCGACCCCTCGGCCCGCTGGTTCCAGCACGCCGTCTTCTACGAGGTGCTGATCCGCGGCTACAACGACGCCAATCACGACGGGACGGGCGACCTGCTCGGGTTGCGCGAGAAGCTCGACTACATCGAGTGGCTGGGCATCGACTGCATCTGGCTGCTGCCCTTCTACCCCTCGCCCATGCGCGACGGCGGCTACGACATCAGCGACTTCTTCAACGTCAGCCCCGACTACGGGAGCATCGGCGACCTGGTCGCCTTCTTGGAGGACGCCCACCGCCGGGGCATCCGCGTCATCGCCGACCTCGTCATGAACCACACGAGCGACGAGCACCCGTGGTTCAAGGAGTCGCGCTCGTCGCGGGACAACGCCAAGGCCGACTGGTACGTCTGGAACGACGACGACCAGAAGTGGCCCGACGCCCGCGTCGTCTTCACCGACGTCGAGCGGTCCAACTGGACGTGGGACGACACGCGCCAGCAGTACTACTGGCACCGCTTCTACCACCACCAGCCGGATCTCAACTACGAGAACCCCGAGGTGGCCGACACGATGATCGACCTCGTGCGGTTCTGGCTCGACCTCGGCTTCGACGGGTTCCGCCTCGACGCCGTGCCGTACCTGTACCAGCGCGACGGGACGAGCGGCGAGCACCTGCCCGAGACGCACGCGTTCATCAAGCGGATCCGCAAGCAGATCGACGCCGACTATCCCGGGCGGATCCTGCTGGCCGAGGCGAACGGGTGGCCGAGCGACGTGGCCGACTACTTCGGCAACGGCGACGAGTGCCACCTGTGCTTCCACTTCCCGCTGATGCCCCGGCTCTTCATGGCGGTGCGGCGTGAGCAGCGCTACCCGATCACCGAGATCCTGGCGCAGACCCCGGTCATCGACGGCGCCTCGCAGTGGGCGATCTTCCTGCGCAACCACGACGAGCTCACGCTCGAGACGGTGAGCGAGGAGGAGCGCGACTACCTCATCGCCGAGTACGCCAAGGACCCGCGGATGAAGCGCCACATGGGCATCGGGCGCCGGCTCGCCCCGTTGCTCGACAACGACCGCCGCACGGCCGAGCTCCTCTACGCGCTGATCCTGTCGCTCCCGGGCAGCCCGGTCATCTACTACGGCGACGAGCTCTTGATGGGCGACAACATCTATCTCGGTGACCGGGACTCGGTGCGCACGCCGATGCAGTGGTCGCCCGACCGCAACGGCGGGTTCTCGCAGGCGGACTTCGCGCAGCTCTACCTGCCGCCGCTCATGGACCCGGTCTACGGCTTCGCCGCGCTCAACGTCGAGGCGCAGCTGCGCAATCAGGGGTCGTTCCTGCACTGGCTGCGGCGCATGCTGACCGAGCGCCGCGCCCTGCCGGTGATGGGCGTCGGCGCCATGGAGGTGCTGCCGTGCGCCAACCCCTCGGTCCTCGCCTACGTGCGCTCGGGCGAGGTGGCCGACATCCTGACCGCGCCGCCGGCCCAGGGCCCGTCGTACGGCGTGGTCGGCGTCGGCGGGTCGATCGACGACGGGCTCGACTGGGGCCGCTCGACGATGCTCGCCCGCACCGTCCCGGCCGGCAACGAGAGCGAGGGGGACGACGTCGTCCACCGGCACCAGGCCGTCCTGTGCGTCCACAACCTCAGTCGCTTCGCCCAGCCGGCCGAGCTGGCGCTGGCCAAGTGGGCGGGCTCCACCCCCTATGAAGTGCTCGGACGCGTCCCCTTCCCGATGATCACGGAGGAGCCGTACACGATCACGCTGCCGCCCTACGGTTTCCTATGGTTCGACCTGGTCCCCGAGGAGCGGCCGGTCCAGGAATGACGCCCGCACGGGAGTGACAACGGGAATGCCACAAGGGTCATGACAGAGGAGCGCGACCAGGCGCTGCGCACGCTCGCCGAGGCGTGGCTGGGGCTGCGTCAGATCGCGCCGGACTCGCCCCCGTCGATCGTGCGCGCCGAGGTCCTGCGCCCCGGCCGCCCGGGCCTCCTCGACATCGTGGCCGACGTCGACGGCCGCCTGGCCCACGTCGTCGTGGGGTTGCGCGGCGTGGCGGACGAGCAGCACTTCCTGCGCTCGGGCGAGGAGGCCGCGCTCGGGCTGCTCGACGACGACGACGGCCTCGCCGTGTGCACCGACGCCCTCCGCGACGCGCAGCTGGGGCCCCTCCTGCTCGCCACGGTGCGCGGCGTGGCGCCGCGCCCGGGGCCGGTCGGTGTCCTGCGCGACGACGCCGACGCCACGGTGCTCGACTGCGGCGACCGCGGCGACCTGATGGTGTTTCCGTGGCTGGCCGACGAGCCCCGGCCCGACGTCGACCTGATGGTGGCGCTCGAGGCGGCGGGGTTCAACCACGTGGCGGCGCCGCTCGCCCGCTGGGTGTGGGAGGGGCGCGACCTCGGCGTCGTGCAGGAGCCGCTGGCCGACCGCTCCGGTGGCTGGGCCGTGGCGCTGACCTCGCTGCGCGACTTCTACGCCTCGGGCGGCGCGCCGGAGGCGGCGGGGGGCGACTTCGGCGCCGAGGCGCGGGCGCTCGGCGTGATGACGGCGCGCCTGCACCTCGCCCTCGACCTCGCCTTCGAGCGTGAGCACGAGACGGTGGCCGGCTGGGTCGAGGGCGCCGCGGCGGCGGTGGTCGCCAAGGACCCGTCGCTGCTCGAGGGGCCCGGCGTCGCCGAGCTGGTCAAGTGGCTGCGCGAGATCGAGGTGCGCCTGCCCGTGGTGCGCACGCACGGCGACCTGCAACTCGAGCGCACGGCCCGGACGGACTCGGGGTGGGTGATCAGCGACTGCCGGCCGGGCGGCGTGCCCGTCGGCGCCGACGCGCCGGTGCGGCGCACCCCGCTGGCCGACGTGGCGGACATGTTGTGGTCGTTCCACCGCGCCAGCGCGGCGGTAGCCGCGGAGCGCGACCCGGCCGGACGCCTCGGGCTCCAGGCGCTGGGCCAGGCGTGGGAGGCCAGGAACCGCCGCGCCTTCATGGGCGGGTACCTCAACACGCCGGGGATCGCGGGGCTCGTCGGCCCGGATCGTGATCTGGTGCGACGCCTGGTGTCGTTCCTCGAGCTCGCCCGGTCGGTGCGGGCGGAGTAGGCGGAGGAGCCCCGGCGGATTAGACCGCCACGGCCTCCGCCGGCACGCGCAGCGTCGCGGCCGCCTCTTCGGGGGAGATCACGTTGATGGCCACGCCGGTGCCGAGCTCGAAGCCGGCCGTGGTCGTCGCCTTCGGCCAGATGTGCGCGTGCCAGTGGTACGGCTCACCCACCCGGTACGGGGCGGAGTGGAACACGACGTTGTAGGCGACGTCGCCGACGGTCTCGCGCAGGCGCAGCAGCACCTGGCGCAGCGCCTCGCCCACGGCGAGGAGGTCCTCGGTCGAGCTGCGGTGCAGGTGCGGGTTGTGCTCGCGGGGCATGACCAGCATCTCGTAGGGGACGGCACTCCAGAACGGCGTCACCGCGACGACGCGGTCGTTGGCGTAGATGATGCGGTCGCCGGTGTCCTCCTCCGCATCGATCGTCGTGCACAAGAGGCACGAGCCGACGAAGCGGGCGAACCGCGCCTGCTCCTCGGCGAGCTCGCGCGGGATGAAGGACATCCCGAGCAACTGGCCGTGCGGGTGCTCCAACGACGCCCCCGCCTCGCGCCCCGAGTTGACGATGGCCTGGGTGTAGCGCAGGTTCGGCTGCGACGCGTGCTCCTCGAGGCGGTCCCGCAGCGCCGCCATGACGAGCTCGACCTGCTCGGCGCTCAGCTCGCCCAGGGTGGCGTTGTTGTGCTCGGGGGAGAAGATCAGGATCTCGTGGATGCCGCCCGCCGAGGCCTGGGTGAAGACCGGGCCCCGGTTGGCCACCACGAAGGGCTCGTCACCCTCGAAGGCGGGATACAGGTTCGGCACCACCCGCACGAGCCAGCGCCCCTCCGGCCCGTAGGTCTCGAGCGCCGGCGGCGTGTCCTCTTCGTTGCCCGGGCAGAAGGGGCAGGGCCGGCCGAGCGAATCGGCCAGCTCGGGGGAGCGGGTCACGAAGTCGTAGGGCCGCTCTGAGCGGCCCGGGCTCACGACGACCCAACGGCCCGACAACGGATCGAGGCGCAGCTGGTTCACGCACGCACCGTCATGGGCGTCACCAGAATCACGGACATCACAAATAGCCTCACACGCACCCTCACCTCTACGGTACAGGTTTCGATGCCCGCGCTGGCACCACCTTCGCGGGGCCGTCACCGGAGCGTCGTCCGGCCGTGGCGCGGGCAAAGGAGAACTGGTCGGCATGCACACACAGCCGGACGGCGCCGCCTTCGACGTCGTGTTGGTGCTCCACGTGGTCTGCGTGGTGGCGGGTCTCGTGACCGTCTCCACCGCGGCGGCTACGGCCCGTCGCCTGGGCCGCCTCGTGCGCAACGGCGCCCCCCTGCCCGAGGCGCTGCGCCGCTACTTCCGCCCCGGCGTCAACTGGGGCGGCCGCACGATCTACGGCATTCCCGTCTTCGGCTTCGCCCTGCTCGCTCTGAGCCAGGGCGCCTACGCCCTGGGCGACGGGTGGGTGCTCGGGGGTCTCTTCCTCTTCCTGGTCGTGGCGCTGCTGGCTGAGGGCATGCTGTGGCCGGCGGAGCGCCGCCTCCAGCAGGCCCTCGCGGCCGCCGGACCGCCTTCCGCCGGACCGGACACCGGCACCGGCACCGGCACCGCCACCGCCACGGCGGTTCCCGAGGCCGTGGCGGACGACGCCGCCCGCATGGAGCGAGCGGCCATCGGCGCGCTCGTGCTCTTGATCGTGGCGACGGTGCTGATGATCGCCCAGCCCTAGACGCGCGTCACCCGCCTGGCCGCATGGCGTGCGACGAGGCGGGTGACGCACTCCTACTCCCTCTCCTTGTGCGACGAGATCACATGTTCTCGCAGCCCTCGCTGCCGCCGCCCTGGCCGCCGTTCCCGCCGCCCATAGGACCGCCGGGGCTCCCGCCGCCGCCGCCGCCCCCGCTGCCACCGCCACTGCTACCGATGCGGACGATGGCCGAGGTCGATGACGACGAGTAGTACGAGTTCCCGGCGTAGCTCACCGTCACGGTGACCGATCCCTGGATCTGGCTGACCGAGACCGTGCACGAGGCGTTCCCCGACGAGTTCGTCGTGGCCGTGCAGCTCTGGGTGGACTTGCCCGACCCGAGCGTCAGCACGACCGGCTGGCCCGAGAGCGGGATCCCATTCGACGTGAGCTGGGTACTCAGCGTGATCGACTGCCCCTGGTTGGCGCTGGTGGCGCCCGTGTACGTGACGGTGGTCGGCGCCTTCGTGACCACGAAGTTGTTCGACCCGTTGCTGGCGATCAACGTCGTCGGCCCGCAGCCGCACCCGCCGCCGGAGCCCGACGTCCCGCCGCCGAACGATCCAGCGATCGAGTAGGTAGCCGGCGTCTCGTTGGGCGTCACGCTGCACGACGCCACGCCGCGCGAGTTCGTCGTCGCGGTGCAGGACTGTGCGCCGTTGAGCGTCAGCGTGACCGTCTCCCCGCTGATCGGACTTCCGGTCAGCGCGCTGGTCAAGGTGCCCGAGAGCGTCGCCGACTGGCCGTAGACCCCGCTCACGGCGGCGACCGAGAGGTTCGTCGGCGTGCCGATGGCCAGGGTGCCCGTGGTCGAGGACGTCACGTAGTACGTGTTGCCGAGGTACTTGGCCGTGAGCGTGACCGTGCAGTTGCTCTGGCTGACCTTGGCGATGGTGCAGCTCGCCTGCCCGCTCCCGTTGGTCGTGGCCGTGCAGCTCTGCGAGGAGCCCCCCGAGCCGATGGTGAACGTCACCGTCTGCCCGCCGACCGGCGTGCCCGCCGTGGGCTCGCTGCTCGTCAGCACGCCCGTCAGGGTGGCGGACCCGCCGCTGGTCAGCGTCGTCGGGCCCGTGTAGACCAGCGTCGTCGGTGCCTGGCTGACGCTGAAGGTGCTGGTCCCGCTGGTGCCCTGCAGCTGCGGCGTCGTCGTGGTGTCCCCGCCGAACGACCCCGTCTCCGAGTAGGTCCCCTTGGGCTCGGTCGGGGTGACCGAGCAGGAGGCGACGCCGCTCGTGTTGGTCGTCCCCGTGCACGTCTGCGTGCCGTTCACCGTGAAGGTCACCGGTTCGTTGGGCACCGGTTGGTTGGTGGTCGTGTTGGTCAGCGTGCCCGACACCGGGGTCGAGCCATTGTAGGGCCCGCTGCCCGGGTTCACCGTCAGCTTCGTTCCCTCGGGCAGGTTCACCGTCGAGGCGGCGCTGGCCGGGAGGTAGTAGTTGTCGCCGGCGAACTTATCGGTGACTGGGATCGGACCGGGTGACTGGTTGAGCGAGGCGATCGAGCAGGCGACGGCGCCCGTGGCGCTCGTCACGCCTGAGCACGTCTGCGACGAGGAGCCCGTGCCGAGCGTGAACGTCACGTTCCGGCCGGCGATCGGCGCTCCGTCGAACACTCTGGTCAATACACCCGAGACGGCGAGCGCCTGCCCGTTCACCCCGGTGGTCGCGCCCGTGTAGGTCAACGATGTCGCGTCGGGGGTGACGACGAAGTTCGATTGCCCGTTCGACGGCATCAACTCGAGTGGCTGCGAGGTGTCGCCCGCAAACGCCCCCGTCAACGGGTACGTCCCCTCGGGCTCGCTCGGCGTGACGTTGCACGTGGCGGTGCCGGTGGTGTCGGTCACACCCTGGCACGACTCGTTGCCGTCGAGCTGCAGCGTGACCGGTTCGTTGGCGAGGGGCTGGCCGCTGATCGTGTCGGTCAGGACGCCCGAGACCGGGGTCGACATCGCATAGCCACCCGTCGCGGAGTTGACCGTCAGCGTCGTCGGTTCCGTCACGAGTGCCGTGGTGCTGGTCGACGCCGAGGTGTCATAGACATCGCCACCGAAGTTGGCCGAAATCGGCACGTCGCTCACCGGCTGGTCGACCGAGGCGACGGTGCAGCTGACGTTCCCATTGTCGTCCGTGGTGCCGCTACAAGTCTGGGAGGTCGAATCCGATCCGATGGTGAGCGTCACGACCTTGGTCGGCAAGGCCGTGCCGGGTGTAGGCGTATCGGTCGTCAGGGTGCCACTCAATGTGACCGGCTGACCGTTCACCGCAGTTGTCGGACCGGTGTAGGCAATCGTGCTGTTGTCGGGCGAAACGTTAAAAGTCGTCGAGGAGCTGTCTGACCCGAGCGGTGTCGACGTGGAGGAGTCCCCCGAGAAAGAAGCGGTGAGCGTGTAGGACTGTGAAGGCTCCTGGGGCGTGATGACACAGGTGGCCGTCCCGGTGTCATCGGTTGTTGCGCTGCACGTCTCGGATCCGTTGAGCGTGAACGTGACCGACTCGCCGGAGATGGGTGTGTTGGTGGTCGGGTTGGTCAGCACCGCGGAGACGGGCGTGGGCGTAGAGAAGTCGCCTTGCACCGGCTCGACCGTCAGGGATGTGGGTGTTGCAGAAACAACCGTCGGGCCCGTCGCGGCGCTGAGCTGATCCTCCACGCTCAACCCGAACAGGGAACCATCATGAGTGTTGATGGTCTGCAGCACCGCTCCCGACGCAATGTCGACCCGATAGATGTTGCCGGTCGAGGAGTCTGCCGTCCAGAACGATGTTCCATCTGGGTCGAGAGAAATCGCAAACAACTGGTTGCCGCAGCCGGGCAGCGAGGAACACGGGTAGGTCTCGATGACATTCCCATTGGGATCGAGGAGGACGTCTGCATCGGAGTCGGCGACCAGCACGTCACCGTTGTTAAGGATCTTGAGCTCAAAGGCATCGAGGCCCGAGAGAGGGACCTGATTGAAGTTGGGCAGCTGGGTGTTGGTGCACTGGTTGTAGCGGAGGATGTCCGCCCCCTCGGTCGTGTAGTAGAAGGTGCACTGATCACTGGACAGGTCGATCCAGTCGTCGCCGTAGAGCTCGGTTGCCAGGGGGCCAATGTCAGGAAGTCGCTGTCCGCTGAGGAGAGAACTCTGCGATGTAGGGCGTCGTCTGTTGACCGACGTAGAGATTGCCGCTCGCATCGAACACGAGGGAGAGCGGGTTGTCCAGGCCGGTGGCGAACTGCCCCAGCGGCGCGCCGGAAGGGGAGAACTCGCTGATAGCTCCGTTGGTGTCATCGGTCACGTAAAAGTTGCCGCTGGAGTCGAAAGCACTACCTGCGGTGTATGGCTCGTTTGTCGAGTCGACGAGTGAAGTGAGAGGTTCCCCGAAGCCGGGTCATAGACGTTGACGGTCGAGAGCCCAACCGACGCAAAGACCTGTCCGGACTGGAAGACCGTGTCGGCACCGGCCTTCGCCGTCGGAGCGAGAACGATGGCTGCCGCCGCCGAAGAGAAGGATACGTGACCAGCGCCCCAGTGAAGGCGCGCCGCGCCATCCCGATGCGCGTATGGAGTACCTACGCCGAGGTCACATGTCTGAGTCGGTGCGCCATTGCGCACCCACGGTCTTTCCGAATCAATTGACGTTTTCATGGTGCCCCTCCGTTCGGCGTCAATTCGGTGCCTGCGAAGTGTCCGCTACTCCACAACGAAGGCTGTATTCCTTGTTGCTACCCGTCAGAATTCGGCGCGATTTCGCAGATCCTGAAGGCATATCGGCCAACATGCGATTGCGGGTGACACAAAACTTGGTCATGCGTTGTCTGCACACTGGGCCGCGCGCGATCGGCCGACGGCCCAGCAGCGCAAGACTCTACGATCAGCAGATCGTCGCGATGATCTCGCCGTCGCCGTCGTGGCCCGGGCTCGGGCCGTAGCCGGCTTGCGGTTTGCCACGATGACGAGATGCTTGATGTTGCCGAGCTCGGTCGATCCCGACTGCGTGATGGTCGACGACACGACCGTGACCATGTTCACCGGGACGGTTGACGGCGGGTTCGAGCTGTTGCCCGGATTCGAGGTCCAGTTCACGCCGCACGAGAGGCTCGGTGCGTTGGAGATGTAACCCTTCATGGAGGCTGGCGCATTGACCACGCCGGAGAATGAGTTGTTCTTCCAGAATTGCGAGCCCCAGAAGTTCACGCTGGTGCCCTTCGTCGGTGCCCCGGCGGTGACGTCGCCCACGACGAAGCCACCCGTCGAAGGCAACGAGGCCGTGGTTTCTGTCGCCGATGTGCTCGATGACTGGTAGTAGCCGTTTCCGCCGTAGGTCACGGTCACCGGGACGGTGCCCGCCGATCTGGTTGACGTCGCTGATGGTGCAGCTCACGACGCCGGTGGCCGAGGCGGTCCCAGTGCAGCTCTGCGCCGTGCTCCCGCTACCCAGCGTCAGCGTCACGGGCTGCCCGCCCGGGCCGCTACCCCCGACGTGGTCAGCGTGCCGGTCAGCGTGATCGGCATGCCGGTCACGGCGTACGGCGGGCTGGTGTTGGTGATCGACGTCGTCGCCTTGGTCACGACGAAGGTGTTCGACCCATTGCTAGCCCAGTAAGCACAACGAACCGCAGGTGGTGCCGCCGGCGAAACTGCCCGCCACGGTGTACGAACCGGCGGCCTCGGTGGGTGTGATGGAGCAGCTCGCAACGCCGCTGGCGTTGGTGGTCCCCGTGCACGATTGCGAGCCGTTGAGCGTGAGGGTCACCGTCTGTCCGGCGAGCGGTGCTCCGGTCACCGAGTTGGTCAGCGTCCCCGTCAGCGTCGTCGAGCTCCCGTAGGGAGCGGTTCCGGCGCTCACGGTCAACGTGGTGGGCGTCTGGATCGTTGCCGTTCCGCTTGCCTCCGAAGACTGGTAGTACTTGCTTCCGCCGTAGGTGGCCGTGACCGTCACCGAGCAGGCGCTCTGGTTGACCTTGGCGATGGTGCAGCTCACCTGGCCAGCCGCATTGGACGTCCCCGTGCAGCTCTGCGAGGAGCTACCCGAACCGATGGTCAACGTCACCGTCTGTCCGCCCACGGGCGTCCCCGGCGTGGGCTCGCTACTGGTGAGCACGCCGGTCAGCGTGGTGGGGCCGCCGTTGGTCAGGGTCGTCGGGCCCGTGTACGATCAGCGTCGTAGGCGCCGGCGTCACCTGAACGTGCGTGGATCGTGTTGGTAGGCAGCAGTTGTGGTCCCGTCGAGGTGTCACCTGCGGAACGACCCCGCTCAGCGAGTAGGTACCCGATGGCTCGGTCGGCGTGACGGAGCAGGAGGCCGACGCCGCTGGCGTTGGTCGTACCCGTGCACGTCTGCGTGCCGTTCACCGTGAAGGTGACCGGTTCGTTCGGCACCGGCTGGTTGGTGTAGGTGTTGGTCAGCGTGCCCGTGATGGGTGTGGACCCGTTGTAGGTGCCCGCCGGTCGGGTTCACCGTGAGCTGAGTCCCCTCGGGCAGGTTCACCGTCGAGGCGGCGCTGGCCGGGAGGTAGTAGTTGTCGCCGGCGAACTTGTCGGTGACCGGGATCGGACCGGGTGACTGGTTGAGCGAGGCGATGGAGCAGGCGACGGCGCCCGTGGCGTTCGTCACGGCGGAGCACGTCTGCGAGGAGGAGCCCGTGCCGAGCGTGAACGTCACGTTCCGGCCGGCGATCGGCGCTCCGTCGAACACTCTGGTCAATACACCGGAGACGGCGAGCGCCTGCCCGTTCACCCCGGTGGTCGCGCCCGTGTAGGTCAACGACGTCGCGTCGGGGGTGACGACGAAGTTCGATTGCCCGTTCGACGGCATCAGCTGGAGTGGCTGCGAGGTGTCGCCCGCAAACGCCCCCGTCAACGGGTAGGTCCCCTCGGGCTCGCTCGGCGTGACGTTGCACGTGGCGGTGCCGGTGGTGTCCGTCAACGCCTGGCACGACTCGTTGTTGTCGAGCTGCAGCGTGACCGGTTCGTTGGCGATGGGCTGGCCACTGATCGTGTCGGTCAGGACGCCCGAGACCGGGGTCGACATCGCATAGCCACCCGTCGCGGAGTTGACCGTCAGCGTGGTCGGTTCCGTAACCGTGAACGGCGTGTTCGAGGTGGTCGGCGCCGGTGTCGTAGCTGCTGCCGCCGTAGCTCGTGGTCGAACCGAGGTGTCGCGTGACCGGTTGGTCGACCGGCGAGATGGTGCAGCTCACGTCCCCATTGAAGTCAGTCGTGCCGCTGCAGGTCTGGGGGTTGCTCCATCCGACCCGACAGTGAACGTGACGACCTGGTTGGTAAGACCGGTGTGCCAGGCGAAGGGTACGTCGGACGTCAGCGTGCCACTCAGCGTGGTCGGTTGCCCGTTGACTGCAGTCGTTGGTCCGGTATACGTCACCGAACTGGTGTCCGGGTCGAACCGTTAAAAGTCGTCGACGAGCTGGTCGAGCCGACGGGTTGCGTTTCTGACGAATCACCGGAGAACGAAGCCGTGAGCGTGTAGCTCGACGACGGTTCGCTCGGGTGTGATGACACAGGTCGCGGTGCCGGTGTCGTCGGTGGTCGCGGTACACGTCTCGGATCCGTTGAGGGTGAACGTGACCGGCTCGCCGGAGATCGGTGTGTTGGTAGTCGAATTGGTGAGGACGGCCGAGACAGGCGTGGGCGAGGAGAAGTTGCCCGAGATCGGGTTCGACCGTGAGGGTGGTCGGCGTGGCTGCCGATGACCGTCGGGCGACGTAGTTGCCGCCATCAGCTGTCCGTCGACGCGTCAGGCCGATAGAGATAGGCCGTGATTGGTGTCGATCGTCTGCAGCACCTGCGCCCGGTGTCGATGTCGACCTGCCAGATGTGACCCGAGTCACGAGTCTGCCGGTCCAAAATGAGGTGCCGTCCGGGTCGACGCTGACACGCAAACAGCAGGCCCTGGCACCCCGGGAGCGAGTCGCACGAGTACGTCTGGATGACGTTGCCGTCGGGGTCCAAGAGCACGCACGGCGTCGGAGTCGGCCACTAGGACGTCACCGTCGGCGAGGATGCGGACTTCGAAGGCACCGTAGGCCCGACTGAACGGAACCTGATTGAAGTTGGACTCCTGGGTGTTGGTGCACTTGTTGTAGCGCATGATGTCCGAGCCTTCGGACGTGTAATAGAAGGTGCACTGGTCGCTGGACGAGATCGATCCAGTCATCACCGAACAACTCGGTTTCCAACGGGCCGATGTCGGGAAGGCGTTGCCCCGACGGGAGAGAACTCGGCGATGTACGGGGTGGTCTGCTGGCCGACGTAGAGGTTGCCCGAGTTGTCGAAGACGAGGGAGCTCGGGGTTCTGGAGGCCGGTGGCGAATTGACCAAGGGGCGCGCCGGAAGGGCGAGAACTCGCTGATAGTCGCCCTGCGTGTCGTCGGTGACGTAAAGGTTCCCGCTCGAGTCGAACGCGCTGCCCGTCGTATAGGGCTCGCCCGTACAGTCGGTCAGAGAACTGAGAGGATTCCCCGTGCCCGAGTCGTACACGTTGACGGTCGGAGTTCCCGACCGAGGCGAAGACCTGTCCGGACTGGAAGACGGTGTCGGCTCGGGCGACCCCACCCGGCGTGAAGACGATGGCAACGGCGGCGAGCAGCAGGGTGGCCAGAACGACGGCAAGGCTTCGACGGCCTGCCAGCGCCAGCGGCCATCGTGGAGCGGGGCCGTGCGCACCGCCCCGCGGTTGCCGCCGGTGACTCGAGCGTTCAACATTCTCATGTTCCCCCTCGGAACAAGTGCACGACGCACGTGCGCCGTGTTTCTCCTCACGCCCGCCCAATACCGTGGCGAGTGCGTGCAGCGGTCGAGCCCCAACGACCGTCATCTCCATCGTCACAACAAAGCCGCACCTTCAGTGCAACTTCAGTGCAACGACAAATATCGGCGTGACCTGGGGGAGTCGGAAGGGCCGAAAGGACTAGGCGTGCGTGGCTGTTGCCACAATTGCCCGTGCGTTGTCCCAGTCGCCGGCGCGCGCCGCGTCGAGCAGCGGTCCGTTGAGCAGCGCAACCCAGTCGATCGAATCGGTCCGTCGCCCGTCGCGCTGGAGGCGCGCACGCGCCTCGCCGAGAAGTTCGGCCAACGCGCCAGCTTCCTGGCCGCACTCGGCGGCGAGCCGGTCGCGCAGCCACGACGACAAGGCCGGGCTGACACCGCTCGTCGACACCGCGACGCTCACCGGACCGTCGCGGTACACCGCCGGGAGGATGAAGGAGGAATGGGCGCGGTCGTCCGCGCTGTTGACCCAGATACCAGCCGCCTCGGCGTCCTCATGGACGGCGCCGTCGACATCGGGTCGTCCCGTGGCGGTCAGGACCAGGCGGAACCGGGCGGCCTCCCCCCGGCCGTACGTGCGGCGCTCGAGCGCCTCCAGGCGCTCTGCGAGCGCCTCCATCTCCGGTGCCAGCGAAGGCGCCACGACCGTGACCCGGGCGCCGCACTCGAGCAGCCCCCGGGTTTTCCGCGCCGCGATGGCGCCGCCCCCGACGACCAGGCAGGCGCGGCCGGTGACGTCGAGAGAGACCGGGTAGAAGGAGGGGGGTGGTTCCGGGTCAGTCATGGAGCCGCGGCGGGCCCACCATGCCCGCCGCGATCGTCGCGAAGCTCAACTCGTCGATCAGGACGAAGCTCCCCGTGATGCGGTCCGTGGCGTAGCTGTCCACCGCGAGCGGCGTGGCGGTGCGCAGCCGTACGACGCCGATGTCGTTCTCGCCGAGCTCGGTCGCATCCGTCACGCGCAGCTCATTGACGTCGAACAGCCCGATGACGCTGTCGACGACGACCGGGGTCACGCGCGTCGTGTGCTTGAGCCGCAACCGGTCACCCGCCTTCAGCGGCCGGTCCTGGAACCAGCACACGGTGGCCTCGAAGGTGTCGGTGACCTCCGGCGGGTCCTCGGCCGCGGCGATCAGGTCGCCGCGGGAGACGTCGAGGTGCTCGGCCAGCCGCACCGAGACGGACAGGCCGACCTCGGCGCGCTGGAGCGGGCCGTCGGCCGTCTCGATCGCGCGGACGGTCGTCCGGGCGCCGTCGGGGAGGACGAGCACCTGGTCGCCCACGCGCAGTGGCCCGCCGTTGACCATGCCGGCGTAGCTTCGCCCACCGCCCGGCTGACGGAGCACCCACTGCACCGGCAGGCGCGCGCCGCTGCCCCGATGGACGCCGTGCTGGGCGGCCCACCCACCGGCCTGGGCCGACTCGAGCGCATCGAGCACGGTCGGACCGTCGTACCAGGGTGCGGCGTCCGAGCGTTGGACGACGTTGTCGCCGTTGAGGGCGGAGATGGGGATGACGATGCACGACGAGACCCCGAGACGGTGGGCCAACGCCTCCATCTCGTCGACGATCCGCTGGTAGGCCGAACGGTCCCAGTCGACCAGGTCCATCTTGTTGGCGCACACCACCAACTGATCGACGCCCAGCAATGCGGCGATGCAGATGTGGCGGCGCGACTGCTCGCGCAGGCCCGACGTGGCGTCGACGAGGACGAGCGCGAGGTCGGCCGTCGAGGCGCCCGTCGCCATGTTGCGCGTGTACTGGACATGGCCGGGGCAGTCGGCGATCACGAACTTGCGGTGGGGCGTGGCTGCGTAGCGGTAGGCGACGTCGATGGTGATGCCCTGCTCGCGCTCGGCGCGCAAGCCGTCGGTGACGAACGACAGGTCGACTTCGCCCAGACCGCGCCGCTCGGACGCGGTCTGGATCGCGGCGACCTGGTCGTCGAAGAGCTGGCGTGTGTCGTAGAGGAGGCGGCCGATCAGGGTGCTCTTGCCGTCGTCGACCGAGCCGACCGTGGCGAAGCGCAAGAGGTCCATCGTGTCGACGCCGAGCTCGGCGCCGCCGACCGGCGGCGAGCCGGGCAACGTCGTCATCGTCTAGAAGTAGCCCTCGCGCTTGCGGTCTTCCATGGCGGTCTCGGAGAACCTGTCGTCGGCCCGCGTGGCGCCGCGCTCGGAGATCCGGGAGGCCGAGACCTCGCGGATGATCTCCTCGACCGTGTCTGCGTCGGAGCGGACGGCGCCGGTGCACGTCGCGTCGCCGACGGTCCGGAAGCGGACGGTCTCCTTGCGCACCTCTTCGCCGTCGCCCGGCGTCACCCATTCGCTGAGGGCGAGCAGCATGCCGTCACGCTCGACGACCTCGCGCTCGTGCGCGTAGTAGATCGACGGGAGCTCGATGTGCTCGCGACGGATGTACTGCCAGATGTCGAGCTCGGTCCAGTCCGACAGCGGGAACGCACGCAGGTGCTCGCCCGGTCGGACCTGACCCTGGTACAGCTGCCACAGCTCGGGACGCTGGCGCTTGGGGTCCCACTGCCCGAACGAGTCCCGGAACGACAGCACGCGCTCCTTGGCGCGCGCCTTGTCCTCGTCGCGACGGGCACCACCGAAGGCGGCGTCGAACTGGTTGGCGGTGATCGCATCGAGCAGGGTGGTCGTCTGCAGCCGGTTGCGCATGCCGCCCGGCCCCGGGTCCGCCACCCGGCCCTGGTCGATGGAGTCCTGCACCTTGGCGACCAACAGACGCGCCCCCTCGGCCTCGACCTGGGCGTCGCGGTAGTCGAGCACCTCGGAGAAGTTGTGTCCCGTGTCCACGTGCATGACGGGGAAGGGGATCTTGCCGGGCCGGAATGCCTTGGCGGCCAGGTGCAGCAAGACGGCGGAGTCCTTGCCCCCGCTGAAGAGGAGGACCGGCCGTTCCGATTCGGCCGCCACCTCTCGGATGATGAAGATGGCCAGGGACTCGAGGAGGTCCAGGTGGCCGAGCGGATGCTCCACCGGCCTCACCAGGGCGGTCACCGACGCACCGGCGCGCGAGGCCGGCCGGTTCACGTCAGGGCTGTCGAGCTGAGAACGGCATGCGGCGGTGTCCATGCGACCTCTTTAAATCATGACCTGTTTGGTCATGTATACTAAAGCTTGCATTTGAGAGTGCGTCAAGCGCCGGCAGCAGGCCCCCTGAGAATCGCTCGGTCGCTCCAGAGAAACGAGGGTCGCCGTGAACGAGATCAGCGTAAGCGAACAGCTTTTGAGCGAAGAAGACCTGGCCCTGGCGAGCAAGGAGTTCGAAAAGGCCCCGGCCAGCACGGTCATCCGCTGGGCCGTCGGCGAGTTCGGGCACTCCCTGGCCCTGGCCGCCTCCTTCGAGGACATCGTGTTGATCGACCTCGCCACCAAGGTCCAACCGGACATCGAGGTGATCTTTTTGGACACCGAGGCCCACTTTCCCGAGACGCTGGCCTTCGTCGACGACGTGCGGGAGCGCTACGGGCTCAATCTGACCGTGACGAAGCCGGGGCCTGAGGCGGCGGGCCACCCCTGTGGCACGGCGCAGTGCTGCCAGTTCCGCAAGGTCGAGCCGCTGAAGCGGGCCGTTGCGGGCAAGGCGGCGTGGCTGACGTCGCTGAAGCGCTCGGACGCGCCGACTCGGGCCGACACGCCGATCGTGAGCTGGGACGCCACGTTCGGGCTGGTCAAGGTCAACCCGCTCGCCACCTGGACCGACGACGACATCACGGCGTACCTGGCCGATCACGATCTGCCCGTACACCCGCTCTGGTCACAGGGCTACCGCTCCATCGGCTGCGCCCCGACGACGCGCCCCGTCGCCGAAGGGGAGGCTGCCCGCGCCGGGCGGTGGTCGGGCCTCGACAAGACCGAGTGCGGCCTGCACCTGTAGTGCCGCGCGATCTCGACAACCCGTACGGCATCGAATTCCGGGGCCGCCGCGACCGCGGCCTCAAGTTCATCCGTCCCTACCGCAACATCGGCGAGCTGAACCCGGTCGAGCAAATGAAGTTGGCACGCCACCCCTTCGAGGTGGCCCAGGCCGTCATCGACACGTACTCGAAGCAGGGCCCCGCCTCCATCAACAAGGTGCCCGGTGAGGTCGAGCGGTTGAAGTGGGTGGGGATCTACCCCCAGCGCCAGGGCGGCGACACGTTCATGATGCGGATCAAGGTGCCGGGCGGGCAGATGACTGCGGCCCAGGTGCGCGAGGTGGGCGTGGCGGCCGACGCGTACGCCGAGGGCCCCGACGACAGCCCGGTCTTCGGCAACCGCTACGCGGATCTCACGACGCGCCAGGACATCCAGCTGCACTGGATCCGTATCGGTGACGTACCCCGCATCTGGCAGCGCTTCTGGGAGGTCGGGCTGACCACCGTGCAGGCCTGCGGGGACTCGGCGCGCAACGTGTGCTCGTGCCCGGTCTCGGGCATCGACGCCAAGGAAGTCGTCGAGGCATTCCCCGTGGCGCGAGCGGTCTCTGCCTTCTTCACCGGCAACCGTGAATACGCCAACCTGCCCCGCAAGTGGAAGGTCGCCGTCACCGGGTGCACGGAGGACTGCGCCCGCATCGAGATCAACGACGTCGGGCTCTGGCCGGCCGAGCACGAAGACGGCACCGTTGGATTCAACGTGCTCGTCGGGGGCGGCCTTTCGGACGGTGAGCGCATGGCGTCGGACATCGACGTGTTCATCCGGCCCGATCAGGCGGTCGACCTGTGCCGGGGGGTGGCGCAGCTGTTCGGCGAGCTGGGCAACCGGGAGAACCGGGGGCTGGCCCGCATGCGCTACCTCGCGCAGGAGCTGGGCCCCGAAGGTTTCCGCAGCGCACTGGATGAGCGGACGAACTTCACCCTCGAGTCGGCCGGCCGCGAGCTGACCACCGCCTACCGCGGCGATCACGTTGGGGTCCACCCCCAGAAGCAGCCCGGACTCTTCTACGTCGGGTGCTCGGTGCCCGTGGGGCGCATGCACGGCATCGACCTCATCGAGTTGGCGCGCCTGGCGGAGACGTACGGCGACGGCGACGTGCGCATCGGCACGGACCAGAACTTCATCGTCTCGGGCGTGCCCGAAGACCGGCTCGAGGACCTGTTGGCCGAGCCGCTCATTGAGAAGTACTCGCCCTTCCCGGGGCCGTTCGAGCGCGGCGTCGTCGCCTGCACGGGCTCAGAGTTCTGCCGCTTCGCCGTGGTCGAGACCAAGGAGCGTGCCGTCAAGTGGGCCCGCCAGCTCGACGCGCAGTTCGCGTCGGACGACGGGAACGGCGACGTGCGCCGCGCCGCGGACGATGCGGGCGTCATCCGGATGCACTTCTCGGGGTGCTCGGCCTCGTGTGCCCAGCCGCAGATCGCGGACATCGGCTTCCGCGGCGACATCGCGCACGTCGGCGAGCACATCGAAGAGGCGGTCGACATCGGGCTCGGCGGCTCGCTCGGACCCGACGCCGCGTTCATCGACTGGCTGGTCGGGGCGATGCCCGTCGACCGGGTGCCCGACGCCCTCCTCCGGGTGGTGTCGCTCTACCGCGAGGATCACCGCTCCGGGGAGGCCTTCTATCAGTGGGCGCGACGGATAGCACCAGAGGACCTCCGGGCGCTCCTCGGTGGCGTGAGCGAGGCGGTGACCGCATGAAGCGGTACCGGCTGCGCGAAGAGATGAACGGCATCGAGGAGCCGCCCGGCAAGGTGTGGTTCTGGGAGCTCGAAGCGGGCGTGATCCACGCCGACCGCTGCATCCAGTGCGGCACGTGCGTCGCCGTGTGCCCCTCGAACTCCATCGGCGTCAACGAGGACACCGATCTCCCCGAGCTGGTGAAGATGTGCACGGGTTGCTCGCTGTGTTGGGACTTCTGCCCACGCGGTGGACTGCGCTACGAGGCACTCTGGCCGCCCTCGACCGTCGACGGAGGAGAGGACGAGGCCGTCCAGCCCGACCAGGTGCGATCCGACTCCTCGGACACGTACTGGAAGATCACCGGTGGCCCCCCGGCCGACGGGCTCGGGGCCATCGTGGAGTCCTACGCCGTGCGCGCCGGCACGCAGAACGACGACGCGCAGGACGGTGGGGCGGTCAGCGCGCTGCTGATCGGGTTGCTCGCCGCCGGCGAGATCGACGGTGCCCTGGTGTCCAAGCCCAGCGCCGATCCCGACCAGCAATGGAAGGGCATCGCCACGATCGCCACGACGGCCGACGAGATCCGGGCCGCCTCGGGCAGCTTCTACAACCAGACGATGGCGCTCGCCGAGCTCGACCTCTCCCGCTATGCGTTACCGCCCAAGCCGCGCATCGCGGTCGTCGGAACTCCGTGCGAGGTCCAAGGCTTGCGCGCCATGCAGGCCCGCCGGTGGCCGACCGGTGCGCACCGGGTCGACGCCGTGGTGCTCTCGATCGCCCTCATGTGCACCAAGAACTTCGACTACGAGGCGCTGACGATGCGGGAGCTGCGCGACAAGCGGGGCGTCGACCTCGACCGCGTCTCGAAGATGGACGTGATCCACGGACGGATGATCGTCGAGTACCGAGACGGTGAGCTGGCGGTGGACGAGCCGGTGAAGGACTTCCACGGGGCGGCGCTGAAGGGCTGTGACGAGTGCGCCGACTTCCTAGGCCGCTCCGCCGACATCTCGGTCGGCAGTGTGGGATCGATGACCGGATGGACCAGTGTGCTGATTCGTACGGAGCGGGGCCGGCTGGCCTTTCAGGCGGCGAGGTCCAAGCTCGACGTCCGCGGGCTGGATGACCCGGCTGCGCTGCTCCGGCTCGACGCGTTGGACAAGAAGATCGCCAACCGCTCACTCCAGCGCAAACTCGACCCCGACGCGCCGCTGTTCATCGACTTCGACGAGCACGTGCGGGCTTACGAGGGCACGGACCGCCAGCCCGTGTTCATCCGCCATTGAGCGTGATCACCGCTCCCGTGCTGCACGTCCCGGACGAGCCGCTGGTGCGCGGGGAGGCGTGGTGGGGCGCGGTCGTCGAAGGCGGGCAAGTCCTCAAGGACGTGCTGGCTGCGGAGGACGGGATGGTCCCCTGGCTCTGGTCGCGTTGGCGATCGCTGGCGTCTGTCGGGATGACCGAGGAGGACTTGGCCCGCATCGTCGTCGAGTACCGCCGCGAGGTCTGGCTCTGGCTGGCCGGCGAGCGGACCTGGACGCAGTGCTGCTCGGGCCTGATCGGACGCATCGACCGGCGACTCGCAGCTGCTCATCACCCCGGGGGGTGAGCCAGCCACCCGCCGTGCGGTTGCGCGGCGTGACGGTCCGCCGCGACGGCGTGCCCGTGCTCGCCGGCGTCGACTGGCAGGTAGATCGGGCCGACCGTTGGGTGGTGCTCGGGCCGAACGGCTCGGGCAAGACGACCATGCTCGGCGTCGCTGGAGCACGCCTGTGGCCGACTTCCGGGTTGGTCGAGGTGCTGGGCGAGCGGCTCGGGCAGGTCGACGTGCGGTCGCTGCGGCCAAGGGTCGCCCTGGTCAGCGGGGCGGTGACCCGGCAACTGCGACCTGACGTCACGGCACGCGACGTCGTGGCGAGCGGGCGTTACGGCGCCCTCGAGACGTGGTGGCACACCTATACGGCCGCAGACTGGGACAAGGCCGACCGGTTGCTTACCGAGGGCGGCGTCGAGGGTATAGCCGGGCGCTCCTTCGGCGTTATCTCGGAGGGAGAGCGTCAGCAGGTCCTGCTGGCGCGTGCGCTGATGAGCGATCCAGAGCTCCTCTTACTCGACGAGCCCTTCGCCGGACTCGACCTCGGCGCCCGCGAGCGCCTCCTCATGCGGCTCAGTGCTCTGGCCACCGACGATGCAAGCCCGCCGCTCGTCCTCGTGACGCATCACTGCGAGGAGATCCCGCCCGGGTTCACGCATGGTGGCCTGGTGCGCGCCGGATCCCTCATCGCCGCCGGCCCGTTGAGTGACGTCATCACGTCGCAGAGCGTCTCCACCTGCTTCGACGTGGCCGTCGCCGTGGGCTGCAGCGACGGAAGGTGGTGGAGTCGCGCCCTTCCCGCGTGACGCACCGTGCATGAGCAGGGCCGGAATGACGCGCTTGAATCGGCGTGACGACGTTGGTACAAATCGAGGCCAAGCGGAGAAGTGCCGACGAGGTCGGCGCTGTGCATTTCCCCACCATCCACCAATTCTAAAGAGCTGATCAATAGGCTTTTTAGTCGAGAGCGAAGGTAGGTCGTCGGGGAGTGGCGATTGTGATCTTGCTGGGACTCGTGGCGGTGCTATGGGTGGTCGTCCTGGCGCCGAGCGTGTGGAGACGTTTCACCGAACGCCAAGGCGTTGGGTCCATCGACAATTTCCATCATCAGCTCCAGCTGCTCGAGCACGCCGCGCCCAAGACCGTCGCGCCGGCATACCGGCTTCATACAGCACTTCCCGGCTCGTCGGGCGCTGAAACCTCCCCGTTGCCCCAGGACAGCTCCCGCCCCAAGCTCGTCTTGCTCCGGCCGACCGACAACGCCGCCGTGGCCGACGTCGACGACGACGACGGTCTCCACTACGAGCGCGTGGGTGTCCTCGACCGGCCCGAGCCGGTCTGTGTGGCCGAGGTCAACGCCGACCTTCGAGCGCTCCGGCGTGAGCAGGCCCGCCGTCGCTGCAGCATGTTGCTCCGCTGCCTCTGCGGTGTCGCCGTCACGACCGGGATCATCGGCCTGTGGCCGGGGATGCACCTCGCCTGGATCTTCACCGGGCTGACGGGTCTGACGGCGCTCGGCCTCGTGGCGTTGATGGCCTACGCCAACGAGCTCCAGGCGCAGCAGCGGATGCACCGCTCCCGGCGCCTGGGCCCGGCGTCCGACGCCGGGGGCCACGTCGACCCGGCGACCGCGGGATACCCCGGCGGCTGGGACGACGAGGAGCCGTTCGACGTGCCGCAGGCGGCGGCCCGCTAACTCTCCTCTGCTTCGGCGCTATTCGGGGATCCCCGGGCGCCCGAGTATCCTGAAGGCTCCCCCCGGGGGTGTAGCTCAGCTGGTAGAGCGCTACGTTCGCAATGTAGAGGCCGAGGGTTCGAGTCCCTTCACCTCCACGAAAGGCCAGGTCATAGGCCTAAGTGGGATCCCGCAGAATCACCACGCGCTGTGGAGCGCTACGTGGCTTTGCGTCCGAGTTCGTCGCGACGAACCGAAGAGATCTCGGTCAAAAGCGCAGGTCACAGCAAGTGAAGTTGCGTGCCCGCACGGGGTCATTGCCTTGATGTAGAGGGTGTGGTGCCTGACTCTGCGTGCCCTTGTCGCCGCACTAGTAGCTTCCGACGCACGGAACCTTCCCGAGGTTTCAACGCGGATTTTTACGTCGCTGCGGTGACGGTGATCCCGATCTTCTTCATAAATCTCGCGGTGGAGGTTCGTGCCGCCAGCTATCCCATCATGCGCAGAATGCTCGCGTTGTACCAGTACAGAAGGCTTCGGCGCTTCGAATCGATGCGCGAGCGCTTCCACTGGTTGATTCGGGGCATGCTCGTTGCGTTGACGGCCCTTCTGTTCCCAGTCGTGGCCTTGGGATGGGTAGCCGAGGTCATCGGTCTCCTCGCCTTGGACAAGCGGACGGTTGGTCCGTCTCAGCACGTCCTGGTCGTCATCGGCGTGGTCGCCCTTCCCACCGTGGTGTTTCTATGGGCGATCGCAATCAGGGAACGGGAGCCCACGCCCCTCGATGAGGAGCTGGAGAGGCTCTCTCGGAGTCGCAGCGAGACGATCAAGGGAGTGAGCGAGCGCCTTCACTCTATGGAGCGGGCGGCCAGTCGAGACGACACCAGCGATACCGCGAAGATCCGTCGTACGCGTCGACAGCTCGGCGCGCTGACTCGCCGAGATCAGAAGCTGACGAGTTCGACCGCCAAGGCGCGTCGGTCTCTTCATAACCTTCGCGAACGTCAGCAGACGAGGGTTCGTGAGCGAACCTGAGGGATCGAAACGCCGCTCCGAGGAAAGCTCCCGGAAAGGCTGTTCAAAACGCCGAGAACCAGAGGTTCTCAATGTAGAGGCCCGAGGGTTCGAGTCCCTTCACCTCCAGTCGGAAGGCCTAGTCGCCGAGCAGTGACACGGTGAGCCATGGGAACTCGACGCCCGGGTTGAGCAGCGTCATAGCAATCTCCATTCAGTTGAAGTACAGGGTCGCGATGACTTGGGGTGGTGGTCCCCCTATTTGACGGCGACCAGGTCGACCATCCGGATGTCGGGCTCCCTGGCCAACAGGTCCGGGGCCACCTGGCCGAGCGCGGTGGGGATCTCGCCACCCAGGTGGGCTTGGCGGGCGTCCTCGGTCTCGAACGAGTCGAAGATGCCGTACTCGGTATCGCTGATCTTGAAGGCGTACCAGGTGACGGTCCCCGGTTCCGCCATCGCCAACGCGCGGCCGGCCTCGAGGAACGCCCCGAGTGCGGCGCCCTGACCGGGCTTAGCTTCCAACAGTGCGAGCAGTCCGAGTTTCACGGTCATGCTGATCTCCTTTTCGTTCGTCAACGGTTGTCGTCTCGGTACTAGGCGCAGAATCGCCGGATGGCTGTCTGCTGCACCTCAGGCATCGGTCACCGCCCAGACCAAGGCGACCCGTCCCTCGAACGACCCAGTCATCGAGAGACGACGTCGTCGATCGCGACCAAGATCTCGCTGGGCTCCGACCGGGTGCTGTAGTCAGGGTGGACGTCGATCCATCGGACAGCATGATGGGGATCGACGATGACCGTCGTCGGCATCGGAAGCCCGGTGGTGCCATCCGCGTTGACTTCGGTGAGGTCCAGCCCCAGCTTCAGCTGGGCCGCTCGCGCCTCGGCCGAGGGCGCGGTGAGGATGCCGAGCGCTTTCGCAACCTGGTTCGCGGGGTCCGAGAGGACGGTGAAGGTCAGCTCGTTCTTTTCCCGCATGCTCAGCGACCCATCGGGAGCCTGCGGGCTGATCGCGACCAGCGCGACGTCGCGCTCGGCCAGCTCGGGGACCAGCTCGGCCTGGTAGGTGTTCAAGGCGATGTTGCAGTAAGGGCACCAGGCGCCTCGGTAGAAGACGAGGACCGCCACCCGGTCGCCCAACGCCTGGTACAGAGTGGTCGTCGCACCATGGGGTTCGGTCAGCTCGGCATCGGGCACTCTGGCGCCCAGCCGGATCACCCCCGCCGGATTTCCACCGGCTGCGAGCTCCGCCTGCTCCCGGCCAAACGCGCCCATCACCTCGTTCGGGGGCTGGGCCGCCATGGTCTCGACGAGATGGCTCACCTGCTGGGCGATCGTGGTGGTCATGGGGGGCATGCTCCTCGGTGTCTCTGGTTGCGAGCGATCCCTGATGGGGACCACTGCTAAGTGAGTGTCACCGGCAGCCCCGGTCTTACCTCCTCCTCCTACTCTTCGCTTTCGACCGAGTTGGCTGGACGAGCAATCGCCGCAAGGAGTCCCTCGAAGTCCTGGACACAGGGATTACAGGCCGAGAGATGTGCAGCGATTCCGGGATAGCGCTCCGCCGCATCGCCGTGGGCCAGCTCACGTTCCACGTAGCGATCGAGTAGCTCGAACGTTTCGGCACAGCCGGCATCGCTCGGATCGGTCTTTAAGAACCGTTCTAGTGATCCCCAGCTGCTCATGTCGTCCTCGAAGCATCGTCGTCCAGGTATCCGTGAGTGACGAGCGAGGCTCGCAACTTACGTCTGGCGTCGAAAAGGGCTTTGTAGATCGCGTTGCGGCTAGAGCCCAGCTCGATCACCAGAGCGTCTAATGGAGTGCCGTTGAGCACGATCGCCACGAAGATCCGCCGCTGGCGATCGGTGAGCTCGTCGTCAACGGCCCGATGGAGGGCGGCGACAACGTCACCCCACTCGGCGACCCGAGCGGGATCCATTCCAAGCCGATCCGGCAACCGGTCCCAGTCCTCGGCGTCCATGAACACGGTCGGGCGCTGCCAGAAGTGACGGCCGACCTTGCTCGACACCTCGAAGATGGCGAACTTACAAGCCCAGGTGGTGAACCGGCTCTCGCCACGAAACTCTGAGACCTTGGCCAGCACGGCGATCAGGGCATCGGTGGCGGCCTGATGGGCCAGGTCGTCGAGCTCGGGACCGCCGACTGACCACTGGCTGCTGCGTCGACGCACCTCGGCCCGAGCCACTCGCAGCAGCAGCTCATGAAGCCGGGCCACCGCCTCTTCGTGCGTCGGACCGCTGCCACCCAGGCCCTGGACCCACCAAGCGGAATCGGGATCGAGGTTCGGGTGTGTGACGGCGTACTCCGAGGCCCTGAGGTCAGCAGATGCCACCTCGCCGATCCTAAGCCGACGATCTGGCGATTCTTGTCGTCAACGACGGAACTGGGTCGATGTGACCGACGACCCCTAGCAAAGCTGCGTTGGGTCTGCCTACGATGAACAGCGCTGATTCCTCGTGGCGAGGAGGGACGACGCATGGCGGATGGCAGCTTGACTGACAAGTCTGCGACTCCCGCGCGCCTGCACCATCACGCTTTCGTTACCTCCGATCAGGAGGCCACCCGGCAGTTTTACGAGGACGTTGTCGGCGTGCCCCTCGTCGCCACCTGGATCGAAGTCGAGCACTTGATGGGTGGCGATGAGCAAGAGTTCTGCCACACCATGTACGAGCTCGGTGACGGAGGGTGTCTCGCGTTCTTCCAGTTCGCGAACGGCCAGTTCTCCGAGCAGTTCGCCGCTCCCCCTCCTTTCTCACTCTTCCGACACTTCGCGATGCTGGTGACGTCCGAACAGCAAACGGCGATCCGCCGCCGAGCGGAGGACGCCGGTCTCGAAGTGATGATGATCGCCGACCACGGTTACTGCAGGTCGCTCTACCTCGCCGACCCGAACGGCCTCGTGCTCGAATTCACCGTCGACCATCCAGACGTCCAGCAGATCGATGCCATCCGGCGGGAGAGCGCACATCGTGATCTCGCTCGGTGGCTGTCGGGCGACCATACGAGCAACAACGAATGGCGTCCGACCTCATGACGCGCGCCTCCGACCTGAGTCGTAGAAAAGAAGGGGAGTAACCGTGTCGACCACGCTGTCCGAACCCACCTTCCACCAGGATCCGACCGAGGTCGCGCCGGGCACGTATGTGATCCACGAGGTGCAGCACGCCCTCGGCCAGCCCATTTCGGTCTTCATCAACTCCGCACTGATCGATGGCGACGAGCCGGTGCTGATCGACACCGGCTCCTTGCGCAACCGCCAGGCGTGGCTCAAGGACGCCTTCAGCCTCGTCGACCCCAAGCGCGTGAAGTGGGTCTTCATCTCCCATGAGGACGCCGATCATGTGGGCAATCTGGACCAGGTGATGGACGCCTGCCCGAACGCCAACCTGGTGTGCAGCTGGGCGATCACAGAGCGACACACCAACGCCTTCGACTTTCCCCTCGGTCGCTGTCAGTGGATGGACGACGGGTTCAGTTTCGAGGCGGGTGACCGCCAGATGACGGTCGTGCGCCCGCCCCTCTACGACTCGCCATGCACCAGGGGACTGTTGGACCACAAGACCGGCGTCTATTGGGCCGTGGACAGCTTCGCCACGCCCGTGCCCGGCGGCGATGGTGCCCAACAGCTGGCCAGAGATGTCTCCGAGCTCGACGACGAGTTCTGGACCGGTGGCATGACGATGTTCGCCTACAACGCACTGGCGCCGTGGCTAGGACTCGTCGACTCCGAGCGCTTCGGCGCAGAGGTTGGACGCCTGTCGGAGCTACCGATCTCGACGATGATCTCGGCCCACAGCCCTGCGATCACGGGGAGTCACGTAGAAGGTGCGCTCGAAAAGATGCGAGCCCTCCCCGAGGCCGAATGTCCGCCTGCTCCAGACCAGGCCGTGCTCGACCTCATCCTCGAGGCCACGCAAGGTCTCTAGCGCTCGAGGGCGCCGATCGAACAGCCCGACCAGATCGCAGCGAATTCTGTCTCGGTTCGGTGTTCGGTCACCTGGAGGGTTTCACGACGTAGAGCCCATTGGACAGCGCATCGAGCGGAGCGATGGTGAGCTGTGACGCAGCCAGTCCCTGGTGCGCACCCGAGGTGTAGTCGTAGGTCCCGAGGAGCCCTTCGAAGTTGGCATTTTCCATGAAGGTGCGAACGCTGCCCGCGTCATAGGCGTCGACTCCGTTAGCGGCGTTGGCGAAAAGCTGAAGAGCGTCGTACCCCTGCGCGTAGGGCGTGATCGGGCCGCCGAGCCGTGTCCGATGGAGGGCGCGGAGCACACGGACACGGAACGACGCCAAGTTGGCAGGAACGCGGCGTGCGACCACCAACGACTTCGGCACGATCACCTGGACTCCGCTGACGGCCGCCCTCGAAAGCGCCGGAGCACTCCATGCGGAGGCGAGGACAGGCAGTGTTGAGCCGGCAGCCCGACGTGCCGTGAGCAGCGGTGCCAGGGTGGACCCGTTGTCGAACACCACCACGGCGCTGGGGCGCACCGCTTCGAGGTCGCCCCACGCGGTCGTCGCGCCCGCCCGGGAATCTACGACGAACGTCCTTGCGGTGACAGAAAGACCCGCCTTGTCGGCGTCGATCCGAAAGGCGGTGGCGCCCTCGTCGGCTACCGCAGAGCCGGAGCGGACGAGGGCCAGGCGCTGGAGATGTTGGCGCTTCGCCGCCGCCACGAGCACGCTGGCCTGGTCCGCCGGCGCGGATGAGATAGGGAACGTGTCGGGAAACTCACTGGGTTTGAAGGTCGCATTGAGAGCGGAGTAGCTGGCGGCAGTGGTTCCGAGCGCGCCGATGTGGTCGAGGTTGGCTGGATTTTCGGGGGCCAGAAACGGACCCGTGAGGAACGAGACCTTTTCCTGGTTCACCAAATCCACCAGGGCCTGATTGTCGACAGCGGGATCGGAGCGGTTGTCCTTGTAGAGCAATTCCAGGCAGCGATGGGCTGTGAGGACGCCCCCGTGGGCGTTGACCCTGTCGACGCCCAACTCGAGGCCGAGCAATTGGGCTCGTCCGGTCGCGCTGCCCGATCCGCTCAGAGCGAGGGACGCGCCCACCTCGACGACGGCCGAGGTGTCGCAGTTCCCTTCAACGGGATAGACGGACGTGGGCACGCCCAGACGAGGTGCGGTGTGGCAACTCGTCAGGACCAGCGCGCCAACGGCCAAAACGACGAGGGCGACCATGCCGTCGCGGAGGCGACGGCTCACGGGACGGCCACTCCGAGATAGGACTCGATCACATGCGGGTCATTAAGGACGTCCTCTGGATTTCCCGTCGTGACGACAGCGCCGGCGTCGAGCGCGATGGCCCGATCGGCCAGCCGACGCAACAGGCCCATGTCGTGCTCGATGAGGATCATCGAGCAGTCGAGGCGGCGCTTGGTCTCGAGCAGGACTGGCGCCATCGCTTCTGTCTCCGCCTGGGCCAGGCCGGCTGACGGCTCGTCGAGCAGGACGATACGCGGGCCCATGGCGATGATCACCGCCAGCTCGAGAAGCCGACGCACACCCGTCGAGAGGTCGGAGGTCAGCTGATCCGAGTACTGCGCCAACCCCAGGGGCTCCAGGATCTCGTCGGCGGCCCGGCTCAAGCGGCGCTCGGACCGTCGCACGTTCGGCAAGCACAAGATCGCCGCGGCCGCCCCGGGTGAAGAGGTGTGGTGTGAGATCGCCAGTGTGACGGACTCGTGCACGGTGAGGCCCGGCCACAGGCGCGCGGCCTGGAAGGAGCGACCGAGCCCGTGGGCGGCTCTTCGATAGGCGGGCCAGGACGTGATGTCGTCCTCGCCCATGGTGATCCGCCCTCCTTGGCTACGTCGCTCGCCCGAGAGCAATTCGAAGATGGTGGTCTTGCCGGCACCGTTTGGTCCGAGCAGACCCAGGATCTCGCCGCGGTACAGGTCGAGGTCGACATCATCGACTGCAACCACGCCCCCGAAGCGCTGATAGAGCCCACGGGCCGACAACACGACGTCGAGAGGGTCCAGAAGCGCTTCGGCGGCCGGCGCGCCGTTGACGGTGACCAACGGTGCTCTGTCCGGCGGTGCATCGTCGGCTTCCCCGAGGAGCACGGCCCGGACGATGTCCTGACGGTCGAGGAGGTCGGCGGTCAACCCGGAGAAGACCACTTGACCCTTCTCCATGAAGATGGCGCGATCGCAGAGCCGGAGGGCGAGGTTGATGGACTGCTCGACCAGGATGACGGCGGTGCCGTGATCGTGGATGTCCCGGACGATGCCGAGCAGGTTCTCGATCACGGTGGGGGCGAGCCCCAGGGAGAGCTCGTCGATGATCAGCAATTTCGGTTTGGCGATGAAAGCCATGGAGAGGCTGAGCATCTGCTGCTCGCCTCCCGACAGTGAGCCGGCCGGGGTGTGCCAGCGCCAGGACAGCACCGGGAAGTACTCGAGTACCGCCTCGATGCCCCGGGCCAGGTCCTCGTCGTCACGGTCGTAGAGCCACCCGGCCACCCGCAGGCATTCGCCGACGGTGAGCCCGGGGAAGATCCCACGACCCCCGGGCACCTGCAGGATCCCGGCCTCGGCGATCCGGTAGGCCTCGTAGGTTGTGATGGCCTTGCCGTCGAACATGACCTCCCCGGCCGTCGGCGCGACGAGGCCGGAGATGGCCCGCATGAGCGTGGACTTGCCCGCGCCGTTGGTACCGAGGACGGCCACCATCTCTCCATCGGCCACATCCAGGTCGACGCCGAAGACGACCTGGACGCCGTCGTAGCCCGCATCGAGCGAGCGGACCATGAGGAGATGCGCCGTCCCGGCCGCCCGTTCCTGGCGCACGATGGCATCTGCCGCCTCGGTGACCTTGCGCTTCGCCATGTCCTCGGCCACGAACCGCGAGGCCGACCGGAGCAGGGACGCGCCGACGACGAAGAGCGGTACGAAGATCCAGAACGAGGCGCGGTACCCGAAGGCATTGGTGATGAGGGAATTGAGGGTGGGGACGCCGCTGGGAGCGCCGATGAGGAGGGCGCCGAAGCCCAACCACACCGTCGAGAGCCCGAAGCCCAGGGTGATCATGCGGGTCGGCAGTGTCACCGACAGCATGGCGTACACACCGGCGATCACGACGGCGGAGGCGCCGGCGAACACCAATTGGCTCGCGTAGGCCACGCCCACGTCGGGTGCCAGGGCCAGGCAGGCTGCCCCGGCGGCGGCCGCCACGGCCAGCCAAGCGATCGTGCGCAGCGCGCTTCCCGGGTCGGCGGCGATGCGCCGGGGTAGGACCACCACGCCGATGAGGAGGCCGATGACGGCTCCCGGTTCGGCCAGGCCGAAGAGCAGCGCGCGGTGCGCCGCGTCCTGGTGGAAGACGTTCTCGTAGTACGCGGTGGCGTAGAACGTGAGACCGAGCACGGTGCCCAGCAGGAACGGGAGCGAGTAGTAGATCAGGCGAAGGGAGCGCGTGGTGGCGATGACCCGGGCGGCCTCGGGCAGCGTGGCCCGCTCGTCCGGAGGTTCGGCGCGGTCCGGCTCACCTTGCGGGAGTCCGCCGGCACGGACCGGGTCCGGGAGCCGGGCGGCCAACAGGAGGAAGACGACGGCGGCGGCCGCCAGGACGAAGAATGACGCTTGCCAGCCGAACGCGTACGACAAGGCGCCCGCCAGGAGCGGGCACAGGCTGAGCCCGAACACGAGGGCCGCGCGTTGCGCCAGGATCACGCGTGGTCGAAGGCTGACCGGGTAGTAGTCGCATAGGAGGGAGTTCTGCGTCGACGTCAGCGCGCCGCCGCCGAGCACCACGCCGATGGCACCGGCGTAGAGCAGGATCTGGTTGGGGAACACGCCCGCCAGCCACAGGACGACGGCGGCGGCGGTGAAGAACGCACCCGCCCCGATCAGGGTTCTGGTCCGCGACGTCCCGTTGGCCACCAGAGCCAGGACGAGGTCGGGGCCGAGGCCCGTCTGCACCTGTTGGACGGCCACCAAGGCGAGGATCGAGAGCCCCTGCGCGTAGGCGTCCTGCATCTGGGGCAGGAGGAGCACGAAGAGCACGGCGCTCATCGGGAAGATGGCGCCGAGGCCCATGACGGCGATCAGCGGGCGCGGCGAATAGTCCCCGGTGAGGCGCGAGGGCCGGCGTGGGGCGCGGGTGCGGTCAGCCATTGGCGCCGCCCGTATCGAGTCCGAGGGTGAGCACGTCGGCGGTGGGGCGGTCCAGCGCGCCGGGCCGCGCCGCTTCTTGGTCGAGTGTTGCGCCAGCGCTGCCTGATTCCTCGTCGGGGCGACGCCAGATCCCGGCCGCCGTGATCCCGCGGCGGCGGGCCACGACGCGCAGGAGTTCGTCGCGGCCGCGGGTGAGGAGGCCGCCGATGCCTTCAGGCAGGAAGAGCAGGAGCAGCAGGATGCCCAACCCGTTGACCAGCTGCGCATAGCCCGCTGGGAGGTAGTACTGCGCCCCCCACACGACCACCGCGCCCAGGATCACGCCTGGCATGGAGCCCAGGCCGCCGATGACCACCATGGAGAACATCGTGATGTTGATGTCCGCTGTGAACGACCCGCTGTTGATGCCCTGCTGCTGGACCGCGAAGAGCGAGCCGGCAAACCCGGCGATGCCCCCGGAGACGGCGAAGGCGAGCAACTTCTGGCGGGTGGTGTTGACGGCGGCCGCGCGCGCCGCCGGCTCGTTGTCGCGCGTGGCGATGAGGTCGCGGCCCGTCCTGGAGTTGCGGAGCGAGCGCACCGCCAGCAGGACCAGGAAGAAGCCCGCCAGACAGAAGTAATAGACCTGGGTGTCCGAGTTCAAGATGCTCCCCCCGAACAGCGTCGGCCGGTTGGCCTGCGTGGTGACGAACCACGGCAGGTAGTTGGGGAGGAGGAAGTACGACGAGGCGGTGACGCCGAAGGCCAGCGTCGTCACGGCCAGGAAAGGGCCGGACATGCGCAGGGCCGGGAGACCGATGAACAGCGAGACGAGCGCGCCGACGAGGACCCCGACCGCCAGCGCGGCGAAGAAGTCCCACCCGTGGCGCGAGTAGAGGACCACCGTGGTGGCGCCGCCGATGCCCGCGAGCCCGAATTGCCCGAGTGAGATCTGACCCGTCCACCCGGTCAACACCAGCAGCGAGAGCCCGACGATGGCGTAGACCACGATGAGCGAGGCGAGGTAGGTCTGGCTGTCGCTCAGCAGGAGCGGGATCACCGCGACCGCGGCCACGAAGGCGACCTTCATGGCGCGCAACGTCCAGCGCACCTCGGGCAAGCGGGCCAACTGGCGGGGGATGGGACGGACCGAGGCCACGTAGCGCCAACTCGACTGCTCGCCTTCGGTGACCCGAGCGCGGGAGCGCCGCTGCAGGAGGAGCGCGACGACGATGACCACGACGAGCGAGGCATCCACGTAGGTCGTGTTGGAATACGTCCACGTGGCCCCGGCGTCGAACACGCCGATGGCCAATGCCGCCACGACGGTCCGCGGCATGCTCTCCATCCGCCCGATCACGGCGGCGGCGAGGATCCGCAACAGGATCTCGTCGCCTCCAGCGGTGACGGTCTGGAACCCCCCGAACCCGAGGACCGGCACCTGCAGCAAGATGGCCAGGGTGGACAGGACGGCGGCCAGCACCCAGATGATCGTGTCGAGGCGGGCGACCGAGATCCCGAGGAGCGTGGCGCGGTCGCTGTTCTCGGCGGCCGCCCGGATGCCCAGCCCGTACTTGGAGTAGCGCATGAACAGCGCCAGGGCCGACGCCACGATCATGGCCCCCACCACGGCGACGATGTCGTTGCCGCTGAAGAGCACGGGCCCGACGGTGAAGGACACGTGCAACGGCGTGTTGACCGACTGGGTGTTCGAGGCGTTGACGCACGACTGGTTCGTGGCCGGGTTGCAGAAGAGCACGGGGGCGACGGCGGCCACCCCGGTCAGGAGCTGGGCCAGCCCGATGGTGGCGACGGTCAGGATCAGCCGCGAGCTGTTGCGAAAGTGGCGCGGCAACAGGCTGGCCAACACGCCGAGGACGATGGCGGCGGCGATGCCGGCCGCCGCGGCCAGCACGAAGGGGACGTTGTACGTGACCACGAGCTCGATGGCGAGCACGGCGGGCAGCACGCCGATGGAGGCCTGGGCGAAGTTGATGATGCGGTCCCCGCGGTAGATGAGGACGATGCCCACGGCCAAGATGGCGTAGATGGCGCCGTAGACGATCCCGAGGAGCACGATGCCGAGGGGCAGGCCCTTGGGCAGGACGGCGGCCAGGAGTATCCAGATCCCGATGGCCCCCAGGAACCAGCCCAGGGTGGCGCGAGTGGAGCGCCACAGTGAGGCGCTGCGCTGGCGCAGGCCGCGCTCGGGCGGGGCCTCCAGAAGCGGGCCTCCTTCAGGCGTCGTCACGCGGCTCCGGTCACCCCGATCCGCCCTGAGGCCTCACGGTGCGGCCGATCACCTACGACGTCCCACGTCCATTGCCACCCCCCAGTGGTCACCCTGACGGCGCAAACGTACCGTGCCGTGGTTATGGTTTCTCGCCAAGCAGAGACACAAGGGATGGGGGTCCGACCGCCGTGCGTCCATCCGACTCAAAGGGGGGCCATGACATCGTCAGGCCAAGGGCCGAGCAGTAGTTCGTCGCGACGCTTTGCAGGGCACCGGATGGCGTGGGGGGCACGCTCCGTCATCGTGGTGGGTGCAGCGTTGCTCACCACGTTGGTGATGGTCCCGGCGGGGGCCTCGGGTTCGGCCCCCGAGCTGAAGACGTCGGGGCCGGCCGGTGAGGGGCCCTACCCGTGGGCCTACCCGGCAACGGGCGGCATCAAGGCGGGCACCGGCACCACGAGCACGGGCGCCAAGTGCACGCCGTCGACCCCGCAGTTCGACTCTCCCTACGCCCCGCCGTGCCTCCCCAAGTTCACCGGCAGTAACGGCGGCGCCACGTACAACGGCGTGACGGCCAGCACGATCACGCTGGCCGAGCGTGAGTTCCCGAGTGCCGGCGACACCGAGGAGATCGAGGCACAGGCGAAGGCGGCCGGGGGTGCCATCCCTCAGGTCATCAACCAGGTGCAGCAGGTCTTCCTCAATTACTTCAACAGCGTCTACGACCTCTACGGGCGACAGGTCGTCATCAAGCCGTTCACCACGCAGGCCAGCTTCACCACCGAGGAGCTGGGGCAAGGCCAGCCGCAGGCCTGTGGCGACGCCGACAACATCGCCAACCAGATGCACGCCTTCGGGGAGACGGGCATGACGAACGGGGACTCCTACGGAGGGACCGGCCCGTTCTCCACCTGCGCGGCGCAGAACCACCTGGTGGAGTTCAACGGTGACCCGTACTACGACGAGGCCGCGTTCGAGGCGTCCAATCCCTACGTGTGGTCGACCAGCCAGAATTGCAACACGATCACAGACTCCGAGGCCGAGGTGGTGGCCAACATGCTGGCCGGCAAGAAGGCGACGTACGCCGGCGACCCGACGCTCAAGGACCAGATGCGCAAGTTCGCCGCCTTCGTCCCCAACGTGTCCCAGTACCTGAATTGCACCAAGGACTTCGTCAATTTGGTCGAGAAGAAGTACCACGTCAACAAGAGCGAGATGTCGCCCAGCTTCGACTACAACCTCGACATCGCGACGTTCCAGCAGTCGGCGCAGCAGGCGATCATCCAGTTCAAGGCGGCCGGGGTGACCACGGTCATCTGCTCGGCCGACCCGTTCTCGCTCGGCCTGCTGACCAAGGCGGCGGCGGCCCAGAACTACCACCCCGAGTGGTTCATGACCGGCTCGGCCCTGACCGACCAGGACCAGGTGGCCCAGGGGCTCTACGACCTGCCCGAGATCCAGGGCCACATGTTCGGCCTGTCCGAGAGCGCGCCCTCGACCGCGCTGACCGGCCCGCACTCGCTGGCCGGGCAGCTGTACCAAAAGCTCACCGGGCACGCCATCCCCAAGGGCACCGACGGCAACTACGGCGACATGGTCGAGATCTTCAACGACCTGCAGGCGGCCGGGCCCGACCTGACGCCGAGCAACATGGCGCGGGGGATCCATGCGCTCCCGACGCTCGGCGCGCCGGCCTATCAATACGGGCAGTGGACCTACAACCTGGGGCCGACGGGGACGCCCGGGGGAGGCGTCCATACGGCGGCCGACGACGCCCGCTTCGTCTACTGGGACGGGACGAAGGCGTCGCCGCTCAACGGCGTGACGGGGACGTTCGTGGCCACCTTCGGCGGCAAGCGCTTCTCGCTGGGCCAGTGGCCGACCACCCTGCCCCCGCTCTTCGGGGCGGGCTGAGGGTCGCCCACGGACGCGCACGCCGCCCACGCCTTCTCCGAACCGGGCACCTACTTCCCGGCGCTCCGCCGCCGCCGCCCAACGCGCAGGCAACGCCGACACCCCTTTCGCCCGCTCGGTGAACCTCGGCCGGTCCGCGTCGTGGTCCGCGCCTGACACGTCGCGCTGCGCCGCCCGCCGCCAACGCGCTGCGATCGGCTACCCCCCTGCGCCGAGATGCCGGACGAAGAACGACTCGGCGGCGTCGTTCTCGAAGACGGGCACCTCGACGTGACCCCCGGGGTTGATGTGGAGGGTCTTGTCGGTCGAGCCGATGGCGTCGAAGAGCGCGAGACCGCGTCGCGGGCAATCAACTCGTCGTCCCATTGGAAGAGGAACAGGATCGGCACGCGGAGAGCGCGCGCCGCCGCCTCGAACTTCGACCCCCCATCGCGGCACCCAGGCCGGCCAGACCGAGCACGGCGGCTCGGACCCGGGGATCGGAGGCCACGAACCGGAGACCGATGCCGGTGCCCATGGACAGCCCCCAGTAGGCGATGCGGTCGTCGCTGAACCCGGTCGAGACGAGGTCGTCGACCAAGGCGGTCAGCTCTCCGACGTGTTGGGTCATCCGCTTGGCGAAGGCGGCCGCCTGGTCGGCGTCCAACCCCAGGGGCGACCCGGCGTCGCCGCCCTGGTCGACGCGAGCCTGGATAGCGCGGCGCCTGGCCTTGGCCGCCTCCTTGTCGGTGATGCGCTCGCCGTGCTCCGGTGCGTCGAGCGCGACCGCGGCGTAGCCCCGGTGTCGCACGAGGCGCCGGGCGAGCCCGAGCACCTCGGGGGCGCGCTTGTGGACCGTCCCCCCATGACCGAGGATGACGGTCGGTGTCGGCCCGGTGGCGGCCTCCGGCAGCCAGACGATGCCGGGCACGATCTCGCCGCCCTCCACCTCGAGCCCGACCCGCCGCTCGATGACACCGCGTTCGCAGACTTCCTGGACGAGATCCATGGTCCCAGCCCTCCGGTCGTAGAAGGCCGAAGCGTACCGTCAGCTCGCTGCGGCGCGACGGGAAGTTCAGGTGGTCGCGGCGGCCAAGGTGCCCGGAAACTCCACCGAATACGGAGTCACAGGACCCGGACGTTGCGCTTGACCGTCTCGACCACGTCGTCCGTCTTGCCGTGCAGCACCTGCTTGGCGAAGCTGAGCGTGAAGCCCTTGGCCGTCTTGGCCGGGACGTGGGAAGGCAGGGCCAGCGCGTAACGGTCGACGACCACGTCCACCACGACGGGGCCACCGGTGTAGGCCAGCGCCCGGCTCAGCGCGTCGCGCACGTCGCCCGGTTCCTCGACCCGGATGCCGTGGGCCCCGAGCGCCTCGGCCACGTGGCTGAAGTCCGGGTTGGTGAATTCTGTCCCGAAGGGAACGATGCCGGCCTCCTGCTGCTCGATGTTGACGAAGTCCAACATGCCGTTGTTGAAGATGACGTTGACGACGCGCACCTTGTGCTTGACCTGGGTCAGCAGGTCACCGAGGCCGAGCATGGTGAAGCCGCCGTCGCCGCAGAGGGCGATGGCCTGCCGCCCGGGAAACGACAAGGCCGCCCCGAACGCGTTCGGCGATGCGCTGGCCATCGACGCCCAGGTGAAGGAGCCGAACATCCGTCGGTCGCCGCCGTACTCGATGTGCCGGGCGGCCCAGATGCAGGGCGTGCCCGTGTCGACGGTGAAGATCGCATCGTCGTCGGCCAATTCGGAGAGCACCGAGGCGACGTACTCTGGCCGAATCGGCTTGGTGTCGGGTCCCCGGGTGACGTAGTGCCCGAGTCGCTGACGCGCGCGTTCGGTCTTCGCAACGTGGTCGCGCAGGAAGGCATCGTCCTCCTTGTCGGCGATCAACGGCTCGAGTGCGCGCAACGTCGCGCCCACGTCACCGATCACGCCGAGCTCCAGCGGAGCACGGCGCCCGATCTTGGCTGAGTCCCGGTCGACCTGGATCGTCTTGACGACCTTGTGGGGCAGAAAGTCGCTGAACGGGAAGTCCGTACCGAGCATGAGGAGCACGTCGGCGCTGTTGATCGCGTCGTGGCAACCGCCATAACCCAGCAGTCCGGTCATGCCGACCGCATTGGGGTTGTCGTGCTCGAGCCACGGCTTGCCCTTGAAGCTGTACCCCACCGGCGCCTTGAGCCGCGCCGCGAGCGCCCGGACCTCCTCCTGGGCCTGTCCACAACCGTCCCCGCCGAAGATGGCGACGGTCGAGGCTTGGTTGATCAGATCGGCCATGGCGGCCAAGTCCGCCGCGGCAGCGGCTCCCGGGGTCGTCGCGGGTTTTGGCACGTGCAGTGAGACCGACGGCGCGTCGGCGACCGCCACGTCGCCCGGCAACGAGATCACCACCGGCCCGCGCTCAGCCAGGGCGGTCGTGATCGCCGTGCCGACGAGAGCCCGCAATTGGGCGGGGTTGACCAGCCGGCCGATGTACAGCGCGGAGGTGTCGAAGAATTTGTGCGGGCTCAGCTCTTCGAGCGCGTCCGTGTCGATCAGCGACGAATCGACGTCGCCCGCGATCGCGATGACGGGGGCACGCTCGTGGCGCGCGTCGAGCAACCCGTTGACGAGATGCGCCACTCCCGGGCCTGCCGTACCGCACACCGCGACCGGGTTGCCGGTCAACTGAGCCTCGGCGACCGCCGCGAAGACCCCGTACTCCTCGTGGCGTACGTGGATGAACTCCACCGAACCGTTGCGGCGCAGGGCGTCGATCACCGGGTTCAGCGCATCGCCGACGATCCCGTAACACCGCCGGACCCCCGCCGACACCAGCATCTCCCACATGCCGTCAGCTACCGAACGGGCCATCTGCGCACCTCCCGGTCAATGGGGCGATACAGCGCCCACCCACCAACGGACTTCAAGCTAACGGGAAGCGTCTCCGAGCGTGACGGTGCGCGAAAGCGCAGGGCTGCCTACGTTCGAGGGCCCTGCGGGTCAGACGAGGAGGACGATCTTCCCCAGTACGTGGCCTTGTTCGAGCCGGCGATAGGCGTCTCGAACCTGGTGCAACGGATACGTGGCCGCGATCGGTACTTCGAGTGCGCCCTCGGCAACGAGGGTCGCCAGTTCGCCCAGGACGGCACTGGTCCCCCCGGCCGCGTTGCCGTCGCCCTTTACCCCGAACCGTCGAACGGCGTCGAAGTTCGCGATCGTGTCGATCCGCGACGGCGGCACGCCGAAGCTGAGGGCGAGCTCCACGTAGTCGCCGCCCACGGTGTCGATGAACGCGTCGATCCGGTCCGCGGCCTTGTGGAGTCGCTCGTCCAGTCCATCGCCGTACGCCACGGGGACGATCCCGTGGGCGGAGAGCCAGTCGTGATGCGACTCGCTCGCAATGCCGACGACCGTCGCCCCCGTTCGGTGAGCCAGCTGCACGGCCAGGGAGCCGACTCCGCCCGTCGCGCCCGCGACGACCACCGTCTCTCCGGCCTTGGGAGCGACCGCACGCACGGTGGCGTACGCGGTGGTACCGGCCACGTAGAGGGAACCGGCCGCCTCCCACGGGACGTTCGGGGGTTTGGCCACGACGTCGGACGCCTCGACGACGACGAGCTCCGCTTGGCTCGCCCGGCGATCGGTGAAGCCGATGATCTCGTCGCCGGGCTTCCACGTCGCGACCCCTGCTCCGATCTCCTCGACGACGCCGGCCAGGTCGCTCCCTTGACCCGAGGGGAACGTGGCGGGGAACTGCTTGGCCAGGAGCCCCTCTCGGATCTTGGCCTCACCGGGATTGATGGCGGCGGCCTTTACCCCTATGACGAGCTGATCGGGTCCCGCCTGCGGACGGGGGACGTCGATGACGTCGAGCACGTCGACGTCGCCGTAGTGGTCGAAACGGACGGCCTTGGGCATGGCTTTACCTCCTGCAGGCCACCATACGGAGTTGTCGCCGGCAGCGATCCGGGCATAACCAGCGGCGGCCCGCCGAATCGTGTGACCAGCGCCGTTGCGGCGTTGTCCTTCCGGTGAGAATCCGCGCCCCTCGGGCGAGAACGGCGACACGCGGCGCAGCCGCCGCCCTGTTCGTGGGTCCCGCCTTGACCTTGATCCTCGGCCTCGCCGGGCCGGCCCTCGGGGTTTCGTCGGCGTCCACGACCTCGAGCGGCACGACGCCGGCCTTGGTCACCGAGAGCCTCAGCTTCACCGCCGCCGACGGCACGGTCCTGCACGCGTCCGTCGGCGGCACCGGCTCGCTCGCGCCGCGACCCCTCATCGTCGAGGACAGCCCGTACGCCCCGGCCGTCAGCTCGCTCTCGTGGGCGGGATCGCAGTTCAACCTCGTCGAGCTGCAGTGGCGGGGCACGGGGCTCAGCGGCGGCAGCCTCGACACCACGGGGACGCAGGACCAGACCGACCTGTCGCAATTCCTCGGTTGGGCCTGCACCCAGCCGTGGAGTGACGGGAGCATCGGCCTCTATGGCTTTTCCGCGTCGGCGATCGTCGTCTACAACGCCATGCACCTCGCGCTTCCGTGCGTGAAGACCGCCGCGTTGATGGCCGGAACGACCGACTTGTACCGGGACCTGCTGAACATCGGCGGGATTCCGAACATCGCCGCCGGCATCTTCGTGGAGGCGGACATCGGAGGCGAGACGCTCCTCAACGGGCTGACCCGGCTCGAGGACGAACCGTCGACCATCCCGGCCGCCGCACTCGGGTACGTCTCGAGCGGCGTGGACGTGTTGAGCAACCCGACCGAGGACGCCTTCTGGCAGCAGAGAACGTTCCAGGGCGATCTCGACCAGATCCCGATCCTGGCGGACACCAGCTTCTACGACGTCGAGCCGGACGGGCCGTTCGCCGCGTTCAACGCGACGAAGCAGTACGGCAGCCATCTGCTGGTCTACGGCGCGCACGACGGCTCTCCCGCCGGGCTACCCGGCCCCTTCCCCCAGTACGAGAACTGGTTCCAGCACTATCTCCTAGGTGACCCGCTCAGCGCCGACAACCAGCCGGTCGTCAGTGCGTACCTGAGCAACGGCAGCCGGGCGCAGTTTCTCGCCGGCAACGTCGCCCATCTGACCGGGACGACCTGGCCGCTGGACGGCACCAATTGGACGGACCTCTACCTCTCGGGCGCGCACAATTCGTCGGTCTTGTCGCTCAACGACGGCTCGCTCTCCGCCCAGGCAGCCGGCCCGGCCAGGCAGATCTACCCGTTCTTGCCCTCCGAGGTCACCGAGACCGACCTGCACAACACGGCGCTCTTGGACAGCGAGCTCGACGACATCGGCCAGGCGTTGCCCGAGCTCGATGACATGGCGTTGAGCGGTTTGACCTCGCTGACGTACACGAGTCCCACGTTGACGCAGCCGTACACCATGGTCGGACCGGGCGCCCTCGACGTCGAGGTGTCGTCGAGCGAGCCCGTCACCGACATCTACGCGGTGGTCGCCGACGTGGCGCCGGACGGCACGGCCTACCCGGTGGCGACGGGCGCGCTGCGGACGTCCTTCCCCGGCGTCGATCCCTCGTGCTCGCTCACCGATGCCTCGGGTGACGTGGTGGATCCCTGCAACGACTACTCGCAGACGTCGGATGCCTCGCCCGGAACGACCCGCTCGTATCAGGTCGAGCTCCTCCCCATGGGCAACGTGTTCTCGGCCGGCTCGCGGATCCGCCTTTACATCCTGGGGACCCCGCTCGACCAGATCCCGTCCCTTCCCGGCCTCAACACCGTGACCCTCGGCGGGGCGAGCGGTTCCCGGCTGCTCCTGCCCGGGTTCGGTTCCCCACAGTTCTAGGGGCGTTGGCTGCCACCCTCGGAGCGACCTCAGCGCGCGAAGAGGTGGTAGCCGGCGAACGCCCACGCCGCGATGAGCACGACGTTGGCCGGCCAGGCGGCGGAGATGAACCGGGCGAACTCCTCGGCGGTCGCGAAGCGGCCGGCTGAGCGACGGGCAGCCAGGTCGACGGCGACGACGAGCACGAGGACGGCGATCCAAAAGATGACACCCACCGGTCGGTCCGAGGGCAGCAACAGTCCAGGCCCGAGAGAGTGGCGGCCTGTCGGCACGACGACCGCGGCCAACGCAACGCCAGGCGGTGCCGGATCCATCTCGATGCGACGAGCCACCGGCGCCCGCGCCCGGGCCGCCGCGTAGCCGATCCCGACGAGCATCCAGACGAGGAGCAACAGGGCATTCAAGGGACGGTAGACCTGAGAGAGCGCGCTGATGGTCAGGTGGGCCTCGTGCGGCCCGGTGTCGATGCCCAAGATGTCCCACGCCGCCGCGACGACGATGAGCGCGAGCCATGGCGCAACGCCGCCCAACGCCCGCCGGCCACCGCCCCGCCCCGGACGCGGCCACGCCGCCGCTGCGGGCTCGAGATGCCACCCGAAGCGCCGGCCACGTTCACCGAGCCAGAACGCGGCGGAGACCACAACGACCAGCGCCAACGAGACGACCCAGGTGACCTCGGCCGCGCCGGTACTCCGATGAAAACCGCTGACCCAGCCGCACCACGCGAGAAGCGCCACACCCCCCACCAAGAGCGCAACGCGCCGTGGTCGCACCACACCGGTCTAGCCCCGAGAGAGGCCCGTAGGCTCGGAGCCCGATGCGAGCGATCGGGATCATGGAGTTCGGCGGGCCCGAGGCCCTGCAGGTCGTCGAGCTCCCCGATCCGGTCGCCGGCCCCGGCGAACTGGCCATCCGCGTCCGTGCCGCCACCGTCAACCCCACCGACACCGTCCTACGCAGCGGCGGCCGTGCCGACCGGCTGAAGGACGTCCCGCCGCCCTACGTCCCAGGCATGGATGCGGCCGGGATCCTCGAGGAGATCGGCGAGGGTGTCGACACGGACCTTGCGTTGGGCGATCGCGTCATGGCGATCGTGGTGCCGCTCGGCGCGCATGGTGCCTACGCAGAGCGAGTGGCGGTGCCGGCGGAGTCCGTCGCCCGTTCACCCGTCGACGCGACCGATGCGGAAGCGTCCACGCTGCCGATGAACGGGTTGACGGCGCGCCAGGCCCTCGACGCGTTGTCGCTCGCACCGGGGAGCACGTTGGCCGTGACGGGTGCCGCGGGCTCGCTGGGCGGGTACGCCGTGCAGTTGGCCAAGGCCGATGGCTTGCGGGTCGTCGCCGACGCGGCCCGTGCCGACGAGCCGTTGGTCGAGGCGTTCGGCGCCGACATGATGGTGCCGCGGGGAGACCGGTTCTCCGAGGAGGTTCGCCTGGTGCTGCCCGACGGGGTCGACGGGCTGGTCGACGGCGCCCTGTTGAACGACAAGGCGGTCGGCGCGGTGCGCGACGGCGGCGCGGTGGTCACGCTGCGCGGCTACGACGGCGCCGGCCTTGCCGCGTCCGATCAGCGGAACATCCAGTTCCATCCCATTTACGTCCGCAACTACGCGCGTGAGCACGCCAAGCTCGACGAGCTGCGCGCCCAGGCGGAGGCGGGCGTGCTCACCCTCCGTGTGGCGCGGACGTTCCCGGCAGACCAGGCGCCCGAAGCGCACCGCCTGCTCGAGGCGGGCGGCGTGCGCGGCAGGTTCGTGTTGGAGTTCTGAGCCGCGACATCGCCCGGCCCGCGCTCACCACCCGCGCAGGTCGACCTCCCAGCGGTCCACCACGTCGTCGCCGTCGACGATGTGCAGATGTTCGTGATAAGCGACCGTCGGATCGATGTGCGCCGGCAGCACCCGCACACGGTCGCCCACCCTCATCGGAGTGCCGGGAGCCATCGTGAGATGCTCGTCGGAGCAGAACCACACCGTCGACCCCTCGACCGACGGGTTCCCGTGGTCCATACCCAACGACTTGAGCCCGCAGTCGGCCACCACCCAGTCCTTCGACACCGAGATCACGGTGGACAGGACACTCAACGCGTGCACGAAGGGCAGGCCGAGCTTCGCGTAGGCGGTGTCCATCAAGGCGTACGAGCCGGCCTGGATCTCCGTTGCCCATGGGTTGATGTCGTATGTCCCGGTGCCGCCCGCCGAGATCAGCTCCCCGCCGACCTCGTCGTGCGCCTGCGTCAGGAGTCCCATCGAAACCTCGATCATCTCGAGCCGCGTCCCGCGGTCCTCGAGCCCCACGATGTGCCCCTCGTACCCCATCACCCCGCGTACGTCGAGCCCGGCGCGGCGCGCCCTCTCGGCCAGGCGCCCGGCCTCCTCCGGCGCGCACCCGCAGCGGGGGAGCCCCACGTTCACGTCGATGAGCACCTCGCCGACCCCCGCTCGTGCCACGGCTTCGATCGTCGCGTCGGAGTCGACGGCCACGGTGACACGCGCACCGCGGCGCGCCAACGCGCCGAGCCGACCGGCGTCCGCCACCTCGTTGGCCAACAGCAAGTCGTCCCCGAGGCCGGCCTCGGCCATGCCTTCCATCTCCTTGACGGTGGCGCACGTGAACCCGGTGTTGCCGAGACTGGCCTGGCGCGCCGCGAGGGCGGTGCACTTGTGGGCCTTGACGTGCGGGCGCAGGAGGTCGCCCGGAAGCGCCTGCGCCATCGTCCGCAGGTTGTGCTCGAGGGCGCCCGCCTCGACGACGAGCGCCGGCGTCGTGAGTTCGGAAACCTTCATGGAGGCCGAGGCTAGCGACCGAACCTCGCGTCGAGCCCGGCACTCCGTGAGGTGCTCGGGTACTGTCCGGCTGATGAGCACGCCATGGCTCGAAGACGCCTGCGGCCTGGTGGACGCGTTCCGGGCCGGGGAGCTTTCGCCAGTCGAGGCGCTCGACGATTGCATCGCCGCCATTTCGAAATCACCTCTCAACGCCTTCAGCTTCACGGACTTCGAGCGGGCCCGGGAGGCGGCGGCGAAGGCCGACGTCGCCCTGCCCTTTGGTGGCGTCCCCTTCGGTATCAAGGAGCTCGAGAAGGTCGTCGGCTGGCCCCACACCGCGGCGTCGGTCGTCTTCAAGGACCGGATCGCCGGCCACGACGACACATCGGCGACCCGCCTGCGCCTCACGGGCGCCGTGTTCGCGGCGCAAACAACGGCGCCGGAGTTTGGCGGCATCAACTGCACCTCGACCGTGCTCAATGGCACGACGCGCAACCCGTGGAACCTCGACCGCACGCCCGGTGGGTCGTCCGGTGGTACCGCAGCCGCCGTCGTCGGAGGCCTCCTCCCGATCGCGACCGGCAGTGACGGCGGAGGGTCCATCCGCGGCCCCGCCGGCTTCAGCGGCTTGTTCGGGCTCAAGGCGACGTACGGGCGGATCCCCAAGGGTCCCGACGGCACCATCGAGCCCATGACCACGGTGCTGGGGTGCCTGACCCGATCGGTGCGTGACACGGCGCGCTATTTCGACGCCTGTAACGGGTTCGACCAGCGCGACCCGCTCAGCCTGCCCAGGGTCCAGGGGTGGGAGGCCGCCCTCGGCGCGCACGACCTGTCGGGCATGACGGCCACCATCGTGGTGGACCTCGGCATCGCACAGGTCCGACCTGAGGTGGCCGAGGTCGTGATGGCGGCGGCCGAACGTCTCGCTCAGGCGGTGGGGCTGCGCCGTGTCGACGTGGTGCCCACGCTGCCGCCACTGCGCGGGGCCTGGGCTATGGCGAACATGCCGCCCCAGGTCGTCGACCTCGACGACGCGTATCCCGACCGCATCGACGAACTCTCGCCCGAGATCCAGGCGGGACTGCGCAGCGCCCAAGAGCACTACAACCTCGAGCGTGCAGCTTCGATCGAGCGCTACCGCCGACAGCTCAACGGCGCCATGGCCGATCTGTTCGACCAAGCGGACTTCGTCTTCTGCTCGACGCACCCCGACGTTGCCTTCAAGGCCGAGGGCCCACCGCCCTCGACACTCCCGGGCCGCGACCTCATCCACGAGATCGGGTTCACCCGCGCCATCATGAACAACGCAGCGCTCACCGCCCCCTCGAACCTCAACGGCAGTCCCGCCGTCAACATCCCCGCGGGCTTGGTCGACGGGCTGCCCGTCGGGCTGCAGGTCTTGGCCAGTCACCATCGTGAGCCGTTGCTGTTGGACCTCTCGTTGGCGGCCGAGCGCCGCGATGCCCTGGCCGTTGGTGGCGCCCGGCTCGCCTTTGACGACGTAGGCCGATCGTTTCTCGAGCTACGTGGCAGCCAACGCGGCGCGCCAGGGCGACATGTCGAGCCCGGGATAGCGCGCCTGGACGCCGGCGATCGTGGCCTCGTTCCAATACGGGTGGCCCGGGAGCGGCACACCGAGGAGCGAGAGCTGGCGCGGGGTCGCGCCCTGCACGTACTTGATGAGCTCGGGCGAGAACCCGCGGAACGGCCACGCCTGGTAGCCGCCCCAGCCCGCCTCGCGGTGCCGGAAGGAGACGTGGATCATGACGCGGTACCGCGATGGATCGGTGTGATCCACCGAACGGTGGTAGACGTCGGGACGGTAGGCGACGACCGATCCGGCCGGTGCCGCCGAGTCGGAGGGATCGTCATAGAGCGCGGCATGGTCCACGTAATTCAGCGTGTGCTGCTCGACGGGAATGTCCTTCGTCCGCTGCCATGAGACGAAGCGTGTGGCGCCGTCCCGCGTCGTGACGTCGGTCAGGTACACGAAGAACTCGACCTGCTGGTAGCCGGGCTCGTGACGCGGCACCACGAGCATGTGGTTCGGGTAGTCGGCGTGCAGCAGCTGGTTGTAGCCGGAGCTCTGGTGCGCGTACTTCGCCGTGACGATGCCCATGTAACACGCAAGGTCGGTTGTGCCCAGAAAGGCCTCCGCCAGGTCGATGACGTTGTCGTGCAGGACGAGTTTGTTGAGACGCCGACTGTGGAAGGGGAACTCGGGCCAAGGGGCGTCCCAGGTGTGCCATTGACCCGACTGAGCACCACCGAGCTCGGTCATCTCGGCTGGGGTAGGGAAGTAGCGGTGCACCGCATCAAGTGCGGCGGCGAGCTCGTCGGACGGGATCACCCCATGCACGACACACCAACCGTCCGTGTCCCAACGAGCCTTGAGCTCCGGTTCGAGGAGCAGTGGTGACACCGCGGCGCACGCTAGCGGCGCCCCGCTCTCGGCGGCGTTCCTCCCCAGGTCAAGGCCCCTATCGCTCTATTGGTCCTTGACCACCTTGCCGGGCATCCATCGGGCGCTTAGGCTGTTGAGCAATCGCTCAAAACAATCGCTGAAGGAGACGCTCCCGTGGCAAAGTCGGGCACGAAAGCGGTGGTGGGCCGCCCAATGACGGCGGGGGCGCAGGAGACGCGGCAAGCCTTGGTCAGAGGAGCGATCGAGGCTCTCAAGGAGCAGGGGTTCGCCGGCGCCAGCGCCCGGGAAATCGCTCGGAGGGCTGGCTGCAACCAGGGCCTGATCTTCTACCACTTCGGTTCGGTCACCAACCTCCTGCTCGCCGCGCTCGATGATGTCAGTGCGACGCGCCACGTCCACTATCAAGCCGCGGTCGAAAGCGCCGACGGGTTGGGAGAGTTGGTCGACGCTGCGGAAGCCGTCTTCGAAGAGGATCTCGACGCCGGCCATATCGCAGTGCTCGCCGAGATGATCGCCGGGGCGTCGGCGACGCCGGGCCTCGGTCCCGAGGTGGCAGCACGGATCGCCCCGTGGCGTCAGTTCGCCGCGGACGCGCTCGGCGGCGTCTTGTCCGAAACGCCGTTGGCGGCCGTGGTCGAGCCGGAGGAGGCCGCGCACGCGGTCGTCGCGCTCTACCTCGGCCTCGAGATGCTGGCGCATCTCGATGGAGATCGCAGCGCCGCTCTGGCGCTGTTCGCACGTGCTCGGCAGCTGGCCGCACTCGTGCAGATGCTGACCAGCGTTCCGGCAGGAACGCCAGAACAAGAGGAGGACGCATGACGCGTGGAACGCTGCTCGGAGCGGAAGAAACAGGTAACTCAACTCACGACTTTCCGGACCGCGGGTTCGATGTCGTCACTGGCGCCTTCAGCTATTCGGGTGCTGCCATTACCCGCGAGCTCGAGCGGTCAGGGCGGCGGGTACGAACCCTGACCGGACACCCAGGACGTGCTCGGCCGGACTCGGGCATCGACGTTCGGCCGCTGGATTTCGACGACATCATGGGACTGACCGCGGCACTCGAAGGTGCAACCACGCTGTACAACACGTACTGGGTGCGCTTCCCGCATGGCGAGGACGATCACGACCGTGCCGTGGCGAACTCGAGCTGTGCTCTTCCACGCGGCCCGCCGGGCGGGCGTGGAGAGGATCGTGCACGTGTCCATCACCCATCCGAGCATCTCGTCGCCTTACGCCTATTTCAGGGGTAAGGCGAAGGTCGAGCGCGCGTTAGCCGAAGTCGGGGTGTCGTTCGCGGCCCTGCGGCCGGCCATCTTGTTCGGGGGCGACGGGGTGCTGCTCAACAACATCGCGTGGTTGCTGCGGCGACTCCCGGTCTTCGGCGTGGGTGGCACGGGGGACTATCGCATCCGGGCCGTGCACATCGACGACCTGGCCGCGCTCGCGGTCGCCGCCGGCACGGACCGTACCGACACGATTATCGACGCCGTAGGCCCAGAACGTCCGACGTTTCTGGAACTGGTCCGCCTGATCCGCGACGCGGTCGGGAGCCGCAGCCTGATCGTGAGGGTGCCCGGAGTCCTGATCCCTCCGCTGGCGTCAGTCCTCGGCCTGGTCCTGCGCGACGTGTTGCTCACCGGGGACGAGTTCCGGGCGATGGAAGACGGCCTCGCCGACACGGAAGGGCCCGCCACGGGGACGGTCGAGGTCAGCAGCTGGATTCGGGAGCACGGCGACACGCTCGGGCGGAGCTATGCCAACGAGATCGAGCGGCATTTCAAGCGAACAGGCAGATAGGGCGTCTGCGACCAAGCCTGATCAAGCGTCTGCCGCCTACTGGGTGGTGAATTGCTTGAGGAGAACGAGGGGCCCGTGCAGAGGACTTCGAGTTCCCGCGTCATCGAATCGGTTCCAGCATTTCTCGATGACGACAGCCTCGTGCGTTGCCGGTTGACCAGCTGCTCCAGGTGACGAGGACGATCGCAGTACCGAGGGCCAGGTACAGCCCGAAGGGCACGCCCGACTGACGCTCGGCCTTGTGGGCAGCAATGAGGATCACGCCGATCACTGCGGCGAGAAGGTTGGCTACCAAGAGACCTTCGACGAGCACGATCCATCTCACCCAGGCCAACCCGAATCCGACGACGAGTGAAAGCCGCACATCGCCGAAGGCAATCCAGCGCGGGTTGATCAGGTTCAACAGGAAAAACAGGGCGAAGCAAGCGAGCCCACCGACCGAAGCGAGGAGCAGGCGCTGGCACTCGTCCATGACACCGGCGATGATGATGGCGCTCACTATCACGGCGGCACTGAGCGCGTGGACGAGGGTCTTGGGCAGCAGGCGCTTCCTGAGGTCGCAGTAGGCGAGCTGGATCAGGCCGATGAGCAGCAGCAACGGCGGGATGGCATTCATCGACCACCCCACTTTGTGCAGCACGTAAGCGGGCAAGAATCCCGAGACGACGGCTAGGGCCACCCAATGAAGCGCCGTGACGCGAGGTGGTGCCACCAACGTCGCCGTCGCCACGGGTGAGGTGGGCGGCGACTTTGGGCCTTCGGGGGATAGGCGTGCGACCGATGCGGCGAGCGAGCGCCGAGTGAAGGGCACCAGCAGCGATCCGGCCGCCATGCCGAGGAGAGCCCCCCCGAGAGCCGTGAGCGGGGCGCTCACTTGACGATGGACACGGCGTCACAGTCAGTGCTGAGATCGGCAACGTCAGCGCCGGCCAGCGTCACGCCAAGGGGAGAGAGGACCGCAGGCAGGACCGTCTCCAGCGGGCCGTCCAGCACTAGGCCGGCGAGGCCCAAGGTGCCCGAGAAGCTGAGCGACGGGCTGGTCGTCCCGAACTGCGCCGGGTTGTAGCCGTTCGCGAGGGTGGTGGGCGTCGGAGGGACGTAGGAGCCCGCGAAGGGGAGTTGCGCGGGGTTCGGGTTGATGACGCTGATGGTGGCGATGTTCGAGCCGGCGAGGGTCACCGAACCCGAGACGAGAGTGGTCGACGCGTTGATGGTGGTCTGTTGCATGACGTTGCCAGAGCAGTTGATGTTTGCCAGCTGCGCCGTCCCCGTCGCTCCGTTCAACTGGATGCCCAGCAGAGGGATCCCGAGCGCGGTGATGTTCACCGACGCATTGATCTGGGCCGTGTACGCCTTCGTGCCGACAGGCCCGTACGCCACCACAGGAGGCTGGATGACCTGCAGGGTGGTTTCGGCCGACGTGATGCCGGTGATTTGGAGGGCGCTGTGCAGATCGATGGCGTTGGTCCCGTTGGCGATCTCGGCCGTGGTGGTCAACATCTGCAGGACGTTGAGGCTGGCGTTCAGGCCGGTGCTCGAGACGGACGTGTTCGAGCAACTGTTCATGCTTCCGCTAGGCAGCGTCGGCGGGTTGATCCAGAACAACTGGCAGAGCTTGATCTGCTGGGTCGACGAAAACGTGAACAGGTTGCCGAGGCCTCCGTTAGATGCCACACAGGCGCCGGGTGCATTGGTGCCGTTGCAGTTTACGTTGATGATCTGATTGCCCAATGCGGTCTGGAGGACCGACAACCATCCCCCCGGTGTCATGGAGACCGACAGGATGTTCGTGGGCGAGAGCACGGAGCTGTCGGCGCTGATCAGCTGGTTGAGCGTCACGTAGCTCGTAGCCACGCCCTGGTAGCCGACCGCCGTGAGGTTGACGCTTCCGATGGAGCCCAAGATGAGCGACAGCGCGGGCGACTGCTGGCTGTTGAGATTGGCCAGGAACGTCCCGATGGAGAATCCGGCCTCCGGGGTGTTGGCGGCGATAGCGCTCCGCGCGCTGAGAGTATTGAAGCCTCCAAAGAAGATTTGGGGCACCTTCTGGGTGGCCGCGACCATAATCGCGTTGCAGCCGAGAGGGGCGGGGGGCGTCAACGGCGCCGCGCAAATGGAGGGAATGCTCCAGGTCCCGTTCGACCACTTACCGATGGTGGCGGTCAATCCGGCGTCGGAGCCGTTGTCCTTGTCGATCTGGGGGAGTATCCCGTTGATGTAGGTCTGCGCTGTCGCCTGGCTGGCTCCGTTCGCGTCGGCGAAGTCCAGGTAGCGCGCGAGGTCGAGCGCCGCGGTGTCGGCCATGGTCTGCGCGGTGCGGCTGCCCCACACGCTGAACCCGATGTCGACACCCATCGCGCCAGCCCACAGGAGCACGACCATGCAGAGGGCTGTGAAGACAAAGACGGCGCCTCGCTCGTCGGCTGAGCGTCCGCGTCGAGAATTCCGATACATCCGTTTCATCGCTTTCATCGTTGACCTAACTGCTGCTCGGGGCCGAGAATTGGAGGACGTTTGTCGACGAGATCGTCGAGGGCGTGACCAGGCCCAACCCAGGGAGCTCAGGGAAGAGCGGGCTGGAGCTGTAGTTGTAGGTGACTGTCACCATCAGGCATGTGTTGCTGGTGTTCGACGGGCAGCCATTTGGAGGCTGCATTTCGCATGCAAAGGCGGTGACGACCTTTGCGGGATTGGGAGAGAAGGTGCAGTTCGTGGTGTTGAAGGTGACGGGCCCACCGCAGCTCTTGTCCATCCAGCCGAGGTCGCCGCACGCCTGCGCCTCGGCCGTGGCTACGGGGGTCGATGAGGACACGATGCCCGAGCGGGCGCCATCGGCGGCTGCCTGGGTGATCGTGGACTGTGCAGCCAGGATCACCCCGAACGTGATGATGCCATAGAGCAACGTGATGAGTAGGACGACAACAATGGCGAACTCGATGAGTTCGGCACCGCGCTCGTCATCGTCTCGTTGCCGCATCAGTCGCATCTTGATATTGCTTGTGCGCGGTCCCAACGTGGACCCCCTCCTCTGTATCTCGGGCGGCGCTCTGGTCGGCTCTTGCGTGCGCAAAGTCGATTGATCGTCGCTGCGATACGTCCCGGCTTGATTCTGGGGGGTCCCGCACGGACGGTACATAGGACATATGGACCATTAGAGGTTCCCACCAGGGGCGCTCTGCCGGAGAATGGTCAAAAGGTCCTATGTACCTCGACCACTTCCCGTCGTACCGTGCAACGGAGCCGAGCACGAAACGATCAGTGACGGGTAGCCGCACGTCGTCGCTCGGTTGAGAGGGGGACGTTCTGTGAAGAAGCAGACGCTGTTATTGGTCCTGATCGGGGTGATCCTGTTCATAGCTGGCAGCGCGATCGCGTACGCCAGCGTGCAGGGGGCGAAGAAGAGCACGAACAATTCGTCGGCTCCACAGGCTCCAGTGAACATCTCGGCTGTCGTCGCCAAGTCGGATATCCCGGCCGGGACGACCGGACAACAGATGATCTCGGCCAAGCTCGTGGCACTCGAGCTGATCCCGAGCAAGTCCTACGTGTCCACCGACCTCACGTCGCTGCAGGGTCTTACTGACGAGGTCCTCACTGCGCCGGTCCAGAAAGGGCACGCCGTAAGCACGGCCGAACTCAATGCCAGCACAGCGTCGATCTCCATTCCCAAGGGCCTCGACGCGATGACGGTCACCATCAGCGGGGCCCAGAACCTCGCCGGTTACCTGCAGCCCGGAAGCCAAGTGGACGTCTACGCGAACATCTCCAAGGTCTCGGTTGGTGGCAGCAACGCCGGCGGGGTCAGCGCATCGCTCCCGCTCCCCTGCACGGAGCTGGCAATGACGAACATCGACGTCATGGATGTCTCGAGCACGAGTCCGTCGCTCGCTGAATCCAAGGACTCAACCGGTTCAGCCAGCTCGGCTGGCTCGCCGCCAGCGCGTTCCGTTCCGGGGTCTGAAACTCTGTTGCTGGCTGTCACGCCGGGGCAGGCCAGGTCGCTGCAGTTCCTCTCGCAGAACGAGTCGATCTCGGTGGTGCAGCCAAACCAAGAGGCCAATCCACCGACGGTCGGCCAGTGCATCGGCACCGACCAGACGACGAGCGCCCCATGATCTCTCGCCGGATCCTCGTCATCAGCCGCTCGCCGGCACTCAGCCGGGCCATTCAGGCCTCGCTCGGCCCGGGGTACCAGGTGGTCACCAGCACGAACGTCATCGATGTCGAGGACGAGGTGCGTGAGCAGGGACCGTTCGACGTCCTCGTAGCCGGCCCGGTCTTCGACAGCCATGCTGGCATGGCCCGGCTGGCCGGCCTGCGTTCCACCGCAGCAGTGCCGGCGGTCGTCCTGGCGCTCGGCCCGAAGCCCAAGGCCAACCTGAGCGACATCGTGCGCACGGGTGCGGTCGAGCTGGTCGAGTACCCGACCAGCAAGCGCCAACTTTCCGCCGCACTCAAGCGGGCCTTCGACATCGCCGGACGTCTCGCAGGCGGGTGCCGCGCCGACAATGCCCGTGGTTGCCCACGGCGTCGTCGTCGAGCGCTCCCAGTTCGCCGAGGTGTTCACCGTGGCGTCGTCGAGCGGCGGCTGTGGCAAGACGTTCTACGCCACGAACCTGGCCTGCTACCTGGCCGCGCAGACCGGGCAGCGCGTCTGCCTGGTCGACCTGGACCTGCAGTTCGGCGAGGTCTCGACCGCGCTCGCATCTGCGGCCGCGGTTCACGATCTCGGACCTTCTGTCCCGGGAGCCGGTCGACGAGGACGACCTCGACGAGCACGTCGAGGAGTACCTCGAAGACCACGAGCTCGGGTTCTCGGTGCTCGCCGCGCCGTTCAGCCCGGCCGACGCCGACATGATCGCACCCAAGGACGTCTACAAGGTGATGGGCGCGCTGCGGCGGCACTTCGACTACATCGTCGTCGACACGCCGGCCCAGCTGTCCGAGATCGTGTTGGCGGCGTTCGACCACTCCACCCGGGTGCTGTGCATGGTGACCCTGGACCTGCCGAGCATCCGCAACATGCGGGTGTTCCTCACGACACTCGAGAAGCTCCGCATCAGCAGCGATTCGATCGGAGTGGTCCTGAACAAGGTCGAGGAAGACATCGGCATCGACATCTCGATGATGTCCAGGAGGTGCTGGACAACAAGATCGTCTCGACGCTCCCGTACTCGCGGGAGGTCATGAGGTCGATCAACAAGGGCAAGCCGGCGATCGTATCCGCCGTCAATTCGGACATCAGCAAGAAGCTGGCCGGTGGCATGCGCCAGTTCCTGTCCGGCGAGGTCACGCCCGTCCTTGGCACAGAGCAGCAACACCGCCGAAATCGGCGCGGGGCGCGGGTTCTGGCGTTTGCGCAAGAAGGGTCGCACCCCCAAGGTGCCTGAGCTCGAGAGGGCCTGAGACCAATGAACCTGTCAGAGAAGCTCGCCGCCGCCGACGGCGGCGATGCCTCAGCCGAGGAGAACAAGCGCAAGCGCACGGGCGCCCCGGCCGGATGGACGAAGCCCAACGAGAGCCGCGCGCCGGCGGAGCAGCCGACCGGACGTCCGAAGAGGCTTGGCTGCAGTCCAAGGCCGTCGTCCAGGCCAAGGTCCTGGCCGAGATCGCACCGACGGCGGCCAACCTGTCGCCCGACGAGCTGCGGGCCAAGGTCCGCACCACGGTCAACGAGATCCTCGAACACGAGGACATCGGAATCTCGCCGATCGAGCGTCAGCGCTTCGTCGAGGAGATGCTCGAGGACTCGCTCGGCTACGGCCCGCTCGAGGCGCTGCTGGCGGACGGCAGCGTCACCGAGATCATGTGTAACAAGTTCGACGAGATCTGGATTGAGCGTCAGGGCAAGATCCAGCGGACCAACGTCGTGTTCAACTCGCCGCACCAGTACCGGCGCATCATCGACCGCATGGTGCACGCCGTCGGCCGACGTGTCGACGAGTCTTCGCCGATGGTGGACGCTCGGCTGGCCGACGGCTCCCGGATGAACGCCATCGTGCCGCCGCTCGCCGTGCACGGTCCGGTGCTCACCATCCGAAAGTTTCCCGAGCAGCCCCTGGTCATGCAGGACCTGATCGGGCTGGGATCGCTCAGCATGGACGCCGCGGTGTTCCTCGAGGCGCTCGTGCGGGGCAAGATCAGCGTCATCGTCGTCGGCGGGACCGGCACCGGGAAGACCACGATGCTCAACGTCCTCTCGAACTTCATCCCGGAGGGGGAGCGGCTCATCACCATCGAGGAGTCGGCCGAACTCCAGATCCAGGGGGCCCACGTCGTCACCCTGGAGACCCGGCCGTCCAACGCCGAGGGAAGCGGCGAGGTCCGCATCCGTGACCTCGTCCGAAACTCCCTCCGTATGCGGCCCGACCGCATCATCGTCGGTGAGTGCCGTGGCGCCGAGACGCTGGACATGCTCCAGGCCATGAACACCGGCCACGCCGGGTCCATGACCACGGTGCACGCCAACTCGCCCCGCGAGCTGCTGGGCCGGCTCGAGACGATGGTGATGATGGGCGGCGTCGAGCTGCCGCAGAAGGCCATCCGGGACCAGATCGTGATGGCGGTCGGCGTCCTGGTGCAGCTCCAGCGCACCCCGGCCGGACCCCGCGTGATCCATTCGATCACCGAGATCCAGGGCATGGAGGGCGAGACCGTGCTGCTGCAAGACATCTTCCACCGGGTGGACATGGCCGAGGGGACCGGCCGGCTCGTTCCGACGGGTCTGCGACCGAAGATCCTCGACGAACTGGCGCTCAGCGGGGTCGAGGTCCCGCCGCACATCTTCCGTAACGAGGTCGATGCGACGCTCCTCTCATCTCGATCCGGCGGGCGCCACCCACCGCCCGGCCCGGCCCGGCCGTGTGGCGAGCCGAGCCACCCTCAGAAGAGATGTACGAGATGCTCGCGCGTCGCCGGGACGGGAGGTGAGGCAGGCCATGTTCGGAGCACTGCAACTCGGTTCGCAGATGGAGACGCTCGTGGCGGCGATCCTCGTGGGCGCTGGCCTGGCGATAGCCGTCGTGGCGGCGATCCTGCGGGTTCGCACCCGCCAACGCTCGCTGGCGCAGATCCTCGACGACACCATGGGCGCGGCCCAGGTGCCCGTCGAGGTCGTGAGCGAATCGCCCGAACGCGGCGAGCTCTCGGCGCTGACCGTCCGCATCGCCGGAATCTTCGGGCGCATCGACACGAGCGGCGCACTCGAACAGCGTCTGGACCGTGCGTCCATCCCGCTGCGGCCGGGCGAGTACCTCGTCATCAGCGCGGCGTTCGCGCTCATGTTGGCCGTGGTCGGTGGCGTCCTGGTTGGGAACATCATCGGAGCGATCGTCGCGGTCGCGGTTGGTGGCCATGGTGGCGTGGTATGTCCCGAACCACCGTGCCGCCAAGCGGATCAAGGCGATGCAGGAGCAGTTGCCCGACGCGCTGGCCCTCATGGCGGCGTCGGTCGAGGGCGGTCAGACGTTCCAGCGCTGCCATCGACATGTACCGCCGTGACGCCCGCCCGCCTCTGTCGGCAGAACTCGACCGGGTCATGGCCGAGGTGGCGGTCGGATCCGACCTGGTCGTCGCGCTCGAGAACATGGCGGAGCGCTCGGGCGTCGAGGATCTCAAGTGGGCCGTCGAGGCCGTGCGCATCCAGCAGTCGACCGGTGGCCGCCTGGCGCCGATCCTGCACACGCTTGCCGCCTTCATGCGCACGAGGCAGGAGGTTCGGCGAGAGGTCCAGACGCTCTCGGCGGAAGGCCGCATGTCCGGCTACGTGCTCTTTGCCATCCCACTGTTCTTGGTGTGCGCGCTCGAGATGAAGGACCCCAGCTATCTCGACCCGATGCTCCACGGCGCCGGGTTGGTGGTGCTGATCGGGACGGCCGGGCTGATGGCACTCGGATTCTGGATCGTGCGTCGCATGGTCAACATCAAGGTTTGAGGACGAAGGGGGACTGGTTCTCGTGAACGCGGCATATATCGTTCCAGCGGTCGGCATCACCTTGATGGCCATTGGCCTGCTCGGTGTCGGCGCGGCCGCCTGGCGCAACCATCACCAAGGCCACCGCCTGGACTTCATTCGCTCGCTCGGCTCCGAGGCGGAGACGTACGCCGAGCCCGTGCAAATGCCCGACCGGGTGCAGACGCCGTTGGTGAACCGGATGTTCAGCCCGGCGGCACGCGGCCTACGCCATAGCCTTTCGCGCCTGTACCCGTCGCGGGACATCGACCGCGTGCACGCCGATCTGCTGAAGGCGGGCCTCACCGGGTCCGTGCGAGCGGAGGAGTATCGTCGCCATCCAGGTGGGCGCGGTGATGGGCGGGTTCGGTCTCGGCCTGATCCTCCTCGTGAGCGGAACGGTGAGCGTGAAGATCGGCGTGGCCATCTTGTTCATCCTGCCGATGATCGGAGGCTTGGTGCCGAGCTACTGGCTGCGTTTCACCGATCAAGGATCGGCGCGAGCGGGTGACGAACGACCTGCCCGACCTGCTCGACCTGATGACGATCTCCGTCGCCGCCGGGCTCGGCCTCGAGCAGGCGATGCAGGTGTCGTGCGCCCGCTTCGAGTCGCCGGTGTGCACGAGCTGCGGCTCACGCTGCGGGAGATGGAGCTCGGGCCTCTCCCGTCACGACGCGCTGGAGAACATGAAGCTGCGCACCGATATCGACGACCTCGTCACCTTCTCCGTCGTGTTGTCGCAAGCCGACGCGTTGGGTCTGCCCATCGGGAGAGTGCTGCAGGCGCAAGCCGACGAGATGCGAGACAAGCGGCGGCAGCGGGCTCGCGAGAAGGCGGCGAAAGTTCCCGTCAAGATCCTCTTCCCGTTCACGCTGTGCTTCTTGCCCGCCATCATGATCATCGTGCTCGGTCCCATCGTCGGGCCGATCAAGCACGCGCTCGCCGGCGCCTGATCAACACGTACACAACGGGCGGGTTCAACCGCCCGGCGACCATGGGAAATTCGGCCCACCGCACCCATGCCGCAATCTGGTTGCACCTGTCGTTTGACGAGCGAGTCGTACAATGACCAGGGGGAATACCCACCGCAGCAGTAGGTGGAGGAGGAGGCGCACCGGAGCTGCTCCGGTGCGGAAATGAGGGGGATCCATGACGAACACAGCCTCGATCCTGTTGTCGAGTGCGGACTTGGCCGAGCCGGTCAGAGGTCCGGGCGAGTGGACGTTCTACTCGCAGGTATCCGTGTCGGGACCATCAGCTGCTCGACGACGGTGCACCGCGGCGAGCAGCGTCGAACGGACCGATCGCGACACTGACGCGTGAGGACGAATGGCCGCGACCGGTCGTCGATGACTACCGCGATCCCGACACGGCAAGCCGTCGCGTCGACGACGACCGCCAATGGGGACCGTGGTCGTTGACTCAACGAGAGCTCGAGGTGCTGCAGCTGCTGGCGGAGGGTTCGACGAACAGCGAGATCTCACAGCGGCTCTACATCAGCCCGAAGACGACCAAGAATCACTTGGCTGCGATCTTCCAGAAGCTCGACGTCACGAACCGCACGCACGCGCTCGTCCGCGCGGTCGTCATGGGCCTCGTCACTATCGAATAGCGGCTGGACCTGCGGCACGGCTGGATATGGTCCTTTCTGCCTATGGAACTGCTACAGCGGTCGTGCCGAGAATGTACGATGGGACCCCAACTGGGTACTCGGGCAACCGCTCGGGACTAATGGGGTGAGAGAGGGGAAATAAAAAATGACTGAGCTGTTTCTGAACGCGTTCGTCGCAGTCCGTGGCTTCCACGGCAACCTGCTTGCAGCGGGCGCGGTCCGAGCGTGGGGCCTCCATGGTGGAGTACGCGTTGCTCGTTGGCCTGATCGCTCTGGTCGCCGTCGTGGCGGTCGCCGCGCTCGGTGGGGGCATCTCCAACCTGTTCAGCAACGCCAACAGCTGCGTGGGCGACCTGAAGCCACCTGCTAGCCGGGGCGGCTCTCGGCCGCAACGAGCTGTGGCAATACATTCCCTAAGGGAATATTCCCCCTTCCCCAAAGGGATGACAGTTGGGCTGGGCCGGCAAATGCCGGCCCAGCCCGCTGTCGATTTGGTGGTCTGTTCAACAAATGGGCGTGGTGCATCTGGTGTGCAATTCCCAGCAACAGCCACAGGGTCTTTGGGCCGAAAAGCCTATGGATTCAGAAGGCGGTACTGCCGAGAATGTTTGTGGGGACTAACTGGGTACGGGCGATCCGTCGGGACCAATGGGGTGAGAGAGGGGAAACAAAAATGACTCGAGATATTTCTCAACGCGTTCGTCGCAGTGCGGGGTTTCCACGGCACGCTTCTGCAGCGGGCCCGCACCGAGCGTGGCGCGTCCATGGTGGAGTACGCGCTGCTGGTTGGCCTGATCGCCGTCTGGTCGCCGTCGTGGCGGTCGCGTGGCTGGGTGGAGGCATCTCCAACCTGTTCAGCAACGCCAACAACTGCGTGGGCGGCCTGGGCACCTACAGGCGACCGGCTGCTGAGTTCGGAGCCGGCGGGACACCGCCGGGGCTTCGCAGAAAGACGAGCTGCCTCTTCGAGGTAGCCATGTTGCCGGGGGGCAACGAGGAGGGCTGGATCGAAGTTTCGATCCAGCCCTCCGTCGCGTCTCAGGGCAGCGGCTCGAGAACGCGGGGGAGGAATTCGGGGTCGATTGGGTAGCGGTCGGGCGGTGGTGGTGCAGCGTCACGGTGACGCCGAGTGCGGCGCCCACCAGGCGGCCTCACCCGCCAGCTTCATGGCGGCGGGGACGAGCATGCCCCGGATGACGAACGCGTCGAGCAGCACGGCGAAGGTGAGGCCCACGGCGAAGAGCTTCATGAAGGCGATGCCGCTGGTCACCAAACCGAAGAAGACGATGCTCATCAAAAGGGCCGCCGCCGTGATGATGCGACCCGTCGACTGCAGCCCGCCCGCCACCGCCTCGTCGTTGGTCGCGCCGGCGTCCCGGCGCTCCTTCATACGAGAGACGAGGAAGACCTCGTAGTCCATGGAGAGACCGAAGGCGACGCAGAACATCAGGACGGGCATGGTGTCGACGAGCGCGCCGGTCGGGGTAAAGCCGAGGAGACCGGACAGGTGGCCTTCCTGGAAGATCCAGACCACCACGCCGAACATGGCGCCCAGGCTGAGCGCGTTCAGCACGAGCGCCTTGATAGGGATGAACACGCTACGGAAGAGGAAGAGCAGGAGCAGGAAGGTGAAGGCGGCGACCAGGGCGAGCGCCAACGGCAGGTATTGGTTGATGACCCCGGTGGAGTCGGCGAGGCCCGCCGGCAGCCCACCCACGAGGACGGGGAATGGCGCCGGGTCGTGGCGGATGGTCGCGACGAGCCGGGTGCCCGAGGCGGAGAGGCCGTTGCCTTCGGGGATCACCGAGTACCACGTCCCGCCGTGGCCGGAGAACTGGTCGAGGTACGAGGCGGGGGCGGGTAGCCGCACGCCGTGGAAGTAGACCCCCGACGCGGCGTCCACGCGCTCGACGTCGGGGAGCTCGGACAGACGCGCCGCGTACGCAGCCTGCACGCCAGTTCCGGCCGCGCCCGTGTGGGCGGCGACGACCTGGAGGGCGTCGGTCTGCCCCTGGCCGAAGTCGGCGCGCAGCGTGTCGTCCACCTGGCGGACGGAGTCGGCGGGGGACAGCACGCGGTCGTCGAGGTAACCGAGCTTCAGGTGGAGGAAGGGTGAGGCGAGCACGAGGAGCACGGCGCTCACGCCCACGAGGACGACGACCGGCCGGCGCATGACGCCCCGCGCCATCTTCGACCAGAACCCGTCGGCCGGCGGTCGTACCGAGCGGCGCCAGACCGTGAGGTCGTTGATGCGAGGGCCGATCACCGCCAGCGCGGCCGGCAGGACGACGAGCGCGGCGGCGCCCGCCAAGACGGCGACCGTGATGCCGGCGTAGGCGAAGGAACGCAGGAACATCAGCGGGAACACCAACAGCGCGCTGACCGCAGCAGCGACCGTGAGTGCGCTGCCCGCGACCGTGCGCCCGGCGTGCGCCAGCGTCTCTTCGAGGGCGGCGGGCAGGTCGCGTCCGGCGGCGAGTTCCTCACGGAAGCGGCTGACGATGAAGAGGCTGTAATCGATGGCGAGCCCGAGCCCGAGCACGGTCGTCAGGTTCACGGCGAAGATCGAGACCGGGGTGATGCCGTCGATGACGCGCAACGACAGCAGGGTCCCGACGACGGCGACTCCGCCGATGGTGAGCGGCATGGCCGCCGCCACCAAGGAACCGAACACGAAGAGCAACAGGATGAGCGTCAACGGCACGGCGATGGCCTCGGCGCGCAGCAGGTCGTGCTCGACGACGCTGTTGACCTCGTGGAAGGCGGCGGCGAACCCTCCCACCTGCACCGAGATCGGGCCCGACACGTGGGACAGGGCGGCCGCGATGGCCGGCTCACGGCGGGTGATCTGGTCCTGATTGCCCACGATGCGGCCCACGATGAGGGCGCTGGTCCGGCCATCGGTTCGGAGCACCGGGATGGAGTCGAGGGTCCAGTACGACTCGACGTTCGCCATGTGCGGCTGCGCGGCGAGGCGGCTGGTCAGCGCGCGTCCGGCCGCGGCCACGGCGGGGCTGTCCACGGTCCCGCTGCCGCGCGTGGACGAGCAGGATGAAGTTGTCCGCGCCGTCGTGGAACTTCGCCGCCAGCACGTCGGCCGCCTGGACCGACTGTTCGGAGTTGGCGTCGAATCCGCCCTGGGAGAGACGGGAGGCGACGTTCCCGCCGAAGAGCGCCGCCACCACCACGAAGAGGCCGGACAGGACGAGGATGGCGACCCGGTGGGCCATGATCCCGCGGGCCAGGCGCCGCAGGCCCCGCTCCGCCAGGGTCCCGCGGCCGTCGGTACGGCCCGCTCTCCGCTCGGCTCCCGGTCCATCGTTTCCGCCATACCGCCGGTACCTACCCACGGTATGTAGTATTCGGACAGTCTCTCGATCTGTCAAGGAAGCCTGTGAGCAGGTCGGGACGAAGGAGGATCGGTACGATGCGCGCCATGGAGACGGCCCGCACCCGGCGTGAGGAGTACGCCGAGGCGACGTACGAGGCGCTCCTCGACAGCGCGGCGGCGTGCTTCATGGAGAGTGGCTTCGCCGCCACGTCGCTCGACGCCGTGGCCCGGCGGGCCCGGGTGACCAAGGGCGCCATCTACCACCACTTCGCCTCGAAGCGCGACTTGTTCATGGCCGTCCTCGAACGCCAGGAGGCGATCAGTTCCCGGACCACCTACGAGGCGGGGTCGGCGGAAACGGATCCCTGGAAGGGCATCGTGGCGTCGTTGGACGCCTTCTTCGAGTCGATCGCCGACCCCGTCTACCAGCGCCTGTGCTGGGTCGAGGGGCCGGCCGCCCTGGGCTTCGAGGACTGGTGGGCCTGCGGCGAGCGCTACGAGATCGAGGTCATCCGCGGCCTGATGGAGCGGATCGCCCAGACGGGCGTCCTCCTGGTCGAGGACGTGGACATGCTGGCGAACGTGATCTACGGCGCGGTGGCGGCCGGTGTCCTGATGATGGCGCGCTCGGATGACCCGGCGCGCGAGCTCGGCCGCTTCCGCACCGTGATTCTCCAGGTCATGGGCGGGATCCTCCGCGACGGAGGGTCCCTGGCCCCGGGGGCCGACCCGCCCGCCTAGGGCGATTTCATCGTCGGTTTACATAGCCGATACGGCGACGAAATAGGGTCCGGCGAGACTGATTCCGTCCACCGGGCCGACGTAGCGCGTCGTGGCGGGGCCGGCACCACAGAAAAGAAGGGGAACACGGGAGAGTTCATGAGCTACCAGGCCGAGTACATCTGGATCGACGGGACCGAGCCGAGCCCGCTGCTGCGGAGCAAGACAAAGATCGTCGCCGACGGCAAGGAGCCCCCGATCTGGGGGTTCGACGGGTCGAGCACCAACCAGGCCGAGGGCAGCGACTCGGACTGTGTGCTGCAGCCGGTCTTCGTGTGCCCGGACCCGCTGCGCGGCGGGGACAACAAGCTCGTCATGTGCGAGGTGCTGCTGACCGACATGTCGCCGCACCCTTCGAACACGCGGCGCGCCTGCGCCGAGGCGGCGGAGAAGTACGCCAGCTTCGAGCCGTGGTTCGGCATCGAGCAGGAGTACACCTTCTTCCAGTACGGCCGGCCGATGGGGTGGCCCGAGGCTGGGTTCCCTGCGCCGCAGGGCCCGTACTACTGCGGCGTCGGTGGCGACAAGATGCCGGGCCGCCAGATCATCGAGCGCCACACGCAGGCGTGCATGGACGCCGGGCTCGGGATCGAGGGCACAAACGCCGAGGTGATGATGGGGCAGTGGGAGTTCCAGATCGGCGTCCTGCCGCCCCCGCTCGTCGCTGACCAACTGTGGACGGCGCGCTGGCTCCTCTTCCGCATCGCCGAGGAGTTCGATGTCTACGCCACGCTCGAGCCCAAGCCGGTGCTCGGCGACTGGAACGGTGCCGGTGCCCACACCAACTTCTCCACCAAGGCGATGCGTGAGGACGGCGGCTGGGAGGCCATCATCGCCGGCTGCGAGGCGCTCGGAAAGCGCGTCGAGGAGCACGTGTCCAACTACGGCATCGGTATCGAGGACCGGCTGACCGGCGCGCACGAGACCGCGCACTTCACCAAGTTCAGCTACGGCACGTCGGACCGGGGGGCGTCCGTCCGTATCCCGTGGCAGACGGCGAAGGCGAAGAAGGGCTGGCTCGAGGACCGCCGGCCCAACGCCAACATGGACCCCTACGTGGTGAGCCGCCTTATGGTCGAGACCGTGTGCGGGGACGCCGCGGGCGACTGAGTAGTTCCTAGGAGCAGCATCGAGGACGCCGCTGGATCCCGGGGCCGCACCACCCGGGCCGGCGGCGTTTCTCTTTGGTGCTTGCCGGGTGACGTACGAGTACGTCAGATCGCTTCGGGGTCGGTTCGGCGGCCTTTTGGCGCTGGCCCATTGGACCGTGATGCCGTCTCGACGCATCATCGCCATGAACCCGGTGATCGAGAGGAAGATCGCGATGGCGGTCAGCCCGTACGTCACGGCCGAGCGCTCGAGCACGAAGGACTTCAGCGACGACGACACCAGCAACCAGAACACGAGACCGGCGTTCAGCATGAGGACGGTCGCCCAGAGGACCGAGATCCGGATGAAGAATTGGCGGACCAAGGGTCGCTTCATGATGGCCGGGTCCATGGGGCAGAAGTCGTGCGCAAAGCGCTGCGTGAAGGGCCGGCCGACCACCGCTGACACGAGCAGCGCAGGCGCGATGGCGATCGTGCCGGCCGTCGGTTGGGCAAAGTACAGGAACGAGCTGCCCGTGATGAACGCCACCGCCGTCCTCATGGTGAGGAGGATCGTCCCGAACAGCAGCAGCATCGAGACCCGCTCACCCCTGAGCAGGCGCCGGCCGAGGGCCAGATACGACCACGCCAGCGCAGCGATCAACGCCCCCTTGAATCCGGAGATGACAAGGAGCAGATAGAACAGGACGAGGGGACCCACGACGCCTTCGAGCACAACGGGCAGGGCGTGGCGAAGGGCTTTGCGCGGCTGGGGCATGACGAGCAGCGAACCTTGTTTCCCGCTGGCGTGCGTCGTCGGGTGAAGGCGGAGCAGGTGCCAGGGCTCGGCGTTCCCGCCCTTGGGTCTGGTGGTCACAGCGCCGTCAATCCTGCCGCCGGAAGCGACGGCGCTTTCACCCGACTTGAGGTGGACAAAGGCTACACCGAGCCAAGTGCGGCTTCCCCGTCACCGTCACCGTCAGCGTCCTCGGGGTGCGACGCCGAAGTCAGCGGGCTTCGTACACTGTTCGTCGTGCCGACACCGGTGGGCCCGGTCCCGCCTGACCCCGACGATCCCGACACGTGGGACTGGGGTGAGTTCGCCGACAACCGTTACCGCCGCAAGCCGATGTGGCAGATCGTGCTGGTCAGCGTCGTCGTGGTGGGGCTGGTGGCGCTGATCATGGCCAACATCCTCTAGGCGCGAGGAACCCCGGCCGATGCAGGAGGGGTGGCCGGCCGGGTCCGCGTAGACCTGATGGCCCTGTGTCCCCGCTTCACAGCCGCCACTACGGCGCGTGTCAGTCGGAGCTCTCCGGCTGGTCGCTCGGCGGGTGGGCGATCGCCGCGACCTCGCCCGGACGGGGGAGCGGGCCCAACTGGAGCGCCGAGGTGTCACCCTCCATGTAGCGGCTGGTGTCGCCGCCCGCGTCGGCCATCTCGTCCATGCTGATGGGGCCGTCGGGGCTGCCGGCGAGGAACTGCTTGATGATCGGGTTCTCCGACATCCGCATGTCCTCCTTGGAAGAGAACTTCACGAGGCTCGAGCGGAACAGCACGCCCATGTAGTCCGCCGTGCGCATGACCGACTCGATGTTGTGCGTGATGATGAAGAACGTCGCACCGGTCTCCCTCTGCGCGGTGACGACGAGCTCGTCGAGGTAGGCGACGCGCACCGGGTCGAGGCCGGAGTCCGGCTCGTCGAAGAGCACGATCTCGGGCTCGGTGACCATGGCGCCGCGCCAGGCCGGCCCGCTTCTTCATGCCGCCGGACACCTCGCCCGGGAGCTTCTTCAGGTGGTCCATGAGCCCGACGAGCTCGGCGTTGCGGTAGACGAGCTCGCGGATCTCCGCCTCGTTCTTGCGCGTGTGCTCGCGCAGCGGGAAGGCGATGTTGTCGTAGAGGTTCATGGAGCCGAACAGCGCGCCGTCCTGGAAGAGCACGCCGAACTTCTTGCGCACCTCGTACAGCCGCTTCTCCCGCAGCCCGACGATCTGGTCGCCGTCGACCCAGATCTCGCCGCGCTCGGGCCGGAGCAGGCCCAAGATGTTCTTCAGCAGCACCGACTTCCCGGTGCCCGAGGGTCCGAGGATGGCGGTGATCCGGCCCTTGGGGACGTCGAAGGTGATGTCCTGGAGCACCGTGTGCGAGCCGAAGGACTTGGTGACCCCACGCAGCGAGATGATCGGTTCGCCCGGGGCAATCCAGGGGGTGACCTGCTCGGTCTGCTGCGTGTCAGCGGGGTCCCGTGGCACGGCCACGTGCTGCTCGGTATCCATACCTAGAGAACCTATGCCCCGGCCGCGGCTTGCGCCCACGTCATCCGGGTGGACCTGGGTGGGTCAGTTCCCCCCGAGCAGGCCGTTCACCGTCTGGCCCAGCTGGCCGAGGAGCCCGCCGGACGTGGTGGGGGTCGTCGTCGAGGAGGTGGTGGTGTCCGACGTCGAGCCGCCGGTGCCGCCGTTGAGGGCGTTGGTCAGGCCCTGCACGGTGTTGGTGAGACCCTGGGTCACGCCGCTCAGGGCGGTGCCCACCCCGCTGACGGTGTTGGTCACCGCGCTGCCGAGGCCGTTCACCGTGTTGGCGACCCCGTTGGTCACGCCGTTCACGGTGTTGTTGAGGCCGTTGGTCACGCCGTTCACGGTGTTGTCGACCCCGCTGGTGACGCCGTTCACGGTGTTGTTGATGCCGTTGTTGAGCCCGCTCGTCACGCCCGAGCCGCCGTTCGAGAGGCCGCCCAGGATCGACCCCGTGCTGTTCGTCGGGTCCGAGCCGGCGGTGCCGCTCCCGCCGGTGCCGTTGCCGGACCCGCCCGAACCACCCGAGCCGCCACTGGCGAGCAGCGTTGGCCGAGCCGTTCGAGCCCGAGGCTCCTGCGGTGCCCGGCGTGGTCGTTCCGTTCGACGTGCCCGGTGGGACCGGCACGCCCAACGCGAAGGGCGGGTTGACGATGGAGCTCGCCCGCACCCGCCGGAGACGCAGACTGGCTCGAGAAGGCGTGCGGTGCGACGATCGCCGCAGCGACCGCAGCCCCGGTGACGGCGACGCCGGCCATCGCGTTGCGGAAGCCGCCGCCCGAGGCGCCGGTGCTCTGCGTGTGCACGCTGGCGGCGCGGTGCGCGGCGCGGAAGACCGTCCGCTTGATGAGGGCACCGCCGGCGACGAGGAAGCCGGCCAACGCTTCCTTCGATTCGGAGACGACGGCGAACTCTCGCTTGAGCGCCTGGCGGGCGCGCCACAGCAGCGTCTCGATCGTGCCGATCTCGACGCCTTCGTGGTCGGCGATCTGTTGGTACGTCCAGCCCGAGCCTTCGCGCATGGCGAGCACGTGACGGTGGCGCGTGGACAGGCGGTCGAGGGCCCGGTTCACCAGCTCGCCGTCGACGGCGGCCAGGACGAGCTCCTCCGACGTGTCGCTGCCGGTGACGCCCACCGGCAGCTTGCGCGGTGAGCTCCATGTCGTCGGTCGGCGTGCTGCGCGAACGGCGGCGCAACATGTCCGTGCAGATGTTGCCGGCAATGACGGTGAGCCACGGGTAGAAGCGGCGCTCGCCGGCGAAACGAGGCAACGCCTTCCAGGCGCGGGCGAACGCTTCCTGCGCCGCGTCCTCGGCCTCGTGGCGGTCGTTCAGGCGGCGGAGGCAGAAACGGAGCAGGCGCTCGTAGTACCGCGCATAGAGGTTGCCGAACGCGGCGGAGTCCCCCGCCTGGCAGCGCTCCACGAGCGCGGTCGCGGTCCAGGTCGACGTCGTCACAAAGGCTTGTGAGCTCATCCTGGCGGAGCGCCAAAGTTTCCGTCCCTCCCTCCAACTACCCCCCCATGAGGAGGTAGGTCACATTATGGCTGCAATTGCCTGATTTTTGAAAGCCCGCCACCAACATTTAATGAACGGGGGTTGAAGGCTTGGACCAGGGCTTGTCGGGGCATGACGACCAACAATCGTTTGGGGCGGGAAGGAATTGTCACGCCGTTGGGAGAGCTGGAGCGAGCGCGGGCCCCGGGACCCGGGACAGTCGTTCCTGTGAATCACCTGAGAAATAACCCCCGGCCAGGCACGGCCGCCGCAAGGTCCGCGCCGGGAGGCCGTTTTGCTACTGCAGGGTAAGTGAAAGGGGAACGGACGCGGAGCGGGACCGTGTCCTCCGAGGGCCTCGGAAGGGGGGAAACGTTGTCGGAACCGCGTGACACGGGCGACCGCACGCCTGCCTCGGACTCCGATCCCAACCAACCCCTCACCCGCGAGGAGATGGCGCGCCGCCTCGGCACGCCGAGCGGGCGCCCCGCCGGTGCCGCAGTGCTGACCCGGCCCAGCCGCCCCCTGACCGACGACGGGAAGGTCGCCACCGCCGTCCGCGAGACGGGCAACATGTTCGCCACCGCGGGCGAGGCCCTCCGCCAGCTGCCCCTCAAGGGCCTGCCGGTCGCCGAGTTCTTCGACCAGTGCTGGTTCCTGGCCCGTGTGACCACGCTGCCGCTGATCCTGTTGTCGATCCCCTTCGGCATGGTCATCGCGCTCGAGGTCGGGTCGTTGCTCCAGCAGATCGGCGCCCAGTCGCAGCTCGGCGCCGCCATGGTGCTCGCAGTGGTCCGGGAGCAGGCGCCCGTGGCGACGGCGCTCCTGATCGCCGGCGCCGGAGGCTCGGCCATGTGCGCCGACCTCGGGTCGCGTCGCATCCGCGACGAGATCAGCGCCATGGAGGTCATGGGCGTCAACCCGCTCCACCGTCTCGTGCTGCCCCGGCTCCTCGCCGCCACGGTGGTGGCGGTCCTCCTCGACGCCGTGGTCAGCGTGGCCGGCATCGCGGGCGGCTGGTGGTTCGGGACCCACTCCATCCACATCACCTCGAGCAGCTTCTTCGCCACCTTCGGCGAGCTGAGCCAGATCGCCGACCTCGCCATCGCGCTGCTCAAGGCGGCGATCTTCGGCTTCATCGCGGCGATGGTCGCCTGTTACAAGGGCCTCTACTGCAAGAGCGGGCCCAAGGGTGTGGGCGACGCCGTGAACCAGGCCGTCGTCGTCACCTTCATCCTGTCGTTCTTCGTCAACTTCCTCTTGACCGTCTTCTACTTCAACTTCATCCCGCAAAAGGGCCTCTGATGGCGATCGACACCCCCGCCCGCCCCGAGCCCCAACAAGAGCCCGAGCCGCAGCCGCAGCCGCGGCGTGAGGCGCCGGCGCTGGCGTCGGCGGGCAAGGCCGTCGGCGGGCGCGCCCTCAGCTTCGGCGACGGCGTCATCGGCATCTTCGACGTCTTCTACGACCAGTTGAAGTTCTACGCGCGCATCGTGCGCGCGTTGCCGCGGGCGCTGCGCTACCCCAAGGAGATCCTCGTCCTCATGTCGGACATCTCCCTCGGGTCCGGCGCGCTCGTCGTCGGCGGCGGGATGTTCTTCGTCGTCGTCTCCATCTCGTTCTTCACCGGCACCGAGGTCGGGCTCGAGGGCTTCAACGGCCTGCAGCAGATCGGGGCCGAGGCCTTCACCGGCGTCATCACCGCCCTGGCCAACACGCGCGAGATCACCCCCCTCGTCGCCGGCGTGGCCCTGGCCGCCCAGGTCGGGGCCGGCTTCACGGCACAGCTGGGCGCCATGCGCATCAGCGACGAGATCGACGCGCTCGAGGTGATGGGCGTCAACAGCGTCGTCTACCTCGTCGGCACCCGGGTCTGGGCCGCGCTGATCACGATGATCCCGCTCTACCTGGCTGCGCTCTTCGCCAGCTACCTGGCGTCCGAGCTCGTCGTCACCCGCTTCTTCGGATTGTCTCCCGGGACCTACACGCACTACTTCCGGCTCTACCTGCCGCCGCTCGACATCTTCTATTCGTTCCTCAAGGCGATGGTCTTCGCCGTCCTCGTCACCTTCGTGCACTGTTACTACGGGTACAACGCGTCGGGTGGGCCGGCGGGCGTGGGTGTGGCGGCGGGCCGGGCGATCCGGCTCTCGATCATCTTGGTGGTGGTCGTCAACCTGTTCATGTCGCTCATCCTCTTCGGTGGCGTCAACGCGACGGCACGGCTCGTCGGATGAGGCGGATCCGCAACATCGTCGTCAGCGTCGTCGTCCTGTTCGGGTTGGTCTTCGGGACGATCCAGCTCGTGCGCCTCGCCAACGGGGACTTCCAGGGTGACTACAAGCTGAGCGGGACCTTCCCCCGCGCCGGCGAGGGGCTCGATCCCGGATCGGCCGTCGTCTTCCGCGGCGTGCAGGTGGGCCGCGTCTCGACGATCAACCTGTACCAGAACGAGGCGAAGGTGACGCTCCTGATCCAGCCGTCGTTCAAGGTGCCGTCGACGTCCACCGCCACGATCCAGCCCGTCAACCTCTTCGGCGCGGAACAGGTCTCGATCAGCTCGCCGCACCAGAACTCCGACATCGGCCCGTACCTCCCGCCGGGCGGCAACTTCGCCCACACGGAGAGCAGCGACGAGCTCGGCGACCTCTTCGCGGCGGCCACCCCGCTGCTCAACCAGGTCAACGCGCAGAAGCTCTCCACCGTGCTGGGCGAGCTGTCGCAGGCCTCCCAGGGCGAGGGCCCCAAGATCGCCGCCGGCATCGAGTCCGGCACCCAGCTGGCCGGCCTCCTCGACAAGACGCTCAACGCGCAGATCCTGGCGCTCGACTCGTTCGCCAAGTTCACCCAGGCCATCGCGCCCGCCGCGGGCGACCTCAACAACCTCAACGCGGAGATCAACCAGGGCCTGCCCGCGTTCAACGCGGAGGAGACCGACTACGAGAACCTGGTCAACACGCTGATCCCGTTCTCCAACCGCCTGGCCACGCTGCTCGCGACGTACCACCCCGACATCGCCACCATCCTGCAGTCGGGCGACAACGTGTCGCGGGTCCTGCTGGCCGAGCCGCAGACGATCGGCCAGGTCATCAACGGCGCCTACCACTACTTCCAGAAGATCGCCGAGGGCGCCTCGGGCCTCAACACGTTGCCCGACGGCAGCACGTACGCCTACTTCAACACCTTCGTCCTCTTCAGCGACGTCAACAGCCTCGTCTGCAACCTGATCGCCCCGCCCACCGGCGGGATGTCGTACCTCGAGCCGCTGCAGCAGGCGCTGGCCGGTGCGGGCTCGGCGTTCAACTGCTCGTCGCAGCTCTCGACGTTCGACTCGCTGCAGTCGACCTCGACCCCGTCGACCGCGACGCCGCCGCCGGCCGCGTCGACCCCGTCCTCGTCCACGTCGCCCACCGCCGCTGCGAACAGCGCGGGGTCCGCCGCCGCCAACCAGGTCTACGGGATCCTCGGCCAGCCCGACACCTCGAAGAAGACCACGCTGGGCTCCATCCTCAACCAGCTGTTGGGGGGCTCGTCGTGAGGTTCTGGCGGCACTTCCCCGCCTCGGCGTTCAAGTTCGGGATCTTCGCCCTCGTCTGCCTCGTGCTGCTCGTCGGACTGGCCGTGCGGATCGGCAACATCTCGCTCTTCAGCAGCCGCCACACGGTCAACGCGCAGCTGACCGACGTGACCGGCCTGGCGGGCGGCGACAACGTCAACATCGCCGGCGTCCCCGTCGGGCAGGTGACGAGCATCAGCGTGCAACACGGCCACGCCGTCATCGCCATGAGCATCAACAACACGGTGACCCTGCGGAAGTCCACCGACGTCGGGATGCGCTGGCAGAACGTGATCGGCCAGAAGGAGATCGAGCTCTTCCCGGGCCACTCGGGCCCGGTCCTGGCGTCGGGGGCCACGATCCCGCTGAGCCACGACGTGACCGACGCCAGCGTCGACTCGTTCTTGAACTCGCTGGGCCCGGTGCTCTCGTCCATCAACCCGACCCAGGCCAACGAGTTCGTCGAGAACGTGTCGGGTGCGCTCGAGGGCGACACGGCGCAGATCAACCAGCTCATCAACAGCGGGGCGGCGGTGTCCCAGACGGTGCAGGCGCTCGACAGCCAGGTCGGCTCCATCATCGGCAACCTCGACCAGGTGCTCACCGCGCTCGCCTCACGCTCGGGCGACATCGACAGCCTCGTGAGCAACCTGCAGACGGTGTCGTCCGCGCTGGCGTCGAAGAACACGCTCCTCGATGACGTCGTCGGCAACCTCTCGCAGGTGGCGACCGACCTGGCCAACCTCATCGGCAACAACCACACGACGATCACCAGCACCATCGACAACCTCCAGGCGGTGGCGGCCGACGTCCAGAACAACCAGACGAACCTGGCCAAGAGCCTCGGCACGCTCGGGACGGGCCTGGCGCCGTACATCCAGATCTCCCAGTGGGGGCAGTGGTTCGCCGTCCAGACGATCTACACGTGCCTGGCGGGACAGAGCGTGTGCACCTACTACGAGCCGAGCAACCCGCCCGCCGGCTCGGGCCCGCTCGGCAGCCCGCCGCTGCCCTCCCCGCTCCAGGACGTGACCCTGCCCGGGTTGCCCAACCCCGACGCCGGCTCGTCGAAGGGCTCGGCGTCGTCGTCGAAGGGCTCGGCCTCGTCGTCGCCGACGTCGGCCGGTTCGCTGGCCGCCTCGACCCTGGGCCAGGACCTCCAAGCGGTCAGCGGGGCGGCCGCGCCGGCGTCCTCGTCGTCCTCGTCGACGACCACCACCACGACGCCGAGCTCGTCGAGCACCTCGGGGGGCACCAAGTGAAGGCCGTCACCGAGCGCAACCCGAAGATCGTCGGGCTCATCGGCATCGTCGTCATGGCGGCGGCGATCCTCGCCATCCTGTTGCTCAACCGCAGCGTGTTCTCGTCGGGCTACACCATCGACGCGCAGTTCCCGAACGCGGCGGGCATCTCCAACGGCACGACCGTGATGGTGGCCGGCGTGAACGTGGGCTCCGTCAAATCGGTCAAGGTCAACGGGAACGCGGTCGACGCCACGCTCTCGGTGAACAGCGGCGTGCAGCTGCCCCACGTCACGAAGGCCGCCGTCGAGGTCGAGACGCTCCTCGGCGTCGTCGACGTGACGCTGACGCCGGTGAGCGGCTGGGACCACCTGCTCAAGCCGGGCGCGTTCATCACCGACACGTCGGTGCCGACCGAGTTCTACCAACTGCAGAACACCGCGCACTCCCTGCTGTCCAAGACGAACGCCGAGGCGCTCAACAGCCTGGTGACGTCGCTCGCCAACATCACCAAGGACAAGCAGACACAGGTGGCGCAGATCATCTCGGGCCTGGGCGCCCTGACGACGACGGTCAACCAGCGCAGCGGGCAGGTGTCCCAGCTCATCGACTCCGCCAACTCGCTGTCCTCGACGCTGACCAGCCGCGACCAGCAACTGCTGTCGGTGATCAACAACCTCAACACCGTCTCCACCGGGCTGGCGTCGAACGACCAGAACCTCTCGAACCTGATCAACAACGTCGACGCCATGGCGACCCAGACCAACAGCCTCGTGAGCCAGGACTCGCCCGCGCTCAACTCGTTGCTCTCGAGCCTGCACGCGGACCTCAACGTCGTCAGCCAGCACCAGGACGACCTGGCCGAGGGCGTCAGCTACCTCGGCAGCGCGCTGAAGGGCTTCCAGTCGATCGCCTACAGCGGCTCCACGCCGGTGCCGTGGGGCAACATCTACGTGAACCCGGCGTCGCTGACCCAGACGTTCGGCATCATCGGCCCCTGCGGCACGCTCGACCAGGTCCTGAACCAGGTGCTCGGGCCCGACCCGTTGCCCTGTGACCAACAGACCGGGCCGCTGCCCGGCGCGGGCTCCGACGCGGGTCCCGGCGGGGGGCCCTCGACGCCGAGCGGGTCCGCGTCCTCCTCGACCACGACATCATCCACCGCGGCGGGCGGGTCCGCCTCGGACAAGCCGTCGTCGTCCTCGTCGTCGGGCACCAACCCGGGGCCGAACACCGGCCTCGGCGGCCTGTCCCAGCTCCTCAGCCCGTTGCTCGGGGGGAAGTGATGCGGCGCATCCTCCACTCCAAGCCCTTCACCTTCGCCATCGCCGCCATCGTCATCGCGGCGGGCGTGATCGTCGGTGTCGAGGTAACCAAGGGCTCACCCACGTACCCGCTCAACGTCGTGTACTCCAGCGCGCCGGGCCTCTTCACCGGTGCGGCGGTGGACGTGCTCGGCGTGAAGGTCGGCAGCGTCACCAACGTGCAGAACGTCGGGGACAAGGTGCACGTCACGCTGGCCGTGAACCAGGGCACGAAGATCCCGACCGCCGCCTTCGCCTCGCTGGTCCAGCCCCAGCTCCTCGGGTCCCCCGACGTCGACCTCAACCCCGGCTACACGGGCGGGGCGTACCTGCCCGCGGGCTCCGTCATCAGCGAGAACCACACGGCCGTGCCCGTGTCGACGGACGAGGTCCTCAAGGAGCTCCAGCACACGCTGAACGCGCTCAACCCCCACGCCGTGGGCAGCCTCGTGTCGAACCTGGCGACCGACCTCGACGGGCAGGGCCAGAACCTCAACAAGCTCATCGCGTCCGCCGCCGGCACGGTGCAGCTCCTGGCCGAGAAGGGCAACGACCTCGGCCAGCTCAACGGCACGCTCGCCTCGCTGACCGGCACGCTCGACACGGACACGTCGCAGATCGAGCAGCTGATCACCGAGTACGACACGGTGTCGACGACGGTGGCGCAGCACTCGAGCCAGCTGAACGACGCCATCACGCAGCTGTCCGGCGCCAGCTCGGGCCTCGTCACGCTGCTCGTGCCGAACATCCAGCCCCTCGAGTCCGACGTGGGCACGGTGACGACGGTCGGGCGGACGCTCGACCGCAACCTGGCCAACGTCGACGAGATCCTCCAGAACGGCAACAACCTCTTCCAGGGCGCCCAGCGCGCCTACGACACCACGTACAACTGGCTCAACCTCAACCTGCAGCTGGCGCCCGGCGTGACGGGCGCCTACATCGCCGGGCTCCTGCGCGACCGGCTGGCCGGCATCTGCCGGCGCCTGGCGACCAACCACGCCAGCGGCCTCACCGCGGCCGTCGTCACGGTCCTCGACGACTGCGGCAACCCGTCGTCGGGCTTCTTCGACTCCTTGACCAACGCCATCCCGACGATCATCAACGACCTGACCGGGGAGAGCAGCTCGTCGACGGCGCAGTCACTGCTCCAACAGGGCCTCCAGAAGATCGAGAACGCGACGTCGGGCGCCGGCGCCACCACGACGCCCACGCCCTCGTCGTCCAACGCGCCGAAGAGCTCGGGCGGCCCGACCACCACGACGACGACGGTGCCACCGACCACGACGACGACGACCCAACCGTGCAACCTGCTCACCTCGCTCCTCGGCTGCAAGGCCGGCTCGTCGGGCTCGTCGGGCTCGTCGGGCTCGTCGGGCTCGAGTTCGAGCAAGGGATCGAGCTCGAGCAGCGGCGGGCTCGGCGGCCTGTTGTCGGAGAGCGAGACGGCGGCGAACCAGAGCGCGTCGATCGCCAACGCCACCGCGTCGTCGGCCGACCCCGCTCCGACGCTCACCGCCCCCGCCGCCGACCTGCTGCCGCCGCTGCCCCAGACCCAGGGCCAGGGCCACCCGCACCACCACGCCCACCGCGGCCTGATCTCGCAGTGGGCCCACGACGTCGCGAGCTGGTTCTGATGCGCGCCCCCACCCTCCGCCTCCGCCGCCGCCGCCTCGTCGTGGTCCCGGCGCTCCTCGCCCTCGTCGGCGGCCTCGCCGGCTGCTCGGCCGGCGGCGGCTCGCCGCAACGCACGGCCACCGCCTACTTCAGCGACGTCGGCGACCTGGCGGGCGGCGCGCAGGTGCAGCTGGCCGACGTGCCGGTCGGGTCGGTGAGCAACATCTCCCTCGCCGGCGACCGGGCCAAGGTCACGCTCACGTTCGACAGCAACGTGCACGTCCCCGCCGACGTCAGCGCGGCCATCGACCGCACCACGATCCTCGGCGAGCAGTTCGTCCAGCTGAACGTCCCGAAGAGCCAGACCGGGAGCGGTGCGGCCGGCGCGCCACAGCTGGCGAACGGCGCCGTCATCAAGAAGACGTCGACCACGGCCGACGTCGAGCAGTTCATCGCGGCCGGCGCCGAGGTCTTCGGCGCCATCTCGACGACCGAGCTCGAACAGATCATCGAGGCCGGCGGGCAGGGCTTCACCGGCCAGGCCGCCTCGCTCAAGGCGTTCCTCGAGGACCTCGACGCGGTCGCCACGACGTACTCGCAGCACACCGCCGAGATCACGTCCGCCGTCAACGGGCTCAACACCCTCTCGTCGACGCTCGCCCCGACGACCGGCGCCACGTCGACCGCGCTCGACAACCTGACGAAGACCGTCCAGATCCTGGCCCAGAACTCCAACCAGTTCGAGACGCTGCTCCAGTCGCTCGACAACCTGTCGACGCAGGGGCGCAGCCTGCTCGAGACGTACTACCCCCAGATCGTCACGCAGCTGCAGACGCTGCAGACGGTGAGCAGCCAGCTGGCGCAGCACCAGTCTGACCTGGCCGGCCTCCTCTCCGAGATCCCGGTCGCCGACAACGCGCTGCCCAACGCCGTGCGCAGCGGCTACGTGCAGCTCTACGAGAACATCATCGTCTGCGGCATCCCGGGCCTCGGGTCGAACAACACGCAGCCCGCCTTCTCGTGCGCGCCGAACAAGCCCACCGCCACCAGCTCGGGTAGCGGCGGGTAGCGAGCGCCATGGTCACCCGCCGCCTCATCATCAACCTCGTCGCCTTCTTCGCCGTGAGCTTCGCGCTCGTCGGCTACGGGATCGTCAACCTGCTCGGCAACCCGCTGTCGAGCCCGACCACGCTGACGACGCACTTCCCCGACGCCTCGGGCCTCTACGCCGGCTTCGAGGTCGAGCTCAACGGCGTGCCCGTCGGCACCGTGAGCTCCACGTCGCTCACCACGCACGCCACGACGATCAAGATGACGATCAACCCGGGCGTCGGCGTGCCCGACGACGTGCAGGCGTCCGTGCAGATCGCCAACGACCTCGGCGAGCAGGTCGTGAACCTCGTGCCGTCGCACGGCGGCCCCGCGCCGGACCTCAAGAGCGGCGCCACCATCCCCGTGGCGCCGAACCAGACCCCGGCCGACGTCGGCCAGGTCGTCAACTCGGCGACGAAGCTGCTCCAGGCCATCCCGGCCACGCAGCTCAACCAGCTGATCGGCGAGCTGGCCACCGCGCTGCAGGGCCAGGCGGGCAACCTGCGCACGCTCATCGATGCGGGCACCACCTTCAACAAGGAGTTCGTCGCCTACCAGCAGCAGTTCACCGAGCTCCTCGCCAACGCACCCCCCTCCCTCGATGCCGTCACCGCCGTCGCCCCCGAGCTCCGCCAGGACCTCATCAACACGACGGCGCTCGTCCAGGTGCTGGCCGACCAGAAGCAGAGCGGGCTCCACGACCTCCTCGCCAACGGCTCGACCGCCTTCGACGAGATCGACAACCTCGTCACCTCTCAGTCCGCCAACCTCGGCTGCGTCCTCCACGACGCCGCCGACATCCTCACCAACGTCGCCCAGCCGGCCAACCTCAACAACCTCTCCCAGGGCCTGGCCGACAACACGTACTTCTTCGGCGCCGTCGACAACATCGCCGTCGCCGGCGACGCCAAGGCCCCGACGAAGAACAGCCCGCCCGACCAGAACCAGGTCTTCCTGCGCACCCGCCTGCTGCTGCCCCCGATCATCTCCGAGCAGGGCGTCTCGTACCCGACCGCCAACACCATCCCCGACACGCTCCCCGGCGCCGGCTGCAACACCGTCTTCGGCCCGGGCGTCGGCCCGGCCACCCAGGCCGGGTTCACCCCCGCCGACGGCGGCCACCTGGTCCAGCCGACCGCCGCCGAGGCCAACGTCGAGCTCGGCTCCGGCCCGACCGTCCCGGTCTCCAACGCCTCGTACAAGGTCCCGACCAGCAGCGCCGGCCTCCTGCTCGTCCTGGGCGGCCTGCTCGTCCCGGTCCTGTTCCTGGCCTGGGGCGCCCGCCCGTCCCGCCGCCGCACCAGGCGGCGGGCGTAGCCGCTCGCACGAACCGCAGTAATAGAAGGACAACCCGCACCACCCGGGTGCGCCGGCCGGCTCGGACCGGCATGGGAGGATTTCGGAGGGAACATGCAGATGAGGAGCCATTCGTGGAACGCGGGGTGAAGGTCGTGGGCGCCGTGCCCGGCGACGACAAGACCGACGACAAGGCCGACGACACCGACGAGGACGCGCCGGTCGACGGCACCGACGCCGCCGCCGAGCCGCCGCGCCCTCCCACCAAGCGCCGTCCCGGCGGCTCCCAGCCCGGCCCGAGCCGCAAGACCCTCGCCATCGTCGGCGTCGTCGCCGCGCTCGGCCTGCTCGGCACGCTGATCTTCGGCGTCCTCTACGCCACCAAGAGCTCGGGGCAGATCCAGGACCCCGCCGTCCTCACCGCGTCGCGCACGTTCCTGACGGACTTCTTCAACTTCAACGCCAAGACCGTCGACTCGGACTTCAACGCCATCACGAACATGGCGACCGGCCAGTTCTCGTCCCAGGCCACGCAGTTCTTCAACTCGAACATCCGCAAGGCGCTCGAGTCGGCGCTGGCGGAGTCGCGGGGCCAGATCCGCTACCTCGAGGTGCAGTCGGAGGGCAACCCGCCCGGGACGGCGTCGATCTACGCCGTCATCGACCAGACGTACGTCAACAACAAGATCAGCACGCCCCAAACAGACGTCGTCCGCCTCACCGCCGAGCTCCAGCAGGTCGGCGGGGTCTGGAAGATCTCCAGCGTGACCGTGCTCGAGGGCGCCACGCCCGCCAGCGCCTCCACCGGCAACTCCGGATCGGGCTCGGCCGGCTCGAACGTCCCCGGCCAGTAGCCGGGCCGGAGCCCGGGGCAGCGGCCCCACCCCCGACCCTTCCCGTCTGCAACGACCATTGGTGACCGTTTCCCGAGGGAAGGAACACGGCGAGGAATCCGGGCGGGGGCGCGCCACGGATGGCGGGGGCTTCGAGAAGGGAAGCCCAGACAATGGCCAGGCGGATGGCAAGAGCAACGGTCGCGGTCGCCACCGTGGCGTCGCTCGGTTTCGGCGGCCTCGCGGTCGCGACGGTGGCGGCAGCGCCGGCGGGCGCGGCGACGTTGTCGTCGAGCAGCACCGGTCAGACGGTCGACCAGCTGGTCGCCGAGGTGGAGGGCACGGTCGCCAACTTGCAGGCGGAGCTCGGCCCCGACGTCTCGCTCGTCGAGTCGCTGGCCTGTTTCCCGCTCGAGCTCGTCTTCGACGCAGGCCCCCCGTACCCGCCGCCGGGCGACTGCTACATCGGCTGACCCGGCGTCCGCCCCCGGTCCGGGCCCGGCGGGCCGTCGGGGCGGGGCCGTCAGGCCCTCAGTAGCATTGCGGCGGGCTGCGTGCGGGTCTGTGGTTGAAAGTCGATGCCAGTCGCAGGCGAAACGACCCACGTAAGGCGACTCATGGTCGCTGAGCATGGTGCGGCTTAGAGGTAAGCCCTGCCCGTCGAGTCCCCGGTTGTCGGGGGCGGGCGGAGACGAGGCGATGCGCGCCAGCATGGTGCCGTTGGGTGCGGCGGAGACGCCGTGCCGCCGGTGCCGGCGCGTCACCCTCGCAGCAGGCGAGTGTGGGGTCAAAGACCAGGTCAGCCGCACGCAGCCTGGACGTCACCCCGGGCGCCCGGCGATGACGTCGCCGTCGGCGCCGGTAGGATCGTTGCGCCATGAGCGTGTTCACGAAGGTCCTCAAAGCGGGTGAAGGCAAAAAGGTCCGGCGCCTCGCCGAGCTCGTCCCGCTCGTCAACGACCTCGAGCCCGAGATGCAGGCCCTCTCCGACGACGCCCTGGCGCACAAGACCGTCGAGTTCCGTGAGCGCCTCGACAACGGCGAGTCCCTCGATGACCTGCTGATCGAGTCGTACGCCGTCGTGCGGGAGGCGGCCTGGCGCATCCTCGGCCAACGCCACTTCGACGTGCAGCTCATGGGTGGCATGGCGCTGCACTTCGGCTGGATCGCCGAGATGAAGACCGGCGAGGGCAAGACCCTCGTCTCCACGCTGCCCGTCTACCTCAACGCCCTCAACGAGCGGGGGGTCCACGTGGTGACGGTGAACGAGTATCTGGCGTCACGTGACGCCGAGTGGATGGGCCGGGTGCACAAGTTCCTCGGCCTCTCGGTCGGCCTGATCTCGTCGGGCCAGGACGACCCGGTGCTGAAGAAGGCCGCCTACGCCGCCGACGTCACGTACGGCACCAACTCAGAGTTCGGCTTCGACTACCTGCGCGACAACATGGCGCGCAGCCGCGACGGCATGGCGCAGCGCGAGCACGTCTTCGCCATCGTCGACGAGGTCGACTCGATCCTGATCGACGAGGCCCGCACGCCGCTCATCATCAGCGGCCCGGCCGACGAGGCGGCGCAGCTCTACTACCAGTTCGCCTCCATCGCCCGCACCCTCACCCGGGACGAGGACTACGAGGTCGACGAGGAGAAGAAGACCGTCATCCCGCTCGAGTCGGGCATCGAGAAGGTGGAGAAGGCCGTCGGGGTCGAGAACATCTACGACGACGTCTCGGTCAACTACGTGCACCAGCTGACCAAGGCGCTCACGGCCAAGGACCTCTACAAGCGGGACAAGGACTATCTCGTCGCCGGCGGCGAGGTGAAGATCATCGACGAGTTCACCGGGCGTGCGCTCGAGGGCCGGCGCTGGTCCGACGGCCTGCACCAGGCCGTCGAGGCCAAGGAGCGGGTGAAGATCAAGGAGGAGAACCACACCTGGGCCACGGTGACGCTGCAGAACTACTTCCGCATGTACGAGAAGTTGTCGGGCATGACCGGGACCGCCGAGACCGAGGCCGGCGAGTTCGCCTCCACGTACGGGCTGCCCGTCGTGCCGATCCCGACCAACCGCGAGATGGTCCGGGGCGACCAGCCCGACCTCGTTTTCAAGTCCGAGGAGGCGAAGTTCAACGCGGTCGTCGACGACATCGTCGAGCGCCACGAGATCGGCCAGCCGATGCTCATCGGCACGGCGTCGGTGGCGAAGTCCGAGCTCCTCGCCCGCCTGCTCGAAAAGCGCGGCATCCCGCACAACATCCTCAACGCCAAGCAGCACTTCCGTGAGGCCGAGGTCGTGGCGCAGGCCGGCCGCCGGGGCGCGGTGACCGTGGCGACGAACATGGCCGGCCGTGGCGTCGACATCATCTTGGGCGGCAACCCCGAGCTCCTGGCGCAGCACGAGCTGTTGGCCGAGGGCGTCGACCTCGACTCCGAAGAGGGGCTCGCGCTTTTGGACGAGCGCGAGAAGGCGCTGCAGGCCCGATGCCGGGCCGAGGGCGAGGAGGTCCGCAAGCTCGGCGGCCTGTACGTGCTCGGGTCCGAGCGCCACGAGTCACGCCGCATCGACAACCAGCTCCGAGGCCGTTCGGGCCGTCAGGGCGACCCCGGCGAGTCGCGCTTCTACCTCTCGTTGGACGACGAGCTGCTGCGGCTGTTCGCCACGGGCGCCATGTCGTGGGTGATGGGCCGCACGCTGCCCGAAGACGTGCCGATCGAGTCGAAGACGGTGGCGAAGGCGATCGAGCGGGCGCAGAACACGGTCGAGGGCCGCAACGCCGAGCAGCGCAAGGACGCCCTCAAGTACGACGAGGTCATGGACCAGCAGCGCAAGGTCATTTATGAGCGCCGGCTCCAGATCATCGACGGCGAGGACCTCGAGGCGAAGACCGAGGACCTGCTCGCCGGCGGCGCCGAGGCGCTCGTGGCCGAGCACTGCCCGACCGACTTCGAGGAGGACTGGGACATCAAGGGCCTCGTCGACGGGATCACGCAGTACTACCCGACCAAGTTCACGCCCGAGGACCTCGAGCAGGCGGCGACGACCGAGGACCTCGTCGAGTCGATCGTCGAGGAGGCACTCGAGTACTACGAGCACCACGGCTCGTCGATGCCGGGCGGCGAGGACACGATGCGCCAGATCGAGCGCGACGTCTACCTGCAGATCCTCGATGCCCGCTGGCGTGACCACCTCGCCGAGATGGACAACCTCAAGGACGGCATCCACCTGCGCTGGACCGTGCAGGCCGACCCGCTCAACGCCTGGCAGCAGGAGGGCTACAACCTCTTCGGCCAACTGCTCGAACTCATCGACAACGACTACCTGCGCTACATCCTCCACGTCGAAGCGGTGCAGCCCGCCGCCTCGGAGGAGCCGGACCTGGACAAGGCGGTGTACGCCGCCGCCGAGGACCCCGTCGTCGAGACCTCGTCGTTGGCCGGGGCGCTGGCCGCCGAGCGCGGCCTCCAGGTGCCGCCCCAGACCACGCTGCTCTCACCGGCCGAGGCGATCGCCGCCCAGGCGGCGCAGGCCGAGCTGGAGCGGGAGGCGAACGGGAACGGGAACGGCAACGGCTCCGGCGGCGCCGGCGGGGCTGGGGCCGGGCGCCGTGCCGCCAAGGCGCAGGTCAAGCGGCCGAACGCGCCCGACCCCGACGCGGCCCGGCCGGTGGTCAAGGACAAGACCGAGAAGGTCGGCCGCAACGAGCCCTGCTGGTGCGGCAGCGGCAAGAAGTTCAAGTTCTGCCATGGCGCCGCCTGACGCCGCCTCGGCGGCCGGCGCAGACGAACCCCGCGATTTCGCCGCCGAGCTCGCGACACTGGGGGATCGGCTCGCCGAGGCCGAGCGCTACCTGGGCCGGGACAAGCTCGAGTCCCGCCGGGCCGAGCTCGAGGCCGAGGTGGCCAAGCCCGACCTCTGGGACGACCAGGACAACGCCCGCTCCGTCACCCGCGAGCTCGGCCGGGTCACCGACGACCTCGAGCAGCTCGACGGCCTCCGGGCCACGCTCGACGACGCCCACGCCCTCCTCGAGTTGTCCGCGGAGTCCGCCGCCGCCGGTTCCCGTGACGCCGCCCTCGACGCCGAGCTCGTCGAGACCGTCAACGCGCTCGGGGCGCGCTTCAACGCGCTCGAGCTGCAGTCGCTGTTCTCGGGTGAGTACGACGAGCTCGACGCGGTGGCCGAAGTCCACGCCGGCGCCGGTGGCACCGACGCGCAGGACTGGACCGAGATGATGCTGCGCATGTACCAGCGTTGGGCCGAACGCCGCGGCTTCACCGTCGAGCTCGACGAGGCGACGGAGGGCCAGGAGGCCGGGCTGTTGTCAGCGACGTTCATCGTGCACGGTCGCTTCGCCTACGGGTTGATGGCCACCGAACGCGGCGTGCACCGCCTCGTGCGCATGTCGCCTTTCGACTCGCAACACCGCCGCCAGACGAGCTTCGCCTCCGTCGAAGTCACGCCGTTCCTCGAGGACGTGTCCGACGTGGAGATCGACGAGAAGGACCTGCGCATCGACACGTACCGCTCGTCGGGTGCCGGCGGCCAGCACGTCAACAAGACGGACTCGGCCGTGCGCCTCACGCACCTGCCCACCGGCGTCGTCGTGGCGGTGCAGAACGAGCGCAGCCAGCACCAGAACAAGGCGAAGGCGATGCAGATCCTCGCGGCCAAGCTGGCCGAGCGGGCGCGAGCCGAGCGCCAGGCCGAGCTCAGCGCGCTGAGCGGCGACCGGGTCGACAACGCGTGGGGCAACCAGATCCGCTCCTACGTCATGGCGCCGTACCAACTGGTGAAAGACCTGCGCACCAACTACGAGACGGGCAACGTCGAGGCCGTCCTCGACGGCGATCTCGACGCCTTCATGGAAGCGGAGTTGCGGCGCCAGCGCGAGTCCGGCGCGTAGAGGTCCGGCCGCCGTGCCGGCGTGCGGCGGCGCGGGGCGGCCGGTCCACCGTCGTCGTGCTCGTCACGGTGCGGCGCTGTGACCCCCTGTGACCTGCACCGGAGCGGATGACCCAAAACCGTAAGGAGGACTCAGCTACCATATTTGGAGTTCACGGGTCTGCTGCGGGGAAAACAGATCCCAAATTCTCCTCTTCCAAGCGCTCGGGCTGGCCAATTTTTTAGATGATCCGATTTCAGAACGTCACCAAGACTTACAAGGGTTCGACGGTCGCCCTGCGGGACGTCAACGTCGAGATCGAGAAGGGCGAGTTCGTCTTCCTCGTCGGCGCGTCCGGCTCGGGCAAGACGACCTTCATCCGGCTGCTGCTGCGCGAGGAGCTCCCCGACCGGGGCGAGATCCTCGAGGCCGGCCGCAACATCGTGGACCTGCCGAAATGGCGGGTGCCCTACTTGCGGCGGAACATCGGCTGCGTCTTCCAGGACTTCCGGCTGCTACCGAACAAGACGGTGTTCGAGAACGTCGCGTTCGCCCTCGAGGTGATCGGGCGGCCGCGCCACGTCGTGGCCAACCAGGTGCCGCAGGTCTTGGATCTGGTGGGGTTGTCGACGAAGCGGGACAACCTCCCCAACGAGCTCTCCGGTGGCGAGCAGCAGCGCGTCGCCGTGGCGCGCGCGTTCGTGAACCGTCCGCTGATCCTGCTGGCCGACGAGCCAACGGGAAACCTCGACCCGCAGACGTCGCAGGGGATCATGCAGTTGCTGGACCGGATCAACCGCACGGGGACGACGGTGATCGTCGCGACGCACGACGAGGTGCTCGTCGACAAGATGCGCCGGCGTGTTATCGAGTTGTCGAACGGCGCGATGGTGCGCGACCAGGCGCGCGGCGTCTACGGGTTCGACGGTGCGGCGCAAGAGCGTGTCGTGGCCGGGGCCGACGTGGCCGCCGGCGGCATGGGCTGACGGGTTGATGCTGATGTCTGACGGGCGACCGGGCGTCTGATACTGGCTGTATTTGAAGGGCTGAAGGACTGAATCTGTAATGCCACCTGTTTCTGTTGACTACGTCGTCCGCGAGACGGCCTCAAACCTCTGGCGCAACCGGCTGATGACCATCGCCGCCGTCCTGACGGTGGCGGTGTCGCTCTCGCTGGTGGGCGCCGCCCTCCTGCTGCGGCAGGGGTCGGCCAACGCCACGGGGACCCTGGAGCGCGGGACCAAGGTGACGGTCTGGATGGTGCCCGCCGCCACCAGCCAGCAGGTCGACGCGGTGAAGACCCAGCTGGCGCAGCTGAACTACGTCCAGCAGCCGTGCGAGTACTGGAACAAGGCCCGGAACTTCTCCGAGGCCCGCCAGCTGCTGCCGACCGACGTCTTCCAGGCCACGACGCAGGCCGAGATGCCGACCTCCTTCTGGTGTACGCCGGTCGCATTGCCCGATGCCGCCCAGGTGGTCCGCACGTTCAACGGGGCGGCGGGGGTCTTGGCGGTGACGGAGCCGTCGCAGGCGATCCACAACGAGGAGACGGTGATCAACGTCATCAAGTGGGCGTTCCTCGCCATCGCCGTCGTGCTGATCATCTCGGCGGCGGTGCTGATCCTCAACACGATCCGCATGGCGATCTTCGCCCGGCGACGAGAAGTGTCCGTCATGAAGCTCGTGGGGGCGACCAACTGGTTCATCCGGGTCCCCTTCATGTCCGAGGGCTTGTTACAGGGCCTGATCGGGTCGTTGTTAGCCGCGGGGGTGGTCTGGCTCCTCTACGCGCTCATCAACCACTGGGGCAGCGGGCGCACGACGAGCAACATCTTTACCGCTATCCATACGTCCAGCACCGAGATGATCGTCACGAACGTCGTCGTCGTGTTGGTGGGCGCCTTGATCGGGACCATTGGGTCCGCGATCGCTATACGGCGGTTCCTCGACGTCTGACGGGCTGACGGGCTGACGGGCTGACGGGCGAGCTGGGCTCAGGGCCCGGCGTCGGCGGGCGTGCAGACGTAGGTCCGGTAGGTCCGGTCCTCGCTGACCTCGGTCTTGCTCGTCGAGGCGCAGTGGGCGAGCACCCAACGCAGGTCCGGGTTCCGTGTCTGCGGACGCGTGGCGACGATCGTGGCGTGGATGCGTCCGGCGCGCACCCACTGGACGAACGTGTTGAGCGGCGTGCTCGGCACCTGACCGCTGAAGCCGCCGACGGGAAGGTACTCGTGACCCGTCGCTAGGACGTCCTGGCTGACTTGGGCGGATGTCTCGGCGGTCTCGATGCTGCGCAGGGATGGCACGGCGGCCGCCGCGGCCGCCTGTCTCGTCCAGCGCGCCATGTCCTGTTGCCAGCCGGCGTGCTCGACCGCCGTCGCCGAGGCGGACTGATAGGGCGTGTCGAATGACCCGAGCCCGCCGGCCACGGCGGTCCCGGACGCCCATGCCGCGCCGACGAGCAGCGCGGCGGTGCCGAGGGCGAGACCGGCGCGGGCCGCCCAGGGCGGCGGGGTGGCGCGCAGCCAGAGTCCGATGCAGATGCCCGCCGCACCGGTGACCGCCACAGTGGTGACGAGGGCCCAGGCGAAGACGCCGGCGCTGCTCGGCGTCAGGTACAGGGACTCGGCGACGGTGGCAAGGACCGTCGCCCCGAGGACGATGGGCACGGCACGCGATTCGTGACGCATGCGCCATGCCAGGACGAGCCCGAGGCCGATCGAGCGCGGCCATCGGCGGTGCGAGCGCGGCGAGGTAGTAGGCGTTCAGGAATTTGGAGTCGGCGAAGAAGGCCCACGTGAGGACCATCCAGGTGCCCCACAGGACGGCGGCCGCCCGCCAGGGGTCGGTACGCGGCCGGCGTCGTCGAGCGACGAGGATGCCGCCCAGCGCGACGACGGCCGGGATGAAGAGCCAGGCGGCGTCACGGCCGAGCTCGCCGGCCAGGAAGCGCGCCGGGCCGTTCTCGAGCGGGGCGGTGGGGGCGCCGCCGGTGGTCGGTCGACTGCGACGTCGAGGCGACGTCGATGCGGTGCGGCCGGTGGCGGGCTACAGCCGGGTTGGTCGAGCACGTTGCCGCTCAGGCGGTCGGCGCCGTTGTAGAGGAAAACCTGGCTGAAGACGGAGTTGTTGCAGCTGCCGTCGACGTAGGGCCGGTCGTGGGCCGGGACGAGGGTGACGACGCACATCCAGCTCAGCGAGACCGCCACGGCGACCAGGGCCGAGATGGCGACGTGCCCGTAGCGGCGGGCCACGCTGAGCGCGGGCGCCGCCATCAGGTAGGCCACGTAGATGCGCGGGCAGCACGATCCACGCCTGGAGCATCTTCGCCTGGAAGGCGAGCCCGACGTAGACGCCGGCGAGGACCAGCGGGCGCAGACGGCCCGTCATGTAGGCGTCGGTCGTCGCGTCCGCCGCGAGGACGAGCAGGAGGATGAGCAGCGAGTCGGAGATGTTGCCCCGGTTGAGGAGGACGGTGACCGGTGTGACGGCGAGTGCGGCGGCGGCGATGAACCCGGCGCCGGCGCCGGCCACGCGGCGCACGGCGCGGTAGAGGACGAGCACGGTGAGCGTGCCCTCGACGACCTGGGGCAGGACCATGGCCCAGACGTGGAAGCCGAAGAGGCGGAGGGAGAGCGCCTGGATCCAGAACGCGCCCGGGGAGCTTGTCGACGGACACCGTGCCCCATGGGTCGAAGGCGCCGAAGAAGAAGTTGCGCCAGCTCTCGGACATGCTGCGCGCGGCGCCGGCGTAGAACGTCTCGAGGAGATCGTGGTTCATGCCCCACCCGTACGAGAGCGCGGCGAGTGCGGCGATCGCGAGCAGGGTCGGGCGGGCCCACGTCGGCTGGCCCGGTGGGGAACTCCAGAAGCGGAGGCGGCTACGACCGGGCCGCGGCGGGGTTCTCGGTGCGTGGTCGGGACCGGACCCGGTCGGTGTCGGGGCGAGCGTCGGCGGGCGCGCCGCGAGCGTCAAATCCCCCCCAACTTCCCCCATAACGGCGAACCTACATTTCAGGGGGCCGCGGTCAGGGTGCGATCCGGTTGCAGGGACGTGTCGCGGTTCGTCGTCCGGATCACGGGCCGGTCGGTCAGACGCCCGGCGGTTCGATGGAACCCGCCGGTGCAACTCTGGGTCGTCGCCATGCGGTCACACAAGTCTTGAAGTAAACCTCACGCCATGCGGTCGATGGATTTGTCGCAGGCCCGGTGGTCTCGAGCGGGATGCGAGCACGCTGATCAGGTATTTCGTGACGTCGGGGCGGTGCGTCGTGTCCGTTGATCGTGAGCCGACGAGGAACGGGTCGGGACCGCCGGACCGCTCGCAGTCGCGCTTCTTGTGCAACGGCGCACGCAAGGCGTCGCTGTTGTTCTTGGTGCTGGCCTTCGCCGCGTTGGTGATCGGTGGCGGGTTCGCCGAGATCAGCTCGAACGGGTCGCCGACGTCGCTCGAGACCGCGGTGGTGCGCTGGATCATCTTGGGTGGGGTGGTGATCGGGGCGGTGTTGTACGTGATCGGGGGCCGGCTGCGGGCGCAGCAGGACGGCGGGCGGTAGTCGACCGGAGACGGGGTGCCGCGACCCTTTGTGTGAAGAGTTCGACTGCTGCAAGGTCGCCGGCAAGGTTTGAAGCAAGTGTTCGTCGCCATGCTCCCTCACGCTCCCGAACGCGGGGGCGTGACGAAAGCGATAGCCAAGCGAAAGCGAGGATTCATGGCGAACACAACCACGATCATCGGCAACCTGACCCGGGAGCCGGAGATCCGCTACACCCGCGAGGGCCAGGCGACGGCGCAGCTGGGCGTCGCGGTCAACCGGCGGTGGCAGGACCGGGCGACCCAGGAGTGGCAGGAGTCGACCTCGTTCTTCGACGTCATCTGCTGGCGGGACCTCGCCGAGAACGTCGCGCTGAGCCTCACGAAGGGGATGCGCGTCGTCGTCACGGGCCGGCTCGAGCAGCGCACGTGGGAGACCGAGGACGGCGACCACCGGTCCAAGGTCGAGATCACGGCGGAGGAAGTCGGGCCGAGCCTGCGCTTCGCGACCGCCGACGTGCACAAGGTCGAGCGCCGGGGCGCGTGAGGACCGAGGGTGCCGACGCCGGCGACGCCGTCCCCGTCGAGGCGTGAGTGTCGCCCTGGCTCATCACGACGTCGGCCTGGCCGTGGATCGTGGGTGCGGTGATCCGCGGCTGGGTCGGCGCCCGACGCGGCCGGCGGCGTGGGCGGTTGCCTTGGCGTTGGTTCTGATCGTTGCCACGGCTGTCCTCGTGGCGGCGATCCGGACGAGGATGCGGCTGGGGCCGCAATCGAGCCGGCGATCGACTTCTTGAGGGACGAGGTCGCCGACATCTGCGGGGCGCTGGCCCTCGGGGGCTCGCTCCTCCGGCGTCTCGGACTGGGCGCCGAGGCCGGCCGGCTCGAGTGCTCTACGGCGCCGTCGCCGCCCGCCTGGCCGAGGACGGTCACGACCACGGCACGGTCAGTCCTCGGTCGTACCCGTCCTTGTCCTGCGCGTAGGTCAGGGACAAGCGAGTTGACGCAGTAACGCAGTCCGGTGTCGGTGGGGCCGTCGGGGAACACGTGCCCGAGGTGCCCACCGCATCGGGCGCACAGGATTTCCGTGCGGCTCATCCAGAGGCTCGGTCGACCTTCTCGAGGATCCTTCCTTCCGCCTTCGCCCGGTCGAAGCTCGGCCAGCCGGTTCCGGACTCGAACTTGGCGTCCGTGTCGAACAACTCGGCGCCGCAGCCGGCGCAGCGGAAGACGCCTTCGCCGTCGACATGCAGAAGCTCGCCTGACCAGGCGGGCTCGGTGCCGGCCTTACGGAGCACGGCGTAGCGCTGGGGTGAGAGCTCTTTCTGCCACTCCTCGTCGGACTTCTGGACCTCGAAATTCGTGGCTTCCTGCGGAGTGGCACTTGCGTGTGAACATCGCGTACCTCTTTTCTACTGATGTTCAACAATCCCCAGGTCAGAAGTATTTCGGGGTCGCTCCGATCGCCTCGTAGACGGACCCGATCAGGCCGTGGCTCCGGGCGTCGCCGACGAACTCCATGGCCATCTTGTTCATGACGTAGCCGACGGAGAGGTCGTGCTCGGGGTCGGCGAAGCCGTACGAGCCACCGGCACCGCCGTGGCCGAATGAGCCCTCTCCGCCGAAAGCGTGACGGGGCTCGACCGCCAGAAACCGAGGCCGATCTTCTGCTCGAGGATGAAGCCGACCGAGGCGAAGACCTGGTCGGGCCCGACGTCAGCGGGGTACGGGCCTGCTCGATCTGGGCCCGCGTCAGCAGGGGCTCTTCGGGCCGTCGTCGAGCGGTCCGATGAGGGCGGCGTACATGCGCGAAAGGGAGGCGGCGTTGGTGATGCCGTTGCCGCCGGCATTTCGGCGGCGTGCCAGGCCCGTTGGTTCATCCAGTCGCGGTCTCTGATGGCGCCGCCGAGGTTGAGCAAGCGGGCGACAAGCGTGGAGGCGTAGCCCTCGGGTGCTCCTCCACTCGCTCCGCTTCGCCGGTGCCGGCGCCCTCGAAGTCGGCCCCGACGATGGGGGAGACCCGGTCCTCGTATTCTTCGGGCAGGCCGATGAAGAACTCGAGGCCGAGCGGGCCGGCGACTTCCTCGGCGAAGAACGTCCCGAGCGATCGCCCGGTGATCCGACGTACGACCTCGCCGACGAGGTAGCCGTAGACGAGCGCGTGGTACCCGTGGGCGGTGCCGGGCTCCCAGAACGGGGTCTGCTCGGCGAGTGCGTCGATGATCGGGTCCAGGCCTGCAGCTCTTCGGGAGTGAGCCGGCGGTCGACGGCCGGCACGCCGGCTTGATGGCAGAGCAGGTACCGCACGGGCATGGTGTCCTTGCCCGCCTGGGCGAACTCCGGCCAGTACGTCGTCACCGGCGCGTCCAGGTCGAGGAGTCCCCGTTGGGCCAGGAGGTTGGCGCAGACCGCGGTGGCGCCCTTGGTCGACGAGAAGACCAGCTGCAGCGCGTCGGGGCCGTAGGGCCTGGAACCGGCGGTGTCGAAGGAGCCACCGGTGAGGTCGACCACCTTGCGCCCGTCCACGTGGACGCAGAAGGCGGAGCCGACCTCGTTGCCCTCCTCGAAGTTGCGGGCGAACGCGTCTCTGACCGGCTCGAAGCCCGGTTCGACGAGTCCGGTGACGTCGTGCGATGAGGTGTCGGGCCGGCCATCGCTCAGGCCGCCAGCGGCACGGCCGGCGTTGCCCATGAGGAAGAGGAAGTTGTCCGAGTAGAACTGGCGTCGGACCTCGTCGCTGCGCGTCGCCGAGCGACGCTTCGAATCGCTCGAGCGGCTTGCGGCCTCCCTCGACGTGCGGGTAGTCGGACGAGAAGAGCACGAGGTCGGCGCCGGCCTGGTCGATGATCCAGCCGACGTCCTCGGTCGGATAGGGCGTGAAGCGGACCTGGCGGTGCACGTACTCGCTAGGGCGCATCGACAGCGCCTGCAGCCGCTCCTCGTGACGACGGAAGGCTTCGAAGGCGGACTCCATCTGCCGCAGCCACGACGGCACCCAGATGGCGCCCTGCTCGATGACGCCGATGCGCAGGTCCGGGAAAGCCTCGAGCACGCCGTCGAAGATCAGGGTCGCCAGCGTCTGCGCGGGCGGGACCGGGATGCCCATGTAGTCGACCGAGCGGAAGTTCTCCTCGCCGCCGTGGAAGTCGGGCGGGATCGGGCAGTCCGTTGACGAAGTAGCTGCGGGTCGATCAGGTCGCCCGGTCCCGCCGACGTGGAAGACGACGGGGATGCCCGCCTCCTGGGCCCGGGCCCAGACCCCGTAGAGGTCGCGTGTGGCTCGGCGAGTACCGCGGCGGGCAGCCCGACGCGACGAGGAGGGCGGCGGCGCCCTGCGTCGAGGGCGTCCTCGGTGGCCGACGCCGCCTTCTCCGGGTCGACCAGCGGCACGTAGCAGCGAGGCCAGGAGGCGGGGGTCGACCGAGCAGAACTCGAGCATGCCCCGGTTGTGGGCCCGGGCCGCCCCGTAGGCGAGGTCGACGTCGCCGGCGTGCTCGAGGTCGTGCAGCCGGCCGTTGTGGAAGGTGTTGAAGACCAGTTGGCTGGAGAAGCCGAGGAGGTCCAGTGCTCGGGGCCGGTCCTCGGCGATGAACGACCCGGTGGCGGCGAAGTTCTTGCGCGGCATGATCTCGGCCTCTTCGTCGGCGCGGTACTCGTCCGAGCCGTGCCGGGCCCGGAGCGCGCTCGAAGGCGGCACCAGGTCGCGCTGCTGCTCGGCGGGGTCGCCGGTCTGGCGCAGCTCGTTGCCGCCCGGGATAGCGCAGGACGGGCAGGCGGTCGCGGAAGGCGGGCTCGGCGTGGTCGCGCAGCCAGGTCGGCGTCTCCATGAGGTGGGCGTCGGCGTCGTGGACGACCCGGCCCTCGCTGTAGGGCATGTGTCCCTCCCTCTCTGGTCTCGGCTCCGCGCTCGATGAGTATTCCAGGGCGGGCGGCGGCGGCCCGGCGGCCCTGGCGCCAGATCTGACGCCCCGTCAGATCGGGGGTGCGGGCTTGGCTACGCTCCGGGCGATGGATCTGCGTGACCGCCCGGAGGACGTGGCGTTCCGCGCCGAGGTGCGGCGGTTTCTCGACGACCACCTGGTGGGCGAGTTCGCCGAGCTGGGTGGCCGGGGCGGATCGGGTGACGAGACCTTCGGCTTCGAGGTGCGCCTGCGCTGGGAGAAGGTCCTGGCCGAGGGCGGGTGGACCTGCCTGGGATGGCCCGTCGAGCACGGCGGCCGGGGTGCCACCATGACCCAGCAGGTCATCTTCTACGAGGAGTACGCCCGGGCGGCGGCGCCGGGCCGGGTCAGCGTGATGGGCGAGGGGCTGCTCGGCCCGACCGTGATCCACTACGGCAGCCCGAGGCCAGAAGGAGCGGTTCCTGCCGCCGATCCGGCAGGGGACCGAGCTGTGGTGCCAGGGCTATTCCGAGCCCGATGCCGGCAGCGACCTGGCCAACGTGACGACCGGGCCGTGCTCGACGGCGACGAGTGGGTGGTCACCGGGCAGAAGGTCTGGACGTCGCTGGCCCACCAGGCCGACTGGTGCTTCGTGGTCTGCCGCACCGATCCGGAGTCGCGCGCGGCACAAGGGCCTGTCCTACCTGCTGGTCCCGATGGACCAGCCCGGGGTGGAGATCCGCCCCATCATGCAGCTCACCAGGACCAGCGAATTCAACGAGGTCTTCTTCGACGGCGCCCGCACCGACCGCGCCAACGTCGTGGGCGCGGTGGGCGACGGGTGGAGGGTGGCGCTCGCCACGCTGGCCTTCGAGCGCGGCGTGGCCCTGCTCGGCCACCAGCTCGGCTTCGTCCGCGAGCTCGACCGCGATCGTGGCCTGGCCGAGGGAGAACGGGCGGTCGCGCGATCCGGTCGTCCGCCAGCGGCTGGCGCAGGCCCACGTCGAGCTGACGATCATGCGGTACAACACGTTGCGCAGCCTCGCCGGGCATCGACGGGCCGGTGGCGCCGCCCGAGGCCTCCATCGCCAAGCTGTACTGGGGCAGCTGGCACCGCCGTCTGGGTGAGCTCGCGCATGGACGTGCTGGGCCCGGCGGCGACGGTCATCGACGGGAGGCGCGGCCCGAGAACGAGGGCTACGAACTGGGCGAGCTTCCAGCGCTCCTTCTCTACGCCCGTGCCGAGACGATCTACGGTGGCTCCAACCAGATCCAGCGCAACATCATCGGTGAGCGGGTGCTCGGTCTGCCGCCCGAACCGAAAGGGGCGGCGTGAGCCTGAGCGAAGCGATTCGAACCGCCACCACCACCCGCCTCCGCCGGCCGGGCACGGTCTCCTCGTCGGCAAGGTGGTGATGGTCACCGCGGCGGCCGGGACCGGGATCGGCTCGGCGACGGCCCGGCGTTGCCTCGAGGAGGGCGCGACGGTCGTGCGTCTCCGACGCCCACGAGCGCCGTCTGGCCGAGACGGCCGAGCAACTGGCGGGCGAGAACGGGCGGCGCGGTCTGCGCCGTGCCCTGTGACGTCACCGATGAGGCGCAGGTGCGGGCGCTCTATGCGGGGCCGTCGACGCACTTCGGGCGCATCGACGTGGCGGTGCACAACGCCGGGCTGGGCGGGACGGTGCCGCTGGTCGAGATGACCGACGAGCAGTGGTCGACCGTGCTCGACATCACGCTGACCGGGACGTTCCGCTGCACCCGGGCCGCCCTGCGCCGCCTGCTGCCGCGGGCGCGGCGTCATCGTCAACAACGCCTCGGTCCTCGGGTGGCGGGCCCAGCCCGGCCAGGCCCACTACGCCGCGGCCAAGGCCGGGCGTCATGGCCCTGACCCGGTGCGCCGCGGCGGAGGCGGCGCCGTCCGGCGTGCGGGTCAACGCGGTGTCGCCCAGCCTGGCCGAGCACCCGTTCCTCAACCGCGCCATCCCCGACGAGGACCTGGCCATCCTGCGGCGGCGCGAGCTGTTCGGCCGGGGCGCCGAGACCTGGGAGATGGCCAACGTCATCGTGTTCTTGGCCAGCGACTACTCGTCGTACATGAGCGGCGAGGTCATCTCCGTATCAGCCAGCATCCGTGACGGCGGACGCAGCACACCGTCGGCACGGGCCCTGCCACGGGCCGGGTATCGGCGGCGCGCCCGCCGGGGACGAGGATCCCCGGGCCGATCTGATCTGGGGGACCATCCCCATCTGGTCGCGACGGGGCTCGTTCGGCAGCCCGGCAACGAGGCCGTGATCGACGGGGACATCCGCCTCACCTACGCCGAGCTGCCCGAGCGGTGGACCTCTACGCCCGTGGCTTCGTCGCGGCCGGTGTCGATCGGGCCGACCGGGTCGCCATCTGGGCCCCGAATTGCGCCGAGTGGATGCTGGCTGCGCTGGGCGCCCTGCGCGCCGGGGCCGTCCTCGTCCCGATGAACACGCGCTTCAAGGGTGGCGAGGCGGCCTACATCCTGCGCGCCTCGGGAGCCACGACGCTGCTCACCGTGCGCGGCTTCCTCGGTGTCGACTACCCGCGCTGCTGGGTGGGGAGGACACGGGCGCACTGGCGCGCATCGTCTTGTTGCGCGACGAAGGCGCGCGGACGCCGGACGGCCGGCGGGCCCGCCGGGCGGCGTGGAGACGTCAGCCTGTCGTCGTTCACCGAGGCGGCGCCGGCGTCGATCCGAGCCAGACGGCGGCCCGGGCCGGGATGCTCGGGCCCGGCGACATCTCGGACATCATCTTCACCTCGGGCACGACGGGCCATCCCAAGGGGGCGGCGACCACGCACGCCAGTCGTTGCGCACGTTCGGCACCTGGGCGTCGATCGTCGGGCTCGGCCCAGCGACCGCTACCTCATCGTCAACCCGTTCTTCCACACGTTCGGGTACAAGGCCGGGATCCTGGCCTGTCTCATGGCCGGCTCCACCATCGTTCCCGAGCCGTCTTTGACGCAGGCGGCGTCATGGAGCGAATCGCGGCGGAGCGCATCTCCGTCCTGCCCGGGCCGCCGACGCTGTACCAGACGCTCCTGGCCGAGCCGACCGGTGAGCACGACCTTTCGTCACTGCGGCTGGGGGTGACCGGTGCGGCGGTCGTACCGGTCGAGCTGGTGCACGCCATGCGGGAGGAGCTCGGCTTCTCCTCCGTGCTCACCGCGTACGGCCTCACCGAGTCGAGCGGCACCGTCACCATGTGCCGACGCAGTGACCCGCCCGAGATCATCGCCGGCACGTCGGGCCGGGCGATACCCGGGCTGGAGGTGCGCGCCGTGGTCGGCGATGAGCAGGTGCCGCCGGCGAGCCCGGTGAGATCGTCGTCCGCGGGTACACGGTCATGACGGGCTACTGGCAACGCTGAGGCCACGTCGAGTGCGATCGACGCCGACGGATGGCTGCACACCGGCGACATCGGGGTGATGGACGCGCAGGGAAACGTCACCATCACCGATCGGGTGAAGGACATGTTCGTCGTCGGTGGATTCAATGCCTACCCGGCCGAGATAGAGGCGATCCTGCGGGGTCACGGCGGCGTGGCCCAGGCGGCCGTCATCGGTGTTCCCGATGAGCGGATGGGGGAAGTGGGCTGCGCCTACGTCGTGCCGATGCCGGAGTACCGTCGGGCCGGTGACCCCAGGAGGCCGAGACGTTCGGGCGGGCGATCCTGCGCTGGGCACGGGACCAGATGGCGAACTACAAGGTTCCGCGTAGCGTGGTCGTGGTGGATGCTCTTCCGGTGAACGCCGGCGGCAAGGTACTCAAGCGCGAGCTGCGAGAGCGCGCGCCGCGCCGGAGAAGATCACGTGGTGACCAACGAGAGGAGCGATTAAGTGCGAGGCATCGTGTATACCGGTGATGGGGTGGAGGTCACGGACGCGTTGGACGTGCGCCCGCCCGGGCCCAATGAAGTCAGCGTGCGGATAGCTGCCGCCGGCGTGTGTCACTCCGACCTGTCGGTCATCGACGGGACGATTCCGTTTCCCGCTCCCACCGTGATGGGCCACGAGGGAGCCGGCGTCGTGGAGTCGGTCGGGTCCGAGGTGCGATCGGTGAAGCCGGGCGACCACGTGGTGATCGCCACCCTTGCGAGCTGCGGGGCGTGCCGGGCCTGCAGCACGGGTCACCCGAGTTGGTGCAAGAGCACGTTGGGCAACATCTCGACCCCGTTCACCTTCAAGGGGGAACCGGCCTCCAACTTCGCCGCGACGTCGGTCTTCGTGGAGACCACGGTCGTGAGCGAGATCCAGGCGGTGCGCATCCCGAAGGAGGTGCCCCTCACGTCGGCCTGCCTCATCGGGTGCGGTGTGCTGACCGGCGTCGGCACGGTTCTCAACCGGGCCAAGGTGCGGCCGGGGGACACCGCCGCCGTCTTCGGCGTCGGTGGTGTGGGACTCAACGTGATCCAGGGACTGCGCATCAGCGGGGCCACCCGGATCGTGGCCGTGGACACGATGGCGTCCAAGGAGGCGCTGGGACGCCAGTTCGGCGCTACCCACTTCGTCGATGCGAGCAGTGGCGATGCCGCGGCCGCAGTCCGCGAGCTCACCCCGGCCAACCGGGAGTCCGCGGCCGGTGCGCTCTTCCCTCTTGGTGGCGTGACCTGGGCTTTTGACTGCGTCGGCCATGCGGCCGTTCTCCGGAGCGCCCTCGACTGCCTGGACTGGGGCGGTACGGCGGTGGCCATCGGAGTCCCGCCCCGCGGCACGGAGGTGGCGGTCGACATCAACGCACTGGCCTATGTCGACCGGGGGCTGATCGGATGCCGCTACGGGTCGTCCCGGCCGCATCACGACATCCCCCTGATGGTGGATCTCTACCTCTCCGGTCAGCTCATGCTCGACGAGCTCGTCTCGCTGACCCGGCCACTCGGCCGTTTCGGTGAGGTCGTCGACGAGATGCACGCCGGGCGCGTGGCACGAGGGGTCCTCACCTTCGACTAAGCACTCGGGATGCAAACGACGACGGAGGCGAGGGCGGGAACATGAAGGGTGTGCTCCTGGCCGGCGGGACGGGCTCCCGTCTCTATCCGCTGACTCGGATCACGAACAAGCACCTGCTGCCAATCTGGGATCGGCCGATGATCGCCTGGTCGATCGAGGCATTGGTAGAGCCGGGATCGACGAGATCATGCTGGTGACCGGCGGGCCACATGCGGGCTCCTTCCTGCCCCTGCTCGGCAACGGCCACGAATTCGGCATCGACCGGCTCTCCTACGCGTACCAGGATCAGGCGGGCGGTATCGCCGAGGCCCTGGGCCTGGCCGAGCGGTTCGTCGACGGCGACCCCGTGCTCGTCATGCTGGCGGACAACGTCATGGAGCGGTCGATCAAGCCCATGGTGGATGCGTTCGGGGCCGATCCGTCGGCGCCCGGATTTTGCTGACACCGGTGAGCGAACCAGAGCACCTGCGCCATCTCGGCGTGCCGGTGCTGTCGGCCGACGGGCGGGTGGAGAGGATCGAGGAGAAGCCGGAAGTCCCGCGGAGCAATTTCGGCGTCACCGGCATCTACTGCTACGACGCAGATGTGTTCGGGGTCATCCCGACGCTCACCCCGTCTGGGCGGGGTGAGCTCGAGATCACCGATGTCAACAACCACTACATCGAGCAGGGGCAGATGGCGTACGACGTCCTGGAAGGGTTCTGGGGGGACGCAGGGGAGTCGATCGAGGCGTACTACGCCGTGAACGATTTCGTGCGCGCCAACGGGGCGAATCTCTCGTAGCGCCGCCGGCGGACGGCCTGACGTGAGGTCCAAGGACCTCGCTTCGGCGCGGCCTAGCCTGAGTTTATGGGAGGGTTGCTCGAGCTCCAGGGTTGCGCCGCACTTACGGGTCCCTCACGGCCCTCGACAACCTCTCGTTCGAGGTGCCGGCGCGGTCAAGTGGTCGGTTTCCTCGGGCCCAACGGCGCCGGCAAGACGACGACGATGCGGGCCATCTTCGGTCTGACCGAACTCGATTCCGGCACGTCCTTTGGAACGGCTCGCGGTGGGCCACGCTCAGCGTCGACGTTTCGGATACATGCCCGAGGAGCGTGGTCTGTATCCGGGCATGCTCGTCGGCGAGCAGGTCGAGTATTTGGGTCGCCTGCACGGAATGAGCGCGGCGGACGCCGCCGCCGCCGACGACGCCTGGCTCGAGCGACTCGACATCGCCGACCGGAATCGACAAGGTGGAGGCGCTCTCGCACGGGAACCAGCAGCGGGTGCAGCTGATGGCGGCGCTGGTCCACGATCCCGAGCTGCTGGTCCTGGACGAGCCGTTGTCCGGTTTGGACCCCACGGGCATCGACGCCATCGGCGAGGTGCTGGTCGATCAGGCCCGGGCCGGGTGCTGCGTGCTGTTCAGCAGCCACCAGCTCGACCAAGTGGAGGACCTCTGCGAGCGGGTGACATCATCGACCACGGCCGCTTGGTCGTATCGGGCACGGTGGACGAGCTGGCACGAGCGGGGGCCGCCGGCTCTGGTCCGGGTCGAAGGTGACCGGACTGGCGACTGGGCACCCCACCTGCCCGGCGTAACGGTCTCCGAGGTCGACGGTGGCGCCGTCCGTCTTGCACTGGACGATTCGGTCGACAGCGACGACGTCCTCCGTGCCGCCATGGAGGCGGGCCGGGTCACGCAGTTCTCCTTCGAGCGCCGACGTCTCTCCGAAGTGTTCCGGGAGGCGCTCGAGTGAAACTCGTCTCGTATCCGTCATCGCCGCGGTGTCATCGCCCTTCGTGTCTGGATTTTCCGGCTCGACTGCGCGTGCGCCGCACGGCAGCGAAGGCAACTCGCCGGTACCGAAACGAGCTCCGGCGTCGAACCCGCGGCCGCGTCCGGCCGCGATCGCCTTTGAGAACTCTTTCGGCGCGGTCGGACTGGTGGCCGGCCGCGAGGTCAGAGAGCGAGTCCGGGGCCGGATCTTTCGGGTCGGCACGCTCGTCCTCCTCCTAGCCGTCGGCGCGGCGATCGTCATCCCGACTCTTCACAAGACAGCAGCTCGGCGCCCACCATCAGACCGTCGGGATCGTCGGGACCTCTGCGGCCCCGGTCGAGCAGGCAGTCCACGCGGCCGGGAAAGCGAGCCAGGACGCCGGTAAAAATCGTGCCCGAGCGCGTCGCTTCTGCGCCAAGAGGGAGCTGCGGGCAGACAAGGTCGATCTCGCCGTGGTCGGCGGGGACCAGGTGTCTGCTCAATCTTCCCGCGACTGCGAGCAGCTCTCCGGCGACCCCACACTCGTCCAGGTCGTTGGCGGCGTACCTCGGCGTTCTGAACGCTTACCGGCGGCAGGCCTACCGCCCAGCAGGCGAGCCTGGTCGACGGGGCCAAGTCCGTTCCGGTCGACACACTCCAACCGAGCCGAAGCCTCCGAAGAACGACACTTCGGTGTTCGGCCTGATCCTGTTGTTCGTAATGCTCACGCAGTACAACACGTGGATCCTGATGGGCGTCATGCAGGAGAAATCCAGCCGAGTCGTCGAGGTACTGCTGGCAACGGTGCACCCCTCCAGCTACTGGAGGAAAGGTACTGGGCATCGGGTTGGTCGCCATGGGGCAGGCCACGTTGGTCGTGGCATTCGCCCTCATTCGGCGAAGGGAGTGGGCTCGGACCTGCTCCACGGGCGGGACCGGTGGTCCTGCTATCCGAGTTGCTGTGGCTGGTTCTCGGATACGCCTTCTATTGCTGGGTTTACGCAGCCGCGGGCTCTACCGCCGAGCGTCAGGATCAGGTGCAGACCCTCGCACTTCCCCTCAGTATCCCGATCTTGGTCGGGTACGTTTTCTCGCTGACGGTGGTCGCCACCGGCCACCCGGACTCGATCTACAAGGTATTCGCCTACCTGCCCCCGACGGCCCCCTTCTGCATGCCGGTGCTCGTCGGTTTGAGTCCGTCACCTGGTGGGAATTCGTCGCTTCGGTGCTGATCTCGATCCTCGGGACGGCGGAATGGCTATTTTCGCTGCCCGCATCTACCGCCGGGCAGTGTTGCAGTCCGGGCAACGGGTGAGCCTGCGGTGCTGCTGCGGGGCGGTCCCCGGCGGACGGAGCCCTCGCCGGCGATCGACCCCGTCTGACAAGCGTCGGGTCGCCGACCGGTACGTCAGTGCGGCGGTTCGGCCGTCACCTCGAGCTTGACCCGGCGCACGCTCTCCGCGATGCCGGCGCCGTCGCAGCCCCAGGCTGGCCAAGATGTCGTCCGCCCGCCCCTGGGCCAGGTACTGCCGCGGGATGCCGAGGACGACGCGTGGCCGGGACGGGGATCCGCCCCTCCGATTCTGCCGAGGTAGCCAATGCGTTCGGCCAGGAAAGCGCCGGCGCCGCCGTGCGCACTCCGTCCTCGACGGTGACCACGAGCGGTGCCGGGTCGCGTCCACCAGCATCGCCCGGTCGGGAGGGGACGACCCGCACGTCCCACACGGTGGCATCGATGCCCTCGCCGGCTAGCTCGTCTGCCGCCCCCAGGCTCGGGCCGACCATCTTGCCCACCGCGAGGAGGCAGACCATCCGTCCCCCCACGCGCAGCCGGCGGGCCACGAGGCCCGAGCCGAGGTCGGCGGGCGCCTCGTGGCGCGGCGCGGGCTTGGGGAATCGGATCGTGGAAGGCCCCTCCAGTTCGAGGGCGCTGCGCAGCATCGCTCGACCTCTTCGGCCGGGAGGGCGAAGACGGTCATGCCCGGGATGGACAGCGCCAGAGACATGTCGAGCACGCCGTGGTGGCTCGGCCGTCGTCGCCGGTTATGCCGGCGCGGTCGAGGAAGAAGACGACGGGGAGCCGTGCAGGCCGACGTCGAGGTTCGCCTGGTCGAAGGCGCGGCCGAAGAAGGTCGAGTAGACCGCGACCACCGGGCGCAGGCCGGCCATCGCCATCCCGGCGGCCGCCGTCACCGCGTGTTGCTCGGCGATGCCGACGTCGAAGAAGCGTTCCGGGTACCTCGCCTGGAAGGGGAGCAGGCCGGTCGGCCCGGGCATGGCCGCGGTGAGGGCCACGACCCGCGGGTCCTCGTCGGCCGCCGCCAGCAGCGCCCGGGTGAAGGCCTCGGTGTAGGTGGCCGCCCGGGACGGGAGCTCGTCGACCTCGGTCTCGGGAACCGATCCGGGCGAGGCCACGCCGCCGGCGTCGGCGCCGCGGGCGCCGCCCACCGGCCGAGGACCCGGCCGAGCTGGCCCGACGTGTTCTCGCAGCAGCCGCCGGGGTCGGCACCTTGACGTCGTGCAGGCGCTGCACGTCGTCCTCCTCTGCCGGTGCGTAGCCCCGGCCCTTCTGGGTCAGCACGTGAACGACGATGGGGCCGTCCCACTCGGCGGCGTGGGGAAGGCCTGCTCCATGTGGGCGATGTCGTGGCCGTCGATCGGGCCGGCGTAGCGCACGCCGAGCGCCTCGAAGAAGCGTGTGCGGCGCCACCATCTCGCGCAACGGCGCTGGTCAGCGAGTGCAGCCCGAGTAGGCGAGCGCGCCGAGGGCGGGCATCTCGCGCAGGCGCTGGCGTAGCCGCTCGCGGGCCGCGGTGTACGTCGGGTTGAGCCGAAGCGTCGTGAGGCTCTGCGACAGCTGCGAGACCGTGGGCGCGTAGGAGCGGCCGTTGTCGTTCAGGACGATGACGACCCGTCGGCCGGAGTGCCCGAGGTTGTTCAGCGCCTCGTAGGCCATCCCGCCGGTGAGGGCGCCGTCGCCGACGACGGCCACGACCCGGCGCTCGCCGTCGATGCCGCGCAGCCTGAACCCGTTGGCGATCCCGTGCGCATACGACAGCGCCGTCGAGGCGTGGCTGTTCTCGATCCAGTCGTGCTCGGACTCGGCCCGGTTGGGGTAGCCCGACATCCCGCCCGCCTGCTCGAGCGTCTTGAACCCGTAGCGGCGCCCCGTCAGCAGCTTGTGCACGTAGGCCTGATGGCCGGTGTCCCACAGGATGACGTCGCGGGGCGAGTCGAAGACCCGGTGCAGGGCCAGCGTGAGCTCGACGGCGCCGAGGTTGGAGCCGAGGTGCCCGCCGGTCGTCGTGACCGTCTCGACGATGAACGTCCGGATCTCCTCGCACAGCTCGGCGAGTTGCTCCTGCTCCAGGTCCTTCAGTCGGCGGGTGTCTCGATGCTGGGCAGGATCATGGCGATCGCCCCAGGTTACCCGTTGACCCGCGGCGCTGGCCCTGCGCCGGGGGCTCAGCAGGGTGCAGCCGGCGACGCCGAAGGAGGCCAGGGCCAGGACCTGCAGCCCGTGGGCCGGGCCCGAGGTTCTGCGAGACCCAGCCGACGATGGGGGCCCCGGCGACCCAGCCCACGTAGCCCGCCGCGGTGAACGTGCCCACGGCGCTGACCACCTGGCTGGCCATCCGGCTGACCGTGCTCATGACGAGCGGCCAGAACAGCGAGGCACCCGCCGGCGCCCAGCGCGAGTCCGAGCGCGGCCGACCCGGCAACGGCGCAGAGGGACTCGAGCAGGATGCCGGCGCCGGCCACACAGCCGCCCGTGATGAGGGCCCGCCGGGTGGACAGGCGGCCGAGCAGGTGCCGCCCGCGCCACGGGTGGTCGCCGCCACGAGCTGGCCCACGACGTAGGCGCCCGGCGCCGAGCAGCACGCCGGTAGCAAGGTGGTTGCGCAGGTAGAGCACACCCCAGGTGTCGACCCCGCCCTCGGTGATCTCGGCGAGGGCGAAGACGGCCAGGAGCACCAGGAGCCCGTCCTGGCGCAGCCGCCGCAACGGGTGGCGGGCCGAGGCGGCGGCGGGCCGGCGGGGCCGGCCGGGCCAGCGCCGGCCCGGGTCGGTGACGAGCGCCCACACGCCGACGCCGAGCGCGACGACGGCGATGGCGGGCCAGACCCAGCGCCAGGACACGCCGGCGTGGATGACCAGCGCAGCGCACGGCGGCGCCGGCTAAGCGCCCCGGTGTTGAACAGCGCATGCAGGCGGACCAGGGCCGAGGGGCTGCCCATCAGCCGGTGGGACGCCTCCGCGTTCATGGCGGTGTCGATGGCGCCCCCCGCCACCTCCACCAGGACCAGCACCACCGCGAAGGACCACGTCTCGCGGGTGAGGGCCAGCACGCAGAGGAGGACCGACCAGGCGAACAGCGCGATCCACAGGAGCCGGCGGGCGCCGACCCGGTCGCAGAAGTGCGCCATGCACGGCGCTCGACGCGCCGGCCACCGCGATGGCGACAGCCAGGAGGACGCCGAGCTGCGCGTCGTTGAGCGAGAAGGCGTGCTGAATATCGAAGAGCATCACGGCCCAGCTCCCCCAGAAGAGGCCGAAGGTGGCGAACGACGCCACGACCGGTCCGGCCCCGGCGAGCAGGTGCTCCCGGGCGGCGGGGCGGGGCCGACGCTCAGGACGAGCCTGCGGCGCCCGCCTTGGCCAGGAAGGTGGAGCGGTCGACCACGACCCGGGTGACGCGGCCCGCACCGACGAGACCGCCGCCGTCGCCGTCGAGCCGGGCGGCCGACACGGTGAAGATCAGCCGCCGGCCCTCGACCTTGACGAGGGTGGCCTCGGCCAGCACGACGGAGCCCACGGCCACCGGCGCCAGGTGGTCGAACTGCACCCTGGTGGCCACGCTGGACTGGGCCTCGTTGAGGTGCCCGTCGGTGGCTCGAAGGGCGGCCTCCTCGCACAGCGCGATGAGACGGGGCGTGGCGAGCACGGGCACGTCGCCCGAGCGGAAGTGCTCGGCCGTGTCCTCGGCGCCCACCGTCAGCTCCAGCTGGGCGCTCAGTCCGGCGTGCGGCCCGTGTCCCGCCCGGGTGGGGGCGTGGATGGGTCGGCGGGCACGACGATTACGATACCGCCGTGACTGACACCGCCCTCATCGATCCTGACGTGCTTGAACGCGTGCTCTCCGCCGCCTTGGTCGGCGGCGGCGACATGGCCGAGGTGTTCGCCGAGGACGCCGCCACCGCCAGCGCCACTGCTCGACGACGGCCGGGTCGAGGAGCTCGCCTCGGGCCGCTCGCGGGGCGCGGGCATCCGGGTCGTCGTCGGCGAGACGACCGGCTTCGCCCACACCGCCGACCTGAGCGAGCCCGGCCTGCTGGCCGCGGCCCGCGCCGCGGCCGCGGTCGCCCGCCAGGGCGGCGGCGGCGTGCGCACCGTCGCGCTCGAGCCCGCTGTCGGCCCACGGCCGCGGCGACCGCACGCTCACCGGACTCGGTGGACAAGGCGCGCAAGCTCGAGCTGCTGACCGGGCCGACGACGCCGCCCGCGCCGCCGGCGACGCCATCACCCAGGTGCAGGTCGGCTACGGCGACAGCCGGCGCCGCATCCTGGTCGCCAACTCCGACGGCCTCTTCGCCGAGGACGAGCAGGTCCGCACCCGCTTCAACGTCGTCGTGCGTCGCCAACGGCGACACCGGGATGCAGACCGGCTACGAGTCGCTGGGCCGCACCGAGGGCTTCGAGCTCTTCGAGCGCCACCGCGTCGAGGACATCGCCGCAGGTCGCGGCCGCCCGGGCGCTGGCCAAGCTGTCGGCCCGCCCGGCGCCGTCGGGCGAGGTGCCCGTCGTGCTGGCCGGGGCAGCGGCGGCGTGCTGTTCCACGAGGCGTGCGGTCACGGCCTCGAGGCCGACCACATCGTCAAGGACGCGTCGGTGTTCACCGGGCAGGTCGGCGCAGCTGGTGGCCAGCCCGCTCGTCACGCTGGTCGACGACGGCACGGTGCTCGGCGAGTGGGGCAACTTCGCGATCGACGACGAGGGCCACTCCCGGCCCGCAACGTGCTGATCGAGAACGGCGTGCTGACCGACTACATGTGGGACTGGCTGCGGGCCCGCAAGGAGGGCCGCAAGTCGTCGGGCAACGGGCGCCGGCAGAGCTACCAGCACCTGCCGATGGTGCGCATGACCAACACCTACCTGCTCGCCGGCACCGAGGACCCCGACGAGATCGTGGCCCAGACGCCGTCGGGCGTCTACGTGGAGCAGCTCGGCGGCGGCCAGGTCAACACGGCGACCGGCGACTTCGTCTTCGGCATGACCGAGGCCTACCTGATCGAGGACGGCCGGATCACCGAGCCGCTGCGCGACGCCAACCTCATCGGCAACGGCCCCGAGGTGCTGCGCCGCATCGACGCCGTGGCCACCGACTTCGACATGACGCCGGGCACGTGCGGCAAGGACGGGCAGAGCGTCCCGGTCGGCTGCGGGCAGCCCACGCTGCGCGTCACCGGCGTCACGCTCGGCGGCACGGCATGAGCGACCGAGCTCTTGCGAGCTGGCCGCACGCGGTCGTCGCCCGGGCGGGCCCGGCGAGGGCATGGAGGTCTACGTCACCCGGGGCACCGACACCGAGGTGCGGGCGTACGAGGGCGAGGTGGAGTCGCTCACGTCGGCCGAGTCCTCCGGCGTCGGCATCCGGGTCCTCCTCGACGAGGCCCGAGGGGGCCGGCAGCCAGGTCGGCTTCGCCTGGGCGGGCTCGCTCGAGCCCGACGTGATCGCCGCCACGCTCGCCGAGGCCCGCGACAACGCGCGCTTCGCCACGCCCGGACCCCGACGTGGTCCTGGCCGCGCCCGACGGCGTCGCCGCCGTCGAGCTCGACCTGTGGGACGACGGCGTCAGCCGCCACGCCGATGGAAGAAGGTCGCGCTGGCGGTCGAGCTGGAGCGGGCGACGCGGGCGGCCGACCCCCGGATCCGCCAGGTCTCCTCGGCCGACTACTCGGACAGCCGGGTGGAGGTGGCGCTCGCCTCGACCACCGGCATCTCGTCGTACCGGAGGCGCACGAACGCCTTCCTCTCCGTCGACGCCATCGCCGGCGAGGGCGCGGACACCCAGACCGGCTCCGGGTTCAGCGTCGGGCGCGGCCCGGGCGACCTGGTGCCCGACGAGGCCATGGACGACGCCGTCCTCCGGGCCACCCGCATGCTCGGCGCGCAGAAGGCGCGGTCGGCGCACTGCACCGTGGTCTTCGACCCGCGGGTGGTCTCCACGCTGCTGGGGGTGATGGCCTCCGCGCTCTCCGGCGAGGCGGTCGTCAAGGGCCGCTCGTTCTTCGCCGGCCGCATCGGCGAGACGGTCGCCGCGCCGGGGTCACGCTGGTCGACGACCCGACCGACTCCAGGGCCTACGGCGCCGCCGCGCACGACGCCGAGGGGCTGGCCTGCCGGCGCAACGTCCTCATCGCCGAGGGCGTGCTGCGCATGTTCCTCTACGACACGGTCTCGGCCCGGCGGGCGGGGGCGGCGTCGACCGGCTCGGCCGTGCGGGGCGGCTTCGCCGGCACGCCGCGGCGCGGGCTGCCGCGCCCTCGTGCTCTCGCCCGGGGACCAAGGGTCGGACGAGATCCTGGCCGCCGTCGGCGATGGCCTCTACGTGCAGTCGGTCAGCGGGATCCACTCGGGGGTCAACGCCGTGAGCGGCGACTTCTCGGTCGGGGCCGAGGGGCTCATGATCCGAGGGCGGCGCGCTGGCCCAACCGGTGCGCGAGGTCACGGTCGCCTCGACGCTCCAGCGCATGCTGCAGTCGGTGGTCGACGTCGGCGGCGACCTGCGCTGGCTGCCCGGCGTGGCGGCCGGGCAGACCCTGGCCATCGCCGACATGGCGCTGAGCGGCGACTAACGCCCTCAGCCTCAGCTGGCGCTGGTGCGGCAGGCCGGCGTGGCGTCCTTTTCGAACCCGCCTTCTCAGAGCCGCCCTTGTCCGAGGAGCTCTTCTCCGAGGCTAGGTCTTGTCGGAGCTGCCCTTCTCCGACGAGGGCTCCTTCTTGGGCGACGAGTCGGCGGCGGCGCCGTTCGCCGTCGAGCTGTCGGCCGCCTTCTTCCCTGAGCCGTTCCCCCGCGGCGGCCCGCGAGTCCGTCTTGTAGAACCCGCTGCCCTTGAGCACGATGCCGACGGCGCCGTAGACCTTGCGCAGCTCGCCCCCGCACTCGGGGCATTTGGTCAGCGGGTCGTCCGTGAAGCTCTGGACGGCCTCGAGCCGGTGCCCGCAGGTCGTGCAGGCGTATTCGTAGGTCGGCAATGGACTCCTCCGTGGGCCGCTGGTTGGCACTCGCTGCCTGAGACTGCCAAGTCTACCCGCCGCGACGCACCTGCAGCGTCGGACCGCGCTCAGCCCAGGTCGTAGACTTCACCCTCGTGTCCGACCGCATGCTGGCCAACCTCGACCCGCTGGGCGGCGCCCGCATGGTCGACGTCACGCCCCGCGAGCCCACCCATCGCCGGGCCCTGGCCCGCTGCCGGGTGTCGATGCTCCCCGAGACGACCACAAAGGTGGCCAACAACGCCATCACCAAGGGCGACGTCCTGGCGGCAGCCCGCATCGCCGGGATCCAGGCGGCCAAGCGGACGGCCGAGCTGATCCCCATGTGCCACCCGGTCCTGGTGGGCTCCATCGGGGTGAACTTCTCCATCGGGGACGACTACGTCGAAGTGGAGGCCCAGGTGGAGACCGTCGACCGCACCGGCGTCGAGATGGAGGCGATGACCGCCTGCGCCGTCGCCGCCCTCACCGTCTACGACATGTGCAAGTCGTCGGACCGGACGATGACGGTTGAGCACTGGCGTTGTGGGAGAAGTCGGGGGGCGGTCAGGGCCGTGGCGCCGGTCCGAGGCGAACCACGCCTAAACGCAGGAGTCGACCCTCTTGCCATTACGTTCACGTACTAAGAGGCGTGACGGCGACCCGAGGCCTTAACCCACCGCGGATAAAACCGGAATCGGCCCTCTCGACCCTGGGCCACAACGGGGAGGGGCGCGATCTTCATGATCCGGCCCGGTTGGGCCCACGAAAGCGTACTCTGGCGTTGGCGTCGCCTCGAAAACCGTCCAGGCCTTGGAGTGGATCAGGTGGTGGTGGTTTTCGCACGAAGCAAGGCCAGGTTGGGGAGATCGGTGCGCCCGCCGTGGGCCCACTCCTCGAGGTGGTGGCAGTTGGTGAAGAGGACGTTGTGGCATCCGGGAAAAGCGGCAGTGACGATCCCTGCGGGCGAGACCTCAAGCGCCGGGTGGAGAGTCGGGAGCGGCCTACTGCCCGACCCTCGTACATCGTGTGTCCTTCGGCGTCGTCGACTGCAATGACCGAGGGGGCACCACAGGCCAGGCGGCGTACGCACACGGCGTTGACGAAGCCCCCAACGTACGAGCTCACCCAGGAGCGGGGACTTATGGATCGAGAAGCTACTCGAGGGGGGTGTGCGCTAAAACGACGAAGAAAACAGTGTAAAAATAAAATCGACGATATAAAAGATGAGACCAATGCGATATGTGGTGAAACGAGCACCGAATCAACGAAAAAGACGAGGGCGTCAGCCACACCCTGATGTCCCACGGTGTCTATCCCGTCAGAGGAGACCCGCTTCGCACGCTCAAAACATCAAGTACCGCGCGTAACTCGGCATATGAGTCTTCCGGCATCTGGGCGCACATCGTCCGCAGCGTGCATCTTTTAAGCTCTCCAACCGGTTCTCCTCCTAGGCCGGCCCTGGGTCACCGGAGGACGCCCGGAAGGCCGGGCCATGTCAGCGTGATCCTTCACCGATACAATTTGGACGCCCCCGGCCGAAGATTCGGCTTCGTTCTTGGGCGTAGCGCATTCGAGCCACGACCAGGACCTTGTCCAACGTGAGCACGCCGTTGGCCATAAATCCTTCGGCCACATGCGGCAGTTTGGACAACCGCTTGCCCACATGAGGCGTAGGCCCGGGCGGTCGCGGGAGAGAGACCCCGAAGACGCTGCACGAGCCAGAACTTGAGCCACGTACTCCTCGTCTCGCCAACCCTCGCGTCGATCGAGCTCGGCAAAATACCCACAGCAGCGACCACGCCAGGAGCGGAACGGCAAAGAACGTCTTGTCTACCGCGATTCATGAGCTCCTCGTTGCTGAGCTTGCCCAGCTGGCCGAATTTGCGGTGAGACAGCCGAAGGCATGAGATAGATGAGTGCGCCATGCAATCAGGGGACGGGCGCGATCGCCAGGTGCAAGGACGGTACGAGAGTCAGAGCACCCGTCTACATTCGTCCCGGTGACCACGTTCGAGGGGCGCGGACGTCGGCAAGGGCATCGTCGGTGCGGTCACGTCGGTGGTCGGCCGGATCGGCGGGCGCAACGTGGTCATCTGCCGGGCGCTCGGGTCCATGCGCCGGGGCGCCATCACCCACGCGGACGGGGTGCGGTTGGCCGAGGCCGCGGACCAGGCGCGGAGCTCGGGATCCCCTTCGTCTTCTTCGTCGCATCGAGCGGGGCCGACGTGCTCGACGGGGTCGCCGCGCTGCACGGCTGGGGCCGGGCCGCGGCGGCCATCTCGCGCTGCAGCGGCCAGGTCCCGTGATCGCGGCGGCCACCGGTCCCGTGGTCTCGGGGCCCGCGCTGCTCCTCGGCCTGGCCGACCTCGTGGTCATGAGCTCCGAGGCGGTGGCGTTCGTCTCGGGCCCCCAGATGGTGGCGGAGTTCACCGGGATCGGGTCGGTCTGCGGGAGCTGGGCGGGACCGCCGCCCACGCCATGGCAAGCGGGCTGTGCTCGGTGGAGTCCGACGACGTGGACGGGGCGGTGGCCGAGCTCCTCGAGTACCTGCCGTCGAACACCGACGAGCTCCCGCCGCTGGCCCCGGTCAGCGACTCGGTGCTGCGCCGACGCCCGAACTGCGCACGGTGATTCCCGACCGCAAGGCCGCGGGCTACGACGTGCGGGACGTGATCCGGTCGCTCTGCGACGACGGCGAGATCCGGGAGCTCTGGCCGCGCTGGGCGGGGCAGCTGGTCACGGCGTTCGCCCGGCTGGGAGGCACGCCGGTCGGGTTCGTGGCCAACCAACCCAAGATCCTGGCCGGCACGCTCGACATCGCGGCGTCGCAGAAGGGGGCGCGGTTCGTGCGTCTCTGCGACTCCTTCAACCTGCCCATCGTCAGCCTGGTCGACACCCCGGGGTTCCTCCCGGGAAGGACCTCGAGTGGCGCGGCATGATCCGCCACGGCGCCGAGCTCGCCTTCGCCTACGCCCAGGCGACGGTGCCCCGACTCTGCCTCATCATCCGCAAGGCGTTCGGGGGGGCGTACATCGTGATGGACTCGCGTGGGATCGGCAACGACGTCTGCCTGGCCTGGCCCGGAGCCGAGGTGGCCGTGATGGGGGCCTCGGCGCGGTGCAGATCCTGCACCGGGGCCTGGAGCCCGGCGAGCGCGGTCCGACGGGAGCGGGGACTACGAGGAGGCCTATCTCAACCCGTGGCGGGCGTCGGAGCGGGGCCTGGTCGACCAGGTCGTGGACCCGGCCGACAGCCGGATCGTGCTGTGCGGGGTCCTCCGCCAGCTCGGCACCAAACGGGAGGCGGTCGTGGGGCGGAAGCACGACGCCGGTCCGCAATAAGGGTTCGAACTGGGACAACGAGAATTGTCATAAATTCGTAACGAGCTGAGGTGTATTCGACCCGAAAGGGAAAGGATCGGGCATGATCAGTGACGTGGTCCCCCCCACAGACGACGGCCTTTTCGTCCTCGAGTCCTGCCACAGCACCTGGATCTTCGACACCGAGCGGATGCGCTTCCGGCGTGTGCTCAAGGGCCTCACGCTCGAAGCCCACGCCGCCACCACGGCGTGGCGTGACTACTTCGGCCTCGAGATCGACCCGATCTCGGAGTCGTTCGTGGTGCTGCTCAATCCGGAGGGCACCCGCCTCCTGCGCTCGTGGCGCCACGTGGAGCACTGCCCGCAGTGCGGCGGGAACCAGACGGCCGAGCTCTCGCTCGACGAACTGCGGAGCGCCTCGCTCGCCTGACGCCCCGGTCAGAAGTCGCGATGACGTGCACGGCTGATGAGCAGCAGGGCCGTCGATCGTCGGCAGCGCGCCGGCGCAGGACGAACGTGCGGCGGACAGCAGCGCCGTGACGACCGGCCGGCTCGCTCGCCGGCCATCGTGTCGTCCGCAGGACGTGGCCGCCGGCGCAGTCCGTGGACACTCGGTCGGCCTCCGTCGGTCGCTCCGGGTCGTCGGTCGGCGAGCACGAAACGATGTCGCGCCGGCCGCCCCGCTCGGTGACGACGATGACGACGCCCACCGCGACCGTCGGGGAGGACGGAACGTTCCACGGGCGACATCTCCTCCAGCTCGGTCCCAGGGGCTAGTCCCAGACCGACTCGCCGTCCGCCTTGTCGAGCGCGAGCCCGGCCTCGAGGAAGGTCAGCGTCAGGTCGGGCACGGCGACGGGGGCTTCCGACCCCTCGGTCAAGAGGTAGACGTCGGGCACAGACCACGTCGCCTCTTCCATACGACCAGGAGACGCTACTGCCATTGGCCTGGCGCACAAAGGTCGCATACGGGCCCGCCATGCGGGGCGGGAGGAGCGGTGGGACTCCGGCGCGTGACGCGCAGGACGCCGGCGTCGACCGACGGGCACGGGCCGGAAGGCCGAGGCCGGGATGCGCCGGCCGACCTCGAAGGACCACCAGGGCGCCCAGGCGGTCGACAGCAGGGTCGACGGCGGCATGGCGGCACGCTTGCGCGCCACCTCCCACTGGACGACGAGATCGGCGCGGACGAGCGGCGAGCCCGGCGTCGTAGAACAAGTGGCGCAGGATCGCCGTCGTGGCGCCGAACGGCAGCGAGCCCGATCGCGCGGAACGGCCGGCGCGGCATCGCGGAAGGCGAGCGACGTCGCAGCAGAGGACCGTGACGTTGTCGCCCGCCCCGGCGCATGCTCACGACGCAACGCAGGCGGCCCAGCGCGGGTCCCTCTCCAGAGCGACGACATCGACGTCCGCGTCTCGCCAAAGCGAAGCGTCCAGCGCGCCGCGCCCGGCGCCGATCTCGACGACGGGTCGCCGGTGTCGAAGGCCGCGTCCGCGACCAGCTGGTCGGCGAGGTCAGGCCGTAGGAAGTTTGTCCGAGACTGCGCCGTCGCTCGTCCCGCCGCGTCCGCTTGTCCGCGGACACGGACCATCACCGCTGTTACCCATACGACCATTGTGCACCGCGACGCGACCCGGGTCGACCGCGTCGCCGAAGTCAGGTCGACGGCGGCGGGCCAGCGCTGCCGCCGCTCCGCGACGGTCCGCCCGCTCGATCTCACGTTCGACGTCGGACCACACGAGCGGGTCGTGTCCCTCCCGACGGCGTCGGCCGACTCGGCCCGCGTCATGATCACGAACGCCACCGTCCACAGGACGAAGATCGTGCTCAGCTTGGCCAGGAACCCCGCCAGCTCCTGGTCGAGCAGCGGCGTCATGGCCGACGACCTTTCCCGGGTGCGGAGAAGGGCGGGTACAGGGGGTGGCGGGCGAAGATCCACACGATGGAGAGGAAGCTCGGCACGATCGACTGCACGATGAGGTACGCCCCGCGTCCGAGCGCCGAGAGCCTCGGCGCGCCCGGCAGCTCGTTCAGCACCGGCGCCCAGAGGACGAAGCCCGACGCCAGGACGACCAGCTCGGGCACGACCTGCGCCACGTCGAGCCGGCCGCCAGGCCCACCGCTCCGGTCGTCAGGGTCCGACCGCGACGACGGTCACGATGGCGATCGCGGGGAGCGGGCGCACGGCCACCCGCAACACGGCGTCGACCAGGGCGGGCCTGGTCAGCCGGGAGAGCAGTGGCCTTGGCGTGCCCAGGACCAGGAGCGGGGGCACGGCCAGGGTCAACAGCAGCCGCTGGAGCACCAGGGCGACCAGCAGCCAGTGCGCGGCCAGGTCGGCCAGGGGCCACGTCACGGCCAGGCCCAGGAGCACGGCGCCCGAGATGAAGAGAAGCGTTGCCGACCGGTCGTCGCCCGCCAGCGTCGACCCTGGCCCGACCCCGAGTCCCGACGCGACCAGGACGCCGCGAAGGCGAGCAGCCAGAGGAGATGCAGATGCCAGTCGAACGGGTGCCCCGCGCGGCGTCACGAGCGGACCCCGCCGCCTTAGGCTCGTGGCGATGCGACCCCGGCCCGGCCCCCGCCAAGTTGGACAGGCTCGAACGCGTCACCGATCTCGTGCTCGTGCTGCTCGAGACGCCGCGTCCGCTGACCCTCGACGCCATCGCGAACCAGGTCCCGGGGTACCCGGCGGAGCACGCGGCCCGCCGTCAGGCGTTCGAGCGGGACAAGCGCCTCCTGCGGGACGAGGGCATCCCCGTCCTCACCGAACGGTTGCCGGAGACGACCAGTACGGCTACCGGATCGACCGCGATGCGTTCTATCTGCCCGACCTGGCGCTCGAACCCGACGAGCAGGTCGCGCTGCACCTCGCCGTCGCCGGCGTTCACCTGGGCGATCCTAGTGGGAGGGATGCGCTGATGAAGTTGGGCGCGGGCGGCCTCGGCGACGTCCGCCCGATGGCCAGCATCGTCCCGCCGCCGGCGCTGATCGAGCTCTTCGAGGCCGTGCGCACGAAGGCGACGGCGGCGTTCGCCTACCGGCGGCGACGGACGCCCCGCGTGGCGCGCCCTCGGCCTGTGGTTCCGCTTCGGCCACTGGTACCTCGTCGCGTGGGACCTCGACAGCCACGCCGTGCGCACGTTCCGGGTCGACCGGATCGAGGGCGACGTCACGAGGGGCGAGCCCGCCGACGGGTCCCCGACGACATCGACGTCGAGGCGGCGCTGCCCGACGAGCCCTGGGACGCCGACAGCGAGGACCGTGTCGAGATGCGCATCAAGGTCGACGCCGTCGAAGGCCCGACGGGTCGCCGATCAGGTCGGTGAGGACAAGGTCGTGCGGCGGCTCGACGACGGCTCGATCGAGCTCGTCCTCGGCGTCAACTCGTTCGCCTCCATCCGCTCGTGGGTGCTCGGGCTCGCCGACCACGTGACCATGCTCGAGCCGCCTTCGTTCCGCGACGAGCTCGTCGAGTGGCTCACGGCGTTGGCCGACGGCGAGGGCGACGGCGGCGACGGTCCGGCGAGAGAAGTGGTGGCCGCCGCGTCGGACGAGGGCGGAGCCGGGGCGGCGGACGGACCCCGTGCTGCGCCGGGAGCAGAGACGAGCCGGCGGCTGCGACGGTTGTTGGCGGTGATCGGGTGGCTGGCGCAGGTGGGCGAGGCGCCGATCGCCGAGGTGTCGCGGAGGTTCGGCATGGGCGAGCAGGAGCTGGTGGCCGAGTTGGAGCTGGCGGCGTGCTGCGGGACGCCGCCGTACACGCCGGACACGCTGATGGAGATCGAGGTGTCGGAGCTCGTCGGTGCGGGCGTTCTTGCCGCAGGAGTTCGGGCGGCCGCGGCCGTTGACGCCGGCGGAGGGGTTCGCCGTGGCGGCGTCGGCGCGGTTGCTGCTGGCGGTGCCCGGGTCGGACAACGACGCGTTGGCGCGTGCGCTGGCGAAGCTTGACGCGGCGCTGGGGACGCGGGCTGCGGTGGGGTTGGACGTCGATGCGCCGGGGTTCTTGGGGGCCGTGCAGGAGGCGACGGAGGCGGGAGCGGCGATCGAGATCGAGTACCTGTCGGGGTCGAGGGACGAGTTGACCACCCGGGTGGTCGATCCGGTGCAGGTCATCACGATTGACGGGCACTGGTATCTCGACGGGTTCTGTCACCGGGCCGGCGACATGCGGCGGTTCCGGGTGGACCGGATCAGCTCGGTGAAGGACGCGGCGGCGGGGACTGGTGCGGCGACGGCGACCGCGGGTGCGGCGGGGTCGGACGAAGGGCGGCGGCTCGTCCGCTGGAGGAGATGTTCGTGCCGGGGCCCGGGCGCGGTCGAGGTGCACGTGCGCCTCGGCCCGACGGCGCAGTGGGTGCCCGAGTCGGTGCCGGTGCGGACGGTGGTGGAGGACGGGGACGGGCGGTCACCGACGTCGTGCTCGACGTGGCCGGGATGGCGTGGTTCGAGCGGTTGCTGCTGCAGCTGGGGCCGGCGGCGGCCGGTGGTGCGGCCGCCGGAGCTCACGGGGTTGGCGGCGGATGCGGCGCGCCGGGTGTTGGCGCGTACCGGTAGGTTCCTCGGGATGAGCGAAATGACCGACTTCGATCGGGGGATCATCGAGGAGTTCCGGGCCAACCACGGCAAGGTGGGGGGCGGGTTCGACGGGGCGTCGCTGGTGTTGTTGACGACGACGGGGGCGAAGTCGGGTCAGAAGCGGGTGAACCCGCTGGCGACGCTGCCCGAGGGCGACACGCTGTACGTCTTCGCCTCGAAGGGCGGGGCGCCGACGAATCCGGACTGGTACTGGAACTTGGTCGCGCATCCAGAGGTCGAGGTCGAGTACGGGGACGAGCGGTTCGACGCGGTCGCCCACGTCGTGACCGGGCAGGAGCGGGACCGGATCTTCGCGGTGCAGAAGGACCGGATGCCGGGTTTTGCGGACTACGAGAAGGGCACCAGCCGGGTGATCCCCGTCGTGGAGCTGCGCCGCAACAACTGACTGGTTGGGGGACCGTTCGCCCTGTGATGGGTGCGGACGGGACGCAGATGCTGGGGATCCGGCGGATCGGCGCCGGGCGGGCTGACTACTACCTCTCTGACCTCGCGGCGGAGGTGCCGCTGGAGCGTCAGGGTGCGGCCGGCCGGTGGGTGGGGTCGGCCGCCGAGGGGCTGGGCCTGGACGCGGCGGCGCGATGACGGCGCGAACGGGGTGGACCCGGAGCGGTTCCGGTCGCTGCTCACCGAGGGCCCGATGCGATCACGGATCATCGGGCACGGGGTCCGGGTGGCCGCCTACGACCTGACCTTCAGCGCGCCCAAGTCGGCGAGCGTGGTGTTCGCGCTCGGCGGCGAGGAGACGGCGCGCTCGGTGGTGCGGGCGCATGGGGCGGCGGTGGACGAGGCGCTGCGGATCTCGAGCGTCACGGGCTGGGCGCGGTGCGGTCATCGGGCGGGGGCGAACGCGAGGTGATCGAGACGACGGGGTTCGCCGGGGCGGCGTTCACGCACGGCGTCAACCGCAACCTCGACCCGCACCTCCACAGCCACGTCGTCGTGGTCAACGCGGTCCACGGCGTCGACGGGCGCTGGAGTGCGATTGACGGGCGGGGCCTCGACGCACACCGGCGGGCGGCGGGCGCCGTCTACGAGGCACACCTGCGGGACGCGCTGACGGCGTCGTTGGGCGTGCGGTGGGAGGGCCCGCCGGGTCGCAGCCCGGAGATCGCGACGGTGGCGCCGGCGCTGCGGGGCGAGTTCTCTACACGCGGGGCCGACGTGCGGATGCACGCGTACGAGGCGGGTGTGCGGTCGGCCCACGGGCAGCGGGTCGCGTGGGCGGCGACGCGTCCGCCGAAGGTGACGGGGACGCCGTACGAGGAGCTCGCCGTGGACTGGCGGCGGCGGGCCGACGGGGTGGGGTTGGGGGTCGAGGCGGAACGTGGGGGCCGGGTGCCGCGAGGGGCCGAGTCGGCCTCGTTCGACGAGCACCGCTTCGCCGGGGTGATCAGCCTGACGCCGCACGGCGGGGCGCACCGGCGGGACGTGGTCGGGGCGTTTGCCGTGGCCGCCAGGGACGGGGTGGCGGCGGCGTCCCTCGAGCGGGCGGCCGACCTCTGGGCCCCGGGTGGGCGGGTCGGCGTCGCCGAGGAGCGGCTGACGCGCCGGTCGGTGGTGCCGGCGCCGCACGTCGTGGCGGCGCTCGGGCCGCGTCCGCTCGACCCGGCGAGCCACGCGACGTGGGTGGGGGCGGCGGGCGATCGACGCGTATCGAGGGCGCTGGGGGATCCGGAACGGTGCCGAACTCGAACCGCTGGGCGTCGGCCGCAACGCCCTTTCGTCGCTGCCGCCGGCGCAGCTCGCCGATCACCTACGGGTGACGCGACAGCTCGACGCGGCGCGCCAAACGTTGGGTCGGCGGGCGCCGTCCGAGTTGGAGCTCGGGCTGGGACGGTGATGGTGACGGCGACGGATGCGACGAGGGCGACGACTCAGCGGCCGAGGCCGGGTGACTCCCTCTCCGCCGCCCGTCCCTTCACGTCGTGGACGCGCGATGGGCCGACGAGCTCGCGCCAGGGCGAGCAGGCGTGGGCGGGCGTCGAGCGCGACGTCGGAGAGCTCCTTGTCCGGCCCGAGCACGAGCGCACGACCCGGCACGCCACGGGCCACGGCGTCGACGGTGAGTCGGGCCTCGCGCGACGGGCTGACCGACGTGGACGGACGGATGCGTCCCCAGCGGTCGACGGAGCGGCTGATCGTCGTCGACGTCACTTCGCGGTGGCCGGCGAGCGCACTGAGGTCGCGCAGCGTCGCGGTGTCCGCGATGCCGGGCAACACGACGGTCGTGCCGAACAGCGAGAGGAATCCGTCGGCCGCCTGGCCCCAAGCGTCCGCGCCTGGGAGAGGTCCTGCAGGCACGCCAGCACCAAGAGGCCCTGGCCGGCACCCTCGCTCACCATGGCCGGGAGGTCGGGGATGGGCGCGATGTTGGCGACCTCGTCGAGGGCGAGCAGGGTCGGCGGCCCGTCGTGTCCGTCCCGGGCCCGGACGTAGGTGGCATCTCGCACGTCGCCGAGGCCGGCGACGACGAGCGGCGCGAACTGGCGCTGACGACGTCCGGCCGAGCAGAGGTAGAGAGTGTTCGGCCCCGCACAGAATGCGTCGAAGTCCAAGGGCGGGATGCTTGTCGACGCCATCGCAGCCTCGGTGCGATACGCCGCCAGCACCCCTGACGCAGTGGACCAGATGCCCGATTGCTCTCTGGCGTCGGTCGCCACGATGCCCGGCGAGCAGATCGGCGGCGGCCTCGTCGTCGCCCGGGGTGTCCGGCGAGGATCTCGAGGGCGGGGCGCCGTCATGACGGTCGATCCAGCGGAGAACGTCTCGCATGGGGTGTTCGGCAGGGCTGCGGCGTGGATCAGGGTGGAGAGCAACGCACCGGCCCGCTCGTTCCAGTGGTGTTCGGCTCCCCGTATGCCCGGCGCCCTCGTGGCGCCGACCATGGCGTCGGCGGTGACGACCGCCGCATCCCAACGACTCGCGGTCGTCAGCGGTGACCAACCGACGCGTTCGACGCCGGGCGGACATTCGACTTCACCGCTCGGGTCGTAAAGAAACGCCCATCCGTCTCTCGATGCGTGCACAAAGCCGTTGCCCGCATCACGTCCGGCTTCGTGGACGTCGAAACCACCGGTCCGTCGGACAGCAAAATATTGGGTATGACCAGGGAAGATGTCTTCCCAGACCGTGGCGGGCCGAGTACGAGCGTGGAACGTTGCGCGCCGGCCCACATCCACCCGTGGGTGCCCTCTCCAACATAGATGCTGTGACGTCGCAAAACGGTGGCGCTCATGGCAATGCAGCACTCGAATGCAGCGATCGGGTCGAACGGATCAGTGCGTTCAATGCGTGTGCCGTTTGCGTTGGGGAACGGAGAATTCCATCAGGCATATCGCTCAATGCAGGTTGACGAAATCTTGACACGTCATGCAAAGCGCGCAGTGATGCAGTCGAATTGCGTCGTACGAACGGTCGAATCGAAGGTCGTTGTCGAACCCAAAATGACCGCGCGAATAAAGAATGCTTGACCTGAGCATGTTGACAACGAAGAATGTGTGTACCCGAAGTGTGAGGGAGGGTTGACATGTGCTGCGACACGACCGTGTGTGCGCGCAAGAGGCGAAGATGTCGGATCGCTCTTACGCGCCTGGCGTCCGGTCGCAGTGCGTCAAACGACGTCGCGGCTCGGGCAATCAGGGCGGATTTGGCGTGCATGGGGCCATGTCGATGACGTCACCGCGGATGCGTCATCCGCTGGAAATGACAGTGAAACCGGTGCGGCAGTGCGCACGGCGTGGGGCATTCGTCCTCGACGTGGCGCAGGCTTCACCTCTATTCAGTGACAATGCTCCTAGGGAGGTGCACCTGTGGCAGTAGCCGCGAAGAAGAAGGGCCCCGGCCAAAAAGGCCGCCAAAAAGCGGGCCCCCGCAAAGAAGCAGCGAAGCGCCAGCCACGCCAGGAAGTCCGTCAAGCGGGCTCCGGCCAGGAAGGCCGTGAAGCGGACAGCGCAAGAAGCGCCGTCAAGCGGGCTCCCGCCAAGAAGGCCGCCAAGCGGCGTGCACCGGCGAAGAAGCGTGCGCCGGCCAAGAAGGCCGTCAAGCGCCGGGCGACGAAGAAGCGCGCACCGGCCAAGAAGGCGGTCAAGCGCGCGCCAGCAACGAAGAAGCGGGCCCCGGCCAAGAAGGCCGTCAAGCGGCGGGCACCGGCGAAGAAGCGTGCGCCAGCCAAGAAGGCGGTCAAGCGGCGCCGGCCAAGCGGCTCCGGCCAAGAAGGCTGTCCGCGAAGCGGGTGCACGCTCCCGCCCGCAAGGCGACCCGTCGGCGCTAAGTCCACGTTCCTTGGGAACATGTGAAACCGGGGGCCTTCGGGCCCCCGGCTTTGCGTTCCGGGTCTAGAGGTGGCCGAGCTCCTCGACGTCGGCCGGCCAGTCGACGTCGTAGGCCAGGTCCGGGATCGCGCAGCACCCGCACGGCAGGCCGAGCCGGGTCGCTTCGGCCCGGTGGGCCCGGAACGACCCCGGTCCGTAGGCGAAGCTGAATCGCATGCGCCGGGAGGCGCATGACGTTGGTGCCGTCGTCGAGCCGGTCGGGCACCAGGGTGACGCCGTCGAAGGGAGGAGCGTGCCGAGACCGTGGCCCGGGGCAGATCGCCGTGGGCGACCGTCACCCATTCACGCCCGCCGCGGGCGAGGTGCCGACACCGGCCGGACCGCACCGTTGAGTCCCTGTCCGGGCTCCCACATCACGGTGGCGCCCAGCTCGCTGGCCCATGGGCCACGTCATCGTCGTCACAGACCACGGCGACCGGGCAGCGGGGCGCAGGAGGCGACCACCTGTCGGCCATGGACCGGACCAGGCGATCCGGTCGGCGTCGGTCATCGAGGCGCCCAGGCGTCGTTTGGCCTGGTGGAAGGCCTTGACCGGGATGAGCACGACCTCGGGGCCGACGGGCACGTCCTCGACGGGCAGTACCGGTCGTATCCGGCACGGCGGCCCTCGACACCGGGACAGTGTACGGGCGGAGGCCGGATCGTGCGGGGCGGCCGTAGGCTCTGGAGTCATGAGCGATCGGGTGGCGGTGATCGGGGCGGGTTCCTGGGGCACGGCGGTGGCGACCATCGTCGGTGCCACGCACCCGACCTCCCTGTGGGTCCGTTCTCCCGACCTGGCGGCCTCGATCACGGACGCGCGAGAACGAGACCTACCTGCCGGGCATCCCGCTTCCCGACGGCCTGGCGGCCACGTCGTCGTTGGAGGAGGCGGTCGAGGGCGCCGCGTCGTGTTCATGGCCGTGCCCTCCCACGGGTTCCGCGCCGTGCTGAGCGACCTGGCGCCTTCGCCGGCGACGTCGAGGCCGTCGTGAGCCTGTCCAAGGGCATCGAGATCGGGACCAACCTGCGGATGTCCCAAGTCGTGGCCGAGGTGCTCCCCGGCGCGCCGGCCGGCGTGCTCACCGGGCCGAACCTGGCCCGCGAGGTCGCCCAGGGTCACCCGGCGGCCAGCGTGGTGGCCCTGGCCGACGAGGACATGGCGTGCCGGGTGCAGCAGCTGGTGCACACCAGACCTTCCGGGTCTACACGGGCACCGACGTCGTCGGCTGTGAGATCGCCGGGGCCACCAAGAACGTCATGGCCATCGCCGCGGGCATCAGTGACGGCCTGGGCTTCGGGGACAACACCCGCGCCGTGCTCATCACCCGGGGCCTGGCCGAGCTCGGCCGCCTGGGCGTGACCCTGGGCGGAAGGTCCTCACCTTCGGGGGCCTGGCCGGCGTCGGCGACCTGGTCGCGACGTGCGCCAGCCCGAAGAGCCGCAACCGCACGGTCGGCTTCGAGCTGGGCGAGGGCCGCTCGCTCGACGAGATCGTCGGCGGCATGCACATGGTGGCCGAAGGCGTGAAGAGCGCCGGCCGCTGGTGGGGATGGCGCGGGCCGACGGGGTCGAGATGCCGATCGCCGAGCAGGTCGAGGCGATCGTGGAGGGCCGGTGCTCGCCGGCTGAGGCGCTGATGTCGCTCATGGCCCGGCCCTCCCGCTCGGAGTGGGACGAGACCCTGTTGCGGGGGCTGCCGGCGTGACGGGTCTCTTCCACGCTTCGACGAGCCGCGGGCACGATGGACGAGGCGCGCCGGGCCGCCGCCCTGGCCCACGTCGACGAGTGCTCCTCTGCACGGGGCCACCGAGGAGGAGATCGATCAGGCCGTGGCGGACGACGTCATCGACCTCTTCGTGGTCGACCGGATGCTCGTGCCCTCGCGGCGGCGCTACACGCGGTTCGAGGTGGCGGAGCTCACCGGGGTGACCATCGATATGCTGGAGCGGTTCTGGCGGGCCCTGGGGTTCCCCGACGTGGACGACGAGGAGCGTCTTCACCGACCTCGACCTCGAGGCCGTCCGCATCTTCCAGGGCATGCAGGCGCTGGGGGCGGCCGACACCGACACCGCGTTGCAGCTGGCCCGGGTGATCGGCTCGTCCATGGCCCGCATCGCCGAGGCCGAGCTGGTGCCGGGAGACCTGGTCAGCACCGAGGTCGACCCGGTGATCGCGGCCGATGCCTTCGCCAGCGTGGCCGATGTGACCATCCCGGCCATGGCGAAGCTGCTCGAGTTCGCGTGGCGCCGCCAGGTCGCGGCCGGGATCCAGCGCAGCATGCTGCTGCGCAGCCACGGGCTCGCCCCGGGGAGAGCCCGGCGCTGGCGGTCGGTTTCGCCGACATGGTCGGGTTCACGCTCTTGAGCCAGCACCTGAGCGACGAGGAGCTGGCCGCCGTGGTGCGCCGGTTCGAGGAGATCTCCCACGACATCGTCACCGCGCCCGGGGCCGGGTCGTCAAGATGATCGGCGACGAGGTCATGTTCGTGGTCGACAACGTCGCCGACGCGGCCCGCATCGGCCTCGGACTGGCCGAGGCGTACGCCGACGACGAACTGCTCTCCGACGTGCGGGTGGGGCTGGCGCACGGGCCCGGTGCTGTTCCGCGACGGCGACTACTTCGGGCCCACGGTGAACCTGGCCCACCGCATCGTCAACATCGGGAACCCGGGCACCGTGTTGATGTCCGACGAGTTCCACTCGGCGCTGCGAGGCAGGCGCCCGAGGAATTCCGGCGCAAGCCCTCCGGCCGCGCCTGCTCAAGGACCTCGGACGGGTCCAGTTGTGGTGGTGCGGCCGGGCCGGCGAGGAGGCCGACGGCACCGGGGCGGCGGCGGACCGGCGACGGAACGTGCGCTGGGAGCGGCTGACCGAGGTCCTGCGTGACCTCGAGGAGCTGCGCGGCGTCGGCGAGCGGCTGCTCACCGCCAACCGGGCCGGCGAGTCAGTCGCCGCGGAGCCGGGCGGTGGCGATCCCGAAGGCGCGTAGCTCGAACGAGCCCTCGAAGGGCTCGGTCGGGTAGCCCCGCAGGTCGACCAGCCAGCCGGAGCGACCCGGCAACGACACCAGGTCGGTGCGGGCCTGGGGTTGAAGACGCGGAGCTCGAGCACGCCGCCGACGCGGTGCAGCGCGCTCACCTCGGCCCCGTTGACCGTCAGCTCGCTCCCCGACGCGGGCCGGGTGCCGCCGCCGAGGCTCGTTGATGATCTCGAGCGGGAGGAGGAGGTCGTCGGCCAAGGCGTAGGGGTCGTCGCAGTCGAGGGCGAACGCGTAACGCAGCTGACCCGCTTGCCGCGCATCTGGAGCCCCTCGACCGGCGTCAACGGTCCCGCGGGGAACGGGCGGTAGGCCATGCCGAGCCGGGACAGCATGCCGGTCGAGCGAAGGACCGTCAGCGCCAACGTGCGTGCCGCACCGTCTTCGATGTCGATCAGCTCGTACTCGCACACGCCCTCGTGCGCCGCCGTCAGCCGCCCCGCCGTCACGAACCGGTGGGCCGGCGCCGTCGGGAGCCCGAACTCGTTGGCGCATCCTTCGGCGTCAGTCCCGGGTGACAACGGTGAACGCACACTCCGCGTGCGACTCGGCCGCTGGTCGGGGAGGGGAGATGCACGCGGAGGCGGTGGTCCCGCTGGGGTTCACGAGGCGGTGGTGACCCGCACCGCGCCGTCGTCGGCCCGGATTCCACGTCCGTCTCCACCACGACCTGGTGCTCGCCCACCCGCGCCTGGGACGAGCCGTCGACGTGGTCGGGCCAGGCGTAGGTCGAGACGATCCGTGCCCGGGCCCGCACCGGTCCGCGTCGCTGACCTGCACCTCCACCGACTGTGGCGTGTCGACGAACGAGTCCTGCCGGGGCGGCGAGTAGTTGTAGGAGTCGCCGAGGTCGCCGCCGTCGACCAGCCGCCCGTAGCCGGCGAGGCCGTCGAGCGCGAAGGTGCCGCTGGCCCGGTCGATCTCGACGCGGACGAGCCCGTTGGCGAGGACGACGGGCTCGTCGGCCGCGTCCAGGCCTCGACGGCGTGGGCCAGTGGTGCCGGCGTGAAGGCGCTCCAGCCGTACCCGGCACCTCGGCGGTGCGGGCGACGATGCGTCGGGTCGAGGGCTGGTCCATGGCGACCCGAACGAGCGCGTCGGGCCGGGCGCCGAGCTTCGTGTAGACGTCCTGCTTGGCCTCGGCGATCGGCACGTTCGGTTCTCTTCGGTGCCGACCGCGATCGTCACGTCGATGCCCTCGTCGGTCTCGACGACCTTGACGTCTTGGATCCAGGCGTCGTCGCTGATTTTCGGGCCCTGGAGCATGCCGAGGACGGTGCGGACCGTGTCCGCGTCGAGCACCATCGAGCCCGGCAACCCGGTGCGCTCCGAGAGCACCTGCACGCTCTCGGGCGCCGGACCGTCGGACGGCACGATCAACTCGACGAGGCCGGCGCGGGCCCGGGCCGAGGGGTTCAACACCGAGGGGCCCGGCTCGGCCAGCGAGTAGGCGAAGTCCTTGACCGCACGCTCGGCCAGACCCGAGGCGATGGCCCGTGCCTCGGCGTAGCGGTGGAGGACGGCGTCGACGACGTCGTCGACCGAGCAGGCGCAGATGGAGTCGTGCGCGGAGTTGCGGACGATCTCTTTCCACGCCAGCTCGAGGAGACGGGTGGGATAGGCGTCGGCGGGCTGGAAGAGCGCGGCACAGCGGCTCGGCGCGGCGCTCGAGCTCGCGCTCGGCCAGCGCGCCCAGGCGCTTGACGTCGACGCGGTTCGAGGTGACGCCCATCAACATGTTGGCGCGGACGCCGGAGCGCAGCTCACCCTCCACCTTCGTGAGGCCCTCGGTGCCGTGGCCCGCCAGGTACTGCGCCAGCGACGTGACCTCGAAGTGCAGGTCGTCCTGGAGGTCGTTGGCCTCGGCGACGACGCGGCCCGAGCCAGGGCTGGGGCATGAGGTGGTCCGAGCCGTTCATCAACAAGAGGTCGCCCGGGACGAACTCGGCCACCTCTTGGAGGTGGTCCTCGATGCGTCGCAGGAGCGCCTTGGCGTCGTCGGGGAGAGCGGCGCCGTTGCCGTACCCGACGGGCAGGTACTCCGCCCGCACGGACGAGCCGTCCGGCGCCTCCCAGACGAACGTGTCCGACGTGACCTGCGACGGCACGCCGCGCCACACGACGGCGTCGGTGAACCCGCCCAGCCGGAGGATCTGCGGCATCTGCGCGATGTGGCCGAACATGTCGGGCAGATAGCCCACGTCCATGACGCCGCCGAACGCCGCGCCCCGCCGGATCCCCATTTGGAGGTTGCGCACGATGGTCTCGGGCGAGGCGAGGAACTCGTCCATCAGGATGTACCACGGGCCCATGCTCACCCGGCCGGCGGCGGCCAGACGCCGCAACCGCTCCTCGTTCTGCGGACGGACCTCGAGGTAGTCGTCGACGACCGCCATCTGCCCGTCGAGCATGAAGTAGGGGTAGCTGGCGTCGCGGTCGAGCAGCGGGATCAGCGTGTCCAGCAGCTCCACCAGGGCGAGACGAAAGTCCTGGTAGGACTTGTACCATTCCCGGTCCCAATGCGTGTGCGGAACGATGGCAATTTGGCGGCGGTGATGATCGCCAGACTATGACGCTCGGTCGCCGATCGTGAGGGCGCTCGTACCGCCCGGTAACTGGCCCGCTGCCCGTCGCCGCGCCACAGGCGACGTCGCCGCCACGACCCTGCCGGGCGCGTGGCATGCGCACTGGGCGGCCCGGCCGACCTCGGTCGTGCTCTCCGACGGGCGGGATCCCGCCCGTCGGGCGACGGGGGCCGAGATGGCGGAGCGGACGGCGTCCCTCCTCGCGGTCCTGTCCGGCCGCGGCGCCGGCCGGGACGCGCGCCGTGTGGTCTCCCCGCCCCACCCCCGAATCGGTCGTCGCCCTCCTGGCCGTCCTGACATCCGGGGCGACCCTAGTGCCGCTCAACCCCGCCGCCACCCCGGCCGAGATCGCGTACGTCGTCGAGGACGCCGAGCCCACGGTCGCGGTCACGGATCGACCCGACGCCGCCGGCGTGTTCGGTCCGGGGGTCACCGTGCTGTCCGTCGACGACCTGAAACGAAGTCGACGCGGCGCCGGCGCCGGCGCCGGCGCCACCACGACGTTCGTCCCGCCACCCCTCGGCGCGGCAGACGACGCCCTCATCGTCTACACCTCCGGGACGACGGGGCGGCCGAAGGGCGCGGTGCACACGCACGCGTCGGTCCTCGCGGGGGTCGCCGCCCTCCACGACGCCTGGGGCTGGCACCAGACGACCGCCTCGTCCTCACGCTCCCGCTCTTCCACGTGCACGGCCTCGTCGCGGGGCTGTTCGGTTCGCTGGCCGCCGGTGCCTCCCTCACGGTCTTCGACCGCTTCGACGAGGCCACCGTGCTCGATGCCGCCACCACGCACTCCATGTTCTTCGGCGTCCCGACGATGTACCACCGGCTCGCCGCCACGGGTTGGGGCCGGTGAACTGGCCCGGTTGCGCCTGTGCGTCTCGGGCTCGGCGCCCCTCGCGGCGGACCTCTGGCGCCAGCTGGCGGGCGAGGGCGTCGCCGTGCTCGAGCGCTACGGCATGACCGAGACGCTGCTCACGCTCTCGAATCCGCTCGAGGGCGAGCGCCGCCCGGGCTCGGTGGGGATGCCGCTGCCCGCCGTCGAGGCCGCCATCGGCGACCCCGACGGCGACGGCGTGGGCGAGCTCTACGTGCGCGGGGACTCGTTGTGCCGGGGGTACTGGCGGCGGGACGACGACGGAACGACGGCCGACGGATGGTTCGCGACGGGCGATCTCGTCTCCGCGGCCGACGACGGCTACGTCACGATCCGTGGCCGGCGCACCGAGCTGATCATCACCGGCGGGCACAACGTCTACCCCGCCGAGGTCGAGGCGGTGCTGGCCCGCCACCCCGGTGTGCGCAAGGTGGCGGTCGTCGGGGTGCCGTCGCCGGAATGGGGCGAGACCGTCGAGGCGTTCGTCGTCGGCGACCCCGACCTCACGTCGCTGGAGGACCTGGCCACCAGGGAGTTGGCCGCGTTCAAGCGGCCACGCCAGGTCCATCTCGTCGACGAGCTCCCCCGTAACGTGCTGGGCAAGGTGGTGCGGCGCGACCTGCGGCCCAGCTGACCGCTGACGCCGCACCCAGGCCCGGCGGGCCGGGGTAGCGTGACGCCATGGCGACGTTCCTGATGCTGTCGACCGTCGGGCCCGATGGTGCGGCGACGCTGACCGAGAACCCCGACCGCCTGAAGGCCGTCAACGCCGAGGTCGAGGCGATGGGCGTCCGTGTCGTGGCGCAGTGGGCGCTGTTGGGGCCCTACGACTTCGCCACCGTGCTCGATGCGCCGGACGAGCCGACCATGGCGCGCGTCGCCCTGGTCCTCGGTTCGCGCGGGACGCTCAAGACGCTGACGCTCTCGGCGATCCCGATCGACGAGTACATCGACAACGTCTTGAGGTCGGGGAAGGACTGACCGCCCCTTCGTGCCCTCAGTGCCACCAGAAGCCCTGGCGCCGGCGCTCCCGGCGCACGTCGTCCCGGGAGAAGAGGTCGCCCAGGACACTCCCGTCCGAGAGCCGTCGGATGCGGTACCCCTCCGGCGTCGCCTCGGCCACTTCGAAGCCCCGCACCCACGTCCCCTGGTACCGGTTCCGCACGTCGACCTTGGTCCCCGGGGCAAGCGGGGACCGGCGTTCGGATCGAGGACATCCCCCCCGCCAGTAGTCACGACCCCCATCGTATTGAGAGGCTCCACCACCGCAGTAGTCCGAGGCGGCCGTGACCGTCTGCGACCCGGACCTCAAAGAAGAGCGGCGCCTGCGCCGGGAGGGCCACGAGTGGGTGGCCGGGCTCGACGAGGTCGGCCGGGGCGCGTGGGCGGGGCCGCTCACCGTCGGCGTCGCCGTCGTCCGCCCCCGGGTCCAGATGCGCACGGTGCCGTCCTGGCTGCGCGACTCGAAGATGCTCAGCGAGGCCCGGCGCGAGGACATCTTCGGAGCGGTCGGCAAGTGGTGCGAGGCCTGGTCGGTCGGGCACGCACCGCCCGGGAGTGCGACGAGTGGGGGATGACCGAGGCGCTCCGGGTCGCGTCCCGCCGCGCCCTCGACGGCCTGGGCCAGGTCCCCGACGCTCTCCTCGTCGACGGCCCGGTGAACGTGCTGCGCCGAGCACCACCCGAGCAAGCCCACCGTACGCCGGCGTCGTGCGTCCCGTCGTCGACGGCGACGCCCGCTGCGTGTCGGTGGCGGCGGCCTCGGTCCTGGCCAAGGTCATCCGGGACCGCATCATGCGCGAGGAGGCCGACCACTTCCCCGCCTACGCGTTCGAGCGCAACAAGGGGTACCCGTCGCTCGTCCATCAGACGGCGCTGCGCGGGTACGGCCCCTCGGCCATTCACCGGCGCAGTTGGGCCTTCATGGAGGAGCTGCCCTGGCGCGGGAATCCGTGCCCGGTCCGAGCGCAGATTTCGTGCGCCGACGACCGGCAGGGAGAGCTGTTCGCGGCGTCCTGAGCGTCGTCGAAGCTCGAATCGGGTTAGCGTTCAACGTCATGCACGGGGGACCGACCAGCCCACAGCGCCCACGAACCCGTACCCCGGCGCCCCCCACGTCAGCGCCCACGTCGCCACGTAGGCCCGCCCGTTGAGCCGCGTCCTCGAGGTCGACGGGCTCCGCACCGAGTTCCGCCTCAAGTCAGCCAACGTCGTCGCCGTCGACGGCGTCACCTTCAGCGTCGAACAGGGCGAGTGCGTCGGCGTCGTGGGGGAGTCCGGCTGCGGCAAGACGACCGTCGGCCTGTCCATCATGAAGCTCCTGCCCCCCATCGGCCACGTCATCGGCGGCTCCATCTCCCTCCTCGGCGATGACCTGGCCCCGCTCACCGAGAAGCAGATGACGAAGGTCCGGGGCAACGACGTCGGGATGATCTTCCAGGACCCGTTGACGTCGCTCAACCCCACCATGACGATCGGCGACCAGATCGCCGAGAGCGTCCGTCTCCACCAGGGCGCCTCCAAGGCGGAGGGCCACCGGCGCGCCCTCGAGGTCCTCAAGATGGTCGAGATGCCCAACGCCGAGCAACGCCTCGACGCCTACGCCCATCAGCTCTCCGGCGGCCTGCGCCAAAGAGTCATGATCGCCATGGCGCTCGTCTGCTCGCCCAAGCTCCTCATCGCGGACGAGCCCACGACGGCGCTCGACGTCACCATCCAGGCCCAGATCCTCGATCTGCTCGACCGCCTCCGCCGCGAGCTCCGGATGGCGATCATCCTCATCACCCACGACATGGGCGTGATCGCCGAGCGCGCCGACCGCGTCCTCGTCATGTACGCCGGCCGCATCGTCGAGAGCACGAGCACCACCGAGCTCTTCACCGCCATGCGCCACCCGTACTCCGAGGCGCTCCTCGCCTCGGTCTCCAAGCTCGACCAGGACCCCTCCGTCCGCCTCGTCAGCATCCCGGGCCTGCCCCCCGACCTGGGCCAGCCCATCACGCATTGCCGCTTCGCCGCCCGCTGCCGTTACGCCCAGGACGACTGCCGCGAGAACGACCCCGAGCTCGTCCCCGCCACCGACGCGTCCTCGAACCACCTGGCGGCGTGCTTCCACCAGGTCGACGTCGACCCCGAGACCATCGCCAAGCGCCCCGAGGCCGTGGCGAAGGCGGCCGACATCAGCGTGAAGGTTGACGAGGTCGCGCTCGCCCGCCACGAAGCAAGGACCGACGCCCTCGCCACCGCCCCCGTCCTCGTCCGGGTCCAGCACGTGGTGAAGGAGTTCCCGGTGACGACCGGCGCCGTCGTCCAGCGCAAGATCGGGACGGTCAAGGCGGTGACCGACGTGTCCCTCGCCATCAGGCAGGGCGAGACCTTCGGGCTCGTCGGTGAGTCTGGATGCGGCAAGACCACCATGGGCCGCATGATGGTCGCGCTCGAGACGCCGACCGACGGAGCGATCGAGTTCGAGGAGCAGGACATCTTCGAGTTGGACGCCCGCGCCCTGCGGCACCGCCGCCGCGACATGCAGATGATGTTCCAGGACCCCTACGCCTCGCTCGACCCCCGCATGCGTGTCGGCTCCATCCTGCGCGAGCCGCTCAAGGTGCAGGGCATCGGCAACGCGACCGAGCAGAAGGCACGCGTCCTCCAGATGCTCGCCGAGGTCGGCCTCCCGTCCCGCGCCGCCGAGCTGTACCCCCACGAGTTCTCCGGCGGCCAACGGCAGCGCATCGGTCTCGCCCGGGCCCTCGCCCTCGAGCCGAAGTTGATCGTCGCCGACGAGCCGGTCTCGGCGCTCGACGTCTCGATCCAGGCCCAGATCCTCAACCTGCTCAAGGACCTCCAGGAGCGCCACGGCCTGACCTACCTCTTCATCTCGCACGACCTCGCCGTCGTCAAGTACATGGCCGACCGCATCGGCGTCATGTATCTGGGCAAGCTCGTCGAGTTGGGCTCGGCCCGCGACCTCTACGACCGACCCGCCCACCCCTACACCAAGGCGCTCATCGACACGATCCCCGTCGCCGACCCGACGGCCCGCGTCGAGCGCGAAGGCCACATCATGGGCGAGCTCCCCTCCTCGGTCGACCCGCCCTCGGGCTGCCGCTTCCGCACCCGCTGCCCGTTCGCCCAGGAGATCTGCGCGGAAGAGGAGCCGGCGCTGCGTGCCTTCGACGACGGGCACATCGCTGCGTGCCACTTCCCGCTGCAGACCCCGTCCGGTGGCGACGTCGAGCACATCGTCAACCCGCCACGTCAGGCCGCTCCACAAGCGCAATCCGCCTGACGGCGCCGGCCCCGTCGTTCCGCCGGGCCGCCACCGGGGAGCGTCGCCTCAGCGTCGCTGCAGACGGACCTCGAGGGCGTCGCGCAGGGCGTCGCCGATGAAGTTGAACGCGACCACGACGAGCACGATGCACAGCCCGGCGGGGTAGATCTCCCACCAGTAGCCGTCCAGCGCGTAGTTCACGCCGTTGGAGAGCATCGAGCCCCAGTCCGTCTGCGGTGACGGCACGCCCAGGCCGATGAAGCCCAGTGCCGCCAGCAGCAGGATGGCGTCTGCGATGTTGAAGGTGGCGTTGACAATGATCGTGCCGATGCTGTTCGGGATGATGTGGCGCCCCACGATGCGCTTGCGGCTGCCGCCCATCACGCGGACGGCCTGGACGTACTCCCTCCCGCGGAGCGACAGCGCCTCCCCCCGGATGAGTCGGGCGGGGATCAGCCAGGAGACGAAGGCGATCACGAAGATGAAGACGACCAGGGACGGTCGGAAGACGACGGCGAGGACGATGGCCAAGAAGAGCACCGGGATGGAGAGGAAGGCGTCGACGACCCGCATCATGACGGCGTCGACCCAGGTGCCGAAGAACCCCGAGATGGCGCCGTAGAGGGCCCCGAAGATGCTGGCCACGATCGCGGCGGCAAATCCGACCAGGAGCGACACCTGTCCGCCGTACATGAGGCGGCCGAGGATGTCGAAGCCGCTGGCGTCGGTGCCGAGGGGGTGCCCGTTGCCCGGCGGCGCGTTGTCCGTTGCGAAGAGCGCGGTCGAGGCGTTCGTCTGGTTCGTGTGGTACAGGAGCGGGCCCACATAACAGAACAGCACGAAGAAGACGATGATGATCACGCCGGCCACGGCCAGCTTGTTCTCGACGAAGACGGAGAGGATGCGGCGCCCCATCCCGCCGTAGGACACCACGTCGCCACCGCTCGGCGTGGCGGTGACGTCCTCGGAGATCTCGGTCGACAAAGGATCCGGCTCGCCGACGGTGTAGGACGCCGTGCCTGGCTCGACCGGTTCGCCCAGTTCGATCTCCCTGGCTCGCACCACGTCGTCAGGATTTTGCATAGCGGATCCTTGGGTCGACGACGGCGTAGAGGATGTCGGCGAGCAGGTTGCCGAGGATCGTCGCGATCGTCACGACGAACGTCACGCCGAGCAGCGTCGGGAGGTCCTCGCGGAAGGCGGCATTCACCGCCAGGAGTCCCATGCCCGGATAGTTGAACACGCTTTCGGTGATCACGGCGCCGCTGACGATGGTGCCCAGCGACAGGCCCAGCAGCGTGATGATCGGGATGATGGCGTTGCGCAGCCCGTGGACGTAGAGCACTCGCCGTGGGGCGGCGCCCTTGGCCCGGGCCGTGCGGATGAAGTCCTCTGTCATCGTCTCCATCATCGAAGACCGCATGTAGCGGCTGAACGAGGCGATGCTGATGGCGGCCAAGGTGACCACCGGCAGCACGAGCCCGCGGGTCCGAGAGGATCCCCCAGATGCTGTCGCTCTGCGGCGCTTCGGTCGAGAAGATCGGGATGTAGATGGCGAACCACAAGATGAGCAGCGTGCCGAGGAGAAACGCCGGCATCGCGTAGAGGACGAAGGTGACGCCCGTGATGATGTAGTCCTCAGGCTTGTTGCGCCGGACCACCTGGTAGACGCCGAGCGGGATGGCCACGATGAGGGCGAGCAACGTCGACAGACCGACGAGCAGCAGGGTCTTGGGCAGGGCCGTGGCGATCAGCGATGTCACCGACTGGTTGAGCGTGTAGGAGCGGCCGAAGTGAAAGGTCGCCAGGTTGCCCACGTAATGGAGGAACTGATCCCACAGCGGCAGGTCCAGGTCGTTCTGTCTCTCGAAGCTTCGGATCGCTACCGGCTGTGCCCTAGGTCCGAGTACGGCCCGCGCCTCACCGCCGGGAATGAGATGGATGAGGATGAACATGACGGCGATGACCCCGATGATCACCACCACGGCCTGAAAGAGCCGTCGAACGAGAAAGCCGGTCACGAGTCGATGGTACGCCTGCTATCGACCCGTGACCGGCTTTGGTTCTCGTTACAAAACTTCGCTGTGCGCTACTTCTTTACGTAGTACCAGTACTCGGGGAAGAGGTTGCCGAAGGGGTTCTGAGGAGCGACGCCCCGCAGGTTGCTCGCCACTTCGGTCAGCTCGTAGTCCGAGTTGGGCTCCCAGATCGACGGCAGCTGCTTGGCGAGGTAGTTCTCGTAGTTGTCCAGGCTGACGTTGGCTTCGGTCGTCGCCTTGATCAGCGAGTCGGCCTTGGCGTCGGAGTAGTTGGCGGAGTTGCTGGCCGCATCCGTCTGGAAGAGCGTCTCACCCGTCGGGAAGTAGTCGGGTGCGTACACCCAGCCACCGCCCCACCAGCCTTCTTCGTTCGTGCAGGGCTGGCCGCTCTGGCACGGCGCGGCGTAGTTCGAGATCACGGTCGGGAAGGTGTTGCCCACCAGCGACGTCTTGATGCCGATGGAGTTCCAGGCCGACTGCTCCACCTGCATGATCTGCTGCTGCCACTGCGTGCCGCTGGCGTAGGTCATCGTGAAGTTCAGCTGTGCTCCCTTCGGGATGCCCGCACCGCAATCGCTCGGGCCCGAGCCCGCCTTCTGGCAGGTGTCGACACCGTTAGGAACAACCTTCCAGCCGTGTGACGTCAGCAGCGACTTGGCGTGCGACGGATTGTACGGGTAGGGGTTCGACTGCTCGAAGGAGTCGACGAGGTCGTTCTTCGGGAGTACCGGCACCGGGCCATACGTGGGCACGCCGTATCCCTTCAGGAACTTACTGATCATGGCGGGCTGGTCCACCATGCTCTGCAGGGCCTGACGGAAGTAGAGCTGCTTTTGGATGGCGCCCGCGTTGCCGCCGTCACCGGTGGACTCGAACTTGTACACCGCGTAGTTGAATCCGTAGAACACCCACGGGGACAGGTAGAAGTTCGTGAGCCGCGGGTTGTTCGGTCCCGCATTGGTGGCGTTCGTCGTTGCCTGCGTCACGTCCTGCTGCGGGAGATACCCGATGTCGATGGCGCCGCCCACCAAAGCGTTGAACTCGGCGCTGTCTGTCGTGTACGGCAGCTGCTCGAGGGTCACCGTCGCCTTCTGGGGGCCACCGTAGGTCGGGTTCGGCACCATCGTCACTGCGCCAGAAGTGCTGTAAGAGCCGCCCTTGGAGGACGCGATGGTGTACGGGCCGTCAACGACGCTCCAGATCGGGCTGCTCGAGTAGCCGGTGGGGTTGCCCGCCAGGCCGGCCAGGTAGTTGTAGACCTTCGTGCAGGCGGCGTCGGTGGCGGCCGCGCCGTAGGTGCCCGTTGAGCACCCGCCTGAGCCGGGCGCCGCGCCAGCGGCCGTCACGTCCCAAGCCGAGGGGAACGGCGTCAGCTGCGAGAGCTGGTTGTAGGTGAACCAGGTCGGGTCGACCGACTTCGTCATGGTCATGGTCAGCGAGGTCGGGGTGTTGACGGTGACGCTCTTGAGGTTGTCGGGGATGTATCCGGGCACGTAGTCGTACCAGTTGGCCGTCTCGGCGTGGTACATGTTCAGGAAGAACAACACGTCGCTCGCCGTGACCGACTCGCCGTCGGACCACTTGTAGCTCGGCTTCATGGCGATGGTGGCCGTCGTGTCACCGTCCCCGTAGCTCGGGAGGGCGGCCAGCGAGAGCGTCGGGTTCAGCGTCGTCTTGTTGTTGCCGGGGAAACCGAACATGTACAGCGGCCGGTACATCAGGTACTGGAACTGGCTGATGTTGTTGACGGATTCGTTCGAGGCACTGATGAACGGGAAGATGTAGGTCGGAGTCGCCTGGGGCGGCTCGGCCCAGCGGACCGTGCCGCCGGCTGTCTTCGTCCCTCCGGTCGGGATGCCACTGGCGCCGGCGACACTCGCGGTGCCCATCAGCGTCAGGCCAACCGTGGCCAGAGCAACCGCGCCTAGCGCCAGCGAGCCCAAAGCGTCGCGACGCGTGAAGGCTGAATTTCCCCTTCAGTCTCATGCACACTCCCTTTTCTGCCGGTCGCCCCGGTGACGGCCGTACCCCCCATCCGCCACCCGTGGGTGAAAGATGTGTCGTAAACGTAACCGAACCGCCACATTGTGTGTAGAGCAGCGCATGAGAATTTCTGCAGGAACGCCCCAAAGAGAGATTCGATTCGGTGTGTCCGCCCCAGACGCACACGATTCCTGCGCCACACCCGTTGCTTCGCGCAGTGAACAGAACCTGAGTCCAAGCTGTGTGCCGACTGCGTGCCGCGTGACGACCTCCAATTAACATTTCGTTCGAGGCGATGGTCTATGTCCTTGCGGTAGCCGCGGCCCTTTGCAATGCGCTGACCAGCGTATTTCAGCGCATGGGGGTGGAGGACGCCCCAGAAGAGACCACCATGCGCCTCAGCCTGTTGGCCTACGCCGTGAAGCGGGGCGTCTGGCTCCTGGGCTTCGGGTTCATGGTCTGTGCCTTCCTGCTGCAGGCGTTCGCGTTGCACATCGGCCGGCTGTCGGTGGTCCAGCCGATCCTCACCATGGAACTCCTGTTCCTGGTGGCGATCCTCGGCACCTACTTCCGATTCAGCATCTCGATACGGGAATGGGTCGGCGCTTCTGCGATCGCGTTCGGACTCTCGGGCTTCCTCTTCTTCGCCGCACCCGGCGGCGGCACCGAGGTGCCCACGAACCTGGGTTGGATCGTCGTCGGCGGCGCCAGCGTCTTCCTCATCGTCGTCACGGTCCTAGCCACCCGCACGGGCCCGCGCTGGTGGAAGGCGGCGATGTTCGGGAGCTCCGCCGCCATCGCGTACGCCTTCACCGCCGCGCTCATAAAGACCGTGTCCGACTACGCCGCCAACGACTGGGTGACGCTGTTCGTGCACTGGCAGACCTACGGCGTCATCGTCTTCGGGCTGCTCGGCCTCTTCCTCACCCAGAACGCGTTCCACGCCGGCCCGCTCGCGGCGTCCCAGTCCACGCTCGTCCTCGTCGACCCACTGGTCAGCATCTGCCTGGGTATCGCGCTCTACGGCGACAGCCTCCGCACCGGCGGGGCCTACGGCCCGCTCGAGGCGCTCTCACTCCTGGTGATGTTCATGGGCGCCGTCTTCCTCTCGAATTCGCCGTTGATCACGGGTATCAAGAGCGAGGGCGAAGGGGCCGAGTACGACGAGATGCTCGCCCGCCGTCTCAAGCATCCCCACCACACGCCGCACGCCGGCCCCCAGCCGCTGACCTGATCCGATCAGCGATCAGCGCCGCCGCCCGGCCGCGACGCGGGTCCGGCGGCCGACGACCGGTCCGGCCTACCCCGTGGTCGCCCGTTCGATCACCAGCCGCGTCATCGCGGCGAAGTGGTCCGGGTGCGACAAATGCGCGCCGTGCTGCGCCCCCTCGATCTCGTACACGACCCCACCGGGAACATTCGCCCCCAGCCACTCGACGGTGCGGCGGTGGTGCGCCCGGCTCGCCGGACCACCCATCCCGAACACCGACGGCATCGCCAGCGCCGTCACGTCGAAGGGCGCGCCCTCGACCCGGAAGCTCCGAAGGTCTGCCACCAACGCCGGACCGTCGGCCCGTCGGGACGCCCGGCCCTCGTCGGTCAGCCGGGACCACGCCGAAGGGCTCACCATCCGGGAGAAGAATTGTTCCGCCTCCTCGCTCGGGTCCTCGGACACCGCCGGCCACTGCCGAACCTCCGGCCCGGCCCCGCCCCCGCCTCCGCCGACGCCGCCCGCCGCCCCGTCCCGCCGGAACCCCAGCCACGGCATCGGCGGCTCGAACACCCCGACCCCGTCGAAGAGAGAGGGCTCGGCCAATGCGGCGCCGAGCACGACATCGCCCCCCAGGCTGTGCCCGACGGCGCCGACCGGCGCCGATCCCGCCGCCGACGCCGTTCGTACCTCCTCCATCACGGCCAGCAGGTCCTCGATATGACCCCCCAAGTCCACGACGCCCCCGCCCCGAGACCCCTGGTACCCACGCCGGTCGTACGCAACGGCCGTCACGTCGGGCAGCCGCCGCATCACCCGGCGGAAGCTGTCGCCCCGATCGAGCGAGCCGTGGACGAAGACCACCGTCGGCGCCCCCCCCCTCGCCGCTCTCCCCGCTGTCCGACGCTGCCCGAGCCATGACATGGAGTGCGGATGGGTAGCTCATGAGCAGCCACGACGCTAGCAACCCGCCTCACATCCCCGACCTCCGCCGATAGAGTCGAATCGTGACCCAATTCGGCGGATCAGGAGGCTCCTTCGGACCCAATGCGTGGTTGGTCGACGACATGTACGACCGGTTCGTGGCCGACCCCGATTCGGTATCGGAGAGCTGGCGGGAGTTCTTCGCCGACTACCGGCCCGGCTCCGTGCCTGCCCCGACGCAACAGCAGCCCGCACCGGCCCCGGCACCGGCCGCCCCGGTAGCTGCGCCTTCGTCCTCCGGTGCCGCCGCTCCTGCGGCGGCCGCCGCCCCGGCTCCGACTCCCGTCGCCCCGGCGGTGAACGAGGAGGCCACCCCGCTGCGCGGCGCGGCCGCCCGGACCGCCGTCAACATGGAGGCCAGCCTGGGCGTCCCCACGGCGACCAGCGTCCGCACGGTGCCGGCGCGACTCCTCGAGGTGAACCGCCTCATCCTCAACAACCAGCTCGCCCGCACCACCGGCGCCAAGGTCAGCTTCACGCACATCATCGGTTACGCCGTCGTTCGCGCCCTGCTGGACGTGCCCGTGCTCAACTCGGCCTTCGTCCCCGACGTCAATGGGACTGGCAAGCCGGGCGTCATCCACCACAAGCACGTGGGACTCGGGCTCGCCGTCGACCAGGAGAAGAACGACGGCACCCACGCGCTGTTGGTGCCGTGCATCAAGGAGGCCGACACCCTCGACTTCCGTTCCTTCGTCCTCTCCTACGAGGAGCTGATCCGCAAGATCCTCACCGGCAAGATCAGCCCCGACGACTTCGCCGGCACGACGGTGTCCCTGACCAACCCGGGCACCCTCGGCACGGTGCAGTCGGTGCCGCGCCTCATGCCCGGCCAGGGCGCCATCGTCGGCGTGGGCGCGCTCGCCTACCCACCGGGTTTCGAGGCGGCCGACCCTCACGTCGTCGCGCAACTCGGACTCGGCAAGGTGGTCACGCTCACCTCGACCTACGACCACCGCATCATCCAGGGCGCCGAGTCGGGCATCTTCCTCGGCCGCGTGTCGGCGTTGCTCATGGGCGCCGACGGCTTCTACGAGGACCTGTTCGAGTCGATGGCGGTGCCTTACGAGCCCGTGCGCTGGCAGGTGGACTCCAACGCCGGCATCGGCGAGAGCGGCGAGGAGCACCTGGTCAAGCAGGTGCACGTCCAGACGCTGATCAACATGTACCGGGTGCGCGGGCACCTCATCGCCCACCTCGACCCGCTCGACGCCGAACCGCCGCACATTCACCCCGAGCTCGACCCCTTGACCTACGGGCTCACCATCTGGGACCTGCCCCGCGAGTTCGTCGCCGACGGCCTCGCCGGACGCGACATCGCAACGCTCGACGAGATCCTCCACGTCCTGCGGGACGCCTACTGCCGCACCCTCGGCATCGAGTACATGCACATCCAGGATCCCGAGCAGAAGCGCTGGATCCAACAGCACGTCGAGGGCCAACCGAGCACCCTGAACCTCGAGGAGCAACGCCACATCCTCGACCGCCTCAACGCGGCCGAGGTCTTCGAGCGTTTCCTGCACACCCGCTACGTCGGGCAGAAGCGCTTCGGCCTCGAGGGCGCCGAGTCGACCATCGTGCTGCTCGACGCCCTCCTCGACTCGGCCGCCGGCGCCGGTACCGCCGAGGTCGTCATGGGCATGGCCCACCGCGGGCGGCTGAACGTGCTCGCCAACATCGTCGGTAAGTCCTACCGCGAGATCTTCGAGGAGTTCGAGGGCAACCTCGACCCCGAGTCGGTCCAGGGCTCCGGTGATGTGAAGTACCACAAGGGCGCCCACGGCGTCTTCCTCGCCAGCGCGGGGGAGGAGCTGCCGATCACCCTGGCGTCCAACCCGTCCCACCTCGAGGCGGTCGACCCCGTCGTCGAGGGCATGACGCGGGCCAAGCAGGACCGGCTCTCGCCGCCGACCGACGGCACGCCCGCCGCGGCCGCCGACGGCGCCGACGGGTTCCCGTGCATGTCCGTCCTCGTGCATGGCGATGCGGCGTTCGCCGGTCAGGGCGTCGTGTCCGAGACGCTCAACCTGTCCGGGTTGTCGGGCTATCGCACCGGTGGCACGGTGCACCTCGTCATCAACAACCAGCTCGGCTTCACCACGGCGCCGACCTCGGCGCGCACCTCGGTGTACCCGACCGACGTCGCCAAGATGGTCCAGGCCCCCATCTTCCACGTCAACGGCGACGACCCCGAGGCCTGCGTCCGGGCCGCCCGTCTGGCGTTCGCCTTCCGCCAGACCTTCCACAAGGACGTCGTCATCGACCTCGTCTGCTACCGCAAGCACGGGCACAACGAGGGCGACGACCCGAGCTACACGCAGCCCCTGATGTACCAGCGCATCGAGGCGAAGCGCTCGGTGCGCAAGCTCTACACCGAGACGCTCGTGCGGCGCGGCGACATCACGCTCGAAGAGGCCGAGTCGGCGCTCGACGACTTCAACGCCAGGCTGCAGACCGTGCTCGACGAGGTGCGGGGCGAGCCTTCACTGGCGCCGACGGAGCTGCCCCCTCCGCCTGCCTTGGCCGAGGACACCCCTTCCATCGAGACGGGCGTGGCGCCCGACCTGTTGCGCGCCCTGTCCGCCGTGGTGCGATCGGTGCCTGACGGGTTCACCGTCCATCCCAAGCTGCTCCGCCAGTTCGCCCAGCGCGACGAGCTCGTCGCCGAGGGCCAGGTGGACTGGGCCCTCGCCGAGTCGCTGGCCATCGGTTCGCTGATGTACCAGGGCCGCAGCGTGCGCCTGACCGGCCAGGACACCCGTCGCGGCACCTTCAGTCAGCGCCACGACGTGCTCGTCGACTATTCCAACGGCGAGGAGTACATCCCCCTGGCGCACGTCCGCGACGGACTGCGCCGGATCGGCGCCGCCGAGCTCGAGCCCAAGGGGGACATGGGCAACTTCACGGTGCGCGACTCGCTCCTGTCCGAGTACGCCGCCGTCGGCTTCGAGTACGGCTACTCGGTCGAGGCCCCCGAGGCGTTGGTCGCCTGGGAGGCCCAGTTCGGCGACTTCGTCAACGGCGCGCAGATCATCATCGACAACTTCCTCGTGGCCGCCGAGTACAAGTGGGGCCAGTTCTCGGGCCTCGTGCTCCTGTTGCCCCACGGCTACGAGGGCCAGGGCCCCGAGCACTCCTCCTCTCGCTTCGAGCGCTTCCTCTCCCTCTCGGCGCGGGGCAACATGCGCGTCACCGTCCCGTCGACCGCCGCCCAGTACTTCCACTTGCTGCGGTCACAGGCGCTCACCACGCCGCAGCGGCCACTCGTCGTCGTCACACCCAAGTCGATGCTGCGGGCGCATGCCTCGCGCTCGACATTCGACGAGCTCGAGTCCGGCTCCTTCCAGCACGTGATCGACGACGCCAACGCCGACCCGGCCACCGTTCGCCGCATCGTCCTGTGCAGCGGCAAGATCGCCCATGAAGCGGAGCAGCGCCGGACGGAGCTGGACGCCTCCGATGCCGCGCAGATCGCCATTGTCCGGGTCGAGCAGCTCTACCCCTGGCCGGCGCAGCTGCTCACCTCCGTCTTCGAGCGCTACGGCGAGGCGGCCGAGGTCGTGTGGCTGCAGGAAGAGCCCGAGAACATGGGCGCCTGGTCCTTCGTGCACGCCCGCCTCCATGCCCTCCTCCCCGACCGGTTGCGGCTCCGTCACGTGAGCCGGACCGAGTCCGCCAGCCCCGCCATCGGGAGCGCAGCCCTGCATCAGCTCGAGCAGGCAGACCTGATGCGGCGTGCCATTGGCTGACACACGCCATGTCGTGGTGGACGGGTCGAACCTCGCCACCGAAGGCAGAAGCTCTCCGAGTCTCAAGCAGCTCGACGAGGCCGTCCGCGCCTATGAGGCCGAGTACCCCGGGGCCAACATCATCGTGGTGGTGGACGCCACTTTCGAACATCGCGTCTCCGACGCCGAACGCGACGAAGTGCGCAAGGCGATGCTCAACGGTGAGGTGATCTCTCCTCCCGCCGGCGCCATCGGCCGTGGCGACGCGTTCGTGTTGCGCATCGCCGAGCGCACGGGCGCCACCGTCCTCTCGAACGATTCGTTCCAGGAATTCCACGGCGAACACCCGTGGCTGTTCGAAGAGGGGCGGCTGATCGGTGGCAAGCCGGTCCCGGGCGTCGGCTGGATCTTCACGCCGCGTCTGCCGATCCGCGGCCCGAAGAGCCGCGCCGCCACGGCCGAAGCGAAGGTCAAGCCGGGCGACCCCGCCTCGGCGCCGGCCAAGGCCGCCGAGTTGGCGCGCGCCGCGAAGAAGGCCGCCAAGCGTGGCGGGCAAGTCCAAGAAGGCGACGAAGAAGGCGGCTCCGGGCGTCGACACGTCCTGGCCGATCAGCCCGGCGGCGCCACCGCCCCGGGGGGCCAAGGTCGACCCCGTCGTCTCCAGCGCGATCGAAGAGGCCCTCGAGGAGGCGTTGCACCCGCCCGAGCCCGAGAAGCCGCGCGGCTCGACGAGGAAGCAGGCGGCGGCGAAGAAGGCGTCCCCGCAGAGGAGCGCCAAGGCGAAGAAGGACGTGTCGGGCGGCAAGGACCGCGACTCCAAAGCCTCGGCCAAGGCCGAGGCTCAGGCGGATAGCAGAACAAGAACCGCAAGAAGCGGGCCGCCCCGCCGCCGGCGGTCAATGAACCGCTTGCGTTCATCAATTTCGTCGCCGCCTACACCGTCGGCAGCACCATCGAAGGCGAGGTCGTCTCCTTCACCTCGCACGGCGCCATGGTGGACGTCTCGATGCCAGTCGGCGGCGTCCTGCACTGCTACATCCCGCTGAGCGCCATGGGCACGCCGCCGCCGACCAAGGCACGTCAGGTGCTCAAGAAGGGAGAGGTGCGGCCCTTCGTCCTGGCCGGCCTCGATCCGTCCCGACGGGTCGCCGAGCTCTCGCTGTCCACGACGGATCAGCCGAAGAAGAAGCGCGCCGCGGCGGAGCAGACCCGCCGCCCCGGCGCCGTCGGGACCGGCCAAGAAGGCGGCGAAGAAGGCGGCGAAGGCGCCGGCGAAGAAGGACGGCGGCCCGGCGAAGAAGGCCGCGAAGAAGCAAGCCAAGAAGGCGGCACCGCCGCAAGAAGGCGCCGCAGAAGGCCCCGGCTGCGAAGAAGGCGACGAGAGCCAAGAAGGCTGCCGAGGTGTCCCGCCGAGAAGGTACCGGCGAAGAAGGCCGCCAAGGTCCCGGCGAAACAACCCGCCCGGGCCAAGAAGGCGCCCGCCAAGAAGGTCGCCAAGGGCCGAGCGTGATGTCGCGGCTGCTGGGTACCCTCACCGGATGACCCTGCCGCGTCCCGAGGACGTCTTACCGCACCGTCCCCCGTTTCTGTTCGTCTCGGCGGTGACCGCGGTGGAGCCCGGGGTGTCGGCGAGCGGGTACTGGGAGCTGAGCGGGGAGGAGGCGTTCTTCGCCGGCCACTTCCCGGGGCGGCCCACCTTGCCCGGAGTGCTGATGGTGGAGTCGTTGGCCCAGCTCGGTGGCATCGCGGTCCTGCTCGACGAGCGCTACACCGGGAAGCTGCCGCTCTTCGGCGGCATCGAACGCGCGCGCTTTCGTCGCCAGGTCCTGCCCGGCGACAAGCTCGAGCTCGAGGTCACCATGGATCGCCTGTCGGCGCGCGCCGGCAAGGGACACGGCAAGGCGTCGGTCGGGGGGCAGACGGCGTGTGAAGCTGAACTTCTCTTCGTGATCGTCGACGGGAACGGAGGGGCCGACTGATGCGCCTTGCGACGTGGAACGTGAACTCGCTGACGGCTCGACTGCCCCGGGTGACCGAGTGGCTCGAGGCCACCCAGCCTGACGTCCTGTGCATGCAGGAGACCAAGCTGGCCGACGACAAGTTCCCGGAGAAGGACTTCGCCGAGCTCGGCTACGAGGCCGCGCACAACGGCGACGGCCGCTGGAACGGGGTGGCGATCGTCAGCAAGGTCGGGTTGGACGACGTGACCCGGGGGTTCGGGACGGGCGAGGAGGAGCACGGCCGGCGGATCATCTCGGCAACGTGTGCGGGCACGCGGGTGTTCTCGGTCTACGTGCCGAACGGGCGCACGCTCGACAACGAGATGTACCAGGTCAAACTCGACTGGCTCGCCGAGCTGCGCACCGCGCTGGACAAGACGTGTCCACCGGGATCCTCGGTCGCCGTCATGGGCGACTTCAACGTCGCGCCCGACGACGGCGACGTGTGGGACCCGGCGCAGTACGTCGGCGCCACGCACGTCAGCGCGCCGGAGCGTGCGGCCCTCCAAAACGTCGAGGCCTGGGGTCTCGACGACATCTTTCGCCGCTTCAACGAACCGGGGACGTTCACGTGGTGGGACTACCGGGCGGGCGACTTTCACAACGGACGCGGCATGCGTATCGACCTGGTGCTGGTGAGTGACGACTTGGTTCGACGCGCCACGGGGGCGTATCGCGATCGTGACGCCCGGAAGGGCAAGAAGCCCTCGGATCACGCACCCGTCGTGGTCGAGTTCGCCGACTCCTAGTCGGGCGCTTGGCCATCGCCAAGATCAGCTGCCGGAGAGCCGATCGGTCAAGCACCCGACTACGCATCGCAGAACGTCGGTGTCCGTCGAATATTGACAGTGGGGTTGCCCGACCTATAGAGCCGTTCAGCTCTATTCCCCGGCCGACCGCCCGTATGTTGTCGCTGCCTTGCTCGGGCGGTTGTGCCGCCGTTGATCGGACGCGCTTAGAGCTGCACCTCGACCAGCGACGGGCCCGCTTCGCGAAAGCCCGCTTCGAGCGCGTCAACGAGGTCCTCGGCATTCTCGGCCCGCCGCGCCTCCACGCCCATGCCGCGTGCCAGCTCACAGAAATCGAGGTCCGGTTCGGTCAGATCGAGGAGCCGCCTCGCCTGGGGACCACCCGCATCCGCGCCCACACGGTGCAGCTCGATGTTCAAAATCGCGTAGCTCCGATTCGACAGCAACACCGTGGTCACGTTGAGCCCCTCCCGGGCCTGCGTCCACAGCGCCTGCAGGGTGTACATCGCGCTGCCGTCGGCCTGCAGGCACAGCACGGGGCGCTCCGGCGCGGCCACGGCGGCGCCCGTCGCCAACGGCAACCCGATCCCGATGGCCCCGCCGGTCAGCGTGAGCCAGTCGTGGCGTGGCGCGCCAGCTGTGGCGCCGGGCACGAAGAGCCCCGACGTGTTGCCCTCGTCGACGACGATCGCGCCCTCGGGCAGGACGGCGCCGACCGCGGCGGCCAGCGACTCGGTGGTCGAGCGCGCCGCTCGGGCGATCGGGCCGCCCGGCCGGCGCAGGCACGGCGCCGTCCGCCGGGGCACCCACCGCCTCGGCCAGGGCGGCCAGCGCCCCTGCTGCGTCCTCACCCGAGCTTGCGAGTGTGTGCACGGTGCATCCGATGGGCACGAGGTCGCTCGCCTTGTCCGGGTAGGCGAAGAACGAGACCGGTGAGGTCGTGTCGACGAGGATCAGGTGGCGCACCCCTTCGAGCTGGGCCTGCGCCATCTCGGCGAAATACATGAGCCGCTCGACGGCGGGGACGCCGGCGCCCCGCTCCAGGTTGGCGGGGAACGTCTCGCCCAGTAGCGCCGCTCCCGTGCTGGCCGCGACCCGGCTGGCCGCGTCCAGTCCCTCGGCGCGCAACGCGCGTCCGCCGAGCAGCAACGCCGTGCGCTCACCCGAGCGCAGCGCCTTGGCCACCTCGTCGATCGTGTCGGCCGGCACCACCGTGGCCCGGCGCAAAGGGCGCGGTGGGCACGGGCCCGTCGAGGTCTCGGACCACGAGGCGTCCGCGGGAAGGACGAGGGTGGCGACACACCCGGGCGGGCCCATCGAAGCGGCGACCGCGTCAGCACCGTCCCCCGCCACGTCGTCGGACCGGGCGCTCGAGCGGTACCAGCCCGACACCGCGCTGGCGATCGACGCGATGTCCGATTGGAGCGGCGCGTCGTAGCGCCCGTGGTACGTGGCGTGGTCACCCACCACGTTCACGATCGGCGTGTGCGCCCGTCGCGCGTTGTGCAGGTTGGCCAGGCCGTTGCCCAGCCCGGGCCCCAGGTGCAGCAACGTCGCCGCCGGCCGCCCCGCGATGCGCCCGTAGCCGTCCGCGGCGCCCGTGACGACGCCCTCGAAGAGGCATAGGACGCCGCGCATGGCGGGCACGTCGTCGAGCGCGGCGACGAAGTGCATCTCCGAGGTGCCGGGGTTGGCGAAGCACACGTCGACACCCGCGTCGACGAACGTCGAGAGGAGGGCACGGGCACCGTTCATGAGGTCACTCCTGTCTCTGCTCCTGTCTCGGAATCGGTCGCGCTCGCCGTCAGCCCGAGCATCCGGTTGGGCCCGAGGATCCCGAACGGGTCGAACACCTTCTTGATCGAGCGCATCAGCTCTATTTCCGTCGGGTCCGCCATCTCGAGGAAGTACGGCTCCTTCTCGGTGCCGAGCCCGTGCTCGCCGGAGATCGCGCCCCCGAAGTCGAGCGCCGCCTGGAAGATCTCCCGGGTGAGCGCCTTGCGCTTCTCGACGTCGGGTTGGAAGACGCCGAGGTGCACGTTGCCGTCCCCGACGTGCCCGCACCCGCTGACGAACGTCTCGGCCGCGGCGGCCAGCTCGGCCACCTTGGCCAGGTACTGGGCGATGGCGGCCCGTGGGATGACGGCGTCGATGATGTCGTTGGCGCCGGCCGCCTTGGTCACGAAGAAGAGGCGTTCCCGGGCCACGATGAGGTCGGCGCCCGCTTGCGGCGGCAAGACGTAGACGTCGATCGCGCCCAGGTCGCCGAGCAACGTCCCCAGTTGCTCCACGTCCTCGTCCAAGCGGGCGTCGCTCGTCTGCTCCAACACGACGATGAGGTACGCCAGCGCCGCTTCCTGGACCGACGCGGGGATGCCGAGGTCGAGGCCGGCCGAACGGGTAATGCTGCCCAGCACGAGCGCGTCGGCGTACTCGAGGATCGTCGGGTTCACGCCGCTCGCCACGATCCGGGGCACGGCGTGCGTCACCTCGTCGAGCGTCCCGAACGGCGCCAGCACCGTCGTCGACGCCGTCAGGCGGGGCTGCACCTTCACGATCACCTCGGTCGTTACCGCCAGCGTCCCCTCCGAGCCGATGAGGAGCTGGGTCAGGTCGTAACCGGTCGAGCACTTGACGAACTTCCCGCCGGTGCGCAGGACCCGACCGTCGGGCAGCACGACTTCGAGCCCGAGGACGTGGTGCCGGGTCACGCCGTAGCGCACGGCCCGCATGCCGCCGGCGTTGGTCCCGGTGTTGCCGCCGAGGGAGGAGCTCTGCTCACCCGGCGACACCGGGTAGATCAGGCCGAAGGGCAGCAGCGCCGCGTTGAGCTGCTCGAGCGTGACGCCGGGCTCGACGACGGCGACCTGGTTCTCGGTGTCGATCTCGCGGATGCGGTTCATCCGATCGAAGGCCAACAGGATCCCGTCGGGCACGGGGACGGCGGCGCCCGAGAGCCCCGTCCCGCTGCCCCGGGCGATCACCGGCACTCGATGCTCGTGGGCCACCCGCAGCACCTCGACGACCTCGTCGGTCGACCCGGGCAGCACGAGCGCCAGCGGCACGACGGGGGAGACGGTCAGCGTCTCGTCGTGGGTGTAGTCCTCGTGGACGGCGTCGCCGACACGGACGTGGCTCTCGCCCACGGCCTTGCGCAGCTGCTCCAGGACATCCGACATGCGACGGCCACCCCCACCTCGGTCGATCGGGCGGACCGACCTTACCGGGTCGTGCTCGCCGTCCTCGCTTCCCTCGGCGAGGCGTTGGCGCAGCTCGGCGACCCGGGCCGACACCTCGGAGGCGGCCGTCGGCGCCGCCTCCTTCTCGAGTTGAGCCACGGCCCGCTCGATCGGTGCCAGCCACGGGCTCGGACCACCGCCGCGCCACCGCGACGGACGGTCGGCCGCCCGTTCGAACCAGCTGCACCACAGCTCGTCCTCGGAGCGGGTCAGCGCCACGTAGAGCAGACGGCGCTCCTCGTCGACCGCAGCGTCGGTCTGCGCCGAGGCGATCGGCATCAGCCCCGCCCCGAGCCCGAGCACCATGACCGTCGGCCACTGGAGTCCCTTGGCCCGGTGGAACGTCGTCAGCACGACCGCGTCACGGGTGGCCGGGTCCTCGGTGACGGCGTCCTCGGTGGCGTCGATCGCGTCGACGGCAACGTCGGCCGCCGCGTCGGCAAACCGGTGCGAACCGCCGCGGCGACCGCCCGGGCCGTCACCGTCGTCGTCCGCCTGCAGGTCGCTCCCCGGTCCAAGATCCGAACCTGCGATCCGGCTCGGCACGCGGGCGGCGTCCATGGCCGCCTGCACCTTCGCCAGCTGCGCGTTGGTGCGCGTCAGCACGGCGATGCTCGACCAGCGTCGCCCGGGCGTGCGCGACATCCGAGCCTGCGTGGCCGCCCACGCCGCCTCGTCCTCGTCCGTCTCGTGCGCGATGACCTTGGGCACCGGGCCGTCGACCCGCGTCGTCCGGGGCGCCACGATCTCGTCGGCCTCCTCGTCGCCATCGCCGTCGGGGTCGCCGGAGAACGAGCCGCCGGCGCGCAACACGGCGGTGGCCACCGCCACGACCTGAGGGGTGCAGCGGTGGTTCTCGTCGAGGCGGATGACCTTCGTGCCGCGCAGCAGGTCGGGCAGGCGGGCGAGCAGCGTGGGGTCGGCGCCGTTGAAGCCGTAGACGGACTGGTTCGGGTCGCCGACGACGAAGAGGTCCGGGTCGTCGGCGAGCATGGCCGTGAGGAGGCGGAACTGGGCGGGGTTCACGTCCTGCATCTCGTCGACGAAGAGGTGCCGGGTCCGCCAGCGGATGGAGTCGGCGAACTCGGCGTCACCCGCCAGCGCGTCGGCGCAGGCGACGATGAGGTCGTCGAAGTCGAGGACCCGGCGCCGGGTGCGCTCGGCCTCGTAGGCGGCGTACGCGTCGGCGACCTGCTGTGTGCTCAGCCCGCTGCGCCGGCGGTGGCGGCGCGCCTCGGCCTCGTAGTGCTCGGGCGTGACGAGGCGGGCCTTGGCCCAACCGATCTCCCCGTCGAGGGCGCGGGTGCGGCGGGCGTCGACCTTGGCGACGTCGGCCAGCATGCGGCGACGGTCGGTCATGAGCTGGGGCGCCGGGCGGTTGCGCAGCTCGCGGTGCTCGCGCAGGAGCCCGAACGCCGTGCGGTGGAACGTCCCGGCCTTCACGCCGGAGACACCGAGCGACCACAGGCGCGGTGCGGAGCTCGTCGGCGGCCTTGCGGCTGAACGTCGTGACGAGCGTGCGGTCCGCCTCGATCGTCCCCTCGCGCACCCGACGCGCCACCCGCAGCGTGAGCACCCGTGTCTTGCCGGCGCCGGCGCCGGCGACGACGCACAACAGGGGATCGTCCGACTCGATCGCCTCGCGCTGCGCCATGGTGAGACGACTGGCACCGGGGAGCGTCTCCCACGTGTCGGTCTCGAAGCCCTCGAACGTCATCACCACACTCCGCACGGTACCGAAGGGGTGTGTGCAGACCCCTTGCGGCCTGCACATATGGTGGCCGACCGCGTCGGTCGACGCCCGGCGGGCCCGGCGGTCGGGCCGGGAGCCGCCCGGAGGGGGGCCCGGCGGGGCAGGCGGGGCGGGCGCAGAGCAGGCAGAGCAGCAGTCAGACGAGGCGGTGGGTGCGCAGGCTGCGGCGGCGGGCGTGGCGCTCGAGGGCGAGGCGGACGAGCTCGGCGAGGACGGCGGCGAAGGAGAGGCCTTCGGCCTCCCAGAGCATGGGGAACATCGAGATGGGGGTGAAGCCGGGCATCGTGTTGACCTCGTTGACGACGATCTCGTCGTCGGGTTGGAGGAACAGGTCGATGCGGGCGAGGCCCTCGACGCGGAGCGCCCGGTAGGCGGCGAGGGCGACGCGCTGGGCGTGGGCGAGCTGGGCGGGGGTGAGGTCGGTGGGGGCCACGGTCTCGGCGGCGCCGAGCACGTACTTGTCGTCGTAGTCGTAGAAGTCGCGGCTGGCGAGGATCTCGCCGGCGTGGGTGACGCGGGGGTCGTCGTTGCCGAGCGCGCCGAGCTCGAGCTCGCGGCCGCGGACGAACTCCTCGATGATGACGTGGTCGTCGAACTCGAAGGCGGCGGCGACGGCGTCGCCGACGGCGGCGAGGTCGGTGGCCTTGGTGACGCCGATGGAGGAGCCGAGGTTGGCGGGCTTGACGAAGAGCGGGAGGCCGAGCGCCTGCGCCGCTTCGTCGAGGAGGTCGCGGGACCACGTGGCGCGGCTGGCGAGGCGCCAGGCGGCGACGGGGAGGCCGTGGTCGTGGAGGACCGATTTGGCGATGCCCTTATCCATGCAGATGGCCGACGCGAGAACGCCGGCGCCGACGTAGGGGACGCCGAGCGCCTCGAGGTGGCCCTGGATGACGCCGTCCTCGCCGAAGGGGCCGTGGAGGACGGGAAAGACGACGGCGTTGGCGGCGAGGGCGGCGCCGAGGCCGGGGAGCTCGGCGTCGGGGAAGTCGACGAGGAGGTCGTCGGGGGACGTGAGCGCGTGGGTGTCGTTGTTGGACGCGACGTCGACGAGCACGGCGCGGGCGTCGACCCATTTCTTATCGTGGGTGAGGCCGATCGCGGTGACGTCCCATCCGCCGTCCAACGCCGTTTGCACGATGCGGCGCGCCGAGACGCACGAGACCTCGTGCTCGGCGGAGGGGCCCCCGTAGACCACCGCCAGCTGCGGCTGTGGGGCGGGTTCGGGCATCGGTCGAGGCTATAGGATCGCCCGCCGGAGACTGATGCGTGCGCTTCTCGACATCTGAGCTCGCAGCGTGGCTCGGCGCAGCGCTCATCGGGCCCGACGTGGAGGTCGACGGCGCGTCGATCGACTCGCGCTCGTTGGTCCGCGGTCAGCTCTTCGTGCCGATCGAGGCGGAGCGTGACGGGCACGACTTCGTGGGCGCGGCGGTGGCGGCCGGGGCGCCGGCGTACCTGACGGCGCGGGCGCCGGACTCGGACGGCGTCGAGGCGACGGCGATCGCCGTCGACGACACCGGGGCCGCGCTGATGCGGCTCGGCGCGCTGGCGCGGGGACGGGTGTCGGGCGGCGTGATCGGCATCACGGGGTCGGTGGGGAAGACGACGACCAAAGACTTGGTGCGGGCGTGCCTGGCGACGGCGTTCCCGACGGCGGCGAGCGAGCAGTCGTTCAACAACGAGCTCGGCCTGCCGCTGACGCTGCTCAACGCACCCGACGACGCGCGCTGGGTGGTGCTCGAGATGGGGGCGCGCGGGGTCGGCCACATCGCTCGGTTGGCGGAGGTGGCGCGTCCGGACGTGGGCGTGGTCACGAGCGTGGCGATGGCGCACATCGAGTTCTTCGGGGACCTCGACGGCGTGGCGCGGGCGAAGAGCGAGCTCGTGGCGGCGCTGCCCGAGACCGGCGTGGCGATCCTCAACTTCGACGACCCGCGGGTGGCCGGGATGCAGTCGCAGTGCCGCGGTCCCGTCGTCGGGTACTCGACGGCCGGCGTCGGCGAGGCGGACGTGCGCGCCGAGCGGGTGTCGCTCGACGACGACCTCCGTCCGTCGTTCCATCTCGTGTCGCCGTGGGGCGAGGCGGACGTGCGCCTGGCGCTGCACGGGGTGCAGCAGGTGTCGAACGCGCTCGCCGCCGCGGCCACCGCGTTGTGGTGCGGGGTCCCGCTCGACGGCGTGGTGCAGCGCGTTGGCCACGGTGGAGGCGCCGGCGCTGCGCATGGAGGTGCGCCACGAGGCGGACGGCGGGCCGGTGCTGATCGTGGACTGCTACAACGCCAACCCGGCGTCGACGGAGGCGGCGTTGCGCTCGCTGGCCGCGCTGGGCGCCGACCGCAAGCTGGCGCTGCTCGGGCTCATGGCCGAGCTCGGCGCGACGACCGAGGCGGAGCACCGGCGGATGGCCGAGCTGGGCGAGTCGCTGGGCGTCGAGGTCGTCGGGTACCAGACGGAGCTGTACGGCCCGGCGCGGGTCGACGACGCCGGCGAGGCGGTGGCGTTGTTGCGCGGGCTCGGGCCGAGCGACGCGGCGTTGATCAAGGGCAGCCGGGTGGCCCGGTTGGAGGATGTCGTGCGCGCCGTACGAGGACGCGGGCGCCGACTGATCAGGCTCAGGCGTGGGCGCAGGCCCGAGACGAGCACGCGGCGGCTGAGCTCGCCGTAGAGCGTCTCGGTGCGCGGCGAGGGGGTGCTGCCCGGATCGAGCGCGTCGACGCGGCGCTGGCACTCGCGCCATTCGAGGCGCAGCCGGTCGGCGTCGCCCTCGGCGGCGGCGAGCTCCATGGCGGCACGAGACAGCGCCTCGCTGTAGGGCTCGACGAGCCGGGCGCGCTCGAGGCCCCAGCGGGCCAGGTCGAAGAGGTGGGCCACGGCGGCCAGCTCGGCGAGGGCGACACGCGGCGTCGACGAGGACCGTCGCGACGCGGGCGCCGTGCCCTTCGGCCTCCCACCACGAGTAGCCGGACAGGGCGTTCGCCAGCGGCTCGCCCTCGACGAGATCGAGCGCGGCGCGGTAGTGCGCCATGGCGAACTGCGGGTCGGTATGCGCCTTGGCCGCCGCAGCGATCGTCGCGGCACGGTGCACGTCCACGGTGACCCGCGGCGACAGCTGATAGAGGCCGTTGCGCGAGCCGGACGGGAACAGCGGGTCGCCCGCGTCGTCGGCGCCCATGGCGCGCCGGCGCCGCGTACGCCGTGTTCTGCAGCGTCTTGGCCGCGGCGTCGGCGTCGGAGGAGCCGAGCACGCGCGTGCGCAGCCGGTCGCTCGTGATGACGTCGGGCTGGTGGAGGGCGAGGTACGCCACGAGCTCGACGGCGCGGCGGGCCCGGTTGGGCGGCAGGTCCTCGGCGAGCCCATCGAGCCGGGGCGTGACGGTGAGAAGGCGCACGTCGACGAGGCCGGGCGTCAAGGCTTCGGCGGCGACGGCGGGCGTGGGTGGCTCGGGCCGGCGGGCCGGCGCCGGATCCGGTTCGACGACCGGGACCCCGGCCGGGTCGGTCGGCGGCGCCACGAGCTCGGTGATCAGCCGATCGGTCTCGGCCGACTGCAGGTCGGGCTGCAGAACGCGGCCGACCGGGTGGAGCGTCGCCGCCTGCCGGTCGACCAGCACGGTGAGGTCGCTGGCGGCGACGGGCGCCGTGGTGACGACGGCGGCGTGGCGGGCGACCTGCGGCGGCAGCGCGGCGGGGTCGCCGAAGAAGAGGAGAGGGGTGGCGCCGGCGCCGGCGCCGCGGCGCGTGGCGTGTGCCGCGGACGCCCGGGTCGTCGGTGACGACGACGAGATCGGACCACGCCCATGACGTCGCCGCGGCGCGGGCGGCGCGCAGCAAGGACGGGGCGGACTCACCGAGGACGGGCAACACGTCGCCCGGCCCGAGGGCCACGAGCCATGTGCCCTCGTCGTCCTCGCCGATCGGCACGACGAGCGGGACGTAGGGGAACGCAGGCTCGATGCCATCGAGCGTCGTGTGGTCGACGCGCCAGGTGCGGCCGTCCTCGAGGGCGACGAACCCGTCGGGTGCTTGTCCCGGCGAGCACGCGTCCGACAGGGTGAACGCGACGCCCGCCGGCGAGACGCAGACAGTGCGGACTCGGGGCGGCGATTCGTGGTGCGCCAACGTGTCGCCGAGCAGACAGTTGGCGGCCTCGAAGGCGTGCAGGGCGGGGACACCGTGGAGGCGCTGGAGAAGCGCATCGGCGTCGACCGCCGCCTCGGACGCCGTGGGCGTGCGCCCGAAGGGCAGGTCGAGGTCGAAGTCGCCGGAGAACGGGGCGGGGCGGCGGCGGCTCCTAGAGCGACGGGCCAGGGCGGCGCAGGCCAGGGAGCCGAACCCGAGGGCGACGAGCTCGGGCAGGCGGTCGGGGGCGCCGGAGCGCCGGGGTGGGGGCGCGGAGTGGGCCTCGTCGCGGCGGCGCGCCTTGGCCTCGGGAGGCAGGCGCAGCCGCCAGCCGGCCTCGACGCGGTCGGGATCGACGAAGCGACGGCCGGCGCCCATGTCGCGGCCGAGGTTGAGGGCGGCGATCTGCATCCAGTCGGCGCCGTCGCCGAGACGAGCGTCCGCGATCTGCCACAGGCCCTCGCCGGGGGCGACGGTGTGGGCGGGGTCCGCCGCCGGGGCGGACGGCGCGGGCTGCGAAAGGCCGGGCGCCTGAGCCGGCGCCACACACCGCCACCGTCGGCGTCGACGCGCCCGCCACCGTCGCCACGGCCAGCGGGGCGCCCGCACCGCTGAGCGCGAGGACGCCGATGGCGATGCGGGCCGCCAGGCGGTCGAGCGGGGAGGCGACGCCGAGCGGGCGGATCTCGCCGTGGCGCACGTGCGCCGTGACGCCCCGGATCAGCTGCGACGCGCAGGCCGCCCAGGCCACCCAGGCGGCAACGGCGAGCGCGCACAACAGGTCGCGCGGGACCGGCTGCCACACGTGGCCGAGACCGCCCGACAACGGGTTCCCGACCACGAGCACCAGGGCGGCCGGGACGGCGGTGAAGGCGAGCAGCGCCGCCAGGACGGCACCGAGGACGTCGGCGACCCGGTGCAGACGGTGCCGATTTCCGGCCGGCGGTCTAGCCACCGGCGGGACCGATCGTGATCGTGTAGGTCAAGGCGGCCGACTCGGTGGTCGGCTCGCTCACCGTGGCCAGACAGCTGCCGCTGGCGTCGGGCAGCGACGCCGCCATGGCGGACGACCCGCCGACGTTCTGGCTGCCGCTGGGACAACTGACCTGCATCGTGAGGTACGTGTCGCCGGACCACGTCACGGAGACCTCCATGGCGCCGTTGCCGGTGAAGCCGAAGCCGCTTGAACGCTGCTGCGGTGGCTCGATCACACCCTGCGACTGGATGTCGGACGGATGCGACGCCGCCACGGTCGTGGTGGTCGTCGGGACGACGGTGGTGGTCGTCGTCAACGGCGCGGCTCGCACCCGTGCCCGCCGGCGCGTCCGTCGGCGTCGCCACCCCGTGCAGCGGCTGCAGTGACGACGTCACCGACGTCGGCGGCGTCACCACCGTCGGCGCCGTCGTGGTCGTCGTCGCGGCGGGCGCACGCGGCGCGGGAGGATCGCCGTCGCCGTTGTGCGCGCCGTGCGCCCGCGAGTCGGCGAGCACGTGACCGCCCGACCCTTGGGGGCCGCGGGCCGGGTTGCCCGCCGTCGCGACGAGCAAGCGCCATCAGGGCCAGCGACACGGCGAGGATGACCCACCAATTAGGGCGGCCGCGAGCCAGGCGCGGACGCCGACCCTCGGTGGTCCCGAACCCCTCAGCCACTGCCCGCCCACCATACGCACGCGCCATCCGGTCCGTACAGGGGTCGTCAGGCGCAAAGACGGCGACGAGCCCGGTCCCGCCGGGTGTAGAGCGCCCGGCGATCGCGACCGGTCAGTACGGCGAGCTCGGCGATCGAGTAGCCGAGGACGCTGTGGGCGTAGATCACCTGGAGCTCCTCGAGCGGCATCTCGTCGTGTGCCCCGTGGTCCACCAGGGTGCGGGCCAGCTCATCGAGCAGCGTCTCGGTGGAACGGGTGCGGTCGACCGGGTCGTCAGGTCCCAGGGCGACGACGCGCGCCGAAAGGTCCTTGGACCGGAAGAGCTGGCGGCGGAGGCGACACCGGATCGCGGAGAGCAGGTCGAGGACGGCGTAACGACGGTCCTGGCCAGCCCATTCGGCCACGACGCACCATGCGGTCGTCAGCAGCTCGCCGAAGAACTCCTCCGCGTCCTGCCAGTCGCCGCCCCGGCCCCAGCGGAGCTTGCCGGCGACGCTGACCAGGCCCGGCACCAGGACCTGGATCAGCAGCCGGGGGATGAACGGGTCGGTGCCGGCCTCCCGCAGCAAGACGCGCACCAGGCGCGCCGCCTCGTCACGCGCGGCGCGTCCCGATGCCCGCCGCATGTGGGCGACCAGGTCGCACGGGGTGGGACAGACGGGCGGCCGGTCACCGTCGCCGAAGACGAGACCGGCGAGGCCGGGATCTCGCCGGGCGACCTCGTGCAGCGCCCGTACCGCGAGACCGGTGCGGCCGACCGTGCGCCACTCCGCCGCCATCTGGTCGATGACGGCGACGCGGGGACGGGTCCGCCGGCGGGCGGACGGGCCGGTCGCACGGCCGACGGGGCGGTCGGAGCGGACGATGAAGAGCGTGCAGAGTCGGGCATGGCCGCCACGGTGGAGACCCCGTTCCCCGATCGCTCCCACCGTCCGACAACGAAGGTGTCGCCCCTGGTCCCAACTAGTGTCCCGGCGATGGACATCGATGAGTTCTACGAGGCCGACCCACGGAGACGGGCGTCGGCCGAGCTGGAGCTGGGGGCGGAGTGGCTCGACAAGGACGGCGTCCGCCACGAGCTGAACTACGTGGAGGACACCGGCGAGCTCTACGTCCTGCGGGAGCCGTCGCCGCACGTCAGCGAGGACCCCTTCGGTGGCATGCACGTCAGGCCGTCACCGGACTACGACAAGAAGATGACCGTCCACGTCATCGCCAACGTCCCGACGAAGGACGATCTCCACCGGATCCTCCAGGGCTGGCAGGACCACATGTCGGACCCCGACGGCGCACAGTGGCTGGGCGACCGCCTACGGGGCGCCGGCGTGGCAGTGGTTCCCCCGGGCGACGACGCCATCGTCGACGACGGGCCCGAGAGGTCGGGCCCTCTAGAGCGTGCTGCTGAGTCTCAGGCTGGGGATCTGTACGACCTGGCTCATGGCCGAAGAGGCCAGGACACAGCAACCACGTCGAGCACCAGTCTCATCCTCGGAAGCCGCCGACGGGTAGAGGACGGACCAATCGGTGAGGGCGCCGACGGGGAGGTAGTCCGCGGTGAGGGCTTTTCCGGGGCCGTAATCGTCGTACGCATATCCTTCGTCGCCGGGAACCTGGAAGTCATCGATCATGACGACGGCATGACTCCAATTGGAGGCGATGATCTCGAGCTCCTCGGCGAGGGGCAAGTCCTCCTCCCAGTGGGCGTCAAGATACGCAAAGACCGATTCACTCTTGCCGGCGCCATCGCCTGCGGCCCTTTGCAAGGCAGCCCGGGAATCGCCGAACTCAACGGTGATGTCTGACCGAGCTGCCAAACGCCGGCTGCTGTAGGAGAACATCCGGGGGTTGGCTTCGACGCTGATGGTCGGTGCACCAAACACGGCGGAGAGGAACTCGGTGGTCGTTCCTCGATAGGTGCCGGTTTCGATCACCTGGTCGAACTCAATGGTCCGCGCCAGATCACGAACGAGATCGCGACGCCGCAATTGCCCGTTCAGTGGTCCGCCCCAGGTATCCCGCCATGACGGCCTGAGGAGGTCGACACGTCCGGCGAGGTCCGGTGGAAGGCGCGTCGTGACTCTCGCGTACGCCGTTTCCAGTGATTGCCTGACATCGCTTCTCAACGTCAAATGTCTACTCACCTCGAATCTCGTCACGACGGCCTTCGTCGCAATGCGTGTCGACTCTCACGACGGGCGATGCGCGCCGAGGCCCTCGACTACTCCGGCGGGCCCAGCTCCAGCATCGTCGTGAGCAGCTGCGTCGCGATGTTGTTCGTCCCCATGTCGGACTCCATCGGCAAGATGTCGCTCCCCACCAACAGGTCGGAGAGCCGCAGCATGACGACGGCAAAGCGGAAGCCCGAGAAGATCTCGTAGAAGAAGACGTCGCGCATCGGGCGCCCCAGCAGCTGCGAATAGCGCTCGATCGTCTCTTCGTGTGACCCGAAGCCCGGCGGTCGCGGCACGCCGAGCGGGTCCGCGAACTGGCGGTTGAAGTAGAGGTACCAGCCCAGGTCCATCTCGGGCTGGCCCAACGACGCCATCTCCCAGTCGAGGACGGCGGCGGCGCGGAAGTCGTCCCAGATGATGTTGCCGAGCCGGCTGTCGCCCCAGCTGAGCACGACCTCGCCCTCCTCGGCCGGCTGGTGGTCGACCAACCAGTGCCACGTCTGCTCGAGCACCGGGACCTTCTGGCCCTTGGCGGCCCAGTCGAGGAAGTCGCGGTAGTACGACATCTGTTGTTCGATGCCCGGCTTGCCACGCCCCGCCATACCGAGCCAATCGAGGCCGAGGGCGCGCCAGTCCGTCTTGTGCACCGCGGCCAGCGCGTCGACGCCGCTCCACCACATGCGCGCCTGCTCCTCGGGCGTCGCCTCGATCACCCATCCCTCCATCGTGTAGGGGATGTTGTCGGACGGGATCTTGCCCTCGACGTGGTCCATCGTGAAGAACGGCACGCCGAGGTACTGCGTGTCCTCCTCGTAGAAGCCGAGCCGGGGGAGCGGCACCGCCGCCCCGCCGTCGGCCAGCGCCTTCATCACGCGGTATTGCGTCGAGAACTCGGCGTCCATGAACAGCAGGTGCTTGGTCGGCGCCACGCGGACGACCAGGCGGCGCTCCTCACCGTCGGCCGAGCGGGTCCGGCACAGGATCGTCTCGTTGGAGAACCCGTTGGAGGCCGGCGCCTCGACGCCGAAGACCTCGGGGCCCTGCCCGCCGGGCGTCTTGGTGGCGAGCCAGCGGGTGAGGATGGCCGCCACCTGCTCGGGGTCGCGTTGGTCGATGTCGGGCACGGGGCGGCACTCTACCGACGTGGCCGCCGCCGGCGGCCCCAAGCCGACTCGGGCCGCCCGGCCAGGCGTGGGAACTAAGTTCCGGGCCGCACGCTCCGCGACCAACGGGGGAACCCTTGTCCCTGCTCGACTACCAGCTCAGCGACGGCGTCGCCACGATCACGCTCGACGACGGGAAGGTCAACGCCCTGAGCCTCGAGATGCAGGCGGCGATCGGCGCCGCCGTCGACCGGGCCGAGGCGGACGGCGCGGCCATCGTGCTCACCGGACGGCCGGGCATGTTCACCGCCGGGTTCGACCTGGCCACGATCGGCGCCGGCGGGGCCGCCGCCGGCGAGATGGTCATCGGGGGGTTCAGGTTGGCCCAGCGCCTCCTGACCTACGAGCGACCCGTCGTCGTCGGGTGCACGGGCCACGCCATCGCGATGGGCACGTTCTTGATGTGCGCGGCGGACTGGCGCGTCGGGCCCGACGCCGACTCGTACCGGTGGACGGCGAACGAGGTCGCCATCGGCCTGACGATGCCGCGGGCGGCGATCGAGCTGCTCCGCTTCCGCCTCACGCCCGGCGCCGTCGACAAGGCGGTGATCCTTTCGCATCAGTTCGGGCCGGCCGATGTGCTCGCCAGCGGGTACTTCGACGAGCTGGTGCCGCCGGACGACGTCGTGGCGACGGCGAAGGAGCGGGCGCGCGCCGCACTCGGTCTCGACGCCCGCGCCCACGCCCAGAGCAAGCGGCGGTCGCGGGGCCCGGCGCTCGACGCGCTGGCCCGGGCGATCCAGGAGGACGAGAACGACTTCGCCCGCTGGTTGGCGGCGGACGCGGGCTGAGCCGGTGCGCATCGTGATCGACCTGGCCGAGTCGAGGGTCCTGTTGGTGGACCCGGCGGACTTCACGCGCTTCTCGGTGGGGGTCGAAGGCGAGGGCGATCTCGCCGAGGTCGTGCATCAGGCGGGACTCGGGCGGCTCAAGGACGACGAGCACGTGGTCGTCGACCCGGTGGCGCTGCGGGCGCTGGCCGGGCCGGCGGCGACGGACGAGTGGGACGAGCGCTTCGCCGGCATGTGCGCGTACGCGGCCGGAAAGGGCTGGGTGGAGGACGACGGCGGCATCGTCGCCCACATCGACAACAGCGAGAGCCCGTAGACGGGGGACCGGACTGTCGGGTCCGCCACGGGCGCCACTACCCTTGGGGCGCCGCGGGGTTGGGCCGGCGGCGGGGGCGCGGGCCCTCTGACCCCTGGGAGGGACGCCATGGCGATTCGGGACTACGACCGCTTGTACATCGGCGGTGACTGGGTGGCGCCCGAGGGGACCGACACGATCGGCATCGTGTCGCCGGTGACCGAAGAGGTCATCGCCACGGTGCCCGACGGCACCGAGGCCGACATCGACAAGGCGGTCGCGGCGGCGAGGATCGCCTTCGACCGCGGGCCGTGGCCGCGCATGGCGCCGGCCGAGCGGGGCGAGATCCTGCGCAAGGCGGCGGCGCAGATCACCGCCGAGATGGGGGACATGGCCGAGCTCATCACGGCTGAGATGGGCGCGCCGATCACGTTCTCGAACCTGGGCCAGGTGTTGGCGCCGACGATGATCTTCAACTACTACGCCGATCTGGCGGGGACGTTCGCCTTCGACGAGGTGCGCGACGGGCTGTTGAACCCCAAGGTGCTGGTGACGAAGGAGCCGGTGGGCGTCGTGGGGGCGATCGCCCCATGGAACGTGCCGCTGTTCATCGCGGCCGCGAAGCTGGCGCCGAGCCTGGCGGCGGGGTGCACGGTGGTCTACAAGCCGGCGCCGGAGACGCCGCTCGACGCGTTCCGGCTGGCGGAGATCTTGGAGGAGGCGGGGCTGCCCAAGGGCGTGCTCTCCGTCGTGCCGGCGGGGCGCGAGGTGTCCGAGCACCTGGTGAAGCACCCGGGCGTCGACAAGATCACCTTCACCGGGTCGGGCGTGGGCGGGAAGAAGATCGGCGGGCTGTGCGGCGAGCGCCTGAAGCGCTGCACGCTCGAGCTCGGCGGGAAGTCGGCGGCCATCATCTTGGACGACGCCGATCTGGCGACGACGATCCCGACGCTGCTGCCCAACGCGATCATGAACAACGGCCAGGCCTGCATCGCGCAGACGCGGATCCTGGCGCCGAAGAGCCGCTACACCGAGGTCGTCGACGCCGTCGTCGCGGGCGTGGCCGCCATGCAGGTGGGCGACCCGATGGACCCGGCGACCGAGGTCGGGCCGGTGGTGGCGGAGCGCCAGCGGGCGCGGATCGAGGGCTACCTCGAGAGCGGGCGCGAGGAGGGCGCGACGCTCGCCGTGGGCGGGGGCCGCCCGAGCGGCGGCGACTTCGCCAAGGGCTGGTACGTCGAGCCGACGGTCTTCACCGACGTCGACAACAAGATGAAGATCGCCCAGGAGGAGATCTTCGGCCCCGTGCTCGTCGTCATCCCCTACGACGGCGACGAGCGGGCGGTCGAGATCGCCAACGACTCGAACTACGGCCTGTGCGGCTCGGTGTGGACGACCGACTACGACCGGGGGCTCGGCGTGGCCCGCCAGGTGCGCACGGGCACGTACATGCTCAACACGTTCGCTCCGATCGACTTCGCCACGCCGTTCGGCGGGTACAAGGAGTCGGGCGTGGGCCGCGAGTTCGGGCCCGAGGGCCTCTCGAGCTTCCTCGAGATGAAGTCCATCGGGTTGCCCCCCGACTACACGCCGGGGGCCGGGGCCTAGGCCGCAGGCCAGGGCCGGGGGGCGAGCAAGGCAAAAAGGCGGACAGCGACGACATGAGCCTGGCGGGGGCTGAAGACACGGGCGGGACGACGCCGCGCCGCGCCGCCGCGCACCATCCGGGTCACCGACTGGCCCATGTGGGTCGTCGGCTTCACGCTCTTCATCGACGGCCTCGACCAGTACATCGTCCGCGGCGACAGCAACCAGCTGAAGGCCGCCTTCCACGTCAACGACGTGGACATCGCGATCCTGTTCTCTGCGTTCATCTTGGTGAACGGGATCGCCACGCTGCCCTCGGGCTACCTGGCCGACCGCTGGAACCGCACGAAGGCCATGGCGGTGACGATCGTCGCCTGGTCGATCATCAGCGCCGTGGGCGGGCTCGTGCCGACGTCGGCCTTCCTGCTCCTCGTGCTCATCCGCGGCACGCTCGGCTTCGGCCAGGCCATCACGGACCCCTCGGGCAGCAGCGTCATCGCCGACTTCTACGGCATCGAGAAACGCGGCAAGGCCTTCTCCATCCAGCAGTGCCTCAACTACGTCGGCCTGGGCGTCGGGCTCGTGATCGGCGGCGCGCTCGGGCCGCTCTTCCACGGCCAGGGCTGGCGTGTCGCCTTCTTCGTCTCCATCATCCCCGGGCTCGTGGTGGCGTGGATGTGCTGGCGCCTGCCCGAGCCGCGTCGCGGCACGGCCGACCGGGCGCACGTGACGCACAGCGACGAGATGGAGGTATCCGACCAGCAGCTCGAGCCGCTCTTCCCCCACGGCGTCAAGGTCTTCACCAAGGAGATGGTCTCGGGCCTCAACCGCGACATGCGGGTGATCCTGAACATCCCGACGCTGCGCTACGCGCTCGTCGGCGTGTCGACCGTGGGCTTCGTCGTGACCGCCGTGGGCACGTGGATGCCGAGCTTCTACCAGAACCAGCTGGGGCTGACGCAGACGAAGGCGACCACGCTCTTCGGCCTGCTGCTCGTCGCCGGCGGGATCCCGGGCACGATCTGGGGCGGGCGGATCGCCGACCGCTGGGTCAACCGTTTCCTCGGGGCGCGCGTCGTCATCCCCGCCGTCTGCATGTTCATCAGCGCCACGTTCATCGTGCTGTCGTTCGCCCGCATCCCGCACGGCCTGATCTACCTGTTCCAGTTCATCGGGCTGCTGGCGGCGACGGCGTCGGTGCCCGCGCTGCGCGCCGGCCTGTCCGACGTGTCGCCCGCCCAGGTGCGCGGCGCCGGCTTCGCCGCCTTCAACCTGGCCTCCGTCGTCTTCGGCTCGGCGGCGGCGCCCCTGGTGACGGCCGCGGTGGCGGCCCAGTTCGACAACAACTACCGGACCGCCTTCCTCATCGTGATGCCGATCGCCTTCGTCGGGGCGGCGTGCCTGTTGCTGGCCCGGCGCCACATCGAGCAGGACACGGCCAAGGTGTTCGAGGCGGTCGTCACCGCGATGGCGGCCAACCAGGCTCAGGAGGCCGCCTACGCCGCCGCCGACACCACCCGTCAGGACGAGGCCGACGTGGCGGACGGCGACGAGGGCGACACGTAGCCCGAGAGCGGCGCGCCCTTCCCCTTCACGTCCGCGAAGGCCTGGTGGTCGCCGACCTCGACAACGCTGTAGCCGGTGCGGTCGCCGTCCCCGTTGACGACGTCGGGCGCCCGGTCGTCACCCGAGGCGCCGACGACGACCGCGACGTGCACGGCGGTCACCGCGCTGGGGTCGAGCCCGTAGACGGCGACGTCGCCGGGTTGGGGGACGTAGCCCGAGCCGACGGGGTGCCACGTGCCGCGGTCCGTGCCCCAGACGTAGAAGCTGGCCGAGTCGCTGTTGAGGTAGCCGGGCGCGAGCTGGTACTCGACGACGGCGCCGGCCTGCTTCCAGACCCAGGCGGCGAAGTCGGCGCACCACTCCTCGTCGAGGTTCGAGTTGCCGCAGTCGTCGGTGCCGGCGTCCCAGTACGCGCTGAACTTGTTGCAGTAGGTGTTGGACGGGTCGGTGGCGTAGCCCACCTGGCCCTGGGCGATCGACACGATCCGGGCGCGCAAGGGGCTCAGCGCCGGGCCGTTGTCGAGGTGGGCGATGGCCACGGCGGCCACGACGCCCACGACAGCAACCACCAGGACGAACGCGACAAAGCGTCGTCGTCGCACCGGCGGGCTCCGACGGGGCAGGGGGGCGGCCAAGGGTCGGGACGGGCTCAGGGGGCCTCAGGGTAGCCAGCCCCGCAGCGGGACTGGCGCCAGTGGGCCCCCTCGAGATTCTGCGACAATGGCCAATCCTCGGGCACCCGGACGGCGGAGCCCACGTTCAGGACCGGGAGGGCAGGCACGCATGCAGGACGACGAGAGCGCGGTCTCGCACACTCGTCTGTCGTACCTTCCGGGGCTCGACGGAGTTCGCGCCTTCGCCGTGGTCGCGGTGATGCTGTTCCACGGCGGCGTCCCGCACGTGGGCGGCGGGTTCATGGGCGTGGACGCCTTCTTCGTCCTCTCCGGGTTCCTCATCACGTCACTGCTCATCGGCGAGTGGCGCCAGACGCTGACGATCAAGCTCGGCGCGTTCTGGGCCCGCCGGGCGCGGCGCCTCCTGCCGGCGCTCCTGTTGATGATGCTCTTCGTCGCGTTCTTCGCGGCGGTGATCGTGCCGAAGGGGACGTACGCCGCGCTCCGCCTCGACGCCCTGTCCACGCTGCTCTACGTGAGCAACTGGCACTTCATCCTGGTCAACTCGAACTACTTCGCGGAGCAGAACATCGCGCAGCAGAGCCTCAACGCCTCGCCCCTGCTGCACACGTGGTCCCTGGCGGTGGAGGAGCAGTTCTACCTGATCTGGCCGCTGGTGGTCCTCGGCGTCATGTACTTCACGAAGAGCCTGAAGGTGCTGCTCGGGCTGTGCGTGGCGGCGGCCGTCGCCTCGGCCGTGTGGATGCACGTGGTCTACGACCACGGGACCAATACGAACCGGGCCTTCCTGGGCACGGACACTCGCTCACAGTGCCTCTTCATCGGGTGTGCGCTGGCGGTCGGGCTGGTGCTCATGTCCCAGCGGGCCAACGAGCAGGGGCGGCTGGAGAAGGGCGAGTTGTGGCGGCCCCGCTCCAGCGCCGGGCTCGCCGTGTGCGGCGCCCTGGGCATCGTCGGGGCCATCGCGGCGGTCGTCATCTGGGTCGCGGTCACGGCGACGTCGTCGTTCCCGTACTCGGGCGGGTTCTTCCTCATCGGCCTGTCGGTCGGCGCGGTCGTCCTCTCCGTCGTGGCGGCGCCGCGCAGCATCGTGCCGCGCTTCTTGTCGCTGACCCCGATCCGCTACGTCGGGCGCATCTCCTACGGCCTCTACATCTGGCACTGGCCGATCTTCATCTGGCTGAACGGGCAGCGGACCGGAGCGTCCGGGTGGGAGCTCTTCGCGGTGAGGGTGGCCGTGACGTTCGCCGTGTCGGTGGTCTCCTTCCACCTGGTCGAGCGCCCGATCCGCATGGGCACGTTCGTCAGCCAGTGGCGGGCCTGGCTCGTCGTGCCGGTCGGCGTGGGCGCCGTGCTCGTCGCCGTGCTCCTGGCGACCACGACGACGGCGGCCGTGGCGGGGATCCCCACCACCAACATCACCGCGACGACCACGACGACGCAGCCCGGGGCGCCGCCGGTGCCGGCGAGCGCGCAGCCGGTCCGCGTGCTGCTCTTCGGCGACTCGGTGGCGCTGACGCTCGGCCTCGGCCTGGCGCTGCCCGCCGAACAGAACAAGTACGGCTACGTCCTCTCCGACAAGGGCATCCTCGGCTGCGGCGTCGTCAACGGGCCCGAGGTCGAGGTGCTGGGCACCGACGACGACACACCGTCGGCGTGCGACGGGTCGCCCTACGTGCCCGGGGAGGCCGAGTCCGACCAGCCTTGGCCGTACGAGTGGCTGTCGGCCATGGCCGAGACGAAGCCGAACGTCGTCGTGCTGCTGGCCGGGCGCTGGGAAGTGGTGAACCGCCTCTACCAGGGGCAGTGGACGAACATCTTGAGCCCGACGTACGCGGCGTACGTGAAGGCGCAGCTGAACCAGGCGTCCGAGCTCGTGACGGCGACCGGCTCGCGGATGGTGTTCCTCACCGCCCCGTGTACCGACGAGGGGGAGCAGCCCGACGGTCAGCCGTGGCCCGAGGACAGCAACCGCCGGCTCGCCGTCTACAACTCATTGGTGCGCCAGGTGGCGGCGGAGCACCCGCAGACCGACTCGGTCGTCGACCTCGACGCGGTGACGTGCCCGGGCGGGCACTACTCGGCCAACCTTGACGGCGTGAACGTCCGGCGCTCCGACGGCGTCCACTTCACGGTCCAGGGCGGGCAGTACGTGGCGCCCAAGATCATGCCGGCCATCGTGGCGGTGGGCCGGGAGCAGGCCGCGGCGACGGGCGCGGGCTGAGGGACGGCCCCTCGGTCCGATTACGACTTCGGGTTGACGTTCCCCGTCGGCGGGGTGGTGCCGCCACCACCAGAACCGCCACCAGAACCGCCACCACCCGTCCCCCCGGAGTTCCCCGGGTTCTGCGGGTTGACGTTCTGATTCGAGTCGGCGACGACGCACTGCGCCTGGAGGGCGGGGACGAGATGGCCCTCGTCGACGGTGCCGATCTCCGAGATCGTCGTCATCAACGAGTTCCACGACCCGTCGTCGGAGTTCGCCGTCGGCGGCCAGGGGCAGCGCCAGCCGGAGCTGCTGTTCGGCCTTCATCTGCAGGTTGGCGGAGCGCCGCCGCGGTCACGCCGGCGACCTTCGAAGCGTCCCAGTCGTGCACCGAGGTGTGCACGTGCACGCACGCCTGCTGGGCCAGCGACTGCCCGCTCTGCGACGAGCAGGCGGCGAGCGCCAACGGCACGATCACGACGAGCACGGCCACGCCCCAGACGCGTGGCCGGCGGGCCCGGCTCACGTCAGGCCAGCCAGCCTTCCGCCGACTCGAGCAGGAAGCGGCTCACGGCGAGGGCGCGGTCGAAGACGTCGCACAGCAGCTCCTCGCCGCTCAACACCCGGGCCAGCGACACCGGGTGGCGGGCCACGATGCTGAGGCGCCGCTCGGAGCCGTCGGTGGCGTTGGCGAACGAATCGATCGCCGAGACCTCGAGGGGCAGCTCGATCCCGCCGACGCCGGCGAGGTCGATGGCGAGGCGCAGCAGGTCCGGGCCGCTCGGCAGCGGCGGGAGCGCCCAGGTGAAGGTCAACGGGAAGTGGAACTCGTCGGGTGGCTCCTCGTCGTCGGCGAGCAGGACGACGGCGTCTTCGAACGACAACAGGACCCGGGGGTCGACGTCGAGCGCGAGATGCAGGTCGAGCGGCCCGCCGCACCCCTCCTCGGGGTGGAGGTCGACCTCCCAGACCTGGCGCAGCGAGTACGTCTCGACGAAGTGCCGTTCGTCGTGCACGTGGAACCCGTGGTCGACCGAATGGTCTTTCAGGTCGGCCACGTAGCCGGCGACGTCGATGGCAGCCACAGCGTCAGCAGCCTAGACAGCAGGGATCGACCGCCTCCGCGACCCGGCCCGATCGCCGTGCCTCCCTCTATGGTGAGCGAATGGACGAGGCCCGCCTGCTCGAGGTGCTCGACGAGGCCGTCGTCGCGGTGCGCGCCGCACTCGATGACCTGGACGACTGGGGGCCGAGCGGCACGCGGCCCGGGGCAGTACAAACTCGACGTGGCGGCCGACGACGCCGCCCTGCCGATCCTGCACGGGGCCGGCCTGGCCGTGCGGTCGGAGGAGTCGGGGCGCTCGGGCGACGGCCCGACGGGGCTGCTCGCCGTCATCGACCCGGTCGACGGGTCGACCAACGCGCACCGGGGGGTGCCGTTCTACTCGACGAGCATCTGCGTGCTCGACGACGAGGGCCCACTCGTCGGGCTCGTGGTGAACCAGGCGAACGGCACCCGCTACGCGGCGACCCGGGGCGGGGGCGCCGAGCGTGACGGCCGGGCCATCGCCCCGTCGGGCTGCGAGGACCTGGGCGCCGCCATCGTCGGGATCTCGGGCTTCCCGGGTCACTACCCCGGCTGGGCGCAGTTCCGGGCGCTCGGCGCGGCGTCGCTCGAGTGCTGTGCCGTGGCCGAGGGCGTGCTCGACGCCTACCTGACGGTGGGGCGCAGCACGCTCTACGGCTGGGACTACCTGGCGGGCCTGTTGATCTGCCAAGAGGTCGGCGTCTCCACCACCGAGCGGCAGGGCCGCGACCTCGTCGTGCGAGACGACGCCAGCCGGCGGCCCATCGTCGCCGCGACCGCGCCGCTGGCCGAACGACTCAAGCAGGAGGAAGAACTGTGACCCCCTCGGGCAACCCCGACAACGCCAACACCGGCGACGCGCTGCTCGCCCGCAAGACGTGGCGCACGCTCGAGCCGCTGCACGGGATGATCTACTTCGTCCCCGAGGCGGCCGAGGCGTACGCCGGCATCGGCATCACCGGGCGGGCGGGGTACTTCGCGTCGCGCGCCGCGCCGATGGGCGCCGTCGGCGCGGAGGTCGTGATCGCCACGTTCTTCAACTTCAACCCCGAGCTCGTCCGCCGCGCCATCCCGACGGCGTGGGACGTCGCGTCGCCCGAACAGCTCGTCGCCGCCCGCTTCGCCGCCGTCGACGCGGCGTTCCGGCGCATCCTCGGCGACGACGTCGTCGGCTCGCCCGACGTTGCCCGCGCCGCCGAGCTGGCCCGCGTGGCCGCCGAGGAGGCGGCCCGCCAGACCGACGGCCGGCCGCTGGCCGCCGCGCACGCCGACCTGGCGTGGCCCCTACAGCCGCATCTCGTCCTCTGGCACGCCCAGTCGATCCTGCGCGAGTACCGCGGCGACGGCCATATCGCGCAGCTGGTCGTGCACGGGCTCTCGGGGCTCGAGTCGCTCGTGACCCACGCCGCCGCTGGCGACGTGCCGGCGCGCATCCTGCTCGCCACGCGGGCGTGGAGTGAGCAGGACTGGCGCCAGGCGGAGGACGACCTGCGTCAGCGGGGTTGGCTCGAGCAGAGTGACGAGCTGCGCTTCACGCCGACGGGCACGCAGCGCCGCCAAGAGATCGAGGACGGCACCGACGCGCTCGCCACCGCCCCCTACGTCGTCCTGGGCGAGGAGCGCTGCGCCGAGCTACGTGGCCTGGTCCGGCCGTGGAGCAAGGCGTTCGCCGAGCACCTCCGTTAATACTTCGTCAACGCCTGGGCGCCACTGAGGCGCCTCTCCTACATTGGTCGGGCCCGGCGGGTCCGGGCGCAAGCACCCCGAGCGCGCCATCGACACGATCGGCCTGGACGGCTTCGAGTCGGCCTATCCGAAGGAGCTCTCGGGCGGGATGCGCCAGCGGGTCGGCTTCGCCCCGCGCTCGTGGTCGAGCCCGACGCCCTGCTCATGGACGAGCCGTTCTCCGCCCTCGACGTGCTCACCGCCCAGAACCTACGCGCCGAGCTCTTGTGGCTCTGGCACGACCACGACTTCCCTACGAAGTCGATGCTGATCGTCACGCACAATATCGAAGAAGCCGTGATCCTGGCGGACCGCATCTTCGTGCTCGGGGCGAACCGGGCCGCATCCGCGCCGAGATCCCGTGCCTGCTCCCCCAGCCACGCGACCGTCACGACCCGAACTTCGCCGCGCTGGTGGACGAGATCTACGTGTTCATGACGGGGGGTGACACCCGCGCCCCGGCGCACGTGTGGACGGTGGCGTCGCCGGGGGAGGGCTCGCCGATCGACACGCCGTTGCCCCAGGCGACTGCGGGCGGGAGGTCGGGCCTGCTCGAGATCCTCGAGGCCCACGGCGGCCGCGAGGACCTGCCCGACCTGGCGAGCGAGCTCACGTTCGAGGTCGACGACCTGCTGCCGATCGTCGACGCCACGCAGCTGCTCGGGCTGGCCATGGTCGACGACGCCGACCTCGAGATCACCCCGGACGGCAAGATCTTCGTGGCGGCCGACATCCTCGAGTCGAAGGAGATCTTCGCCCGCCGTGCCCGCGAGCGGGCGCCACTGGTGCGGGCGATCTGCCGGGGCCTCGAGGCGACCAAGACGGCACGCTCGGCGAGACGTTCTTCCTCGATCTCCTGCGGCGCGGCTTCTCCGAGGACGAGGCCCGTGAGCAACTCCGCATCGCGGTCGACTGGGGCCGTTACGGCGAGCTGTTCGACTTCGACTCGAACACCGGGAACTCACCTTGGACCGATCGGGCGTGGCGGGCGCCGCCTGAGGGCGATGGCCGCCCGACACCACCGCCGGTCGGGGCGGCGGCCAGTATCGGCAATAATTGACCTCTGGCGCCGGAGCGCTTGGGCGCTTAGCTCAGTTGGTTAGAGCAGCTGGCTTACAACCAGCAGGTCGGGGGTTCGAGTCCCTCAGCGCCCACCGACTGGGACGGTGCGCGAACCGCGCCGTCCTCATGGTGGACCCCACCCATAGGAATACGGTTCTTCGGAATCTGGCGGGGTCTGCCCGCTCACCGCACGACGATCGACCCGAGCACGCGCCAATTGGGCTTGCCGGCGTAGAGCAGCGCTCGGATCCGGTAGTTCTCGAAGTTGCGGAACCCGAAGCCGATGCGCTTGATCCGTTTGATCAAGTTGTTGAGCGCTTCGGTGGGACCGTTGGAGACCCGGGCCAGGTGGTAGTTGGGAATACGGAAGATCGGGTGGATGGCGTCGCGGCTGTCCACCCTGACTTCGTGGATCAGAGCCTGGAGGAGAACCTTGACGGGACCCGTTCCGCCTGCGGCCACGGCCTCGGCGACGCGCTCACGCAGCACACGGAGATCCTCGGGCGTCGGCGCGGTGAGATCAGCGTCGTCCATCTGGTCTGTCAGGTCCTGACGACGCGCTCGCAAGACCGTCGCCCGGTTACCCAGTTCTTTGACTCGCTCGCCGCAGATGCTCTCGGGCATGGCTCCGGTCTCGAAGGCCCGGAGGTAGCGGTCGATTGCTGCCTCGACCTTGGCCAGTTCGGCATCGACGGCGGACAGCTCACCTTCGTCGCGGCGCACGACCGAGCTGTGCGCGTCCTTGGGCTTCGGCCACGGCCGTGGTGAAGAGGTCGGTGTCTTCGTAGGCGGCGAGGAGGGAGCGCACGACGGCGTCGTCGAGCGCGTCGGCGGGTGTCCCGAGTCAACTTTTCTGGACATAAGTGCCTGAAAATAGGGTTTAGTCCGGCTCCGCTAGATAGGTATGAATCGGCGGTGTCAAACTGAGGGATTCGTGGGGGCGAACTCGGTTGTAGATGTCGCAATAGGCAGCGATCTCGTCGACCAGATGCTGTCCGTCGGTGATCTCGTTGCGGTAGAGGTGCTCGTATTTGAGGCTCTGGTTGAAGCGCTCGACCACCCCGTTTGTCTCGGGGGCGTAGTGCCGGGTGCGCACGTGGCGCAGCTCGGCCCGGCTGGCGATGAAGGTCATGAACTTGGCCGACTTGTAGCAGGGCCCGTTGTCCGTGACCACAATCACCGGGGTGATCTCCCCGGTCACCAGATCGGTGCAGTCCTCGAGCAGGGTCTTGCCCATCATCGCTTCGGCCGAGCGAATGGCAGTCTCGAGAGCAGTGATGGCGTCGCGGGCTGCGATGCGAGTCGACACGGTCGCCGAGAAGCAGACCTTGGCGTAGTAGTCGGTCACCGGGGCGATCCACCACGCCGAGCCCGAGGTGATCTCCATCCTCGTGAAGTCGGTCTGCCAGACGCGGTTCCGCCTCATCGGAGCGTTCACGAAGGCCTTCTTGCGGGCCGCCGCCAGTTCCCGCCGCTCAGCGTGATAGCGGGCCGGTTGCAGCAAATCCTGGCGTTTCAGGGCCCGATAGATCGAACTCTGCGACACCGTGACCCCGTCGGCGCGCAGCATGGCCCAGATCTTGCGGTGGCCCCATGCTGAGAACTTGTGCGCCTGCTCGGCCGCCGGCGCTGCGATCTCGTCGACCACAGGCGCTGGCCAACGGCCAACCTCTCGGCCCGACAAGTGGGCGCTTCGCCAGTAGTAGTACGTCGATCGGGGGATGCCGAGGCGCCAACAGAAGCGCTCGACGGTCATTTTCCCGTCGATTCGGATCTCCTCTAAGTCCGCGAAGGGCGGTAGGGAACCCCCCCTTTTCGCCAGGTCCGAAGCTCAACGTAAGCCTCGCCCAAAGCGGCGGTCAGTTCCTCGACTTGTTCTTCGAGTTCCGACTCACGTTTAGAGCCGCTCTTGCGGGCGTTGTCCCCTCGGTCCAGGCCCTCCCGCCCGGCCTCGGTGAACTGTTTGAGCCACTTCGAAATGGTGGTCTGCGAGAGCTCGAGGCGACGTCCAGCCTCAACTTGGCTCATGTCCCCTTTGAGGACGCTGAGTACCACAGAGACCTTCTCGTCGGTGCTGCGGAACGGCTTTCGACCCATGGTTCACCTTCTCAGAGACCTATGACTTATCAGTGTCCAAGAAAGTCTGACGCGCGACAGGCCTCGGTCACCTACCCGGCCTACGGCTCCTACTCGTCGCCTGAGGTCACCTATACCTATGACGCGCTGGGCAACATGGCCAGCGCGACCGACTGGCTGGGCAACGAGATGACCTTCAGCCACGACCCCGACGGCAACCTCACCTCCCAGGACAACGTCGTCAGCACCTCGAACCCCTCGGGCACCAGCTCGACATCCTTCGCCTTCGACCCGGCCGACCAGAACAGCTCGGCCACCTCGACGCTGGCCCAGACCTGTGGTGGTGCCGAGACCCTCACCCAGTCCTTCTCGGGCACCGGCGGGTCGCGCAACGCCGACGGCCAGCTGACGCAGAACTCGAACAGCTACAGCGGTTCGTGCTCGGGCCAGACCTCCAACCAGCGCAGTTACTCCTACGACGCGGCGGGGCGCGTCGTCTACCAGGGCACTAGCGCCCAGGGTGCGAGCGCCAACAACTTCGGCTACGACGCCTCGGGGGACCCGACGACCATCTCGTCGCACGACTCGGGGGGTGCCTTCGACACCTACACCCAGAGCTTTGACAACGCCGGCGAGGTTCTCTCGGAGACCCCCATCAGCGGGAGCGGCGGCGCGTCGTCGAGCTATACCTACGACACGCTCGGCGACCAGACCGGCGCCACCACCGGCTCGAGCACCAAGCAGTACGGCTTCAACCAGGTGGGCCAGATGGTCTCGACCGCCTCGACGAACGCGACGAGCGCCGCCTATGAGTACACCGGCGACGGACTCGAGGCCGCGGAGCTCACCCCGGGTGCCGTGTGGACCGCCGCCCAAGACATCGACGCCACCCGCTCGATCAATGGGGTCTCGTGCGTCGGGACCAACTTCTGCGTGGCCGTGGGTGCGGGCGGCTACGGCGTCATCGACACCAACGGCACCTGGGCGAGCCCCGCCACCCTGGACCTGAGCGTCGGGCTCAACGCGGTGTCGTGTGCCACGACCAGCTTCTGTGTGGCCGTGGGCGGCTCGGGAGACGAGACCACCTACAACGGCACCAGCTGGAGCCACGCCGCGGTCGACTCCCTGCGCAACCTCAACGGCGTGTCGTGCCCCACGACCTCGTTCTGCGCGGCCGTCGGCGGTTCGGGCTACGCCGTCATGTTCAACTCGGGCACCTGGGGCTCGCCCGTGACCGCCGACAGCACGCGCAACATCACCGCGATCAGCTGCACGAGCTCGTCCTTCTGCGTGGCGGTCGGGGCTTCGGGCTACGCCACCTTCTGGAACGGGTCGACATGGACGCCCACCTCTTCGTCGATCGACGGCTCGCACACCCTCAACGGGGTCAGCTGCACGTCGACGACCTTCTGTGTGGCCGTCGACCAGAGCGGCAACGCCCTCGTCTACAACGGCTCCACGTGGAGCTCGTCCGACATCGACGGCGCGACCGTGCTCAACGCGGTGAGCTGCATCTCGGCCAGCTTCTGCATCGCGGTCGACCAGACCGGCCACGCCATCACCTACAACGGCTCGAGCTGGTCGAGCCCCACGGTGGCCGAGCTCAGCACCGCCCTCAACGCTATCTCGTGCACCACCATCAACTTCTGCCAGGCCACCGACGGCTCGGGCGGTGCCGTCGCCTTCATCACCTCGACGGCGTGGACCGCCGCCCAAGACATCGACGCCACCCGCTCGATCAATGGGGTCTCGTGCGTCGGGACCAACTTCTGCGTGGCCGTGGGTGCGGGCGGCTACGGCGTCATCGACACCAACGGCACCTGGGCGAGCCCCGCCACCCTGGACCTGAGCGTCGGGCTCAACGCGGTGTCGTGTGCCACGACCAGCTTCTGTGTGGCCGTGGGCGGCTCGGGAGACGAGACCACCTACAACGGCACCAGCTGGAGCCACGCCGCGGTCGACTCCCTGCGCAACCTCAACGGCGTGTCGTGCCCCACGACCTCGTTCTGCGCGGCCGTCGGCGGTTCGGGCTACGCCGTCATGTTCAACTCGGGCACCTGGGGCTCGCCCGTGACCGCCGACAGCACGCGCAACATCACCGCGATCAGCTGCACGAGCTCGTCCTTCTGCGTGGCGGTCGGGGCTTCGGGCTACGCCACCTTCTGGAACGGGTCGACATGGACGCCCACCTCTTCGTCGATCGACGGCTCGCACACCCTCAACGGGGTCAGCTGCACGTCGACGACCTTCTGTGTGGCCGTCGACCAGAGCGGCAACGCCCTCGTCTACAACGGCTCCACGTGGAGCTCGTCCGACATCGACGGCGCGACCGTGCTCAACGCGGTGAGCTGCATCTCGGCCAGCTTCTGCATCGCGGTCGACCAGACCGGCCACGCCATCACCTACAACGGCTCGAGCTGGTCGAGCGCGGTCGGTGAGCAGGCCGCCGCCCTCAACGCCGTCTCGTGCGTGAGCGTGGACTTCTGCCAGGCGACCGACGGTTCCGGGGACGTGGTCGCGTTCCTGGCCGGCACCCCCACCCCGAACAGCCAGATGACCTGGGATACGTCCAATCCCGCCATGCTGCTCTCCGACAGCACCAACGACTACGTCTACGGGCCGAGCGGCGAGCCGATCGAGCAGGTCAACGTCACGTCGCCACCGCCGTCGGACAACCCGGTGTTCTTGACCTACAGCCCGACCAACTCAACCTGGGTGGCGACGAACACCTCCGGTGACGAGCTCTCCTTCTACGGCTTCGACGCCTTCGGGAACTCGGCCTTTGGGACCCAGGCCTCGCCCTTCGGCTTCGCCGGCCAGTATCAGGACCAGGGGACAGGCTCGACCGGGTTCTATAACATGCGGGCCCGGTGGTTCGGGCCGCAGACCGGTGAGTTCACGACAGTGGACCCGGAGCTGGCCGACACGAACCAGGCTTATGCGTATGCTGCGGATGATCCGGTAAATCTGACGGATCCATCGGGTCTATTCGTATGCACCGAGCCCGGAGCCGTGTTCGACCATCCGGGGGTAACGTGCGTTCCCAACTATCAATCATTTTCCAGTGAGAACGAGTTCCAGGTCTTTTTGGAGGCTGAGACGACGTTCAGGCCCAAGTATGTTTCTCAACCGGGTTACCCTTCGCGCATATACGACCTTTTCAACGCGCAGCGGCCAACTACGGCTTACGAGCTCAAGGTCGGCTATCAGAACTACTCGAAGAGCCAGAGGAATCAGCAGCAGATCGCGTTTGACATAAGCGCCATTGGCAGCCCGAATTTGAAGACAACGAACGGTGAACCGATCACGGTTTCCTCCGTGAGATGGTGGGATGCGCCGAGAGGAGGCATCAGCGGCGTGAGCAGCAACTTGTTGAACCACCTATCTAATGCTTACGAGGTCACCGGGGAGAGATACTTCTCAGTGATCTGGTATGTCCCGGAGTCTGATGAGGGAGGATCCGGATTGCAATTCATATTGTCAGGCCTCGATTGTCCGATGGGCAACGGATCGCCTGATGAAGTCGTTTAGCTAGATTTCGAAGGGGATCGATGCGCGTTCCTTCTTTCGCGGCGATGAGCCAGTCGAGTACGAGGTTCTGTCGTTTCCGTTCCGACCATGGTTTCTGATCCTCCCTAACGCGCACGGAGAGAGAACATTGTCGGATGGCGAAGCCATGGTCTACTGGATCCGAGATATTGAGAGCGAGAGAGTTCGATACGTGGACTCCTTTTTCAAAAGAGCGGGGTTATCTGCGCCACGGACCGCTAAACCGATCGAATCGGTCAGGGCTCTCGATAGGTCTCTTTCTGAGTGGATCCCAGTCACATTTGAACCGCGATTCGAGACCTACTGGCACTATTTGATGCCTGACGGGGCACCTTCTTTCCCCGATAGATTGGCGGGTACAAACGACAACGATTTTGAAGAACTCCACGTGAGCTTGTCCCTGGACATAGCGCTCTGGGTAGTGAGTCAAGCTCGAAAGGTCCAGCGACTCGAATGGGTCGTTTCGAAGGAGTTGTCCGGGACGGGGGACCCAGCCCGCCATAGGGATCATCCGTCTTACCTTCCCACGATGAGCCCCGGAAACCCAAATTTGTACCCGATATCCGAATCCAATGGCCTCATTGAGAATGCGCTCGCTCGCCCCGGGTCTGATCGCGCTGCAGCGATCACGCTAGAATATCGTTCCGGCTGGACCGTCTTAGGCGAGCTGTACGGGAACCTGATCTAAAGATAATCAGAAGCGAATGACAAAATCTCCTTGAAGGTTCCTACGTAAGCCGTCCTTAGCGGCAACTGGGCGGCGCCGTGAGTAACGGTGAGCCAGGCCTGAGCGAACCCGTCCCACGGGATGTCGGCGATAGTTGCGGCACCGGAGAGGGCGACCGAGGCGTCGATCAGCCAATCGACATCGAACACCAGACAGCGCCCAGCGAGAACCTTGGTGAGCGGGCCGAACAACGTCGTCTTCCCTGAGCCTGACGCGCCCGTGACCACGAACAACGGTCGCAGGGAGGCGGTGTCGTCTCGTCGACCGCACGAGGGGCAGACCGCGAAGCCCTGATCGGGCTCCATCGGGGTTGGCTGTAGCACGATTGGCAGTAGTGCAAGGGTGGCGGGCGTCCTATAGGTGACGGGTGAAGGAGGTTGCGACGTCAGGATCTCGATGGATTCCGAGTTGGCGGGGCCAGCGTTCCGAGGACGAAGGCCGGCAGTCCGAGTACTTCGGCCGCTCGTCGGTATCCGAACATGCCCTCGCCGAAGCGGTCCTCGATGAGTTTCGAGAAGAGAGCCGGAACCTCAAGGTGGACTTTGACTGGCTCGTTCTTGCGCCAGCCGCGGGCCGAGAGTTGCTTGAACAGCGAGGTCTTGCGCGCCGGGTCGATGAGGCCCAGCTGACTGCAGCGCAAGATGAGGGCTTGGATTGACACTCCCCACGTGGCTTTCAGTTGCGCGAAGTCTCGAAGCGTGACGTCGGTGGTGACGAACTCCGCAGCACGGTCAGGGGGAACCAGGAAAGCCCCTGCGAACCGATTGGCTTCCTCTTCGGGGTCAGAGACGAATCGCCTCCGAGTGTGAAGTACCAGGTGCCCGAGCTCGTGGGCGAGGGTGAAGCGTTGCCGGTCACCAGTGCCTCCTTCGAAGTAGCCGATGACCGCGGGGTCAGGTACCCCAGGCCAGCAGGACGCACCGAAGTGGCCCACCGTCTCAGATTCGTCATCGGCCTCGGCGAAGGCGAGCGGGGCGACGACGATCCCTCCCCGCTCGAGGCTCCGGGTCACATGACGGACGGGACCGGCGACATCAAGGCCGAGGGTCTCTCTGGCCTGCATGGCCAGGGACTCGATGGTCTCTGTGGCGATCTCTTCGCCGGTAGCCAATGGCAGGCTTGGAGGGACGTAACGTCCGCGGTCTCGCACAAGCTGCCAGACCACGCGGTACGTCTCGGCAACCAGCTGTTCGGCCCGGTGCACCTCGCTGCTGAGTGCGGTCGCCTTCCGGCGGAACCGGAGGGTCAGGGGCGGGAGGTCGGCAGGGACGGCTTCGAAGTAGGCCCGGGGGTAGCCGGTCGCGTCGGCGACCTGGTCCAGGAAGGCAGCGGTCGCCGTCCTACGTCCCGACTCGATCTGGGAAATCTGAGCCTGGGTGACGCCGAGGGAGGCGGCGAGGTCGGCCTGAGAGCTTCCGACGAGTAGGCGGACAGCGCGGATCCTCTCGCCGGCGTAGACGGGGGCCTCACTCTTGGCCGGCATCCCCTTCGCCCTCCTGCTCGTCCTCGTCGGCCTCGAACGGGAGGAAACCCTGTTCCAGGTCTTCGGTCGGGATGAACTCGAGGTTCTCCAAGGTATCGATGCCCCTGGGCAGCACGAAGTCGATGTCGAGCTTGGCGTTGGCGCGCCACTTCCAGGTGCCGATCGGTCGTACCACCCGAATGGAGACCTCACCGGACGCAGGGTCGATCGACCACAGGCCCAGGAGTCGACTGCCCCGGATCCCGAGCAGGTTGTTGTGGACGTTCGTGTAATAGGCCTGCCGGGCGGGATTCGGACCGGGCGGTGGCACGTCCTTGCCCACCGGCCGCAGGAGACGGAGATCCAAGACCTCGTTGCGGAGAAGGACCTGCAAGTTGGGCTTTGGCTTCGCCACCTCCCAGTTGCCCAGCTCACCCTCCGCTCCGGCGGCAAGTAGGAGCCGCCGGCTGTGAGCACGGGCGAGATGGTGGGCCGCTGGCTGGTACTCGGGACCCATCATGTCGAAGTCGATGAAGTGTTGTTGAGCTAGATCCAGGGCCCGGTCGAGCGAGGAGTAGAGGCCCGTGACTAGGGGACTCATCACTTCGATCAAGACTTCCTTGTCCGTGGGATCGGCCATGCTGTTATTTTATAACGCCGATTTACACACGTCAACGACCGTGCCCGTGGCGGGGGCGCGCGCCTCGCCTTGCTGTCCGGTCATCGGTCGCCGTTGCGGAGGCGCAGGACGGCGTTGGCGCTAGCCAGGGCGATGGCGTCCCCATCGAGAGTGCGCGTGACCTGGTCTTTTACCAATCCAGGGGTGTTCGTATAATGCCACCCCAAGACCACAAGGCAGTGCGCCTCGACATGTGAGAGTTCGGAAGGTCTGTCTCACAGTGGCTCCGCCACCCCTGTCCCACTACTCGGCCCGAGGCTGACGCGTCGCCTGGCCATTCTGCTCGCGGGCATGGCTCGACGCCTCGATCCCACGTTAGGTATCCCCGCTCGGCCGGACACAGCGGGCATCCCGGCAACATGATCTCGAGTCCATTGGGTGGAATGCGCACGTAGCACGGCGTTCGTCCCGACCCGGCTTACAGCCAGGTCGTCAGATGCCGACCACCTCGACGAGATCGCCCAGTCCCGCAAAGTCGTCGGGATTACGGGTGTAGAGCGCGAGACCGTTGGCATGCGCAGTCGCGGCGATGAGCAGATCAGCGATACGCGGTCGGTGTGAGCGGCCCGTCTCGACCACGGCGACCACGATTTGTCCGTAGCTGCGAGCCGCAGTCGCGTCGAAGGGGAGTGGCTCGAAGCTGGCCTCCAGCTGTTGGAGACGTGCCTGACGGCGTGCGCCTTCGGAGCTCGAGGTAGCGAGGTGCGGCCCGGCCGCCAGTTCGGCGAGGGTGATCGCGCAAACAGCGACCTCCTCTGGAAGGGCACCAAATACCGATGGGTCGTCCCAGTCGATGACGACCGAAGTGTCGAGTAGACCCGCTGGCATCTACAAGCCTTGGTCGACGACTCGATCGAGATCCGCTCTGTATCTTTTCCGATCTATACGTGGTCCGGCGGCGGCAAGCGATAGAAGTTCGGCCGTTGGCACAAAGGTACGGCGCACTTGCCGAATTGGCCGTAGTTCTGCCACGGGCACGCCATTGCGAGTGACGATGAAGCTCTCGCCGGCGGCGACGGCCTCGATCACCTTGGCATTGTCGTTCCGGAGTTCTCGCTGAGCGATGGTCTTGGCAGCCATGGCCTAGTGTAGCACTAAAAGCTACATTATGCTACGACCCCGCGAAGCCAGCAGCAGGTGATCTGAGACGCGGCAGCTGATCCCGGACACCCCTTTGGGACACTTAGGACAGAGGGGGCGGGACCGATCGTCAATCAGGTGGGGCTTCAGTCGAGAATGCTCTCCACCTTGCCGCGGCGGATGGCCGCTATCAGCGCTGCGTGGTCCCGCTCGTTCTGGTCGGCGTACAGGCGGGCGAAATTACGCATCGCCTTGGTGAACTCGTCGTTCTTTCCCATGTACGCGTCAATGGTCACGGGGTCGCCGGAGCGGGCGTGCGCCCGGGCCAGCGTGTTGCCGCAGGCGACGCCGAACTCGGCCAGGACCGGCGCAATCAGGCTGGTGGTGGGGATGAGTTTCATGTCCCGGTACTGACGGACATAGAAGTCGCGCCCTCCTAGGGAACCCCAGCCAACGAAGATGTCGGTCGCGCTCTGCACCATGCGCTTGCCGGCAACGACCCGGGCGCCATGGTTGTCGTGCTGGCTGGCGTACGTGAAGGACTTCGTAGACGGAAGGCCCGGCCTGCTTGCACTGCAAGAAGAGTGGGTCGCCTGTTGCGCTGCCCTGGAGCAGTACGAGATACACCACCATGCCGACGCTGCCGACTCCAACCACCTGGCGGACGATGTCCACCGGGACAAATCGGTCGAACAGCTTGCGGCGATCCTCTTGGAGCGTGAGGCGATACCCGCTGAGCAGGCCTTCCACGATGTCGCCCTGCTCATCGCCGTCGAGCCGGCACTCGCATGGGGGGCTGCGCGGTGATGCGCGCCCGCCCGCGCCGATCCGTCGTGAGCTTGGCGAAGGCGCCGCGACTCGTCCGCGTCTTCTTCCCCTTTTCGATCTGCACCTTCACTTGACCGCGGTCAGCCGGTTCGAAGTAGTCGATGAACTGGTCGAAGCGTGTGCCCTCGTACCAGATGTCGAGTATCGGCAAGGAGGCGTAATACCGCATCCGGTTGCGGTAGGCGTCAACCGTCGCCGTGACGGCGGCGTCTGCCTTACTCGGCTTCACGCCGTTCTCCCTTGCGGCGACCACCAGGCTGGCGGCGAGGCGGGCCACATCCCACTCGAACGGCCCGGGCAGGGTTTCGTCGAAGTCGCGCAGGTCGAAGTTGAGATTGCGCTCCGGGGTGGCCCAAAGCCCGAAGTTCAGGACGTGCGCATCACCGCAGAGTTGCACTTCGATCCGGCTGTGCGGCCGGGAGGCCAGATCGGCGGCCATGACGGCGGCCGCGCCCCGGTAGAAGTTCCAGGGCGAGACCGACATGCGCTTGTGCCGGAGTGGGGTGAGCTCGGGCAGTCGGATGTCGTTCTGGGCCAGGATCCTGTCGATGGGGTCGTGGCCGCGGTTGCGCTCGTCCCATTCACCCAGATTGGCCCGGGGCGTCAGGACACGGGCCTGGCGTCCCATCTCGCGGCGCTCGGCGGCCGTGGCCGCAAGGTCGTGCCTCGCCGCCACGAGGTTGGGTGCACTGTTGGTATCGCTCACCGCGTCGTCCCTCCCCTCGGCCACCGGTGCAGCACCCATTCTGCCTGGTCGAGAACGGGAAAGCGCCAGAGCTCGGATCGCCTTCACCCCGGCGTCGGATCGCCGGAACCAACGTCTCGGTGACCGGGTTTGGCAGCCTTGACAGCGTCTAGTTCGTTAGTGTCTACTAACCGTTAGTGCCTACTGACCAAGAGGAACGGGTCTGGGCCGCGCTCGGGGATCGAACTCGGCGCATGATCTTCTTGCGCCTGGGTGAAGGGCCGATGCCCGTCGGCGAGCTGGCCGCCCATCTGCCCGTCAGCCGATCCGCCGTGTCTCAGCACCTGAAGGTCCTGAAGGACGCAGGACTCGTGGCCGAGCAGGTGGCGGGGACGCGCCGCATCTACCGCCTCAACGAGACCGCTGTGCTCGCCCTCCGCGACCAACTCGACACGTTCTGGGATCGGGCGCTCCGGGGATACGAGGAGCTCGTCCAACCACCACGAAAGGGAGATCAATGAGTTCCACCAATGACGCAGTTGTTCGACACCAGGTCGTTGTCGACACGTCGACCGAGCAAGCGTTTGCCGCCTTCGTGGAGCGATTCGGCGACTTCAAGCCACCCGAGCACAACCTCCTCGGCGCCGAAATCACCGAGACCCGATTCGAACCGAAAGTCGGTGGACACATTTACGATCGCGCGGCTGACGGGAGCGAATGCAGATGGGCCCGTGTGCTCGCGTACGACCCACCGGATCGGGTCGTCTTCAGCTGGGACATCAGTCCACGCTGGCAACTCGAATCGGACGAGAGCAACGCCAGCGAGGTCGAGGTCAGGTTCATTGCAGAGACCCCGCAACGGACCCGTGTGGAACTCGAGCACCGTCACCTCGATCGCCACGGATCGGGCTGGGAGTCGCTCCACGAAGGCGTCGACGGTGACGCGGGATGGCCGCTTTACCTGGAGCGATATGCCGAACTCGTCGCCGGGGGTCGGTAGATGGCACCGATCACCGTCAGCATCGACGTCGACCGCCCGGCGGACGAACTCTTCGACTACGCCACCGACCCCAGCCGGTTTTCAGAGTGGCAGAAGGGCGTGGTGAGCGGACACATGGAGAGCAACGGCGCCACCCAGGTCGGAGATCGGTGTGTCTCGACCCGACGCATCGGCAGGGCCGATCGATCATCCACGTCGACGGTGACCCGCTACGACCCGCCGCGCCACTGGTCGGTGAGAGGTGTTGATGGTCCTATACGCGCCATGGTCGACGTGGCGGTCGAGCCGCGATCGGACACCAGCGCGCACCTGACGATCTCTCTCGATTTCGAGGGGCATGGCATCGGTCGCCTCCTCGTACCCCTCCTTGTAACCCGCGAGGCACGACAGGAAATGCCGGCCAACCTTGCGGCGCTGAAGGCGCGTCTTGAGGGTTCAGCCTCGACGGAGCGAGGACCAGCCTGACCAGAGTCCTGTTGTGCCCGCCACCGCTCCGTTCCTCTCCGCGTGACGCCAACGATCTCGCCTCGATACGATGGCGATCGTCGTTGAACGCACGGGGAGGCAGGTCCAACGAAGCCCGACGAGCATTACGTCATCATCACGGCGGACGCGCATGCAGGCGGAAGCCATGAGCAGTACCGGGGTTTCCTCGAACCGAAATTTCGCGACGAGTTCGACGCCTGGCGTGGTCGGTACAAGAACCCGTTCAAGGACCTGAAGGACACAAGCCTCCGGACGCGTAACTGGGACGGAGAGCTGCGGGACTCGCAGCAGAATGCGGACGGGGTGGTCGCGGAGGTCATCTTCCCGAACACGGTGCCGCCGTTCTTCCCGAGCTTCGTGTTGTTTGCGCCGCCTCCTCGTCCCGAGGAGTACGTGCTCCGGCACGCGGGCGTGCAAGCGCACAACCGATGGATGGCCGACTTCGTCTCGCAGAAACCCGAAACCAGGGCCGGGATCGGACAGATCTTTCTGAACGACCTCGACGACGCCATCGCGGACGTGGTGTGGTGCAAAGACAACGGCCTCCGAGGTGGTGTGCTCATCGGCTCGGTGCCTCCGACGTGCGATTGGCTCCGGCCGCTTTACGATCCGTACTACGACCCGCTGTGGCAGGTGTGTGAGGAGCTCGGCATGCCCGTCAACACCCACAGTGGCCTCGGCAGCCCGGCGTACCCTCCGGCGCCGGCCATGCCCACCGTCCACCTACTCGAGATGATCTTCTATTCCCAGCGCCCCTTGGTGTACCTGATCGTCGGCGGCGTCTTCGAGCGGTTTCCGAATCTGACCTTCGTGCTGACGGAGGCGGGCTGTTCATGGGCCCCCGACCTCCTGAAGCATCTTGACGGGGTCATGACCAGGTTGCGGAGAGGCAGAGCCGGCGAGATGCGGTTTGACGGGGAGGCCGTGCCGCCCCGATCGGCCACGGAGTACTTCAAGCAGAATTGTTTTCTCGGGGTCAGCCAACCAGGCCCATCCGACATTTCCGCCGCGCTCGGCGCGGTGGGCCTTGACCGCGTGATGTGGGGCAGCGACTACCCGCACGAAGAGGGCACGCTGCCGTTCTCACGTGAACACTTGCGCCAAGTGGCCGGTGGTCTTACGCCGGAGCAGATTCAACAGTTCGTCGGTCAGAACGCAGCAGCCGTCTATGGCTTCGACCTCGACGCGCTGCGACCCGCGGCCAACCTCTATGGGCCCACCGTGGGCGAGATTGCCGAGGCCCTGACGGAGCTTCCCGAGAACCCGAACGATGCGTTACTGCGGTCGGCTCGCGAGTTGGCCGTTTCTGTGTAAGGGCGTGCAAATCCTTGGCCGTCCTACACTCACGAGATGTACGACAGCCTCCACTACTCCGAGTACGACGTCATTGAGCTAGACGATCCGTTGCCCGGGGTGAGACGCATCACCTTGAACCGCCCCGAAAAGCGCAATGCGCTCAATCACCCGCTCCGCGGGCAGCTCCTCCAGGCGCTACGGGAGGGGGATGCTGACGCCGACGTGCGCGTCCAGATCGTTCGCGGCGCCGGGAGTTCCTTCTCGGCTGGCTACGACCTCGCCGGCGGCAACGTGGGTCACGAGATGCCCTTCTATACGGCAGAAGGGGAGGGGCAGTGGCCGCGACACGTCACCGAGGGATGGATGAGCATCTGGGACCTCGCCAAGCCCGTGATCGCGCAGGTGCACGGGTACTGCTTGGCTGGAGGGAGCGAGCTCGCGACCTGTTGTGACCTCGTCTACATGGCCACCGACGCACAGATGGGCTATCCCGCAGTGCGCTTCGGCGTGCCCGACATGCACTTCCATGCGTGGTTCGTGGGGCCTCGCAAGGCGATGGAGATGATGCTCACCGGGGACTCGGTGTCCGGCACCGAAGCGGTGGAGTACGGATGGGCCAACGCTGCGTTTCCGCCCGAGGAGCTCGAGGCGGCCGTCATTGCGAAGGCCGAACGGATCTCCCAGATGCCTCCCGACATCGTGCGTCTCAACAAGCGCATCGTGCACCGCGGGATGGAGGTGATGGGCCTGCGGACCGCCATCAGGGTGGGGACCGAACTCTGTGCACTCGGGACGCATCAAAAGAGCCTGCAAGAGTTCGTCCGCAAGTCACAGGAACAGGGACTGACCGCGGCGCTCGACCAGCGCGACGGCGCCTTCGGGGACTATCGCACGAGCAGCTGAGGCGGCGGCGACCAAAACGAGTGAAGAATGTCTCGAAACCGGCTCAGTTCGTCACGCTGCGCGCGGCTGGGGAGCGGGGTGCCCCGGTCGTCGCCGAGAGATGGGGTGACGGCCGGAACGCCGACAGCGGCTCGGCGATGTCCTCGAGCGACTGCCGTTCGGCGTCGACACCGAAGAAGATCGCGACGATACCGCCGAACATCATCACGCCAGCCCCAATGAGGTAGCCGATAAAGAGCCTGAAGTGGTCCTGCCCATTGCCGATGAGCTCGCCGTAGAGCCAGGGCCCGAACGCCCCGAAGCTCTGGGCGATGGCAAAGAAGACGGCGATGGCCTTGGCCCGCACCTCGACGGGAAAGATCTCGCTCACGGTCAGGTATGCCGACGATGCCCCGGCGGAGGCGAAGAAGAAGATGATGCACCAGCACGCCGTCTGGGTGACCGCGTTCAGCGCGCCGGCATTGAAGAGGAACGCGCTGCCTGCGAGCAGCACGCCAGAGAGAATGTACGTGCCAGCGATCATCTTCCGACGCCCGATGCTGTCAAAGAGATGGCCGAGGGTGAGCGGGCCGATCAAGTTGCCGAGCGCGAAGAAGATGAAATAGTACGCGGTGTCCGTGGCCGGAACGTTGTAGATCTTGGTCAGCACGAGGGCGTAAGTGAAGAAGATCGCGTTGTAGAGAAACGACTGCGTGATCATCAAGGATGCTCCGAGGATTGCTCGCCTCGGGTAGTGGACGAACAGGGTCCGAGCGAGGGCGACGAAGCCGATGTTGTCGGCAGGCGTGATCTCGATGGCCTTGGACTCGTCGACCTCACCCAATGTGCCGCCGCTGTGTTGTGCGCGTTCCTCGATCTCTTTGACCGCGCGTTCGGCTTCCTCCTCCCGCCCGTGCATGAGGAGCCAGCGGGGGCTCTCGGGAAGATTCTTGCGGACGAAGAGGATGACGAAGCCCAGCGCTGGGCCGGCCAGGAAGGCGACACGCCACGAATAGCTAACGGGCAGGTGGTTCACGACGAGGATGGTCAGCACCGTCGCAATGAGTGCTCCACCCCAGTACGTGCCGTTGACGGCGATATCCACCCGACCGCGGTACTTGGCCGGGATCAACTCGTCGATCGCCGAGTTGATGGCGGCGTACTCTCCACCGATCCCCATGCCGGCGATGAAGCGCGAGGCCCAGAGCCAGTACGTCCACACGGGTGAGTGTCCGAGGGTGAACGCAGTCATCAGCCCACCGAACAGGTACACGCCGAGCGTGATCATGAACAGATTCCTGCGGCCGAATTTGTCGGACATCCGGCCGAAGAACAAGGCCCCCGCCACCTCGCCGAGGAGGTAGACGGTTCCGACGGCAAAAGCGACTTCGGACGAAGACAGGTTCAGGGCCTGCTTCTGGCTGATGAGCCCTTCGGCGTTGCTGGCGATCGTGATCTCGAGGCCGTCGAGCACCCAGGCCACGCCGAGGGCGATGACCAAACGAGTGTGAAACCTTGACCAGCCGAGACGATCGAGGCGTGCTGGTATCAAGCTCCGAATCGGCGCCTCGCCCTGAGCGTCTTGGTTCGAGCGTGGCGCTGCTTCAGGTCTTGTGGTCGTCACGGTGCCCTCCATTGACACGGATGTTGATGCGATGGTCCTACCCGCATTGGCGTGCTCTCACGCAGGGAGTTGGAAACCGTTGCGGTGTTTCGTCGCCGTCGCGAGAGATGAGCGGTGCGCCGTCGAATTCGACAGCGCGGGCGGACCATGGTCTCTTATCGACGGTGATCCGGTTCGCGGGTGGATCCGCGGTCGTCGGCGCGCGACAGCGTGTCCGGCACCTCGGATCCTTGTGCTGTCGGCTGCACTCGCGCATCGCGGGCTCGCATGGTGCGACGAGCCAACAACCTGAGCTGGAGCGTCCGTGCCGCTCCCACTACAAAAACTGCGACGGCGCCGAGAAGCGCGGCCAACAACAGATCGAGTCCGAGAGGGATTCGCCAATGAACGCCGAAGAATGTGGCATCAGTGGCGTGCAGATTCTCCAAGATGAAGACCAGCACGATCACCAAGGCGACGATGGCGATGGCCACAAAAGTCCAAGACCCCGAGGTCCGCGTCGACGGCACGCTCCCTTGTAACCCCCGACCCTTTCGGTCGGGCTGCGCAGAGTCGTCGTGAATCTGGGGTTCCGGATTGATCATGAACACGCACCTTTCGATGGCGCCCTTACCGTCGCAATGATCGGCGACTGGCGCCCTCTCCTCGTCCCAGTGCGAAAGCAGCGACCCAGACGACCGCAAAGACAACTGCCGCAATCCACAAAAGATGGACCGCGAAACCTGCCCCAAAGAGCACCAACACCAACAGGGCCAACAAAATGATTGCCATAACGTTGCCTCCATTCACCGTGACCCAAGGTTGTTGGGCCACTTCCTCCCACAGTTCCAAACTCAACACCTTCCGTGAAGGCGTTTCGTCTGCGGTTCTGAATACCCGTGTCTTGAACCCTGAAACGGGCGTCGAAAAGCAACGCTGAATATGCGTGTATTGGGTAGGTACACGGGTAGTGAGAGGAGAACACCACCATGGCTTCAACCCAAAGTGAACGACCTCGTGCAGCCAACGGTCGATTCTTGAAGCAGCACAATTCAGGACAGAGGACCGAGGGAGTCGGGCAACTTGCCCTGCTCTCGCTCGCCATCGTGGCGGCGGTCGTCGGGTTTGTCTTCAGCTTCTTTTGGGTCGCCGCACTGGTCGCACTCGGGATCCTCTGGGGCTCGATGGCTGCAGAGCGCCAACGCCGCTCCAGGAGCGGCAAGAGTGTGATCGCCGAAGTCGTCGATGTCGTGGTCGAACAGGCGAAAGATGTCGCCGGATCGGCCCAGGCGAAGCAAGTCGAACCGGACGCGAAAGCCTGAATGCGCCTTTGGGGACTTTGCTGACAGGTCCATCGGCACGATGACCAGACCTGCTCACCGGTGTTAAAGAGGCATGCCCGCTCCGACGCTGCTCAAGTGCACCGTCGTAAAGATCCGCCGTGCAATCTGCCATCCCGCGCCGCCCGAGTGAACGAGACGATCCTCGTAGAAACCGATCGCCCGTACACCGGTGCGGTTGTCCGGGCCCAAGATCACCGCGTCGACGTAGCTCCGGGCTCGGGCGCCGTCGGCGAGCTGCTCCACGGCGACGTTGGAGATCCGATGCAGCGTGTGACCGCAGTTCTCGTGGACCGCGATCATGTACGCGGTGATCTCCTCGACCCCGTTCCACACCCCGATCTCGCCGTAGTCGACGGCGCAGTCGGGCGTGAAGCATGAACGGAAGAGCGCCCAATCTCGACCGTCGATCCCTGACGCATAGCGGACGATGACCGCATTGACCCCGAGGTACACGGCGGGGTCAATGCCCTCAGCGCTCACCGGTCGCCCTCGGCCGCTCAGCGTGGAACTTCTCGCACCTGTACCCGAGCACGACGAGCAAGCTATCGGAGAACCGACGAGGGTCTCCGGGGTCGGACCTCTCCGGATCAGCTTCCCGTGTCCGCGGAGAGCAGGTCGGCGACCAGCGCCGTGACCCGTCGCTCGATGTCGTCCCGGATCGGGCGTACCTCGTCGAGCGACTTCCCGGCGGGGTCCGGAAGCTCCCAGTCCAGATAACGCTTGCCGGGGTAGACCGGGCACGCGTCGCCGCATCCCATGGTGACGATGACGTCGGAGCCGTGCGCCATCTCGTCGGTCAGCTGCTTCGGTCGTTCGCCGGAGATGTCGAGGCCCCATTCGGCCATGGCGTCGATCACCGCGGGGTTGAGCCTCTCGCCGGGTGCCGAGCCGGCGGAATGGACGACGATCCGTCCCTTCGCGGCGCGCTGCCAGCAGTGCGGCCGCCATCTGCGAACGGCCGGCGTTGTGCACGCACAAGAACAGCACCTCGGGTCGGTGCGCGCTCATCGGGCGTCCGGAGCCGGAACCGGGGCGTGGTCCCCGTCACCGTGAGGGAAGACCGCGTCGCTCGCCTCGTCCGGCGTCATGTCGGGGTACAGCGTCCGGATCAAGGCGAAGGCGACGACGCCCCCGACAACCTGCGCGCCCACGAAGCTCGGGATGGAAGAGGGCGCGATGCCCGCGAAGGTGTTCGAGAAGGTCCGACCCACCGTGATGGCGGGGTTCGCAAAGCTGGTCGAGCTCGTGAAGAAGTACGCCGCACCGATGTAAGCGCCGACCGCAGCCGGCGCCATGCGGGAGCGACCCGAGCGGGCCAGGGCGAAGATCACGAGCAGTAATCCGAGCGTGGCGACGATCTCGGACAGGAAGTGCGCCGGCGACGCGCGGTGCTTGGTCGAGATCTCCAAGGCCGCCCGGGAGAACATGACGTTGGCCACGACGGCCCCGGTGACGCACCCGGCGACCTGGGCGGGCAGATAGGCAGCGGCGTCCCGCAGCGACATGCCGCCGAACGCGGCATCGACGAACGAGACGATCGGGTTGAAGTGGCCACCCGAGACAGGGCCGAACATCAAGATGATCGCGAAGAGCCCTGCGGCCGTCGCGGCCGCGTTCTCGAACAGCTGGAGGCCGGTGTTGCCGGGCGAGAGTTGCTGCGCCGCGATGCCCGAGCCGATGACGAGCGCGGCGAGGAAGGCGCTGCCGACGAATTCGGCCAGCAGGCGGCGCCAGAGCGCGGTGGTGGAGCGCATGACGACGGTGGGCAGTGACTTCAGCGGCAGGTGGACCCGTCGGCCGGAGCCGGACCCGCCAGGTTCGGACTCGTGGCGCAGCATCCGGCGGACGCGGCCCCGTCGGCCGGACGGAGCTCGCCGTCCGGCATCTCGACGTCGGAGAGCACCGTGTAGATCTCCCAGGCCTCTCCGCCCGGCCCGTCGACCCAGACCTTGTCCTGGAGCGCGTAGCAACAGGCGACCTCGTCCTCGACCGCAGTCGAGAGACCGTGGGCCGCCAGTCGGGCCACCGCGTCGCCGACCTCTTCACGGGTCTCCACCTCCACGCCGAGATGGTTGAGGGTCCCCGGCTCGTTCGCCTGGTCCTCTATCAGCACGAGCTTGAGCGGCGGCTGCTCGATGGCGAAGTTTGCGTAGCCCGGGCGCACCTTGGCGGGCTGCGACCCGAACAGCTTGGAGTAGAAGACGATGGCGTCGTCGAGATCGGCGACGTTCAGGGCGAGCTGGACCCGGGACATGGGCTCCTCCATGCATTGATTGATGTCGATGCGTGCAGTCTGTAAGATACATCGACAGATGTCAATGGGAGACCCATGACCCCACGTCGGGCCGATGCGCTCGCCGAGACCGTCTGTTGTCCGGCGATCTCGGACCAGGCACTCTCGGAAGCCGAGGCCGCACGGTTGGCTGAGGTGTTCGCCGCGCTCAGCGATCCCGTACGGCTCCGACTTCTCTCCATCGTGGCGAGCGAGGGCGAGGTCTGCAGCTGCAACCTCGAGGGACCACTGGCCAAGAGCCAGCCGACGATCTCGCATCACACCAAGGTGCTCGCCGAAGCCGGGCTCATCACGGGCGAGAAGCGAGGCCGCTGGATGTGGTGGCGCGTGGTCCCCGAACAGCTCGTCGCGGTGCGTGACGCTCTAGCGAAAAGGTAGCTGCCGGGGCGTCACGTTCCGCGCTGTACGCGGTCTCGTCTGCGAAGCTCTACGGCGATGCCGGTGTTCCCGCGGGCGGCCGACGAAGAGGACATGCCCGACATCAATCGGTTGCTCGCGCTGACCGACGGGGTCGTCGCCATCGCCCTGACGCTGCTCGTCCTGCAACTCCGGGTCCCCGAGCTGACGTCAAATATGGATTCCGCCAGGGCGCTCTGGCATGCGCTCGACGTCGACGGCGGCGAGCTGACCAGCTACCTCATCGCGTTCGTGGTCATCGCACAGTTCTGGCTCGTCCACCACCGCATCCTGCGCACGATGCGGGGACACAGCGAAGGGCTGGCGTGGCGCAACTTCGGCTTTTTGCTCGCGTTGACCCTGATGCCGTTCACGTCCGACCTCCTGGGTCGTTATGGCAGCAACCCGCTTGCGATCACCTTCTTCGCGATCAATCTTCTGGCGCTCAGCCTCTCGACCCAGTGGATCTACGTCTACGCCATCCGCCACCACCTCGTCGTCGAGAAACGGCGCTCCAGCTACCAAGAGCGGCTCGGCCGCGTCCGGACCGGTCTCACTTTCGCCGTGGTCTCGATCGCGCTCGTGTTCGCCTGGACCGACGCGGCCGTGTCCCGGTACGTGTGGCTGCTCTTCTTGGTGGTCCCGCTGCTCGGGAGCCGGATCGCCTTGCGGGCCGAGCCAGAGCAGCCGGCTCAGGCGTCGGCCGGCGGATAACGCGTCGCCTCCCGCGGGCTCGACGGCTCGGCCCGTCGAGCGGCCAAGCTTTCACCCACCACCCGAGTCGTCGGGCATGCTGCGAAGCCCGATCCGTCCCACAAGGAGCCGCCGGTGTTCTTGATGCGATTCGACATGCGGGCCCCCGATGCGGGCGCTCCGGCCCCCGAGCTGTACGCCGCCGCGCTGGACATGGCCGCCTGGGCGGAGAGCCGCGGCGCCCTGGCTGCGGTCGTGTGCGAACACCACGGCATGAGCGACGGGTATCTCCCGTCGCCCCTGATCCTGGCGACGGCGCTCGCCGCCCGCACCACGACCCTGCCGATCGCAGTGGCGGTCGTGGTGCTGCCGCTCTACCAGCCGGTCCGGCTGGCCGAGGACATGACGGTCCTCGACATCATCAGCGGGGGCCGGGTCAGCTACGTGGCCGCTATCGGGTACGTGCCGCACGAGTACGAGCAGCACGGGGTCGAGTTCGGTCGCCGTGGCCGCATCGCCGACGAAGCGCTCGCCCTGCTCCTCAAGGCGAAGACCGGGGAGCCGTTCGAACACGACGGCCGGAGGATCCATGTGACCCCGCACCCCTTGACACCCGGCGGTCCTTCGGTGGCGTGGGGTGGCGGCAGCTCGGCCGCTGCGGCTCGTGCCGGCCGCTTCGGGTTGGACTTCATGGCTCAAGGGGGCGGACCCGAGCTCGAACGGGTCTACGAGGAGGCGGCCCGCGCCAGTGGCCACGAGCCCGGGTTCTGCATGATCCCGTCGCTCGACACGACGACGACGCTCTTCGTGGCCGAGGACGTGGAGCGGGCGTGGGAAGAGCTGGGCCCCTACCTGATGCACGACGTCACGAGCTACGCCGGCCTCAACGAGGGGCGGAAGGACGTCGCGAGCATCACGACGGCAGCGACGGTGGACGAGCTCCGGGCCGAGAACCGGACCCACCGCATCGTCGGCGTCGACGAGGCCGTGCAGATCATCAAGTCGGGGATGCCCCTGCAGCTGCACCCGCTCATCGGCGGACTGCCGCCCGAGATTGCGTGGCGCTACTTGCGCACCGTCACGGACGTCGTCATGGCGCAGGTCACCTCGACCGCTACCGCCACCTAGCCCGACCGCCGACCCACCGGGCCGACTACCGAGACCTACGGGTTCAACCCCCGAACGCGCCGGCGAGGCGCTCGAGCGTCGCGCTGATCGTCTCGCGGTTGCGCTCGGTCCGATCCTCGATGCCCGAGACCTGCGCGCTGAATTCGAGGACCGAGTCGGGGCGCAGGTCGTGGTTCCATTCGGTGACGCGGCAGCCACCGTCCGTCGGCTCGATGCGGTAGCCCCACGTCGAGTAGTGGAAGTCCATCATCGAGCACTCGAACGCGAATGCCCGACCCGGCTCCGCCTCGATGACCTTGCCCTGCGTCGTCCAGTCCAGTTCCCCGTTGCGATTGTGGCCGTCGAAGGTGGCGCCGACGACCGGGCCGTCGAAACCCTCGTGCCATTCGCAGGCGTAGCACTCCTCGGACCACTCGCCCATCCGCGTCACGTCGGCGATCGCCGCGTAGACCTCCTGGGGCGTTGCCCCAATGTCTCTTGAAGCCTCGATCTTCGTGTCGACCATCCGAAGACTTTGGCGCCTGAGCGGGCCGTCGCTCCAATCGGGCCCACCGGCCGACGCCCAGCGCCGGCGCCCACCGGCCTCAGGAGCCACCGACCTCGGAGAGGGTGCTTCGAGAACGGGGGTTCGCTACCCTTGCGGCGTGGCGGTGTGGCAACCTCGCACGTCCTTCGCGTTCACGCCGGATGGCGCGAGGGTGGCGTATCAGGTGGTGGGCAGCGGAGACCGGGACGTCGTGTTCCTGACCGACTGGTCCCATTCGATCGACCTGATGTGGGAGCTTCCGCAGATCGAGCGCTTCCTGCGGCGACTGGCCTCGGTCGGGCGGCTGATCCTGTTCGACAAGCGGGGGAACGGGGCCTCCGACGGCCGGGCGCTCGGCAGCGCCGACTTCCAGGGGGTGGTCGAGCAGTCGGCCGAGGACCTGCTCGCCGTCCTCGACGAGGTCGGGTCGGAGCGGGCCGATCTCGTCGCCTCCACCGCCGGCGGCCTGACCGCCATGCTCTTCGCCGCCACCCACCCGGAGCGGTGCGGCCGCCTCGTCCTGCAGGACGGATTTCCGCGCCCCGTGTCTGCGCCGGACTACCCGTATGGATTGGACGAAGCCGGCCTGCGGGTGTTCGTCGACGGGATCCGGACCGGATGGGGCAAGGGGTCCCTCCTGTCGCTGCAGCCCGACCTCTTCGAGAACAGGGACCTGCGCATGTGGTGCGGCCGCTACGAGCGCATGGCGGTGGAGCGCTCGTGGATGGTCGAGGCCTGGGAGCAGATCGCCTCGCTCGATATCCGGGCCATCCTGCCGTCGGTCCAGGCCCCGGTCCTGCTCCTGACGCACGACAACGCGCCGGGCTTCGGCCACGGCCACGGGAAGTTCCTGGCGTCGAACCTTCCCTCGGCCGAGCTCGTCGAGTTGGACGGCCCCGGTTGCCTGTTCTGGGCGGACGACCGGATCGCCGAGCTGGCCGTCTCCTTCCTCGACGTCGCCTCGCACGCCATCGTCGACGAGAATCGCGTGCTCGCCACGATCCTCTTCACCGACCTGGTGTCCTCGACGCTCTCCCTCGCCGAGATGGGTGACCGGCGTTGGCGCGAATTCCTCGACGCCCATGATGCGATGACGGGCAACCTGGTGACTCGATTCCGCGGCCACCTGGTCCACCGCACGGGCGACGGACTGTTGGCCACCTTCGATGGCCCGGCTCGCGGCGTCCGCTGTGCGGAGGCGATGTGTGAGGAGGTCGGAGGATTGGGCATCGGCGTCCGTGCCGGGGTGCACGTGGGCGAAATCGAAGTGCGAGGCGTGGAGATCGGCGGCCTCGCCGTGCATCTGGCGGCCCGGGTGATGTCCGAGGCCGACGCCGGGCAGGTCGTGGTCACCCGTACCGTGAAGGACCTCACGGTCGGTTCCGGCCTCACGTTCGAGGACCTCGGGCTCCACGAGCTCAAGGGCATCCCGGACCCCTGGCAGCTACACCTCCTCAGGCCGTAGCCCTCAGCCCGCCAGCGGGATCCCCACCAGCTCGCCGAGCTCCGCCAGCGCCACGTCGGGGTCGGTCACCTTGATCGTGTGCATGCCGAGGGCGCGCGCCGGCTTGAGGTTGATGCCGAGATCGTCCAAGAACACGCACTCCTCGGGCCGAACCCCGAGCGCCTCGCACGCCAGCTCGTAGAAGCGGGGGTCGGGCTTGCGCACGCCGAGGACCCGGGACTCGAGCACGGCGTCGAAGAGCGCATAGACCCCGGCCACTTCGTCGGAGAGCATCGCCTCGGCCCGGGTGAAGTTGTTCGTCAGGCAGGCCGTCTTGTACTTGGTGCCGCACGCCCGGATGGCCTCGACCATCTGCGGCCGGATCTCGCCGGCCAGCCGCTCCAGCACGAGTCGCCCGTCCAGCTCGTGCCCGAGCGAGCGCGCCTCGTCCGACCACAGCGTCCCGAACGTCTCGAGGTCGACCTCGCCGCGCTCGAGCCGGGCCCAGGCGTTGCTGTCGGGGTTCGTGGCGTTGACGGTCCGGATGAAGTCGGGCGGCAGGCCGCGCTCTTTCTCGAGATGTGCGAACGCCTCGAACGGGCTCGACGAGATGACGCCTCCGAAGTCGAACAGGACGGCTCGAATGGGCAAGGGACCTCCTCCGATCGGGGCGTCATTCTCGCGCCCCCGCGCCGACCCCAAACACGGCCGCCATCTCGACCTGGGACTGACCCGAAACCACCACTCATCACTCAAAGCGATGGATTCCAGCTGTGGCCACCCCGTCGTTCTGCCCCACGGCGGGACCCGGGGCCTCACTTCGGCGCGTGTACGCAGGCCGTGTCGGCGCCTCTCCCCGCGCTATATGGGCTGCTCCTTATAGATGGCCCGGATCCATGCCGAATTCCTTATCTTTATTAGGAGCAGGGCGTAGCTCGAACGCGAAACGCAACGCGGACAATTTTCGAGGACGGCCCTACTGCCTAGACGAAATCGGAGCCGCCGTCCGCGTTCACGCACGCGCCCGTCACGTAGCCGTTGCGTCGCGAGGCCAGGTAGGCGGTCACCGAGGCCACCTCGTCGGGCAGCCCGGCCCGGCCGAGATCGGCCGGGTGGTGGAAGTTCTCGTCGATCCACTTCATCACGTCGTAGGGGTCGGACGGATCGAGGTTCGCGGCGGCGAAGACGTCGCGCAGGCCCTCGGTGAAGCTCGCCGTCACGATCGAGCCCGGGCACACCGTGTTGACCAGGATCCCGTCGGGTGCGAGCGACTTGGCCAGGTTCTTGGCCAGGCTCGTCACCGCCGCCTTGGACGCGGTGTAGGCGACGAGGTTCGGGCTCTGTCGCTGGATCGAGTGCGCCGAGAAGATCACGACCCGCCCCCAGTCCGCCGCCCGCAACAGTGGCAGCGCCGAGCGCACGCTGCGCACGGCGGACATCATGCCGAGCGCGAATGCGGCGTCCCACCCGCTGTCGTCGAGATCCTCGAAGCGGGCGGCCCCCGGACCGACCGTGTGGACGAGGATGTTCAACCCGCCGCCCCAGCGCCCCCCCACCTCGGCGAACGCAGCGTCGATCGACGTGGGATCGGTCACGTCGACGCTGAGGCCGACGGCGTCAGGGCTCCCGGCCGCTAGCAATGCCGCCACCGTCTCGTCGAGCGCCTCGCGCCCCCGCGCCATGACGGCCACGCGGGCGCCGTCGGCGGCGAGGATGTCCGCCACGGCCCGTCCCATTCCCTTGCTGCCCCCGACGACCACGGCCGTCGCATCGGTGACGCCGAGATCCACTCCCTCAACCTCCCTCGTTGCAGTGCACCGGGCTACGCCGCGGCATCGTACGAATTCATGTAGCGGGCGAAGCGCTCGTGCACCTGGTCGGCGTCGAGGCCGAACTGCGCCAGCTCGTACGTGTGCCGGCCGTGCGCCCCCGGCTCGTGGCCGCCCGCCCACTGCGTCACGGCCGAGCGAGAGGACTCGGGGAAGTCGACGTCGATCCGCTCCAACGCGGCAGCCAGCGCCCCGACCGGGTCGCTCTGCAGCTCGGCGAACGACAGGTCGGCGAAGCGATCCTCACCGACCCGGCCCCGGAAGTCCATCGCACGTTCGATCGCCTCGGACCAGCGACCCAGCTGTTCCGCCCCGAGCTCCATCGAGTCGTCGCGGTCCGAGGCCCAGCTGCGCACGTAGTGGATGAGGCTGCAGACCGAGGGGAGCACCTTCGCCGGGTCGCGGTGGCTCCACAGGAACTTGGCGTCGGGATACGCCGCCAACAAGGCGTCCAACGAGAACATGTGCACCGGCGTCTTCAGGTGCCACAGCCGGGGCGGGCAGTGCCACTGCAGCAGCCGCAGCACGCGGCGGTGGTAGCGGTACGTGTCCGTCATGTCGCAGTCGGCGGCCCAGGCCAGATACGACGGCACCCGGGCGAACCCGTCGAAGTGGATCGTGCGAAAGCTCATCCCGAGCAGGTCCTGGCACTCGGTCGGCCCCGTCGCCTCCTCGTGGTGCATCGTCTGCATGAGCGGGAACATCTCGTTCATCATCTCGAGGCCCGCCTCGGTCTGTGCGATCCGCGGATCGGTGTGCTCCGTCGCTTTCTCGGGCGGGGGACAGGGATCCGACGACTCCCACAGGCGCAACGAACGGAACTGCGGATCGCTGGCCACGAGCTGGCTGAGTGCGGTCGTGCCCGTCCGCGGCAGGCCGATGACGAAGACGGGACCCTCGACCGTTTCGTCGTCGATCTCGGGGTGGGCGTGGTACGTCTCCTCCACCCGCAGGCGCGACGACAGCAGGCTGCCCAGACGCATTCGCAGCATGACCTCGCCGTCTTCGGTGATGTCGCCCTCGGCGTTCATCGACGCCGTGAGGCGCTCGAGGCCTTCGCGGTGTGACCCGTCGCCGAAGTCCTCCAGACCGGTGCTCGAGCGCGCGTCGTCCTCGAGTGAATCCGCGTCCAACGTCATCGTGCGAACCGCTTGCTCACCGCGAGCCGCCGTGCCTCGATCACCGCACGCCGTTCCTCCGGGCTCACCTGCTGCGTCCCGGACGGAAGCGTCGCCGCCACGTCGGCGAACGGCACCACCCGCGTCGTCGGCACCGGCGCCGTGTCCGTACGCACGCAGCGCAGGATGACCGGGCCTGCGCTGTGCCCGGCGGTATCGAGCCAGTTCGCCACGCCGGGGTCCTCGTGCGCGATCACGACGCGCAGCAAGCCGTCGTCATCGGCCACGGCCTGGTAACCGTTCAGGCTGCTCTGGTGGCGTGCGTAGTCGATCGTCTCCCACCACGGGTTCCCGAGCGAGTAGCTCCAGTAGAGGCCATCGGGTGGCTCCACCTCCACCACCAGCGCCTCGTCCGGCCCGAGCTCGAACGACCCGATCACCGGTCGGTTCTCCGCTGCGGCGCCCATGGCGGTGCCATCGAGGGGAGGGAGGAACGTGTTCGGCGTCTCCGGCCGGGAGAACTGGAGGAAGAACTCGAGGTTGCCGACCACGAAGTCGCCGAGCGCGATGAGCTGGCGCGCCGCCACCTCTCGCGGATCGGCCGGCGGACGTCCTCCACGCGCCGCCGACCCGGCGCCCCCTCCCACCCGTTCGATGGAGAGCGACGACGCGACCTCGGTATCCCAGTCGTAGAAGAAGTGGCGCACCACGAGCATCGTGGCGCTCTCATCGATGGGCAGCCAGTTGCCCTCGTGGCGCTCAGTCGACAACGTGAGGTCCACCTCGCCGTCGGGGCCGAGGTCGAGCTCGTCGAGCAGCACGTTGGCCGATGACGCCATGCCGGCCATCGACTGCAGCCCGACGTAGCGGGCGCTGCCACGGTTGCCCCGGATGCGGTACGTCTCGCCTCCGCGCAGCGGCGCACCCGTATAGATGCAGTCGGGGCAGTCCATGCCCCACTTGTAGACGTTGTCCATCCCGGAGGCGCTGACCACGAGCACTGGGTCGGAGTCGGCGCGCAGAGCCTGGTCCGCCCCGAGCGATAGCAGGACGAGGAGGTGGCGGAAGCCCGCCGCAAGGTCCGCCGCGTTCCGCTCCGACGCGTTCGCCAGCACGACCTCGGCGGCCTTGCCCAGCGACTCGAGCAGGTGCGACCACGCCCGCCCCGAGACGAGGTCGTCGGCCGTCGCGTCGCCCGCCTTCGCCGCCTCGCCGACCGAATGTGGCATCCACGACGGGTTTACGAACGAGCTCGTCATCGGGCACTAGCGCGTGCGCATCGCCGACACCACCACCAGACCCCCACCCCCAACTCGAAGAGTGTCGTCATGCTCTCGCGGCGCCGCGCGGTCGTCAACCGCCGCGTGGCGGGCCGACGATCACCGTTTCGCAGCACCCACCAGGCCTAGCGTTGAGGTCCGGAGGTGGCCTGGGCGTGCCACGACGGGCGGCGACACGAGCGACGCGGCGAGAGGAGTACGGGTGACAGTGTCCACAGCCGTCCCGACGTTGCTGCTCATCGGGGTCGCGGCGGTCCTGGCACCGATCCTCTCCGACCTTGCGCGCCGCTTCGTCCCGGTGCCCGAGGTCGTCATCGAGATCATCCTCGGCATCATCATCGGGCCCTACGTCCTGGCGCTGACGCATCCGAGCTCCATCATCTCCGCCTTGTCGGACCTCGGCCTGACCTACCTGATGTTCCTGGCCGGCACCGAGCTCGACCTCGGCAAGATGCGCGAGGGCCATATGAGCAGGGCCGCTTCCTCCTGGCTCGTGTCGCTCGTGCTCGCCTTGGGCATCGGCGTCATCCTGCAAGGCACCGGGCTCGTCATCGACAAGATCATCGTCGGGCTGTGCCTCACGACAACCGCGCTCGGCACCCTGCTGCCGATTCTGCGCGACGCCGGTGTGCTGAAGACGTCGTTCGGTCCGACGATCCTGTCCGTCGGGTCGATCGGCGAGTTCGGCCCGATCGTGGCGGTGGCGGTGGTGCTGACCAACCGCGACCCGCGGGTGACGTTCCTCCTCCTGGCCGCGTTCGTCGTGGTGGCCGTGGTGGCCGCCCTCCTGGCCACCCAGGTCCACCCGCCCCGCCTGGTCGCGATGCTCCGACGCCACCTCGAGTCGTCGTCCCAGCTCCCCGTCCGCATCTCGGTGACACTGGTCGTCTTCCTCGTGTACCTGACGCTGAAGCTGAGCCTCGACGTGCTCCTGGGTGCGTTCGCCGCCGGCGTCGTGGTGCGCCTCTTCATCAGGGGTGAGGACTCCGAGGAGATCACGAGCAAGCTGGAGGCGATCGGCTTCGGCTTTCTCATCCCGATCTTCTTCATCGACAGCGGCATCAACTTCGACCTCCACGCCCTGGTCCACGTGCCCAAGGACCTGCTGCTCGTGCCGCTGTTCACGGCGCTGTTCCTCGTTACGCGTGGACTACCTACGTTCCTCTTCTTTCGCCGCGTCCTCGATAGGGCGCAGTTGAAGGCGTTGACGGTCATGTCCGCCGCCGGCCTGCCGCTGATCGTGGTGATCACCTCCATCGGGATACAGGAGCACCGGATGCGTCCGCAGATCGCCGCCTCACTCATCGCGGCCGGCATGCTCTCTGTCCTCATCTATCCGATCGTCGCGCTGCGACAGCTCCCCGCCGCCAGTCCCGCCGCCGACGAGGACCCGAAGGAAATGAACGACGACCTGTGACGGCCGTCACGCCCCCCACCGCGACCATCCCCGGGCGCGTCCCCACCCCGGGCGGGGCCCGCCGTGCCCACCTCCGCGAGCTGCGGCGCGAGTCGCTGTGGTTCTGGCCTGCCGTGGCCGCCATTGCCGCGTGGGTGGGGGGCGACCTTGCCGCCCGGGACCTTCACACCTTCGTGTTCGATGAGGGCCTGTTCCCCACGAACCTCGACGACGCTCGCACGCTCCTGGCGACGATCGCCACGGCGTTGCTCACCTTCACCGGCGTCGTGTTCTCCATCACCCTGGTGGCGCTCCAGATGGCGAGCACCCAGTACTCGCCGCGGGTGTTGCGCACTTTCGTCCGCAAGCCGGTCACGAAGCTCGCCCTGGCGACATTCATCGCCACGTTCGTCTACTCGCTCACCCTGTTGGCCCGCGTGGGGACCGCCAGCGGAGCCCATACCGTGCCCCAGGGCGCCGTGGGGCTGGCCTACCTGCTCGTGATGGTCTCGGTGATCGTCTTCGTGTTCTTCGTGCACTCGACGGTCCGCTCCATGCGTGTCACCTACGTGATCGATGCCGTGTTCCGCGAGACGCTCCCCTCCGTCACCAACACGTTCAGCGATCCCTCGTCCTACGTCGACGCCGAGTTCCCTTCCCCCGACCTCGCAGTCAGCGGGACCATCGCCTTCGACCACGCCGACGCGGTGCTGGACGGCCTCGACGCGCATCACCTGGTCCAGATCGCCACCGCGCACGGATGTGTGCTGCGCCTCAAGGTGCCCGTGGGGACGTTCGCCCCGCGGGGCTTCGACGTCATCGAGGTGCTGGGCGCACCGTCCAGCCCGCTGCGGCCCGCCGAGGTCCTCCGTGCCATGAACACCTCGGCCGCCCGCACGATCTACCAGGACCCCAACTACGGCGTGCGCCAGCTGGTCGACATCGCGATCCGAGCGCTATCGCCCGCCATCAACGATCCGACGACGGCGATCCAGTCACTCGACCGGCTTCACGGGGTGTTGAGAGCGGTCGCCAACCGGCCCGACCCCTCCGGCATCTACGTCGACGCGCACGCAGCCGTGCGCCTGATCGTGCCCGAGACCGGGTGGGACCAGCTCGTCGGCCTGGCGTTCACCGAGGTCGCGCTGTACGGAGCGGCGGCGCCGCAGGTGACGCGCAAGCTCACGGCTATCTTCGACGACCTGGCCGCCTGCGTCCCGCCCGAACGGGCCGGCGCCATCGAGGTTCAGCGCGCCTGGTTGCGCGGGGAGGTGGGCCGCCGCCACGTGCTCCCGACCGACCGTGTCCTCGCACCCGATCCGCTCGGGCTCGGTTAAGGCTCCCGTCACCCGCCGGCACGGCCGGCCGAACATTCCGGCGCAATAAGCATTGCCGACCCCCGTCTGTGGGCTTAACATGGCCATTGGGCGCGGAATGGCCGCGAGCGAGGTCATAGGGGGAACACATGAAGAATTTCCGTCGCGCCGTGGGCGCGTTGTCCTCAGCCGCACTACTTGGATCGGTGGTCGTCCTGGCGGCCGGCACGAGCGCGGCGACCACCGCCGCCAGTGCCGCACCGTCGATCACAAACCCGCCCCGCATCCCGGTGAGCTGGCCGCAGCCGGGCGGACAGGGCGGCGGAGCGGGCGGACAGTTCGGACAAGGCGGCGTGCGCAACACGTGGGCCGCGTCGAACTGGTCCGGCTACGCCGAGACAGGGACCTTCGCCGGCGTCTCGTCGACGTGGACGGTCCCCACGGTGACCGCAACGTCGTCGGCCACGTACTCGTCCGCTTGGATCGGCGTCGACGGCTTCAACAACAGCAATCTCATCCAGACCGGGACCGAGGAGGACTACTACAGCGGTGCCGCGCACTACAACGCGTGGTGGGAGATCCTCCCGGCGGCCGAGACGGCGTTGCCGAAGAGCTACACCGTCGCCGGCGGTGACCGCATGAGCGCCAAGATCTACGAGACCGCCTCGACCACGACGGTCGGCGGTGGGGGTGGCGTCTTCGGCCGGGGCGGCCGTGGCGGTACCACCGAACACGTCTGGGACATCACGATCTCCGACACCACGCGCGGCTGGACGTACTCGACGAGCCAGGCGTACGCCGGCACTGGCACCTCGGCCGAATGGATCATGGAGGCGCCGGAGGTCAACGGCCGGATCGCCACGCTGGCGCACTACGCGATCAACGCGCCGTCGGGCGTCGGCGACTTCGACAACGCCGGCGTGCTCACGAGCATCCCGAGCGGCACGCCGACCTACACCGGTGCCGGGCTCAACTACGCCAACGACAGCGGCGTGATGATCCAGAACAACGTCCAGGTGTCGACGCCGGGTGACCCGGACACGGCCCTGAGCGCGTTCAACGCGGCGTACGGGTCCACGCTCCCGGCGACACCGGCGGGCTGAGCCGAGCCGGACCCGATCGGCGCGGCACCCGCCGCGCCGGCCAACGAAAGCGACAACGCGCGCCTACGAGGCGCGGCCGCCCGTGAGGATGCTCGCGTGCGGCCGCGCCGGTGGCGTGCGGAAGAACGGCCGCACGTGGGTCTCCATGAGTTCCTCGACGACGGCCGCCGCCTGCGGGTCACCCAGCAGGTCCTCGTCCTCGTTCGGGTCCTCGGCCAGGTCGAAGAGCTGGCACGGCGCCATGGCGTCCTCGTCGAGGACGAGCTTGTGGCGCTCGGTCTCGAACACGGCGAAGCCCCAGTTCTCGCTCACCGCCACGTCGCGCCCCAAAGCACCGCCGTCACCACCGCCGCCACCGAAGGCCCCGAGCAGCGACCGTCCCGCGCTCTCGGGCACCTCGGGCGCGCCGGCGATCGAGCGCACCGTCGCCGGCACGTCCAACTGCTCGACGAGCGAGTCGACGACACGCGCCGCGCAGCCTCCCGGCGGCCGCACGATCAGCGGCACGCGCACCGCCGGCTCGTACAGAACGCATTTCGACATGAGCCCGTGGCTCCCGGCCATCTCCCCGTGGTCCGTCGTGTACACGATCCACGTGGCGTCGAGCACGCCCTTGCGCTCGAGCGCGCCCACGATGCGCCCGACGGCGTCGTCGATCACCGAGATGTCCGCCGCGTACGCCCGCCGCATGCCCCGGATGGCGTCGGGCGTCATCGTCTTGGTGTCCGAGAGCCCCAGGAACCCGCGCAGCAGGTTGCCGTAGCTCCCGGTCCCCTTGACGACCGGGCGCTTCGTCGACGCCGGCATCGAGATGTCCACCCCGTCGTAGCGGGCCACGGCCTCAGCCGGGGCGTCCCACGGGTCGTGCGGCCCGGGGAACCCCACGAACAGGAAGAACGGCGCGTCCCGCTCGTACTCCTCGATCCAGCGGACGGCCTGGGTGCCGTGCCAGGCGTCGACGTACGACGCCAGCGGGATGGGCATCGGCGTCGAGTCCCACATCGGCACGGACTTGGTGGCGTTCTGGCCGGTCTCGTTGTCCCCCTGGTAGGCGCGCGCCGCAATGTGCGCCCGGTACGCCTCGAGCAGGCCCTTGCCCGCCAGGTAGTCGCTGTAACGGGTCGGGACCGTCGGCATGAACTTGTCGCCCGTCTCGAAGACCTCGGCGAAGCCGAGCGCCTCGAGCCGCCCGGCCATCTCGTTCATGTGCGCGATCGGCGAGGTTCTCGTCGAGATACAGGTGGGCCTTGCCCAGCAGCGCCGTGTGGTACCCGGCCTCGCGCAGGGCGCGCACGTAGGTCGGGCTGTCGGCGGCGATCTCCTCCCAGTTCGTGAAGACGCCGTGGTCGCGCACGTAGCGCTCGGTCATGAAGGACGCCCGCGACGGCATGCAGAGCGGCCCCTGGCACGACACCCGCGAGAACCGGACGCCCTCGGCCGCCAGCGCGTCGAGCGAGGGCGTCTGCACGCTCGGGTCGCCGGCGCAGCCCATCATGTCGGCCCGGTGCTGGTCGGACATGACCAGCAGGATGTTCGGGCTGGTCGTGCTCACGTGCCCTCCCTCGTCGCTGCCTCGGCGGTTGCTTCGGCGGGCCGCATCCCCACACGACCGGCGCCCGATCTTGGCACGAATCACCACCACGTCCGCTGGGCGACGACGCTGAGTGTGAACAGGGTGTCAAATGGGAAGAAACGAACGATCACGTGGTGCTTGGGGCGGAGTGGCCACCTGTAACCTCATGCCACCCGTCATCCCCGACGGACGACCCACGACCCCGCGGAGCCCACTGCATGCCCTTTGAACTGAAGAAAACCTTGGAGGACCGAAGGGGGGAGAACTTCACGTCTTCATACCAAGTACATCAACCCCCAGCTGCCTCGTGTCCTCGGCACCATCGAGTTCGACCGCTTCTTCGAGCAGGGCGAGGGCTGCTACCTGATCGACGACAAGGGGGAGCGCTATCTCGACTTCCTCTCCGGGTTCGGCGTCTTCGCCCTCGGCCGGGGTCATCCCGCCATCGTCGGGGCGCTCCACGACGCGCTCGACGCCGACCTGCCCAATCTCGTCCAGATGGACTGCGCGCTCCTGCCGGGCATCCTGGCCGAAGAGCTGGTCAAGCGATCCCACTCCGGTATCGAGCGGGTCTTCTTCACGAACTCGGGCGCCGAGGCGATCGAGAGCGCCATCAAGTTCGCCCGCGCCGCCACGAAGCGGACGCGCATCCTCTACTGCGACCACGCCTTCCACGGCTTGACCACCGGGGCCCTCGCCCTCAACGGCGGCCGCGAGTTCCGCACCGGCTTCGGCCCGCTGCTGCCGGGGGCGGACATGATCCCCTTCGGCGACATCGGCGCGCTGGCTCGCGAGCTGCGCGCCGGCGACGTCGCCGCGTTGGTGATCGAGCCCATCCAGGGCAAGGGCGTGAACATGGCGCCCGAGGGGTTCTGGCTCGAGGCGCAGGACCTCTGCCGCAAGCACAAGGCCCTGATGGTCCTCGACGAGGTGCAGGCCGGCATGGGCCGCAGCGGCACGTTCTTCTGTCACGAGCAGTTCGGCATCACCCCCGACATCATCACGGTCTCCAAGGCGCTCTCGGGGGGCTACGTCCCCGTCGGCGCGATGCTCTACCTCGGCCGAGGTGTCCGACGCCGTGTTCAGCTCCATGGAGCGCGCCGTCGTGCACTCGTCGACCTTCAGCCAGAACCAGCTGGCCATGGTCGCCGGTCTGGCCACCCTCGCCGCCTTCGACGACGAGGACATCCTCGACCGGGTCCAGCGCACCGGCAAGGCGTTCAACAAGGCGCTGCGCCCGCTGGTCGACCGTTACGAGTTCCTCCACGAGGTCCGCGGCATGGGGCTCATGATCGGCCTCGTCTTCGGCGAGCCGACGACCCCGGCCCTGAAGCGCCGCTTCCGCGTGATCGAGGCGCTGCGCACGGCGCTGTTCTCGCAGATGATCGTCGTGCCGCTGTTCCACCGGCACCGGATCCTCACCCAGGTGGCGGCGGACAACATGAACGTCGTCAAGCTCCTGCCGCCCCTCATCGCCGGCGACGACGAGGTCGAGATGTTCACCGACGCGCTCGACGACGTCCTCGCCAGCGCAGAGAAAGGGCTCGAGTTTGATCTTCGAGTTCGGCAAGACCATGGCCAAGGGCTCGCTCCACAAGTACCGGCTGTGAGGCTCGATTCGGGCGACCGCGTCCTCGTCACCGGCGCCACGGGCTTCATCGGCTCCGCCGTCACGCGCAACCTCGTCGCAGCGCGGCGCCGAGGTCGTGACGCTGGTCGAGCCGAACGCCGATGCGGCCAACCTCGACGGCCTCGACGTCAAGCAGGTCGTCGGCGACCTCCGGCGGCCCGAGGACGTGCGCCAGGTCGTGAGCGGCTGCCGCGCCGTCTTCCACGTCGCGGCCCTGTACCGCTTCTGGGCCCGCGACCCCTCGGCGTTCTACGCCATCAACGTCGACGGCACCCGCAACGTGCTCGGCGGCGGTCGCCGACGCCGGCGTCGAGCGCCTCGTCTACACGAGCACGGTCGGCACCCTCGGCCTCGAGCACGTGACGGACGGCGAGCACGGCCGCCGACGAGCGCTCGTTCCCCGACGTCCGCCACCTCTACGGCTCGTACAAGCGGTCCAAGTACGTCGCCGAGCACGAGGTGCTGCGCGCCATCGCCGAGGGCCTGTCGGCCTCGCTCGTCCTGCCGACCTTCCCCGTCGGCCCGGGCGACCGCGCCCCGACGCCGACCGGCCACCTCATCTTGGACTACCTCAACGGCCGCGTCCCGGGCTTCGTCAACACGATCCTCAACGTGGCGCACGTCGACGACGTGGCGGCGGGCCACGTGCTCGCACTCGAAGCACGGTCGCAACGGCCGCAGCTACATCTTGGGCGGGGAGAACCTCACGCTGGAGCAGCTGCTCGGCGAGCTGGCCGCCATCACCGGCCTGCCCCGGGCGCGGATCAAGGTGCCCCGCGCGCTGTCCCTCGCCGTCGCCGCCGTGTCCGAGACGATCGAGGGGCGCCTCCTGCACCGCCACCCGTCGGTCCCGCTGGAGGCGGCCCGCATGTCGACGTCGCAGATGGCCTTCGACGTGTCCCGGGCCCGCACGGAGCTCGGCTACGCGCCGCGTCCGGCGGCGCAGGCGCTCGAGGACTCCGCCCGCTGGTTCGTCGACAGCGGCATGGTGAACGAGCGCCGCCGGAGCCGCATCACCTGGCGAGCCCCCACCGCCTGAGCAGCCGTCCGCACGGCTCGACGGGCCCCGGTCGACTCGCCCCGTCGTATGCGATGCTCACGCCGTGAACAAGGGCAGGCTCGAGGCCTTCACCGACGCCGTCATCGCCATCGCCATGACGATCATGGTGCTGAACCTGCGCCCGCCGTCGGGCGAGGGCTTCAGCGACCTCCGCCCGCTGCTCCCGAAGTTGCTGGTGTACGCGCTGAGCTTCACCTTCCTGGCCATCTACTGGAACAACCACCATCACCTGATGCAGGTCGTGGAGCGCATCGACGGCACGGTGCTCTGGGCGAACATGGGACTGCTCTTCGCGCTCTCCCTGACCCCGGCGGCGACGGCGTGGTTGGGCCCGCACGCGAGCTCCACCGCGCCGGTCGTCGTCTACGGGTTGGTCCTCCTGCTCTCCGCCATCGCCTACTTCCTGCTCGTCCGTGCGCTCCTGCGGCTGCATCCCCCCGGGTCGCGACTGGCGGTGGCGATCGGCAACGACCGCAAGGGGAGGTTCTCGGCCGTCGCCTACGTCGTGGCGATCGGCGTGGCCTTCCTCGAGCCGTGGGTGGCGATTGCGATCTACATCGGCGTGGCCGTCGTGTGGCTGGTCCCCGACCGCCGGATCTCGCGGGTCATGGGGGACGGCAGACGCCGCCGAAACCTGACCGCCTCGCCCGATCGGGCACACTGGACGGCCATGGCCCCCCAGTTCATCTACACCATGCGCGGCCTCAAGCGCTTCTACCCGCCCGACCGCGAGGTCCTCAAGGGCATCAACCTGTCCTTCTATCCCGGCGCCAAGATCGGCGTCATCGGGTCCAACGGCTCGGGCAAGTCCTCGCTGCTGCGGATCATGGCGGGGGAGGACGACGGCTTCACCGGCGAGGCGCGCCTCACCCCCGGCTTCACCGTCGGCTACCTGGCCCAGGAGCCCCAGCTCGACCCGACCAAGGACGTGGCCGGGCAACGTGGCCGACGCCCTCGGCGAGGCCAAGCAGCTGGTCGACCGGTACAACGAGGTGTGCGCCGCCTTCGGTGACCCCGACGCCGACATCGACGCGCTGCTGAAGGAGCAGGCGGACCTCCAGACCAAGATCGACGCCGCCGGCGCCTGGGAGCTCGACCGCACGTTCGAGATCGCCATGGACGCGCTGCGCCTGCCGCCGGGCGACGCCGACGTCGCGACGCTCTCGGGCGGCGAGCGCCGCCGCGTCGCCCTCTGCCGCCTCCTCCTGGCCAAGCCCGACCTGCTGTTGCTCGACGAGCCGACCAACCACCTCGACGCCGAGTCGGTGGCGTGGCTGGAACGGGCGCTGCAGGAATACCCCGGCACGGTCGTCGCCGTCACGCACGACCGCTACTTCCTCGACAACGTCGCCGGCTGGATCCTCGAGCTCGACCGCGGCGCCGGCATCCCGTGGGAGGGCAACTACTCGTCGTGGCTGGAGCAGAAGCAGGCGCGCCTGGCCCAGGAGGAGAAGGCCGACCGCTCCCGCCAGGCCTCGCTCGAACGCGAGCTCGACTGGATCCGCATGTCGCCCCGCGCCCGCCAGAGCAAGGGCAAGGCGCGCATCACCGCCTACAACGATCTGGTCGCCGAGGCGGAGGCGGCCGAGCGCCGGGCCGACAGCGTCGAGCTGACCATCCCGCCCGGGCCGCGCCTCGGCGACCAGGTGGTCGGACGCCGAGCGACGTGAGCAAGGGCTACGGCGAGCGGCTGCTCATCGACGACCTGACGTTCTACCTCCCGCCCGGCGGCATCGTGGGCGTCATCGGCGCCAACGGCGCCGGCAAGACGACGCTGTTCCGCATGATCGTCGGCGAGGAGAAGCCCGACGACGGGACGCTCACCACGGGCGCCACGGTGCGAGCTCGCCTACGTCGACCAGTCCCGCGACGCGCTCGACGGCGACAACACCGTGTTCGAGGAGATCACCGGGGGAGCGGACCGCATGGTCGTGGGCGGCCGCGAGATGCACGGCCGGGCCTACGTCGCCGGCTTCGGCTTCAAGGGCAGCGACCAGCAGAAGAAGGTCGGCCAGCTCTCGGGCGGGGAGCGCAACCGGGTGCAGCTGGCCAAGGTGCTGAGCAGCGGCGGCAACGTGCTGTTGCTCGACGAGCCGACCAACGACCTCGACGTCGACACGCTGCGCGCCCTCGAGGACGCGCTCCTCGCCTTCCCCGGCTGCGCCGTGGTCATCAGCCACGACCGCTGGTTCCTCGACCGCATCGCGACGCACGTCCTCGCCTTCGAGGGCGACTCCGCCGTCCGGTGGTGGGAGGGCAACTTCAGTGACTACGAGGCGGACCGGCACAAGCGTCTCGGCGTCGACGCCGACCAGCCGCACCGGATCAAGTACAAGCCGCTCGTCCGGAGCTAGTCACCGCGCTCCGCGCCCCGTCCTCATGACGAGCCCGCCGGTCGAGGTCCCCGAAGAGATGTTCGAGCGGGTCAGCGCGCTGTGCCGGGCGCTCCCCGAGGTGACCGTGCGGGTGGACCTCTCCCGCACGCCGACGAGATCGACCGCGCACTCCTTCGACGTCCGCCAGCGGTCGTTCTGCTTGCTCGTCGCGCAAGAAAGCTCCACGGGCAGGCCGAGCCCGATGCTCGTGCTGCGGGTCGACCCGGACGAACGCGAAGCGTTATTGGCCATGGGCCGCCCGTTCGTCGCCCCCCGCGCCGGCCACGATCGCATCGTGGTGCTCCTCACCGATCACACCGACTGGGACGAGATCCGTGAGCTCGTCATCGAGAGCTACCGGATGATCGCGCCGAAGAGGCTCTCCGCGATGATCGACCGGGACTGAGCCCGGGTCACGCCCGAACCTCGGCCCCATCCCGAACCTCGGTCCCATCCCAACCTCGACCTCGACCCCCGACCCCGACCCCTACCCCTAGCCATCGGAGCCCCACAGCACCCCGACGTCCACGTACGACGCCGTGCACGGCGGCCCGTCGGCCACCCACATCTGCGGCGGCACGCCCGGCGCCTCGCGGACCCGCACGAGGCACGATGACCGCGTCCCGAAGTCGTCGAGATGCACGCACGTCGCTGCGTTCGGGCGTTCGTCGCCCTCGGGGACCCGGTGGTCGCGCAACACCTGCTCGAATGCCGCAACCATCGCGTCGCCCGTCTCGGGCAAGCCGACCACCGAGCGCACGAGATCGACCTTGGGGGAGGGCGTGTCGACGGAGCGGTTCTCGAGCACGTGGATCCCGGGGGTAGCTCCGCCACCGTCACCTCCGAGCCGGTGAAGTCGACGAAGTACAGCGACGTCCGGTCGCCCACGAGCAGCCAGGCGCCGTTGTACTCACGCGGGTCGTGGTCCCGCACGAGCGTCTCGATACCCGCCGCCGCCGTCGGGCACCGGACCGCCGCCAGCGGCAGCTCGCCCCGCGAGCGCTTCGTCGGGTCCTTGGCGTCGCCGAGCGGCTGGTTCGTCGAGCCCGGCGCACACGCCGTCCTCGTTTACCGCCAGCCACGTCCCCCCGGACAGCTCGTCGCGCCCGCCCAGCACCCGGGGCGGGCCGGCCTCCAGCACGGTGATCGGCGTCGTCGGCCGGTCGAGGATCTCGTCGCGGTTCGCCCCGACGATCAGCGGCTCGCCGGGCACGAGCTGGGACGCGACCACCAAGAGGCACATGGCGGCGTCACCCTATCCATCGCCTCCGAAGCCCCATCCCAACCCCCCAGCCGGCGCCCGGCCCGAAGGACGAGGTGCCTGACATCACAGCGGGTCCCAAGCTACGGTGCAGCCATGCAAACCCGAGTTGCCGCCTCCGTCGTAGCCGTCGTCGCCGCGTCCGCCCTCGGACTTGCCGTGGTCGTGCTGCCTGCCCTGCCGGCTTCGGCCAAGGGGCTGACCCAGTCGCAGATCAACGCGATCGAGAAGAACCTCAACCACGGGAAGAAGCTGACCTTCTCCGCCACCTACACCGCGGTGAACGGCAGCCAGAAGACGACGGTGACCATCGCGCAGGCGCCACCGAAGTCGGACTTCTCCTCGGGGACGAGCAGCATCATCAACAACGGCAAGACGACCTACATCTGCTCGTCGAGCGGCAACAGCGGCAACAGCGGCAACAGCGGCAACAGCGGCAGCAGCGGCAACAGCGGAAGCAGCGGCAGCAGCGGAAGCACCGGCTCGTCGGGAGCGGGCGGGGAGCAGTGCATCACCCAGAGTGGCGCCAACCCACTGGTCGGGCTCGAAGACCTGTTCAGCCCGGCCACCGCGGTGGCGGCGTTGAACGAGGCCAAGTCGGCGGCCGTCGCCCGGTCCCTCGGGGTCCACTTGACTGAATCGAGCGGCAAATACGCCGGCCAGTCGGCCACCTGCTTCAGCGTCAGCGAAAAGGGGAAGGGCTCGGGCAAGTACTGCGTAACCAAGCAGGGCATCCTGGCCTACGCGACCACGGCCAACAACGGCTCGACGAACTACTTCGAGCTGACCAAGTTCTCGTCGAACCCGTCGCCGAGCCTGTTCAACCCGCCGGCCGGCGCCACCACGGTGACCACCCCGACGCTGCCCGCAGGCGTCACGATCCCGACGTAATCGGCTTCACCGCCGACGAGCCCCGACGACCGGCGTCCGCGCCGGCGCCGAGTACCGTCCGTCCCGAGATGCCCGACCGCTGGCACCGCAGTGACGTCCCCCGCGGCGCCGAGTACGACCGCCGCTTCGAGGACCTCGCCGCCACCGGCATGGACATGCACGGCGAGGCCGCGCTCGTGGCGTCCTACCGGCCCGCCACCGTGCTCGATGCCGGCTGTGGCACCGGCCGCGTCGCCATCGAGCTCGCCCGCCGCGGCCACGACGTCGTCGGCCTCGACGTCGACCCCGCCATGCTCGCCGCCGCCCGGGCCAAGGCGCCCGAGCTGACCTGGCTCGAGGGCGACCTCACCGACCCCGGGCTCGACCTCGGCCGCAGCCTTCGACGTCGTCGTGCTGGCCGGCAACGTCCTGATCTTCGTGCCGACGGGCACCGAGGGCCAGGCGATCGCCCACGCGGCCGCGTTCCTGGCCCCGGGGGGCCGCCTCGTCGCCGGCTACTCGCTGCGTCCCGGAGGCCTCCAGCCTTCCGGCCACGACGCCCACGCCCGTGCCGCGGGGCTCGAGCTCGAGGACCGCTGGTCCACCTGGGACCGCCGCCCGTATACGCCCGGGGACGACTACGCCGTCTCGGTGCACCTGAAATCCACCTGAGGCCGCCCTTCCCGGCCCACGCAACGGAGAGGGGTGTGGAGCGGCCCAGACCGCACTGAACGTGCAGGCGAACCGTGTTTCGTTAGGCTTAAAGCCATGGGAACAGAGGAACTAGACCCGATTGATCACCAGATCATCGAGTTGTTGTCACAAAACGCACGGCGCACGATGGCAGACATCGGCGAGCAGGTCTCGCTGTCAGCTTCTGCCGTGACACGTCGGATCGAACGGCTCGAGCGCACCGGGGTGATCGCCGGCTACACGGTGGTTGTCGACCACCGCAAAGCCGGGCGGCCGATCCAGGCCTTCACCGAAGTCCGCTTCGCGGGCACCGCCGATCTCAAGGAGATCAAGGAGACGGCGATGCAGCTCGCCGAGGTGCAAGCCGTCTTCACGACGGCCGGTGACCCCGACGCGCTGGTCTGGTTGCAGGTCCCCGACGTCGAGCGATTGGGTCACGTGATCGAACAGCTGCGCCGCCGTGGCCGCGTCACCGGCACCAAGACGCTGATCGTCCTCGACACGTGGTCGCGTCACCGGGCGTTCGAGGCCAACAGCCTGCCGGCCAAGCAGTAGTGCGGCTGCGTCGCGCCCCGCTCCGCCTCGGTGTCGCGGCCGCCGCGCTCGTCGCGCTGCCCTTCGTCGCGGCCGCCTGCAGCTCCTCACCGTCCGGCTCCACCGCCGGCACGACGACGACGAGCACCACGAGCCACACGACGACGACGCTGGGCCCGCCGGTCGCGTGGTCCAAGCCGATCGCCGTCGCGCCCGGCGCGAACCTGACCACGATCTCGTGCCCGTCGGGGGGCAACTGCCTGACCGGTGCCGCCGACGGCAACACGTACCGGCTCCAGCTCTACACCGTGAAGGCGCTCGGACCGCCCGTCGCCTCCCCCCGCCCTCGGGCGCGGCGTTCCTCTCGTGCGCGACCGCCACGTTCTGCGCCGCCGCGCCGAGCCTGAACCAGGTGGCGTTCTTCAACGGTTCGGCGTGGCAGCCTCCGGCCACCATCTCCGCCGCCCAGGGCTTCACCGCCATCGACTGCACCAGCACCACCTTCTGCATCACGATCGACGGCGAGGGCAATTCCTTCGCCTACAACGGCTCGCGCTGGTCCGGCAACCTCGGGGCCTGGGGCGCCGCCAACCAGATCTCCTGCGTGTCACCCACCTTCTGCGTCGCCGCCGAGGGCGGCCCCACCGTGTTCAACGGGAGCACCTGGACCCAGCCGACCGACTCGGACACGCTGGGCCAGCTCAACTCGGTGTCGTGCGCCGTCGACGACGTTCTGCATGCTCGTCGATAGCAGCGGCGCCTTCATGGCGTGGAACGGCACGGCGTTCAGCGCCCCCGCCTCCATCGCCACGGAGCCACCCCAGAACGGCACCGACGCCTCGGGCCTCACCGGCGTGTCGTGCCCCACCCCGACGTTCTGTCGCGCCGTGGACTCGATCGGCCGAGTCTTCTCCTGGAACGGCACGGCGTGGAGCACAGGCACGCTCATCGACAGCGGGCACGCGTTGAGCGCCATCTCGTGCCCGACGATCTCCTACTGCGTGGCCGTCGACCGGTCCGGCCGGGCCCTCTTCTCCAGCTAGACCTCGCTCGACCGCGGCCCCAGGGTTAACCTCTGGGCGCCCGCTTGCATGATCGGCGGGAAAAGGCGGTGGGGTGGGTATGTGGCGATGCGGGCTGCTCCTCTGTGGGCTTGCGGCCTTGGCGACGGTGGGCGTTGGCCGGGTGCTCGTCGGCACCGCGGGCCTCGCCGTCGGGCCCCACGGCGCTCGCGGCCTCGAACCCGATCTCGAACCCGGCCTCCACGACCACGACCGACACCGGCGTGGCCACCTCCGCCGCCGAGCTGATCCCGCCGAGCGTGCCGAACGACAAGGCCGCCCGCAAGGACGTGTTGATGCCCGAATGCAGCGCGACGAAGGGCGGGTGGTCGGCCGGCGGCGTGGCCAAGAACCCCACTGCGAGCACGACGACGTTCATCATCACCGTGTTCTTCGCCAACCCGTCAGCGAGCGATCTCGATTACGCGCAGACGACGATCACGGTGCCCGCCCACGGCGCCCAGTTCTGGTTGGTCAAGGCGACGTTCCACGCCCCGAGCCGTGTCGACTGCATCCTTGAAGGCGTGGCGACGACCTGAGTGCCGCAAATGGGAGTGGTGGCGTAGCGAGTGTCTCAATGGCGAGGAAGCTCTCAGCCGAGGTGCCGGGGTCTCGATTGCGTGTGACCTGATCGAACATCCTCGTAGGTCTCGGGCATTCGACGGCAGCTCCGATGCTCCCGAAAATACTGACGACCAACCTTGCAGCGGTGGACCGTCACGGGAGCTTCACAACATCATTGGCGTTATGGGGCAGGCTGGTCGTGTCGGTAGCAGAGCAGATCAAAGAGCCCGTTGGAACCTGGTTCCATCGTGTTGTCGAGAACGAAGCCTTCCCGTTCATAGAAGCGTCGAGCCCTCGTCTGACGTTCCACAACTTCCAACCAGACCGTACGGTTGCCAACCTCACGGGCAGCGTTGAGAGCCTCGCGGAGGAGTTCACCGGCCACGCCAGTTCCCCATGCTGACGGGATCACGTAGAGCATTTGGAGCCATGGCTGGCGACCTAGGAGCGGAGCGTGTTCACATTCGGCCACGCCAAGGATCTCGCCGGAGTCGCTTTCGGCCACCAACACAATCCGATCGGTCTGGCTTATCGCGCTGGCCCAATCGTGGGTGATGCGCTTCTCGGCTTCGGTATCGAGCTCTTCCTTCGCCAAGAGATCCCGATACGCGGAGCGCCACGAAGCGATGTAGGCCGAAGCGATGGCCGCACATTCTGAACGGACTGCAGGATGGACCCGCACGGTCCAAGTATGGCGTCGAGCCGCATGCTCCCGGTCCCGGCGATCTGAGTCCCTTGGGACGCGAATGAGAGGGGCCCGTTCGGACCCCTCTCATTCATGACTGCCCACCAATGACGAAGCTCAAGAATACCTCTGTCCCGCAGCGGCTGGTCGCCGCGTGGTGCTGACGTAACACTGGCGACCAACCGCTCGAGGCGGCCCCCCGGCCGGGAGTCGAACCCGGTACGCCACCTTCGTCATTGGTGAGTAGCCATTCCAGACCCAGGGGGCAAGGAATGAACGGTCGTCCCAGATCCGGACTCGTCGAGCTAACCGAAGAACACCTCGGCCTCGGCGTACAGCTCGGGCGGGACGAGCTTGAGCTCGGAGGTCGCTTCGGCCAGCGGCACCAGATCGATGGCCGTCCCGTGCAGCGCGACCATCTGGCCCGAGTGCCCGTGGTGGAGGGCGTCGATGGCATGGAGGCCGAAACGCGTCGCCAAGAAGCGGTCGAACGCCGTCGGGGTGCCGCCACGCTGCACGTGCCCGAGCACGGTGGCGCGGGCCTCCTTGCCGGTGCGCAGCGCGATCTCGGATTCCAGCAGCGACCCGATACCCATCAGGCGCTCGTGGCCGAACGCGTCCACGTCGCCTCGCCGCGTCGGCAGCGTGCCCTCCGCCGGCAGCGCGCCCTCAGCCACCACGACGATGGGGGCGTACTGACTGGCGAAGCGGTGCTCGATAAACGCGCACACCTCGTCGATCCGAAACGGCTGCTCGGGAATCAAGATGACGTTCGCCCCACCGGCCAGGCCCGAATGGATGGCGATCCACCCCGAGTGCCGGCCCATGACCTCGACGATCAACACCCGGTGGTGGCTCTCCGCCGTCGTGTGCAGCCGGTCGATCGCCTCGGTGGCGATCGTGACCGCGGTGTTGAACCCGAACGTGTAGTCCGTGCCCCGCAGGTCGTTGTCGATCGTCTTGGGGACCCCGATGACCGCCAGACCGGCGTCGCTCAACTTGGCGGCGACGCCGAGCGTGTCCTCACCCCCGATCGCAATGAGCCCATCGAGGCCGAGCCGCTCCACCGTCTCGAGCACTCGGCGTTCCCCGTCCTCGGTGCCGTAGGGATTCGTCCGGCTCGAGCCGAGGATCGTGCCGCCCATCGGGAGGATGCCACGGACGTGGGAGACGTCCAGGGGCACCGTGTCGCCCTCGAGCGGGCCGCGCCACCCGTCCCGGAAACCCACGAAGCGATCCCCGTGCACCTCGACGCCCTTGCGGACGACGGCCCGGATGACCGCATTGAGGCCCGGGCAGTCACCACCGCCGGTCAGCACGCCGATCTGCATTGACGGCGAGCCTAGCGACGACCCCGGTCAGAGGAACGGGGTGGGAAAGGTCGTGTCGTTCTTCGTTGATCGACCTCGACCGCCGCCCCGGACCTGACACCGGAGGCGACCGTCTTTTCACTGCGATGTTTCGTTCGCCCTCCACCGTTGTGTTCGACTTCGGCGAAGACACCGCACGTCCTCGTTCGAGGCTCGCACCGTGTGCTTCGAATCCGTTGACCTCTTTGATCGCCAACGCAGAGTCATCGCGAATCGTGGCCCGGCTCTCATTTTGAGCGGCCCTCACCCGCCCTCATCCCCGTGGTGTGCTACAAAGCCCCGATGCGCACGAGGTGGGCGTGGCGTGGGGCGCTCGTCGCCCTGTCCCTGGTGGTGGGGAGCACGGTCGCGCCCAGTGTGGCCACGGCCGCATCGCCGACGCCGGACTACCCGGTCGTGTGGTCCTTCCTGACCACGGCGATCGCCGCGGCGTCGAAGGACGGGCCCAACGTGCCCCCGCCCGGGTCCAACGTGCCGTGCACGCCGAGCGCCGCGCATCCCGACCCCGTGATCCTGGTGCACGGCCTCGCCGCCAACCAGAACGACAACTGGCAGACGTTGTCCCCCTACCTCGCCGACCACGGGTACTGCGTCTTCTCGCTGACCTACGGCAACATGACGAACCTGGGCCAACCCCTCGACGAGATCGGCGGACTCACCGATATGGAGACGAGCGCGCACACGTTGGCCGAGTTCGTCGACTGGGTCCTCGGCGCCACGCACGCGCCCAAGGTCGATCTCGTCGGCCACTCCGAAGGCGGGACCATGCCCGACTACTACCTCAAATTCCTCGGGGGGTCACAGAAGGTCGCGCACTTCGTGATGCTCAGCGGCTTGTTGCACGGGACGACGTTGTTCGGCGTCTCCGACCTCTACGACCTCGCCTCCCAGTTCGGATTTTCAGCCCAGGCGAACGCCCTCACGTCGTTCTGCGGCTCGTGCACCGAATTCCTCATGGGGTCGAGCTTCATGAAGACGCTCGACGCCCCCAACCCCGAAGCGACCCCTACCGAGGCGGCGACCTGCCCCTACGACGGCGCCGCCGTAGACGGCATCAGCTACACGTCCATCGCCACCGACTATGACGAGCTCGTGCGCCCGGTGACGAGCGACTTCATCGATCCGCGCTGCGCCAACGCGGGCGACGGGATCGGCGTGGACAACATCTTGGTGCAGCATCAGTGCCCGACCGACCTGTCGGACCACCTTGCCATCGCGTCGGACAAGGTCGCCGCGCAAGACGTCCTGAACGGGCTCGACCCGGCGCAGGCGCAGCCCGTGCCCTGCACTCTGACGCTTCCTGTCGTCGGCTGAATCCCTGCGCCGCCTACGGGGTGAGGGCGACCATCATCACCACGGCATGGATCGGCAAATGGCTGTTATCGGGACACCTTCAAACTGGGACTGAGAGACGCCGGTAAGGGGTCTCACACTTCGGCGCATCTGAAGCACCTCGAAACCGTCCGGATCTCCCTCGACTTCTCGAAGTAAAGGGCTATACTATAGCCCGTGCCAGCGCGAGTGAACCCATACACTCCAGGCGCAGGTGACATGCCCCGGGCCTTGGTCGGGCGGGACGAGCAGCTCGGCCTGGCTGAGACAGTGCGGACGCAGCTCGAGGCTCGCTACGCGGCCAACTGCCTCCTGTTCACGGGCTTGCGGGGAGTGGGCAAGACAGTTCTGCTCAAAGAGGTCCGCAATCGCCTCATCGCGCGGGGATGGCTCGCTACCTACGTCCAGATTCGACCTTCGGTCCCCGTCGACCGCGCCTTCGCCGAGGTGACCATGCGGGCCAAGGACCAGCTCACTTTCGGGACCAAGGTGACCCGGGCTCTCAAGACCCTGGGACGCCGAGGCGGCAGCCTCTCAGTCATGGGGAACGGGGCGGGCATCGGCGCCGGCGACACCCGCGCTGACGGCTATCGCGACTTCACCGAGGTCCTTTCCAAGCTCGGCGAGGCGGCTCAGTTCGACGGCGTCGGCGTTGCGCTCATCATCGACGAACTTCAGGCGCTCAAGAACGACGCGCTGGCCGATTTGATGAACGCCGTATTCACTCTGCGCGACGAGATCCCCCTCGCCTTTGTCGGCAGCGGTCTTCCGTACCTGCCATCGAAGATCTCCAAGGCCACCACCTCCACCGAGCGGCTGCGCTATGAGCCAACCGACTTCCTCATCCAGCGCGACGCGCTTCGTGCGGTGAGCGAGCCGGCCGAGAAGGAAGGGGTGTACTGGCACACCGATGCGCTCGTTCGCCTCATCGAGCTCGCTGAGGGCTATCCCTACTTCCTCCAGCTCTATGCGTCGGAGGCCTGGGTGTCGGCGGGACGCAGGGACGAGAGCTTCGCGGAGGTCACCGCCGCCGACGTGCGCGGCGCCGAGCCCGAAGTGAAGCGCCAGCTCGACGTGGGGCTCTATAGTTCGCGCTACGACAAACTCGGGCCGAACCAGCGTGAGTATGTCTACGCCATGGAGGACCTAATGCGTCGCAAGTCGACGCATACAGTGCGCTCCGGTGATGTGGCCAAGCTGGTGAAGAAAACTGCCACCCAGGTCTCGCCTGTGCGCGACGGCTTGCTGCGCGCCGGGATGATCCACTCCCCGGGACATGGCGACCTCGAGTTCTCCGTCCCGGGGTTTGCCGACTATCTGGTCCGCAGACGCGTAGCCGAGGAGGACTGAACGACCACCCAAGCTCCCGCGTTGGGTGTCCTGCTTCGCTGGGACCCCCGCCGAGCGCCGGTCGCGACGCCGTGGGACATATATTTGACACTTGAGAGGTACAGCCAGGATCAAGGCATAGCCGAAGAAGTGCGGAAACGGGATATCGAAGCCAACATTCCACGCAATCTCCCTGTCACATTCAAAAGCGATGATGTGCACGGTGACGTCGTATTTGCCCATAGGAAAATCGTTGAGCGACTCTCGGTCCATGTGGATGACAAACGTGTCACCCACCTTCTCGGCTGGCTCCCCTGTGAACTCCTGCAGCATTCCCGAAGCGTCGATGGCCAGATGCCCAGCCGGACCTCTCACGATGTCGAAGATCGTGGACGCTGATGCCGGAATAGCCCGGGTCACTTCCATCCGATCGGGTAAGTAGACCGTATCGGGCATCAGGACTCCTATTGGGTGCTCGCGGGCCAATGGGACAACGTGTTCGGCCGGAAGCATCGCACGGTGGGCTTCCACGGCAATCGGCTCCGATGCTCTGACAGCACAATGGTCGGGACGATGCGTGGGCTCCGAATACGAAGGCCCCCATTTGTCGGTAACGAGTCATCACATCCCAGTAGGCTCCCGCCGACACATAACTTCGAATTCGCCTGCGGGTGCCCACTCTCATTTTGAGACGTCATTCGACCGAATATCAGATAGAGAAGGGGACCGGACATGAGCCGACGTTCGGCATGGGTAGGGAGTGGCGTGCTGCTTTTGAGTCTCTCGGCGGCCATCGTCCCGTCGGCGGCGGCATCGGCGGGAAACCACAAATCCGAGACGTCCCACCACAAGGCGAAGAAGGAATCGACCAAAGGTCCCTCGAGCTCGGAATTCGTCAAGGTCGGTCCCCTCGAATGTCCGAAATCGTCGATAATCACAGCCGCCACCGGCACGATGTTCAAGGGCCCGAACTCACAGAATGGCGGCACGGCGGCCTGCATTTACCAGGATTCGGCAGGCAACGAGCTGAACGTGATTTACAGCTCGCCCGGCGAGTCCAAGAGCAAATGGGTCGCAACCGATCCGTCAAACATCGGCAAGCCCGCCGCGGCCGTGTCGGGTTTGGGCGAGGCCGCCTTCGATACGACCACCTATGGGCACGCCGAGGTTGACATCTACGAGACGTCCTCAAAGGAAGTCGCCGTGACCCTCGACCCGTACAACGGTGCCGCCGTCACACCTTCCGAGCTGACGGAGGTGGAAGCGGTCGGACACTCGCTGGTTAAGTTGCCCTACCCGGGCTGACCCGGCCGCCCACCCGACTCCGATCCATCGACTTGGAGGCCGTCATGGCGATCATGAAGAGGCGCGGCACCGAACACATGGGGTAGCCCAGTCCGCCGTGCTGAGGTGACGCCCTGCGGCGCTTCGGGGACGGTCGACCCACCCCTTTTCAGACAGTCCAGACCTGGTTAGTGGAGACGCCGGCTTGTAGCGCCGAATACTCGATGCCTCGCCCGAATCGCTTCTGCGTGTAAGGCAGGAGCACCGCGAGAGCGGTCCCTTCGGAATGCTCTAGGTCCACCTTTATGGCATCAGAGCCAGTCGCTCGGACGTCGCTACAAATGCCCACTGCTCGTAACTCGCCTCGCTTGTTCTGTGCCTCCGTCAGCAACATCGAGATGATGCTGGGACTATCCGGGCGCTCTCCTGCCAGCGCATCGGCAGCGAGCAGCTTGGTCTCTCCTTCTGTCGTGACGAAGGCTCCAAACGGGAAGAACTCGCCCAGCTTCTCTAATTCTTGTTGTGCAAAGGGAAGGAGCGAATTCAGCAGTCCGTCGAGGTCAGCCTGAGCCAAGTCCGATGCCGAATCTCGCCATGAGGTCATGCAAACCAATGATGCCTCAGAAACCGCCCGGAACGCCGTTTCGAGGGCGCAGACCGTAAAGGCTCCACATTTGTCGGACTATCAGTCCCGCGGTGTCATGGATTCGAGCATCGCTGCCATTTGTTCGTGGACGAGATTGACTGCCTGTAGTGGGCGAATCATGACCCGGAACTCAATGATGCGTCCTTCGTCGTTGCACCGAATGATGTCGACACCGTTGACGTACTTGCCCGCCATGGTGGTCTCGAACTCCAAGACGGCCGTGTCGTCGCCAAGCACCGTCTTGGTGTAGTGAAAGCGCGCTCCGGACTTGGAGTCCTGTCCAGTCGATATCGACTCGCCTCCGACGAATGTCTTACCCGCCGCTTGCAGATAGAGGCTCGTGATCTGCTTGCCACGCTGTGGCGTAAAAACGATCGGAGAGTAAAAGACGACGTCTTCGTCGAGCAGAGCGTCGAGCCCTCCAGGCAGCTCCCCGTTCAGGTAGGCATGCCACTGTTCGACAACCTGCTCGATCACTGTTGCTCCTTCCGTCGTCAGCCATGGAGGCCTGGTTCCATGCGATCAGCCGCTCAAACTACCGTCGGCCCGGATACAGCGAATGTTCCCCCGCCCGCCGGACGGGGGACACACCACAGGAATAGGTTTAGCGACCCAGTGCAGCGCTCGTCCGTACCGCCAGAGATCGACAGAGAGGTCAGTCCATGCGCACGTTGATAGTCAGCGAGTTCATCAGTCTCGACGGCGTTGTCGAAGCACCTGGAGGTGAGCCGACCCATCCGCACGCTGGGTGGACGATGCCCTACGGGGTGCCCGATCTGTTCGCATACAAACTCAAGGAGACGCTCGAAGCGGAATCGCTCCTGCTTGGGCGGACCACCTACGAGGGATTCTCGGCGGCCTGGCCGGAGAGAGACGGCGAGTTCGCCGACAAGATGAACGCCATGCCTAAGGACGTGGTCACGTCCAGCCAAACCGATCTGGGCTGGAATGCACGTGCGTTACGCGGCGATGTCCCCGAGGCTGTGGCGGAAATGAAAGAGGGAGTCGGTCGGCCGATCCTGGTGGCCGGAAGTGCCACGCTCGTTCGCGCCCTCTTGACCCATAACTTGGTCGATGAGCTGCGGCTCATGGTGTTCCCCGTCTTGATCGGTGGCGGATTGACGATCTTTCCGGACCAGCGAGGGAAGATTGCGCTGGAACTCACCGAGCTCGCACGATATGAGAGTGGCGTTCTCCTTGAGGTCTATCGGCCCGCTTAGGAGGGCTGAGCGACCCGTCTCGGGCTGACCCAATCTCGCCGGCTCGGTCACCTGTACACCCAGTGTCATCACTTAGTCAGAATGATGCAGCCGTGCGAAGGGGCCTTCGGGCCCCTTCTGGGCATCATGACGAAGGGTCAATGCGAGGTGCCCATTGACGCCGGTTCGGGGCGAGTATCCGTGACTCGTCGGGCCCCAGTTCCGAGGGCCCCGAATCACAGCCATTTGACCAACTCACCACGGCGCCAGCTCCGGGGCCCCGCCCCGCCCGATGACCCAAGTCAGCAGCGCTGAGGGATCAGTGCGCTCGCCAACCCCGGCAACTCGCGCGCCAGCCACTCGTTCACGAGCTCCGCCGGGAGCGGCACAGGCCCGAACCCGAGGTCGCCATGGTGGACGACCACCTCGCGCCAGCGCGAGAAGACGGCGTCGCGCGACGGCTCCACCACGCCCCGGGAGGTCCGCGACGGGCGTCCCACGCCGCCTCGGGGAGTTCGGCCATCACCGCGGCGACCGCGGCCGAGCTCGTCCGCACGTCGGCCACCAACTCGGCCGCCGGCCGGCCCGCGCCCGACTCGATGTCGGCACGCCGCTGCTCCAGCCCGCCCGGATACTGGTCGCGCAGTTCGCCGCGCGCCGCGCCCTCGAGCCGCCAGACCACGCTGTCCGCGTTGCGCGCCAGGTGGGTCAGCAGGTGCCCGACGCTCCAGCCCGGCAGCAGGCTCGCTTGTCGCGCCGTTGCGTCGTTGAGTCCTTCGAGGTCGGCCTGCAGGGCCGCCTGGGCGCTCAGGCAGCCGTGGATCCAGTCGAGGGCGGCGCACCGGCGCCGGCGCCGCCGTCACTTGGCGGGGATCGCCGACTGGCCGTCGAGCATGTCGGCCATGACGGAGCGGATGAACTCGTCGGCCTCGTCGGTCATGCCGCCGGCCACCCCGCCGTAGATCGCGCCGGACCTCGGCGCCTCGGCTGCGTGCTCCTTGGCGTAGGCGACGGCGTCGCCAGGTCGGCGGCGAACGCCTCCGCCACACCCGCTCTGCGTCTGTGGCCGCGTGACGGCCATGTGCAGCGCGTTCGGGTACTGCTGGCCGTTGAAGCGCCAGCCCCGGAGCCGCATGAAGTCGTTCACGTGGTAGATGTCGAAGTCGTCGGAGGTGAACGAGAAGAGGAACGTCGGCTTGCCGACGAGGCGCAGCTCGGGGTGCGAGAGCACCGCCTCCTGCATGGCGAAGGACGTCTCGAAGATCTGGCGTGCGTAGCCGAGGTAGCCGGCGTGGCCGAGCTGCACCATCGAGGCCCAGGTCGCCGCGATGAGCCCGCCCGAGCGCGAGCCCTCCATCCCGGGCGAGGTGTACTTCCCCCCGCTCCAGTCGGTCAGGTAGAAGTACTGCGCGTTGCGCAGCGCCTTGGTGCGGAAGCTGCAGACCGATGATCCCTTGAAGGCGTAGCCGTACTTGTGGGTGTCGGCCGACATCGACGTCACCCCCGGCAACGAGTAGTCGAAGACCGGGATGTCGTAGCCGAGCTCGCGTCCGAACGGCAGGATGAAGCCGCCGAGGCAGCGAGTCGACGTGCAGCCCGATGCCCTTCTCGAGCGCCAGGTCGGAGAGCTCGGCGATCGGGTCCACCGTCCCGTAGCCGTAGTTGCAGGCCGAGCCGATCATGCGCGACCGTCTGGTCGTCGACGTGGTCGCGCACCCAGTCCACGTCGACCTGCGTCGTCACCGGGTCGACCGGGGCACGGCGCAGCTCCACGCCGAAGAGGTGGCACGCCTTGTCGAACGCCGGGTGGGCCGTCTCGGGCTTGATGACGTTCGGCCGCGTCACGCCGCGCGTCTGCGCGGCGTGCTCGCGGTAGGCCAGGATGGCGTGGAGGATGCTCCCGGTGCCCCCGGTCGTGACCAGCCCACAGGGGTCGTCGCCGGCCGCGCTGGCCGCCTCACCGTTGAAGAGACCGAGCGTCATGGCGATGATCTCGGCCTCGAACTTGGTGGCGCTCGGGCACATGTCGCGCTGGAGCACGTTCACGTGGGCGAACAGCCCGAAGGCCTCGGTCATGAAGTTGTAGTGGTCGTGGTCGCCGCAGTACATCGTCCCCGAGCACTTGCCGGTCTCCCAGAACGCGTCCTCCTCGGTGGCCATCGTGTGCAGCTCTGCCAGCACCTCGTCCCGGCTCATGCCCGTCCTCGGGCAGGGCGCGGTTGATGGCGAAGCGGTCGGCGTAGGGGTAGTCGCTCATGGTGTCGGGGCCTCCTTCAGCCTCGTCGGGCCGGCTGGGACGTCCTGGAAGCAGGGCGACTCGGCTCGGGCTCGAAGCCTGAGACTATTCAATCGCCGTCGGTCCCTCGGCGTCGCAGGTGGGTGGGCGAAGATGTCGCGGTGCGGCCACTTCCTGTCCTGACTTCGCTGCGCGGCTACCAGCGCTCCTGGGCGAGTCCCGACCTCGTGGCCGGACTGACGCTGCTCGCCATCGCGCTGCCCGAGCAGCTGGCGACCTCGCGACTCGCCGGGATGCCCCCGGTGACGGGCTTCTACGCCTTCATCGCCGGCACCGTCCTCTTCGCCCTCCTCGGCTCCAACCCGCAGATGTCGGTTGGCGCCGACTCGACGATCGCACCGCTGTTCGCGGCGGGGGTCATCAGCTTCGCTGCCCTGGGCTCGCCGCACTATGTCGAGCTGGTGAGCATCCTGGCCGTGATGGTCGGGCTGATCGTGATGCTCGTGAGCATCCTGCGGCTGGGCTGGATCGCCGAGTTCCTCTCCACGCCGATCACGACCGGCTTCCTCTCCGGCGTCGCCGTGATCATCGTCATCCACCAGCTGCCCGACCTCTTCGGCCTGCCGGGCACGGGCGGCTCCGACCAGCACCGCTTCCTCTACGTCGTGCAGCACCTCTCGAGGTCCAGGTCGGGGCGTTACTCATGGGCCTCGGCGTGATGGCCGTCGTGATCGTCTCGGCCCGCATCAACCGGCGTATCCCCGGCGCCCTGATCGCCCTGGTCGGCTCGATCGTCCTCGTGCACGTGTTCGACCTGTAAGCGCACGGCGTCCCCGTGCTCGGCACCATCCACTCCGGCGCGCCCCACTTCGGGCTCACGGGACTGTCGTGGACCACGGTGAGCGAGCTCATCCCACTGGCCGGAGTGGTCGCCCTCGTGGTCATCACCCAGACCGCCGCGACGACGCGCGCCTTCGCCGCGCAGGGCGAGTACGACGTCGACGCCGGGCGTGACTTCCTCGCCGTCGGAGCCGGCAGCGTCCTGGCCGGCCTCGTCGGCTCGTTCCCGGTCGACGCCAGCCCACCGCGGACCGGCGCGCTCGTCAACGCAGGCGGGCGGACCCAACTCGGTCCGCTCGCCGCGGCCCTGGTCGTGCTCCTCTTCCTTCCTTTCGCCAACGTCCTGATGGACGTGCCACTCTCCATGCTGGCCGCGGTGCTCATCGTCGTCGGGGTCCGCTTGTTCAAGTGGCGGGACCTGGTCTCGATCGCCCGCTTCGACCTGACCGAGTTCGGGCTGGCCGCCATCACGCTCCTGGTCGTCGTCCTGGTCGGCGTCGAACAGGGGATCGCCGTCGCGGTCGGGCTGGCCATCCTCGATCAGATGCGCCGCACGTCCCGGCCCCAGCTGCACCAGATGGGGCACGTGCCCGGCACCACCAGCTGGATCCCGATCACGCCCGGCGTCGATGCCGCGCCGATGCCCGGAGTGCTCGTCGTGCTCTTCGCCACGCCGCTGTGGTTCGCCAACGCAGTCCATTTCGGCGAGGAAGTGAAAAAGGCGTTCACCAGGGCCGGCCCCACGACGCGGGTGCTCATCCTCGACACGCTCGGCATGTTCGACATCGACTACACCGGCAGCAGTGCCCTCGGACGCCTGCTCGATCGGTGCGAACACGAGCACATCGTCTTCGGCATCGCGCGGGCCGGCGACCACCTCCGCCACAGCCTCGATCGCAGCGGGTTGATGGCACGCATCGGCACCGACCACTGCTTCGCCACCGTCAACGCCGCGGTCGACGGGTTGACCACGACCGCGCGCGGCGCCGCGCAGATGCCACCGCAGCCGGGCTCTTGAGCGAGCCTGCTCGACTGCAACCTGCAAGCCGCCACGGACCCGCGGCATTGACGATTGTGTATCAAATTATAGACGATCGTCTAGAATTTGCATCATGAGCCCCAGACTCCAGACCAGTCCAACAATCGCCGGGAGCTTGATTCTCACCGCTCGATTGAAGAGCGGCCTCACCCAGCGCGAGCTCGCGGACCGAATCGGCGTTTCTCAGCCCACCGTCGCCGCGTACGAGTCCGGCCGGAGGGAGCCGACCGTTCCCACATTGATGAGGTGGTTGTCTGCCGCGGGGTTCGACCTTCGGATGACGCTTGCCCCGCACGACGACCACGATCAGGTTCTCCAATCCCTCGAGCGACGGCGCTCTCCTGAGGATCAGGAACGCTGGCGCCGCCACCAGCGGGAGCAAGTACGCGCGGCTCGCGAACAACTTGAACGGGTCCGATGACGGACCTCAGCTCTGAGCCCGAGCTCGATGCAGCGTCCATTGTCGCCACGCTCAATAGGTTTGGCGCAAATACGTTGTGATCGGTGCGTTCGCTGCGCAATTACAGGGCGCACCCATTCCCCGGACCCGTGTCATCGACGTGACGCCGGCGACGGACGCAGGCAATTTAAAGAGGCTCTCCGCTGCGTTGCACGAGCTGCAGGGTCGAATCAGGGCGATGGACGTACCGGAGGGATTGCCCTTCGATCACGACGGCTCGTCGCTTGGACGAGCCCGCATGTGGAATCTCACATCGCCTTTTGGGGAGTTCGACATCTCGTTCGTTCCGAGCGGTACCGAGGGGTACGACGACCTTGCTCGTCGTGCGCTGATTATCGAATCACTCGGAGAGTCTGTGCCGGTGGCCGACCTTGATGACGTGATCAGGTCCAAGGCGGCTGCTGGACGCCCAAAGGACATTGTGCATCTGCCCATCTTGATCCAGACTGCACGGATGAGAGGTCGCGAACACGAAGGGCGCGCTCCCGGTTTCGACATCGGAGCTTGACCCGGCGGTACATGTGCCTTCTTGATCGGCACGCGCCGACCGGACCGCCCGAACCATTAGAACGCAACCGTCCGGTCCAATCGAGGAAGAAGGCAACGTGAGCACGACGCCCCCCCGCTTGGGGATGATCATCGGGTCGACCCGACCCAACCGCTTCGCCGACAAGCCCGCCGAGTGGCTGCTCGAGCATGCGTCGCAACGCGATGACCTGACGCTCGAGAAGCTCGATCTCCGGGACTTCGACCTCCCGTTCTTCGCCGAGGTGGGCACGAACCTGCACGTGCCGAGCGAGGACCCCAAGGTGCTCGCCTGGCAGGACGCGATCCGTCCCTTCGACGGATACGTCTTCGTTGTGGCCGAGTACAACCATTCCGTCACCGGAGCGTTGAAGAACGCGCTCGATCAGGCCTACAAGGAATGGATGCACAAGCCCTTTTCTGCGCTCGGCTACGGCAGCACGGGCGGCGCCCGCGCCGTCGAGCACCTGCGTGCCATCGCGATCGAGCTTCAGATGGTTCCCTCGAAGTTCAGCGCCCACATCGGCGGCGGGGAAATCATCAAGGTGCATCCCGCCGCAGGCAACGGGCCAATCAGCGAGATCGCAGAAGCGATCACGCCTTCGGTCGATGCCATGTTCAACGACCTCGTGTGGTGGGCACACGTGCTCACTCCGGCCCGCGAAGGCTCGTGAGCTAGGGACCGGTGCAGGCGTCGACCGTGGTGTTGGCGCTGGTGCCGAGCGTCTCGCCCTCCGAGGGGAAGTACCACTTGACCTGCTGGTAGGCCGCCGTGCCGGCGCACGTGCCGAGGTCGGAGGCCACGACCGTCGCCGACTGCTGACTGCCTTGCGCCACCGTCTGTCCGGGCGCGACGTACGTGCTCGTGCCGGTGCCCGTCGCCGTGGCGCCGCCCCACGACTGCCAGATGATCCCGCTCAGCACCCCCGTCGGGTCGCCGCCGAGCGAGATCTCCGACGGCCGTACCTGCCCGAAGCCCGCCACCGACGGACCGACCCGGGCCCACGCTGCGGCGATACCCAATGTCGGCCCGGAAGCCGCCGCCGCCGAGGTCGTCGATGTGCCCGACACGGTTGACGTCGAGGTCGTCGAGCCCGTCTGGTGCTGGCGCGGAGGGATCCTCACCCGCACCGTCGTCGTCGTCCCGCCCGAGCCCGAGCCCGTCGACGGCGAGCTCGAGCACGCCGCGCCCACGATGCCCGCGGCCCCCACCAACACCGCCACGCCCAACGCCCGGTGACCGCGGATCTCAGCCCACCTCCAACTCGGCCCGCACCGGCCGGTGGTCCGACCCGCCGTCGGGCAGCACCGACCCCCCCAACGAACGCAGCGCACCCCGCACGAGGATGTGGTCGATCTGCGAGTGCGGGCGCCAGGCCGGCCACGTCTTCCCGACGACGGCGCGCTTCCAGCCCGGCATGAACAGGCGCACGACGAGCGGCCCCCACGTGTTCATGTCGCCCAGCAGCACCGCATCCGCCGCCGCGCCCGTCTTCAACTGATCGCGCAGCTCCGCCCAGTTGCGGTGCGAGCCGTAGTGAAGGTGTGACATGTGCGTCCCCGCCACCGACACGAGCCGACCGCCCACCGACAGGTCGACCACGACCGCCGCCCGCAACACGACGTCCGACGGCAGCGTGCTCATGGCCAAGATCCGCGAGTCCTGAATCGGCAGTTCCGGCCGCACCAGCACGGCGATACCCCAGCGCCCCGGCTCCGCGTCCTGCCAGCGCGCCAACGCCTTCACCTTGTCGGACTGCGGGCGGATCCCGTCCATGAACAACGCACGGTTGTGGATCGTCCACGACGGCTGCTTGATCCACGACGAGTCCGCGTGCGCCGGCGCCCGCACCCGGCGCCCCTCCCCGAGGGTGTGCGCCACGATCTGGTACCCGAGCGCCGCCGCGACCTTCTCGGCCTGCCCTTCGGCCTCGCCCTCGGTCGTCCACGACTCCTCGAGCGCGATCACGTCGGAGTCGAACGTGGAGATCACCGACACGTAGTCGTAGGGCCGGCCCCAGCCGTCCATCCCGCAGTGCATGTTGTAGTTCGTGACGGTGAGCACGGTCGGGCGCAGACTAGGCGCCCGAAATCGCCCGATACCATCATCCGCTGTGACCGCCGGGGAACCCGTCACGAACCCCGACCCCGCACCCGCACCCGGCCCCGCACCGGCGTCCGACCCCGACGGCGAGACGCACCCGGTCCTGGCCCGGCGCCTCCGCCCGTTCACGACGACGATCTTCGCCACGATGTCGGAGCTCGCCACTGCGACCAACTCGGTCAACCTCGGCCAGGGGTTCCCCGATACGGACGGGCCCGACGAGCTCAAGGAGATCGCCGCCGAGGCGATCCTCCACGGCAACAACCAGTACCCGCCGAGCGCCGGCATCCCCGAGCTCCGCCGCGCCGTCGCCGCGCACCAGCGCGCCTGGTACGACCTCGACCTCGACGCCGACACCGAGGTCCTCGTCACGGTCGGCGCCACCGAAGCGATCGCCGCCACCTTCCTCGCGCTGTGCGAGCCGGGCGACGAGGTCGTGATGTTCGAGCCGTCCTACGACTCCTACGCCGCCTGCGCCTCGATGGCCGGCGCCGTCCCCCGCCTCGTCCGCCTGCACCCGCCCGACTGGAGCTTCGACCCCGACGAGCTCGCCGCCGCCGCCGCCCGCCCCCGGGCCCGGCTCCTCCTCCTCAACACGCCGCACAACCCGACCGGCAAGGTCTTCTCGCCCGACGAAATGGAGCACGTCGCCGCCCTCTGCCGGGCCCACGACCTCCTGGCGGTGACCGACGAGGTCTACGAACACCTCGTCTTCGACGGCGCGCACGTCCCGCTGGCCACCCTGCCGTCCATGCGCGAGCGCACGCTGACCATCTCTTCGGGTGGCAAGACGTTCTCCTTCACGGGCTGGAAGGTCGGCTGGGTCAGCGGCCCGGCCCCGCTGGTGGCGGCCGTGCGCGCCGCCAAGCAGTTCCTCACCTACACCAGCCCGGCCCCGCTCCAGCTCGCCATCGCCCACGGCCTCGGCTATCCGCCCGCCACGATCGGCGAGCTCGCCGCTGCGCTCGCCGCCAAGCGTGACCTGCTCTGCGACGGCCTGGCCGGGCTCGGCTACGACGTCTACCGCCCCGCTGCCACGTACTTCGCCACCACCGACATCGAGCGGGTCGCCCCCGGCCTCACCGCCCACGACTTCTGCCTCGCCCTCCCGGAGCGCTGCGGCGTGGTCGCCATCCCGAGCTCGGTCTTCTACGACCCGTCCGACGCCGCGGCCGGGCGCACCCTCGTGCGCTGGGCCTTTTGCAAGCAGGACGCCGTCCTGCACGACGCCGTCGCCCGCTTAGCATCGTGGTCCGGATGAGCATTCCTCTGGCCTGGGTCGACGCCTTCAGCGACGCGCCCTTCGGTGGGAACCCGGCCGGCGTCTGCCTCCTCGACCGGCCTCTCGACGAGGCGCGCATGCAGGCGATCGCCTTCGAGCTCGGCATCGCCGAGACGGCCTTCCTCGTGCCGGGCGACTCGCCCACCACCTTCGGCCTGCGCTGGTTCTCGCCGGCCACCGAGATCGACCTGTGCGGTCACGCCACCCTCGCCTCGGCCCACGCCCTCCGTCAGTGGGGGAGCGTCGACGGCGCCGCGCCGCTGACCTTCCACACCAAGAGCGGCCCCCTGCACGCCACCTTCGACGGCGACCGCATCGTCCTCGACTTCCCGGCCGACCCCGTCGACGACGCCCCGCTGCCCGAGTCACTCGGGTCGCAGTGGCCCGGCGCGGTCGTGACCAGCGGCCAGACCTCGTTCTTCTCCTTCGTCGTGCTGTCGTCGCAAGAGGCCGTCCGCAGCTACGAGCCCGACCTCGAGGCCATCGCCGCCGCCGGCACCAAGGCGCTCCTGCTCACGGCGCCGGCCGCCCCGGCCTCGGGCGCCGACTACGTCCTGCGGGTCTTCGGCCCCAACGTCGGCATCGACGAGGACCCGGGCACCGGCTCGGCCCAGTGCTCGGCCGGGCCGTACTGGGCCGCCGAGCTGGGGCGCCAGGACCTGGTCGCCCGTCAGCTCTCCCCGCGCGGCGCCACCCTCTACGTGCGCCCCGAGGGCGACCGCGTCCGGATCGGAGGGCACGCCACCACCGTGCTCATGGGCCACCTGTGCTAACCAGTCCCACCATGGGCGCCACCGCGGTGGACCTGCGCGCACTCGTCGAAGGTCACCAGCCGGAGACGCCCCGTGAGGCGGCGGCGCAAGCGCGCTTCCTCGAGGAGCTGGCCCGCCTTGCCACTCCCTGTGACGAACACGCCGATCTCACGCACGTCACCGCGTCGGGGATCGTCGTCGGGCGGCGCGGCACGGTGCTGCACCTGCACAAGCGTCTAGGGATCTGGATGCAGCCCGGGGGGCACATCGACGCGGGGGAGACCCCAGAGGTGGCGGCGCGGCGCGAGGCCACCGAGGAGCTCGGCCTCGACGTCGACCACCCCGCGAGCGGGCCGCGTCTCATCAACATCGACGTGCACGAAGCGGCGCTCGGCCACACGCACCTCGACCTGCGCTATGTCCTCGTCGCCGGCGACGACGACCCGCACCCGCCGCCGGGCGAGAGCCCCGACGCCCGCTGGTACAGCTGGGAAGAGGCGATCGAGTTGGCGGATGCTGCGTTGGCCGACGCGCTGCCGTTGGCCCGCCGCGCCTACGAAGCCGAGGCACCTCGATGACCGACACTCTCACCCACCTGCTCGCCGTGCAGGACCTCGACACCTCGATCACCCAACTCGAGCACCGGCGCGACGCCCTCGTCGAGTCGTCCGGCCTGGCCGCGGTCGAGGCCGAGCTCGCCATGCTCGAGGTCGACCGCGCCGAGGCCGACGCCCGTCGGGGGTCGTTGGCGGCCGCCCAGTCCATGCTCGAGACGCAGATCGCGGGGATCACGGAGCGCCGCGACGTCGTGGAGAAGCGGATGTACGCCACGTCCAGCTCGTCGGGACGCGACCTGCAGGCCATGAACGAGGAGGTGCGGCACCTCACCGAGCGGCGGGCCGAGCTCGAGGAGCAGGAACTGGTCATCATGCTCGAGCTCGATCCGATCGACGCCGAGCTGGCCGCCCTGCGCCAGCGCATGGCCCCGCTCGAAGAAAAGGCGAAGGTGCTGCGGACCGAGGTGGAGCAGGAAAGCCTCGAGATCGACGCCGCCATCGCCTCGGCCACCGGCACCGCGCGGCGGAGGCGGCCCAGCTGCCCGCTGCGCTGTCCGATCGCTACGAGAAACTGCGGGCGCGCCTGAAGGGCACGGGGGCGGCGCGCCTGATCAGGAGCCACTGCGACGGGTGTCACCTCGAGCTCTCTTCGGTCGAGGTCGAGCGCATCCGGGCGCTGCCGCCGGGGGAGGTCGCGACGTGCGAGCAGTGCGGGCGCATCCTCATCCCCAGCTGAACCGCTCGAGCGACGTGGGGCGCGCGTGCTGATCCTCGTGCGCCACGGCGAGTCCACGGCGAACGCCCAGGGGCTCCTCCTCGGGCGCACCGACGCCGAGCTGACCGAGACCGGGCGGGCCCAGGCCGCGGCCGTGCCGACGTTGCTCGAGCGCCCGGTCGTCGAGCTGCGCTCCAGCCCGCTGCACCGTGCCGTCGATACGGCCGAGCTCCTCGGGCTCGGCCTTCCCGTCGTCGTCGACGACCGCTGGATCGAGGTCGACTACGGCGAGTTCGAGTGCCAGCCGCTCGGCGGCATCCCCGCCGAGGTCTGGCAGCAGTGGCAGAGCGACCGTGACTTCTGCCCCGTCGACGGCGAGTCGCTCGCCGAGGTGGACGTGCGGATCGCCGAGGCGTGCGAGGAGTTGTTCGCCGCCGACGGGCAGGGGGCCCGCCGCAGCGACGGCGATGTCGTCGTGGTCAGCCACGTGACCCCGATCAAGGCGGCGGTGGCGTGGGCGCTCGGCACACCCGACCTCTATTGGCGGCTCTACCTGCGGACGGCGTCGGTGACCCGCATCAGCTGGAACCGCGACGCCCCCATCCTGCACGGCTTCAACGAGGTGGCGTTGGCGCCCGAGCGGACGGGGACGCCACAATCTCGCCGTGCCTGAGGCCCCCGACACCGAGCTGACGGTCGCCGCCCTGCGTCCGCTGGCGGGCTCCGACGAGCTGCCGGTGCATCGGCGCAGCATCGACATCGAGGTGTTCGTACGCGACGAGCACTTCGTCGTCATTGGGACCCTCGCCGACGTGCGGCCCTGGGCGAGCGGCGAGCACGGCCCCCGCGAACTGCACCGCATGGAGCTGGCCATCGCGGTCCGGCGCGCCGACCTGACGATCACGGACGCGATCGCCGACATGAAGACCTTCCCGCACGCCGAGTGCACGAACATCGAGCCCAAGTTCCGAGAGCTGATCGGCCTGTCGGTGGCGCGGGGGTACACCTCCGCCGTTCAGGAGCGCTTCGGGCGCGAGCGGGGGTGCAGCCATCTGGAGTTCTTGGCCCGGGCGATCGGACCGGCCGTGATCCAGGCGACGACGTCGGCGGCGGCGCAGCAGTTCGAACGGGGCGAGCAGTACCCGGGCGGCGAGCGCACCTTGACGTTCCTCGCCAACACGTGCCACGTCTTCATCGACGACGGGCCCGGGGTGCAGAAGATCGCCGCCGGTTGGCGGCCCGGGATGTTCGGCTATCCGGCGCCGACGGTGGTCGAGATCAGACGCCGGATCGCCGAAGGCGACCCGGGCGACCCGGGCGACCGGTCCGCGCGCTAGCCGTCACTCGGGCAGCGAAGAGCCGGCCGAGTACCAACAGGGACCGGCGCCCTCGAGCAAAGGACGGAGATCCCTGACGCGCGGTTCGAGCGCGTGGCGGCGATCCTCAGACGGCGCGACGGACGTCGGGTGCACGGTCAACGAGAGTGATGTGAACGGTCCGAGATCGATGCGGGAGGGCAATCGCGCGACGTCGGGAACTGACCCATTCGCCATCAACGGGTGTAGATCCAGGTAATCGGGGTAAGCAACGGGCGTACGACGACCATTGTTGGCAACAGAACGGATGGATTGATGCCGAGCAAGATGGACAATGCCGCCGAATTGGTGGGAGATGCGATCGGCACCCTCGAGGTGGCGACGAAGGTAGCGGGCACACGAGCCCGACAGGGCTTGAGTGAGGCGGGCGCAGTGATCGAAGCGTCGGACAGCGCCAAGCGTGTGCAAAAGCGCGGTCGACCTCTGGCAAAGAAGGCCGCCAAGAAAGTCAACCGCATCAAGAAGGCGGCCAAACGCAAGGCGGCCGAAGCCAAGAAGGTCGGCCAGCAGGAGGTCGCCAAGGCCGCCAAAACCGTCAAGAAGCGGGTTCCGGCCGCCAAGAAGCGGACCACCGCCGCCAAGCGCAAGGCGACCGGGGCCAAGAAGACCGCCAAGAAGCGGACCACGGCGGTCAAGCGCAAGGCCACCACGGCCAAGAAGACCGCCAAGAAGCGGACCACGGCGGTCAAGCGCAAGGCCACCACGGCCAAGAAGACCGCCAAGAAGCGGACCACGGCGGTCAAGCGCAAGGCCACCACGGCCAAGAAGACCGCCAAGAAGCGGACCACGGCGGTCAAGCGCAAGGCCACCACGGCCAAGAAGACCGCCAAGAAGCGGACCACGGCGGTCAAGCGCAGGGCCACCACGGCCAAGAAGACCGCCAAGAAGCGGACCACGGCGGTCAAGCGCAGGGCAACTACGGCCAAGAAGACCGCCAAGAAGCGGACCCCGGCGCGCCGTTCCTGAGCTCACACACCTCGGCCAGGTGGCCGGACGGGAGGAGCCCAATTCCGTCGGGAGACGAGAACACGGAATTACCTCGCGCTTGGTTCGTCCGCGTGTGCGTAGGCTCACTTGGTCCCGGGTAACGACCCTGAATGGTGCCGAACGGAACGATGGAACTTGAGCGAGAGCTCAAGTTCGAAGCACCCTTCGCCGCTGCGCTTCCTGACCTCCGGGATCTCGTCGGACGGACCGAACGACTTCCTGAACGAGTCTTCTCGTCGGTGTACTTCGACACCACTGACAAGAGGCTGTGGGAGCGCGGCATCACGCTTCGCCATCGGAGTGAGGAGGGGTCCGCTCACGGCGTTTGGACGCTCAAGCTCCCGTCGGCCATCCGAGGATCCGTGCGCGAGCGGACAGAACTGTCGTTCGAGGGCAGCCAGCACTCCATCCCCCGCGGCGTCACAGAGGTAACGCGAGGGGTCATCAGGCGAGAGCCGCTTCGAGAGCTCGTGCAGCTCGACACGGTGCGCCAGCGATTGGCGCTTCACGACGAGGACGATGAGGTATTGGGAGAGGTCGACGACGACGTTGTCAGCGTCGTCGGGGGTCCGAGGCAGGGTGATCGATTTCGTCAAGTCGAATTCGAATTTGTCGCAGGCCAAGAAAGAGTCGCCGACAAGGTCACCGAGCGCTTCGCCTCGGCGCACCTTTCGGCGGGCGCCTCACCCAAGCTCGCCGTTGCCCTCGGTGTGCAGGAGCGTGGACAGCGCTACGACGCGCCGCTCGACCGTAGGTCTTCTCTGCGAGACGTTTTCGTCAGCGCCGTCGCTGATGGCCTCGTGCAGATTCTCGATCACGATTGGCGGCTCAGGCTGACCGCTCCCGACCTGAACGCGGACGATGTCCATAAGTCCAGGGTGGCCACCAGGCGCCTTCGATCCAACCTGAAGACCATGGAGGTTGCGCTCGACCCCGTCTGGGCTCGGCACGTCCGAGAAGATCTCAAATGGATCGGATCGGCCCTCGGAGATGTCCGCGACGCCGACGTGCTTGCCAGGCACTTGGGGACGGGTCCGGCAGAGCTGCAGACTCGTCTGTCTCGGGAGAGAGAAGAGGCAGTGCAGGAGCTCATGTCGGGCCTGACCAGCGATCGGTACCTCAGGCTCTTGGATCGGCTGCACGCGGCCGTTCAAAACCCGCCACTCCGCATCGCCGACGATGTCGAGCGCTCCCCACACGAAGGGGGGCAGCTCAATGACCTCTTGAACAACGACTGGCGCCGGCTCCGCCGGCGGGTGCGAAAGGCGGGTTCGGCACCCTCTGATCGTCAACTTCATCGGATCAGGATCGGTGCGAAACAGGTTCGTTATGCCGCTGAGATGACAGCGCCGGTTATCGGCGAATCTGCGCACCGAGTGGCCCGGGCCGCAGAGGAGCTCCAAGCCGTGCTGGGCGAGCAGCATGACGCGGTCGCGGCGGAGCAGTGGCTTCGAGCTCAGGTCGGCGCTCCCTCGGGTGGACCCGGCCACGAAACCTCTGTTGCAACGGCGTTTGCCGCGGGCCGCCTCGCCGCAGCGGAGCAACGAAGCCAGCAGAAGCTCCGACGGCGTTGGCCGCGATCGTGGAAGGCGCTGCGTCGGGAGGCCAAGGCGCTCGCCAGCTGAGGCACCCGGTCGAAAGACTGAGCCGAGGCCGAATGGGCTAACGGCTCTCGCGCGCCGACGCCGGAGCGGCCAGAGGGCTGCTCTCGTAGTCGCTCAAAAGCTCGGCGCACGAGGGGTAGACCGCCGCAGCGCCGGCCGTGATGAGCTCGCACTGGGCAATGCCGCCCGTCTCCACCCCGACGCAGGGCAGGCCGGCCCGACCGGCGGCCGCGACGTCCCAGCCTGTGTCACCAAGGGCGACGCCGTTCGCGGGTTCGATGCCCGTCCGCTCCAGCGCAGCATGGAAGAGATCGGGGGCCGGTTTGGCCGACTCGACTGCCTCGCCGTGCACGACGTCTTGGATGACATCGTCACAAGCCAGCGGGGCGAGGAGGATTCGCAGCTCGTCCTCCTTGGCCGAGGTGACGATCACGACGGCTTGCCCCTGCTCGTTGACGTGGCGCAACAGGTCCGCGGCGCCGGGTAGCGGCCGGATCAGCTGACTCTGGCGGGCGAAGTGCTCGCCGTGGGCCCGGCTGATCCGCTCGTCCGGACCTCCGGCTAGCTCGGTGAGGAGATCCTCGCCGCTCCGCCCGATCAGCCGGTGCACTCGTGCCATGGTCGCCGCGATGCCGTAGTCGGACAACGCGCGCCACCAAGCCGCGGTGTGGAGATAGTTCGTATCGACGAGGGTTCCGTCGACGTCGAAGAAGACTGCCGCTGGGCGGGGCACCGTTCAGCCCCGCAGTGCCGGAAGCAACTGCTCTTCCGCCCAACGTAAGAACGGCTTCTGGGCGTCGCCCCCGATCTGTACCAGCGCTACATCGGTGAAGCCGGCATCGGTGAACGACCGAACGGCCTCGACCACCTCGTCCAAGTCGCTTCCGCACGGGATCGACTTCGCAACGTCCTCGGGCCGCACGTGGCTGGACGCTGCCGCAAAAGCTTGGGTGCCGGGGAGCTCCGCGTTCACCTTCCAGCCCCCGTCGAACCAACGGAAAAGCGAGTGTGCCCGTTCGATGGCGCGGTTGCGATCTTCGTCGAAACAGATCGGAAGCTGACCGATGACGCGCTTGCCCGAACCGCCCTCCTTGGCGAACCGTCTGACCAAGTTTGCGTCCGGCTGCACCGCGATCAGCGCATCGCCGTGGGAGGCCGCGAGGCGACACGATTGGGCACCCGAGGCTGCGACCGCGACCGGCGGTGCCTCTGTCGGGGCGTCCCACAGCTTGGCCGAGTCCACCTCGAAGTAGCGGCCGCGGAAAGACACGTAGTCTCCTCCGAAGAGCGCGCGAATGATGGCGATCGCCTCTTCCAGCATGGCGTGGCGGATGTTCACCGGGGGCCACCCGCCTCCGGTGACGTGTTCGTTGAGGTTCTCCCCCGCGCCGAGACCGAGAGTGAAGCGGCCATCCGACAACAATGCGACCGTCGCCGCCTTCTGCGCGACGACCGTTGGGTGGTAGCGCTTGATCGGACACGTGACGTACGTCATGAGCTCAATCGAGCTGGTGGCATGCGACGCGGCACCGAGCACCGACCAGGCGTAGGGGGAGTGCCCCATTTCATCCAGCCAAGGGAAATAATGATCGGAGATCACGGCGAAATCGAAACCGACGGATTCCGCCGATACAACGTCGGTCACTAGGTCCTTCGGGCCCGACTGCTCGCACATCATGGTGTATCCGAACCTCGTCATGAATCGTTGGGTTACCACCACCTCGGGTTGCGAAACCTCGGACAGACCGGGCCGCTTCCGCATAATCAGGACTTGGCACTCGTGGCCCGAGAGTGCTAAAATATGGGCATCACCGCTGGTGAGCGGCACAGAGAGAGCAACAGGCGACAGGCAAAGGAGGACAGTGCCATGGCTCTTGTGCGAAGTGACCCGTTTCGGGACGTCGATCGTCTCCTCCAGCAATTCTGGAGCGCCCAGCAGAGCGGACCGCCCCCACTGGCGATGCCGATGGACGCCTACCGCAAGGAGGATTCGTTCCTCCTGCAACTGGACCTCCCCGGCGTCACGCCCGAGTCCATCGATCTCACGGTGGAGGAGAACGTTCTGACGATCTCCGCCGAGCGCCCGGCGCCGCCCAAGGGCGATGACGTCGATTCGGTGATCGCTGAACGATCCTTCGGCACCTTCACCCGCCAGGTGGTGCTGGGCCGCACCCTCGACGCCGAGCGAATCGAGGCCACCTATGAGGCCGGGGTCCTTACGGTGGCCATTCCGGTCGCTGAGCAGGCGAAGCCGCGCCGAATCGAAGTGGCTGTCGCCTCCGATCAGGGACGACTCACCGCCTGAATAGGGGGTACTCCCCGGCAGCGCCACCAGCCGTCTTCCACGCGGCCGACCCATCGGGGACCCCGGTGGGTCGCTTTCGAGCAGGAGCTTTCCGTTCCGTTGAGTATGTCGTGGAGGAAAACCAATGGCTTTATCAATCTCTCGCGATGAAGATGACAATCAGCGCACAGAGGAACTCCTCGAGACCGACATCAAGAGTGTCGGCATTCATGCGCTGGTGGCGCTTGCCGGCGAGGTCGACATTTCTACCGTCGGGCAACTCTATGAACAGCTCGCGGCGCTTCAACGCGAGGGCGTGCAGCACGTCGCCCTCAATATGGCAGAAGTGACCTTCGTCGATTCGACGGGCCTGTCGGTGCTGGTCTCTTTGCACAAGCGCATGGAATCCATGGAAGGTGAGCTCATCGTTTTCTCTCCGTCGGCCGGAGCTGCGCCGGCTGCTCCAGATCACTGGCCTCGACCACTACCTGAATATCCGGCCAGCAATGGATTGATCTCCCGACTGCGAGGAGACCGCTTGTTCGTGGAAGCAATCTCGTGATCGGGTTGGTCCGCCCTTGCTTCGCCCAATCGGACCACGATGATGGCAGCGGGTCACGCGTTTGTCCGGTCCCGGTTCGGGCATAGGCCCAGCATGCACGGGGTACCTGAGTCAAATGCCCTCGCAATCCGCTCGTCTCGGCGCAGCGAGAAACATAATCTCGGCACGGTCTTGGGCGCGCTGGTCGAGGGCATCGAACGGCGCCAATCGCTGGACGAGATCCTTGGGCCGTTGCAGAGAGGCGGGCGGCGATGTCTGCGGTCAAAGCGACTCCGAACCCTGCTGAGCGGTACACCACTCGGCCACCCGGCCCACCCCATGCTCGTTGACGTACCGATCGGTTTTTGGACCAGCGCCATGGTTCTCGACTTCACCAGCGTCGGTCAGCGGAAGGCGGCACGCCGGTTAGTGGGACTCGGTGTGCTGTCGGCGGTCCCGGCAATGGCGACCGGCCTTTCCGACTGGCTCGACACCGACGGGGCCGAGGCTCGAGTGGGATTGGTCCATGCCTCCGTGAACGCCGCTGCCGTGATCGCCTACGCCACTTCGTGGTGGGCCCGCAGACGAGGCGGCCTCGCCGGTCTCGGTTGGTCCCTGGCGGGCGCCGCCACGGTCACCGTGGGCGGTTGGTTGGGCGGCCACCTCGCCTACGGCCTGGGCATCGGTGTCGATACCAACGCGTTCGAGTCTGGGCCGGAGGATTGGACCGTGGCCGAGGGAGGGTTGTCTGAGAGCGGAGGTCCCGGGTGCGTTGTAGCTGATGGTGTCCGCATCGCGGCCGTTGCGATTGACGGCGACGTCTTGGCCATGGCGGACCGCTGCAGCCACCGAGGAGGCCCGCTGTCCGAGGGCCATATATCCGGTGACTGCCTGGTATGCCCCTGGCACGGCAGTGCGTTCGATCTTCGCACTGGCGTACCGATGGAGGGTCCGGCTTCGATCCCCCAGCCAACGTACGAGGCGCGCGTTGTCGACGGCGGACTGGAAGTGAGGCGGCATGAACCTCGCACCCTGAGGCTCAGGGCAGTACGGCCTCGCCGCGGGTGATCGCGTAAACGGCCTTGTGTAATACCGGTCGCACCTGGGTACAAGAGGGACGGCGCCGGCGTGCGCTCGTCGGGACTCGGGCCCAAACGAGCGTCCCACTCGGATGACTGATCTCGCGTTGCGGCTTGGTCAGCCAACGTCAGCGGCGGCGGAGACATCAATGCAGGAGAGGAGTCACCATGCCATCGAAGCAAGCCCACGTGAAGAACGAAAAGCAGTACGAAGCGCTCAAGGACAAAGGGATGTCAAAGGAGCGGGCCGCTCGTATCGCAAATTCGCCCGGGTCGTCGAGCCGGGGAGGAAAGAAGTCCGGGTCTGGGGGCAGCTCGAAACAGGGAGGCACCACCGCTCAACACAAGGCCGCGGGACGCAAGGGCGGCCGGGCCGCCGCCAAGTCGTGACACCGCCGCACTAGCTCAGTGCCCAAAGTCAAGCCGAGCAACTGGACCGAGGTTCCCGATCCCGCCGATTACACGTCCGCCGCGGATTACCTGAGTCTCTTGCTGCCGGGCGACACCGTGCAGCTCGCCGTGGAGCGTCTGCGGCACGGCTCGATGGTGGTGCGAAGGGCCAAGGATCTCCTGCGTGCCAGTGGGCTCTCGATCCTGCCGGAGGACAATCCAACTGTGGCCAGAAAACTCCGCCTCCTCAAGAAGGGCAAGTTGCTCTCGCCGGTCCTGTGCCTGCGGGGCGACCTCCACGAGGGGGCTCTTCTCACCATTGCCGATGGCTATCACCGGGTCTGCGCCAGCTACATCCTCGATGAAGGCGCTGACATCCCGTGCCGTCTGGCCGAGCTGCCGCAGCCTCGAGAGACACTCGCAGGGTTATTGGACGCCCATCCCCGCGGCAATTAGCACCGAGGATCCGCCTCACGTGCCGCACGACACCTGCGCGATAGCGATCAAGCCTTTCTTCGGCGGCACGATGGTGATGCTCTTCGCAGTGATCGGGCATGTGCTGCGGCCGAACTGGTTCGCGGGGATCTCCAGTGATTTGCGGAATACGTCGAAACGAAGCCGGCGATGACGGGCGTCTCCCGGGTCCCACCCGAAACCGCGACTGAGCTGGGTCAGATGGCCGCGTCGTGCCAATGGCAGCTCGCAGTGGCCGAATCCCTCACTGGAGGCTTGCTCAGCGCCGCCATCGCGCAAGGAAAAGACGCACGGCGTTGGTTCAAGGGCGGCGTCGTGGCGTATCAGCGCGCCGTGAAAGAAACGCTTCTGCACGTCTCCGAGGGTCCGCTCGTTTCAGAACGCTGTGCCTGCGAAATGGCGGCCGGAGTAGCTGCGCTCTTACATGCCGACATCGGACTCGCCATTACCGGTGTGGGCGGTCCCGATCCCGACGAAGGTCATGAACCCGGAACCGTCTGGGTCGCGGTGCGGACGCCCATGGGCACGCGTGCCGAGCACTTGCAGATTGGCGGAACCTCACCCGACGAGGTTTGCTCCTTGAGCTGTCGTCATGCGATCGAGCTGGCAAGAAGGACCCTGTTGGAGTGCAGCACTGGCTCAGAGCGATCTATCAACGAACACGTGCGAGAGTGAGGAGCCGGCGCGCCACCCTCCAAGGTGACATGACGCTGGGAACCGAGGTTTGTCCTCCGTCGTTCACCGGGTATTTACGAGCAATGCTGGGAATCCGCGATCGGGTCGTCGGCTTGGGTCCTGCCTCGGTCGTCGCAGCGCGCGGAACTGATGGCCCAGGGTGGCCCATACACGAACCGAACCCGTGCATCGGTGCCACTGAGGGCCCATGCACATCGCATGAATGAGACAAGCGATCGAGAAGCAATGACGAGACCCGCGACGGCGGAGCCCCGCACAGGTCCTCGCGGTGACCGGCCGTCACCGCGGCCTCTTGCTGACACTGAAAGAAACGAGCCCGCGGAAGGAACCGGCTCTCGGGATGCACTTCTGCGCCGGCACTTCGCCGAGGTGTGCGGGGAGGCCGATGCCTGGCCTCTCCCTGGGCAGGGAAACACCGAGCTTCGGCTTGCGTTACTCGCCACGAAGTCCGCCAGCGACGTCGTGCTCGGTCGCTTGGTGGAGGCGCACGCCGATGCGGTGGCCATTTTGTACGAGCTTCGAGCGGACATTGACCTTCTTCCCTCGGCCGGAACGAGTCGACGGTGGGGTGTCTGGGCGGCGGGTCCTCCTGAGAGCGTGGTGGCGTCACATGGAGTGGACGGCTGGCGCGTCTCCGGCACCAAGCGTTGGTGTTCGGGTGCCGGACTGGTGACGCACGCGCTGCTCGACGCCGCCAGTCCTGACGGTCAACGACTCTTCGCGGTTGACCTCTCCCATCACGGTGTGCTCCGTGCCGCCTCCGATTGGACCGGTCCAGGTATGGGGAGGGCCGACACTCGCCGCGTGGACTTCCTCGACGTGCCGGCCCGAGCGGTCGGAGGACCCGGTGAATATCTGTCCCGACCGGGGTTCTGGGCGGGGGCGATCGGTGTCGCCGCCTGTTGGCACGGGGGCACGGTCGCGGTGGCGGACGCCTTACGTTCCGCCGCCCAGACGAAAGAGGATGCCCACGCCCTGGTCCACCTCGGCGCCGTCTACGCGGCGCTCCTCCAAAATAGGTCGACGCTCCGGGAGGCCGCCCGGTCCATCGATGCGCAACCGAGCGGAGATTTTGCCGTTCTCGCGCGTGCCGTTCGTTTCACTGTTGAGCGGAATGCGGTCGCGGTCATCGACCGAGTGGGTCGCGCCCTCGGACCCCGGCCGCTCGCCCACGACGAACTTCATGCCCAGGCGGTGCATGATCTGCAGGTCTACATCCGCCAGGATCATGCCGAGCGTGACCTCGAGCGCCTCGGGCGTGACTTGGTCGAGGGGGACGTTTCATGGTCATTCTGACCGACCGTTCACTCGACGGTCCCGGGACGGACGAATCCGTCTGGTCGGCCTGCGCCGAGCTCCGCGAGCTCACTCCCTTTTCGGTGCCGCCACCGGGGTCAGGGCGTGTGGTGGTGGTCGCACCGCATCCCGACGATGAGGTCTTGGGGGCCGGCGGGGCGCTCGCTTCGTTGGCCGCCCGAGGAGCGCGGCTCCTCCTGGTGGCCGTCACGGACGGAGAGGCCAGCGACCCCGAGCGCGCCGAGGAGTTGCGAAGAGTTCGTCCCCTCGAATCAGCTCGCGCCGCCGCGGTGCTCGGTACGACTCCTTCTGTCAGCCATGCACTCAAACTCCCGGACGGCGACGTGCGTGCCGACCATGTCGAAGCGGCGCTGGACTCGCTGCTCGGACCCGGTGACCTCGTCCTGGCGCCATGGGCACACGACGGTCACCCCGATCATGACCAGGTGGGGATGGCTGCTGCACGTGCCAGTCAGAGGGTTGGCGCGTCCCTCCTGGCGTATCTGGTGTGGGCCTGGCACTGGGCCCAGCCGTCCGCGCTTCCTTGGGAGAAGGCCCGTCGCGTCGAACTCGACGACGCCACCGCCGCGCGCAAGCGAGAGGCGGTGCAGTGCTTCACATCACAACTCACGGGACCGGAGCCGATTCTGAGTGCCCGTACGGTGCGGCGGCTCACGCGGGACTTCGAAGTGTTCTTGTCGCCGTGACGCTCGAGGCCGCCTATTTCGATCGCCTCTATGGCTCCAAGCCGGACCCGTGGGAATTTCGATCCCGTCCCTACGAGATCCGAAAGAGGGCCGTCACCCTGGCCTGTCTCCCGTCACTCCACTACTCGACGGTCTTCGAACCGGGATGCTCGATAGGCGTTCTGACCTCTGACCTCGCGTGTCGTGGCGATCGAGTCGTGTCGATGGATCTTTCGGCGCTCGCTTTGGCGTCGGCTCGGGAGACCGTTCCGCCCAACGTCGAGCTTCGACAGGGAGCGGTCCCTGACGATTGGCCGGCCGAATCGTTCGAACTCGTTGTCCTCTCCGAGGTGGGTTATTACCTCGATCCCGACGATTGTCGACGTCTCGGGGAACGCGCCGCGGCGGGCGCCGGGGACCTCGTCGTCGTGCACTGGCGCCATCCGGTCGACGACTATCCGTTGTCGGGGGACGAGGTCCACCGGATCTTGGCGGAAACGAGCGCGCAGGCCGGCATGACCCACCTCGTCGAGCACGTCGAGGACGATTTCCTCCTCGACGTCTGGAGCCATGACGCTCGATCGGTCGCGCTGCGCACCGGCGTACCCCATCAGTCTCCGCCACAACGATGAGCACGCCGATCCGCCGGGTGGGAGTGGTCATCCCCGCGCACAACGAGGAGATGCTGGTGGGTGACTGCCTCACCGCCGTCAGCCGAGCGGCGCGGGCCGTGTCGCTTCCCGTCACGGTGATGGTCGTGCTGGACGATTGTGACGACCGAACGGAGGAGATCTGCCGTTCGTTCTCCGTGAACACCCTTTCCGTGGTGGCACGTTCAGTCGGGGTGGCGCGCCATGTCGGTGTCTCCACACTCCTGTCCGGGGTCACGGATGTCGCCACGATATGGATCTCCAACACCGACGCCGATACGGTCGTCCCCCTGACCTGGTTGCGAGACCAGCTGACCCTCGCCTCGGCAGGTGCCGACGTCGTTGTGGGCACGGTCGGCCTCTCCCATGAGGACGGCGGCCTCGGTGGAAGGTTCACGGCCGCGTACAGGGCGGGCGTCAGCCGTAGGGTCGGGCACGCCCATGTGCACGGCGCCAACCTCGGGGTGCGCGCCAGCGCCTACCTCGACGTCGGCGGATTCCCCCCGCTGGCCGCCCACGAAGATCGCTCTCTCCTGAGACGGCTTGAGACCTCGGGTGCCACGGTCGTTCGCTCCACTCGGATTCGCGTGGAGACCAGTGCTCGCCTCGTGGGCCGGTGTGAGGGAGGTTTCGCCACCGCACTGCGCCAATTGAGTGTCGCAAGTTGACGTGACGGTCGCTCCGTCGCGAAAGCGGCCAGAGATCTCGTAACCACCATCTCTCTCGAGGTGAGCAGCGGATCGCTCACGCTCTGCGAAGCGATCCGCCCTGGACCTCGAGCAGACCCCTTGGCTACTTACCGAGAATGGTCTGAAGGTCGCGCATTAGCTACTTACCAAGAATGGTCTGAAGGTCGCGCACATGCTCTTGCGTTTGTTCCAGGAGCGGACGCAGTGCCTCGGCCACATCAGCGAGACCCAGCTCCATCGCTTGGCTGAAACGTTCGCGGTAGTTCTCGAGCTGTCCCTCTTCCAGTGTGAGGTCTGCCGCGAGCGCACTCCGCCCGTCCTCAATGTGCGCGACGGGAGGAACGCTGGTCGTCGGAGCTCCTCCCAAGAAAGAGACCTGCTCAGCCAGGATTTGTGCGTGTTGAAGCTCCTGCACCAGGTGGGTCTTGAGTTCGTCGATCGTGCTGAGAAACTCTGCGCCGGTGATCGTCGCAATATGGCTCACGTATTGCACGATCGATTGAAATTCAGTCTGCAGGTCGTCGTTCAATGCCGAAACAAACGATTCTTGGTCCACGTCTACTCCACTCATTATGGGCTGCGTTCCTGAAGTCCTTCCCAATCCGGGCCTCGGTCAACCGCCATGTACTCAAGACCCGTGGCGGGCCCCGTGTTCGGATTGGAGGTGCGTGGTTCTGGCCGCCTCCGCTTGATCCCGGGTCTCGAAGGTGCCCAACAAATCGTGATCCGCGTCGTCGCAACGCGCGGTCCAGAGCAGCTTTGTCGAATCCTCGGCATCCGGAATCTCGCCAATAATCACTTCAGCCATCCACTCTCCCTTCGCGTGGAACTCGGACGAACTAGCCCAATCGGGTGAGTCCTCGCCCGTGGCAGCTGCGCACCAGACGTACCCGACCGAGGCGTCATCAAACAGGCTGCGCCCAGGCAGGCGACGGTGAAACGCAACAAGCGGTCGATTCGCCGCACCGCACGTTTGTGTCGCATCTGCGTGGGAAAAATGCCGTACATGTTGCTGATACTCGCTCTGCTATTGGTCCTTATTCTTTTCGGTGCCGGCTTCGCGGTCCATCTGTTGTGGATCGTGGCGGTGATTTTCGCCGTTATTTGGCTGGTGGGCTTCGCCCTGGGTCGAGGCGAAGGTGCGGGACGCCATCGGTTCTATCGCTGGTAGTGACAGCAGTGAACTCTGGGACTTCGCTCCCAGAGAACGCTCGCCGCTCGGGGCCAACCTCGAACTCGGACGCGTCACCGCCATCTGCGGCACGCCGATCTGAGGGTCGAGAAGCACGCTGGGCAGCTCGGAGCGCGTGATCCGACGCAGCAGCAAGACACAAAGGAGCACAACATGCCGCAACAACTCAACGGACAGAAGGTCGCCTTCTTGGTGGCAAACGAGGGCATCGAACAGGTCGAACTGACGGCCCCGTGGCACGCCGTCATCGAAGCTGGAGGCGTACCCGAGCTGATCGCGCCGGACCTCGGCACGGCGCAGGCGATGAACCATTTGGACAAGGCAGATACCTTCGACGTCGATCGGACGACCAAGGACGCCGATCCGGCTGACTACGCCGCTGTGGTGTACCCGGGCGGCGTCGCCAACCCAGACCAACTCCGGCTCGACCGCGGCGCCGTGGAGTTCACCAGGGCAGCCTTCGACTCCGGCAAGCCGGTCGCCGCGATCTGCCATGGCCCTTGGACCCTGGTGGAGGCCGACGTCGTCTCCGGCCGGACATTGACCTCCTGGCCAAGTTTGCGGACCGACATCACCAATGCCGGGGGCACGTGGATCGACGAGGAGGTCGTCGTTTGTACGAGCGGACCGAACACCCTGATCACCAGTCGAAAGCCCGATGACCTCAAGGCCTTTTGCGAGCAGCTGATCGAGACTGTCGCTGAGGTCCGCTGAGATCCCAACCCGGTTTCGTGGGCGTCTGCCCCGCGCCGCACAGACTCACTAGACGTGCTCGAGCACAGGTCGCAGGTCGCCCACGAAGCGCTCGAACGCGTCGTGGCGCGTGGCCGAGTCAGTGGCCCGGAGGATGGACGCCGGGTGCACCGTCACCAGGACCCGGTGCCCGAGCGGCCCGGCCACGATCTCACCCCGCAGTTCGGTGACCCGGGACGACGGGCCCAACAAGGAGCGCGCCGCGACCGCGCCCAGGCACACGACCAACTCGGGACGCACGACGTGCAGTTCGGCCATCAGCCAGGGCCGGCACGCCGCCACCTCGCGGGCCGAGGGCGTCTTGTGGAGTCTGGCCTTGCCGCGGGCCTCCCATTTGAAGTGTTTGACCGCGTTCGTGACGTAGAGGGATCCTCGGTCCACCCCGAGGCGTTCGAGCGCGTCGTCGAGCACCCGCCCGGCCGGCCCAACGAAGGGCTCGCCCTCGCGGTCCTCTACGTCGCCCGGCGTCTCTCCGACCACGAAGACGGCCGCCCGGCTCTTGCCGGCACCGAAGACCGTCTGCGTCGCCCGCTCGTACAGGTCGCAGCCTTCGCACTGTGCCGCCGCGCTGCGCAGACCGGCGATGCCCCGCACGTGATCGGGCAGGAAGTCCTCGGCGCTCACGCTGGAGTACTACCCCAGCCGGCGCCGTTTACGGGTGGGGCGCGCCAGAAGTCAGACGGCGGCGACGACGGGCACGACCCGACGCGACCCGGCAGCAGCAGCCACCGGGACCACGCAGAGCGCGTCGAGCATGCGGGTCATCACCCGCTTGGCCGCGCGCACCTGCAACAACGAGATCGTGCGCAGCCGGTCCCACGCCTCCCACGACGACACGACGTCCATCGCCTCGAGCACCTCGATCCGGGCGCTCGCCGGCAACGTGGCGAGCTCGGGCTCGAACGTCTCCTTGAGACTCTCGAGCAACAGCGTGTCCGCCGCGTGGACCGCCGCGCTCACGCCCTCCGACGTCGTCATGCGGTGCACGAGCGCGCGGCGGATGGGGGAGATCTCCTCGTACAACGCCGCTCGATGCGCGGTGAGGCGCTCCACCCGTGTGGCCAGCGCGAGCTTCGGCGAGATGAAGGGCATCTCGGACCACTGGCGCCGTAGCAGCAACGCGGCGACGTAGTGGTAGAGGTCGTCCATCTCGGCGAAGTGGTGGAACACGAGCCGCAGCGACACGCCGGCCCGTTCGGCCACCGCCCGCGCCGTCGGTTCGGCGTCGCCCTCCTGCAACAGAGAAATCAAGGCGTCAGCCACGTTGCGCCGGGTCCGTTGCCCGCGCAGGACGCGGCCGTCCACGTTCGTCTCCGTGTCGGTCTCGCCGTCGAGGTCCGCCAAGGCGAACTCGGGAGGCAACAGACCTAGGGGGGATTGCTCCAGATTCACTTCTCCACCACCTGTCCCACTCTTCGCCAAATCGGAGCTGGGATCACCCGGGTGCACCGTCCTGTCACAGAGATAATCGAACGGTTGATTGATTCTTGCGCCCGGAGTTTTTCATCCGCCGCCTACCGCCTCGCCACGACCGCCTTGCACCCGCCCACCCCTGCGCCGAGAGCAGCCTCCCAGGGTGCAATCCCCATGTCAAAGGAAAGCTCGGCGGCGCAGAACCCGCAGGTCCGGGGTGTGCGCCGCCGACCTGCTAGGTATCGACCACAGAAAAAGGGGAGGCAGCAATGGCACGACGACCGAATCCGGGACGGCGGACCTTCCACGTGGCAGCGACGCTGGCCGCCCTCGTGCTGGCCGGGTCGGCGCTCGCCGCCTGCTCGTCGAGCAGCGGGCCGGCGGTCCTGCTGGTCGGGATATACCACGGCCACGCCGGGTCGTACCGCACCATCCAGGCGGCCGTCGACGCGGCCGCCCCCGGCGACTGGATCCTGGTCGCCCCCGGCGACTACCACGAGGACGACGACGCCCACGACACCTCGGCCACCCAGCTCTCGACCGGCGACCACGGCGGCGTCGTCGTGTCGACGTCCGATCTCCACATCCGGGGCATGAACCGCGACAGCGTCATCGTCGACGGCACGAAGCCCGGCGCCCGAACGGCCTGCAGCTCGGCGCCGCAGTACCAGAACTTCGGCCCCGTCACGGGCGGCAAGGCGCAAGGTCGCAACGGCATCGTGGTGTGGAAGGCCGACGACGTCAGCATCGAGAACCTGACCGTGTGCAACTTCCTGGGCGGCGCCGGCGACTCGGGCAACGAGGTGTGGTGGAACGGTGGCGACAACTCGGGGAAGGTCGGCCTCAGTGGGTACACCGGCGCGTACCTCACCGGCACCTCGACCTTCTTCGGCACCGAGGCGACGGCGGCCGAGTACGGCATCTTCTCGTCCAATTCGCGCGGCCCCGCCAGCTGGAACGAGATCTACGGCTCGAACATGAACGACTCGGGCATGTACGTCGGCGCCTGCCTGCAGCTCTGCGACGTCACCATCGACCACGCCTGGATGGAGAACAACGCCCTCGGTTACTCCGGGACCAACTCGGGCGGCGCCATCGTCATCGAGAACTCCCAGTTCGACAACAACGAGGACGGCGTGGACACCAACACGCAGATCGCCGGCGACCCCCCGCCTCCGCAGAACGGCGCCTGCCCCGACGGCGCCACCAGCCCCATCACGCACACCCACTCGTGCTGGGTCTTCATCCACAACGACGTGCACGACAACAACAACGGGGACGTCCCCGAGGCGGGCGACGCCGCGGCGGGGCCGATCGGCACCGGCATGACGCTGTCCGGGGGCCGCAACGACACGGTCATGGACAACACCTTCGCCAACAACGGCGCCTGGGGGACGCTGTTCGTCCCGTATCCCGACTCGGGCACGCCGTCGCTGCACCAGAAGTGCGCCAACTACGGCGGCTACCAGATCAGCGGCCTCGGTTGCGTCTTCGAGACGGAGAACGACGCGCTGAAGGGCAACACGTACGTCCACGACGGCTTCTACGGCAATCCGTCCAACGCCGACTTCGGCCAGATCCTCCTGCACAGTGGGCTGCCGGCCAACTGCTTTGCCGGCAACAACGCGCCGAACGGCAGCGCGCCGGCCAACCTGGAGCAGCTCCAGCCCACGTGCGGCGTCACCACCACGACCACCAACAGCGACAACACCTTGCTCGCCCAGGTCGAGTGCGACACGCGCCTGGCGGCGTGCCCGGCCGGGTCGAATTACCCGCCTCAGACGGGCGTGCATCTCGAGCCGATGCCCCAAGGCCTGCCGACGATGGCCAACCCGTGCGCCGGCGTCCCGTCGAACGCCTGGTGCACCTCGAGCGGCTCGTCGCTCGGGAGCACGGCACGCCACGGCGCGCACGTCACGGCGCAGCGCGTGGTCGGGACCTCGGCCTACCGGCGAACCGGGGCCTGAGGGCTCACCCGCCGCTCGCCACCCGCCCGGCCTCGAGCGTCACGGTCCTCTCGCACCGCGCCGCCTCGCCCGCGCGGTGGGTGATCAGCAGCACGCTGCGCAATCCGGCGGCGGCCAGGACACCGTCGACCACCTGGTCGGCCAGGACGGGATCGAGCCCGCTCGTCGGCTCGTCGAGGATCAGGATCGGCCCCGGGGCGAGCAGGGCCCGGGCCACCGCCAGCCGACGGCGCTCGCCCCCCGAGACGGTCACGCCGTCCTCGCCGACCGGCGTGTCGAGCCCCTCCGGGAGCGTGGCCACCCAGTCGGACAGCCGGGCGGCCCCGAGCGCGGCGTCGATCTCGGCCTCCGTCGCCTCGGGGCGCCCGAGGGTCAGGTTCGATCGCACGGTGCCGGCGAACAGTTGGGCGCCGCTGATCAGCCAGGGCACTGGCGCTGCGGGCGTCCGCCTGCGCCAGCTGCACCACGTCGACGTCGGCGAGAGAGAGCGTGCCCGACTCAAGCGGCCAGTACCGCAACAACGCGTTGACGACGCTCGACTTGCCCGCCCCACTCGACCCCGTGAGCGCCACGCGGCCACCGCTCGCCAGACGCAGGCTCACCCCGTCGAGCGCACGCGGCAACTCGGGCCGGTAGCGCAGGCTGGCCTCGTCGAAGCGCACCTCGGGCACGCCCGCCGCGCGGACCACGGGCGACGCCGGGTCGTGCACCGGGATCGGGGCGTCATCGAGGTCGTACAGGCGGTCCGCCGACGCGCGGACGCTCAGGGCGCGGGCCACCGCCATGGGGACCCCGGGCACCGTCTCGAAGGTGGCCAGCACGGCGAGGGGGAGCACGGCCACCATCACCTGGCCCAGGTGGTGGTCGTGCACGGCGGTGACGCCCAACGCCAACACCACCGTCACCGCCACGGCGAGGCACACCTGGATGACCAACGCAGAGCCGGCCGCCACCCGTGCGTGGTGCCGCTCGAGCGCGTCGGCCCGTGCGCCCATCTCCTCGAGGCGCGCCAAGGCGGCCCCGTCCGCCCCGAAGGCCAGCAGCTCGGGCGCGCCCGAGAGCGCATCGACGACCTGGGCCGAGAGCGCGCCGGAGAGCTCGGCGATCTCGTCGTCGCCGCTGCGCCGCCAGGTGAGCAGCGCCGGCACGACGAAGGCCACGGCGAGCGGCACCCCCAGCCCGACGCGCGGCCCACGGCAGGATCACGCCGACGGCCACGGTGCCGATCGCCGCCGCGCCCACGGCGATGCTGACCGGCAACAGGGTACGGAGGTAGAGGTCCGCCAACGCGTCCACGTCGTCGATGGCCCGCGCCAGGAGATCGCCGCTGCGCCAGCCGGCGAGTCCGGCGGGCACCCGGGGCGAGAGCCGGTCGTAGAGCCACACGCGCCAGCGGGTGAGGGCGCGCAACGCGGCGTCGTGGCCGACGAGGCGCTCGGCGTACCGCAGGGGCCCGCGGAAGAAGGCGAGCACCTCGACGGCGGCGAGGATCCCGACGATGGCGCCGAGGCCAGGGCGCAACGCGGCGCGGCCGACGACGTAGCCGGACCCGGCCAGGAGCCCGATGGTCGCGGCGGCCGAGGCCAGGCCGAGCAGGCCGGCGCCGGCCAACCTGCCGTACGGCGTGCCGGGCTCAGCGAGGGCGCGGCGCAACGAGCCCCGCGGACGGCTCACGACGGCACCGCCAGCACGTGGGCGGCGCTGAGCGCGACGACCGCGTCGAAGTGTGAGAAGAGGACGGGCTCGTGGGCGGCCACCACCACGGTGCGGCCGGCCACCCAGGGCTCGATGGCAGGGGCGAGCCTCGTCACCGTGGGTGGATCGAGTGAGGCCGTCGGCTCGTCGAGCAGGAGGACGGGGGCGGGACGGAGCAGCGCCCGGGCCAAGGCGACGCGCTGGCGCTCGCCCGCGCTCAACGTCAGCCCGTCGTGGCCGACCGCCGTCTCGAGCCCGGCCGGCAGCCCGCCCACGAGCTCGGACAGCCCGACGGCGTCGAGCACGGCGCGGAGCTCGTCCTCGCCGGCGCCCGGCGCGCCCAGGCGAAGATTCTCCGCCAGTGTCGCGTTCAACAGATGGGGCCGTTGGGGCAGCCAGGAGAAATGGGTGCGCCACCGCGCCAGGTCCTGGCCCCGGACCTCACCGCCGACCGCCATGGTGCCGCCGTGCGGCTCGACGAAGCCCAACAACGCGGCGAGCACGGTCGACTTCCCCGCACCGGACGGGCCCGTCAAGGCGACCCGGGCGCCGGACCCGGCCTGGAGAGAGAACGAAGACAGCGCGGGACGGTCGCGGTGGGCGTACTCGACGGTCAGCCCGGTGACGACGAGAGCACCTGGTGCAGCGCCACCAAGGTCCGCCGCCGGACCATCGAAAGCGTCTCCATTCGGGACGGGCGTCGCCAGCACCTCGAGCACCCGGTCCGCCGCGGCCTGCCCTTCGGTGCTGGAGTGGAACTCCGCACCGGCGCGGCGCAAGGGGATGAAGATCTCGGGCGCGACGAGCAACACCGCCATCGCCGTCTCGAGGCCGAGCTGGCCCCAGAGCAGGCGCAGGCCGAGGACCATGGCGACGAAGCCGACGCCGAACCCGGCGATCATGTCCATCGACAGCGCGGACAGGAACGCGGTCCGAAGCGTCCGCATGGTGGCCGAGCGCACGCCGTCGGTCGCCGCCTCGACCTCACGCCGACCTTGCGCCTCGCGTCCGAAGGCCCGAAGGGTCGGCAACCCCTCCACGAGCTGCAGGAAGCGGCCCGCCAATGAAGAGAGCCGGCGCCATTGCCGATCGGCCCGCCGGGTCGCCTCGCGCCCGAAGTAGATCATCGTCAACGGCACGGCGAGCACGAGCGCGACGACGACGACCAGCGACAACCAGTCCTGCGTCGCGACCCAGACCAACAACAAGAAGGGGATCACGGCCGCCGCGGCGGCCTGCGGCAGGTAGCGCGGTAGTAGGCGTGGAGCGAGCGCAGCCCGCGCGTCGCGGTCAGCGAGAGCTCGCCGGTGCGCTCGTCGGCCAGCCAGGCCGGCCCGAGGTCGAGCGCGTGGCGCAGGAGGTCGCGCCGCAACCGGTCCACGACGCGGTCCGCCGCGCCCAGGGCGGAGAGGTCGCCGGCGGCGTGCAGCAGGGCGCGGACGACGAGGGCGACACCGACGAGGACGAGCGCGCCGGTCACATCACTCAGGGGCGCGTGGTGCAGCAGCGAACGGTCGACGACGTGGGCGAGCGCCACTGCGCCGACGACGATCGCCACGGCGTTCAATGCGGAGAGCAGCAGTCCCACCCCGGCCACCCGCCGCAGGCCGGGCACTCGAGCCGCGAGATCCGGGTCGACCAAGCGGGGCCGGCTCGGCCGGGGGGACGGGGCGTTCACAGTCGAAATGTCGTGTCCTTCACCTTGACCGCCCGGCCGATGAGGCCCTCGGCGATGGCGAAGCGGGCGGTGTCTGCATCTTCGCAGGTGGCCGCGGTGCGGACCCCATCGGCCAGGTCCGCGACGATGGCAGCCCGCACGGGCTCGAGACCGTCCTCGCCCCCGTACGTCACGGTGAAGCTGACCACCGTCCCCGCCACCTCGCCCGTCGGGAGGCTCTCGACGACCGGCCGCACCTCGGTAGCCGCGAGCGCCTCCTCCCCCAAGTCGGCGAGGAGGGCGCCGTCGTGCGGCGGAGAGGCGGACCACACGGCCAGACCGGGCTTCGAGAGCATGCCCGACACGGTCGTGATCAGACCGAGCTCGTCCGGTTCGTCGCGCAACCGGCGGCCCAGTGTCGCCAGGGACTGCAGCACATAGTGGTTGAACGGGCCGCCGGCGAACGCCATGCCGCCCGTGAGCGTCGGCGTGCCGGAGGGGTCCAGACCGAGCTCGCGCTGCTGCACGCGCACCGCGGCGGGGAAGCAGGAGTAGACCTCGGCCAGTCGCAGCTCGCGCAACCTCGTCCCGATGTGCTCCTCTGCGGCCCGCCCGAGCACGCGCATGGCGGGCCATGAGCCCAGATTCGTCCGGGCCGTGAGCGTGACGGCCTCGGAGCTGTGGAGCGCCACGTGCGGAAAGAGCCAACGATCCGCCGGCACGCCTGCCGCGGCCGCCCGCTCGGCCGAGCAGAGCAGCAACGCGGAGGACTGGTCCACCGTCCACTGCGTCGAGTGCCGCAGGTTGTACGGGTAGGCCAGCGGGCGGTTGCGCGGTCCGGCGTCGCGATCTCGGACGCGAGGCGCGGCACACCGAAGGCGGCGTCGGGATTGCGCGTCGCCACCTCGTTGAAGCGCGTCCAGAGCGCGGCGATGTCGTCGCGCAGCTCCCCGCCGGACAGACCCTCGGCGGCCGCCAAGGCGTTCTCGATCAGCGCGTACTCCTGGACCACCGGCCAGGCCAGGCCGGCGGTGATCTCGACCGGGGCGATGAACTCCGGCGGGCGCATCAGCGTCTCGTCCGGCGGCCCCGTCGATTGGTCGGTCTCGACGCCACCGCCACGCTCCCAGGCCCGCGCCTCCGCGCCGACGATCAGCACGACGTCGCACTCGCCGGCGGCGATCGCCGCCAAAGCGTGGTTGATGACCTCCTGCTGGGACACGCCGATCTGCGCGAGGAACGTCCGGGCCTTCGGCGCACCGATCCGCCGCGCCACGGTGCGCGCGGGATCGGCCAGCGACCACGAGCCCTGCGGGCACACGATGCGGTCCACAAACCCCATCAGACCCGGCACCCCCGCGTCGGCGTCGGCACGTTCGGCCGCCGCCGTCATCAAGTCGGCCACGGAAGCGGGGTCGTTCGCCGTCCCCAGACCGACCAGCACGGGGGAGCGAGGGTCACAGATTCCATCGGGTTGGGCCACGGCGGGCGATGCTACGGTCCGCGCATGGCGACCAGCGAAGCGAAGTGGCAGGACGCGCTCGAGGGCTTCACCAAGGACTCGTTCGAGGCGGACGGGAAGCGGCGGGACGTCTACCGGATGGGCAGCGGTCCGGCGGTGATCGTGATCAGCGAGATACCCGGCATCACCCCGCAGGTGGCCACGTTCGGCCGCCGCGTCGCCTCCGCCGGCTGCACCGCCGTGATGCCCCATCTCTTCGGCGAGCCCGGAAAGCCCGCCTCCGCCGGCTACGCCATGGCGTCGATCGCACCCGCCTGCGTCTCCCGCGAGTTCGCCTGGTTCGCCCTCAAGAAGACGAGCCCGGTGACGGTGTGGCTGCGCAAGCTCGCCCAGGCCGAGCACGAGCGCAACGGGGGGCCGGGCGTCGGCGTGATCGGCATGTGCTTCACCGGCGGCTTCGCGCTGGCGATGATGGTGGACGACATCGTGCTGGCGCCCGTGCTCAGCCAGCCCTCGCTGCCCTTCCCACTCTCGAAGAAGCGCAAGGCGGACATCGGGATTTCCGACAGCGACCTGGCCAAGGTCAAGCAGCGCGCCGACGCCGGCCAATGCGTCCTCGGCCTCCGCTTCAGCAACGACCCGTTCTGTTTCCCCGAGCGCTTCGAGACGCTGCGCCGGGAGCTCGGCGACAAGTTCATCGCCGTGGAGCTCGACTCGGCGCCGGGCAATCCCTACGGCCACCCCAAGCAGGCGCACTCCGTCGTCACCGAGCACCTGATCGACCAGGAGGGCACGCCGACCCGCGAGGCGCTCGACCAGACGCTGACGTTCTTCCGCGAGAAGCTCGGCGTGGGCGAAGGCCCTGGGCCGCGACCCGCCGGCATGGCCTGAACCTACGGCGCGGCAGCCCCCGTTTCTCCATTTGACGGGCCTGCTCTACGCTGGCGAGGGCAGCGTGAAAGCAGGTTTTATGGCGGCTGGCGCACAGCTGGGGACAAAATCCGTCCTCTTCACGGACCTGGTCGGCTCCACGGAGCTCCGGGTCAGGCTCGGTGAGGAGGACGCCGACGAGCTCCGTCGCGTCCACGACGTGCTCCTGACCCAGGCGATCACCGCCGGCGGCGGCGCGGTGGTCAAAGGGCTCGGTGATGGCGTCATGGCCACCTTCGACTCGGCGGCCGACGCCGTGGCCACCGCCGTCTCGTTGCAGCAGGTGACGCATCGGCACGGCCGGACCACACCGGCGCAGGCGTTCGCCATCCGCGTCGGCGTTTCCATCGGCGACGTGTCGACCGAGGACGGCGACGTCTTCGGCGTGCCCGTCGTCGAGGCTTCCCGCTTGTGCGCCTCCGCCGTCGGCGGTGAGATCCTTGTGGCCGAGCTTGTCCGCGCCCTGGGCCGTGGCCGTGGCGGCTTCGTCTTCGAGCCCATGGGCGACCTGGAGCTGAAGGGATTGCCCGAACCCCTGGCGACGTGCCGGGTCGTCTGGGAGCCGATTGTCGAAGCGGGTTCTGGTGTGACGCAGAACGCCGTCCCGTTCCCCGCCCCTTTGCTCGGGTCGGTCACGGTCTACGTCGGTCGCCCAACGCTGCGGCAACGGCTGGCCGAGCAGTGGGCGACGGCGCAAGCGGGGAGCACGCGTACCGTCCTGCTGGCCGGTGAGCCGGGCGTTGGCAAGACCCGGACTGCGGCCGACGTGGCGCGCCACGCCTTCGAATCCGGCGCGTTGGTGCTGTACGGCCGGTGCGACGAGGACCTCGGTGTGCCCTACCAACCGTTCGTCGAGGCGCTCACGGGCTACACCACCGGGGCGAGCGATCCGAGTCTCGGGCGCCTCGCCGGCGAGCTGACGCGCCTCGTCCCGGACCTCGGCGAACGCTTCGGCCTCGCCGCTCCGGCGGCATCGGACGCGGCGACCGAGGAGTTCCGGCTCTTCGAAGCCACCGCCTCCTGGCTGGTCGACGCGGCGCAGGAGGGAGCCGGGCTCGTCTTCGTGCTCGACGACATCCATTGGGCGACGAAGCCCACTCTGCAGCTGCTGCTGCACTGTGCCCGCTCCGCCTCAGACGCCGGGGCACCGATCCTGTTCGTCGGCACCTACCGCGACACCGACATCGATCGGGCCCATCCGCTGGCCACCACGATGAGCGACCTGCGACGCCTGCCCGGCGTCGAACGGTTGTCCGTGGACAACCTGACGGTCGACGAAGTGCTCGAGTTGGTCGCCGTCGCGGCCGGCCACGATCTCGACGCCGCGACAAGCCGCCTCGCCCGGGCCATCTACGCCGAGACCGAGGGCAACCCCTTCTTTATCGCCGAGGTGTTGCGGCATCTGATCGAGTCCGGTGGCGTCCGTCGGGAGGGTGAGCGCTGGGTGGTGGCCGACGCCGAGCACGTCGCTATCCCTGAGGGCGTGCGCGACGTGGTCGGCCGGCGCCTGAGCCGCCTGAGCGACGTGGCCAACGAGGTTCTGACGATCGCGGCGGTGATGGGACGCGACTTCGACATCGGCGTCCTGGCCGTCCTCGAGGGGAACGAGGATGCGCCGCTCGACGCCCTGGACGAGGCCGTGCGCGCCCGGCTGGTGGAGGAGACCGGCGTCGATGAGTACCGGTTCACCCACGCCCTCGTGCGGACCACGCTGTATGAGGAGCTCTCCGCCACGCGACGACGCCGGTTGCACCGTCAGGTGGCCGACGCCATCGAAAAGCTGCGGCCCAACGACGTGCGTGCGCTGGCCTACCACTGCACCCAGGGAGGTCCCGACGGCGGCGACGTCAGCCGAGCGCTCCGTTACACCCTGGCCGCGGCCGAAGAGGCCCTCGCCGCCCGCGCCCCGGCCGATGCCGAGGTCGGCTTCCGTTCCGCACTGGACCTCCTCGAGGACGCCAAGGACCAGATGCTGCCCGAACGGATCGCTGCGCTCTGCGGGCTGGGCGAGAGCCAGCGCGACCAAGGGGACCCCGGCTTCCGCGAGACGCTGCTCGACGCGGCGCGGCGGGCGATCGAGGTGGGCGATGGCGCCTCCGCCACGCGGGCGGCGCTCGCCAACAGCAGGGGGAACGTGAGCATCGTGAGTGGCGTCGATACGGAGAGGGTCGACGTCCTCCGGCAAACCCTGGAACTGCTCGGGCCGGCGCCCAGTCCCGCGCGTGCCAAGTTGTTGTCGGTGGTCTCACTCGAGACCGTTTTTTCCGGCATCACCGAGCGTGACCGGCTCGCCGTGGTCGACGAGGCCGAGAGCTTGGCTCGGTCCCTCGGCGACGATGATCTCCTCTGCTACGTCCTCGTCTGGACGGCCTTCACCTTTTTCGCTCCGAGCCGGTGGGACGCCTGGCTCGCGCGTTGCGGGAAGCCACACGGCTGGCAGACCGGTTCGGTGATCCGGTGCGGCAGGTGGCCGTCCGGCTTTGGTTGGGGGCTGGCCTCTTTACTCACGGGCGTGTGCACGAGTCGAACGAAGTGCTTGACGAGATGCTCGTCCTGGCTCGCGACGTGCACCCAGCCCTGTCCTGGATTGCCGAATACCAGTCCCTCCGGTCTCTCGTGTTGCGCGGGGAGGCGCGGGCTTCGGAGAGATGAACGACCGGTTGCTGCTGCGCGGCCAGGAGTTGGGCCAGCCCGATGCCTTCCAATGGTGGTCCGCCAGTCTGGTCTTCGACGGTGTGCTGCGTGGAGAGCTCGAGCCACTGGTGGACACGGGGGGCGAATTCGCCGATCAGTTTCCCGCCGACATGACCTGGCGGATGGCCTACGTCTTCATGCTGGCCGACGTGGGTCGGTTGGACGAGGCCCGCGGCAGGCCAGGCACTACTTTCCCGACGTTGCGGTCCTCACCGAGATTGCTTGGCCGTTGATGGCGATCGGCATGGTCGCCCGGGTGGCCATCGAGCTCGATGACGTTCAGTTCGCCGTCGACATGGCTGCGGCGCTCGCTCCGTTCCCCGACGCCTGGATCCATGACTTTCTCTGCATATTGGGACCGGCTTGCTGGTCCCGGGGCGTGGCGCTCTCGGCGGCCGGAGAACACGACCCTGCCGTCGCCGAGCTCGAGCGCGGCTTGGACACGCTGTTGGAGTACGGCCTCGGTGCGCACGCCACGCGGCTGCGATTCGACCTGGCGCGTGTGCTACGGCGCCGAGGTGGTTCGGGCGATGCGGCTCGAGCCGCCGATCTGCTGGCGCAGGTCCGTACCGAAGCGACTGCCGCGGGATACGCGGGACTCGTGGCCAAGGTCGACGCGCTCGGCTGATCCTCAGCGCCCCGCGGCGAGGATCTCCTCGCAGACCCGCTCACCCGAGCGCACGGCGCCGTCCATCGCGCCGAACGACGTCGTCGCCGTCTCGGTGCCGGCCCAGTGGATCCGCCCGACGGGCTCGCGCAACAACCGCCCGTACTGCGTGAGCACGCCTGGTGCGAAGTGCGCGCACGAGCAACCCCGCGTCCAGCGCTCCTCGGACCAGTTGATCTCTTTGACCTCGAGTGGCTTCGCCGCCTTCGGCCCCAGTCGCGTCGTCAGCGTCTTCAACAACACCGAGCGACGCTCGCCTTCCGGCAGCGCCCACAGCGCCCTCGCCCGCGGACCGGCCGAGTACGTGGCCATCACGCCAAGCGAGTGGCCGGGCTGCGTCGTGTCGAGCGTGACCTCCATCAGGTCGTCCGTCGCCACCGTCGCGCCCGAGATCCCGTCGCCACGCCAGAACGGCTCGTCGTAGATCGCCACCGTCTTCACCTCGGTGCCCGCCGGCATCTTGTGCAGCAAGGCCACGTGGTCGCGCCGGCAGCCCCGGCTCGAAGCGGATGCCGGCGGCCAGCGCGCGGGGCAACGCCAGCACGACGCGCCGCGCCGTCACCGTGGCCGCGTCGGAGACGACCTCCACGCGATCGCTCTGCTGCGTCACGACCGACACCGGCGCATCCAGCACGACGGACTTGCCGAGGTCATTCGCCATGGCATCGGGGATCTGGTCGACGCCACCCTCGAACTGCGAGTCCTGGTACCCACCCTTGATGTTCATCAGCGCCTCGACGCCGCCGGCGGAGCTCACGAGCAGAAGCCATCCGAGCAGCGAGAGCTCCGACAGCTCGGAGGTGAGGCAGGCCCGCACCGTCGCCTCGATGAGGTCGCGGGCCACCTTGGTCGGCACCCGCCCCGGCGACAGCCACGCCCGCACGGACTGCGCGTCCCATTGGGCGGCCCGCGGCGCGTCCCACGGGGCAGCCGGGGAGACCTTCTTCGCCATGGAGCTCATCCGGGCGATCGCCTGGCCGGCGCTCACGAGCGCGATCGGGCTGATCTTGGGGATGTCCCCTCGATACCGCCGCACCTTCCCCCCGGTGGCGAGCACGTTGTCGCCGTCGACGAAGGTCTTGAACGTGCTGACGCCGGTCTCCTTCGCCAGCGCGTGTAGGCGCTCGTGGTTCGGCCCGATGAAGCAGCCACCCATGTCGACGGGCACCCCACCCTCGGTGGTCTGGGTCCAGACCCGGCCCCCGACCCGATCCCGCGCTTCGAGCACCACGACGGACTGCCCCGCCTGGGACAGGCGCCGGGCGGCGGTCAACCCCGCGAGGCCCGCCCCGACCACGCAGACGTCCGCTTCCAAGGTCTTGTCTGGCATGTCGCCACCTCCCTACGCCGAGGAAGCTAACATGCGTGCTGCCCGCATGTAAATGAGAAAGGCGACCCAAGTGCAGCACGATGGATATAAGGAGCGCCCCATATACCCGTCGAACCGACCAACGGTGCCCGCCGCATATACGAGATGAAATTGGCTCCGAGCACTTCTACGACGTCGCCGGCACCCCCCGGGACCGACCCGCCCCGCCGCACCCAGGCCGACCGCTCGGCCACCACCCGGGCCTCCCTCATCAAAGCGGCGCGGGAGCTCTTCGCCGACAAGGGCTTCGCCGCGACCAGCCGGGACGAGATAGCCGAGCGGGCCGGCGTCACCCGGGGCGCGCTGTACCACCACTTCGAGTCCAAGACCGCCGTCGCGGCGGCCGTCGTGGCCGAGCTCGAGGACGAGCTGGTCGCACGAGTGGTCAGCGCCGCCGCCGAGGGAAACACGGTGTGGGACGAGCTGCACCTCGGCTGCCGGGCCTACATGGATGCGGCCGCCGACCCCACGATCGCCCGCATCCTGGCCGACGCCCCGGCCGTCCTCGGCGCCGCCGCCTGCCGCCAGCTCGACGCCGAGGCCTGCCTGCCCCTCCTCGAGGACGGCTTCGCCCGGGCCGAGGCCGAGGGTGTCCACGTGCCCGGTGATCCGGATGTGGCCGCCGCCCTGCTCCTTGGTTTCCTCAACGAGGCGGCCGGACTCATCGCCGCCGCACCCTTCAACCGGGCGCGACGCGAAGCGGTCACCGCCACGGTCGACGTGTTCTTGACCAAGCTCTTCGGCTGACAGCCGGAGGACGTCCCCAGAACGCGCAGAAGGGGCCCGAAGGCCCCTTCGCACGACGTTGCCGCTCCTTGACTAAACGCCATTCTACCGTCGACCCTCGGTCGATCCCGGACGCGGCAGAAGGGGCCCGAAGGCCCCTTCGCACGACTGCCCCTCACTGACTAGTTAAAGAATATCCATCGGTGGACCAGGGCGACCTTTCTCACCTGGCGCCCTGGGACTGGACGTCTGCTGCTCCTTGACTAAGAGCGTGCACCGGGTTCGATTCCCGGCCGGGGCGTCCCACCCGAGGGTCGGGCTGCTGACGGCTGGTCACCGTCAAAAGCTGCAGCCCGATCCTCCGGGTCGTCCGGTCGACGCTCCCCACGGCGACACCCATTGAGCGACGGCACCGTCGGTGGGAGGATGGCCGCACCAGACCAGGGTGGGGGAAAGCAAAACGAGCAGCGTCCTCCAAGGGGACGAGCTCGAAGGAGAAAAGCAGCCATGTCCGACTTCGTCATGACCATCGCCGGAGACTCAGCGCCGACCGAAGGCACCTTCGGCGTCAAGAACCCCGCCACCGGCGAGGTGTTCGCCCAGGCGCCCGAGTGCTCGCGCCAGCAGCTCGACGCCGCATTCGACGCCGCCGCCAAGGCCTCCCGAGACTGGAAGGCCGACGAGGCGACCCGCCGGGCGGCCCTCAACAAGGCGGCCGATGTCCTCATGGCCTCGACGGCCGAGCTGGCCCCCGTCCTCACGGCAGAGCAGGGCAAGCCGCTGAGCGACGCAGGCACCGAGGTCTTCGCCTCGGCGATCTGGTGCCAGTACTTCGCCAACCTCGAGATGCCGTCGACGATCATCCAGGACGACGACACCGCGTTCGTCGAAGTGGCCCGTCGTGCACTCGGTGTGGTTGCCGCCATCACCCCGTGGAACTACCCGCTGCTGCTCTCGTTCTGGAAGATCGCCCCGGCGCTGCTCGCCGGCAACACGCTCGTGCTCAAGCCGAGCCCGTTCACCCCGCTCACGACCCTGAAGATCGGCGAGCTGCTGCGTGACGTGTTCCCGCCCGGGGTCATGAACATCGTGAGCGGGAGCGACGAGCTCGGCGCCTGGATGACCACGCATCCCGTCCCGCGCAAGATCAGCTTCACCGGCTCGGTCGAGACCGGGAAGAAGGTGGCCCTGGCCGCTGCGCCGGACCTCAAGCGCGTCACGCTCGAGCTCGGCGGCAACGACCCCGCCATCGTGCTCGACGACGCCGACCCCGCCGTGGTTTCGTCGGCCATCTTTGCGGGCGCCTTCATGAACAACGGCCAGGTGTGCTCGGCCGTCAAGCGCGTCTACGTCCCCGAAGCGCTCTACGACGACGTGGTCGAGGGCCTGGCCGCCCACGCCCGCACCATCAAGGTCGGCGAGGGGACCGAGGAGGGCGTGAAGCTCGGCCCGATCAACAACGAGCCGCAGTACGAGCGGGTCAAGGAGCTCGTCGCCGACGCCATCTCCCACGGCGCCACGGCGGTGACCGGCGGCAAGGCCATGGACCGCGCCGGTTACTTCTTCGAGCCCACGATCCTCTCGGGGCTCTCCGACGGCACGCGCATCGTGGACGAGGAGCAGTTCGGGCCGGCGCTCCCGGTGATCGCGTATCGGGACCTCGGCGACGCCGTGGACCGGGCCAACGCGACGCACTTCGGTCTCTCCGGCTCGGTCTGGAGCAGCGACCCCGACAGGGCCGCCGACGTGGCCGCCCAGCTCGAGTGCGGCACCGCGTGGGTCAACACGCACCTCGCGCTCGCGCCGAACCAGCCCTTCGGGGGCTTCAAGTGGAGCGGCATCGGCCTCGAGAACGGCCCCTGGGGCCTGGCCGAGTTCTCCGAATTCCAAGTGGTGCACCGCTCCAAGGCGGCGGACGGCCTCAACATCAGCACGGCATCAGTGGTCAACTAAGAGCGAGCGAGCAGACACACAGACACGCTTCTCCAGGGGCAATCCGGAGGGCGTCGGCCGCCCGGCACCGAGCAAGGGGATGTTGGTGCCGGGCGGTGACGACCCGCCCCGAAGAGCCGGGGCGAAGGGTGTCGGCGCTCAGCTCGTCGTGGAAGAGGCCGAGCTTCCGGCAGAGGCGCCGCCGACCGCGCGCGCAAGACCTGCACGATCTGCGCCACGTCCTGGCGCGCCTTTGTGACGGCCGCGTCCGCGGACTGGTCGTCCGTCTTCGCCGTCGACAACAGCGCATTGTTCGCGTCCCATTCCGCAGCGGTGTAACCCAGCACGGTCCCGGCGAGCCCGTTCGTGCTGTTGGTCGCGCCGGCAATCTGCGTGTTCAGGTCCGCGATCAACGGCGCCAGCTGCGCCTGGTTCGAGGCGTTCTCGTGGGCCAGCGCCTTCGATGAGTCCGACGTCAACTTCGGCACCACCGTCGCAGCAATGCGGTCGGCGTCACCGGCGATGCGCGCCGCGGGCAGCACGAGCAGGTAGACGCGGTACCCGCTGAAGATCGTCGAGAAGTCCTGGCGGGCCTCGGCGATCGACGTGTCGCCCTGGATCTTCGTGTTCAGCTGCTGCAACGGTGCGATGTCCGTGCCCAGGTATGACGCCAGCGTGCCCTGACCCGAGCCCAGACCCTTCGCCGCGTTCACCTTGGCGATCGCCGCGTTGAGCGAGTTCACGCGCTGGGTGATCTCGGCCGACGCCTTCGCCTGGATCCCCGACAGCGTCGCCGGAGTCGCCGAGCCACCGCTCCCACCGCTCCCACCGCTCGGACCGGCGGCGCCGGCCACTCCGACACCGGCCACACCGGTCGCCAACCCCAACCCGACGACCGAGGCGACGCCCACCGCCCCGAGGCGAACGAGTTGCCGGCGCACTTGTGACCCCTCCGACCCCTGTGACCCCTCCGACCCATGGCCCTGCAACCTGCCCACCTTCGACATGTGTCCCATGCCTGCTGCTCCTCTTCTCAAGGGCGCCCCGAGCGCCCGGTCACGACCCATCGTCCGTCCGCGGCGTCAGGGCTCTGTTCTTCAAAGGTGATGGTTCTGTAAGGGATGCCTCGATGAGAGCCAAAACCCCAGTGGGAGGTGCCAGGCTTGAGGCCGTGAGCCCCGGGACCCCAGGCAATACCGGCACCAGGCACCAGCACCGGGACTACCCCCAATCCCACCGAGCCCGCCTCGGCCGCCACCGCCACCGCCGCCGCACCACCGCCGGCAACGGCACCGTCCTCGTCGTCGAAGACGACCCCCACATCGCCGACCTCGTCGACCTGTACCTCAGGAGGGAGGGCTACCGCGTCCTCCTCGCCCCCGACGGCGAGAAGGGGCTCCAGGCCTTCAACGACACCGACCCCTGGATCGTCATCCTCGATGTCGGCCTGCCCGGAGCGCGCGACGGTTACGAGGTCTGCCGCCAGATCCGAGCCCGCAGCAAGGTCCCCGTCCTGTTCCTCACCGCCCGCGACGACGAGGTCGACCGCATCCTCGGCCTCGAGCTCGGCGCCGACGACTACCTCACGAAGCCCTTCTCGCCAAGAGAGCTCGTCGCCCGCGTCAAGGCCATCCTCCGGCGCACCCGCGAAGGACCCCCGCCCCAAGAGTCATCACCATCGGCCCCCTCGAGGTCGATATGCGACGCCGTGAAGCACGACACGACAGCCAGCCGGTCGCCCTCACCACCAGAGAGTTCGACCTCCTCGCCTTCCTCGCCAACAACGCCGGCCTCGCCCTGTCCAGACAGCAGCTCCTCGATGGCGTGTGGGGCGCCGACTGGTACGGCGACGAGCGCACCGTCGACGTCCACGTGGCCCAGCTCCGCAAGAAGTTCGGCCCCGACCTTCCCCTCGCCACCGTCTGGGGCGTGGGCTACCGGTTCGGATAACGGAGCGCCGGGCCCGTGCGCAGACGACTCATGTTCGCCATGGTCGGCCTCGTCGCCGTGGTCCTCGTGATCGCCGGCGTCGGCAGCCTGCTCCTCACCAGAGCGCAAGCGCGCAACCAGGCCCAGCAACAGCTCACGTCCGAAGCCACTTCCCTCACCAAGTCCAAGCTCGGCGAGGAATCCCTCCGGACGCTGACCGTCATCAAGGCGACGCTGAAGCTCGAGAACGCCGACATCATCCGGATCAATCGGTTCGGCACCATCAACGCCGCGACCCTGCCGCCCGACATCAACCAGGACGACATCGACGTCGCCGCCGTCCAGAACGGCCAAACGGTCTCGGGACGCGTACGGCAACCTCGTCTACGCCGTCTCGCCGGTCACGCTCTCCCAGCAGGAGATCAACAAGCTCGATAAGCGGCACCGGGCCATCCCCTTCGAGGGCACGTTCGCCGTGCTCCTCACCCGCGACGTCGGGAGCCTCGGCCCGAGTTGGGGCTACTTCATCCTCGCCGGCGGCGCCGCGCTCCTCATCGCCGCGCTCATCGCCTGGCAGATGAGCCGGCGCATGGCCCGCCCGCTCGTCGAGGCCACCGAGGCGACGGGCCGCATCGCCGGCGGCGACCTCGAGAGTCGCGTCCCGGTCCGCAAGCACGACTACCCGGAGTTCGCCTCTCTGGCCGGGTCCATCAACGACATGGCCCAACGACTCGATGACAGCCGGGCCCGGGAACGCCACCTCCTCCTCGCCGTCTCCCACGACCTGCGCACCCCGCTCACGTCCATCCGAGGCTTCGCCGAGGCGATCAAGGACGGGGCGATCGACGACAGCGGCCGGGCGGCCGACGTGATCATCGCCGAGTCGCGCCGCCTCGAGCGCCTCGTGGGCGACCTGCTCGATCTCACGAAGCTCGAGGCGCACCAGCTCTCCATCAACCTGCGCCCGACCGACGCCGCCGAGGTCGTCTCGACGACCGCCGAGGGCTTCCGGCCCACCGCCGCCCGCGCCGGTCTCGACATCGCGCTCCGCGTCCCCGCAACCGCCAACACCGATCCCGACACCCATGCCGACGAGTTCGGCCTCCGGCCGACCACCGCCTCGTCCGCCCTCCCGCCGGTGGCGGCGGACCCCGACCGACTCGCCCAGCTCGTGGCGAACCTCATCGAGAACGCGTGCAACTTCGCCCGCACCCGCATCACGATCGGGCTGGATGACGCCGGCTCGCCAGGCGGCGGGTGCGTCATCACGATCGACGACGATGGCCCTGGCATTGCCCCGGGCGACCTCCAGCACGTCTTCGAGCGCTTCTACCAAGCGGACCGCGGCCGCAACCGCCTCGTCGGCTCGGGCCTCGGTCTGGCCATCGTCGCCGAGCTCGCCGCGGCCATGGGCGGGACGGTCCGCGCCGTGTCGCCGATCGGCCCCGACGGCGGCTCCCGCTTCGAGGTCACCCTGCGACCCTGGTCGGCGTCGGCACCCGAGTGGGCGCCACCGCCCCCGGTTCCGGCCGCGCCTCGGGCCTGAGCCCGACAAGCAAAAGCCCTGTTCCGAACGGCCCCGTCCGGCTACGGTTCTCAACCGATGGACGTCCAGCAGGCCATCCAGAACGCGCCACTCTTCGCACAGATCTCGAAGAAGGACGCCAAACACCTCGCCGCCACGCTGATCGAGCAGTCCTTCCCGGCCGGCGCGGTCATCATCGAGGAGGGCAAGCCCGGCGTCGGCTTCTACGTCATCGCCAAGGGATCGGCCACGGTCAAGGTCAAGGGCAAGACCATCCGTACCATCGAGGCCGGTGAGCACTTCGGCGAGGTAGCCCTCATCGACGATGGCCCCCGCATGGCCGAGATCACCGCCGAGACCGACGTCGAGTGTTTCGCCCTGCCCGTTTGGCAGTTCCGCGCCTTCATCAAGGACCACCCCGACGTGGCCTGGGCGCTCATGCAGTCGCTGGTGAAGCGGATCGTCCGCGACGCCGAGGGCGACGAGCAGCTCTGAGCGCCGCCAGCCGTTCCCGAGTCAGCCCAGCCCCAGCCCCAGCCCCAGCCCCAGCCCGCTAATCCGCCCGCAGCAGCACCGCGATCGGAGTCCGTGCCGCGATCCGCGCGGGCACCAGCGCCACCACGTTCGCGAAGAGCACCGCGCCCAGCGCCACCAGCACTACCGCGAGCACGGGGACGTTGGGCAGCGGCACGGCGTAGATGCCGTCCGCGAAGAGGGTCCACAGCCAGCGCCCCAAGGCGATCCCGAGCGGGACACCGACGACCACGCCGATCACGGCGGCCACCGTCGACTGCCACGCCACGGACGCGCCGAGCTGCCGGTGCGTGAATCCGAGCGCCTTCAACAAGGCGAATTCCCGTCGCCGCGCCCGCACCGACGCCGTGAGCGTCAGGCCCAGCGCACAGATCGCGGCCAAGGCGAGCACAGCGGCGAGGAGCCCCGTCGTGAACTTCGCGCTGTCGTAGCCGGCGATCTCGGCGGGGCGGAGCGCGGCCACCACGCCACCCACCGGGCCGTCGAGGTCGCTCGGCGCATTCAAGCGATCGACGATCCGGTCCAACGACGACAAAGCCACCGCCGGCGGCACCCCCGCCCGCACCGAGATCAGTTCCGCCATCGGCCCGAGGATCTGACTTCCTTGTTCGTTCAGGTCACCCGACGAGAAGAGTGACGACGCGACCACGGCACCGGTGCCCATCCCGATGCTCGGGTCACCCGAGCCGCCAATCGTTGGCAGCGTGGCGGTCCCCACGATGCGCAACCGTTCGGTGTGCCCGGCGTCGACGCGCACCAACACGGTCTGACCCACCTGTTTGTGGAGCGCCGCAAGGGTGGCGGAGCCCAAGACGATCTGATCGGCCGATTCGAGATTCTGGCCAGACAACAGCGACGGCGTGACAGAGGCGCCGGGGCGCATGGCGAGCACACCGACGCTTTGCCCGTCGACGGTGGCTGACACGAAGTACACGCCGGCGAAATGCGCGACGTCTGCGTCGTGGGCGAGCAGCGCCGTGGTCGCCCCACCTGGCAGGTCTTCGGCGCCCGAGAAGCCCGACAGCAGCGCGTAGTTCCAGTTCCACCCGTACTGCGAGGGTTGCGAGACCAACGCATCCAGGCTCGACCCGAACACGACGGTCGCCACGACGAGAACGACCGCCACCACCGCCCCGACCAGCGCGGAGCGCACGGGGGCCGAACGGCGTGACGCCGAGGCCCCCAAAGCGGCCTCCAGGCCGAGGCGCGCGTTCGGCGAGAGCCCGGCGGCCCCTGCCGCACGACTCGAGACGCGCCGCGCCCACATCGGGTACGTCGGCCTGACGAGCCGACGCGGTGGGGAGCCGAGCGGTACGTCACTGCCAGCGCGCAGAGACCGAGCGCCACCACCAGCACCAGCGCGCCGAGACCGAGGACGGTCCAGTCGAAAGCGACGCCTTTGTCGGGGTAGACCGAACGCGCGGGCCCGATCGGCGCCAGCGGGGACAGGGCGACGGCAACGACGATCGCGAGCACCGTGCCGGCGGCCAGAGCCGCAAAGACGCCGACCAGTACGTCTCCTGAGGTCATGGCCGGTCCGGCTCCGAGGGCGCGCAGCACCGCACGGTCGCCGCTCCCACGCCGAATCAGCCGACTGAGCACCTGGCCGTTGATGACGAGTGCGGCGAGGGCGGCGACGACGCCGAAGACGCCGAAGGCGATCGCCTCTGGTCGGATGGCGCGCTCTGCCGCAGCGACGGCTGGGGCATCGGTCTGGTACCCGCCGAACTGGCTCGAGGTTCGGCACGATACGACCGACGCCGGCCTCGACCGACCCCGCATGACGTAGGCCGCCCTTGAGATGGAGCGCCTCGTACGTGTAGTAGGCGCAACACCCTTCGAGTCGTCGAGTAAGTGCGGGGGACAGGACGCCGAACTGGTCACCGAGTGCCTGGTCGTCGCTCTGGACCACCTGCGCGTCGTCTTCGACGATCCCCACCAGCTTCAGCGAGATGAGCAGGTGCGGCTTGTCGGCTGGGTACCCCGCGTAGTCCGGCGACGACACCTGTGCGTCGCTGTAGAAAGCCAGGCGAATCGGCGAACCGACATGCAGGCCTGCCGACCGGGCCGCACCGGCCGACAACATGAACTCGTTCGAGGCGAGACGGGTTCAGCAGCCGTCCCTGGAGCACCGTGACACGATCCGTCGTGAGGTACTCATCGTCGGGGCTGCCCTCGATCGCCGGGAAGGCCTCTCCGGGAGTCGTGTGCCCGCTCAGCTGCGACAGCAATTGGAGCGTCCCGTCGAAGCCGACCACCGGCGTCGCGCTCGCGACGTAGGGAAGGTGCGCCACCTCGGAGTCGATGTGAGGCGGAGTACCCGGTGCTGGTGCCCGACTGAAACGCCGTGAAGACCTCGAGGTCCGAGGGGTTCGTGCTGGCCTCGTACGATGGGGAAGGACGACTGGGTGCGCCGGGCCCCAGCGATGGCGGCCATCGAGATGCCTCCGACCAGGCCGATGAGAACGACCAGCCAGAGGTAGCCCGTCCAACGCCGTGCGAGGGTGGTGCGAAACCGGTACGCGCTCTCGCGAAAGAGCGCCCCGATCACCCGGATGCCCCGCCGCCGACCCGACGCGGCCGCGAACGTGGCTTCACCAAGAGGCCGGTCATGCCTCGATTCTCACCCGGCGCCCCCATGCCCCCAAGGTGGGTACCCCCTTCCGAAAGCGTCGTACTAGCACCCGCAGTTGCCGCCGGGAGAGCGCTACCCCAGGGATGCAAGCTTGCACAAGAGCTTGTGTGTCTTTGCGTTTGTGCGTCAGACTGGCGGTCGTGACAGCCGACGCCGAGCTCCTCGCCCTCCCGGTCCTCAGCGACCGCCTCCCGCTCCCGCCGGACCCTTCCTTGGATCCCACGCTCGACGCCGCGACCGACTGCCTCGCCCGCCACGGGATCTCCAAGACCACACTGAGCGACATCGCCCGCGAGATGGGGGTCGCCCCCAGCACCGTGTACCGCCGCGTCGGCTCGGTCGACAACGTCACGATGCTGGTGTTCGCCCGAGAGGCCCACCGCTTCCTCGAGCGCGTCCCGGCCACCCTCGCATCCGCATCCGCATCCGCATCCGCCGCCGCCACCGGCCCCCAGGCGATCACCGCGCTCATGGCCGACGCCATCACGACGCTCGCCAACCACCCGGTGGCAGCGAAGGTCCTGCGCGACGAGGGCGACTGGATGGGTCGCATGGTCACCCGGCAGCTCGACGACCTCTTGGCCCAAGGCGTCGAGATCGCCGCACCGCTCCTCGCCGCCACCATGGCCGCCGGCCTCATCCGCCAACAGGACCCCGAGCTCCTGGCCCACTGGCTGCTCCGCATCGCCCTCGCCGCACTGGTGGCGCCGCCCCCGGGCGACCTCCAACGCGCCCTCGACGATCTCCTTCTCCCTGCGCTCGGCGCCAGACCACCGGCAACGTCGGACACGACCACCAAGACAAGGCCCCAGCAGACACCACGGCGAAGGCACGCCACCGACGCGCCCAAACCGGCCCCATCACCCACCTCGGCCCCGACGGCCAGGTCCCCAAGGAGATCCACGACCTCCTGACGCCCTGCCACCGTCAGCCTCGCCGGCGCCAACATCATCATGCAGCTCGCCCAACTCCCGGTCGGAAGGGGAGTCGCCGAGTCGAAGGTCGACAGCGGGAACCTCTACAAGCACCCCATTAAGAGGGCCCGCACCACGTTCGGCTACGTGATGATCGCCGTCTTCGGCACCGACGAGGAGCGAGATGCGCTCGCCCAAGCCGTCACCGACGTGCACCGCCAGGTCCGCTCCGGGCCCGGCGACCCCGTGCGCTACAACGCGTTCGACCCCAAGCTCCAGCTCTGGGTCGCCGCCTGCATCTACAAAGGCTTCGAAGACGCCTACGAGGTCCTCTACGGCCCGCCGCCCGCCGAGCTCTTCGACGTCGTCTACCGCCACGGCGCCCGGGTCGCCACGATGCTCCAGGTCCCGGCGACCATGTGGCCGCCCGACCGCGCCGCCTTCGAGGCCTACTGGGCCGAGGCCGAGGCCATATCGCCATGGACGACGTCAGCCGCGCCTACCTCTACGACTTCGCCGGCCTCGGGTTCCTACCCTGGCCCGTGCCCCGCCTCTTTGGCTGGTTCAACCGCGCCGTGACCGCCGGATTCCTCCCGGCGGCCTTCCGTCAAGAGCTCGGCCTGGCCTGGGGATCCCGCGAACAGCGGGCCTTCGCCATCAACCGCCGGCTCCTGCGCATCACGAACGCCCTCACGCCCGGCCCGACTGCGCACCCTGCCCTTCGACGTCTACCTGTGGGACATGAAACGCCGCATCCGCAACGGGGCGCGGATTCTCTAGCAATCTCGCTGGGTCCGTCCCGCTACCCCGACGTCCTGGCCGACGATCCACCGCCCCGCGTCATCAGGATGACGAATCCACCCGTCGCGGTGTACTCCTTCTGCGGCACCCAGCCCTGGGACAAGAGCGCGCGGTACACCGGATCCTTGTTCCGACTGAGCACATCGGTCCCGAGATACCAGACCCTCTTGGCCGGCGCGACTTTCGTCACCCATCGTTCGGGGTGGTAGCCGTCTTCCCACGGCTCACTGGGCGAGACGAAGACGTTCGGCTGGTCGCTCACGACGGTGAAGCCGGCGCCCCATGAGTTGCCGAAGACGACGTGCACCTGGTTCGCCTCGTAAAGGGTCCAGTCGTACCGCGTGTAGGGGTCGACGAGCACCCGGTCGCCCGCCCGGGTGTGCGCATTGACGATCGCCGCCAGCTGGCGGACATTGACGACCGGGTAGCCGTTTGGATGCCGAACCGAGTAGGAGTTGACCGACAGGACGGCGAACAATCCGACGGCGAGCGCCAACAGGGCGGGGCCGATGACCCGGCCGTGCCGCAGCCGGGCGACCCGCGCCGCGCTCTGTTGCACGATCTGATGGATGCCGAGCGCCGCCAACAGGATGACGGCGGGGTAGAGGACCTCGTCCGTCCTCCCCGTGCCGAGCGGAATGGCACCGATGAAGCTGGCCCCGACTGCGAACAGGAGCGTGATGCCCGGCGCCGCCGACCGGCCACCAGCCGTCGACCCCAAGAGCAGCACGATCACCAGCAGCGCCGCGGGCACGAAGATGCGACCCGCCGTCCAGTGCGCGCCGCCGTAGATATCGGTGTGCCCGGCCGCAGGGAAGAGCCCACGGTGATGACGCTTACGGCGTACGTGAAGCTGTCCCAAAGCGCATGGACGGACGAGTGGTTGAGGAAGGCGCCCCCGTTCACCCAGAAGCGATGGAGCACCCCGGGAAGGTCGCGGAAGAAGAGGACGTAGACGACCACGAAGAACCCGGCCGTCGCACAACCGCCAGCAGCGATCCTGCGGAGGACGTCCCGCTCGCGTAGATGACAAAGCACGACGGCCGCCCAGGAGCCGGCGACGACCGGCACCACCGCGCCCGAGATCGAACACCGCCGCCGCCGAGGCGACGGCCAGCAGGACCAGCGACTTGTTCGTAGGTGATCTTCGAGCCGCTTCCCCCCGCCAAAGGATCAGGCACGCCAAGAGGAAGTCGGTGCTGTACTCCTTGACGTGCGTCGAGTACTGGGCCGCGATCGGCGATACGGCGACCACGAACGCCGCACTGAGGGCGAGCCAGCGGGCCAGGCCCCAGAAGCGCACCAGCAGGTAGATCGCCACGATGCCGCAGACCCCGGCAAAAAAGGGCAGAAGCTGGGCCCACAACGACGAGCCCTGATCGAATCCGATCCAGGCTCGTTCGGCCAGGGTGAAGCCGGGCGTGGTGGAGGACATCCGAAGGGCCGTCCCCAGACCGACCCGGCTGGCCAACGCGGTCCAGGAGTCGTCTCGCCACAATCCCGAATTCGTCAATCCGGGAATTCGGACTGCGATCCCGATGGCGACGATTGAGAGAAGGACGCCGATGGCGACCCGATCCTCGAGACTCCAGCGAAAACGCCTCTCGCGCCCCGACCTCTGGACGCTCGGCCGATTGTCGAGGAGCGCCGTCTTCCTTTCGTCAGCTTCCAGGGCAACGGTCGCCGGCATCACTGACCGAGCCCCGGCGTGGCGGCGCGAGAGCGGACCTGGCTCAAAATCGCAGCTTGAATGGCCGGAGTCGGCCATTCGGCGTCATTTGTCATCCTCTGCCCTCACCGCATGGCGTCGAGGCTGGTCGGCGGCTCGTCTCGCCAATACATCAGGCCTTTGATTTGTCGATTCGTTGATCTCTGAGTGAATCGGTTCGAGTCTCTGTTCTCTTGAGGGCAGAATCGGGCGAATTGCGGCACCGATTCCACCCGTCGGGCTCGCCGACCGGGGTGGTTCCGCCGCATGGCCACCGCCAGAATCCACCCGGCGGCCTCCGTCGGCAGCAGGTCCTGGCATGGGCTTCACGAGAGGCGGCAACCCATCCAGCACAAGCGGAAGCTTCGATCGGACCGTTAAACCCTCCTTTGATCCCGCTCACTGCCCTTGAGCTCCAGCTGGGACTTGGGTCGACGTCGCTGCGATCCGCAATGCACGCGCTGATGAGCCTCCGTGAATCTTCGAAGCATGAATCGTGCGCGAACGGGCGAATCGACGCAGGCCGGCGTCCTTCGACGTGGCGGCGTTCATCACGCGTCGACGACGGGGGCATTCACGCTGCCCAAACGGGTTTTTGGGGGGTACAAGGTCACAACTTGATGACAGAAAGCAGTCCGCTCCGCTGGGGTCTGCTGAAGAGGGGGCGCCCCGCGCTACTGCGATGCCAGCTGACATGGCCATTCGGCTCTCGAACTCAGCGACGACACGAGGGTTAAAGGTTCTTCGGAGTTCGCTCGGTGGATGGTTGACGGCGCAATAGGGGCGTGCTTTGCTCTGGTGCGTGGGCGGAGTGCTTTGGCGAGCATTTGTTGAGAGAGGGCTGGGAGTTGTAGGTGGACCCGGGATCGCAAAATCGTTGTGGCAGGCCACACCGGTGAGGGAGCGCTGGCTCGTGAGCCAGTCACTTCGCGGAACCGAGACCTCTGATCGACTTCGGTTTCAACCAAAGCGGGAGTTAGCGCAGATGGCGGGGACGTTCCAGCGTCAAGGCGAACAGGGACCTAGAGGAGCCAGATGACGAAGCGGCAGAGGGAACGCAAGGGCGGGCGCTACACACCGCCCAAGCGCAACAAGATCGCGAGCGCTGCGCTCGGCGTTACGGCTCTTGTCACGGCGGGTGGGCAGCTCGTAGGCGTCACCGCGAGCCGCGCCGTCCGCAGGTGCTGCGGTCAGCGCGGCCTCGAGCTCTGCGCCGCTCCAGACGGCGAACGTCAGCACCCGCGCCGACGACCCCAGCGGCGACGGCTACTGGATGGTCGGCAGGGATGGAGGGGTGTTCTCCTTCGGTTCCGCCCAGTTCCACGGCTCGCTCCCACAGCTCGGGATCAACGTCAACAACATCATCGGGATCCTCTCGACGCCGAGCGGCAACGGCTACTGGCTTTTCGCATCGGACGGGGGCATCTTCAGCTTCGGCGACGCCATCTTTGAGGGTTCGATGGGTGGCACACCCCTGAACCAGCCGATCGTAGGAGTAACGGCACCGAACAGGGCTGGCCCGCAGGGTCCCACGGGCCCGCAGGGTCCTGCCGGTCCTCAAGGTGTACCAGGGCCGGCCGGGAACACTGGCGACACTGGAAACACCGGCACACGGGAACACGGGCGACACTGGAAACACAGGGAACACGGGCGACACTGGAAACACCGGCGCCTCGGGCGCCACAGGGACTGCGGGCGCTAGCGGCGCTTCGGGCGCGACCGGAGCCACGGGTTCTGGGGGCGCGACGGGTGCCAGCGGCGCTTCGGGCGCCACAGGACCTTCGGGCGCCACCGGACCTTCAGGAGCTACCGGGCCTTCGGGCGCTAGCGGCGCTTCGGGTGCCACGGGGACCGCGGGCGCCACCGGATCTTCAGGCGCCACAGGGACTGCCGGCGCCACCGGATCTTCAGGCGCCACTGGGACTGCGGGCGCCACCGGATCTTCAGGCGCCAGCGGCGCGTCGGGTGCCACCGGATCTTCAGGAGCTACCGGGCCTTCGGGCGCTAGCGGCGCTTCGGGTGCCACGGGGACTGCGGGCGCCACCGGATCTTCAGGCGCCAGCGGCGCGTCGGGTGCCACAGGACCTTCGGGCGCCACCGGACCTTCAGGAGCTACCGGGCCTTCGGGCGCTAGCGGCGCTTCGGGTGCCACGGGGACTGCGGGCGCCACCGGATCTTCAGGCGCCACAGGGACTGCCGGCGCCACCGGATCTTCAGGCGCCACGGGGACTGCCGGCGCCACCGGATCTTCAGGCGCCAGCGGCGCGTCGGGTGCCACAGGACCTTCGGGCGCCACCGGGCCTTCAGGAGCTACCGGGCCTTCGGGCGCTAGCGGCGCTTCGGGTGCCACGGGGACTGCGGGCGCCACCGGATCTTCAGGCGCCACAGGGACTGCCGGCGCCACCGGATCTTCAGGCGCCAGCGGCGCGACGGGTGCCACAGGACCTACGGGCGCCACCGGAGCCTTCAGGAGCCACCGGGCCTTCGGGCGCTAGTGGCGCTTCGGGCGCCACGCGGGACTGCGGGCGCCACCGGCATCTACCGGCGCCACGGGCGCTGCCGGCGCCACCGGATCTCGGGCGCCACTGGGACTACGGGCGCCACCGGGCCTTCGGGCGCCGACCGGCGCCACCGGGCCTTCGGGCGCCACCGGCGCCACCGGGCCTTCGGGCGCCACCGGCGCCACCGGGCCTCGGGCGCCACCGGCGCCACCGGGCCTACGGGCGCCACCGGCGCCACCGGGCCTTCGGGCGCGACCGGCGCCACCGGGCCTACGGGCGCCACCGGCGCCACCGGGCCTACGGGCGCGACCGGCGCCACCGGGCCTTCGGGCGCCACCGGCGCCACCGGGCCACGGGCGCGACCGGCGCCACCGGGCCTTCGGGCGCGACCGGCGCCACGGGCCTACGGGTGCGACCGGCGACACGGGAGCCACGGGGCCGACCGGGCCCACTGGGCCTACGGGCGCGACTGGGCCACCGGCGCCACCGGCGCCACCGGCGACACGGGCGCCACCGGCGCCACCGGGCGCGACCGGCGCCACTGGGCCACCGGCGCGACCGGCGACACGGGCGCCACTGGGCCACCGGCGCGACCGGCGACACGGGCGCCACTGGAGCGACCGGCGCGACCGGCGACTCGGGCGCGACTGGGCCATCGGGCGCGACCGGCGCCACCGGGCCATCGGGCGCCACCGGCGCCACCGGGCCTATCGGCGCCACGGGCGCGACTGGGCCACCGGCGCGACCGGCGCCACCGGGCCTTCGGGCGCGACCGGCGCGACTGGGTGCCACCGGGCGCGACCGGCGCCACCGGGCCACCGGGCGCCACGGGCGCCACTGGGCCACCGGGCGCGACCGGCGCCACGGGGCCACCGGGCGCCACCGGCGTGACCGGGCGACACGGGCGCCACTGGAGCCACCGGCGTGACCGGCGACACGGGTGCTTCGGGCGCCACCGGCGCGACGGGCGCACGGGTGCCACCGGCGTCACGGGAGCCCGGGGCCACCGGCGCCACTGGGCCTTCGGGCGCCACTGGAGCACTGGGCCGTCGACGGCGGCGACCGGGCACACCGGGGCCTCCGGCGCGACCGGCGACACGGGCGCCACCGGAGCCACGGGCGCGACCGGGCGCCACGGGCGCCACCGGCGCGACGGGCCTACGGGCGCCACCGGCGCCACCGGCGCCACGGGCGCGACGGCGCCACCGGCGTCACGGGCGCCACGGGCGCCGACCGGGCCCGCGGGCCTACGGGCGCCACCGGGCCACTGGCGCGACCGGCAACACGGGCGCCACTGGGCCACCGGCGCGACCGGCGACACGGGCGCCACTGGAGCCACCGGCGCGACCGGCGCCACCGGCGCCACGGGCGCCACCGGGCCACCGGGCGCCTCGGGCGCCACGGGCGCGACTGGAGCCACGGGCGCCACCGGCGCCACGGGCGCGACGGGCACACGGGCGCCACTGGCGCCACCGGGCCTTCGACCGGCGCCACCGGCGCCACCGGGCCACCGGCGTGACCGGCGACACGGGCGCCACTGGAGCCACCGGCGTCACGGGCGCGACCGGGTGCCACCGGCCTCACGGGAGCCACGGGCCGACCGGGCCCGCTGGGCCTACGGGCGCCACTGGGCCACCGGCGTGACGGGCGCGACCGGTACCTCGGAGCGACCGGCGTGACCGGGTGCCACCGGGCGTACGGGTGCGACCGGCGCCACGGGGCCGACCGGGCCCGCTGGCCCACTGGAGCCTCCGGCGCGACCGGCCTTACCGGGCCTACGGGGGCCACCGGGCCTTTGGGGCCGACCGGCGCAACCGGACCTTCGGGTAACTCTGGAGCCACCGGCGCCACCGGACGGGTCTGCGGGAGCTCCGGGCGCGACCGGAGCCACCGGGCCCTCTGGTCCTTCGGGAGCTCCAGGTGCTACGGTGCCACCGGTGTCTACGGGTCCACGGGTCCACCGGTGCCTACAGGTCTCGGACTCGGGTGTACGGGCAGTAGTGGGACGGAAGCCTTTACCGGCAGCACAACGAGCCGGAGACATTGTCCACCAGTCGACCCCGTCGGGTCGCTCGTCGTCCGCCGGAAAGTCGAGCACTCGACCAGATGGCCAGACCACCGTCACGTGTCAGTGGACGTCTGGCCACATTTACGATTCACCCTGGGCGGCACCCAGGGACTATGGCTCGCTCCTACAGTTCAGTTGCTGGTGCAACGGTGAGTCAGATACCGCCGACCGTAGCAGTGTCAGTGCGGATCCACGGCAAGCTGAGGCAGAGCGGCTTCGGCACAGGCCGGGGCCACCGTCGAGGTCGAGGTGTCACGCACCGCACTACGACCAGCGAGGACGGTGTCGTGGTCATCGACCTCAGCTGGAGCTCGGGCCGATCTGTAGGCAACGTCCATAACCATCAGCTGCGCTGACGGGAGAGCCAGCAAAGGAGGTTCCGGGGCTCCTTTCAGCCGCTCAGTACCGTTTTTTTCCCGCAGCCTGTTTCCACAACCGTTTCCACCGTCTGGGGCCTCGAGAAGCCGGCCTCTGACCCATAGCGGCCAGATATGCGCTACAGGACAAGCCCGCTCCCGTCCCGCCCGGTGCGGGCGGTGTCGTCCTGGCGGGCGACATCCGTCCGGCCCGGCCGGGGTCGGGGAGGCGGCGGTGTCCAGTCGGCGATCTCAGGCAGCCGTCCTAGGCGGCCTTGACGCCGACGACCTCTCGACCTGACTCCCAATCGAGCCGGCGCACGACCTCGACCATCGAGCCGAGATCGGCCGGCGCAGCGATGCCGAGCTCCCGCTGGAGCCTGCGGTACTTGGCCAAGGTGGCCCGGCTGGTGTCCGAGCAGTCCACCCCGGCAGCTTGCTTGACCAGCCAGCCGATGAACGAGTTCTGTCCGGCCTGGCTGAGTCCCGATTGGCTCACGACCTCGACCAGGCGGCCGATGCTTCCAGCGATTTCGGCTCCCATGTGGCTCCACTCCCATCTGTCCCGGGCCAGACGTTCCACTGACTCGGTGCTCACGTCGTCCAGCACCTTGATGCCGCCGTAGTTCTTGGCCCACGCCCGGGCCTCTGTCTCCCAGCGCACGGTGCCCTCGGGGGCCTCTCCCTTGGTCTCGCCGTGCTTGTTGTAGAGCCGCACCGAACCGGCCCCGCTGCCGACGTGGAGCGTCTGCGCACCGTTGCCCTTGGGGTCGGCGTACGTGGCGTTCGTGCGGCACCACCGACGGGGGAGCAGGCCCAGTCCTCGGATCAGCTCGCTCGGGTGCTCCACGCCGTCGAAGTCCTTGGCGACGTCGAGGCGCTTCACGTGCCAGCCGGACGGATTGGCGTCGACCGGTCGCATCAGCTCGTCGACGGCCCACGTCGCCACGCCGATTGTCGACAGCGCCTCTTCGACGCCGACCACATGCCAGCCCTCCGGGTCGACGATCCTCGAAGGGTTGTACTCGACCTTGCCCCATTGGCGATGCCGCACTTCGCCGATCATCGACATCACACCCACGTACACCGATCCGCCACCGGTGCACTCGACCTGAGCGCCCCATGAATGGCGCTCGGAGGGGTAGCCCGGATCGGTCACCGAGTAGCGACCCCAGGCCGAATCGTTTCCATCGGCGACCTCGACGGGGAAGCTCAGCGACGCCGATCAACCCCGGCCCACGACGAGCGAGGTCCACTTTTTGAACATGTTCCCTTTCTGTTAGGAGGGGAGCATGCCGCCGGACCGCCTCCACTCACGCTGCGCACCCGTCTGGCCTTGATTCAAAGGGGCGGTCAGAGAGTGTGATGAGGCGCGGAGCCTCAGAACCTCAGCGCCTATTTGCTAACAGATGGCTGCTCCTGGGGATTGCCACTCAGAAGCAAACGTGCCTTCGTTATTCGCGTCGAGTGTTCGGCAAAGTGATCGTTGGAACAGCCAGGACCGAAGATGAGTTCTTACGACGTTAGGGTGTCGTCGTCGTGGTCGTGGGAGCCGTGATCCCCGGAGGAAGGTCAGCGGAGAGGTTGGGGTTGAGACGCAGACCAGTGGCGAGATAGAGATTTCCTTGGGAGGTCTGGCCCTGCTTGATGAGCAGGACCCCCAAGTTGAAGTTGGCCGACGCGTTGTTCGGGGCCACTTTCAGGTCCTGCATGTAGTACTCGATGGCGCTGGCAGCGTCCGACGATGTTTCGAGCACTCCCAGGTTGTAGAGGGCGTCTCCGAACTTCGGATTGATAAGGAGCACCCGGTGGTACTCGGTGGCGGCATTAGCGGTATCCCCCCGTCCTGATAGATGTAGCCGAGGTCGTAGTGGGCGTAGAGATTATTCGGGTCCTTTGCCGCTGCCGCCTTGTAATCCGAGAACGCCAGGTTGGCATTTCCCGCTCGCCCAGCAGCCAGACCTGCTTCGACCAGCGCGTTGGCTGACTGGTTCGCGCTGGACCCAGACGGGCTGCTGCTACAGGCGGCGGCGACAGATCCGAGAAGACAGACCAACACGATCATGACGACTCGCGTCGGGACGTTGGCCCAGGTTGCACCGGCGCGGCGTCGGGGCATGAGAGGCAACATGTCTGAAATCACGACGGCACTATAGTTGCTCGGCGCTGAGTAAAGGGGTCACCGCCGTCTTCTGCGTAAGCCCGATCGGTCAGGGAACTCCGCCTCATCCGACCACGGTCGTCGGCCTGATAATAGGTTATGCGCATCCAGGAGATCATCGACGACCAGCGTGGTGTCTAGCGGCTACCGGGCGCCTGAAAGAGGCTTACACGGTTTCGCGTTGAGCACGGTGGCGTTCTTCCGGGGCCGTCCCGAGGTCCTGGCTGCTCGTAGCACCTGGCCTGCTGGCCCTCGGGGTCGGCGTGTACCAGCTGACTTTGCCCGGGGTTTTCTTCGGGGTCCACGGGTACTCCAACGGAATCGGTTACGACGACGGCGTGTACATGGGCGCGTCCCTGCGCTTGGTACACGGGGTCATCCCGTATAAGGACTTCGTGCTTCTGCACCCCCCCGGAGTTCCTTTGCTTTTGGCACCCATCTCGGCTCTCGGGAGCGTCATCGGCACGCATGGAGCGTTCGGGCTCGCCCGAGTGCTCACCATCATCGTCGCTGCACTGAATGCGAGCCTCGCCGCGATTGCCGTGCGATATCGGGGTATCGGGGCCATGCTTGTAGCCGGCACGGCCCTAGCCTGCTTTCCCCTCGCGACCGCGGCAGATCAGACGGTTTACTTGGAGCCGTACCTTGTCTTCTTCTGCCTCTTGGGCGTCGGTTCTCATGTTCAGGGACGGCGCGATCGCTCCCTCGCGGAGGCTGATCTTCGCTGGCTTGTGCTTCGGCTTCGCGGCGGCATGCAAGGTCTGGGCCATCATCCCCATCGTGGTGGCAGTGGCGTTTTGCCTTCCCGAGTGGCGAAGCCGCGTTCGGCCCCTCGCGCTCGGGGTTATTGCCGGGGCCGCGGTTCCCTGTCTTCCGTTCTTCGCACTCGACCCCAGCGGCTTCGTACACCAGGTCATTGCCGATCAGTTGAGTCGGGCAGCACCAGGCGCCTCACTACCTGCCAGTGAACGTCTGTTGATGCTGACAGGGCTCTCCGGTCTGACGTGGATTCAAGCCCAAACCTGGATCGCCTTGCTCGTCGGCATTGTCCTGGCTGTGTTTGTTGTGTTCGCGTACCTCGTCCCGTCGCGCTCGAAGACCCCGGCCGACTGGTTCTTGCTGGTAGTGGCGGTGCTGAGCACGGTGGAAATGTTCGTCACTCAGTCGTTTTCTGATCACTACACGTACTTCCCAGCGGCGTTTGTTGCCATGGTCGTTGGAATTGGCGTAGCCCGAGTAATCGCGACGTTCGATAGCCACGGGGCCACGACGTTCGGGCGAATCACTCGCCTCGGGATCCCGCTGTGCTTGGCGGTGGCAGCCGCCGCCTTCCTCGTTCCGCAGCAACTGAGTTATGCCAGGACCTATCTGTCGAGTGCAGAGGACCCGTCTTCGATCCTTGATTCCCTCATTCCCCCAGGATCCTGCGTCCTTGCCGACGAAGTCTCGTACACGATTGCGGCGAATCGTTTCAATTCGAGTGCGCCCGGATGTCCTGCGGTTGTCGACGGCTACGGCGTCTGGATTGCGACCGGGCCTCGGCATCTTCCGCCCTACGACGGGTCCTTACCCCCAAACTTCATCACAACATGGGCTCAGGCGTTCAACAGAGCCGACTACGTCGTATTGATCGTCACGTACCACTACGACGACTACTTCCCCTGGACGCCACAGCTGTCATCCTGGTTCGGCAAAGACTTCAAGCTTCTCTACTCGCAAGCGGGCCTGTATGTCTATGAGCACGTAAAGCACACCCCACCCCCCATCGGAACCAACTCCGCAACGGCCGATCAGCTTGTCACCTCCGGCCTTGCCGCTGAGCGGTCCGGAGACGCAGATCAGGCATTTTCCGACTTCCGAACTGCAGCCTCTGATGATCCGAGCAACGTTTATGCCCACTACGACTTGGGCTATATCTACCAAGAGCGGGGCGATACCAGTGACGCTTTTGCCGAGTACCGACGGGCACTGTTGATCGATCCGAAGTTCGGGGATGCCCTATACAACCTGGGCGTGCTCGAGGCACCGACGGACCCTGCCAGCGCCATCGAGTACTACACCCAGGACCTGCAGGTGAACCCGAACAACGCGTCGGCCAACTTCAACTTGGGAGTTCTGCTCATCAAACAGGCCCAGATTTCTCAGGGGGATTCCTATCTCCGAATCGCGCTGCGCCTCAACCCAGCCCTCTCCGCCGACCTTCCACCGGGGATCACCGTGCCATCCCATTAGGCAGCGCGTTCGCGGGAAGACGAAAGCGATTTCAGTTCAATAGCGGCAGGTCGTAAAGCTCGAAGCCAGCGGACGTCAGGCCGATCTCGGTCCGGAACCCTTCGGGGGAAAACCGCACCACGGCACAACGCCCGTTAAGCTCACTAGGATTTTCTGGCTGTCTAGAAGACGTCAGTACGGGACGGGTTCTCGACAGGCTTCCGACCGACGCTCGTGGCCGCGTTCATGACCTCATCGGGTCCAAAGGCAAAACCGCATGAGCAGCCTGCCAGCTGCGCGACGACGTTGTCACCGAGGTTCACCGCGCCAAGTCGCGAGTTGCAGAAATACAATCTCTGCGGGCTCCAAGTACCGTGTGCGGCTGATCTAGCTAGACCCCCAAGAATCCTTCGGACGCCGCAGCATCACTCCCAGAATGTCGCGAACGCCCCAGCCCTTGGGATCATTAGGGAGTTCCGGGAGCCGGGGTAACCCATCTCATTCGCGGAGTGTCCAGGATGAGACGCTCAAGCCGTCACGGAGAAGGCACTATTTTTGTGCCGCTCGGACAATTCAGGGGACAGCCCATGCGATTTCACGTAGTTAGCCTTCCACATAGTCAGACGACCAAGTCGTTCGCATGGTCTGCCTTCACGGACAACGTACGAAAGTTTTGCAACATGATGACGTCGCTCGGACACGATGTTTACTTGTATGCATCCGAAGAGAACGAAGCCGCGTGCACCGAGCTGATCCCGTGCATCACCGTTGAAGAACAACAAACGCTCATCCCCTCCATGGTCGAGAGCTTCGTCGAGAACGAGCCGCAGTGGAGTCTCATGAATGGTCGAGCTATCGAGCAAATCCGATTACGAATACGGCCCCAGGACTTCATCTGCATCATCGGTGGCCTATGCCAGAAGCCCATAGCCGATTCCTTCCCGTCGTCGATGTGCGTCGAGTTCGCTGTCGGCTACGCGGGCGTTTTCGCAAGTTATCTTGTCTTCCAGAGCTACGCGTGGATGCATACCGTCTATGGACACATGCAAGGCGCGTATACGGCAGACGGCCGCTTTTACGACACGGTCATACCTAATTATTTCGAAGTGTCGGACTTCCCATTCTCATCCAGTAAGGACGACTACTTCCTGTTTATGGGTCGACTTACTCATCGGAAGGGCTACAGATTGGCGGTCGAGATCTGCCAGAGCGAAGGTCTGACGCTGAAGATGGCTGGTGCAGGCGATCCACCTCCAGAGGGTGTGGAGTATGTGGGTGTCGTTGGTCCAAAGGAGAGGGCTGAGCTCATGGGTCGTGCCAAGGCTCTCTTCGTTCCCACGCTATACATCGAACCTTTCGGTGCCGTGGTGGTCGAAGCGATGCTGTGTGGGACACCGGTGATCACGACGGACTGGGGTGCCTTCACCGAAACGGTGCAACAGGGGGTCACCGGTTTCCGGTGCCGAAGCTTCAAGGAGTTTCGTGAAGCGACAAGCGCTGTGGGCGGCCTGGACCCGAAGACGATTCGCGATTATGCCGTCCGCACCTTCTCGACAGAAGTAGTTGCGCTCGAGTATGAGCGTTATTTCGAGCGCTTGTTGACCCTGTGGGGAAAAGGCTTCTACGCCGAGTGAGCCGAGAACAGCCGGAAGCGACGTTGCTCAGTGGGTGATGAAGGTCGATGCGAATTCCCCGAGCCATTCGGTCGGCCCTGGGGCGGGGGACCAGGGTGGGCTGACGAACGCCCAATCGACTCCCAGCTGCTCGAGTTCGCCGAGACGATCACGGACACGCTCGGATTCTTGGTCGAAGTTGCCCAGGCTCGGTCCTGAGTAACCCATGATGAGCTCGAGTTCCTCGTAGCGGTCACCGGCGAAGCCCTTGAGGACGTCGAGCCGTTCGCTCAGCTCCTCGGTCGTCGTCACCGGTCGGGTCCGAGCGGTCTTGGCGACCGAGGCGGGAGCGGTCATCGGCATCCAGCCGGCCGCGTACTTCGCCGCGCGCCGGAGAGCGGAGTCGGAGTTCCCCCCCATCCAGATTGGCACCGTCTTATTGCGTGGCGCCGGTAGGGCCTGGATCTCCCGAGCGGAGAAGTGACGTCCCTCGAAGGTGAAGGGTTCGCCGCTCCAATGGAGCTGCATCACCTCGAGCGCCTCCTCGAAGAGGGCGTTGCGCTCGACGAAGTCGACCCCCAGGGCGAAATACTCGGACTTCAGATACCCGGCTCCCGCACCTAGGTAGAAGCGGCCCTCGGATACGCGGTCCAACGTGGCGGCGCTCTTGGCCAGCAGCAGGGGGTTGCGGTACGGAACCACACTGAGGTTCGTCACCAGCGCAAGGTTCTTCGTCGCGCCCGCGGCGGCCGCCAGCGCGACAAAGGGGTCGAGACTCTGGTGGCCGCCCGTTCCGAGCCAACGGCTGCTCGGTGCAGGGTGTTCGGTGAGGGCCATGCCATGCCAGCCAGCGGCTTCCGCCGCCGCGGCAATCTCTGGGATGGAACCGGCGTCAAGCAAATCGATTGCGCTGCCCGACGCCTCCGGGTACTGAAGGATGAAGCGCAACATTCCCTCCCACTTGTCCGCTGGCACCACGCCCGTGGGTCGTGCCGTTGCACCCTATCGAGATCGCTGGGAGCACCGCCTGACGTTAGAAATGGCTTGGATCGGGGAAGTCGTGCAGAGTAGGCGTCTTGTGAACGGCTGCGTTCGTGATGAAACGTCTCACCACCATCCAGACCAGGATGTTTCGAGGCATCACGTGAACCTGTTGGCGGCGCAGCTACGACGTCGCGAGGTCGCATGATGGGCGTGGCGAACGAGGCGGCCAGGTTGCAGTGGGAGCGGGACGGCTGGTGCCTCATCCAAGAGTTGCTGTCGGCGGAGGAGGTGCAGGCCGCCCAGGCGGCACTTCCGCACTCTTTCCACGGCTGAAGAGTTCGAGGCGGACACGGATCCCCCGCGCAATGAACCGTTCCGTGCCGACTCGCATCGGGTGCTCCCGCGGTTTCCGTTCGAGGACGCCGCGCTGAACGATCTCGTTGTACACGAACGAATCATCGATCTGGCCGAGCAGTTCCTCGGCGTCTCCGATCTCCGCTTGTATCAGGCGATGGTGAGCGCGAAGTACGGGGGAGGTGCCGTGAGCGACGAACAGCTGCTCCACGCCGACTTCGGCAACCACACCCTGGTGGTGCCCCGCCATGAGCCCGGCTACCAACAGCTCGAGATGTTCGTCTATCTGAGCGACGTTACGCCGGAGACCGGAGCCACCCGGATCGTCCCCCTCGGCCTCACGGAAGGCATCCCGGTCGAGCGCACCTATCTGAGCCCGAGCGACTACGCAAATATCTATGAATCGGAGGTTTCGGCTTCAGGTCCGGCCGGAACGGTTCTCGCGTATCGACCGGACGTCTATCACCGTGGTGTCCGCATGACCGTGCCGGGCACGGCCCGATTCATGCTGCATGTCTCGTACAAGCCGGCCGGCACGCCGTGGCTGAATTCGTTCGGTCTGCCCAACGCCGGCGAGGACATGGCCTGGTACCGGTTCGTAGGAAGCGCCAGTGTCCGCCAGCTCACAGTCCTAGGGTTCCCCGAGCCTGGACATCCGTACTGGACGGCCGAGACCCTGGCGGGGACCGCGGCTCGTTATCCGATGCTCGACATGACGCCGTGGCTCGAGCCGACGGAACGGAGTTCTGGAAAATGACGACGGGCCGGCTGGCCGGCAAGGTCGCCATCGTCACGGGAGGGGGCGGTGGCATCGGCGGGGCCACCGCTCGCGCCTTGGCCGGTGAGGGCGCCGCTGTCCTTGTGGTCGACATCAACGAGGCGGCCGCGCGCTCGGTGGCGGAGGGAATCGCCGCCTCCGGCGGGACTGCGGCCGCGTGGCGGGCCGATCTTTCCGAGGAGGGTGATGCCATGGCGGCGGTCGGTCAGGCCACCGAGCGCTTCGGCCGGCTCGACGTGTTGCACAACAACGCCGCCCTGACCGATTCGGACTTCTTGAGCGCCGACACCGCAGTGACGGAACTGTCGCTCGAGGTGTGGGAGCGGACCCTGGCGGTGAACCTGCGCAGCCAGATGCTCATGTGCAAGCACGCCGTGCCGATCATGGTGGAAGGCGGCGGTGGCTCCATCATCAACATGTCATCCGGCGCCTCACTCAAGGGGGACCGGACCCGGACGGCCTATGGGGTGTCGAAGGCGGGAGTGAACGCCCTCACCATGTACGTCGCGACCAGCCACGGGAAGAGGGGTATCCGGGCCAACACGATTTTGCCGGGGCTCATCATCACGGACGCCGTGCGTGCGCATTTGAACGAGGCCATCCTGGGGTCTCTCGGCAAGGCGGTCCTGACCCCTTCGGTGGGCCAGCCCGAGGACATCGCGGACGTGGTCGTCTTCCTGGCCTCGGAGGAGTCGCGCTACATCACGGGACAGATGCTGGCCGTGGACGGTGGGATGTCGGCCCACGTCGGGCTCGGAGACGGCTGAGGGCTTCGGACGGGCCGCCCCGGTGCCGGAATGGACCGATTAGGCGTCAGGACGGCCCGAGGACGTAGTTGCCGTTCTCGGCGTGGTGGTACCAGCCGCTGGCGGCCTGGGTGCCCCCGTCGACGTGAATGGTCTGGCCAGTGATGTAGCTGGACAGGGCGCTGGCCAAGAAGACGGCGGCACCGGCCATCTCGTCGACGTGGCCCGCACGGCCCATCGGCACCGTCAAGCCGAAGCGTTCCTGTTGGCCGGCGGGGTCGGGGGCGATGGCCGCCAGGCCCTCGGTCCAGGTGATGTCGGGAGCGAGCGCGTTGACCCGGATGCCGTATGGGGCCAGCTCGAGGGCGGCCGTCTTGGTGTAGTTGATGACGCCGGCCTTCGCCGCGGCGTAGGCGGCGTAGCCTGGCGCGGCGCGGACGCCCTCGATGGACGTCACACTCATGATGCTCCCCGGCAGCTCGCGCTCGACCATTTGGCGCGCCACGCGCTGGGTGCAGAGGATGACGTGCTTGAGGTTGGAGCGGTAGAGGGCGTCCCAGCCGTTCTCGGTGGTCTCGAGCAGCGGAGAGTTGAAGACGCCGCCGGCGTTGTTGACGAGGATGCTGACGGGGCCGAGCTCGCCGACGGTGCGCTCGAGCGCGGCGTCGACCTCGCCGGAGTCCCGGACGTCGACCTGAAGACCGAGGCCACCGACCTCCTCGCCGGCAGCGTCGGCCGTGTCGGCATGGCGTTCCCAGATGGCGACCTTTGCCCCGAAGGCCGTGAGCCCGTTGGCGATGCCCCGGCCGATCCCCGAGCCTCCGCCGGTCACCACGGCCACGCGGTCGGTCAAGAGGACGTCGGAGGGGTCAATGGGCATGAGCTGACGTTAGTGTCAGGGATGTCCCACCAGAGGGGCGACGAGAGCAGCCGTCCGGGTGAGGCCCGGGGGCGGACAGGGGGTTGTGTGCCGAGGATCGAGCCGATTCCGCTGGACGAGATGGCGCCTGAGCCGCGCCGCATCATCGAGGAGGGGGTCGCCGAGGGGCTGTACGCGACGCCGATCCCGCTCCAGATCTTCGCCTACAAGACGCAGCAGATCTTGATGACGAACTCGGCGCGGAAGTTCATGGGGAGCGGGTCGCTGCTGGGCGGGCCGAATCCTCGAGCTCCTGCGCATCCGCAGTGCCCAGCTCGGCGAGTGCCAGCCCTGCATGCAGTCGCGCAAGCACGACTCGATCACCGAGGAGGACGTGGCCTGCCTGATCGCCCCGGGTGGCGCCGAGCTGAACGAGCAGGAGCGGCTGGCCGTGGAGTTCCTCGACCTCCTGTCCGCCGACCACCACGCCATTGACGACGAGTTCTACCGGCGCCTCGGTGAGCACTTCACGGCGGCGCAGATCATCGAGCTCGGGTTCGCCTGCGCGAATTCCATGGGCCTGCACCGCTTCATCCACACGCTCGACGTGTTCGGCCAGTCCGAGCCGGTGATCAAGTACGCCGCCGACCAAGTCGACACCGCAGTGGAGGAGTCGCCGGTCCGCACCTCGGCATGAGCCAGACGGTCCTGGTGACGGGGGCCACGGGGCTCGCCGGCGCCAACATTTGCAAGCTGCTGACGGAGCGGGGTGACGCCGTCCGGGCCCTGGCCCGGGAGAGCGCCGACGTCGGTCCCCTGGTCGAGCTCGGCGTGGAGGTCGTGGCGGGCGACGTCACGGACCCCGGTGCCGTTCTCTTGGCCGCACAGGGGAGCGACTCTGCCATCCACTGCGCCGCGCTGCTGGGCGGCGCCAGCCAGAACATGGCGGACTTCGAGGCGGTGAACGTCGACGGGACGCGCAACGTTCTCGACGCGGCGGAGAAGCTCGACTTGGGCCGGGTCGTGGCGGTCAGCACCGGGACCTTTTTCGACACGACGGGGGGCGTGGATCGGGAAGAGGCACCGGTCATGAAGACGCCGAGCCAGGATCCCTACACGGTCACCAAGATGGCGGCGTTCCTCGACGCCATGTCCCGGGCCGAAAAGGGCCGCGACGTGGTCAGCGCCCACCCGGGGGCGATCTATGGCCCTTCGCCGGTTGAGAGCAACGCCCTCGGCAGGACGAGCTTCAACCGGGTGCTGCTGTCGGCGGCGCGGGGGCGGATCGAGCGCTATCTGACCTTCCCGGTCAGCTGGGTGTTCGCTGAGGACATCGCGCGCGGCTGCATCCTGGCGCTCGACAAGGGAGTGGCGGGGGAGCGTTACATGCTCGACGGGCGTCCCGAGGACGTCGTCAGCACCGCCGACGCCTGTAACCGAGTGTGCCGGCTGGCCGGCCTCGACCACGAGGTCATCGACGTCCCTCCGTCGGACGACCCTGAACTGGTCGAGGTCTTCGGGCCGACGTTGATCGCCATCGCCAAGAAGGCGCAACGCCAGCGCCCGGATCGCAGGAGGCTCGAGGACTCCAAGACGTACAAGCGGCTCGGCTACAGCCCGATCAGCCTGGATGAGGGGCTAGCCGTCACGCTCGATTGGTTCAAGGCCATCGGGCGCGTCGACGCGGCCTGAGTTCCGGCGTCATTGCCATCGCCCGGTAGGCGGAGTTCCCGGACCCCGCCAGGAACGTAAAACGTCCCTTTCGCGCCCGCAGTGCCGACTTCGATCAAAGCGCAATAGGCGTTACTAAAGAAAACACCCGTTTGGGACGATAGTCCTACGCCGAAATCATTGACGCAGGTCGGACGAGTGTTTACGTTTACGTGGGCTGCCGTCAGGAGGATGCGGCAGCCAGGCTGTTCAGGTGGTAACAGGTCACGGATTTCGGGAGCAGTGCTCCACGAAGTGCGTGTTAGGGGGATCGCGGATCTGGTCGTTGGGGCAGTGTGCCTTCACGTCAGGAACCTGGTCGCAATCGAACGTTGGGCAGCCACTCAAGAGTGTCACCGAGAGAGAGGTAGCAGGAACGAGATGACGAAGCGGCAGAAAGAACGCAAGGGCGGACGCTACACACCGCCGCGGCGCACCACGATTGCGTCGGCAGCACTGGGCGTGACCGCTTTGGTGGCGGCGCGGCGGCCAACTCATCGGGGCAACGGTCGCACCGCAGGCCGGTGCCGCGGTCCGTGCCGCCTCGGCGAACGTGAGCGCCCGGGCCAACGATCCGAGCGGTGACGGGTACTGGATGGTCGGCCGGGACGGAGGGGTGTTCTCCTTCGGTTCCGCCAAGTTCTACGGCTCTCTGCCGCAGCTCGGGATCAACGTCAACAACATCATTGGCATCATCTCGACGCCGAGCGGCAACGGCTACTGGCTCTTCGCCTCGGACGGGGGCATCTTCAGCTTCGGCGACGCTGTGTTCGAGGGTTCGATGGGTGGAACGCCCCTCAACCAGCCGATCACGGGAGTGACGGCGCCGGTCAGCGCTCCGGCGCAGGGTGCCACGGGCCCGCAGGGTCCCGCCGGTCCCCAAGGCGTACAGGGGCGCGGCAACACCGGCGACACTGGAAACACCGGCGCCACCGGTAACACCGGGACCACCGGCGCCACCGGGCCGCAGGCACGGGGGCCACCGGCGCCACCGGGCCCACGGGCAGCAACCGGCGCCACCGGCGCCTACGGGCGCGCAGGTGCCACCGGCGCTACGGGCACCACCGGCGCCACCGGGCCGCGGGGCGACCGGTGCCACAGGCCATACCGGCGCCACAGGCGCCACCGGGCCTCCGGGCGCGACCGGTGCCACCGGCCCCGGGCACACCGGCGCCACCGGGCCTCAGGGCGAGACCGGCGCCACAGGCCATACGGGCGCCACGGTGCCACCGGGCCTACGGGCGCCACCGGGCCTGCGGGAGCGACCGGGCCCCGGGGCGACGGGGCATCTGGGGTGCCACCGGGCTTCGGGTGCAGCGGTAGTCCGGTTCTGCGGGCGCGACCGGAGCCACCGGCGCCACCGGTGCTTCGGGTGCCACCGGCGCCACCGGGCCTTCTGGCGCTGCGGGGCACGGTGCCACTGGGCTCCGGTGCTGCGGGCGCTCCGGTGCGACGGGAGCTTCGGGCCCCTCCGTGTCCACCAACGCCACGACGGTGGTGACGGCTCAAGCCATCACAGCCACCGATACGAAGGTGTGGGCCAACTGCCCGACAGGTGATGTCGCACTCGGAGGCGGAGTGCAATCAACGTCTTGGAAGCACCACCTCGCCACACTTGATGGTCTCGGCGCCCACCATCGGAGCCGCGACCTCCAATGGGGCTTCGACGATCGTCACAAACGCCGCGGTAGCAAAGGGGTGGGTCGGCGAGTTTTACGAGGGGAGCGGTACGACCACTACGTACGTGATCTGTTCCAAGTAGCCGGAGAGCGACTGGCGGCAGCGTCAGCTCGCCACAGCGTCATAGCGCAAGGGGAGGCCTCAGGGCCTCCCCTTCGCCGTTGGGGTCGAAATTTCAACGTGCTGGTCGCTTTCCCACAAGAAAACGGTCCCTCAGGTCTGCCCTCAGGGGCCTTCGAGCACGGCCTCATGACGCGGGCGTCGACCCCGCATTTCCGACCGATCATCGTTTTAGGGGTAGCGACTACGGCGTGATTTCAGCCGGCACCTGCTTGGCCAGCGCCGGGTCGAGCGAAATGGCCTTCTTCAAGAGCAGGTGGCCGGGTGTCGGCTGATTCTGTTGAATCAGGAGGATGCCCAGGTTGAAATAAGCCTGGGCATCCTTCGGGTACAGCAGTCGAAGCTGGTTGTAGACGTTCTCCGCAGCTTGAGGCTGACTCGGAGTGTCAACGACGGCGAGATTGAACATTGCATTCTTATTCTTCGGCTGAATCGAGAGCGCGCGCTTGTACTCGACGGCCGCCTGAGCCGGATCGTGAAGGTCGCGCTGATAGAGCACCCCGAGGTCGTAGTAGGGGATTGCACTTCTTTCTTGTGCAGCCGCAGAGGCGAAGTCTCGCTGCGCCTGCTGGTACTGGCCGTCCGACTCAGCCTGAAGACCGTTGCTAACGAGCGAGTCGGCGGCAGAGGGGGCGCTCGGGCTGCTTCCGCAGCTCGCAATGAGCAGTCCCACCGCCATGGCCCCACGATGAGAAGTACCGGACGACGCAGGCTCAAGAAGCTTGCCACCGGTCTGCGGTTGTATGACTTCTCTGTTGCGATCGAGCGCCGAGCCCCGATGGGCAGCGTGGTCGTTTCCAATTCAGGCATCTCCTACCAATCCCCGACGCAGAGATCGACGCCCTCGCGGGTGTCCATCCGTCTTTCGTTCCCCGGTGGCCGTTCCGCTCCTCTATGCCCCAGAGCGTTGCGACAAGAAACCAGACAATAGGCGACCACGCCGGAACAGCGGATGCATCCCCATCGGTGGAACGCCCGCTCCGAGAACGTCGCGCCCTCAGCCGGTGGCCCGTGTCCTACTGACGAAACGCTCAAGCGTCGCGGCGGACCATCAGCCAGCCGCCGATCAACAGGGCCGCGGCGGCGTACGCGCACATCACCGCGAAGCCGGTCCAAGGGCTCAGACTGGGGCCGAAGTCGAGGCTGTGCCGCACCGACGTCATGGCATTGAAGATCGTGAACGGCATGTACTTCTCGATCGGTTGGCTGATGGACGACGGAAGGGCCTCGATGATCAGCGGGAGCACGAGGATCGCCCCCACGTACGCGGTGATGCCGCCTGCGGTGTGTCGCACGATAGCGCCCAGACCCAGCGCGAACAGCCCGAAGACGGGAATGAGCAAGCCGCCCCCGATGACGGCGCGCAGCACTCCGGGCTGGCTCAGGGTGGCGTGCGGTGCCGGGCTCGACAGGGTCAACCAACCCACGAAGAAAGCCCCGAAGGAGAGGGCTTCGCCGAGGATGAGCGCAAGCGTCGCGAAGACCACCGCCTTGGCGGCCAGGACCAGTGGGCGATGCGGGACCGCGCTCAGTGTGGCCCGGATCGTGACGGTCCCGTATTCCGCGCTGATGACGAGGACGCCGAGCACGCCGATGACGAGCTGGCTGAAGAGGAGACCGCGCAGGCTGACCGCGGTGGGGTCGAAGGTCAGCTTGTCGAGGACCGAGAAGCTGCTCCACTCGTGGGTCACCGTGAGGCCGGCGATGACGGCGACACCGAGCGAGATGAAGCGCCATCGCGAAGATGCTCCAGCCGGTGGAACGGACCGAGCGGATCTTGATCCATTCGGAGGCGAGCACGCTCGGAACGCGGATCCGGCGACCTTCCGTTGGGGGAAGGGTGGTCGATATGGGCGCGGCGACGGTCACGATTGCGCAGTCGGCGACGACGTGGATGCGGGGACGGCGACCGCGGCCCCGGATGGGGCGACCGGCTCGGGATCGGCCGCTCCCAAGGGTTCGCCGTGGAACTCCACGCTCTCTCGCGTGAGCTCCATATAGGCCTCCTCGAGGGACGCGGATTGGGTGGCCAGCTCGTGGAGGAAGATGCCGTTCGTACCGGCCAGGTCTCCGATCTCAGGGGCCGACAGGACCGAAACGGCGAGCGCGCCATCGGGCTCGCGCCGGACGGCGGCACCTCTGGCGCGCAAGAGTTGGTCCAGCTGGTCTATCTGAGGCGAGCGCACCCGGACGAACTGGCCGGAGTTGTCCGCGATGAACTCGGCGGTCGATCCCGCCGAAATCAGCTTGCCCCTGCCGATCACGACGATCTGGTCGGCCGTCAACGCCATCTCGCTCATGAGGTGGCTCGAGACGAACACGGTCCGACCCTCAGCCGCAAGACTCTTGAGAAGGTTCCTGACCCAGAGGATGCCTTCGGGGTCGAGCCCGTTCACGGGTTCGTCGAAGAGGAGCACCCCCGGGTCGCCCAGCAGCGCGGCGGCGATCCCGAGCCGCTGGCCCATCCCGAGTGAGAACTTGCCCGCCCGTTTGCGCGCCACCGTCTCGAGCCCGACCATCTCGAGGACTTGGCGGACCCGTGTCTTCGGGATGTCATTGGACCGGGCCGAGAAACCAGAGGTGGTTGAAGGCGCTCCGGCCGGGGTGGATGGCGCGGGCCTCGAGGAGGGCGCCGACCTCGCGTAGGGGCAGCGGCAGATCGTGGAAACGACGACCGTTGACGGTGGCCGTGCCGGCGTCGGGGGCGTCGAGGCCCATGATGACCCGCATCGTCGTCGACTTCCCCGAGCCGTTCGGGCCGAGGAACCCCGTCACCTGTCCCGGCTTGACGTCAAAGGAGAGATCGTCGACCGCCAGGGTGTCCTTGTACCGCTTCGTGACGCCGCGGACCTGGATCATTCCTGCCGCTCTGTGTGCACTGAACCTCTGGCTCTCTCTTCGGTCATGCGTCGCGGTACCCCTTCATTCTCGCCTCCTAACTGTGATTGCGGATAGCGGCCGAAGGTTGGATTCGGTACCAGATCCCGTAGGGGTATACCCCTACTCCGGCTCCGGGTCCGTGACGGTCGTCGGACGGGGGCGGGTTTCGGGCACGACGCCGAAACGCTGAGCGCGCAGACCATGGCGTAGTCTGCCGGGGCCAGTAGGACTAAGGCGGACAGGCGGTAGTGGCGTGATCTCGTTGCGATCCTCGTGGCGCAGGCGGCTGCACTTCATCGACCCCGAGCGCAGGCGCGCAGCACGGGAACGGGGCAGAGGGGTGGGGATCCGGCGTGTCCTGGCGTCCGGCGTCGTGATCTCGGTTTCCTGCATCGGACTCTCGATCCTGGTCCCATCTGCGACCGCCCAAAACCCAGAGCCCTCGTGGTCGGTGAGCACCACGACGCCCGAGCCCGGCGGTCTGAGCTCCATTGCTTGCCCCTCGACCAGCGACTGCATCGCCGTGGGCACCATCGGCCCAATGGACAAGTCGGGCACCGTGCTCGTCACCGATGACGGTGGTTCGTCGTGGCTCTCTGAGAACGTCAACGCGCAAGCGACATCGCTCGATGACGTGTCGTGCCCCTCGACCAGCGACTGCTTCGCGGTGGGCGTCAACGCGCTGGATATCACGAGCCCGTTCGGCGTCGTCATGGCGTCCAGCGATGGCGGCCTGAGCTGGACGACGCAAACACTGCCCGCCGGCATCACGAGCCTGACCGGGATCTCGTGCACGTCGACGACGGTATGCGTGTGCCGTCGGTTACAGCGCGATCTCAAACACGGATGACGGCACGGTCATCACCACGACCGACGGGGGGACGTCCTGGACGAGCCAGAGCGTCCCGAGCGGCGTGAGCGGCATCGACGCGGTCGACTGCCCGTCGGCCAGCGACTGCTTCGCGTCAGCGGACATCTCTGACACTTCCCCTCCCGTCGCTGCGCTCGCGACGACGAACGGCGGTACCAGCTGGACGACCCAGGCCATGCCGGGCGACGCGAACGGGATCGGAGGGGTCGCCTGTCCCTCCACGACCGAGTGCTTCATTGCGGGGCACACGAACTCAGGAGGCTTCGTCGCGGCGACGACCGACGCCGGTGCGACGTGGGTCACCCAGAGCGTGCCCAGCGACGGTTGGGACATCGACGGCGTGACGTGTATTTCTGCCAGTAACTGCATCGTCGCAGGCGGGACGATCGGCCCGAGCGTCACTGGCGTCATCGACGAGACGAGCGACGGCGGATCGACGTGGACGAGCAATGTTCTCGCGAGCGGCTCATCGACCCTCACTGCGGCGGCGTGTCCTCTCCTCGGGCCGTGCTTCGCCGTCGGATTCGCCGCCGGCGGCGGGAGCGCCGGGAGCGGGATCATCCTCAAGAACGTCGCGCCTCCGGCGCCGTCGATCACGACGACGTCCCTCCCGTCGGGGACGATCGGCTCGAGCTACGCCGCATCGTTGGCGGCCACCGGTGGGTCGTCCCCGTATACGTGGAGCATTGCGTCGGGTGCGTTGCCGGCCGGGCTTGCACTCGATCCCTCAACCGGTGCCATCACCGGCACCCCGAGCGCGCCGGGGTCGCCTTCCGCCACATTCGAGGTCACCGACGCCAACGGCTCGACCGCCGAGGTGACGTTGGCCGTCGCGATCTATCCGGTTCCCGGCTACTGGCTGGTCGGCTCGGACGGAGGCATCTTCAGCTTCGGCTCGGCGGTCTTCCACGGGTCGACGGGGAGCCTCAAGCTCAACCGTCCCGTCGTCGGCATCACGCCCACGGCGGACAAGAACGGGTATTGGCTCGTCGCGTCCGACGGCGGCATCTTCGCCTTCCAGGCCCCGTTCGTCGGGTCCATCCCCGGCCTGGGCATCAACCCGTACGGCTCGGGCCTGCCGCACAGCCTGGACGCGCCGATTGCCGGCATGGTCCCCGCGGTGAGCGGACGGGGCTACTTCATGGTTGCCTCCGACGGAGGCGTCTTCGCCTTCAACGCGCCGTTCGAGGGCTCGTGCTACAGCATCGGCGGCTGCTCGGGCCCAGCGGTCGCGGTCGTGCCCGACGCCACCGGTAACGGGTACTGGGTGGTGACCGCCACGGGCCACGTCTACGCGTTCGGCGACGCGCCCAACTACGGGTCGCCCGGCCAACAGGGCACGCCGATCACCTCGGCCGTGGCGACACCCGACGGCCGCGGGTACTGGATCATGGACGGAGCGGGGCAGATCTTCAACTACGGCGACGCGTCGTATCTCGGCGGCCTGGCCGCCGGATCGACCAACGGCCTCGATCCGGCGCAGGCCGTCTTCGCGGATTCCGACGGTCACGGCTACTGGATCGCGACGGCGGCAGGCAAGGTGACGCAGTTCGGCGACGCGCCGTTCGACGGGGACATGTCGGGCACGAGGCTCAACGGACCAGTTATCGCCGCGACGGGGTTTTAGTGTCCGGTTGACGGCGCGTCTCGGATCAGCCGAGTCGTCGGCCTCGCGGTCTCTTCTTCGCTCAGTTTCCGATGAGGGGTAGGTGGTCGAGGTGACCATCGTCTCGAGCCCGGCCGACGGAGTGTGGCTCGCGGACGAGCGATGACGTTGACGAAAACGAATACACGATCGCCAAGGGTTGCGCTTCGTCACCCTCAGGAAGCGGGCCGTCGACATGGGCTCGCCGAGCGCCGGCGCTCTTCGGCGCGTGGCGCCGTTCGTCGGCCACCGAGACGGACGAAGAGAACTGTCGCCAGCGACGACACGTCGATATTGACCACGACGAGGCACAGGGCGAGCGGACCGAGCCAACTGAACAACGTCTTTCCGACCGGGCCCGCAAACACCGAGGAGGCGGCGAAGAGGCCGGCGAGGCAGAACATCGCAGCGGCCCAGCCGATTGCCGTGCGGCGAACGAGCTGCCGGAACTCGAACGTACGCCCCGCCCAAGGCGGGACCGCTCTGCGGGCTGCGGCTCCGCCGGCAGGATGGCCCGACAGGAGCGACGCCAACAGCACCACTCCGACGCCGGCGCTCACGAGCGCACGGCTGTGGGTTTCGAGAAAGGCCGCCGTTGTCGGGCCCGCAGCGCCATGCACGATCAGGAGCGCAGCGAACACGAAAAGGATCCCGGCGAAGGAAAGGTCGTTTTGATCTCGCCGCGCCTGGACACAGAAGACCAATAGGCCGGTTGCCAGTGCTAACCAGGCGGCCCACTGGATGTCGAGGCCGCCCTTGCGGTCGACGAAGCAGAAGACGACCCAAGGGAGGAACCTCATGTACACGCCGGCACCCACGACTGCAGCCACCCGCCTTCTATTTCGCCTTGCTACCTCCGTCGCAGCCCCAGGACGACAGGTCGGTGCTGAACGGCACTGTGCTGGCGCCCTGCGAGGGGTAGGATTGCAACCCTGATGAGCGCAGATGCTATCCGCAAATCAGCTCCGTCGACGGACGATGTCGTCGACGCGATCGTGTCGGCTCACGCCACGATCGAGTCCATCTTCTTCGACGCCCTGCAGTCGGCATTGCCAGACGTCGCGAGCGCGGAGTTCGAGGTGATGGAGGTGCTCTTCGCGCAGGGGGTCCAGCGGGCGTCGGCCATTTCGGAGGCTCTCTCGCTCGCCCCATCGACGTTGACCCGCTACTGCGATCAGCTCGCCGCGCTGGGCCTGATCACACGGGAACGTGCCCCCCAGGACCGTCGTGAGACGCTCATCGACCTCACGCGCAAGGGCCGGAACTCGGTCAAGGCGATTCATGCGGCGCAGGCTGAGGCCTATTCGGCCCGGCTCGGATCGGTCAAGGCGGCTGATCGGCGGGTCCTCGTACAGGCGCTGCGGCGCCTCGAGAACGGGCCGGGCCTGCGGGCGCACCGCATCTCAGATCTCGGCGCGTAGTCCCTTCGCTGGCGGGTCGCTCGCGCTGACCTGTCGCCTTATCGGCCCCACCGCCTCAGCGGGGCGTCGAGCTCCCGGTTCGACGAGAAGGCCGTAGACCCGGGCGGGCATTGCCCTGGGGGCCCTGGAGGGGATCTTCTACGCCCAGGAGCAGCGGAACGGCCAGGAATCTACGCTTGTTGCGCTCGGGAGATCCCGAGCCTGCGTCGACGTACGCTTTGGCGAGCGAACGTCTGTTCGAGACAAGAGGGACGGCGGGGTGACCTGGGGCAACGGGTGTGCGAGACTGATTGATGGGAAGACCCAGCGGCCCGGGGCCGCGACAGTCTTATTGGGGGAGTACGAAATGAAGTTGGCCCGACCCGTCGAAGGCGCTGCGCGCCGCGCGTCGCCGAAGCAGTTCGCTACGTCCGCATCAGGCCGGGCGATCTAGGACCGAAGTGAAGACCACCCGCTGGCGCCCCTCTCTCATATCGCTGGCTATCGCGGCTGTTCTGGTTGGCGTCAGCGTCGCCGGGTACTTCTTCCTCCAGCACAGCGTCGACCAGCAGGAGAACGCGCTCCTGCAGAGTCAGACCACGGACGCAGGGACGACGGCAGCATCGTTCTTCGGCGAGATCACCTCTCCCCTCTCGAACGACGCCGCCATCCTCGGCAAGCTCGTCAACGGGTCGCCGGCGACGTTCGAAACGGTGTTCGCAACGCTGTCCAAGACCGGCGTGGCCCCCAACCTCGTCCGCAAGACGGGAGACAACTACGTCGTGGTCGTGGCCGGGTCCAAGGGCTTTTCCACCGGACAAGTCCTCACCGGGCCCGCTCTTGCCACGCTGCAAAAGGTCACGGGGAGCGGTGTGGTGACCGGGCCGGTCACGTCGAACGGAAAGCTGAGCTACGGGCGCTTTGCCGCCAATGTCGGCGGAGGGCTCTACCTCTTCGCACAGTTCGCCATTCCGCCTCACATCGACATCGCGTCGGCCCTGGGCTCGTCGGCCTACAGCTCGCTCAACGTCGCGCTGTACGGCCCCGGCCATGTCAGTCCGCAGAACCTGCTGGTGACGAGTACCCGGGAGCTCCCGCTGACCGGGAACGTCGCCCACACCTCGATCAAAGTCGGCGCGTCGACCTGGACCCTCGCGGCAACGGCGCGCGCACCGTTCGTCTCGGGCCTGGCATCGTCCGGGCCCTTGATCCTCCTGATCCTCGGGCTCTTCATTGCCCTGATCGTTGCCATGACCGTCGAGGTCGTCCAGCGGCGCCACCGTTACGCGCAGGAGCTCGTCGACGAGCGGACGGCCGACTTGCACACTTCGATGCAGGAGCTCAGGGACGCCCAGGACGCGCTGGTACGGAGCGAGCGGCTGACCGCCGTCGGGGAGATGGCGTCGGTCATCGGCCATGAGCTCCGCAACCCGCTGGCTGCCGTCACGAACTCGCTCTTCATCGTGCGCAACGACCTGGGCCAGGACGTGTCGCCGATGACGGAGAAGTATCTTTCGCTGGCCGAGCGTGAGACCTCGAAGGCCGCCACCCTCGCCGACGACCTGACGGCGTTCGTCCGACCGAGGGAGATGAAGACGTCCGAGATGCAGCTGAGCGACCTCTTCTCTGAGGTGCTGGCGGCGACGCCCCACCCCGACAACGTGGATGTGATGGTCGATGTCGGTGCGGTCGACCTCGTCGGCGACCGCAACCAACTGGCCGAGGTCCTCACGAACCTCGTGACGAACGCGTACCAGGCGATGCCGGACGGCGGTGCGTTGCGCATCACGGGGTCGTCCGACCCCGACGCGGTGACGATCGTGGTCGAGGATTCGGGCGGCGGGTGTCGACCAGGCGACGATGGGCCACGTGTTCGAGCCCTTCTTCACGACGAAGGCCAGCGGCACCGGGCTCGGCCTCGCCATCGTGCAGCGTCTCGTGCAAGCGCATCACGGCGAGATCGCGATTACGAACGTCGCCGGCGGTGGCGTCCGCGCCACCGTGGTGCTGCCCGGCGTCCCGGCGCGAGTGCGCGAAGAGGCCCGGGCGTGAACGGGGTCCTCCTGGCCGACGTGCTCGTCGTCGACGACGAAGAGCCGGTGCGCTCCACCGTGGCCGAGATCCTGCGCTCGGCGGGGTATTCGGTGCTCGAAGCCGAGGACGGCCAGGTGGCGCTCGACCTGCTGCAATCGGGCCACGTCGAGGTGCTCCTCCTCGACATCCGTATGCCGCGGCGGAACGGCATCGAGGTCCTCCAGGCGCTCGAGTCGCCGCCGCACGTCATTTTGATGTCGGCCTTCCGTTTCGAGGGCGAGGACGAGCGGAACGTCGGGCACAAGGTCTTCTCGCATCTGGTGAAGCCGGTGGCGCCTCGTCGCCTGCTCGACGAGGTCTCGGCGGCCATGGGAACGAGCGCCGACGGGTCGTGACCGTGTCGTCAGCGGCCATCGGAGGAACCCGGGTCTGAGGCCCGCGAGCTCGTCCTGCTGGTCGACGACGACGAGGAGGTCCGCCAGACCCTGGTCGACGTGCTGGGGCTCGACGAGATCGAGACGATCACCGCAGGCCGGGTGGACGAGGCGATGAAGCTCGTCCTGCTCCACCAGCCCGCCGTCGTGGTCGTCGACTACCAACTCCCCGACGGCAGCGGGATCGACCTGGCGAAACAGATCAAGGCGTACGACCCCGAGCTGCCGGTCCTGCTGCTGACCGGTTACGCGACCTTCGACACTGCCGTCGATGCGGTGGGCCGGCTCGACGCCTATCTGATCAAGCCCGTCGCGCCCCAGCAGCTGCTGCACAGCGTGGCCAATGCCTTGACGCGGCGGCGCCTCCTGAACCAGAACCGGAGCCTGGTCGACCGCCTGACCCGCATCAACGCCTACCAGGCCATGTACGACCCGTTGACGGGCCTGTTGAACCGTGCACTGCTCGACGACCGGTTGGAGCAGAGTCTCGCCATTAGCCAGCGCACGGGCCGTTCGCTCGCGCTGTTCTTCCTCGACCTGGACCGCTTCAAGGTGGTGAACGACCTCTTCGGCCACCAGGTGGGGGACCAGGTCCTGCGGGAGGTTGCGACCCGGCTGTCGAACTCGTGCCGCAAATCGGACAGCGTGGCCCGTTTCGGCGGGGACGAGTTCGTGATCATCTGTGCAGACATTCGGGACTCCTCCGATGCCTGCGTGTTCGCCGACCACTTGTTGGAAACGTTCGTCGAGCCGATTGAGATCGACGGCTTCGAGCACGTGATCAGCGCCAGCATCGGGATCGCAGTGACGGTGCCCGGACCGCGCCGCGTCACGGCGGAGTCGCTGCTCCGCAACGCGGACACGGCGATGTACCGGGCCAAGGATTCGGGCCGGAATCGCTGGGAGCTCTTCGACAACGAGATGCGGGCGCAGGTGCGCGAGCGCTTCGAAGTTGAGCGGGGACTCCCGGTGGCACTGGCTTCCGGAGGCTTGTCCGTGCTGTACCAGGCGGTGGTGGACACCGGCGCCGACGCGGTGATCGGGGCGGAGGCACTCTTGCGCTGGGACCGGCCCGGCCACGGGTTGATGTTACCCGAGCACTTCCTGCCGATCGCGGAAGAGTGTGGCTTGATCGTGCCCATCGGGGCGTGGGTGCTCGAACGAGCACTCACGGATTTGGCCGGGTGGATGGCGGCGGGGCAAGTCTCCGAGGCGTTCCGCTTGTGGGTCAACGTCTCACCGAAGCAGCTGGCCGATCCCACGTTCCCCGACCTCGTGGTGGACCTGTTGACCAAGCAGGGCGTGCCTCCCGAGGCGCTCGGGTTCGAGATCCTCGAGGAGGCCTTGCTGGACGTCGGCGCGGCCAAGGGCATCATGAAGCACTTGCGTTCCTTGGGCATCGCCCTCGCGTTGGACGACTTCGGCGCGGGCTACTCGAACCTCTCGTGGCTCAAGGACCTCCCGATCACCGGGATCAAGGTCGACCGCCAGTTCATTGCGGCCCTCGGATCGAGTGACGGGCGCGGCACCGCCATCGTGCAGGGCTTGGTGAACCTCGGACACTCGTTGCAGCTGTCGGTGGTGGGCGAGGGGGTCGAGACGGAGGCACAGGCGCTCGCGTTGCACTCCATCGGCTGCGAGTCGGCGCAGGGGTTCTTCTACGGGTACCCAGGCGCCGGCCTCGCGGTTCTGGGAGGCGGCGGGCGGGGTGCAGCTCCCAGGGGCGGTCGCGCCCGGAGAGGTGACGGCGGGCCGGTTGTAGGCCTTCAGCACCTCGCTGACAGGTCCGTGGCCACTCCTTACGTGCTGTCCGGTGACGGACGCACATAGGGGGCAACGTGTGTGTCTCCTCCACTGTCCCGAGTACCGAGCCCCAGTGCCCTAATCTCCCGCCGCAGGAGGCGCCCCTGAACGAGATCGGGGTGGTGAGAGATGCGGGGAATCGTGCGCTGGCTCTGCTTGGCGGTGACCGCCCCCTTGCTCTTCGGGATTGCGTGCGTCGCCGGCGCGACGAATGGCGCCGGGGCGGGTGCCGTTGCGCACAGCGACCCCGGCACCAACCTCGCCCTGCCCTCATGTTCGAGCTACACGACGTCGAACTACGACGACTCGCAGGCGTGTGTCGAGGTGTACCTCGCGGCCATCGACGCGGCTCGCGCCGCCGAGGGCGTCGGTCCGATGAACCTTCCCGCGAACTGGTTCTCGCTCACCCCGGCTGAGCAGACCTTCGACGTCACGAACCTCGAAAGAGTGGATCGCGGATTGTCACCGGTGGAGGGGCTCGTCGCGTCCCTCGACAACGATGCGCAGGCGGGCGCGCAGAGCAACCAGGACCCCGCCTACGGGGGGAGCCTGGGTACGTACTCTTTCATGGCGACCATCTGGTCGTGGACCGAGAACGGAGAGGCCAACCCACTCGTCTCGGACTTCTACTGGATGTACGACGACGGTCCGAGCTGGGTCCATCGCAACGGGATTCTCGATGCCGCCTGCACAGACGCCAACGGGTCGTACTGCGTGGCCGGCACCGGTGCCGCTTTCACGGGTGACGGAAGCTGCACCGGTGCCTGCACCGGACTGAGCGCCAGCGAACTGTTCATCAGCGCTGCGGGCACGCCGCCGCCGCTCGCCTTCACGTCGGGACAGGAACTCGACGAGCACGACGGCCTGTGTCGATGCGCCCGCGGGGGCGACGCAGGGTTACTTCCTGGCCGCATCGGACGGCGGGATCTTCGCTCTGGGCAACGCCCGGTTCGAGGGATCGGCCGGTTCCGTCCACTTGAATCAGCCCATCGTCGGCATGGCGGCCACGCCCGACGGCGGGGGCTACTGGCTGGTCGCTTCGGACGGCGGCATCTTCAATTACGGCGACGCCCACTTCTACGGGTCCACCGGCGGGATGCGCCTGAACGCGCCGATCGTTGGCATGGCGGCGACGCCCGATGGCGGTGGCTACTGGCTGGTGGCCTCCGACGGCGGGATCTTCAGCTTTGGCGACGCCCACTTCTACGGGTCCACCGGCGGGATGCGCCTGAACGCGCCGATCGTCGGCATGGCGGCGACGCCCGGCGCCGGCTACTGGCTTGTCGCCTCTGACGGCGGGATCTTCAGCTTTGGCGACGCCCACTTCTACGGGTCCACCGGCGGGATGCGCCTGAACGCGCCGATCGTGGGCATGGCGGCGACGCCCGGACGGCGGCGGTTACTGGCTGGTCGCCTCGGACGGCGGCATCTTCAGCTACAAGGACGCCCACTTCTACGGATCGACCGGTGCCATGACCCTGAACCGACCCGTCGTCGGCATTGCACCCACGCCGGACGGGGGCGGCTACTGGCTCGTCGGCTCGGACGGCGGGATCTTCAACTACGGCGATGCACAGTACGAAGGGTCGACGGGCTGCCTCGCGCTGAACTCGCCCGTCGTCGCCGCCGCGCCCCAGCGCTGAGGCAACCTCGCCGCTCCGCCATCGGCGATGGGTTGCGGACCGGGTGGCCATCCGTCCGGGCTGCAGGCCAGGATGATGCGTCATGGGGACCCCCGTCGTGTCCCCAGCGGCTTTTTGATGGAGTGAGGTAGGCATGGACGCGCAGCGGTTCTCCGGGCAGGTTGCCATCGTGACGGGTTCGACCGCCGATCCGAGCATCGGCCGGTCGTGCGCGCTGCGCCTCGCGCGAGAGGGCGCGTCCGTCGTCGTCAACGGGCGGGACGAGGGGAGAGTGGCTTCGACCGAGGCCGCGTTGCGCGCCGAAGGGCTCGCCGTCGTCGGCGTCGTCGGATCGATGGACACCGAAGCGGCGGCGGCGGAGATCGTCGGACCGGGCCGTCGATGCGTTCGGTAGGGATCGATCTCGTCGTCAGCACGCTCGGGGGCGCCCCCTTCCCCTCTCGTTCGACGCCATCAGCGAGACGCAACTGCTCGAGACGGTGCGTCTCAACACCTGGCCGGCGCTCGCGCTCATCCGGGTCGCCCTCGAGCGGGGTCTCGGGGACGACGGCCGGGGCTCGGTCGTCACCATCTCGAGCGGTTCACCGCGCAAGACGACCTCGGCCATGGTGTCGTATGCGGCGGCCAAGGCGGCGCTCAACGCGATGACCCGCACGATCGCGAGCGACCTTGCGGGACAGGGTGCGCGTCGAACGCGGTGGCGCCGGGGCTGGTGCGGACGACGGCCACGCGTGCGATGTGGGAGTCCGACGGAGGCGCCGCCGCCGGCTCGAACCTCCCCGTCGGTCGGCTGACCGAACCGGACGATATCGCGGCGGCAGCGTGCTTCCTGCTCTCCGACGAGGCGCGCCAGATCACCGGCATCACCCTCGATGTGGACGGCGGCAACCACCTCCAAAGCGGTTGGACGCCGATCCGCTAGTCGGTACTCAGGCGGTGCGTCTCGGCTGCCAACGCGCTTTCAGCGGCCCGACGACGGTCTCCCCGATGCGGACGATCTGTTCTCGGACTTCTTCGGGGGACATACCCGGAAGTTGTACGCGCAGGTTGAGCGCGTCGGCCTCCACCTCGTCGACGACGTCCATGATCCGCTCCGCCAGTTCGACGGGCTCGTCGGACGCGATCGTCTGGTCGTCGCCGAATGCATCGTTTGGTGCGTAGCTCTCGTAGACCGCCCGCTGGCGCTCCACGAGGCCGGACGGCACACGACCGAGCCAGACCCGCCGGATAAGGACCCTGGGACCCGTGCCGCCGGCCTCGGCGTAGGCCTCGGTCAGGCGGGCCAGCCTCACCGGCGTCGACATGCCCTCCATGAGGATGCCGGCGCCGCAGCTGCGCCGCGCGGGCGGCCGCAGTGACCGAGACGGCGGCGCTGAGCACCGGGACCGGGTCGTGCCCGCAGGCGCGCAGGGCGGGATCCCCTTCGAGCGCGCCGAGGCCTTCGCCCCGGAGCATGGCGACGAGCAGAGGAAGCTCCGACTTGAAGCGACCGATCGGCCTCGCGTTGGTCGACGCCTGCGGCCTCGAAGTCGAGGGGCAATGCACCCGCCGCCACGCCGAGTCCGACGCGGCCCGGGTAGCGAGCGTTCAGCCAGGCGACCTCCTCGGCCACGAGTGCAGTGGGACGGAGCGGGAGCAACAGAGGGGCGGCGGCCGCCCAGCCGTCCGCGTGTTCGGCCAAGAGGAGGGAGGCCATTTGCAGGGGCTGAGCCATGTACCCCCCGAAGCCCCCGTGGTGCTCGCTCGTCATGACGCCGTCGAAGCCAGCGCCGAGGGCGAGCCCGGCCTGGGCGCTGAGCTCGCGCACGATTTGGGTGGCGGGCAGCTCGTTGTGCGGGTAGAGCCGAAGAGAGACCGATCCGGTTCCGAAGGGAAGCACCAGGCGAGCTTAAGAGGCGACGGTGAGCCCGCCTCACGGGATTCTGTCCGGCCCCCTGCAGGGTTGAGGACAGAAGGCCGGGGCGGTTATCCATCGAACGGGCACGCGAGGATTCCGCATCACTTCAACTTCATCTGGGTCGCCGTGACGACGATTAGCGGGGGCTACGCTGCGTCCGTTTCTCGAGCTTGGTGAGGCGGCTGACTGGTGCTGAAGAGGGTGGCGATCGGACTGTGGTGTGCGACCCTTGCCGCAGCCGTGGGGGTCATTGGTGGCGCTGTCGCTCCCGCAAGTGCGGGAGGCCCGACGGCCTGGACCGTCGGAGCCGATTACGCGCCCCCGACGACCGTTCTCTATGGAGTGTCTTGTGGCACGACGCTCTTCTGCGTCGCGGTGACGTACGGCGATGTGATCGTTGTCAGTACGAACGGCGGGTCTACATGGACCGCTGAACAGGGACCCACGTTCGACCAGTTCCAGGGAGTCTCTTGCGTCGGGTCGAGTACGTGTTACGCCGTCGGGTTTGCCCAGACCAACTCGGGCGAAGTGGGGGTCATCGCAGCGACGACCGACGGTGGTGTGACATGGACCAACCAAACGTTGCCGAGTGGGGTTGCTTTTCTCTCGGGTGTCTCGTGCCCCTCGGCGACGACCTGTTACGCCGTGGGCTCGCAAAACTTCACCGCGACCATCCCGGTCCTGCTGGCGACGACCGACGGCGGAACTATGTGGTCGGCTGAGACGCTGCCAGGGAGCCTGACCGAGCTCATTGGAATCTCCTGTGCGAGCACGACCGACTGCATCGCCGTCGGCCCAGGGCAGATCGCGGCCTCGACGGACGGCAGCTCGTGGTCACTGCAGACGCCGCCGACAACCGACGACAACCTGCAGGATGTGAGTTGCGCCGCGGCCGAGACGTGCGTAGCTGTTGGGCGCCTCCTCAGCACGGGCACGGGGGCAGTGGTCACCACGAGCAACGGCGGCACATCGTGGGTCAACGGGCAATTGCCGAGCAACAGCCCGTCAATTCCGAGCGTGTCTTGTCCCTCGCCGACGCTGTGCACGGCGACCGGAGGCAACACGAACGGGCCAACCTTCATAGGCACGACGGATGGCGGCGCAGCGTGGGCGGAGGAAACGACACCTGGTTCTCCGAGGTACTTGGTCAGCGTGTCCTGCGCATCGACCTCGGATTGTGTCGGTGTGGGGGGAACGAGCGCCGAATCGAACGGGACGATTCCTGCGCTGATCGAGACCACTTCTTCGGGGGGAGGCACCTGGACCGAGGCGCCGGTTCCGGTTGGCGTCGGTCAGCTCGGAGGCGTGGCCTGCCCATCCACCTCGGTTTGCTACGCCGCAGGCGGCAACGTGTTCCAAGGTGGCACGATCGTCAAAACGAACGACGCCGGCGTCTCGTGGTCCCCGCTGACGATACCCACGAGCGTCGGGGCACTGAACAGAATTTCATGCTGGTCGCTCGTGGCCTGCATCGCCATCGGATCCGACACCAATGGATATCCCCTCGCCATGCAAACGGCCGACGGTGGTGGCACCTGGACCACGCAGGTCCTCCCCGGCTTTCCCAACACCGTGTCGGGTGTGTCGTGTCCCTCGGAGCAGATGTGCGTCGTCGCCACCGGGGTGCCGGCCGGGATCGAGCTCACGATGGACGGGGGTACCACCTGGACGGACGAGGCCATTCCAAGCAACCAGGAGGTCGCCTCGCTCGACGGCGTGTCCTGCGCATCGACGACCTTCTGCGTCGCGGTGGGCGGCAACGGACAGGCATCCCAGGCCCTCGTCACCACCGACGGCGGAACGGCATGGAGCTGGGTGGCGTTACCGAGCGCGATGCAGGTCCCCAGCGGCGTCTCGTGCAGTTCCGTTTCCGATTGCGCCGCGGTGGGCTACGGGTCGGGCACCCCGGCCGCCGGCGAGGTCGTGGGGACGAGTGACGGCGGTGCCTCCTGGACGACGGAGGCGTTGCCCGCCGGGGTCGGCATCCTCTCGGGCGTGTCGTGCAGCACGGCCAGCGACTGCGTCGCGGTCGGGTCTGATACCGGACCGGCCACGGGCGTCGCGACGACCGACGGTGGGACCACTTGGTCGAACATCACCCTGCCCGCCGCCACCTCGGTTCTTTTGGGCGTTGCCTGTCCGCTCAGCAGCGAGTGCGTCGCAGCGGGTTCCAACCTCGATGAAGGCGGGATGACGGTGGGGGACCTTCCGCCGAACCCTCCGACGATTGCCGGCGTGCTGGCGCCGGGCGTCCTGGAATCGCCCTACTCCCAGCAACTGACCGTGACGGGTGGCGTGGGGTCGTCCACGTGGTCGCTCGCGGCAGGCCAACTCCCCGCCGGATTGACCCTTGACCCGTCCTCCGGCCTCGTCTCGGGTACACCCAGCTCGATCGGGACGCAGGACTTCACGGTCGAAGTCACGGACTCGTCCGGCGACGTGGGCGCCAGCGGATGGACATCACGGTGAAGGCGCCGACCACGACGACCGCGTCGGCGGTGCCATCGCCCACACCGTTCGGCAGCATCGTGACCTATTCGGCCAGCGTGAGCTCCGTTGCCGGAACGCCCTCCGGGACCGTCACCTTTGCGACCGGAGCGACGACGATGTGCACTACGCCTGATCTGACTGCAGGACAGGCGTCGTGCACCGCCAGCACGGCTCCGACCGGCGCGGAGACCGTCACGGCGACGTACGGCGGTGATTTGACGCATCTCGGATCGAGCGGCACCGCACCCCTGACGGTGCAGCAGGCGACGACCACCGTGTCGCTGGTGGCCGGGTACGAGACGCCGTTGACAGCTGGTGAGTTGGTCGACCTGCTCGCGACGATCTCGGTGAGCGCTCCGGGCAGCGGGACGCCCACCGGCACGGTCGCGTTCACTGATGGGGGAAGCGTGATTCCCGGATGTGGCGATGTCGCGGTCTCGGAATCGCCGATTGCGCTGACCGCACTCTGCGCGACGTCGTTCGATACGTCGGGATTGACGGGACCGATCGAAGCCACCTACTCGGGAGACCCCAACTTCGAGGGCGCAGCGTCCCTGCCCACCAATCTTCAGGTGGAGCCCGCCCCGTCCATTACTTCGGCTTCGGCCGGCCCCGGCAGCGTGACGCTCGGTGCGTCCGTGTTGTACTCGGCCTCCGTCAGGGGGAACGCCGGGACCACGACCGGCACCGTTACCTTCACGGACGGATCGACGCAATTGTGCAGCTTCACCTTGTCCGGCGGGGCGGGATCATGTTCGGCGAATGACGCACCAGCAGGTTCGGACGAAACGGTGAAGGCTGCATACTCCGGCTCGTCGGAGTATGCAGCGTCGAGTGCAACGACCACCCTCACGGTGACCCTGCCCCCTCCGCCCCCTCCGCCTCACGGCTACTGGCTGGTCGGCTCCGACGGCGGGATCTTCACCTTCGGTTCGGCGCAGTTCTACGGCTCGACCGGCAGCCTCAAGCTGCAGCGCCCAGTCGTCGGCATCGTGCCCACGCACGGACCGCGGCGGGTACTGGCTCGACGCGTCCGACGGCGGGGTCTTCGCCTTCGGCGACGCCGGGTTCTACGGCTCGATCCCGGGTCTCGGGCTCCACCCGGCCGGCTCGGGGCTGCCCAACTCGCTCAACGCCCCGATCGTCGGCATGGTGCCCTCGTCCGACGGCGACGGGTACTTCATGGTGGCCTCCGACGGCGGCGTCTTCGCCTTCGGTGACGCCCACTTCGCCGGGTGCTGCCCGGGGATCGGCGGCTGCTCGGGCGCGGCGGTCGCGGTCATGCCCGACGCCAGCGGCAACGGCTACTGGCTGGTGACCCAGACCGGGAACGTCTACACCTTCGGTGACGCGCCCTACTACGGAGCCCCGGGCAACACCGAGCTCGCCGGTGACCTCGGCCGTGCGCACCCCCGACGGGAGGGCTACTGGATCCTCACGGCCAACGGCACCGTCTACCACCTACGGCGATGCCGGGAACTTCGGTGCGCCCGCCGGCCAGTTCGGCGGCATCAACCCGGCCACCGCGATCTTCACCACCTCCGACGGCGGCGGCTACTGGGTCGTCAGCGCCAACGGCACGGTGGAGAACTTCGGCGACGCCCCCAACGACGGCGGCATGAACGGCACCAACCTCAACGGATCGATCATCGCGGCCACGGGCTGGTAACTGGGCGGGGTTGCCGCGGCGACCGGGTGACGGTGAGTCGGCCGGTAGGCGGGATTCTGTCCGGCCGCGTACCCCGGTGAGAGGCACAAGGCCGGGGTGGCCATCCATTTCAGCGACCCATAGGCGGCGAGCCCGACGCTGCTTCGGAGCGTTGCAATGCAGCTGCAACGACGATGCAACAGCTCGGATTTACCGTTCAGAAAACGGTCATCCCTTGGCCGTTGCCCTGGCGGGAGGTAGTCATGAGGACACTTGGCAATCGTGGTATGCGTCGTTACGGCGGGATTCTCTCGAAGATCCTTGTCACCGCGTCGTTGGGTCTTGCGGGATTGACCGTGCTGAGTCTGGGGGCATCGTCACCCGCATCCGCGGCCCCGACAACGACCAACAACACCACGAACCTTGCGGGGAACACGACGCTCGGCCCAACTCCCTACGACATCACGGACTCGGCCGGCGTCAACGTCACTTTCGACCTGAGCACCGTCTTGAACTGGACGCAGTCGGCCAATCTCGGCACAACGTACGACCCCAACCAGGTGCGCCAGGGGCAGTCGCCGGCCGTGCTCGATTCGTTCAGCACGCCGAGCCCGGGCAACATGTCGATCACCTGGAACATCACCAACCTCTCGTTCAACTGGGACGGCCTCGGTCCGTTCGGGCTCGGGAACCAGCAATTCGCCGCGTCCGGCGCATGCACGTTGGCGGCTGGGGGTCCTAACTACGACTGCACCTTCACGTCCGCCCAGAACACGGTGCTCGACCAGTACCCCTCACCGTTGGGCGTGTACATCGACGTCGGCATGTCGGCGGACGTCACTGTCACCCCTCAGGGCGTAGCCACGATCCGGTCGGCGACCCTGGGCGGCAACCCAGCCGGGACGGCCAACCTCTCGCTGACGAACAGCCCGACCCCGGACGGCATCCAGGTCCCCTGCACCACCGGGAGCGGTGACGACCTCCAGTACAGCCTGGGGTCGCTCAGCACCGCGCCGGGGATCTCGGCGGCGTCGGCTGTCGACTTCACCGTCGGGGCAGAGACTCTCTCTCCCATTTTCACCGAGATCGACGTTCCGTTCGAAAACTCAGCCATCAATCTGCCCGCGCAGACCGGCTCGATCCCGATGACGGGTAACGGCGCGACCGTCGACTTCGGCAACGTGCAGCCGAACAACGTCCCACCCGTGGCCAATGCCGGCGGTCCCTACTCGGGGAACGAAGGCTCCCCGATCACGTTCAACGGCGGGGGCAGCAGCAGTATCTGTGGGGCGCCCACCCTCGTGTGGAACTTCTCCGACGGCGGGGTCGGGTACGGACCTGATCCGACCCACACGTTCGAGGCGCCGGGTACCTACACCGCCCTCCTGACGGCGACCGACGTCACCGGGCTCACGAATACCACGACCTTCACCGTCAACGTGGCCGACCTGCCGCCCATCGCGAACGCCGGGCCGCTCATGACGACCGAGTGGGGCCTCCCGGTCACGCTGAACGGGAGCGCCACCGATCCCGGGACGGCGCAGCAGCCGCTGCTCACCTACAGCTGGCTCTTCGGGGACGGAACCGCATCGGGCGGCGCGAGCGCGACCCACCAGTACTCGACCCCGGGGACGTACACCGCCACCCTCACTGCATGTGACCCCGAGGGCATGTGCGGCTCCTCGAGCACGCTCGTGAGAGTCCTCCCCAGGAACACGTACGTCTCCTACTTCGGGGCGACCACGAGTGAGATCACGTTCCCGACGACCCTGACGGCGAGCATCACCGACGACCAGGGCTCCCCGGTGATCGGCCGACTCGTCCAGTTCTACGAGCAGGGGTCGCTGCTCCCCTTCGCCAGTGCGACGACGAACACGTCCGGCACTGCGACGACCACGTATTCGTTCCCGTTCGGCACGGCAGGCAACAACACGATCGTGGCCAAGTTCGCCGGCGACTCGATGTACACCACGAGTCAGGACATCTTCACCTACGTGGTCACGAAGGCGCCGCTCACTGTGACCGCCAACAACGCCTCACGGCCGTATGGGGGAGCGAACCCGTTGTCGGCGACGCTGAGTGGCTTCGTGGGCGGTCAGACCTTGGCGACGAGCGACGTCACCGGCTCGGCTAGCTGCACGACACCCGCGAACGGCACCTCGGCGCCGGGGACCTACCCGATCACGTGCACCGTGGGGTCGCTGGCCTCGGCCAACTACTCCTTCAGCACGTTCGTCCCGGGGACCCTCACCGTGACCCAGGCACCCACCAGCGTGACTGCGAGCGCCACGACCATGACCGACAACGTTCTCACCGGGCGCAAGGTCACGATGACGGCGACGCTGACGTCGAACGTCACGGGCGGAACGATCGGCGGGCAGACGCTGACGTTCACGGCGTCGCCGGGTGGCGAGAGCTGCTCGGCCGTCACCAACGGCTCGGGCGTGGCCTCGTGCACCGTGCAGATCCCGCTCTTGAAGGCCAACCCCACCTCGTACGGCGCCGCCTTCTCCGGCTCGACGGATTACCTGCCGAGCAGCGGAACGGCGACGGTCAGCAAGCCCTGAGCGAAGCCAGCCATCCCTCCGGTGTTCGGGTAGGTCGTGCGCCGCACGAGCACCGGAGGGGTGGGCGCCGGAGTCAACGAACACTGGACGCAGCGACCGGTGCTGGCGGTTCGGACGACACCGCTGCGCCGGGTGGCCCTGCCCCCGCCGGCAGGTCTTCTTCGAAGAGGGCGGGCGAGATGGCGTTGAGCGCGATGAGCGACCAGACGGCAATGTCCGCGAGCAACAACAGCCTGGCGAAGATCGTTGTCCGGTCCACGCTCGCGCCGAGCCAATAGTGGATCTCCAGTGAACCGAAGAGGTACGTGGCGAAGATGCACCCCATCCCACCTAGCCAGGCGGCCCACAGCCACCCCGGGTGGCCGAGCCGCATGGTCCGACGCGTGCCACGGAACCAGGCGCAACCAATGAGCATCACGAAGAGCGCCACCGGCACGACGGCGAGGTAGTGGGACATGGCGGCAACCGTCGCCGATGCCCGGAGGGAGAGGGACTCGCCCGACGGGGTGCTGAAGAAGTAGCTCTTGATGCCGAGAGCGCGCGCCTGGAGCGCCCAGACGAGGCCCGGGAGCGCGGGCCCGATGACCATCGACGCCCAGCCGGCCCAGCTGGAGGCGAGCTCGCGCCATCCCGAGGCCTCGGCGTTCGGGCGCCGTAGCAGGGGTGGTCGGAAGCGAAGCGCGATCAGCACCAGGACGACGATCGCGGTGAGCAGGCCCTCGTTCTTCGTCAGGCTGGCGACGACGGCGCACGTCCAGGCGACCAGGAGGTGGGAACGACGCTTCGGCAGCACGAGGCCCCACACGACCGCGCCGACCGCGGCGGCCGACCACAGCACGTCGGTGTAGCCGTTCACCGAGTAGTCGCCACCGACGCCGAAACAAACGAGGCAGATCAGGGCGGACACGGCGATCGTCGCGCCGTGGCCCCAACGCGTGGCCGGTCGGGCCACCCGGGCGATGCCGGTGGCAATGAGGCCGATCGCGGCGGCGTTCAACAGCGCCGTCAGCTCGGGGCCCAAGACCAAGACCGAACGCCCGGCGAAGGCGTAGCCCAGCGCGCCCACGGCGGGGACGAGCGGCGGGTACGTGGGATTGGAGTAGGCGTACGCGGGGTTCTGGAGCCCCGACACCAGCGTCTGGTGTCCGTTTGCGATGAGAAGGGTGTGCGTCGTCCAGATGACCGCCGGGTCGTAGCCCACCTCGTGGGCTCGCAGACCGGTGAGGGGGATGGCGAGCGCGACCAACACCCCTGCGAGGAGGAGCAGCGACCACGCTCCGCCTTCCCACCCGGGGAGGGACCTGCGGCGGAGCAGGATCCCGAGACTCACGACGTTGACGACCACCACAACGACGACGAACCAGGTGAGCATCGTGCCGCCGATCCCGACCTCCAGCTCGACCGCAACCGCGGCGGATGCCGCCCCGATCAGGGGAGACAAGAAGAAGGTCGCGGGCGAGAGGCCGACGGCGGCCAGCGCAGGAACGCACCCGGTCAGGCACAGGCCGAACACGAAGGTGAGCGCGGCGTTCATCGGAGCGCGTGCACGGAGAGCGACGAACCCCCGCATTCGTTGCCGTTGACGATCTGCAAGGAATACGCCGCCTGGCTGGGATTCTCGACGGGACTCGCCCAGGGGATGACGAGCTCCCCGAGCTCCTGGCCCGAGAACGTGTTCTGCAGCTGGCTGATGGAGACGGTGGCGCCTTTCGGCACCGCGTGGGTGATCGCTTCTCTCAAGCACTGCTGCTGTGCGTTGAACGCCGTCCAGTTCGAGATGACGGCCGGACTCTGCTCGTTGAGCGTGATCCTCACGCCCGGCACGGCCACGAAGAGCAGTGTCACCACTGCCACCGCGATGAGCACCAGTCCGGCGATGACCCGCGCTGTCAGGGGCGCGATGCGCCTCGATCCGGAGGAATGTTGGGCGCGCCGACGTGGGGGAGAGGGTTCGGCGAGCTCGCGATCGGGTGGGGAGTCATCGAGAGCGCCGGGCATGGGGCCACAATCTTGGCCTGCGGACGCCAGCGATTGATTGGTTGATGATGAGCCGCTCGAGCCCCACCGGTGAGGGCGGAGGGCCGGGCTCGGCTATCCATCTACTCGGCCCACCAAGAGAGCTCCCCTTCTCGGGGACGAGACGAGCAAGGCGTCGAGCGATTTCTCGACGCCTTGTGTCACGCGTCAGGAAGGCGGTGGTGTCCCCGTCGTCGTCGGCGCTAACCCCTGCTGTTGTGCCATGACGGCCGCTTCGACGACCACGAGGTCGGACGGGTCGATCTCTAAAGGCCCGGCGGGGACCGGGACTTGCCACACGTGGGTCATGAACGGAGTGGGGGCCTCTGCCGTCGTGCCGGCGCGGCAGGGCTGGAAGCCGTCGATCACGTGGGTGACGTCGCTGGTGCACAGGTTCGTGTGGGCGTGCCACTGGACGAGGCAGCCATAGGGCATCGGCCCATCAAGTCCTTGCCCCGGCATGAGGAACATGGCGGCGACCAGCACCGGTCCATAAGGAGTGGTGGCGTACACCAGTGAATCCACCTTGTTCGGATTCATGATGTCCTGCCGGTTCATGTAGGCGAAGTTCAGGTAGTGCACGACCGGATAATTGGTGGACGTGATGGGCACGTACCCGGCGGCCTTGGCCACGCTGAGATCCTTGTATTTCGCCACCGCCGACGAGACGGCCTGGACGTACTGGGTGGCGCCCAGCAGTTGCCCCGCGGTGGGCTTGGTGTTGCAGTTCGGCGTCTGCATCGCGTGACCCTTGTCCTGGTCGTCGCTCGAGACGGTGAGCTCCTGCACCTCGGCCGCGGGCAACGGAGGCCCGGTGTACTTCCAGTTGGTGTCGGTCGCATCGAGACCACCGGTCATCGACATGCTCATCTTCGTCGAAGCCCTCGTCTTTGTTGTCGTTGCTCCCGATCCTGAGCCTGACATCGACATGCCCGACATCGAGCCGCCGGCCGACGAGGGCGACGAGGTCGACGCCGCGGCCACCGACACCAAGGCGCTCGAACTCGCCGGGGTCGCCGCCACGGCCAGGGGGACAAGCACGACTCCCGTGGCGGCCAGTGTCACCGCGAGAGGGTGTCGCGTCATGGCGCGTGCGGCCGGCACGGGCTGTTCGGCGGGCGCGTGGACGAGCGGAAGGATCGAGAGCCCGATGAGAGCGATGATCGGTCCGTTGGCGGGATCGGTCCCACCGAAGGTCATCAGCTCGCCGAGGCCCTGACCCGTTATCCAGTAGATCAGCGCGAGGCCGATGCCGAGGCAGACGAACACCTCGATCCGGTTCGAGATGAGCGGCCCGAGCCCGATCACGATCGAGGCGGCGGCGAGCAGCACGGCCACCCACACGCCGGCGCCCGTGAACGTATGGCCGAAGGAGGTCAAGAAATGCGCGTACCAGCCGGGTTCCCCATGTGCGGTTGTCGAGAGCTGCGCGGAGATGGCGTTCCCGGTTCGATTGGCGGGGAACATCCAGATGATCGCCTCGAAGAACCAGATGGCGGCCCAGACCAAGAGCGCGCCTTTCCCTCCGAACACGCCACGGCCAGCGACCGACGAATCGGCGCCGACGGCTGCGTCGGGTGCGGTGTCCTCTTCTTCCTTCGGCCACACCAGCGCGCCGAGCAGGACGTAGAAACACACGGCTCCAGGAGCGCCGACGAGCGGCGACGTGTGGCCGGTCAGCACCATCCCGAAGCCCTCGCCGAAGAGGTAGATGCCGGCGCCCCAGATGAAGGAGGCGACGAGCGCCTCTTTCACGGTCCGCCGGAACAGCATGCCGATCCCGATGGCGATCTCGATCAGCCCGAAGATCGCGACCCACGTGGTCGGCTCATGGGACAAGTAATTCGCCATGTGGTTGATGGCGGAGGCGATCAGCGATGGCTGACCCGCCGCCATCGGTCGGATGACGGTGTCGACGAAGGACGCCTTCAAGAGGGCGGGCTGGAACTTGAGGAGGCCGTCGAAGATCCAGAAGACCCCGAGCGCCACCTGGAGGGAGCGTCGGCTCAAGTGGAGACGAGCGGCCAACGTTCGATCGTCTGTCCGAGTTTCCATTTCGCCCCCGTGTCGACTGACGATTCCGTCAGTCCGACTCCATTTGTCATCGTACCGGCCGGGACTTGGAGAATTGGAGCGGCTGACGAGTGAGTGGGCCTGTGGGCGGGGTTCTGTCCGGGCCCCTGCCCGGGGAAGGCAGAAGGCCGGGGTCGCCATCCATCTGAGCGCCCTGGCAGGGGACTCGCTGCGCGGCTGCGATTAGATGAAATGGGGGTAGCGATGCGGCTCCGTCGGTCCTGCCAGCGGTAATGGGGTGCGTCGGCCATAACCGGACGGGGCGTGGATCACTGCGCCGCTGCGTCAACGGTCGTATCTTGCGGCATGGGCTGTTCCCACGACCGCCCGTGGCCGAGGAGGATGTCGTGAGCGTCAACATGAACCGCGCCGCACGTCGCACGTTGTCTCGAGGGATGTACGGGGTGGCAGCGAGTGCGGCGATTGCTGGCTTCTTGACGCCGGCGCTCATCGGTCTGCATGACGTGTCGGCCGGTGCGGCGTCCCCGGCAGCCCTCGGCAGAGCCGGCCTCACGAACCGAGCCGACCTGCCCTCGGGTTCGGGCTACTGGCTGGTGGGATCTGACGGCGGGGTCTTCGCGTTCGGCGGGGCGAAGTTCTACGGTTCGTTGCCCGAACTCGGGATCCACGTGCGCAACATCGTGGGGATCATCTCGACGCCGACGGGCCTCGGCTACTGGCTGATCGGTTCCGACGGCGGCGTCTTCAGCTTTGGTGACGCCCAATTCCTTGGCTCAATGGGCGGAACTCCGCTGAATCGGCCCGTCGTGGGTGGGAGCGGACTGCTGTCCTCTGGAGCCCAAGGCGCGACCGGTGCGTCGGGAGCCGTCGGACCGCAGGGCGCGACGGGCGCCCAGGGCCCTCAGGGCAATACCGGCGACACGGGCGCCGGCGGAGCCACTGGTCCGGTGGGCCTCACGGGTGCAACCGGAGCCAGTGGTCCGATGGGCCTCACGGGTGCAACCGGAGCCAGGGGTCCGATAGGCCCACGGGTCAACCGGGCGTGTCCGAGCCGCACGGGCCCACGTGGTCCGATCATGGCGCTCACGGGCGCAACCGGAGCCAGTGGTCCGATGGGCCTCACGGGTGCAACCGGAGCCAGTGGTCCGATGGGCCTCACGGGTGCAACCGGAGCCAGTGGTCCGATGGGCCTCACGGGTGCAACCGGAGCCAGTGGTCCGATGGGCCTCACGGGTGCAACCGGAGCCACTGGCACCATTGGTCCCTCCGGCCCGACAGGCGCCTCGGGCGCCACAGGCCCTACCGGTCCCATCGGGCCGACTGGTGCAACAGGCCCATCAGGGCGCGACCGGCACGACAGGCACGACAGGCCCACAGGGCGCGACTGGACCACAGGGCGCGACAGGACCACGGGCGCGACTGGACCACAGGGCGCGACAGGACCACAGGGCGCGACAGGAGCGACGGGTGCGAGCGGTTCGACGGGCCCCGGCGGAGTCTCCGGGACCTTCGAGTCGAGCGGCGCCGTCGCGCTGACAACCACCATCACCGGGGCGGCGGGCAATGTCGGGCTGTTACCCCCGAACGGGGCGCTCGCCAGCGCCCCGGTATCCGTCATCACGGGCGGGGCCATCATCAATACGGATTCCACTGACAATTGGGTGGGGCAGGTGGTACCGGGCAACGAGACGATCACGGGCGTCTCGGCGTCCTTCAACGTCAACGAGGCGATCGACATCCTCGTTGGCTTCGTAGCGGTGCAGGTCCAGGTCTGGGTGAGCAGCAATGGCGGGCTGACCTACAGCCCGATCCTTGCCATCCCTATGACCCCGTTCAGCGGCATCGTGGCGGTAGGCACTGTCAGCACCGGGAGCGCCACCGGGCTGAGTGAGGTGATCCCCAAGGGCGATCTCGCCATGGTGGTGTTGTCCGCGAATGGCAGTGGGGCGAGCCTCTTAACAACACTGACGGGCTCGGGCACCGTCGGGCTGTCCTACACCAGCGGCTGACGATGTTCTGTAGTTGACGGTGAGCCGGCCTGTAGGCGGGATTCTGTCCGACCGCCTGCCGGTGAGGGCAGGAGGCCGGGGTGGCCATCCATCTAAGCGGCCTACCTGGGGAGCGCCCCTTCTCAGGGACGGGACGAGCAGCCCATCTCCCACGCTTGGCCTTGCTCCGGGTGGGGTTTACCGAGCCGGCGGAGTCGCCTTCGCCGCTGGTGCGCTCTTACCGCACCTTTTCACCCTTACCTGTGCGGGCCGGAGATCCCCAACCCGCCATCGGCGGTTTCCTTTCTGTGGCACTGTCCTGCGAGTCACCTCGACTGGCTTCGCCAGCACCCTGCTCTTCGGAGTCCCGACCTTCCTCGACACGATCCCGGCTTGCGTCGGTCCGTGCCGCGGCCACCCAGCCGACTCACCGTCGTATCCAGTCTGGCACTCGAGGTGGAGGAACGGCGTCGGGTGTGGTCGGACTGCGATGTCGTGAACCCGGTGACGGCATCGCTCGTCGCCAAAAGCAGAGTCGAGGCCGAGATTCAGGTTGTGTATGGAAGAGACGGCCTCTTGTTGTTTCGGGACTATATGGACGCCGCCTTATGGCGTGGGGGTTGAACCGGGGCGGTATATACAAAACACCCTACATATATACTAATGGCATGGCGAAGCACCTGGTGGACATCGACGAGACCGTTCTTTCGGCAGCCCAGGCTGAATTGGGTACTGCGACCATGAAAGAGACCGTGAACGAGGCGCTGCGGCGAGCCAGTGCGGGCAGGAACACCAAGGTTCGTGATGCCCTCGACCGCCTGGCCAAGCGTGACGTCTCTCGTGACGACGCGTGGCGCTGACCCATCTGGTCGACACCAGTGTGATCAGCCGGCTTGGTGCATCCGCCGTGCGCGCCGTGATCGATCCGCTGGCGGAGGCGGGTCGAGTCGGTCGGGCCGGGATCACCGACCTCGAGGTCGGTTACGGGAGTCGCAACGCCCGGGAATGGGATCGAGACATGGCCGATCTGTCCGTGTTCGAGCTCGTCGAGACGACGGCCGAGCACGTCCAACGGGCACGACAGGTCCAACGGCTCCTCGCCGCACGGAGCCAGCGCGGGCGCAAAGTCCCGGACCTGCTGATTGCGGCAGCGGCGGAGGCGGACGGCCTGGTCCTGCTGCACTACGACGCGGACTTCGACTCGATCGCCAACGTCACGGGTCAGCGCTGCGAATGGATCGCCCCTGCGGGCAGTATCGACTGACCCCGTTCGGCTTCCCGGTCCGCCGACGCACAGGGCCTCGGTAGCGTGGATGGCAGTGCCTCGTTCGTCCGCTTCCGTGCCCGCCGCCGCCCCTTCCCCGGGGGATGCGGCGCAGTTGTTCGATCCTGAGGTGGCACCCGAGGCGGGCGGTGAGGGAGCCGGGGCTGCGGTCGACGGGGCGGCGGCAGAGGAGCGTCCGGGTGTCCTCTCTATTGGGGGCCTCTACGACGAGGTCGAGGCGGCGCTGGCGCAGTCGTTTCCTCGGAAGCGGCACCTGTGGGTGCGAGGGGAGATCCAGCACCTGTCGGATCACCGCTCGGGGCACCTGTATCTCGATCTGGTGGACCCGGAGGACGAGGCAGGGCGCGGTGGCGCTCGCGGGGGGCGGAGCGGGCAAGCCGTCCTGAAGGTCAAGTGCTGGCGGACGTCGTGGACGCCGCTGCGTCACTCGCTGGGCAAGCAGGGCATCGAGCTCGCCGAGGGCATGGTGGTGGTGTTGCGCGGGTCGCTCGACTTGTATCGAGCGAAGGGCGAGCTGAGCCTGATCCTGGCCGACATCGACGTGACCGCGTTGTTGGGGCGGCTCGCCGCACAGCGCAGCGCGCTGTTGGCCGCGCTCGAGGGTGAGGGGTTGTTGCGCCGGAACGCGGGCGTGCCGCTCTCGGACGTCGTGCTCCACGTCGGGCTCGTCGCCAGCCCCGAAACCGAGGGGTGCCGCGACTTCCTCGGCCAGCTGACCGGTTCGGGCTTCGGCTTCCGCGTGTCGCACGTCAAGGTGCCGGTGCAGGGACCGGCCGCGCCGGCCTCGATCGCGCGCGCCGTCGCGATGTTGGGGCGGAGTGGCTGTGACGTCGTCGCGCTGGTGCGCGGCGGCGGGGGCCGGGCCGACCTGGCGGCGTTCGAGTCAGAGGTCGTGGCGCGCGCCGTCGCCGGCTGCGGCGTGCCGGTGTGGACCGGCATCGGGCACACCGGCGATCAGAGCGTGGCGGACATCGTCGCGGCGCGGGCATTCATCACGCCGACCGAGTGCGGACAGGCGATCGTGGCGCGGACGCGGGACTGGTGGAGCGGTCACGTGGCTGCGCCGGCTTCGGTGTTGGCGGGGCGCGTGCCGTCCTTCCTGACCGAGGCGTCGGCGCGCGACGTGCGCCTGCGCGGGCGGCTCGCCGCCACCGCCCGCCAACAGTTGCGGGTGCACGGCGAGCGCCTGTCGCGCGCGGCGGTCTCGGTGGGCGGTCGGGCGCCGGCCGCGCTGGCTCGCTCCGAGGGCGCGTTGGCGGAACGAGCCGGCCGTCTCGGCCCCGGGGCCCTGACCCAACTCGACCGCCGGGCCGAGCAGGTGCGCGCCTGGCAGCGCCTGTTGGCGGCGTACGACGTGGACCGGCAGCTTGAACGCGGGTACTCCCTCACCCTGCGGGCCGACGGTTCTCTCGTGCGCAGTGCAGGGGACATGGCCCCCGGGGCATCGATCGTGACAAGGTTGGCCGACGGAAGAGTGCACAGCACGGTGGACTCGGTGGACTCGGCGGACTCGGTGGACTCGATGGACTCGATGGGAGAGACGGACAAGGCGACGTGAACGGGATGGGGTTGGGGACAGAGGCAGTGGATGCGGCAGTGGTGGCTGTTGCGGTTGCCGGAGCGACGGGTGAGGACGAGGACGGGATGGCGTGAGCCCTCCCGACGTGCCCGCTGCCGTGCCGGTCGAGAAGTTGAGCTACACCGAGGCGAGCCGCGAGCTCGATGCCATCGTCGACTTCTTCGAACAGCGCGAGGTCGACGTCGACGTGCTGGTGACGCGGCTCGAGCGCGCCAGCGTGCTCATCGACGAGCTGGACAAGCGGCTGCGCCGCACCCGCGCCCAGGTCGAGGAGCTCGTGCCGCGGCTCGAGTCGGTCAGCAAGGGAGACGACGACGATGAGTGACGCGGGCACGGTGCCCGGGGCCGACGAGCGGCTCTACTTCAAGCAGCTGCTCTCGGGCCGCGACTTCGCGCACGACGACGTGATGGCGCGCCAGATGGTCAACTTCGTCTACCTCATCGGCGACCGCTCGACCGGCGAGGCGGTCGTCGTCGACCCGGCTTACGCCGTGCAGGACCTGTTGGACATCGTGGCGGCGGACGGCATGGAGCTGACCGGCGTCCTCGGGACGCACTTCCACCCCGACCATCTCGGCGGGACCATGGCCGGCTGGTCGCTCGAGGGCATCGGCGCGCTGCTCGAGAAGGTCTCGGTGCCGATCCACGTCCAGGCCGACGAGGTCCCGTGGGTCGAGCGGACGACAGGCGTCGGCGGTGACGACCTCGTGGGCCACCACAGCGGCGACGTCGTACGCGTGGGCAACGTCGACATCGAGCTCATCCACACGCCCGGCCACACGCCGGGCAGCCAGTGCTTCCTCGTCGACGGGCGCCTGGTGGCCGGGGACACGCTCTTCTTGGAGGGATGCGGGCGCACGGACTTCCCGGGCTCGGACCCCCTCGCCATGTACGAGTCGATCCACACCCGCCTGGCCCGCGTGCCCGACGATGCGACCTTGTTCCCGGGCCACCTCTACTCGGCCGAGCCCTCCCAGAGCATGGGGGAGACCCGGCGCTGGAACTACGTCTTCCGTCCCCGCTCCGCGGAGGAGTGGATGGCGATGTTCGGCGGCTGAGGCGTTCGGTCGGGTTTCGGTCGGTCGGGATCAGGGCGAGGGGTTCGCGGTGGCAATGGAGTCAGTGATCGTCGTCGGGGCGTCGCTTGCCGGCTGGCGGGCGACGGAGGGCCTGCGCGCCGAGGGCTACGACGGAAAGATCAGCCTCGTCGGCCTGGAGCCGCACCTGCCGTACGACCGCCCCCCGCTGTCCAAGCAGATATTGGCCGGGACGTGGCCACCGGAGAAGGCGGTGCTGGCCGACAAGAAGCGATCGAGCGAGCTCCAGGTGCACGAGGTCCTGGGGCGTCAAGCCGTGCGGCTCGATGCTGACGGCCGCAAGGTCGAGCTCGAGGACGGGACGGTGCTGTCGGGTGACGGCGTCGTGGTGGCGACTGGCGCCGCGCCGCGCAGGCTCTCGGGCACCGAGTCCCTCGGCCCGGCGGACGGGCTCTTCGTGCTGCGCACGCTCGACGACTCGCTGGCGCTGCGGGCCGCCGTCACCGCGGCGGAAGGCACGCGGGTGGTCGTCGTGGGTGCGGGCTTCATCGGCTCGGAGGTCGCGTCGACGTGTGCCGGGCTCGACTGTCGGGTCACCGTGCTCGAGGTCATGGACGTCCCGCTGTCGAACGTCTTGGGTCCCGTCGTCGGCGGCCACTGTGCGTCGCTGCACGGCGCGCACGGCGTCGACTTGCGAACGGGGGTCGGGATCGAGCGGGTCGAGCGCGGCTTGGAGGGGGCGCGCTTGAGTGTGCACCTCGCCAGTGGTGAGACCCTGGACGCCGACGTGGTGGTCATGGGTATCGGGGTCGCACCGTCGACGGCGTGGCTCGAGGGATCCGGGCTCACGATCGACAACGGGGTCGTCTGCGACGACCGGCTCTTCGCCGCCGACGGCATCGTCGTCGCCGGCGACATCGCGCGCTGGCGGTGGCGCCACGACGTCTGGGACGAGCTGGTGCGGATCGAGCACTGGGAGGTGGCGGCGAACGCGGGATTGGCGGCGGCGCGCAGCCTGCTGGCCGGTCGGGCCGACGCGGTGCCGTTCACCCCGATCCCGTATTTCTGGTCGGACCAGTACGGCATCCGCATCCAGGTGCTCGGGAACCCCGGGGGAGACGACGAAGTCGAGATCGCCCTCGGCTCGCTCGCCGAGGGAAAGTTCCTCGCCGTCTACGGACGCGACGACCGGTTGCGCGGAGTGATGGCGATCGGCATGCCGCGACAGCTCATGGGTTTCCGGATGCTGCTGCAGAACGGGGCGAGCTGGGACGAGGCACTGGCGCACGCGTGCGGCTGAGTTCGTGACGTCCCGGAGGGGCGCCCAGGGGAAGTGGACGGTCGGACCAGACCCGCGTGGCGCGGGTGCGGGGGACCCGGAGTTCGGGCACTTGCAATGCCAAAAGGTTGCAGCTATCGGCCGGCGCGGCACGGACTTGAGGATTCTTGAGTCAACTCAGCGACAATTTTGTCAGGAATGCGGCTTACTTTTTTGCGGCCTCCGGGGTGCAATGAGGCCTGGGCCAAGCCTGGGTACCGGCCGATTTCCCCAGTACAGCGGGCTGTGACGCTGTGGAACCCGTTGCAGAATCCCCTGGTTGCAGCGCCGAAGGCCGTCATGAAACGGGGGGCGCGCCTCCGGAAAACATGGCTTCACGGGTGTTCCCGGGTCTAAGTTTGCACCGTTGCACCCCCTTCGCCGGGAACCCCCCCGGCCGACGCATTGGCGAGACAAAGGCGAAGACAAATGAAAAAGCGTCCCCTGGCTTTTCGTGCAGTCGTGATGGTGGCTGCGTCCATGGGCATCGCGGCTGCAATTGCAGTTCCGCTCCTGAACAGCCCAGTCGGCTCTTCGGCCCCCCCCGTCGACGGATCGGCGGTCGCCGCGCCCGCTGCGTCACCGTCGGTGGCGCCGCAGTTCTCCGAGTGTCCGGCGATTGGAGAGGACACCGGTTGCGGGATCCTCATCACATTGGGGACGAGTGGGGCCACGGTCACGGCGGCGACGTCGCCCACCGAGCCCCCCTTCGACGGTATTGAGGACACCTTGGTCGGGATCGTCAACAACACCGGCTTCACCATTCCTTCCGTCGACCTCAGCTCAGACCTCAACATCTTTGGCTTCGACGGCGACGGCATCTGCTCGGGCAACTACGGCCACTGGACCGGTTCGACCGGATGCAACTTCCCCGCCAACCCACCGTCGGGGTACTCGAATAGCGGGTACGAGGGTCCGGGAACCTTCTTCACTAATATCTCCAGCGACAAAAAGTCGGGCGTGCTGAACCTCACCGGCGGCGGTGGCTCGGGTCTGAGTGGCACGGGACTGGCGAGCGGCTCGAGCACGTACTTCAGCCTCGAGAACTCCCTGACCGCCGCGGACTTCACGATCCCGGCCGACTTCGTGGTCTCGAAGAGCGCCTCGACCTCGGGACCGATTTACCAGGGCACGCCGGGGGACATCACGTACACCCTCTCCGCCGACAACATCGGCGGGTCCGCGAGCGGCGTCTCCATTTCCGACGCCGCGCCACCGAACACGACGCTCGTCAGCGGAACGCCGGTTTGCGTGACCGTGCCGAGTCCGGCCGCATGCTCCGTCAGCGTGGACGGCTCGGGCAATATCACGTGGACGGTCACGGGAGTCGCTCCCGGATCGACCGTCACCGTCAGCTTCGAGGTGGCGACGAGCACTTCCGCCCCGGCCGGGCCGATCTCCAACACGGCCCTCTGGAGTGGACCAGGCTGTTCGTCCGATCCGGTGCCGCCGGGCCAAGTGGTCTCGGGCCCGGCCTCTCCGAATGCCATCGCGCTTGTGCCGTGTTCCAGCACGACGGTGACGACGACCGTGACCGCGCTGATCCCGGTGCTCGTGACCGCCTCGAACGACACGTCGGTCTACGGTCAGACGACGGCCCCGACTGTGACCCCGACGTACGCGCCGCTCGTGACGCCGGCGACCGGGGCGACCTGCTCCACGACGGTCGTGGACACCACGCCGGTCGGCACCGACACCGGCGCGGACACGTGCTCCGGAGCGTCCGACCCGAGGTACTCGTTCACCTATGACCCCGGCAACGACGTGGTGACGCCCGCCCCCCTGACGGCGACGGCGTCGAACGCCAGCGTGGTCTACGGCGGCGGCAGCTCGTCGGCGTCGATCCGGGCTCACGCCATCCCGACGATCACGTCGACCATCACCGGCTTCGTGGACGGGCAGACGTCGAGCGTCGTCACCACCCAGCCGACGTGCACGACGACGGCGACCTCCTCGAGCCCGGTCGGCAGCTACCCGACGACCTGCTCGGGCGGTGTGGCCCCGAACTACGCGTTCACCTACGTCGCCGGGGCGCTGACCGTGACGCCGGCGGCGTTGACGATCACCGCATCGAGCGGCTCGGCGAACATCGGCGGGACGATCCCGGCCGTCACGGCGGCCTACACCGGCTTCGTGAACGGTGACACGGCGACGTCGCTGACGACGGCACCGACGTGCTCGACCACGGCCACCAGCACCAGCGCGGCGGCTGTGTACCCGACGAACTGCTCGGGCGCGGTCGACGCGAACTACACGATCACGTACGTGCCCGGGACGATGTCGCTGACCGCGGCGCCGGTGACAGCACCGGCCACCACGACGGCCGCCGCGACGGGCACGACGGCGACGCCCACAACGGCGCCGAGCACCAGCCCGGCCATCGCCTTCACCGGTGCGATGCTGGCGCAGGAGTGGCTCATCGGCCTCGGCGCTCTCATCCTCGGTGCGGCGCTCGTGCTGATCGGTCGCCGCCGCCGCTCGCCGAAGCACGCGGCAGGTCGGGACTAGCTCTCGGAGGGGAGTACATCGGAGGTAGGGCGCTTCCTCCGGGCGGGCTTCGTGCCCGCCCGGAGGGGGATGCCTCGGTGCGGCGCCCTCGTTCGGGGGGCGCCGTGGCGCGTCCGGACTGCCTCAGGCGACCCAGTTACCGGACGCCGAGTCATCGCCCTTCTCATAAAGAAGGATTCACCGCGACTATGAGGTGATCCTGGACGTCTCCTGTGCTCCGATGTCGAGCCGACGCGCGATCTTCAGGCATGGCACAGGTGGGCGACGATTCATTCCGCCTCGCGCACAGCGTCGTTGCAGAGCGGGACCTGCGAACCGGCTGAGATGCGCACAGAAATTGGGCGTTCGTGGTCCTCCAGGCACCAAATAGTGCTCAAGTTCCCCGGAAAAGATGTGTCGTACGGCTCTAACAAAAGGCGCGCCGGTTTCGTAGCGTTGAGGTATCAACCCCGTTCTATGGGGTGTCCGTTGCCGGCGAGGGGCGATTGACATGCCACCCGGCAAGGACGGCGCCGTATATCGGCGCCAACTGCGTCGAGTTGAGCGGAATTGTGGACCGGTTGTCGCAGAGATGCGTACACTCGGTGCGGAGGATTCAGGAGGGCGGTACCCGCGGTTTGGCTCTGCGGGTGCGGGCGGTCACACACTTGGCGAGGCGAAAAAAGATGAAGAAGCGGTTTGTTGGCGTTCGGTCGATTGGCGCGGCCGTGGCCGCGTTGTCCATCGCGGTGATCACGTTGCCGGCGGTCTCATCGACCCTTAGTGCGGCGGTGGGCGCGGTGCCGGGACTCTCGGCGCTGTCGGCATCTCCCGCATCGGCCGCGGGGGCACTCAACTGCACGGGCTACATCTACAACGTGACCACGAGCGGCGCGCTCTCCTCGATCTTGGCGAGCTCGCCCTACACGGTCGCGAGCACCGGCGTGAAGATAGGCCCGTCCAGTGGCGGCGACGTCAACGCGCTCGCCCTCGCTTCGGATGGCAGCGAGGGCTACACCGCGAACTTCACCCCGTCGGGCGGTCACACGACGGTCTACGCCTACGACTTCTTGACCGCGACGCAGACGACGTACTCGGTGCCCGTCGCCACGGGTGTCACCGAAGTCGTCGCCGGAGCCGTCGACCCCCTCAACGGCTACTACTACTACGGCGGCTGGAACCCCTCGAGCGGGAGCACCAGCTTCAGCCTCTACGCCATGAGCCCGACCGGCACGGCGGCCCAGGTCGGCACGGTGTCGGCTCCGTCGGGGTCCCCGACCTTCCTCTCGGGTGACATGGCCTTCGACGGCTCGGGGAACCTCTACATCCTCGCCGGCTACAGCGTGAGTGGTGGGTACAACGCCCACGTGCTGGTCGTCCCCGGCCCCCTTGGCACGTCGGGCAGCTCCACGCTCGCCGCGACCAACCTGACGCCGAGCGGTCTCAGCACGACGAGCTCGCAGGTCTACGACGGCATCGCCTTCGCTTCCAACTCCGTGCTCTACGCCGGCAGCGAGAGCGGAAGCTTCGTCTCGATCAACGCCAACACCGGCACCGTGGCGACCCTGCCGAGCCTCGGCTCCAACGATTGGGCCGACATGGCGAGCTGCCAATACAACGGCTCGCTCACATTGCAGAAGAACGTCGTCGGCCGCGCCGCCTCGACCGACCAGTTCAACCTCAGCATCACCGGCGGCGGGATCTCGGGCGGCAACACGGCGACGACGACGGGCACCGCCACGGGGGTCCAGGCTGCCAAGGCCGGCCCGGTCGTCGGTTTCCCCACCCAGCAGTACACGATCGCCGAGACAGCGGCGTCGGGGAGCCTCAGCAACTACTCGACGACGTACTCATGCCTGAACGGCTCGGCGGCGTTCGCCAGTGGCAGCGGCACGAGTGTGCTGCTGCCGGCCTTCCCGGCCGCCAGCGGCAACGCCGGCGCGCAGGTCGTCTGCACGTTCACCAACACCCCGGCGACGCTGTCCATCTCGAAGGCGACGACGACCACGTCGGTGACCAACGTCGGTGACACCATCAATTACACCTACACGGTCCAGAACACCGGGCCGGTCACGATGACCAACGTCAGCGTGACGGACAACCCGATCGCACCGGCGGGCGCACTCACCACAGGCCCGACGTGCACCGGCCTCACCGGTCCGACGGGGTCGTGCACCTCCACGTCGAGCACGACGCTGCTGTCGAACCAGACGGCCACGTTCACGGCGACCTACAAGGTGAGCCAGGCCGACCTCAACAGCGGCTCGGTCAACGACACCTCGACGGCCACGGGCACGCCGCCCGGCGGCGGGACCATCACCGGGACCTCGAACCAGGTCACCGTGCCCGCCAACCAGAACACCGGGTTGACGATCTCCAAGACCCCGAGCCCGACCACCGTCTCGACCCTCGGCACCCCGGTCACCTACACCTTCGTCGTGACGAACACGAGCAACGTCACGTTGAACGGCGTCAGCGTCGCCGACACCCAGACCGCGCCGGCAGGGAGCCTGGCGAGCGGCCCGACCTGCAACTCGCTGTCGAACCCCTCGGCCAGCTCGTGCACCTCGACGTCGAGCACGACGCTGCTCCCGAACCAGTCGGCCACCTTCACGGCCACCTACGACACGTCGCAGGCCGACCTCAACAACGGCTCGATCAAGGACTCGGCCACCGCGTCGGGGACGACGGACCTGGGCAAGGGCGTCACCTCCAACATGGCCACGGCGACGGTGAACGTCACCCAGAGCCCCGGCCTGACGACCGTCAAGGCCACGACCACTTCTACGGTGTCGACCGTCGGGACGGTGATCCCCTACACCTTCACGGTCACCAACTCCGGCAACGTCACGTTGACCAACGTCAGCGTGAACGACACCGGGACCGCACCGGCAGGCAACGTGACGGCGACGTGCCAGAACCTGACCAACCCGGCCGGGACCTGCTCGGGCACGTCCGTGGCGTCGCTGGCCCCCGGACAGGTTGCGCACTTCACGGGCAGCTACACCGTGACCCAGGCCGACCTCAACAACGGCTCCATCCAGGACTCCGCCACGTCGACGGGCACCAATCCGCCGTCGATCGGGGGCACGACGACGTCACTGCCCTCCTCGGCGACGGTCGGCGTGACCCAGAGCCCCGGGCTGACGATCGTGAAGTCGACCTCGACCATCTCGGTCGACACGCCCAACCAGACCATCACCTACAACTACGTGGTCACCAACACGGGCAACGTCACCCTGACCAATGTCGGCGTGACCGACCTTCCGATCTCGCCGGCCGGCGCGCTCACCTCTGGCCCGACCTGCAACACGCTGACGAACCCGTCGGCCAGCTCGTGCACGTCGACCTCGAGCACCACGCTGCTCCCCAACCAGGTCGCACACTTCAGCGGCGTGTACACGGTCACCCAGGCCGACATCAACAACGGCTCGATCAATGACACGTCCAAGACGACGGGCACCAACCCCGCACCGCTGGGTGGCACCACGATGGCCAACTCGAACGAGGTGACGGTCCCCACTGAGCAGACCAACACGATCTCGGTGGTCAAGGCGTCGCCCACGGTCAACTACTCGGCCGTCGGCAACACGATCAGCTACACCTACACCGTCACCAACACGGGCAACACGACGCTCTCGAACGTCTCGGTCACCGACAACCCGCTGAGCCCGGCGACGGGGAGCTCGACCCCGCAGTGCCAGGACCTGACCAGCCCCTCGGACCCCTGCTCGGGTGCGACGGTGGCGTCGCTGGCGCCCAGCCAGGTGGCGCACTTCACGGCCACCTACGCCGTGAGCCAGCTCGACCTCAACAACGGCTCGGTCTCTGACACCTCGACGGCCAACGGCACCGGCCCGAGCGGCGCAGTGAGCGGCAACTCCAACGAGGTCACCGTGCCGGCCGTCCAGACCAACACGATCTCGGTGGTCAAGGCGTCGCCCACGGTCAACTACTCGGCCGTCGGCAACACGATCAGCTACACCTACACCGTCACCAACACGGGCAACACGACGCTCTCGAACGTCTCGGTCACCGACAACCCGCTGAGCCCGGCGACGGGGAGCTCGACCCCGCAGTGCCAGAGCCTGACCAGCCCCTCGGACCCCTGCTCGGGTGCGACGGTGGCGTCGCTGGCGCCCAGCCAGGTGGCGCACTTCACGGCCACCTACGCCGTGAGCCAGCTCGACCTCAACAACGGCTCGGTCTCTGACACCTCGACGGCGAACGGCACCGGCCCGAGCGGCGCAGTGAGCGGCAACTCCAACGAGGTCACCGTGCCGGCCGTCCAGACCAACACGATCTCGGTGGTCAAGGCGTCGCCCACGGTCAACTACTCGGCCGTCGGCAACACGATCAGCTACACCTACACCGTCACCAACACGGGCAACACGACGCTCTCGAACGTCTCGGTCACCGACAACCCGCTGAGCCCGGCGACGGGGAGCTCGACCCCGCAGTGCCAGGACCTGACCAGCCCCTCGGACCCCTGCTCGGGTGCGACGGTGGCGTCGCTGGCGCCGAGCCAGGTGGCGCACTTCACGGCCACCTACGCCGTGAGCCAGCTCGACCTCAACAACGGCTCGGTCTCTGACACCTCGACGGCGAACGGCACCGGCCCGAGCGGCGCAGTGAGCGGCAACTCCAACGAGGTCACCGTGCCGGCCGTCCAGACCAACACGATCTCGGTGGTCAAGGCGTCGCCCACGGTCAACTACTCGGCCGTCGGCAACACGATCAGCTACACCTACACCGTCACCAACACGGGCAACACGACGCTCTCGAACGTCTCGGTCACCGACAACCCGCTGAGCCCGGCGACGGGGAGCTCGACCCCGCAGTGCCAGGACCTGACCAGCCCCTCGGACCCCTGCTCGGGTGCGACGGTGGCGTCGCTGGCGCCCAGCCAGGTGGCGCACTTCACGGCCACCTACGCCGTGAGCCAGCTCGACCTCAACAACGGCTCGGTCTCTGACACCTCGACGGCGAACGGCACCGGCCCGAGCGGCGCAGTGAGCGGCAACTCCAACGAGGTCACCGTGCCGGCCGTCCAGACCAACACGATCTCGGTGGTCAAGTCGGCCAACGTCTCGTCGGTCGACGCGGTGGATCAGACCATCACGTACAGCTTCGCCGTCACCGACACGGGCAACACGACGCTGACCAACGTCAGCGTCACGGACAACCCGATCGCGCCGGCCGGAGCGACCTCGACGCCGCAGTGCCAGGACCTGACCAATCCCGCAGACACCTGCTCGGGTGCGACGGTCGCCTCGCTGCTGCCGGGCCAGGTGGCGCACTTCACGGCCACCTACAGCGTCACCCAGGACGACATCGACAATGGCTCGATCAACGACACTTCGACGGCCAACGGCAGCAGTCCGGGCGGCGCAGTGAGCGGCAACTCCAACGAGGTCACCATCGCCGCAACGCAGACCAACACGCTGTCGATCGTCAAGTCCACGACGACGGCCTCGTACTCGGCCGTCGGTGACGTCATCGACTACACCTACGTCGTCACGGACACGGGCAACACGACGCTCTCGAACGTCTCGGTCACCGACAACCCGCTGAGCCCGGCGACGGGGAGCTCGACGCCGCAGTGCCAGAGCCTGGCCACCCCCTCGGGCACGTGCAGCGGCGGAACGGTCGCCTCGCTGGTCCCCGGCCAGTCGGCCACCTTCACGGCCACCTACAGCGCTTCGCAGGCCGACCTCGACCACGGCTCGGTCAGCGACACCTCGACGGCGAACGCCACGGCTCCGGACCCGACGCCGGTCACCGCCACCTCGAACGAGGTCACCGTCCCAGCGGTCGACACGCCGTCCATCAGCGTGACCAAGACGGCCAACCTCACCACGGTGAGCGCGGTCGGTCAGACCGTGACCTACACCTTCGCCGTCGAGAACACCGGCAACGAGACGCTCGACAACGTCGACGTGACCGACGCCCAGGCGGCGCCGTCGCTCGACTCGAGCCTCTCGGCCCTCACCTGCGTGGACTCGAGTGACAGCCCGGTGACCAACGGCAGCTTCTCGTTGGACCCGGGTGACACGGCGACATGCACGGCGACCTACACCGTGACGCAGGCCGACCTCTCCAACGGCTCGGTCAGCGACACGGGCACAGTGACGGCCGTTCCGCCCACCGGCGGCACGCCGGTGACGAGCGGCTCCACGCTGACATTGTCGGTGACGCAGGTCAGCGTCACTAAGACCGTGAACCCGACGTCGATCGTCACCGGATCGACGACCCCGATCGTCTACACCATCACGGTGAAGAACACCGGGACGGCCACGACCACCGCTCCGATCGACGTCACCGACGCAGCGCCGAGCGGCACCACGCTGGTCTCGAGCTCGCCGGCGTGCACGACGAGCAGCGGTGGACCCGCCTGCACGGAGTCGGTGTCCTCGGGGACCATCTCCTGGGTGATCCCCGCCGGTGTCGCCGCCGGGGCCTCCTACACGTTGACGTTCTCCGTGACGCTCAACTCCTCGGAGACCTCGGGCAGCAGCGTGAGCAACACCGCGAACTGGAGCGGCCCGAGCTGTGGCACGCCGGTTCAGGTCACTGCATCCAACGCGCACGCGACGACGCCGACCACGTGTCCGACCGACGGGGTCACCACCTCGGTGACGGCAGCGCCGGCCACCTCGCCGGCCACGACGCCCACGACCCCGGCCGCCGCGGCGGTGACGAAGCCGGCAACCACGCCGAGCACCAGTCCGGCGATCGCCTTCACCGGTGCGATGCTGGCGCAGGAGTGGCTGATCGGCCTCGCCGCCCTGCTGCTCGGTTCGGCCCTGGTGCTGCTCGCCCGCTGGCGCCGCCGTTCGCCGGGGCACGCGGCCAAGTAATCGGGGAGGGAGAACCTCGGAACCGGTCTCCTTTGGGTGGGAGTGATCCCACCCAAAGGGAGATGGCCGGGGTCTGTTACTCCTTGCTCGGCGCGCAGAGCGGAGCTGCTGAGGTCGCTCAGAACGACAGGCCGGACAGCTCGGGGATCGTCGCTTCCCATACGAGGATGCGTCGACGCAGACCCCTCCATTTGGGGGTGTCCGATCTGGGTGTGCACGCGTGCTGGATGACGAGGAGCTTGCTCGTCATCGATTCGGCCACAGAAGTGAGGCAATGAAAGGAGCCCCGGCGCTCTCTCTCCACGTCTCGGGACCTGCGAACCGGCTGAGATGCGCACAGAAATTGGGCGTTCGTGGTCCTCCAGGCACCAAATAGTGCTCAAGTTCCCCGGAAAAGAAGTGTCGTACGGCTCTAACAAAAGGCGCGCCGGTTTCGTAGCGTTGAGGTATCAACCCCGTTCTATGGGGTGTCCGTTGCCGGTGAGGGGCGATTGACATGCCACCCGGCAAGGACGGCGCCGTATATCGGCGCCAACTGCGTCGACTTGAGCGGAATTGTGGACCGGTTGTCGCAGAGATGCGTACACTCGGTGCGGAGGATTCAGGAGGGCGGTACCCGCGGTTTGGCTCTGCGGGTGCGGGCGGTCACACACTTGGCGAGGCGAAAAAAGATGAAGAAGCGGTTTGTTGGCGTTCGGTCAATTGGCGCGGCCGTGGCCGCGTTGTCCATCGCGGTGATCACGTTGCCGGCGATCTCATCGACCATTAGTGCGGCGGTGGGCGCGGTGCCGGGACTCTCGGCGCTGTCGGCATCTCCCGCATCGGCCGCCAACCCGGCATTGAGTTGCGCGGCGGGGACCGCGTACAACGTGACGGCGGGTGGCTCGTTCTACGTGGTGAATACCGCCACAGGGGCCAATACTGCCGCCGCCCCGCCGACAATCGGTTCGGGCGAATCGTCAGTCAATGCCCTCGCCATTTCTGCGAATGGCCAGACGGCCTATACGGCGGACAACGATGTCAGCGGCGGAACGACGAGCATCGACATCGAGAACATCACGAACGGCACGTCCTCCACGGTGTCGGGCGTGCCGGCGACGAACGTCTCTAGCGGCAACCTCGTCGCCGGCGGTGTCGACCCGCTGAACGGTGACTACTACTACGGCGGTTGGAACTCGGCCGGGTCCATCTTCTATCTCTTCAAGTTCAACGGCACCACGGGCACCGAAGTCGGCACCATCACGCCGAGCGGTGCGTCGTTGACGTACGCCCACGGCGACTTGGCCTTCGACAACTCGGGCAACATGTACCTCCTCGGGGGCGACACCGCCCTGAATGCCGGCGTGCTTCTCACGATCACTGCCAGCAACCTGCCGAGCTCGGGAACGTCGGCCATCACCAATTCGCTCTTGACCACCA
>CAWAPU010000005.1:0-42502 GCA_963783995.1 uncultured Acidimicrobiaceae bacterium
TGCGTCTTCGGCGCCCTCTCCGTCGGGCTCGTCGGGCTCGTCTGGCTCGTCGTCCTCGAACGCCCAGGCGATCAACGGGCTGTTGGGGGCGGGGCTGCCGTGACCAAGACACAGGTCTGGGTCCGGGTGACCGCCCTCGTCGTCGTGGCCCTGCTCGGGGTGTCGTACATCGCCTTCGACGTCGTCGGCTGGCGGATCGGCGCCCAGGCCTACCAGGTGACGGTCGACCTGCCGCGGGGCGGCGGCCTGTACTCGGACGGGTTCGTGACCTACCGGGGTGTCGACGTCGGGCGGATCTCCTCGATGTCCCTCACCGCGTCCGGGGCGGTCGCCACGCTCGCCATCGATCCGGGCACCGTGATCCCGGCCAACGCAGTCGCCCACGTGCACGAGCTGTCGGTGGCGGGCGAGCAATACCTGGACCTCGTGCCCTCCTCGGGTCAGGGGCCCGATCTCCACGCCGGCAGCCTCATTCCCCGCAGCCGCACCGTGGTGCCCGTCAGCGTCTTCCAACTGCTGAGCGACGCCGGCCAGCTGATCGGCACCATCAAGTCGAGCGAGGTAAAGACGATCACCGACGCGCTCGGGACAGGGTTCGCTGACACCGGACCGGCGCTGCGGAACATCACGGTCGCGTCACGACACCTCATTGCGGCCCTCCAGGCGGCCGAGGCGTCCACGGTGACCCTCATCAACTCGGGCGCGTCCGTGCTGGCCACCGCGCAGGCGTCGAGCGCCGACATCATCTCGTTCAGCCAGTCACTGGCGACGATCACGGGTCAGCTCGCGGCGTCCAACAACGACCTCATCGCGATCCTCGACAACGGGGTCCCCACTGAGCAGGCGGTCCAGCAGTTCATCCAGTCGGACGGCGCGTCGCTGATTCAGCTGATCAAGGAGCTCGACGGCCTTTCGGACACTGCGATCGCCCAGCAGCCGGCGCTCGTGTCGCTCCTCCAGCAGCTCCCCGGCTTCGTCAACAAGATCGCCGACACCGCGTCGGGGGGCTCGGTGGCCGTGAACATCTACTACAACACGCAGAACACCGTGTGTCCGTACCTGTCGGGGGCCCAGTCGCCCGAGCCGACGGCGGCCACGGGTGCGCCGGACTTGATGCGCACCTGCACCGTACAAGCGCCCGATCTCCTTCAACGGGGATCGGCTGAGGCACCCGTAGCGTCGGGAGGTTAGGTATGTCAGAAGAGACTGTCTTGGAAGCGGAAAGAGGCGAGGATGTCGTCGTGGGTGAGATCCCGGTCGACGGCGAAGCGTCAGGTGACGAACAGGCGACAGCGCCCGGGCCGGCCGGGCCGCCGCCACCGCCAAAGGCCCGAGTGCGTCGCCGTTTCGGGGTGGTCGAGTTGATCGGCCTCACCGTGATCGTCGCCCTGGCGGTCGCGCTCGTCATCTCCCGTGTGCAGCTGTCGAACCAGGACGCGGTGAACGGCGACCGGGCGAGCGCGCTGGCGACGGCGCAGGCGGACGCCATCAACGTGGCCACCTACAGTTATCACCATCTGCAGCGCGACTTCGGTCGAGTCGAGAGCGAGTCGACCCCGGCGTTCCGGCGCAGCTTCATCAAGTCGAGCGACAACCTCTCCAAGGTGCTCGTCCAGTACAAGGCCACGGCGTCGGCCAAGGTGTTGAAGTCCGCGGTCGAGTCGATCAGCGGTTCGAAGGCCGTCGTGCTCCTGTTCGTGAACCAGTCGGTGGCGAACACGACGCAGCAGGGTGTGAACACGGACGACAGCCGGATCGAGGTGACGCTCGTGCGCAGTGACGATCGCTGGCTGTTGCAGGACCTCAAGCTGGTCTGACCCGGAGTGCCGGGGCGGCGCCCTTCCTCAGGGCACGGCGCCGGCTATTGGCGGCGGCTCAGTGCCAGCCGACTCGGCGCAACACGTGCGACCGGCAGCGGGGTTGGCGCGCACTCTCGAAGTCGCACTCATCCACCTCGCACTCACAGCTGATGGCCTGCCCGTGGCAGGCTGGACAGCGTTCCAGGCAACAACCTGGGTGATGGACGCCGCCGATCGGGGTGCCGCAGTCCCGGCACTCCTCGGGCTCGTAACGGTGTCTGGGGCGCGGTTCCTGACCCCACCGGATCCGGGCGTAGGACCGGCCCTCGATGACGATCGGGTCGGTCAAACAGCTGATGCCCTCGGACATCTCGCCCCCGCAGTGCCAACAGAGCGCCATTGACCCTCCCTTAACTCAACCCTGCCGCGATCTTTCCAGGCCTCTGTGACGCCGGCGCGGATGGCTGGCGTCGGGACGGGACAACTGCTTACGCTGCGGCCCATGACGACGAAGAACGAAGCCGCTGGTCGGCAGGGTGCAACCGGCCTGCTCGCAGGGAAAGTGTGTGTCGTGTCCGGGGTCGGCCCCGGCCTGGGTCGCCAGGCCGCGTTGGCCTTGGCGGCGCACGGCGCCGACGTGGTGCTCGCGGCGCGCCAGCAGGCCCGGCTCGACGAGGTCCTCGCCGAGGTGACCGCCCTCGGCGCCCGTGGGACCACCGTGTCCACCAACATCGTCGACCCGGACGCCTGTGCGGCCTTGATGGCCGCGGCGGCCGACGAGTTCGGTGGCATCGACGTCGTCGTCAACAACGCCTTCCGCGCCGACGTCTTCCAGAGCTTCGAGGACGTCGACCTCTCGATCTGGCGCAAGATCATGGACGTCAACCTCTTCGGCTCGCTGCAGATGACCAAGGCCGCGCTCCCGTTCCTCCGCAAGCGCGGCGGGGGGTCTGTCGTGAACGTGGCGTCGATGGTCACCCGCCAGCCGCAACCCGACCAGGGGGGATACGCCATCTCCAAGGGCGCGCTCCTCACGGCGACCCGGGTGCTGGCCTACGAGCTCGGGCCGTCGAACATCAGGGTCAACGCCGTGGTCCCCGGTTGGATGGCCGGGCCCTCGGTCGACATGTACATCGAGATGACCTCGACCGGGCGTGGCGTGCCGCCCCAGGAGGTCATCGACGAGCTCAACGCCCGGGTCCCGCTGGGTCGGATCCCGAGCGATGCCGACGTCGCCGGCGCCATCGTCTACCTGGCGTCGGACTTGTCTGCCGCGATGACGGGCCAGGCGCTCGACACCAACGGGGGCGAGATCTTCGCCTGAGCCGTCGCAAACGCGGTCTCCCTGGAAGTTTTCGGTCTCTATATGAGGCTGACACGGGACGGTCCTTTCCGCCGTGTACGGGCCCGGACTCTCGAAGTCGCTCCGTTTCTTGAGGTAAAGCTCAACTCTCTACTCGCGACTCATGGATGCGGTGACGGAACATGAGCCGTGCCCCATATCCGCGCTGAATCGCCGGCGGCGAGCCGCGCATATACAGACGCGAAATTTCTGCGGCTCGAATTCTGCGTTGTCACCGCGCCCCTTCACCCGCCGGGCAACGCGAAGAAGCTCCCTTTACGTCCCTTCGCCCCCGCTCGCCGTGCACGCCCGAGGGTCCCACGGCGCCAGCGGCGTGACCGTCGACGTCGGCGGCTGGAAGGCACCGCTGTCCGCACCCGAGTTCCCCGTCGTGCCCGAACCCGTCGAGCCCGTGTTGCTCGACGCCGCCGCGGTCGTCGGGGTGGTCGTGGCTCCGGCGGAGGTAGGTGTCGTCTGCGCCGGCGGCGGGTTGACGGTGAAGTCGCTCCCCGTCACGACCGTGACCTGCGAACCGGCCTGTACCTGTGAGGCGTCGTCGGCCATGATCACGGCGCCCGACATGGAGTCCGCCACAGCCTGGGCCGCAGCGAGCTCGGATGGGGTCTTCGACGAGTAGTAGACGACCGTCTCGGAGTACTGGCCGACGGAGTCCACGTCACCTTCGGTGCCGATGTTGAAGCCGAGCGACTTGAGGCTCTGCGCGGTGTCCGAAGCCTGGTTGTAAGCCCCCGTGCCGTTCATCACCGACACGGTGATCGACGAGGGGGACGGCAACGCGCCGCCCGAGTACGTGTCCGCGTTCGCCTTGAGACCGAGGAACTGGTCGACCGCGCTGTGGTCTTGCGGCTCGGCCGGGAACTCGACGTCGCCGTAGCTGCCGCCCTGGTACGTGTAGCTGCCGAAGTTGTCGACCTGCACGGGCAGCGTCAGCTGGGGGGCCTTGTTGACGTTGACGCTGTGGTAGTTGAGCACGAGGCCGATCATGTTGCTGGCCGAGAAGCCCGAGTCCACGGTGAGGTCGCCCACCACGCCGGAGATCAGGGACTGGTCGGTGATCGGGTTGCTCAGGCCCTTGGCCTTGACCGCTGTCGCCAGCACGCGCAGGAACTCGTGGTCCCGGCGGATGCGGGCCAGGTCGCTCTGCGCCTCCTGCGGCCAATAGGCGGGGTCGGTGGTCGTTACTCCCGGCGGCTTGTACTGCAGGTGGCGCGCGCGCACCACTTGGAGCGCCTGCGTCCCGTTGAGCTGGAGGCACCCCGTCGTCTGGATGTTCAGCCCCGAGTAGGCGTCGTAGACGGGCTCGGGGAAGTACATCTTGATGCCGCCCAGCGAATTGACGACGTTGATGAAGCTGTCGAAGTTCAGCTCGACGAAATGCTGGATGGGGATCCCGAAATCCTCTTCGATGGCGGCGATCAACTGATCGGGCCCTTGGTACAGCGCCGCATCGATCTTGTTGGGCCCGTCGGACCCGCGTTGGGCACGAAGAGGTCGCGAGGGAGCGAAAGGATCGAGAGCGTGCTGTTCGCCGGGTCGAGATGGAGGATCATCACCACGTCGCTGTTGACGCCGTTCACGCCCTGGGAGCACAGGCCGTAGGCGGGGTTCTGCACCGTGAGCGCGCACCTTGACGTCGACCCGATCATCAAGATGTTCTCCTCGCCTGCGTCGGCGCCCTTCGTCGGCGCGTCGGAGAGGTTGTGGAGCGAGATGCGGTGGATCTCGTGGTTCAGGTACCAGCCGTAGCCGGCTGCCGCGCCGGCGATTAGGACGATGACCAAGAAGACGGATCCCAGGACGTAGCCGACCTTGCGCCGGGTCGAGCGCTTCTTCTTCGGGGCGGCATGCGCCGGGCCGCCCCCGTCACCTCGCGATCCCTCGCCCGGCCCCCCGCCACGACCGCCGTCGTCACCGCCACCACCGGCCCCACCGCCACCGGCCAAACCGCCACCGGCAGTAGCGCCACCGGTTCGCTCCGCCTCCTCGATCTGACGGCCTAGCTCGTGCAGCCCCCGCTCGACCGGGTTGTTGGCCGGATCGTCCTCGCCCTGCAACGCGGCCAGCGTGGCGTCCATCGGTTCGGGCGAGCGCCCCGGCGGAGCGCTCTCGGGGCCACCCGTGGAGGGTCGAGGCGACCGACGCGACCGGGGCACGACCGCCGGCGCAGCCTCCTCGGCTGGGCCCGACGAGTCGCCGCTCGACTGGACCGCACCGGGCGTCGCGCCCGGAGCGGGGGTTGGAGTCGGCTCGGGATCCCACGCCGACGCCGACGGCACGTCCTGGCCCTCGGTCGACGGCTCAGACTCCTCGATCTGGCGTCCGAGGTCGTGCAGGCCCCTGTGAACGGGATCGTTTTCGGAGTTCGGTGGGCTCATGGTGCAGTGTTCAAGATGACGTTCGACCTCAGACCTGGTGCTGGTCGACGCCCGCGCCCCCGACGGCTCCGGATTAGGGCGGCCGGAACAACGGGTCAGATTAGCGAGGACGCCCAGAAAGTGGCAGTCGGGCGCTTTCACCGGTCCAGGCCGCGACCACCCCGGACCCGCCTGCCCGCCGGGCCTGGAACTGCCGTTGGCCTCCCTGACCTGGTGCCGGCCCCCTCGCCCGGACTGGATGGCACCACGACGGCGCCCACCGCCCGCCCCTGCCCACCGCCCGCCCGGCGGCCCACCCCGCTCATCCCCATACTTGGTGGATGGCTGCGAAGAGCTCAGGGCTCTTGCTGTACCGGGTCACGGCTGAGGGTGTGGTCGAGGTCCTGCTGGCCCACCCCGGCGGTCCGTTCTGGGCGAGGAAGGACACCCACGCGTGGTCGATCCCGAAAGGGGAGTACGAGCCGGACGAGGACGTGCTCGAGACGGCGTACCGCGAGTTCCGCGAGGAGATCGGCCTCGAGCCGCCGACCGTCGAACCCGTCTTCCTCGGCGAACGACGACAGCCCAGCGGCAAGTGGGTCGCAGTGTGGGCGGTGGCGGGTGACCTCGACGTGACCGACACGTCGAGCAACACGTTCGAGCTGGAGTGGCCCAAGGGCTCGGGCACCATGCGCGAGTTCCCCGAAGTCGACCGCGTCGAGTGGATGCCCCTGGCTCGCGCCCGCACCAAGCTCCTCAAGGGCCAGCTGCCGTTCCTCGACGACTTGGCGTCGGCCATCGCCGTGGGCGACGACGTCAACGAAGCGTGAGCGATCGCTGGGTCCCCACAGGGCCGCCAAGGTCCTGAGCAGAAGAGTCGGGCTGCCCGGATTTGAACCGGGGACCTCTGCGTCCCGAACGCAGCACGCTAACCAAGCTGCGCCACAGCCCGTCCGCCCCCCGTGGAGGGCGTTACGGCCAGGAACACTACCCCGGCCTCAGCCGGCCGCTTCCCCGCTGCCGTTGGCCGACCCCGACTCCGAATCCGACTCCGACGCCGACGGCCCTCCGACTCCTCCCGCTCCTTCACCGGGCGCTGCGCCACCGTCGCCCCGGCCAGGCCGACACCGTCGCCCACGAACGTCGCGACGACCTGGGCGACCCGCCGCTTGTCCATTTCGACCACCTTGAGGTCCCAGTCTCCGATGCGCACGTGTTCGCTCTCGGTAGGGATGTGACCGAAACGCTCGAACAGCAACCCCCCAGCGTCACGTATTCGCCGTCGTCGGGGATGTCGATGCCGAGGCGGTCTCGCACCTCGTCCACGTTCGTCTGCCCGTCGATGAGCCATCGCGTGTTGTCGACCCGGACCATCGATGACTCTTCGTCCTCGTCGAATTCGTCATGCAGGTCGCCGACGAGCGGCTCGAGGAGGTCTTTCATGGTGAGGAGCCCGGCCACGCCGCCGTATTCGTCGACGACGACGGCGACGGCTCGCCGGTGCTTGCGCATGTCGGCCAGTGCTTCGAGCACCCCGAGGGTCTCGGGCACCAGGTGAGCGGGACGGATCTTGCGCGAGATCTCGAGCGGGCTGGGGTCGGTGGCGTCCTCTCCCGCTCCGGGTCCGACGACAACGCCCCGCCCCCGACGACTCCCGCCGACCGCGTTGCGACGTGCGGCACCGCTCCCGCCCGTGCGGAAGATGTCGTTGACGAAGAGGATGCCGATGAGGTCGTCGAGGTCGTCGTGCACGACGGGAAAGCAGCTGTGCCCCGTTGTGCGCACCGCCTGCGCAATGTCCTCGGCATGCACCGGGATGGTGAGGTAGGTCACGTCCACCCGCGGCGTCATTACCTCGCGGACGTCCATGTCTCGCAGGTCCGCCAACGCGTCGAGGATGATGCGTTCCTGCTCGTCAGCCGAGGCCGACGTCTCCGTCGTGTGCCCGTGGTCGCCGCGCCCGTTTCCGCCGTTGCGTGCATCACCGTCCACGCTCGCCCGTCGCCACCAGCGCGAGCGCTTGGTAGATGGGGGTTCGGAGGCTTCCTGGCGGTGCGACATCACGACGCGCGCCGGATCAGGGTTTGGGCTCGGGTCCCGCCTGGAGCTGGGGTTCGGCCCCCACCAGCACGGGCACCGGCGTGAAGGAGTCGTCGGCGAACGTGCCGTCGTTCAAGAGGGCATTGACGGCGCGGCGCAGGCGAAGCGGGTCGATCGGCTTGACGAGCCAGCCCTCCGCGCCCGAGCGCCGGGCCAGGAACACGTCGGGGCGACGGTCGAGGAGCATCAGCACGGGGATGTGGTCGATCGCGTCGTAGGACTCCTGCAGCCGCAGTTCGAGGCAGATCGCCATCCCGCCCATGTTGCCGATCTGCATGTCGACGATCACGAGGTCGGGCGACTCCTCGGCGACGAAGGCCACCACGCCGGGACCCGACGTCACCGTGCGGACCTCGATATCGGGACCGCTGATGACCGCCTCGATCTCGTTGCGCAGGGTGGGCAAGTCGCTTGCCACCAGGATCGTCTGCACCGACGGGACACTACCGGACCCCTTTGCGGGGTGGTAACCCGGAGCGCCAGCCGAATCAGGCGAATCAGCCGAAGAGGCAGTCGGCCGCCCGTTCCAGCCCGGTCAGCTCGTGCACGTCCTGGCCGAACAGCGGGATCCGTCCGACCGGTGCCGGCGCCACCTGAGCCGCCAGGTCCGCGTAGCCGGACGCCTCCTTGCCGCCACCGCGTTGAGGCGGGCCAGGTTCTCCTCCAGCGGCTCCAGCTCGGTCGCCGCAGACCCATCGGCGTCGATGACGGCGGGCGGCCGGCCCGCCGCCCCGTCATCGGTCCCGAAGAACGGCGCGATCCGGTTCACGACCAGCGCCGCCACCGCGACGTCGCGCTCGGCCAGCTTGGAGGCGAAGAAGCCGGCCTCCTCCACGGCGTCGGGGCGGGCCGAGGTCACCAGCACGTACGCCGTCGCCGGGTCGGTGAGCAGCTCGTGCACGGCGGACGCCCGGGTGCGGAAGCCGTCTTCCATCCCCTCGAAGGCCTGGAAGAAGGCGACGGCGTCCTGGACGATCTCGGCGCCGGCCACCTTCGACACCGTGCGCAGCAGCGCCTGCGGTGGCCATGCTGACGGCGCGCAGCGACATGCGGGTCGGGACCAGCAGCGCCCGGAACAGCTTGTTCTCCAGGAAGCGGGTCAGCCGCCGGGGTGCGTCGAGGAGGTCGAGCGCGTTGCGGGTCGGCGGCGTGTCGACGACCACGATGTCGAACTCGTTGGAGTTGACGAGCTCGTAGAGCTTCTCCATCGCCATGTACTCCTGCGTCCCCGAAAGGGCGCCCGCGAGATTCTGGTAGAGCCGGTTCGCCAGGATCGACTCCGCCTGCTCGGGCGTGCGGGCGTAGCGCTGCGACCAGGTCGTCGAACGTTCCCTTCGAGTCGAGCATCAACGCGAAGAGCGTCCCCGGCCAGTCGACCGGCGACCTCGGTGGGGGTGTTCGGGCAGCGACTCCACGCCGAGCGCGTCCGCCAGCCGCCGTGCCGGGTCGACGGTGACCACGCAGGCGCGGCGGCCCGCCCGCGCCGCCGCCAGGGCGACCGTCGCCGAGACCGTCGTCTTCCCGACGCCGCCCGAGCCGCAGCACACGACGACGAGCGGTCCCGGACTAACGGCGTCATGGAGGGCTCGGCGGGCCCGCCACCGGCGACCTGACCCTGCACACCGGCGAACCGGACCCCGCGACCCCGGCCCGCTCATCCCGCGCCCTCCGGCACCAGCGCGCCAACCGCCTCGGCCAACGCGTCCGCCAGCGTCTGCGTCTCCGCCGGCCCGATGCGATCCGCGTCCAACGACGGCACCAGCAGGTGGGGCAGCGGGAGCTCACGCCCCAGCCGCTCGACCTGCTCGGCCGAGACCATGTGGCGGGCCAGGCGGAACTCGCGGGCCGCCTCCAGCGCCGCCACGTGTGCCGGGGGCACCGCGCCCTCGAGCCCCGCCGCGCGCACCACCTCGGACGCCGGGCGCTCCAGCCCGACCGGCGTCGGGTCGCACACGTTCACGATCACCGGTCCGAGCTGGACCCCGGCCTTGTCCTCGAGCGTGTACGCCGACTCGATCGCCTCGGAGACCGGGAGCTCCTCGGGCAGCGTGACGAGCATGACCCGGCACCGCGACGGGTCGCTCAGCAGCTCGACCACGTCCTCGGCCTGGGCCCGCAGCGGGCCGCCCCGGGCCGCGTCGACCATGCCCCGCGCCGAGGTCAGGAACGTGACGGCATGGCCGGTCGCCGGGGCGTCGACCACGATGAGGTCGGCCTCCCGCGCCCGCTCGAGCTGCTTGACCTTGCCCGAGGACCAGCACGTCGCGGATGCCGGGGATGGCGGTGGCCACCACATCGAGCACGCCCGAGCGGGCGAGCCGCTTGGACACGCTCCGCAGGCCGTGGTCCTCGAGATACTCGACCAGCGCGTCGTCGGGGGTCAGGCGCCGGGCCCGGATCGTCCCGCCGGACCGGCCGCCGCCCAGCCCGGCGGCGAGCAGGCCACCTCCTCGTAGCCCAGATCGCCGGCGCCGGCCGAAGGCGCCGCTGATCCCGGACTTGCCCTCGAGCTCGACGATGAGGACCGATTTACCGACGTCAGAGGCCATCCGCGCCACCGCCGCGCTCATGGTCGTTTTGCCCACGCCGCCCTTGCCGGCCATGACGAGGACGTGGCTCTGTGCGCAGAAGGTGCTCACGTCCATGTACGGCCGAGCGTAGTTGCAGGGCTTGCGACGGAGATCGATCGCTGGCCAAAGAACCAGGTCAAGACCCTTGAACGGGGATAGCCCAGCGATAGCTTGGCCGCAGGGGGGTTAGTGAAGTGCCCTATCGGGGGGTTTCATGCGCCAGGGATCAGAGATGTGGCAGTTGAAGGCAGCGTGTCGGGGGCCGCAGGCCGCGGTCTTTTTCCCGCCTTCACACGCCGAACGGAAAGAGGAGAAGGCCTCCCGCGAGATCAGGGCAAAGGCGATCTGCGATCAGTGTCGGGTGAGCAACGAGTGCCTCGACTACGCGATCCGGATCCGCGAGCCCCACGGGATCTGGGGTGGCCTCAACGAGGTCGAGCGAAAGACCGTGCTCGACCGCCGGGCCAGCTAGGCCGAGTACGCCGCGAACGCAGCCGCCGGAACGACACCGGCACCGACCCCTACGCCGGGGGCGTGATCTTCAGCACCTGATCCGCGGCCTCCACGCCGCGGCTCTCGCACACGTTGCCCGGCTTCTGGCCGTCCACCGAGCAGATCGACGCCGTGATCTCGTTGGCCGCCGACACGATCGCCTGGGTCAGCGGGCTCTGCGGCGAGCTCAGGTCGCCGGCGATCTCGTCCTGGGTCAGCCCCACCAACACGCGCCGGCGCGAAGCTCGATGCGTTGAGCACCCACCGGTTGGCCACGTCGAGCAACGGGAACGTCGTCGGGCTCGATGCGTAGCCCGCCACCGCCGCGCTCTGCCGCGCGTCGGGTTGCTGGAGCGGCAGGTACTTCGAGCCCGTCGGGTTCAACGAGCTGTAGCGCTCGACCGGCTCGAGGACCACGTAGGGGCTCGTGGTACGAGGCGTAGAACGTGAAGGTCGAGAGGTTGGCGAAGGCGGTCGTCTGGCTCGATTGCATCAAGCCCAGCTGGCGGAACGTGCCGAAGCGCGACAGCGCCAGGACGAGCGGCCAGCGCTCGCGGCGGCGTAGGGCGCGAACTCGGCGCCGTAGAAGAAGACGACCGGCTCGGGCGGGCCGTTGTCCACCGAGGCCAGCCACATCGGTGCCGTGCCGGACTTCGACGTCGGCCGCGGGGCGTGATCGGGTTGGCCGGCGACGACACGCCCACCGCGTCGAAGACCGACAGGGGCAGCGAGTGCAGCGTGCTGAGCAGCGACTGCGGCGCGGCGCTGAACGCCTCGGTCGTCGGCGAGCTGGTGGGGGCGTAGTGGTCCCGCACGAGGATCAGGGTCCCCAGCAAGAAGATGGCCACGATGATGAGCCCGAGCGCGAGATACCGCCGCGGCATATGGCGCAGCGCGGACCCGGAGGCCGGGGCATCCTCGGGCGCGGCGTCGGGCGCGCTCGAAATCGGTGCTGCTCATGGGCGTGGTCAGGTTAGCTAAGGGGTGCCCCTGTTTCGGGGGCGCCGCCCCGTGCCGCCGGTACCCTCAGTGGCGTGCCTCCATCGGTTCCCGCCCTCCGAGCGTCGAGATCCGCCCGGCCGCCACCGTGATGCTCGTGCGAGACGCGCCGTCGCCTGTCGGGCGATTCCGCGGTCGAGGTGCTGATGGTGCGGCGCAACCTGCGCTCGGACTTCGTCGGGGGCGCCTACGTATTCCCCGGCGGTGCGGTCGACCCGCTCGACGGGGGGGCCGAGGCCGAGGCGCTGTGCGCCGGCCGGAGCGACGCCGGGGCGAGTGCGCTGTTGGGCTTCGAGACGGGCGGCTTGGCCTACTGGGTCGCCGTCGTGCGCGAGACCTTCGAAGAGGCCGGGCTCCTGCTGGCCCAGCGTGAAGGCGGGCCGGGCCTGCTCGGCGGGGACCCCGCCGAGGAGGCCCGTTTCGTCGCCGAGCGGGCGGCCGTGAACGACGGGCACGCGGCGCTTCCTCGACCTCTGCCGCGACGAGCGCCTGCGCCTGAGCGTGGGCGACATCCACTACTTCGCGCACTGGATCACGCCCCGCGGCGCCCCCCGTCGCTACGACACGCGCTTCTTCGTGGCCGCCGCGCCGCCCGGCCAGATCGCTGCGCACGATGCTGGCGAGACGATCGCCGAGGTGTGGATCTCGCCCCACGACGCCTTGGCGCAGCATCGCGCCGGCGAGATCGAGATCATCTTCCCGACCATCCGGAACCTCCAGGCGATCGGCCGCTTCAACTCCAGCGCCGAGCTGCTCGACGCGGCCGCGCGCGGCCTCGAGCTCGGTGCCCGCCATCGAGCCTCGGGTGGTGCCCGACGGCAACGGGATGCGCATCGTCCTTCCGGGCGACCCGGCCTACGAACGCGGGGCGGTGCCCGATCCCGGCGGCGACGGCGCGCTCGGTGACTTCAACGCCGCGGTGCGCGCCGTCTCCATGCAGGCGAACGAGGAGGGCCCGGACGCCGCGCCGGGCCCGCGGCCGGGCGGCACGTGATCCCCGCGGTGCCCGACTTCGGCGTCGGACCGGCACCCGAGCCGGGCCGGGTCGACGTGGTGGCACCGGGTGTGCGCCGGCTCACCGCCCCCAACCCGGGCCTCATGACCGGGCCGGGCACCAACACGTATCTCGTCGGCGACCGGGACCTCGTGGTCGTCGACCCGGGCCCGGACGACGAGCGCCATACCGCGGCGATCGTGGCGGCGGCCCAGCCTCTTGGGTCCGATCGGCGCCATCGTCGTCACGCACACCCACGTCGACCATGCACCCGGCGCCGCTGCGCTCGCCGCCGCCACCGGGGCCCGCGTCGTCGGCTTCGGACCGACCGAGGGCTTCGACCCGGACGAATGCGTGGGTGAGGGCTGGTCGGTCCGCCACCGCGTTCCGGCCCCGGGTCGGCCCCGGCCTGACGCTCCGTGCGCTCCACACCCCGGGCCACGCGTCGGATCACCTCTGCTGGCTGGTCGAGGAGCATGCGCTCCTCCTCACGGGTGATCACGTCATGCACGGCTCGACCGTCGTGATCCGCCCGCCGGACGGCGACCTGCACGCAGTACCTGGCCAGCCTCGCCCGGGTGCGCGACGAGGTGCCGGCCATCCGCGCTGCTCGGTCCGGGGCACGGGCGGCTCATGGACCACGTGCCCGACGTCATCGACGCGCTCGATCGCGCATCGCCTCGCCCGCCACGAGCGGGTCGCCGAGGTCCTGGCCCACCGCGGCGCGGGAACGGTGGACGACCTCTTGGGCGACGTCTACGGCGACGTCACCGAACGCCAGCTCCCCGTGGCGCGGTTTTCGCTGTGGGCGCACCTGCGTGCGCTGGCGGGAGAAGGCCGCGGCGAAGCGGCTCGACGCGGGCGGGTCCGTCCGAGGAGGAGGACACGATCGAGAGCCGCTGGGCGGCCTGATCGTTCCTCAGCCCGCTTCGGCGTCCCCCTGGGCCACTGCCGCCTCGACCCGTTCGAGCATGCGGGCGGTGCACCCCTCGGCTTTGATGAGCGGGCGCCACGTCTTCGGCGATCACGCGGGCCAGGTCGACGAACACGGCTCCCAGCTCGGTGTCCTCGGCCAGCGCCACGGGCTCGCCGGCGTCGCCGCCCGCGGCGAGGTCCGGATGCAGCGGGATCGAGCCCACGAGCGGCACACCGAGACCGTGCGCCAGGCGCTCGCCGCCACCGGACCCGAACAACGCGTACGTCGTGCCGTGTTCACACGTGAAGTCACTCATATTCTCGATGACGCCGGCGACCCGCATATAGCCCCGACGGGCCATGTCTGCGGCGCGGGCGGCCACCTTCTGCGCGGCGACCGGCGGCGTCGTCACCACGAGCAACTCGGTACGCGGGAGCAGGCGGGAGAGACCCATCTGGATGTCGCCCGTTCCCGGGGGAAGGTCGATGAGGAGGTAGTCCAAATCGCCCCAGTGGACATCCTGGAGGAATTGCTGGACGGCACGGTTGAGCACGAGCCCGCGCCACATGATCGCCTGTTCCTCGTCGGCCAAGAACCCCATCGACAACACCCGCAGGGTGCCCGGGCCGACCCGTCGTTCCAGGGGCACCATCTTCCCCGCCCGAGCCTCGACGTCGCCTTCCATCCCAAGGAGGCGTGGCACCGAGAAGCCCCAGATGTCGGCGTCGAGGATCCCGACGGTCAGACCCCGGGCGGCGAGCGCCACGGCCAGGTTCACCGTCACCGACGACTTGCCGACCCCGCCCTTGCCCGAAGCGATGGCGAGCACCCGGGCGTCCGCCGGGACGGCCGTCTCGGGAGCGTCCTCGCGCGCCTTCCAGCGGGCCCGGGCCATGACGGCGGCGCGTTCGTCGGCGTCCATCGCCGCCACCTCGACCCGGACGGTATCGACCCAGTCGAGCGCCTGGACGTGGTTCACGACGTCCTTCTCGATCTGGTTGCGCAGCGGGCAGGCCGCGATCGTGAGCGCCACCTCGACGGTGACGTCGGCTCCTTCGATGACGACGCCGCGGACCATGCCGAGATCCACGATGGTGTCGCCGAGCTCTGGGTCCACCACGGCGCGCAGGCACTCTCGTACCTCGTCGGAGCGGTCGGTTCCTGGAGCCATCGGGAGCAATTCTACCTGCGTGACACGGAATTCCGATTTCTTGGCCCCGGGGTGCTGGCACCCTGACGCCGCCAGTAGCATGGGGTCCGTACGTGGCGCACGGTGCGCCGCGAGCGCCGGCCGCCAGGAAGCCGGAGCCACGAGGAGGATCAGTGACGACCATCTCCACTTCCGTCAACATCGGAAAGAAGCAGGCCCCGGTCACCCTCAGTGACACCGCGACCACCAAGGTGGCGGAGCTGCTCGCACAGGAAGAGGGCGAGAACCTCGCCCTCCGCGTGGCGGTAAAGCCGGGCGGATGCTCGGGCTACAGCTACGAGATGTTCTTCGACACCGAGGTCATGTCCGACGACGTCGTGCGCGAATTCGGCGAAGTGCGGGTCGTGGTGGATGCCGCCAGCGCGGAGCTCCTGACGGGGTCGACCCTCGACTACAGCGACGGCTTGCAGGGTGCGGGCTTCAACATCAACAACCCGAACGCGACGCGCACCTGCGGCTGCGGGTCTTCCTTTAGCTGAGCAACTGCGCTCGCGCGCTCGCGTCGCCCTGAGCGACGCCGCTCCCGGCCCCCCGACATCCCGAAGCCATTGCCGTGCTTGGTGACGCCCCGGCGCGCGTGCGTTTCGTCCTCAACGGTGATGATGTCGTCGTCGACGATGCCATCACGCTGCTGGACGCGCTGCGCGACGAGCTGGGCTGCCGCTCGCTGAAGGACGGATGTAGCCCGCAGGGGCAGTGCGGATGTTGCACGGTCTGGGTCGACGGTGACCCACGAGTCGCGTGCGTGACGCCGATTCGCCGGGTCGCCGGGCGCGCGGTCACGACGCTCGAGGGGCTGTCCGAGGCCCGGCGCGCCCGATGGGCGGACGCCTTCGTGGCCCATGGCGCGAGCCAGTGTGGATTCTGCACGCCGGGCATCGTGATGCGCCTGGCCGCGCTCGACACTGACGCGGCCGGGAGCCGCGGGCGCGGGCGGCCCGCTTCTGTCGTTGAGCTCCGTCGGGACGTCGAGGCAGGCCTGCGCGCGCATCTCTGTCGCTGCACGGGTTGGCAATCGATCGTCGAGGCCGCGATCGACGCGCTGAGTCACGGGGCCGGAGCGGGTGCCGAAGCCGGGGCGAAGCCGCGAGATCCACTCCTCGCGAGTTGGCGGGCGCAGCTCGAGGGCCCGGCGTTCCAGTCTTCCGGGCCCGACGTGGTCCTCGGCGCAGGCGGCTTCGCTGACGACACCGCACCGGCGGGCGCGCTGCTCCAGCTCGGCGTCGACGCACCGCTCGCCGCCGGCATCCGGACCGCCCGACTTGGGAGCACACGCGTCCAGGGGCGCAACAGCACGGTGCCGTTGTCGCATCCGGTGGCGCCGCCGGACGGGACGTGGGCGGTGACCCTGGCGACCACCTGGGTCGAACCGGCCTACGTGGAGCCCGACGCCAGCTGGTGCCGACCGGGCGGCGAACCGGCGTCGCCACTGGCCAACGGAGGCGCCTTCGGGGGGAAGCGCCACAGTCCGGCCCCCGCGTCCGCGAAGGCATTGGCCCACGACGCGCGTGACCCGGTGCGGGTGCTGTGGCGCCGCGAGGACGTGGTCCGCCACGGTCCGAAGCGCCCGCCCTTGGCGATCGCCTTGCGTCCCGACGGCAGCGGCGTCGTCCGGGTCGGCAGGACGCCTGGTTCATCGGACCTCTCGGCGCTTCGGGCGCGCATCGAAGGCCTCGCACCAGACCTTCAGGTCGAGGAGGTCGAGGTCGTGGGGCCGCTGGTTGCGCCGGACCTGCGCGGCGCGGGTTGGGCCGAGGTGCTGGCGGCTCAGTGCGCGCTCGACTCGCTGGCGGCCGGCCCGCCGGATGAGGCCGCCGGACGGGCCGAGGTGTGCGTGCCCGGTGGGGGCCGGGCCGCCGTGGAGCTCCGACCGAACGAAGGAGAGCGAGGAAGCCTCGAGGTCGACGTGTGGGCCGGCGAAGTGTTGTGCCCGGTGACCCTGCGGTCCTACGTGCTCGGTGCGGTGCACCAGGCGCTCGGCATGGTCTGGAGCGAGGGCATCGCCGTCGACGAGGCCGGCGAGCCCGTCGACCTGACCATCCGCTCCTTCGGCATCCTCGCCGCCCGCGACATGCCCGAAGTCGTGGTCCGGCTCCACGCAGACGACCGGTGGCCGGTGAACGGCTCCGACGCCGCCTTCGTCGCCACGCTGGCCGCGGCCTGGATCGCCGAGGGGCTGCCCTCACGGTGGCCGACCCGCCGTGACGTCGTGCGGGACCCCCGGCGCGACGTGGCACCATCTGGCCGTCGAGAGGAGGACGCGTGAGTCCTGCGGTAGGTCCGTACTCGCCCGTGCGCCGGGTCGGCGACTGGGTCATCACGTCGGGTCAGGTCGGGATGGCCACCGACGGTCAGGGCAAGGTCGCGCTGGTGCCCGGCGGCACGCTGCCGCAACTGCGCCAGGCGCTGCAGAACGTGGCCGACGTCCTCGCCACCGAGGGGGCGGGCTTGTCGGACGTCATGAAGACGACCCTCTACCTGGTGGACATCGACGAGTTCGCTGCGGTCAACGAGGTGTGGGTGGAGTACTTCACGCAGGATCGTCCGACCCGCTCCGCGGTCCAGGTGGCGGCGCTGCCGGTCGGGGCGCGGGTCGAGGTCGAGGCCTGGGCCTACGCCCCCGTCGTCTGAGGCGTCACCGCGTCGGCCGGGCTGACGGGATCACCGACCGGTCCGGTCCCGTTGCGTTGCGCCACGCCGGGATGCCACGCCACTTGTCCGAAGCGGTAGCCGACGGAGCGCACGGTTTGGATCAGGTGCGCATGCTCTTCGCCGAGTTTTGCGCGTAGTCGCCGAATGTGAACATCAACGGTCCGCGCTCCCCCGTAGTACTCGTAGCCCCAAACCCGGCTGAGCAACGTCTCGCGAGTGAACACCTTGGCCGGATGTCCGGCCAGGAAGCGCAAGAGCTCGTACTCCATGTACGTCAGGTCGAGCACCCTTCCGGCCACCGCGGCCTGATACGTCTCGAGGTTCAGCATGAGCGGCCCGTACTCGATGATGTCGGGGCGCATGCTCTGACCCGTGCGCCAGAACAGGTGCTGCAGTCGCGCCACCAACTCTTCGGGCCGCGCCGGCATGACGCAGAAGTCGTCGTAGAGGTCGTCGCGCAACAGCAGCTCGCCGATCTGCTCGGACCCGATCATGAGCAGGAGGGGCGCCATGGGGACCTCGCGCATCCTGAGGTGCCGGCAGAAGGCGACGGCCGCGGTCATGTCCCTTCCAGCGACCACCAGCGCGCCCGAGAAGCCCGCGGCGCGGCCGTCGGGGCCGGCGGGCGCCGGCACCTCCTCGGGACCGGCGACGGACTGATGCCCGAGACCCGCGCTCTGCAGCGCGAGGGTCACCTCGGCCGGGAGGTCAGAAGGGAAGCAGAGCAGCGGATCCATCGCGTCAGAGGAGCGGCAGGTAGCGGTCGAGCTCGAACTGGGTGACCTGCGCCTGGTAGGCGTCCCACTCCTCGCGCTTGTTGCGGATGAACCACTCGAAGACGTGGTCGCCGAGAGTCTCGGCCAGGAGCTCGGAGCCCTCCATCACGTTGACGGCGTCGTGCAGGCTCGAGGGCAGGGGCTCGATGCCCTTCTTGGCCAGGTCCTTCGCACTGAGAGAGAACAGGTTCGCGTCCGCCTCGGGTGGCAAGGGGTAGTCCTCCGTGATGCCGCGCAGCCCGGCCGCCAGGATCACGGCGAAGGTCAGGTAGGGGTTACAGGCGCTGTCGGGAGCCCGGTACTCCAACCGAGTCGACTCGGATTTGCCCATCTTCACGACGGGCACCCGGACCAGTGCGGAGCGGTTGTTGCGGGCCCAGCTGACGTGGACGGGTGCCTCGTAGCCCCCGATGAGCCGCTTGTACGAGTTCACCCACTGGTTGGTGACCGCAGTGATCTCGTGCGCGTGGTGCAGGAGGCCGGCGATGAACCGACGGGCGACGTCGGAGAGCCCGTAGCGGTCGCTCTCGTCGACGAACGCGTTGCGCTCGCCCTCCCAGAGCGAGACGTGCGTGTGCATGCCGGAGCCCTGCACGCCCTCGAGCGGCTTGGGCATGAACGAAGCGAAGACGCCTTGCTGGCGCGCCATTTCCTTGATGACCATCCGCGTCGTCATGACGGTGTCCGCCATGGTCAGCGCATCGGTGTAGCGCAGGTCGATCTCGTGCTGGCTGCGGGCGTCCTCATGCTGCGTGTGCTCGACGGGGATGCCCATCTCCTCGAGCATCAGGACCGATCGGCGTCGCAGATCGCTCGTCAGGTCGGCCACGGAGAGGTCGAAGTACGAGCCGGTGTCGAGGACGTTCGGCGTGTGTCCGGGGTCGGCGTCGGCAAAGTAGAAGAACTCGACCTCGGGTGAGGCGAAGAAGTTGTAGCCGGCGGCGTGGGCGCGCTCGAGGGTGCGCCGCAGCGCGTGCCGCGGGTCGCCTTCGAACGGCGACCCGTCGAGGTTGGCAATGTCGCAGAAGACCCGGGCCACCTGCGCGTCGTCGTGGTGCCAGGGCAGCAGCTGGAACGTCATCGGGTCGGGGCGCGCCAGGACGTCGGCTTCCTGGACCCGGCTGAAGCCGTCGATCGCCGAGCCGTCGAAGGTCATGCCCTCGTCCAGGGCGTTGTCCAACTCTGCCGAGGTGATGTTGAACCCCTTGGGCGTCCCGAGGACGTCGGTAAACCACAACTGAACGAAGCGGATACCCCGCTCCTCGACCGTCCGCAGCACGTAGTCCCGCTGGCTCTGCATCCGGAAAGCTTGGCAGCTGGCGGAACACCCTTGAAAATCTCGGCCCGGAGCGGCGCGTTGGGGCTGCTGGGACGGACAACGCTTGACCCCGGACCGTGGTCCGGCCTTTAGCCTTTCCTCTGTGGGAGTGCTCAGCATCGGGCAGCTCGCGGAGGCGGCCGGCGTGCATGTCGAGACCATCCGCTACTACGAGCGCCGCGGGCTCCTGCCCGAGCCGCCCCGCTCGGCCGGCGGCTACCGCCAATACGGGCCGGACGATGTGGGGCGCCTCGAGTTCATCAGACGGGCCAAGGCCCTGGGGTTCACCCTGTCCGAAGTGGCCGAGCTCCTTCGCGGCGACTCGCCCAGCGACGCCGGGTCGGTGCGCAGCGTCGTGCTGCGCAAGCTCGAGGTGATCGAGGCACGCCAGCGCGAGCTCGCCGGGGTCCGGGCCCGCCTGGCGCGCTTGGCTGACATCTGCGCGGAACCCGACAGCGACGACTGCCGGGCGCTGCGCGTTACGGGTTGAGCACCCGGTCCAGCTCCTCGAGCAGCCGCGCCTTGCTCCGGGCGCCGACCAGGCGTTGACGCAGCTCCCCGCCCGAGAACAGAAGGATTGTCGGGACGGCCAGCACCTCGAAGCGGCCCGCCAGGGCGTAGTGCTCGTCGGAGTTCACCTTGTAGACCCGGAGACGGTTGCCGAGCTCGGCGTGGATCTCATCGAGGATGGGTGCGAGCACCTTGCACGGCGGGCACCACTCGGCCCAGAACTCGACGAGCGCTGGTTCGTCGGTTTGGCCGATCTCCTCGTCGAAGGTGGCGCTCGACAGTTCAATCACGGCGGTCGACATTGGGTTCCTCTCTTCGGGGGTGTGGCCGTGACGGTACGACCCGTACCGTGGTCCGGAGTCAAGGGGTGGTCCGAAGCCCGCTCTGACCTGCGATGCCGCGCCGGTATCCTGGAACGATGCCGCACCTGCGCCTGGCTGCCGCGCAGCTCAACACCGTCGTAGGCGACCTGTCCGGCAACGTCGAGCGGATCTTGGCCGCCCTGGCCGAAGCCGAGGCGGCGGGGGCGGATCTCTGCATCGTCCCTGAGCTCGCCATCCCCGGGTATCCCCCCGAGGACCTGCTCCTCAAGCCGGGGTTCATCGCCGACAACGTCGCCGCACTCGAGAAGGTGGCGGCCGCCACGGGGGAGTGCGCGGTCGTCGTCGGGTTCGTGAGCGAGGCGCCCGGGGGGTACGGGTTGTCCAACGCGGCCGCCGTCTGCGCGGGCGGACGGGTGGCGGGGATCTACCGCAAGCGCTTCCTGCCCAACTACGGCGTCTTCGACGAGCAGCGCTGGTTCGTGCCGAGCACCGAGCTGCCGGCGCTCTTCGGTATCGCAGGGGCGTGGGTCGGCGTCTCCATCTGCGAGGACGTGTGGTTCGACGACGGGCCCGTGGCGCACGAGGGTCGAGCCGGGGCGGACGTGGTCGTGAACCTGAACTCCTCGCCCTACAACCGGGGCCGCCACGCCGAGCGTCTGGCCCTGCTGGGCGGGCGGGTGGCCGAGGCGGGCTGCGCCATTGCCTACGTCAACCAGGTGGGCGGCCAGGACGAGCTCGTCTTCGACGGCGACTCGCTGATCATGGGAGCCGACGGCTCGTTGGTGGCGTCGGGCGCGCAGTTCGACACCGACCTGGTGCTCGTCGACCTGCCGATCGGGTCGCACCCCCGCACGCGGTGACCGAGTTGTTGCCACGGATCGTGGTGACCGAGCCGCGCCGAGCCGAGCGGGTCGCGCTGGCGCCGCCCGAGTCGCGTCCACCACTGAGCGACCATGCCGAGGTCTACGCCGCGCTCGTGCTCGGCACCCACGACTACCTGGCCAAGAACGGGTTCGGCGAGGCGGTGATCGGGTTGTCCGGCGGCATCGACTCGTCACTCGTCGCCACGATCGCCGCGGACGCTCTGGGCGCCGAGCGCGTGCACGGGATCTCCATGCCGTCGCGCTACTCGAGCGAGGGCTCCCTGAAAGATGCCGAGTCGCTGTGCGAGCGGTTGGGCATCGACCTCAAGGTTGTCCCGATCGAGGAGGCTCACCTCGCCTTCGCCTCGATGCTGGCCCCGATCTTGGGCCGCGAGCCCTCCGGGCTGACCGACGAGAACCTTCAGTCCCGCCTGCGCGGCGTCCTATTAATGGCGGTGTCCAACGCCAAGGGCTGGATCGTGCTGACGACGGGGAACAAGAGCGAGATGGCCACGGGGTACTCCACGCTCTACGGGGACTCCGCAGGCGGGTTTGCCGTGATCAAGGACGTCCCCAAGACGCTGGTCTATGACCTGTGCCGCTACCGCAACACCCAAGCCGTGCTCGAGGGCCTGCCGGGGCCGATCCCCGACAGTGTGCTCGACAAGCCTCCGTCGGCGGAGCTGCGCCCCGACCAGCGCGACGACCAGTCGCTCCCGCCCTACGAGGAGCTCGATCCCGTGCTGCAGGGCTACGTCGAGGGCGATCTCACCGCCGCCGACCTCGTGGCCGAGGGCTTCGACCCGGCCGTGGTCGACCAGGTGGTCCGGCTTGTCGACGGGGCGGAGTACAAACGGCGCCAGATGCCCCCGGGCGTGCGCATCACGACCAAGGCCTTCGGCAAGGACCGGCGCATGCCGATCACGAACCGCTACCGCTCCTCGGCCCTCGAGGAGTCGGGCGGTGGCTGAACCGGCGGTCGCCGACTCGTCCTGGCGAACGATCGACGAGCTCGGCGGGCTGGTCGGCGCGTACTGCTGGCTGGAGCGCCGCCTCTTCGAGGTGACCGGGGCCTGGGCGAGTGAGCTGACGGCCGGCGAGGCCCGCGTGGGTGCGGCCGATGGCGAGCTGCGGCTCTGGTGCGCGGCGACGTCGCGGCGGCACGGGGTGCTGGCGAGCCGCTGGGCGGAGCGGCTCCCGGTCCGGGCAGGGGTGGACGCGGCGGCGTTGGTCGTGGCGCCGAAGCGGCCGGCGGGGTTGGTCGAGGTGTTCGAGGAATTGGCGGCCACGAAGGAGCTGACGGTCGGCTTCGGCGCCCTCGTCGAGTCCGTCCTCCCCTGGGTCGTCGCCGTCTACGGGACCCACCTCGCGGTTGCATCCCCGGTGGCGGAGGCGTCGGTGATGGAGGTGCTGGCGGCTGCCGGCCGCCAGGGCAGGGCGGAGATCCGGGACGGTCGGTCCCTCCTCGAGAGGCTCGAAGGGGCGGGGACACCCTCCCGTCACCTGGGGAAAACCCTCGAACGGGTGTTTGACCATAGAGCCGCTCGGCCTGGTGTACGCCCTGCTTGACAGCGCCTTTACACTTACTGAGCAGCCAAGCAAGCGCCGTGGAACGGGCGCCGGCTGCGTGGAACGAGCGCCCGGCGAGTTGATGCCTGCCGAGCTGAGATATGGAAGGTTTGGCGACGACCTTGGCCAAGGAACGAATTGAGCGTGACGACGAAGACCTCGTCCGGCTCTACCTGACAGACATCGGGCAGTACCCCCTGCTGACCAAGGACGACGAGGTCCGCCTGGCCCAGGCCATCGAAGCCGGCCGGGCCGCCGAGGGCGAGGTGGCGAAAGCGCCGAAGGGCCTGACCACGGCGAAGAAGCGCGAGATGCGCCGCTGCGTGATCGAGGGCGAGCAGGCCCAGCAGACCTTCGTCCAGTCCAACCTCCGGCTGGTCGTGTCGATCGCCAAGAAGTACCAAGCCTCCGGCCTGCCGCTGTTGGACCTCATCCAGGAGGGCAACCTCGGCCTGATGCACGCCGTCGAGAAGTTCGACTGGCGCAAGGGCTTCAAATTCTCCACGTACGCCACCTGGTGGATCCGTCAGGCCATTACCCGCGGTATCGCCAACACCGGACGCACAATTCGTCTGCCGGTCCACGCCGGCGACACGCTGGCCCGGGTGCAGAAGGCCCAGGCCCGCCTGGAGCTGAAGCTGGGCCGGCCGGCCACGCTGGCCGAGCTCGGCATCGAGGTCGAGATGCCCGAGGACAAGCTCGTGGAGGCGCTGCGCTTCCGCGCCGAGCCCCTGTCGTTGAGCGAGCCCCTGCGCGAGGACGGCGACGCTGAGCTGGGCGACGTCGTCGAGGACCGCTCGGCCGAGTCACCTTTCGAGGTCGCCGCCGTCTCCCTGCTGCCCGACGAGATCGGCCGGCTGCTCTCGCCGCTCGACGAGCGCGAGCGCGAGATCCTGCGTCTGCGCTTCGGACTGGACCGGGGCGAGCCCCGGACGCTCGAGGAAGTGGGCGAGCACTTCAACCTGACCCGGGAGCGGATCCGCCAGATCGAGGCGCGGGCGATGTCGAAGCTGCGCCACCCGTCTTCGGACACCGGGGCACGGGACCTGCTCACCGTCTAATTCTCGGTGCGGCGGGCTCGTCCCGACCGTATAGGGGCGTTGCCTCAATTCTCGGGTCCGGATCATGAGCGAAAGCTCAAGTTCTCCGCGTTCATGAGGAATGACTCCGCAATTCGGCCGTCGGGAGTAGACGGCTCTTCATGTGGACGCAGCACATGCGCCGTGGAGCGCGTCGTCGCAACACCCGCGTAGGATCGGCGGCATGAAGAAGCTCATCATTCTCGCCCTGCTGGTCACCCTCGGCGTGATTGCCGCCCGTCGTTTGCGCGAGGCGTAAGCCGGCGCTTCGAGGGGCGACGGCCGACTCAGGCGGCGCGGCGCCCGGAGGGGCTGCGACCGCGATGGCCGCGGCGCCAGAGGATCAGTGCAGCGCCGGCGACGGCGAGGCTCGTCGTCACGACAGGGGTCGTGCGCCCGACGCGGTCGCGTAGCCGGATCGGCTTCGTGAAGTTGCGGATCTCCCAGCTGCGTTCGCGCGCGATCTTGAGGAGGGCGCGGTCAGGGTTGACGGCCACGGGTCGTCCGACCGCCTCGAGCATCGGCAGGTCGGTGGCGGAGTCCGAGTACGCGCTGCTCGCGCCGAGGTCGATCCCGGTTCTCTCGGCCAGCTCGTGCATGGCCGTCGCCTTCGAGTCGCCCTGCGCGTAGAAGGCCATCCGACCGGTGTAGCGGCCCAGCTCGTCGACCTCGCCACGCGAGCAGATGGCGCCGTCGACGCCCAGCAGGTCGGCCAGCGGCAGGACGATCTCCTCGGGTGAAGCCGAGACGAGGTAGACGCGGTGGCCGGCCGCGCGGTGCAGCTCCATCAGCTCGAGTGCCTCGGCGTACATGATCGGCTCGATCGTCTCGAGCATGGTCTCGCGCACGATCTGTCGGACCTGGGCGCGGTCCCACCCCTTCGTCACCGCCAGCATCGACTCGCGGACCCGCACCAATCGCTCCTCGTCGGCGCCGAAGTAGAGGTAGATCAACTGCGAGATGGCGGCCCGCGCCACCAGGCGGCGGTTGATCAGGCCGCCCTTGAGGAACGGGCGCCCGAAGGCGGCGATGGAGGCGCGGTCGATGACCGTCTTATCCAGGTCGAAGAAAGCCGCCTCCATACCATCAATGGTACGGGCGGGCGGGCCTCTCCCTTGAGCAATCGTGACAATTCGAGGACCGGGCCGCGAACACTGCGCTCCGCTGAACTGGACCTACGCACGATCCGTACCCGGGTTGCGATCGGGTTGCCCGTGCGGGCGAGGCGTATGCGCGCCCGCGTCGCTAGGGCGTGTTCTCGGCGATCAAGAGCGAGTGGACGCCGTCCTCCGCCTCAGCGGTGACCAAGACGAGCACCTCGTCGCCCGACTGCAGCGTCGTGTCGCCGCGGGGGACGATGAGCCGGTCTGCCCGCACGACGGCGACGACGACCGCATCGCGGGGGAAGTCCAAGTCGGCGATGGCGATGTCGTTGGCGGGGGAGTCCTCGGCCAACGTGATCTCGACGAGGTGCGCCGCGCCGCCCTGAAATTGGAGCAGTCGGACGAGCGAGCCGACCGAGACGGCCTCTTCGACCAACGCCGTCAGCAACTGGGGCGTGGAGACCGAGACGTCGACCCCCCAACTCTCATTGAAGAGCCACTGGTTCTTGGGGTGGTTCACCCGAGCCACGACACGAGGCACGGCGAACTCCTGCTTCGAGAGCAAGGAGATCACCAGGTTGTCCTCGTCGTCGCCCGTCGCGGCGACGGCGACGTCGACCGTGGCGAACCCGGCGGCGTCGAGCGAGGCCACCTCGCACGCGTCGGCGGCCACCCAGGTCACGTCGATCGTGGGCCGCAGCCGCTCGACGAGCTCGGGGTCTCTCTCGATCACGAGCACGTCGTGCCCGTTGGCGTGCAGGTCTGCCGCGATGGCGGTACCGACGCTGCCCGCGCCGGCGATGGCGACCTTCACGACGTCGTGTCCGACCGGGGGTGCCGAGCGAGCGACTCGTCGAGCTCGCGCAGCGTGCCGTCGAGCACGGCGAGATGCAGGATGTCCCCCTCCTGGCCGACGAGTTGACGCGCGTCGAGGCGCGGCTCGCCGGCCCGGGTGACCGCGACCACGGTCAGTCGTCCGGGTTGCTCGAGCTCGCTCAACGCACGGCCCGCCCACGATTCGGGGAGCGACCGGTCGACCAGGCTCAGGTGTCCGCTGGCGTCGGTCCACTCGCGGACGTCCTCGTCGGGCAGGAGCCGGCGCCGCACCTGGTCGATGGTCCAGGTCACCGTCGCCACGGTGGGGATGCCGAGGCGCTGGTAGATCTCGGCGCGCCGGGGGTCGTAGATCCGGGCGACGACGTTGGGGATCTTGTACGTCTCTCGAGCGATCCGCACGGTGAGGATGTTGGTGTTGTCCCCGCTCGTGACGGCGGCGAGCGCGTCGGCGTGCAACGCACCCGCCTTTTCCAGGTCGTCGCGGTCGAAGCCCGAGCCGATCAGGGACTCTCCACTCCAGTCCTTTAGGCGGCGAAAAGCCCGGGGGTTCTTGTCGATGACGGCGACGGAGTGACCCTCGGCGCCGAGCGAGAGGGCGAGCCCCGAGCCGACGCGGCCGCACCCCACGACGATCACGTGCACGCCACAGTGCAACACGCCCCGGCTGGCCGCGCAAAAACCGCACGAAAATGGCCAGGAGGTTTCCCTTCTACTGTGTGGGCCCGTGGCGAGCCCCACCACCTCACGCCCCACCGTGCCCCTGCCCGGCGTGGCCGCGGAGAACATCCCCGAGACCCGGCGGTACCGGCTGAAGAACCGGCTGCTCGGGCCGCCGCTCGTCACCGAGCAACTGGCCTCCGAGCGGCTCTCCAAGCCGATCGCGCTCGGGGTGCTGTCGCCGGACTGCATCTCGTCCTCGGCCTACGGCACCGAGGAGATGCTCACCCAGCTGGTGCCCTACGTGGGTCTGGCTGCGTTCACGCTCGTCGTCCCGATCACGCTCGCCATCCTCGGCGTCCTCTTCTTCGTCACGCTCTCGTACCTCGAGGTGATCCAGCTCTACACCAAGGCCGGCGGCTCCTACGTGGTGGCCCGGGACAACTTCGGGCCGCGGATCGCACAGATCGCCGCGGTAGCCCTGCTCATCGACTACACGGTGACCGTCGCCGTGCAGACCTCTGCGGGCACGGCGGCCCTCACGAGTGCGGTCCCCGCCCTGGCCAACACGTTCGACACGGTGGCCATCACCGTCGGGGTCATCTTGATCCTGCTGTACGGCAACTTGCGCGGCATCCGCGAGGCGGGCCGCTTCTTTGCGATCCCCACCTACTTCTTCATCTTCTCGTTGGCGGCGGTGATCATCATCGGTATCGCCAAGGAGGTGCTGGGCACGCTTCACCCCATGCCGATACCCCCGCACGACCAGCTCTTCGGCGGCAAGTTCGGGTCGCCGGGGTCGGGCTGGCTGATGGGGCTGGCGTTCATCTCGCTCCTGCGCTCGTTCGCCAACGGCGGCTCCTCCCTGACCGGCCTCGAGGCGATCTCGAACGGGGTGAGCAGCTTCGAAAAGCCCGAGGCGCGGAACGCCCGCCGGACGCTCGTGGCCATGAGCACGACGCTGGGCTGCCTGGTGCTGGGCGTGACGCTGCTGGCGAAGTGGACCCACGCGGTGCCCTACGCCATCGGATCCCCGACGGTCGTCTCCCAAGAGGTCAGGGCCGTCTTCGGCACCAGCCCGCTCGGCCACTTCGGCTTCTATGTGGTGCAGATCGCCACCATGCTGATCCTTTACACGGGCGGCAACACGAGCTTCAACGGCTTCCCGTACCTGGCGAGCTTCGTGGCCGGAGACCGTTTCCTGCCGCGCCAGTTGACCCGGCGGGGGCACCGCCTGGCCTTCTCCAACGGCATTCTCGTGCTCACCGCCGTCGCCCTCGCCCTGGTCCTGGTCTACAAGGCCCAAGTGAACGGGCTCGTCGCGCTCTACGCCATCGGCGTCTTCACCGGGTTCACGATGGCGGGCTCGGGCATGGTCAAGCACCACCTGACGGCGCGCACGGGACACTGGCGGCGCAGCGTGACCATCAACGGGTTCTCGGCGTTCTTGTCCTTCACCGTCGTGCTGATCTTTTCGGTGGCCAAGTTCAAGGAGGGGGCGTGGCTCATCTTCGTCGTGGGCCCGCTGCTCTACATCGGACTGATCCGCATGCACAGCCAGTACACCCGCGAGGACGAGATGCTCGAGACCGGCGTCATCGAGGCGACCGAAGCGCCGGTGCTACGGCGCCATGTGGTGATCGTGCTGGTCGACCGCCTCGACGTGGCGACCGCCCGCGCCCTGCAGTACGCCCGGATGCTGGCGCCCGATGACCTGCGGGCGGTGCACTTCGACATCGACACCAAGGCGGCCCGCGAGCTCGAGACGGAATGGAGCCGCATCGGCCTGGCCCGGCTGCCGCTCGACATCATCGAGTGCCCGGACCGACGGCTCGGCCGGGCCGCCATCGAGCTGGTGGCCGACGCCACGCTCGATGGCGACACCGAGTGCACCGTCCTGTTGCCGCGGCGCAGCTACGCCCGGGTCTGGGAGCGCTTCCTCCACGACCGCACGGCGGACAAGATCGCGGCCGTCCTCGGCCAGGTCCCCCACGTCAGCGCAACCATCGTCCCCTTCGCCGTGGGTGGCCGCTTCGGCGAGCGCGTGCGTTCCTACGGTCGCTCCGTGCAGCAGCGGGCGCGGACGGGGAGGGAGGGGGGCGACGGGGACGGGACCGTCGATGCGGAGGGCCGCAGCGGGGTCGACCGGATCGGGCGCAAGGACGGGCCGCGCCGCCCCGGCACCATGCTCGAGGCGGACCAGACGCTGGCCCAGCGCGCCGGGGCGACGACGCCGATCGCCGCCGTGGTGCCGCGCCAGCGGGTCCGGGTCGCCGGCCGCGTGAAGTCGGTGCGCGTCCAGCCGCGAGCGGGGGCGGCGAACCTCGAGTGCGTGCTGAGCGACGGCACGGGGGGCCTGCTGCTGGTGTTCCAGGGGCGGCCGAAGATCGCCGGCATCGACCCCGGGGCGCGCCTGGTGGCCGAGGGGATGGTCGGGACGTGGAGCCGCCGGCCCGCCATGCTCAACCCGTCGTTCGAGTTGGTGCAGGGCGCACCGAACGACCCGGTCGAGGGCTGATCCCCCCGCCGGCGACCCAGCGTCCCCCCAGTCCACGACCGAGAACGAGGCCATTAAATTGCCCGCCCCGTCGTCAGTCGCTAACGTCCCCCCCGGCCCGGCGTCGGGTGCGACCTCCTCGGCGCGTCCTCGCACCGGGATCACGACATCGATCGCCGTGGCGCTGAACGCTGCCGCATCACACGGAGGAGGGCGCGGCCGCACCCTCTCCAGCAGGCGAACTGGAACAGAAAGGGCACACCCGGAATGATCAATCTCCTCGCCACTAAGGGCGGGTACCAGGCCTTCCACCTGGGCGGGGTGGACAAGACGTGGCTCTATCTCTGCCTCGCCGCCGGCGTCGTCGGCATCGCCGCCGGGCTGCTGCTCGCCCGCAACGTGCTGGCCGCCGACCAGGGCACGATCAAGATGAAGGAGATCGCGCAAGCGGTCCAGGAGGGCGCCGAGGCGTTCTTGGCCCGACAGTTCCGGGCCATCGCCATGATCATCATCCCGCTGGCCGTCCTCATCTTCTTCACGGCTACCCAGGTGGTGAAGCCCGACGGCGGGGTAGCCCTGAGCTTCGCCCAGGACGGCCTCTACCGGGTGATCTGCTTCCTCTTCGGGGCGGCGTTCTCCGGCCTCACCGGGTTCATCGGCATGAGCATCGCGGTGCGGGGCAACGTCCGCACCGCCGCCGCGGCATCCCAGGGCGGCGGCATGGCGGGTGCGTTGCGGGTGGCCTTCCGCACCGGCGCCGTCACCGGCATGCTCTGTGTCGGCCTCGGCCTGGTCGGCGCCACGGCCATCGTCCTCATCTTCCAGAACTCGGCCACGGCCGTGCTGATCGGCTTCGCCTTCGGTGCGTCGCTCCTGGCGCTCTTCATGCGTGTCGGCGGCGGCATCTTCACCAAGGCGGCGGACGTCGGCGCCGACCTCGTCGGCAAGGTCGAGGCCGGGATCCCCGAGGACGACCCGCGCAACGCGGCGACCATCGCCGACAACGTGGGCGACAACGTCGGCGACTGCGCCGGCATGGCGGCGGACCTCTTCGAGTCCTACGAGATCACGATCATCGCGGCACTGATCCTCGGCTACTCGGCCTTCCGGACCATCGGGCACAACCCGACCGCCGCCGTCCTGTACCCCCTCATCGTCCCGGCCATGGGCATCATCGCCTCGGTGATCGGCGTCGTCGCCGTGCGCGCCCGCAAGACCGACCGCAACGCGCTGGCTCCGATCAACCGTGGATTCTGGCTGGCAGCCCTGCTGACCGTGATCGGTGCGTTCCTGGTGGCGCAGTACTACGTGCACGACCTCAAGGTCTTCTATGCCGTACTGACCGGCGTCGTCCTCTCGCTCGTGGCCAGCCAGATCACCGAGCAGTTCACGTCGACCGAGCGCGGCCCGGTCAAGGAGATCGCGGCGGCCGCCCGCACGGGGCCGGCCACTACGGTGCTCGCAGGCATCTCGATCGGCCTGGAGTCGTCGGTCTGGGCCATCATCGCCATCGCGATCGCCATCGGCGTGGCCATCGGGCTCGGGGACGGCAACATCGAGCTGACCTTCTACCTGGTCGCCCTCATCGGCATCGGCCTTCTGGCCACGGCGGGCATGGTGGTGTCCGAGGACAGCTTCGGTCCGGTGTCGGACAACGCGGCCGGCATCGCGGAGATGTCCGGCGAGTTCACCGGCGACGCCGAGCGGATCATGGTCAGCCTCGACGCGGTCGGCAACACGACCAAGGCCATCACCAAGGGCGTGGCCATCGGCTCGGCCGTGATCGCGGCCGTCGCCCTGTTCGCGTCGTTCATCGAGACCATCGGCGAGCAGATTCCGAGCCTGCACGCAACGGGCTCGAAGCTCTTCAGCGTGATCCAGATCAACGTGGCCAACCCGACGACGTTCATCGGTCTGCTCATCGGCGGCTCGATCGCCTTCCTCTTCTCCTCGCTCGCCATCCGCGCCGTCGGCCGCTCGGCGGGCACGGTCGTGCTCGAGGTGCGCCGGCAGTTCCGCGAGCACCCGGGGATCATGGACTACACCGAGAAGCCCGAGTACGGGCGGGTGATCAGCATCTGCACCGCCGCCGCGCAGCGGGAGCTGGCGACGCCCGCACTGCTGGCCATCCTGGCTCCGGTCATCGTGGGCTTCGGCATCAACTACCTGGCGCTCGGGGCCTTCCTGGCCGGCACGATCCTCACGGGCCAGCTGATGGCCAACACGCTGTCGAACTCGGGCGGCGCGTGGGACAACGCGAAGAAGTACATCGAGGACGGCAACGAAGGGGGCAAGGGCTCCGAGGCGCACAAGGCCGCCGTCATCGGCGACACCGTCGGTGACCCGTTCAAGGACACCGCCGGCCCGGCGCTCAACCCGATGATCAAGGTGATGAACCTGGTCTCGTTGCTCATCCTGCCGGCCGTCATCTCGCTGCGGCACCACACCGGCGCACGCCTCGGCGTCGCCGCCGGGGCCCTTGTCATCCTGCTGCTCGCCCTCGCCTTCTCGAAGCGGGAGGGCGAGGCGATGGACGCCGACAGTGACAATTCGATGCCCGCGGCGGCGGCCGTCGCCGCCGTGGTCGACGCCGACATGGCGAAGGTCGCCCCCCAGCAACCGGAGGCAACCGCCGCCAACCCGGCCCAGTCGGGTGGCGGAGGCTGATCAGTTCTTCCTGCTCAGCCGCCTCGGCGACCCTCCGGTTCCGGGGCCTGCGCCACGTCCTGCTCTTGACAGGCGGGTCGGTAGCCCCCCACTCTGATTTGACCATGCCCTCCGAGTCATCGTTCCGGCCCGTCCCCCGCGGGGTGCGTCATGGGTAAGGCGCTCGTCATCGTCGAGTCGCCTGCCAAGGCGCGCACGATCGGCGGCATGCTCGGACCCGACTTCATCGTCGAATCGTCCGTCGGCCACATCCGTGACCTGCCGCGCGGGGCCGACGAAGTGCCCGCCGCCCTCAAGGGCGAGTCGTGGGCGCGCCTCGGCGTCGACGTCGACAACGGGTTCAAGCCGCTCTACGTGATCTCGGCGCCCAAGAAGTCGGTCGTGGCGAACCTCAAGAGGCTCCTCAAGACGGCCGACGAGCTGTACCTCGCGACGGACGAAGACCGCGAGGGCGAGTCGATCGCGTGGCACCTCTCCGAGGTGCTGAACCCGACCGTGCCCGTGAAGCGCATGGTCTTCCACGAGATCACCCCCGCCGCCATCGCCCGCGCCGTGGAGGAGTGGCGCGACCTCGACCGGCGGCTGGTGGACGCGGAAGAGGCGCGCCGGATCCTCGACCGCCTGTACGGCTACGAGGTATCGCCGGTCCTGTGGCGCAAGGTCATGCCGCGGCTCTCGGCCGGACGTGTACAGAGCGTCGCGACGCGGATGGTGGTCGAGCGCGAGCGGGCCCGGATGCGGTTCCGCTCGGCCACGTGGTGGGGTATCGAGGGGACGTTCAACCGCGAGGCGGCCGCCAACGGCTTCGGCGCTTCGCTCGTCGTGCTCGGAGGAACTTCGGTCGCCACGGGCAAGGACTTCGACGAGCACGGGCAGCAGAGCGCCAAGAGCGAGGTGCGCGTCCTCGGCGAGCGCGAGGCCACCTCGGTCGCCGAGGCGCTGGCCGGGCAGAGCTTCACCGTGAAGTCGGTGACCGAGCGCCCCTTCCGTCGCTCGCCGGCCGCGCCGTTCATGACGTCGACCCTGCAGCAGGAGGCGGGTCGCAAGCTCCGCTTCAGCGCGCAGCGGGCCATGCAGGTGGCCCAGCGCCTCTACGAGCAGGGCTTCATCACGTACATGCGCACCGACTCGACGACGCTCTCGGACGAGGCGCTGAGCGCGGCGCGCTCGCAGGCGCGCGAGCGTTACGGGGACGCCTACGTGCCCGACGCCCCGCGGCGCTACGAGCGCAAGGTCAAGAACGCGGCAGGAGGCCCACGAGGCGATCCGGCCGTCGGGCGAGACGTTCCGCACGCCCGAGCAGGTAGGCCGCGAGCTTTCCGGTGACGAGCTCCGCCTCTACGAGATGATCTGGAAGCGCACCGTGGCGTCGCAGATGAACGACGCCACCGGGACCAGCGCGCAGGTCCGTCTGGTGGCCGACGTGCCGAGCGGCGAGGCCGCGGGCCAAGAGGCCGAGTTCTCGGCGAGCGGCCGGGTCATCTCGTTCAAGGGCTTCCTCGAGGTCTACGAGGAGGGCCGGGACGACGACGACCAGGACGACAGCGAGGAGCGGGTGCTGCCCGCCCTGTCCGAGGGCGACCGCGTCCAAGGCACCGCGTTCGAGCCGGGCTCGCACACGACGCAGCCGCCGGCCCGCTACACCGAGGCGTCACTCGTGAAGGCAATGGAGGAACTGGGCGTCGGGCGCCCGTCGACCTACGCCAGCGTCATCGCCACGATCCTCGACCGTGGCTACGTCTGGAAGAAGGGGTCCGCGCTCGTCCCGAGCTTCACCGCCTTCGCAGTCGTCGGCCTGCTGGAGCGCTACTTCACCAACCTGGTCGACTACGGGTTCACGGCGTCGATGGAGGACGACCTCGACGACATCGCGTCGGGGACCGAGGAGGCGCTGCCCTGGCTGACGCGCTTCTACTTCGGCAGCGACGCCCCCGGTGCCATGGCGAGCGACGGCTCAGAACTCGACACGCTCGGTCTGAAGGCGACGGTGTCGGCGCATCTCGCCGAGATCGACGCCCGCGAGATCAACTCGATCCCGCTGGGTGAGGGAAGCAACGGGGAGCAGATCGTGGTCCGCGTCGGCCGCTACGGGCCGTACCTCCAGCGGGGCGAGGACCGCGCCTCGATCCCCGACGACCTGGCGCCCGACGAGGTGACGATCGAGCGGGCCGAGGAGATCCTGGCCGCGCCGTCCAACGACCGCGTCCTCGGCACGCACCCCGAGAGCGGTCTCGAAGTCCAGCTCAAGGCCGGCCGCTTCGGTCCCTACGTGCAAGTCGGCGAGGCCGTCGACGGCGGCGAGAAGCCGAAGACGGCATCGCTGTTCTCGTCGATGGACCCGGCGACGCTGACGTTCGAGCAGGCCCTCGAGCTGCTCCGCATTCCCCGGGTGGTGGGCGTCGACCCCGAGAGCGGGGAAGAGGTGGCGGCCCACAACGGACGCTTCGGCCCGTATCTCAAGCGGGGGTCCGACACGCGCAGCCTCACGAGCGAGGAGCAGCTCCTCACGGTGACGCTGGACGAGGCACGGGCGCTGTTCGCGCAACCCAAGCAGCGGCGTGGCCGAGCGGCCGCGCCTCCGCTGCGTGAGTTGGGCGCGGACCCGTCGACCAACCTGCCCGTGGTGGTGAAGGAGGGCCGCTTCGGCCCGTACGTCACCGACGGCACGACCAACGCCAGCCTGCGGAAGGGCGACAGCGTCGAGGCCATCGACATCGAGCGGGCGGCCGAGCTCCTGGCCGAGCGGCGCGCCGCCGGGCCGTCGACCCGCAAGAAGAAGGCGCCGGGCAAGAAGGCGCCGGCCAAGAAGAAGGCCTCGGCCAAGAAGGCCCCGGCCAAGAAAAAGGCCGCCGCCAAGAAGGCGGGTGCGACCAAGAAGGCCGCCGGCTCCGCCACCGGGGACGGGGCCGACCCGGCGGCGATGAAAGCGCCGTCCACCGAACCGTTCTGACCGTGCCTGCCGTCCGCGGTCGCCTCGTCGCGCTCGAGGGCATCGACGGGTGTGGCAAGTCGACCCAGGCCGGAGCCGTCGCCGCTGCGTTCGGGGCGCTCCTGACGCACGAGCCCGGGGCGACGCCGCTGGGAGCGCTGCTGCGTCAGGTGCTGCTGACGCCCGAGATCCGGGCCCCCACTCCGCGGGCCGAAGCGTTGCTCATGGCAGCGGACCGGGCCGAGCACGTGGCTGAGGTGATCGAGCCCGTGCTGGCGTCCGGCCGGTGGGTCGTCACCGATCGCTATTCCGGCTCGACCATCGCCTACCAGGGTTACGGCCGAGGCCTCGACGTGGCGGGGCTGACCGAGCTCGTCGCCTGGGCGACGGCCGGCGTGGCCGCCGATCTCTCCGTGCTGGTCGATGTGCCTGTCGAGGTGGCCGCGGCGCGTCTGGGGCGCGGGGCGCGGCGCGTGCTCGGCGCGGACCGCATGGAGCAGCTCGGGGCGGAATTCGCCATCCGGGTCCGCGAGGGATTCCTCGCCCAGGCGGCGGCGGACGCCGAGCACTGGTTGGTGGTCGACGGCTCGGGTGAGGCGACCGCGATCACGGCGCATATCGTCGAGGGCGTGCGCGCGCGACTGGGACCCGAGCCGCCGCCCGGCGTGTGAGCGACGAGCGCCCCGCACCCGCACTCTTCGAGGCGGTGGTCGGTCAGGACGAGGCGGTCGCCGGCTTGCGTGCCGCGTCGCGCAATCCGGTCCACGCGTATCTCTTCCGGGGCGCCGCGGGCCACGGGGGGCTGGCCGCGGCCCACGGCTTCGCGGCCGCACTGCTCTGCCCCGAGGGCGGGTGCGGTGTGTGCGCCACCTGCCGCGGCGCGCTGAGCGGGGACGGAACCCGATCTGCACATCGTGCGGCGCACCGGCGCGTCGCCTCAGCAAGGAGACCATGCGCCAGGTCGTCGCGCTGGCCCAGCGCCGCCCCCTGGCCGCCGCCCGCCAGGTCATTGTCGTGCCCGACATGCACCTGGTCCTCGAACGCGCCCCGGTCCTGCTCAAGACGCTCGAGGAGCCGCCCGGCCAGACGGTGTTCGTCCTCCTGGCCGACGAGCTCACGCCGGACCTGACCACCATCGCCAGCCGCTGTGCCGAGGTGGTGTTCCCGCCGCTGCCGCGCGACGTGGTCGCCCGCTCGCTCGAGGCGTCCGGGGTTCCGGCGGAAATGGCCGCCGTGGTGGCCGAGAGCAGCGGCGGCGATCTCGATCGGGCCCGGGTGATGGTCGACGACCCCGACGTGGCGGCCCGCGTCGCGCTGTGGGCGACGGTGCCTGACGAGTTGGCGGCGTCGGGCGCGGCGGTGGCGACGCTCACGCGCCGGGTCATCGATTCGGCCGACCGCGCCGTGGAACCACTCCGTGCCGCTCACGGCCGGCGAGATAGAGGCGCTGACCGAGGCCGCAAGGGAGATGGGCGAGCGCGGGCTCCCGGGGCGCAAGGAGATCGTGGAGCAACACCAGCGAGAAGAACGCCGGTTCCGCACCGACGCGCTGCGGGCCGGCCTCGGAGTGTTGGCCCGGACCTACCGGACCCGGGTGACGAGTGCCGCCCAGCAGGGACCGATCGGCGTCGGCGACCGCGACGTCCGGGCGGCGTCCGAAGCGGTCGGCTTCATCACCGAGGTCGCGCAGGCCCTGCCGCGCAACCCCAACGAAGCCCTGTTGCTCCAGTCCCTCTTCTCCCGTCTCGCCGCACTGGCGGCCTAGAGTGCGGCGCGCCCGGCCCGACGACACCCAAACGAAGGATGGGTGACGGCCTAGCATCGAGGGCAGGAAGAGATCGGGAGAACAGGCATGTCGGGGAGTGATTCGGAGGCGAGCAAGGAGCGCGCAGACGACGCCTCCATGCTGCAGATCCGGGTGCTCGGCCCGCTCGAAATCGTTTGGGGCGGCCGCGTCATCGATCTCGGTGGGATCAAGGCGCGGGCGCTGATCGCTCGCCTCCTGATCGATCGCAGCCTCATCGTGTCGGTCGACCGGCTCGTCGACTCGCTCTGGGGGGACCATGACGGCGACGGGGCGGAGATCGCCCTGCGCTCCACCATCTCCAGGCTGCGCAAGCGCTTGCGCGAGGCGGGCGCCCCCGAGGACCTCATCGTGACCCGCGCCCGGGGTACGCGCTCGAGGTGCCGACCGACGCCACCGACGTCTCGCTCTTCGAGCAGACGGTCGCCGACGGCCGGCGGATGCTGGGTCGGAGGCGCCCGAGCGAATCGGTCCGCCTCCTCCAGGAGGCCCAGGACCTCTGGCGAGGCTCGGCGTACAGCGAGGTGCGGGACGAGCCCTTCGCCCGAGCCGAGGCGCGTCGCCTCGAAGAGCTGCTGCTGGCGGCGGTCGAGACCCGGATCGACGCCGCCATGACGATGGGCCGGCACGAGTCGCTCATTGGCGAGCTGGAGACGCTGACGACGGAGCACCCGATGCGTGAGCGCCTGTGGTCGCAGCGGATGCTGGCGCTGTACCGCTCGGGACGCCAGGCCGAGGCGCTGCGCGTGTTCCAGGACCTCCGCTCCACGCTCGTCACCGAGCTGGGGATCGAGCCGGGCCACGACGTCGCCTGGATGGAACACGCCATCCTCGCCCAAGAGCCCGCACTCTCGTTTCCCGTCCCGGTGGAGCCCGACGCTGCCGCCGAGGCGGAGGAGCCCGACGACACCGGCGCGGCGAGCGGGTACCGGGTGCGTATCCCGACGTCGCCCAATGAGGGACCGCTCGTCGGCCGCGACCGGGAGTCCGCGCTGTTGCGCGACTGGTGGGCGTCGGTGGCTAAGGGTGACGGGGGGTTGCTCCTCGTCGACGGCGACCCCGGCATCGGCAAGACGCGACTCGTGGGGCACCTGGCGCGTGCCGTGGAGGATGAAGGCACGCTCGTCTTGTGGGGTCGCTGTGACGAGGAACCGGTGGCACCCTTTCAGCCCTTCGCCGAGGCGCTCGGCCGGTACTTCCACTCCGAGTCGGCGGACCGGATCTCCCGCATGCCCGACTGGCAGCTCCAAGAGCTCTCGCGCCTGGTGCTTCGCCTGCGTGAATACGCGCCGTCGTTCGAGCCGGATTCCGGCGAGCCCGAGAACACGCGCTTCCGCTTCTTCGAAGCGGTGACCGCGACGCTCGGTGAGCTGACGGACAACGGCACCATCCTGCTCGTGGTCGACGACCTGCACTGGGCGGACCAACCCACGCTCCTGCTCATGCGCCATGTGCTCCGGAACATCGACCAGGCCAAGCTCGGCATTGTCGGGATGTACATCGACACCGAGGTGCCGGCGGACCACCGGCTGCGCGGGGCGTTGGGCGACTTCCGCTCGGACCACTCGGTCGAAACGGTGCATCTCCAGGGCCTCAACGAGGACGGCGTCGAGGAGCTGGTGCGCGGCTGGCCGCGAGCGTCGGCGGGCCTGGTGCCCCGGCTCTCCAAGCTGACCGACGGGAATCCCTTGTTCTTGGAGGAGATGCTGCGCCAGCTCAGCGAGCAAACGAGCGACGACGGCGATGCGGACGTGCCACCGGATCTCGATCCGCCCGAAGCCATCCGCGAGCTCGTGGCGAGACGCGTTTCGCGGCTGCCCGAAGACGTGATCTACCTCCTCCAGGCCGCTGCCGTGGCCGGGCAGGAGTGTGAGGCGGGCATCGCGGCGGAGGCCGCCGCACTGGACGCAGACCAGCAGCTGGACGCCTTCGACCGTGCGGAGGAGTCACGGCTCCTCCGGCGGGTCGGCGGTCTGGTGCGCGACCGATACGCGTTCACCCACGCACTCGTCCGCGATGCGATCTACGGCGAGCTCTTACGCGGGCGGCGGGTCCGCTACCACCACAAGATCGCCGCGGCGACCGAGCGCGTGCACGGCGATTCCCTCGACACCTACGTCAACGAGCTGGCGCACCACTTCTACATGGGGGCGGCGCTGGCCGACGGCGACAAGGCGATCCGCTATTGCATCGCCGCCGGCGAACGCGCCCTGCGTCTCCTCGCCTTCGAAGAGGCGGTGGGACATCTGTCCCGGGCGCTCGAGGTGGCAGAGAAGTTCGGCGACGCCGATCCCTCCGCTCGCTGTGACGCGCTGATCGGCCTGGCCGAGGCGCAGAACCGGGCCGGCGATGCGGCCGAGGCCAGCGCCAACTTCGGCCGGGCCGCCGCGCTGGCGCGTTCGATCGGCGACCCCGAACGGCTCGCCACCACCGCCCTGCGTGCGGGCCCGCTGAGCTACCTGGGCATCGTTGGTTCCCACGAGGAGCAGATGGAGCTACTCGAAGAGGCGCGTGCGGCGTTGCCCGAAGAGGATTCGCACCTGCGCGCCCGGATCACCGCCCAGCTGGGCTTGGTGACCGTCGCCGCAGCCGGGGTCCCGGGGCCGGGAGCCCGCGAGCGAGCGCTGCAGTTGAACTCCGAGGCGGTCGCGATGGCCCGGCGTCTCGGTGATCGGGTCGCACTGGGCCACGCCCTCAGGGCGCGCATGCACGTTCTGTGGGGCATCGACCCCGCCGCAGAACGACTGGCGGCCGCAACCGAGCTCGGCGAGATCGCCGACGACGTCGGCGATCAATTCCTCGCGCTGCACGGCCACATGTGGCGCGTCCGCGAGCTCCTCGCGCAAGGTGACGTCGATGCGGTCCACGAAGAGCAGGCTCGGTTCGACGCGCGGAACACGGGTCCAGTTCACCCGCTCGAGGCTTCGTATGCCCTCAACGTCGGATCGATGATGGCGCTGATCGCCGGCGAGATGGAACGGGCCGACTGGATGGCCCACCGGAGCATGGAGGTCGCCGAGGGCTACAACGAGATGGCCGTGAGCTTCTACGGGGGGCTCATGATGTGGACGTGGTGGCAGAGCGGTGAGCTCCTCGCCCTAGAGCCCATGTTCCGCGACGACATCCTGCGGCCGCTGAAGAGCTACCCCATCCTCGGCGCGACGTTGGCCCTGATCCATGCCGAAGCCGGGGAGGCTGACCGGGCTTTGGCGGACCTGCAGGAGCTGGCGGGCATCGGATGGGAGGTGGTGGCGAAGGACCAGACCGAGGGGATCTCGCTGGCGCTGACGGCGGCCGCGTGCGGCGCTCTCGGCCCCCGCTCCGGGGACTTTGCCACGCAGGTCTACGAGCAGATGCGCCCCTATGCGGGGACGGCCGTCGTGCTCCGGGCGCCGGCGGCCGCCTGCTACGGACCGGCCGATCAGTATCTCGGGCTGCTCGCGGCGGCCAGCGGTGACCTCGCCTTGGCCGAAGTGCACTTCGAGGCCGCGTTACGGCAGGCCTCCCGGATGGGGTCCCCGCCGTTCGAAGCGGCGGCCGAGGTCGAGCTCGCCCGCACACTGCGCCAGCGCGGGCGAGAGGGCGAGGGGGAGCGGATTGCGGTCCTGCTGCGCCACGCCGAGGAGACAGCGATCCGCCTGGGCCTGCACCGGCTGAGCAAGATGGCCGCCGACCCGCGTTAGGGGCCGGCCTGCGGGATCAGGAGACGGGAGGCGCGTCCGGGTCGTCACGCTCCGCAATGGCCGCCAACTTGTCGTCGGCCTCTCGGATGCGCCGGCTCATGCCGAGCAAGACAGCGTTGCGGAAGCCCGGGATTTCCATCATGGCGTCGAACTCGCGGGGCCCCACGATGAGCACGTCGAGGTCCGAGGTCGCCGTCACCGTCGCACTGCGCGGCGCGGCTTCGATGGCCGCCAGCTCCCCGAAGTAGTCGCCCGGGCCCCACTCGTTCACGACGCGGCCGGCTCGGGTGACGACCACGGTCCCGTCGAGGAGGATGAACAGCTCCCGACCGAGGCGGCCTTCGCGCAAGACGACCTCACCCTCGTGCACGTGCAGACGCTCGGCGATGCGGGCGATCTCGTGCAGCTGGTCGTCCGTGCACGTGGCGAACCACGGCACGCCGCGCAGGCGCTGTGTCAGCAACGCCGTTACGCCCCCGTCCTGTGCTGTCATCCGACCTCCGATGCGAACGTCGCTCACGCTAGGCGAACCTGGTTCGTTTCGGCGGAAGGAGGGATCCGAAGATCGGGTGCGCTGCGCCCGCTCGCGCCGTCACCGTCCTGCCGGTCGCGCGCTTCATCCAGTTGTGCGTCGACCTCGCGCAACCGGTGCGCCATGGCCTTGAACAACGCGTCCCGAAAGCCCGGGATCTCGGCCATGGCGGAAAATTCGCGCGGCCCGATGATCAAGACGTCCACCTCGCTGAGGGCGGTCACTGTGGCGTTGCGGGGGCCGGGGTTCATCGCCGCCAACTCGCCGAAGAAGTCGCCGGCTCCAAGCGTGTTCACTCGGCGCCGCCCCTGGGTCACCGCCACGGTTCCCGAGAGGATGAGGAAGAACTCCCGGCCGATCCGACCCTCGCGAGCCAGGACCTCGCCCTCGCAGACTTGTATGCGCTCGGCCAGCCGGGCCACCTCTCCGAGCTGTGCCCTGGTGCAGCTGCGCAGGGGGTCGACCGTCTGCAGGCAATCCACGGTTCCCTTGAGCCCGAGCGTGACTGTCACGGCGTTCCTCTCTTCCCTGGTGACAGCGCGTACCCGACGCCGCCGAGCCGGAGTCCCCACTCTGCGCCGACGCGCTTGCATCGCTGTTGCACTCCGGTGACATTGCACGAGGAAGGCACCGCTCGTGGCCCGCAGCCGGTGGGCCGAGCACGGTGACCAGGGTGGACACCGCTGGCCGCACAAGGATCGGACCGCTGGCGGGGCCCTCGGCGCCACGGGCGGGACGCCGCCGCACGCTGACCTACACTGACTCTCCGCTGCCAGGCCCGGTGGCCCCGGGAAATCCGTCAATGGACCCCGGTCGGGCGTGACGGCTGCAGACGCCTGGGTAGCTCAGTCGGTAGAGCAGCGCACTCGTAATGCGCAGGTCGTCGGTTCGAGTCCGACCTCAGGCTCCAGCTCAAAGGCGGTATTTAACTCCACACAGCCGCCAAGTTTGGTTGATCCCAACAGAAATCCCAACAATTGCGGGCACACCGTCGGCGGGGACCGTTCTGGAGGGACGATGCCAGGCAGCCTTCGCAAAAGACCCGAGCTCGGCGCCGGCGCCTGGGAACTGCGCGTTTTCCTGGGCCGGGACAGTCGGGGGCGCGTTCGCCATAAGAGCCGGGTCTTCCGGGGTTCGAGGCGGGCCGTGGAGAAGGAACTCGGCCGGCTCGCCCTGGCACAGGACTTCGAACCCGAGACCGCGACGGCGCCAGAACCCGAGTCGAAGGCTTGGAACCAGACGACGACGGTCAATGACGCCATCGTGGGCTGGAAGGAAAACGGTTGGGCCGACCTGAGCCCGGTCACCCAACGCCGCTACGAGAGCGTCTGGCGGGTCCATATCAAGACGTCGATCGGCCGGCAGCGGGTGGCCAAACTCACCCCGTATGAAGTCGAACGGTATTTCAGGAAACTCAAGGCGGACGGGGTGGGGCGTGAAACCGTGCGCTATGTGCGCTCACTGCTCAACCGAGCCTGTCGGCTCGCCCGCAAGTGGAGCAACAACACGCTGCCCAACCCGATCGCCGAGTCCGAGCTGCCGACCTGGGGCATGGAGGAGCGCCCGCAGCCCGTCCGCGCTCCGTCCATCATCGAGGTCCGGCAGCTGTTGTCCAAGGCCGGCGAGCTCGATCTCCGCTTCGCCACCTGCCTCCGCGTCGTCGCGGCAACGGGCATGCGACGCGGCGAGGCATGCGCGCTCCGCTGGTCCGACCTCGACTGGGAAATGGGCACCGTCGTCATCGACGAGTCGATCGTCGCCGGCGACGGCGGCGCCACGGTCAAGCCTCCGAAGACACGCGCCAGCATTCGCACCGTGGCGCTCGACGCCAGGTTATGTCTCTGATCGAGCCGCTACGGCTACCCGTTCGCCACTTCATCGAAGGTCACGCCTGACGAGCAGGAGG